>OZ242209.1:0-2226113 GCA_965206335.1 Dehalococcoidia bacterium | reverse complement strand
CGGATGCCGCCACTATCACTTTAGAGATAGAAGACGATGCGGATTCTATGCTTTCAATCTTTACTACCGCCACATCAACCTTACTGGAGGGTAGTGAGGACGAGGTAGAGGATGCCGATCTTCCGGATGTTGTAATTACGTTTGAAGTGCGCCTTCCCGAGGGCGTTACAGCCGCGGAACCGATATCCGTGAGGTGGGAACTGGAGTGCGCCGATGTATTGAACGCCGATTTTACTACTTCTAGTTTCGAGTCTCTTTGTCGAGAGAGTGAAAATGATGCACCTTTGGATCCTCGCTTCTCGGATGTTGCGCTTATAGAAACCGGTGCAGCCTTTACGACGATAGAGTTCACGTTAAATCCCGATACGGAGCGTGAAAGGCGTGAATCATTCAGGGTTCACCTGCTCCCGTCCGAGGGATTTGTTATTGCCAACAGCAACAGCGTAGCAACGGGCACGATATTGGATGACGATATAGCCTTACTGAATATAGAGGGCCCCATGCTTGTAGATGAAGGCTCTACGGCGGTGTTCACATTGAGTCTAGACCCTAGTAGGCTTAGACGCATTCCCCAGAGCGGTGATGTAGAATTCTCATGGTTTATAGAAGACTGTTCCACAACTCGAACCGCCGGTATAAACAGTTTCGATTTTGTGGGTGAGGTATGCCCCGTCGGTACGTTTGCACTATCCGCCCTTACCGCCGCCGCCGATACCGCCGGCGGTGGAGTAACCGTATCCGTCTCGACTATTCGGGATGTTCTGATAGAGGGGTCTGAGACGTTCCAACTGGGGATAAGCGACCTGAGTGCCGTACCGATCTTGGAATTAAATAGCATAGCCACGACAACTATAAACGATCTCCAATCGGATACCCCCGTCATGTTGGATGTCGTAAACAACAGCATCAATGAAGATGAAGCGGATGCTTCCTTTGGATTTCGTATATTCTTTGCGGATGGTCTAACGGCGGATGAGGATGTAACCGTAGACTGGGCGGTAACTTGCGGCAACAACCCCCCCGGTATAACCAATTTCGACTTCGATTTTACAGACCCGGACAATCCTCTAAATTTCCTGTGCCCAAGCGGTGAAGCGACTATACTCGCTGGGAATTCCGGTGTAACCACCGCCGTAAGTATATTCAATGACACCGTTGTAGAAGGGGATGAAGAGTTTACTCTGCGCCTTCTCGGAGTTCGTGCTACGAATAGCGATATATTTTTGTCTCCTCCTACCGAGGCCACCTATACTATAATAGACGACGACAGCGCCGCGGTTTCCCTACTGACACAACCCTCAATATCGGAGGCAGGGGGTCCAACTGCCCGTATATCGGTATCACTTAACAGTGAGGTGGATGAGGATGTAACTGTAGAGTGGGAGGTGGTTTGCGGCAATGTCCCCGGTATAACTGCTGCGGACTTTGGCGGCAGTTGTCCTACAGGCACAACGACTATATTCTCGAATTCGTTTTCAGATGTAATATCGATAGATATAGCGGATGATGATTTGATAGAAGGGGACGAGACTTTCACCTTAAATCTGACCGGTCTCGCTGTGGGTGCTGTGGGTACAAATACCGATGTATCTATAGCCGCCGCCGGTTCATCTGCGGACTATACAATAAATGATGATGACAGCGGGATAATTTCCGTGACTGTAAATGAACCCTCTACGGTATCCGAGTCGGCTGCGCCAACGGTCACATTCACCGTAACACTCACGGGTGACTCTGCCGCAGATAGGGCGGATGAGGATGTAAATGTGCGATGGTCCGTAACTTGTGTCATTAACCCCGGTGTAACCGCTGCGGATTTTGCGGGTTCCGTATGTCCTACAGGTTTGGCGACTATACCCGCAGGTATGGATTCGGACACATTCACTATAGATATAGCGCGGGATGATTTGATAGAAGGGAATGAGCCCTTTACTGTGTCTTTGACCGAACTCCCCGGTATAGGCGGATTGGGCTTGAGTATATCCCCTACGCAGGGTATGACAACCGGTAGTATAACGGACGGTGACAGCGGGGAGATTTCCCTCACGGCTATTACGGGTGAGATACTCGAGGGGGAGACTGCAACGTTCAGGGTAGAACTGGGCGGCGGTGTAACGGCGGATGAGAATATAGGCGTGCCGTGGAGTGTAACTTGCGGAGAGGCGGGTAGCGGTATAACCGGCGATGACTTCGCAAATCCTTCGGAGTGTCCAGCAAGCACAGTCACGATATTGGCGGGTGCGTCATCGGCTACCTTCGCCGTATCTACTTATGACGATGCTGATGTAGAAGGAGTTGAAAATTTCGCTGTGACCCTATCATCGAGCCTATCGACAAATATAGGAGGTCTTGTAACCGTATCGGATACGGTGGCAGGGGTAGATATAAACGACAATGATGCAGTATTACTTGTGTTTGGAAACCCTGTGCCTTCGCCTGTAGGTGAAGATAGTACGGTTGAGTTCCCCTTGATCTTTGATCCTCTTCTTCCCAGTGCTGTGACTCTGGCATGGCGTATAGAGGGCTGTTCCCAAACCCGAACCGCCGGCATAGACAGGTTCGACTTTACGAATGATGCATGCCCTAGCGACGAAATCATGCTACCTGCGGGTGCTACGAATGCGACGGTGCCGGTAGAGACCGCCGATGATGATTTACTGGAAGGACCGGAGAGTTTCCGACTGGAGATAGTCGAAATGATGTCAAGTTTGGGGACACCGCGGGCTTTGACGATCATTAACGCGTTTTCCCCTACGGTAGCGATAACGGATACGGATATGGCGGAGATCCGGCTGGAGGGTCCCTCCAGTGGCGAGGTAGAGGAAGGCGAAATTGCTCAGTTTACGGTTACTCTTGGAAGCGGTACGGGTGAGACGAGTGTTGCGGATAGAGATATAAGCGTAAGATGGGACATCAAGTGTAACTTAGACGGCGCAGACAATTCCGAAGCAGCTGACGCAGATTTCATTCAAACGGGTACTTGCGGCAGCACGGGCATGTTGACTATAAACCAAGGCGAAAGCGCTTTTAGTATAGATGATGTACCTACTATGGATGATACGGACTTTGAGTTAGATGAACGGTTTGTAATGAGTCTGACCACCGCCGTAGTTATAGGGGGATCCGGGTACGATATAAGGATCAGCTCTGCGGAGGGAGAACAGACAGTATTGATATTGAATAACGATCCTCAGGAGCTAGGGTTCCGCCCTAGCGGTTCTTCAGCACTGCTGGCAACGGTAAGAACACCCCAGAGGTCCGCTCCGGAGAGCAATGAACCCCCTAACGCAGTTAAGGTTGTTCCGGATGTGTTGGATTCACCGGATGCACCTCCTCCTCCTCGCAATGTGGAATTCCCTTATGAGCCTGTGAGTGTAAGAATTTTAGGTTTCGACGGTTCTATCCAGCATACCGACCCCTTCTACGACGGTTCGCGGGTGTGCCTGAGTATTACGGAAGAGGCTAGGCGTGCGGTTCGTGGGCGGATTGTGAGCTTGTCTTTGTATCGTTTCAATGACACATGGGAAAGGTTGGAAAATTCTCAGCTGGATGAGACGGATCCTTTGAAGAGTTATATCTGCGATACGGTGGATAGGTTCAGCGGTGATTTCTCTCGTTTTGCGCTGGGGTACCCCGCTCCTGTAGAGCGTTCCAATCTGAGCATACTTCTACCTCCTACGGGTGGTGTTACGCTATCGCTGTGGGTGCTGTTTGGGAGCGGGTTGCTAGGGTTGGCGCTGGTAGTTTCGGGCGGAGTGTTTGGGTTGCGCCGGCGTCGCTGATAGGGTGGCGGCTAGCTGCCGCTGTGTTCATTGTGCGGCAGTCGAATAAGTCATAGGGGATAGGCGACTATTCACTTTCGGCGGTCGATGTTAAAAACAATGGGTATGTGATAAAATTCCGCTCACTATTTGAGCATTTAAAGCAAAACGTTTGTATATCTTCTTGTATTCGTGCGTGTATAATCAATATAGTTAATATGTATAGTTAATACGTGTGCATTGGTGTTTGTACGTGTATATTTTATGGTGGGTAGTGTGGCAAATTGAGAATTATTTAAACGGGAGTCTAACCTTTGAAAACTTACACTAGAAATCCTCGGCAACGATTTTTTATGATTTTAGGGGTTTTGCTTACCTTAACCTTAGCTGTTACGCTTTCTGTAATCGTGGTGATGAACTACGCTTCTACCGATGCATCCGCGCAAACCACCGACTCCTGCGACGGCGCGCAAACATGGACAGGCATCGTCCCCGATTGCCTCTCACCCGGCGATACCTACCGCATCATATTCGTTACCAGTGGGGAACGCGACGCCACCAGCCCCACCATCGCCGACTACAACGCCTTCGTCCAGACCCAGGCCGTCGGCACCCTGCTCGCCGACATCACTTTCAACGCCCTCGGCTCCACCGAAACCGTGGATGCGCGCGACAACACCATGACCACCGGCGCCGGCGAGCGAATTTTTTACTACGATGGTCGCAAGGTAGCGGACGACTATGCCGACCTCTACGACGGCACCTGGGACACCAACGAGCCGCGGAACCAAAATGGCAGTACCATCAGCGCTGATCCCCTTAACGTATGGACGGGTAGCACTAATGCCGGCGAAGCAGCATCTACAAGCGGAGGAGCTGCTCGCTCATTAGGTAGCGGCCAGGCGGCAATAGGCAATGCAAAAGACCCTGCCGATCCAAACGCTGTCGGTCCAATTTTGACCTCAAACTCCTCGACTAGCGCTGAACTCCCCCTCTACGCCCTCTCCGAAGTCCTGACGGTACCGGGATCCTGCGACGACGAAGCACCCACATGGACAGGCATCATCCCCGATTGCCTCTCACCCGGCGATAGCTACCGCATCCTGTTCCTCACCAGCGACATGCGCGACGCCACAAGCACCGACATCGCCGACTATAACACCTTCGTGCAGGGGCAAGCCGACGGCGTCACGGCGCTCAATGGCATCACCTTCCGCGTACTCGCCTCCACCGGCTCCACCGATGCACGCGACAACACCATGACCACCGGCGCCGGCGCCAACATTCGGATCTTCTACTACCAAGGCGCCAAGGCGGCGGACGACTATACCGACCTCTACGACGGTAACTGGGATACCAGCGCGGCGAGACATCAGAATGGCGCTCTCCGCACCGGCCTACTTAGTTCTGTATGGACTGGCACCAATGAAGACGGCACTGGCAATTCGGGCAACCAATTAGGAACCGGAAATCCGAGAATAGGCAATGCAGATGTCCCTGTCGGCACACCACTCGACGACGCATTTGATGAGGACAACGCCATGGAGTTATTTTTCTACGCCCTCTCCGATGTCCTGACGGTGCCCAACACCCTCACGTTAACTACGGCTGCTCTCACAATTGCCGAAAACACTATGCCTGAATTCACCATATCCTTTACTATGGGTACATCCCCTGAGCCTGTGCAGGTAGAGTGGGGAGTGGACTGTGGCAGCGATGCGGGCATCGTATCGGCGGATGACTTCTCAGGTAACGTCTGCCCTACGGGTACCATTACGATAGATACAGATAGGAATTCTTCCGATCCCTTCAGCATTCCCCTAATGGATGACACTCTTTTGGAAGGGAATGAAACTCTAAGATTGAGACTGCTTACCACCGCCCCTATGGCTTTCAATGGAAACGACATCCAAATAGGAGACGCGTTCCTGAATTATAATATAACGGACAATGACGAAGGAGTCGTTAGCGTAACCGTAGAGGGCTCCTCCGAGATATTGGAGGGGGATGCCCCAACGATTACATTCAATGTAGATTTGAGTGGTGGCGTTACTGCGGCGGAAGATATAGTAGTGAGCTGGGCCACGGCATGCGTACCGGATAATGCCGTGGGAATATCGGCGGCTGACTTTATGGGCGGTACGAATCCTTGTGACGGCGGTACGGTTACGATAGCTTCGGGAGGTACTAGTGCCACCTTCACGGTGCAGATTGTGGATGATACCGTTCTTGAGGGTAATGAAGATTTCACTGTGTCTCTTACGGACATATCCGTATCGACAAATATAGAAGATATTGTAACCATATCGGATACCAATGGAAGTGCCGGTGTGACGATAATGGATGATGACACACCCGTAATTACCATTAGCACTGCTACCTCTACAGTAAATGAGGGTTCCGACGCCATATTCACATTTACGCTGGGTGATACCTCCCTCACGGAAGACGTGGATCTGGTATGGAATATAGCCGACTGCTCTGCGGCAGCAACTGCGGGTATAGACGGATTCGACTTTGATAGTGGCGGCACATGCCCGAGCGGCACGGTTACCCTTCCGATGACGGGTGCTCCCAATAATATTATAGGCATGGTGGAAATTCCTGTCATAGGGGATAATTTGATAGAAGGACCTGAGACGTTCCAACTGCAGGTAGTTACCCCGCCGGCTTTGATAATAACCAACACAAATTCACGTTCCGATATAGTAACGATAACCGATGCGGAAGCGGATTCTGTCGTCATGTTAGGGCCAGAAACCACCACTGCGGCTGATGAAGGTGCTGCCGCCAGCTTCACTGTGTCCTTCCCTCCCGATATAATGGCTGACGAGACTGTAGCTGTGAGCACGATGGTAACTTGCCTAGGTGATATAACTGCTGCGGATTTTGTCGGCTCCGTTTGCGGGAGCGGAAGTATAATCATACCGGCGCGGATGAATGCCGCAACGTTGAGTATCGATATATCGGATGACAATTTGATAGAGGGAGATGAAACGTTTACGTTGGAACTGACAAGCATCTCATCCGGCGTGGATGGAGCCAACTTGGCCGTGTCCGGTACATCAAATACGGCAACCCGTACGATAATGGACAGTGACAACGGAGTCGTTACCGTAACCGTAGAGGGTTCCTCCGAGGTATCGGAGGGGGATACCCCAACTCCAACGATTACATTCAATGTAGGTCTCACGGGTGAGGGGAGCGACAAGACGGCGGACGAGGATATAGAAGTTACATGGAGCATTGGCGCACCGTGCGGTTCTGATAATGCTGCGGGAATAACGGCGGATGACTTTACAACCGCTACGAATCCTTGTAACGGCGGTACGGTTACGATAGATTCGGGAGGTAATAGTGCCACCTTCACGGTGGAGATTGCGAATGATACCACGCCTGAGAATAGTGAAGAGTTCACTGTGTCTATTAGGAGCGTATCCGTATCAACAAATATAGAAGGTCGTGTAACGATATCAGATACGATAAGCAAGGCATCCGTGACGATAACGGATGATGACGCAGCCGTAATTGCCATTAGCACTGTTACCTCTACAGTAGATGAGGGCTCCGACGCCATATTCACATTTACGCTGGGTGAGAGACCTCTCACGAGAGACGTGAATCTGGTATGGAATCTAATGGACGTGGATGGCGGGAATATACGCCGTTGCATAAATACGATACGTGAGGGTACGAATGGACCCGACTTCGGTAATGTCGCGGGATGCTCGTCTGGGCAGAGCGGGAGGACTACCCTCTCGATGACGGACACTGCCAACACTGTTATAGGTATGGTGGAAATTCCTATCAGGGTGGATAGTTTGATAGAAGGCCCGGAGATGTTCCTGCTGGAGATAGACGCAACGGCTTCTATGTTGGGTGACCCGCCGGTTTTGATAATAAACGACACAAATTCACGTTCCGATGTGGTGACGATAAACGATGAGGAAGCTTCCGACATAGCCGTCACGGTATCTACGGAAACCGTCTCCACTGCCGATGAAAACGTTAGTACCGCCGTCTTCCGCGTGTCCCTTCCTAGCGGCATAACGGCTGACGCGGATATAACTGTGAACTGGGCGGTAACTTGCCTCAGCGACGGCAGCCCCGGTATAACTGCTGCGGATTTTGGCGGTACATGCCCGAGCAGTCAAACGGTTATAACCAGTAGGGAGGGTTTCAGCACATTCGCCATTACTACTATAGCGGATGACAATTTGATAGAGGGGAATGAAGAGCTGACTCTGCGCCTGACCAGTGCGGGCGGTGTAGCGGGCGCCTCCTTGACCGCATCCGATACGGCTAGTTACACGATAGAGGACAACGACAGAGGTTTGGTCTCTATATCTACGACGGCTGCGGAAACGTCTGAAATGAATGCTGAGACCATACGATTCAATGTAAATCTCACGGGTGTGGGAAGCACCAATCTTGCGGACGAAGATATAGGAGTCACGTTTACCCCTACATGTGTAGCAGATAACGGTTTGGGCATAACATCGGATGACTTTACGAGCCCTCAGAATCTTTGTGATGGTGTTGTAGTTACAATCGCGGTTGGCACAAACATAGGGAGTTTGGATTTAACGATTACGAATGATGACGTAGTGGAAGATGATGAAATTCTTATCTCCTCTATATCCCTCACCGGTCCAAATTTTGACGGACTTGTAACCGTAGGTTCACCTAATGTAGCATCCCTGACTATAGAGGATGACGATGCTCCCAGACTTAATCGTATTGAAAGCCCCGCATCCGTAGATGAAGGTTCTACGATCGAGTTCACTTTCAACTTCGATAAGCCTCTTCCTGCGGACGTGACTCTCGCATGGTTTGTAACCGGCTGCTCGAGCAGTAGGGCTGGTCTGAGATCCTCGGACTTCAGTGACACCGCCACAGCAGACATCGCCACAGCATGCCCTAGGGGCACGGTTTCACTGATGACGGGAGAAACGAGCGGCGCGGTGAACGTTGCAATTCGTACGGATAGCTTGTTGGAAGGATCTGAGCGTTTCTGGCTGAGGATAGACGAAGTGCGTTCTACGTTGGGGAGACCGCAGGCTTTGAGAATAAACGACCTACTTTCAGATAGGGTGACCATAAACGATAGGGACAGAGCGGAGGTTAGTCTGTATGGTCCCTCCACTGGCATGGTAACGGAAGGTGCGACTGCGCTTTTTAGGGTTAATCTTCGGCGCGGCGGTACAACCGATATGCCGATTGTTGCGGATAGAGATATAAGCGTAGGGTGGCGCATAGGTTGCGTAGATGGCTCAACAACAACAGCCGCCGTAGGCGACTTCAGTCGTGTTACCTCCACAAATGTTATTGTTATGGCCACAGAATGCCCCAGCGGCACGGTGACTATACGCGAAGGCGAAAGCGAAGTTGGTATAGATGTACCTACTTTCGCGGACACTGATCCCGAGTTAATGCCTGAATCGTTTGAAGTGAGTCTGAGAAGTACTGTAGATGTAGTGGGATACGACGGAGATTATTCCGCCACAATCAGCTCTTTGAATGGAGTGCGGAAGGTATTTATAGTGAATAATGTGCGACGAGGCCCCAGCCCTACTATCGGTTCTTCAAAACCGCGGGTAAGTGTAGAACCCCGGAGTTCCTCCGGTCCTCCGGATGAGCCCGGGCCCGCTGAGCCTGTAAACGCAGATGATTTTGTTCCGATGGTAAGCAATGCTGAGGAGAGTGTGGGACCTGCGCCTAGAGGTGTGATTTTCGTGCCCGGGTCTATAGTGGATATAAGCATAGGTGGGGGTCAGGAGGAGGACGCTTTCTACGACGATTCGCAGGTGTGCCTGAGTATTACGGAAGAGGCTAGACGTGCTGTTCGGGGTAGAGTTGTGAGTTTGACTCTGTACCATTACGATGCAACGGATGGATGGGAAAAGACAGAACGTTCAAGACCGGATAGCAGGGAAGAGAAAATCTGCGGTACTGTGGATAATTTCTCTCCATTTGCGCTAGGCTACCCCGCTCCTATAGAGCGTTCCAATCTGAGCATACTACTACCTCCTACGGGTGGTGTTACGCTATCGCTGTGGGTGCTTTTTGGGAGCGGGTTGTTAGGGCTGGCGGTAGTTTCGGGCGGAGTGTTTGGGTTGCGCCGTCGTCGCTGAACCGGAGTTGTTTAGCGGCTAGCGGCCGTTGTGTTCATTGTGTGGAGGTCGAATAAGGCATAGGGGATGGGCGACTATTCACTGCCGGCGTTTCGGCATTTAAACAATGGGTGTGTGATGAAATTCCGCTCACCATTTGAGCATTTAAAAGCAAAACGTTTGTATATCTTCTTGTATTCGTGCGTGTATAATCAATATAGTTAATATGTGTGTAAAATACATGCTTATATGTGTTTGTACGTGTATATTCTATGTTGGGTAGTGGGGTACTTGAGAATTACTTAAGACGGGAGTCTAACCTTTGAAAACTTACGCTAGAAATCCTCTGAAACGGGTTTTCCTGCTTTTAGGATTTTTGCTTGCCTTAACTATTACGCTTTCTGTAATCGTGGTGGTGAACTACGACTCTACCGGCGTATCGGCACAGGCGGATTCTGCGAGTCCTGAAACTCGCAGCGACGCTGTAGACACCTCCCCCGACACCGCCCCATCTCGCAGCGATGTTGTCAATGCCGCACCCCCCGCCCAAACTCGCAGCGACGCAGTAGACACCGCCCCATCTCGCAGCGATGTTGTCGATGCCGCACCCCCCGCCCAAAGTCGCAGCGACGCCGTAGACACCGCCCCATCTCGCAGCGATGTTGTCGATGCCGCACCCCCCGCCCAAACTCGCAGCGACGCCGTAGACACCTCCCCCGACACCTCCCCATCTCGCAGCGACGCAGTAGACACCGCCCCCGACACCGCCCCATCTCGGAGCGATGTTGTCGATGCCGCACCCCCCGCCCAAACTCGCAGCGACGCTGTAGACACCGCCCCATCTCGGAGCGATATTGTCGATGCCGCACCCCCCGCCCAAACTCGCAGCGACGCCGTAGACACCTCCCCCGACACCGCCCCATCTCGGAGCGATGTTGTTGATGCCACACCCCCCGCCCAAACTCGTAGCGACGCAGTAGACACCGCCCCCGTACCGGAAGGTGAAGCGCCCGATTTCAGAGTTACCTTGCCTACCGAAATCACAGCAGAGAAGCCGGTGTCCCTGCAGCGGGAAACTGATTGTAACACCGCACTGCGGACCGCCGATGACTTTGAGGAGATCTGCCCGTCCGAATCCGCAGTTACCTCTACCGATGCAATCGATACTACGAACCTTGACGTAGTAGCACTTTCTGAACAAGAATTTGAAATCACCACGCTTGGAGATATTCCTTCATCAGTTGATGAGCATAGTCGGTATTCTGTACAATTTCTACATAATGTCCCTAATGCTGATACCGGAGTATGGTTCGTTTCCAGAAAGGCTGATTCTTGTTCTAATAATGGAATTTCTCCAAGCATTACTAACACCGGTAAATTTACGTTCACACCCGATGATCGTCACGGGGGCTTGATTTGTACTTTTTATATAAGGTTTTTGCACTTAGAAAATGACGTCAAGACTAAAGTCAAAGCCGCCATTACAGTTGCTATAAATGAAGTAAACAGAGCCGCAGACATTGCGGAATATGAAAGACAAGCACTCTTGGCTGTAGCAACACAGGGTACCGATAGGGTTTCCATTGGTTTCAGTAACACCGCACTTAGAGCCTCCGAAGGGTCTATACCGGATGAGTTTCTTTCCTTCCTTGAAGGTGATAGCAGTGATATAATTGAAGATTTCAGTGTGGGGGTATCCATTGCCGACTGTGGAGATAGCGGATCCGTAGGCCTGAACGCCGACGACTTCGAGGGTGGCGCATGCCCTTCGGATGCTAAATTCGTCTTCGCTACCGACCAAGAGATATTCTCTTCTCTTTTAGATGGCTTCACATTGGCGGATGATGATATTGCGGAAGGTATAGAGCGTTTTAACCTCCTCGCCTCTCAGCCTACCCTCATCCCTCCCGATATCATCCGCGAAGACTCCGTAAAGTTCACCGCCACGCAGGCCATAGCAAGCGTTCCCGGTTTAGAGGCAAGCGTTTTCTTTGGCGATAATTTTGCAGACATAGGGGATGTAAACGGTGACGGCATAACCGATCTGGCGGTAGGTGCTCCGGATGAAACCGGCCCCGATAGAACCGATGCCGCAGGCTCCGTATACATTCTGTTCATGAACGCAGACGGCACTGTGAAGGCCGATCCGCCCCCGCAAAGGATAGGAAACAACCCGAACTACACGGGACCCGAATTGATGAACGTGAACGACCTTAGAGGCGACGTGCTGACTATAGGTGACAGATTTGGTTCTTCCGTTGCGGGCCTCGGTGATCTGAATCTGGACGGGGTACCGGACATAGTGGTAGGTGCTGAAGGATTCAACGTTAATAGGGGTGCCGTTTATGTAATCTTTCTGGATAGTGACGGTAGACCGAAGCAAGAAGGCGCAAGAGACCACAACAAGATAACCGGCCTTCCCGGCCAAGGTGTTTTTCCACAAGAAGACTACTTTTTCGGTAGTGCCGTAGCCGCTCTGGGTGATGTAGACGGTGACGGTATAACGGACATTGCGGCGGGATCTCCAGGTTTCGATGAAGGCAACAACGCCAGTGATATCGACCTTGGCGTGGCTTTTATCATGTACATGAACAGAGACGGCGGGGTGCATAATTCGTTCAGGATAAACGTAAGCCAGATCATCGGTACCGATCGTGGTCTATCTCTGGACGCGGGAGCCCAACTTGGCTATAGTCTAGCGGCTTTGGGTGATATAAACGGAGACGGTATCCCTGACGTTGCCGTTGGTGCTCCGGGTAATGGACCTGACAATAATGGTTCCGTATTCATCATTCCGCTGAGCGCTGATCGTGACAGTCTGCGTGTCAGGGACGTTCTGGGTGGCACCTCGGCATTTCAGTTAATCTATCCTATAAGCGGAGAAACCCCCGGGATAACTTTAGACGGTTCTTCTGAAAACTCGTTTGGTCAATCCCTTACGTCTATAGGAGACCTGAACGGAGACGGCATAACGGACATTATGGTAGGTGTGAGGAGTAGCGGCAGCCCGGATGATACCTCCAATGCGGGTTACGGATACATCGTCTTTCTAAATGGTATCGTCTCTAGAGATGAGGACGGCGGCAATCCTACTCTACCGGCGGACGGCAATCCTACTCTACAGGATCCCGCGCCTATCCGCATAGACTCTAGTTATGCGGGATTGAACATAGAAGAAGACCGTAGGACGAGCTCCAATACAGATCTTGCCGGTGCCGTTGCCGGAATCGGTGACTTCAACAGAGACGGCCTCCCGGACGTTGCGGTAAGATCTACCCGCGGAAATGATGAGGACTATGAGATCCACCTGCTCTATCTAGATTTCAATGACCTCGAGGGTTTGGGTACCTTCAGTAGCACCGCAAGGATTGGGGACGGTCACAACAGCGGACTTGCGGATGATGCCACCGCTACGGAAAGCCGCTTTGGTTCTTCCATTGCAAACATCGGCGATATAGACAGAGACGGCATAGATGATATTGCGGTAGGGGAACCCGGGGACGATGGTGGCCGCGGTTCCGTCCATATTCTGCTTATGAACCGTAACGGTACGGTAAAGCGTGCTCTGCCTGAGTTCAATAACGCAAATCCGCTCTTTACTCTAGGTTCATCCGATAGTTTTGGCTCTTCAGTAGCGGGCATAGGGGATATTAACGGAGACGGGATCCCTGACATTGCGGTAGGTGCTCCCGGCGATGACACGGGCGGCGATAACGTGGGGGCTGTACACATAGTGGTTTTTGACCGGTTAGGATCGTCTACGAGTACTGCGGAGACGTTGAATACGATTCGTTCCGATACGATTACGACTGCTGCTATGTTTGGTTCATCCGTAGCGGGCATAGGGGATATTGACCGAGACGGGGTCCCTGACATTGCCGTAGGTAGTTCGGGTGTCAGTGATGCAAGAGTTATCTTTCTAAACAGAGACGGCAGCGTAAAATCAACGGCTGATCCATTCATAAGCGGTGATGCTGACGAAGAAATAGGTGCGTCCATCGCAAGGATAGGGTATCTCGACTTTAACGGTACCCCCGCTGTTGCGATAGCCGTTGGTTTGCCCACCGCGCAAACCAACCGTGGCGCCCTTAGGATAGTCTTTCTGGATAACGAAGGAGCGAGTATAGGTACCTTAGACCCGATGTTACCCACAACACTTCCCACAAGCGACCTTTTCGGCCGAGCAGGCCGTTTCGGCCAAGCGGTCTCGGCTATCGGTGATGTGAACCGCGACGGCGTTAACGACCTTGCCGTAGGAGGTCCACGCTCCCCAGACGAGATATCAACATCGACTTTTGGCGATGTTTGGATACTGTTCCTGAACAGAGACGGCAACCTGAATAGTTACGTGCGCATAAACGAGGATACCACGCCCTCAATCATGCTAAATATCATTGACTTTGGCGACCTCTCGGAGAATTTCGGCGCCGGTATTGCACCGCTTGGTGATCTAAACGGGGACGGCATCGTAGATATAGCCGCAGGGGCTCCACTTGACGATACGATCAGTGGACTCGAAGGTGCTGACCGTGGTACAGTGCACGTACTGTTCTCTACTACTCCCGAACCGGTGTCATTCTCCATCCCGGTAGTTCTTACTAATGCTACGGCTACGGTAGAGATAACGGACGAGGAGGATTCCGTGTTGTCTATCCTCACTACGGACACCTCCTCCGTAACGGAGGGTGATCCTCCTGATGCGAACCCCATGAGCGTGTTCAGAGTGAGCTTACCGGAGGGTGTTACAACTGATGAGATACTCTCCGTAGGATGGCAACTGGATTGCGGGGAGGCATCAGCGGATGATTTTGTCGGCGTTGCTTGTGACGCCGCAACAGATACTGTAGCCATACAGGCCGGCGAAAGGTCTACGGCGATATCTTTCACCATAAATGCGGATACGGATGCTGCGGAAGGTAATGAAGATTTCACGGTTCGCATACTATCCGCAGGCTTGCCTGAAGGGTTTACTCTTTCCGAGGATAGGAGCTCGGCGGTAGGCACCATAATGTCGGATGACGTACCCCTGCTCACCATAGAAGGCCCCGTATCTGTAGATGAGGGCTCCATGGTCACATTCAATTTTAGGCTGGGTGATACCCCCATCTCACGAGACGTGGATCTGGTATGGAATATAGCCGACTGCTCTACGGCAGCAACTGCCGGTATAGACGGATTCGACTTTGATAGCGGCGGTATATGCCCGAGCGGCACGGTTACCCTTCCGATGACGGGCACTGCTAACAGTGTTATAGGCATGGTGGAAATTCCTATCATAGGGGATGATTTGATAGAAGGACCTGAGACGTTCCAACTGCAGATAGACACAGATGCTTCTATGTTGGGTGATCCGCCGGTTTTGACAATAGACAACCAAGATTCACGTTCCGATGTAGTAACGATAAACGATGGGGAAGTAGATTCTACCGTCATGTTAGGGCTAGACACCGCCACTGCGGCTGAAAATGTTGACGCCATCTTCACTGTGTCCCTTCCCGATGGCATAACGGCGGATGAGGATATAACTGTGGATTGGGATGTAACTTGCCTCGGTGACGGCAGCGCCGATATAACCGCTGCGGATTTTGTCGGCTCCGTTTGCGGGAGCGGAAGTATAACCATACCGGCGCGGATGAATGCCGCACCGTTGAATATCGATATATCGGATGACGATTTGATAGAGGGAGATGAAAGGTTTACTTTGGAACTGACAAGCATCTCCTCCGGCGTGGATGGAGCCAACTTGGCCGTGTCCGACACATCAAGTACGGCAACCCGTACGATAGAGGACAATGACAACGGAGTCGTTAGCGTAACAGTAGAGGGCTCCTCCGAGGTATTGGAGGGGGATACCCCAACGATTACATTCCGTGTAGATCTCACGGGTGTGGGAAGCACCAAGCTGACGGACGAGGATATAGGAGTTACATGGAGCATTGGCGCACCGTGCGGTTCTGATAATGCTGCGGGAATAACGGCGGATGACTTTATGGGCAGTACGAATCCTTGTAACGAAAATACGGTTACGATAGGTTCGGGAGGTACTAGTGCCACCTTCACGGTGGAGATTGCGAATGATACCATGTCTGAGAATATTGAAGAGTTCGCTGTGACATTATCATCGAGCGTATCTCCGAATATAGGAGGTCGTGTAACCATATCGGATACGATGAGCAGGGCATCCGTGACGATAAGGGATGATGACGTACCCGTAATTACCATTAGCACTGCTATCTCTACAGTAGATGAGGGCTCCATAGCCATATTCGCATTTAGGCTGGGTGATAGACCTCTCACGGGAAACGTGGTTCTGGTATGGAATATAGCCGACTGCTCTACGGCAGAAACTGCGGGTATAGACGGCTTCGACTTCAATAGTGACGGCACATGCCCGGGCGGCACGCTTACCCTTCTTCCGATGACGAACACTACCAACAGTTCTATAGGCACAACGGGAATTTCTATCAGGTCGGATAATTTGATAGAAGGACCTGAGACGTTCCAACTGCAGATAGACGAAGGTGCTTCTACGTTGGGTAGCCCGCCGGTGAGAATAGACACCCAAGCTATAGTAACGATAAACGATGGGGAAGTGGGTTCTACCGTCATGTTAGGGCCAGAAACCGCCACTGCGGCTGAAGATGTTGACGCCACCTTCACTGCGTCCTTCGGCCCCGGCATAACTGCCGACGAGGCTGTAGCTGTGAACACGTCGGTAATTTGCCTCGGTGACGGCAGCGCCGATATAACCGCTGCGGATTTTGTCGGCCTCGTTTGCGCGAGCGGAAGTATAATCATACCGGCGCGGATGAATGCCGCACCGTTGAATATCGATATATTGGATGACGATTTGATAGAGGGAGATGAAAGGTTTACTTTGGCACTGACAAGCATCTCCTCCGGCGTGGATGGAGCCAACTTGGCCGTGTCCGATACATCAAGTACGGCAACCCGTACGATAACGGACAATGACAACGGAGTCGTTACCGTAACCGTAGAGGGCTCCTCCGAGGTATTCGAGGAGGGGGATGCCCCAACGATTACATTCAATGTAGATTTGAGTGGTGGCGTTACTGCAGACGAGGATATAGGAGTTACATGGGGCATTGGCGCACCGTGCGGTTCTGATAATGCTGCGGGAATAACGCCGGACGACTTTACAGCCGATACGAATCCTTGTAGCGGCGGTACGGTTACGATAGGTTCGGGAGGTACTAGTGCCACCTTCACGGTGGAGATTGCGAATGATACCATGTCTGAGAATATTGAAGAGTTCGCTGTGACACTATCATCGAGCGTATCTCCGAATATAGGAGGTCGTGTAACCGTATCGGATACGATGAGCAGGGCATCCGTGACGATAACGGATGATGACGCAGCCGTAATTGCCATTAGCACTGCTATCTCTACAGTAGATGAGGGCTCCGAAGTCATATTCACATTTACGCTGGGTGATAGACCTCTCACGGAAAACGTGGATCTGGTATGGAATATAGCCGACTGCTCTACGGCAGAAACTGCGGGTATGAATGGCTTCGACTTCAATAGTGACGGCACATGCCCGGGCAGCACGGTTACCCTACCGATGACGGACACTACCAACAGTGTTATAGGTATGGTGGAAATTTCCATCAGGTCGGATAATTTGATAGAAGGACCTGAGACGTTCCAACTGCAGATAGACGAAGATGCTTCTACGTTGGGTAGCCCGCCGGCGATAATAGACAACTCAGGTATAGTAACGATAAACGATAACGAAGCTAACGGCATAAACATCCGTGCAGCTCTTGCCAACAGCGGTGCTGAAAACTCCAGCGCTGAAGCCAACTTGTTTCTTCCTTTCGGCATAACGGCGGATGAAGCGATAACCGTGAACTGGGCGGTAACTTGCCTCAGCGACGGCAGCCCCGGCATAACTGCTGCGGATTTTGGCGGTACATGCCCGGGCGGTCAAACGGTTATACCCCGTAGGGTGGATTTCAGGACATTCGACATTACTACTATAGCGGATGACAATTTGATAGAGGGAGATGAAACGTTTACTTTGACACTGACTGGCGCGGGCGGTGTAGATGGTGCCTCCTTGACCGCATCCGATACGGCTAGTTACACGATAGAGGACAACGACAGAGGTTTCGTCTCTATATCTACGACTGCTGCTGCGGAAACGTTTGAGGAGAGTACTCCGACCATACGATTCAATGTAAATCTCACGGGTGTGGGAAGCACCAAGCTGGCGGATGAGGATATAGGAGTCATGTTTACCCCTACATGTGTAGCAGATAACGGTTTGGGCATAACATCGGCTGACTTTACGAGCCCTCAGGATCTTTGTGATGGTGTTGTAGTTACAATCGCGGCTGGCACAAACATAGGGAGTTTGGAGTTAACGATTGCGAATGATACCGTAGTGGAAGATGATGAAATTCTTATCTCCTCTATATCCCTCGCCGGTCCAAATTTTGACGGACTTGTAACCGTAGGTTCACCTAGTGTAGCATCCCTGACTATAGCGGATGACGATGCTCCCAGACTTACGAATATCAGCAGCGCCGCATCCGTAGTAGATGAAGGTTCTATGGCCGTATTCATTTTGAACTTTGATAAGGCTCTTCCTGCGGAGGTGACTCTCGCATGGAGTGTAATCGGCTGCTTGTCGAGTGGGGGTGCGGTTCTGGAATCCTCAGACTTCAGTGATACCGTCTGCTCTAGCGACGACGACACGGGTAAAACGGTTACAGTGATGTCCGGAGCAACAAGCGGCGTGGTGAGTGTTGCAATTCGTACGGATAGATTGTTGGAAGGACCTGAGGATTTCTGGCTGATGATAGACGAAGCGAGTTTGATGACTATGTTGGGGAGACCACAGGCTTTGAGAATATCCGCCCGATCTTCAGGGTTAGTAACGATAACGGATACGGACAGAGCGGAGCTTCGGCTGGAGGGTCTCGCTGACGTAGCGGAAGGCGAGTCTGAGCAGTTTATGATTATTCTTGTTAGTGAGGGTACAACCGATAGGATTGTTGCGGATAGAGCTATAAGAGTAATATGGGACATAGAGGACATAGATTGCGACTTAGACGGTGCAGGCGACGACTTCATTGATACCTCCACAGGTCGTACGGCCACAGAATGCCCCAGCGACACGGAGACTATACCCGCGCTCGGCAGCGCTGTTCGGGTAGAGATACGTACTCAGGAGGACGATGTTTTCGAGGTAGATGAACGGTTTGCAGTGAGTCTGAGCGGTACTGTAGATGTAGTGGGATACAACGGAGTTTATTCCGTCACAGTCATCCCTCCGAATGGAAAGCAGACGGTATCAATATTGAATGATGATCCTCAGGGGCTAAGGTCCAGCCCTCCTTCTACGAGTTCTTCAACACCGCGGGGAAGGGTAAACACACATCAGGGGTCCGACCGTCCGGAGAACACGCCTGAAAACGCCGATACGTTCGCTCTGGTTGTGGAACCTGAGGTGGAGAATGTGGAATCTGCGCCTAGAGATGTGGCTTTCGTGCCCGGGTCTATAGTGGATATAAGCATCAAGGATACAAGCGATACGAATCAGGAGGGTAACGCTTTCTATAGAGACTCAGAGGTGTGCTTGAGTATTACGGAAGAGGCTAGACGTGCGGTTCGGGGTAGAGTTGTGAGTTTGTCTCTGTACCATTATGATGCAACGAACGGATGGGAAAAGATAGAAAATTCAGGACCGGATCCGGATGCTCCGGAGAGTTATATCTGCGGTATGGTCGATGATTTCTCTCCGTTTGCGCTAGGCTACCCCGCTCCTATAGAGCGTTCGAATCTGAACGTACTACTACCTCCTACGGGTGGTGTTACGCTATCGCTGTGGGTGCTGTTTGGAAGCGGGTTGTTAGGGCTGGCGGTAGTTTCGGGCGGAGTGTTTGGGTTGCGCCGTCGTCGCTGAACCGGAGCTGTTTAGCGGCTAGCGGCCGTTGTGCTCATTGTGCGGCAGTCGAATAAGGCATAGGGGATAGGCGACTATTCACTGCTGGCGTTTCGGCATTTGAACAATGGCAGACAATGGGTATGGATAAGATCAAACGCTCATTATAAGAGTGCTTTGCTCTTTGTGCTGTGGGCGTACTTAGAGTGTTATGTATGCTGCGGCTTTGCCGAGTGATAGGTTAATATATGGCTTATGACACCTTTGGAGAGTACCCGCGATATGAAAGCAGCTAACTTGCCGACTGTTTTGGCACGGGAGATATGCGCGGCAAAATCGGATGACCCTCTTGCAGCCGTTACGGTAGTTGTGCCTTCATATTACTCGGCACTCTTTCTACGTCGTGCGGTTGCGGAATGTATAGGGAAGTTTCCCATGCACACGAAAACCTCCCTTGTGAAGAATAAACGGGATACGGGCGGGCTGTTCAACGTGGAATTCATGGATATCGAAAAGGTCGCTAAAGAGATCACATCTTACCGTGATATGAGTAGGGGATGGCGTCCGCTCCCCAAGATGGAAGCGCTAGAGCTGCTGAGGCAGGCGTTGCGCAATGTAGGGGGGTACGGGCTTAACTGCCGCACTCTACAGCGGAGGGTTCATGATTTTCTGGAAGAGCTGTCCGGGCTTTCACAGATACGGAAGATGAGGCTCGTCGGCATCTGCGACAACGGAGAAAAATTTTTGCGCACTTTAGATGAGTCGCAAAAGCTACGGGCGGGTATGCGATTTCTGAGCCGCAGCGATATGGCTATGGACGCGGTGAGACTCATCGAGGAGGATTCGGATACGGCGGTCGGAAAGTTCGGCAGGATTATAGTTCTATCTCTACTTCCTCCTTATCCACGGCAGCGGAGATTGATGGAGGCTATTATAGGCTTGCCTGAAACACTGACCATCTCATTCGATTACGGTGAGGGTGAGCTATCTCGGCGTACGGTGCAGCCTCGGGACAATTCCCGCTTGAAGATTGCCGAATTGCCGCGCCCCGCTGTACGTCTGCTCGCTGCGGATGACGAAACGCATGAAGTGCGTGCCGTCGTAAGAAATATCCTCTCACAGGCTCGTAGAGGGGCTCATTTTGACCAAATCGGTGTTTTGTATGGGAGAGCCTCATATCATGGCAAAATAACGGATGCTTTGACTCTCGCCGCGATACCTTACTATACATCCAATCCTGTTCCCCTATCCAAGACGCCCGAAGGACGATTTATAACGGGTATCTTCCGCATGAAGGATGAGAATTTCGGACGCGAGTCGGTAATGTGGTGGCTTTCCTCCGCGCCGGTAAAATCTATGAAGGATATCTCCGCTTCCCGTACGCAGTGGCGGAAGGTCTCACGCTCCGCATTCCTAGCCGGGCTGAAAGATGATGCCGCATACCCGGAAACAAGCACGGGCGGGTATGCTTCTTTAGTATCTTGGCTCCGCAATCTTGTGAAAGAGTATATGTTGCAGCCGCGAGATCCCGATGCCGTAAGACGTGACGAAGCTCTCAATTCTCTGTTGGATGAAGCGGCGGGACTGCAGGACGTTGCCGATACTCCCGTGAGTTTCGATGTGTTCAGGGATGCAATAGAGGACGGGCTGGCGTCTCCCGCCGATACGCCCGGCGGATTGGGGTTAGGGGTTTTCGTCTCTAACATAGAGAGCGCTGCCGGATGTGCTTTCGAGGCGGTGCATATATTGGGCATGGCGGACGGCTCTTTTCCCGCTGCGGAGAGCGAGGATCCGTTCCTGAATGACGGCATCAGGCGTGAAATCGACCCAAAAGGAGAGTTTCTGCCCGCCCGTGAAGATAAACTTGCCGTTAGCCGAATTCATTTCCTGCTGGCTCTCGCATCTGCGCCTAGCTGCCTACTTTACTGGCCTATGGGATGGCAGGGCAAAGGCAGAGTTGTCCCGCCTTCAATGTGGTTCATGGAGCAGTCCCGCATACTATCCGGCAATCCTACACTACGGCTAACCGATATTATCACATCCGGGCATGAGGTAGTAGAACGCGTAGATAAATTGCCGCCCCTAGAGACAGCCTCCGACACCTCCGACTATAACCTTATAAGCGCCGGTCGCCGTCTTGCGGAAGGACGAAGTATTAGCGGCCATTACCTTGCGGAAGAGGATGTAGTTAGGCGCGGGCTTTCATTGCATCGTGCACGGCAAAGCTTCTCGTTTACCGCTTTCGACGGGGATGTGTCCGCGGCTATACCTTCTTTTCGGGACCCCCTCTCTGAAGAGACATTCTCCGCAGTCAATCTAGAGACATATACCCAATGTCCTTTCCGCTATTTTATGCGCACTGTTCTGGGCATAGAATCCGCATATGAAGACGCGGGGATATTTTCCCTATCTCCGCTGGATAAGGGCAAAGTTGTACATAAAACTTTGGAGAGGTTCGTGAATGCCTGCCTGAAGCTTCCCCCTATGGCCGCAGATGAGGAGAGGTTACTGCTGATGCGTATGCTGGATAGCACTGCGGATGAATACTTTGAGGGAGATGAAGAGAATGAAGGCATACCTCGTCCCTTACTTTGGCGGGTAGAACGAGAGGAGTTAGCGCATGTCCTAGATTTATGGCTAGATTTGGATATGGCGCATAGAGCGCTTGGGTGGAACTATAGTGCGGCTGAGATGGAGTTTGGAATTGGAAAGAGGGGTACCTCCAAGGAAGCGGAATCGGGGCGGGAGATGTTATTGCACTTGGAGGATGCTGCGCCCGTTTCCGTAAAGGGGACGGTGGATAGAGTGGATATTTCGACCGATAGGCGTCGAGCTGTGGTGTTCGATTATAAGACCGGCGGCAAGAGTAAATCACCGCCTTTAACGCCTGCTTCCAATGAATCGGTCGAATCAGAATCGGTCGGATCGGGTTCTAAACCCCGCAAAAAGAGAGCTAGTAAGAGGCACGGGCTTACACTGCAGCTGGCTTTGTATTCCGAGGCGGTCTCGAGGTTGCTTGAAGTGCCGGATGATGTGAGCGCGGCGATATGGTTCTTGCATCGCGATGAGGTGAAGCAGGAGACGCTTGTGAGCTTCCGGGAAGTTCGGGAAGATTTCTACCGTGCGTTGAGTGTCATATCCTCCGGAATACGTAGCGGTATGTTTCCGGCACGTCCCGGAACCGATAGGCAGCCGACCGAAAATTGCACAAATTGTGATTTTGACAGGGTTTGCCTCGCAGGTTCTAGGCGTTACGCAGGATGGCGAAAGAAGAGATACGATTCAAGGCTGGCCGGCTATCTGAAACTTGCCGACCCTCCCGGTGATGGAGATGCCTAAAGGATGAAATCGCACCGGATAGAATCATGTGTAGTATGATGAACACTTCCTCGATGGAGGATTATAGAGCCCGCCGCGAGATAAGCGAAGATATTTCACGTAGCCTTTATGTGGAAGCCGGCGCAGGAACGGGGAAGACTACGTCACTTGTGAGCAGAGTTTGCGCAATGGTTCTAGAAGGGCACGCGACTATAGGGCAGATGGTTATTATAACCTTTACACGCGCTGCAGCATCCGAGTTACGCTACAGGGTTCGTGAGCAATTGGAGGAGACGGAAGACAACCTCGGCGAAGATGAACCCGAGAGAAGACGGCGAGTAAGGGACGCATTGGCACATATAGGCTCCGCGGCTGTGCAGACTATAGACAGCTTCTCGCTCTCACTACTGCGTGAGTATCCTTTGGAAGCTTCTATGCCTCCGCAGATTACCCCGCTGACGGGGATAACCGAAGATCTGGCATTCAAGGAACGCTGGAATGAATGGCTATTAGCGGGTTTGTCAGGCAATCGGACGGTGCTGGCCGAATGTATAGAGCATTGCTACCGATTGGGTCTGCCCGCCCCCTTGGCTAAACTCGAGAAGATAGCCCGCAGGTTCCATGCTAATTATGACCTATTGGAGGGAGAAAATTTCACGACCGTATACAAGGAAGTAGACGCTACGGATTGCATAGCGCCAATGCTTTCCGCATGGGAAGATGTGAAATCGCTTCTGCCTATTTGCACGGATCCCAATGATAAACTTTTCCTCCATATAAATGAAAAAGTCTATCCGTCTATGGAAAGGATAGTAAACGCCGCTTCTTCCAAGACGGCCCTAGAGTATCTGCTATCACATACGGATAAACTATC
This sequence comes from Dehalococcoidia bacterium, assembly GCA_965206335.1. Lineage (GTDB taxonomy): Bacteria > Chloroflexota > Dehalococcoidia > Lucifugimonadales > Lucifugimonadaceae. The sequence continues at coordinate 2,202,134 of OZ242209.1, read as the reverse complement.
CTACCCGCACGGCAAGAAGGATAACTGGATGCCTCGGAACGAGTCTGTATCCGTAAAGGAAGAGGTGGCGAAACTGCTGAAGGACATGCAGGAATGCCTCGGAACGGCTGTGGAAAATTTTGGACGGGGTGCCTTTGCCCCTTTGCTTGCCGCAGTAAAGGGCTTTGTGCTGGATTATGCCGATAGGCGCCGTGTTGCGGGTACCCCCAATTTTCACGATATGCTCGTATGGGCTCGGAATCTTCTGCAGCATAACGAGTCCGTCCGTGAATACCTACGCAAAAGATACCGCTTTATCCTTGTGGATGAATTTCAGGATACCGACCCGCTTCAAATAGATATAGTCCGCTTACTGACGGACGCCTCACCTCCCGGCGCTCTATTCGTAGTTGGCGACCTCAAGCAATCTATATATCGCTTTCGTAGAGCGGATATAGAGGCTGCTTCCGTAATTAGAGACGGCATGACCGCCGCCGGGTTGGTGTATCTAGAATCTAACTTTCGCTCACAACCGGAGATACTGACATGGGTAAATGACCTTTTCGGCGAGTTGATGGCGAAAGATGATACGGCATCTCAGGGTCGGAGAAATTTGCAGGCGGATTACCATGATTTGAAGGCTCCTAAGAGTTCGCCTGCTCAGCGCTTAGGTGTGAAACCGCTTATAAAAGTTTCGGTTTGTGATGGGGGCTTGTCGCATGAGATAACTCAGATGCAAGCCGAACAACTCGCAAGCTTGGCGCTATGGGTTGGAAACGGCGGTTGCCAAGTGCGGGACACAGAGAAAGACAGTGTAAGACCCTCACAATTCAGCGATCTCTGCATACTTGTAAGGACACGTAAGCCTTGGGGGCAGATTCAAGACAGGCTAAAAGAAAAGAACGTCCCCTTTATTTTGGAGAATATGCTCCGACTGTACGACTTTCAAGCAGTTATGGACCTTATCAATGCCATGGCGGCTATCGATGACCCCGCCAATCGTGTAGCCATTGCTGCGGCACTGAGGTCCCCCGCTTACGGCTGTAGCGATGCGGATCTGTTCCGCTGGAAGCAAGCAGGCGGTCGCTTCGATTATCTTTCGGAAGATCAACCTCGGAAGGCGGAGGCTGCGGCTCCTCTTGTCGGTCACGGCTTGCGGGATATGCGCAAGCGTTGGAAATCTGCTAAGGCTGCGGAACCTCTGACGTTGCTGCTGGAGAAATTCATTCGGGAGCGACGTGTCAAAGAGACTATTTCGATATACAGCAGCAGTAGCTTGGAATTAGAGGAGACGTTGAAGATGCTGGATCTGGTTTTGAATCAGGCATATGAGCTTCAAAGTGCAAGGGACGGCTCGCTCAGGGATTTTATACGCATGGTAGAAGAGCGCCGAATAAGAGGCGAAACGGAAAAGGTTACGGTTGCATCCGATAGCAACGCTTTGAGAGTGATGACTATCCACAATGCCAAAGGTCTAGAGTTTCCTATAGTGGCATTATTGCCGTTTGAATCTTCCTCTTCTATCAGCGAGAGCGTGATATTTTCGCCCGCTTCCTCCGCAGGAAGACGAGTCCACGCTATTCTTGGAAAAACGGCTAATTCCTTCCCCATACAGACACCCTGCTTCGATGAGGAGAAGGAAGAGGAAAAGATAGCAGGGGATATGGAGGAGATCAGACTGCTGTACGTGGGTGCTACTCGCGCACGCGATCACCTTTTCATAAGTCTGAGAGGTGTTCCAAAAGAGGGCAGTGTCTGGGAGAGTATTTACTTAAAAACGGAGAAAGGCTGGCCAAGCGAATCCGCTTCAGCCGCAAAGCCTGCGGCGCCTGAAGCTCCCATCGTCGGCGATACATTGGCTATGCGAGACGCGTGGCAAAAAGAACACTCCTCCATACTTGCAAGCCGAAGTGAACGCCGTTACTTAGAACCCTCCAACCTCCAAGATGGGGATCATGTCGGCATACCCTCGTCGATTCGCCTCGAGCAATCGCGGGAGCAACTATCACGGACGCATAGTCGAAGACCCGCCGATGCCGCACAGATTGGCACGGCGGTTCATAACCTGCTCAAGCTGGTTGGACCTGCGGGAAAAGGAGATATAGAAGAACTGTCCAAAGAAGCGGTGAAGAATAACCGCATGCAGGAAGAAGATGCGGCCGTGATATCTAGATTGACTAGAGCAGCTCTAACCTCCGAAGTGTTGCGACGCGCGGCTTCTTCCCGCTATTGGCAGGAGAAGTATGTAGTAATACCGCCTTCTTCCGATATGCAGGGCATTGAAGGCATGGCGGACCTTGTCTTCACGGATGATAGAGGAGATCTGGTTGTAGTGGATTACAAGACGGATAAAGTCGGAAACGGTGACGCTATGAGTAGTAAGGCGGAGGGTTACTTGCCCCAGATGGGGGCTTATGCTTACGCTTTGGAGACGGCTACAGGCTGCAAAGTATCGGAGGTATGGCTGCTGTTCATCTCCGCCGCAGCAGCAGGTATGCCGGGCGAATATCTCGTAGACATTGAGGAGGCGAAGCGTCTCTTACGCGCTGCAATGCTAAGAGAGAAGGCCAAGTAGTTTCGTACTTGCCGGATGGGGGAGAAGATAGCGCTCCTTTTGTCTTGGCAGTTTGTCCGCATCTTTCCTATCCGCTTTGGAAGGTGTAAGATAGGGTACAGCCCCCCTTATGAATCTTATGAAAAGGCGAATTTGCCTTTCCGCTCTACCTTAGCGGCTGGCAAACTTCATCGCCAAGACGCGGATCGGGGCGCAGATTGCCGGATACGGCGGAAATCGACAAGTATTATTGAACGGGCGCGGCATACGTGCAATGCTCCCTTAAACACGCGACAATAAAAGAGGAACTATGATTGAAATCGCAAGTGATTACACAAATGATGCCGACGCAATCATTTACCATGGCTCTTGTTTGGATTTTATAACATCGGTGCCATCGGGAACGGCAACATTGATTGTCACTTCACCTCCATATAATATTGGTAAACCTTATGAGCAAAAGAGCGATCTCGATCAATACTATCGAAATCAAGAAAAAATCATTGACGAATCGGTTAGGATTTTGTCGGAGAAAGGAAGTATTTGCTGGCAAATTGGTAACTATGTTCATAATTCGGAGATTATCCCTCTGGATATCTTATTGTTTCCGATATTCCAAAAACATAATCTTAAATTACGAAATAGAATTGTTTGGCATTTTGGTCATGGATTACACGCATCAAAAAGATTCTCAGGCAGATACGAAACTATTCTATGGTTCACAAAGAGTGATGACTATATATTTAACTTAGACCCGGTACGGGTTCCGCAAAAATACCCGAATAAAAAGTATTTTAAAGGAACCAACAAAGGAAAGCTATCCTGCAACCCTTTAGGAAAAAATCCAAGTGATATTTGGGAAATACCAAATGTTAAAAACAATCATGTGGAAAAGACAATACATCCGTGTCAGTTTCCCATTGAACTAGTCGAAAGATTGATCCTATCAATGACGAACGAAAACGATTGGGTTTTCGATCCATTTCTTGGTATCGGCTCAACAGTCGCGGCGGCGATAAAAAACAATCGCAGAGGCATGGGTTGTGAAATAATAGAAAGATATTACTCATTAGCGTTAAAAAGAACACAGTTAGCATCTGAAAATACATTGAGAACCAGGCCAATGCATAAACCGGTCTACAACCCCGATTATCCCAAAGAAAGCATAGAATATGAGAACGATATCGCTAATCAATCGGCATTATGGGAAACAAAAGAGGAATACGAGGTTGGAAAATGAAAATTGTGGAAAAATACTCTCATTTAAACGGTCTGGAATTTTTACTTGTGCATAAGCCGGAATTATGGAAAGAAATAGAAAAAGTAATCGCCTCTATTGACGCCGAAGCATGCAAGACTAAAGTTTCTAAAGAAAAAACAAAGACAGGGCGGCTGCTATACAGCCCCATTGATATGAATGGCCTTTTCAAAGAGCGGCTTTCAGCATTAGATTGGGTCGAAAGTCGAGTAAGTTATTGGGTTACCAAAGATGAAAAATTGATCAGGCGAATATTGACCATGCCGCCGGAAAAGCAAAAGCAAGAAATTGAAACTGCGGGAAAGACTCCAATTTTTAGTTATAATCAAACCGATTTTGTAAAGAGCAGAGCAGCCATTGAAGTTCAATTTGGGAAATATTCGTTCGTCGCGTATGATCTTTTTGTTAAACATCTGGCATTTTACGTGGGTGACCAAATTGACGTGGGGATTGAAATATTGCCAATGAAGACACTCCAATCTCAAATGAGCTCGGGCGTAGCATATTATGAAGGCGAATTGTATAATGTTATTCGACAGGGGCGTGGCGTGCCGGCGGTCCCTTTGGTTATTGTTGGCATTGAATCATAGATGGCAACATGTGCCCTACCCCTGTCGCACTGCCTCGGCCAGACAGCGGTTCAGTAGTCGCGCCGTATGCCAATAATCCTTAATCACCGATAGCAGTCGGTCGGAGGTGATAATCTCCCCGCTCCGCCGCGCCGTAAAGTAATACTGCTTTTGGCAATCAGCGGTTCGTCGGCGTCGGCCGCTTGAAACTCAGGCGGAATGCGCTTGTGCTCGCTGCCCCGAATTTCACCGAAGCGCTCCACAAACTCCGCCGCGTTCACCGGATCGCGAAACGCGGCGGAGTCGACGGCGATGCGCATATAAATGCCGGGTACACTCTTGTCCGTCCGCATCTTTCCTGTCCGCTTTGGAAGGTGTAAGGTGAGGCGGGTAGGGCACACATCCCGTATTATGAAAAAGGCGGTTTGACTCGCCGTTTCATTTTTATATAAAGCGGTTAGAATTGGTTAAAGAGTTGATTTGAACCTGCCGCTTGGTGATATCCGAAAATCCTCAATATGCTGGATATCTGATTTCAAGGATTTGTTTCGACGAATTATGGGATATGGAGATTATGTCTACGCACCACAAACTTATTCTAGGTAGTTGTACGAATATGGTAGAGCTTTCCGATGGAAGCGTCCACCTCATGGTTACTTCACCTCCTTATTTCAATGCACCTTTTGACTATAAAGGCTTATTCGGTACCTATGAGCAGTACCTTGATGTATTGAGAAAATTTGCCCAAGAAACTCATCGCGTTTTGCAAGATGGGAGAATTGCTGCGCTCAACATAGACGATATGCTGGTAAACGGAGAGAAATTTCCTATTGCCGCAGACGCGACAAAGATTTTTCAGGAAGCCGGTTTTAGGTATAGGGATAGAGTTGTTTGGAAAAAACCGGACGGCTATTTGAGGATCAGCCGTCGCAGCGGGGTTATTTTACAGAATCCGTATCCTATGTATTTCTACCCCGATAATTTACTCGAAAGCATAATAATTTTTCAGAAAGGTAAATTTAACTATCGTTCTATCTCTAAAGAGGTACGTGAAAAATCTAAAGTGGACGCTAAAGAAATTCAGGAAAATAAATGGTACATGGCTTTGTGGGAGATGACTAATGTATTGCCGAACTCGTCATTGGAGAAAGGTATCGCCGCTTTTCCGGAGGAGCTGCCTTATCGCATAATCAAGCTTTTTTCCTATAAAGGCGAGACGGTGCTGGATCCCTTTGTAGGTAGCGGAACTACAATGAAGGTCGCTCGTGAATTGGAAAGGAACAGCATTGGGTTCGAGATAAAGAACTCTTTGCTGCCAATCATAAATAAAAAATTGAAGTTTGAAGAGGGGCAGGATAGTTTATTTAGCGATAGGACAGACACATTAGAAGTTATTACAAGGACATCGTGAGGATATGAATCTATTCGCTAATATCACGGGAGTTAAATATAAGCCGCATCTGTCCGCGAAGTTAGAAAATTATACTTTCAAAGATTTAGGATTGGCACTTTCTAAAAGCGCGGTCTTTATATTGGAGGTGATAAAGAAAATAAGGTAGCAGTGAGTCGATGGGTTTCTGCAAAAAGAACTCGCTCTTACTCCTATGCGCGGGTATATGACACGCTAAACTTCTCAGGAAAGAAAATTACGATAATTCCCTTTGTCAAGGACGAAGGGAAAGAGGGCGACCGTATACTGCCGTTGTGGCTGAGGTAGTGCCACGGAAAGAAGGGCTTGGCTGTTCGGCGGTCGGTAATATAAAGCTGATTTGTACAGCGTCCTTAGACTTTTAGATGTCTATTTCTAACCTCAAGCCGTCGTACGCTAGGGAAGCATTTACGCCTTCTCTGCCTAGCTGGCGCAGTTTTGTATTCGTGGCGTGATGCTCCGCTTCATGGGAGATGCCAACGAATAACGCGCGCTCCGGTTTTAGCCTAGCCGTAACCTCTATGGCCTGCTCTATAGTCAGATGTGAACCGTATGTTTTAGACCAACGCAAAGCATCTACTACCAACAACCTGCACCCTTGCATCTTTTTCCAAGTTTCGGGAGGGAAGTAGGACACGTCCGGGATATAGCAAATATCGCCGAAACGGTACCCGTTAGATGTGAATTTCCTACCGTGCTCTACTTGCAAAGGCTCCAGTTTTATGCCCGGCAACGGATGGAAGGGCTCTTGCCCGATTTCTATGAAGTTCAGACGGGCTAGCGTACCGGCACTGTGCGTACTGCTTCGATTTATGAGGTAATATACGGTCTTTGAGAGTACCTCTAGGTCTTCCCCCCTCGCGTACACGGGTATGGGTACTCGCAGAGTGTTAGTCCATTCTCGAAGGTCATCCAGTCCGCCGGCAGCGTCTACATGTGAATGTGTCAAAACTACGGCGTCCGGTTTGCGAATTTTGTACTTGGGAAACCACTCTAGCTCCGACTGACGGAAGAATTTTCCGACGTCTATGATTAGTGTTTTAGGTTCTCCGCCATGCTCTGAAAAACGGATGGCTAGAGAAGTGTTCTGACGCCTATTTTTAGAACCGGGTACAACGGCGTCCAAACATGTTCGGCAGGTAACGGGTTCGGCTACTAGGCAGGATACCCTCGGCACACCTTCGGAGGTGCCTGTGCCTAGAAATATTAACTCTGCAGTGCTCACTATAATAAGGTTACATTGAAAATGGGTAGGGTTGGTTAAGAGTTACACTTAATAACAACGTTTATAATGCTTATTTCCGATATGGAGGCGAAAATGAAATTGCAACGCGGAGATCTGAAAAGAAGGCTTCAAAAAGGCGATACGGTGATAGGTCCGTTCATAATCGTCCCGTCCGCTGTACTGGTAGATACACTGGGTTATGCCGGTATGGATTTTTGCATCATAGATACGGAACACGGTCCCATATCTATGGAGACGGCTGCAGATCTTGTGATAGCAGCGCAAGGAACAGGCGTTGCGCCTATTGTCAGAGTGGGTTGGAATGGTGAATGGCCGGTATTGCGAGCTTTGGACATAGGCGCTGAAGGTGTTCAAGTTCCGCAAATCAATAGCGCGGAAGATGCCGTCTCACTGGTCAAGGCGGCTAAATATGCACCTGAAGGAGAACGCGGGCTATCCATATTCACTCGTGCCGGCCATTATTTCAGGAATGAAGGAGAGGATCACATATCTCGCCAAAATGATGAAACGATGACGATCTGCCACATAGAAGGAAGTAAGGGCTTGAACAATCTGGAGGCTATTATGGAGGTGCCGGGCGTGGATGTTCTTTTTCTGGGTCCTTATGATATATCCCAATCTCTGGGTGTTCCGGGTGAAGTAAGGAGCGCCAAAGTAGAACGTGCTATTGTTTCGGCGGCGGGGAAGGTGAGAGGCGCAGGGCGAGCACTAGGCTCTTACGCCAAGGACGTGGAGATGGGTAAGTGGCTGATGGGTTTGGGAGTGCAGTACATCTCCATCAACGTGGATGCTACCATATACATGCAAGCCTGCGAGGGGATAGTTAAAGCGCTACGGTCATAATTACTCTTCTATAATAGGAGTGATTTTGCCGTACTTGCCGTCGAAACCCGGTTCTTTCTTTACTTGCCAACGTCTAACCGCCAAAATTGCCCGTGCTACCCTTTCGCTCGAAATCCGCGCAATTCTCTCCTCTTCCTCATTCTTCAAGACGTACAACTCTCCCTTGGATTCCTCTATCAACGTTTCGTATATTCGTGAAACCTTTTGTGAACGAGGTCCTACACCTATGACTGCCGACAAAATTTCCCTGAGTGGAACCAGATGCCTGAAAGGAGGCTTGCCGAGTTCTCCCCATAACAGCCCGCTTTTGTCCTGCTTGGCTATAACATTTCGCGTAGAAAGCCTCTCGACTCTGTTCAACACCCCCCGAGTAACTACACCGCCACATACAGGACAACGCCCGCCCGCTTGCGCAGTCTCCTGCGGAGTCATACGAACATCACACCGTCTGTGTCCATCGTGATAATACTTTCCGTGCTGAGGGTACATCTCTATAGTTTCCGCAATTTTTCCTTCACGCAGGGCGGAGAGTATACCGTCATAATTGATAAGCGGCAGAGGCTTCAACACAGTCGCCTCCCTTCCCATTGATGATGCGGAATGTGCATCTGAGAAGGATACGATGGAGCGATTGTCTAACTCTTGTAATTGCCAATTCATGGCGGGGTCACTTGATAGACCGGTCTCCACAACCCTTATCCGCTCGGCAGCATCTCCAAAGCATTCTTCCAGAGAATCGAAGCCTGATTTGGAGCCCAACAACCCGAACCACGGCGTCCATATATGTGCGGGTATGACTTCTATGCGAGAGTCTACGTCCCAAGCCGCTTTGACTACATCTTGCGCGCTTATGGGCAATGAGGGGCGTCCATCCGCCATCAAATCGGCGCCCCTTGCCTCGAATGCTCCGCACAACCTCTTCACAACCTCGAAGGACGGAGCGGTTATGAGCATATGGAGCCTGCGGTTCCCATTCTGATTGAAAACACAGGAGACCTCTGTTGCAAGGATGAACAACGCATTATGAGCCGCAAAAATTCCCTCATTCACTTCCTCCAATTCACCTCGCATCTCTTCCCGCCATACGGGATGTGTGAAATCCGGAGCCGCTACTACATCTATACCCTTCCGGATAGCGGTGCTAGCGATTGCGCCGAGGTTCAGGTATTTGCTGACACCCATTGAATAGCGAGAATGAAGATGCAAATCCAAGACAAGGTTAGAATTCATCGAATCGTTGCCGTGTGTAGTATCATTAGAATGAAATGGAAGTTTTTGCATATTAGTAAATATAGGAACTGATTTCAAGAGTTACACTTATAGATGTGCATGTGTGCGGACGGGGCGTAGCGCAGTGGTAGCGCACCCGCTTTGGGAGCGGGGGGTCGTGGGTTCGAGTCCCGCCGCCCCGACCATACTGAATTGCTAGTTGTGTATCCCTCGGTGATTTATTGTACTTTACTTTGTAAAGCGTAATATTTATATGGAGAATTGCCATGAAGATAATTGATGCAAATATTGAAGACGTAATCAGAAAACCGAATAGGCGTGAACGTTCGTCGGAAACGCAAGAATTGATGGACGCGGTATCTAGCCTTCAGCGAGGGCAAGCTGTAGCAATCCTTGTGGATGAGGAGGAGGAAGGTATGCGTATGCGTTCCCGCCTCAAGTATGCCGCCAAGCTTGTAAAAAAACGTTTGCTGGTAGAATATGACGAAGGGAAGGTTATATTTGCCTTGAAAGTTCGTCCATATAGACGACGCACGGAAACCGACACTTCCGGCTGATAGCACACACCATGTCAGGGCAAATAATTTTTCCTCTGATCACTCTAATCAGCATAAAGAGTATACAAATCTAATAAACCGTAAACTACTCTATATATAAAACTTTGCCCAGTTCACTTATGTATAAACAAGAACCTATTTTAATCTTCATTCATACATATAAATAAGACTGGGGGACTGACCCTAGAGTCTATTTGTAGAAGTTATTTTAAGACCGAACGGCGGTATAGAACCTATGGTAAAGGTTCGCTTAGCGGATTTTATGGAATGCGGACGGAAGAAATAGGTCAATTCGATTTCATTAGCGGACATATATCACCTGCTATTCATAATATAGTTTCTCGTCCTTGTCGCTACATTACTCTGTTGCGTGATCCACTGGGGCGAATCGTTTCACACTACTACGCCCGTACACCGAGTCCGCAACAACGAAGTAGGGATTTCCAATCATTGCAGGATTTTATGGAAATAGATAATTTTATGATCAGAAGAATCCTAGATACAAATGTAAACACTTTTCATTTCCTTACTCTGCGGCGTCCGGAAATTCACGGTAAAACATTTTTGAAATCGTTACCAAATCATTATATTGGACCAATAACAGATGAGATGATAGAGGAAGCAAAATTAAAACTACGTGAGCAATTTTTCTTGGTAGGCTTGACGGAAAGATTCAATGATTTTGTTTTGTTACTTCCACGTAAGCTGGGTTGGAGATTTCCTGTTATCGTGACACATAATAAAACTATTAATAAACCGCAAACTGCTTCATTGGATCCTAAGCTAGTATCTTATTTCAAAGAGAAAAACAAGGCGGATTATGAAATTTATGCATATGCCAAGCAACTTTTCGAGGCAAAATGGACGGAATTGAGTATGTTAGATAAGATTAGTGGGAGGTGTCAGCAAAGTATTCTTAAGTTCTACCAAAGGGATCCACTTTTTATCAAAAAGACAAACCGTCTTATTAGATCCGCCATACGAAATATAAGAAATTAAAACCCTCTATACTACTAGCGAAATGTTGCCCCGAGGTTAACAAGAATAAACAATGAAGGGAATCGATTTTATCAGGGATATTATTCGGTAATATTTCTCGGAAATACTCACCGTAGATATTTTAGATGTCCCCGCACTATTCTTGGAATCCTGCGGATAAGAATTCGGGAAAACTACGGATAGTGCCGAATGCGAAACGAAGAATGATGGAATACGTCTGTTGAAGTGCGCATTATTCAGGATATAGCTACACCTATCAATGAACCGATGCCGAAGGTCACCGCTGCGGCAAACACACCTACTAGCAACATGCGGAGAGATCCCCATGCAGTTCGTACACGTGTCATCCATGCAAGAATCCCCCCAACCAGCAGTAGTGCGGTAGCACTGACTAGAGCACTGGCAAGCACCACAAATATAGAATCGCTCATCACTATAAGGAACGGTATCAAAGGAAATAAAGCCCCGATGCTGAATGCAGCCATTGAGGATATGGCTACCCCCCATGGAGAACCCAAGTCTTCAGGGTTCAATCCTAGTTCTTCCTTTATCATGGTATCTAGAGCAATTTCGGGATTTTGGAATATTCGCTTTGATACTGAAGCCGCTTCTTCCTCCGTAAGGCCTCTTTCCTTCATCTTGCCTATCAGTAAAGCCTTCTCTTCTTCAGGCCAAAGCTCTATCTCCACCTTCTCCTCTCTGATCATATTCTCGTAAACATCTCGCTGAGAGCGTACGGAAATGTACTCACCGGCAGCCATTGAAAACGCTCCGGCTATCAAGCTCGCTACACCTGCAAGAATAACCAAATCGACAGATTCGGATCCTGCCGCCACTCCCATAACCAAGCTGAAGTTGGAGACCAAGCCATCGTTCATACCCAGAACGGCGGCACGTAATGTTCCTCCCTCTCCGGAAAGAAAGCGGCTGAGCGCGTGCTGATGATCCTCTTCACCTTTGTTTGTAGCCAGCGCGTTCAGTGAGTCGGTGATTTTGCGCTTCTCCTGAATTATCTCCCGTGCTCCCGGGATGAACATATACTCGCTGACGTTTCTCTTCTGCCCGAGAACTATCAAACCTGCGGCACGGTTCATTCCGAATATTCGAGCGAATACCCAAATTATCAGCCCGCCTAAGTTGAACCGCACACGAGGATGCCTTACCTCTCTCTCCAAGAGGCGCGCCCACATACGGGAGTGGTTCCTAGTATCTTCGGCAGCCTTTAGGAGTATTCTCGATTGCTCGGGATCATCCCCAATGCGCGCCAAAGCTTCCAGCAAAGCGGCGAGCCTCAGGTCCCTCCGTATATATAGTGCTACCGATTTTCTCTCTTCCGAATTCAACATGTGAAGTTATAGAGCATCGCTTATGATAACATCCAATACGGTAGGTTCTCCGGAATCCAGTGCGTTCCTCATCTTTGGCGCCAACTCTTCAGGGCTTTCCACGCGTTCACCGCGTGCTCCGTAAGCTCGTGCCTGTGCCGCAAAATCTATCGGCGGGTAGAAATCCATCGCGAAGTAAGATTCCGGAACGGGTTGATTTATCAGTCGGTGATAGTGGTTCATATTGATTTTCAGTATACGATAAGATGAGTTGTTGCAAATTACAAATACGGCGGGAATAGATTCGCTTACCGCTGTCCATAGCGCCTGTATAGTCATCATTGCGCTGCCGTCTCCAACCACTCCGATAACAGGCCTATCCGGCGCCCCTACTTTAAGTCCTATCGTCGCACCTAACCCCCAACCTATAGCCTGACCGCGCGATCCGAAATATGACCCGTGTTCGGAAGGGGAAACCGCCTCGAAGATGTCCGGAGAGCAGCTTATACCGTCATTGAATAGAATAGCATCGGGCGGCAGAGCGTCTGCGAGAGCCTTCCCCATAACGGCTGATGACATTGGACGCTGCTTCCACTCGGCGGCCGCACGTTCTGTGAATGCCAGCCTGCGCGCCAGAGATGCCTTCTTTGCATCTTCCGAGCGTGCAATGGCTGCTTCAGTGTGGCGGCCTGTCATTACATCCTTAAGCGCATCTTCCAACTGTGCCATAGCCAAAACAGGCGCAGCAACTATACCTACATCAGTACGCTCCGACTTACCTATCTCATCGGCGGCGGAGTCGATATGGATTACCTTTGTATTCTTGCCGAGTATAGGTTCGGGCAGCTGAAAGAAATCCTCAAAGACGGGGCATCCGATGGCGGCTATCACATCCGCTGTGCGCACAACCTCCAAATCTCCGGGTGAGCGCATCTGAATTTTACCCTGCCAAAGTGGATGATTTGCCGGAAAATCCAATGATGGAGAGTAATGGCCATATACCCGCATACCCGCCGTTTCCGCTAGGCGCACAGCGGCGCGCATAGCTTTTGCGCCTTCATATTCACCCGCCCTACTTCCGAGTATCAGGATAGGATGCTCTGCGTCTGCTATAGAACGAGCAGCCTCAAGTATAGCCGTCTCGTCGGCTGCCGGAGGCGTCGTGTGTATAGACGGTTCTATTATCGCTTCTGCTTGTTCATCGAAGGCATTTGCGGATACGGCTACGAAAACAGGACCATACGGATGGGACGAAGCTTGCTGAAATGCTCTCCTTATAACGGAAGCCGTCTGATCCGCTGCGGTAATCTCTGTGGACCACTTGGCAAAAGGACGAGCCATATCCGCAAGGTCGGCGCGTCCTGCAGCCATTTTCCTTATATCTTTATTGCCAACAGTTAGAACCATAGGAGCGTAAGTATTCTTCTGATCTATCATAAGAGACAAACCGTTCGCCATGCCATTATCTATATGCAGGCTTACCAGCGGCGTTTTACCGGTGGCTCTCCAATAGCCGTCCGCCATACCCACTGCCGATCCCTCCTGCAGCGCCAGTATATAGCGGATATCCGTATATTCCCGCATAATGTCTATCATGGGCGCTTCGCTTGTGCCCGGGTTCCCGAACATAAACTCTACGCCTTCAGCGCGAAACATCTCCAACAATATACGTTTTCCGGGCATTCTTGTCATTTGACCATCCTCATCTATATATTCACAAAAAGCATCCTAGTACCCCTCTAGATACCACCGCGCATTAGAGCAAATCCGCCGAGTTTCAAAGTATATATAGCTTATTGTCTTGGCTGTCACTTCCGACCCGGAGGTCGTTTCGGTTGCATATTAGGAGATTAGGGGGATGCACTATGTGAGGAATTGTACAACAAAATGTGCCGTGATGATATCATAGGATAATCTCCGTATGAGCTTCTATCCATTCCTCATCCAGATCTACGCCTAGCCCGGGTTTTTCCGTAGGTTTGAGTATGCCTCTGTTATCCGGCTTCGGCTCTTCTATCACCCCCCATTGGTGCACCTCGGAGGGGAGCCACCATTCGTAAAAGTGGCAATTTGCTATAGAGCAGATCACATGAAGATTAGCTGCATTCATCAATGAATTCCCTGCAAGGCCTATTTCACAATCTATGCCAAATGCCTCGGCGGTTGCACACAATTTCCTCAAACCGGTTACTCCCAACTTTCGCGCCGTCCCACGAACAATAGGGAGGATTCCCTCCGAGGCCGCGCGAGCAGCTTCTAGCAGAAGGAATTCCGGCGCATCACTCATAGCAATTGGAGTATCTAGCCTGCGGCTCAGCTCCTTTATATCCTTGCGGTTATTCCACTTTACAGGATCCTCGAACCATCGGAACCCATTTGCATCTAGCGCCTTCCCTACCTCAAGTGCATCCTTGAGGTTGTATCCGTTGTTTGGATCCAGCATCAGCGTCATGCCGCTTTCCCTCCGACGAACGACTTCCACAGTACTAACAACACAATCTACGGATAAACTACCCGGATGTATCTTGTAGGCGGGGAATCCCAACGCGGACAGTTCCTCGGCTTCCCCGGCGTAGCCATCGGGAGTAGTTTGCATGGGCGGATATGTGGCGTATGTAGCTACCTCGGAACGATAGGCACCCAACATTTTGTAAAGCGGCATACCCGCAGCCTTCCCTGCGATATCCCAAAGTGCCACGTCTACCGCAGACCACGCATGTGCGGGTGGTACCCTATTTCCGCGTGCATTGAAAATTTCAGTCCACAATCTCTCCCTATCTGTGGCATCCATACCAATAATCAAAGACTTCATTTGTAATACGGCCTCTATATCTTCACCGGCGTCGTTGCTCTGCGAACCGATGAAGGATGCACCTTCTACGCCTTCTTCCGTACGAATACGCAACAAAGCCTGTCTTATTTCCCCGCCTATATGAATACGCTTATCATTCACGGCTATTCGCGGTAAAGTGCGCCGTATAACGTATATTTGTAAGCTATCTATCTTCATCTCATCATGCCTAGAGCGGATGCTTTAGGATACTATACTAGAAAATGCCTATATTCAGATGATAAAGCATGTTCAGAATTTGACCGGATAGTCCGGATTAACAGAAAGGAGCCTATTCATGGCGGGAATATACGAAATAGCAGACAGCTTCGTGGATGCATACGTAGCTATGGATCCCGTATCCGCAACCTTCATAGGAGTAGCGACAAATCAAGATAGCATGACGGATTATTCTCCGGATGCCGCCGCCGAAAGGACGAAATTGGCACGCTCCGTACTGAATGAGATAGAAAAAACCGAACCTACCTCCGAAAGTGAGCGAATATGCCGTCGTGTTATAAAGGATAATCTCTCCATGACGATTGAGTTGTATGAAGCGGGAGAGCACCTTCGTGATATAAATATTCTATTTTCACCTATGCAGTCTGTGCGGGCGGTGTTTGATCTGATGCCCCGAGGCACAACTCACGATTGGGAAAATATCGCGTCTCGCATGGAGGCTGTACCCTTCGCTTTGTCCAGCTATCGTAAACTTCTGCAAGAGGGGATAGATAGAGGGGTTGTATCTTCCAAGCGGCAATCTTCAGAGTGCGCTAAGCAAGGAGCAATATGGTCGGGCAGTAAAGGCGCTTCCTTCTTTGATGGTTTGGTAGAAGCTTACGAAAAGACCGATAAGCATGATGAGAAGCTACTGAGTAAACTGAAATCCGCCGCCGTTTCCGCCGCTACGGCATACGCTCGGGTTGGCGAGTACCTTTCCAATGAATATACCCCAAAAGCGAGGGATGAAGACGGGGTAGGTGCGGATAGTTACGCCCTATACGCCCGCGCATACAATGGCATAGAGCTGGATATGCACGAAACCTATGAATGGGGATGGGAACAGCTGCGGTGGGTTCGGTCCGAAATGGCAAAAACGGCGGAACAAATAAAGCCGGGAGCATCACTAGGTGAAGTTATAGAACTACTGAATACGGATGAGAAACGCGTTATAAAGGGAGTAGAACCGTTTCGTGTCTGGATGCAGGATCTGCAAGAGAGAACTATAGAGGAGTTGGATGGCGTCCATTTCGATATACTCCCGCCCGTCAAACGTATAGAGGCACTGATAGCACCGCCGGGTGGCGCGCTTGCTATGTATTACACCGGCCCTTCGGAAGACTTTTCCCGTCCCGGTCGCACTTGGTATCCGGTAGATGGTAAAACCCAATTCCCTATTTGGCGTGAGGTATCTATCGTTTACCATGAAGGGGTGCCGGGCCACCACTTCCAAATAGCGACCGCAGTTGCCAACTCCGACAAGTTGAGCCGATACCAAAGGTTGATGGCGGGCACATCCGGATATGTGGAAGGCTGGGCTCTATACTCTGAAAGGCTCATGGGAGAGTTGGGATACCTCAGTAACCCGGATTATTACCTCGGGATGTTGGACGCTCAAGCACTCCGTAGCACGCGGGTAGTAATAGATATAGGCATGCATCTTGGGCTTACTATACCTTCGGATGAATCTTTTCATCCCGGAGAGGTCTGGACGCCGGAAATGGCACTGGAGTTCATGCACCAAGAGGTACATATCGATTCCGATTTTGCATCTTCCGAAATAGATAGGTATTTGGGCGCACCCGGTCAGGCAATTTCTTACAAGGTTGGAGAACGGATATGGTTGGAAGCCCGTTCCGAAGCGCGTCGGAGTGTAGATTTTGACCGGAAAGCCTGGCATAACAAGGCTTTGAACTTTGGGCCTATGGGGCTCGCACAGCTCCGCGAAGAGATGGGACGCGTCTAAATTCTGCCCCTTGTGGTCTGAGTACCCGCTAGATAGCCGGGCTAGGTATTTCCGTAACTTTTTACCGCAATTGCTTTCAGGCTTCCTTTGCATAGAGCTTATCCGGGAGTATTAAATGAGTAATGGTGTAGATAATCTATAAGGAGCTTTATTTAATGCAAAATGCCACTAGTTGCCCCCACTGCGACCAAGGAAAAATGGAGAAGGATAGTGATACATGGTGCGAGTATTTGACATGTATGACCTGCGGGTACGTTCAGTATTCCAACACCCTTGTATCCAGCACTCCATCTATCGCGGAAGAACAGGCTACTCATCTGCCTGAAGATCTCAATGAGTACGACACGAAGGAAGACGAAGAACCCGATATAGAATGGCTCCGGACGCCCTTGGAGGTAAACTTGTCACGAATGGAGTTTGAATAACCGCCGCGGAAAACACCTTTGCGCTAACCCTCTTGCCCGGAGTGGAATTCTCGTGTTCTATTTACACGATCTCATATAGACCCTAGCCTGTAATGTGTTTTATAATTTCTTTGGAAGGTTTGAAATACTAGGATTAGGTAAAGTTATTGATTATCCGGATTTTGGATCTAGGAGTAAATCCATGAGCTATGTCTTGAATAAATTGGGAAAGGTGAGTGCCGTATGGTTGCCTATCGTCATGATGCTAATCATAACTGCGTGCGGCGGTGAGGGTACAACTTCTCAAAGTTCTGGAAGTGAGTTGTCCGGGGATATAGAGATAGACGGATCATCCACAGTTTTCCTGATATCCGCGGCTATGGCCGAAATATTTCGAGAGGAGAGCCCACGCGTGCAGGTACCGGTGGGCATTAGCGGAACGGGCGGAGGGTTCAAGCGATTCGTTACTGGGGAAACGGATATATCTAACGCATCCCGCCCAATAGGAGAATCCGAGAGGGAACAAGCCGCAGAGAATGGCATAGAGTTTATTGAACTGATAGTTGCATTCGACGGACTTTCCGTAGTGGTGAGTAGCAGGAACAATTTTGTGGAGTGCCTTACGGTAGAGGATCTTAGGCAGTTGTGGGTACCCGGTAGTACGATTACGAACTGGAACGAAGTAAGGGAAGATTTTCCATCCGAAGAGATTCGTTTATTTGGTCCGGATGCAGACTCCGGGACATTCGACTATTTCACCGGTGAGATAGTAGGCTCTGAAGGTGCAAGTCGTCAAGACTATAGCCCTAGTGCGGATGATAATGTTATAGTGCAAGGGGTAAAGGATGATTCTTTGGCTTTGGCCTATTTCGGTTATGCTTACTACATTGAAAATGCGGATACACTGAGGACGATAGGCATAGACGATGGGGAAGGCTGTATATATCCTAGCGTCGAAACTATAGGCGATGGTTCTTATTCACCGCTTTCGCGTCCACTCTTCATTTATGTAAACAAAGCCTCTCTAGAGCGCCCGGAAGTGCGTTCTTTCGTAGAGTTTTACCTAGAAAACGCTGGGAGAATAGCAGGTGCAGTGGGATATATTGGACTTTCTCAAATGGAGTATGAAGAGCAACTGGATACCGTACGCAACGCCTTGCAGTAGGATAATTTGCCGTAATTCTCTTCCCTCCCTAAGGCGGTTATGAAATTTCCGATATTCAACGGTAAGTCCGAAGTAAAGGCTACAGCCGATTATACTATCGCTGATGCAGAACTCACACGCAGTATCGCCAGACGCAGGAGGGAGCAGTGGTTAATAGTGTGGCTGCTGCGTTTGGCAGCGTTGATTTCTGTACTCACTACGGTGGGTATAGTAGTGATACTAATTCAGCAAAGCATAGGCTTCTTCATTGAAATATCGATATTCGAATTCCTGACGGGTTTGACTTGGACACCTGTTGCCAGAGACCCTCAGTATCAAAACTTCGGTGTAGTGCCGTTGGTTGTTGGAACGCTTCTTGTATCATTCATCGCGGGGATCATAGCGCTTGTTTTCGGGCTAGGTTCCGCCACGTTCATCTCTGAGTATGCGCCTGAAAAGGTGAGGAGCATCATCAAACCCTTGTTGGAAATATTGGCGGGGATTCCTACAGTGGTTTACGGTTACTTTGCGCTACTGTTCGTTACTCCTATCCTCCGTTCGATTTTCGGGGCGGATAATGTGCTGGTATTCAACGCACTTAGCGCCGGACTTGTGATGGGACTGATGATTATGCCTACGGTTTCCACCCTTTCCGAGGATGCTATGTATGTTGTGCCGAAGTCGCTTAGGGATGCTTCTTACGCTCTCGGGTCCACGCGTTTCGAGACGACTTCGCGCGTAGTGCTTCCCGCGGCTAT
This sequence comes from Dehalococcoidia bacterium, assembly GCA_965206335.1. Taxonomy (GTDB): domain Bacteria; phylum Chloroflexota; class Dehalococcoidia; order Lucifugimonadales; family Lucifugimonadaceae. Next base: position 2,183,043 of record OZ242209.1, on the reverse strand, counting down.
ATCCGGCATAGCCGCTTCTTTTGTGCTGGGTATTTCACGGGCAATAGGGGAGACGATGATAGTTACTATAGCGGCCGGTGCAAGACCGCAGGTGACATTCAACCCTTTCGATAGCATACAAGCAATGACCGCTTATATTGTGCAGGTTAGCCAAGGAGAGACTCCACAAGGCAGTTTAGAGTATAGAACCCTTTTTGCAGTGGGCTTGCTGCTCTTTGTAATGACGCTTTTTATGAACATGTTGGGTCGATGGTTCGTCTCTAGGTTCCGACAGAGGTATGAATGATAGAGCCTCTTTATTCCGCTAGACGGAAACGATTTACTTATCGCAAGGTACGGGATACCTTCTTCCTGCTACTTTTTTATCTGGCGATTTTCATAGCGATTGGAAGCCTGATTACACTGCTAACGGATATATTGATTGACGGAATACCGTCTCTCAGCTGGACATTTCTCACAAGCTACGCTTCACAGCTGAACCCGGATAAAGCGGGCATTTTGGCTCCACTGGCGGGTACGGCTTGGGTTGTAGGTTTAACGGCTTTGCTGTGCATACCCATAGGTATAGCGACTGCTACTTACCTTGAAGAGTTCGCACCACGTGGAAGAATAACCGACCTCATCCAGTTAAATATAGCTAACCTTGCCGGAGTGCCCTCAGTAATATACGGGTTGCTGGGACTGGCGTTTTTTGTGCAGTTTATATTTGGCGGCTCCCGTAATTTATTTTCCGGAGCGATGACATTAGCGCTTCTTGTGCTTCCCATAATCATCATTGCATCTCAGGAGGCTATACGGGGTGTGCCGGGCAGCAGAAGGAGTGCCGCATTTGCGATGGGCGCCACAAGATGGCAGGTTGTGTGGCATGTAGTTTTACCGGAGGCATTGTCCGGTATTATGAGCGGCGTTATACTTGCATTATCGCGCGCTATAGGCGAATCCGCACCGATACTCATTATTTCATCGCTTGTATTCCTGACGTTTGTACCAACTGACCCGGGTGATAGATTCACTGTGCTACCTTTGCAGATATACACTTGGGTTTCACAACCGCGGGAAGAGTTTCGAAATCTTGCTTCCGCGGCTATTATAGTGTTGCTGGGTCTGCTTCTGCTAATGAATTCCATAGCGGTTTTCGTGAGGCAACGAAGCCGAAGACACAAGTCGGATTAGTTTGCATCGCTAACAGAGAGCGGGGTTGGAGTATATGACCGGGCTTCTATCTGTTTTCGGATGCCGGAACTACCCGTGAAGTACAAGGTAGAGCTATGACGAGATCAAGCCGCTTCAAGTAGGTATCGGCTCGCGTAGCTTAATAAACAAGCTTTTACCGGTTATAGGATAAACGTCTTTTCAGAGCTATCCTTTATCTCCAATCGCTGTAACGCTTGACCTCATAGTCTGGCGGTAGTTTTGCCCGAAGCCGTTTTCCCATAGCTCATTCAGGCGAATGAGAGCGCTTTCAGGTATTGCGGGTATATTGGGTGCATCTGCATATTCTTCCAAATGTTCTAGGGTGACTATAGTGGGTATGCATGATGCTACTTCGGGCGTTTGCAGGCAGAACTTTATTGCCGTTTGCCCTATTGTTCCCGTGGCACTTTCAAATAGAAAGTCTAGCTGGCGAAGCCTCTCTATAGAGTAGTGCATCCATTCCGCTTTTCTGTGAGCTCTGTGGTCGCCTTCAGGGAATGTAGAAATCTCTGCGTTTGTGTCTTTTGTGTATGTGCCGTCTAGCATACCTGAGGCGTGCGGTACTCGTGTGAACAATCCTATGCCCGATAGTTTCGCCGAGGCGATGAAATGACGGGCCGGCTCTTGCTCAAGTATAGAGTAGATTATCTGTGCGGGGATGCCTCTTTTTTCTATGGCAAATATGCCTTCTTCCAACCAGCCGAGGTCAGGCCCTATTGCGGCTGCAATATGACGAATTTTGCCTTCTTTTTGCAGATCTTCCAATGCCGCGAAGGTATCATCTCTCTGAAGAGCATCTAGGCGCGGGTTGTGAAGTTGATACAAATCAATGCAATCCGTTTTGAGCCGTTTGAGGGACATTTCACAAGCATTCTTTATGAATGGTGCATCCCATCGCTGAGGCCTTTCTTTGTGCCCGCTAGATCGCGGCACCTCCAAATCGTACCCTAGCTTGGTTCCTATGACTATCCGGCTGCGATGTCTGCTCAGCGCTTTTGCCAATATCTCTTCGCCATATCCTCCGCCATAGGCATCGGCTGTATCGAACAACGTGATACCGAGTTCCAATGCTTTATTCAGCATCACTATAGCGTCTGCCTCTTCAACCTTTCCCCACCAACCCGTAGACACACTCCACACACCAAATCCGACTTCCGATACGGTGAGATCTGTTCCCATCAAGTTACGATATTTCATTGGTGCTATGCGTTTCTTCGGTTGTCTTCAAGTGCTTTCATTGTGGCGTGTCTCATATCTTCGAAGCGGCGCTGCGGGATTGCCGGGTGGGTTACTCCTACGGGGTAATCTTCTATGAATTCTACCCAAGAGTTGCAGCCTTTGTAGCTTTCCATCACCATAAGAGCCTGCGGTTGCTGCAATACGTGTGCCCTGATAATCAGTAGAGTAAGCGGTTGACTGGGACGCCAGTGTAAACGTTTCTCGGCATATTCTTCATTCCATATATGCATGGAGTATAGCGCGTCCAGCTCGGAGGGCGTTCTCACCTCCTCTGCTTCTACAACTTCGGCGAATACGGACAGAGTTATGATATCTTGCATATCATCGGCGGTTGCTGCTTCCAATAGGTCTCGTGCTTCCTGTTTGATGAGCGTTTCAGACTCGTGATAGTGCGTAGGGTACAGAAAGAACTCCCTGAACTTCAGTTCGAATCGAGGGTGCTCCTCGCGTATGCCTCCTTTGCGAAGTAGTATAATCTGGCGCCCTGCCATGATTGCTTCAACAGTGACCGCCCATTCTTTGAGAGCATTTTTGAAAATTGCCGGAAGTATAGCCATATATCTAAATTATACTTAGCTTTACCGGGCTTTACCGGGTCTGAATATGCCAAAGTGGCATACACCTCACTAGATTAACTTCTTTATTTCGGGAAGTGCTGCGTTGCTTAGCCCCAGCATGTCCATCACGTTGGCTGTGGTTCTAGAGGCTACCTCTTCTACGGATGTGTTGCGAAGATGCGCTAATGCTTCGGCAATCTTTAAAATATCTTTAGGCTCCGTCCATCTATCCCTTGTTTTTTTGAACGGCTGCGGGTATGAATCCGTCTCCAGCACTATGCAATCCCAAGGCAGACGTACGGCGATTTCCTGAAGTTCCTCGAGACGGAGCAACGGTTTTGCCAGAGATATTTTGAAACCCATATCCAATAAAGCTTTCGCATAATTCCAGTCACCTTGAAAATAGTGAGCGGCGCCGCCAATCTCATATGCGCTATTGTCTTTCAGTATGCGCAAAGTATCTTGTGTTGCTTCTCTGTTGTGAAAAACTATAGGCAGACGACTTTCTTTGGCTAACTCTATCTGCATACGGAAAGCCTCCTCCTGAATATCCAAAGGAGGTGAATCCTGCTGAAAATCCAACCCGATTTCGGATATGACAGCTACGCGAGGGAACTGCGCCATTCTGCGCAGTTCAGATAATCTCTCGGAGGTGAGCCTCGCTTTGAGGTTCTGAGGATGAACACCCACACCGGCGAAGACATTCTGATACGAGGATCCTATATCTACGCATCGCCGTGCAGATTCGAGGGTCGTCCCGGCGGATACAATTGCTGATACACCTGCCGCGGATGCCCTTTCCAGTATCCCCGGCAATTCGGCGGGGTCATGCTCATCTATGTGTGAATGGATGTCTATAAACATAAAAATCTATTATCTATAAGGAGACTCATTCGGAAAATTTTACTGATCCGCTCTATTTTCTTTTATACATGTTACCGATGCAATAAAAAGAGAATGGTTCTTGTATGATATAAATGATTTCGTAAGCTACGTAGATAGTAACTTAAATTTCTATTTCTATTGTTGCAGATATTGCAAACTTTGGAGGGACAAAATGGCATTGATAACTTCTTACCCGCAAGGTGCGCCTTCTTGGGCAGACCTCGCGACGAGTGACGCGGCGGCAGCCAAGAAGTTCTACACGGAACTTTTCGGCTGGACGGCTGAGGATAACCCGGCAGGTCCTAATATGATTTACACGATGTACAAACACGGCGATAGCTATGTTGCGGCGTCTTTTCAGGATGATCCGGAGATGAGCAAAGGTGCTCCTCCTCGCTGGCAGGTCTATATAGCGGTGGATGATGTGGAAGCGGCGGCGGAACGCGTGCGTGAGGCCGGCGGCGAAGTTGTCGGCGGGCCTTTTGATGTAATGGAAGCGGGACGTATGGCGGTTGTAAAGGATCCGCAAGGAGCGTTCGTCAACCTTTGGCAGTCTAAGGAGCACATAGGCGCCGGAAAGCAGAACGAGCCCGGAGCATTGGACTGGTTCGAGCTGGCTACGACCGATTCTGAAGCTGCAAGCTCCTTTTATGAAAAGGTACTCGGCTGTTCTGCAAAGAAGAATGATGACGTTCCCGAAGGAATGGACTACACCTTCTTGTTTGTTGGAGACCGACCTCGCGCCGGCATAGTGCAGATACAGGATGATTGGGGTGATGTGCCACCGCATTGGACAGTATACATAGGGGTGGAAGATATCGCCGTCTCACTCAAGAACCTTGAAAGACTAGGCGGTGAGTGTCTCATGAGTCCTCAGGAAATTCCAGTGGGCACCTTAGCTCTTGTGAAGGATCCTCAGGGCGCAACATTTTATATCTTCAGAGCTAAGGAAAGCTAAAACATCTATCCTTGAGTATCTTCGTGAACAACGTGCCGAAAGCGTTGTCGGCGGGTTTTACTTTATCTACCTCGAATTCACAAACAAAAGGAAGACAAAATGGCATTGATAACTTCTTACCCGCAAGGTGCGCCTTCTTGGGCAGACCTCGCGACGAGTGACGCGGCGGCAGCCAAGAAGTTCTACACGGAACTATTCGGCTGGACGGCTGAGGATAACCCGGCAGGTCCTAATATGATTTACACAATGTACAAGCACGGCGATCGCCATGTTGCAGGGTCTTTTCAGGATGATCCGGAGATGAGCAAAGGTGCTCCTCCTCGCTGGCAGGTTTATATAACGGTGGATGATGTGGAAGCGGCGGCGGAACGCGTTCGTGAGGCCGGCGGCGAAGTTGTCGGCGGGCCTTTTGATGTAATGGAAGCGGGACGTATGGCGGTTGTAAGGGATCCGCAAGGAGCGTTCGTCAATCTTTGGCAGTCTAAGGGGCACATAGGCGCCGGAAAGCAGAACGAGCCCGGAGCATTGTACTGGTTCGAGCTGGCTACGACCGATTCTGAAGCTGCAAGCTCCTTTTATGAAAAGGTACTCGGCTGTTCTGCAAAGAAGCATGATGACGTTACCGGAGGAATGGATTACACCTTCTTGTTTGTTGGAGACCAACCTCGCGCCGGCATAATTCAAATACAGGATGATTGGGGTGATGTGCCACCGCATTGGGCAGTATACATAGGGGTGGAAGATATTGCCGTCTCACTCAAGAACCTCGAAAGGCTAGGCGGTGCGCTGGTTATGGGTCCTCGGGAAATTCCAATGGGCACCTTCGCGCTTGTGAAGGATCCTCAAGGCGCAACATTTTATATCTTCAGAGCTAAGGAAAGCTAAAAAATCCATCCTTGAGTATCTTCGTGAACAACGTGCCGAAAAGCGCCGCCGGCGGGTTTTACTTTATCTACCTCGAATTCACAAACAAAAGGAAGACAAAATGGCATTGATAACTTCTTACCCGCAAGGTGCGCCTTCTTGGGCAGACCTCGCGACGAGTGACGCGGCGGCAGCCAAGAAGTTCTACACGGAACTTTTCGGCTGGACGGCTGAGGATAACCCGGCAGGTCCTAATATGATTTACACAATCTACAAGCACGGCGATCGCCATGTTGCAGGGTCTTTTCAGGATGATCCGGAGATGAGCAAAGGTGCTCCTCCTCGCTGGCAGGTCTATATAACGGTGGATGATGTGGAAGCGGCGGCGGAACGCGTGGCTGAGGCCGGCGGCGAAGTTGTCGGCGGTCCTTTTGATGTAATGGAAGCGGGACGTCTGGCGGTTGTAAGGGATCCGCAAGGAGCGTTCGTCAATCTTTGGCAGTCTAAGGGGCACATAGGCGCCGGAAAGCAGAACGAGCCCGGGAGTTTGTGCTGGTTTGAACTGAATACGACAGACGTTGATGGTGCCGCTTCCTTTTATGCGGAGGTTCTGAACTGTGAAGCGTCAAAAGATGGAAATACCCCTGAAGATCCGAATTACGCCTTGTTAAGGGTTAACAGGGAGGCGCGGGCAGGCATATTGAAGATGAAGAAAGAGTGGGGAGATATACTTCCGCAGTGGAGGGTACATTTGGGTGTGAAAGATTTGGAAACCTCTTTGAAGCACGTTGAGGAATTGGGTGGAAAGGTATGGACTGAGCCTATCGTTATCCCTGAGGGACACTTCGCAATCGTGTCCGATCCTCAAGGCGCCATATTCGACATGTTTCAGTGTAAAAGATGGTAGATAATAATCCCCTACCTAGGCTCTGAGAGGGAATAACTACCTCTCTTAACATGCCTTTATTAATTGAATCATTACCTCCTTTATCGTCTGCTATCGACTTGAAGATGATTTTGCGGTATTCATTTTGATCTTTGCGTGTCCTTGTACAGGATAAATTTCGGATTGTATCGCGGCAAAGCATAGCTGTCTTCAATTGAAGAACAGTACTTGAGCGTGTCAATCCTTCGACTGGATCGGCAGATATGCGACTCTGTAGAAGATTAATCTCTGTTCTTTTATACTTGTATCCTGAATTTTTTTCGAATTTTCTACATCTAGAGTTTGACAAAGTATATTTTATTAGGTATAATGATGATTGTATGATATTTTGTATAGTTTCAAAATAGTTTATAGAAACATAAGCAATATCTCTCAGATCTAGTCGATACTAGCTGAAGCTCATGTGGATTCGTTTACTGGAGGGCAAACGTTAAATTTGAGGAGAGGGTTTTGAAACACGCTAGACCATAGCTAAAGCGGCACTTACATAGGGCTCGCAAGGTTTGTACGCTGTGAATTTTGTATTAAGGTTGTGAAAATTTTCAAAATTTATAGATAAGGTTTGACAAATAAAATATTATGTATTATAATTCTACTGAAGGTTATATAAACAGAAGAGGTATCTGAGGTATATCTTGAATCTAATGAATGTTGGTTGGAATTCATTAAGGAGCATCTATCAATAGATGCTGAATTCTTAGTGGAACGATTTACTGGAGGGTAAACGTTGAAAGTCACTAATATAGATGGGAATCTGCGCTTGGCGTTTGCAATTGCTTTATTTTTTGCGATTGTGACAGCAGGCTCACTTTTTTTGCTATTTCATCAGCGCTCCGAACAAATAGAAAAATTCAGTAACGTTGCACAAAGTGCCGGCGAACTTGACCCTTCATCTCTCGCAGATGAGTCCGTTGATAAGCCTGTGCTACCCGCCGGAGAAGGTGCCGTTGCCGCTTCACCGCCTTCGTCCGAGATGGCGACTACGGCAGTAGAGGTGCCCGTGCCATCCGCTGGAGAATCTGGAGCGGATGCTAGTGTCGATTTATCGCCTTCGTCCGAGATGTCGACTACGGCAGTAGAGGTACCCGTGCCATCTGATGGAGAATCTGGAGCGGATGCTAGTGTCGATTTATCGCCTTCGTCCGAGATGTCGACTACGGCAGTAGAGGTACCCGTGCCATCCGGTGGAGAATCTGAGTCGGATGCTAGTGTCGATTTATCGCCTTCGTCTGAGATGTCGACTACGGCAGTAAAGGTACCTGTGCCATCCGGCGGAGAATCTGGAGCGGATGCTAGTGTCGATTTATCGCCTTCGTCTGAGATGTCGACTACGGCAGTAGAGGTACCCGTGCCATCCGGTGGAGAATCTGGAGCGGATGCGAGTGTCGATTTACTGCCTTCGTCCGAGATGTCGACTACGGCAGTAGAGGTACCTGTGCCATCCGGTGGAGAATCTGGAGCGGATGCGAGTGTCGATTTATCGCCTTCGTCCGAGATGTCGACTACGGCAGTAGAGGTACCCGTGCCATCCGGTGGAGAATCTGGAGCGGATGCGGTCGCTTTACCACCTTCGCCGAGATGTCGACTACGGCAGTAGAGGTACCCGTGCCATCTGATGGAGAATCTGGAGCGGATGCTCGTTTATCGCCTTCGTCCGAGATGGGGACTACGGCAGTAGAGGTACCCGTGCCATCCGGTGGAGAATCTGGAGCGGATGCTAATGTCGATTTATCGCCTTCGTCCGAGACGGGGACTACGGCAGTAGAGGTACCCGTGCCATCTGATGGAGAATCTGGAGCGGATGCTAGTGTCGCTTCACTGCCTTCGTCCGTTATGTCGACTACGGCAGTAGAGGTACCCGTGCCATCCGCTGCGGGAGCCGGCGAGGATGCTAGTTTAGAGTTGCCACCTGATATGAATACGGCAACTTCGGCTGTCTATACAGAACCGATTCCCGCTTTAGCAAGCGGCGAACAGGATATGGAACAGCTTACTTACAGTTTCACTCAGTCGGGATACAGTTTTGTAGAGCATAGTGGAACTCCGGGTACGGAGGCGGAGATTCTCGAGGTGGTATTATCTCAACCAGCCCCTAAGACGGTTGCAATTAGATACACAGTTATGGAACTACCTGATGGAGCTACACAAGGCATCGATTATGTACTCTCTTCCTCTACAGTAGTGTTCGCTGTAGGGGATTTAGAAAAAAGGGTAGCTGTGGAGGTATCTCCGTTTACGGATGATTCTATCTATGAAGGAGATGAGGAGTTTCAAGTCGTCTTATCTTCGGATACTTCGGGTGTCTTTCCCGGAGACTTCCCAATAGCGACTGTCACTATTATCGAGGATGATATTCAGGTAGGGTTTTCACCTTTGGAATATAATGTCGATGAGGATGATGAAACGGTAGTTCTCACTTTAAAGGTAATAGCAGGTCGGGTCGATTCACTTTCATCGGGTATTCTTTTGAATGTCTCCACTGTGGATGGTAATGTGGAGAGTATTGGCGTAGCGGCGGCAGGGACGGATTATCAGCCGTTAAACGACCTTGCATTCATTATTGATTCCGATACGACTGTTCACAATTTTCCCGTGACGTTGCTGATGGATGATCTTCCCGAAGAGGCGGAAGAATTTTTGGTGCTCTTGATGACGGATCATGCAGATGTAGAACTGAGTCCTGCTACGGCAACGGTTCGTATCTCCGGAAATGATAGTTTTGTAGAAATGTATCCTGAATGCGCATCAAATTCTACCGTTGCTTTGGGTTATCGGTGGTCTTTGGATTTGAGCGAATGCTACTATGACTCGAGCGGAACGGATTTGCAATATAGCATCTCTCTGAGTGAAGCGGCTTCTACCGTTGAAGGTAACGTTACTCTTGAAGGCTCTACGTTTTATTTTGAACCGATACTTATAAATGGGGCTGAACCGATAGGTAGGGCTGTGTTTGATGTGATGGCAGTTACGGTAGATGGTGAAATTCTGGAATCTACTATCGAGCTCATGGTAGTGTTCGATAAGGCTTCTAGTTGTACGCTTGTTTCTTCTGAAGAGTGTGATGCGCTGTTTGCTTTGTATGAAAGTACAGGCGGCGAAGAATGGACAGACAATACGGGATGGTTCAAATCCTTGGATATCGGGTCATGGTACGGCTTGGGTGTAGAAGAAGATACTGATGGAAATTCGCATGTGACATCTGTAAATCTACAAAGTAACAACCTAAATGGCTCAGTGCCATCCGAAATCGGCAATCTTGCAAATTTGCGATCTTTGGACCTTTCCCAAAATGTGAATCTCGGCGGGCAGGCACCCCCTGAGATAGGCTATTTGATAAATCTGGAGACTCTTCGGTTATCTAACACCGGACTGAGTGGACTTATTCCTTATCACATTCAGCAAAAATTCGTACGTAATCTAGGGTTAGATGTGCTGGAGATAGGTAGCTCCGGACTATCTTTCGCCTCGTCTGAAACCTTCCGCCCATCTATAGAAGTGAAGGATGGATACGCAGATTCAAGTCCTGTTTTAATTGTGCCTTTTCTGGAAAGCCCTTCTTTGATTATTAGCGGTGACGATGCCGTTCCCGGGGCAAGTATACTTGCATTTGTGTCATCTGAAGGTACCTTCGATGTACAAGAGACTTTTGCGTCGACCGATACAGAGGTTGGGAAAGGTTCGTGGAGTATAGAATTAAGCGACCTGTCCGCCAATCAAACTTATTTCATTGCTGTTGAGCAGGGATTATACCCAAGACCCGGTAGTAGTAATCCGCGACTCACGGCGTCAGCAGGTATATCGGTAAGGTTTTTGCCGGGCATTACTTATGATTTCAGTACAAGCAACTACTCATTCGATGAAGCGGCAGGCATTGTAACGTTGACTGTAGCATTGTCAGATAACGTTAGCAGTACAAAAGTTATTGATTATAAAGTTACTCAAGGAACGTCTGAGGATAGTGATTACCTGTTGGATGATGGTGCATTGGTGTTTAGCGCAGATGGTGCATTGACCGCTACGATAGCTATCGAAATTTTGGAAGATTCTCTATACGAAGGAGCAGAAGAATTTTTTGTGTCGCTTTCTTCGGAAAGTACACAAGTCTTACCCGGACCCCGTAGTAACACTACTGTGAGAATAGAGGATAACGATGATATTACAATAGGATTTTCTCAGCCGGAATACATTACGAGCGAAGGCAATTTGACGCTTACCGTAGCTATTACTTCGCAAGATGTATCTTTTGGTGAAGAAATTACGGTGAATATTCTGCTGAATGATGTCAGCGCCAAAATAGATGAAGACTACTTACTGTTGACGAGTGATAGCCTCGTATTCGGTCCGGGCGTGACGGTGCAAACTGTGGCCTTGAATATCATCGAAGACGGGTTTGCCGAGAATGATGAGTATTTCGAAATCGCTCTGAGTGTTGCCGGAGATAATGAAGGGGTGGCATTGGAACAGGAAACGGCAGGGATAACTATACGAGATGATGACAAAATCACTATAGGGTTTTCACAGACTGAATACACGCTTTCTGAATCGGATAGTTACTTGAATCTAGAGGTGATAGTTTTGTCGGGAGAATTAGCACCTATGGAGGAACTGATATTGACTGTGAACACCATAGACGATAGCGCACAGGGTGGTATCGATTTCGAATCAGCGGATGGACTATCCATGATATTCGACGCATCCGCTCATACTATCGCTATACGGTTGTTCAATGACAATATCTACGAAAGGGATGAGCAGTTCAATATTACAGTGGACTCTGCAGACGGTCGAGTTCGGTTCGAGGAGCAGATGGCTACAGCCTACATACAAGATGACGACGAGGTAACGATAGGCTTCTCTATGGAAAACAATGTTTTCAATGAAATGGAAAGGGTTTCGATACTGACAGTGGCGGTGTTATCCGGAGATATAGCACAAGCGGAAAGTATTACGATATCTATAGCGACTATGAACGCTTCGGATAACGCCGCCACAGGAGGTGAAAGCCTAGGTACCGCCGATTATTTGGAACTGAAAGACTATATCCTCGAATTTACGGATTCCGTAAGAGAACGTACGATTGCCATAGAGTTATTCAATGATGAACAGTTAGAGGAGGATGAACATTTTTTGGTTATTGCGGATACCTTATTCGAGCGAGTGATATTGGAACCGCATACTACCAGAGTTACGATACGGGATGATGACAAGCTGATAATAGGCTTTTCTCAGCCGGAATACATTACGAGCGAGGGCAATTTGACACTTACTGTAGCTATTACCTTGCCAAACGTAATTTTCGATGAGGAATTTACAGTAGATATTCTGTTGAATGATTTCAGCGCCAAAATAGATGAAGATTACTCACTGTTGACGAGTGATAGCCTCGTATTCGGTCCGGGCGTGACGGTGCAAACTGTGGCTTTGAATATCATCGAAGACGGGTTTGCCGAGAATGATGAGTATTTCGAAATTACTCTGAGTGTTGCGGGAGATGATGAAAGGGTGAGATTGGAACCGGAAACGGCAAGGGTAACTATACGAGATGATGACAAAATCACTATAGGGTTTTCACAGGCTGAATACACGAGTTCCGAATCGGATAGTTACTTGAATCTAGAGGTGATAGTTTTGTCGGGCAGATTAGCACCTATGGAGGAGTTGATGTTGACTGTAAGCACCATAGATGATAGCGCACGGGGTGGTATCGATTTCGAATCAGCGGATGAACTATCCATGATATTAGACGTATCCGCTCATACTATCGCTATCCAATTATTCGATGACAATAGCTACGAAAGGGATGAGCAGTTCAATATTATATTGGACTCTGCAGACAGTCGAGTAAGGTTCGAGCAGCAGACGGCTACAGCCTACATACTGGATGATGATGAGGTAACGATAGGTTTCTCTATGGAAAATAATGTTTTGAATGAGACGGAAACGGTTTCTGTACTGACGGTGGCGGTGTTATCCGGAGATATAGCACAAGCGGAAAGTATTACTATATCGATAGCAACTATGAACGCTTCGGATAACGCCGCCACAGGAGGTGAAAACCTAGGGACCGCCGATTATTTGGAACTGAAAGACTATATCCTCGAGTTTACAGATTCTGTAAGAGAACGTACGATTGCCATAGAGTTATTCAATGATGAAGAGGTGGAGAGGGAGGAGCATTTCTTGGTTATTGCGGATACTTTATTCGAGCGCGTGGTATTGGAGCCGGATAGTACCAGAGTTACGATACGGGATGATGACAAGCTGATAATAGGGCTTTCTTCTTCTTCATACATCGCAAATGAAGGAGACGGGTTGATTTTATTGGAGGTAAGTATACTTGAAGGGAACTCGGCTTCTTTGGAAGGAGGCGTTACTCTGAGTATAAGTACCGCGGATGTGCTAGAACCTAGTAAACAAAATACCGGCATAGCGAGAGCGGCTTTGGACTACCAAGAGATAGCAGACGTAAGCTTTGTGCTAAGTGCTGATAATCCTACACAGACACAGACCATAGTGATTTTTGATGATCCAACACCCGAACTCAACGAGGAGTTTCAAGTGTTTATCTCAATAGCCGATGAAGCTGATGATAGGGTGGAACTTATAAACTCCTCGGCTATAGTGAATATACTCCGTAGTGATGCTCCTGTACGGATACTGGATTGTGCTTTTTCACCTACCGTTTCTGTTGGAACTGAGTGGATGGTAGACCTCGATCTTTGCTATGAAGATCAATTTTTCGGATTAAGTCTATCTTATAATGCTTCTCTGGATCCTTCTTCGACAGTTTCGGGAACGGTTCGTACAGAGGGTTCGATTCTGCACTTTACACCTTTTGCTATAACCAGCGATGATAGAGTAGGGCGGGCAATGCTGGATGTAGAGGCTTTTGTTGCTGGAGATATGGTGGAGCAAACGTTTGTACTAGAGGTAGGTTTCGACATATTTGCTACCTGCTCCAGTGAGCTGGTGCAAGTTCCCGCGTTAGAGTGCATAACACTTTCAACAGTGTATGAGAACATGATGGGAGACGAATGGGATAACAATACCGGTTGGCTGAGAAGTGTGGATTTAAACTCATGGTACGGTGTGACTTTGATTAATGGCTCGGATGGCTCACTACATGTAACAGCGGTAGAACTTCCGGGTAATGGGCTTGTGGGAGGACTGCCTGATGATATAGACAGACTGACCTATTTGGAGAGATTGAACCTGTCCGGCATTACTTTTACAGAGTCCATACCGTCTGCAGTATGGAACTTGCTGAATTTAAAGGTTTTAAACCTGTCCGGAGCAAGTCTGATGGGTACACTTTCTCCATTTATAGGGAACTTGGTCGCTTTGGAGAGATTGGATCTATCTCGCAATGATCTGACTGGCGAGATACCGAATTCTATAGGTAATCTAACCAACCTCACTACTTTGGATTTGTCTTATAACAGCCTAGGCGGAGAGATACCCCCATCTATTGGAAACCTCATAGAATTGAGGACTTTGAATTTGTCGCACAACCGGAAGATTAACGGTATAGGCGGGCTAAACGGTATTCTTCCGTCCTCTATAGGTAATTTAACCAACCTCACTACTTTGGATTTGTCTTATAACAGCCTGGGCGGAGAGATACCCCCATCTATTGGAAACCTCATAGAATTGAGGACTTTGAATTTGTCGCACAACCGCCCGGATATAGGAGATACCCCCCACGGAGGAATTGTACTCGAAAATCTGAATAACAACCCGGAGGATAGGCCGGGCGGATTTTCCGGCAATATCCCTCCTGAGATAGGTAGATTATGGAATCTGCAAAACCTTGAACTCGCTTTCAACAAACTGGAAGGAATGCTGCCTACTGAAATAGCCGGCTTATTAGAGATAGAAAAGCTGACACTGGAATACAACTCCTTGAATGGAGAAGCGCCACATCATTTCAACCCCCGAAGGTTCAACCCTAACCTTTCGGTTGTTTCTATAAGTCCGCAGGTATTGGATGGAATAGTAGTTAGCCACCAACTCCAGTTTGCAAGATTCTTGGCGCATCCGGAATGGGAGATAGCAGATTCTATACAGGGTCCCGATGGGTTGCAAACAGTTACACAAAATCAGGTAACCTTAACGGGCACAGCAATAAGAACAGCGCAGGTAACTATAGATCTTTATGGGTTAAATGGAGAACTCATCTCTAAACATACTATCTCCGCATCTGATTCTGGAGAGTGGAGTATGGAATTCGACTTCACTGATATGGATACGGGAGTTTACTCATTTGTTGTAAATCAAAAGGTGTTCGTAATTAGAAGTCGTAGTTTTATGTACCCCTCTTTTCGTGTAACTGAGGTTGCGGAATCACCGGCTGTTTCTTTTAGTAGAACTACACTATCGGAAGGTGAAAATGTAGCCACTGTGACGGTGACTATAGACACCATACCGGGTGGAGGAATGCTGGAATTGCTAGTGGTTGTAAATGACGGAACGGCTCAAGGTAACGGTGTAGATTATACTACCCCAATAGAGATGTCACCTTTTCATTTTCAGGGGACTCTTATCCCACGGATGACACAAATATTTCGGCTTTACTTTACGGAAGATGCTTTATCTCAGCCTTTGATGATAACCTTGAATGATGATCAATTTTTTGAAAATCATTTGGAAACATTCGATCTGACAGTTTTTGATAGCAGCTTCAGAATTTTAGATATATCTAGGGTAGTGAATATTGAAGATAATGATGAGGTCAGGGTAGGATTTTTAGATGATGCATACTCTGTTAATGAAGATGAAAGCACGGTAACTCTGACAGTAGCGTTAACGCAAGGTGATATCGAATTGTTGGATGAGAGTATTGTGGTGAGTCTGAGTACTATAGATGGAGGCGGCCAATCTGCTTTCCCAACGGTTGCAGGTAGTGACTATCAACCGATCGATTTACAATTGACATTCAGCTCCGGAGTCACTTTACATGTAATCACCATTGATATAACAGATGATATTGTAGTAGAGCCTGATGAGGAATTTCGATTACTTTTGGAGACAAATTTGGGCAATGTCAGGCTTGAACCCGTAGTCGCTGAATTTGTAATCAACGCCAATGATAATACACCGCAGCGCGTTGAACCTTTCTGCATTTTTTCTTCCTCTTCGAAAGTTGGCGAATCACTGATGAAAGATCTCTCTGAATGCTACATGCCGAACGCCAATGAATCGAGTGAACTTTCATATGGAGCGTACTCTACAGATGGCGAGGTGAGCATATCAGATGATGGAATCCTCACATTTGTACCAAGTAGAATCGGCTCATTATCTATTGAACTTTCCGCAACTTCATCGAACGGTGAGGTTATAACGGACACTGTAACTATTGTGGTGTCCGATGCTGCGGCGAATCTTTGTGAAGGTGTATTCAACAATCGTGATAGCAGGGTACCTGTTGCTTTTCAAGAGTGCTTTTCATTGGAAAGGTTATTTCTTGATTCAAACGGACTAGAGTGGGAGAACAATGAGGGATGGTTGAATAATCTATATCTTGACGAATGGTTAGGCGTAACTACCACTTTAGGAGAAGACGGGTTATCGCACATATCCCGATTGGAGTTGCCTTCGAATAATCTGCAACTTACCAGTTCGATATCTACGTTGTTTTTTCTACCGTCATTGGAAGTATTGGATTTATCGGACAATAGAATATCGAGTGAGATACCTCCTGAAATTGTTAACCTGACTAACTTACAAATCTTGAACCTTTCCGTCAATGACCTTTCCGGTAATATACCCATAACATTTGGAAATTTGCCGAATTTGCAAACTCTGAACCTTTCCGTCAATAACCTCTCCGGTAATATACCCGCAACACTTGGAAATTTGCCGAGTTTGCAAACTCTGAACCTTTCCGCCAATAACCTCTCCGGTAATATACCCGCAACACTTGGAAATTTGCCGAGTTTGCAAACTCTGAACCTTTCGGAAAATGCTCTTACAGGCTCTATACTTTCCTCGTTCACCGGACTGACGAATCTAGAGATACTTGACCTCTCCGGTAACAACAGTTTATCCGCCTCTGCAGAGGATGTGTTTCAGTCCTTGATAGGCCTTGAGGATAGTTTGCGTGTTCTCGAATTGAAAGGGGTTGCTTTGAGCGGACCTCTTCCTTCCGGGATAGGCGAATTCTGGAGTTTACAAGTTCTAGATCTGTCCGGTACCGGTCTGTCGGGAGCGATTCCATCATCGATAGGCAATTTGGTAGACCTTACGGACCTTCGCCTGAATGACAACCGCCTGATCGGCACTTTGCCATTATATTTCAATCCTGCGCATAACCCTATCCGAAGCAGCAGTATAGCGGTAACGAAGGATGTTTCAGTATCCTTTGCGGATACCTTTGCACCGCCTATAGCGGAAGTGAACCGCGTGGATAACGGGTTGAGTTTGAGTGGACTTCCGTTTCTGTTTAGAGAAACACCCCACAGCGCCTTCGAAACCAATATTACCGGCATCAATGGCGCGGTGCGCACTTCTCGGGTGGAAGCAATACTGCGGATGCTTGACACAGAACCCGATTTGCCAAACTCTACCGGTATGATTGTAGGCTCAGTGATTGCGAATGATTCGGGAGGGTTCAGCATAAATCTCGATATGAGTGAAGCTTTGATAGGACCCACAATTGTTTATGAGCTCGTATTACGTCAATCTTTGCTTGGACTGAATAGTGAAGAGGTTGTAGTTTTGGAGCAGTTCCAAATTGTGGATTTTCCACAATCGCCAACCTTGTCTTTTGGCAATACAGAATTTAGAGAAGATACGGACACAACAACCCTGACGTTAAATATAGATAGCACAGGCACTTCCGACGTTTTGAATGTTTTTTTGGTAGCAAGTGACAATACAACCGATGGTCAAGGTATAGATTACAGGCTGCCTTTACAAAGTCGTTATGTTACTTTCAGTGATGATGCACTTTCGCAGCCCCTTGAACTAGAATTGATTGCCGATGATGTGTACGAGGAGGAAGAAAGTTTCTTTCTTTCTTTTTTCACGGATGCTACCACCTATATCGGAGGCACGGCTGTGAGAGTAACGGATACCAGCGAAGTCGCAATAGGTTTTTCGCCCGCTGTTTATGCGGTGGAAGAAAGTGATGGGAATGTGGTTTTACATGTATCGGTAACGGAAGGAAAAATAGAGGCGCCGGCAGCCTTTATTGTGGATTTTTCCACTGAGGATGGTACACAAGACAATGTGCCGGTTGGGTTTGTTACGCTCAGCGCCGCTGTTTCTACCGATGATTATCAGCCTGTCTCTCTTCAGTTGGAGTTTGACTCACAAGTTCAGGCGCACTCGATTACCGTGCCTATATTGGACGATGCCGATGTTGAATATGCGGAGAGATTCTTTGGTGTTTTGACAAATAGCAGCGAATTTATAAGGGTATCTACCTCGGCGGTAGTAGTGATAGGCGCCAATGATAACTCTCCGGAAAATATGGGTTCGCCCTCTTGCGGGCTTTTGATAAACGTAATAACCGAGACGGTAGCGGTTGGTGTGGATGTTATAAGTTCCATAGGGCAATGTTTTGAGCCTAGTCCCAATGGGAATGGGGAGCTGGTTTACGGAGCGGATTCCGATGACGGTGAGGTGATAATCACCGATTCTTTTTTGACTTTTATACCGGGTCACTTAGGACATTCTGAAGTGGAGGTATACGCCACTTCATCAAATGGTGAGGTTATATCTCATACCTTGACGTTTGCGGTGCTATCCGTTTCGGATCATATATGCGGTAACGCCTTCGACAATCCGGATAGCGGAGCGCGTGTAAGATTATCCGAGTGCGAAACACTTCTCAATATATATCAAACCTTTGGCGGTGCTAGCGAGTGGGAAGATAATTCAGGATGGGCCAATAACATATATCTGGATAACTGGTTAGGCGTTACTACGGAAGTCGGTGAGGACGGTTTTGCGCGTGTCTCGAGGTTAGAATTACCTTCGAATGGCCTAATTGGTGATTTAGAGGTTTTCATAAACTCCTTGGAAACATTGAATAGCCTAGAGGTTATAAACATTTCCGGTAATAACCTAACAGGGAATCTTCCCGCATCTATAGCTTCCCCGACCGATCTGGCGGAACTGAATCTGTCCGGCAATAACATTACAAATGATATACGGGATACGCTAGGCGAATTAATGAATTTGAGACTTCTGGATATTTCCGATACCGGAATCACCGGCGATATTTCCTCTTTTGTAGGTGCTTTGACAAACTTACAGAATCTTATAAGCTTGAACCTTTCCGCTAACAGCCTTACCGGTGCTGTCCCTTCTTCTATAAATACATTTTCTAACCTCGAAAATCTGAACCTTTCAGGAAATGACCTGATAGGAGATATACCATCTTCGCTAACTGCCTTGACTAACCTGCAAGTATTGAATTTATCCGCCAATAACCTAGTAGGAGCGATACCGGCATCTCTGTCGAACCTCCGAAGTCTGAGAATTCTGGATCTATCCGATAACAACTTGACAGACGGCATACCTTCCGAGATAGGGAACTTGTGGAACCTTTCTACTTTGAACCTTTCCGCTAATGATCTGAGCGGTAGTATACCGACTTCTATAGGCAATTTGGTGGATCTCACCGAACTTTTTCTGGACGATAACTCTTTAGAGGGCACTCTTCCCTTCCATTTCAACCCTGCTCACAATTCATCCCGCACAAGTAATATAACGGTGGAAAAAGACGCCGCAATCTCTTTTGATGCTACTTTCAATCCTCCTCAGAGTGAATTTACGATAGATTTCGTAAGAGGTCCGCAGGGTGTAGTTATATTACCCACTCGGGGAGAGGGTCTGCGAATTATAGGTACTCAGGGTGCTGTGCGTACTGCAAGGGTAGAGCTGAAGTTGAGACGTATTGGCGTCGGAGACTCCGCTATGGATGATGATAATGAGATTATTGCAATCACAGAGGTAGATGACTTTGGCAACTGGAGCATAGACCTTAACCGTATAGATGCTGAAGTAGGATCTCGCTATCGGCTTATAATCAATCAATCTATTCTGGGCCTGGATAGTGAAAGTGTTGTAATCGTGGAAGAGTTCCTACTTGTAGGGATCTCTACGCATCCCGTTCTCATTTTTGAAAATGTAGTTTTTTCCGAAGATGAAAGTGTAGGAACGGTGAATGTTATTTCTCTTATTGACGGCGCGGATCTCTTGACAATTGCAGTATCGGCCACAGATATTACCGCGGAAGGCGGCGGCATAGATTACGACCTTCCTACAGATGGCAGAGTTATAACTTTTATCGATGGAGTTGCACCGCTGACATTCGATATAACGCCGGACGCTGTATACGAGAATGATGAAACTTTTATCTTCCATTTCTTCCTAGATGATTCTACTTTGATCATCGACTCTACTGAAGTGACTATAGAGAATACTAACGAGGTCTCTATTGGCTTTTTACCCGAGATGTCTACAGTGCGTGAGAGTGACGGGTCTGTAACATTGACGGTATCGGTCATAAGCGGTCAAATTGCAGATTCAACATCCATTATCGTGAATCTACTCACTGCGGATGAGGGAGACCTTGCAGATTTAGTAGGAGACTTCCAATCGATCAGTGCTGCAGTCGCTACCAGTGACTATATGCCTGTAGCGCATAATCTAGTATTCACTTCGGATGTCCTATCTTTCACGGTAAGTGTAAATATAATCGATGACATGGAAATCGAATATACCGAAAGGTTCTTCGGTGTTCTTACGACAGATGGTGAACTTGTAAACACGAACGCTACACCGGTGATTATTCTTGCTAATGATAACGTTCCACTTCGTACGGTACCATCATGCAATTTTGTTACTCAGGTAGCCCTAGGGGCAGAATGGAGTCTGAATCTTTCGGATTGCTATAGAGATGCAGATGACCACAATTTGATGTATGAAGCATCTATAAACCCTTTAAGTGAAGGTTCCGGTGATTTGCACTTGTCCGTAACCTCTACCTTCGCTGTTTTGACTTTCATGCCCAACCGGACAGGCTCCATCATTATAGACATAAGCGTTACCTCTTACAACGGGGAAACTATAACCGATGTGATAATGCTGGAATCTGTATCAATATCGTCCTCTTTGTGTTTGGGCTTATTGGATGATCGAATCGATATGAACCCTGTATATAGAGAGGATTGTGAAGTACTGCTATCCCTATATAACTCTACGGCCGGAGATGACTGGAACAATAATGATGGCTGGCTATCTTCTATCTACTTGAACGAATGGTACGGCGTAGATACTGAGGTTGGCCGGGGCGGTGTTGCGTACGTATCGCGGCTTGCGTTGCCTTCGAATAACTTGGTAGGTACTATCTCATCCGGCATAGGTACATTGTTCGAATTGGAGCTCCTTGATTTGTCAGACAACCTTCTGGAAGGGATGATCCCTTCATCTATAGGCAATCTGGTGAATCTTGTAGATCTTCGTTTGGATAACAACCTTTTGATAGGCACTTTACCTTTTCACTTCAACCCCGCGCATAATCTATCCCGTGATAAGAGTATAGCGGTGGTGAAAGATGATGCGGTATCATTTGAGGATACTTTTCCGCCGCCGTTAGCGAAGTTCGATAGTGAGAAGATTTTTGCAAATGTGCCGGCTTTTCCTATAAATGAACGAATTACTCTTTTCGGAAATCAGGGCACCTTTCATACCTCGAGAGTGGATGTGATTTTGAAGGAGTATGCTACTACATCTCCCGATTCTTTCAGTGATGAATATATCCTTGCTACGGGTGTAGTAAATGTCAATGGCGAGTGGAGCTTACAGATTGATTTGAGCCATGAGGAAATCGGTTCCTTTTATCAGCTTGCAGTTGCTCAATCTTTGCTTGGCTTATATAGCGAAACCGCTATAATCTTGGATCAGTTTCAGCTGTTAGAATATTCTGCGTCACCCGTTGTTATGTCAGAATCTGTCACTTTTGAGGAAGATGAAGGAACTGTGGCTATAGATGTCATGATAGATGCACTACCGGACTCAGGCGTGTTGACCGTTATTGTGGCTACTACGGATGTTAGTGCAAAAGGTGAGGGCATAGATTACAGGCTGCTCCTAGAGAATAACACTCTGACGTTTTCGGAAGGCGTGCTGTCACAGCCTTTGATGATCGAATTGAATGATGATGATCTGTATGAGAATGAAGAGACTTTCATACTATCTTTCTTTCTAGATGAGTATGTCTTTGCAGGCGCTATAGATGTGACTATCCGGAGTGACGATGAAGTAATGATAGGTTTTACTCAAGAAGTTTACTCGACTGTGGAGAGCAGTGAGGTTGTGACGCTGGCGGTTTCTGTACTCAATGGGGAAATAGCCGAAACGGAATCACTTGTTGTGAGGTTTGCCACTTCCAATGGTGAGCCTCAGGGAGTTATTCCGGAAGGTCTCAACTCTATTGCCGATGCGGATGAGGCGGTAGATTATGAGGCGGTAAGTAGAGATTTACTGTTCACCTCCGATGTGGAAACGCATATAGTATCCATTCCTATAACGGATGATGCGGATATTGAATATGCCGAGAAGTTTTTTGGCTTTCTGACTACAGATGCGGACCTTGTACAAGTGAATACTTCTACTGCCGCGGTGGTTATAGAGGCTAGCGATAATCTACCGAGACGTTTAGAGCCTTTCTGTGACATTGACGATACGGTAGCACTAGATGATATCTGGTCTCTCACATTACATGGGAGTCAGAATTGCTATACGGATAGTGAAGGCAACATAGGCAATACTCTTACATATGACTTATCTTTCACCCCATCTGATGGTGCTGTAGCTTCATCTATAAGCATTTCCGCTTTTACAGGTGAAGTAGTTGCGCTTGTAGTGCCTAAGCGGGTCGGCACTATTCTTGTAGACATAGCGGTAACTTCTTACAATGGGGAAAGCATAGTAGATACGATAGAATTGGAGGTTTTGCCTAGTACATCCGGCTCGTATGCAATCTGCTCCGGCATTTTAGCTAATGCGCAAGCAAGCCTGGATACCACTGAGTGTAGAGCATTGATTGATTTGTACGAATCCACAGATGGTGACAATTGGTATAACAATGCCGGTTGGCGTAGATCGGTAGATATACGCGAATGGGTGGGAGTGTCAACTCTAATTGATCAGAATGGCTTAGCATCTGTCTCAAACTTAGAACTCAGCGCTAACAATTTGGCGGGCGAAATTCCTTCTGCAATAGGTTCTATGGCGAGATTGTTTACGTTGGATCTTTCCGGAAACAACCTTACCGGTGCGATTCCTCCTTCACTAGGTTCTATAGAGAGATTGCGTACCTTGGATCTTTCTGATAACAACCTCACCGGTGCGATTCCTCCTTCACTAGGTTCTATGGCGAGATTGCGCACCCTAGACCTTTCGGATAACAACCTTATTGGCGAGGTTCCTTCTTCAGTGGGTTCTATATCTACCTTATCTACCTTAGACCTTTCCGGAAACAACCTTACCGGCAGTGCTCTTTCTTTTATAACTAATTCTTTGGGAAGGTTGAGTATGTTGGACCTTTCGGATAACGACCTTACCGGCGGAATTACCTCTACTGTTCTTGAAATTTTATCGGATATTGTTACGTTGGATCTTTCCGGAAACAACCTTACCGGTGCCATTCCTTCCGCTATATATCTTGGTATTTATTTAGAAAATTTGAATATGCTCGATCTTTCGGATAACAACTTTACCGGCGAAATTCCTTCGTGGATACCTGAATTGCTTACCTTGAGAACGCTAGACCTTTCCGGAAACAGCCTTGCCGGTGCCATCCCTCCTTATATGATTGACCAACCATACTCATTAGAGACTTTGAATCTCGCCGATAATAACCTGAACAGTGAGGTTCCTTCTTCTATAACTGAGCTAAGAGGTTTACAGTTACTGGATCTTTCAGGCAATAGCTTTATCGGTGAAATTCCTTCTTCAATAGGTGATTTGACAAACCTGCGAGTACTGAATGTCTCCGATAACAACTTTACGGGATTTATACCGAGTTCTATAGGTAGTTTGCAGAGCCTCGAAATTCTCGATATATCTATGAACAATCTAACGGGTTCGCTAGAGATGTTAGCGGATATTGTTCAATCGTCGTCGGAAGATCTAATAATTTTGAACGTTTCCGGTAATAATCTATCCGGTAATATACCATCATCCATAGGCGCCTTCAAAAAATTGGAGGTATTGAATATATCCCACAATAACCTGACCGGAGATATCCCCGCTTCCGTAGGCGATTTACTGCAATTGACGGATATCATTCTGGACGGTAACTCTCTGACCGGCAGTTTGCCATTTTATTTTGATCCTGCTCACAACTCCATCCGAGAGGGAAATATCAGGGTCAGTAAAGACCCTTCCGTATCTTTCGATGAAACATTCCCTCCCCCTCAGGGCGAGATAATGAATTTCATAATTATGAATGGCTTTGAAGGTGTGCCTATCCTACGCAGAGACCAGTCCGATATTGCCATCTTTGGCAACGATGCTGTACGTACTGCGGAAATCAGTGTGGTATCGAGGCGGCTCGATATTGCGGGCACTTCTTCTTCTGCGACGGGTCAAGCTTCTTCTATGGAGACTCAAACCATCGGCGTTGTAACAGCCGACGATGTTGGAGAGTGGAATGTTCTTTTGGACTTGAGCGATTTGGAGCTAGGCAATCTATATGATATTGTGGTTATACAATCCGTGCTTGGTCTCGATAGTGAAGTTGGAGTACTGGGCGAGTTCCAGCTGGTGGAAACCGCACCTTCTCCGGCAATTACTTTTGGACCTGCCCAATTTAGAGAGGAGGAAGGTGTAGGAGTTATAGCTGTGTCTGTAGATACCGTACCTGCGGCAGATTTACTTACGGTTAGTGTGATTACTACGGATATTAACGCAAGAGGTGAGGGTATAGATTACCGGTTGCTTCTAGAAAATAACACTTTGACATTTTCAGAAGATATGCTATCACAGCCCTTGATGATCGAATTGAATGACGATGACCTATATGAGAATGAAGAGACTTTCATACTATCTTTCTTTCTAGATGAGTATGTCTTTGCAGGCGCTATAGATGTGACTATCCGGAGTGACGACGAAATAACGATAGGTTTTAATCGAGAAGTTTACTCGGTTACGGAGAGCAGTGAGGTTGTGACGCTGGCGGTTTCTATACTCAATGGGGAGATAGACGAAACAGGATCACTTGTTGTGAGATTTGCTACTTCCAACGTTGAGCCTCAGGGAGTTATTCCGGAAAATCTCAATTCGATTGCCGACGCGGATGAGGCGGTCGATTATGAGATGGTAAGCAGAGATTTACTGTTCACCTCCGATGTGGAAACGCATACAATATCCGTTTCTATAACGGATGATGCGGATATTGAATATGCCGAGAAGTTTTTTGGCTTTCTGACTACAGATGCGGACCTTGTACAAGTGAATACTTCTACTGCTGCAGTAGTTATAGAGGCTAACGATAATTTACCGAGACGTTTAGAGCCTTTCTGTGATGTTGCCGATACGGTAGCACTAGATGATACATGGTCTCTCACATTGGAGGGGAGTCAGAATTGCTATACGAATAGTGAAGGCAATATAGGTAACACTCTTACATATGAGTTATCTTTCACCCCATCCGATAATGTTGTAGCTTCATCCATAAGCATTTTCACTTTTACAGGTGAAGTAGTTGCGCGTATAGTGCCTAAGCGGGTTGGCACTATTCTTGTAGACATAGCGGTAACTTCTTACAATGAGGAAAGCATAGTGGATACGATAGAGGTGGAGGTTTTACCTAGTACATCCGGTTCGTATGGAATCTGCTCCGGCATATTAGCTAATGTGCAGGCAAGCTTAAACACCAATGAATGTAGAGCGTTGATTGATTTGTACGAATCTACAGATGGTGACAATTGGCATAACAATGCCGGCTGGCTTAGAACACTAGATATACGCGAATGGGCTGGCGTGTCGATAATTAGTCAGGATGGCTTAGCACGGGTTCAAAATTTAAGACTCCCTGCTAATAATTTGACGGGTGAGATACCTCCTTCAATAGGTTCTATGTCTAGGTTGGTTACCTTGAATCTTTCCGGAAACAGTCTTACCGGAGCGATACCTCCTTCAATAGGTTCTTTTGAAAGATTGACTACCTTAGATCTCTCCCGTAACAACCTTACCGGCGAAGTTCCTCTTTTCACGAGTACATATCTTTTGAGTACGTTAGACCTTTCGGATAACAACCTTACCGGCGAGATGCCTTCTCACGCTTTTTTGCCTTTAGAAAGTATTTTTACGTTGGATCTTTCCGGAAACAACCTTACCGGTGAAATTCCTTCTAACCCAAACACTGAGGCATCTGTAAGTGATTTGAGGACGCTAGATCTTTCGGACAACAATTTTACGGGTGAAATTCCTTCATGGATACCTGAAGTGTTTATCTTGAGAAATCTAGACCTTTCCGGAAACAGCCTTACCGGCGCCATTCCTCCTTATCTGATTGCCCGAGTATATTCATTAGAGACTCTAAATCTTGCCGACAATAATCTGAATAGTGAGATTCCTTCTTCGATAGCTGAGTTAGAGAATTTGCAAACACTGGACCTTTCGGGCAATAGCTTTACCGACGAGATTCCTTCTTCGATAGCTGAGTTAGAGAATTTGCGAACACTGGATCTTTCGGGCAATAGCTTTACCGACGAGATTCCTTCTTCGATAGCTGAGTTAGAGAATTTGCGAACACTGGATCTTTCGGGTAATAGCTTTACCGGTGAGATCCCTTCTTCAATAGGTTCCATATCTCTATTGACTACCTTAGATCTTTCCAATAACGACCTTACCGGCGAAGTTCCTTCTAGCGTTCTTGAAACTTTAGGAAATATTGTTGCGTTGGATCTTTCCGGAAACAGCCTTACCGGTGCCATTCCTCCTATCAGCCTTGAAGCCGAGTTATCATCAACGTTGAATATTGTGGATCTTTCGGATAACAATTTTACGGGTGAAATTCCTCCGTGGATACCTGAAATGCTTCACTTGAGAACGCTAGACCTTTCCGGAAACAATCTTACCGGCGAGGTTCCTTCTTCGATAGGTAATTTAACAAACTTGCGAGTACTGAATCTCTCCAATAACGACTTTACAGGGCTTATACCGTTTTCGATAGGCGATTTACTGGAATTGACGGATATCATTCTGGACGGTAACTCTCTGACCGGCAGTTTGCCATTTTATTTTGATCCTGCTCACAACCCCATCCGAGAGGGAAATATCAGGGTCAGTAAAGACCCTTCCGTATCTTTCGATGAAACATTCCTTCCTCCTCAGGGCGAGATAATGAATTTCATGATTATGAATGGCTTTGAAGGTGTGCCTATTCTACGCAGAGACCAGTCCGATATTGCCATCTTTGGCAACGATGCTGTACGTACTGCGGAAATCAGTGTGGTATCGAGGCGGCTCAATATTGCGGGCACTTCTTCTTCTATGGAGACTCAAACCATCGGCGTTGTAACAGCCGACGATGTTGGAGAGTGGAATGTTCTTTTGGACTTGAGCGATTTGGAGCTAGGCAGTCTATATGATATTGTGGTTATACAATCCGTGCTTGGTCTCGATAGTGAAGTGGGATCACTGGGCGAGTTCCAGCTGGTGGAAACCGCACCCTCTCCGGCAATTACTTTTGGACCTGCCCAATTTAGAGAGGAGGAAGGTGTAGGAGTTATAGCTGTGTCTGTAGATACCGTACCTACGGCAGATTTACTTACGGTTAGTGTGATTACTACGGATATTAGCGCAAGAGGTGAGGGTATAGATTACCGGTTGCTTCTAGATAATAACACTTTGACATTTTCAGAAGATATGCTATCACAGCCCTTGATGATCGAATTGAATGACGATGACCTATATGAGAATGAAGAGACTTTCATACTATCTTTCTTTCTAGATGAGTATGTCTTTGCAGGCGCTGTAGATGTGACTATCCGGAATGACGACGAAATAACGATAGGTTTTAATCGAGAAGTTTACTCGGTTACTGAGAGCAGTGAGGTTGTGACGCTGGCGGTTTCTGTACTCAATGGGGAAATAGCCGAAACGGAATCACTTGTTGTGAGGTTTGCTACTTCCAGCGGCGAGCCTCAGGGAGTTGGTCTCAACTCGATTGCCGACGCGGATGAGGCGGTAGATTATGGGATGGTAAGTAGAGATTTACTGTTCACCTCCGATATGGAAACGCATGTAATATCCGTTTCTATAACGGATGATACGGATATTGAATATGCCGAAAAGTTTTTGGGACTTCTTACTATAGACGCGGACATTGTACAAGTGAACACTTCTACTGCTGCAGTAGTTATAGAGGCTAACGATAATTTACCGAGACGCTTAGAGCCTTTCTGTGACATTGACGATACGGTAGCACTAGATGATATATGGTCTCTCACATTACATGGGAGTCAGAGTTGCTATACGGATAGTGAAGGCAACATAGGTAATACTCTTACATATGAGCTATCTTTCACCCCATCTGATGGTGTTGTAGCTTCATCCATAAGCATTTCCGCTTTTACAGGTGAAGTAGTTGCGCTTGTAGTGCCTAAGCGGGTCGGCGCTATTCTTGTAGACCTAGCGGTAACTTCCTACAATGGGGAAAGCATAGTAGATACGATAGGGTTGGAGGTTTTACCTAGTACACCCGGTTCGTATGCAATCTGCTCTAACATATTAGCTGTGCAGGCAAGCCTAGAGGCCGATGAGTGCAGAGCATTGATTGATTTGTATGAATCCACAGATGGTGACAATTGGTATAACAATGCCGGTTGGCGTAGATCACTAGATATAAACGAATGGGCTGGAGTGTCAAGCTTTATCGGTCTGGATGGCTTAGTACAGTTTTTAGATGTAGAACTCTCTGCTAATAATTTGACGGGCGAGATTCCTTCTTCGATAGGTTCTATAAGGAGATTACGTACCTTGGATCTTTCCGGAAACAATCTTACCGGTGCGATTCCTCCTTCCATAGGCTCTTTCCTAAGATTACGTACCTTGGATCTTTCCGATAACAATCTTACCGGTGCGATTCCTTCTTCAACAGGTTCTATATCGGCACTGGCCTTAGATCTTTCCGGTAACAACCTTACCGGTGAAGCTCTTCCTTTCATGGGTGATGATCTGACAAGGTTCACCATTTTAGACCTTTCGGATAACAACCTTACCGGCGGAATTTCTTCTCATTCTTTTATGCTTTTAGAAAGTATTGTTACGTTGGATCTTTCCGGAAACAATCTTACCGGTGAAATTCCTTCTGCCCCGGGCAGTGCGCCTTATTTAGAAGATTTGGTCACGCTGGATCTTTCGGATAACAATTTTATGGGTGAAATTCCTTCGTGGATACCTGAAGCGAATCACTTGGAAATGCTAGACCTTTCCGGAAACAGTCTTACCGGTGCGATTCCTCCTTATATGCTTGACCGACCATACTTCTTACAGACTCTGAACCTCGCCGATAATAATCTGAATAGTGAGATTCCTTCTTCGATAGCTGAGTTAGAGAATTTGCGAACACTGGATCTTTCGGGCAATAGCTTCACCGGCGAGATTCCTTCTTCGATAGGTGATTTAACAAACTTGCGAGTACTGAATCTCTCCAATAACGACTTTACGGGGCTTATACCGTTTTCGATAGGTGATTTACTGCAATTGACGGATATCGTTCTGGACGGTAACTCTCTGACCGGCAGTTTGCCATTTTATTTTGATCCTGCTCACAACCCCATCCGAGAGGGAAATATCAGGATCAGTAAAGATCCTTCCGTATCTTTCGATGAAGCATTAGCTCCCCCTCAGGGTGAGATAATGAACTTCATGATTATGGATGGCTTTGAAGGTGTGCCTATTCTACGCAGAGACCGGTCCGATATTGCCATCTTTGGCAACGATGCTGTACCTACTGCGGAAATCAGTGTGGTATCGAGGCGGCTCGATATTGCGAGCACTTCTTCTTTTGCGACGGGTCAAGCTTCTTCTGTGGAGACTCAGACCATCGGCGTTGTAACGGCCGACGATGTTGGAGATTGGAATGTTCTTTTGGACTTGAGCGATTTGGCGCTAGGCAGTCTCTATGATATTTCAATAAGTCAATCCGTGCTTGGTCTCAATAGTGAAGTTGGATCACTGGGAGAGTTCCAGCTGGTGGAAACCGCACCTTCTCCGGCAATTACTTTTGGACCTGCCCAATTTAGAGAAGAGGAAGGTGTAGGAGTTATAGCTGTGTCTGTAGATATCGTACCTACGGCAGATTTACTTACGGTTAGTGTGATTACTACTGATATTAGCGCAAGAGGTGAGGGTATAGATTACAGGCTGCTTCTAGAGAATAACACTTTGACATTTTCAGAAGGCATGCTATCACAGCCCTTGATGATCGAATTGAATGACGATGATCTGTATGAGAATGATGAAAGTTTCCGTATATCTCTTTTCCTAGGTCAGGATACATTCTTGGATTCCGTTGATGTAGTGATAAGAAATAGTGACGAAATCACTATAGGCTTTTCGCCTTTTGTTTATAAAGTACCGGAGGATAGTGGTTTCGTAACATTGACTGTGTCCATTCAAGAAGGAATGTTGGAGGATCCGGTGACATTCAGCGCTGATTTTTCTACCACCGGCGGAGAAGGTCCCGATACTATTCCCACCGGGTTGCTCCCTTCTGTTGCCGCCGTCATGGGTGTGGATTATCATTCTGCGGATCGTCAATTGCAGTTTGACCACCAACTGCAAACGCATGAAATCACCATCGCTATAGAGAATGATTCAGACATTGAGCAAGCAGAGAGATTCTTTGGAGTTCTCCTATCATCAAATGACTTTATAAAGGTATCTACCGCGGCAGTAGTAATAATAGAGGCAAGTGATAATATGCCCGTGAGAATCGACCCTTTTTGTGCCTTTTCGCCTACGGTGTTGGTAGGAACGATATGGACGCTAAGCCTCTCGGATTGCTTTGCGGATAGTACGGGTAATGCGGATAATCTTACATATGAGGTATCTATAGATCCATTGAGCGATGCCGGAGGGTCTATAGAGGTATCTGTGACGGCTAGCGGAGCAGTGCTTACTTTCATACCCGATAGCAGTGGAGTAATTGTTCTGGATATCACCGTTACTTCTTACAACGGTGAAAGTATATCGGAAGTGGTAACTCTAGAGTCGTTTCTTGATTTGCCCGTATTTTGTCAAGGTCTGTTAGGCGGAAGTGTGAGAGTGGACATGGCAGAATGTGAAGCACTTTTCATACTGTATGAAGGAACTAATGGAGATGACTGGATACGCAAAGATAATTGGGGATTCTCTCCGAATTTGGATAATTGGTATGGTGTGACGTCCGAGATAGGCGAAGATGGTTTGGCACATGTATCACACTTGGAGCTTTCCTCCAACAATGTCACCGGTGATGTATTTTCTTTTATAAATGCTTTTACGGAGTTGAAGACCCTCAATCTTTCTTCCAATAATCTGACGGGCACTATACCTTCTTCAATAAGTGAATTGAAGAATCTTCAAGAATTGGAGCTGTCGTCTAACGATTTGATAGGCGAACTCGGATATGTGACGGATGTTGTACTGGCTACGCTTACAACAAGCCTCATTACTTTGGGTCTGTCTGATAATAACCTGTCCGGCACTATACCGTCCGCTATAGGTAACTTCAGACAGTTGGAAACTCTCGACTTGTCCGGGAATAACCTGATAGGGAGTATACCTTTTGAGATAGGTAGCTTGTGGAACCTAACCACTTTGGATCTCTCTGATAATAACCTGACAGGTGATATTCCTACTTCGCTAGGTAATCTTTTGATGTTAGGAGTTCTTGCTTTGGATGGTAACTCTTTGACGGGAATTTTGCCATTTTACTTTAACCCTGCGCACAATGGATCACGCACTAGGGGCATATCTGTGGACAAGGATTCTTCAGTAAGATTTGCTCAAACTTTCGTATCACCCAAAGCAGAAGTAACGCCGGACATTTCAGAAGCGCCCAACGGGTTTGAAGGTGTGCCAATACTTCAAGAGAACTCTATCGGCATTTCTAGCACTCTAGGTACTGTGCGCACGGCAATGGTTCATATTACGCTTGGACTTCGCAGCAATATCGATGGCGGGTTTGATGATAGCGACGTCCTGCATATTGCCGTAGCGGATGATTTTGGAAGTTGGCGTACGGATGATCTGGATCTGAGTGAATTAACGGGACGAACGGTTCATCGTATTTCGATTCATCAAGAAGTGCTTGGTTTGAGAAGCGAAAGAGAGATACTATACGAAGAATTTCAAGTAGTTCAGACAGTTTCATCCCCTATTGTAACGGTTAGCGATACCGTATTTAACGAGAGTGCCGGTACGGTTACTCTGCATGCTATGGTGGATGCAGTGCCTTCGAGTCAAGAAAAGTTGATACTGGTTGTGCTGGCATCCGATCGAGACGCAACGCTTATCGACGACTATAGATTATTACCGGATAATAATATAGATAACGTCGTTTTTAGAGAAGATACTCTCTCCGCTACAGTGGTGATTGATTTGATTGCTGATGATTTATACGAGAGTGAAGAGGGATTTGACCTTGTATTTTTAATGAGTGACTTGTTCACTCTTGTAACTGTCGCAAATTTCACTATAGTAGATGATACCGAAGTTACAGTAGGTTTCTCTCCCGATGCTTACTTTGTGGCAGAAGATGAAGAATCTGTTACGCTGAATTTTGAATTGTTAGATGGAATCATAGAAGATCCCCAAACCATTTCAGTATTGGTCGAAACTCAAGACATACTATCGAGTTCAAGCGGAAATAATACCGCAGCTGCAGGAGAAGATTATACGGCGATTACGGGGGCTGTTATCTCCTTTGATGAAGAGAATATGAATGCGGCGGTTACCATTTCGATAATGAATGACCAAGAAATTGAATTAGAGGAGCGCTTCATTGTTGTTTTGACTTCGGCAACTACGGGGAACCTACGCGTCAATTTCGCTGACTCTGCAACCGTTGTAATCGGTGCCAGCGATAACACACCCCGCAGGAGTGCCCCGCCGTGTGAATTGATTGTTTCCCAGGTTGGTGTTGAAACTTTCCTCGATCTCTCGGAATGTTACGAGGATGCTAGAGGTAATAGTGAAAGCCTTGTGTTTGGCGCCATAGTTGACGAAACGAGTCTAGCCAATGGCTCGGTAACTATTTCCGGATCCGTGCTGATATTCACTCTGGAGCGCTCAGCTCAAGTAGATATTCTAGTGATCTCGGGTAATGGTGAGAGTATAACGGATACGATAACTTTGCGACCTACCTTTGGGACTACACTTTGTGGGAACCTTCTCGATGATGAGATAAACCGCAACAATGTACTTGTAGGAGATTGTGCCGCTCTGCTGACACTGTATGAATCTCTCAATGGTGAGACATGGATTGATAGAGAGGGTTGGGCGGAGTCTCTGTATCTCGATGATTGGTATGGCGTAGAGACTGTTGTTGAAACGGATGGTATCGCACGGGTATCTCAAGTCAATCTGCCATCTAATAACCTATCGGGTACTATTCCGCCTTCTCTATCGGGGCTACGAGGTTTGGAGGTGCTGAATGTTTCCGATAATAGCTTGAACGGTGATACCTCAAGTTTTATAAGAGACTTCCGGAATTTACGAATACTTAACCTCTCCGGAAATGCGGGGCTTGGCGATGATTTCGGTGATGTGTTGGATGCTTTGGCAAATCTTACGGCAAGTATTACAACTCTCGAGTTGAGCGGAATGAATCTAACGGGTGATATACAGCCTAGCATAGGCGATTTCTGGAATCTGCAGATCTTGGACTTATCGGATAATCTTCTAGAAGGAGAGTTGCCGAGTTCATTTGGAAATTTGGTAGATCTTACACGGCTCAGGTTGGCGAGGAACTCCCTTAGAGGGGCTCTTCCCTTCTATTTCAACCCTGCTCATAATGCTTCACGTAGCCGGAGTATAGAGGTTACTAAGGATAGCTCAGTGTCTTTTGAGAGTGTTTTCGCTCCGCCTGATGGGGTGGTTTTAGAGGAGTTGAAAGCGCCGGAAGGTATCAATGTGTTACCTTTGCTACCCAATGAAACGATTACTATAGTTGGCACAGGCGGTGCCATACGTACTGCGCAGGTAAAAGTAATTGTGAGGAGAGGACATACCCATATTACCGATTTTTTCGATACGGTTGCTTTTACGGGTACGGCGATTGTAGATGATTTTGGGCGGTGGAGTGTCTCTCTGGATTTGAGCAGTATGGACGTAGGAGAACTTTATCGGGTTATTATCCAGCAGTCGCTACTTGGTTTGAATAGCGGAAGTAACACGATAGTGGATATGTTCCAAACGGTGAATACCGCTTCTTCTCCGAGTGTCTCATTCAGTGATACTTTTCTGCGTGAAGATGCGGGTGTGGCTGTTGTGGACGTGACTGTTGATAATTCCGATGGGGTTTCATATATCCTTGTGTTTTCTAGAGATATCACGGCGGAAAGTGAGGATGAATCTATGCCGGATTATAGTTTGACGGCTAGTGGCGGGGATTTCCTCGTCGGCTTTAATTCTAATAGGTTGACAAGACCCCTCAGGATTACACTCTATGATGACCATTTGTACGAAGGTGATGAAACATTTATTGCCGGCTTCTTTATCAACGGCACAGATACACTTCTTGCCTCCGCGGAATTCACAATATTAGACACGGACAATGTGGAAGTGGGTTTCTCTAGTCCAACGTATACGTTTGGAGAAGATGGTAATGCTATTGGAGGGTTGCCGGAAGTGATTTTATTGGAAGGAGAAATCTCTGAGGGCAGTATGGTTACCGTAGCGGTCTCTACTATAGACGGCAGTGCTACATCTTCGGATAGCCGTGACTACACACCACTCGCGGGTGTAGAGGTGGTGCTCACATCCGATGCGCCTTCGGCATTCGTGGATATACAGTTGGAGGATGACCAAGCGCTAGAGGGTTCGGAAGAGTTCTCGCTACTCCTATCTTCTACTAATATCAATGTTCAAGTGTCTTCAGCAATTGCCACAGTGGTTATATTGCCGGACGATGATAATGTGGTGATAGGTTTTACCCCTTCCATATACACGATGAGTGAAGAGGAAGGCAGAGTTTCTACAAATCTCGCAATTGTGGATGGTGAAATAGAGGAATCGGCTGGGTTGGTGAGTGTGAGTGTTCAGACTACGGACGGGAGTGCTACTGCAGATGAAGATTACGTATCAATACCGGATACCGAGATTGTTTTCAGTTCGGATATTTCGGTTAACAGTTTGGATGTAGATATAATTCCGGACGAAAGGATAGAACCCCTTGAAGAGTTCCGGCTTGAAGCATACTCGGATGACGCGCGTATTGAAGTGATGCCGGCGGTTGCAGTGGTGAATATAGAGGATGCGGATACTGCGTCCGTGTCTGTTCAGGCATCGACATCGGTCGCTTCGGAAGGTGAGGAGATAACCTTCATTGTGTCTATAGATGCACAAGTTACCGAAGACCTCAACGCTGTGGTGCACCTGAATTGTATCGATGCCAAATCGGAGGACTTCGATGGTGTTTTGTGTGATAGTGACTTCGTTATAAGAATATCTGCCGCTGTTTATCCGTCTACCGCTATTCTGGTGGCTATAAAGGATGATGCTATACCGGAAGCACTCGAATCCTTCAATTTTGAGGTAGTCTCTGTAGAAAGCGTTCGCGCTTCTAGTTCCGACAGTTCTATTGCGGCTATCGTTGCCGACCGTTTCGATGTCTCAAGTGCTTCATTGATGTTAAGCATAAACAGCAATGATATGTTCCTGCCGCCTTCAGCCTCTATTCTTGGGGGTGGCAATTTTGGCGTTGAGTTCGATGCTGAAGTAAGAGAAGGTGAAATTATTGAATTCACAATAGAATTGGAAGGTGAAAGAGATGGCGATGCGGGTGTTAGCTGGTATGTGGATTGCACCGAGCATAGGTTGGTGGCTTCTGAAGATTTAGGAAATGTTACCTGTGGCACTTTCGCTTTGCAGACCGTTACTTTTGGGCAAGGTCAGACTCAAGTAGTACAGACTGTATCCGTGGTTAGTGACAGTATTATAGAGTCGTCTGAAAAGTTTGTAGTATCATTGGTAGATTTATCTTTTATGTTATATGAAGAAGTAGATTCTCGAATTGTCACTCGAACGGTTTTGGTTCCTCAACAGGATGCAGATGATATTTTTACTGTAAAAATAGTGGATGAGAATCAAGGATATGCCGATATACAACTTATGTCCGACTCGGTTTCGGAAGAGGCTTCGGATAGGGAAGTTTCATTTGCTGTGATACTGGATACTTCCGTTTCTCTGGATGTGACTGCTGCCGTGCGTTTGGATTGCCTATCGACGGAAGATGCGGATTTTAGCGATGCTTCGTGCGGGGATATCATTCCAGTGGTTATACCTGCGGGTAACACCTCTGCGTTGGGTTCGGTGGGTATAACGGATGATAGCGAGGATGAGGATTCTGAAGATTTCGAGTTGCGGCTTATAACTGTGTCTAGAGAAATTTTCCCTGAAATTACGGCGGATAAGTTTAGAATCAGATCCGAAGCCGTCGCATCGGTGATAATAGCGGCGGACGATACGCCTCCGTTGGCACCTCCCGAATTTTGTGAGACTAACGAAGACGTTCTACCGATACCTTTGAATGAGTGCGCTGCGCTGAGTGATCTGTATTTTGCGACGAATGGAGCGGGGTGGAATGATGCTTCGGGTTGGCTTATGACGACCGCTATAAGTAGCTGGCATGGAATTTTTATATCTAATGGCCATGTGAGTAGTTTGAATCTGTCCGGCAATAATCTGGTGGGTGCTCTACCCGCTTCAATAGGAGACCTGTTTAGCTTGCGAGTTTTGCATTTGGATGGCAATACGCAGCTTACCGGTGCGGTTCCTTCTACTATTGGTCATTTACTCAACTTGCAGATTATGAATATTGGCAACACCGGATTGAGTGGTGAAGTCCCTTATCATATCTCAAGTTTGATTTCTTTATTTGATCCGAACGGATTGAGTATCGTCTCTACGGACGTAGCTGTTGCATCGGAGGAAACCTTCATCCCATCATGGATTTTAGTGGAAGGCGAACAGCAGGCAGGCGATAATGTCTATACACTAGCTCAAGTATCCACAAAGGCAACGTTTAGCGGAACTGCGGTACCATCCGCACTGATCACAGTGAATGTAAACGGTGTAGATTACATGACACAATCTGACGGAGTAGACGCCGATCTCCCCGGAGCATGGAGTGTAGAGGTGGACGATCTGGTTCTAGGGATGGATTATTCGATTTCCGTCATACAGTCGGTGTATCCGCCGCTATTTTCCTCCAGCCCTTCGTTTATTCCTGTGTTTACGGTTTCGAGCCTTCCTTCCACAGGTGTAGTGATGACAAACTTTATATATGAAATCAGCCTCGTTGCGAATGATTTGAGAGTGACCGAAGGCTCTGCGTCTATGTTCACGTTCTCTCTAAACGAGCCCATTACAGAGGATGTGGTAATTGTCTGGGAGTTGGCTTGTGATGAAGGTTCAGGTACTGTAGATACACAGGACTTTTCGAATGCCTTTTGCGGGTCTACAGGCAATGTATCTATACTTTCCGGCTCTGAGGAGACGGTGTTTGCTATATCTACAGAGGATGATAATGTTCTGGAGTTGGATGAAATATTCACACTCTCGCTTATTGGAATTTCATCGACTATCGAAGACGTGCGGATTTCTCATGTTTCTATGGCATCTGTGACTATAGAGGATAATGATGTTGCGGTAATTTCGGTTTCACCTACTGTTTCTACGGTGTCCGAAGGTGATGAGGTAGTATTCACGATTACCCTGAATAATGATGCTAAGCCCGGTATCATAGCGGATGCGAATATCACCGTATCATGGGGGCTTGCGGATGCTTGTAGCATCGTTGGGATAACCTCCGCCGATTTTGCGGATGATCCTCCCTGTGAAGGAGGCGAGGTTGTGATTGCGTCCGGAGTGCGGGCGGTAACTTTCGCCGTGAGGGTAGCGGATGATGCGATTGTGGAAGGCTCTGAAGAATTCGCGTTCGAGTTACGGACGTTGAATCCGACTATGGAGGATAGGGTCGGCATATCGGCAGTGTTTAGCAGGGCATCTGTGACTATAGAGGATAATGATGATGCGGTGATCTCGGTATCGGCGGCTGTTTCTACGGTGTCCGGAGGCGATGACGCGGTATTCACGGTTAGCCTTTTAGATGGTATTACTGCGGATGAAGATATAACGGTAGTATGGGAAGTGACTTGCAACGGTGACCCCGCGATGCCCGACTTTGCCGCCGAAGTATGTTTATCCGGCATTGTGACGATACCCGCAGGTTTGATGTCGGATACATTCACGGTATCGACTGGTGACGGTAGTGCGCTTGAAGGCGTGGAGATGTTCACGGTTAGTTTGAGCAATCCTATGGCATCAAGCCTAGGTTTTGTGGCAATACTATCGGATGCATTCACGGTGATGACGATTGTGAATAATTTTCCTTTTTGCAACGCCGTATTAGATGAGAATGGTCTTGCTCTTGGCGTTCCTTTAGTAGAGTGTGAAGCGCTTGTGGATCTGTACGAATCTACAAATGGACCGGACTGGGATCAACGTACGGGATGGGCGCAAATAGATACGACGGCAATACCGACTTTACCTATAGAAGACTGGGAAG
Organism: Dehalococcoidia bacterium; assembly: GCA_965206335.1. GTDB lineage: Bacteria > Chloroflexota > Dehalococcoidia > Lucifugimonadales > Lucifugimonadaceae. Next base: position 2,144,599 of record OZ242209.1, on the reverse strand, counting down.
GTATACTGGTGCAGTTCAGAGATAGCATGCCGCATATTATACAGTTACGCCTTACACAGAATGGATTGAATGGTGAAATCCCCGAGTCTATAGGCAATTTACTATACCTCGATTTCCTGATACTCAGTCGGAATATGTTAACAGGTGAAATTCCTTCTACTATAGGTAACATTGTGAACCTTGGATCTTTGGATCTTTCACAGAATGGGTTGGACGGTGAAATTCCTTCTACTATAGGTAACATTGCCAACCTTAGATCTTTGTCGCTTTCGCAGAATGGATTGGACGGTGAAATTCCTTCTGCTATAGGTAACCTCGTGAATCTGGAACATTTGCAACTTGGATTTAATGAATTCAGCGGTGAAATCCCTTCCGCCATAGGTAACCTTCCAAACTTGATAAATTTGAACATAGGCTCTAATATGTTGACCGGAGCAATCCCTAACAGCATAGGCGATCTTGTGAACCTCAAATCGTTAACACTCGGAGACAATGGATTGACCGGATCGATACCTAACAGTATAGGCGACCTTGTGAACCTCGAGATTCTGCGGCTTTCAGAGAATGGATTAGGCGGTGAAATTCCTTCCACCTTAGGCAACCTTCTGAATATTGAGCAACTGCGGATCGATCGTAATTCCTTCAGCGGTGTACTTCCTTCCTTCATAGGGAACTTTCTGAACCTCACAAGGTTTACCTTTCACGAAAACAATGACCTCAGCGGCACTATTCCTTACCACATATGCGAGAGTCCTTTACTTTCGAGTCGTATTAACCCGGCCGGCACACAAGTTTCATGCGCCGATGCCTTGACATTTGTGCCCAATTGGAATTTTGAAGGAGCTAAGCTTTCAAATGGCGGTTATATCGTTTTCGACCCGGTGGCAATTACAGGCACAGACGCAGTGCATACCGCACAAATAACGGTGCGGCTAATAAATGGGAACGGTGAAACTGTTTTCACAGAAACAGCACTCGCCGCACCCTTAGGGAGCGCCGCACCCGGCTCATGGGAACTGGAAATAGACGGCGTGGTATCGGGTGATTATACGGTGGTTGTACATCAGGCGTTGTATCTTGACAGATTTGACGTATATCAACTGACTAGCGATACGCGCACTATAAACAATCGATTGCAATTTGGTGCAAGGGTAGGCTTCTCTCCATCATCTTATAGCGTATCGGAAGATGCAAGGAGTGTGACGCTGACCGCGGCGATACTATTCGGAGAGATAGCGATAAACGATGTGGTGACGGTGAGTGTGAGGACTGTAGACGGTGATGCTGTACATGTTGCCGGCGGAGATTACATAGGTTTGACCAGTGCAGTACTGACTTTTACAGCCGATGCGATGACGCAGACAGTGGACGTGGTGATATTGAATGACAACCTGTTGGAAGATGATGAAGAGTTCCGAGTTATACTGAGCGATCCTGTCGGTTCTATGGCGGAGGTAATCGTCTCCGATGATGCAAGCAGTGCGGTAGTGACTATAGAAGGTAGTAGAGCAATGTTATCACTTTCATCCAATATGCTCCGAAACCTTCGATCTGTAAGCACAGGACGAAGGCACACTTGCGTGATAAGAGAAGATAGTTCCATTGCCTGCTGGGGCTTGGGCTCGAACCCTAACACTCCTGAAGATGTAGCTGATGTAGACTATGATCAAGCTTCTCCTCCCTTTGGCCGTTTCCAAAATATAAGCGCAGGAGCTTTTCATACTTGTGGCGTAAGAGAAGACGAAACAGCGGCATGCTGGGGATATTCTGAAGTCAGTAATTCTACTCCTCCCTTTGACCGTTTCCTGAATATAGGCTCGGGAGATTTTCATGCTTGCGGTATAAGAGAAGATGGCACGGCGGCATGCTGGGGAAATAATCAAGCCAGACAATCCGATCCACCGTCCGGCCGTTTTCTTTCCTTAAGTGCGGGAAGTACTCACACTTGCGGCATAAGAGCAGGCGGGTCAGTGGAAGGTACAGTGACATGCTGGGGAAGTAATAACTTCAACGAATCCAATCCTCTCTCCGGACGTTTTCTGAGTATAAGCGCAGGAGCTTTTCACACTTGCGGCATAAGAGAAAACGGCACGGTAGAATGCTGGGGATTGAATTCATTTGGCCAGATCAATCCTCCACCCGGCAATTTCAAGTCCATAAGCGCAGGAGATGTTCACACTTGCGGCATAAGAGAAGATGATACGGCAACGTGCTGGGGAAACAACCTACATGGTCAATCCGATCCTCCGCCCAATGTCCAATTTCAATCTTTAAGTGCGGATGAGAGTCATACTTGCGGTATAAGAAAAGACGGTCTCGTAGAATGCTGGGGAGACAACACATATAGTCAATCCACTCCCGCATCCGCTATAACCGAAGGCGATTCGATAATATTCACGGTGGCCTTACCGGATAATGCCGCAACGGATGAAGCCCTAGGTATTGAATGGCAAGTAGAGTGTATAAATTCCGGTGCAGGAGTGACTTCGGGTGATTTCGCAGTCTCGATTTGCCCGTCCGGTACGGTAACGATACCTGTGGCTTCGGCATCATCTATGTTTACCCTGACAACAAATAGAGATAGCACGGTGGAAGGTTTAGAAAGGTTCATAGTGAAACTATTGAGTATATCTCCTAATAGCGAGGGTCTGATAACCTTCTTGGATACGGCCAGCACAGCAGTGGTGACTATAGCGGATAACAATGAAGCAATAATATCACTTTCACCTGCTACGGATACTGTAACCGAAGGGGATTCAGTAATATTCACAGTGAAACTGCTTGATGATATTACGGCAGACGATGATATTGGCATTGAATGGGTAGTGAATTGCAGTGGTGATATAACGACCTCAGACTTCGCCGGTGAGGCTTGCCTGTCGGAGAGTGTAACGATACCCGCAGGCTCAGTATCGGTTACATTCGCAGTCTCGACGCGTGACGATAGTTTGCGGGAGTCTCAGGAAATATTCACCGTGAATCTTTTGCGCATAGATCCAAATATAGAAGGCGGTATAAGGATCTCTAACACATTGAGTAGTGGAGTGGTGACAATAGTAGATAACGATAACTTCTGTACCGAGTATGATACTGATCCCGGCATTGGAGTTCCTTTTGCGGAATGTGTAGCTCTTTTCGATCTATGGAACGCGACAGCGGGCCCCAAGAATAACGAAGGACGCCGAACGGGATGGCTAGATAGTTCTGGCTGGATGCAACTAGATATAACGGAAACGTCTGATCAGATTACAGAAATAGGAGATTGGTTTGGTGTAACTGTAGAGGAAGGGCATATTACAGGACTTTTTCTCGATACAAACGAATTGACAGGTCCGATACCTTCCTCTATAGGCAACCTTACGAACCTCGAACGGTTGGTGCTTTTCGATAACTTATTGACAGGTCCGATACCTTCCTCTATAGGCAACCTTACGAACCTCAATCGCTTGTCGCTTTCCGGTAACATCTTGGCGGGTCCGATACCTTCCTCTATAGGCAACCTTACGAACCTCAATCGGTTGTTGATTTCCGGTAACGCCTTGACAGGTCCGATACCTTCCTCTATAGGCAACATTGTTAACCTTCAATTTTTGATACTTAACGATAATGAATTGAACGGAGATATTCCTACGAGCATAGGCAACCTTACCGAACTTAGGATATTGCGTTTGGCTACAAATGAGAGGCTGAGCGGCACTGTTCCTTACCATCTGTGCGAGAGCCCTTTGCTTGTAGAGCCTATTCAACTACTCGGCACACAAGCTTCCTGTGCCGCTGCCTCGACATTTGTGCCCAACTGGGAAGTGGAAGACTTAGATCTTACAGACGGTTCCTACACCGTTTTACAGCTGCCGATAGTAATTACAGGTACAGGCGCGGTACATGATGCACTGATAACGTTGCAGTTACTGGATTCGGATAATGAAATTGTTTTCACGGAAACGGTAACAGCCGCACCCTTTGGGAGTGCCGCTCCGGGTTCGTGGAGTGTGAATGTAGAAGTTCTGAGAGCGGGTGATTCCACAGTGGAAGTTTATCAGGCATTATATCCCAACAACTCCGGCATATACCAGCTGACTAGTTCAGCGCGTACTATGAATAACCAGCTACGATTGCCTTTCTGCGAACTAGCAGAGCATACTGCGGGGCTTGCCTTCGGTATTCCTAGTGTTCCTATTGCAGAGTGTGAAGCACTTGTAGACCTGTACAAATCTACAAACGGACAAGACTGGATGCAGAGTCACGGGTGGATGCAAATAGATGCGGTAGGACTACTTTCCGAATTTATAACGATACCGAATTGGCTTGGTGTAAATGTGGAAAACGGGCATGTTACGAAAATAAACCTCAACGGGAATGGATTGAGTGGAGCGATACCTCCTTCTATAGATGATATTGTGAACCTTATAGAATTGCAACTCGAAGATAACAATTTAACTGGTGTGATACCTTCGGCATTAGGTAATCTTATGGATCTTCAAATTTTAGGACTTTCCGAAAATGAGCTGAGTGGTGAAATACCCGAATTTCTAGACGGTATGGTGAACCTTAGAAGACTGAAAATTGGAGATAATAATCTTACCGGAACGATACCTTCTTTCATAGGTAATCTTGTAAATCTTGAATTGTTGAGATTTGGTAATAATGAACTTCAAGGAGAAATACCTTCTTCTTTAGGCAATCTTGTAAATCTTGAATTGTTGGCACTTGATAGTAATGAACTTCAAGGAGAAATACCTTCTTCTCTAAACAGTCTTGTAAATCTTGTAATTTTGTCACTTGATAATAATGAACTTCAAGGAGAAATACCTTCTTATATAGGCAATTTTGTAAATCTTGGAAGTTTGTCACTTAATAATAATGAACTTCGAGGAGAAGCACCTTCTTCTATAGGCAACCTTATAAATCTTGGAAGTTTTGCACTTGCTAATAACCATGAATTGAGCGGTGTTATTCCTTATCATATATGTGAAAAACCTGGACTATCAAAAGACGCCATTCTAATGAACACCGAACTTTCATGTGCTGATGCCTCGACATTTGTGCCTAATTGGGAAGTGGAAGACGCAGATCTTACAGATGGTGTTTACACGGTTTTCGATATACCGGCAGTAATTACCGGATTGGATGCAGTGCATACTGCACAGATAATGGTAAGAGTAATAGATTCGGATAATAAGACCATTTTTGCCGAAACAACCACCGCGGCATCTTTTGGAGATGTTTCTCCGGGTTCTTGGAGTGTGAATTTAGAAAATCTGAGAAGAGGCGATTACACAGTGGAAGTTTATCAGGCATTATATCCCGACGATTTCAGCGTATACCAACTGACTAGCACAGCGCGTACTGTGGATAATAAACTCGGATTTGGTTTGGGAATAGGATTCTCTCCATTCAGTTACAGCGTTTCGGAAGATGCCGGTAGCGTGGAGCTGATCGTATCGGTTCTTTCCGGGGAGATAGAAGAAGATGCGAGTGTGACGTTGAGTGTGATGACTATGGACGGAACGGCTGTTGCCGGCGAAGATTACGATCAATTGGGCGGTACATTGTTGACCTTCACCGCCGATATGATGACACATACGGTGTCTGTGTTGATAGAGGATGATATGTTGTTGGAAAACTCTGAAAACTTCATGTTGGAGTTGTCTTCTACGTCCGATGTCTTTATATCGGCATCTCGTGCGGTAGTGACGATAGAGGATTCTAGTCGTGGAGTAATTTCGGTTATGGCTGCTACGGATACGGTATCAGAGGGAGCTGAAGTCGGGTTCATAGTGAACCTTTCGGGCAACGTTAGGCCAGACGAGGTCATAGGCGTGTCGTGGAGCGTAGTTTGCGGAGATGGTAGTGGTGTGACATCGGAAGATTTTGCGGATTCGTCATGTCCATCGGGGATGGTGACGATATCGTCGGGAGAAACGTCGGCTACGTTCGCGGTATCTACGAGTGACGATGATGTGGTGGAAGGCTTGGAAGAGTTCGATTTGACACTGACGGATGTAGTACCGAATATAGACGGTCGTATAACGATATCGGATACGATGAGCACGGCATCGGTTACGATAACGGATAATGATGCTCCGGTTCCCGATATTCCCGTGGAGATAGGTTTCGAGGAGTTGTCGTACAGTGTATCCGAAGGAGCGGGTAGTGTGACGCTTGTGGCGGTACTATCGGGTGCGATATCGTCGAGTGAGAATGTGAGTGTGGTTGTGACGACTATGGACGGAACTGCGGTTGCCGTTGAAGATTACGGTCAATTGGGCGGGACGTTGTTGACCTTCACCGCCGATATGCTGACACGTACGGTGTCTGTGTCGATAGAGGATGATCTGTTATTGGAACTGGATCAATACTTCTTCGTGGAGTTGTCGGGTGAGCGTGTATCGGCCGATGCAAGTGTGGCGCGGGTGACGATAACGGATAATGACGTCGCTGCTGCGGATATTCCCGCCGGTCCCGATCCTTCATCCGGTCCCGGTGATGGCGAGATAGTATTCGAGGAGTTGCGGTACGATGTATCGGAAGGCGCCGGTATTGTGACGCTTGTGGCGGTGCTATCGGGTGCGATATCGTCGAGTGAGAATGTGAGGGTGATTGTGACGACTATAGACGGAATTGCTACCGTAGATGGCGGTGATTATACTGAGACTACTTTGACGTTGCAGTTCACGTCTAACGTTCGTCGATTGCCTGTGTCGGTGTCTATATTGGATGATGTTGTTGTGGAAGGAGATGAAGTTTTCGAGGTGAAATTGTCGGGTGAGCGTGTATCATCCGTTGCAAGTATAGCGATGGTGACGGTATCGGATGATGACCGTGGAGTAGTTTCGGTTACGTCCGGATTGCCGAGTGTAACCGAAGGCAGGATGGCTATATTCACGTTGGAACTGGGTGGTGACGTTACTGCGGACGAATCTATAGACGTAGCGTGGAGCGTAGGTTGCGGTGCCGGTAGTGGCGTAACATGCTGATGACTTTGTCGGATTCAGTTGTCCATCGGGCATGGTGACGATATCGTCCGGAGAAACATCGGCTACGTTCGCAGTATCTACGAGTGACGATGATGTGGTGGAAGGCTTGGAAGAGTTCGATTTGACACTGACGGATGTAGTACCGAATATAGACGGTCGTATAACGATATCGGCTACGATGAGCACGGCATCGGTTACGATATTGGCTAACGATGGAGTGCCACCCGTGGTGCCCGCAGTAGAGATAGGTTTCGAGGAGTTGTCGTACAGGGTATCCGAAGGCGCGGGTAGTGTGACGCTTGTGGCGGTACTATCGGGTGCGATATCGTCGAGTGAGAATGTGAGTGTGGTTGTGACGACTATGGACGGAACTGCGGTTGCCATTGAAGATTACGGTCAATTGGGTGGGACGTTGTTGACCTTCACCGCCGATATGCCGACACGTGCGGTGTCTGTGGTGATAGAGGATGATATGTTGTTGGAACTGGATCAATACTTCTTCGTGGAGTTGTCGGGTGAGCGTGTATCGTCCGATGCGAGTGTAGCGCGGGTGACGATAACGGATAATGACGTCGCTGCTGCGGATCTTCCCGCCGGTCCCGATCCTTCATCCGGTCCCGGTGATGGCGAGATAGTATTCGAGGAGTTGCGGTACGATGTATCGGAAGGCGCCGGTAATGTGACGCTTGTGGCGGTGCTATCGGGTGCGATATCGTCGAGTGAGAATGTGAGTGTGAGTGTGACGACTATAGACGGAAGTGCTACCGTAGATGGCGGTGATTACACTGAGACTACTTTGACGTTGCAGTTCACGTCTAACGTTCGTCGATTGCCTGTGTCGGTGTCTATATTGGGTGACGTTGTTGTGGAAGGATCGGAAGTTTTCGAGGTGAAATTGTCGGGTGAGCGTGTATCATCCGTTGCAAGTATAGCGATGGTGACGGTATCGGATGATGACCGTGGAGTAGTTTCGGTTACGTCCGGATTGCCGAGTGTAGCTGAAGGCGGTGTGGCTATATTCACGTTGGAACTGGGTGGTGACGTTACTGCGGACGAATCTATAGACGTGTTATGGCGTGTGAATTGCGGTGCCGGTAGTGGTGTGACATCCGAAGACTTTGCGGATTCGTCATGTCCATCGGGGATGGTGACGATATCGTCCGGAGAAACGTCGGCTACGTTCGCAGTATCTACGAGTGACGATGATGTGGTGGAAGGCTTGGAAGAGTTCGATTTGACACTGACGGATGTAGTACCGAATATAGACGGTCGTATAACGATATCGGCTACGATGAGCACGGCATCGGTGACGATAACGGATAATGATGCTCCGGTTCCCGATATTCCCGTAGAGATAGGTTTCGAGGAGTTGTCGTACAGTGTATCCGAAGGAGCGGGTAGTGTGACGCTTGTGGCGGTACTATCGGGTGCGATATCGTCGAGTGAGAATGTGAGTGTGGTTGTGACGACTATGGACGGAACTGCGGTTGCCGTTGAAGATTACGGTCAATTGGGCGAGACGTTGTTGACCTTCACCGCCGATATGCCGACACGTGCGGTGTCTGTGGTGATAGAGGATGATCTGTTATTGGAACTGGATCAATACTTCTTCGTGGAGTTGTCGGGTAATCGAATATCGGCCGATGCAAGTGTGGCGCGGGTGACGATAACGGATAATGACGTCGATGCTGCGGATCTTCCCGCCGGTCCCGATCCTTCATCCGGTCCCGGTGATGGCGAGATAGTATTCGAGGAGTTGCGGTACGATGTATCGGAAGGCGCCGGTAATGTGACGCTTGTGGCGGTGCTATCGGGTGCGATATCGTCGAGTGAGAATGTGAGCGTGATTGTGACGACTATAGACGGAATTGCTACCGTAGATGGCGGTGATTACACTGAGACTACTTTGACGTTGCAGTTCACGTCTAACGTTCGTCGATTGCCTGTGTCGGTGTCTATATTGGGTGACGTTGTTGTGGAAGGAGATGAAGTTTTCGGGGTGAAATTGTCGGGTGATGGTGTATCATCCGTTGCAAGTATAGCGATGGTGACGGTATCGGATGATGACCGTGGAGTAGTTTCGGTTACGTCCGGATTGCCGAGTGTAACCGAAGGCAGGATGGCTATATTCATGTTGGAACTGGGTGGTGACGTTACTGCAGACGAATCTATAGACGTGTCGTGGAGCGTAGGTTGCGGAGACGGTAGTGGCGTGACGTCCGATGACTTTGTCGGCAGTTGTCCATCGGGGATGGTGACGATATCGTCCGGAGAAACGTCGGCTACGTTCGCAGTATCTACGAGTGACGATGATGTGGTGGAAGGCTTGGAAGAGTTCGATTTGACACTGACGGATGTAGTACCGAATATAGACGGTCGTATAACGATATCGGATACGATGAGCACGGCATCGGTTACGATAGCGGATAATGATGCTCCGGTTCCCGATATTCCCGTAGAGATAGGTTTCGAGGAGTTGTCGTACAGGGTATCCGAAGGAGCGGGTAGTGTGACGCTTGTGGCGGTACTATCGGGTGCGATATCGTCGAGTGAGAATGTGAGTGTGGTTGTGACGACTATGGACGGAACTGCGGTTGCCGTTGAAGATTACGGTCAATTGGGTGGGACGTTGTTGACCTTCACCGCCGATATGCCGACACGTGCGGTGTCTGTGGTGATAGAGGATGATATGTTATTGGAACTGGATCAATACTTCTTCGTGGAGTTGTCGGGTAATCGAATATCGTCCGGTGCGAGTGTAGCGCGGGTGACGATAACGGATAATGACGTCAATGCTGCGGATCTTCCCGCCGGTCCCGATCCTTCATCCGGTCCCGGTGATGGCAAGATAGTATTCGAGGAGTTGCGGTACGATGTATCGGAAGGCGCCGGTAATGTGACGCTTGTGGCGGTGCTATCGGGTGCGATATCGGCGAGTGAGAATGTGAGTGTGAGTGTGACGACTATAGACGGAATTGCTACCGTAGATGGCGGTGATTACACTGAGACTACTTTGACGTTGCAGTTCACGTCTAACGTTCGTCGATTGCCTGTGTCGGTGTCTATATTGGGTGACGTTGTTGTGGAAGGAGATGAAGTTTTCGAGGTGAAATTGTCGGGTGAGCGTGTATCATCCGTTGCAAGTATAGCGAGGGTGACGGTATCGGATGATGACCGTGGAGTAGTTTCGGTTATGGTTGTTACGGATACGGTATCAGAGGGAGCTGAAGTCGGGTTCATAGTGAACCTTTCGGGTGACGTTACGGCGGACGAATCTATAGACGTGTCGTGGAGCGTAGTTTGCGGAGATGGTAGTGGTGTGACATCCGAAGACTTTGCGGATTCGTCATGTCCATCGGGGATGGTGACGATATCGTCCGGAGAAACGTCGGCTATGTTCACCGTATCTACGAGTGACGATGATGTGGTGGAAGGCTTGGAAGAGTTCGATTTGACACTGACGGATGTAGTACCGAATATAGACGGTCGTATAACGATATCGGATACGATGAGCACGGCATCGGTTACGATAACGGATAATGATGCTCCCGTTCCCGATATTCCCGTGGAGATAGGTTTCGAGGAGTTGTCGTACAGGGTATCCGAAGGCGCCGGTATTGTGACGCTTGTGGCGGTACTATCGGGTGCGATATCGTCGAGTGAGAATGTGAGTGTGGTTGTGACGACTATGGACGGAACTGCCGTTGCCGTTGAAGATTACGGTCAATTGGGCGGGACGTTGTTGACCTTCACCGCCGATATGCCGACACGTACGGTGTCAGTGGTGATAGAGGATGATCTGTTGTTGGAACTGGATCAATACTTCTTCGTGGAGTTGTCGGGTAATCGAATATCGGCCGATGCAAGTGTGGCGCGGGTTACGATAACGGATAATGATGTCGCTGCTGCGGATCTTCCCGCCGGTCCCGATCCTTCATCCGGTCCCGGTGATGGCGAGATAGTATTCGAGGAGTTGCGGTACGATGTATCGGAAGGCGCCGGTAATGTGACGCTTGTGGCGGTACTATCGGGTGCGATATCGTCGAGTGAGAATGTAAGTGTGAGTGTGACGACTATAGACGGAATTGCTACCGTAGATGGCGGTGATTATACTGATACTACTTTGACGTTGCAGTTCACGTCTAACGTTCGTCGATTGCCTGTGTCGGTGTCTATATTGGGTGACGTTGTTGTGGAAGGATCGGAAGTTTTCGAGGTGAAATTGTCGGGTGAGCGTGTATCATCCGTTGCAAGTATAGCGAGGGTGACGGTATCGGATGATGACCGTGGAGTAGTTTCGGTTACGTCCGGATTGCCGAGTGTAACCGAAGGTAGGATGGCTATATTCATGTTGGAACTGGGTGGTGACGTTACTGCAGACGAATCTATAGACGTATCGTGGAGCGTAGGTTGCGGTGCCGGTAGTGGTGTAACTGCTGATGACTTTGTCGGCAGTTGTCCATCGGGGATGGTGACGATATCGTCCGGAGAAACGTCGGCTACGTTCGCAGTATCTACGAGTGACGATGATGTGGTGGAAGGCTTGGAAGAGTTCGATTTGACACTGACGGATGTAGTACCGAATATAGACGGTCGTATAACGATATCGGCTACGATGAGCACGGCATCCGTGACGATAACGGATAATGATGCTCCGGTTTCCGATATTCCCGTAGAGATAGGTTTCGAGGAGTTGTCGTACAGGGTATCCGAAGGAGCGGGTAGTGTGACGCTTGTGGCGGTACTATCGGGTGCGATATCGTCAAGTGAGAATGTGAGTGTGGTTGTGACGACTATGGACGGAACTGCGGTTGCCATTGAAGATTACGGTCAATTGGGTGGGACGTTGTTGACCTTCACCGCCGATATGCCGACACGTGCGGTGTCTGTGGTGATAGAGGATGATATGTTATTGGAACTGGGTCAATACTTCTTCGTGGAGTTGTCGGGTAATCGAATATCGGCCGATGCAAGTGTAGCGCGGGTGACTATAACAGATAATGATGCTCCGGTTCCCGATATTCCCGTAGAGATAGGTTTCGAGGAGTTGTCGTACAGGGTATCCGAAGGAGCGGGTAGTGTGACGCTTGTGGCGGTGCTATCGGGTGCGATATCGTCGAGTGATAGTGTGACGTTGAGTGTTAGGACTATAGACGGAACTGCCGTTGCCGTTGAAGATTACGGTCAATTGGGCGGGACATTGTTGACCTTCACCGCCGATATGCCGACACGTGCGGTGTCTGTGGTGATAGAGGATGATATGTTATTGGAACTGGATCAATACTTCTTCGTGGAGTTGTCGGGTGAGCGTGTATCGTCCGATGCAAGTGTAGCGCGTGTGACGATAACGGATAATGATGTCGCTGCTGCGGATCTTCCCGCCGGTCCCGATCCTTCATCCGGTCCCGGTGATGGCGAGATAGGTTTCGAGGAGTTGCGGTACGATGTATTGGAAGGCGCCGGTATTGTGACGCTTGTGGCGGTGCTATCGGGTGCGATACAGGCGAGTGAGAATGTGAGTGTGAATGTGACGACTATAGACGGAATTGCTACTGTAGATGGCGGTGATTACACTGAGACTACTTTGACGTTGCAGTTCACGTCTAACGTTCGTCGATTGCCTGTGTCGGTGTCTATACTGGGTGATGTTGTTGTGGAAGGAGATGAAGTTTTCGAGGTGAAATTGTCGGGTGAGCGTGTATCATCCGTTGCAAGTATAGCGATGGTGACGGTATCGGATGATGACCGTGGAGTAGTTTCGGTTACGCCCGGATTGCCAAGTGTAGCTGAAGGTAGGATGGCTATATTCATGTTGGAACTGGGTGGTGACGTTACTGCGGACGAATCTATAGACGTGTCGTGGAGCGTAGTTTGCGGAGATGGTAGTGGTGTAACTGCTGATGACTTTGTCGGCAGTTGTCCATCGGGCATAGTGACGATATCGTCCGGAGAAACGTCGGCTACGTTCGCAGTATCTACGAGTGACGATGATGTGGTGGAAGGCTTGGAAGAGTTCGATTTGACACTGACGGATGTAGTACCGAATATAGACGGTCGTATAACGATATCGGCTACGATGAGCACGGCATCGGTTACGATATTGGCTAACGATGGAGTGCCACCCGTGGTGCCCGCAGTGGAGATAGGTTTCGAGGAGTTGTCGTACAGGGTATCCGAAGGAGCGGGTAGTGTGACGCTTGTGGCGGTACTATCGGGTGCGATATCGTCGAGTGATAGTGTGACGTTGAGTGTTAGGACTATAGACGGAACTGCCGTTGCCGTTGAAGATTACGGTCAATTGGGCGGGACGTTGTTGACCTTCACCGCCGATATGCCGACACGTGCGGTGTCTGTGGTGATAGAGGATGATATGTTGTTGGAACTGGATCAATACTTCTTCGTGGAGTTGTCGGGTAATCGAATATCGTCCGATGCAAGTGTAGCGCGGGTGACGATAACGGATAATGACGCTCCCGTTCCCGATATTCCCGTGGAGATAGGTTTCGAGGAGTTGTCGTACAGGGTATCCGAAGGAGCGGGTAGTGTGACGCTTGTGGCGGTACTATCGGGTGCGATATCGTCGAGTGATAGTGTGACGTTGAGTGTTAGGACTATAGACGGAACTGCGGTTGCCGTTGAAGATTACGGTCAATTGGGTGGGACGTTGTTGACCTTCACCGCCGATATGCCGACACGTGCGGTGTCCGTGGTGATAGAGGATGATCTGTTGTTGGAACTGGATCAATACTTCTTCGTGGAGTTGTCGGGTAATCGAATATCGGCCGATGCGAGTGTAGCGCGTGTGACGATAACGGATAATGACGTCGCTGCTGCGGATATTCCCGCCGGTCCCGATCCTTCATCCGGTCCCGGTGATGGCGAGATAGTATTCGAGGAGTTGCGGTACGATGTATTGGAAGGCGCCGGTAGTGTGACGCTTGTGGCGGTACTATCGGGTGCGATATCGTCAAGTGAAAATGTGAGTGTGATTGTGACGACTATAGACGGAATTGCTACCGTAGATGGCGGTGATTACACTGAGACTACTTTGACGTTGCAGTTCACGTCTAACGTTCGTCGATTGCCTGTGTCGGTGGAAGGAGATGAAGTTTTCGAGGTGAAATTGTCGATGATCTACTCCGTTGCAGTTCACGTGGACGTTCGTCGATTGCCTGTGTCGGTGTCTATATTGGATGATGTTGTTGTGGAAGGAGATGAAGTTTTCGAGGTGAAATTGTCGGGTGAGCGTGTATCATCCGTTGCAAGTATAGCGAGGGTGACGGTATCGGATGATGACCGTGGAGTAGTTTCGGTTATGGTTGTTACGGATACGGTATCAGAGGGAGCTGAAGTCGGGTTCATAGTGAACCTTTCGGGTGACGTTACGGCGGACGAATCTATAGACGTGTCGTGGAGCGTAGTTTGCGGTGCCGGTAGTGGTGTGACGTCCGAAGACTTTGCGGATTCGTCATGTCCATCGGGGATGGTGACGATATCGTCCGGAGAAACGTCTGCTACGTTCGCAGTATCTACGAGTGACGATGATGTGGTGGAAGGCTTGGAAGAGTTCGATTTGACACTGACGGATGTAGTACCGAATATAGACGGTCGTATAACGATATCGGCTACGATGAGCACGGCATCGGTTACGATAACGGATAATGATGGAGTGCCACCCGTGGCGCCCGCAGTGGAGATAGGTTTCGAGGAGTTGTCGTACAGGGTATCCGAAGGAGCGGGTAGTGTGACGCTTGTGGCGGTACTATCGGGTGCGATATCGTCGAGTGAGAATGTGAGTGTGGTTGTGACGACTATGGACGGAACTGCGGTTGCCATTGAAGATTACGGTCAATTGGGCGGGACATTGTTGACCTTCACCGCCGATATGCCGACACGTGCGGTGTCTGTGGTGATAGAGGATGATATGTTGTTGGAACTGGATCAATACTTCTTCGTGGAGTTGTCGGGTGAGCGTGTATCATCCGATGCAAGCGTAGCGCGTGTGACGATAACGGATAATGACGTCGATGCTGCGGATCTTCCCGCGGGTCCCGATCCTTCATCCGGTCCCGGTGATGGCGAGATAGTATTCGAGGAGTTGCGGTACGATGTATTGGAAGGCGCCGGTAGTGTGACGCTTGTGGCGGTACTATCGGGTGCGATATCGTCGAGTGAGAATGTGAGCGTGAGTGTGATGACTATAGACGGAATTGCTACCGTAGATGGCGGTGATTATACTGATACTACTTTGACGTTGCAGTTCACGTCTAACGTTCGTCGATTGCCTGTGTCGGTGTCTATACTGGGTGACGTTGTTGTGGAAGGAGATGAAGTTTTCGGGGTGAAATTGTCGGGTGATGGTGTATCATTTGCTGCAAGTATAGCGATGGTGACGGTATCGGATGATGACCGTGGAGTAATTTCGGTTACGTCCGGATTGCCGAGTGTAACCGAAGGCAGGATGGCTATATTCATGTTGGAACTGGGTGGTGACGTTACGGCGGATGAATCTATAGACGTGTCGTGGAGCGTAGTTTGCGGAGACGGTAGTGGCGTGACATCCGATGACTTTGTCGGCAGTTGTCCATCCGGCATGGTGACGATATCGTCCGGAGAAACATCGGCTACGTTCGCAGTATCTACGAGTGACGATGATGTGGTGGAAGGCTTGGAAGAGTTCGATTTGACACTGACGGATGTAGTACCGAATATAGACGGTCGTATAACGATATCGGCTACGATGAGCACGGCATCGGTGACTATAACGGATAATGATGGAGTGCCACCCGTGGTGCCAGCAGTGGAGATAGGTTTCGAGGAGTTGTCGTACAGGGTATCCGAAGGAGCGGGTAGTGTGACGCTTGTGGCGGTACTATCGGGTGCGATATCGTCGAGTGAGAATGTGAGTGTGGTTGTGACGACTATGGACGGAACTGCCGTTGCTATTGAAGATTACGGTCAATTGGGCGGGACGTTGTTGACCTTCACCGCCGATATGCTGACAGGTACGGTGTCTGTGGTGATAGAGGATGATATGTTATTGGAACTGGATCAATACTTCTTCGTGGAGTTGTCGGGTAATCGAATATCGGCCGATGCGAGTGTAGCGCGGGTGACGATAACGGATAATGACGCTCCCGTTCCCGATATTCCCGTGGAGATAGGTTTCGAGGAGTTGTCGTACAGGGTATCCGAAGGAGCGGGTAGTGTGACGCTTGTGGCGGTACTATCGGGTGCGATATCGTCGAGTGATAGTGTGACGTTGAGTGTTAGGACTATAGACGGAACTGCCGTTGCTGGCGAAGATTACGGTCAATTGGGTGAGACGTTGTTGACCTTCACCGCCGATATGCTGACACGTACGGTGTCTGTGGTGATAGAGGATGATATGTTGTTGGAACTGGATCAATACTTCTTCGTGGAGTTGTCGGGTGAGCGTGTATCATCCGATGCAAGTGTAGCGCGGGTGACTATAACGGATAATGACGTCGCTGCTGCGGATCTTCCCGCCGGTCCCGATCCTTCATCCGGTCCCGGTGATGGCGAGATAGTATTCGAGGAGTTGCGGTACGATGTATCGGAAGGCGCCGGTAATGTGACGCTTGTGGCGGTACTATCGGGTGCGATATCGTCGAGTGAGAATGTGAGCGTGAATGTGACGACTATAGACGGAAGTGCTACCGTAGATGGCGGTGATTACACTGATACGACGTTGACGTTGCAGTTCACGTCTAACGTTCGTCGATTGCCTGTGTCGGTGTCTATACTGGGTGACGTTGTTGTGGAAGGATCGGAAGTTTTCGAGGTGAAATTGTCGGGTGATGGTGTATCATCCGTTGCAAGCATAGCGAGGGTGACGGTATCGGATGATGACCGTGGAGTAGTTTCGGTTACGTCCGGATTGCCGAGTGTAGCCGAAGGCAGGATGGCTATATTCACGTTGGAACTGGGTGGTGACGTTACGGCGGATGAATCTATAGAGGTGTCGTGGAGCGTAGGTTGCGGTGCCGGTAGTGGTGTAACTGCTGATGACTTTGTCGGCAGTTGTCCATCCGGCATGGTGACGATATCGTCCGGAGAAACATCGGCTACGTTCGCAGTATCTACGAAAGACGATAGCGTGGTGGAAGGCTTGGAAGAGTTCGATTTGACACTGACGGATGTAGTACCGAATATAGACGGTCGTATAACGATATCGGCTACGATGAGCACGGCACCGGTTACGATATTGGCTAACGATGGAGTGCCACCCGTGATTCCTGTGTATATAGGTTTCTCGCCTACGGAGTACCGCGTGGATGAGGATGCGGGTAGTGTGACGTTGACTGTGTCAGTGTTGGCGGGGAGTATAGATGCGGGTGATAGTGTGACGGTGACGGTTATGACTATGGACGGAACTGCTTTTGCCGTTTCGGATTACATTCGGTTGGAAGAAACGTTGATTTTTACCGCCGATGCGACGACGCATACGGTGGCAGTGACGATACTGGAAGATTCGATTGTGGAAGGGGATCAATACTTCCTAGTGGAACTGTCCGGTGAGAGTATATCTGCTACTGCGAGCGTAGCGCGAGTGACGATAGAGGATGCGGATAATGATCGTGGGGTAGTTTCGCTTACGGTTGGGATAGGTACGGTATCCGAGGGATCTGCAGTGATGTTCACGGTGGAGCTGGAGGATGTGGTTAGATCGGACGCTGCTATAGGTGTGGAATGGAGTGTTGCTTGCGGTAGCGGTGTAACTGCTGACGACTTTGTGGGAGGTTGTCCATCCGGTATATCGACTATAGCGGCGGGTCAAGTATCATCGGTCTTCACGATTACGACGGACAAGGATAGTGTGGTGGAAAATGATGAAAAGTTTGTCGTGTCTCTTAGTGGATTGACTTCCGATATAGAGGGTCGTATAACAATATCCGGAACTTTGAGTATTGCTAGTGCGACTATAGAGGATGAAGCCGTTCTCTCCGTGGTTGGACCCGATTCTGCTGAAGTGGATGAGTCTGTTTCGGGCATGAGTGTTGCGACGTTCACTGTGAGTTTGTCTGACGGGGTCACTGAGGCTGCTGAGGATATAACTCTTTCGTGGAGTGTGAACTGTGTGACGGGTGTTGTATCATCTGCGGACTTTGTCGGCGGTTGTCCGGAGGGCACGGAGACGATAGCGGCGGGTGATACTTCGGCGGTCTTCTCGTTTATGACTATGGACGATGATGCTCGCGAGGGGACGGAGAGGTTCACCGTTTCGGTTGCGGCAATGACGGTAGGTAGCTTTGATGTGGTCTTCGATAATGGGCTGGATGAGTTTGTGACTGATCTGAACTTGCTAGACGACGATACGGTGAATGTTAGTGTTATTGTTACAACGAGTGTTTCGTCAGTGTTTGAGGGAGGATTCGTGACCTTCAACCTAGTGTTGGATGAAATGGTATCAGAAGCATTGACTTTGCCTTGGGCTATATTGTTTGACACGGCAACGGCGGATGACTTTCAGGGTCAACCCATTACAGGCACGTTAATGATACCTGCGAACAGGGGCACATCCGAATTGATAATAGTTGTGCCTGCGGATAACCTTGTGGAAGACGCTGAGGTTTTCCGTTTGGTAGTTCCGCGTGCTGGGAGGCCTGTATCGGATGACTTCGTGATACAGTCTGGGGTGTTCTCGTCAGAGAATGTGACGATATTGGATGATCCCAACTACCGTGCGGTAATTTCTATCGCTGTCGAAACGAAGACTGTAGATGAAGGTAGTACGGCTGTGTTCACAGTGAATCTGAGCGGTAGTGTTGATGAGGCTATAGCTATAGATGTGGAATGGAGCGTGAGTTGCGGCGATGGTAGCGGTATAACGGCTGAAGATTTTGTGGGCGGTTGTCCATCCGGTACGGTGACTATAGATGCCGGTTCTACGTCTGCAGCTTTCACGATTGTGACGAATGATGATGATGAGCCGGAAGATGATGAAGTGTTCGTTGTGACACTATCGAGCGTGTTGCCTACTATAGAAGCGCTCGTGGTACCCACTATAGAAGGTATAACGTTGGGTGATATTAACACGGCAGCCGTGACGATAAGGGGTAATGATGGATTTGTGGGGGCTCCGCTTGAGATAGGTTTTGAGAGATTGAGTTACCAAATAGATGAAGGAGTAGGATCTTTCACTGTGAGAGTGTTGATTTTGTCCGGGGCTATAGAGATGGGTGAGAGTGTGACGGTGGTTGTTATGACTGTTGACGGAAGTGCGGTTGCGGGCGAAGATTACACTGCTACCACTGCGACGTTGACGTTTAGTTCCGTTGTAACTCGCAGGTTTCTTATTCTACCTCCTGTAATATCGGATAGTATTGTGGAAGGTAGTGAAGAGTTCACGTTGAGGTTGTCCGGTGAGGGTGTATCCTCCGCTTCAAGTGTAGCGACGGTGACGATATTGGATGGTGACCGTGGGGTAATTTCGGTTACGGTTGGAACGAGTACGGTATCGGAGGGAGGCGAAGTGGCGTTCACGGTGGAGCTGGGAGATGATGTTATAGCGGACGAGGCTATAGGTGTGGAATGGAACGTTGCTTGCGGTGGCGGTGTATCTGCTTTGGACTTTGTAGGCGGTTGTCCATCGGGTATAGCGACGATAGGGGTAGGTGAAACTTCAGCGATTTTCACAATTACGACTGATACGGATAGTGTGGTGGAGAATGATGAAGAATTTACGGTATCTCTTACGTCTCTTACGGGCCTATCTACCAATATAGAAGGTTTTATAACGATATCCGCCGCTTTGGACACGGCATCCGTGACGATAGAGGATGAGGCGGTTCTCTCCGTGGTTGGACCCGATTCTGCTGAAGTGGAAGAGGCTCTTGACGGTATGAATGTTGCGATATTCGAGGTTATCCTGATAGGCGGAGTTACTGCGTCTGATGATATAGATGTTTTGTGGCGTGTGGACTGTGCCACCGGTGTCATCGGTGTTGCACCGGCTGCCGACTTTGCCGACTTTGCCGACTTTGCCGACTTTGGCGATGATTGCCCGTCCGGCACAGTGCGTATAGAAAGCGGTCAAACATCTGCGATCTTCTCGTTTGATATTCAGAACGATGAGGAACTAGAAGGGACGGAGATATTCACTGTGTTGTTTGAGGCAATGACGGTAGGTAGCTTTGATGTGGTCTTCGATAATGGGCTGGATGAGTTTGTGTCAGAGGTGAGATTGCTAGATGATGAGGCTGTGAATGTTAGTGTTGTATCGAGTGATTCGTCAGTGGCAGAGGAGAATCCGTTACCTTCAACTTGGTGTTGGATGAAGCGATATCGGAAGAATTGAGTTTGCCTTGGCGTGTGTTGTTCGTATCGGCATCCGCATCGGACTTTGAGTTTGATCAGCCACTTTCAGGCACGGTAACGATACCTGCGAACACGCTTACATCCGCACCCGTAACGTTGCGTGTGCGTTCGGATAATGTTGTGGAGGGAGATGAGGTTTTCCGTGTGGTAGTTCCGATTGAGGGAAGGCCTGTGTCGGTCGATTTCGTGATACAGCGTATAGAGTTCTCTTCGGATGATGTGACTATAGATGATGCTGCCGATGGTGGAGAGATTTCTGTCCGTGCCGTATCTTCTCCTGTAGATGAGGGTAGTGTGGCAGTGTTCACGGTGGAGTTGACCAATGTTGTTACAGTTGAACCCATAGTTGTGGGATGGAGCGTAACTTGCGGCGGCGATAGTGATGCAACTATCGGGGATTTTGTCGGCGGTTGCCCATCCGGCACGGTTACGATAGGTCCGGGTGAATCATCCGCTATGTTCGAGGTGCCTACGAATGACGATAATGTGGTGGAAGGTATGGAAGCGTTCAGTGTGACACTTACGGGTGTATCACCGGATCTAGACGATCGTATAACGATTTCGGGTGATGAGAGCATTGTGACGATAAGGGATAACGATACCGGTACGATTGTAATCTCGTTCGATAAAGGCTTCCAAGCCGTCAGTGCGGGATGGCTTCACACGTGCGGTATAACGGGAGATGGTGAAGTGGAATGCTGGGGTCTGGGCTCTGATAGTGAGAGTGATGAAGGATCCAACGATTTTGACCAAGCCGTTCCTCCGCAGGGTGCTTTCCGCGCAGTGAGTGGGGGACAATTCCACACATGCGGTATACGAGAAGACAACAGTGAAGTGGAATGTTGGGGTCTGGGTTCGGATCTTGGTGAGGGTAATGAAGGAGCAGACGATTTTGACCAAGCCGTTCCTCCACCGGGTGCTTTCCGTGCAATAAGCGCAGGAGCTCTTCACACCTGCGGTATACGAGAAGACAACAGTGAAGTGGAATGCTGGGGAAATGATCGTTCGGAGCAATCTTCTCCAACTCAGGGTGTCAGTTTCCGCGCCGTGAGCGCAGGAAATAACCACACCTGCGGTATACGAGAAGACAACAGTGAAGTGGAATGCTGGGGACCGGGTGCTCAAACTACTCTTGTTACTCCTGACGGAATTCAACTGGCAGGTGTCCGTTTCCTCACAGTGATAAGCGGAGGTTTCCACACCTGCGGTATACGAGAAGACAACGGCGAAACGGCATGCTGGGGAAATAATGACACGGGTACTCGTCAATCTACTATACCTGCTCGACTGTCAGATGTCCGCTTCCGTAAGTTGGGCGCAGGAGATAACCACACTTGCGGTATAATAGACGGCGGTATCGATGACGGTGAAGTGGCATGCTGGGGAGAAAGTGTTTTTGGTCAAGCTACTCCTCCGGCGGATGTACGCTTCCTTGCATTGAGCGGGGGAAGAAGACACACGTGCGGCATCCGAGAAGATAACGGTGAGGCGGAATGCTGGGGTCTGGGCTCTGATAGTGAGAGTGATGAAGGACCCAGCGATTTTGACCAAGCCGCTCCGCCGGAGAATGTTCGCTCCTTCGCAATGAGCGTGGGAGAGGATACTACCTGCGGTATACAAGAAGTTGGTGAAGCGGTATGCCGTGAGAGTGATGGTTCCGGTCAGTCATTTGCGATACCCGAAGGCGGCGGAGGAGCCTTCCGCGTTGGTTTCTCGAGTGATGTTATAGCGAGTGAAGATATAACGGTTGAGTGGAGTGTGTCTTGTGATGTCGGCGATGTAAGTGTTGCAGATTTTGTAGGTGTTTGTCCGTCCGGCACAGTAACGATAGCTTCGGGTCAATCGTTTGCTACTTTCGCGGTATCTACGAATGAGGATAATGTGGTGGAAGGTTTGGAAGTGCTCACTGTGGCTATAGACTCGGTATCACCCGCCGTACCCGCCATAGAAGGCCTTATAACGATATCCGATGATATGGGCAGGACGGCTGTAGGTATAAGGGATAACGATGATAGCAGGATTGTGATTTTGTTTGATACCGTTTTCGAAACCGTCAGTGCGGGAGAGTTTCACACGTGCGGTATAAGAGAAGACGGCACAGTGGAATGCTGGGGAGTCGGAACCAATATCGATATGGGTGGGCAAGTTGCTCTACCTCCTCGACTGTCGGATGTCCGCTTCCGCACAGTGAGCGCCGGAGATATACACACCTGCGGTATACAAGAAGACGGCACAGTGGAATGCTGGGGAAATCCATTAGGCGATCGAACTTCTCTTGTTACTCCTGACGGAATTCAACTGGCGGATGTCCTCTTCCGTGCAGTGAGCGCGGGCAGGAGTCACACGTGCGGTATACGAGAAGATAACGGTAGAGCGGCATGTTGGGGAATTAATTCAGTCGGAGCTAATGAATCTACTATACCTGCTCGACTGTCGGATGTCCGCTTCCGCACAGTGAGTGCAGGAGCGAGGCACACCTGCGGCATACGAGAAGATAACGGTAAAGCGGCATGCTGGGGAAATGATGCCAATGGTCGAACTACTCCTCAGCCGGATGTCCGTTTCCGCACATTGAACGCAGGAGACCATCACACCTGCGGTATACGAGAAGATAACGGTAAAGTGGAATGCTGGGGAAGAGATAATGCTCTTCAAACGATTACGACTCTACCTGCTGAACTGTCGGATGTCCGTTTCCGCGCATTGAGCGCAGGAGCGAGTCACACCTGCGGTATAGTAGACGGCGGTATCGATGATGGTGAAGTGAGATGCTGGGGAAATCCATTAAACGATCGAATTACTCCGACAACGGAAACCGATGGTTCCGCTATCCGCTTCCGTGCATTGGGCGCAGGACTGGGTCACACCTGCGGTATACGAGAAGACAACGGAAAAGCGGAATGCTGGGGAGTTTCTATCGGAGGTTCATCTGTAACTACTCCACCTGCAGGCGTCCGCTTCCTCCCATGCGGTATACAAGGAACGGATGAAGCGGTATGCAGTGGAGATAGTCTCCTTGCTCAATCATTCGAGATACCCGAAGGCGGTGAAAGAGGCTTTAGAGTTGTGTTCTCTAGCGATGTTACAGCGGATGAAGACATATCGGTGGATTGGAGTGTGTCTTGTGACGGCGATGTAAGCGGTGAAGACTTTGTAGGGGGTTGTCCATCCGGCACAGTGACGATAGCGGTAGGCTCCGATTTTGCGAGATTCACTATTTCGACTAATGATGATATGGTTTTGGAGAGTGATGAAGATTTCACAGTATCTTTGATAAAAGCATCGCCTAGTATAGAAGGTCTGATAACGATATCTCCTACTAGAGACAGCATAACGGCTACTATAACGGATGACGGCACCGTAGATATAGGTTTCGAGGAATTGACGTACGATGTATCGGAGGATGTAGGTAGTGTGACGCTGACTGTTTCGGTGTTGTCCGGTGAGATAAACGAAGGTGTGGTTGTGACGGTGGTTGTGACGACTATAGACGGAAGTGCCGTTGCCGGCGAAGATTACACTGAGGTGATAAGAACGTTGGTGTTTAGCTCGGCAGTAAGGACACAGACGTTGTCAGTGTCTATATTGGAAGATGCCGTTTTGGAAGGTACTGAAAATTTCGTATTGGCACTATCGGGTGAGAGCATATCTTCCGATGCGCCTCGGGCGGAAGTGTCGATAAGAGATGGAGATAATAACCGTGGAGTGATTACGTTTAGAGCGGTATCTTCTCGTGTAGACGAAGGCGGTGTGGCAATCTTCATGACGGAACTGACAGGTGACGTTACGGTGGATGAAGCGATATTTGTGGAATGGCGAGTGAGTTGTGACGGCGGTATGGGTGTAAGCGATGAAGACTTTATAGGCGGTTGTCCGACGGGCACGGCGACTATAGCAGCGGGTCAAACTTCAACGATTTTCACGATTATGACTGATAGGGATAGTGTGGTGGAGAATGATGAAGAGTTGCTTGTATCTATTACGGGTGTATCTGACGATATAGAAGGTTTTATAACGATATCGGATACGATGAGCACGGCATCGGTGACGATAACGGATGAAGCGGTTCTTTCGGTGTCTGTCCCTGATTTTGTGGAAGAGTCTATTTCGGGTATGAGTGTTGCGACGTTCACGGTGAGTTTGGGTGATGTTGTTGGTGATGTTGTTACGGCAGTTTCGGATATAACTCTTTCATGGAGTGTGACCTGTGCGACTGATGTGACGGGTGCCGCATCATCTGCGGACTTTGCAAATGGTGAATGTCCATCGGGCACGGCGACGATATTGGCGGGTGAAACATCTGCGGTCTTCTCGTTTACTGCTTTGGATGATGAGATTAGAGAGGGGACGGAGAGTTTCACTGTTTCGATAGCGGCGATGACTGCCGGTGACTTTGATGTGGTCTTCGGCGATGGGGCGGATGGATTCGTGAGTGAGTTTGTGGTTAATCTGAACTTGCTAGACGAACAGTCGGTGAATTTTGAGGTGCGGTTGAGTCCCTTGTCAGTGGCGGAGGGAGAATTCGTGACCTTCAACCTAGTGTTGGATGATACCGCATCAACCTTATCAGAAGCATTGACTTTGCCTTGGGCTATATCGTTTGGCTCTGCGTCTGGGTTGGACTTTGCGGCTAGTCAAGCGCTTTCGGGCACAGTAGAGATACCTGCGAACATGCGTGAATCCGCGTTGGTAACGGTGGATGTGCGTTCGGATACTGTTGTGGAGGGAGATGAGACCTTCTATGTGATAGTTCCGGTTGACGGACGTCCTACATCTGAAAACTTCGTGATACAGTCTGTGGAGTTCTCATCGGGTCAAGTAACGATATTGGATGATCCCGCCGACCTCGGTGAGATTACGTTGGCGGCCGATAGCATATTGGTATCCGAAGGAGACGGCGTGAGTTTCAGAGTGGAACTGACGGGTGGAGTTACTGCGGAAGAGGTTATAGGAGTGGAGTGGAGTGTGAGTTGTGGCAGCGGTAGTGATGTAACTGGGGAAGACTTTATAGACGGTTGTCCGGCGGGCATGGTAGAGATAGTTTCGGGAGAAACGTCGGCTACGTTCACCGTGTTTACGACTGATGATAATGTGGTGGAAGGCTTGGAAGAGTTCGATTTGACACTGACGGATGTAGTACCGAATATAGACGGTCGTATAACGATATCGGATACGATGGGTTCAGCATCTGCCGCGATAACGGATAATGATGGAGTGCCACCCGTGGTGCCCGCAGTGGAGATAGGTTTCGGGGAGTTGTCGTACAGGGTATCCGAAGGAGCGGGTAGTGTGACGCTTGTGGCGGTACTATCGGGTGCGATATCGTCGAGTGAGAATGTGAGTGTGGTTGTGACGACTATGGACGGAACTGCGGTTGCCGTTGAAGATTACGGTCAATTGGAGGGGACGTTGTTGACCTTCACCGCCGATATGCTGACAGGTACAGTGTCAGTGTCGATAGAGGATGATATGTTATTGGAACTGGATCAATACTTCTTCGTGGAGTTGTCGGGTAATCGAATATCGGCCGATGCAAGTGTGGCGCGGGTGACGATAACGGATAATGATGTTGATGTTGCGGATCTTCCCGCCGGTCCCGATCCTTCATCCGGTCCCGGTGATGGAGAGATAGTATTCGAGGAGTTGCGGTACGATGTATCGGAAGGAGCCGGTAATGTGACGCTTGTGGCGGTGCTATCGGGTGCGATATCGTCGAGTGAGAATGTGAGCGTGAATGTGACGACTATAGACGGAATTGCTACCGTAGGTGGCGGTGATTATACTGAGACTACGTTGACGTTGCAGTTCACGTCTAACGTTCGTCGATTGCCTGTGTCGGTGTCTATATTGGATGACGTTGTTGTGGAAGGATCGGAAGTTTTCGAGGTGAAATTGTCGGGTGATAGTGTATCATTTGCTGCGAGTATAGCGAGGGTGACGGTATCGGATGATGACCGTGGAGTAATTTCGGTTACGTCCGGATTGCCGAGTGTAGCTGAAGGTAGGATGGCTATATTCGTTCGCAGTGAGTGACGATGATGTGGTGGAAGGCTTGGAAGAGTTCGGACACTGACGGATGTAGTACCGAATATAGACGGTCGTACGAATCTATAGACGTGTCGTGGAGCGTAGGTTGCGGAGATGGTAGTGGTGTGACTGCTGATGACTTTGTCGGCAGTTGTCCATCGGGGATGGTGACGATATCGTCCGGAGAGTGTAACGGATAATGACGTCGCTGCTGCGGATCTTCCCGCCGGTCCCGATCCTTCATCCGGTCCCGGTGACGGCGAGATACGTTCGCAGTATCTACGATCGGGTGACGATGATGTGGTGGAAGGCTTGGAAGAGTTCGTTGCATTTGACACTGACGGATGTAGTACCGAATATAGACGGTCGTATAACGATATCGGTATCAGAGGGAGCTAAGTCGGGTTCATGAGCACGGCATCTATAGACGTGTCGTGGAGCGATAGTTGGCGTGACATCCGAAGACTATTGGCTAACGATGGAGTGCCACCCGTGGTGCCCGCATTGGAGATAGGTTTCGGGGAATTGTCGTACAGGGTATCCGAAGGAGCGGGTAGTGTGACGCTTGTGGCGGTACTATCGGGTGCGATATCGTCGAGTGAGAATGTGAGTGTGGTTGTGACGACTATGGACGGAACTGCGGTTGCCGTTGAAGATTACGGTCAATTGGAGGGGACGTTGTTGACCTTCACCGCCGATATGCTGACAGGTACAGTGTCAGTGTCGATAGAGGATGATATGTTATTGGAACTGGATCAATACTTCTTCGTGGAGTTGTCGGGTAATCGAATATCGGCCGATGCAAGTGTGGCGCGGGTGACGATAACGGATAATGATGTTGATGTTGCGGATCTTCCCGCCGGTCCCGATCCTTCATCCGGTCCCGGTGATGGAGAGATAGTATTCGAGGAGTTGCGGTACGATGTATCGGAAGGAGCCGGTAATGTGACGCTTGTGGCGGTGCTATCGGGTGCGATATCGTCGAGTGAGAATGTGAGCGTGAATGTGACGACTATAGACGGAATTGCTACCGTAGGTGGCGGTGATTATACTGAGACTACTTTGACGTTGCAGTTCACGTCTAACGTTCGTCGATTGCCTGTGTCGGTGTCTATACTGGGTGACGTTGTTGTGGAAGGAGATCGGAAGTTTTCGAGGTGAAATTGTCGGGTGATGGTGTATCATTTGCTGCAAGTATAGCGAGGGTGACGGTATCGGATGATGACCGTGGAGTAGTTTCGGTTACGTCCGGATTGCCGAGTGTAACCGAAGGCAGGATGGCTATATTCATGTTGGAACTGGGTGGTGACGTTACTGCAGACGAATCTATAGACGTGTCGTGGAGCGTAGGTTGCGGTGCCGGTAGTGGCGTAACTGCTGATGACTTTGTCGGCAGTTGTCCATCGGGGATGGTGACGATATCGTCCGGAGAAACGTCGGCTACGTTCGCAGTATCTACGAGTGACGATGATGTGGTGGAAGGCTTGGAAGAGTTCGATTTGACACTGACGGATGTAGTACCGAATATAGACGGTCGTATAACGATATCGGCTACGATGAGCACGGCATCGGTGACTATAACGGATGAAGCCGTTCTTTCCGTGTCTGTACCTGATTTTGTGGAAGAGTCTGTTATCGGTGTGAGTGTGGGTATATTCACGGTGAGTTTGGCTGACGGAGTGACGGCTATTTCAGATATAACTCTCTCGTGGCGTGTGAACTGTGCCACTGATGTTACGGGTGTTGCATCTTCTGTAGATTTTGCCGGCGGTTGTCCATTTGGTATAGAGACGATAACAGAGGGTGAAACGTCTGCAGTCTTCTCGTTTATGACTTTGGACGATGAAGTTAGAGAAGTGACGGAGAGTTTCACTGTGTCGATTGTGACGATGACGGCGGGTGACTTCAATATTGTCTTCGATGATAGGGCGGGTGATTTTGTGTCTGAGGTGAACTTACTAGACAATGACGGTTTGATCGTTCGTGTGGTGTCGAATGATTCGTCAGTGGCGGAAGGCGGTTCCGTGACCTTCAACTTGTTGTTGGATGATACGATATCGAGAGAAGTGGCTTTGCCTTGGCGTGTATCGTTTGGCTCGGCATCCGTATCGGACTTTGCGCCCGGTCAAGCTCTTTCAGGTATAGTAACGATACCTGCGAGCACGGTTACATCCGCATCTGTAACGCTGTTTGTGGTGTCGGATAATGTTTTGGAGGGAGATGAGGTTTTCCGTGTGATAGTTCCTGTTGCTGATAGGCCTTTGAGTGCCTTCGTGATACAGGATAGAGAGTTTTCATCGGAGGATGTGACGGTAGATGATGCTGATCGTGGAGTGATTTCTGTCAATGCCGTATCGGCGATTGTAGATGAAGGCAATGCAGTTGTGTTCAATGTGGAATTGACCAATGTTGTTACAGTTGAACCCATAGTTGTGGAATGGAGCGTAACTTGCGGCGGCGATAGTGATGTAACTATCGGGGATTTTGTCGGCGGTTGTCCATCCGGCACGGTTACGATAGGTCCGGGTGAATCATCCGCTATGTTTGAGGTACCTACGAATGATGATAATGTGGTGGAAGGTTTGGAAGTGCTCACTGTGGCTATAGACATAGACTCGGTATCACCCGCCATAAAAGGTC
The DNA here is from genome assembly GCA_965206335.1 of Dehalococcoidia bacterium. GTDB lineage: Bacteria > Chloroflexota > Dehalococcoidia > Lucifugimonadales > Lucifugimonadaceae. The sequence continues at coordinate 2,115,614 of OZ242209.1, read as the reverse complement.
TTATAACGATATCCGATACTATGGACAGGACGGCTGTAGGTATAAGGGATAACGATGACGATATGGTTGTGATCTCGTTCGATATGGGTTTCCGAACCATCAGTGCAGGAAGTGGGCACACGTGCGGTATAAGAGAAAATGGTGAAGTGGCATGCTGGGGAAATATACCAAGTATACGGGATACTCCACCGCCCAGTGTCCGCTTCCGCACAATAGACGTAGGATTTGATCACACTTGCGGTATACGAGAAGAAGACGATAAAGTGGAATGCTGGGGAACTAATTCCACCGGTCAAGCTACTCTAACTCCTGAACTGGTCGATGTCCGTTTCCGCGCAGTAAACGCAGGAGTTTTCCACACGTGCGGCATAATAGAGGGCGGTATCGATGACGGTGAAGTGGCATGTTGGGGAAGTAATACCGTTGAGCAATCTGACCCGCCGCCGGATGTCAGGTTCCGTGCAGTGGCCGCAGGCGGTTCTCACAACTGCGGTATAAGAGAGAATGACGGTAAAGTGGAATGCTGGGGAAGTAATTTTCAAAATGCAGCTACTCTACCTACTTCACTGAAAGATGCCCGTTTCCGCGCAGTAAGCGCATTGAATAATCACACGTGCGGTATAATAGATGGCGGTATTCGCGATGGTGAAGTGGGTTGCTGGGGAAATAATCGTAATGGTCAATCTACTCTACCTCCTGAACTGGTCGGTGTCCGTTTCCGCGCAGTGGACTCAGGGAGATCTCACACGTGCGGTATAATAGATGGCGGTATCAATGACGGTGAAGTGACATGCTGGGGAGATGATCGTAGAGGTCAATCTACTCTACCTCCTGAACTGGCAGATGTCCGCTTCCGCGCAGTGACCTCAGGGGAGTTTCACACATGCGGTATACAAGAGGGTGGTGAGGCGGTATGCTGGGGAGATGATCTTTCTCCACAATCCTCTCCTCCGCCATTTGCGATACCGGAAGGTGGTGAAGGAAGATTCAGGGTTAGTTTCTTGAGTGATGTTACAGCGGATGAAGACATAGCGGTGGAGTGGAGTGTGTCTTGTATGGATGATGTAAGCGTTGAAGACTTTATAGACGGTTGTCCGTCCGGCACAGTGACGATAGCGGCCGGCTCCGGGTTTGAGAGGTTCACTATTCCGACTAAGGATAATAGTATTGTGGAAAATGATGAAGAGTTCACCGTGTCTCTGAAGGAATCATCGCCTAGCATAGAAGGTCGTATAACGATATCTTCTACTAGGAGCAGTGTGACGGCTACGATAGCGGATGACGATACTGTGGATATAAGTTTCGCGGAGTTGGCGTACGATGTATTGGAGGATGTGAACAGTGTGACATTGAGCGTTTCGATGTTTTCCGGTGAGATACAAGAAGGTGTGATCGTGATGGTAGATGTGATGGCTATAGACGGAAGCGGTGTTGCCGATAAGGATTACACCGTAGTGATGGAAACGTTGATGTTCAGCTCTGAAGTGAGGACACAGACGGTGTCAGTATCTATATTGGATGATGCTGTTGTGGAAGGAGATGAAGATTTTCGATTGGGACTATCGAGTAAAAGGATATCGCCTGCTGCTACGGCGAGAGTGCTGATAAGAGATGATGACCGTGGAGTAATTTCGGTTATGGCTGCTACGGATACGGTATCAGAGGGAGCTGAAGTCGGGTTCATAGTGAACCTTTCGGGTGACGTTACGGCGGACGAATCTATAGACGTGTCGTGGAGCGTAGTTTGCGGAGATGGTAGTGGTGTGACATCCGAAGATTTTGCGGATTCGTCATGTCCATCGGGCATAGTGACGATATCGTCCGGAGAAACGTCGGCTACGTTCGCAGTATCTACGAGTGACGATGATGTGGTGGAAGGCTTGGAAGAGTTCGATTTGACACTGACGGATGTAGTACCGAATATAGACGGTCGTATAACGATATCGGCTACGATGAGCACGGCATCCGTGACTATAACGGATAATGATGCTCCGGTTCCCGATATTCCCGTGGAGATAGGTTTCGAGGAGTTGTCGTACAGGGTATCCGAAGGCGCGGGTAGTGTGACGCTTGTGGCGGTATTATCGGGTGCGATATCGTCGAGTGAGAATGTGAGTGTGGTTGTGACGACTATGGACGGAACTGCCGTTGCCATTGAAGATTACGGTCAATTGGAGGGGACGTTGTTGACCTTCACCGCCGATATGCCGACACGTGCGGTGTCTGTGGTGATAGAGGATGATATGTTATTGGAACTGGATCAATACTTCTTCGTGGAGTTGTCGGGTGAGCGAATATCGGCCGGTGCGAGTGTAGCGCGTGTGACGATAACGGATAATGACGTCAATGCTGCGGATCTTCCCGTCGGTCCCGATCCTTCATCCGGTCCCGGTGATGGAGAGATAGTATTCGAGGAGTTGCGGTACGATGTATCGGAAGGCGCCGGTAGTGTGACGCTTGTGGCGGTGCTATCGGGTGCGATACCGGCGAGTGAGAATGTGAGGGTGAGTGTGACGACTATAGACGGAATTGCTACCGTAGATGGCGGTGATTACACTGAGACTACTTTGACGTTGCAGTTCACGTCTAACGTTCGTCGATTGCCTGTGTCGGTGTCTATACTGGGTGACGTTGTTGTGGAAGGAGATGAAGTTTTCGAGGTGAAATTGTCGGGTGAGCGTGTATCATCCGTTGCAAGTATAGCGATGGTGACGGTATCGGATGATGACCGTGGAGTAGTTTCGGTTATGGTTGTTACGGATACGGTATCAGAGGGAGCTGAAGTCGGGTTCATAGTGAACCTTTCGGGTGACGTTACTGCGGATGAATCTATAGACGTGTCGTGGAGCGTAGGTTGCGGAGATGGTAGTGGTGTGACTGTTGATGACTTTGTCGGCAGTTGTCCATCGGGGATGGTGACGATATCGTCCGGAGAAACGTCGGCTACGTTCGCAGTATCTACGAGTGACGATGATGTGGTGGAAGGCTTGGAAGAGTTCGATTTGACACTGACGGATGTAGTACCGAATATAGACGGTCGTATAACGATATCGGCTACGATGAGCACGGCATCCGTGACTATATTGGATAATGATGCTCCCGTTTCCGATATTCCCGTGGAGATAGGTTTCGAGGAGTTGTCGTACAGTGTATCCGAAGGAGCGGGTAGTGTGACGCTTGTGGCGGTACTATCGGGTGCGATATCGTCGAGTGAGAATGTGAGTGTGGTTGTGACGACTATGGACGGAACTGCGGTTGCCATTGAAGATTACGGTCAATTTGGCGGGACGTTGTTGACCTTCACCGCCGATATGCCGACACGTGCGGTATCTGTGGTGATAGAGGATGATATGTTATTGGAACTGGATCAATACTTCTTCGTGGAGTTGTCGGGTAATCGAATATCGTCCGATGCAAGTGTAGCGCGGGTGACTATAACGGATAATGACGTTGATGCTGCGGATCTTCCCGCCGGTCCCGATCCTTCATCCGGTCCCGGTGATAGCGAGATAGTATTCGAGGAGTTGCGGTACGCCGTATCGGAAGGCGCCGGTAATGTGACGCTTGTGGCGGTACTATCGGGTGCGATACAGGCGAGTGAGAATGTGAGCGTGATTGTGACGACTATAGACGGAAGTGCTACCGTAGATGGCGGTGATTACACTGAGACTACTTTGACGTTGCAGTTCACGTCTAACGTTCGTCGATTGCCTGTGTCGGTGTCTATACTGGGTGACGTTGTTGTGGAAGGATCGGAAGTTTTCGAGGTGAAATTGTCGGGTGAGCGTGTATCATCCGTTGCAAATATATCGAGGGTGACGGTATCGGATGATGACCGTGGAGTAGTTTCGGTTACGTCCGGATTGCCGAGTGTAACCGAAGGCAGGATGGCTATATTCACGTTGGAACTGGGTGGTGACGTTACGGCGGATGAATCTATAGACGTGTCGTGGAGCGTAGTTTGCGGAGATGGTAGTGGCGTAACATCCGAAGACTTTGCGGATTCGTCATGTCCATCGGGGATGGTGACGATATCGTCCGGAGAATTGTTTGCTACGTTCGCAGTATCTACGAGTGACGATGATGTGGTGGAAGGCTTGGAAGAGTTCGATTTGACACTGACGGATGTAGTACCGAATATAGACGGTCGTATAACGATAGCGGCTACGATGAGCACGGCATCCGTGACGATAGCGGATAATGATGCTCCCGTTTCCGATATTCCCGTGGAGATAGGTTTCGAGGAGTTGTCGTACAGTGTATCCGAAGGAGCGGGTAGTGTGACGCTTGTGGCGGTACTATCGGGTGCGATATCGTCGAGTGAGAATGTGAGTGTGGTTGTGACGACTATGGACGGAACTGCCGTTGCTATTGAAGATTACGGTCAATTTGGCGGGACGTTGTTGACCTTCACCGCCGATATGCCGACAGGTGCGGTGTCTGTGGTGATAGAGGATGATATGTTATTGGAACTGGATCAATACTTCTTCGTGGAGTTGTCGGGTAATCGAATATCGTCCGATGCGAGTGTAGCGCGTGTGACGATAACGGATAATGATGTCGCTGCTGCGGATCTTCCCGCCGGTCCCGATCCTTCATCCGGTCCCGGTGATGGCGAGATAGTATTCGAGGAGTTGCGGTACGATGTATCGGAAGGCGCCGGTAATGTGACGCTTGTGGCGGTGCTATCGGGTGCGATACCGTCGAGTGAGAATGTGAGGGTGATTGTGACGACTATAGACGGAACTGCTACCGTAGATGGCGGTGATTATACTGATACTACTTTGACGTTGCAGTTCACATCTAACATTCGTCGATTGCCTGTGTCGGTGTCTATACTGGGTGACGTTGTTGTGGAAGGAGATGAAGTTTTCGAGGTGAAATTGTCGGGTGATGGTGTATCATCCGTTGCAAGCATAGCGAGGGTGACGGTATCGGATGATGACCGTGGAGTAGTTTCGGTTACGTCCGGATTGCCGAGTGTAACCGAAGGCGGTGTGGCTATATTCACGTTGGAACTGGGTGGTGACGTTACGGCGGACGAATCTATAGACGTGTCGTGGAGCGTAGTTTGCGGTGCCGGTAGTGGTGTGACATCCGAAGACTTTGCGGATTCGTCATGTCCATCGGGGATGGTGACGATATCGTCCGGAGAAACGTCGGCTACGTTCGCAGTATCTACGAGTGACGATGATGTGGTGGAAGGCTTGGAAGAGTTCGATTTGACACTGACGGATGTAGTACCAAATATAGACGGTCGTATAACGATATCAGATACGATGAGCACGGCATCGGTTACGATATTGGCTAACGATGGAGTGCCACCCGTGGTGCCCGCAGTGGAGATAGGTTTCGGGGAGTTGTCGTACAGGGTATCCGAAGGAGCGGGTAGTGTGACGCTTGTGGCGGTACTATCGGGTGCGATATCGTCGAGTGAGAATGTGAGTGTGGTTGTGACGACTATGGACGGAACTGCGGTTGCCGTTGAAGATTACGGTCAATTGGGCGGGACGTTGTTGACCTTCACCGCCGATATGCCGACGGGTACGGTGTCTGTGGTGATAGAGGATGATCTGTTGTTGGAACTGGATCAATACTTCTTCGTGGAGTTGTCGGGTAATCGAATATCGGCCGGTGCGAGTGTAGCGCGTGTGACGATAACGGATAATGACGTCGATGCTGCGGATATTCCCTCCGGTCCCGATCCTTCATCCGGTCCCGGTGATGGCGAGATAGTATTCGAGGAGTTGCGGTACGATGTATCGGAAGGCGCCGGTATTGTGACGCTTGTGGCGGTGCTATCGGGTGCGATATCGTCGAGTGAGAATGTGAGCGTGAATGTGACGACTATAGACGGAAGTGCTACCGTAGATGGCGGTGATTACACTGATACTACTTTGACGTTGCAGTTCACGTCTAACGTTCGTCGATTGCCTGTGTCGGTGTCTATACTGGGTGATGTTGTTGTGGAAGGATCGGAAGTTTTCGGGGTGAAATTGTCGGGTGAGCGTGTATCATCCGTTGCAAGTATAGCGATGGTGACGGTATCGGATGATGACCGTGGAGTAATTTCGGTTATGGTTGTTACGGATACGGTATCAGAGGGAGCTGAAGTCGGGTTCATAGTGAACCTTTCGGGTGACGTTACGGCGGATGAATCTATAGACGTGTCGTGGAGCGTAGTTTGCGGTGCCGGTAGTGGCGTAACATCCGAAGACTTTGCGGATTCGTCATGTCCATCGGGGATGGTGACGATATCGTCCGGAGAAACGTCGGCTACGTTCGCAGTATCTACGAGTGACGATGATGTGGTGGAAGGCTTGGAAGAGTTCGATTTGACACTGACGGATGTAGTACCGAATATAGACGGTCGTATAACGATATCGGCTACGATGAGCACGGCATCGGTTACGATATTGGCTAACGATGGAGTGCCACCCGTGGTGCCCGCAGTAGAGATAGGTTTCGAGGAGTTGTCGTACAGGGTATCCGAAGGCGCGGGTAGTGTGACGCTTGTGGCGGTACTATCGGGTGCGATATCGTCGAGTGAGAATGTGAGTGTGGTTGTGACGACTATGGACGGAACTGCGGTTGCCATTGAAGATTACGGTCAATTGGAGGGGACATTGTTGACCTTCACCGCCGATATGCTGACAGGTACAGTGTCAGTGTCGATAGAGGATGATCTGTTATTGGAACTGGATCAATACTTCTTCGTGGAGTTGTCGGGTAATCGAATATCGTCCGGTGCGAGTGTAGCGCGGGTGACGATAACGGATAATGATGCTCCGGGTCCCGATATTCCCGTAGAGATAGGTTTCGAGGAGTTGTCGTACAGGGTATCCGAAGGCGCGGGTAGTGTGACGCTTGTGGCGGTACTATCGGGTGCGATATCGTTGAGTGATAGTGTGACGTTGAGTGTTAGGACTATAGACGGAACTGCCGTTGCCGGCGAAGATTACGGTCAATTTGGCGGGACGTTGTTGACCTTCACCGCCGATATGCTGACGGGTACGGTGTCTGTGGTGATAGAGGATGATCTGTTGTTGGAACTGGATCAATACTTCTTCGTGGAGTTGTCGGGTGAGCGTGTATCATCCGATGCAAGTGTGGCGCGTGTGACGATAACGGATAATGACGTCGATGCTGCGGATCTTCCCGCCGGTCCCGATCCTTCATCCGGTCCCGGTGATGGCGAGATAGTATTCGAGGAGTTGCGGTACGATGTATCGGAAGGCGCCGGTAATGTGACGCTTGTGGCGGTGCTATCGGGTGCGATATCGTCGAGTGAGAATGTGAGCGTGAGTGTGACGACTATAGACGGAAGTGCTACCGTAGATGGCGGTGATTACACTGAGACTACTTTGACGTTGCAGTTCACGTCTAACGTTCGTCGATTGCCTGTGTCGGTGTCTATACTGGGTGATGTTGTTGTGGAAGGAGATGAAGTTTTCGAGGTGAAATTGTCGGGTGAGCGTGTATCATCCGTTGCAAGTATAGCGAGGGTGACGGTATCGGATGATGACCGTGGAGTAGTTTCGGTTACGTCCGGATTGCCGAGTGTAGCTGAAGGCGGTGTGGCTATATTCATGTTGGAACTGGGTGGTGACGTTACTGCAGACGAATCTATAGACGTGTCGTGGAGCGTAGTTTGCGGAGATGGTAGTGGTGTGACATCCGAAGACTTTGCGGATTCGTCATGTCCATCGGGGATGGTGACGATATCGTCCGGAGAAACATCGGCTACGTTCGCAGTATCTACGAGTGACGATGATGTGGTGGAAGGCTTGGAAGAGTTCGATTTGACACTGACGGATGTAGTACCGAATATAGACGGTCGTATAACGATATCGGATACGATGAGCACGGCATCGGTTACGATAACGGATAATGATGCTCCGGTTTCCGATATTCCCGTAGAGATAAGTTTCGGGGAGTTGTCGTACAGGGTATCCGAAGGAGCGGGTAGTGTGACGTTGAGTGTGTCCGTATTGTTCGGGAGTATAGACGGTGTTGAGAATGTGAGTGTGGTTGTGACGACTATGGACGGAACTGCCGTTGCCATTGAAGATTACGGTCAATTGGGCGAGACGTTGTTGACCTTCACCGCCGATATGCTGACGGGTACGGTGTCTGTGGTGATAGAGGATGATCTGTTGTTGGAACTGGATCAATACTTCTTCGTGGAGTTGTCGGGTGAGCGTGTATCGTCCGATGCAAGTGTAGCGCGGGTGACGATAACGGATAATGACGTCAATGCTGCGGATCTTCCCGCCGGTCCCGATCCTTCATCCGGTCCCGGTGATGGAGAGATAGTATTCGAGGAGTTGCGGTACGATGTATCGGAAGGCGCCGGTATTGTGACGCTTGTGGCGGTGCTATCGGGTGCGATACCGTCGAGTGAGAATGTGAGTGTGATTGTGACGACTATAGACGGAATTGCTACCGTAGATGGCGGTGATTACACTGAGACTACTTTGACGTTGCAGTTCACGTCTAACGTTCGTCGATTGCCTGTGTCGGTGTCTATATTGGGTGACGTTGTTGTGGAAGGAGATGAAGTTTTCGAGGTGAAATTGTCGGGTGAGCGTGTATCATCCGTTGCAAGCATAGCGATGGTGACGGTATCGGATGATGACCGTGGAGCAGTTTCGGTTATGGTTGTTGCGGATACGGTATCAGAGGGAGCTGAAGTCGGGTTCATAGTGAACCTTTCGGGTGACGTTACGGCGGACGAATCTATAGACGTGTCGTGGAGCGTAGGTTGCGGAGATGGTAGTGGTGTGACATCCGAAGACTTTACGGATTCGTCATGTCCATCCGGCATGGTGACGATATCGTCCGGAGAAACGTCGGCTACGTTCGCAGTATCTACGAGTGACGATGATGTGTTGGAAGGCTTGGAAGAGTTCGATTTGACACTGACGGATGTAGTACCGAATATAGACGGTCGTATAACGATATCGGATACGATGAGCACGGCATCGGTTACGATAACGGATAATGATGCTCCGGTTTCCGATATTCCCGTAGAGATAGGTTTCGAGGAGTTGTCGTACAGTGTATCGGAAGGCGCCGGTAGTGTGACGCTTGTGGCGGTACTATCGGGTGCGATATCGTCGAGTGAGAATGTGAGTGTGGTTGTGACGACTATGGACGGAACTGCGGTTGCCATTGAAGATTACGGTCAATTGGGCGGGACGTTGTTGACCTTCACCGCCGATATGCCGACACGTGCGGTGTCTGTGGTGATAGAGGATGATATGTTATTGGAACTGGATCAATACTTCTTCGTGGAGTTGTCGGGTGAGCGTATATCGTCCGATGCAAGTGTGGCGCGGGTGACGATAACGGATAATGATGTTGATGCTGCGGATCTTCCCGCCGGTCCCGATCCTTCATCCGGTCCCGGTGATGGCGAGATAGTATTCGAGGAGTTGCGGTACGATGTATCGGAAGGCGCCGGTAATGTGACGCTTGTGGCGGTGCTATCGGGTGCGATACCGTCGAGTGAGAATGTGAGCGTGAGTGTGAGTGTGAGTGTGACGACTATAGACGGAATTGCTACCGTAGATGGCGGTGATTACACTGAGACTACTTTGACGTTGCAGTTCACGTCTAACGTTCGTCGATTGCCTGTGTCGGTGTCTATATTGGATGATGTTGTTGTGGAAGGAGATGAAGTTTTCGAGGTGAAATTGTCGGGTGAGCGTGTATCATCCGTTGCAAGTATAGCGAGGGTGACGGTATCGGATGATGACCGTGGAGTAGTTTCGGTTACGTCCGGATTGCCGAGTGTATCTGAAGGCGGTGTGGCTATATTCATGTTGGAACTGGGTGGTGACGTTACTGCAGACGAATCTATAGACGTGTCGTGGAGCGTAGTTTGCGGTGCCGGTAGTGGTGTAACTGCTGATGACTTTGCGGATTCGTCATGTCCATCGGGGATGGTGACGATATCGTCGGGAGAAACGTCGGCTACGTTCGCAGTATCTACGAGTGACGATGATGTGGTGGAAGGCTTGGAAGAGTTCGATTTGACACTGACGGATGTAGTACCGAATATAGACGGTCGTATAACGATATCGGCTACGATGAGCACGGCATCGGTGACGATATTGGCTAACGATGGAGTGCCACCCGTGGTGCCCGCAGTGGAGATAGGGTTTGAGGAGTTGTCGTACAGGGTATCCGAAGGAGCGGGTAGTGTGACGCTTGTGGCGGTACTATCGGGTGCGATATCGTCGAGTGAGAATGTGAGTGTGGTTGTGACGACTATGGACGGAACGGCGGTTGCCATTGAAGATTACGGTCAATTGGGCGAGACGTTGTTGACCTTCACCGCCGATATGCTGACAGGTGCGGTGTCTGTGGTGATAGAGGATGATCTGTTGTTGGAACTGGATCAATACTTCTTCGTGGAGTTGTCGGGTAATCGAATATCGGCCGATGCAAGTGTAGCGCGGGTGACGATAACGGATAATGATGTTGATGCTGCGGATCTTCCCGCCGGTCCCGATCCTTCATCCGGTCCCGGTGATGGCGAGATAGTATTCGAGGAGTTGCGGTACGATGTATCGGAAGGCGCCGGTAGTGTGACGCTTGTGGCGGTGCTATCGGGTGCGATACCGGCGAGTGAGAATGTGAGTGTGATTGTGACGACTAAAGACGGAATTGCTACCGTAGATGGCGGTGATTATACTGATACGACGTTGACGTTGCAGTTCACGTCTAACGTTCGTCGATTGCCTGTGTCGGTGTCTATATTGGGTGACGTTGTTGTGGAAGGATCGGAAGTTTTCGAGGTGAAATTGTCGGGTGAGCGTGTATCATCCGTTGCAAGTATAGCGATGGTGACGGTATCGGATGATGACCGTGGAGTAGTTTCGGTTACGTCCGGATTGCCGAGTGTAGCTGAAGGTAAGACGGCTATATTCAAGTTGGAACTGGGTGGTGACGTTACTGCAGACGAATCTATAGACGTGTCATGGCGTGTGAGTTGCGGAGATGGTAGTGGTGTGACATCCGAAGACTTTGCGGATTCGTCATGTCCATCCGGGATGGTGACGATATCGTCCGGAGAAACATCGGCTACGTTCGCAGTATCTACGAGTGACGATGATGTGGTGGAAGGCTTGGAAGAGTTCGATTTGACACTGACGGATGTAGTACCGAATATAGACGGTCGTATAACGATATCGGCTACGATGAGCACGGCATCGGTGACGATATTGGCTAACGATGGAGTGCCACCCGTGGTGCCCGCAGTAGAGATAGGTTTCGGGGAGTTGTCGTACAGGGTATCCGAAGGCGCGGGTAGTGTGACGCTTGTGGCGGTACTATCTGGTGCGATATCGTCGAGTGAGAATGTGAGTGTGGTTGTGACGACTATGGACGGAACTGCGGTTGCCGTTGAAGATTACGGTCAATTGGGCGGGACATTGTTGACCTTCACCGCCGATATGCCGACACGTACGGTGTCAGTGGTGATAGAGGATGATCTGTTGTTGGAACTGGATCAATACTTCTTCGTGGAGTTGTCGGGTAATCGAATATCGTCCGGTGCGAGTGTAGCGCGTGTGACGATAACGGATAATGATGCTCCCGTTCCCGATATTCCCGTGGAGATAGGTTTCGAGGAGTTGTCGTACAGGGTATCCGAAGGCGCGGGTAGTGTGACGCTTGTGGCGGTACTATCGGGTGCGATATCGTCGAGTGAGAATGTGAGTGTGGTTGTGACGACTATGGACGGAACTGCCGTTGCCGGCGAAGATTACGGTCAATTGGGCGAGACGTTGTTGACCTTCACCGCCGATATGCCGACACGTGCGGTGTCTGTGTCGATAGAGGATGATATGTTGTTGGAACTGGATCAATACTTCTTCGTGGAGTTGTCGGGTGAGCGTGTATCATCCGATGCGAGTGTAGCGCGGGTGACGATAACGGATAATGATGCTCCCGTTTCCGATATTCCCGTAGAGATAGGTTTCGAAGAGTTGTCGTACAGGGTATCCGAAGGCGCTGGTAGTGTGACGCTTGTGGCGGTACTATCGGGTGCGATATCGTCGAGTGAGAATGTGAGTGTGGTTGTGACGACTATGGACGGAACTGCGGTTGCCATTGAAGATTACGGTCAATTGGGCGGGACGTTGTTGACCTTCACCGCCGATATGCTGACAGGTACGGTGTCTGTGTTGATAGAGGATGATCTGTTATTGGAACTGGATCAATACTTCTTCGTGGAGTTGTCGGGTGAGCGTGTATCATCCGATGCAAGTGTGGCGCGGGTGACTATAACGGATAATGATGCTCCGGTTCCCGATATTCCCGTGGAGATAGGTTTCGAGGAGTTGTCGTACAGGGTATCCGAAGGCGCGGGTAGTGTGACGCTTGTGGCGGTATTATCGGGTGCGATATCGTCGAGTGAGAATGTGAGTGTGGTTGTGACGACTATGGACGGAACTGCCGTTGCCATTGAAGATTACGGTCAATTGGAGGGGACGTTGTTGACCTTCACCGCCGATATGCCGACACGTGCGGTGTCTGTGGTGATAGAGGATGATATGTTATTGGAACTGGATCAATACTTCTTCGTGGAGTTGTCGGGTGAGCGAATATCGGCCGGTGCGAGTGTAGCGCGTGTGACGATAACGGATAATGACGTCAATGCTGCGGATCTTCCCGTCGGTCCCGATCCTTCATCCGGTCCCGGTGATGGAGAGATAGTATTCGAGGAGTTGCGGTACGATGTATCGGAAGGCGCCGGTAGTGTGACGCTTGTGGCGGTGCTATCGGGTGCGATACCGGCGAGTGAGAATGTGAGGGTGAGTGTGACGACTATAGACGGAATTGCTACCGTAGATGGCGGTGATTACACTGAGACTACTTTGACGTTGCAGTTCACGTCTAACGTTCGTCGATTGCCTGTGTCGGTGTCTATACTGGGTGACGTTGTTGTGGAAGGAGATGAAGTTTTCGAGGTGAAATTGTCGGGTGAGCGTGTATCATCCGTTGCAAGTATAGCGATGGTGACGGTATCGGATGATGACCGTGGAGTAGTTTCGGTTATGGTTGTTACGGATACGGTATCAGAGGGAGCTGAAGTCGGGTTCATAGTGAACCTTTCGGGTGACGTTACGGCGGACGAATCTATAGACGTGTCGTGGAGCGTAGGTTGCGGTGCTGGTAGTGGTGTGACATCCGAAGACTTTGCGGATTCGTCATGTCCATCGGGCATGGTGACGATATCGTCCGGAGAAACATCGGCTACGTTCGCAGTATCTACGAGTGACGATGATGTGGTGGAAGGCTTGGAAGAGTTCGATTTGACACTAACGGATGTAGTACCGAATATAGACGGTCGTATAACGATATCGGCTACGATGAGCACGGCATCGGTGACTATAACGGATAATGATGCTCCGGTTTCCGATATTCCCGTGGAGATAGGTTTCGAGGAGTTGTCGTACAGGGTATCCGAAGGCGCGGGTAGTGTGACGCTTGTGGCGGTACTATCGGGTGCGATATCGTCGAGTGAGAATGTGAGTGTGGTTGTGACGACTATGGACGGAACTGCGGTTGCCGTTGAAGATTACGGTCAATTGGGCGGGACGTTGTTGACCTTCACCGCCGATATGCCGACACGTGCGGTGTCTGTGGTGATAGAGGATGATATGTTGTTGGAACTGGATCAATACTTCTTCGTGGAGTTGTCGGGTGAGCGTGTATCGTCCGATGCGAGTGTAGCGCGGGTGACTATAACGGATAATGACGTCAATGCTGCGGATATTCCCGCCGGTCCCGATCCTTCATCCGGTCCCGGGGATGGCGAGATAGTATTCGAGGAGTTGCGGTACGATGTATCGGAAGGCGCCGGTAATGTGACGCTTGTGGCGGTGCTATCGGGTGCGATATCGTCGAGTGAGAATGTGAGCGTGAATGTGACGACTATAGACGGAAGTGCTACCGTAGATGGCGGTGATTACACTGAGACTACTTTGACGTTGCAGTTCACGTCTAACGTTCGTAGATTGCCTGTGTCGGTGTCTATACTGGGTGACGTTGTTGTGGAAGGAGATGAAGTTTTCGAGGTGAAATTGTCGGGTGATGGTGTATCATTTGCTGCAAGTATAGCGAGGGTGACGGTATCGGATGATGACCGTGGAGTAGTTTCGGTTACGTCCGGATTGCCGAGTGTAACCGAAGGCAGGATGGCTATATTCATGTTGGAACTGGGTGGTGACGTTACGGCGGATGAATCTATAGACGTGTTATGGCGTGTGAATTGCGGTGCCGGTAGTGGCGTAACATCCGAAGACTTTGCGGATTCGTCATGTCCATCGGGGATGGTGACGATATCGTCCGGAGAAACGTCGGCTACGTTCGCCGTATCTACGAGTGACGATGATGTGGTGGAAGGCTTGGAAGAGTTCGATTTGACACTAACGGATGTAGTACCGAATATAGACGGTCGTATAACGATATCGGCTACGATGAGCACGGCATCGGTTACGATATTGGCTAACGATGGAGTGCCACCCGTGGTGCCCGCAGTGGAGATAGGTTTCGAGGAGTTGTCGTACAGGGTATCCGAAGGCGCCGGTAGTGTGACGCTTGTGGCGGTACTATCGGGTGCGATATCGTCGAGTGAGAATGTGAGTGTGGTTGTGACGACTATGGACGGAACTGCCGTTGCCGTTGAAGATTACGGTCAATTGGGCGAGACGTTGTTGACCTTCACCGCCGATATGCTGACACGTACGGTGTCTGTGTTGATAGAGGATGATATGTTGTTGGAACTGGATCAATACTTCTTCGTGGAGTTGTCGGGTGAGCGTGTATCGTCCGATGCAAGTGTAGCGCGGGTGACTATAACGGATAATGACGTCGCTGCTGCGGATCTTCCCGCCGGTCCCGATCCTTCATCCGGTCCCGGTGATGGCGAGATAGTATTCGAGGAGTTGCGGTACGATGTATCGGAAGGCGCCGGTAATGTGACGCTTGTGGCGGTGCTATCGGGTGCGATATCGGCGAGTGAGAATGTGAGCGTGAATGTGACGACTATGGACGGAAGTGCTACCGTAGATGGCGGTGATTACACTGAGACTACTTTGACGTTGCAGTTCACGTCTAACGTTCGTCGATTGCCTGTGTCGGTGTCTATATTGGATGACGTTGTTGTGGAAGGATCGGAAGTTTTCGAGGTGAAATTGTCGGGTGAGCGTGTATCATCCGTTGCAAGTATAGCGAGGGTGACGGTATCGGATGATGACCGTGGAGTAGTTTCGGTTATGGTTGTTACGGATACGGTATCAGAGGGAGCTGAAGTCGGGTTCATAGTGAACCTTTCGGGTGACGTTACGGCGGACGAATCTATAGACGTGTCGTGGAGCGTAGTTTGCGGAGATGGTAGTGGTGTGACATCCGAAGACTTTGCGGATTCGTCATGTCCATCGGGGATGGTGACGATATCGTCCGGAGAAACGTCGGCTACGTTCGCAGTATCTACGAGTGACGATGATGTGGTGGAAGGCTTGGAAGAGTTCGATTTGACACTGACGGATGTAGTACCGAATATAGACGGTCGTATAACGATATCGGCTACGATGAGCACGGCATCCGTGACTATAACGGATAATGATGCTCCGGTTCCCGATATTCCCGTAGAGATAGGTTTCGAGGAGTTGTCGTACAGGGTATCCGAAGGCGCCGGTAGTGTGACGCTTGTGGCGGTGCTATCGGGTGCGATATCGTCGAGTGAGAATGTGAGTGTGGTTGTGACGACTATGGACGGAACTGCGGTTGCCATTGAAGATTACGGTCAATTGGGTGGGACGTTGTTGACCTTCACCGCCGATATGCTGACACGTACGGTGTCTGTGGTGATAGAGGATGATATGTTGTTGGAACTGGATCAATACTTCTTCGTGGAGTTGTCGGGTGAGCGTGTATCATCCGATACGAGTGTAGCGCGTGTGACGATTACGGATAATGACGTCGATGCTGCGGATCTTCCCGCCGGTCCCGATCCTTCATCCGGTCCCGGTGATGGCGAGATAGTATTCGAGGAGTTGCGGTACGATGTATCGGAAGGCGCCGGTAATGTGACGCTTGTGGCGGTGCTATCGGGTGCGATACCGTCGAGTGAGAATGTGAGCGTGAGTGTGAGTGTGAGTGTGACGACTATAGACGGAATTGCTACCGTAGATGGCGGTGATTACACTGATACTACTTTGACGTTGCAGTTCACGTCTAACGTTCGTCGATTGCCTGTGTCGGTGTCTATATTGGATGATGTTGTTGTGGAAGGAGATGAAGTTTTCGAGGTGAAATTGTCGGGTGAGCGTGTATCATCCGTTGCAAGTATAGCGAGGGTGACGGTATCGGATGATGACCGTGGAGTAGTTTCGGTTACGTCCGGATTGCCGAGTGTATCTGAAGGCGGTGTGGCTATATTCATGTTGGAACTGGGTGGTGACGTTACTGCAGACGAATCTATAGACGTGTCGTGGAGCGTAGGTTGCGGTGCCGGTAGTGGCGTGACATCCGAAGACTTTGCGGATTCGTCATGTCCATCGGGGATGGTGACGATATCGTCCGGAGAAACGTCGGCTACGTTCGCGGTATTTACGAGTGACGATGATGTGGTGGAAGGCTTGGAAGAGTTCGATTTGACACTGACGGATGTAGTACCGAATATAGACGGTCGTATAACGATATCGGCTACGATGAGCACGGCATCGGTGACTATAACGGATAACGATGGAGTGCCACCCGTGGTTCCCGCAGTAGAGATAGGTTTCGAGGAGTTGTCGTACAGTGTATCCGAAGGCGCGGGCAGTGTGACGCTTGTGGCGGTGCTATCGGGTGCGATATCGTCGAGTGAGAATGTGACGGTAGTTGTGACGACTATGGACGGAACTGCGGTTGCCGGCGACGATGGCGATTACACAGGCATCGGAAAAATTCTTACATTTACAGCTTCAGAATCGGTGCAGACAGTAGAAATCTCGATACTGGATGACGATGTATTGGAAAGAGAAGAAGAGTTTTATGTAATATTGTCTGCTACGGACGGTATAGCCAAGATAGCATCTCCACAAACTGCTGTTGTTCGAATACTCCCCGATAATGAAGATAGGGTAAGCATAGGATTTACGCGTACATCTTATAATGTCTCTGAGAATGAGGGCACTCTGATTTTGACTCTCAGAGTATTGGATGGTGAGATCGCTGATGGGGTAAGTGTAAGTGTTACCACCGTATTGACAGGGATTGTGGATGAAGGCGACTTGGATAATTATTTTGCATTGAATGGCGCCATGTTTACCTTCTCTTCCGGTAATACATCACATATCTTGACTATTCGAATAACCGATGATGATCTGTATGAGTATACTGAACAGTTGAACATAGCCCTTATTTCAGGCGATGCACAGTCGGTCGTTCTCTCAGATCCTTCCGTCATAACCATTCTGGACGAAGATAACTTGATAATTGGGTTTACCTCTTCACCTTCCCACTATGTAGTTGATGAATTAAATGGGATATTTACCATTTCTGTTGCCATCCTTGCCGGGCAAATTGCCCCATCGGTCACAGTCAGTATAGGCGTGGCAACCGCTGATGGCACCGCTGAAGCCAACCGAGACTATTTCCCTTTGATGAACGGTGCGACTATTTCCTTCACCGCCGAAATATTGACACGGTTACTGGAATTGCAGGTAGTCAACGATGACCTTACCGAAGGTGCGGAATACTTTGAGGTTACCTTATCCCATAACCTACCTCGCATTTCACTTTCTCCTTTGGTGGCTCGCATTACCATTATCAATGCCGGAGATAACACGCCGCCTCGACGCATCGAGGAGCCACGAGCTTACATTGCAATCGCCGGTGAAGAGACGCTGATAGATCTCTCCGCAATCTTCACAGACGATGACCTACAAGACACCCCCTTCTACGCCGCCGTTCTCCCTCCGGAAATCGGCACTCTTTCCAACGCAGTACTGCGCCTCACCCCGGTAGAACCGGGCATACTTCGCGTGGCAGTGACGGTTACGGACGAGAGCGGCGGCATGTTAAAGGATACCCTAACCGTGGAGGTACACGACAACACGTTCTGCGAGGATGCTGCCACCGCCGGAATTTTGGATGTGCCATTCTCTGAATGTCAATCACTTCGTGCTTTATATCTTACCTCCGGCGGCCCTCACTGGCTAGATAACTCAGGGTGGCTTAGGACGTCCGCAATATCCTCGTGGAGCGGTGTTACCGTAACCGTTGCCTCTGACGGATTTTCCACTTCCGAAGTGCCCACGCTACATGTGACTGAGCTAGATCTCGGATCAAACAGGCTTTCAGGGGAAATTTCATCCTTTATGGGGTCGTTGACTCACCTGAACTACCTTGACCTGTCCGATAACTCTCTAACCGGTCACATTCCTCCGGATATAGCAGACCTAGGAGTATTGCGGACATTGAATCTCTCCGGCAACTTACTATCGGGAGATTTCCCTTCTTTCGTAATATACATGGATATGTTGGAGGGACTTATACTGAACAACAATACGGATTTAGGCGGTATCATCCCTGAGGATATAAAACTCCTTTTGAATCTAGAAGCCTTGAAACTACACTCTACAAGCATAAAGGGTGTACTGCCTTACCACTTATGCAATAAGCCCGGCCTTGCCGATGCCATCACTTTCGATGAGATTAGAGTATCGTGTGCGGGTCCTGAAACATTCATACCTCAGTGGAGAATTCCCAACAGCATAATGAGCACCGAAGGTTCATTGATTTCTATCTATCCTACAGTGAACATCATAGGGTTCGATGCGATTCCTTCTGCCGCCATCTCATTAGACATTCGGGGAGAATCCGGGCAAACCGCTGCAGACGCGCCTTACTCTACCACTGTAGAACCGGAGGGATCATGGAGTATCACCATATCAGACCTTATGCCCGGTGAACTCTACGCCGTAAATGTGACACAGGCTCTGTATCCTGAACCGCCCGAGGGTATGAACTATGGATTGATTAGCGAGCCGTCTTTTAGAAACATAGAGGTCTCTACTACTTCCACAACCTCTCAAACTACCTTAGTATTAGACGACTTAATATTCACCGAAGGTGGCCAGGTAGGCACAATAACGGTAACGCTTTATACTACCGACGTAATACCTCTCACCATCAGCGTTCTTGTAGTAGATGACAGCACCACATACGGAAGTGATTACACGTCACCTAACGGTACCCTCTACTTCAGCGTCAGTGGAACTAGCAGCACATTCACACTAGGAATAATAGATGACGATCTGTATGAAGAAAACGAAAATTTCGTGCTGGCGTTCTTCACTGAAGATGGCAATCTGCTAACTACGGCAGTAGCCACAATAACGGATGATGAAACACCAATAGTAACCTTTTCCTCTCCATCATATGTGGTGGAGGAAGGTACAAACTCAGTGATACTCGATGTGGTGACTTCTTCCGATAAAATGGGGGCATTTAACAAATCTATTGCGGTATCGATTGTTGTAAATGGTATAACGGCTATAGCGGGTGAAGATTTCACTGATACGGCAATTCCCGATGAAATAGTATTCGAGCCTCAAAACAATCAGCGAAATTTCCGAATATTTATATCGGACGATACGATAGTAGAAATGGATGAAACATTCGAAGTATCGCTATTTATCGATGGCGCACATATAACGAAAGCAATAGTTACGATACGTGATAACGACTTCCTATACGCGCATATTGAAGGACCGGATGATCCGACCGTTAAAGAAGGTGAACCCGCACTGTTCACTATAGGTATCGACAGCGCTGAACATAATGGTGTAAGGATCTATTGGGATATAAACTGTGTCGGCACCGAAGAAAATACGCGAATAACCGAGTCAGACATATGGGTAGAAGGTGAAAACGTCTTCCTCGGACAAAACCGCTGTGAAGGGTGGGTAGTCATACCTGAAGGAGATACTTCAACAATACTTAGAATTTTGCCCACTCAGGAAAGTGCCTCTTCCGCTTTAGAGCAAACGGAAGAATTCACCATCACTCTAATCGAGCAACCGGAAAGTTCCCAATTTGGAAATGTTCTGGTGACTATTCCTTCCTTTGTCGAAGCCGCCATCATAGATAACCCTCCCATAAATACACCGCCGACACCTCCAAGTCCTCGTCCTCCTCGCAATGATAACGATGGCGGCGGCGGCGGCGATGACAATGACGATAACGATGACGATGTTTCACCTCTAATTTTACGGTCGGTATCCGGCATTACCGTAGAGTCATTTGAAGATGGCAATCCGGAATTTAGTGACAGATCTTCTATCGAAGAAATCACCTTATCGGAAATTGTGACTTTTGGGAATGCTGTACAACCTCCTCCGAATGTATCGCTTCCGTTTATCGTGGACTTATCCCTGATAGATGCGAGAGGAAACGATATCGATACGTTGCGGAGACCTGCTAGGATATGCTTCCCTGTACCGTCTGCTCCGGGTAGTGTGGATACCTCCGATCTGAGGATTTATAGGCTGACTGAAAACCTTGACCAATGGGTAATTCTAGAAAACGGCATATACGACGCCGAATCTCGCAAATACTGCGCGCAGTTCTCGGAAGTTTCTATTTACGCATTAGGAGTTGGAGAAACGGATATTTTAACAACACCGCCTGCTTTGTTACCGCCTACAGGTGGTTATATGCTCGAATGGTGGTTATTTTCGACTATAACGTTCATTGGTTTTCTAATCTTGATTATTGGTATTCGGACAATTCTACGCATAAAAAGGAGAAAGCAGGAGGATATCTCCTTAGAATCTGCGCAGATGGGTACTACATTGAAAATACCTTATTAGGATGGCGAAGGATGCGCCACCGTCCTAGCGTAGTCATTCCCTAGCCCTCTACTTGGAGGGTTAGGGTGTGGCGAATTATAGAGAATTTGCCATATCGGTTGACATAATCAGAAATCTTCTTTTATAATAAGTAAGTAGCAGTATAAATAGACGCTTGGCTTGAAGGTATAGTAATACACAAAAATCTATAGCGGATTGAGTATCTCGGTGAAATGTGGAGTCTGGAATTGAGCGGTGATCATTTATCCAAAATCGGGAGCGGCTAACATCCATGATCAATGTATAGCCTGCCTACCCCTCCATATTATATCGACATCCATAATGGATTGATTCTGTTATATTTTTGAATACATCATGAGTACTCTATCAAGTAATCTATAATAGACAAGTGCGCCTGTAGTTACCTATGTATCTTGATATGATAAACAAAACAATATGAAAGTTGCTAATCTTGAAGGCAATATAAAGCTCTCGCTTCTAATAGCGTTAATTTTCGGATTAGTAGTTACGGGCTTTTTGCTTGTTGTACTTTATGATAGGGATAATCCCGACCAAATAGAGGCGCTTGCCCAAAATCCGGACACAGTAGCCGTACTAACCGCTCCCGACCCTCAACCCACCCCTGTAGACACTGCGCCCGATGATGTTATACCCGCACCCGATGAGCCCACTCCCGACCCTCAACCCACCCCTGTAGACACAGCGCCCGATGTTATACCCGCACCCGATGAGCCCGCTTCCGACACTCAAACCACTCCTGCAGACACAGTACCCGATGACACACCCGAACCCGATGAACCCGCTTCCGACACTCAAACCACTCCTGCAGACACAGTACCCGATGACACACCCGAACCCGATGAACCCGCTTCCGATACTCAAACCACTCCTGCAGACACAGTACCCGATGCCACACCCGAACCCAATAGACCCAGTAGGCCCGCTCCCGACCCTCAACCCGCCCCCGTAGACACGGCACCCGCCCCCGATGAACCCGCTTCCGACACTCAAACCGCCCCCGTAGACACAGTGCCCGATGGTACACCCGTTCCAAATACTCAAACCGCCCCCGTAGACACAGTGCCCGATGGTACATCCGTTCCAAATACTCAAACCGTCCCCGTAGACACAGTGCCCGATGTTACATCCGTTCCAAATACTCAAACCGCCCCCGTAGACACAGTGCCCGATGTTACATCCGCTCCAAATACTCAAACCGTCCCCGTAGACACAGTGCCCGATGGTACATCCGTTCCAAATACTCAAACCGTCCCCGTAGACACAGTGCCCGATGGTACATCCGTTCCAAATACTCAAACCGCCCCCGTAGACACAGTGCCCGATGGTCCATCCGCTCCAAACGCCCCTGTAGACACAGTGCCCGACCCGCCCCAAATCGATAACCCAGTTGGCGGGGAGGCTAGTCCAGTTGGAGGAGAGGGCGGTCAAGACTGCGAAGGCGCACTCACATGGACAGGCAACATCCCCGACTGCCTCTCACCCGGCGATAGCTACCGCATCATATTCGTCACCAGCGACACCCGCGACGCCACCAGCAGTAACATCGCCGACTACAACAACTTCGTCCAGGGCGAGGCCAACCTCAACCCAGATCTTGCCGGTATCACTTTCCGCGCCCTCGCCTCCACCGACGCCACCAATGCCCGCACCAACACGGACACCTTCGGTGCCGGTACCAACATTCGGATTTTCTACTATCAGGGCCGAAAGGTGGCCGACGACTACGCCAACCTCTACGGCACTTGGGACACCAACGAGCCGAGGAACCAGAATGGCGAAATCTATCCCGGCACCGGTGATTTGAGAGTATTCACTGGCACTCGTCAAAACGGCACCGTCCCTAGCCAAACATTAGGAAGCGGCGGTTCGACGGTCCGAGGCAATGCAAGAAATGCTAGCCAGACACTCAACGTTGGCACAGCCTCGCCGGGCTCCTTTCCTCGTGCTTTCTACGCCCTCTCCGACATCCAGACGGTGCCCATCACCGCCCTGCCCGTCATTCCGGTCAACACCCAATCCGGGCGGCAGGACGTCTACACAGGCACAGAGGCGACGCTGGACGGCAGCGGCAGCAGCACCCCGGATGCCGGCGCTAGCATTGAGACCTATACATGGACACAGATCGGCGCCACCGCCACCACGCACTCGGTAACGCTGGACACCACTAACCCCGCCATGCCGACCTTCATTGCACCGGCTGTGACGGCGCCCACCACCCTCGAGTTCTCGCTGACCGTAACCGACACCAACGGTGCCGTCTCTGCCCCGTTCGCCGTTACCATTTTGGTGAATCCGAGGCCGAGGCTGGTCATTAGCACGGAACCGGCGAGTCCGAATGAAGGTTCCGGTGCAATCAGGATTGTTTTCACCGTTGACCCCAACGGCGGGCCGACTCCGGACGCCTCCAACACCATCCGCCCGACACTGAGTTTTGAAGGCGTCACCTCCGCTGACGATTTTGATTTTTCCGTTCCCGATACCTTCGTAGCCGGTGGGCCGGCAGATTATCAGGGAGAGTCTCCTCAAATTGAGTTAGACCCCGATCTTTCACCCGGGGATGTTGCCGGATTTATAAACTTGGTGATAGAAGATGACGCACTTGCCGAGATAACCGCCGGCTGTGCCGCAGGGGAGACGTCGATACCGGCATCGGCGGACAACTGTATTACGCTGCTCCATACCAACGCCGAAGGTAGCGGTAACGACGGCACCGTTGGCGGCACCAGCGGTAACCTGTTCCTGCCCACCGAGCCTTTGGTAGTGTCCATTAGTGATGATGCGGACTCGATTTTGAGAATTACTGGGGATAGCAGAGTATTGGAAGGTGGTACAGCCACTTTTACTATAAGCCTACCGGAGGGAGTTACACCCGCCCAAACGTTGGAACTCATGTGGGAGGTGATTTGTAGCGATACATCTGCCAATGCTTCTGAAAATGACTTTGCTGGAGGAACTTGTCCATCCGGCAGTGTGTCTATTGCGATTAGCACTACCTCGGCAATAATACTCGTGACGCCGATACTCGATGAAATAGAAGAAGGGGATGAACGGTTCATTATTCGCACCTCCTTGGTAGGTTTACCTGAAGGGTTTACGGGACCCGAAGATTTCACGGCAACCATATTGGGTGCGATCCCCATCAAGATAACGGCACAAGAAGAGAGTGGCTTTGAAGGTGGATTCGCTGAATTCCGAGTAAGCTTTCCGTCTGGAAGGTCGGTCAACGAGGATTTGAGTGTTACGTGGGAAGTGGAATGCGGTAGTGGTAGTGGCATAACAGCGGCCGACTTCGTCGGTGCCGCCTGCCCTGTAGGTACTGTTACGATAGCTGCAAATACGGAAACTTCCGCCATTTTCCGAATTATCACAGTAGATGACGCTCTGTTAGAATCCGCCGAAACTTTCATAGTAAGGCTGACTATGACCGACCCCGTGACTCTAAATGGAAATACCCTCAATCTAGCCGACACGGCGGAATATTCTATATTGAACCGTAACTTGGGAGTAATTTCCATCTCCGTAGTAGAACCTTCCACTGTACCGGAAGGGGCAAGCGTTACATTTAATGTAAGTCTCACGGATAATAGCAATAACCCTTTGATAGCCGACAGGGATATAGGAATTAC
The DNA here is from genome assembly GCA_965206335.1 of Dehalococcoidia bacterium. Lineage (GTDB taxonomy): Bacteria > Chloroflexota > Dehalococcoidia > Lucifugimonadales > Lucifugimonadaceae. Next base: position 2,091,091 of record OZ242209.1, on the reverse strand, counting down.
TTGGGAATTAGACTCGACCGGACAATGCGGGTCCGATAATGCCGTAGGAATAACGCCCGATGACTTCATTGGTGATTTTTGTGATGGCGGTATTGTTACGATTCCGGCCGGCACAACCAGCGGAGCTTTAGTTGTGGAGATCGCGAATGATAACGATCAAGAAGGCCCCGAGGTCTTCGCTGTTCTTATCACCTCGGCAACGGGGCTTGGTGCTGCCGATTCGGGTTTTGACGAGTCTCTATCTATAAGCCCGAGAAATACGGCATTTCTGACTGTAACCACCAACGATCAGATTCCTACTATAAGAGCATTGAGCGATAGTATAATTGAAGGTGAAACCGCGCAGTTTGTAGTCTCGCTCCGATATCCGAATCCGGAAGAGCTTGTAGACACTTTGGTGGTAGGCTGTCTAGCGGATGATCCGGGCTTAACGGAAGCGGATCTGCTAGATCCTACAGTTTGCCAGTCGAATTCTCTCACGATACCTGCGGGTACCACCAGTATCTCAATATCCATTGAGACTATTGACGATTTGATTGAGGAATTTACCCCGCGCGGTGAAGCGCTGACAATCATGTTAGGCACGGGTGACAGCGCAACCGTCAGAGTAATAGACAATGATGGGATAAAGGCATCATTCACCGATACCAATGTCAGGGTGGATGAAGGTGCGGGTAATCCGCTTATATTCGAGGTAAGATTGGGTGGTGATCCGGGTGATGGTAGGACGGCGAGTGTTGACTACATCATAGAGCCGTCTACGTTGGACGGTGATATTCCGGCTACGGAAGGTACGGATTATTCACACGCGGCTACTATAGGAACTTTGACCTTCCCACCGGGCACCGATAGGCAATTTATCGAGGTAATAGTAATTGATGATTCAGTTTTGGATACGGGATTTTCCGAGAGAATAAGGGTAAGGCTTGTAAACTCGGTCAATGTTGTGCTCGATGATCCTGTAGAGGCTATCGGCACAATCGCTGATGATGATCAGCTGAGATTAGGTTTCCGTAACAACATGTATGAATCAGATGAGGATGAAGGGCAAGTACTTACCGAGGTGGATATCCTCGAGGGCGCGATAGAGAGCGGCCCATTGGACATATCCATATCGTTCGATACGAATGATGGTACGGCTGTGGCGGGTGAAGATTACGAGGGTGTTAATCGGACACTTACCTTTAGTGAAGGGATAACTTCTCTGACAGTTCCGGTAACACTGCTAAATGACAATAAGGCGGAGTTGCCTGAAGAGTTCTCCGCAATTTTGGATCCAGTCACCGTTCGCGCCAACGTTATCATCAGTCTTAGACGTTCAGATATCCTGATCCGTGATACAAACGATGCCGTCCTCTTGATCACGACTGCCGTTTCCAATACCGTACGGGAAGGGGAGACGATAGCATTTCGGGTAGGGCTGCCTCCGGGGATATCATCCGACGAAGAACTATCCGTGCAATGGGCGGTAGACTGCAGCGGAAGTATAACACCCGGTGATTTTGTAGGCGGCTGTCCATCCGGTAGTGTGTCTATCTCCATTGGCACCACGTCGGGGACGGTGATAGTGCCTATAGCATTCGGTGGAGAGGAAGTGACTGATGAAGTATTTACAATTAATCTGCTAGCAGATGGACTGCCTACAGGATTCACCATTGATGAGGATGCCGGATCGGCTACGGCTACTATAGATAAGCATATGTGCATAGATTACGACGGCTTGTCTTTCGGTATTCCTTTCAGTGAATGCTTGTTCCTCGTTGAACTGTACGAAGCTACGGATGGTGTGAATTGGGTAACCCGTACCGGCTGGGAACAATTCGATAGCGAAACACCGCTGGAATCTCCCGTTCCCGTCTCAGGCTGGCACGGTGTAACGGTTACAGTAGATGCGGACAATATCCCACACGTTACGGGTATAGAGCTTCAGGGAAACGGTTTGACGGGAGAAATTCCTTCTAGTGTGGGTGAACCTCTTTACATAGGGAATCTCTTGACCCTTGAAACTATAAACCTTGGCGGCAATGATTTGAGTGGTGAGATACCCTCTAGTATAGGGAATCTCTTGACCCTTGAAACTATAGATTTTGGCGGCAACGATTTGAGTGGTGAGATACCCTCTGCTATAGGCAATCTCTTGAACCTTGGAACTCTAAACCTTCGCGACAATGATTTGAGCGGCGAGATACCTTCCTCTATTGGTGACCTCTTGAACCTCGAGACTATAAACATCGAGAGCAATAATTTGAGCGGTGCGGTTCCTTCTACTATCGGCAACCTCTTGAACATCCGAACCTTGAGGTTAGCGGACAATTCACAATTAGGCGGGTCTATCCCCTACCACATATGTGAAAAACCCGGGTTAGACTTCAGTATGGATGGCACGAGCATCACGTGTGAAGCAGCCTCAACCTTTGTGCCGGACTGGGAAGTGGAACAGAGAGGCGTTTTGAATGGCGCCTTAGTTATTGTGGGTGATTCCGTGCTTGTCAGAGGTTCCGATGCGGTGCCTTCGGCGCTGATAACTGCGGAGTTTATAGATGAGACAACAAACGTTATTGCGGCACTAGTTACCGTAGCCGTTTCGTCTGTAGAGAGTAGCTCTCCGGGCGCATGGAGTTTGGAAGCTCTTGATTTGCCGGAAGGCTTTTATACTTTGAACGTGCGTCAGTCCCTATACCCGGATGAGTTCGGCGTGTACCAATTGATCGGCTCGATGCGAAATGTGGATAACCGCCTGCAATTGGCGCCTACCTTATGCAGATTAGTAGATGATGGCGCTACGGTGTTTGGTGTTGCTATATCGGAATGTGAAGCGCTAGTAGAACTGTACCAATCTACGGATGGGCCAAACTGGGACGTCCGTCAAGGTTGGGATCAAATAGATTCGGTAACAGGTCAAATAAGCGATATTTCGACATGGAGCGGTGTGTCGGTGAGAACAGACGCAGTTGGCATACATCGTGTTATTGGTTTGGATCTCAGTGCCAATACCTTGAACGGTGCTCTACCGGATTCTATAAACAATCTTTTGGTGTTACGTGAGTTGAATCTTTCAAACAACTCGTTGAGAGGTGAGCTGCCTTACATAGGTAACCTTTTGAACATCGAGGTTTTGAACCTTGCGAACAATCCACAATTGACCGGCACTATTCCGTATCACATATGTGAAAAACCCGGAATAAATGTGAATACACAAGGGAGCGGCGTTTCATGCAACAACGATCCCTCTTCCTTCATTCCGGACTGGAATATAGAAGGTGAGGATGGTTCGGCTAGATTTTTCATATTCGATAGCGATAGATTACCGGTTATAACAGTAGCTGGCCAAGATGCGATACCGGGAGCTACCATAACTGCTCGGCTACTTAACGGAGATGGCATTCCACTTTTTACCGTTGAAACAATCGCTGCCGCTGCAACTACTCAGTCTCCCGGTTCATGGAGTGTGGTAATTCCCGGAAATCTTCAAACGCAAGGGCAAATTTACGGATTATCGGTGGTTCAATCTCTGTATCCGCCCCCCGATGGCGGTAATCCGCAGCTGACCAGTAGGGGCAGAGATGGTGACAGGATTGTCTTGAATACCTTTTGCCGTGATAATACAGACGCTGTTACCGGCCGGGTTACGGGAGTTCCATTGGCGGAATGCCGGGCGCTTGTTAGTTTCTACTTCGAGACGGGCGGATTCATTGGTGTAGATGATACCGGTACTATTTGGGATTCTTCGGCTAGAAGCGGTTGGGAATCTATAACCGATAGTTCTCAGGTTATACGTATAACAGAGTGGAACGGAATAACTTCGGAAGTGATTGGCGGCGGGAGAAGTATAACGGAGTTGGACATACCCGATTCCAACATCAGAGGAGTCATTCCTCCCTCTATTAGCAATCTCACCAACCTTAAATTGCTAAACTTGAGCGACAACTCTATAAACGGAATCCCTTCAAATATAGGGAGCCTAATCAATCTGGAAACGCTGGATATTTCCCGCAATAGTTTTGTTGGTGAAATACCCTCATCCATAGGTAACCTCGAGAACCTTGCGGAATTGAATATTTCCGAGAACGGCTTTGAAGGCGAGATACCTTCTACAATTGGCGGTCTCGTAGAGATTGAAACGCTGGATCTCTCTGGGAATGTTTTAGGGGGCGAGATACCTTCTTCAATAGGTAGACTCGTCAATTTGGAATTTTTGGATCTTTCCTTCAATGGACTCAGCGGGAATGTGCCCGCCGATATAGGCAACCTCATAAACCTGATCAATCTGGACCTTTCCGTTAACAGTCTCGTAGGTAGCATCCCCTACCATATATGCGCCAAAAGGGATGCGGGGTTGTTATCGCTGAACATTGAGGGTACTACTCCCACTTTGAGTCCGATATGTGAAACGGACGCCTCCTCATTGAATATCCGTTGGGAACCGGTTGGACTTTCTCCGGATGCGGAAGGAGTCTACAGAATAGATGAATTCCCGGTAACCATAACGGGCAACGGAGCCATTCCCGGAGCAACTATCATAGCTGAGATAGTGGATGCTTTCGATGTGTTTGCGGTTCATACGGTCGATGCGGATTCCGTTTTCACGGATGCGCCCGGTTCATGGAGACTAAACATACCTACACTGCCGGACGGCTTATACACCGTCAATGTAGAGCAGGCACTCTATCCTATTCCTACCGATGATGGAGAGTTCGCCGTATCCGGCGAGCCGGTGGAAGTGAACAACAGATTCAGAGTGATAGGCCTATGCGGAGACCCTTCAAGAACAGATCTGATTTTTGGTGTGCCGAGAAGTGAATGCGCCGCCTTGCTAAACCTCTTCTTCCTCAGCGACGGTAATGAGTTATGGACAAACACTGAAGGATGGGATACTACTTTTACGCGTGACATATCGGCGACGGTAGCACCTGTAGCGAACTGGCACGGTGTCACGGTGGAGGAAGTGGACGGTGTGCCCCACGTTGTGGGATTGCAGCTGCCGAACAACGGTATAGTTATCTCTACCGACATAGCCTTCGATATCCTTTCAAATCTGGAATTCCTTAGAGATTTGGATCTTTCTACAAATACGCTGAGCGGAGCGATATCCGGCCTATCTTCTCTAACTACCAGTCTGGAAACCTTGAATCTTGCCAATACCTCCATCAGCGGCGAGATACCTTTGGGAATACGAAGTTTAGCGGCGCTTACCTTATTGGACCTTTCGGGTAACAACATCACGGGCGATCTACCGGAAGGACTATCCGACCTGATAAATCTGGAGGAGGTGAACCTTTCAGACAATAGAACTCTAAGCGGTGCACTATCACTCAACCTGCCGGAGTTAGATGCTCTAAGAGTGCTGAACTTGGACAATACGGTTATTCTACTGCCTCCGCTCGCGGACTTGCTTGGAGACGTTACCGTATCGGCACGTACCACTCTACGTACCCTTAGACTCTCCGGCGGCGGACGCTTTAGCGGCCAGACGATCCCCGACTCTCTTGAGGATTTCAGTGGACTGGAGGTACTGGCGTTTGCCGAAAGCGGCCTGACCGGGATGGTTCCGCAACCCTTGGAGACATTGAGTAATTTGCGGATAATAGACTTCTCAGACAACTCCCTAACGGGTGAGGTGCTACCTGCTTCGTGGTTTCGGCAACTCAGACAGTTGGAGGAGCTGAATCTAAGCCGAAACGATTTCACGGGAAGAATCGCTTCTTCTATACAAGATCTGACGCAGATTAGAATTCTGGATATTTCAGACAACCGTGTAAGCGATATAATCCCTACGGCTATATTGCAACTGGGGAATTTGCAGATTTTGAAACTAAACAATAACAACATCAGAGGAAGCATACCGGCCGGCATCGGTGAACTAGCGTCTCTCACTGAGCTAGACCTTTCCCGCAACCCGGAACTAAACGGCACAATCCCGGAAAGCATAGGAAACCTGCTAAGACTTGAAATATTGAGACTTGCATCTAATAACTTGGTAGGCTCCCCGCCGGAATCATTCCGCAACCTTATAAACTTGGAAACCCTGCATGTCTCAGGCAACGCCAACCTAGAGGGCACCTTACCCTACCATATATGTAATAAACCGGGTCTCGACCTAGATATTACCCCTTCCGATTCGGTAACTTGCTCCGGAATCGAAGACTTTGACCTGCCGGAGTGGGTGGCACAAGGCGCAGAGCTGATAGACGGAACGCTGCAAGTATCGGGAGTGGATACTATCGTGATAACGGGAACGGCAGCCGTACCTACCGCGCGAATCACCGCACGGGTAACGGATGAAGATGGAAATGTAACCAACCAGTCTCCATATTCCGCCTTTGCGAACCCTTTCGATACTACAAGCGGCGCTCCGGGTGATTGGGAAGTAACCTTATCCGGCCTTACACCATTCACTACATACCGGATAGACGTATCACAGGGTCTGTATCCGGATGAAGAAGGCAACCCGCAAGTCACCGGCAGAGACACAACGGACGAGGTTCGTCTTATACAGCTAATCAACTACGGCTTTGAGCAAGCGGTATACAGCTTCAGTGAAGGTTCGGGTGACTCGGAGGAAACCAGCATACTGGAGCTGTTTGTAGTTCTCTCTTCACCCTCCGCATCTGAAGTGATAATAAACCACGTAGTCATCACGGGAGCCACCGCTACACTAGGGCTGGATGAAGACTACATAATAACGGAGGAGCCCATAGTATTCAGACCCGGTGAAACCCGCGCGGGATTGAGATTCGCCATAAGACCCGATAGAATATTGGAGCCGGACGAAAGCTTCTCGGTAGCACTTTCCACAGATATAAGAGGTCTATCGCCGGAAAACGCGGTAGCGCGTGTAAATATAGAAGATGATGAAATCGGCATTGGGTTTGATATCACGGAGTATGAAGTTGAAGAAAGGAACACCTCCATCACTCTTAGCATTGTTATACTTACCAACCCGGAGCGTGCTTCGGAGCTCCCCAGAACTCTTGCCGTAAACGTAAACACCATCGATGAAGACAGAGGAGACGAAATCGTCGCTACCGCCAATGAGGACTTTGTACCTATCAACACAGTCATCCCAATCTCGGCGAATACGGTCGAAGGTTCCGTAACGGTGCGGATACTGAGCGATTCTATACCAGAAGGATCGGAAACCATATTGGTGCAGCTGACCATAGATGATGAGGCCACTTCCATAGTCAATACCAACAGCACCGCACGAATCACCATACTGGATGATGAACCGCTCGATAGGGTCATATCCATACGTGTAGATGACGAACAACACAGGGCGAGGCGCTATGATGAACAAACGGGAGAGCCCACGAATGAAATAGCCGATTTTGTCTCATTCCATTCGGATGGAACTCCCTACTCTCCATACTTCGTTCTAGAGAGCAATAGGGGCGCACCGCCATTCTTCAGGCACATACCGAGCACTATACAGTTTGATCTGGTATTGGATGAACCCTTCCGAGATACCGCAACTATTACATGGGAAATAGAGTGTGTGCGTGCAACCGATGCGGACTTTGAATTCGAGGGCGAATCTCTATGTGGGCGCACCGGTCAGACGGATCTGGATGCCAACACCAGAAGATCTCCCAACTTCATAGGGGATGTGACTGCAAGAATCGATGGATTTGCGGAAGGCAACCAGATATTGATTGTAAGGATCACGGATGTATCCCTAGGTACCGTTGAGATAGATCCTGAAAACAACGAGATCCCGGTCATAGTAGTGGACAGCAACATAGAGGCTCTAGAGATAGTACTGCCGGACGATAATTTGCAGGAAGGAGAAGACACCATAGCATTCCCCTCCATGGGGAGTATTCGTGCATCTTTTCTGACGGATTCCAACGCTTTCGAAAATATGGAACTCTTCGTACGCATACGATGCGGCACGGATGAAACCGCTACCTCTAGTGAAGATTTTGCGCTCATTGATGACGCTTGTCCCCAAACGGGCTTTCATGTCTCTACCATAGCGGTTACTCTTGAAAACGTAATAAACCTGCCAAACGTTAGGAATAGTGCGGATTTGGTGGCTATCAACCCTTCGGACATATTCCAACTCGCTTCTTTGGATGATACCGTATCGGATACGGGAGAAGCATTCTATTTGGACTTCGGCGGACTTTTTACAACACAATTCCGTCAAGGCGATATGATACGCGATGCTTCAGCCTTCACCACCAACCTTTTGCCCGTCCCCGTACACAACGGAGAAGAGAGAATGCCCGCGGAGATAGGTGATGATGGGATAGGGCTATACTCCCAACGGTTCACCATAAATGATGAAGACAGGGCTTTGAACGTTATTAGGTTGAGTACGGAATTGAACGAAGGGGAAACCGCAAGATTCCAAGTTTCCGTAACCGGAGGGAACCTGCCTATCTCACAAAGGACGGAGCGGTTAGAGTTCCAATGGTATCTGGAATGTGATACAGCTTTGAACGCGGACTTTGGAAATTTTGATTTTACACCGTGCGGTTCGGGCAATGCCGCGGACGCCGTTATACTCCCCGGACAAGCCTCTACAACTATAGATATACCTACAAACGATGAAACCCTTCCCGAAGGTAATGAAATATTCAGGATGGTCATCATAAATCCCGCCCCTACCACGCTGCCCAGCTACTCCGGAAACGATACTTCACACCTCAGCATAGGCACGGGCACTTCGGAAGATGTACTCATAAGAACAAACGACCTCATAAGAGTTGGGTTCGATAGAACTGAGGAATATAGGCCCAATGAAGATACATCAAGCTTCACGCCCTTTGTCACTGTGGAAGTATTGGAGGGTCCTATCGGGAACCTGCCGTCCCGAAGCGATACCATAACCTTGCAGCTTCGCTTCTTCGATCTTGGAACCGAGGATAGTGCAACGATTGGGGAAGACTATGGAACGCTCGGCTCTAGAACTATTCCGGTACAGACAGTACGACTAAGCGGTTCTAACAGAAGCGTAGATATACCCCTTTCCATATTGGATGACAACAGAGAAGAGCGCCCGGAAATATTCCTTGCGGAACTTACACTATTAGAAGGTAGTCCGGAACTTCATCAGCAAGTAGTAATCATAGAACCCGCCCTCGCGGAAATCTTGATAAGTTCGGACGATGAGGAGCCCGTTGTAGAATTCGCCGCACAGCAGCCCGAAGGTACGGCCATAATAAGCAGACGGCGCGGTTCCGCCAGTGTAGGAGTTAACGAAGATACAACCCTTGAGATAGCCTTTGCCGTTACATACCGCGCTCAGGGATTGGAGCCCCACCCCTTCTCTTTCACCTTGGATGTAGCCGTCAATACCATAGATAGAGAAGAAGACCCCACCAGAATAGATCTCGCTTCCGACGCTGACTTCCGACTCCTTACGGACGCCATCGTATTCTCGGAAGACACCCCCAACCCTACGGTAGAAATACTTATACCGGCGGATAGATTCCTAGAGGGTGAAGAAGCCTTCAACCTAGAGTTGAGATCCGCCGTATCCGGCAATCGTTCCTTCAACGGGGAGGTAGTCATACAACCCAACGGCAACGCAATTGCGAGCTTTGAACGTAGCGAGTACACGGGAAGTGAGGCGAGCGATACACCTACGGATGTTACCGTCCGTTTATCTACGCTTGGGGATGATATAGCCCCTTCCGAAGGAAATCTGGTTTTGACCCTAGATACTTTGCCAACCGATACGGAAGACGCCGCAACCCCAGGCCTAGACTTCATCCCTATAGAATCCCGAAATCTGATATTCAACGGCGGCAAATTCACCGATGTCATTCCCTTATCCCTTCTGGATGATGACCTCTATGACCCCGATGAAACCTTCCGACTTGTTATATCCGGTGACGATAGAGTGACATTTCAGATAAGCGAAGCCGTATTCACCATAACGGATGATGAGTCATTACCCATACGCACACAGAACGCACCCCCCTCCTATGATCTAGTAGTAGCAACTTCTACCGCCATAGACCTAGCCGAACGATACACAGACCCGGATGAAGAAAACGCCGATCTTACCTTTAATTACAGCTACACATACAGAGGCAATGAGGAATCCGGAAGCGGAGACTCCTTTAGCCTCCTCCCCATCTTCCCGGAAAATGTGGATGTAACCGTGGAGGTAGACGATGGCAGAGGAGGTATATTCACCGATATATTCAGCATGAACATATCCAGACACCCCTCATGTGCTAGGGACCTAATCTTTGGAAATAGATATTTTGGTGAAAATACTGACGGTGTTTTTATTGAGGAGCCTTTGACTCGTGACAACACTACCATAGTTAACGAAGAGGCAACAAGAGAAGTGTGCGACTCGCTGGTGGCACTCTACCTCTCTACCAATGGGGAGAACTGGAACCGCAGCAATAACTGGCTCGATATCAACACCAACCCCTTTGACTTTAGAGCCGATGAAAGCCGCGGGTGGGAAGGGATAATTACCTTCAATAGCTTTCAAGCTGTGACGGATAGTTCTGATAATACGGAATTCTTTGTGCACTACTTATTGCTTAACGTCTTTTTGGGAGGCAACAACCTGATAGGGACTATTCCTCATGAGATAGGAAATATATCTGCTCTATCTATTCTAGACCTTTCCAATAACAACCTTACCGGTGATGTTCCATCTACTCTAAATGAAATCTCTCCTATAGAAACTGGGTTTACTAATTTCAGAAATTCCACCTTTTTCCACACACTGAACCTCTCCGAAAATGAATTTGAAGGTGAGTTTCCTAGCGATGCGCTTAGAAACCTAGTTACTCTGGATGGCTTTGTGGGTCTAGAAGAAGGTGACGGATTGATACTATCCGATCTTGGAGATGGGATAGTAGGTGAGGTGCCGTACCATATCTGTGTTTTGCTTGGGCTCACGGATAACCCCCCCTTCCCCGGAACCGCTAATATAGCCTGTGCGGAACCGGAGAACGCTATCCCAACTGGGGAGATTTTGTATGCGAACGGAGTCGACGCTCTAGAGCTATCCTTCAGAGAATACTTTGTAAGTGATACGGACCAGCCTCTCAACATAGTAGGCGGTAACAGCGCTTTTGGCGCAGTGGTGATTGTAGACGTGGTACAGGTTGTAGACGGCGTGGAAGAGTTGGTAGCACGGATAGAAGAGAGGCAGGAGGATTTGGACTGGACTATCTCCTTGGGTGAAGATCTGAGGCTGCCGCCGGGTGAGTACATAATAAGGTTGAGACAAACATTCAACCGTTTTAACCTTGATAATCGTCTTCTTAACGCTGATGCACTAACTGAGGAGGAGTTTCTTACAAGCGGGGATATGGAGCTGCGGGTTGTGGTAGCGGAGCGCCCGGAGGATCTCGGCTACACTGTGGAGTTTGGTGATACGGTGTTTACGGAAGGTGAAACGGAGAGTGGAGAGGTACTCCTTATAGTTAACGTAGACGGTGAAGTACCCTCCGATATAGATCTAGATGTTAGAACGTGGGAAGTAGCCGGCGCAGAAGAGGGGAGAGAGGGAGATTACACTATAGAGACGGAGATGATCACTATACCGGCGGGGGCGGGAGCACGCACCGTAACGATAGCCGTAAACATTGTGGATGACTCCGAATCGGAAGGGACGGAACTCTTCGGGGTCAGGCTGCTGAGTAGTGATTCGCAGCTCTTCGCAGAGGCTATAGCCTCCATATTGGATGATGACAGGGATGGTGTTAACACCTTACCCGTAAAGGCGGATGACGCACCGGATACCTATGACTTTGTAGTAGGCGATGTCGCGAATATAAGGTTGGCTTCCCGCTACATAGACGCAGACGGTGACCCGTTGATATTCACCTACTCCTACAACTATCGCAATGAACGGGTACAGCGGACGGGTATCGGTGACCCGTATATAAACCTGCAGGGACTCAGCTTCGGGGAAGTGCTTGTAGATTTAACGGTAACGGACGAATCCGCTACTTTCCTAACCGATAGATTCACGATAAACTTCTCAAGGCCCCCTATATGTAACGATGTGGATGTCTCTGTGCTGGAGTGTGACTCCCTCGCAGCCTTCTATTACTCCACAAACGGAGACCAATGGGATGACAATACCGGATGGTTCGTCACCACCGGAGCGGTCAATGCTTGGTTCGGGATAGAGACGGAGACTATAGACGGTTCGGCGAGAGTCGTTGCGCTGAATCTGGATGAGAACGGGCTCGTGGGATCTATCCCCAACGATATAGAGAACCTTACACAGTTGCGTCAGCTTTCACTGGCACGGAATGACACCACACAAGGTGAAAGCTTAAGATTGCGAGGCGTAAACGGCAGTATACCTTCCACTATAGGCAATCTGAGCCTGCTGGAACGTCTAGACCTATCCGGCAACCTACTCCGCGGAGAAATACCCGAATCTTTGGGTCTGCTGAGAAGATTGCAAACTCTAGCCCTAGAAGACAACCAACTGCTTAGAGGCACCCTGCCGTTCCATATATGTGTAGCCACGCAGCTCAGCGGTGATATATCCGGCACGAACTTAAGATGTGAAGAGTTGTTAGCCTTTACACCGGACGTGTTACTGCGTGACGGAGAAGGCACCCCCCTCGTACCGCTGGATGATGGCTCCTTGGCATTTGCCACCATAGACCAACCCCTCTCCATAAGCGGCACTACCGCAGTAGCCAACGCCATAGTAGAGGCTACATTCACACGAGACAGGCGTTCCTTCACACTGTCATCAGATGAAGCGGTAGGCGGCGTATGGGAAATAAACGCCGTAGACCTAGAACCCGGAACCTACAATTTGGATATTCGCCAGAGAATCTTCCGTGATGGTGAGCTGATCTCAACAAGTCTGCCGCGTTCCTTTATTGTGCGCATAAGGGACGCTACGGCATCCAGAGACTTCACTATATTGTTGTTGGATGCTACGACGTCCGAAGACCTCCCAGACGTCCTACCGGAATCGGATGAACCCGTACAGGTAACCTTGCGCGTCCTTCAGCGCTTCACGGAACCCCTAACCGTGATACTGCAGACACGAGACACCGGCACCGCACAACCGGATGGCGTGGACTACCGATTGGAGACTACAAGGCTCACCTTCCCGCCGGGACCGGATACAACCCTACCTTTTACCCTCCGCATAAATAATGACGGCATCTATGAACCTAGAGAGTCGTTTATTCTGCGCGTACTGGATTCCGTAACCGGTGACCTCCTGATCAACCGAGAGATATTCATAGTAGATAGTGAGCCGATACTCATAGGTACTACTACCTCCCTATACACAGTTCCGGAAGGTGAAAGCCTAGACTTGGAGATACGCATTCAGAACGCCGTTATAGACGAAACCGCAGGAAGCATACAGGTACGTGTAGAGACTGCCCGTGTGCCAAACGTGGAACCCGCCGTAATAGATTTAGATTATACCGCGCTAACTCCTACAATCCTTACCTTCGACTCCGAGACGCCCGCCCACGTCATAACACTGAACACCTTGGATGATGAGCTACGCGAAACTAGGGAGGAGTTCTTCGGTGTTAACTTAGAGGTCGTATCCGTCACTCCTCCCACTTCCGCTACTTCCGCCCCTCCGGATGAGAGCCTTGTGCGGGTAACGCCTCCTATAGACCCGGAAAACCCGAACGTGCCAAACGTGCGTATAGCCATACTCCCCAGTGATCTGGGCATAGGCAGGCCTGTACGGCGAGAGGAGTTACCTGATTGTAATCTGCTTGCGCCGTTGGGACTTGAACTGGAAATAGACGTCTCCAACTGTTATCAGGCGGAGTTTGATCCGAACAGCCCGCTCACCGTCGAGATCACCAGTACAGGTTCTAACTTATTTTTCGAACAAGGCTTTGGGTTTGATTCTATATTTGTTGCGGGCTCTGTGATAGGTCTGGATGTAGACAGATTCACGCGGAGCAGATCCGCACCTGTCGATGTGGTAGAAGCTACCCTAAACTTAAACGTAACGGTTACCAGTGAGGAAGGTCAAGAGCTAAGAGACGTACTACCTATCAAAGTAGTATTTGACCCGCTTATCAGCTGTGAAGCCAACGAATTGTTCGTGCCGGGTATTAATATTGTGGCGCGCATACCCGCATCCGAATGCCGCGCACTCTACGCCTTTTACCACAGCACGGGCGGACCGGAATGGGGACCGGATCCCTTCGCATATAGCTGGGTGACTGACCTCCGTATAGATCGATGGACTGGTCCGGGTATAGATGTGGGGTTTGAGCAGGATAGCGAGGATCCTCTCCTCTATCACGTTACTTCAATAATAGTTGGGGGGAGCGTCGCTGAGACTGTTTTAAATGGACCTCTGCCTCCGGAAATTGGAGACCTGACTGAACTGGAGGGTATTTGAGACCCAAGGTGATGCTGCTAGATTCAATGGAGGTTCTTTAGACAACACTCCTGCCGCAGGCATCCGCGGACCTATCCCGCCTGAAATAGGCAAACTGACAAATCTTGAGCGACTAGCATTCTTTGATTCGTACAATCTGGTATCGGAAATACCGACGGAGTTAGGTGATCTGGAAAGTCTTTTCACTCTCGAGAGTCGAAATGCAGAACTTACCGGTGAAATACCGCGGGGGCTCGCTAATCTGCAAAACGTTGACGAGATTAATATTTTCGGTACATCATTGTCCGGAATACATCCGGAGGCACTGAACGGATTACCTAGCCTGAGAGTATTTGACTTTGAAGGAGTAGAGCCGCGTTCGGCTGACCTGTTGACCACCGCAATTTTGCCTTATAGTTATCTAGAAGCAGCTAACAGTAGAGGCTTTCTTGAGTTTAATCTTTTGGGTATCTCTCTGGTGCCATCAGATGCCAGCAGTCCTCTCTCCGATTCCGAGCTTCTCGATATTAGGGAAAACGGTGGTGAATTTTCTTCCACTTCGTCAGACGGTATCACTAGAGTAGTGAGAGTTCTCCCTGCACCACGCTTGAGGTATTCATTGCCGGATGCGGTTATAATCCCTACGGAAGCGACTCTGGATGAAGAACTGACATTTGTAACTTCACTTAGCTTTGAAGTGGTGGGTACGGAAGGTGCGGTCCCCGGCGCGATAGTGACATTGCTGCTGGAGAATGCGGAGGGCACCGTCATAGCGAGCAGCAGAGTTCCGGTAGGTGCGGAAGGTTCATGGAGTGAGGTTTTTACGGTAGATGATGATACCGGCTCTGATACTACGGAGTTCTATAGACTCTCGGTCGCACAGGAAGTAACACGCAACCCCGAATTTAACACCAGCGTAACCGTGATTCTTCCGGCAGAGGAAGTTCTGACTTTCCGCGTACAACAGACTCCGCGGCGTTTCACACAGGCGGAAGCTATTGAATTTCACCAACTCTTCTTTTCTACTTCTGAATCTTTCGTGACAGAGGGAATTGGAGAGCTGGAACTGGGTTTGACTATCCCGTACAGGGCTAATGACCACCAGCTGCTTGTAACATTTACAGACGCGAACGCCAAGAACGGAGAGGATTATACCCCCGGTAGACTTACAAGGCTGCGCCCGCCCGCCTCTATAACGGATGACGCCAATATAAACGATCAGATAGTAACGGTGGACATCTTGGATGACAATATCACGGAGAGCTCTTTGAACCCGGAACGTTTCAATGTAGCAGTCTTTCAGGTAATAGAGGAAGGAACCGGAAGAAGGTATGAACTGCTGGCGAGATCCGTAGTGAATATAACGGACAATGACAGTGTTACAATAGGCTTTTTAACTTCGGAGCATACCGCATCGGAACTCAACCCATCCCATCCGCAAGTAGGGGTAATAGAAGGAGAACTAGCGCCAACCGCGGAACCTATAGCCTTGTCATTCTCAGCCGAACCGGGCACCGCAACCGAGGACGATTATTACATAGACGGCGATGTTATCCTCACACCGCAAAGACCGGTTGTGAATGCCCCCGTCCGCATAACTAACGATGTAGAGATAGAAAGAGAGAGAGAGACCTTCAAGTTAGAGATATTAGAGGGAGAGATAGTGGATCCGCGTGTAAGGTTGGAAACACGCACAATTACCGTGAATATAACTCCCAGCGATATAGAGATAATTATTCGTGAGCCGTTATGTGATTATGATTCCACCGCTGTGGTGGGCATTCCATGGACCCTCGACTTGGACGACTGCTTTGAGTATGCGGTGCCGGATACGGAGCTGACTTACGAAGCTTATCCATACGCCAGCGATGGTGGGGAAGTGTTATACTCGGCATCGCGTAGATTTGGAACTTTTGGGCGTTTTGGGCGTCTGTTAGACCAAAATTTCTATATAGAGGGTTCCGTTCTGCACTTTATACCGACCTTTACCGCAGATGAGACGCATATTTTAAATGCCTTCGGTGTGGGTCAGAATAGGGGGCTCATCCCTTTCTTGAGCGTAGATGAGATGCGCATAGCTATCACCGGCTTCGCGGAAAACGGCGATAGATACAAGAATACCTCACTACCGCGCCCACTTTCTATTGTCTTTGACCCTGTGGAGAGCTGCAGAGGTGCCGGCGTATTTGATGAAGACCTAAACTTCTATCCCATGCCTTTTGAAGAATGCCGCGCTCTTGTAGAACTGTACGAGGCTGCGGGAGGTGAAGATTGGGCTTTTGTGGAAGACACGCCGGAGCTGATCTCCCTCGATATAAGCGGCAATGTACCACAGCGAAACCATGCGATAAACGCGCTGGAAGGCTGGTTGACTTCCCGTGATATATCCACTTGGGAAGGTGTGAGTGTAACGATTGCCGTAAACGAATTTGGCGTTAGAGAATCTCATGTATCGGAGTTGGATCTTTCCGATTTCAACCTGCAAGGCACTATACCCAACTCCATAGGCAACCTGAGACGGCTGGAAGTGCTTCTATTGGGTAACCCCGAAGACTGCACGCAAGACTGCAACGAAATCTCCGGTAACTTCCCGGACAGCATATTCCAAATGAGCGGCCTGCGGATCCTAGACCTAGGCAACTCCATCGAGTGCAACGACTGTATAGACCTTACAGGCGATATATCCTCCGCTCTCCGTGATTTGAATGATTTGGAGGAGCTGGATATTGCCTTCAATGAAGGACTGACCGGAGACCTGCCTTCTACTATGAGTGAGTTCGTTGGACTGGAACGGTTACTCGTAAACGATACGAATATAACCGGACTGCTGCCGGACCTTCACAACCTTTTAAAACTTACCGCAGTGGACTTCTCGGAGACAAACCTTCTAGCAAACCTGCCCTATCATATATGGCAACGCTCCGATCTGGGGCTTATGACCTTGGTACGTAACACCCTTTCCATAGATGAACCCGCCGATACGTTCATCCCTTTATGGACGGTGCCGAACACAGAGATAACACAGGATGGCACTATACTCACCACAGAGCTGGATATACGCGTGGAGAGTACGGTACGTGCCGTCCCCACCGCTACGCTAACGCTTGTAGCAACCCCCCAAGGCCCTCGTATAGACGCCGAAGGCTTCCCCATCTTGGGAGACGTCCCGCCCGTCATAGTTGTCACCACCGCCGTGGCAACGGACGGCTCATGGGAATTGGACGTGGTAGGCCTAGAAGAAGTATTCGGCGGCTACGAATTCTCGGTGACACAGAGCCTATATGTGGACGAACAAAGCGGAGGCTACCTCTTGACTAGCTCACCCGCTACTCGAACGGTAGACGCTGAAGATTTGTCCAACATAATCTTCTCATTCAACACACTCAACTCCGTTGATGAGACGGTACTGAGTGAAGAGGACGGCGATGTAGGGATAGCCATATTCCTGCGTCCTTTCCAGACAAGAAATAGAGTAGTAAGCATAGCCGTAATCGATGATGAATCCACGGCAATAGAGGATTTGGACTATACCCTCAGCACGGAAACCCTCATATTCCCAGCTATAGATAGAAACCCTCAAACACTCACCGTATCACTTGTAAATGATCAGGCGTTCGAGCTGGATGAAACTATTACACTGGAACTCACAATTAACGGGCGTGTACTCGGAAGGCATACCGTAAACATAAGAGACGATGACAGAATTGTAATAAGCTTTGATCCGTTAGCTTATGTTCTTTTTGAAGGAGAAAGCGCTCTGTTAGGGGTGAACGTATTGGAGGGCTCTATAGACCCCTCCACCTTAGGGCGAGTTGCCCAAGTCAGCACTAGGGACGTAGAGGAGCCCGATCAAGGTTTCGCGAGAGCCGCCGCAAATCGAGATTACATCCCATTAAATGAAGTGCCTTTGAACATACAGACCGGCAGAAGGTTCGCACCGCTTCGGGTACGCATTACGGACGATACAAATATAGAAGGACCCGAACAACTGCAGGTAACTTTGACTATCTTCAATGACAGAGTGGGCATACGCAACGGAATCGCAAATGTCTATATAAACCCCAGCGATGTAGTACCTCAGCTTCGCACCCCATGTGAGGACGGTTTCACACATCCTGCGGGTGAACCTTTGGACATCGGCGCCTGTTTCGATGTGCACGTCTCAGGCTTGCCTATTTCCATAACGGCGGAGCTAGACCCTTCATCCCCTATAGTAGGCGCCTTTGACTTTTCCGATGACAACAGCTCCGCAATCTTCACACCCGGAGGCTTGGAAGTGGGAGAAGCGCTCATAGTAGGTACCATCAGAGTTCAGACGGGCGATACCTTCGACTACACGCTTGCCTTCAATGTTCGTCCCATTGGCTTTGAATGCGGCCAACTCCGTGACAATAGAACGGACAATAACCCGGTCCCACTCTCCGAATGTATTGCGCTTCTGGAACTTTTCACACAGTCTAACACGTTCTTCAACGGCGTAAGCACCTGGGACAACAACAACGGATGGGCGGACAGCCTGTTCCTTAGTGACTGGTACGGTGTAACGCTTACCACAGTGGCGGATAGTGCGGGAAACATTACGGCTCATGTAGAGAGACTGGAACTTCAGGGTCCGCTAGTTCAGAATCGGGCACTTCAGGGTAATAATTTGCACAATACTCTGCCGGAAGAGTTGGCTGATCTAACCGAACTACGCGTGTTGAATCTAGCCGGTAATTCGCGTTTGGCATTCGAGAACCCCGAAGACGCCGATGTCATAGGCGAGCTTGTAAACCTTCGTGTTCTGAATCTCCGCAATCTCAGATTTAACGGAGGTATTCCGGCTAGCATAGGCAATCTGGTGAATCTGGAAAGACTAGACCTATCCGGAATCTTTAACGGATTTACTCCGGAGTTGACACTCCCGCCTGAAATAGGGAACCTGACGAATTTGGAGTATTTGGACTTATCCAATAATACTGCAAGTCAGGGTGGGCTTGCTCGCGTACCCTTCTCAGGATTAGGACTACTTCCGGACACCTTGAGCAATCTTACAAATCTGAAAACACTTAGACTGGGAAGAAACAATTTACGCCCACTTCCAAGTTCTATAGGGGATATTCCCAATCTGGAAGTTCTGGAATTGAACCAAGCATTTCTAGACGGTCTTGAGGGACCCTTCCCTTTACAGATATTTGATATAAGTAGCTTACGGGTGCTGAATATTGCCGGTATCCCCTTTTCCGGACCGCTTCCCGCAGAGATAATAAGATTGACTAACCTAGAGGTTCTGGATATGCGGAGTGCCCGTTTTTCCGGCGAATTACCGGAAGCCATAACAGACTTTGTAAACCTGAGAGTGCTGAACATTGAGGGCACGCTCTTAGAAGGAGAAATCCCAGCGGACATAGCCAACCTTCAGAATCTGGAGGTACTGAACCTTCTGGCGGACAATCTGGTAGGCGTTATACCGCCTTCTATAGGCACCATAGAAGGGTTGAGAGAATTCCAGATACGTAGTGAGAACTTGACGGGTAATATTGACTTTGTAGAGAACCTCCACAATCTGGAAGTATTGAATCTAGGAACGTCCGATGTAGACTTGGATTCCGAATTTCCCGAATTCAGACAACATATAAATCTGTTCGATTTGAGAAATTCCCCTCATTTGCGTTTGCGTGGACCCCTGCGCGGCCATATATGTAACATAAATTTCCCGTTCCTTACAGCCTCCACGCCTCCGCAGTGTATAAGCGAGACATTCCCGCCACTGTGGGAGGCCGTAGCAGGCGGTGTAACTCTAGAGGACGGAGGTTTCCTGCCGCCTCTTACTCCTATCAGAATATCTAGCGTCACCGCGGCGGTACGTACCGCGGAGGTGATATTGACCGTATCGGGTCAAGGGGAGACTTTAGAATTCACTACTACGGTAGATGAGGACGGTAGATGGGAATTGAACCTCGGTGAACTACCTGAAGGTCAATACACCCTCTCGGTAGTTCAGCAACTTCCCTTAGCTGAAGGAATATTGGGTCGTGGTACCTTCTTTCCACTGGAACTTACAAGGCAGCCGTGGAGTAGCGCCGTAGCGGATCGCACGTTCAACGTAGGCTTGAACCCGGAGAGTACCTTGGTGCTGGAGTTGGGTGATGTGGAGCTGATAGAGGGAGCGGATGGAGATTTGACTACGGTGCAGATACCGGTGACTCAGAGACAGGCGGCTAATGAACGCGTGCGTATACTCTTGGAGATTGTGCCTTCTATAGGTGAAAACATGGCGCGCGAAACGGTGGATTTCACGGTTAACACGGATTTAACGGAATTCCCACGGGACATAGTAGTTCCATCGGAATTCCTCAACCTTGCCGTGACTATATTGGATGATTTGGAGATGGAGGAGGATGAACAGTTTACACTGCTTATTAAGTCCGCAGTAAACGGGGAAGTAGTGGCGGCGGCACGCTACACCATACAAGACAATGACCCGCCTATCGTAGGATTCAGTCGGGCGGTCTACACGGTATCGGAGGGTGATGCCTTCCTGAGCATCCCCATAACTTTGCGGGAAGGCGGCATACCCGCCGTAGCCGGTAACCTGACGGTAAGCATCTCCGTATTGCCGGATTCTACGGCGGAGGAAGGTACGGATTACACACTAGATGAGAATTTCCGCACGGTATTCCTGAATTCTGAGAACACCACCCTAGAGATCCCTCTGAGCATAATGGATGATTCCGTTCTGGAATTCACCGAGACTATACAACTCATGATCTCGGCGGATACCCCGTTGCTTATCCTCTCTCCCACAGTTACTACCGTTGAAATAGAAGATAATGAAGAGGAAGGTAGCCTATCCGTGAACCCGCGAATCGCTCAAGCGAATGAGGGTAGCTTGTTAGGATTCAGAATAAGACGCACAGACGGACCGACATCACCCATGCCCGTAGATATATCCATAGACCCTCTGCGAGGTTCGGCATCCGATGATGATTACAATATAGGCGTAACCCGGCTGGACCTTCCTCTTGGCGTACCCGTCAACCTGATTCTGGAGATTCTGAATGATGAGGTGTTGGAGGGTGAGGAAAACTTCATACTCCTCTTCACAAGCCCTATCAGCGGTTCCATTCTTGCCGAAGCGGAAGTAATCATACCCGCAAATGATGAGCTGCGCTTATCTTTCTCAGATTCAACCTACATAGCAAGAGAGACGGACGGTGAAGCTCTCGTCGTAATCTCCACAGACGGCACCTCCATAGGAACAACCGCCGGTAGGGTAAGAGTAGCATTCTCCACAGACAGCGCCCCCGAAATAGCCGACGATTTTATCGATACCGATATAACCCTCATCTTTGACCTCGGCGTATCCGATACCTTAACCGTGAGCGTACCCATAATTGATGACGATGAGGTGGAACCATCCGAAAGGTTCACCGTGTCCATCTCCTCCCTTGATGACAGGGTAAACATTCTAGAGGGTGGAGACACCGCAGAAGTGATAATACTAGGCGCCGATAGCGTACCGGTTCGCAGATTCCCATTCTGCTCATTCTCGAGAGATACATTCCTTGGATTGGAGTGGAACCTAGACCTTTCGGAGTGCTATGAGGTGCCTACGCTAGAAAGCGAACAGAGCGCGGATGATACTCTAAGCTTCGATGTAGAGCTGATCGCTGATTCTACCGTAGAGGGTGATCTACGGTTGGAAGAATCCCTGCTCCGCTTCACTCCTACCCGTTTCAAGAACAACTTCATACGCGGGGAAGTGGGCACAATAAACTTACTCATAACCGTAACCGCCGAATCGGGCGAAACGTGGCTCGATACCATAACCCTCCGCTCAGAATTCGCTCCGGTAATATCCTGTCGGCATACCCTCGATAGTGCGCAAACCCGCCGCACAATACCCTTTGACGAATGCTCCGCCCTCAGCGCGTTATACGAAGTTACAGACGGCGGGAACTGGATAGAATCCTCCGGATGGCTCTCCTCTATATACATAGATGAATGGCAGGGTGTCTTGACGGAAGGCGAAACAGGAATCGCCAACATCCTCTCTCTGGCACTGTCCGCCAACATAGTCTCTCTGGAACTGCCGGACAACCGCCTCGCAGGTACCCTTCCGCAGGAAATAGGCAACCTTTCAGCCCTTAGAACCCTAGACCTATCCTCGGATCGGACGCTTGAAGGTGACAATAACAGACTATATAACAATATCCCTTCCGATATAGGGCGACTGGTAAATCTGGAAACTCTGAACCTGCGCGGTTCTACACTAGACGGTAGCTTCCCGGCGGAGATAATTCAGCTAACTAACCTGCGCGTACTGGATATTTCCGACCCGCGCGAGCGTGACCTTTCCGAAGATACAGACGCTCCTCAAACGGGACGCCTGCCTAACGAAATAGCGAACCTCACACTACTCAGAGAGCTGGACTTGAGCGGGAATAGTTTGGCGGGAACCATACCCTCCAATATATTCGCTATAGCCAACCTACAAAGACTGGACATTTCCGATACCGATATAAGCGGAAATATACCGCCGGCTTTGAGCTCTCTCATTCGCCTAGAGGAGCTGAACGTCTCCGGTTCTCAAATCGGCGGGAATATCCCACGGCAGCTGAGCGGTCTGAGGAATTTGGAGCTCTTCAATATAGACAATACAAACATTACGGGCAATCTTCCTCTTCCCCTATGTGCCAGAACCAATTTGGTGGACTTGACGCTGGCCCTTCAGTCGAATCTGAGATCCGCATACCCGTTGGGTATATCCGCGGATATACCTTGCGAAACCGAAATCACCATTGACATCACCTCACTCACAATAGAACCGATTGAACAAGATGCTTCCGTATCATTTGATACTCAGTCCGGCAGGAATATATACTACCCGGAAACAGCCGAGGGACAACTTCAAACCTTTACGGGTTCCGATGCCATACCCGGCGCTCTGATAAGATTTCAGAATCCCGCAACGGGAATTGAGTTCGCAACCATAGCGGATAGAAGAGGTAGATGGGAGATAGCCCTTCAGGCTTTCGTCGCGACTTCTGCTGTCGAAACGGCTGAATGGACGTTTGAGGAGAGTATTTATGAAGACCCGTCCGAAAGAGGGACATACTTCATAGTTACCCATACGGAAAATATAAGTATAACCAATGATGATAACTTAGGGAGAAGAGGCACCACATTAGAGGTAACCTCACCGGTTTTGGATGATGAAAACCTGATCAGGATAGAAGAAGGTACTACGGTACAGATTCCGGTGCATATCGACTCCGGACTGAATGTCCTCTGGCAACGTGTAAGAGCCTCTTTGAATACCACCGCCGTTACACTGAATTCGGATGAAACGGGAGATATTATCTATACGACTCGTGTGTTGGACGGTAGCTCGGAAGGCGCACAAGATTATACCCTCACGGATTTCCCGTCTACCATTACGGTGGATGGGGAGAATAGCGAAGTATCAACGGGGACTATTTTTACATTTACCGCACTGGAAGACGGCCTTATAGAAGGTACCGAAAGGCTTTTTATAGACTTCGCTCTAGAAGCCCAATCTGTATCTGTGATTTTGTCGGGGGCTATTGATCCCGTTACGGTATTTAGCGAGGAAGCTAGCATACCCTCTAGCTTCACTCTGGTGATAGTGGATAGTGATACGGGGGTGGTAGGTTTTGAACGGGAAGAATACATCTCTGAAGAGGGAAGTGCTCCGATTTCAGTCCGTGTAAGGGTAGAAGGCGGCACCGCAGAGAATTTGGAACTTATCCTGAATACCCGTGAGCTGATCGGTTTGAATGCTGCTCGTGACGGTAGCGACTTCGTTGGTATAGAAGATTTACCGGTTTTGATAAACGGTGACATAGTGCCCATAGCATTTCTGGAGATACTGGATGAAGATATAGCGGAACAGGACCAGTCCTTCCTTATAGAGCTTTCGCATTCACCGGATGCGGATGACATTCTGGATTCAATTACGTTAGGTGTTACTCGTGCTATCGTTACCATATCCACCAACGATAACGAGCCGCGTCCCAGAACGCCGTTCTGTGAAATAGACCCTGTGGCGGTAGTAGGAGTACCTTGGGTTATAGATACCCTAGATGAGTGTTATGAGGATCCTCTCTTTGGGCAGTTTGGCAGACGCCTCGCATACGATGCGGAGATTGTGGAAGGGGATAATTTTGGCACGGTGGAGCTGGAAGGCCCTATATTGACATTCACACCGGCGGATGTATCGGGAAACACCGATTTGACGCTGCGAGTAACGGTTACAACTATAACCGGGCAAAGCATAACCCACGATATTCTGCTACGAACCGTTTTCAACCCCGCACTCAGCTGCGATTCCGTATTTTCTAGCGAGGGCGGAGTGCCCCTAGACCCCGCGGAGTGCCGCGCTCTGGCGGAATTTGCAGAATCCGTGGGCGGAATCCCCGGATGGTTCGAATCCAGATACCTCGATAGATGGTCCTACGGAAATGTTTCTTTGACGTTCACCACAGTGGATGGTACGGAGCGCGTCCTGAGTATAGTGCGGGGTGGAAACAATTTGGATGGTGTGTTGCCTTCGGCTATAGGGCTTTTCCCTCAGCTCACACAGCTGGACCTCTCGAACGACCTTCTACTAGGTCGGCTAGAAGGTGTGCTGCCTTCACAATTGAACGGCCTGGAAAGTATAGTGAGCTTGCGGCTGAACGGTAATCTTAGACTGAGCGGACCCATCCCGCAGGATATAGGCGATCTGGATACTTTGGAGACGCTTACACTCGATGAGACAAACCTTTCGGGCGAAATTCCGGAAAATATAGCCGCCCTCATAAACTTACGTACCCTCACTTTGCAGGATACGGAGATCACGGGTACTCTGCCTTACCATATATGCCAAAAACCGGGTATAGAAATTACCTTCGATAGTAGTAATGTAGACTGTGCGGGAGAGGATACTTTCCGGCCGGTATGGGGAGCGTTTACACCGGAAGGTTTGCCTATAATTCCCGCGCTTTCCCGTGTATTCGTATCTACAACGGACACGGTCATAATAGGCAACACCAACGAGACACCCGCCGTGCCCGGCGCCGTTATATCCCTTTCTTCTTCTGCTGCGGCCGCTACCTTCACGGATACCGCAACGGTGAACGATGAAGGACTATGGCGTATAGAGTTGGCTGGGTTGGATACCGGCGCGCTTTACACATTGAACGTAGTCCAGAACTTACCGGATGTTATGGACGGCACCTTCACAAGCCCCACCTCTACGGGGGAAGTGAGATTTCAGGGAGCGCTTGACTTGCCGGCGGAAATATCCCTTGACGCAGGCACCATATTCTCTGAGACGGACGGCGAAATCTCTATATCGGTGAATGTAATCTCTCCCCCTCAGGAGGGGCTAGTGTTGAACGTGCTGCCGGCTTCCTTTTCAGCAGTGGAAGGCGTAGATTACACCATCATCGATGAGGTTATAGTGCTGCCCAGAGATTCCACCGACCCCGTGCCGGTCAGACTGAACATAATAGACGATGCCATTCTAGAAGGCGTAGAAACCTTCAAACTCTCATTTGTTACAAGCGGCGATACGGTTATCGCCACGACGAAGTACAGCATAACGGACAATGATTCTATAGTTGTATCCTTCAGCCCCACTGTATACACCGTAACGGAAGGGAACAACCTATCCGTAAGAGCCTTTATACCGGGTGACCTTATAGAAGAATCCGCAGGCGTAGTAGCCGCCACCGTTTTGGTTGGATACAATGATGAGGATACCGCGGACTTAGGCTCGGATTACCGCCTAGAAGACCCCGCCGCGGAAACCTTTGTATTGGAGTTTAGCGCAAATCAAACAGTAGGATATGTGAACCTGATTACTATAGATGAAGGAGGCTTGTCTCTACAAGAACCGATGGAACGGCTTACCATTCGCCTGAGCTCGGATGATGATAGGGTGACGGTAAACACCTCCACAGGCTCAGTCGCTACCGTTCATATTACGGATAACGATAGCCAAATACGGCTGCTGAACAGGTGTATAGGACGAGAAGCAGTGGCATTCTTCAATGATGATTCCTCCCTCTCCATCCCTCTGCATGAGTGTTATAGTGCCCCGGAAATTGTAGGCACGCTCAGATTCTCCTCTACGGGAAGCATAGTGGACGGCGCAGTAATGATGGACGGCGGCGCAATATTCCCGATGTTCGTATCAGGCGTTGGTGAGCTCTACGCTAATCTGGCTGCCAATGCCATCCCCAATATAGCGGATGCTATTGGGCTGCGGTTGATTATCAACGTCAATGTAGCGGGAGAAGGTACGGAGCACACCCGTCAGGATAGGTTGGTATTCCGCCTGTTGCAGCCCGCCGAAAATATGCAATTCAATTGCAACAACGCGCTGGACATCTTTGAAGGCGAAGGTGTCGTTTCAAGCACTGAATGTCTTGCGCTGCTCAACTTCTTCAATGCCACAAACGGCAACAACTGGATAGACAACTCCGGATGGAACGAGAGCCTTTACCTTAGCGAGTGGGCGGGGATAACCGTAAGCTCCGATATAGTGCCGAGAGACGGCAACTCACACATCGTAGGCATATCCCTCCCCGATAACGGATTAGAGGCGAGTAACCTTACCCTAGACCTTTTAGACCTTTCCGCCCTGCCTTTCCTGAAAACGCTAGACCTCTCCGAAAACGGCCTTACCGGCGAAATCCCGAATACCATAGGTGACCTCACCGCTTTGGAAATACTGAACCTCTCCAATAACGACCTCTCCGGTGATATCCCGACTACCGCAGTTGTGAATTTGGAACTCTTGGAAGTGGTGAACCTCTCGAGTAACAGGCTCTCTGCCAACGACTTTGATTTCCTCGAGCGAGCGCAAAACTTGCGTATATTGAACCTGAGCGAAAACTTGTTAGGAACCCCTGCTAGCGCCGGCCCCGCCAATGAATTCACTATAGGCGGCGTTTGTAGTACCACAGTCAACTTTCCGGGGGCTCTAAGAAATTTGAGGAATCTGGAAGTTGTAGACCTTTCCAACAATCACACCCCAGAATCCTGCGGTGTGACCAATGCTTTTTCAAGTTTTGTTAGTGAGGAGAGTGTGGAAAATTTGACTAATTTGCGGGAACTCCATCTCAACGGCAACCTTATTTCAGAGATCCATTTTTTCAGAATTGAGGCGCTTGTGAATCTGGAGATACTGGATCTATCCAACCAAGGCCAGTTCGTCAATCCGTCTTCACATAGTACAAGCGGCATCAGGGTAGAGTTTGGCGGACTGAGGAACCTGAGAGTATTGAACCTCCTCAATTTCGGGTATCAAAGCGTTAGAATCAGCGGCATTGAAGGACTTCTTCTGACTGAAATAGGAGATCTCACCAATCTGGAGGAGCTTCGGCTTTCTTTGATTGATAGAGATAACACTCTAGTAGTAGACGGGGTTATACCGGATTCTATAGGTAATCTAACCAATCTGCGCGTGTTGGAATTGCGTGATTTAAGATTCTCTCTTGGTAGTCAGGGGATTATTCCTCAGACTATAGGCGATCTTGCCAATCTGGAAGAGCTGGAGTTGAGCGACTTGAGAGGGTTTAATCCGGTAACGGACTTATCCTTTATAGGTAGGCTGACCAATCTGCGAAAACTGAACCTTCCCGGATTCTTTGATACCAATGTGCCACGTAATACCCCATTTAACGCTATAGGCAATCTGGAAAATCTGGAAGTATTGAACCTCTCCAACAATAACACTTTGGAAGCCCTGCCTCCCGAAATAGGCAACCTGCAAAGTCTGGAAACATTGAACCTCTCCAACAATAACACTTTGGAAACTTTACCCCCAGAAATAGGCAACCTGCAAAACCTGCAGGCTCTAGACTTACGAGGAAGTTCCAATTTTAGAAGCCTCCCCGCTGAAGTAGCCAACCTACAAAATCTGGAGATTTTGGATCTTAGAGGCACGGCACTGGAGAATGCGGATATATTGAGCGCCCTTGCCCCAAGCTTGAAACACCTCGCCATCTCTACCCTCACTACCGCAGCACTCACGGATCTAAGATTTATAGATGACCTAGTGAATCTGGAGACCCTCCTTCTAGTAGTTCCGGAAGGCGCTCAGGTTCCTACCTTCGAAAAACTGACGAAACTCAGAAGACTCAACTTCGCCGAAGATTTCAGCACCGATGCGGTCTTGCCGGTTACAATAAACAGCCATGTATGCCGCCTGCCAACGGTCAGTTTTGTAGATACATCTACTAGTATGTGCTCAGGTTCAGGCTTCCCGCTGACATTCGTGCTAGGCGGAGTTCCTTCGGGAAGCGGTGAGACTATAAGACTACTGCCCCAGTCTGTTATTTTGCAGGGTGAGAACGCTATACCGGGTGCAGGTGTGAGTATTACTTTTGAGTGGGAGGATAACTTCCAGCTTTTTGATGCGGTTGTGGATAGTGAAGGTAATTGGTCATTCACTTTTGACGGGACTAACTTTACAGGATTGAATCCCGGTGATGTGGTAGAAGTGAGCGTTAGGCAGAGATTACAAGTTATACCCAATATAGACCTTGCAAACCCTTTTGATGATTCAAGCGGAACCGCATCTTCGCAAAGTTGGCTTAGCACTGTTGCGGGAGATGTGCGGTTTGTTTTCTTGGAGTTGGCGGGTGAGGATTATATACGGCCTTTGGATGTTTCTTTCCGAGACATCACCGTGAATGAAGGTGACGGCAGGGTAGATCTCATATTGGACGTCGTGAGGCCGCCCATCCGCACGGTAACCCTAGAGTTGAATGTAGGCGGTATCGCCAACCCCGTGGGCGTATCGCTCCCCGCTCTTCCGGACTATAGCTTTGATGAATCCCTAATTAGGGACGGTGAAATTACCATTGACATCTCACCGGATACCTCATCCGTAACTCTCCCGCTGATGCTGGTGGATGATATCAGGCAGGAGCCTGATGAAAATATACAGGTATTCCTAGTGGCGGAAGGGCGGTTCGTGATAGAAGTGAGTGACGTTATTATAGAAGACGATGACGACTTTTCGATAGGGTTTGACAGCGAATCGTACAGCTTCCCGGAAGGAACCAGAGGTTCCATAGAAGTTGTCGCATCAAACGAAATACCCTCCGATATAGGCTCGGTAAACCTTGCGGTGGAAACTTTCCAACTGACGGGTAGGAATGCGGCACTACTAAATCAGGATTACATACTCGTGCCGTCTACCTCGTTTACACTGGATGCGGATACACAAGAATTTACGTTCACCGTGGATATACCGGCAAATAGAGATAGAGTCTTCGGTGAGGAGTTTGGCGTAAGGATTACTACGGATGATACTCGCGTGAGGATTTCCCCATCCGAAGCGGTGGTGCGTATAGGTAGCAATGATGAGGTGGATATATCCATCGCTCCGTCTCCGCCGGTCGTCGCTGAAGGGAATAGGGTTGTGCTGACCTTCACCAATGAAGCGGACTTGCCTCAAGAGATGGAGCTGAACGTGCGCATAAGGGATATATCCAATAGCACCGATGATGATTACACCTTGCTTTCGGATAGAGTAGAACTGAACCCGCTAGAAACGAGTAGGATAGAGGTGGATATAACGGATGACGATATTCTGGAAGGCGATGAAACTTTCATTGTAGAAATCCTGTCCCCATTGGATGGAGAGGTGCTGGCAAGTGTGGAAAAGACTATAACCACAAACGATAGAGTGGTGATAGGGTTTACTCAAATACCTACTTTGCAGGAGCCGGGCAGCTACAGCGTGGAAGTAGGTCTTAGAGAAGGCTCTATAGCTTCCGAGATAGGTGATATTCCGATAAGTTTGTTATTACGCGGATCTGCGACGGAAGCGGAGCAAGGTACTGTTGCCGTTTCTCTGCGATTTACCGGCGGACCCGTAAGACCCGGTGATATACCCTCAGAGACAATAATTTCCCCAGCCGCTACCGCAGAGGGTATAGTGGATGAGGTGCGACGGTCTATAGTCAGAAATGACGTGGAGTTCATATCTTTGGCGGGCGCCGTAGAAGCCGTATTCAATGACCCGCATCCGGAAGCATTCACCGTGACCGTGGCCGTTACTTTTAATGGTGACTATTCATTGGGTACGGACCCTCTTGAGTTTTCGTTCAACTCCGAGGTTACTTCCAATACTTTCAGATTCACTATTCTGGATGATGCGGACGTGGAGCCGGATGAAAATGTGCGTTTTTCATTGTCTTTGGGCAGTGAAATAGCGAGAACCGATATCGGCAGATTGGTGTCTATTACCCCCTCCTTCGCCGATCTAATCATCCCCGCTAATGATCAACGCATAGACTTCGACCCCGCAGCTTGCGGCTTCGGAGGAAACTTGGACGCCGGTCTAGAAAATTTCATCTCCCTCGGTTTGTGTTTGGATCTCCCCGTAGACGTCTTGGCTGAAGTGTCCTACAGCGTTACGGTAGCACTCACGGACACCCCCGTAGCGCTGATACCTATGGACGATTTGGCGCTGCTAGTTATACCTAGAGAGCCTATAGATTCCTTTTCATTGATTCTTACCTTGCAACTGCCAAATGGCCAGACGGGAACTTTTGAAGGGCAATTCAGAGCCGTTGCCAATATAGATAGAGCCGAACTCTGCACACAAGCGGTAGATAGCCTCGCAAATAGAAACCCCGTGCCCGCTTCCGAGTGTCAAACTCTCATAGATATTTACGAGGCTATGGACGGAGATACAAGCTGGCGCTCTAACGATAATTGGGCGGAAGTACCCATACTAGATACATGGATAGGCGTCTCCACAGGCGTAGGACCCGACGGCTTAGGCCACGTAATAGGCTTGAACCTCGCCAATATCGTCACGCGTTCGGTGGCTATAACGGATACGGTGCTATCTAGAATTCTAGACCTGCCGCATCTGGAAAACCTGAATCTAAGCGGTAACCTCTTGGAGAACAGCCTGCCTTTGGGTTTGCCCTCTCTTACTAACCTCGTTACTCTCAATCTGGAAAATAACCGCATAAACGGTAGCCTACCCGTAGATATTGCCAACTTTGAAAACATCAGAGAAATCTACTTGGGCAATAATCTCCTAAGCGGCGCCATACCTCCCAACATAGGCCGCTTGGATGACCTGACCGTTTTGGATCTAAGCATGAATGGCTTAACGGGTGATCTTCCAACTTCGGAGATAGGTAGCCTTGCCAATTTGGAGGTGCTAAGGCTGAACGATAACAACCTCACTATCCCGGATCTAGCATGGACCGGTAGTCTGCTGAACCTGAGAGAGATTAGGTTGTTAGGGGGAGGCAATGATGTGCAGGGTACAGCTCCATACCATATAGGCGCCAAACCCGGCTTGATCAGAGGAAGTTTTGACTTCGCAAGCGCGGACACGTTTACACCCGAGTGGGAACCCGCAGTAGAATTCGATTATGTTGCTCCCCGCAACCTTTTTAGACTGATCTCCTCTCCTACGGATGATGTTTCTTTAGTGGGATTGGGAGGCAATGCCGTGCCGTCCGCAATAATCGAAGTGCGGACATATATAGATAAACCGCTGCGTACCGTAGAGCTGCCTCTCGTGACTACACAGGTAGCCCCCGACGGTTCATGGATAGTAGACCTGCCGGTGCTTAGCAGAGACGAAGAGCATAGGGTGAGTGTAACCCAGATCCTTTATAGGGATGCAGAAAGGGAAGACTTGGCACTTGTCAGCGATATGGAAGTGCACAACCTTGTGCCGGTACCTCCTTTCGATGAGAGCCTTGTTGTGGAGAGGACGTTTATAGTACCTGAAAGTGTGGGTCAATTCACTATAACAATAGCGGTAAGCCCGCTGCCTCCACCCGGAGAATCTGTATTTGTTCCTATCGAAACTCTACAAAGGAATAATACCGCCGCCGGAGGAGTGGACTTCAGGTTTGACTTTGGGGAACTGGAGTTTACAGCCGAAACCGCCACGCAAGCCGTAATCATTATTATAGAGAATGATGATATTTTCGAGATAGATGAGACTTTTACACTATTGCTATCTATTCGGGAAGGTACCGTTGCGGAGGCGGATAGACGGTTCGCTACGGACGTTCTTGTAGTGATAGAGGATGATGATACCGCCTCCGTAACCTTTGGAGCAACATCATACACGGTAGAACAGACGGAAGGCGGAAGCACGCTGGACTTCACCATAGGCATACCGAGGGAGAGTATAGGTGTTTCCACAGGTGACCTGATTCTGAACGTATCCACACGTGAACTGGAAGGCGGAGCCCGCGCCGGTCAGGATTATACGCCTTTGGATGAGACGGTGATCCTAAACGTGAACAATAACGAACAGACCCTATCATTGAATATTCTGGATGATTCTGTGGCGGAAGAGCGCGAGAGGCTAGTGTTGGTGATAAGCTCTCCAGACAATCGGATAGGAGATGTAGATACGGGACTGGTTGCCGAAGCTATAGTTACTATAGAGCCTCACATATCGACTCATCTTTTCGAGTGTGAGGACCCGCAGGGTTTTCTGGGTGAACAGCTGAACTTATCTCTGGATCAATGCTTCGGTGAAAGTTCGGAGCTTGTATCCGATATATCGATTCAGTCCGATGCCTCCGACTTGTATGACAGTCTGGTTTTATCTCCCTCTAACGTGATAACGCTAACACCCATACGAATACCAAGTGATCCGGCAATGACCGAGAACGGACTCCCTTACGGCATCATACCTATCACAGTGCGGGCAACAGTGGGAGGAGAACCCTTCGAGTTTGCACTACCTATCACAGTGCGTTTCGATCCTTCCTTCAGTTGCGGAAACGTTACGTTGGAAAGCTCGGGGACGCGTATCCCATTCGTGGAGTGCAACGCTCTCGCGGCTTTGTACACAAACACCAACGGCGCAAACTGGCAGAGTGTCACCGGCTTCGATGCCGATACATGGCTGCGTTCTATCTTCCTAGATGAATGGTCGGGTGTAACCATAGACGGGACACCGGATAGCGAAGGCTTCGCCCATGTAACGGAGCTGGACTTCTCCCCGCAGGGTCAGCCGTTGGTTCTGAATGGCTCTATTCCTAACGAGATAGGCGGCTTGAGAGAGTTGCTGCTTTTGGACCTGTCCAATACAAATCTGAGCGGTGAATTGCCGGATGCGATGAGACTTTTGGAGAATCTACAAAACCTTTCACTGAATAACAACAACATTTCGGGAGATTTCTCCCGAATACTCGGCAGAATGTTCGATTTGATTCACCTAGATGTTTCTAATAACCCTATCACGGGTTCTATTCCCGCTTCTATAGGCGACTTCCTCGCTCTTCAAAGTCTGCGTATAAATTCTACGGGTATCACAGGGAGTATCCCTTACCACATATGCGAAAAAGAATCGCTAGGAGCAGGCTTGACAATCGACAGAGATGCCGACGTCTCTTGTTCCGAAGCGGATTCATTCGTTCCGTCTTTTACGACATGCTTTCAGGGGATGTGTCTTTTCGAGAGTGGTAGTCAACAGGTGACTACTTTAGAGGTGCGGTCACTTACGGGGGCGGTACGTACGGCACAGATTACGGCGGAGTTGGTGCAGTCCTCCGGTGCGGGATCACCTAGAACCCTAGGTAACGCTACGGTTAGGGTAGATGATAACGGTCAATGGATGGTGTCGTTCGATACTAATACCCCCGGTAATATGCTTGTGCCCGGGGAAACCTACATCGTAAGAGTAGGGCAATCTCTCTATCCGGATGGCGCTGGGGGCTATTTACTGGAGAGCTCTCTTGCAGAACGGGAGTTTACCTTCCCGAACATCACCGAGCCCTCCGCATCCGTAAACGTGGAATTCGGAGAAACTAGCTTCGATGAATCAGCGGAAGATGCTGAACTACTACTGACAATTCCCGGCGGCGTATCGGAAATTGTGGATATATTAGTGACCGCTCAGGATGGAACGGCCCTATCAGGGGAAGACTACTCTATATTCCAACCCGGCAGGACAGACTTGACCCGTAGATTGAATCCAACCTCTGAAGACATACGGCTAAACATACCTTTTAACATAATTTCGGATGAGAAATATGAAGGAACGGAAGTATTCCAACTATCCGTATTCCGTATAGAACAGGGTGTACCTAGCCTCCTAGCCTCTGCACAAATAGAGATTAGAGATATGCTTCGGATAGGCTTCACTGAAAATATCATCTCTGTAGATGAGGGGAAT
Source organism: Dehalococcoidia bacterium (assembly GCA_965206335.1). GTDB lineage: Bacteria > Chloroflexota > Dehalococcoidia > Lucifugimonadales > Lucifugimonadaceae. Next base: position 2,056,598 of record OZ242209.1, on the reverse strand, counting down.
AACCGGATAGAAATTACCGTCTCCGTCGTGGAGGAATGGTCCTCACTGGATAGAAATCCCGTAAATCTTTCACTGAATGTAGAAGGGATAAGCGGCATTAGAAATGCGGCGGCGAATGATTTCTTGCCATTACCCATTACGGGTATTCTTCTAGACCCAAGCGTTAACTCGCAGGTGATTACTCTGGATATATTGGATGATGAGACTATAGAATTTGATGAGATTATAGGTTTGCGCTTAGCGACGGATGACCCGCGCGTGAGCCTGATCCCGGCAACGTCCAGAGTGCGGATAAACGCCAGTGATAATATACCGCATAGAAATGACCCGTTCTGCCTATCTGAAAACCTTCTGCAGAATTTGAACCTGCAAGTAGGGCAGCCCTGGATAGTCCCCGACCTTTCCATCTGCTATGAAGATACGGCGGGTAACAGAGTTACTACCTTCGATGTCAAGTCCGGCTCAAACTATACAGCTTCCATAGACGGCACAACCCTAACGTTTATACCGGAAGTACCCGCAACCCCGGAAGCACCGATTTCGCTCACTATAGCCGTTACATCCTTCAACGGTGAAACGATATTGGACGTGATACGCTTCCCCTCGATAATCGATATCTCCTTCGCAGAAGATGTCTGTGACTTTGCTCGCAACAATAGTACGGACAGAGTTCGCTTCCACCCGGACGAATGCCGCGTGCTGGAACGATTTTTCTCCGACTTCGGCGGAGGGCTTGATAGGTGGGGCTCCGTCTACGTGGATGAGTGGTTGGGTGTGGAAACTACGGTAGAGGCGGACGGCTTCGCTCACATAACGGAGTTGCGCCTACCTAACCGCAATCTTAGCAACACAACGACCGAAGGAGTATCGCGGCTGGGTGAACTTTCTTATCTTCGCATACTAGACCTTTCGGATAACCCGAATATCTCCGGACTGATCGAATCCTCTCTCTGGGGTCTGGGAAGATTGGAAGAGTTGTACTTGAGTAACGCCGGACTCGACGGTGCCATACGAAATAACTTGCGCCAATCTGTCAATCTACGCATTTTGGACGTTTCCAATAACGATAGGCTGACGGGGAATATAGGGCGGGCAATCGAACCGTTGCTAGCTCTGCGAGACCCTTCCGATTTGAGAGATACCGCTTTGGTTGGGCTAATACCTTTCCATATCGATTACCAGTTTACCTCTACTACTACGACCGGCGCACCCGTTACTTACAGCGATCTAGAAGTAGCGGCGCTCTCTACATTAGTGCCGAACTGGAGACCTGCGCAGACCTTCGTCTCTAGAGGCTCTATACTTTCCGATGATGTGGCTATAGAAGGCACATCCGGCGCTGTGCCCGGCGCAACTGTAAACCTGAGTATCAGCGCCTCCGGTAGCCCTGTAATCTTCGCCTCTACTGTGGTGGGTAATGATAACTCATGGAGGATAGACCTGCCAAACGGTTTGAATTTGGTACGCGGCACCGATTATACCTTCTCCGTAAGTCAACACCTGTACCAAGATGAAGATGACGGGTTGAATACACTATCTAGCACTGCCCCGCCGCAGACTATACCCTACCCAATAGAAGAATCTACTATAGAAATCTCACAAAACATTCTAGAACAGATAGATGAAGCAGCGGGCATCGTAGAGTTCTCGGTCAATATCGCTACTTCGGATGATGCCCTTTTCGCTCCGAATACTAGATTCATCTCATGGGAGGTCATAGACGGCACCGCCTTACAAGGTGAGGATTACAGTATCGAAGCTACACCGAGCGGAAATGGAGAAGCGGTTGCATCGGGCGAAAGTAGAATCAATATAAGCCTGTCTATACTGAATGATGATATTGTGGAAGGCGATGAGACGTTCACTCTGGTTCTATTCGATACGGATACAAGCGGAGGCACTCCTATCGTTCGCGCCCGTACAGTGGAGGTTACAATACGGGACAATGACTTCATAGTTGTAGGTTTCGATATGGAAGATTACACCGCATCCGAAACGGATGATTTGGAACTTACAATACGCGCCCCGCAGGGCATACCTCCTGAAGCGGGTGATATTACGTTGCAGGTGTACACGGACACGGCACCGGGAACCGATCAAGCTTCACCGGGAATCGATTATACACCTCTTAACCGGTCAGAGACGATAGTTATACTGAACACGGAGAATCCATCCGATACGGTGACCTTGCGAATACTGTTGGATAGCATCGATGATGAGATGGACGAACGCTTCACGGTCAACCTATCCTCACCAAACGAGGATATAATCGCCTTCGATAATCAAGAGGTGACGGTCACTATAAACGGAGAGGTAGCGCAATGCTCACTACCTACTTCTTTGTTTCTGGGTGAGAGTGCGGTCGCAGACTTGGATGACTGCGTTAACAACCCCAGCCCGGGAACCGCCCCCCAATATACCGCTTCTGTGAACGGCGACGTCTCCGGCAGCGTTACGATAGATGATAACAATATACTCACCTTTACCCCCGAAAGGTTGACTCAGAACCCGGGTGAGGTGAATACGGCTACGATTCAGGTAACGGCTACGGCTGGCTCAACTACTGCAACCGCCATATTCTCCTTGGATGTTTCCTTTGATTCGACTGTTAGCTGTGGCAGCGCCTTTTATGATGCGGGAGGCCGCTTCTCCGTTCCCGCGGCTGAATGCGAAGCTTTGGTTGCTCTTTATGAAGACGCCGGCGGATTCACTGTGCCTCAACCGTGGCTGCAGTCATTGAATATTGGCGAATGGGGATCAGTCCTCACCCTGAGTACGGACGGTTCGGAAGCACATGTTACACGGATAGAGGTGGATGATAGCGTACAGTTCAACGGCGGTACCATCCCATCGGAGATAGGCGATCTGGTTCAGCTGACCCATCTGGATATCTCCAACAGCGGATTGACGGGTAACGTGCCCGCCGAAATAGGCAACTTAGTGGAGTTAGAAACCCTTTCGCTTCACACCAACAGCGCCCTTAGCGGGACAATTCCCTACCATATCCATGAGAAGATTAGACAACTTCAAAGCACCGCTACTTTTGAACTGATTACAACCGGAAACGGAGTTAGCCTTGCGTCTGCGGATACATTCGTGCCGCTGTGGAATATCCCTAACTCACCTCTGCTATCCGAGGGAATAACCCCAGTGCCATTCTCGCCGGTGGTCATACGCGGTGAGAATGCAATTAGAACGGCGCGCATAGACATCTCCGCAACACCCTCATCAGGTCCCCCAATCAACTTTTCAACCTCCGTAATGAATGACGGCTCATGGAGTATTCCCCTCCCTCTAGACTTAGGCGAAACATACGAGATAGCAGTTCGGCAACTCTTCTATGAACAGAGTGCCGGGACATTCCTGCTGACAAGTAACCCTTCCGTCTTCACCGTAATGATACTAAGGGAAGTTAGAAGGAGTTCTCCATTGTGCGAAAGCCTCACCGTTTTCGATAGCACTGTAGAGGGCGAAGTGGATCTTGCTAGATGCTTTGAGGACTCTTTCGGAAATAGCGACGACTTGTCTTTCGAGGTAACTTCCTTCGACCCCAATACTCAAGTCCGCGGAGAATTCAGAGTAGGAGACACAACCCTGTTCTTTACTCCCGAACTGTTTGGCGGCGAAGATACTGAGACCGCTATATTCAACGTAGATGTGATTTCACTCAACGGTGAAACGACATCCCACACTCTGAGCTTCATCGTCTTCCCAAGAGAATTCCCCGAAAGTCGTGCTATTTGCAATGAAGTTTTCTATGAGCGGACAATTAACAATCCTGCGCCTGTGCCATCATCCGAATGCCTTGCCCTACTGGCAATCTACGAAAGTTTGGGTGGCGAGAACTGGCGGGATGCCAGCAGCATGGTAAATTACGATTCATGGTTCTCCTCCCCCTACCTTTCCGAATGGCGAGGCATAAATTTGGAAGTGGCGGATAACGGTGTGGCTCACGTAACCGAACTGTCTCTGAGAGGTACCGTCAGCGGCGATGTTGTCGGAACTTCAATTCTCTCGAGGTCTGAGTGGGTAGGCGTTAGAGGAGATATACCGCCTGAAATAGGAGATTTGCCATACTTGAAAGTACTCGATATTCCGGGTCCGCGGATTGCTTCTGACTATGACCTCGTGTATGGTATCAGAGAAAATATACCGCCTGAGATAGGCAACCTCGTGATGTTGGAAAGACTGAATCTGTCTAACAACTCTTTGATAGGCGATATACCTGCGAGCATCTGGAACATGAGAAATTTGACCGAACTGAGACTTCACTCAAACTTTCTCACCGGCGAAATACCCGCAAGTGTAGGTAACCTCCAAGACTTGAGGGTATTGGAGCTTCAAGGGGTTCAAATTGGCGCCGACTTAAGCGGATTATTGACTCCCTTAGCTGAAGACGTGAGATTCCGGGTAGTACATGGCACAGCCGAATCCGGGTTGACGGAATGATTCCTCCCGAATTAGGGACTCTGAGCAATCTCAACACGTTGGACTTGAGATTCAACCCGCTTTCCGGACAGCTACCGCTAGAATTCTCCGGAATAGGAATATCGCCTTTTGCCTACCCCAACCCGCCGGCGACCGCAGTGAATTCGCTAAATCTGACTGTGGACCTCCGGAATACAAGCCTCAGTGGCAACTTTTCTCCGGATATTTGCGACGTCGCAAATGGTGATCGACTTCAGAGTGCCGTAAACTGTAGTACTTACTTCTTGCCTAATATCTCCGCAAACGGTATATTGACTGATCCAAATGAAAATGTTAGGCTAATCACCCCGGGAGGCGCCCTAGCGAATTTCAATATAAGAGTAGGGCAGAGTAGAACTACCATACCTGTTCTGGCTGAACAAAGTGTAATTACTGTAGAAGGAACCGGCGCTACGCCGTTCGCCAGAATTGCAGGAGGACTTAGTGGAGGAAGCATCGACACTGTTACGCTGATACAAGATTTACTAGATGCACTACAGTCTGACAGCACAGTGGGTGCAATAGACGGCATACAGGGAGTAGTAAACGGCGATGGTTCATGGAGACTTTCGATTCCGGTGCCCGCATCGCTCGAGTTGGGAGGTACCGAGAATCGTACACTGGTAGTGCGGATAGTACCTTGGGGCTATACCGATGTGCCTGAGAGTTTTAGAAGTATTAATTTCGGTAATATTAGTCGGTTTGCGAGCTATACTATCCCGCACGTAGAAAAAGACCTCGCGCTGACGAGAATTTTACCCGTTATATCCGTGCTCGCTCCGGAAACCGCCCTCTTCGAGAATACCAACTTAGTGAGTGAGACTTTAGAGGTAACTTTGCGGGCCACGGTGGATGAGGCAGTAAGGGTGCCCCTCACATTCGGCGGTGATGCTTCTAGTGACGATTACTTCATTCAAAACTCTCAGTTTCCCGGTATCCCCGTCTCCGAGATTATATTCCCCGCCGGTTCTAGTCAAGGTGATACCGTTCGTCTAGAGATACGCGCATTGAACGATGATGCTCTGGAAGGCCTCGAAACCTTACGTATAGCATTCTCTATAGACGGACGTATTGTGCCTCCTGAAGAAGTTGAATTCACTATACAGGATGATGAAACTCTGGATATAGAACCGCTACCAAACTCCGCTTATGTCTTCAATGAGAACGATGGTACAGTGCTCATTCCGTTCTCCCTATCCGGCATACTACCGGAGGGACAGTCGGCGGAACTGACAGCCCGTGCGAGTATAGACGGTGATACGGCGGTTGAAAACGAAGATTATCGCCTTCTGATAAATACTCTAGTTTACCCGGATCCGGATAATACTAACGGCGAGTATTTTGTAAGTGTGGTGTTGGAAGATGACAATATTGTGGAAGATAACGAAACCTTTACGGTATATCTTGTCTCCGATGTTATAGATGTGGACGGCAGCATACCCGTAACTATCGAGGATGACGATTTCTATCGCATAGGCTTTACTTCCGACTCTCTGAACAGAAGCGTTTCGGAAGATGTGGGCACAGTGGAATTTACCATTGAACTGGTACCGCCGCTTGCGGGATTTGCCCAGAGAGTCAGTAGCGCGGTTGTTACCGTAGAGTTGGACAATACGGATGCGGCAAGTATAATCAGCGGCGACACCCTTACATTCACTCAAGACATCCGCTCCAATACGGTACGCCTGAACATAAACAGGGAAACGCAGCCTATAGATAGTGATATACTCGTTACACTTACTCTGACCACCGAAGAAGAACGAGTACGACTGGAGCCGGGTGAGTTGGAACTGCTGATTACGGATGATGATGCGGCGCCGGATATGGTAAGCCTGACCCCCGTAGACAACGCGCAGGAAGGTGAAATCGTAACGCTCACGGTTGCCGTAAGCGGCTCCGCAGTAGCGGTGGATGTAGTTCTGGTAGAGGGCACGGCGGACGCCGATGATTACACTCTGCTAACGGATAGCCTGATTGTACCTGACGAGCAGCCGCGGATCATGATAAATACCGATAACCTATTCGAGGGTGATGAGAGCTTCACGGTAGAGCTACGGCAGGATGGGCGAATAATTGCTAGTGCTAGCGTCGGTATAGCAAGTAACGGTTCCGTAATTGTAGGACCTTTACGCACCACGGTTACCGCACAAGAATCGGATGGTCAGGCGCTCATACCTATAGGGGTCATAGGCGGTGACACAATAACGGATTCCTCACCTAGCTTCAGCGTTAGAATAAATACACAAGATAACTCCGCTACGGCACCGAGTGACTACATAGCCCTGAGAGACCAAATACTTGAATTTGGACCCGCTGTACGGGTGCGTACTCTGGTTGTAACTTTAGTATCGGACAATGTTGATGAAGGGCTCGAATTCGTAGATATACTTGTGGACGCCGAAGCCCCCGTTGAGCGACGAGACGGTGCGAGAGCATTGGTTATAAGGGAAACGGTGAATGTCTGTACACTCTATGACACTCGTGTTCTGCCGCTGAGTGTGGAAACCCGTTTAGATATTACCGAGTGCTATGTTCAGGCAGGCCTTGCATCCCCTGCGGTAAATTCCGTTACCTTCAACGAAAGCGCTTCTTCCGTTATTTCAGGGTCGGATGACTTCCGATTCATCGAATCGAGTATAAGATTCACGCCGCGGGCCTTCGCTGCCGGTACCACCGGAGAAGCAGTGTTCGATATAGTAGCGGAAGATGGGCTTATACGGGAAAGTATCAGCCTGAGAGTGCAATTCGTTCCGCAAGAAACTTGCAGCTTTCTTAGATACAATGTAACCCGAGATGGAAGAACCGTGCCTCTAGCGGTGCCTGCTCTCGAGTGTCAGGCGCTTGTGGCACTGTATAACTCTGCAAACGGGCAGAATTGGACGAATAATGCCAATGCGGGTTGGTTGGAATCTACGCTTCTGAACAATTGGGCTAATGTGGAGGTTACCCTACTGGCTGACACTGCGCACGTACGCGCGATAACTCTGGATACCGACCTATCCACTCCAACGGAAGGCTCGGTGAATGTAATAGGAAATCTGCCTGATGAATTAGGAAATTTGCCCTATCTGGAAGTTCTCAGTATACAGAGTCTTCTAAGCCCGGCGATTACAGGCTTTCCAACCCCGTCCACGCTCGGCAAGCTTACAAGCCTACGTGAACTCCGCTTGCCTAGAAATAATGCCATCATTGGCTTTTCGGAGCTTATGATGCTTACCGAATTGGAAGTATTAGATCTTCCTTCCAGTAGCGGTTTCAATACCCAGATGTTTTTGAATGAAGCCGGGGATACCCTGTTCAATCTCCGTATCTTGGACTTGCTCTTAGCAGACGCTTCTACTATAAATGTGCCTACTATAAATGTGCCCGAAAGTCTCGGCAGCCTAACTAATTTGGAGGCATTGAGATTTGGGACTACAGCAAACATAACCGGCACTATCCCTTACCACCTGCAGGATTTGGATTCGCAGCCTTCTATTGCGTTTTCCGCTCCGAGCACCTTCATACCCGAATTTGGTATAGCCAACTCTCAGTCCGATGTGAACGGCGTTATCACCTTCTCAGAGCTGAATCAACCGATAAGGTTAGTCAACACAGACGATGGCAACGCCGTACGCGGTGCAACTATAAACGTGGAAATTTCCGGAGACGGGGTAACCTTCAGCCAGTTATCTACGGATGCCACAGTGAGAGATGACGGCTCATGGGATTATTTCCTACCGGAAAATCTAACACCCGGTCAATACTATCTAAGAATCAGGCAAACCTTAAGAGATAGTGTGAGTGACTACTCCAATACCATCTCCTTCCGTATAGATCCTATAGCGCGCGATACTTCCAGACAGTTCGAGGTAGATTTCGGTGATAACTCTATCCGTGAGTCTTCGGGTGTACATATGATAACTATCAGCCCTAGGGGCATACTCCTCAACCCTTTCACAGTTCGGATGGAGGTGATTTCACTGGATAACAACTTCCAAAGTGGTGATTACGAATTGGGTACCAACAATATAATAGATTTCCCCGTGGGTTCCACCGAACCGCAGACATTTACGTTGCGAATCCTGAATGACGATATATTCGAAAGCGCCGAATCTTTCCGAGTCAATCTGTTTTCCGTTAGAGACACGGGAGACGAGCTTTTATTCTCCAACGAATATAATGTTTTGGATGATGAGATTGTGGTTTTGGGCTTCCCCGATGATTTGGAGACGGAATACCGTGTAGTAGAAGATGACGGCGTGCAACTGATTCTGCCCGTTACCTTAGTAAGAGGAAGTCTAGGCCCCGGTGAGGAAATATCGGTAAGAGTCATATCCGACAATGCGGATGAAGCCGAAGCCGATCTGGATTATCTTTTCCTAAGAGGCAGATCTATGACATTCACGGAGGATATAAGAGAGCAGCAGATCCGAATAGTCATACCGCCGGATGTTTTATCCGGATTTGATGAATTAGAGGAAAAATTCTCGATAATTTTAACCTCCGATGATTCAGGTGTTACCTTTACACGAAACAGAGTGAACGTTACAATCATCGATGAGTTCGGAGTAACGGACACCATAGTGGGATTCTCCGAAGAGTTGGAGGTTACAACCCAAGATGATACTCGAGTTTCACGACAGACGGTATTGTCTGAAGACGGACTAAGGCGAAGGATTGTAGCGCAAGAAGGTGAAACCCTGACCGTTCAGGTGAGATTGAGTGAGACGACACTGAGCGGGTTACTTTTGCCGGTATCCCTAGATTTGGATACGGTTGGTTTGGACGAAGAAGACTATTCAATAACCGTTTCCGATGGGACGCTTCGTAGTTTTGCTATAGATGATCCCGTATGGGAGTTCGATGTAGAAATATCCGATGATGCGATATACGACTCAGGCAAGATAATACTTTCACTCACTCCTTTGGATATTACAAGGGAAGTAGCGAGCATTGTGCCTTCCGTGCTAGAGATTAGCGTGGCGGATTCTATAGATAATCCGCCCGTCGTGAGAATACTGACTGCTCCTGCGGATGTTGTAGAAGGTGAAACGATAACCTTTGAGGTTATTCAAAGCGATGACACGGGCATATCTAGGACCGCCCGTGCTGTGCTTGTTCCCGTAACATCGGATGATAGAGATTACACCATACTAGAGGATATAATCACCATTCCTTCCGGAGACCCTTCAGACATTACGCCCAACGTTGTAGAAGTATCGATTTTCGACGATACTATATTGGAGGGAGAAGAAACGGCGATATTCAGGCTGGTGGATGCCGGGGATGATTCCGTGCTGGCAGAGACCAGTTTTAGGATAATAGACAATGACACGGTTGCACGCGTAGGGTTTGAGCCGAATGTGTACCCTTCCTATGAGTTGTCCGACTCCGTAACGGTGCGGGTAGGCTTTGTGGGCGGTAGCGGTATAGCCCCCGGCGGTCCGGAAGTCCAAGTACGCGTTTTCACTGAAGACCGTACAGCTCAAGCGGGCTCCGATTATGAAGCTATAGAAGATATGATACTGACCTTCAGCTCCGAAATATCGGAACATTTCGTAACCGTCAATCTCTTGCAGGATGCGGTTACTGAGGGCATAGAGGAGTTCGCTTTGCTGGTCAGGTCTTTGGATGATGAAGTGGCCGTAGGAACCCGGGAGGGTCTCTTTGCGGATGAGGCTCTGGTTGTGCTAGGTGAATCTCCGAGCTTCTGCGGACAGAACGAATTTGGATTTATAAACGAGGTATGGAATTTCGATGTGGCGACATGTTTTGGAAGTGTGGCATCGCTAGGAGAGTACACGATAGAGTTCAATGAACAGCTCTCTCCAAATGTGAGCGGGATACTGGAGGATACTCGCGGCAGCTCCCTTATAGCTTTCCTGCCGGAGAGATTTGAAGGCGAAGACGATGAAGGAAACATAGCGGTATTTGATGTTTCTCTCGAGTTGGATGATAGAATCAGCACCCACAGCGTAAGGATGACGGCTGGGTTCGATGAAGAACGTTCCTGCCTGAACACCTTTAACAACCCCACTGAAATGATAGCTATCCTTCCTACGGAGTGCAGCGCCCTTGTATCCCTCTTCAATTCCACAAACGGGAGAAACTGGGTATCTAGCCAGAGGGAAGGATGGCTCCGTTCTCGCTATATAGAAGACTGGGAAGGTGTTACAACTACATCAGACCTGAACGGGAGAATTGCACGCGTCAATACTCTGGACCTGAGTCAAGGCGGGCTACAGGGAATTCTGCCTGCTAGTATAGACGCTTTTTCCAATCTGGAAACTCTGGACCTGAGCGGCAATAGACTAGTAGGCGGTAATGTTCTTCCTCCTTCTATAGGCAATCTGGCTAATCTGGAAATCCTTGACCTTTCCGGCAACAGCGTGCTGAACTTGGCGAACAATACGCGGGAATCTTTGAGCGCCATACCGCCGGATATAGGTAGATTGCTGAACCTCCGAGAACTGGATCTGAGCTTCAACCCCAGCCTTCACACTAGCCGTAGCTTCCCGGTGCCGCAGGAGTTGAACCTGCTTTCAAACCTCAGGGTGCTTAACTTTGAGGGAGATACCAGGACTTTCTTTGATGCCGGAACTCATTTATGCGCCAGTCCTTTCAGAGACCAAAGCAATACCACCGACGCTTAAGAAGCTGTGGCATATACGCCCGGAAACGGAAGGGATAACGCGTATAGATCTCACTGATTTTTCCGCCGAACTCGGGTATCGCGTTAACTTCGGTCTACGCGCTGCGGGTTCTACTCCTACAACCAGCTTCACGTGTAGAGTGGATAATCCTACTTCTCCTACATACGGCGATCCAGAGTTTATAATACCTCAAGCCACCAGTGGTAGTAGATTACTTGAGTTCCCCTTTGAAGTTGTCAGCGATAATTCCGGCAGGAGTGCGGACAGATCGAGAAGCCTACCCGGCTCCTCTATCACTGTGAGGTTAATACAAAACGCGTTCGACATTCAACCTCCTGTGGAAGTAACTCCCGATATCAATGGAGAGTGGCGTGTTTCACTTGGAGAAGGGGTAAATAGACCATCGGGCAATTTTATTGTTTCCGCTGAACAACGCATAAGACCATGTTCTCTTTTTGAACCTGAGGAAGTTCAAAACGGAAACCTTTGCGGTGGAAGTAACTTTGACGGAGAGGGGTACTCATCCATCACGTGGTCACTTGAAAAGACCCAGAGGTTTATTCCTGAGGATCGTGGTCGCGAGGATATTGTAATCACTTATGAGGGTAGAGAAATCACGAGCGATGATACGATAGTCCTCAAAGAAGGGAGCACTACCGCAACCTTTACTATAAGTTCTCCCCCAAGCTCTCCCACAGGGGGTACTATATTCCGTACGGTCGGGGGGGATAATGTTCGACTAAACGGTCCTCTTTATGAAATCGATGCTACCGACGGAGCTGCGGAACGTAACAGAGATTACAGCGCCAGAATTGTTCAGCCGGAGATTTTCCTCAACACCACTTTCAGAGATCGCTATCGCAACCGCAACTTGGGATTCCCTGGGGAGAATGATCAGGATGAGTTCATAATTGGCGGACCTGGCTGCAGCAACATCACTGCAAGCTGCCCTAATGAGGCACTTGTTGTAGAGTTGGAAGTGGATGTGCATCAAGACGGATTCGATCCGGATGAACCGTTCTCGATAGGCATTTTCAATAATGGTCTACTATCGAGACGGGTAAGCAGACCAGCTTCATGTATCTAGAATAATAAATTTTGTAATAGAGAATGAAAATGAACTGGAGATAGGTTTTTTGCAGCCGGAGATATCCGCCTCTGAATCCCTCACTAATCAATTACTGGTGCCGGTATCCGTCATATCCGGTAATATAAGCCCCGGAACATTCGTCACCCCTATCGTAACCGTCTTGAATTCAGAGGGAGACGAAGCAATAGCAGGGGAAGATTTCTTTATAGCAAGCACCTTGAATCCTTTCACATCAGATACTACGGATCAGCTCATACAATTGAACCTGATACCGGATGAGGATTTCGAGGGTGATGAAACCTTCACTCTGCTGCTCTCTCTGGAAAATGCTGAGGGTGTTACGTTGACACAAACCACTTCGCGCATCACCATACTCGATGACGACCAAGTGGCGGTGCGTTTTGAACGGGCTCTATATGAATTGACAGAAGGGGAAGAGATAGTCGTAGTGATAGACCTGACTTTGCCAACCTCACTCATCTCGGAGGATACCGAAATAAGGGTAAGAGTAGTCCCCGCTCTTCTTCCGGAGGACAATTTGCTACAGGGTACCGATTACACCATAGTAGGTAGGGATCGGCTGACTTTCGATGGAGATAATTTGGAGGATACCATACGGCTGCAGATACTGGATGATAATATTTTCGAGCCGGGCAGATTCTCACTGAGAATAGAACTCCTCGATCCCTTGCCATTCGATATAATCACCAACGTGGCCAATTTTGTAGTAACGGATAATGACGAACAGTCTAGATTCGTCTTCTCCGTGCCGGAAATAGCAGAAGGTGAAACGGCTCGGATATATTTGGAGGAGTCAAATCGCGCCGCCGAAGCACCCGAAAAAGAGTTCCGAGTTTTCATTCTACCGGTTACGGCTGAAACTGCAGACTATACATTTACTACGGAAACCCTAGTTCTATCTGAAGGCAACAGTAGAGCCGGCTTGGATATAGAAATTGTGGATGACGGACTCTTCGAGAGGGATGAAACCTTTGAAATATTCGTAGAAGACACCGATAACGACATTATAGTAGCGCGGCAGATTATCACGATACCCCACATTCCGGAGCCCGTCTTCCTAGAGAGAGTGAGCCCGGACAGATTAGATTTCCTAGTCCGTTTGAGAGACGATATACTTATCGCTCCGGATGTTGAAGATCTCACGGTATACCTTCACACATACGATGGCGTAGGCGAAACTTTAAGCGCAGCGATTGCGGGAGAGGATTACGTACCTTTGAACGCTGAGCCTATTGTCTTCAATGCCAATACCATAGCGCGTACCGTAGCCGTAACCGTGAATACTAGGTCTATCGCGGTCGAGACAAAATCTTTCAGGCTTTCCATTGTTTCGCCGGAAGAAGAGTTGTATGTATCCCCAACATCGGGCGATTACGGCATAGTAATCGGAGGAGAAACCTCTCAACCCTCTCACATAGCGGAGTGCATCTCCTCCTATGCCATACCTCGCAGCAGCGGCAATAGCGTAGACATTGCGCAGTGTTATGAAGAACTGCTGGGAACTATGGACGATTTGAAATTCGAAGCTGAATTCTTCACCGACTCCCAAACATTCTCGATAGACGGAGATATAGATGTGGACGGCACAGTACTAACCTTCACATTGGAAAGCCCGGCCGTAGATGTTTCGGCTGCCTTTGATATAACCGTATCCACATTGGATGATGTAACCGTATCCACATCGGACGAGAGGTTCTCCTTCTCCCGAACCGATAGGGTAACCCTTTCCTCAAATGACCCGCTAAGGTTTATCTGCGGGTCTATTCTGGCAGATGAAGAGATACCCTTGCCCGTTCCTTTTGAAGAATGCGAAGCTCTAGTGAGGCTTTATCTGGAAACTTCGGGCGATTCTTGGTTCAACAGCGACGACTGGTTCTCACCTTATTTGAACGATTGGTTTGGGGTTACCGTTACCACTGCTTTGGAGACCGGTGACGGAAGGGCGCATGTAGTAGAACTGAACTTGAGCGGAAACGCACTAGCGGGTGAAATTCCGCAAGAGCTGGCAAACTTGGCTAACCTGCGAGTATTGAACTTGGGCATCAACGGATTGGACGGTGCCATCCCCCCCGAATTGGGCAGCCTGACAGACCTGCGAGTATTGGACTTGAGAGTCACCAGATTGAACGGTGCCATCCCCCCGAATTGGGCAACCTGACAGACCTGCGAGAACTGAGATTGGACAGCAACCTATTGAGCCGCGCCATCCCCGCCGAGCTTGGCAACCTGACAAACTTGCGAGTATTTGACTTGAACAACAACGCGGTGGGCGGTGTCATCCCCGCCGAATTCGGCAACCTAACAAACCTGCGAGTATTGGACTTGAACAACAACTCGGTGGGCGGTGTCATCCCCACCGAATTCGGCAACCTAACAAACCTGCGGGAATTGGACTTGAGGAGCAACTCGTTGGAGGGTGTCATCCCCGCCGAGCTTGGCAACCTGACAAACCTGCAAGCAATTAACTTGAGCGATAACACACTAGGCGGAGCACTTCCTAGAGAGCTATTCGTGCTACCTAACATTCGGAATTTGAACGTTTCATCTAACATCGCGCTTTCGGGAAACATAACCGATTTGGCTAGCGGCATAGGCGATGTAGCCCTATTCATAGCCGAAACTGCAATAACCGGGCAGATTCCTTACCATCTCTGCCCTGAAAACGTGTACGCGCCGGGAACGGTACCGAACGGCGTTGTAGACCCCGGACAAACCACCTGCGCAAACAGAAGCACCTTCACGCCGCAGTGGGTAGCGGTAGGCAGTGAAATAAACGATAGCTTCCTGCAAGACTCCCTACGCATAGTCGGCGTCTCCGGGGGGGTGCCGGGAGCCGATATAACCGTAGACATCTTATCGGAAGGCATCACAGTCACATCGATTAGTGAGGTGGTCAACGGGGACGGTTCATGGGTAATCTACGCTCCGGAACTAGTAGGTAGCGGGTACACAGTAGCCGTATTCCAGACATTGCCTGAAGGAACCCTTGAAGGAGACCTCAGAACCTTGTCACTAGAAAGCGATACCTTTGAAGGATCTATAAACATAAGCGAACCATCCGCAGAACCTCTTATATCGGTTTTCTATGACGGAGCAGAATTCAGGATAACGAGAACCTCTCAGTCGCAGCCGAGTACTCCTTTGACGGTAGAAATTTTCTCCACAGAAGACGGCGCCATCTTGGGGCAGTTATATGATATCGTCCGCGACTTCCAGACAATAAACAACGGCAACTTTGCCACAGTAGAGATAGCCACCGCCGCCGTAGAAACCTCGTTGTTATTGGAGGTGAGAGACCTCCTCGTAGACACACCCTCCGCCTTGGGCTTCTTTGTGGACGGGCAGCTACAGGACCTCATCGAGTTTACGCTTAGGGGTGACCAAAGAATCACGCCGACACCTTTGCCGTTAGTGGGTCTATCTCAAAACATAGGTATAACGGAGGATGAAACGGAGCTGGAGATAGTGGTTAGTCTATTGCAGGGTGTCCTCCCTTCGGATACCTTTGTGGACGTGGATGTAATAATAGAAGAAGCCGACGAACCTGACGGTGTTGTGGTACCCGCCACTGAAGGAGAAGGAAATGACTACTCCGCGCCTGATATCACAAGAGTTAGGCTTACGCCTTTCAAGACATCCGCATCCGTATTTGTACCTATCCATGATGATGCAATAGCGGAGGCTCCGGAGTACTTCTCCGTTCGTGTAGTTCCTGCCGGAGGTCAAACCGTAGACTTCATGCGAGGTGCGGTGCGGGCGATAATAGTGGATGATAACGATACTGTGAGGATTGGGTTTACGGATACGCGAATAACCGCATCGGAGGGTAGCGCCCTTAGCCTAGAAATAGGGTTCCTTTCGGGAGACATTGGCGAGGTACCCATTCCGATAGGAGTAGACATCACAGTGAGCGGCGGACTGCTTTCGGAAGATATCAATGCCAATATTCAGCTGACCAGCGACACGCCTATACAAACATTCACCTTCAACATACCGGATGACAATGACCACGCGCCTATAGAGGACATCACCGCCGTTATATCCCTAAATGCCCCAACCCGCAACATACTCGGCGACCTTGTTGAAATAGCGGAACCAACCGCTATAATCGAAATCGACGATAACGACCCGACGCCAATTCTGGAGTTCTTGCGTGAGCCGGCTTCGGGCTTCCCCGTTAGAGAGGGGGATTTGTTGGTTCTCGAGGCTGTACGTCTTGATGACACTTTGGCGGGAGATGCAAACGCCTTTGTAGTTATCCAACGCATAGACGGAGGTTCGGAAGACATTCGCTCCGTAGACGGCTTTGGCAGAACGGTGGACTCCGTTACATTCTCTCCCAATCAAGGGGTCATTATAAACATTGACATAATAGAGGATGACCTTACGGAAGGCACGGAAAGAGTCAAAGTCCTCCTAGTATCCTCCGTAGACCCTACGGATGTCCTTGCAAGCGCCGATCTGGTGATAGAAGCTAACCAAGCGGAGGTAGGGGTATCATTCAGAGAGCCGTCCTTCATTGCCTTTGAGGAAGCGGGCGCCGTAGCTAGGGTAGTCTTGGACGTCACAGGCGGAATAGACCGCTCCGCTCCCGGTCCGCTTGCGGCGATAACGCTTACCACGGAGAGTGATCTCCTACAAAACGAAGATGGCACATTCGACTTTGTGCCTCTTTCACAAGAACCCCGCGTAATATTCTTCGAGATAGAGGAAATCGACTACACAATAGAGATTGTGGATGATGAAGTGAGTGAACCGGATGAAGAGTTTGAGGTTAGGTTAAGAAGCGATGACCCGGGAATAACAATCCCGAGTGATAGCGCCCGTGTCATAATAACCGTAAACGATGTTGTCATAATCCCCGCCGCAACTTGTGATTATGAGCCCTTACTAGCGTTGGGAGACACGGCGCGCATAGACCTAGATGATTGCTTCCAAACGGATATGGAGGGAGATTTCTCTATAGAGTATGAAGCCGTAATAACCGGAAACCAAGCCGCGGACACTACGGGAACTGTGAATATAAACGGCTCCATATTGGAATTCACCCCCCAAACTATTACATCCGAGTATCCTATCAGGCATCCCGTTACAATCTCCGCAACGGGCGGATTACGAGGAAGCGAAAGCCAATCCACCCTATCTAACTTGCAGGTACTCTTCGATATAGATAACGAGAACGGAGGTAGCTGCCAATTCTTGCTAAGCGACCCGGTAAATAGGGTACCGGTAGACGCCGCCGCGTGCGCCTCTCTTGTAGACCTGTATATAGAAGCGTTAGGGTTGCTATGGGGAGAGAAGACCGGATGGCTCAGCTCCATCTATCTGAGCGATTGGCACGGAGTAACCGTCACTATAGCCGCCGGTACCGCTAACGTAGAGAGGTTGGAACTTCCTAACAACGGACTTACCGGAAACATTCCCGCATCCCTCACAGACCTTTCCGAGCTGAGAATTCTAGACCTCTCCGACAACCCTCGCCTCAACGGCTCATTGCCGCGAGACCTCTCAGGCTGGGCAAACCTGCAGATGCTAGACCTCTCTATAGAACCCGACGACGTAACCGACATCATCGAACCCGGAAGACCTATAGGATTAGAAGGAACTATACCCGCCGATACAAACGGCATTGGCGCGCTTATAAACCTCGTAACCCTGAACATTGCGGGCAATAGATTGAGCGGAGGAATCCCCCAATCCATTGGGAATATTTCCAATCTGGAGATATTAGACCTTTCAGGCAATGAACTGGACGGCGTCATACCCTTATCTATAGGGCAACTGCGGAGACTCACAACCCTAAACCTTGCGGACAATAACCTCATAGGGGTATTCCCTAGGGTCTTCGGTGTTAATCTGCTCAGCCTAGTGCACCTGAACCTATCCGGTAACTCACTGAACGGACCCGTACCGCCTGAAATAGGGCGACTGCTCAACCTAGAGAGCCTGAATATAGATATGCCCCCTGCAGATGATAACGCCGGACCGTCCGGCGCAGGTGCGGAGCCTACTTTGGAAGGGGTCATCCCTTACCACATCTGGGCAAAGAGCGGCTTCAGCCTACAGAGACCCCCTACGGTAGTAAACGCCGAGGCTTCCACCTTCATCCCATCCTTCAGACTTGGAGGCGCGGGTCTAGTTGTAACATCCGAGGGCGGGTACCTTCTGGAAACTAGGGAAACTATTATAAGAGTAACCGGCAATGACGCCGTTAGGACGGCGTTCGTAACGGTGGAGCTGCTAAGCGAGGACGGAGAATCTCTGGTGGCGGGTAGTACCAACGCCGATGAGGAAGGTAACTGGACAACCTCTCTAGATTTACGAGGCGTAGCGGGGCAAGGGATTACAGCTGGAAACAGTATAGAAGTAAAACAAGCCCTATATCCGCAGACAGACGGAACTTTCGGACTCACCAGTGAGGCGAGGATAGAACAACTTCCATTTCAGCAGGGCGTATCGGGAACAGAAGACTTGATATTCCTCACAAACACCCTTCATGAATCGAACGGCTCTCAGGAGATACAAATTGTTACACGCGATGGACTTTTCCAATCTATCGCTTCAGGAAACTCTCATACATGCGCTACAGTAGCCGACGGTACTGCGGTATGTTGGGGGAGTGACACACTCGGTCAAAGGACTATACCGATGGCTCTGCGGGATGTCAGTTTCCGCACATTGGGCGCAGGTCGGGATCATACCTGCGGCATAAGAGAAGACAACGGTACAGCGGCATGCTGGGGAAGGGATGCGGAGAATCAAAGAACTATACCGGAGGATCTGCGGGATGTCCGCTTCCGCGCATTGAGTGCCGGACTTTTTCACAACTGCGGTATAAGAGAAGACAACGGTACAGCGGCATGTTGGGGAAATGATGTGCAGAATCCAACTACTCTACCGGAGGATCTGCGGGATGTCCGCTTCCGCGCATTGAGCGCAGGTGATGATCACAACTGCGGTATAAGGGAAGACAACGGTGAAGTGGCATGCTGGGGAAGAGATAATGCTCTTGAAACGATTACGACTCTACCGGAGAGACTGCTGGGTGTCCGCTTCCGCGCATTGAGTGCAGGTGATGATCACACCTGCGGTATAAGAGAAGACAACGGTACAGCGGAATGCTGGGGAGATAATCTCCAAAATAAAAGTACTATACCGGATGGTACTATGCCGGATCAACCGGTGGATCTGCGGAATGTCCGTTTCCGCGCATTGAGCGCAGGATATAACCACAACTGCGGTATAAGAGAAGACAACGGTACAGTGGAATGTTGGGGAAGTAGTACTAATGGTCGAACTACTCTTGTTACTCCTGACGGAACTCAACTGTCGGATGTCCGTTTCCGCGCATTGAGCGCAGGAAATACCCACAACTGCGGTATAAGAGAAGACAACGGTGGGGTGGCATGTTGGGGAGATAATGCGAATCTTCAATCCACCCCCCCTGCCTTAGTAATAATTCCGCGTGTCAGTATAGAAGAAACCATTGGTTTATCTGCAGACGGGGCGGATGAAAATGACTACGTGCTGGACAACAACCTGATACTGGAATTCCCCGGATCAACGCCCGGAACAATTCAAAGCATACCCATAGACGTCATAGATGACAACATATTCGAGGGTGAAGAGTCGTTCGTAATATCCCTATTTGACGCCGATACCGGTGAGCGCATCATCTCCGAGACTATTATTATCACGGACAAGCCTCGGATAAGCATAGTCAGCACCCCCCCCGCTATAGAAACACCCGGCCTTGTATCTGAGTACGCCTTCGCGGAGAACGTGGGAACTTTGAGCGTTGCGGTAAGCGTATTGTTAGGAGACGCGGGTGAACTACCCAGCCCCGCAATTATTCGGCTCACCACTCAAAACGGCACCGCAATGTCTCCCAGAGACTACGTGCGAGTAGATAGGGACTTGGTATTTGGCCCCGGCGTTACAACAGTCGTAGCTACTATAGATATATTGGATGACAGATTCCTAGAAGGAGACTTGATCTTTACTGCCGACATATCCGCAGACAATGACAACGTAGAACTGATATCCTCTCGAGCGAGTTTCGTCATCCAAGATAACGAGACACTGGTATCCGTTAGAACCACCGCCCCGCAATCCTACACCGGCGCCATAGGAGTTACCACGGACATAAACCTCTCGGAAAGGTACGAAGACCCGGATAATGATGACCTGAGATACGAGGTAAACATAGGTAGCGTAAATTCGGAAGGAATATTCCAATACCTTACGGAAAGGTCGGAAGTGATAGCGGTAACCCTCGCTGTGGCGGAATTCTTCGAGGGTGCTCCAACAGGCGGCTTCATCATAGATAGTTTCACGGTAGATCTCACACGATCCGACTACAGCTTCTGCAATAATAACGATAATCTGGGAGTATCCCAGATAGAATGCAGAGCGCTGACGGATGTATACTCATTCACCCGAGGCCCGGAATGGACAAACCGAGCGGGATGGCTGCAATCTACAGACATCACCACGTGGTATGGTGTAACCGTAGACAACGGCAGAGTGACGGGGCTGGATCTGAGTGCAAACAACCTAGTGGGAGACATTACGCCGAATATCTCCCTAATCGGTCTGACGAGCTTGGAAGTGCTGAACCTCTCGGATAATCCGTCTCTGACGGGTAACATCCGTATGGCGGGCATAATTACCCTGCCAACTTCACGCGCTAGGTCTTTCGCTACTGGGCGGCTTTCGGGCCTTCCGATTCTACCGAGTCTGACTCTACGCCCTCCGGTGATGCCCAACCTCCCGCCTCCCAATCTAGCCCATCGGTAGGTGATGCCGTACCCCCCGCCCAATCTAGCACATCGGTCAGTGATGCCCAACCTCCCGCCTCCCAATCTAGCCCATCGGTCGGTGATGCCCAACCTCCCGCCCAATCTAATCCCCGTCGGTCAGTGATGCCGTACCCCCCGCCCAATCTAGCCCATCGGTCAGTGATGCCGTACCCCCCGCCCAATCCGGTACGCCCGGTATTGGGAGAGCCCGAGCCGTTACGGGTACACAGGACGATGAGGTACTAATCTCTATCCGTCCCGCCGTCTCTCCCATAGTGAGAGAGGGTGACTTAGCCGGCTTCATCGTGAGCCTATCGGGAGAAACGACAGCAGTCCAAACGCTGTTGGTAATGTGGGAGGCGGATTGCACTATAGAAGCGGACGCTCAAGACTTTGTAGGCGGTATTTGTCCGTCCGGTAGCGTAACCATCGCTATCGGAGAAAACTCTCAACAGATAAACCTCGCCATATCATCCGACCGCTCAGATGCTATCGATACATTCGGCGAGAGGTTTGCCGTGAGCCTGACGAGCGCAGGTTTGCCCGTCGGATATGCAATTGACGAAAACGCCGGTACAGTCGAGGCGCTCATAATTTCGGCAGATGCGCCCACGGTGAGCGCCGTAGATGAAACGATAGCGGAAGGTGAGACGGCGGTTTTCATAATAGAACGCTCCCCCAACGTTTCACCTTCGGAAGCCTTCACGGTAACCGTAGCGGTAATATGCCACGTGCCCGGTTCCGATGAATTCGATACTAGAGTAACGGCGGAAGATATAGATAACGGTGCCGCGCTTTGCTCCGATGGCGAAAGTAGAGAGATACCCGCAGGTAGTATGACCGCTACGGTATCCGTTACGACTCTGAATGATGACATACCGGAATCTACCCCCGGCGGTGAGGCGATACTGCTTAGGGCGGGCGGTAGTAATATAGCGGTTACTAGGGTAACGGATGATGACGATGCGGTAGTACCTCCCATAGACCCGGTAGTCACACTAACCGCAGCCCTGTCCTTGACTGCGGAGAGCACAACAATAAATGAAGGCTCACCCGCCGAGTTTGTAATAGCCCTAGATTTCGCAGACAC
Source organism: Dehalococcoidia bacterium (assembly GCA_965206335.1). Taxonomy (GTDB): domain Bacteria; phylum Chloroflexota; class Dehalococcoidia; order Lucifugimonadales; family Lucifugimonadaceae. Next base: position 2,034,494 of record OZ242209.1, on the reverse strand, counting down.
GTCCACGAGAGCCGTAGAGGTTACTTGGTATGTGGAATGTGCCCCAAGCGGCACCGCCGGCATAACTGCGGAAGACCTGCAGAACCCCGCACATTGCACGCCCGATAATAACTTCACCTTGTTATCTAGCGCATTGATAACCGTCCCTACTATAGATGATGACCTCGCAGAATTTACCATCAACGGTGAGACGCTTACGGTTGTGGTGACTACAACGGAAGGCGTAGTGAAGAGAGCGAGCATCGGAATAATCAGCGATGATTTCATATCGGTAGGCTTCACCGATACGGAGTTGGACGCCTCCGAAGGCTCTAGCCTCACTGTGTCTATAGCTACCCTTAGCGGCATGGCAGCAGAGCCGACTACTTTGATCGTAACTTTTGTGGGCTGCGTATTTAGTGCGACTGCAGGTATAACCGCGAATGACTTCTCTCCAAGCGGATGCCTGCAAGACTCCGAGGTAACCTTGCTGACCGATGCGGTCGTAACGATTACTCTCGATTTCATGGATGACAACCTAGCCGAAGGTATTGAGGAGTTTTCCATAGAGATAGCCGAGTTAGCATTGGGTGCGGTGGGTATTATGAGAACAGCCTCCATAGCTACCGTAAGGGTATCGGATGAGAGGGATTCCGCGTTGTCCATAATGACTACCGATACTTCTATTGTGTCTGAGGGCGGTACGGCTAACTTCAGGGTAAGCCTACCATCGGGAATTACGGCGGACGAACCTCTAGGTGTGAGGTGGGTAGCGGATTGTAGCGGCACCGCTAGCGCGGATGATTTCTTTGGCTTTGACGGCTGCCCTTCGGGTACCACAACCATACCGCAGGGTGAAGATTCCGTAATTCTAGCTGTGAATACGGAGGAAGATACATCCTTTGAGGATACCGAGGAGTTCCAAATTCGCATCATTAACGAAGGGCTGCCCGAAGGCTTTGCGGTCGTACAAGATGAAGCGATGGGCGCCATACTGGATGATGATAACCTAGTGATAGGCTTCAACCCGAGTTCTCTCTTGATTGCGGAGGGAGATACGTTCATGGCATCAATCTCTATCGGAGATGCTATGCTGAATACCAGCACGGTTACAGTGAGTATATCTACCGTACTATCCTCAATCTTTGATGACGATTGTCAAGACGGCAGAGCCGGCGTAACCCCCAATGACTTCTCCCCGAATGTATGCCCGGATGAAGTGATAACCTTCTCGCCGGGACAAACTGTCAAGGTTTTCACCTTCAATGTTGCGGAGGATGACCTCGCCGAAGGTACGGAGACGTTCTCACTTGTGGCAATATTTGAAGGTATGGGAGACTCTTTGCCGAGCATGTCGGACGAGGTCACGATAGATATAACGGATGAGATAGATTCGGCTCTGTCTATCACGCCTCCGGATATTCCTTTCCTAGTGGAAGGAACATCGACTGAATTCAGGGTAAGCCTGCCGCAAGGTGTAACGCCGGATGAACGGCTGGAGTTGAATTGGGAGGTGGTGTGTGAACCTTCTACGATAACGGCGGATGATTTCGAGAACTTCGCGGAATGCCCGGCAGGGGGCGTAGTTATAGAGTCTAACGCTTCAGAAACGGTTATACCTTTGACGCTGTCATCCGATGGTATATCGGAACCTTTGGACACGTCAATAACGGTAAGGTTGACAGAGGAGATCCCTGCGGGGTTCGTCTTTGCGAACGGCATTAGAACGGCGACGCTCCCCATATTCGATGCCGATATTCCTGTTATTCGCGCCGTATCGGAAAGTGTAACGGAGGGGGATGTCGCAGAGTTCAGAATAGAGATACAGGCCGCGGCGACCGAGCCGGTTAGTGGCACTTACCAAGTGGATTGCGCATTGGCTGACCCGGGTATAACGGCGGCGGATTTGCAGAATCCCACCGACTGCGATCCCAACAATTTCACTATACCCATAGGTAGTACTGATATTTCAGTAGCGATACAGACTGTTGACGATGAACTAGAGGAGCCTACGGTAGGTGGCGAATTGCTGACAGTGCTGCTGAACGGTTCGGAAGTGATACAGGCAAGCACCAGAATAATAGACAATGAGCCGGTAGGTATAGGGTTTACGGCTAGTGCTATTTCCCCCTCCATATTGGAGGGTGGCGCGCCGGTAGAACTTTTCGTGAGGCTGAGCCGTAATCTGGTAGGTGATGAAACGGTGGAGGTAGACTTTGCTATAGTATCGGGCACTTCTATTGAGGGGAGGGATTATTCTCTATCTACATCTACGGGGGATTCTGGGGTTTTGGTGTTTACGGAAAGGACTCGCCAGCTGCCTATAATCGTTACTCCGCTTGACGATTCGATCTATGAGGACACGGAGACGTTCTCGTTGGTGCTGGCCAATCCCGTCAATGCCGTGCTGAATGAATCCGCGGAGATAGAAGGCACTATTCAAGATGATAACGATGATGTAGCTATAGGCTTCTTGAATACCGAATTTAGTACTGACGAAGGGACGGGTGAGCTGATTGTCGGTGTGGGATACACAAACAACAGCAGCGATGTGGAGATACCCGTCTACTTCACCACCGTAGACGGTAGCGCCAAAGCGGATGAGGACTATACTCCTATAGTTCGGCGCTTGCTCACCTTCGGCGGAGACAACCCACCGATTCAGACGATCACCGTGGCTCTTGTTATGGACGGCATAATAGAGAGCAATGAAGACTTTTTGGGACTTCTGGAGCTGGGCTCGGAGTTCGATAGAGGTCCTAACATACGAAGAGACCCTCTTATTAACCCCAACACGGCGGACCTGATTATCATAAATGACAACTCTTTGGCATTCCCCATATCCGCTATGCGAAACTTGAGAGAGCTGAACCTCTCCAATACCGGACTAAGCGGTGATATAGGGTTTCAGACGAGGCTGCTGCTGGATCTGGAGAGACTCGATCTGGAAGGTACGCCGAACTTGTTCGGTGAGCTGCCGTACCATATATGGGCAAAGCAGTCTATAGATGAAGGGGCTTTGTCCATTGTTACAAACGCCGCGATCACCCTGGCTGCAGCCGAGACTTTCTCTCCAAGGTGGAGCTCCGCGGAGTTACTGGAACTTTCCGCAGAGGATAACTCACTGCTGATCGGCGATTTCTTATCCATATTTAGCACGGATACGCTGGAGCGCGTTATACCTACGGCATTGATTGAAGCGGTAATCTTCGATGAGGAAGCTTCTATTTTGGAAACTCTTACGACGTCCGTGCTTCCTCTTAACACTCCCGGACCTTTGTGGGGTTTCGAGGACGTGGCATCTCCAAGAGACTCGAACGGACAATTCATAATCGACTTCCAAGTAGAGATTACGCAGAAACTGTACCCGAATTCGGAAGGTGAATACCAGCTGACCAGCCCTCCGGATATTGAGTTCATATCTCGCTTGGCGGAGGTTGCCGCCGGTGCTCTCGATGTTGTAGAGGGCTTTATAGAGGTGTCAGGGGATCGGATGCTGAGCGAACCGCAGGATGTGATTATATCCGTTGACCCCTTATTTAGCTCCGCCAATGTACTGACTGTTGCGGTGTTACCACTGCCTATGGAACCTCTGCGTAGGCTTGGAATTGAAGCGGCATCCCCATCCGATTTCAGAATTTTAGCGGAGGATAATTTGATTACGGTTAGTGCGGGTGAACAATCGGAGGTGCGGTTGATTATAAATGATGATTCGGTTTTCGAGGGGGATGAGGAACTTTGGATACTTTTCATAGATACTATAACTATGGATTTGCTTGCAATACATACGGTCGCTATCACCGATACGGATAGAATCACATTCGGCAATGATGGCAATTTCACCGTGCCGGGTATGGAAGGTTCCGCTTTGGAGGTGCCCGTGCTGGTAGACGGGGCGAACTTCCTAGATCCTTCCGCCGGTGAGGTTACTTTGCAGATACTCCCCTCCGGTGCGGATACCCTCACGGGTTCGGTGACACTTGGCGCGGATGAACCCGTCGAATTCTCCGATTTTGTTCTGCCCATTGACATAGTGGATGATGATCTGGTAGAGAGGACAGATGAATCGCACTCGCTTACTTTGTCTCTGGTATCGGCTAATGACAACGTGCGGGATAGGATAGATGTATCCGGATTCACGGGTGCGGTAGTGACAATATTCGATACGGATGTGCTTGTCTTAGAGTTCACTCAGTCGGTTTATACAGTTTCCGAAGGCGACGGCTCTATTGAAATTTCCGCAGTGCTGACGGAGGGAAGGGTCGCGAATGATTTCACCGATAATAGCCTGACCTACTTTATAGAGGCACAGAATGGCTCGGCTAACGCTTCGATCGATTACAACCTCACGCCTCAAGAAATAACGATACTCCTCGATGAGACGGTTTCTCCTCCTGTAACCCTTTCCGGCACCGTGATAAGTATAGTGGATGACCGTGAGATATTAGGGGATGTTAGCTTCACGGTAAGTCTGGAGATTCAAGGCGGACTTGGAGAGAGGGTAGCGCTGTCGCGGACTACCGCAACAGTGACGATAACGGAGGATGAAGACCCTTCAAGGATTGGTTTCAGCGATACTCTGACAGTGGAGGGTATAGAGGGCGACAGCGCGCGTCTGCTGGACGTGGTAAACAACTCCGACATGTTAGTGGAGTTGAATGTGGTTGGGGTGCAGGGCACGGCTTCCGCGGATGATTACCGCCTGCTGAGTAGTAATAGATTGTCGTTAGCCTCGGGTGCTGCTGTTACACTTATGCTGGAAATACTGGAAGACGGACTACTAGAAGGGGATGAAGAGTTCACTTTGGAGCTTCGCAGTACCTTGGGAGAGAATGTTCTGGATACTCTCACGATAGAGATACCTGCTAACGGTGAGGTTGCTTTTGGGTTTCTATCGGCGGATTATACTTTGAATGAGGATGATGAGGACGGTATAGAGGTTTTGGTGGGAGCGACTTCCGGCGGTATAGATTTCTCCGCGGGAACGTTTACGCTTCAGCTGGATAGGCTTGCATCTCTTACACTGGCGGAAGCCTTGGAGGATGAGGATTATGAGCCTTTTGCCTCTATCATCACAGTATCCGCAGGAACTATTCCGTTGGCTATTCCGTTGATTCCCGTGAATGATAACATTGCGGAAGAGATGAGGGAAGGTTTCCAACTGATGCTCTCTACCGATGAGGATGAGGCATCCGTTACGATTTCAGGCGCTACGACTACGGTCGTTATAGAGGATGACGATATGCTGACGCTGGAATTTGCCCCCTCTGTGGAAATTCGGGAAGGTGATGCCGCTTCTATTACACTTACCATCGCCGTTACATCGGCTGCGAATTTGCTGGAAGAGGGGGATCTTTCGGTGAATATCGCTCTGACGCCTATCACGGCGGATATAAATGATTTCTCTTCCAATGTGGAGACACTGGTATTCTCCCCCGATACGCTTACGCAGACTTTCACTGTGTTTATAACGGATGATGATTTGCTGGAAGGTACGGAGCGGTTTGAGATTTCACCCTCTTCGGATAGAGCCGGCGTTGTATTCTCATCAGCCTCATCGGTAGTTACTATCTTGGATAACGACGGCTTGACTATAGGCTTCGATCCTCCTTTGGTTAACGAATCGTTGAGCGAGGCTGCGGGTACTGTGGAGTTTACGGTTTCACTTTCGGGCGGAGGTATAGATGCTTCTATCGGTGACGTAACGGTTGCAGTGATGGTAGGGGATGATGATACCGCTTTGGATGGTGTGGATTATAGTTTGCCGCTGCGAGAACTGGTGTTCACTGAAGGCGTAACCTCTCTGACGCTTGCGGTGTCTATAACGGATGACAGCTTGGTGGAGAACCCGGAGGAGAGTTTCACCTTGTCTCTAGAGAGTAGAAATGATAGAGTGGCGATTGGTGGCGGAGCTTCCTTCTCAATAGAGGATAATGACCGTGCGGTGGTGGATTTTGGTCAGCGGGTATTCCGAATATCCGAACCATCCGGGTCGGAAGATCTGGTAGTTATAGAGGTCAATCTTGTATCCGGTATTATAGATAGCGGTTTGGAGCTACCGGTTTTGGTGGAGGCTGTAACCGTCAGCGTTAATGGAGCCGGTTTAGGTTCGGACTATTCTTTTGAGAATAGAGAGTTGATTTTCTCATCCGTGTCCGAGACTTCCCGCCAGCTGTTGGCCTTTATCCTGCCGGATGATCTGGTGGAGAATGATGAACAGTTCGAAATCGCTCTTTCTAGCAATGACCCAAGGGTTTCGCTGCCCGATGCGCCGGCTATTGTGACTATAGTGGATGAAGACAGTTTGGTCGTAAGCTTTGAGCTAGAGTCTGATACCGTGGCGGAGACGGATAGCGAAATATCCGCTATAGTGTCTCTAAGTTCGGGCAGGCTGGATGTTGGCAGATCTCTGAACGTAACGGTTAGGACTATCGGCGGGACTGCACTGGTAGGAGAAGATTATACAGCGGTGGATGAAACGGTTGTGTTTATAGGCGGCGACGTTCTCACTAATGCAGTATCTATTCCAATACTCGATGATATCGGCATGTCTGTTATTGAAGGAGATGAGACCGTTATTCTACAGGTTTCTATTACCGATCCGGCGGCGAGTATATTCGAGGGTGCCGATACTATCACGGCAACTATAACGGATTCTGATGATGCAGCGACGGTTTTGGTAGTGGATGTGCTTTCCATCCATGAAGACCCGGAAGAAGGCGAAGGAAGCGATGAGGCAATATTCACGGTTCGTTTGGAAGAAAGTTCCTCTGAAATCGCTGTAACTTCCGTAGAGGATACGATTGTTCTTTGGCGCGTGGTGTGTGATACTTTCAGAATTACACCCTCCGACTTTACGTTTGTAGGAGAGGCTTGCCCTTCCGGCCAAGTAACTATACCGGTCGGTCAATCCAGTGCTACATTTGCAGTGATGACGATGGATGATACTACAATCGAAGGGGATGAGATCTTTAGGGTAGAGGTTTTCGATGTTTTGAATGCTCCGCGGGTCCTTATTCCAAGCGACTCGAGAAGTTTCAAAGAGCTGGCAATAATAGATGATGAAGGTATAGGAGCGGAAATTCTCCTCATGCCGGCGGAAGTAAATGAGGGTGAGTCTTTTTCATTCAGTGTCCGCTTGGATGTGGCACCGCCCGGTGACGTGATCCTTCCTTGGGAGTTCGATTGTAGCAGTGCGGATATTACACCGAATGATTTCGACTTATCGAGCGACTCCTGCCCCAGAGGTATGGTAACTATACCCAACGGAAACATTGAATCGAATAGGGTAGATATAAATATAAGCGCAGATGCTCTAGTGGAAGGTGATGAGGTTTTCACTATTCGCATCCCAACAGAAGGCAGGCAAGCGCCTTTGGCTTTCAACATACAGGGCGCACCGTTCTTTCAGGATGTGATGATACTGGATGCCGACAGGACAGAGCTGGAGTTGATACCTTTATCTACTACGGCTTCGGAAGGTTCTACAAGCTCGGTAAGCTTCCGCGTTTCCTTGTCGAATGGAGTAAGTGTAGATGAGGACGTGAGCTTCAGATGGACAGTAGACTGTAGCGGTGATATAACGGCTGAAGATTTCACCTCGGACGGATTATGTCCTACCGGATCGGCGGTTATAGCCAGAAGCTCCGCCAGTACCGAAATCATTGTGGAAATTGCGGATGATTCAGTTATAGAATTTTCGGAGACCTTGCTTGTAACTCTGTCTGATCTGAACGCCGGGAACTATCTCTGATAGGGTATCTCTACCGGTGGGCTTGGCGACTTCTATACAGATAATAGATAACGATGAGGGTACCGTGAATCTTTCTGTGGAACCCGCTACGGTAGGGGAAGATTCAACAATTAGTACCGCCGTATTCACAGTGAGCCTTTCCGATAACCAAACCGCCTCAAGGCCGATAAGTGTGAACGTGGCGGTAAATTGTAACGAAGATGTGACACCGGATGACTTCTTCGGCAATATCTGCCCGCTTGGTAGTGTGACTATAAATGCAGGTGAAGTATCCGGAGAGTTCAGCGTTCAGATTGCGGATGACACGATGATGGAAGATCGGATAGAGATGTTCGAGGCGGGTCTTGGTAACCTAAATGCTGCGGGACTTTTGGTTTCCCTTTCGACTGAGGTAGGTATTGTGCAGGTGGGTATAGCGGATAATGACGATACGCCTACCGATGCGGTGCTGGGTCTGGATATGCCTACGTACACGGTGCGAGAGGGAGCAGGCGCATCTTTGGAGATTGTAGTGTCCGTGCTATCAGGGGCTGTGATAAGGAACGGTTCCGCTACGGTTTCAGTGTCTACGATTGTGGGGAGCGCAGACGGCAACGATTTCGTAGAGCTGGATGGTCAGGTACTGACTTTCACAGTGACAGACGTGGAACAAAGGGTGAGCTTGAGAATACTCGATGATGATGTGGTCGAGAGGGATGAGACCTTTATGGTGGTTCTCTCTACTGAAAACGAAGGGATAACTTTGTCCGGTGCGGTTGCCGAAGTGTCCGATAACGATACCGATACGGCTGTGGTATCGCTGGAAGCAGACGTCTCCTCTATATACGAATCTACGGAAGACGGCGGAGATACGGTAACTTTCACCGTGAGCTTTGAGGATGGCGCGACTGTTGCGGAGGACGTGAGGGTTGTTTGGAGCGTAACAGGCTGCGGTGATAGTGATGTAACGGCTGGTGATTTCGCCGATACAGTATGCCCGGCCGGGAGTGTTACTGTGGCTGCGGGCGATACCTTCTCGACTTTCGTTGTGAGCGCCCGCGCAGATCGGCTGGCGGAAGGAACGGAACGTTTCACCGTGCGACTGGATGAGGATGTAACGGCGGAAACACTCTCGGATAATGTGTCAATCTCATCTACCGAGAATATGGCGCTTGTTACTATCAATGATGGAGACGATGCTATCCTATCTATCGCCTCTTCCCGCCAAACTATAAGCGAAGTGCCTGCAGACGCTTTCGGTATTTCCACAGCGATATTCACTGTAAACCTTGAAGGTCTAGATGGCGATGGCTTGATAGCGGATGAGGATATATTGGTGAATTGGCGTGTGGTATGTAGCGGTGATGCGATGGTGATGACCGATGACTTTATTGGTAGCCCGTGTAGTGTGAATACATTGACTATAAGCGCAGGTTCTATGTCCGATAGCTTTGAGGTGAGTACTGCTGATGATGATATAGAAGAAGAGGCGGAGACTTTTGAGGTGATTCTTTTCAATTCACGTGCCGCCGTAAGAGGTGGGGTAACGGTTTCCATATCCACTACCGACGGCGCTGAAATGGTTACTATAGTGGATAACGAGGGGCTGTTTGTAAATGTAGTTCCCCTTTCTAGCGCAGTTGCGGAAGGAGAAATGCTTGGCTTTGAGGTCTCTCTCAGTAGGCTAGCCTCTGCAGACGTTGTATTGCCTTACGAAGTGTTTGGCTGTAATGTAGACCTACTCGGTATAACCGCCGGAGATTTCGGGGGTGTATGTCCTTCGGATGTAGTGGTTATAGTATCGGGCACTCTCGCTTCTACCGTAACCTTGGCTATAGCGGATGATAGTGTGGTGGAAGGAGTTGAATCTTTCTCACTGGTTATTCCCATAGATGAGCGGTCGTGTTTTGCCGGAAGATTTCCCGCTACAGCCGACATTATTCCAATCCTCCGAAATTCTGATATTAGATGAAGATAGCGCCGTGATTTCTCTGGGAGATACCTCTAGGCGTGTAGTGGAAGGTAGTTCGGAAAGGGTTATAGTGGCTTTGGATGGCGGTTTAACGGCGGTGGAGGATATAACAGTGGACCTGACGGTGGACTGCACGGGTGAGGTGTTACCCGTAGACCTTGGAGTCAACCTGTGCGGGACAACTTTCAATTACTATACCAGCTGGCGATAATTCGGCGGAATTCGTGATAGAAGCAGCGGCTGATACTATTGTGGAAGGTCCTGAACAGTTCACTCTCAACGCGATGAACCCGCAAGCCGATTCTTTGGCGGTGTCCCTATCCGCTCCGGCCAGCAGTGTGCAATTCACTATACAAGACGAAAACAGCGCGATAACTGCTTCTACAGATACCGCCCGAACAACAGCGGCGCATAAATGAATCTGATTCCATTGTTTTCACAGTAAGGCTGGTGAATAATGTCACTGCAATAGAGGATATATCGTTCGAGTGGATGGTAAGCTGCGCAAATTCTACCAATTCACTGACTACCGCGTCCGCCTTGGATTTTGACGGTGAACCGTGCATAACAAACTCAGGCACGATACTTGCCGCCAACTCAAGCGCCACCTTCGCAATTACCAGCGGTGCCGGACGGCTTGGTAGAGTATGATGAAACATTCATTATTACTCTGGTAAGTGTAAGTGCAGCCACTACCACAATTCGCCCGGAAATAGACACTCTGAATGACAGAACGGACGCTACGATATTGGATAGCACCGATAAAGTTCTCTCCTTGCAGGCATCCACAGATTTTATAAGCGAATTTCAAGGAACAAATACGGTTACCTTCACTGTAAGGTTGTCGCAAGGAGTGACAGCGGTACAGGATATTACCACTACATGGCGCGTAGATTGTTCACCCGGAATTTATAGAGCCCACTGACTTTGAAGGCAACCCCTGTGATGAGCAAAGTATAACCATAATAGCCGGACATCAATCCGCTACCGTCGAAGTAACCGCAATTCAAGACATAATCTCCGAACAACAGGAACCATTCACAGTAGAATTGATAGCCTTGCCGCGTCCCTCTGGAACTGGGCGTACTGCTTTCCGATACCGAAAGAGCTAGAACGGTAACAATATCTGCGGAACCTGTGATAAGTTTTGCACAGAGAGCATACACATTTACCGAAGGTGAGAGCAGGTCATTGACTGTTGCGGTTTCGCTTGTTTCAGGAAACCTGTTTAATGAAATCTCCCTGCGTGTCTCTACCGGTGAATCGACCGGAACTCAAAACCGAATAGCTATCGTCGGTGAGGATTATACGGCAACAAGCGCGATTTTGACACTTGATCCGGATACAAGCCAACAGATACTTCAGGTGGAGATATTGGATGATGAGCTGTTTGAAGGTCCGGGTGATGAAGAATTCATGTTGTCGCTTTCGGTCACTTCCGGTAACGCAATAATACTAGACCAAGGTCGGGTTACAGTGACGATAGTCGATGACGATATCGCTTTTGTGTCTATACTATCTCCGGTATCACCAGCCGACTTTATTTTGACGGAAGATACCGCAAGTGATGGCAATACTCTGACTTTTGTGCTCGGCTTTGAGCCGGACATTCAGGTACGCCGGAGCGGTGAATCTGTGGAAGTTAGGTGGATGGTGGAGTGCACGGAGGATGTGACTCCGGCTGACTTCATAGGGACAGGATGCCCTTCAGGCAGTCTCTTTTTCCCGAATGGCGCCGGTTCGGATTCCTTCACTTTAGAGGTGATGGATGATGAAGATGACGAACAGGATGAGGAATTCACCGTGCTATTTTCTTTTTCACCCTCTACACTGCGAGAAGTAGGTGATATCGTTTCGCTTGCCTCTACTCAAGTGACGGTGGAGATAGAGGATAATGATGATGTTGCTGTCCTTACTTTGAACGCACCTAGAGAACTTACGGAAATAGATGAAGACGGGACGGTATCATTCACAATAGGGCTAGCAGATAATTTAGCGGCAGAAGAGTCTTTTACGGTGGGTTGGGGAGTAATATGCGACGATGATCTGACTCCTCAGGACTTCCAAGATACGTTATGTCCCAGCGGTGAAGTGACGCTGAACATTGGAGATACATCCGAAACCTTCTCCGTGACGGCTAACGATGACAGCCTTATAGAAGGTGATGAAACCTTGAGAGTGGCGCTATTATCCGTATCGTCCGGTAACGTCGCAATCTCAGATACTGAAAGAGAAGCAGTTGTAACAATTAGAGATGACGATACTGCCGAGCTGACTATTTCAGGAAGTTCTGAAGTGCTGGAAGGTTCCAGTGCAGAGTTTTTTGTGATTTTCCCGAGTGATATATTAGCCGATGAGGATGTAAGGCTAGACTGGAATGCGGAGTGCAATGATGGGAATGCGGTAGATGCCGATTTCGGTAGTGCCTGCCCCTCCGGTACGATTACTATACCGGAACGAGAACAGTCGGGCTTCTTCTCTGTTACGGTGGCGTTGGATACCTTGCTAGAGGGTGATGAGGTATTTATATTGAGAGTGAGCACCCCATCGGCAGAAACTATTTCCGATAGGCTTTCCATATCTGATGAAGCACTTAATCAGGGCTTTAGAGTGGTTATCACGGATGCTAGCGAAACTTCAGTGTCTACGGAGGCCTCACCGCGTGTTATATCGGAGGATGCCGGTGAAAATACTGTGTTTTTCCGTGTATCCCTCCAAGATGCGTCCCCAACTATCGATATACCAATCATGTGGAGTGTGAATTGTACAAATGGCATAACGCCGGAAGATTTCAACGGATCTCCATGTAACCCTCAGTCTGCCGTAATAAATGCAGGCGAGATGAATGGAACATTCCAAGTGATAGCCGCGGATGATACCGAAATAGAGGGTTCGGAACTGTTTACGGTGAACGTTGAGGTGGAGCTTCCCTCCAGAACCGTTACTCTAACTACTCCGCCTGTGACTATAGCGGATAACGATACTACCGCCACTCTGTTTGTTAGAGCATCACGCTCACGTATAACGGAAGGTGACGGGGTAGATTTCATAGTTGGTATAGATGGTGACGTTAGAGTGGAAGAGCCGGTTGTTGTTCAATGGAGCATCGGGTGTGAAGATAATCCCTCCATAAACTCCAATGACTTCACTAGCGAACTGTGCGATAGTAATGAGGTTTCTATATTGAGTAATCAGACTATGGCGGTGTTCACCATAAATACGGAAGATGACACAAGAGGTGAGTCTGATGAAGTTATCCGTGTGACACTGACCGGTTTGGATGCGGGAATTCTTGGGGAGAGATTGTCTATAGGAGAACTTAGTAGCGCAGAGACGATTATAGAGGATAATGATGAAGTTATTCTCTCCTTGAGTGCTTCACCCACTACGGTGTCTGAGAATACTTCTATGAATACCGCTTCATTCACGGTAAGCCTATCTCGGGAGAGTGATGAGGATATATCGGTGGAATGGAGCGTATCTTGTAACGATGATATAAAGGCGGCCGATTTTACCTTTGGGGAAGTGTGCCCATCCGGCACAGTTACGATAGCAGCAAGTGATACTTCGACCGATTTCACTCTGACAGTAAGCGATGATTTGCTGGTGGAAACCGATGATGAGTTTACAGTGATACTTAGTAACCCACGCTCTATAGTTGCTCTTTTCTCTCTATCGGAGACTCAATCCGGCGCTATTGTGACTATAGAGGATAACGATGCCGATAACGTTGTAGTATCCCTCGAATTTACGGATATTACGATACGCGAATCCGTTAGTACGGACTTTAGAGTGGTTCTCGATAACGACCTCATAACCGATGTAAATATATCGGTGCGTTGGGGTCTGGAAGGCTGCAGTGAGATGGCGAGCGGTTTCGGCGCACCGGATTTCAATCTTGGTACTTGCCCATCCGGCGATACAGTTATTTCTAGAGGCGCCTCCTTCGCCGTCTTGCCTATTATATTGTTTGATGACGCGTGGGTGGAAAATACCGAGAATTTCGTGATTGTTATCGAGAACGCAGAGGCCGATGGTAGTAGTTTCGATGTGTCTATATCTCAGGAGAATAGTAGAACCAATGTTACGGTAGAGGATGATGATCCCCCCGCTGTTGTGACTCTTCAGCCTTCAGCCGGTACTATCTCCGAATTGAATGAAGGTGAGGTGATCTTTACCGTAGGCTTCACAGACGGTAACGCAAGGGCCGGCGAAGATGTGGGAGTTCAATGGCGCATAGCAGACTGTGATGCTGATGATGTGACAGCGGCTGATTTTGTAAGCGAGGAGGCTTGCGGATTGAGCATAGTTACCATAGCGGCAGGTACAGCTTCCGCCGAGTTCATTGTCAAGGCACGCGATGATACTTTAGCGGAAAATACGGAAACCTTTACAGTGGAGTTGGATAGCATGCTTAGAGGCGATTTGGTGCCATCCAACCGCGTCTCCTTATCTGCTGATATGCGGACAGCCATAGTCACCCTTGATGATAATGACACCGTCTCTTTGTCTCTGGATGCTTCGGTAGATGCTATAAGTGAAGCTCCCAATGCTTCCGTGGAGTTCACTGTGAGTTTCGATGGAGATGTAACGGCGGATGAGAATGTATCGTTTGATTGGAATGTGGTTTGTATAGATAATATTACGGGTACCGTATCTACCGAAGATCTGATCGGGGGTGCTTGTACCGCACGCACACTGACTATACCGGCGGGTAGTACGAGTATTACCTTCGTGGTGACGACTGTTGATGATGACGATGCGGAGGGTCCGGAGACTTTGGAAGTGTTACTGAGTAATCCTCGCTCTTCGGAAAATGGTCTAGAGGTAGCTCTCTCTAGGAGCACCGCAAGCGTGATTATAATTGATGATGAGAGTTTGCTTGTAGAGGTGGAGCCTACTTTGGATGACGTGGCGGAAGGTACACAGATTATGTTCACTATCACTTTGAGTGATCTGCCTCCAAATAATATCTCGCTGCCGTGGGAAGTGCGAGGTTGTACCGAAGTTGGCAGAGGTATAACAGCCGGAGATTTTGCCGATAGATGTCCTTCAGGAGAGGTGAATATAACGAGTGGTGCGATTTCTACAATCGTGACATTGACGGTAGCTGCCGACAGTTTGGTGGAAGGTTCTGAGATGTTTAATCTTGTTATACCGGTAGAAGGGCGAACTTTAGGGACAGGGTTCCCATTGCAGCGTGTAGTGTTCGCTTCTTCGCTTGTGACGATAGCGGATGGTGACAGCGCTGAAGTATCATTTGTTGAACCTTTGAATGACACTGTAGATGAAGGTAGTTCCGGGATAACTTTTACCGTGGGCTTCAATAGTAATGATGTAAGGGTAGATGAAGATGTATTTGTGCGGTGGAGTGTGGAGTGCACAGACTCATTAGCCGCACTGACTAGTGAAGATTTCATCGGCTTCGGGGGTAGTTGCCCGTCCGGCGAAACTATTATAGCGGCCGGTAATACCAAGGCGGTATTTGTAGTTACTGCGGCTGCCGATATGCTGGTGGAAGGCTTGGAGTCTTTCATAGTGACGTTAGACGACACTTATACCGTATTCGATGCGTTAGCTCCGTTGACGCAAGATAGAGAGACTATCGCAACGGCTGAAATAAATGATGCGGATAGTCCCGCCGTGCTAGATATTGTATTGGGTGAGGGAGAAGATCTCTTTATATCTGAAGGGGAGGAAATTACACTCTCGGCCGTTCTTATGGTTGAAGGTAGAAGAGTTACTCCCGATGAAGATGTAAGCGTAAGGTGGGAGGTTGAGTGCAACGGTGATATAACACCCGCTGACTTCGGCGAGGTATCATGCCCGGGTGAGACGGTTACTATAGCGGCAAACAACCCTTCCGCAAGCTTTGTTGTTAGTACGGTTAGAGATGGCGTTGTGGAAGATCAAGAGAGCTTCCGGGTGAGGTTTGTAGAGCCGGTGTCAAGTGCTACCCTATCCTTAGCTATAGGCGATAGAACGTTTAGTGTGACTGTGAGGAATGAGGATACGACTAGGTTACAGGTTGAACCTTCGGCGGATATGATAGACGAAAATGATCCGGCGGTGTTTATAGTGTCCTTGTCCGGAGACGTGGTAGCCGATACCGCTATAGATGTTACATGGAGCGTGGACTGTAGCGGTGATATAACATCCGCTGACTTCGGCGGGGTATGCCCTTCCGGTACGACTAGGATTTTGGCGGGGCAGAATTCCGTTGAGTTTGAAGTGATGCCGGTGAATGACCGATTGCTGGAAGGTATAGAAATTATAGAAGTTATTGTGAATAGTCCGGTGTTTCAGGATAAGGCGGTATCTTCTCTGCCTCTATCTGATCCGAACGAGGAACGCGGTGAGGTTTCCCTCGCACCCGAAATGGCGAGTATAACCGAAGGCTCAATGACCGATACAGTAACGTTCACGGTTGATCTGATAGGTGTGCGTTTTGCGGATGAGGATATAGATGTTACGTGGAGTGTGGACTGTAGCGGTGATATAACACCCGCTGACTTCGGCGGGATATGCCCTTCCGGTACGACTAGGATTTTGGCGGGACAGAATTCCTCTACTTTCACGGTAACTATAGCCGATGATAACGAGGCGGAGAGTATGGAGACGTTTGAAGTGAGCCTGGCCGAAGTGAGCCCCGAATTCGATGATTTCCTGACTATCTCTGACGAAGATACCGCTCGTGTGACGATACTCGATGATGAGATAGTTGTAGGCTTTGATGATCCTCTGACTTATGACGAGAATGAGGCTGTAGGTTTACCCTTGAATGTTACGGTAAGACTGCTAACGGAGTTTATAGCTGAAGGTGAAGTGGTGACGGTGAGTGTGATGAGTAACGATATAACCGCTTCAGAAGGACTTGACTACGTGGCAGTGTTTGATGTCGTTACCTTTACCGCTGAAGACACAGCGCCGAAGGTAGTACGTGTGAGCATATTGGATGACACAGATAGAGAACCCATTGAAGAGTTCACCTTGAATTTGTCGGTAGAGAATGGGGTTGCCGCCGTAGATAGAAGCGAGGTGCTAGTAAGTATAACGGATAATGAAGTAAGTGTTGTGGGAGAAGATGAGATTGGCTTCAGCTTCAGCTCTTATATCGTGGATGAGTCGGAAGGTTTCGTAGATGTGGAAATTTTAGCGGGGACTTTCACCTCGGATGTTACCGTAGCACTGAGGACGGAGGACGGGACAGCTCTAAATGGAAGGGACTATGTGGCTACTTCAGCGGTGCTGACATTCGGGCGGGATAGAACATCGGCTGTGGTGAGTATAGAGATAATTCCGGATAGGCTGGCGGAAAGTCAGGAACAGTTCGCAGTGATTCTTTCTACCGATTCTCCCGATGCGTCTCTGGCTACTAGACGCGCCGCAGCAATAGTACGCGATGACGATGCGGCGGTGCTATCGTTTGAACCGCTTGCGGAGAATATAAGTGAAGGAGGCACGGCGGTTTTTCGGGTGATACTGGAAGGTGGCGTTGTAACAAGTGAGCGGATAACGGCTGAATGGAATGTGGAGTGCGGAACGGATACGGTGAATAGCATGGATTTCGTAGGTATGATATGTCCGTCCGGTACAGTGGTTGTGGAATCCGGAATGAGCAGTGCCGCGTTTACCGTTATTTCCAACGACGATAGAATCATTGAAAGCGATGAACAATTTGTGGTTACTTTGCAAAACCCCGCGGTTGCCGGGTTGGCCTTTGATGTGAACCTCACGGGTGGCGCCGCTCTACTGACAACTGCCGTGACTATACGGGATAACGATGCAGGGAGACTTTCAATTATAAACCCGCCTCCGTCTGTACAAGAAGATCCGGAAGCAGGTAATACCGCACAGTTCAGGGTGAATTTGGATGGGGGAGTGATAGCAGGCGAGGATATAACTTTGGTATGGAGTGTGGATTGTGAACGCGGGGATAGAGGCCGGAGTGGATTCGCATCACGGGCAGACTTTGCAGGCGGAAACTGTCCGGAAGGTACAGCGATAATCGAGATGGGTGGGACCTTCACAACTTTTGCGGTGACTACAACGGATGATACCTTCAGTGATCCGGAGGTTTTCGATGTAACGATAAGGGTTGAAGACCAGCCCGGTATTACCTTCTCTATGACCGACTCTTCAGCGGTAACTCTCACACTGTCCCTTATAGATAACGACTTGGCATCCATACGGATTTCTAGCGCTTCAAATGTGCCTGAAGGCGAGTCGTTGTCGTTGGAGTTCATGGTTCGTTCAAATGATGCGAGCATGGGTGACATCGTCCTGCCGTGGCGAGTAGAGTGTGATGAAAACGAAGTGACAGGCGCAGATTTCGATATAGGAGTATGTCCATCAGGTATGGTGACTATCGCTTCGGGTGCGGTTAGCGCTACCGTTTCGCTGAATACAGCTAGCGACGCGCTTATAGAAGGCGATGAAGTATTTACGCTGGTTGTTCCCGTTCAAGGCAGGGTATTGCCCAGCGATTTCGAACTTCAGGCTGTAGAGTTCAATTCCGATTTTGTGACCGTGACGGATGCTACACAGAGCAGCCTAATGGTAAGTGCCGCCCCCCGCAATGTTAGGGAAGGTCAGGAAGTGGAGTTCATTATTACTCTTTCGGGCGAGAATAATCCGGTGCCGGAGAGGAACTTGGATCTACTGTGGAATGTGATTTGCGGAAGTGGCACCATAGAAATGGACGACTTCACAAGAGGCGATGGCTTTTCCGGTGACGTATGCGCCGGCAGTATTACTATTGACGCAGGCATCTCATCCACCACTCTTACACTGGGTATTGCCGACGATAGAATGGTGGAAGATCCTGAAACGTTCACTCTGAATGTTATGCCTGAACTGCAGGAATTCCTCAGTTCACCCGGGGTAGCCGTATCGCCGCCGGTTACTATAAGCGATGTAGGTACGGCGATGCTCTCCTTGGAAGTATCTTCAACCACGCTAATTGAAGGTGCTCAATTAGACCTCACTCTACGTCTGCCTAGCGGAGTTACAGCGAACGAAAGTATACGGGTGAATTGGCTGGTAGACTGCAACGGTGATATAACGACAGATGATTTCGAGGGTGCCTCATGTCCTTCCGGTATTTCTGTGATAATGCCGGGGTTCAGCACAGATGATTTTACAGTGACGACGCTGGATGATATGTTAGTGGAAGGTGATGAAACCTTCACAGTGATGTTGGAACTCCTTTCGGGGAATGCGGAACTTTCCGATAACGCAAGGTCGGTAACGGTAGCGGTGCAAGATGTTAACAGTGCTGAACTTACTCTGACCCCGCAACGTACATCCGTGTCAGAGGGTTTCACTGTGAATTTCGATGTGAGTCTGGCGGGTAATGTAACAGCAGATGAGGATATACAAGTAGATTGGGCAGTGGTATGTAGCGGAGATGTAACAGACGCCGATTTTGGCCAGTCTTGTCCTTCGGGTAGTGTGACGATAAACGCAGGCTCTGAAACGGCTACATTAGCAATCTCTACGGTGGATGATATGCTAGTGGAAGGCGACGAAATTTTGATTGTTGGACTTGACAGACCTTCCGATTATACTAACGGCTTTATGGTTGATCTTCCTATGAACCCTGTGTCCGTGACAATAAACGATATTAACTCTGCTATAGTCTCGCTGGATGTTCAGGAAGATTCTTTGTCTGAAGGTCGATCCTTTAATTTCACTGTGAGTTTGATTGACGGCGTAACGGCGGATGAACCCATAACGCTGGATTGGGCAGTGGATTGTATTGTAAATGTAACAGACGCCGATTTTGGCCAGTCTTGTCCTTCGGGTAGTGTAACTATAGATGAAGGCACCACGACTGCGACTTTCACTTTTATGACCGTCGAGGATATGTTGGTGGAAGGTAATGAGATTGTGCAGTTAGCGCTGGCGTTACCGGGGGGCATAATCCAGCCGTCTCTTGATTTTGATGTGACTCTAATGAATCCATTCCAAAGCTTGACTGTAGAAGATATAGATGTGGCTGTATTGTCTGTAGAAAATCCGCCTCTGTCTATCGAGGAAGGCGAAAGTGCCGTGTTCATTGTGAATTTGATTGGCGGCGTAACGGCGGATGAAGACATAACACTGGAGTGGGAGGTGGATTGCACAGGCATCGGTATTGTATCGGAGGATTTCGAGAATAACATCTGTCCTAACGGTAGTGCGCCGATAACTGCGGGTTCTACTTCGATAACCTTCTCGTTTGTAACTGTAGATGATGAAGTTATGGAGGGTTTGAAGAGACTGCCCGTTACGATTTCCGCCCCTGAAGGAGTTACATTCGATACTACAAACACTGATAGATTTACGCATGTGGTGACTTTGCTGGACAATGAGGCTATATCCGTGCAGGTGGATCTGCTAAATACAAGCGTGTCTGAAGGTGAGGAATTGCAGTTCACTCTCGTTCTCTCACGACCGATTGCAGAGCTTGTGGAACTGCCGTGGCGCATTGACTGCTCGTCACCGCTTACACCCTCCGATTTTGTCGGTGCGGAGGAGTGCCCATCCGGCATAGTGACGATTCCAACTGATGAGCTTGTTTCACCTATTCAGACGGTAACATTGATTACGGATGACTTGGTGGAAGGTAATGAACCGTTCAGGATTTCCGTTCCAACTGCAGCTAGAACTACCTCCGACCTATTTACTATTCAAGATTTCGAATTCACCTCGGATTTAATTACGGTATTGGATATCACGGAGAGCGAACTTTCCGTATCGGCGAGTACCCAAACAGCGGCAGAAGGAGAGAGAGTAGAGTTCACGGTGAGTTTGTCGGGTGATGTGCGTGCGGGCAGAGATCTGGTTTTCGCGGTTAGCTGCGGAGGGGAAGTGAACGAGGAGGATTTTGCGGATGACTGCACGGGTGAAGTCTCTATACCAACCGGTCAGAACTCCGCAATACTTACGCTGACATTATCCGTTGACTCTGTGGTGGAAGGCTCGGAGATGTTCTCTCTGACGGTAACGCCCACTGACCCCGTGAGCGATGAATTGGTAATCTCACCTACTGCGGTCGTCTCATCGATAGTAACGATAACGGACGGTGATGCCGCCGTACTTTCACTTACGACCGTTTCGCCTACGGTATCTGAAGGAGATACGGCTACGTTCATAGTGAACCTCTCCGGTGTTACGGTGGATGAACGCATAGATGTGACTTGGAGCGTGTCTTGCGAAGGTGATATAACCGAAGCGGACTTCACGGGCACCCCGTCCCCGTGTGTTGTGAATACGTTGAGTATACCTGCGGGTACGCTTTCATATGAATTTACAGTTTCGGTGAGCGCGGATATGTTGGCGGAAGGTGAGGAAATGTTTGATGTGACACTGACGGATGTATCTCCAAATATAGAAAATAGTATAAGCATCTCTGCATCGTCTTCTTCTGCGAGTGTGACGATATCGGACGGAGATGCGACCACACTTTCATTTACGGTGGATTCACCTGAGGTATCTGAAGGAAGTGAAGCGACGTTTACGGTGAGTTTGCCGGAAGGTATCATGGCAAGCAATAATATACCCGTAGCTTGGAGTGTGTCTTGCGAAGGTGATATAACGCCTCGGGATTTTGTTGGAGACATTTGTCCGTTCGGCGAGGCTCCGTCCGGCGTGGCGATGATAGAGGAGGGCTCAGTATCGGATACGTTTGTAGTGCCGGTGAGGAGTGATCTGTTGGTGGAAGGTAATGAGAATTTCACCGTGACATTGAACGTATCTACTTCTAGCTTTGTAACACTTTTGAATCCCTCCCAAACTGTGGAAATAGTGGATGGAGATAGAGCAGAGATCTCGAGTGCACGGTGTGATTTTGTAGAAGGTGATTCTCCGGAAGACCGTGAATTTAGGTTCATAGCTTATCTAGACAACGGCCGTGTGACGTCAACCCAACTGTGTGATTCTGTATACGAGGGTATTCCCATTTCCATGAATTTCCTCCAAAATAACGCTGTGAGGGCGGATGAGGATATATCTGTGGATTGGAGTGTTGATTGTGAAGATTCCGGTCCAGGTGTGACAAGCTCCGACTTCAGTGGCACCCCGTGTGATGCGAATACTATAACGTTGGCCGCAAATACTTTACCTACGGTTGTTACATTCTCAATCTCGACAGTGAGGGATATGCTGGCGGAACTCCCGATGGAGGAGTTTGAGGTGACGTTTAGTAATCCTAGAGCAGAGCAAAACGGTTTTGGCGTAGAGTTACCTATGAGGAGGCCTGACACCGAGAATATACAGAATAGTGATAAACCTATGTTGTCTTTTGATTCCCCCGAATTTGTAGATGAGGATCCTACGGGAATGAGTACAGCTATCATCACAGTGAGCCTACTACCCGCCGGAGTGACAGCTGACGGGAGCATTTTTCTGTTCTGGAACGTGTCTTGCGAAGGTGATGTAACCCCATCGGACTTCACGGGCACCCCGTCCCCGTGTACTGCGACTGGGTTTGAGATACCTACCGGTGCTACGCATACAACCTTCTCGTTTACAACGGCAGATGATGGAATCACTGAGGATAGTGTAGAAGAGATACGCGTGATAGTCGGGTCTGCCCTGATGCGTAACCGTATCCTTTTTAATTTGCCGGGGGACAGGGTAATAGTGGGTTTGCGTGACGATGAATCTCTGTCCATAGGGGTGGTACCGGATCCGGCGGCGGCAGATACCTTGCTAGAAGGTGATGCGTTGACCTTTAGACTTACCCTTTCCGATGAGGTTAATGTAGATGTGATACTGCCTTGGAGTGTGAATTGTGATCTGGGAGCTACGGATGCAGCCGACTTTGATGGCTCGGCATGTCCGCAGGATAGCGTGACTATTCGATCCGGAGATCGTACATCCTCTCCGATAACGGTTACGGCGGCAGTAGATACCTTGCTAGAAGGTGATGAGATATTCCGGGTTATTGTCCTGGGCGGAGATATCATGGCGGCAGGCTCTACTAATCTACCTTTACCTGCAGAGGATTTGGAGTTCTTTTCGGATGTAACTATAAGAGACCGTACAAGTAATGCATTATCTGTGACGGTTAACACTTTGAGCGCGACGGCTAACACTTTGAGCGCGAATGAAGGTGAAGCCTTTGAGTTTACCGTGAGTCTTTCGGGAGATGTGACGGCAGGCAGAGATCTGGTTTTCGCGGTTAGCTGTGAAGGGGAAGTGAATGAGGATGATTTTGTGGATGGTTGCAGAGGTGAAGTATCTATACCGATAGGTGAGAATTCCGGGGTTCTTACACTGACAGCAGCAGCCGACAATTTAGTTGAATCTGTGGAAGAGTTCTCTCTGATAGTAACGCCTAGTGACCCAACGAGTGAGGAGTTATTGTTACCGTCTCATGTGGCCGTATCTCAGACGGTTGCCATATCCGAGGTGTTAATAAGCGAAACTGAAGTATTGCTTTCCGGACCTGATTCTGTGGATGAGTCCCCTACCGACGGTATGAATGTTGCGATTTTCACGGTGAGCTTGGAAAGAGATCTCCGAACTAGCGAGCCTATAACGGTGACTTGGAGCGTGTCTTGCGAAGGTGATATAACCACATCGGACTTCATGGGCACCCCGTCTCCGTGTGATGAGAATAGTGTGATAATACCTGCGGGTTCCTCTTCCGTTACGTTTGCCGTGTTAACGGCTGACGATAGTGTGGTGGAAGGTAATGAGGATTTGAGAGTGACTTTGCGAAGCGTGAGTGCACCCGGTAACCTAGCAGGTCGGGTAAACATACCGGCTACGGATAACAGCGCCGTTGTGATGTTAAGGGATAATGATTCTGTCGTTCTTTCTATTTTAGGACCTATCTCCGTGTATGAGGATGAGACTGATGGAAGTAATGAAGCGTCGTTTACGGTGAACCTCTCCGGTGGCACGGTGGATGAGGATATAGCTGTGACTTGGAGCGTGTCTTGCGAAGGTGATGTAACCGCATCGGACTTCACGGGCACCCCGTCCCCGTGTGATGTGAATACGTTGATGATACCTGCGAACGCACTCTCTGCTGAATTTATAGTTTCGGTGAGCGCTGATATGTTGGCGGAGGGTGAGGAAACGTTTGGTGTGACACTGACGGGTGATGTATCTCCTCCGAATATAGACGATAGTATAAGCATCTCTCCGGACATAGACTTGAACACTGCTTCGGTGTTGATAAGGGACGGTGATTCTGCCGTACTTTCACTTACTGTGGATTCACCTACGGTATCGGAAGGAGGTTCTGCTACGTTTACGGTGACGCTAGGCGATGGAGTTAGAGCGGATGAGAATATAGCTGTGGATTGGAGTGTTGCGTGTGACGGCGATGTAAGCGATGAAGACTTTGTAGGGGGTTGTCCATCCGGTACGGCGACGATAACGGCGGATACATCCTCTGACGAATTTACAGTTTCAGTGAGCGAGGATATGTTGGCGGAGGGAGAAGAGACGTTTATAGTGACGTTGAGTGATCCTAGAGCGGAAAATGGCGGCTTCTCCGTATCACTGGCAGACACTTCAGCGTCTGTGAACATAGAGGATAACGAGGATGAAGCCTTGCTGTTGGTATCTGTTAACCCTGTAAATTTGATTGTTGATGAGGATGAGGATGGTATGAATACCGCACGGTTCAGGGTGGATTTGTATGGAGGGGTTAGAGCGGATGAGGATATAACTCTGGAATGGAGTGTGGATTGTGAACTCGGGGATGGGGGCCAGAGCGGATTCGCATCTAGTTCGGATTTCACCGGTCGCAGATGTCCGGAAGGTATAGTGACTCTGGATGCTCTCGGTACCTCGGCAGATTTCTCATTCACTACGTTAGACGATCCCCAGCCGGAAGGTGGAGAGAGGTTCACCGTTTCTATCACCGCAACTACGGACGGAAATTTCGGAGTTGCCTTCCTCGATACGACATCGGTGGATACTGTAGGGGATTTCATACGGGAACTGATTTTGATAGATGATGAGGCGATATCTTTGGAAGTAAACGCCGTGGACCCAGTAGGAAGCGAAGGCGGTATGGTTACTTTTAGGATCAATTTCACTCAGCCCGTTGCCGAATCCCTGATGTTGCCATGGCGTGTGGATTGCAACGCAGACGGAGTAACAGTAACCCCCCTCCGACTTTGAGGGCTTTGGCGGAGAATGTCCATCCGGCGAGGTGTTAGTTCCCGCCGACTATAGATCGGCTGCTACGGTAACTTTGGCGATAGCAACGGATAACCTTGTGGAAGGAAATGAGTTTTTCCGTGTGATAGTTCGACTTGATGACGATATCACCACATCGGACGGCTTGGTGATACCGGCTGGAGATTTCTCATCTGATAGCGTGACAGTATTGGATATCACGGAGAGTGAACTTTCCATATCGGTGGATACTATGAGAGTGGATGAGGGTGTGAATGAAGGGGATGGCATTGATTTTACTGTGAGCCTTTCGGATGATGTTACTGCGGGCAGGGATCTGGTTTTCACTTGGGAGGTGAACTTCGGTGAAGGTGTAGATACGCGCGACTTTAGTGATGTTTGCAGGAGTGGAGATGTTTGCAGAGGTGGAGTATCCATACCGACCGACGGGCGTTCTGCGACGTTTACGGTGACAACAACGGATGACAGATTGTTGGTAGAAGGCTCCGAGATGTTCTCTGTGAGGGTAACGCCCAATAATCCTGCGAGTGAGGAATTGAGGCTTACACCTACTGTGGTCGTTTCATTGACAGTAGCGATATCGGACGGAGATGCCGCCGAACTTTCACTTACGACCGTTTCGCCTACGGTATCTGAAGGAGATGCCGCTACGTTCAGAGTGGACCTATCTGGCGGCACCACGGTGGATGAGGATATAGCGGTGTCTTGGAGTGTAACTTGCGGCGGCGATAGCGATGTAACCGCCTCCGACTTTGAGGGCTTTGGCGGAGATTGTCCATCCGGCACGGTTATGATAGGTTCGAATGAATCGTCCGCTATGTTCGAGGTACCTACGAATGACGATAGTGTGGTGGAAGGTATGGAAACGTTCAGTGTGATACTGTCGTCAAGTGTGTCACCCAATATAGACGACGGTTGTATAACGATATTGGATACTATGAGAGCGGCATCCGTGACGATAAATGATAATGATATAGATGAAACTGGTCGGGTGGAGTTATCTCTTTCGGCTCCTCCTTCTATTGTGTCTGAAGGTGTGCCTGAAGGCGGTAGCGTAACCTTCACGGTGCTGCTGGAGAATGGAGTTACTGTGGGTGAGGAAATCACTGTGGAATGGGGGGTTCTTTGCTCTAGTGATATAACTCCTGATGACTTTGACTTTGTAGGCGAGGATTGCCCATCCGGGACGTTGATGATACCTGCGGACACAGCCTTCGCCGAATTTACAGTTTCAGTGAGAGCGGATATGGTGGCGGAAGGCGATGAGAATTTCGAAGTAAGGCTGAGAAACCCGAGGAGTGATAATTTCACTGTATTTGTTGTAGATTCTCTTGAGCGTATTAGGATACTGGATAATGATAATGATCTGGTGATGCTTTCGGTTTCGGCTTCTATTTCTACTGTGTCCGAAGGTGACGTGGCAACATTCATTGTGAGCTCACCTAATGGGGTTACAGCAGACGAGGATATAGGCGTGGTTTGGAGTGTGTCTTTTGCTACAAACCCTGCCGCCTCCGCGAATGACCTTGCGTCCGGTCAAGTGCTTTCAGGCATAGAGACTATAGCAGCCCGTTCTATGTCTGCTACGATCGAGATTACAACGAATGACGATAGCGTGTTTGAAGGCTTCGAAATGTTCAGCGTGACACTGATGGGGGTATCGCCTACTGTAGGGGGTCGTATAGGGATATCTACCGTAAGCACAGCAACGGCGACTATATTGGATAACGATGCCTTAGATATAGGCTTTGAGGATTTGGCGCACGACGTATCGGAGGATGTAGGTAGCGTGACACTAACAGTTTCGGTTATGTCCAGCGGGATTCAGATTGGAGAAGGTGTGAGTGTGACGGTGAGTGTGACGACTATGGACGGAAGGGCTACCGGCGGTGAAGATTACACTATTGTGCGGCAGGAGTTGGTGTTTACCGCCGATACGATAACCCATACGGTGAATGTGAATATATTGTCTGACACCGTTCTGGAAGGTGTGGAAGCGTTCGCTGTGACTCTGACGGATGTATCGCCAAATGTAGGGGGACCGGCCGCCATATCTGCTGCTGTGAACACTGCGACGGTGAGTATAAAAGATGTTGACAGTGATGTGATGATTTCACTTACTCCTACAGTGGCTACGATATCTGAGGGAACGGAATTGACTTTCACGGTGAGCTTGCCCGATGGCATTACAGCGGCTGATGATATAGCTGTGGATTGGAGTGTGACCTGTGCCACCGGTGTTACGGGTGCCGCATCATCTGCAGACTTTGACTTTGCAAATGGTGAATGTCCATCCGGCACAGTGACGATATCGGCGAGTTCCACGACCGTAGATTTTACGATTATGACGAATGAAGATGACGTAGTGGAAAATGTGGAAAATGATGAAGAGTTGTCGGTATCTCTTACAGACATATCTACCATATCTAACGCTATAGACGATCTTATAACGATATCGGGCACTATGAGCACCGCATCCGTGACGATAACGGATGAAGCGGTTCTTTTGGTGTCCGGACCTGATTCTGTGGATGAGTCCGCTACCGGTATGAGTGTTGCGACTTTCACGGTGAGCTTGCCCGAGGACATTACAACGGCTGAGGATATAACCCTTTCATGGAGTGTGACCTGTGCCGCCGATGTTACGGATGCTACGGGTGCCGCATCATCTGCGGATTTTGCAAATGGTGAATGTCCATCCGGCAGTGTGACGATAGGAAGTAGTGAAACGCCAGCGGTCTTCTCGTTTATGACTTTCGACGATATGGATCCAGAAGGGACGGAAATCTTCACTGTTTCGATTGTGACGATGACATCAGGTGATTTCAATGTGGTCTTCGACGATGGGGCGGATGGCTTCGTGAGTGAGTTTGTGGCTGAGCTGGACTTGCTAGACGATGAGGCTGTGAATGTTAGTGTTACAGCGAGGACTTTGTCTGTCGCGGAAGATTCTTCCGTGACTTTCGATGTATCGCTGGATAATACGATACCCGAAGAAGTAACTTTGCCTTGGCTTGTATCGTTCGTATCGGCATCCGCATCGGACTTTGCGTCCGGTCAAGCGCTTTCGGGCATAGTAACGATACCGGCAAACTCACTTACAGCCGCACCTGTAACGTTGCGTGTGGATTCGGATACTGTTGTGGAGGGAGATGAAAGTTTCCTTGTGATAGTTCCACGTGAGGGAAGGTCTTTGAGTGCCTTCGTGATACAGTCTGTGGTGTTCTCGTCTGCGATTGTGACGATATTGGATGATCCCGCCGACCGCGGTGTGATTACTGTTACGGTTGGTACGAATACGGTATCCGAAAGAGAAAGAGATGGAGTGACCTTCACGGTGATTCTTTCGGGTGGAGTTACAGCAGGAGAGGATATAGGCGTGTCTTGGAGCGTGGATTGTGGCGCCGGTAGTGAAGTTACTGACGATGACTTTGTCGATGATTGTCCATCGGACACAGTGATGATACCGGCAGGCTCTATCTCTGCAGATTTCACGATTACGGCGTTTGAAGATATGTTGGTGGAAGGTATGGAAACGTTCGCTGTGACACTTACGGGTGTATCACCCACTATAGAAGGTCGTATAACGATCTCCGCCGCTGCGGACACGGCATCCGTGACTATAACGGACGGAGATGCCGCCGAACTTTCACTTACGGCCGTTTCGCCTAGGGTATCTGAAGGAGATTCTGCGACGTTTACGGTGACGTTAGGCAATGGAGTTGCTGTGGGTGAGACCATCGCTGTGGGATGGGTGGTCGAGTGCCCCGGCTCTAGCGGTGATATAACTCCTGATGACTTTGTAGGGGGTTGTCTATCCGGTACGGTGACGATACCTGCGGATATATCCTCTGCCTCTGACGAATTTACAGTTTCAGTGAGCGAGGATATGTTGGCGGAGGGAGAAGAGACGTTTATAGTGACGTTGAGTGATCCTAGAGCGGAAAATGACGGCTTCGCCGTATCGCTATCGTCCGCTTCCGATTCTGCGAGTGTGATTATAACGGAGGGAGATGCTGATGCTGCGGCTATTTCACTTTCAGGCGATGCAACGGTATCGGAAGGAACTTCTGCGACGTTTACGGTGACGCTAGAAGGTGGAGTTACAGCGGATGAGAACATAGTTGTGAATTGGAGTGTGACCTGTGACGGCGATGTAACCGCATCGGACTTCACGGGCACCCCGTCCCCGTGTGAGGAGAATGAGTTGAGTATACCCGCGAACACACCCTCTACTGAATTTACAGTTTCAGTGAGAACGGATATGTTGGTGGAGGGTAAAGAGACGTTCACGGTGACACTGAGCAATCCTGGAGCGGCACAGGACGGCTTCGACGTATCGCTATTGTCCGCTTCCGTGAATGTGTCGATAACGGATGGTGATGCCGCCGTGCTGTCGGTATCTGTTAACCCTGTAGATTTGATTGTGGATGAGGCTTCGTCCGGTATGAATGTTGCGATGTTCACGGTGCGTCTTCCTGACGGGGTTACGGCGGTCGAAGATATAGATATTTCGTGGCGTGTGAACTGCGAGGATGCTTCCCGCACTGCATCATCTGCGGACTTTGCAAACGGTGTATGTCCATCCGGCAGTGTGACGATAATAACGGGTGTAACGTCCACGGACTTCTCGTTTATGACTTTTGACGATATTGTTCCAGAAGGGAGGGAAAGCTTCACCGTGTTGATTACCACAGCGACTGACGGCAATTTTGACGTCACCTTTGCTGATAGCGGTTCGGATACTCTTATGCGCGATATGACCTTGCGTGATGATGAGGCTTTGACTGTTAGTGTTGTAGTGAATCCTTTGTCAGTGTCAGAGGGAGGTTCCGTGACCTTCAACCTAGTGTTGAGTGAAACGGTATCGGAACCATTGCCATTGCCTTGGGATATATCGTTTGGCACGGCATCTGCGTCTGACTTTGAGGATGGTCAAGTGCTTTTAGGCGCGGTAACGATACCTGCGGACACACTTACATCCGCACCCGTAACTTTGAGTGTGGCTGTGGATAGCCTTGTGGAAGGAGAAGAGGTTTTCCGTGTTATAGTTCCTACGACGTCTCGGATTACATCCGATCTATACGATATAGCGGACGAGGTATTTACCTCCGATCCGGTGCGTATATTGGACGGCACGACGAGTGGTCTTTCAGTATCGGTGGATACTCGAGTGGATGAAGGAAATAGTATAGACTTCACGGTGAGTTTGTTGGGTTCGAATGATCCGCTTGCGGGCAGAGAATTGGGTTTCACTTGGGAAGTGAATTGTGGCGCGAAAGTGAATATGGCGGACTTTGCGGGTGACTGTACGGGTCAAGTATCCATACAGAGCGGTGCTCGTTCCGGGGTTCTTACACTGACAGTAACCGCTGACAGCGTGGTAGAAGGCTCTGAGATGTTCAGACTGGCTGTAACGCCCAATAATCCTGCTAGTGATGAGTTGATGCTTACACCTACTAAGGCGGTATCTTCACAGATAGTTATAAATGATGATGACCGTGGAGAAATTTCCGTTATGGCTGTTACGGACAGGGTATCCGAAGGAAATGCTGCTGTGTTCACGGTGGAATTGACGGGCGGAGTTACGGCGGCTGTAAGTATAAATGTGGATTGGAGTGTGTCTTGCGGCGGTGATATAACGCCGCTGGATTTTGTCGGGTTGCCGTGCCCATCCGGAACAGTGACGATAGAGGCAGGTTCTATCTCTGCAGATTTACCGATTACGACGGATGCGGATATTGTGGTGGAAGGTATGGAAAAGTTCACTGTGACGCTGACGGATGTATCACCCACTATAGAAGGTCGTATAACGATCTCCGCCGCTGCGGACACGGCATCCGTGACTATAGAGGACGGTGATTCTGCCGAACTTTCACTTACGGCCGTTTCGCCTAGGGTATCTGAAGGTGAGATGCCTATGTTCACTGTGAACCTTGTGAACCCTTCGAACCCTTCGGATGATGTTACTGCGGACGAGCGTCTACTGGTGCCTTGGAGTGTGGATTGTAGCGTTAGTGTTACTGTTGCCGACTTTGCGGGCTTTGGTGATGCATGTCCATCGGGCAGAGCGCCGATAGAGGCAGGTGAAAGAATGTCTCAGCCCTTCACGATTATGACGTTTGACGATAGTGTGGTGGAAGGTATGGAAGCGTTCGCCGTGACACTGACGGATGTATTACCCAATATAGACGGTCGTATAACGATATCGGAGGCGCTGAGTATTGCGCGTGTGACGATAGTGGACGGAGATGCTGCGGCTATTTCACTGTTGGTCGATGCTGATAGAGTATCGGAAGGAAGTTCTGCGGCGTTTACGGTGACGCTAGAGGGTGGAGTTACAGCGGATGAGTATATAGACGTGAATTGGAGTGTTGCATGTATAGCTTCCGGTGCCGGTGTAACCGCATCGGACTTCACGGGCACGCCGTCCCCGTGTGAGGAGAATGAGTTGAGGATACCTGCGAACACACCTTCTACTGAATTTACAGTTTCAGTGAGAACGGATATGTTGGTGGAGGGTAAAGAGACGTTCACGGTGACGCTGAGCAATCCTAGAGCGGCAAATGGCGACTTCGACGTATCGCTATTGTCCGCTTCCGTGAATGTGTCGATAACGGATGGTGATGCCGCCGAGCTGTTGGTAGATGCACCCGCATCTGTGGATGAGGCTTCGTCCGGTATGAATGTTGCGATGTTCACGGTGCGTCTTCCTGACGGGGTTACGGCGGACAGAAATATAACTCTTTCGTGGCGTGTGAACTGCGAGGATGCTTCCCGCACTGCATCATCTGCGGACTTTGCAAACGGTGTATGTCCATCGGGTACATTATTGACTATAGAAGCGGGTCAAACGTCCGCGGTCTTCTCGTTTATGACTTTTGACGATGTGGATACAGAGGGGACGGAAAGTTTCACCGTGTCGATTACGGCAACTACGGCCGGTGATTTTGACGTCACCTTTGAGGAGAGCGGTTCGGATACTCTTATGCGTGATATGACCTTGCGAGATGATGAGGCTGTGACTTTTAGTGTTATAGTGAATCCTTTGTCAGTGCCAGAGGAAGGTTCCGTGACCTTCAACCTAGTGTTGAGTCAAACGGTATCGGAACCATTGCCATTGCCTTGGGGGATATCGTTTGGCACGGCATCTGCGTCTGACTTTGCGGCTGGTCAAGCGCTTTCAGGCACAGTAACGATACCTGCGGACACACTTACATCCGCACCCGTAACGTTGCGTGTGGCTGAGGATAGCCTTGTGGAAGGCAATGAGGTTTTCCGTGTGATAGTTCCACTTGACGACGATATCACCACATCGAACGGCTTGGTGATACCGGCTGGAGAGTACTCATCTGATAGCGTGACAATATTGGACCGCACGACGAGTGAACTTTCCATATCGGTGGATACTACGAGAGTGAATGAAGGGGTTGGCATTGATTTTACTGTGAGCCTTTCGGATGATGTTACTGCGGGCAGGGATCTGGTTTTCACTTGGGAGGTGAACTTCGGTGAAGGTGTAGATACGCTCGACTTTAGTGATGTCTGCAGGAGTGGAGATGTTTGCAGAGGTGGAGTATCCATACCGACCGGCGGGCGTTCTGCGACGTTTACGGTGACAACAATGGATGACAGATTGATAGTAGAAGGCTCCGAGATGTTCTCTGTGAGGGTAACGCCCAATAATCCTGCGAGTGAGGAATTGAGGCTTACACCTACTGTGGCCGTTTCATTGACAGTAGCGATATCGGACGGAGATGCCGCCGTACTTTCACTTACGACCGTTTCGCCTACGGTATCTGAAGGAGATGCCGCTACGTTCAGAGTGAACCTCTCCGGCGGTACGGTGGATGAGGATATATTTGTGAATTGGAACGTAACTTGCGGCGCCGGTAGTGAAGTTACTGCCGATGACTTTGTCGGTGCATGTCCATCGGGTATAGCGACGATAGCAGCGAATGAAACTTCATCGGTTTTCACGATTACGCCGGTTGCGGATAGAGTGGTGGAAAATAATGAAGAGTTCGCTGTAACACTGACGGGTGTATCACCCACTATAGAAGGTCTGGTAACTATATCGGCGGCGCTGAATATTGCGCGTGTGACGATAACGGATGAAGCGGTTCTCTCCGTGTTCGGACCTGATTCTGTGGATGAGGTGGATGAGACGGATGAGACCGCTACCGGTATGAGTGTTGCGATATTCACGGTGAGTTTGCCGGACAGAGTTACTGCGGCTAAGGATATAACTCTTTCATGGAGTGTGGACTGTGACACCGGTGCTGCATCATCTGCGGACTTTGCAAATGGTGAATGTCCATCCGGCACGGTAACGATAATAACGGGTGTAACGTCCACGTCCTTCTCGTTTATGACTTTTGACGATCGCGATCCAGAAATGACTGAGAATTTCACTGTTTCGATTGCGGCGATGACGACTGGTGACTTTGATGTTGTCTTTGCAGGAATGACTGATGAGTTTGTATCTGAGCTGGACCTGCTGGATAATGACGGTTTGGCGGTTAGTGTGATATTGAGTGACACGTCAGAGGCAGAGGATGCTTTCGTTACCTTCCGATTGGAGTTGGATGCGGCTATATCTGGAGAAGTGACTTTGCCTTGGAGTGTGTCGTTCATGTCTGCATCTGCGTCTGACTTTACGGGTGATCAAGTGCTTTCAGGCACAGAAACGATATCTGCGGGCACACGTACATCCGCACCTGTAACGTTGCGTGTGGCTTCGGATGATGTTGTGGAGGGAAATGAGGTTTTCCGTGTGATAGTTCCAATAGCCGGCAGGCTTGTATCGGGGGAGTTCGTAATACAGGATCGGGAGTTCTCTTCGGATGATGTGACGATAACGGATGATGATAATGACCGTGGAGAAATTTCCGTTATGGCTGTTACGAACACGGTAGCTGAAGGTAGTACGGCGGTGTTCACGGTGGAGCTGACAGGGATGGACGGAGTTACTGCTGACGAGCCTCTAAGTGTGGAGTGGAGTGTGTCTTGCGGCGGTGATATAACGCCGCTGGATTTTGTCGGGTTGTCGTGCCCATCCGGAACAGTGACGATAGAGGCAGGTTCTATCTCTGCAGATTTACCGATTACGACGGCTGAGGATATTGTGGTGGAAGGTATGGAAAAGTTCACTGTGACGCTGACGGATGTATTACCGAATATAGAAGGTCGAATAACGATATTGGATACGATGAGCAGGGCATCTGTGACGATATTGGATGGTCCCGAAGACCGTGGAGAAATTTCCGTTATGGCTGTTACGGACAGGGTAGCTGAAGGTAGTACGGCGGTGTTCACGGTGGAGCTGACGAGGATGGGCGGAGTTACTGCTGACGAGCCTCTAAGTGTGGACTGGACTGTCGATTGTAGCGGTAGTGTAACTGTTGCCGACTTTGGCGGTGCATGTCCATCCGGAACAGTGGCGATAGCGGCAGGTTCTAGCTCTGCAGATTTACCGATTACGACGGCTGCGGATAGTGTGGTGGAAGGTATGGAAAAATTCACTGTGACGCTGACTAATGTATCACCTGACATAGAAAATCGTATAACGATATCGGATACGCTGAGCAGGGCATCTGTGACGATAACGAATGATGAAGACCGTGGAGAAATTTCCGTTATGGCTGTTACGGACAGGGTAGCTGAAGGTAGTACGGCGGTGTTCACGGTGGAGCTGACGAGGATGGGCGGAGTTACTGCTGACGAGCCTCTAAGTGTGGACTGGACTGTCGATTGTAGCGGTAGCGTAACTGTTGCCGACTTTGTCGGGTTGCCGTGCCCATCCGGAACAGTGATGATAGAGGCGGGTTCTAGTTCTGCAGATTTCCCGATTACGACGGATGATGCGGATAGTGTGGTGGAAGGTATGGAAAAGTTCACTGTGACGCTGACGAATGTATTACCGAATATAGAAGGTCGAATAACGATATCGGATACGACGAGCAGGGCATCTGTGACGATAACGGATGCTCCTGAAGACCGTGGAGTAATTTCGGTTACGGTTGGTACGAATACGGTATCCGAAGGAGATGGAGTGACCTTCACGGTGATTCTTTCGGGCGGAGTTACTGCTGACGAGCCTCTAAGTGTGGACTGGACTGTCGATTGTAGCGGTAGTGTAACTGACGATGACTTTGTCGGCGATTGTCCATTGTCGGGTATAGCGACGATAGCAGCGAATGAAACTTCATCGGTTTTCACGATTACGCCGGTTGCGGATAGTGTGGTGGAGAATGATGAAGAATTCACTGTAAGACTGACGGGTGTATCACCCACTATAGATGGTCGTATAACGATATCGGAGATGATGAGCACCGCATCGGTGACGATAGAGGATGAAGCAGTTCTTTCGGTGTTCGGACCCAATTCTGTGGATGAGTCCGCTACCGGTATGAATGTTGCGACGTTCGCGGTGAGGTTGCCGGCCGGAGTTACTGAGGCTAATAAGGATATAACTCTTTCATGGAGTGTGGACTGTGACACCGGTGCTGCATCATCTGCGGACTTTGTGGGTGGTTGTCCATCCGGCACGGAAACGATAGCGGCGGGTGACACTTCGGCGAGCTTCTCGTTTATGACTTTGGACGATAAGGATCCAGAAGGGCCGGAGATGTTCACCGTTTTGATAGCGGCGATGACGGCGGGTAGCTTTGATGTCGTCTTCGACGATGGGGCGGATGAGTTTGTGTCTGAGCTGAACTTGCTGGATGATGACGGCTTGGCGTTTAGTGTGGTATTGAGGGGCACATCAGTGCCAGTGACAGTGCCAGAGGGAGGTTCCGTGGACTTCAACCTATTGTTATTGTTGGATGATCCGATATTGGAACCATTGACTTTGCCTTGGGAGATATCGTTTGACACGGCATCTGCGTCTGACTTTGCGGATGATCAACCCATTACAGGCACTGTAACGATACCTATGAACTCACTTACATCCGCCTCTGTAACGGTGTCTGTGGCATCGGATACTGTTGTGGAAGGCAATGAGGTTTTCCGTGTGATAGTTCCGCTTGAAGGAAGACCTGTATCGGAGGACTTCGTGATACAGCCTGTGGAGTTCTCTTCGGATGGTGTGACGATAACGGATGATGATAATGACCGTGGAGAAATTTCCGTTATGGCTGTTACGGACACGGTAGCTGAAGGTAGTACGGCGGTGTTCACGGTGGAATTGACGGGCGGAGTTACTGCGGACGAGGCTCTAGTGGTGCCTTGGAGCGTGGATTGTAGCGTTAGTGTAACTGACGATGACTTTGTCGGCGATTGTCCATCGTCGGGTATAGCGACGATAGCAGCGAATGAAACTTCATCGGTTTTCACGATTACGCCGGCTGCGGATAGTGTGGTGGAAGGTATGGAAGAGTTCACTGTGACACTGACGGGTGTATCTCCCGATATAGAAGGTCGTATAACCATAGCTAATACGATGAGCAGTGCGGATGTGACGATACCGGATACTAACAGTGGAGAAATTTCGGTTATGGCTGTTACGGACACGGTAGCTGAAGGTAGTACTGCTGTGTTCACTGTGGAATTAATGGGCGGGGTTACTGCGGATGAAGATATAAGTGTGGACTGGAGTGTGTCTTGCGGCGGTGATATAACGATGCTGGATTTTGTCGGGTTGCCGTGCCCATCCGGAACAGTGGCGATAGCGGTGGGTTCTAGCTCTGCAGATTTCCCGATTACGACGGCTGCGGATAGTGTGGTGGAAGGTATGGAAAGGTTGACTGTGACGCTGACGCGTGTATCACCTGACATAGAAAATCTTATAACTATATCGGATACGCTGAGCAGGGCATCTGTGACGATACCGGCTGATGACCGTGGAGTAATTTCGGTTACGGTTAGTACGAATACGGTATCCGAAGGAAGTGCTGCTGTGCTCACTGTGGAATTGGTGGGCGGAGTTACTGCGGATGAAGATATAAGTGTGGACTGGACTGTCGATTGTAGCGGTAGTGTAACTGTTGCCGACTTTGGCGGTGCATGTCCATCCGGAACAGTGATGATAGCGGCAGGTTCTAGCTCTGCAGATTTCCCGATTACGACGGCTTCGGATATTGTGGTGGAAGGTACGGAAAAGTTCACTGTGACGCTGACGAGTGTATCACCTGAGATAGAAAATCGTATAACCATATTGGATACGATGAACAGGGCATCTGTGACGATAACGGATGATGATGATGACATTGGAGAAATTTCCGTTATGGCTGTTACGGACACGGTATCCGAAGGTAGTACGGCGGTGTTCACAGTGGAGCTGACGGGCGGAGTTACAGTAGGAGAGGCTGTAGGCGTAGCGTGGAGTGTGAGTTGCGAGGGTGGTCTCGGTGTATCTAATTTGGACTTTGCAGGCGACGTCTGTCCGTCCGGTGTGGCGACGATAGCAGCGAATGAATCTTCAAAGATTTTCACGATTACGCCGGTTGCGGATAGTGTGGTGGAGAATGATGAAAAATTCAGTGTGGTGGAGAATAATGAAAAATTCACTGTAAGACTGACGGGTGTATCACCCACTATAGATGGTCGTATAACGATATCGGAGATGATGAGCACCGCATCGGTGACGATAGAGGATGAAGCAGTTCTTTCGGTGTTCGGACCCAATTCTGTGGATGAGTCCGCTACCGGTATGAATGTTGCGACGTTCGCGGTGAGTTTGCCGGACGGAGTAACGGCGGCTAAGGATATAACTCTTTTATTGAGTGTGACCTGTGCCACCGATGTCCCCGATGTCCCCGGCTTTGCATCATCTGCGGACTTTGTGAGTGGTTGTCCACCCGACGACATGAAAACGATAGCGATTGGTGACACTTCGGCGATCTTCTCGTTTATGACTATGGACGATAGACTTAACGAAGGGCCTGAGAGGTTCACCGTTTCGATTATGGCGACGACGATGGGTAGCTTTGATGTCGTCTTCGATGATGGGGCGGATGAGTTTGTGTCTGAGCTGAACTTGCTGGATGACGACGGTTTGGCGGTTAGTGTGGAAGGGAGGGCGGAGCTTTCGTCAGTGCTATCGGGAGAATTTGTGGACTTAAGCTTATTATCAGTGGAAGAGGGACAATTCGTGGATTTCAGATTAAGGTTGGAAACGGTCTCTGTTTCCGATAGCGTGACCTTGCCTTGGGAGATATCGTTTGTCACGGCATCTTCGGATGACTTTGTGGCCGGTCCGTTTGCAGGCACGGTAACGATACCTCCAAACTCACTTACATCCGAACCCTTCCCGTTGTTAGGACCGTTGCGTGTGGCTGCGAATGATCTTGTGGAAGGCAATGAGGTTTTCCGCGTGATAGTTCCGGTTGAGGGAAGGATTGTACCGGATGGCTTCATGATACAGGCTGTGGAGTTCTTGTCTGATGAGGTGAGGATAGAGGATAATCCCGACGACAGCGCTAGAATCTTTATCAATGTCGTATCGGATATTGTAGATGAAGGTAGTACGGCTGTGTTCAGTGTGGAACTGCGCGGCAGTCTTGCAAATGAGGATATAGTTGTGGGATGGAGCGTGAGTTGCGGTGGCGGTAATGAAGTGACTGACGCCGACTTTGCGAATTCGTTATGTCCATCCGGCACGGTGACGATAGATGCTGAAGGATCGGTTGTGACGTTTGAGGTACCTACGAATAACGATGATTTGGTGGAAGGTATGGAAAAATTCACTGTGACACTGACGAGCGTATCACCGGCTCTAGACGGTCGGATAACGATCGTTACGGCGACAGTGGGTACGATAAGCAGTGCATCCGTGACGATAAATGATGAAGACAGTGGGGAGATTAGTATTATTGCGGTATCGCCGAATGTAACTGAAGGTGGTACGGCTATGTTCAGAGTAGAACTGACGGGTGGTGTTACGGCTGATGAAGATATAGACGTGGCTTGGAGTGTGTCTTGCGACGATGATATAACGGTTGCCGACTTTGCGAATTCGTTATGTCCATCCGGCACAGCGACGATAACGGAAGGTGAAACAATGTCTGCAGATTTCCCGATTGTGACGTCTGACGATATTGTGGTGGAAGGTAGGGAAATGTTCACTGTGACACTGACACCATTGAGCATATCACCTAATATAGAAGGTCTTATAACGATATCGGATGACAGTGCATCCGTGATTATAGATGATAACAACGACAGTGGCGAGATTACGGTTAGAGCTGTATCGTCGAATGTAACTGAAGGTAATACGGCTATGTTCAGAGTAGAACTGACGGGCGGTGTTACGGCTGATGAAGATATAGATGTGGCTTGGAGTGTGTCTTGCGACGATGATATAACGGACTCCGACTTTGCTAATCCGTTATGTCCATCCGGCACAGCGAGGATAGATGCAGGTGAAACAATGTCTCAAGATTTCCCGATTATGACGTTTGACGATAATGTGGTGGAAGGTAGGGAAACGTTCACTGTGACACTGACACCATTGAGCATATCACCTGATATAGAAGGTCTTATAACGATATCGGATGACGGTGCACCCGTGACTATAGATGATAACGACCGTGGCGAGATTACGGTTAGAGCTGTATCGTCGAGTGTAGCTGAAGGTAGTATGGCTATGTTCATATTGGAACTGACGGGCGGTGTTACTGCTGCTGAAGGTATAAATGTGGATTGGAGCGTGAGTTGCGGTGGTGGTGGTATAATGTCTGAGGACTTTGTAGGTGGTTGTCAATCGGGTATGGAGACGATAGCAGAGAATGAAACTTCGACGATTTTCACGATTGTGACGGCTGCAGATAGCGTGGTGGAAAATGATGAAGTGTTCCTAGTGTCTCTTACGGACGTCGAAGTATCCACCGATATAGCAGGTCTTATAACGATATCGGGTACGATGAGCAGTGCGTCAGTGACGATAACGGATGAGGCAGTTCTTTCCGTGTCCGGACCCAATTCTGTGGATGAGTCCGTTAGCGATATGAATGTTGCGACGTTCACGGTGAGTTTGCCAGACGGTGTTACTGAGGCGGCTGAGAATATAACTCTTTCATGGAGCGTGAACTGCGGAAATGCTTCCCGCACTGCATCATCTGCGGACTTTGACTTTGCAAATCGTGATTGTCCAGGGGGCACAGAAACGATAACTGCGGGTGAAACGTCCACGTCCTTCTCGTTTATGACTTTGGACGATATGATTAGAGAAGGGGCGGAAACATTCACTGTTTCGATTGCGGCGATGACGATGGGTAGTTTCAATGTCGTCTTCGACGATGGGATGGACGGATCTGTGCGTGAGTTTGTGTCTGAGTTGAACTTGCTGGACGATGAGGCTGTGAGTGTTCGTGTGGTGTTGAGTAGCACGTCGGCATCGGAGGGAGATTCCTTGACCTTCAACCTGTTGCTGGATGATACTATATCAACAGCATTGACTTTGACTTGGGCTATATCGTTTGTCACGGCATCCGGATCTGACTTTGAGGATGGTCAAGCGCTTTCAGACATGGTAATAATATCTGCAAACTCACTTACATCCTCACCCGTAACGTTGACTGTGGCGTTGGATACTGTTGTGGAAGGCGATGAGGTTTTCCGTGTGATAG
The DNA here is from genome assembly GCA_965206335.1 of Dehalococcoidia bacterium. GTDB lineage: Bacteria > Chloroflexota > Dehalococcoidia > Lucifugimonadales > Lucifugimonadaceae. Next base: position 1,994,092 of record OZ242209.1, on the reverse strand, counting down.
TTCCGCTCGAGGGAATGCGGCCTGTATCGGATGACTTCGTGATACAGTCTGTGGTGTCCTCGTATGAGGATGTGACGATATTGGATGGTCCTGAAGACCGCGGTGTAATTTCGGTTACGGTTGGTACGAATACGGTATCCGAAGGAGTTGAAGTAACATTCACGGTGATTCTTTCGGGTGGAGTTACAGCAGGAAAGGATATAGGCGTAACGTGGAGCGTGGATTGTGGCGCCGGTAGTGAAGTTACTGCCGCTGACTTTGGCGGTGTTTGTCCGTCCGAGACGGCGATGATAACGGCAGGTTCTACGTCTTCAGTGATTACGATTATGACGTTTGACGATAGTATGGTAGAAGGTATGGAAACGTTCACTGTGATGCTGACGGATGTATCACCTACTATAGAAGGTCGTATAACGATATCGGATAGTATGAACACGGCACCCGTGACGATAACGGATAACGATGTAGTGGAGATAGGGTTTTCGCCTGTGGCTTACAGCGTATTGGAGAATGCGGGTAGCGTGACGTTGACTGTGTCTGTCTTGTCGGGGATTATAGCTGAGGGTTATAGTGTGACGGTGAGCGTTATGACTATGGACGGAAGCGCTACTGCCAGTAGCCGCGATTACACTACCGTAGAGTCTGAGTTGACGTTCAGATTCGATATGACTACTCAGACGTTATCGGTGCCTATATTGGATGATGATATTTTGGAGGGAGATGAAAACTTCAGCGTGGGGTTGTTGTCTACCTCCTCCGATGTAGTAATAACCGCAAATCCTGCGATGGTGATGATACAAGATGATGACAATGGGGTGATTAGGTTTGGCGCCGCACCCTCTCGTGTGGATGAAGGAAATGCTGCTATGTTCACGGTAGAACTGACGGGCGGAGTTACGGCGGCTGTAGATATAAATGTGGATTGGAGTGTTGCGTGTGACGGCGATGTAAGCGACTCCGATCTTGAAGACTCTGATAGTGCATGCACATTGAGCACAGCAACGATAACGGCAGGTTCTATGTCTTCGGTGATTACGATTGTGACGAATGACGATAGTTTGGTAGAAGGTATGGAAAAGTTCACTGTGATGCTGACGAATGTGTCACCTGATATAGATGATCGTATAACCATATCTAATACGATGAGCAGTGCGTCAGTGACGATAAATGATAACGATGCTGTTGGAGTGGAGATAGGGTTCTTGCCTACGGAGTATAGTGTGCTAGAGGATGCGGGTAGTGTGACACTGACAGTGGCGGTCTTGTCCGACGAGACTATAGCGGATGGTGTGAGCGTGGTAGTGAGTGTTATGACTGCTGACGGAAATGCCTTTGCCGGCAAAGATTACACTAAAGTGATAAGAACGTTGACGTTCAGCGCGGATACACTGACGCAGACGGTGGACGTGATAATATTGAACGATGTTTTGGTAGAAGGAGATCAGAACTTTGTAGCGCAACTGTCCGGTAATCGTGTGTCTTCGGGTGAAAACGTAGCGACAGTAACGATACAGGATGATGACGACGGAGTTCTACCACCGGGATCCGACCCCGACGAGGGACCCGGTCCTGCGGAGATAAGTTTCGAGTCGTTGTCGTACGAAGTATCGGAAAGTGACGTTAGAGTGACGCTGGTGGCGGTTCTTTCGGGTGCACTCTCTTCGGATGAAAGTATGAGTGTGAATGTGATGACAATAGATAGTACTGCTGTTGCTCCCGGTGATTACGTTGATACTACTTTGGAGTTGGAGTTCACGTCTACGGTTCGTCGGTTGTCGTTCACTGTGGATATAACGGATGACATTACGGATGACATTATAGTGGAGGGCAGAGAAACTTTCGATGTGATGTTGTCAGGTGAAGGCGTATCTGATATGATGAGCAGTGCGTCAGTGACTATAAATGATGATGACAGTGGAGAAATTTCCATTATGGCTGTTACGGACACGGTAGCTGAAGGTAGTACGGCTGTGTTCACGGTGGAACTGACCGGTGGTGTTACTGCTGATGAGGCTATAGGCGTAACGTGGAGCGTGGTGGCCTGTGCTAATGTAACGAGTGCTACACAGGGTATAACGTCTGGTGACTTTGCGGATTCGTCATGTCCATCGGACACGGTGATAATAGCGGCGGGTTCTACGTCTTCTGTGATTATGATTATGACGAATGGCGATAGCATGACGAATGGCGATAACATGGTGGAAGGTGAGGAAGGGTTGACTGTGACACTGTTGACCGTCTCACCGGATAGAGAAGGTCGTATAACGATACCGGATAGGATGAGCGTAGCGACGGTGACTATAAATGATGATGATGCCGACCGCGGTGTAATTTCCATTATGGCTGTTACGGACACGGTAGCTGAAGGTGGTACGGCTATGTTCAGAGTGGAACTGACCGGTGGTGTTACTGCTGATGAGCCTCTAAGTGTGGTTTGGACTGTCGATTGTAGCAGTAGTGTAACAGCTGGCGACTTTGGTGAGGGCTTTGGCGGTGCTTGTCCATCCGGGACGGCGACGATAGAGGCAGGTTCTATCTCTGGAGATTTCACGATTGTGACGAATGATGACGATATTTTGGAAAATGATGAAGAGTTCGTTGTGACACTATTGAGCGTGTCACCTACTATAGAAGGTCGTATAACGATATCGGATAGTATGAGCACGGCACCCGTGACGATAACGGATAACGATGTAGTGGCGATAGGGTTTTCGCCTGTGGCTTACAGCGTATCGGAGAATGCGGGTAGCGTGACGTTGACTGTGTCTGTCTTGTCTGGGATTATAGGGGAGGGTGTGAGTGTGATGGTGGAGTTTATGACTATGGACGGTGCCTTTGATCCCAGCAAAAGTGCCATTGCTCCCGACGACTACATTGCCGTAGCGGGTGACTTGACGTTTAGCTCCGACGTGACGACTAGGCTGTTCCCTGTGACTATAGTGAATGATATTATTCACGAGAGTGATCAAGCATTCAGCGTGAAGTTGTCGGGTGAAGGCGTATCGGAGAGTATGAGCGTGGCGACGGTGACGATCTTGGCTAACGATGCTACTCGGGGTGTTGGTGTTGGTGGTGGTGGTGGTGACGATGGTACTGGGGGTAGCAATGGCGGTGGCGGTAGTAGGGACGATATTTATATAGGCTTTGCGCTAGGTTCCTTTGAGGGAGGGCAGAAGTGCCGCATATCGGAAAGCGACGGACTGGAGTGCCGCATATCGGAAAGTGATGACAATGATGGTGATGGGACTGTGACACTGACACTGATAGTAGATATAACGTCAGATGAGCTAGCGGAGGATGAGAGTGTGGAAGTGGGAGTGAGAGTGATTCCTATAGAGGGAAGTACCGTTCCCGGCGAAGATTATATGCTATTGACGACGGGTAGACTCACCTTCGACTTCGGCGGCGATACGGAAATGTCTGTGCAGGTGGATATAATTAACGATAGGAATAATGAGGAAGACCCCGAACGCTTCCGAGTTGAGCTGTTCATAGTGAGTCAGTCCCCGAACATATCGGATAGATTGATGCTCAGAACAGCGTCCGCAACTGTGACGATATTGGCTGACGATGAGCCTGATGATCGTTCTCCTGGTGGAAGACTTCTACCGCCAACAGGTGGGTGGAGCGCGCCTTTGTGGCTTCTGCTGTTGAGCGGTATGGTCGGTGTATCTCTGGCGGTATCGGGTAGTATCATCATTCTGAGGCGAAGGTATAGAGGGTAGGGCGGAGAGATTGTGCGTGCGCGGATTTAGTTTGCTTAGGAGTGTTCCGCTAAATCGGAGCGGCTTTCATTATTTGCCTGTGCAAAGACCTCACCGCTTCCCGCAAATATCGCCTCATTGCAAGTTATATTATTCATTCCGCCGGATGAATAGACCTCTCCGCATTCTTTCATACGCCGTTGAACTGCTTGTTACTCCTCTCGGACGCGCAACCGTAATATCCGTTGCTTTCGTAGTAGGTCTAATACTATCGCGTGGCTGGTGGGAGGAGTTTTTTCGAGTTTTCCGTATTTCCTCTTGGTATCTGGGCTTTCGCCGTTTTATTCCTGCTTACTTTTCGGCCATGGCGGTCGTTTACATATTGGCGAATCCTTCTGACCGCACTTGTGCTGGTGTTGGCTTCCGTAGGTGTCATGGCGTTTTTTCCATTTCCGCCAAATATAGCGATGGAGACTGCATGGGGTGGTGTTCCGAGTTATTACATATCATTCGCACCTTTTGACCTAAGTGATGATGACCTCTATCCCGCCGCATTGCTCATTGGTGAGGCGCGATGTGTGATGCTTCTGGTGATAGCCGTAGCGATATCGGCATCTCCTATGTTTATGCGAAAAGCTTCTACCTTGGTTCGTATTCCTCCTCTGTCTATCGGTGCGCAATTCCGTCGCAATCCCGTTCATCTATCCGCCGTAAACGAACAATCCGCTCCTACCGCCCCTCGTACTAAGCGTCGTAGTAGTTCTAAAATTCGCGAAACCTCCCGCGCCGTCTCTTCTCGGTGGGTTCTACCGCCTACGCCCAAAAGTGATACCGCGCCCGTTTTCAGCAGCGTAAGTGATGAGGAAGCCCGAACTACTAGAGATCTGATAGAACAGACTTTGTTGAATCATGGGATAGAGGTCAAGACGGGTAGTGTATTCCCGGGTCCCGCGGTTACTATGTACGGACTCACACCGGGGTGGCGCTCTACCGCAGCCGGCAGAAAATCCCGCGTTACGGTAGATTCTATAACTAGCCGTGAGCGAGATCTCGCTCTTGCGCTGAAATCGCCGCATATACGTTTCGAGACGGTGCTGCCCGATGAGGCGCAGGTAGGCCTGGAAGTTCCGAATAAAAAGCGCACGTTCGTGAACATGCAGTCGGTACTATCGAGCGGTGAATGGCGGAGTTTCGAGAAATCGGCCGCACTCCCCGCGGCTCTCGGCATTGCTAACGAAGGCAAACCGGTTTTCATCGATATGGCTAAGATGCCGCACACTATAGTAGCAGGCGCTACGGGTTCGGGTAAATCGGTTTGTATCAATGCTCTCATAGCTTGCACGTTATTGTCCAAGGACCCCTCGCAGGTGCGCATGGTGATGATAGATCCGAAACGTGTGGAACTTGCCCCTTATAGAGATATACGGCATCTTTACACGCCGGTGGTAGTGGATACGGATAAAGCGGTGTCTGTTTTAGCCGCCCTTGTCAAGGAGATGGATACTCGGCTGGAGATGATGGAGAAGGTAGGAGCACGAAATATAATCTCCTACAATAAGAAGAATAAGACTGAGCCTATGCCTTATTTGCTGGTAATTATCGATGAGATGGCAGACCTGATGATACGCGCTAGGGATAAGGTAGAGCGGGCGGTGGTACGCCTTGCGCAGTTGGGTAGGGCACCCGGTATTCATCTGGTTATAGCGACCCAACGTCCTTCCGTAGATGTGATTACAGGTATAATAAAGGCGAATTTTCCAACACGGATAGCTTTTACCGTAAGGTCTAACGTAGACTCGCGCACCGTTCTGGATAGCGGTGGGGCGGAGAAGTTGATAGGTAACGGAGATATGCTTTACTTTCCTTCGGATGCGATGAAGCCGCAGCGTGTGCAGGGCGTGTTCGTCTCCGATGCCGAAATAGAAGGCTTGGTTGGCTTCTGGAGGGAAGCCGGGTCAGGCATAGAACTGCCCTTATTGACGATAGAGGAGGATTCGGAAGACAGGACACCCGAAAGGCATGATGCCGCGAATTCACCGGCGGATCCATTGCTTGAAGAGTCCGCGGAGTTAATCGCTAATATGAAAACCATCTCGGTGTCTTACCTTCAGAGACGGTTTGGGATAGGGTTTCCGCGCGCAGGCCGACTTATGGATCAGCTGGAAGCTAAAGGGATAGTTTCCCCAGCTGCGCCCGGCAAACCTCGCCGCGTGATAAAGACCACAAGCGAAGAATAGAGGTTTACGTTAGGCATCGCAATTTTTCAGCCAAACGCTAGTCAGAAAATCTGACCCTATACTGAGATCGTTCGGCATAAAATCCCGGACGCACCCTCTCGATACCCAATACCTTCTGGATGAGGCTGCATTGAAACGATGCCTGCCTTCGATTATCGCCTCTTCTATACGGCGAAACAGTCTTGACCTCTCCAATGAGTTAAGTTCCGAAGCATGAGACGTTATCAACCTATCCAACTCTTCCGTAGAGTATCCTGTAGTATTCCATGTGCCTTCGGAGTGGTAGACGGATAGCAGCTTATCCGTAAGTCCAAATATAGGGGGTGAGGCGCCTACGAAAATATCATAATTCCCGCCTACCCATACATCATCGGCGAATACCCGTGTGGTAACCCTATCTATAGAGGTTCTTATACCGATGTCATTTATGGAATCCGCTATAGCCCTAGCGTGTGCTATATACTTTTCGCAGTAAGCTCCCTCTCCGGTGAATTCGCGGCACTCTTCCGGATTCAGGATAGCCGGATCGAACTCACCAACTCGTATCACTAGAGGTGTACTTTGTTCTCCCGAAGCCGTATTGCGTAGCAGATCAAGGGCGGCATCTCTGTTTCCGAAGACGCCTTCAAACAAGCCTGCGGTGCTCCAAGAAGGGTCAGGGGGAGCGAGCCCGTTGGATATGAATCTGTCCCCTTCCCATACATCCTCTATAATCTCCGCGGGGTTCATTGCAAGAAATAAAGCTTTGCGTACATCCAAAGAACTCAGTAAAGGATTGGTTGTATTAAAAGCTACCTCTATACCATCATCCGGAATCTCTATCTCCATTACTTCCACATCTCTTATTACCTGCTGCAAACTCTCAGCGTCATCCTGTGTAGCGAGTGCCGCATCCAGAATGCCTATACGTACCCCGCTCACCCTTGTAAGAGGATGATTTATTATCTGGATATCCAATAGTTCTATGTAAGGCAAACCTTCTTCGTAGTAGTTACCGTTCGCCTGTGCCTTTACTGCCGTTCGTGAGACCTCGGTTATTATCCATGGACCGGAGCCTATTATTGTGCCTTCCGTGAGCCCTCCCGGCACCTCCGCTATCTCCCGAGGGACTATTGCAGAGCCCGGATGTGCCAGTTTTTCCATAGTTTCTACATCCGGCTGCCTCAAGTGGATAGTAAGTGTTTGTGCGTCCACTACCCTTATATCTTCTATATTTCTTAGTAAAGGGGAGCTCTTTTGCCCCGGTTCCGCCTGACGATCCAACGACCACTTCACATCTTCCGCCGTCACATTTCGCCCATTCAAAGGAGGAATATCTTGCCATACGGCATTGTCTCTCAGCCGCACTTCCAGAGTCAGCCGGTCTCTCCAGCGCCATTCCATGCACAGATCACACTCGGTGAGCTTATGCGGTACGGGAGTATCCGCGCCCGTACGAAAGCGGAACAGGCTGCTATATGCAAGCCCGGATCCCCAAGTCAGTACACCCGTCGCTATAGAATCGTGAGGATCTCCCTGCTGTGCTCTCCCCGGTACGGATATGCGAAAGGTGCCGCCGCGAACAAGACCCGCAGGAGTTTGTATAGCGGGAATCTGAATGAAAGGAGCTTCTGTCGGTACTGCCTGCGCGGTTGGAGTTGGGGGAGCCGTAGGTTCAGGCTCCGGGGATGATGCTATGCACCCTTCTCCCAGTAATGCCAGCGTAGCCGCAATAGCTATTAGAACGCTATTGCGCGGTAGTTCAGGTAAACGACATCTTCTGAGGATACTCATATATGAAAGGCTGCACTCAATCGTGGTACCCGTGCATCGGTGTGTAACGGGCTAGGGCTATGATAGGAATGACGAATTTTTATCGACTATGTTAAAATGATACGGAATTTATTCATGCGGGCGCGGGCTAAAATTTCACAACCTTACAGCCTATTGTCCAAGGCTTTCGCATCCTTTTCGTACCATTCTATCGAGAGGAGTGCGTATGATTTTATGACGGATAGAGGAAATGGTTGATGGATAGCCTTACTTACCTATATAGATATTTGCTTGTTGTAGTAGTATTGTGAGCAGTTACATAATGAGTATTCGTGCAATATTCGATTAGGAGATGGCAGATATGAAAGAATTGCATCTTATGGCTTCTAGACACTCGGTATTCTATACGCCTTTGATAGGCACTATATCGGGAAAGTTTCTAGAGAAGGAAGGGTTGAAGGCTTCTTATAGTGTGGCGACGCCGAACGCACCGGCAGTCTCTGAGGCGGCATCGGGCAGAATCGATGTTGCACAGTCGGCTGTTTCATCCTCGTGGGCGTATCTCGATAAGGGGGAACGACCTCCCATAGCACACTTCGCTCAGATTAACCGCTACGATGGCTTCTTCGTTGCATCGCGCGAGCCGTGTGACGGTTTTGATTGGAAACGTTTACTATCCGGACGGTTTATGTATGTTCACGGCGGCCAGCCTGAAGCTATGCTCCGCTATGCTCTCCATATCAAAGGAGTAGACCTAGACGAAACGGAGGGTATAAATGCTAGTGATACGGAGGCGATGATGGAACGGTGGCGCTCCGGTGAAGGGGATTTTTTCCATGAACAAGGCGCATACCCCCAACAACTCGAGCATGAAGGCAACGCTCATATAGTCGCATCTATCGGAGAGGTGATAGGGCCTGTGGCATTCTCCAGCTTGTGCTGCCGCCGGGAGTGGCTGAAAACGGAGGAAGCAAAGAGGTTTACGAATGCTTACAGAAAATCTAGAGAGTGGGCGAATACGGCGGATCCTTTGGAGATCTCTAGGACTTTAGTGGATTTTTTCCCGGGATATGCTCTAGAGGCTATCTCCAAGGCTATATCGTTTTATCAGCAGCTGGGTACATGGAGCGAGGGTATAGATATAGAACCGCGTCTTTATGAAACGGCGCTAGATGTGTTTGCTCATTCATCTATGGTCAAGAAGCGACACCCGTTCGATGAAGTTGTAATAAAATCTCTTACGTGATTTCTCTTCTACAGAGTGGAAGAAGCTCATTCGGTATACACGTAATTGTGTTGTGTTCCGCATGCTTGGCGCAGACTTATACGCCCTTTTATACGGCGCAGGCTGAAATTTCTCGAGTAAGGAATGTCACGTTACAATAGAGCCAGAAAGAGGGGAGGGCGAAATATAGAAGGACGCCGCGCCGTATTGGAAGCGCTTCGGGGAGGTATGTCCGCGGAAAAGATACTTCTCTCCAATGATGTAGTCCGTAGCCAGCAAATAGATGAGATTTTGAAACTTTCCAAAGATGCAAATGTAAAAATCGAGAGAATTGCCGGCCGTGAAATGGATAGGATATCCACCACTAAGAAGGCGCAGGGGGTTATAGGAATTTTCCCCGAGAGGGAATATGCTTCTTTGGAGGATATGGTACTTTTGGCGGACTCGCGAAAAGAGAAACCTCTTATCTGTTTGTTAGACGGCATACAGGATCCGCAGAATTTAGGCGCTATAGCGAGAACCCTCGAGGTTGCCGGCGGTCACGGCTTGGTGATACCCGATAGGCGCGCCTCCGGAATTACGCCGGGAGCAGTACGTGCTTCCGCCGGTGCTATAGAACATCTGCTAGTAGCCAAGGTGCACAATATGCGCAAGAGTGTAGACCTGCTGGCAATGCTTGGCTTGAAGATAATAGGGCTAACTTCCGAAGGCGGTATGAACTACGCAAAGGCTCCTATGGACTGCCCGTTGGCTCTGGTAATAGGAGGGGAGATGGAAGGGCTTTCCCGCGGTGTTAGAGATAGTTGTGATTTGCTGGTGACTATTCCGCAGCACGGGAAGGTAGCTTCCCTGAACGCTTCGGCTGCTGCGGCAATAGTAATTTTTGCTTCCGTGCAGCAAAGAACCGATGACAATGATAACGATACATGAAACCTTCCGATAGGCGTATCATCTTTATTATAGTGTGCACTGTTTATCGGCATTGTACGGTAGTGTAGCTACTCAATCCCCGAGGCCCGGATGTATTTATAACTAATGCAGTATATAAGAAGATCTCCCAACTATAAGTGGTGGGTATTTTGGACAGCGGGTATAACGTTGGTTGTGATGGTCATGGATTTTTCCATAACCTTTATAGCGCTCTCGACAATTGCCGAAGATTTCAATATCAGCTTGCGCGAGGTAACGTGGGTAGTGCTCTCATCTTCCTTGATAATAACCGCCCTTCTGCTGCCGTTTGGTCGTCTTGCGGACTTGACGGGGCGCAAGCGGTTTCTGATGGCAAGCATGACGTTATTCGCTTTAGGAGCACTGCTCTCGGCGTTTGCTCCAAACTTCCCTGCCTTGATTGGCGCCCGCGTGGTGATGGCTATAGGCGGTGCGATGGGGCAGGCTGTAGTTTTGGCAATGGTCACCGCCGTTTTTCCGTCCAATGAGCGAGGTAAAATACTGGGGATGGTGACTACCGCCGTTTCTATAGGCGCAACTTTAGGGCCTGTAATAGCCGGTCCAATACTTCAGGGATTTGGTTGGCGTGTCATCTTCATAGTGCTGGCTGTGCCTACCATAGCCGCCGTAGTGGCCGCCGGCATAATCTTGGATGATAAGCTCATCCGCTCTGAGAAGCCGACAAAACAGGGGCCTTACGATTGGTATGGGACTGTCCTTTCAGTTATAGGTCTCTCACTATTTGTAATAACTATAGTAAACCCATTCCAGTTTCGTTTTCTTTCGGTGCCCATAATAGGCGGTATTCTTGTTACTGTTGTAATGCTTGTTTTATTTATCTGGCGTGAGCGGCTTGCTTCCGCTCCGATAATAGCGCCTCGTCTATTTCGTAACTTCACGTTCAAATGGGCGGCTTATGCTCGGTTCTTTGGCTTCTCCGGAAACTCGGCACTCTTTTTCCTCATGCCGATATTTATACAGAGCTTCTTAGGTTATACACCATCCATCGCCGGGCTTATGCTTTTCGTCAATGCCTTCGGAATAGGTGCGAGTGCTCAGTTCAGCGGTAGACTCTCGGACAAATTCGGTTATAGAAAATTCACTATTATTGGGCTGGGGTCCTTGACGCTTCTGTCTCTCTTTTTTGCGTTTATAGGTGATGGGATAAGCCTTTGGGTTCTGGGACCCGCTCTATTCGCGCACGGTGCGTCGATGGGCTTATGGATGCCGCCGAATATGAGCGCCTCGATTGGTGTTGTCGATAGAAAGGATTATGGAAGCGTTACCGCCTTTGTGAACCTTGTGCGCAACGTGGGAAGCATAACTAGTCAAGCGTTAGTGGTTGCTATAATAGCCGGCGTAGTGGCTTCCCGCGGGCTAGAGGTGAACCTCTCCGCTTTGGGCGAAGACACTGCAGAACCCGGTCTGCGTCAGGCTTTTCTCGTGGGCTGGCGTGCGGCGTTTATAGTACTTGCAGGCATCAACTTTCTAGCCTTCCTTTCGTCCGTAAGGTTGCCGGGTATCCTTGTAGTAACCCCTCCCGCCCCTGTGGCAAAGCCCGAAGTTTCTCAGTGAATTTCAAGATGTTACTATGTAAAATGTAGAATTTTGCTATGCTGAGATAAGTATGTTTTGTCTAGAAGGTGAGACATCTTCAATAACCGATGTTAGTTGGTTTTATTCATGATTGGTGTGAATATCGATAATCGGAAAGCAAGCGGCATTATGGAAAATGAAATAATGGGAAAAGTAATTTTATATGCGATATTGAGTGTAACTATAGCGTATGTTTCTATCTTTGGTAGTGGCTGCACACTTCCGGAAGTGGCTTCAACTCCTGTTGTTAGAGAAGTTACTCAAATACCTTCGCAAACACCAATTCCAGAATATACACCTACTCCTACACCACAACCAACGCCTACAATAGTTCCTACACCAACGCCGCAACCAACACCTACAGCAGTTCCTACATCAACCCCACAACCAACACCTACTCCAGTCCCTACTCCAACACCAATTCCTACACCTTTACCTAATCTTGAATATAATAATTTTCTTACAACATCAAATTTAGATGAAGATGTTAGAGAATATTTTACAAGAGATTTGTTTGAAATTATAGGAGAAGAAAGAACTAACAGTTTAGCTAATTATGTTAATGATGCTCTAAATGGAAAACTTTCAGATTATTCAAATGAGAGAATAAAAGATATTAGAGATATTCTTAGAAGAGGACATCCAGGATTTATTGAAAGAAGTCCATTACCTGAACAATTTAATGAATATTTTCATAATGAAATAAGAAATTCAAGAAGTAGAACATTTTATGAACATGATAAAGAAAATATAATAGAATTATTGAGATTTTGTTCAAGAAAATCCAGAATATTTATCTTCAATAAATTCAGAAGATGTTGATTTATTTAGTGAAATGTCAATATCTTCTCCTTCATTAAAAGAGTATTTTCCTGAGGAGATATCAAGATTGGTAAATCATACCAGAGAGACAGAAGTTTATGTTACTTTGGACAATAGGACAATATCAGATGTTTATGATTTGATAGCTTTCAATGCTAATAATAATGAGAAATCAAAAATGCCTGTATATGTTTTTACACGATCTTGGTTTGTTTATGATGTGGAAAATAAAATGGTAAATTATGACCAAGTTTATGATTTATTTAGGAAAAATATTTCACAGATTCAAAATATTTCTGATACAGTTCACAAATATTTAGATCCTGTTGGGAAGATGAATACAAATCCTAGAAGTAGAGGAGCTCCTTATAATGAATTGAATATAGGGAGATTAGTCAGAAGTTGGTTAAAATCAAATAAAGAGATCGTGAGTGGCCTATATCTCATAACAATTCAGGATATCCATGATTGGAAAGAACTTAATAAAATTCCAGAAATCAATCAGGCTTTGGAATTATGGACAATCGCTTTTGTTGAGAATGATGATCACATTGATACAGCTACATATTTAGGTGAAATATATAATACAGTTATTGGTAATGAATTGTATGCATCTCATGCATATTATCCTCAATGGCAGAAAGGATTTATAACACAATCAAGTGTTTTTCCTCTTAACGATGAAATAAAAGAAAAATTGCTTTCAATATCTGACAAGGAATTGTTAAGTGATGAGTGGATAGGAATTCCTTGGACAAGAAAAGAAGATGTGAGAGATGGGGATGTTACACCTAGTATAGATATAGATACATGGCCATTTTTAAATCAGATATATTCTATAGATAATAATCCTGTGGGAAAAATTTCTTTTGATGAACTTCGTTCAAGAAGAAATTATTTATATGATTATATTGAACAAAATTATGGATGTTGGGTTCAAGAAACTAAGAAATATGTACTTCCTTGTGATTAGTTAACTTTATTTACTCTTAATTTCATAATAAATTATGAAACATTATATAATTTTAATATTTTTTATGGTATTATTTTCAAGTATTTCATATTCATCCCATTGTGATAGTAATGCACAGCATTTTAATATTAGACAAGATGGAAGAGATAATGGTGTATGTGTAGAATTTGATATTGAAGATAAAGATAATGAAGTTTTTATTGGTAATGAGATTAGAGTTCCTGTATTACTTTCAATAACAGATGTGATATCAAATGGAAAAGTCTTAAGATTAGATTTTCTAAGTATGAATGTTAGAACCCCATCTGGTGTTTATCACACTGATAGAACTGAGGATTGCCATTTTGAAAGGTTTAGTATTGGTTCTGATGGTAGAAGTGTAAGATGTGAATTTCGTTTGGTTGCAAATAGTGAAAAAACTGTTAATTCTTTGACGAATAACCGGAAATTCTCAAGTAGGTTCATTTCGACAGTAGGGGGTATGAGCTTCCGCCGGACCTCACCGCAAAGCCTTCAGCCGCTCTATGAGCATACGAACAGGTGGTATCATATTATAGAGAATACAGAATTTTTCTTATAGGGAGGTAAATATGCGTAAGCTGGAAGGTAAGACAGCTTTGATAACAGGCGGAGGTTCCGGTATAGGCAAGGCGATAGCTTATATTTTCGCTGATGAAGGATGCCAACTCGTGCTGGCATCGCGTAATGAAGAGCGGCTGCGTCAGGCGGCGGATGAAATATCGGAGAAGACGGGAGCAAGTATAGCCACTCTCGCCTTTGATGTGAGTGACCCGGAAAGTGTTCGTGGCATGTTCGCGGCTGCAATGGAGATTATTGGGCATCTGGATATATTGGTGAATAATTCCGGCGCATTCGGCGGAGCACCGCTGGATGAAATTACGGATGAGCAATGGCAGGGCGTTATAGGGGTGAATGTGAACGGTGTCTTTTATTGTACGCGTGAGGCTTTTCGGGTTATGAAACCTAGAGGCGGAGGCCGCATAATCAACATTGGCTCTATATCGGCGCAGCGCCCTCGTGAGCATTCCGCAGCCTACACCACCAGTAAGAACGCCGTATGGGGTCTTACACAGTCTGCGGCGCTAGACGGAAGAGAGTATGGCATAATCGTATCCTGCCTCCATCCCGGCAACACTCTTGTGGAACGAAGGGCAGAACTGGGCGGTAGCTCGGGGACAGGGCTCGACTTAGGACCCGAAACTATGATGGACGCGGCGGATGTAGGCAGAGTAGCACTGCTTATGGTTTCAATGCCTTCGGATGTGAATATGCTTGAAGCGATTGTCCTGCCGGTTAGTCAAAAGTATCTTGGCAGAGGCTAGGAAGAAATGGCGGCTAGTGGATGTTACTAGAGTAGCCGTAGCTATTTTTGCAGGTGTTTTGTTTTTGATTGTATTGAATGCTTCACTGCTGAGCATACCTTTAGCGGTGATACTGAGGAACCCTGAAAGCGCTTCGCAATCGTTGGAGAAGTCCGGTGCTATCGATTTATTGTATGATGAAGTGCTTACCGCAGTAATAGCAGACTCTGCGGATAACTTGCAGAGGTCGGGTTTGGTTTTGGGTGATTCTACAATAGACATCACATTGGATACACCCGAGCAGCGGGAAGCACTGGCTGCGATTGTAAGAGAGACTGTTCCCCCGGAGGAACTCACCGCTTTTATAGATGATGTATCGAAAGAGTTTCTACTCTTTGCACGCGGAGAAGTAAGAACGGTGCGGACAATGCCCGTATCAGAGCTGCTCGACGGTCTTCCGGAGGCTTATGCCGCTCACTCCGCCGAATTGGGCACACCCGCCCAAATAAGCGATATGGTTTCACAGGACGCGAATACACTCGCTTTTCGTACGTCCTTTGAAAGGATAGGCGTGGTTTTAACGGAAGAGGAAGGATACTCTTTATACAAGGAAATATTCTCGGAAGAATGGGCGGATAACCTAGTCGAATCTTTGCTTCGTGAGGTTGTGCGATACCTCAATTCCGATGAAGTAGTGTTCGAGTACCGTATGGACATAGCGGATCGTTTCTCGCCGATGAGGGATACCTTTCGGGAAAAGGTGGATGAGGCGGCACGCTCGGGGGATTTGAGGATAGGCCCTTTGTTCGGTCCCATTTTGCGGGGTATGTTTTCGGTAGGAGTTGCAGGAGCATTGCCGCCTATTACCGATGATGAGTTAGATGCCGCATTGACGGAGGCGGGGCTGCAAGTATGGACGGCACAGCAGGCAAAACAGGTTACGGATGCTTTTGTAGAGTACCTGACGGGTAGCGCAGATCCGGATATAATCATAGACTTTTCTTCCGACCGAAGCGCTGTGGAGGCGGTTCTGACTAACCTCGTAATTACCAGACTGGAGATGGTTTTGGCGGATACTCCGGACTGCACAAATGATCAAGAGGAACAGATAGCGCTTCAAACATTTCAAGATAATCGGCTGCCGAGTTGTATTCCCGGTGTGAGCATTATTGCGGGCGGAGTGCTCGGAGACGGGGTTATTGGCGGTTTAGGAAATGCGTTTTTGAATTTATTGGAACCGTTTATAGGATCAAGGCCGTTTATTCTGCAGGCGATAGCTCCTATTGTAGAGACAAATATACAAAATATCCTGCCGGCATCTATTACTTATCGGTGGAGTTTGATTTTAGCGGAACTCAGCCCCGACGCTCGCGCTAATTTGAATAGGCAGAGGACGCTTATTGTGAACGGCTTATCATTCACACAGGTAGATCTCATTGAATCAGGCCTTGATGTAGTTTTCGATAGAGTTCGCAACGAATATCCGCTTATATCCGCAGTAGATGAATTTTTATTGAACGGTTCTTTATCGAGACGCATCACGGCTTTGGCTATAGTCAATTGGCCTTTGGGATTTGTGATAGCCTTGATTCTTTTGATTGTTACAGCACTCGCAGGCGGCCGAAAAGTTCTTGAACGATTGCAATGGGCGGGAACTTTCTTGATGATTGGTACTTTCTGGTCTGCCGTGACTCTATCTTTGAGCCGCTTTGCATTAGGACGTTTTGCAGTAGAGGATGTGCCTTTTCGGAATTTTACTATTGCCGAATATGAAAATCTAACTGCTCTGATCCGTTCCCGCGTCTTCACAGAAGCGGTAGCCGCTATAGTCAATGAACTCTTTGGTTTCATATACGTGTATGCCGTAATTGCCTTCTTTATAGGACTTATCCTCCTTATTTCCTCTATTCTGTTGACACGAAGACATCGGAATACGATAAACTAATTTCCAAATAGTAGACCGCTAACAGAGCACATAGAAGGGAGCAGAAACGATGTATATTCTCATGGTTAGATTGCCGATAAAGAAGGACCGAATACATGATTTCATAACGGCGTCTATCGCCGATGCGAAAGGTTCGGTGCACAACGAACCTGCTTGCCTCCGCTTTGACATCATACAAGATGCGGATGATCCTACAAACTTCGCTTTCACTGAGGTTTACAATGATGAAGCCGCTGTTGAAGCGCATAGAAACACCCCACACTTCCAGAAATGGGACAATGTAGTGAAAGACATGTTAGACGGTGATATAAGCGTATCTTTCTGCCGTCCCGTCTTCCCACTCGGCGATGCGAAATGGGACGCAATGCGCCCGGATGCCGTAGAAGATCCTTATTTTGCTTCAGGCGGTTTACATATTATACATGCAGCCCGCTTTGTAAAGCCCGAATTTGTGGACAAGTTCGTAGAAGCGGTGTCACTCGATGCTATAGGTTCTACGCATGAGGAACAGGGCTGCCTACGGTTCGATGTTTATCAAAACATATCGAACCCATCGGAGATTTACCTTTACGAAGTTTATGCGAATTCGCCCGCGTTCACATACCACCGTGGAACCCCGCATATAAGAAAATGGCAGGAGACGGTGAAGGATATGTATGGTGAAGACCACCCGGGAAGATGCGTAGGTAGAAACGTCTGGCCGCCCGATAATTGGAACTGGTCATCCGGTAAACCTTCCAGATAGAAAACCCTAAAGGCGAGACAAAAGCACTATTTTATTTAGACTCGGATACAAGCGAAGCTAATCAATTACCTCGCCTGATACCTTCTGCGAAATCGTCCAGCCAGATCACCTTGTCCGCACGAGCTTGTAACTCCGTGGATACCCCGGATCTAAAGACTGCGAGCTCCAAGATTTTGCCCTTTTGTTCAGTTATATATTCCATAGTATCCGTGAGGTCACCGTCCCCTGATGAAAATAGGAGGGTAGTGTAATCATCCAGCAGTTTGAGCGCCAAAGTTGCCAAACCCACGTCTACCCCTTTTTGCTGTTCTCTTCCGATATTGTGCTGGACACTGCCGCGCTTATGGTTGGGGCATGATAGACGAACGCTCATTCCACAGTCACGACAGTAAGCCGATGAAGCATTTATACTACGCAGTCCATAGATTTTCGTAATGAATTTAGGACCAGTTGGAAGAGCCGAACGGAGCCAATTATGGAAATTTTCCTGATATGCGTCTTCTGTTCCTCTCGTTGCGTTCAGATAATAAGCCCTCCATATAGGCCCATATTCTTCTAATTTATTGCGCAACTTGAGATAATCGAAGCGGAAACCTTCTCCGGGGCTTTCCTGAGCATTGAATAAATAACTCGCATCGATGAGCCACAATTTACGGCCTTCTTTGTACATGTTATAAAATCCTTTATTTTGTGTGGCACAATCGCTCCAAATACTTAACAATCAACGTTCTTGCTCAAGACTTATTAGTCCTTTTATACTTTAATTATAGATACAGCGGCTTTGTATAGAGCTATAAATCAGAAGTGATTTTTCAACCGACTTTGTATAATTTATACACTTGCTGAATATTTTTCCTCTTTTTCTTTTCTCAGCGTCAATGTAGGTGAACGCTCCGTCTCTTAGATTTTATGAGAAGCGGAGAGAGTGTATATGGGCCAATAAACGTGTATCCCAAACTGTAGACATCTAGGAAGCTCCGGTGTCTATCTATATATGGGACCGCTTTCACGGTTGAATCGCTCAAGTTCTTTCTATGTAGCCTATCTCCGGGTAGCTGCGCGTACCTTCTGGGGGTCCTTGGTTAGCGTCTGCATACCACAGCGTGCCGTCTTTGATAGATAAACCATGCACGAAAGGGTCACCATCGTTCATGGTTATGCGTTCTATCTCTTTTCCGTTATCCATATCGTATTTTACAATCACATTATCGCTAGTGTGAGCGCACCAAATCCCATCATCATCTACCGCCAGTCCGTGCAAACGCGTAAGATCCACCTCGAATTTGCGTATAACTCTGAAATCTTCCGGATCCACTAGAGCGATAGCAGGTGGCTCGAA
This sequence comes from Dehalococcoidia bacterium, assembly GCA_965206335.1. Classification (GTDB taxonomy): domain Bacteria; phylum Chloroflexota; class Dehalococcoidia; order Lucifugimonadales; family Lucifugimonadaceae. The sequence goes on along the minus strand of OZ242209.1, from coordinate 1,975,484 downwards.
GCATGTTACCCATATTGAACCTTCCCACCATTCTAAACCGTGTACCCCGCCGCCATCGGGTGTGCGGAAGCGTTCAAGAAGTTTCCCAGTTTGCATATCCAGTTTGTAGATGTACCCTAGATGTGTATCGGTGGGTCTGTACGGCCTGAGTTTCGTTTTACCGTTCGAGGCTGTCCACAGATAACCCCCGCCTACTGTAACACCGGAACCGTTTTCCGTGGGTGTGGAGATAGTTCGCAATATATCCCCGCTCTCGTTTAGTACTAATACATCATCTGTTGTCTGGTCTATTACGAACAGCTCGTCATTCTTCCATTGCAAACCGTTCGGCGTAGCGGATGGAGTTTTGAAATTGTGTATGGTGCGTATTCCCATGATTACCCTTCCTTTTGGATACTCAATTTTTATGCTACATCCTTTGCAAAGTATATTCTGAAGTACATGGACGTTATCAAGTATATAATTATAATTGATATAATTATAATTGTGTGCGGTGGTTACGGGAAGTGAGGTGACTAAATTTTAATAGGGGGAAGGAGATATTTTTAATAGCAGTGAACGGGTGATGATATTTATTGACGGTAGCAATCTCTACCATGTTTTGGAAGAAGTGTGCGGCAGACACGATATAGATTTTCAAAAATTCGCCCATAAACTCGCCGAGTCGCGGCAGGTTGTGCGGACTTACTATTATAACGCTATCACGGAAAGAGATGGCGTTAGAGCCACAGGTTTTGGAGAACACGAAAGATTCATACACTCTCTCCATCAGGTGCCTTATCTGGAGGTGAAACTCGGTGTAGCCAAGATACGCGGCGATGGGGAGATACATGAGAAAGGTGTTGATGTGATGATAGCTACCGATATAGTAGTTTACGCATTGCGTGATAATTACGATACGGTGGTACTTGTGAGCGGTGATGCTGATTTCTACCCCGCGCTTCAAGCTGCAAAGGACGCGGGTAAAAAAGTGGAAATAGCCGCATTTTCACAAAATATCTCGCCGGAAGCAGCTCGAGTAGCGGATGTGTCGGTAGCACTGAATAAAACTTACTTTAGAGGACTTTGGAATACTGTAAGAAAGAGCACATCACAGAGAAGTGGTATGACTGTTTCCGCCAAAACGCCACCACTACCTATGATGCAGAACGCCGTCGGAAGGGCTCCGCTGTCTCCCGCTCGGGATGCCAATGGGCAAGATGCTATATTAATTCATCCTAAAGTTTCGGCACGTCCTTCGGATAAGTCAAGTAATGTCAGTAATAGAGAATCAAATAATAACGTAGGGGGGCGTCGTGCTGTAGGTCGAACGAGATCTTCTGTTGACGATGGGACTTCTTCGGGAGGTCGAGGTTCTCTTCGGAGTTCAAGGATCGAATCTTCATCTAGCGATGAGACATCGGAAGATAACGTAGGGGGGCGTCGTGTTGTTGGTAGAACTGGCGCTCCTTTAGATGATGATGGGACTTCCTCCGGAGGTCGAGGTTCTCTTCGGAGTTCGAGGGTCGAACCTTCATCTAGTGATGAGACATCGGAAGATAACGTAGGCGGGCGTCGTGTTGTTGGTAGAACGAGATCTTCTGATGATGATGGGCCTTCTTCGGGAGGTCGAGGTTCTCTTCGGAGTTCAAGGGTCGAACCTTCATCTAGTGATGAGAGATCGGAAGATAACGTAGGCGGGCGTCGTGCTGTTGGTAGAACGAGATCTTCTGATGATGATGGGCCTTCTTCGGGAGGTCGAGGTTCTCTTCGGAGTTCAAGGGTCGAATCTTCATCCAGTGAGGAGACATCGGAAGATAACGTAGGAGGGCGTCGTGTTGTTGGTAGAACTGGCGCTCCTTTAGATGATGGGATTTCTTCTGGAGGTCGCGGTTCTCTTCGGAGTTCAAGGGTCGAACCTTCATCTAGTGATGAGAGATCGGAAGATAACGTAGGCGGGCGTCGTGCTGTAGGTCGAACGAGAGCTTCTGATGATGATGGGTCTTCTTCTGGAGGTCGCGGTTCTCTTCGGAGTTCAAGGGTCGAACCTTCATCTAGTGATGAGAGATCGGAAGATAACGTAGGCGGGCGTCGTGCTGTAGGTCGAACGAGAGCTTCTGATGATGATGGGTCTTCTTCTGGAGGTCGAGGTTCTCTTCGGAGTTCAAGGGTCGAATCTTCATCTAGCGATGAGACATCGGAAGATAATGTAGGAGAGCGTCGTGCTGTAGGTCGAACGAGAGCTTCTGATGATGATGGGCCTTCTTCGGGAGGTCGCGGTTCTCTTCGGAGTTCAAGGGTCGAACCTTCATCTAGCGATGAGAGATCGGAAGATAACGTAGGCGGGCGTCGTGCTGTAGGTCGAACGAGAGCTTCTGATGATGATGGGCCTTCTTCTGGAGGTCGCGGTTCTCTTCGGAGTTCAAGGGTCGAACCTTCATCTAGTGATGAGAGATCGGAAGATAACGTAGGCGGGCGTCGTGCTGTAGGTCGAACGAGAGCTTCTGATGATGATGGGTCTTCTTCTGGAGGTCGCGGTTCTCTTCGGAGTTCAAGGGTCGAATCTTCATCTAGCGATGAGACATCGGAAGATAACGTAGGCGGGCGTCGTGCTGTAGGTCGAACGAGATCTTCTGTTGATGATGTGCCTTCTTCTGGAGGTCGAGGTTCTCTTCGGAGTTCAAGGGTCGAATCTTCATCTAGCGATGAGACATCGGAAGATAACGTAGGCGGGCGTCGTGCTGTAGGTCGAACGAGAGCTTCTGACGATGATGTGTCTTCTTCTAAGGGTCGTAGTTCTAGGGTCAAATCTTCATCTAATGATGAGGCATCGGAAGATAATGCAGGAGGGCGCCGTGCTGTAGGTCGAAAGAGTGCTCCTGTAGATGAGGTGTGAGTTTTATTTTAAAAACTAGTGATTTTGTATTGATTCCTTTATCATTGCATGGCAGGTTACTGTTTGGATGGTAGCCTGTATGTGTTAATATTCAAAGTGTTTGAACTTTTGTCATTTGTTTTTTTCTTTATTTGAAGGGAAAAGAGGAGATATTACCCCTATGCGTTTTTCTTTTTTTATGATGCCTTTACACTTGCCTTCTGAGAATCCTTCTCTTGCGCTGGAACGTGATATAGCTCTTATAGAACGCGCGGAAGAGTTGGGATACGATGAATTCTTTATAGGAGAGCACCATAGCGCAGGTTGGGAGACTATAGCTTCGCCTGAAATGGTGTTGGCGAAAGCGTCTGCTACGGCTAAACGAATTAGGCTTGGAACATCTATGGTTTCGTTGCCATTCCATCATCCGTTCCACGTTGCGGAAAGGTTTACGCTTCTAGATCATCTGACACGAGGACGGGCTGTCTTGGGTGTGGGACCCAGCGGACTTCCTCCGGATGTGAAACTGTTTGGTATACCGCCTGAGGAGTTATCGCCTCGTATGATGGAATCGCTGGAGATTATAGTACGCCTGCTGGAATCGGATGAACCTATCACTTATGAAGGGCGCTTTTGGCAGTTGAAGGATATGCTGCTTCAATTGCCTTCGTATCAGGTGCCTAGGCTGAAGCTTGCTTTGTCTTCGGTCGGTAGTAAGCGTTCTTTGCAGACGGCTGCACGGTATGAGATGCTCCTGTTTTCCCTTTCGGGAGGGTTTCCACCGAATGCGGTGCCGCTATCTGATCAATGGTCGGTAGTTCAAGAGGCGGGTAACGAGTATGGGACTAACCCCTCTAGAGAGGATTGGCGAATAGTTACTTATATACATCTTGCCGATACACGGGAGAAGGCTTGGAAAGAGGCCTCCACGGGGATAGAACGGGATGTGCACGAATATTTTTATACGGTAAATGGACCGGGTTTATGGGTGAAGCATCCCGGACAAGACCCTGCTACGGTTACTGCACGGGATGTGGTGGAGAGGCGTCGCTGGTTGATTGGCACACCTGATGATGCTATAGAATGGATAGAAGGAATGTTGGATGAGACGGGAGGTTTCGGCGGTCTAATGATGGCAACGCATGAATGGATGCCGCAACAAAAGATAGATTACTCGCTTGAACTTTTCGCACGTTACGTGATGCCTCATTTCAGAGGGCATACCGCACGCCTGAAGGGCGCATGGGAACTTACAAAAAAGCACTCAGCCGAAGGTAGTTTGCCAAATGTTCAATCCGGGGCTGTGAAACCTAGTGTACCGCCTAGAGTTAAAGAATCGGAGAATGTTTCCAAGTCTTAGATATGGATGTTAGGACGCCGCGCTCTTCGGTGACAGCCGATGACCTTAGATTTTCCGCCCTCGCCGCTGTCTCATGGCTTAGACGCCTTACTTCATCCGATTGGGGTAAGATAGATTCTTGCATGAACCTCAGTAGACGGGATACGGTGGCTCATATAATAGAAGCGTTTGGATACTGTGTAGTCAATTTCAGTAATAGAACGTCTTACCCGGTGCAGCGTCTTCTTCGTGCTGATAAGGATGCTTCTGTGGATCAGATTCTCGCATCGCTTCCTATGTGGGCGGAGGTTCTAATAAAATCCTACCGTGGGGGAGTTCATGGCGATGCGAGAGGAGCACATAGATGGGGTATAGGGGACGCGGAAGGCTTCCTTGCGATGGGTTGCGTGGAGGTATTGGTGCATACTTACGATGTCTCCCTAGGTATAGCGGACTTTCGCGGTGATGCTATAATCTCGGAGCGTGTGGTACGTCGCTTGTTTCCATGGGCACCTATCGATTCAGACCCGTGGCGCGCGTTGCTTTGGTCTACGGGTAGGGCGGAGATAGCCGACTTTGAGTCACCCGGCGCCGGTTGGGTATGGCATAACGAACCTTTAGAGGAGTGGGACGGCACCATGAAAGTAAGATCCTCCCTACCCCATTAAAAGGATATAAACTTTGTCTGAATCAAACCCTCGCGAACCTGTAACTACAGATGATTTGAGAGCATCGGCGGGAATGGCTTCTAACATACTCGGTAAACTGACTACCTCCGATTGGATAGGACAAGCCGCTAACCTTGAATGGACGCGCAAACAGACGGCTGCTCATGTGGTACGAGCTTACGCGCATTACATATTGAGCCTTGCGAATCTTGCAACAGAAAGACCGCCCGGACTGGTGTCGGTTCCTGACTCTTCGACTCCGGAGGAGATACTGGCAGGGCTCCCTCTTTGGGGCGAAGTTCTGGCTAATATCGCATCTGCCTCACCATCGAATGCGAGAGCCTACCATGGATGGGGTTATTCGGATGCGGAAGGCTTCCTTGCGATGGGTTGCGCAGAGACGCTTGTGCATTTTTACGATATTTCATTGGGAATTACAGAAATTGAAATGCCTACCGGCATCGTGGAGCGTGTTGTACGTCGTTTATTTCCATGGGCGCCTATTGAATCGGATCCATGGTGTGCGCTACTTTGGTCTACGGGTAGGGCGGAGATAGACGGCTTTGAATCTCCCGGCGCCGGTTGGGTATGGCATAACGAACCTTTAGAGGAATGGGACGGCACCGTGAAAGTGAAATCTTCATTACTTTCCGGATGAATATGTATCTTACCGGAGTTATCGTTTCTTTAATCTACTATTGCCGATAACTAACTATAAGGAAGATATCGCCAAATGATAGATGTGAGAACACTCGTCAAACTGGCCTTTTCCAATTCGACTAGGACAACCCGCAACCTTGAATGGACGCGCAAAATGCCGAAATCTCATTCATATACTGCCGCTAGGTAGAGTATGGACATCTATTTTGCCTATCTGCCGGTTTTGCCTACTGACTACTCTTGAACCTGCTATACCCGATTGAGTGCCTCCAACGATAGGCAAAGGAATTACCCTGTGATGGCGCCCCTCGATGCGGGCTGTACCAATTTTATATACTTTGCGAGTGTCCCCCGCGTATAAGCCGATTGCCGTGGCGTCCATTTTGAAAGGCGTGACTGCATTTCCTGATGGCTTACAGATGTATTGAGTTCGAAATTTTCCAAATCTATCTCTATGACATCGCCGTCTTGGACTGCTGCTATAGGTCCGCCTACGGCTGCTTCGGGTCCTAGATGCCCTATCATGGAACCGTGGGAAGCTCCGGAAAAACGTCCATCCGTTATCAGGAACACCTTCTCACCGAGACCTTGTCCAACTAGAGCGCCTGTCACTGATAGCATCTCACGCATACCGGGACCTCCTTTTGGTCCTTCGTATCGTATTATCACTACGTCCCCAGCCTTTATCGTTCGTTTCTGCAAAGATGCCATCACATCCTCTTCCTGATCGAAAACCCGCGCAGGACCTGTAAAGTGTGCTCCGAACTGATGGCCGGCTACCTTCAGTACACACCCTTCAGGCGCAAGGTTTCCGAATAGAACTACTAACCCTCCCGTTTTAGATAGAGGTGCCCTTGTGGTTTTAACAACGTTATTCTCAGATTCATTCAAAGTTACGCCTGCCAGATTTTCGGCAACCGTGCTACCGGTCACAGTTAGGCAGTCTCCATGTAGGAGCCCCTCGCTTAGAAGCCTCTTCATAACCAGCGGCACACCGCCCGCCTTGTCGAGGTCGTACATCACATACTTCCCCCCCGGCTTCATATCTGCTAACAAAGGGGTTCTCATAGATATTTCGTGTATATCTTTCAGCGTCAGTTCTATACCTGCTTCATAAGCTATAGCCGGTAAATGCAGAGCCGTATTGGTAGAGCCGCCCATAGCAACAACGAGGGTAACCGCATTTTCGAACGCTTCGCGAGTAAGTATGTCAGAAGGGCGTATGTCTCTGCGCAGAAGGTTCATAACCGCTTCACCGGCAAGCCTAGAAGAAACGAGTTTCCTTTGATCCACATTCGGTTCGGATGCCGAACCGGGTAGCGAAAGACCAAGCGCTTCTCCGATAGAAGACATAGTATTAGCCGTAAACATACCGCCGCATGAACCGGGTCCCGGACATGCGCGAGTCTCTATATCCCTCAGCTCTTGCCCATCTATATCACCCGCTTGAAAACGCCCAACAGCCTCGAAAACACTCTGTATCTGTATATCTTCCCCGCGCCATTGTCCGGGGAGAATCGAGCCCGAATACACGAAAACGGATGGAATATCCAGCCGAGCCATCGCCATCATAGCGCCGGGAAGGGACTTATCGCATCCTGCCACTGATACCAACCCGTCGTACCTTTCGGCAAAGCAGACCGTCTCTATAGAATCTGCAATTATCTCTCTAGACACCAATGAACCCTTCATCCCTTCCGTCCCCATAGATATAGCGTCCGATACGGTAATGACACCAAACTCAAAAGGTGTCCCTCCGGATTTTCTCACTCCTTGCTTCACTTGATCAGCCAGCGGTGCTATACCCGCATTGCATGGTGTAACCTCATTGTGTGTAGATGCAACCCCTACGAAAGGGGCATCTATATCATCATCATTCAGCCCCATCGCTCGCATCATAGAGCGATGAGGTGCGCGAATCGCTCCTTCCGTAGTTTCCCATGAACGCCATTTTCCTGCCGTTCTACCTTTTTCTTTAACTTGCCTCATATCTACTTTCCTCATGATCTTTTGCGGCATTTGCCGGTTCCGTTTTTAGAAATATTTCATCTTCGACCTCATCTGTCGTGTGTATTGGTTCGACTGCATCACCCTCTACATCTGCCGAAATTCCCATATTATTCGCTGTGGTTCCTTCATTCGCTACTTCATCTTCTCATCTGTCGTGTGTATTGGTTCGACTACTTCACCCTCTACATCTGCCGAAATCCCCATATTATTCGCTGTGGTTCCTTCATTCGCTGCTTCATCTTCGACCTCATCTGTCGTGTGTATTGGTTCCTTCACCCTCTACATCTGCCGAAATCCCCATATTATTCGCTGTGGTTCCTTCATCTTCGACCTCATCTGTCGTGTGTATTGGTTCGACTGCGTCACCCTCTACATCTGCCGAAATCCCCATATTATTCGCTGTGGTTCCTTCATTCGCTGCTTCATCTTCGACCTCATCTGTCGTGTGTATTGGTTCGGCTGCGTCACCCTCTACATCTGCCGAAATTCCCATACTATTCGCTGGGGCTCCCTCATTCGCTACTTCATCTTCGACCTCATCTGTCGTGTGTATTGTCTCGGCTGCGTCACCCTCTACATCTGCCGAAATTCCCATACTATTCGCTGTGGTTCCCTCATTCGCTGCTTCATCTTCGACCTTGTCTGTCGTGTGTATTGGTTCGAGTGCGTCACCCTCTACATCTGCCGAAATTCCCATATTATTCGCTGCTTCATCTTCGACCTCATCTGTCGTGTGTATTGGTTCGACTGCGTCACCCTCTACATCTGCCGAAATCCCCATATTATTCGCTGTGGCTCCCTCATTCGCTACTTCATCTTCGACCTCATCTGTCGTGTATATTGGTTCGAGTACGTCAACCTCTACATCTGCCGAAATTCCCATATTATTCGCTGTAGCTCCCTCATTCGCTGCTTCATCTTCGACCTCATCTGTCGTGTGTATTGGTCTCGACTGCGTCACCCTCTACATCTGCCGAAATTCCCATATTATTCGCTGTGGCTCCCTCATTCGCTGCTTCATCTTCAACCTCATCTGTCGTGTGTATTGGTTCGAGTGCGTCACCCTCTACATCTGCCGAAATCCCCATATTATTCGCTGTGGCTCCCTCATTCGCTACTTCATCTGTCGTGCGTATTGGTTCGAGTGCGTCACCCTCTACATCTGCCGAAATTCCCATATTATTCGCTGTGGTTCCTTCATTCGCTGCTTCATCTTCACCTTATCTGTCGTGTGTATTGGTTCGAGTACGTCAACCTCTACACCTGCCGAAATCCCCATATTATTCGCTGCTTCATCTTCGACCTCATCTGTCGTGTGTATTGGTTCGCTGCTGCCGAAATTCCCATATTATTCGCTGCTTCATCTTCGACCTCATCTGTCGTGTGTATTGGTTCGACTGCGTCACCCTCTACATCTGCCGAAATTCCCATATTATTCGCTGCTCCCTCATTCGCTTTCATCTTCGACCTTATCTGTCGTGTGTATTGGTTCGGCTGTGTCTACATCTGCCGAAATTCCCATATTATTCGCTGCTTCATCTTCGACATTTTCATTCGTTGTTTCTGTGGCGTTCTCTATAGGTCGCCACATATAGAAGAATGTGGTATTTTCCCAAGCATCCCTCGCTACAATTTGAAAGTTGAAACGCTGATAGAGACCTGCTGCTTTTTCCGTATCCGTTTCCAAAAAAGCCGGTATGCCATCCGCATCCGCCTGATGCACGAAATGACTCAGAAGAGCGCTTGCACTGCCGCGTCTTCGTCTATTTGGGTGAACACCCAAAACGGCTAAATGCCTGTGAGGCCAGTTCGGGTGACGGTCCTCATCAAACAGGCGCGGCGATACGAAAGCGCGCCATCTCAGAGCAAGGATAGTATCCCAAAGGGAAAGCAAGTTAAACACACGAGGCCTGCACTCAGGCCAATCCACCTCTTTGAGAAAACCTATTATCTGCTCTTCCGATACTGCCACAAAGGTACGCACATGCTTGTTGCGGACTAACTCCATGCTCAATCTGCTGATACGACCTTCCTTTGGCCTGCCGCCGAAAAGTATGCGTGTAAGCGGATTATCCATGAACGCGAGTTCTAGCAAATTTTCCACCTCTGCTATCTCGGAAGGCTTCATTATGCGTACTGTTATTTCTTCATCATTCATTTTACTTTTATTATCTATGGCTACTACCATACGATAAGGGAATCTGACACTTTCAGACCTTTCACCTATTACACTGAATACCAAATTACTACTCCGACGCTCATTTAGTGATAGGTCGGATTTTCACAGTTTATGAAACACCTTATACTGAGAATTTCTAATGAACCTTCTATATAAAGCGTATCAGTACAGAAATATTCTATAATGTATAAAGTGAGTTCTTTACCTAAAGATTACTAACTATTAAGAATACCCCTTCCTATCTACATAACGAGTGAGGCTAACGTTGGCAGAAATAACGAAGTTTGAAGATGAAATCCGCAAGTTTTATTGCGGTAGTGCCGAATATCTTGCTCCGGATCCGAGTTCGAATACCTTCACACTTCATGGCGATACCGACCATTACCTTAGGGATAGGCCTGTAGATGTTTCACACATTAAAATATCCTGCCGCTTTGATATTGAGAGGTCTCGCGTGATAGGGGATGTGCATTTAGACCTCATCGCAGTAGTGGACGGAGTATCCGGCGTGAGTCTGGATTGTGAGGACACAAAGGTGGAATCCGTGAAAAGAGACGGCACTGAGCTTTTGTTTACTCATATCGGCGATGTGTTGGAAGTACATCTTCCCGCCCCTGTAAGTAAAGGTGATTCCATTAAAATCTCCGTATCTTATGTTTCTACACCTCGGCGAGGGCTATACTTCACCGGACCGGATGAAAATTACCCGGATAAACCCGTGCAGATATGGACGCAAGGCCAGGATACGGATAATCACCATTGGTTTCCATGTATAGATGAGCCAAAAGGGAGAATCACCTCAGAAATTGTGTGCACAGTACCCTATGAATGGTCTGTTATTTCTAACGGTAGGCTTGTAAGCTCAGAGGCGGACGAGCAGCTAAAGGAGCGCACTTTTCATTGGTTGCAGGATAAGCCGCATGCTGTCTATCTAATTACCCTTGTGGCGGGTAAGTTTTCACGTATTGTCCTCCAAGATAGCGGTCCATATATAGATTTTTACTGCGAACCGGGCCGTGAAGATGACGCACGGAGATCTTTCGGGAATACTCCTGCTATGATACGATTTTTCGAAGAGGTGACGGGAGAACCCTACCCGTGGGATAAGTATACGCAGGTCGCTGTTCAGGATTTCATATTTGGCGGCATGGAAAATACCTCCGCTACTACTCAGACGGATCTGACATTGCATGATGAAAAAGCTCATAGAGACTTCTCATCCGACTTTCTGGTTTCTCATGAAGCGGCTCACCAATGGTTCGGCGACTTGATAACATGCTATGAATGGCCTCACGGATGGTTAAATGAAGGGTTTGCTACATTTTTTGAGGCGCTTTGGGAGGAACACCATCGCGGGAGAGATGAGTACTTGCTAACGATAAATGATCTGGAGCAGGGCTATCTTGCGGAAAAGTATCAGAGGCCTATAGTGCAGCGTCGTTATAGTAATCATACGGATATATTCGATAGGCATCTTTATGATAAAGCCGGAATGGTTTTACATATGCTTCGCCGTGAATTGGGGGATACACTTTTTTTTGGTTCCATTCGTCTGTATGTTCAGAGAAACAAAGGGCGTAATGTTCGCTCTATAGATTTTCAGAGCGCCATAGAAGAGTTTACAGGCCGAAGTATGGATTGGTTTTTTGAGCAGTGGTTATACAGATCGGGACACCCCGCTTTCCAAGTTTCCTATTCATGGGAAGGAAATGACAACGGTAAGGACGGCAAGGCTTTACTATCCGTGAGGCAGACACAGGATGAACCCTTTCGTTGTTCACTGGAGATTTTAGTAGACACTCTTTCCGATGGGCTCTATAGGCAAAAGGTACTCATAGATCGTAAGGAGCAGACTATAACGATAAACCTTCCGGAAAAACCGGTAGGGATTGTGTTTGACGCACTCCACTCCGTTGTAAAGACTCTGGAATTCAAGCCGCCTCGCTCTATGCTTATACATCAGATACAAAGAGGGGAGGACGGTGAGGCTCGTATGGCGGCGGCGCGCTCACTTGGTAATGAAACCGGAGCGGATGTAGTAGAGGTACTGTCTAAGGCGATGAATGAAGACTCGTTCTGGGGGGTTCAGGCAGCGGCGGCGCGTGCTTTAGGCGATGTACACACTCCTTCAGCACGAGATGCACTCATTGCGGCTATCCGTATACCTCACCTCAAAGTCCGTCGAGCAGTCGCTCAGGCATTGGGGCGCTATCGCTATGATGAGAAGGCGGCAGCGGCTCTCGAGGAAATGGTGGCGGATCCGGATAGCTACTATGTTGTGAGTGCAGCGTGCGCGGCGTTTGGCGCCACCCGCCTCGAGAGGTCATTCAACACACTTGTGAAAGCGCTCGATAAGGATTCTCACTTGGAGACGATTCGAGCAGGTGCATTGGCCGGGCTTGCTTGTATGCCCACCGAAGCATCTAGGGATATCGCTTTGAAGTGGACTGAAGCGGGTAAACCGCAACGCGCACGGGCAGCCGCGGTAAAAGCACTAGGGATGTTGGGCGAAAATCATAAACCGAGTATAGATCTCCTTACCCACCTTCTAGATGATGACTGGTTCCAAATACGTATAGTGGCTATCGATTCGTTGCGTCGGCTTCATGCTAGGGATGCTATCCCGAGCTTGAATAGACTCGTGAGCCGTGATTTGGATGCCAGAGTTGTCCGTATCGCTCGTGAAGCAATTCGGGCTATACAGAAAGGCACTGTCATACCTGAAGAGTTGCGCAGTATTAGGGATAGGCTGGAAAAGATGGAGAACGAAAACCGTTCCCTTCGTGACAAGGTAGACAAATTGGAAGATAGAATCTACAAAAGCTCCTTGATAAAATAGACACTGTCATAATAAAAGAAGAGACTCTAGTAAGCGAGAAGAAAATATGAAGAAAGCTCTCATAACGGGTATAACGGGTCAGGACGGTTCTTATCTTGCCGATTTGCTACTATCCAAAGGTTACGTAGTGCATGGGATGATCCGACGTGCTTCGTCATTCAACACCTCTAGGCTAGACCATATTAGAACTGCTGAATCTGAAATCGCAAACCGCCTTCATCTGTATTATGGTGATTTGAGCGATGCCTCATGCATAACGAATCTTGTGTATGATATACAGCCGGATGAGATATATCATCTAGGTGCGCAATCTCATGTGCGAGTATCTTTCTCTATGCCCGAATATACGGCGGATATAGTAGCGCTCGGCACTACTCGCATGCTTGAGGCGATACGTGTATGCGGTTTGAAAAAAGTCAGATATTATCAGGCATCCTCATCGGAGATGTACGGTAACTCTGAGGAACTCCCTCAAAATGAAACTACACCCCTTCTTCCGCGCTCACCATACGCTACCGCCAAAGTTTATGCCCACCAAATGGTGACCAACTACCGGGAAGGCTACAATTTGCATGCTACCAACGGCATACTTTTCAATCATGAATCTCCGAGACGTACAGAAACCTTTGTTACTCGTAAGATAACTAAAGCAGCGGCTCGTATAAAGCTAGGATTACAGGATAAACTGCTTATGGGAAATATCAAAGCTTTAAGAGATTGGGGATATGCTCCCGAATATGTACACGCAATGTGGCTTATGCTTCAACAAGAAGACCCGGACGATTATGTGATTGCGACTAACGAAGCCCATACAGTAGAGGAGTTTCTGGATGAATGCTTTGGTATGCTGGACTTGGACTGGCATGACTATGTAGAACATAGCGACCAATATGAACGCCCTACTGATGTTGGTATTTTGCGCGGAGATGCATCCAAGGCTGAAAAAAAACTCGGATGGGCTCCAAAGGTTCGTTTCAGAGAGTTGGCAAAATTAATGTTGGAGAACGATATGCAACAGGCTGAACGTGAGAAACGCTTGGCTGAAGATGCGAAGTTAAAGGTTTAGATATGAAGCTAATCAAAATCCGCTTGGAGAGACTGTGAAACAGGACAATAAAATATTTGTGGCGGGTCACCGCGGGATGGTGGGTTCGGCTGTGGTTAGAGAATTGCAAAGTCGTGGGTTCTATAACCTGATCACTAGAACACATTCACAATTGGATCTAACACGTCAGACAGACGTGGAAAGCTTTTTTTCGGAAGAATCGCCTGACGTCGTTGTAATGGCTGCGGCTCGTGTAGGAGGGATTATCGCGAATTATTCTACTCCTGCGGAGTTCATAAGGGAAAACCTTGCTATGCAGATTAATGTTCTGCATTCGGCTTATTTGCACGGTACAAAGCGCTTGCTCTTCCTTGCTTCATCTTGCATATACCCTCGTGAAGCGCCACAGCCTATCACCGAAGATAGCTTGCTTACGGGCCCGCTAGAGGTTACTAATGAGGCGTATGCCGTCGCAAAGATAGCGGGCGTAGAAATGTGCAAGCATTACCGCTCCCAATATGGCGTAACTTTCCATTCTATAATGCCTAGCAATCTATATGGGTTAGGGGATAATTACCATCCGGAAAACAGTCATGTTATACCGGGCCTCATGCGTCGTCTTCATGAAGCAAAAATGAATGCCGATACGGAGGTGACCGTATGGGGAACTGGCGAACCTCGTCGTGAATTTCTTCATACGGATGACCTCGCCGTGTCGATCTTTATGCTGCTACAAGATGAGAATCCGCCTAATATCGCAAATGTTGGGGCAGGGGAGGACCTGCGCATAGCCGATCTAGCTCCTCTGATTGCCGAGACTGTAGGTTATAAAGGACGGATAAAATTCGATCCTTCGCGCCCCGATGGAACCCCCCGTAAGCTAATGGATAACTCATATATACTATCTATAGGTTGGCGACCTTCCGTTACTTTGAGAGAAGGGTTGGTCGGCGTATACAAAGATTTTCTCTCATCATATGGAAATTAGGCCTGCTGTCAATAGATTCTGGTAGGAGATTCACGATGATACGTCACTTTGTCACTACAGGGTATGTAGTACACAACGGAGCTACGCTGCTTCATTGGCATAAGACTGTTAGGATGTGGCTTCCACCGGGCGGCCACATAGATCCAAATGAAGACCCTGTTCAAGGGGTAATACGCGAGATTGAAGAGGAGACAGGGCTGAAAGTTTGTATAATGCGTCTTCACAAAAGATTGAAATTTTTGCAACCAGATCAGATAGAACCGCCCGTCACCATCCTTGTGGAGGACGTGTCGGATGCTACCAATGGAGCGCACCAGCACATAGACATGATATATTTCACAAAACTCGTGAACGATTCTTTTGTGAATGTACCGCACGGATGGCATTGGCTTACGCGTGAGGATTTGCTAAATCGTAAACTGCTTGAATCACCGGATGGTCATGTTTCGCCACCGGAAGATGTAATCCAGCTTGGACTGAAGGCTATAGAAGCTTTGGATCAAGGTCCACAATAAAGGCGATGATCAAAACCACATAGATTTGTCCACCAAATTGTGTAGATCCTCACCCTTCATCTCGCGGCGCAGGTTATCCAGCAGAATACCGAAACGTCTTTCCTCTAAGTATTGACCGCCCGTAGCCGCTATATGCGGTGTGATAATTACATTCTGCATATCCCACAAAGGGGAATTTTTGGGGAGAGGTTCTTCTTCAAAGACATCCAACCCTGCGCCAGCCAGCCGGCCGGATTCTAGCGCCGAAACCAGAGCATTGAGCCGTGTCGTCCTACCTCGTCCTATATTTATGAAAAACGCTCCGCTCTTCATCTGGCGGAAACGTTCACAGTCGAAAAGCCCCTCAGTATCCGGAGTGTGCGGTATCGTCAGTATGACGAAATCTCCGAGTCTCAGCGCATCATCCATCCTATCGGCTGTAAAAAGAGTGTCCAGCCATGGCGGAGCTTCGGTTCTCCTTGAGTCTACCCCTAGAACCGTCATGCCTAGCATCTTGCACAACCTAGCCGTTTCCTCACCTATCCCGCCGAAGCCTACAATAACGGCTGTACAATCAGGCAGAAAAACGGAATGCCTTTCATCTGCCAGAGGGCTCCAGTCATGCAACTTCTGCGAATCCCTGTAAATATGCAAATTCTTTGTAAAGGCCAGTACCATAGCCAAAATGTGAACGGAAATATGATCATTATATATCCCGCGAAAATTCGTTACCCTGCAGGAGTGCTCTATGAGTTCCTTGAAGTAATAACCTGCCGGAGGTGCGGCAGCCGGTGCCTGTATCCATCGCAAGCGACGAGCAGCCGAAAGAAGACTTGGCGTTAAAGTTCCGAAGGCTGCATCTGCGTCCTTCACCTCTTCAAGCGCCTCCTCCATAGTCAAAGGAACACTCACATCTACTCCCAACTCCGAATCTACTATGCGACGCGCCCACTCCTTCACCGGTGCACCGGTGTGCGGCGGTATAAAAACTAATTTAAAATTCATGCTATATCTCCTCCTATAGTGCGATAATATTATATAGTCGTAACAAATCCTATACGATATATGCAACGGAGGAAATATTGCGCGCGGGTGATTTTGATATAAACGAGCAAGCCCTATCATTGCGGGATCCACACTGTATAACCATACTGCATCCTTGGATAAACGTTGGTAACGTAGGGCGCCATACCTTGAAGCGCCTTATCGGATTGTATAAAGCTAAAGAAGTAGCACGCTTGACTGTGCCCGGCAAATATTACGACTTTACACGATATCGCCCAACCCTTAAAAGTATGGATAACAAACGTATGGTGCGAGTCCCGAACACGATAGCACTAGGAGCGCGTGCACCGGAAGCCTTCACAGATAGCCCGGATATGATATTCCTCTCTATGATGGAACCGCACATGTTCGGCGAAGAGTTCAACGACTCCATAGTTCAATTCATCCAAGCACTGCGAGTTACCCGATACGTGATAATAGGAGGTATGTATGACACAGTACCACACACACTACCCCTTATAGTCACAGGAAACGCGCGCAACTGGGAGCCGAATGAAAAATTCAAGAGAGAGTATCTGAGACAGAGTCGGTATCAAGGGCCAACCAGCTTCTCCACACTACTCACCGATCGCTTTGCAAATGACCTATCCCTAGAAACTTTGAGCCTTATAGTTCATCTACCGCTCTACCTGAAAATAAGTGATGACTTCACAGGCGCAACAAAACTCCTATCCACGCTTGCGGAACTGTACCATCTCCCTTCGGAATTCCCTGAAGAACAAAAGGGTAAAACCCAGTACACAAAGATAGAGGCAGCCGTAGAAAAGAACAGCAAGATTCAGGAGATAATCCGACGTTTCGAAGCCAAATATGACAAACAAAACACTTTCGGCTCTGAGATAGACCCCGCATCTCCGCCACTTTCCAGAGCTGTAGAAGAATTCCTTCAAGAAATCTCGAAACGGAATGAAGAAGATAACACAGGTGAGGATGTATGATCCTTCTTTCCTTCCGCTATCGAAGCGATTAGTAAACTTGCCGACGTGGGGGTAGCGATGTTCCCGAACATTTTATAAAAGGGAATTACTACTCGACAAATAATATAGTCATGACTTTAAATACCGTGAACTTCCGACAATTGCGAATCCTTCTGCACCCCTCCCTCGATATTCAATATTAAGCTTGCGCTTCAAGAATCCGATCAATGTTCAAACATGCGTGCGGTGTGGCATAACCGCCGCCGTAGTCTTACGGGTTTCGCTAGAATTCATCCATGATACCTCCGCATGTATGCGCCTGCTTGTAACACAGATAAGCAAGGCACCCTTCGGCCTGCTAATACGCGCCGAACTCCGATCTGGCTGCGGATATGAGCTTGGAAGATTCACTCCCCACATTTTCCTATTGGCAATCGGAGATCCTACAAGACCGAAAATATCGCGCATCAAATCGGAAAAAAGTGTAAGCAACACACAAAACAGGAATGCAGTAGCCGCATAAGAACCATCTATACGATATCCATCTGACACGAAATGAAATAATCTGATATATTGACATGACAATATGAGACGATTCACATGAAACCAGACTATACAAGCGGATACGGCGAACTATTTATGAACTTGTGCCAAGTTGCAGCCCAAACCTTTACCTATTGACACAGCAAGGTAAATTTCCCTGCCTACAACTTGGTAGCATGTGCAGCTTCAGGCTATAAGAAATTGTATGAATGGTATGGCAAAGGCGCACAACTCACACCCGGCAAATTCCGCATAGGGGCGGAGATTGAGATTGCCCTCACTCGAACCCTCTCCCAAACGGCAAGAGAAAACACGTACCTATATTATCTGAAATGTCTTTTCTCTCCGTTTGTGAAAATACCGGAGATTGAAGTTCCCGATGAAACTTTAAAGGAAGGATGCCTTACTATTTATATGAACCACTTTACAGTTATACTCATAGAGTAAACATTCACCTTACTAATATAACTATCAATGAATAAAACATTGAACAGACGCGATCAAATGAATCACTTGAAAATATCTATAGTCACAACCTCTTACAATCGAAAGGAGTATCTTGAAGAACTTATAGATTCTATTTTATGTCAAAATTATCCTAACTTAGAATATATAATTCTAGACGGCGGCAGTACGGATGGGAGCGTGGAAGTAATTAAAAAGTATGAAAAGCACTTGACTTATTGGATATCGGAAAAAGACGAAGGATTTACTCCCGCATTGAATAAAGGGTTACAAATGACTACGGGAGAAATAATGGGATGGATGAATTCGGATGATAAATATTTACAAGGTTCATTTGCTCTTATCAATGAAATCTTCAGTACATTCAAAGATGTAAGATGGATTACGGGAAAATCCGGCGTTTGGGATGAAAAAGGCAATTTTGTTAAGGAAATATATAATTTCAGAAATATTTACGATTATTTGCTAGATAATGTCTACGAATCTCGTTTTAAACGATTTCTTACGATACAACAAGAATCGACTTTTTGGCGGAGAAGTTTGTGGGATCAAACAGAAAGCTACATAGATGAAAAATACAAAATAATGCCTGATTCGGAATTATGGACAAGGTTTTTTCTTTATGAAGATTTATGGCATGTAGATGGAAAAATAGGCGGCTTTAGAGTACATAAATCAAGCAATACTTATATTAACCACAATCTTGGGTGGCAAGATTTAGAATTGGCGATAAGCACAATGAAGAATAAACTCAATGAAAGGCAATTGAATAACTATAATATCCTTTCTAGATTAAATATTCTACGCGACCAAGCCATATTCGCAAGTTATTCTTGTTATGAAAAAAGCATTGAGTTATTATTTGAATATAATATCGATTTTGCGGATGCGGATTATAAAATAATAAGAAAAGAAGGCAACGAATGGAAAAAATATTACATGAACTTCTATGCTTCGTATTTATCCCATCTTCTATTATTACTTAGAGAATTACGAAGATTACTACTAATTGAACAGTCGTTTTCATGGAGAATTACGAGACCTTTAAGGATAATACGTAAATTAATGACTAGATTAAGGGAAAAAATAATACCGACTTCTAAAAAAGAGTTAATTAATATAAGTGATTAAAAGAAACATTCTTTACTGAATCCTCACTGAATTTAAAAAATACACACCGAGACTTTGATTAAAGAATTGAAGATAGCTATATCTACAATATCTTACAATTGAAAGGAATACCTTGAAGAATTTATGAATTGTATTCTAGATTGATACTATCCTAGCTTGGAATATATAATTGTTTATGAGGGTATTACGGATAGGCGCCCGCCGGAAGATATACTCTCCACACTTTCCTAACGGGTGAGGGATTCAACTCCCTTGCCCATCACCGTATTTTCTCGTTTCTGGATGTTCTTTAGAAGCCATTATTTATCCGTGGTTGTCTCGATAGGTTGCTAACTTGTATAAAAGAAATATGAGGTCTGACTTTTGAATTGGCTATATTCACCGATGCTTAGTCTTTTGCGGCATAGTGTGTTTCGGCGAATATTCATGCTCAACCTCATGCTCAACCTTTCTGTAGGATTACGTCTAGGTGCCGTAGCGTGGCTAGTTTATGATCTGTCTGAATCTTCACTATCCGTAGGAGCATCTATAGCCGCAGGTTCTTTACCTGCTATTGTGCTGACTCCGCTTGGTGGTGCGATAGCCGATTCTTTGGACAGACGGATGTTGGTTGCACTGGGCATATCTAGCCTTGCGATCTTATCGGCGGTTACAAGCGTCTTGGTCACTTCAGGGCAGATACAAACATGGCATCTTTTCACTATTTCGGCTTTGTCCGGGGTGTTTGCTTCATTCAGTGAACCTGCCGCATTTGCTATATTTGGTGAAGCTCCTCCTAAGAAATGGATGGCGCAGGCTACTTCCCTTCGTTCATTTACCTCTCAACTAGGTGAAACGGTAGGCCCATTCGGTGCGGGGATCGTGATTGGATTTTTCGGACCTTCCCCTGTGTTTTGGATAATGACTGCCGGTTTTATCAGTGCGGTGGTAATGGCGCTGCGCTTGCCGAAATTCCTCGCATACGCACCTGTGAGAGAGGTGAAATCTATTTGGAGGCAAATCAGCGGAGGGGTTTCTTTAGTTGCGAGAACGCCTGCTCTGCGGTGGGTGGCTCTGGTAGTTCTAGTGAATAACTTTACCGGCGTCGCTATATACCCGATTCTTCCGGAATTTTCTGCAGAGGTTATTGGTGAAGGCGCTAAGGGTTTTGGGTTTATGTCCGGTGCTATAGGAAGTGGATTTGTCGTAGGCTCTCTGTTAGTAGCAGCGACGCGGCTGCCTAGACGGCGCGGACTCACTATTTTACTTGCCGGTGCGGTTTGGGATGCGGGTATGGTTTTGTTTGGGTTTCAGGATATGCTTTGGAGTAGTGTAGCGATACTGTTCATAATGGGACTATCAGGCGCCATGTGGTTTGCATCTGCTGCAACGATTTTTCAGGAATATGCGCCTCCCGGGATGCGCGGACGAGTTCTGAGCGTATTTCTCTTTACATTGGAATTTTTCCCGTTAGGCTGGCTATTCGGCGGAGCACTCTCCGAGTGGGTTGGTATCCGCACGACGCTAATTGTAAGTGCGCTCGCCTCTACTCCGCCGGTATTTCTGATCTGGCTTCTGCTGCCTTCGTTCAGAAGGATATAGCCCTCGTCATGGCATTCTCCCAAGGGGTTCGAATAGCGGCAATTTCGCGCTGCTCTTTGAAGGCTCATTCTCGGTGGGAATATCGATAACCGCACTCTATCCGTTTTTCCGCATCAAAACTGGTGCAAGACCGTTTGCTAACACCCGCACGGCCCGGCCTTATGGATGACCTTACCGCTGACACGGTTCATACTAACCTCATCTACGGCTCGATCATTGTTGCAGATGTCCGGACAGTCTATGCAACCGATGCACAGATCACTAGCAGGTCGATACTATAGTTAACGCCAATTGCCTTGACTTATAGTTAAAGTATTCTATCCGGAGAATTGAGAGTCTCTTTGACTTTGGCGCAATTCCTTCGGAGTAAAGTTAGGAAATGCGCACCTACCCTAGCCCCGTAGAGAAGGGTTACCGTCGAACTTCTACACTAGATGGAGGGATGCGCCTATGAATTCGCCATGACGATACCCTATTAGAAATAAGGCGGATCGTTTCTCTTTTGGGGGTAACGGCAGGTTATGACTTTTGGACTTCTATACCCGCTAGCCTTTCTACATAACGGACTATGCCTGAGTGGTCGTTGCCGCCTTCTCCGGCTATGACCAGAGCCGTGAGTACCTGCTGTAGGTTGGCGGTTACTTGGAGAGGCACTCCTAGACTTTTTGCTGTTTCCATTGCGTTGTTTATATCTTTGTAGTGCAGCTCAATGCGGAATCCCGGCTTGAAGTTTCTTTCTATCATCATCGGGGACTTGGTGTTCATAACGGTAGAACCTGCGAGCCCGCCCTTTATGGCATTGAAGACGGTTTCAGGGTCTACACCCGCCTTTGTAGCCAGTACCAAGGCTTCGGCGAGGGCATGTATGTTGGCGCCTACTATGATTTGGTTTGCCAGCTTGGTTACATTTCCCGCGCCATATCCACCGCAAAGCACGGCGGATTTGCCAACTATATCAAATAGAGGTTTCGCCCGCTCGAAATCACCGGCGTTACCTCCCACCATTATAGCGAGCTCCCCGGCTATAGCACCCGGCTCTCCGCCGGATACGGGGGCGTCCAGAAATGCGACCCCTTTCTTTTCACATTCTGCAGCTATTTCCTGTGATACACCCGGAGCGATAGAGGACATATCCACTATCAAGTGACCCTTTTTGGCGCTTTCCAGTACGCCATTCTTACCTAGTATGGCGGCTTTCGATTGCGCACCGTCTTGCACCATTGTTATGGTGATGTCGGATACTTCTGCCGCACCTGCTGCCGATGCGACTTGAGTAGCACCTTTTTTTACTAGTTCCTGTGCCAGCTCGGGGCGTAAATCGTATACGGCTACTTCATAGCCTGCCTCGAGCAGATTGTGCGCCATAGGCTTCCCCATTATTCCGAGCCCTACGAAACCTATTCTTTCAGACATTTTTCTACTCCTGTTTTAGATTGGAGAATCTTATCGATTCTACTGTTTGCCACATATTCCATGTTAAACCTGCATTGTGGGGTTATGTACTGGTTACTCTTTCCAAAATCGCTCTTCTTCAAAGTGAAAGCCGGAATCTTTGAAACGAACGCGTAGGTCTTCTATCATTTTAGGATGCCCGCAAGCGTATATCGCCGTTTCATTCACGGGGAGATTTTGGGCTCTCACATAACCCTCTACCAGTGTGTTAACGCGCCCATTCGCTCCTTGCCATCCTTTGTTGCGCTTCTCATTTGGCCTGCTTACCGAAGGGATAAAGTGTACATTCTCTTTTTTATCTGCCATATCTTTCAATTCTTCTTCGTATCCGAATTCATCTTTGTAGCTTGCACCTTCTAGTATGTGGAATGAATAGTTCTCCATTGCGTTTTCTTCGGCATTTAAGGAGCGTAGCATGGAGATGTATGGTGCTATGCCTGTTACCGTTCCTACCATCACATGGTGAGTGTAGGTTGGTTTGAATAGGAATATGCCTTTTGCACGAGGCCGAAGTGTTACCTCGGAATCCGGAAAATCCGGGTGCATGGAGTAGAGGATAGGGGTTAGGTTGCCGGAGGGTATCGGCACCAGCTCTATGAAAATTTCTATCTCCTTTTCATGCGGTGCGGATACTATTGAGTAGGGACGTTCCAGCCCTCCGGCGCCGATGGTGCAGTACTGGCCGGGTTTGAAATTGAACGGCTTCTCCGGTGATAGCCATATCTTCCATAGATCATCGGTCAAATCTTGGCGTTTTGTGACGCGGGCTGTATTGAATCTCCCTTTTATTTGAGGATTTGGTACCATCTTTATTTGCTCTCTTCTTATACTTTACACTCTGCTGAGATTGAGATTATTGAGATTTTAGAAATAGTATCGAATTTATTTGCGGATTTGTGAATATAGTTGTCTATTTTCCCTATATCTGCTTTATGCTGTGTCATGTTAAAATTCTAAGGTAATGTGGCGGTGACCGATTCAATAGTTAATAATTAAGTTCAAGAGAGGTAAAAGATGATGTATACGCCAGGTGTAGCATATAGTATAACGGTTCGGGCCGAGTATCCGAATAGCCCGGGGATGCTTGGAAGAATAACATCCTCTATTGGATTAGCAGGCGGAGATGTTACCGCTGTAGATGTGGTATCTACGGCTAAAGGTATTATGACCCGTGATTTTACGGTGAATACCTCCGGTTCCGGACATGGTGACCTGATTATAGAACGTATACGAAGCGTTGATAATGTGACTGTGCGCTCTATTTCTGATCCTACTTTCCTCACACATATCGGCGGTAAGATAGGTATGCATACAACGCAGCCTGTAATGACTCGTGAAGATATGTCCAAGGTTTATACCCCCGGAGTAGGGCGTGTTTGCATGTCTATATATGAAAGACCGGAAGCGGTATGGACGCTTACAATAAAAAATCACTCTGTAGCAGTGGTAAGCGATGGTACGGCCGTATTGGGACTCGGGGATATAGGTCCCGCCGCCGCTATGCCGGTGATGGAGGGTAAAGCGCTGCTGTTCAAGGAATTCGGGGGTGTGGACGCATGGCCGATAGTGCTGGATACTAAAGACCCGGACGAAATTGTTATGATTGTGAAGGCAATTGCACCCGGGTTCGGCGGAATAAATCTGGAGGATATCAGCGCTCCTCGCTGTTTCTATATAGAAGAGAAACTCAACGAATGCCTGGATATACCGGTTTTTCATGACGATCAGCATGGTACAGCGGTTGTGGTTCTGGCCGGCCTTATAAATGCGATAAAGGTAACAAAAAAATCTCCCAAAAGCATGCGCGCCGTTGTAGTGGGAGTGGGTGCTTCAGGTACAGCCTGCACAAAGATGCTTATAAAGTACGGCATAGAGGATATCGTAGGTTTCGATAGGAAGGGCGCACTTACACATGACCGCGACTATGGTTCCAATGAGAATAAACGGAAATTTGCGGAAATCACCAACCCTCGCAATTTTGGCGGTTCACTGCCTGAGGCTTTAGAGGGCGCCGATTTTCTGCTAGGGCTAGCCGGTCCGGGACTGGTTACAACGGAAATGGTTTCACGCATGGCGCCGGATGCTATAGTTTTCGCTTTGTCAAATCCCGATCCGGAGATACGACCGGAGGATATACCGGACAATGTGCGCATTGTAGCCACCGGACGCACCGATTACCCCAATCAAGTGAATAACTCCCTCTGCTTTCCGGGGTTGTTCCGAGGTGTGCTGGATGTAAGAGCACACGAGATAAATGATGATATGAAGGTGGCCGCCGCACTGGCGATTGCCCAAGTTATACCGGATGACCACCTGTCCGAAGATTTCATAATTCCCAGCGTATTTGATCAGCAAGTGGCTAGTTCCGTAGCAGATGCGGTGGCGAAAGCGGCTTATGCTACGGGAGCTGCTAGACGAAGCCGCGATGATGACACATTCACTACAAGACGCATCCGTTAATGGCGTTTGGAACGAATACGTCGGATGTAGTAATAGTAGGGGGAGGAGTAGCCGGCTGTGCCGCAGCGTTGTTCATTTCGGGTATGGGTTACAGTGTGAGGCTTTTCGAGAAGGATGGGATAGCAAATCATGCGTCCGGGTTTGCCTTCGGCAGTATTCAGCCGCAGATTGTAAAAACTCCAACAAGCGGCTTACTAGCAGTAGCATTGGATATCCACAAAGACCTATCGGAAACTTTGCCGGCCGAGAGCGGACTAAGTTACGGCTTCATAGAAAAATCATCGGTTCTGCTTGCGATTTCGGAAGAAGAAGCCAAAGGCATGAAAGCCATCTTTATGGAAGGTGGCAAATCTACGATGCCAAAAGTTTCGTCATTTTCCTGGCTGGACAGCGCTGAACTTGCTCATCTGGAACCTCGCCTCAATCCGGATATACACGGCGGGGCTTACTCTGATGGCGCCTACCAGCTGGATCCTTATCGCTTCACGTTGTCAATGTGGTATGCCGCAGAGCGCAAGGGTGCGGTGTTTTCCCGTTCGGCAGTAGATGGTATCTTGACCAAAGGAGGGCGCGCCAACGGTGTGATAGTAGGGGAGGATATGTATTATGCAGACTCGGTAGTAGTGGCGGGTGGTGCATGGTCGCCATTGCTGCTCCGAAAGGTTGGGGTGAGCATACCTATAGAGCCCCTCAAGGGTCAGATATTGCGTCTGTCTGTGCCCGAACCGGCACTGACCACTACCTTCTCATGGCGCGGGGATTATGCCGCCACTAAACCGGATAACCTCCTATGGGTTGGAACGACGGATGAGCGGGAAGGGTTTGATGATGCTCCTACGGAAGCGGGCAAGGCATCCATAATGGCATCGGCATCTTCGGTATTCCATTACCTAAAAGACGCAAAAGTGCAACGTCATACCGCTTGCATTCGTCCTGTGCTGCCGGATAACGCACCGGTCATTGGGGAAATTCCCAGTATAGATAACCTCATAGTTCTTTCGGGCGCAGGACGTAACGGCATAGCTCTTGCGCCTGCAATGGGTATGGCAACAGCGGAATTGATTGTTGACAAACGCACAAAAATTCCCATTGAGTCTCTTAGTCCTAAACGCTTTATGTAAATCTGATTAATCTTGTTTTGCATAGACGAGTTAGCGAGTTAGCAGGATGCTTGACAATATATGTATACTCGTTTAGATTATTGAGTGAAGTGTATGGGTTTGGGAGGTTTATTTTGCAGAATACCAAGACCTTTAAATCCAGTTCCGTGAAGCTGGCAAGGGGAGGAAAATGTAGATGATGTTTTTCGTTGTTGTAGTGTTTGGTGCCGCGTGAACTTCGGTGATATCGGCCTGTCCCGCCGCGAAGTTGCCATAATGACGACCGATGATATGCGCCGCGTGCTGGCCCGTATGGCGCATGAAATAATAGAGCGTAGCCGAGGTAGACGTGATTTCTTCTTTATTGGAGTCATTTCAAGAGGGCAGCATATCGCTAGACGACTTGCAAGGAATATACTCGATTTTGAAGGATGGGAGCCTAAGGTAGGCTCGGTAGAACCTCTTCTATACAGAGATGATTCCGGAAATGATTTTGTTCGTCCTGTGCGCCCTACTTCTGTACCGTTCGATGTGATGGGAAACAGGATTATACTGGTTGATGATGTGATTTATACGGGTCGAACGGCTAGAGCGTCAATGGAGGCACTGTTTGCTTTTGGCAGACCATCCGGTGTATGGTTGGCTGTACTTATAGACCGCGGACATCGCGAGCTTCCTATACGACCCGATTTCGTAGGTAAAAATCTGCCTACTGCTCACAGTGAGAGTGTGCGTGTGAGGGTATCGGAGGATACCGGCAGAGATTTTGTATCCATTATTAAACGCGATGTCGATGGAGAGTAATTTGACTGAATCTCTTCGTGTAGGTGCGCATTTGCTGGACATCGATACCCTAGACGCCGATACTATTACCGGGCTTCTGGATTCTGCCAAAGGTATGCTACCTGTTTTAAATCAAACGGTAAGAAAAACTACCGCACTGCGCGGCAAGATGGTGGCGACGCTTTTTTTTGAGAACAGCACCCGAACTAGGGTCTCTTTTGAACATGCGGGGAAAATATTGGGAGCAGACGTTGTCAATGTGTCTGTTTCGGATGCTAGCATCTCGAAGGGCGAATCTCTCATAGACACTGTGCGGACTTTGCAGAATCTCAGGGCGGATATCATAGTTGTGCGTCATCGCTATGCCGGGACCCCGTATATGCTCGCTCGCCGTTTATCCATACCCGTTATCAACGCCGGGGATGGTTGGCATGCTCACCCCACGCAGGCGCTGTTAGACTTGCTTACGATACTTATTAGCAAAGGTAGGATATCGGGGCTGAAGGTGGCAATTATTGGCGATATGCTTCATAGCCGTGTTGCACGTTCCACTATACTCGCCTTGCTGAAGATGGGCTCGCATGTTTCCGTATGCGGACCTCCTATGCTAATTCCTTCTTGCTGGCGGAGGCGTAAAACTTTTAATGAGGGTGATATATTCACGGGTGTATCCGTGCATGATAAGGCGGATGAGGCGATTGAAGGAGCCGATATCGTTATGGCGCTTCGGATGCAGCATGAGCGGCATCGAAAAACGGAGCAGTATAGAATTCGTGAGTACAGCGCATCTTATGGAATCACTCACAATCGCCTGAGAGCCGCAAATCCGGACGTTAGGGTCATGCATCCGGGTCCTGTCAATGAAGGGTTTGAAGTATCACGAGAAGTGGTGCGCGATGATACGATTTCACTCATTGAACATCAGATCCGTAATGGGCTGGCTGTTCGGATGGCTGTACTGTACGCTTTCACGAGAGGGCGATGATGAGCAGCTATAGAAAAACGGCAATAGTTGGAGGTCGTATCATAGACCCTTCTCAGAAAATAGACGTTGAAGCGACTATGCTTATTTGCGCCGGAAACATCTTCGATATCATACCTATGAATGAGACGGTGGGTGAAGATTGGTATAAGATCGAGGCAAACGGTATGATGGTATGTCCGGGCTTTGTAGATCTACACGCCCACTTTCGAGAACCCGGCGAAGAGTGGAAAGAGACTATCAGAACAGGCGGTTTGGCTGCCGCACACGGCGGATTTACAACCGTATGCGTTATGCCGAATACAGCCCCGCCTATAGATAACATCGGTACACTGGAATATGTGAAAAACAAATCACGGCTGGAAAGTGTTGTGCGCGTCATGCCTATAGCGTCTATTACTTCCGAACGCGCCGGAAGAGATCTTTCACCTATGTCGGAACTTGCGTCAGCGGGCGCAGTCGCTTTTTCAGATGATGGCGAACCTGTCATGGATGCTGTTCTCATGCGCCATGCTCTCGCGTATGCAAGGGTACTCGGCTTGCCTGTGATAAACCATGCGGAGGATAAAGTGATGCTGAATGGTGGGGTGATGAGTGAAGGTAGTGTCGCAAATCGTCTGGGTTTACCGGCTTCTCCTTCTTATTCGGAAGCGATTATGGTAGAGCGCGATATAAACTTGGCTCAAATTGAAGGCGCCCATCTACATGTGCCGCACGTTTCCACAAGGCACGCGGTAGAATATATCCGGTTGGCGAAATCCCGCGGTGTACATGTGACTGCAGAGGTCGCACCACACCATCTAGTATTGACGGATGCGTGGACTTACGGTGAGCACGGTTCTGAACCATTCGCTCTTGGTCCGGATGCGTACGATACTAATACTCGCGTCAATCCTCCTCTGCGTTCGGACGAAGATAGGGAAGCGGTTATAGAGGCATTGTCGACCGGTACTATAGACGCAATAGCGACAGATCATGCCCCTCATTCTTTGCTGGAAAAGGAACTTCCTTTTGAAGAGGCGGCACCCGGCATAAGCGGGCTGGAAACCGCATTTGGGTTAACCGCGTCACTTGTACATGAGGGACGTATCTCCTTTGATACGCTCATAGAACGCCTTACTTCCGGACCTGCCGCGGCATTCGGGATAAAAGACGCAGGCTCACTAAAGCCCGGAATGCCGGCTGATCTAGTTTTCTTATCACTAAACGATGAATGGGTAGTAGACGTCAGAGAGTTCGCTTCACTCGGCAAAAATACGCCATTAGAGGGATGCAAGCTGCGCGGGCGGGTTGTCCTTACTATGTCACACGGCTGTATAGTGCACGATGCCAGATAATCATGGAGGCTTCCGGCGGTATTATGAATCTATTTCTTGAAGATGGCTCTGTATTTAAAGGGGAGACGCTCGGTGCCGAAATCGAGACGGTAGGGGAGGTCGTTTTCAATACCTCTATGACGGGTTATCAGGAGATGCTTACGGATCCTTCTTATCGCGGCCAGATTTTGATTCTTACGTACCCCCTTGCGGGTAATTACGGCATGAGTAACGCCAACAATGAATCCTCGCGAATACAAGTTCGAGCTTTGGTGGTACGTGAAGATTATCGCTGTGCAGAGGTTAACGATGGTTTCGAATCACTCCACAATTTCCTCGTTAGGGCGGGAGTGCCCGGCGTAAAGGGAATAGATACACGGGCGTTAACTCGTCGTATCCGAAACCGCGGAGTGATGATGGGTATTGTGACTCCGCGTGAAGATGTACAAGCCGCAATGAATATACTGAAGGCTACTCCGCCTTATAACACAACACATTTCGTATCTCAAACGGGTACGACCAGTCCTTATACGTACGAGCCTCTTGAGGAAGAAAAGAAACCGTTTATGCACACTCGTCTTCATGATTTGCGTCTCAGATCTGCTTCTATAGGAGATAAACGAAGAATCAAGGCTGAACAAACATCTAAGCCCAAACCTTTCAGAGCTTCGTCCATAGATAAGCAAGAAAATGAAGAGTTACGCGCGGATTTGCCAAGCAGATCTTCTTCAGTAGGTAAACGAAATGAGCGATACCCTCTGCGAATAGTTATCATCGATTACGGAGTCAAGCTGAATATACTGCGCTCATTTAAGGCTCGCGGTTGCAGAGTGATAATTGTCCCGCCGGACACCGGATACGATGAGATCATGTCAAATGATCCGGATGGTGTGGTACTTTCTCCGGGTCCGGGTGATCCGTCTTTGCCGGAACTTATAGAGGAAAACGGGCGAACTGTGCGTCGCATTGCAGAAAACGGAATGCCCATTATGGCTATCTGCCTTGGGCATCAGGTGATGGCACATGCTTTTGGAGGATCTACATATAAGCTTCATTTTGGGCATAGAGGCGGTAACCAGCCGGTCAAAGACCTCCGTACAGGTCGTGTGTATATAACCTCGCACAATCATGGCTACGCCGTAGATCTTCGCACTATTCCAAAAGAGATGGAGGTTACACACATAAACCTGAATGATAACACAGTCGAAGGAATGCGCCACAAAAAACTGCCCGTCATCACTATTCAGTATCACCCGGAATCATCTCCCGGTCCATATGATTCCGAGTATATGTTCGATAGGTTTATAGCACTTATTATGGAACAATCTCATTGACCTCCTATAGACCGCGCAAAGTTTTGATGATAGGCTCAGGCCCTATTGTAATTGGGCAAGCTGCGGAGTTTGATTATGCGGGGACTCAGGCATGCAAAGCTATGTCTGATGAAGGCGTAGAGGTGGTGCTGGTAAACTCAAACCCTGCAACCGTTATGACGGATGAGGGGATAGCCGATCATGTTTATATAGAACCTATGACTCTAGAAGTGCTGGAGCGCATCATTAGAAGGGAACGGCCGGATGGGCTTTTGGGTATGTTCGGGGGGCAGACGGCGTTGAATCTAACGGTAGAACTTTCTAAGGCGGGGATTTTGGAAAGGTTTGGCGTGCGCGTTCTCGGCACATCCATACCCTCTATAGAGAAGGCGGAGGATAGAGATAAATTCCGATCCCTAATGAATACGCTGAGACAGCCTGTACCTCCTAGCAAGGCTGTAGAAAATTTGGATGATGCTCTGGAAGCGGCTCGCAGTATAGGTTACCCGGTGGTTGTGCGCCCTTCTTACACTCTGGGAGGAACCGGCGGCGGGGTAGTTTACAATGAAGAAGAATTGAGAATTGTGGCGATGTCCGGCCTTGCTTCTTCTAGGGTGCATCAGGTGTTAGTGGAAAAGTCGTTGACGGGATGGAAAGAGATAGAGTATGAAGTGATTCGGGATTCTAAAGGTAATACGATAACCGTTTGCAATATGGAAAATATCGACCCTGTGGGGGTGCATACGGGAGATTCTATTGTAGTAGCACCAACTCAAACCCTTGCCGATACGGATTGGCAGCGCCTCAGAACGGCTAGCCTGAATATTATCCACGGACTGGAGATAGAAGGTGCTTGTAATATTCAGTTTGCGTATCGTCCTTCCTCACAGGTGATGGATCTTCCTGATGATACCCCGATGCATTATGTTATAGAAGTGAACCCTCGTGTGAGCCGTTCATCCGCGCTCGCTTCCAAGGCTACCGGCTACCCTATAGCTCGCGTCGCAGCGAAGATAGCTATAGGGCTCACTCTGGATGAAATTACTAACAGTGTTACAGGCAAAACGACAGCAGCTTTTGAGCCTGCGCTAGATTACTGTGTTGTTAAAATACCTTGCTGGCCCTTCGGCAAATTTCCTGACGCGGATAGATCCCTCGGTACGCAGATGAAGGCAACGGGCGAGGTTATGGCTGTAGATCGTACCTTTGAGGCCGCACTTCAGAAAGCCATACGATCATCCGAGAGCGGAAGAGGTTCTCTCTCATCCGATCTACACTTATCAGACGGGCAAACATTGAACATAGCTCATCCCGATGACGAACGGCTGTGGAAAATAGCGGCGGAGCTGAGAGCAGGCGTAGACCCTTTGGATATATCCAAGAGAACCTTTATAGATCCATGGTTCATTCATGCTATAGCCCGTATAACAAGTATGCACCGAAGGCTCATCGACGAGACACTTGGACCCAGTTTGATGCGTGATGCCAAACGAATGGGCTTTTCAGATCATCAAATAGCCACACTTTCGGATCATCTGACTGAAGAAGTGAGGAGACTTAGGAAGGAATGGGATATTGTCCCTGTGTACAAGATGGTGGATACTTGCGCCGGTGAATTTGAGGCGAAAACTCCATACTTTTACAGTTCATATGAGAAAGAAAACGAAGCACTGCCTCTAGAGGGTGATAAGGCCATTGTTCTCGGTAGCGGTCCTATACGCATAGGGCAGGGCATAGAGTTCGATTACTGTTCAGTCCATACGTCTTGGGCGCTACAGAAGAACGGGGTTAAGAGTATCATAATTAATTCCAATCCCGAAACCCTGAGCACAGACTTCGACACATCTGACCGCCTTTACTTTGAGCCTTTGGATGAGGAAAGTGTGCGCGATATAGTGGAAAATGAAACCTCTTCCGATGACAAAATAACCCCGGTAGCTGTACAGTTCGGCGGTCAAACAGCTATAAACCTTTCGAGGAGCCTGAGTGATGCCGGAATACCTATACTCGGTTCTTCCTCAGATACAATAGATAAAGCCTCAGACCGTGGAAAGTTCGGTAACATTGCAGCCTTCCATGGGTTACCTCAGCCCCCCGGTGGAGCCGCCAGTACCTTGAAGCAAGCGCTAGATATAGCGGACCACATCGGCTATCCTGTTTTAATACGACCTTCTTATGTTCTTGGCGGAAGGGCAATGGAAATTGTCCAGAGTCCGAGCGAGATGTGCATATTCTTCGAGAAAGCCTCCGGCGCTGCAAGAAATGGGATGGTTTTGATAGATAGCTACTTGAACGGCTTGGAGGTGGAGGTGGATGCGGTAAGCGATGGTGAAGATGTTCTCATACCCGGCGTAATGATGCACATAGAAAGGGCGGGAGTGCATTCCGGTGATTCACTTGCGGTTTATCCGGGGATAAGCCTTACGGATGAAGAAGTGGATACAATAGTGGATTACACTATACGCTTGGGGCGTTCCCTCAATATAAAGGGTCTTATGAATATACAGTTTGTTATTACTAGAGGCGCCACACGTTCTCCTTTTCACGTGCGCCCCGATGCCAATACAAACTCGAAAGTTTATATTTTAGAAATGAACCCTCGCTCTAGCCGTACTATGCCGTTTATATCCAAAGTTACAGGTGTACCGTTGATAAACATTGCTATAGGTGTGATGCAGGGTAATTCTATCAAGCGGCAAGGCTTTGAGCCCGGACTTGTAAAGCGCAATTATATTGTAGCGGTGAAAGCACCGGTTTTCTCTATGTCCAAGCTTACCGGTGCGGATACCTTCCTTGGCCCTGAGATGAAGTCTACCGGTGAAGTTATGGGCATAGATGTAAATTTTGAAGCAGCCATTACAAAAGCTCTTCTGGCTTCCAACTTATACATACCTGCAGGTGTTCCGGTAATGTTGAGTGTAGCGGATAGAGACAAACCGGATATAGCGCCTTTACTGAACCTGTTTCATCAAAACGGACACAGCCTTTACGCTACTACCGGTACTGCTTATGCAATTCGTTCATATGGTGTGGCGGTTAAAGAGGTGGAGCGCATATCTTCCGGAAAAAGCCCCAACGCCATAGACATAATTAGAGAAGGTAAAGTAGGCGCAGTTGTGAATACGGTAACTGGGCAACGGAAGATATTGCAGGACGGATTTTATATTCGCCGCATGGCTACGGAGCGAATGATTCCTTGTTTTACCTCTATAGACACGGCGCTATCGGCTGCTGCTGCTGAAAAGAGTGCTGCCTCGTATAACGTCCGTAGGATGTCGGAATACCTGCTCAACGAGACACATCATCTGAGCGAGTAATAACTTCCGGAAAATTTCAGACCTTTACCGCCGTAATTGAGAGCCACTTTCTAGGGATTGTTGTCACACCTAACTCATTGAATATTTGGCGCAGCGCTACCTGCAAAGTTTCTTGTCCTTTTTGCAACGGCACTCCCGGGAACACACCTTCTATCCAATCTTTGAAGGTAGATATTTGTTGCCACCCTTCAAACGGAACTCTGAACGTCTTCACGTCCACAGTTTCTAATTTGAACCCACTCCTAGTAACAATATCAATGTATTCATCTGCTGTAAGGTGCTGCCGTGACTGTACCTTCACTCTAGTGGGGCTTATATTGTGATCCCTTTTTAGGATACGCCTCGAGCGCATCATCCATCGCCTATAGAAATCTATGCTTTCCTCAGAGTTTGAACCCTCGAAGAAGGATGTATTGATAGCTAGCAAACCGTTTTTGTTGAGGCGATTTCTTATTCCCTGCAAGGTAGCGTATTTATCCGGAACGTAATGTATGGAGTTGCAATAGACCACTGCGTCTACCGTTTCATCTATAGCGTCTACTATATCCTGCGCTTCTGATACTACAAATTTGATGACAGCTTCTTTTCTATTAGCCAGATCTTTCATAGCCACCTTCAGAGCAACGGTAGAGTGGTCTATAGCGTAAATGACCATATCCCTCACTGTTCTGACCCTATCCAGTATCAGTTGAGTTACTGTACCGGTACCGCAACCTAAGTCTATTATTCGATTGTATCTCTCTAAATTTGCTATTTCTAGGAGACGACTATTCACATCTCTGTAGAAAGGTAGTCTGGAGAATGTATCAAATGAGAAATCATCTCCTATATTTTGTTCTATATTCGGGGCCATTTATTTTCCTCCGGGTATGCTCACATTTTGTGGAGCATTTCCTGCATGGGGTATTTTACGAACATTAGAAAATGCCTTGAGTACCTCTATTCCCAATCATAATGTGTAAATCTTCCTTTGGTAATTCTATATACCATTCATCTGTTTCACCTACTCTCATTATCTCATAAAATCTGTGACTTATATCTATTTGCATTATATTACCATATCCGGTTTGCATTTCCAATGTATAGTGGCTTCCATAATCGAAGCGACTCAATATAGTTGCCCTACATATATTCACTGTTTCTTGTGGAGTTTGCCGTAGATTTATCCTCTCTGCTCGTATTGCTGCCGTTGCGTTCTTACCGGGTAGGTAAGAGGCGAAATCTCCCGCCCATGAGCCGCAAATGAAATTGCCTCCCAGCATCTGAACCTCCACAGTTTTCATACCCGTTCGTTTTATTTTAGCATTCAAGATGTTGGAAAACCCTGTCAATATAGCCTCCTCCGGTGAAAGAGGGCGATGGAACACCGCTTCCTTTGATCCATAATGCAACACAGACCCTTTTTCCATAACTGCCAAATCATCCGCCATCATATAAGCTTCCCTTAGATCGTGCGTAACCATGATCATAGTCAACCCCTTTTCATCTCTTAGGCGCAGCAACAATGCTCTCATATCTCGTCGTGTTGCTTCATCCAACGCTGAGAACGGTTCATCCAAAAGAAGAACCGTTGCATCCCTCGCTACGGCTCGTGCCAATGCTAGCCTTTGAGCCTGCCCGCCGCTCAAAGTATGCGGCTTGCGTTTGCCCATACCGGACAAACCCACTATACTCATCAAATCCCTTGCCGTATTGCGCTTTTCTTTGTTGGACCCCGCTCCTCCAAACATTATATTCCTCTCCGCGTCCATATGGGGAAACAAAGCCAAATTCTGAACTACATAACCTACCCGCCGTTGTTGCGGAGGAAGATTTACACCTTGATCTGAATCGAATACCACATCATCGCCTATCCTTATCTTTCCTGAAGCGGGTCTAAGCAATCCGGCAGCCATCTGAAGCGTAAGGCTTTTACCTACTCCGGAGCGTCCAAAGAGAACAAGGATGCCGCTATCTGTGGATAGGGATGCGTTGTATGTAAAATCTCCGATCTTCAGGAACGCTTCAAGAGAAAAAGTCATCTTTTAGACGGTCCAAAGAACCTGTGAAATGTAGCCAAAAAAAGTAGCCCGCTCAAGGAAGCAAACAGCAAAATTATCGATTGGGTAATTGCACCTCCCAAACCCAACTCAGCCCCTTCCAATGATGTCAAGATAGCCAGCGGCATAGTTTGTGTAACACCTTGCAAATTACCTGCGAATATGAGCGTTGCACCTAGCTCACCAAGAGCCCGTGTCCATGATAGGATAGCGCCCGCAATTAAAGCCGCGCTAGCCTGTGGCAAACTCACAAATAAGAATGTGCGTAACCTAGATGCCCCCAAAGTGTATGCCACGTGCACCAGTTGTTCATCCATAGATTCAAAGCCGCTTTTAGCGGCCTGCACATAAAGAGGCACCGCTACCAGCACCTGTGCCATAACGACTGCAACGGTACTGAAGCCAATGGTTATCCCGAAATAATCTACTAGCGGACCTCCTATCAATCCTCTTCGTCCGAAAGCTGTAAAAAGCGCAACCCCTGCTACCGTAGGCGGCATAACTATCGGCAGAACTACGAGCGCCTCGATGATGCCGCGACCTCTGAACCTAGATAGAGCTAGCAGGTATGAGACTGGCGTTCCAAACAGTACGGCAATAGCCAACGTGATAGTGGCTGTAACTATGGATAAAACCATGGCATCCGTAACTATTTCACTGGATGCCACCTCGAAAAAACGTCCATACATGGCGGCGCGTACACCTAACCCTATAAGCGGGGTCAGAAAGAATACGGCGAAAATCAACACCAAGAATACAAGGACTGCTCTTGTCCATCTTTCGGATATGTGTCTCATGTCTCGCTAGATGCTGCCACTATGAAACCGTGGCGCGCAAGGATAATCCGCCCTCTTTCGGAAGTCACGAAGTCTATGAATGGATTAGCAGCAGGGTTGTATTGGTTATTATCAGTAAGCACTATGAAATAGTCTGTTATAAGGTTTAAACTTTCCGGTATTTCCACAATCCTTACATCGTCCCCAACCGATAAGGCGTCTGTGTAGTAAACGATTGCCGCTTCGGCTTCTCTCAATTGAACTTTTGCAAGGGCGGATCTAACGTTCAACTCATTGCTTATCGTATTTGCCAGTACACTTTCTTTGAAACCCAAGCCAAACTCTTCGGCCGTATTTGCTCTGGATAGAATTTCACGGGCATAGGCGCCGGCCGGCACTTCCGGCGCTGCCATTACTAGAAGGAGACCTGGTACGGCAAGGTCGGCGAATTCCATGATAGTGTCCTCGCTATCGGCAGGCGTGACTATTACCATACTGTTATGCGCGAATACGATGGGCGCACTTGTGCTTTCCGTTAATGTAACACGTTCAGCGTGGAAACTATTTGCAGAGATGAACACATTGGCAGGCGCACCCTCCAATATTTGTGCGGCGAGTGATGAAGATGAGGCAAAATTGAACCTCAAAACGATATCCGGATTCGCCGCTTCAAACTCCGTTCCAATATTCCTGAAAACATCTGAAAGGGATGAAGCAGCGAATACATACAGGGTATTCTTCCCGTCATTGCAGCCCGCTGTAGCCGATAAAATCAGCACCATGGCACAGAGAAGAACCGCCCGCATAAACCTGCTCACTCTCGTTTTCCTGCGTTGTTAGCGTTGAAGAATGCGCACATATCGGATATACGGCATATTTCACAGGCGGGTTTTGTACGGCATACTAGCGAGGCATGTCTATCTAGCAAGGCGTGGTATTCATTGAACAGATCCGCATCGGCTTGAATTCGCTTTGTGAATAGTAGCTGGTAATGTTTGTATCCGTTGCCTTCTACCTTCCAGCCTAACCTATCCACAATTCGCATCGTATACTTATCTATTACGAAAGAGGGTTGTTCGGCAGCGTAGAGTATTATATCATCCGCCGTTTCATCGCCTATACCCCAAATTGTCAGCAGCTTCTCCCGCAAGTCGGGCATCTGTATTTTCAGGAGCTCCTCAAGGTTACCTCCGAAATCCTCCATCACTACCGCGGCGAAACTTTTTAGTTTTCGAGCTTTTACTCTATAGTAGCCCGAGGATCTGATTACGCCGGCGATTGTGTCTTCATCCGTTTCAAACAATGTTTGCCAGTCCCATATCTGCGATTTGTACATACTTTTCAGTGCTTTTTCCGCATTCCTCCATGCGGTGTTCTGTACAAGGATTGCGCCGCAGATAATCTCAAACTTGCCGCCTTTTGAGGCTGGCCACCATTTCCGCGGTCCGTACGCATTCAACAAGCGAGTAAACACCGTAGATACATCTTCTGCAGTAGGTTCTCTCAGGGATAAGCTGCTGCTGTTATTCATCTCTTGCTTGGTGTCCACTTCAATATTCCCTATTTGCAAGCTGTATTGAACGGCTGTTTTGTAATTCTCATCTAAAGAAAGTTTACCTCTATAATTCTTTAGTAGCATCCTTTTGAGTATAGTGAAGCTTGTGTCGCAGGTCCTATTATCACGGATTGACAGGGGTTATTCCGTATTATTAGTATAATTGCGTGGCTTTTCTTTTATGTATATATACTGTAATTTAGGATGGCAATGAATAATTTATGAATGCTCGGTTACAGAACCTTACCTTTATAGACAAACTAATTAAGGCTATAGAAGTGAGTAGGGGAAACCTCTGCGTAGGGTTGGATCCGGATGTTACAAGGATGCCCGTGCCGGACGTTTTCGAGTTCAATAAAAATATAATCGATGCTACCGCCGATGTTACAGCCGCATATAAACTTCAGTTGGCATTCTATGAGGTTCAAGGCTCCGAAGGCATTCGTGCTTTGGAGGCTACCGTCGGGTATATCCGAGAAAAAGCGGAGCACGCGTTTACTATTTTGGATGGGAAATCTTGCGATATATCGAACAGTGCGGAGGCTTATGCGAGCGCCTATTTCGATAGATGGAACTTTGACGCAGCGACTGTAGTGCCTTATACGGGGGTAGATGGTATTTTGCCGTTTGTAAAATCTCCGGAAAGAGGGGCTTTCGTGGTATGCCACACATCTAACGCGTCTGCATCCTTCATACAGGATCTACATATTCGGGCACCTGCGGGACAGGTTGGGAAGATGGTTTATCAGCATGTAGCCGAGATGGTCTCGGATACATGCCTAAACAGAAATAACAATATAGGTCTTGTTGTAGGTGCAACTTATCCACATATCCTCGCCGAAATCAGAGGCCGTTATAAAGATACACCGTTGCTAGTACCCGGCATAGGCGCTCAGGGAGGCGATCCTATTCGGATAGCGGAATATGCTATTGGCGAAAACAGACTCACTCTCATCAACGCTTCTCGCTCTATCATATACGCATCCGCTGATAAGCGGATATATGGTGAAGAGGCACGCAAAGCATGCATGAGGTTAAGGGAAAAAATGACTTTACGCACATAGCGGTCACGTTTCGGATGTGTAGGTACGGCACGGGATAGAGCAGAATAGCGCGGGCGAAGGCTCATGTGCCGGCGGACTTTGCGCACATACTCCCCATATTTAACTGCCGCGTGCGCTTGTGCCTACGTACAAAATCCTTATAAGAACACAAGTTGTCAATATAAATCTGAATATTTGGCTATATTATTTACATATGTAGCTCTTTTATATTGCCGTATATGTGCATAATATTAAGATATAGCGAGTTTAAAGGCACAGTTTGCATAATGCTTCCCTTATAGAATGGAACTACAGGAGGGCCTAAACTATGAACGAGTATGAATTGGAGATAGACAGTGTACGTGCTAATGTCAATAATGCGCAGCGAATAGTCTTTCTAAAGCAGAAAGATTCTAATCGTTATATGCCTATATGGATTGGTCCTAATGAGGCGGATGCTATAGTTTATAAGTTGAATAATATTGAAGCACCTCGCCCTCTTACCCATGACCTTCTGGATAGCGCTATATCCGCACTTGGCGGAAAGGTGGAACGCATAGTTGTAAATAGGTTGCATCAAGAAACTTTCTATGCCACCATTGAGATGCGGCTTGGTGAAAAACTAATAGAGTTAGATGCGCGCCCTTCAGATGCCATAGCTCTTTCGGTGCGTACATGTGCGCCTATCTATGCTTCCGATGACGTGATGGAAAAAGCAGGCGTCCTGATGGATAAGGACGAAGATGAAGAGGCGGATAATGATGAAGAAAAAGATAGTGCATCTGGAGATAAACTACCGTTTGGGAAGATGGAGAGGGGAGGACCTCTTGGCAAAGAGGAGCGGAGGAACCTTTCGGCTTTCGCAGAGTTCATAGAATCTCTGGATATTGACAACTTGGATGAGACAAAGGGTAGCTGATTTTTACAAAATGTTTCACCTTTCTATTTAGAAGCGTTCCAAGTTATGCCGTATAGTAAATATAAGGAATTTAAGTATTGGAGTATGACTCATGTCTCTACGTATGGAGCCTGTTTCGAGTGAAGCTTCTAAACCCCATGACGAACAGACTTCCAATGATGCGGGCTGGTCTCAAACTGTCTTTTTGCTCGCCAAGGTTGGAGGTTTTGGATGGCTTGTGGCTGGGGCAATAGTTTTGGGAACGGCTTCCGGATACTGGCTGGACAGACTGTTCGGCACAACTCCCGCACTTCTTATCGCAGGAGCAGTTGTAGGCACTCTGACGGCTTTTGCGGGGTTAATCCGCATAGTTGCATTTGTAGGTAAGGAACGCTCGAGGAACGATGAATTAAAATATGAAAATAGTAAAGAAGATGAACAAAATGGAGAATCTGCTTGAAGAGGCTTGCTAACAGTAAAAAGTTAATTCTTTTTGTTGCTTTGGCGATTCTTATTGCGTCGATAGCAGGGGGGGCACTAGGAGAGGTCTTTGGTCTTGGTTTCTTTGCAAGCCCTCTGCCTGTCATATCTATAGCTGCAGAGCCTGCCGTCCATATAGGTTCATATGCACTATCGAATACTACTATTATGTTTTGGATATCCGGTATTGTCTTGCTGTTCCTTGGATGGCGCGCATCGAGAAATATAAGCGATGTTCCAAGAGGGCTGCAGAATGTATTCGAGGCTATCTTCGATTTTTTCCGTAATATGGCGGAAGAGATGGGGGGTAAAGGTGCGTTCAGGTTTCTCTCTGTTGTCATCTTGTTGTTTCTCATAATCCTTGCTTCCAATTGGCTGGGGATCATACCCGGGGTGGGTTCGTTTGGTAGGTTGGAGACTATTTCCGAGTGGGTTGCAGAGCATGCCGAGGATGAAGTGACGGTTTTGCATAAAATGTACCCCGCTATTGGAGAAGAAGATATAGAGGCGCTGGCCACCTTAGAAGTCTTGAGAACAGAGAGTGATGAGAGGTTTACTGTTTTCAATGACGGCACATTGGCGCTCATTCCCTTTGGTAGGGGTGAGAGAAGTAAGGCTCCTCTTAGCAGTATAGTCCCTGTTGACAGTGTTACTTTGGAAGAGTTGGAGGAGCAGATTAAATTAGGCGGACTTGGATCTTTGAGTACAGGGGCATATAGGGAATGGGAAAATATAGAGAAGTATATAGAGGCAGGTGTTGTGCAGCAACCATACACCGATGCGTCCGGGCAATACTATGGATGTGATGCTTCGAAAATTTCTTCCTCGGAAACGTGTGACAAAAAGCAGACCGCCGGAGTTTTAATACCTTTCTTGAGAGGAGCTTCTACGGATATAAATACTACTTTAACATTTGCTTTGTTTGCTATGGCATCGGTTCAGATATTTGGGATAACCTCTCTAGGGTTTTTTGGGTATGTTGGGAAATTCCTGAACTTCAAACAAGGTCCTTTGGGCTTGTATGTGGGCATCTTGGAATTTTTTGCGGAGATAGCTCGTACCATATCATTTACATTTCGTCTCTTCGGCAATCTATTTGCCGGGGAAATTCTACTGATAGCGATAGGGTTCCTACTCCCGCTGATAGGTATCATACCTTTCTTGGGATTGGAGCTTTTCGTTGGGGTCATTCAAGCGTTCATTTTCGCTACCCTGACTTTAGTGTTTTCTGTGTTGGCAGTAAAGCCGCATGGAGGGCATGATAAGCATTAGCACTGGAGTCGGGGTTCCGGAGATGAGTAGCGGAAGGGCTAATTTCGTGTGCTTCCTCATTGGTAGCATACACAGGCATTCTCTTGCGATCGCTAGATAGTGAGAGTATATAAAATAATTGGAGGTTGAGATCATTGGATTTTATGCTATTAGCATCAGCACTGATATCGTTTATTGCTCAGGTGGGCGAACCCGGAGCGCCTATAGATCTAAGCGGGCTTAGAACTCTGGGCGCGGCTATAGCTATTTCGATAGGTGGGCTTGGCCCGAGCCTTGGCATCGGGATGATAGCTGGCCGCGCTATGGAAGCTCTCGGCAGAAACCCGGAGGCACAGGGGTCAATACAGCAAAACATGGTACTAGCAATGGCGTTCGCAGAGGCTATTGCTATTTACGCCTTGATAGTGGCGGTCATTATCGTATTCGTCGGTTAAGGTTAGTACAAGGAGGAAAACCGTGGAGCAACTCGGCATAAATCTGCCGGCGCTGATAACGCAGCTAGTCAGCTTTGGGTTACTGTTTCTGCTCTTATACCGTATCTTGTACAAACCTATAACTAAGGTGCTTGATAATAGATCACGGAAAATCGAAGAAAGCCTAGAGGCAGCTTCCGCCGCTAGAATGGAGGCTCATGATTCCGCTCAGAGAGTGGAGCAGGAGTTGATAGAAGCACGCCAACAAGGGCAGGGAATTATAGCGGACGCACGCCAAGTAGCCAATAGGTTGCGAGATCAAGCTGTGGAAAATACCGATAAACAGGTAGAACAGATGCTACAGCAGGCGCGCACTATGATTGAACGGGAGCGTGAGGTAGCATCCGAGGACGTGCGCCGTGAATTTTCCGTATTGGCTATATCCGCCGCTGAGAAGGTAGTTCAGGAGTCTCTGGATGCCAAAAAACATTCCAAACTGATAAAATCGGTGCTGGAAGAGGCTTTGTCGGAGCGCAAGAACTGATGCCTCTTTTTCTGTGCAGTGAGGTTTACGAATCACTATGGTAGCATCCGGTAGCAGAAGGTACGCTCAGGCGGTTTTCGAACTTTCACAGGAACATGGGGGGCTGGATATTTGGGAAGAAGATTTGGATAAGGTTAATTCAGTTCTAGTGGACGAGGATTTTCGCGATTTTCTAAGCGCACCGCAGATCCCCGTTGGTCCTAAGTTGGATGGAGTAAAGACTCTGTTGGCGGATGTACAGCCTCTTGTACGCAATTTTGTAAGCTTGCTGGTTATACACAGTCATGTGAATCTTTTCCCTGATATTTATAATAACTTCCGTATGCTTGCAGATGAGAGTAGAGGTATTGTACGCGGAGAGATAGTGACGGCATATCCGCTGACTAAAAAGCAAAGAACATTCGTTTTGAAGCGGTTATCGCGTATTGTAGGCGCTGAAAATTTGGTGACAACGGAGCGCGTTGATCCTTCTATAATAAGCGGGTTGATTGCTCGCATTGGTGATCATCTTATAGACGGTAGTACAAAGACGCGATTTCAGGATCTTCGCAAAAACCTCAAACATGCGGCGTTTAGGTTTCAGCAAGAGAATTTAAAGGTATAGCCAAGTAAAGGTTGACCGGCATGGACGAAGATAAAATCTAATCAGAGAGGTAAAAGTATGACTGTTAGAGGTCAAGACATAGCATCCGTGATAAAGCGGCAGATTGAAGAGTTTGGCGGTGAGCTTACTATGGT
Source organism: Dehalococcoidia bacterium (assembly GCA_965206335.1). Classification (GTDB taxonomy): domain Bacteria; phylum Chloroflexota; class Dehalococcoidia; order Lucifugimonadales; family Lucifugimonadaceae. The sequence goes on along the minus strand of OZ242209.1, from coordinate 1,932,225 downwards.
GGATGTAGGCACTGTTATAGAAACAGGTGACGGAATAGCACGTATCCACGGACTTTCCGGTGTGCAGCTGAATGAGATTATACAATTCCCTAACGATGTCCTTGGTTTGGCTTTGAATCTAGAAGAAGATACCGTAGGCGCCGTGCTTTTGGGGGATTACCTGAAAATACGGGAGGGGGATGAGGTCCGTAGCACCGGAAGAATTGTAGAAGTGCCTTGCGGTGAGGCGCAGCTCGGGCGTGTGCTGGATCCTTTGGGTAGGCCTCTAGATGGTAAGGGGCAGGTAAATACGGATGAGACCGCTCCTGTGGAAAAGATAGCTCCCGGTGTTGTTCGTCGTCAATCTGTAAATCAGCCTGTCCAGTTTGGACTAAAGATAGTGGATGCTATGGTGCCTGTTGGTAGAGGTCAGCGTGAGCTTGTCATAGGTGATCGTGCGACCGGTAAGACTTCACTTTGCGTGGATGCTTTGATTAACCAGCGTGATAGCGATATTGTGGGTGTTTATGTGGCTATAGGGCAGAAGGCTTCTAAGGTGGCTGCCGTAGCGCGTAGGCTAGAGGATCACGGTGCTTTGGATAATACTATAATAGTTGTGGCAAACGCTTCAGATCCGGCGGCACTCCAATATATCGCACCATACGCCGGCTGTGCGATGGCTGAGAGTTTCATGGCAAAGGGACGAGATGTTCTTATAGTTTATGATGACCTCACTAAACATGCTTGGGCGTATCGCCAGATGTCTCTTTTGCTTCGCCGTCCGCCCGGACGTGAAGCTTATCCGGGTGATGTGTTTTATCTTCATTCACGTTTGTTGGAACGTTCGGGAAGGCTTTCTCAGAAGTACGGCGGCGGTTCGATTACGGCACTGCCGATTATAGAGACTCAGGCCGGTGACGTTTCCGCATATATTCCCACAAATGTGATATCCATAACGGACGGACAGCTCTATCTAGAACCGGACCTGTTCAATTCCGGCATCCGCCCTGCGGTTCATACAGGACTGTCTGTTACGCGTATAGGCAGTGCCGCACAGCGCAAAGCCATGAAATCTGTGGCCGGCTCCTTGAAGATAGAAATGGCACAGTATCAGGCTCTAGCTACTTTTGCCCAGTTTGGCACGGCTGATTTAGATGCAGCTACACAACGCCAGTTGCAGCGCGGCGAAAGGCTTCAAGAATTGCTTAAACAAAGTGAAAATCTTCCAATACCCTTTGAAAATCAGGTATCTATTCTTTATATCTCTAACAAGGGCGCATTGGATGATGTGCCCGTGGGCAAAGTAAAGCAATTCGAGGATGCTTGGTATTCATATGCTACGGCAAACCTGCCGGATGTTCTGCAAGCTATAGTAGAGACAGGTGAACTCTCCGAAGAGACCAGAACGAAACTTGATGAAGCAATCACGGTTTTCAAACAGACGGTATCTTTGGATTAAGCAAGGTTATAGATAATGCCCGGAATAAGAGAACTTAGGCAGCGTGTTCGCTCCGTCCGTAATACTGCGAAGATCACTCACGCAATGCAGTTGATAGCGGCTTCTAAACTACTTCGCGCCCAGCAGCGCGTAAATAATGGTAGAGGATATTCAGAAAAGATTCATACAGTGTTGAGTCACCTTGCTTCTCAATTCACGGATATAGATTCGGAGAATCTTCCGCCACTTCTTCAAAGACGCCCTTTGGAACGGGTGCTCCTACTCCTCATAACGCCCGATATGGGTTTGGCGGGTGCTCTTGTGAGTAACCTTAAATCTGCGGCTGGGCGGACTATTTTGCAATCTGAAGTGCCGGTTTCTATAGTAGCAGTCGGTCGGAAAGGGGAGCAGTTCATAGCTCGGTCCGGGCGTGACCTACTGGCGGTTTTCCATATGACCGATTCTCCTTCTATAAGCGATACGGTTTCTATATCTAGGTATCTCATGAGTCAGTATGAAAGCGGAGCGTGCGATAAAGTGGTTATGGTGTTCGCAAAGTTTGAGAACGCGGCTATACAAAGGCCTGTAGTCAAAACCGTTTTACCTGTAGCACCGGAAGATTCGGTTCATAACACTGTTTATATATATGAGCCAAGTGCTTTGGAGACTTTGAATGCTTTGTTACCTCGCTATGTGGAAACGCAGGTTTATCAAGCTTTTCTAGAGGCGATTGCATCTGAACATTCTGCTCGAATGGTTGCTATGAAAAACGCCACCGATAATGCCGATCAGTTAATCGATGATTTAACCCTCGATATGAACAAGGCTAGGCAGAATATGATTACATCAGAGCTGTTGGATATTATCGGTGGAGTAGCCGCACTGTCTTGATATTCATGGTCTAACCAGAGAAGTATGTACTAGGAGAACCAAATATGGCAAAGGGATCTAAAGGAAAAATAACCCAGATCATTGGTACTGTTGTGGATGTGGAGTTTGCAGCGCATGAGATGCCGGATCTGTTCAGTTCCGTGGAAACGGAGATAAATGGCCAGCGCCTTGTTTTGGAGGTGGAGCAGCATATAGGTAACAACCGTGTCCGTTGCCTTGCTCTAGGGTCTACGGATGGCATGGTGCGGCAGCAGGAAGCCTTCGATACGGGTGGACCTCTGTCTGTACCTGTAGGAAAACCTTCCCTTGGGCGCCTTTTCAATGTAATTGGTGAACCGATAGATGAGAAAGGTGATCTGGAAGGAGAGGTGGAGCGATGGCCAATTTATAGATCTCCGCCTTCTTTTGAGCGCCAGTCAAGCACTATCGAAATTCTGGAGACCGGTATCAAAGTGCTGGACCTCATGACGCCTTTTCCTAGAGGTGGCAAGGTAGGAGCTTACGGAGGAGCGGGTGTAGGTAAAACGGTTATAATCAATGAGCTTATACGTAATATAGCACAGGAACATTCGGGTGTTTCCGTATTTGCAGGAGTTGGCGAACGCTCCCGAGAAGGGAATGAGTTGTGGCATGAAATGCAGGATTATGGAGTACTGGGTTCCACCGCTCTGGTCTTTGGACAGATGAATGAGCCTCCGGGTACACGTGCTCGTATAGCCTTTACCGGACTTACGATGGCCGAGTACTTTCGTGATGAAGAGAAGCAGGACGTGCTTTTTTTTGTAGATAATGTTTATCGGTACATACTGGCTGGTATGGAAGTATCCGCTCTGCTTGGACGTATGCCTTCCGCAGTGGGTTATCAGCCTACGCTTAGCACCGAAATGGGAGATCTGGAAGAGCGGATTGCCTCCACGTCGGAAGGTTCTATAACATCATTCCAAGCGGTATTCGTTCCTGCCGATGACTACACGGATCCGGGTATCGTTACTACATTTGGGCACCTAGACGCGAATGTGTCCTTGGACCGTGCCCTCGCGGCGCAGGCACTCTTTCCTGCTGTAGATCCGTTGCAATCCAACTCCCGGGTACTAGAAGAATCCATAGTAGGAGCGGAACATTACAGAGCCGCCAGAGGTGTTCAGCAGATCCTACAGCGCTATAAAGATCTTCAGGACGTTATAGCGATTCTGGGTATAGAAGAGCTCTCTGATGAAGACAAACTAATTGTAGCGCGTGCGCGTCGTCTTCAGCGTTTCCTTACCCAGCCTTTCTTTGTGGGTGAGGTATTTACGGGTATTCCGGGAAAATACGTCCCTAGAGATGAGACGGTACGCGGCTTTCTGGAGATCATTGATGGTAAGCATGATGATTTACCGGAGCAAGCCTTCTACATGGTAGGTTCTATAGATGAAGCTGTGGCGAATGCACAGAAGATGAACGAAGAAGGATAGCCGGTCACAGTGAGCAGACTTTTCTTAGATATAGTGACCGCTGAAAGGCGCGTATTTTCCGGCTCGACAGACTTAGTGACGGTATCCGGCGCTTTAGGTGAGTTGACAATTTTACCATCTCACGCCCCTCTTTTTACCCAGTTGTTACCGGGTACTGTGCGCATTGTTACCAATAAAGATGAAGAATACATATTCATCAGTGGTGGGTTTATGGAGGTGCTGGATAATAACGTCACCGTACTTGCCAACGCCGCCGAACCGGAATCGGAGATAGATCTGGAACGTGCGCTGGATGCTGAGAGACGCGCTCAAAAACGCCTTGAAACCGCAGGCACAGACATAAGCTTGGAGCGTGCTATCGTTTCTTTATCTCGTGCTCGTGTACGTATCAAGCTAGCGAGGCACGGGCGGGTACATCATCGTGAACGTCCAACCCTATAGTTAGAGCACGGACTTATGCGGTGATATCTTTCTCCGTACGGTTTATATGGTAAGTCATATATTGAAGTAGTACTACCGGATCCATATTTTCAACAAAAACACCTTTCGGGATTGAAAGAGGTACAACGGGAGTATAGTTGAGTATTCCTTTAATTCCGGCTGCTATAAGTGTTTCTATAACGGTATTTGCCGCAGGGGCAGGTACAGCCACTATCCCTAATTTGATGTCGAAATTAGCTATATTATCCGCCAGCCTACTCATAGGAAGAACAGTTAGACACCTTACCTTGGTACCTATAACCCTTTCATCGTTATCGAACACGGATACAATAATGAAACCTTCAGGTGCCATACCCGGGTACTCCACTACCGCGCGTCCTACTCTTCCAAGCCCTACCACAAGTGTATTCCATAAAGAATTCAAGCCTAGTGTCTCTCTGAGAGCATAAGTCAATATATTCACATCAAAGCCCTTCCCTTTCAGCCCTAAGCGTCCAAGGTAAGCAATATCTTTTCTTACTTGTGACGGGCTTATGTTAGTCATCTGACTTATCTCATCTGAACTGATAATATCCACACCTACCCGCCTGAGTTCATTCAGCAACCTGTAATATAGCGGGAATCTTTGAACCACCACATCCGGTATAGCGCAAACAGGCATATTCTTTTGTTCCCGCCCCGTTTTATGTGTTATAACCAGTACACCTTATTTACCATAAGGACAGGATGAGATCCTAGAATCCGTGAAGTTGCTCTGTACTATTTGAAACTTTCCTATAACCAAATCAGCTGAAATTTACAAGTAAGTAATATAGAATTACCGGTCACTTATAGAGATCAATGATTGATATGGCCTAATGTTAAAAATGCAGGGATATTTTCCCATGAATTTATAACGGAACCGTAATGCGGAGAGACTTCACAAATACGATATCTTCTTCTGCGTTCTTCGTGAGAGTGGCTTATTATTGTTTCGTTATGTTGCAAGTTGTTTCTTGGCTACTACGGATACCCTCCGTGCAGCCTCAGTCGAATCTATGGTGAATGAGCACTGTAGGCAGATAAGGTACTGACCGTATATGTCTTGAGTCAGTTCCACATCACCTCCGCACTTTTCGCAAGATTTTAAGTAAATCATTTCATTACCTCCGTACCCGCCCAGTCACTTTCCCCAAAGTCTGAGTCGAGGCGGTTATTGCTACTTTCTTTACTGAGTGAAAATTTTCACACAGTCCTTATAGTAACGATGATAACGTGTTTTAAGACTATTTGCAAGACTTAAGGATACAAATCGTAAGAATATTTGCTGATTATGCATTTTTTTCCTTCAGTTACAGAATAATCGGGACATTACTTCCCACAACCTATGTAAAGTTATACAATTAAGTTTGTGTGAGGTCTATGGACGTTATCCGTTACTTTAACAATTACGCAGGAAGACCAAAGCCGGTTCTATCTATAACCACTTACTCTATATTACTAATTCAGCTAAAATAAATTCTCGTTTGACTTTCTTTATAGTATTTAGGTATCAGTTGAATCGGTTCAGTACTTCACCAAACAACTATGTTTACTTTATTGATGTTACGTCGTGTATGATTAGTATTCATCCAACACTTTGCGCAAATATGACCGCTTGGCATTTTCAGTTCTTCGCTCACTATCGGTCAGCGGTGTACTTATTCGGAAAAGGATCCGTAAAATCTTACTCTGTAAAGGGTCTTGCGGAAGGATACAAGATTGGAATTGAGGGGGTCAAGATGGTTTCGGATATTCTGAGTAGATTAGAATCTGTTCAGGGTATCTTAAAATATAGATATGCCCGTTGCCAGTGCCGTGCGCTCTGTTGATTATGAATAGCGCAGCATTGTTAATAAATTTCTTCCATGAAAAGGAGGGTTTGAATGGTAAAAGAACCGGATGAGCAGCATGAAGATGGAATATCGGAACGAACTGTGGCAGATGATGAAAAGGTTTTAGCGGATCTTTTTAGAGAGAGAGACCAACTAAGACTGATAGCTAGCCGCGCACAAGCCGATCTTATAAATGCGCGTCGTCGTTTTAATATAGAACTCAAAGAAGCACGTGAGAGGACAGCGTTGCGTATTATAAAGGGGATACTTGATGTGTGCGACCAGTTCGAAATCGCGTTGAGCCTAGAAATTTCGGCAGAGCTCAACGTCGCATGGATGGAGGGGATGCAGGGAGTGTATCGGAATTTGATGCGGACTTTGGAGCGGGAAGGCTTTGAAAGATTCAATGCGGACGGCGAGGAGTTTGACCCTTTACGTCATTATGCCGTCCTGTCTACTCCCAGCAACGAACATGCTCCTGATAGCATAATTAGGCAATTCAAAGCAGGCTATATTCATAATGGCCAGGTTGTGAGACCTGCGGAAGTGGAGATAGCCGTTCCTTTGGAGAATATAGATAAAAATACAGAACAAACAGAGGCGAAGACCGAAAATCTGCCGGAGAATTTAAATGAAGGCAACTTGTGATTTTCTCCGTTCTATACGGGTTAATAGGTTTAGCAGTAGAAATTAGATGAGGTAAAAGGATATGCCAAAAGTAATAGGAATTGACCTTGGAACTACGAATTCGGCTATGGCCGTAGTAGAGGCTGGAGAGCCTCGGATCATAGAAAACAGAGAGGGGAGCCGTACAACACCTTCTGTGGTGGCTGTGAATCCAAGGAACGGAGAGCGGTTCGTGGGTGCTCTTGCAAGAAGACAGGCGATAACTAACCCTGAAAACACTGTATTTTCCGCCAAGCGGTTCATAGGTCATAGATACGATGACCCAGATATGCGTGTAGATACGGAACGTGTTTCTTTCAAGACGAAGGCGGCAGACGGAGGAGGAGTATCCATCATTCTCAATGGCAAAAAGCATACGCCTGCAGAGATTTCGGCTATGATACTTAGAAAGCTGAGGGATGACGCAGAGACACATCTTGGCGAATCCGTAAATCAAGCAGTCATTACAGTACCGGCGTACTTCAACGATTCTCAACGAGAAGCTACAAAAGTGGCGGGGAAAATAGCAGGCCTTGAGGTGCTTCGTATAATTAACGAACCTACCGCTGCCGCGCTAGCGTACGGCTTGGACAAAAGTAAAGATCGGAAAGATCAGGTTATAGCAGTGTATGACCTTGGCGGAGGAACATTCGATATTACTATCCTCCAACTCGGAGAAGGTGTGTTCGAGGTGCGGTCCACCAATGGTAATACACATCTCGGCGGGGATGATTTCGATCTTCGCATTGTAGACTATATCGCAGACGGTTTCGCTAAAGAAAACGGTATAGATATCCGTAAGGACCCCACCGCACATCAACGGCTAAGAGTAGAAGCGGAACGCGCTAAAATAGAGCTTTCTTCATCCGCACAAACCGAGATAAACTTACCTTTTATTACCGCGGACGCGTCAGGACCCAAACACCTTGCTATGACTTTCACACGCGCCAAAATGGAAGATCTGACAAAAGACCTGATAGAAAAGACGGTCGAGCCAACACGTCAGGCTATCAAAGATGCCGGCATCTCTCCTTCTGATGTGGATGAGGTGGTGCTTGTGGGTGGAATGACGCGAGTGCCTGCGATTACAGAGAAAGTCAAAGAGATTTTCGGTAAAGAGCCCAATAAGTCTATAAACCCTGATGAGGTAGTTGCAATGGGTGCGGCGATACAAGCCGGTGTGCTACAAGGGGATGTAAAAGATGTATTGCTTCTAGATGTTACACCGCTTACTTTGGGTATAGAGACATTGGGCGGAGTCCGCACCGCTTTGATAGAACGCAATACTACTATACCTACATCTAAAACACAATCATTCTCCACAGCAGCCGACAATCAGACTAGCGTGGAGATACATGTAGTTCAAGGAGAGAGAGAGATGGCAACGGATAACGTTTCTATAGGACGTTTTACTCTCGATGGTATACTCCCTGCTCAGCGCGGTATTCCCAAAATAGAGGTCCTCTTCGATATAGATGCAGACGGTATAGTGACTGTTACCGCCAAAGATCAGGCAACAGGCAAAGAACAGCATATCACTATAACGGGAAGATCCGGAATCTCGAATGATGAAATCGAGCGGCTAATAAATGAAGCGGAGAAGTACTCGCAGGAAGACCGCAAGCGGATTGAGAAGATACAAGCTCGTAACTCTTTGGAAAGTTCTGTTTATACTGCTGAAAAACTTCTTAAAGATAATGGCGATAAGATGCCCACGGATGTGAAGTCAGAGGTAGAGGGTGCAGTCAAAACCGCTACAGGTTTGCTGGACGACGGTAATGCCGAAACTTCGGCGATGAATAAAGCCGCAGAAGATCTTCAGACGGTCATGCAGAAGCTAGGGCAGGCGACATATGGGGCGCCCGGTTCGGATACAGCCGCAGGAGGTACAACTGAAGGAAATGATAAGGGCGATGACGACGATGCTGTGGAAGGTGAGTTTAGGGAAGTATAAGCCGTTTATTATTACTTAGAAAGGTTATCGCAGGGTTAGCTTTCTGATGGGGGTGCGATGTTGCTCCTTCTTTGGAAGTAAGCGGGTAACTTCTCCTTGATGTCCGCTACCGTTCTTTCGGCAAATTTCCATATTTCGGCGGCTTCGGTGGTATATTCTAGTGGCGGTTCATCATCCTTGAACCTTTTTATATCCGGTATGGCGCTATAGCTTTGCGGAATTTGCTCCGGTAATTCAAAGCCGGACATCGTAGATAATGCCATAGTCCACCCACGTGCCACTGCTCCTATATCGTAACCTCCGCCGCCTACGGCAACCCACCTGCCTACTTCCTTTTCGGAGAAGCGTGCCAGCATCCGCACCGCCTTCGTAAAGCCTTGGGTTGTGATATTCAAGTGTGTTAGAGGGTCTAAGTGATGCGTATCTATCCCCAACTGTGTGAAGAGTATATCCGGCCGGTATGTATGCAGAGCAGTCGGCACAATCTCCCCGAGTGCCCATAACCATGCATCATCTCGCGTGTAGGGTGCTAGAGGTATGTTTATGTTGTAATTCGATCCTTTACCCGTTCCACTTTCTCCCACAAATCCGGATCCGGGAAATAGGCTACTGCCGGTTTCATGTATGGAGATAGTCAGAACCTTGTCGCTATCATAGAAAATGTGCTGTACACCGTCGCCGTGATGGCAGTCTATATCTACGTAAGCGACGCGAAAGCCCTCCTGTACCAATTCGGCGATGGCTAAGGCGACATCGTTAAACACCCCGAAACCCGAAGCGCGCTTTGGCATTGCGTGATGATGAACGCCGCCCGCGGGCGCAAATGCTATGGGGTATTCCCCTTTGGAAACAGAGCGGCTCGCTGTCAATGTAGCGCCTGCAGCCATCGCACTCCATTCATACATCCCTATGCTGGGCGGATTGTCTCCGAACCCAAAACCGTATTCGTGCATGGATGGAACAATTCCGCCGCGGCTAATCGTCTTTACAACCTCCAGATAATCTCGGTCATGAACAAGAAGAATTTCATCTTCTGTTGCTGCCGAAGGCGTTATCTCCGTAATATTTTCCGAATCCAACAGAGATGACGCGCACATCAGCTCATACATATACCTAAGCCTTATCGGTTTCAAGGGATGATAGGGTGATAATTCATATTCGGCGAGATCCGGATGATATACAAAGGCTACTTTGTTTTTTTGTATTCTGTTCTGTGATGCCATTCTCTCTGTGTAATACTATCCTCTAATGAATAATGTGATTTATAGTAGGTGTGCAGGTTATAGAATAAGGGTTATGGCATTCGCCACGGAGCAGTGATGAAAGCCTTGCGTGCCTCCCAATAAGGACATAGTAGGTTATACTAAGCTTCTTCGTAAATTACCCATTGCGGATTCAAATTTCGCTCATACATACTGTATTCTCACTTCAAGGAGATTGAAATATGCATTACTATCAGTTTTACAGGAAAGGGGAGCGTTGTGTAGGTGTAGAACCTTCCATAGATACGCTATTCAACCTTACAGCCCTAAAACCGCAGGTCCGTTCCGTATTGGATCTTATGAAAGCGGGCTCCATATTGGGGTGCGATATAGACACTGTAACGAGAAAGCTGCTCGATGAAGGTTTGACTACTGCTATGTCCGTATCGGAAGATTTGCTACCTCCCGTAGAAATGGGAGAAGGAGAGAAGCGAGAATCGGATATAAAACTGCTTCCGCCAATAGATGCACCGGAAGTATGGGCGTTTGGGGTTACATATCAGGATAGTATGAGGGAACGACAAGCCGAAAGCGATACGCCCGATGTGTACGCTAAAGTATACGCGTCTGATCGCCCGGAGTCCTTCTTCAAAGCCACCGGTGAACGGGTTCAACCTCCTTTTGGGCAGGTAGGTATAAGAGCGGATTCCGGCTGGGATGTTCCGGAACCTGAATTAGCCTTTGTCCTCTTCAATGGGCGGATAGCAGGCTACACGATAGGTAACGATATGTCTAGCCGCGCCATAGAAGGACAAAATCCCCTCTATCTCCCTCAGGCAAAGTTTTATGATAAGTCCGCGTCTTTCGGACCTTGCCTTGCCACGCTCGAGGCGATACCCGATCCGCAACACCTTAGTGTTACCCTCACAATTCGGCGAGACGATTACACAGTATACGAAGGGGCATCCAATACATCTCATATGAAACGCAGCTGTGAAGATCTGGCAATGTGGCTTCAGAGGCATAACTCTGTACCGGACGGAACTGTAGTTATGACAGGCACCGGAGTCATACCGCCGCAGGATTTCACATTGCAAGAGGACGACGTTGTGATTATAGAGATAGAAGGTATAGGACGGCTTGTAAATACTGTCGTTACGGTATAGGGAAGTTTGACGCCTCAGTATGTGATTCTAAGTTCTTATACTTGCCTTTGTTTACCTGTTCAATCGATAGCGGGTACACGGATTACGCGTAGAAGGTTTGTATTTCCCGGCACGCCTATAGGTATACCCGCAACTATGACTATAAGGTCTCCTTCCTTTGCATATCCCATAGAAACGGCTATCTCTGAGCCTGCTCTGAATATACTTTGTACCTCTGTGTAAGGTTTGGATAAAATAGGCCTGATGCCCCAACAGAGGGTGAGAGTCCGCAGTGCTTCCAAGCGTCTGACCGGTGCTATTATGGGGACAGATGGTCTGAAAGTAGCTACTCTTTTGGCTGTACTACCGGATTCAGTGAACGCTATTATTGCAACTGCGCCCAACTCCTCCGCCACTCGGCTTGCGCTTGCCGCTATTGTATCGTCTACCATGGCGGGACCAAGTGAACGCCTTGCCGCTATTCTGGAGTAATCCGTCTGTTCTTCTGCGCTGCGTGCTATGGCTGCCATGAAACGAACGGCACGCAATGGGTATTTTCCTACGGACGTCTCGGCGGATAGCATTATTGCATCTGTGCCATCCACTACGGCATTATGGACATCGGTTACTTCAGCGCGACTAGGACGCGGCGCCCCGATCATCGATTCAAGCATTTGCGTAGCGGTGATAACGGGTTTGCCGGCATGATTAGACACGGCTATTATGCGTTTTTGAACACCCGGCACATCTTGAAGCGGCATCTCTACTCCTAAATCTCCGCGTGCAACCATAATCGCATCCGCTTCTTCCACTATCCGCTCTATATTTTCCACCGCTTGCCTCAGTTCAATTTTCGCTACCAAATCGGGCGTGAAGCCTCTTTCTTTTAGAAATGAGCGCACAGCTCGCAGGTCATCGGTATTCCTTATATAAGACAGTCCCACGAAGTCTATCTCGGCATTCGCGGCCATATCCAGCGCGGCCATTGTTTCATCCGTGAAGTAACCCAGTGTGGATGTAAACCCGGGAGCAGTTACAGACTTATGCCTCTGAATCTCACCGCCTATGGAAACACGACAGTGGATATCACCATCCTTTACTTCCTCTGCTATCAGTTCTACCACGCCTTCATTTATCAGTACCCTAGCTCCTGAGACTATATCTTTATACAATCCCGGAGGGTTTATGGAAGCTTCGTGCTGTGTGCCGTCTATAGGGTTCTTCCTAAGGATGAACTCCGCTCCTTCATTCAGATGAATTGCGGGAACTGTCATCTCTCCCAAACGATATTTAGGACCTGGCAAATCCGCCAATATTCCAACTTCAATATCTCTGCCTTCCTCCGCCTTTCGGATTTTGGCTATATACCTTTCATGATCGGCACGGCTACCGTGCGCCAAATTCAGCCGAGCCACAGACATGCCGGCATCTATCATCTCACCTATCAGCTCTTCATCATCCGTAGCGGGTCCAATAGTGCACACTATCCTCGTGCGAAGTGGTGGAAGCTGTTGTTCAATATCATTATCATTCATAGTGCCTTATTTTCCTAAACGTGCTATCCCTGCCTATAGGAGGGAACTCAATATTGCCTTCAAAGATAAACCTCTCTCGGTGTCGATACCGGGTGAGCATTTACCTGAAATGATTGCACAGCGTCGCGATATTCTCTCTTTCTAAAGTCTTATAACGTCTTTATAATATCCGATTTTCTCGACTTCCATCGATAAGGGGCTATCCGGATCTGTGTGACCAATCACAATACAGTCCGCCACCTCAAGCATAAACCTATTGCGCCTGCGGGCGGTATCGGAGGTTACGCGCACTACCGAATCGGGGAAGGGGCTCACTACTAGCAGCCGTCCCTCCTCCAATGCGCGGCGCATGATAGGCGAGTATCGCTTCGGCAACCCACGCGCGGCGGCGAGAATGAGGGGCTGACTCCCTTTGAGCAGTATATTCAGGACGTCCCTCTCCATTAATGAATGGAAGCCTGAGATCACACACCCCTCGCTTTCACGAATCTCCCTTGCCCAATCGTATATGCGCAGAACAGCCTCTGCCGGAAAGCGACGAGAGCATATGAAAGCGGTTTTGTGCTTGTCTGCAATATCCTCATTACCGATGGCATTGACGGCATGTGATATTTTCGGGATGTGTGATATCGGCATCTATACTTACTTATTTTACCGTAAAATCTCTCTTTCAAATACGGCAGGCGAGTTTTTGCCGGCTGCGCCTGTTCGTGAGAGGTGTCTTTGTTGTGATTCCAATCATAGAGTAGTTACCGCCTGCATTGTTATCTTCTATAGGAAGAGTAAAGCTTGCTATAGAGTGCGATAGATTTGTCGGTACCTTTATTGACCATCGGCGGAATCTCCTAGTAGGCGCTTTGCATCTCTGAGATTGTTGTATGCTTCGGTATAATCCGGGTTGAGTTGTATTGCTTTATCATAGTCCTCTATAGCGCCGGTAAGGTCACCCTTAGACCGCTTTGCATTTCCGCGATTGTTGTATACAAAGGCAAATTCATCTAGCGCAAATCTTTCTCAGGGTACCAGGCTTTCATTTCATCGGTTACCCTTCCAATGAATCTTTGAGTTGTATGACTTTATCGTAATCTTGGATGGCTCCGGTGAAATCGCCGAAGCCTATCTTTGCGTTTCCGCGATTCGCGTAAGCGCGTACAAAGTTAGGTTCACTGAGTTGTATAAAACGCTAATTGCTGCGTTCCAATCTTGGATAGCGCCGACGAAATCGCCGAGTTCCGCCTTTGCATTGTCACCTTCCGCGGATTGTCGTAACCCAAGGCAATGTGCACTTTGGGGTAGGGCATGAGTTTCCGTTTCATTATAGATTTGTCGTAATCCTATATTGCGCCTCTGAATTATCGTTTGAATCCGCTTTTGCGTTTAGGCCGCGGTTGTTGTATACCATAGCATAGTTAGGGTGGAGTTTTACGGCTTGATCGTAATCTTGGATTGCACCTTTGAAGTCCTTTGAGTTTGCCTTTGCGTTTCCGCTATTGAAGTATGCGGCGTGTAGATCTATCCGTATAGATTTGCGGATACCTTTATTTTCGTCTAACACTGGAATCTCCTAAAAGACGTTTTGCGATTCTGTGACTGTTACGTTCTTCGGCATAATCGGGGGTTGAGTTGTATTGCTTTATCATAGTCCTCTATAGCGCCGGTAAGGTTACCCTTAGCCTTTGTTGGCGGGAGAATAATTCCGATTGAAACCCATTTTCTCTCACTTATCGACAATCAAAATATAGCATACAAAGCGTCATCCTTCGTTAGCCCGTATGAGTAGGGCGGCGGCACTTTTCAGAGGCGCTATGAGAGTGTTCGCTTCTTCAAGTGCAAACCTGTCATTCATCCTCGGCAATACTCTGGATCGAGTTCGATGGCTTTGTCAATATCCCTTTTGCCGATTGAGTTCAATTGCTTTGTCAATCTTCGGCTATCGCAACCCTCACCTGAAACCATCTCCTGGCATTTCCACGATTGTTATAGGCCTTGGCAGATTGAGGATTGAGTTCAATATGCCTTGTCATAATCGGCTATCGCACCTTGCTGGTCACCTAAATTACTCCTGGCATTTCCACGAAAGAAATTGTTATAAGCTTCGGCAGATTGAGGATTGAGTTCAATTGCCTTGTCATAATCGGCTATCGCACCTTGCTGGTCACCTAAATTATCCTGGCAATTCCACGAAAGTAATAGGCTTCGGCATCTTGAGGATTGAGTTCAATTGCCTTGTCATAATCGGCTATCGCACCTTGCTGGTCACCTGAAGCCATCCTGTCAACTCCGCGATTGTTATAGGCTTCGGCAGATTGAGGATTGAGTTCAATTGCCTTGTCATAATCGGCTATCGCACCTTGCTGGTCACCTAAATTTCTCCTGGCATTTCCACGATTGTAATATGCTTCGGTATATTGAGGATTGAGTTCAATTGCCTTGTCATAATCGGCTATCTCACCTTGCTGGTCACCTGAAGCCATCCTGTCAACTCCGCGATTGTTATAGGCTTCGGCAAATTGAGGATTGAGTTCAATTGCCTTGTCATAATCGGCTATCGCACCTTGCTGAAAGTCATCTAAATCCCTTTTGCTCCTGGCTTTTCCGCGATTGTTATAGGCATTGGCATCTTGAGGATTGAGTTCAATTGCCTTATCATAATCGTCTATCGCACCTTGCTGGTCACCTTTGTCCCGCTTTGCATTTCCGCGGTTGTAATATGCTAGATTATCCTTTGGGTCTAGTTCGATGGCTTTGTCATGGTCGGCTATTGCGCCGTCTAGGTCACCCTTAGCTCGCTTTGCAGCTCCGCGGTTGCTGTACGCCATGGCGTTCTTCGGATAAATCCGTATAGCTCTGTCATGGTCGGCTATTGCACCGTCTAGGTCACCTTTAGCCATCTTTGCATTTCCGCGATTTATGTATGCCAAAACGAAGGAGGACTCGAGTTCGGGCGGTATGGCGGACTCTTCGGCGATGCTCACTAAGCCGTCCGATCTGCGCGTTTCGCTTCTGATGGGATTGTAGTATGTGTTGGCAATCTCCGTGTTTAACTCAATGATTTTACTGTAGTCATCTATAGCACCTGTGAGGTCGCCGATGTCCTCCTTTGCAACTCCGCGACTGCCGTATGCTTTACTGTAGTATGGGTTGAGATTTATAGCCTTATCGTAATCCTCTATGGCACCTATGAGGTCGCCGATGTTCTGCTTTGAAAGTCCGCGATTTAAATAGGCTTCGGCAATATTCGGGTTGAGGCGGATAGCCTTATTGTAGTCCTCTATGGCACCGGTGAGATTATCCATTTCCTCCTTCAAGAGCCCGCGATTGATGTATGCTCCCGCGGAATTTGGCTTTATCTCTATAGAGGTATCGAAGCTCTCCATTGCCTCTTCGAAATCTCCTGTGTTCTTCTTTGCAACTCCGAGATTGTTATATGCTTTGGCATATTTTGGATCGAGTTGTACGGCTTTGTTATAGTCGGCTATGGCGTCTGTAAAGTTGCCTAGTTTCAGCTTTGCATTTCCGCGATTATAGTACGCATCGGCGTCATTCCGATTGAGCTCAATAGCTTTGTCCAAATCCTTTATGGCGCCTATAAAATCGCCCAAGCTACTCTTTGCAACTCCGCGATTGTGGTATGCCTTGAAATATTCCGGATCAAGAGCGATAATCCTATCATAGTACCATATCGCCCTTTCCGGCCCGTATTCACTCTTTGCGGTCACTCTACCTCCCTCGTTGCATCTCTTCTACAAGATAACTAAGAGCCTCTGTATCATAATTGTATGGCTTGTCATAGGAATGGGAAGCGGCAAAACCCGGGAAGTCTCTGAATAAAGTTTCCTCTCCTATGCCGAATTTACTCCGCAAACTACTTGAGATACCCGATTTATCATCGGCGTTTACCGTTACTTCTTCAAACACCCCTTTTTCTATCTTTGGCCTTCCGAAGATGAATACCGACCGCTGGGCAATGATACGGTTGTTTGTGTCATGCGGCTCCCATTTCCACAACGTTTCGCCGTTGATGAGGGTTTCTATTTTCAATTCCAACTTACTCGGGGTTACATTATAGAAATCTTCCTCATTTTCGGTGTTTACTGCTACCACGCAGCCGTGTTTACCGGGCTTTTCTCTGCAGGCGAACCACAAGGCGGCTAGAGGATCGACTGTGAAATCTATGAGGCAAGTAGCGGCGCCGTAGTGCTGCAGTTCCGAGAGTAATTCCAAGTCGGACAGACGTGCGCCGTTGCGACGCCTAAAGCCTCGCATATGTGCTAAGTCAATCAGATGTAGAATGTATAGCTGAAATTGTTCGAGTAAAATACCTAGCTGAGGATTTGACGATGTAATGCCGGTAGAAGAGTTGAAGGAGTAATCTCTCAATCTGCGAAAAGCCGCCGATTCTACTTCCCAATCCGTATTCGCCAGCCCTCTGTAGAGCCATTGATGACCCTTCTCATTAAGACCTTCAGCCCACGCCGTAAACTCCTCGACAGTCTTTATAGTCTTTGGTTCTTGTTTGGGGTTCATCTATCCAAGCCCCTTCCCGTATTCGATGTCATGGTTGATGATATAGCCCGACTCCTCAGTGAAGCTGTTACTTTATTATCCGACTTATCTTTAGCCGTGTTGTTCTCAATTCTCGGATCGAGTTCGATGGCTTTGTCAATATCCCTTTTGCCGCCTTCCGAATCTCTCCAAAACCATCCTGTCATACATTTGTGCCACGATTGTAAAGGATATGCAACGAGAGTTATGTTCAGTATCTCGCAAATCTGAATCCACATGATTGATTTCCGGATTCGTAATTGCCTTGTCACAATCTGCTATAGCACCTTGTTGGTCACCTGAAACCATCCTGACAACTCCGCGATTGTTCATATGCTTCGGCATCTTGAGGATTGAGTTCAATTGCCTTGTCATAATCGGCTATAGCACCTTTCTGGTCACCTGAATTTACTCCTAACAATTCCGCGATTGTAATATGCTTCGGCATCTTGAGGATTGAGTTCAATTGCCTTGTCATAATCTGCTATCTTTGCACCTTGATAGTCGCCTCACGAAGCTTTATCCTGGCAATCCCCTTTTCGATTGTAATAGGATTCGGCAAGCATTGAGGATTGAGTTCAATTGCCTTGTCATAATCGGCTATCGCACCTTGCTGGTCACCTGAATTACTCCTGGCAACTCCACGATTGTAATAGGCAGTTCGGCAAGTTGAGGATTGAGTTCAATTACCTTGTCATAATTGGCTATCGCACCTTGCTGGTCACCTGAAGCACTCCTGACAATTCCACGAAGGTAATAGGCTTTGGCATGTTGAGGATTGAGTTCAATTGCCTTGTCATAATCGGCTATCGCACCTTGCTGGTCACCTGAAACCAGAGTCCTGGCATTTCCGCGACTGTTATAGGCATTGGCATCTTTAGGATTGAGTTCAATTGCCTTGTCAAAATCGGCTATCGCACCTTGATAGTTACCTAAATCTCTCCTGGCAACCCCGCGATTGTTATAGGCATTGGCATCTTTAGGATTGAGTTCAATTGCCTTGTCATAATCGGCTATCGCACCTTGCCGGTCACCTGAACCCATCCTGATATTTCCGCGATTGTTATAGGCATTGGCATCTTTAGGATTGAGTTCAATTGCCTTGTCATAATCGGCTACCGCACCTTGCCGGTCACCTGAATCCCATCCTGATATTTCCGCGATTGTTATAGGCATTGGCATATTGAGGATTGAGATCAATTGCCTTGTCATAATCGGCTATCGCACCTTGCTGGTCACCTGAAACCATCCTGGCAATTCCGCGATTGTTATATGCATTGGCAAGTTGAGGATTGAGTTCAATTGCCTTGTCATAATCGGCTATCGCACCTTGCCGGTCACCTGAAACCATCCTGGCATTTCCGCGATTGTTATATGCTTCGGCAAATTGAGGATTGAGTTCAATTACCTTGTCATAATCGGCTATCGCACCTTGCTGGTCACCTGAATCCATCCTGTCATTTCCGCGATTGTTATATGCATTGGCAAGTTGAGGATTGAGTTCAATTGCCTTGTCATAATCGGCTATCGCACCTTGATAGTTACCTAAATCATCTCTTGGCATTTCCGCGATTGTTATATGCTTCGGCAAGTTGAGGATTGAGTTCAATTGCCTTGTCATAATCGGCTATCGCACCTTGATGGTCACCTGAAGCACTCCTGACAACCCCACGATTGTAATATGCTTCGGCATCTTGAGGATTGAGTTCAATTACCTTGTCATAATCGGCTATCGCACCTTGCTGGTCACCTGAAGCCATCCTGGCATTTCCACGATTGTTATATGCTTCGGCAGATTGAGGATTGAGTTCAATCGCCTTGTCATAATCGGCTATCGCACCTTGATAGTCGCCTGAATCCATCCTGGCAACCCCACGATTGTAATCTGCTGCGGCAAATTTAGGATTGAGTTCAATTGCCTTGTCATAATATTCTATTGCCTTTTCATGCGCCTTTCTTTGACTGAACCCTACACCGAAGGAAAAATAATCCTCTGCGCTATAGTCGCTATATGGCTTATTATGTGCGTTAGCCAGAGAAAAACCGGGGAAATCACTAAAGAGATATTTCTCATCAATTCCGAATTTATCCCGTAATTCACTAATGATGCTCTTTTTGTTCCCATCTTCTATCTCTATGGTTTCGTAGTATCTCTCTACAATTTTTTCTTTTCCAAATACAAACACTGAGTTCTGGGCAACAATGCGATTGTTTTGATGTGCGGGAGTCCACTTCCATAATTTTTCTTCCTTAAAGAATTCCATGATTGGATTAGACACGCTTTCATAATCGACAACAGCAAAATCGAGCTATGTTGTCCGTTGCCATGGCAGCCACTTTTCCACTTTCTCCGGGCTTTCCTGACAAGCAAACCACAATGCAATCAAAGGGTTTGCCGTAAAATCAATCAGACAGGTTGCCGCACCATTGTGTTGCAATTCTGCGAGTAATTCCAAATCAGAAAGGTTATTGTTAGTCCTTGTTTTTGTCTAAAACCCTGGAGACTGGCACGATCCAACAGCCGTGTAATGTAGTTGTAAAATACCCGCATGGGGGGAACAGGTTCTTCTTTCGTCTTGATCCTACGGTATCCCGATGCTTCCAAATCCATGCGGGTATCAGATAGCCCACGGTAGAGCATCAAAGACCCTTTTAATGTTTCTGTCCAATCGACAAATTCAGTAATGGTCTTTATGTTCATTTTGCCAAGCCCCTTCCCGTATTCGATGTCATGGTTGATGATATAGCCCGACTCCTCAGTGAAGCTGTTACTTTATTATCCATTTATCTTTTGCCGTGTTGT
Organism: Dehalococcoidia bacterium; assembly: GCA_965206335.1. Classification (GTDB taxonomy): domain Bacteria; phylum Chloroflexota; class Dehalococcoidia; order Lucifugimonadales; family Lucifugimonadaceae. The sequence goes on along the minus strand of OZ242209.1, from coordinate 1,912,319 downwards.
TCTCAATTCTAGGAATCGTCCTGTTTCTTCGCGGTATTGAGATTGAAGCGAGTAGTATAGAGGGGTTCTCTTTTTCTAGTAAAGGAGCCATCTTTGTTTAAATTAAACCTCGAATTATGATAAAGCATTTGTACAATCCAATAATAACCCTGTTTCTTGTCGATATTTGAATCGAGGGCGATAGCCTTGTCGATATCCTCTTGGCTGCTCTTCGAATCTCCCGAATGTTGCCTTGCGATTCCGCGATTATAGTATGCCGCGGCGAGCTTTTGATCTAGTTCAATTGCCTTGCTGAAATCCTCGATAGCATCGGGTAATTTGTTTGAATTTGCCTTTGCGATTCCGCGATTATTATAGTATGCCGCGGCGATATTTCGGTAGGGTTCAATATTTTGGTCTAGTTCAATTGCCTTGTTGAAATCTTTGATAGCATCGGGTAGGTTGCTTGAATTTGCCTCTGCGATTCCGAGAGAGTTGTATATGTCGGCAAGGTTCAGGGAGTTTAGATTGTGTCGTGTGCTTTTTAGGATATCTCCTAAGCTGTTTGAAGATGTGGTTGGATGGATTTCAATGATTCTGTTGAAATCTGCAATGGCGTCGGTGAATTTACTTAGTTTCAGGTTTGTGATTCCGCGATCGTAGTATGCCGGGGAGAGTGGATTTAGTTCGATTACCTTGCTGAAGTCCTCGATAGCATCGTCTAATCTGCCTAGCCTTACCTTTGTGCGTCCTCTATTGTAGTATGCCAACACGGAGTTTTTATCGAGTCGTATGACTTCGTCGTAATCTTCTATGGCACCGGTGAAATCACCGCAATCCACCTTTGCGTTTCCTCTAGTGAAGTATGTGTATGTGTATGCGTCCTTATTGTTATCGCTTTTGTTAAGTCTTATGGCTTCGTCGTAGTACTGTATCGCTTCACAAGGCTTACCTTTTTGATGAAGGTCTGAACCCATCCGTAAATTTTCCGCTGCTTCGTAGTTAGAGTACGGCTTATCATGTGCGTTAGAAAGGGCAAAGCCGGAAAAATCAGGGAACATGCTTTCTTCTGTGATGCCGAGGCTACTCAAGTTTTTTATAATGTCTTTCTTGCTTTCAGCGGGTATTTTTACATAATTACAAAATGTTTCCGACATGTCCCCATATGTTGGTGATGTGAATATAAAGACCGATTGCTGAGCGATACTGCGACGGTTATTCATATCTCCGGGTTTCCATCGCCATAGTTTCCATTCATCGAAAAATTTTTCGATTTTCCACTCTTGTTCCTGTTCATAGTTCACATCATTAAAATTCTTTATATTATCCGTTGGAGCTGCTGCTACTTTGCCACATTTTTCGGGTAAATCTTTGCATGCGAACCATAGTGCGATAAGAGGGTTGGCTGTAAAGTCTATAAGGCAGGTGGCGGCTCCGTTGTGTTGCAGTTTTGCAAGTAGCTTCAAATCGGAAAGCTCCGAACCGTCTTGGCGCCCCAAGTCCCTCAGACGAGCGACGTTTAGCATGTTTATAATGTATCTTTGAGTTGCATCGCGGTCTACTACTCTTCGGTGCGCCGAAGATTCCATCTTCCAACTCGAATCTGCCAACCCTCTGTAGAGCGGTTTATGACCCCTTTCACTCAAGCTCTCAACCCACGCGATAAACTCCTCAACAGTCTTTATAGTCTTCGGTTCCTGTTCATTGCTCATTTCGCCAGCCCCTTCCCGTATTCGATGTCATGGTTGATGATATAGCCCAACCCCTCAGTGAAGCTGTTAAGGGTTTATCTTTTACTGTTAATTCTCGGAAGCATCTTGATTCTTCGTAGTATCGATAATCTGATAATATAGACGGGGTTTCATCTGTAGTAATATGGCTGCTTTCCGGGTTGAAATTCGAACTATGGTTAAGCAGTTGTACAATCCAATAATTGTTTCTTGTCGATATTTGCATCAAGGGCGATAGCTTGTCGATATCCTCTTGGCTGCTCTTCGAATCTTTTCGCCTTGCGATTCCGCGATTATAGTTGCCTCAGGCTCATTTAGTTCGCCTTGATGAAATCCTTGATATCAGGGGGTAAGTTTGAATTTGCCTTTTTAATTCCGAGATTACCGGCGCTATTTCGGTACATTTCAATTGCTTGCTGAAATCCTTGATAGCATCGGGTATTTGTTTGAATTTGCCAATTATTATAGATGCCGCGGCGATCGGTAGGGTTCAATATTTGGGTCTATAATTGCCTTATTGAAATCCTCAATGGCATCGGGTTTTGTTTGAATATTCCGAGAGAGTTGTATATGTCGGCAAGGTTCAGGGAATCTGTATCTCCTGTATCTTCTGTTGAAATCTGCAATTTGGTGAATTTACGTACAGGTGTGATTCCGCGATCGTAGTATGCTGGGGAGCGTTGATTTAGTCGATTAACTTGCTGAAGTCCTCGATAGCATTCTAACTTGCCTAAACTTACCTTTGCGATTCTCTTTTGTAGTATGCCAACGGTCTTTGCAGCACGCCACCGCAAAATGTATATCGCCTCCGCCGGAAATGGCGCCAGTGAAATATTCTATGATTAATCTTCTATGGCACAAATCCGCTTTTACGTTTCTTCCTGAAGTATGCATCCGTATAGACTCCTCTGTGCTTTATGGCTTCGGTGTAGTACCATATCGATTCATCAAGCTCCTTCTCTATGCTTTAAACCCATCTGAGAGTTTTCTTCCGGGAAGCGATACGCATACGGCTTATCCTGCGTTAGAAAGGGCAAAGCCGGATAAATCAGGGAACATCCTTTCTTCTGATACGAAGGCTCTTCAAAGTTTCTATAATATCCTTCTTGGCGGGTTTTTTACGTAATTACAAAATCCTTTCGGTATTTCCCCATATATTGATAAACATAAAGACCGATTTCTGAGCGATACTGCGGCGGTTATTCATATCGTTCCATCGCCATATTTTTCGATTTTCCACTCTTGTTCCTGTTCTCACATCAAAATTCTTTATATTATCCGGTAGAAATACTGCTACTCCACACTTCTCGGGTAGATCTTTGCATGCAAACCACAAAGCGACAAGAGGGTTAAAGTCTACAAGACACGGCGATTTTGCAAGTAACTCGGAAAGCTCCGAACGTCTTGGCACCCAAAGCCCTCCTTACGAGCGTCTTTTATCAGATCCTTAATGTAGGTATCCTCTGCCGTGTTTATTTTCACTCTTCGGCGCGCCGAAGAGTCCAATTTCCAACTCGCATCTGCCAACCCTCTGTAAAAACGTTGCCGACCCTTCTCATTCAGTTCTTTAACCCACGCCGTAAACTCATTCTTTATCGTCTTCAGTCCTTTCATATCTAAGCCCCATCCTGTAGTTGATAAAGCGGCTTTATTCATCCTTTATGCTGTCCGGATGTTTGGAGATTATATAGTTTACAAATGCGGAGCATATCACCAGCATGAAGCGAGCCGTACTCTTGTCTACCTCCAATAGTTTTCCTGATCCACCATGACGGATGCCATCCGCATCACTGGTGAATCCGTATAGTTTTCCTAAGGCTTCGCCAAGAGCAGGGTGTAAATTTAACTTCTGGCTCAATTGACTCATGCCTCTGTTACTCTCTCCCGTAACTTTCTTTACCAAAGATTCAACGGCACTGATGGACTCCTTGATGGAATTTCGATAATCAGGATCCTCTCTATCGGAAAGCAAAATGAGGGCCTGATGAGTGTGCTCTCTGACACCTTCAAACGGCACACTCATCGCCCTTTCTATAGATTGGATTTCCTCTGCAGAAGTAATCTCAATGACATATCCTCGTACGATGCTATAGGCAGAATTTTCTTTCTTTAAAACCTCGTTGCATTGATCTTCAAAATCGCGCGAGTCTGCTGCTTTTTGACAACAAAATTCTATTAAATCAAATACTCTGGTCCATACTTCGTATAGGAATATCACTCTAACAAACTTTTTATTTTCATCGCTCCCGTACTCTCTGTATTCATCGGAAGGTTTAGGCAAGAACTCCTTCCAGATTAGGGAGTATATTATATGATTGTCTCCTTCGTATCCTATAAGTGTAGGTGGCTGATTTTGACAGTTTTCATAGAATACAGTCCAAAGCCTATTGCGCAAACCCTCATCCATGCTTTCTCGCTGTATGGGCTTGGGTTGTTTGTAGCCCATTCTTACTGAAAACGATTCATATTTATTGTTCATTTTGCCAATCCCATCCTGTATTTGATGTCGTAGTTGATGATGTAGTCTAGCTCCTCTTCCGTGAAGCCGTAATGTTCTGCTAGCAGTACATCTATTTTATCTATGATTGCCTTTGAGTGGCGCGGGTAGAATTCGTCATAGACAACCTTGCCCGTAGTTTTGTAGTTTGTCTCCTTGCGAACGGCATGGCTGCGGTAGCTCTCCATCAATTCCGAAAGTATGCCTGACAACCTATGCAATTTTCCTTCATCAATCTGCTCGATGTCGAGAGGAAAGGAGCCGATTTCCCTCATGTTTAGATGACGGCAATCGGAACAAACAATAAACCACCAATAAAATAGCGAACTGTTGAGCAGTGCGCACACCGCCAAAGCATGATCACGATCTTGAAATGAAAGGCTTTTGACTTGCACCGACTGTTTTTCACCATCCCGTTCATTCCAGAAATACGGAACGAAATCGGTGGCACGTATCCAATACTGAGGCGCGTTATGAAAGTAGCAAGAGTTTTTGGTCCTAGAATTAGAGAGAAAGTAATCAATCCCTCGCTGGTTCAAAATTTTAGAAAATATATCGGTATCGATAGTATCCTCTAACTTTGGGAAAACACCCGCTATTTTAGATTGTTCGATATTATGCAGTTTAATATCTTCAAAAATCGTTTCGCGGATATGCGAGTGCCATCGTTTGTACTTCGTCGAAAATATCGCGAGCGATTTTCTAGTAGTATTTATAAAAATCGTTGCCCGAATGTGCTGCAAATCAGCGAACAATTTTCCGGGGCGATCATCGAAATTCAAGAACCAGCTATGTTCATATTTTCCTGCAAACATTTTTTGTAGCGGGATCATGCGATCTGTACAAATAATAGGCAACTGTACTATCATTCCGATTCCGCCTTTATCAACTCGCAAACTGAAAGTCTTTTCTACAAAAAACGCGTACAAATTCCCACAGGACTCGGTCTTGTAATCCCGCACGATGTAATCCTTTCGTACCTTGCTATATTCCACATACGGCGGATTGCCGATCACCACATCGAAGCCGCCGTCTTCCTCTATGATCCCGTAGAACTCCGCCATCCAGTGGAAGGGCTGATGCGATGCCTTCCATTGCTCATACTCTCCCTCTTTGGCTTTGTCGTATTTGCCGTACTTAGCGGCTAGGTATCGGTTCATCTTCTCGTTGAGAACCTCGAGGCGTCCGCTCAGCTCATCCTTTGCCTGCCTGTATCCTTCGCCGCCGTGTCCCTGTGCATACCTGAAACGTTCGCTCGCCATCTGCACAATCTTCGCCTCCTCCCGTATCTCATCCGTCAGGCTGCTATCCAAGGCGGACTTGTACTGTCCTGTCGTTGTGTCTATGCTGGCGAACTCCTTGAACTCCTTCATGCTCGCAAACCCTACGAGGGAGTTGCCTGAGCGGATGTTGAAATCTATATCCGGCAGGGGTTCTAGTCCCATGTTCCGCTTATGCGGGGCGTATTCCGCCTCCGCCGCGAGTTTGAGGAAGAGTCTCAGTTTTGCAATTTCCGCCGCCTCCCTCATTATGTCCACGCCGTAGAGGTTGTTCAGGATGATAGTTTTGTATATCCAGTAGCGCTGATTGGGGTGCGCGTCTATATCATCCAGCAGCTCGCGAAACTGCGGATACTTCTTCGTTCCTTTGCGTCCGCCTAGTTCATGCAGTTTGTCGTCATCCTCCACGAAGCTCCTCATCCTTTCTATGCACCCCTCATATAACGGCTCCAGCACACCGAGAGCGGCGAATAGGAAGGCGCCGGAGCCGCAGGCGGGATCCAGAACGGTCAGCCCTCGCTCCGTTGTCTTCTTGTCCGCCTTTCCGACGATGGCTTTGAAGAAGGCTGCTATGAAATCGGAGCCCTCATAGTAGCGAAGGGCATCACCCGCGAATCGCTGAATATCTAGGTTATATGTAATCAAATCTTCTATTAAACGGATTTCACCATTTTGTAACTTGGCTTTAAGGTCGAAATACCTCTTGCGTCTTGCCATAGTCTCGCGCCAAATTTCGGTAGGTAGCCCGAACCTCTTAGGGGTAGGGGTGTTCCATTCACTGCGACGCTCTAGAAGGTTGGACGCTTCCGTGTCTATGCCGCGCCGTATATTTTCCGGCAGTTCTTCATCCGGGATATCGCACCCTTTGCGAACCGCTTCGTATATGTAGCCGTCCGGGTTTTCTTGGAGGAAGCGCCAGATGCCGGAGGGCTGCTCAAAGGCGTTGGCACAGTTGTCCTTTGCACGGGCTAGCAGGAAGGGGATGACGGTGCAGCGCGCTATGTAGCCTGTTATGTCTTCTTGTGTGTAGTATGCGCCCATTGATGCGCGATCGTTTATATACTTCTCGAAGATGTAGCCGATTACGTCCGGGTTTATATCTTTGCCGCTTGAGGTGGGTCGGCTGTCCAGATTCCAGTTGTATTGACGGAAGAAGCCGAATAGATTCTCGAAGGCTTTGTCCGGTATGTCTATGTCTGCGTTCTGTTCCTCTATCTGATGCGGGTCGAATAGCCCTCCGTTGAGGTACGGCACTTTGCCCAGTAGCTTGGCGAGTTCCGGGTTTCTCTTGTCCTCCGGAGTGCCTAGCCCTTCATGGAATAGCCTCTTTAGAAAATGCCGATAGAAGTGTTGATGGAATTTGTCTCGCCCTTGTGTCCGTTTGGTTTGGGCTAGGCGGTTCTCCAGATAGGCGGTGTCTCCATCCAGAAAGTGCCGCTTTTGTATGAAGTAGATGAACATGAGCCTGTTTAGCATCAATGCGGCGTACCAATCCCTCGATACCCGCTCTCCGATTCCTTCTATGAATTCGGCGAATGCGCCGAGCTCTTTGCGGAACTCCGCGTAGAACTTTTTTGTGATCCTTTCCGCGTTTTCTACAAATGCGCTTCGTACCTTTTCTACCACGTCTGTGATGGCTATCCCTTTTTCTTCATCTTCCAGAGAGAAGATGACGCCGTCTAGTTTTTGTACGAGGGGCTGTATGTCTTGGTTCTCGTGCCATTCGACTTCGTAGGTGCGGAGTGGTTTGTTTTGGGGCACGATGCCTACTATCCAGCGCTGTTTTCCCTTGCCGCATACAATCAGGAGGTGCTCGTAGTGGTACTTCATTAGCTCGCTGACGAGGCGCCGCACTTGGGATCTGCTTTCGAGGTATCGCTCTCCGGCTTCCCAGATACATACGGCGAAGCCGCTCTTGGAGGCGACGCGTTGTATTTGGGCTGTTTCATCTTCAGATAGCTTTAGATGAAGGGGCTCGGGGCTGCCTTCGTCCCAGCCGTGCTGTATGAACAGGTCTGCGAAGAGGTGTTGGCGGATGGAAGTTTCGAGTTTGGTCTTTGGTATGGAGTTCATTGGCTTGCGGGGCTTGCGGCGGCGGTTACGGGTGTATTGGGGTGTTCGGTAGCGATTCTTGCAGGTTCACCGAAGTAATGGGTTAGGGGGTGTTTTATGAATTGAGTCTTCGCCAACGATTCAACTCATCGCGGAGGTTGCCTACAAGCGGTTGAATCTCGCTTTTTGGGTTGCCCGCTTCATGGTGTGCAAGTGCGCGGCAGATCTTCTGCCCATAATCGTTATGTGCCAGCTCATCCGCTAGCGAGCGCAGTTTTCCTTTGGCGAAAGCGGATTTCGAGTCGTCGTTTTCCTGAAAGATGCCATCCGCCTTTTGTATGTATTTCCGAAGATTTTCTTGCGTGGTGTTCAGATACCCGGATGCCTCTTGGGTATTGTTACTCAATGTTTGCCACACCCACAGTTCAGGCGAACCTTCGCCCGGCAGAAATAGAATAGAACTTTCACGTAGCACAGTTTCCCGTAATTTCTTATGGCTGGGTTTATTTTGCTGGTCTCCGTCGAGTATAAACAGGAATTCATTCAATCTGTCGAATTTCTTGACCATATTGGCGTGGTTATTGAACTGCTCCGCGCCTGTATCCCTTCCAATTTGTATATCGGTATGCCGTATATTCTCACTCGGTGCTATATAGTCTATGATTCCGTAGAGTATCGCCTCTGCCATCTGGTCTTCGCACAGTAACTTCAGTTTGTCATGTGATCTGCCATAAAGCGCATTTTGAATGAGATCCCGAAAAGGTTCCAATATTTTCACGCTACCATCATCTGAACGGTCTAATAGTATGCAGGCTTCGCTAGGTACCGAATCGAGAACTACCGGGCTGTGGGTTGTAAGTACTATTTGCAAACCGTTTCTTAGTGCTAGTCTCTGCAGATAGAGCATGAGCATCTGTTGGGCATATGGGTGCAAGCCTGTTTCGAGTTCGTCTATAAGTACCAGCGCATCTTTCAGTTGGGCGATCTCCATAGCCAGCCTAATAACCGAACGTTCTCCGCTTGCCATGTGAAATTCGGAATAGGATACATTATCGCGTTTTTTGGCGAAAAGAAGATTTCGCTTACTGTTTCTCGCGTCTGTAAGCCGGATGATGTGATTGTATTTCCATGGAAAGACAGTATGCGCGAAGGCGATTTGATCAACGGTCAAAGCCTCCTCTTCAGGAGGCTTATCCGAATACGACATGGTCAAAACACTGCGTATTTCGGAAGGGTTGCTCAGATGGCTAAGAGTGCGCAGATATAGGGCTCTTTCCGGCTGTTTTGCTCCTTTGCGTCCGAAGAAGCTTCTGGTCCAGCTTTTTTTATACTTCCAAATCATATCCATGCCGCCATCTTTTGTGGAATATCTATATCGCAGACTGATTTCGTTAGTAGTATCGTTGTGTTCGCCGCCACTCTTCGGATGGTAGCCGGGAAACATGGTGGCAGGTTTGTAATCATAAATGCTCGCTTTAGGAACTTTGTATGCACAGGCAAGGGCGAATAAGACTGTGGACTTGCCCGTTGCATTGGCGCCGGCGATAACACTGACCGGATATTCAAACCTGACATTGAGATTCTGCAGACCTCGCAGCCCGTTAATGCGCACCTCATCCAGAAAATGTGGCATGTGCGGCTTTTTGCTTCTGAGCTGTTCCCAGATGTTAGAGAATTGTTCTTTAATCATTGCGGCATCATCTCCTTTGCAAAAGTGATACTGTACTTCTATAAGGTCATGTTAATTTTATCCGATGAGTTTGGTAGGGCAGAGGATATGCGGCTTAGCCTAGAGCCGTCGGTGCTTGTAGAGCCGCCTCGCTCTTTATAGGGAGAGGGGCGCGGTATTCCCTTCGTTCTCGATTTGTATTTTGCTATAGTTGAGCAGTGTTGCGAGGTATAAGCCCCATAGAGCATACTATACGGTGTTCGATAGGTTGGTCGGTGGCGGGTATGGCGCACAAATCGTCCCTTCCCCAAATGTTGACTACCATATCCGCTAGCGCCTCATCGGAGATGCCATACCGCATTTGACGCGCTAACTTATCCCTTGCGGTCTCCTTGAGGGGATGCTTGTAAATAACCTCTATCGCATGTCGCAAGTCTTCCGACCCGAAATATGAGGCGTCGTTCTGCTCCAGATACGATTTCAGCCTTGTATAAACACGATGCCTTATACTCCTCACATTTCCAAGTTGCCCGCCGATGTTCACCTCTCCTTTTCTCGAGTGTTGTACTGCTACGGAGGTTAGGTCATGGTGTTTATCCGATATTTTCTCCGTCGGTTCATTTGCGGGGCATGCTAACATATCTAGGAGCTTGGATTGTGATTGGGAGATTACCTCACCCTCTTCATTGACTAGTGCGAGAGTGTGGATGTTACTATCGGTCTTGATGTATGAGATAACGCCTCCATCGCCTAGTGTGCGCTTTGCCGAGTAGACTGCATCCTGTAGTGTCTTTATCCTCTTCTCGAGAGAGGGGTTGTTCTCGATTGCCTGCCGCCATATATCGTATGCGTGGGAAATTAGGTCTGTTTCATCCTCCTGCTCCTCGAGGCTGATAGTCTCCTCATAGATCTGTTTCAAGTCTACCTTGTTACCCTCGAAAAACCTTTCGTCCGAGCCTATCAACTCTGCGTTGCTCTTTATCCTGTTCTGCAATCGGCCGCGCAGGTTCAGTATGGTCTCTATACCGTCTTCCGGCATGAAGCAGTAGCACAAAATCTTCGCCGATTTTTGTCCGATCCTATCTACCCTGCCGGCTCTTTGAACAAGGCGTATGATCGCCCACGGCAGGTCGAAATTGACCACTATGTGCGCATCTTGAAGGTTCTGACCTTCGCTGAGGGTATCCGTAGTTATGAGGACTCGCAATTCATCGCGGGGTTCTGTGACGGCGTTGTTGGAAGAAGGGCTGAAACGTTTCACATAGCCGGCTATATCATCCATGCCGCCGAAGGTCTCGGCGATGTTACTTCTTGGTAAGCGTTTTCGGAGTTCCCCGTATATGTAATCGGCGGTATCTTTGAACTGTGTAAATATGAGCAGTTTTTCTTTTCCGTGGTTCTCATTGCATAGCTTGGTTAGCGCGGCTAGTTTCCTATCCGTATCGGCGTTCCACTTTGGAACTTTCTCCAAAATTTCCAGCAGCGATCTGCAATCTTCCTCCAAATCTATGGCGAGGGATGACTTGAAAAATTTGGCGCTTATCCATTTGAACTTTTTTACGGAGGCTTTGTCTGTAGATATCTCTTCGTAAATCCGCCGTCCTATGTCTTTGAAGTAATCAAACTTGTGCTCTGTGTTCAGCGACTCGTCCGCCAGATCCTGTTCTATATCTTCCGTTTCTTCGTCCATGAAAGGAGAGAAGGTGCCGCCGATGGGAAAACTGCCGCTTTCATCCTCGCATGCGCTCATATATACGGTGTTTCGGATGATGTGCCTGCGAACGGAGAGCAGAAAAGATGTGCCCGAGCTCTCTAATCGTTTGAACATGCCGGACCTTGCAAACCCAATCAGTCGTTTCCCTGCGCGGCTGAGATTCCCGATTGTCACCTTGTCATCTTCGCTCAGGGATGCGGGGAGGGTTTCGGCGGCATATTCGGGATGCAGGTACTGTGCAATGCCGTAACGAGGCAGGTTTAGATTCTCTATAGACTTTACAACCGATTCTGAGTAAAGCAGGCCGTATTGGTCTTGTCGGTCGTTGCCGTCCAGACTGAATTTCACACATTTCGGCACTCTGTCCGGGAAGTAATAACGTTCACCGTCGCTGAAGGTAAGGTAATGCTGTTTTCTTTCTTCGTCATATTTGGCGTAGTTCTTTTTTATGTGGCTTCTAGTTCTTCTCACCATGAACATGCGCATAAGTTCACGCCAATCGTCCACGCTATCACTCTGCTCGAATGCGGCAAGAGATGAGATAACGGTGTTCGGGTGATCCTTTTTGAAACCGTCTGCGCCGCCTTTGAAACCGATATAATCTTCCGGTCTCACTCCAAGGTCTGAATCCGCCTCCACAAACAGGCGTAGCTGGCTGCCGATGTCTGTAAACTGCTTGTTATACGGTGTGGCTGTGAGCAGAATGACACGGGAGGCGTTATCTCGGATGTAATCGTGTATATGTGCGTATCTTTTGGATTCTCTATTGCGGAGGTTGTGGCTCTCGTCTATTATTATGAGCCTGTAGCGCCTCATATTCTGAAGTTCCGCCGTCTTGCCTATGGAGAGTGTAGTGCCTGCTATAAGGTAATCCGCCATGTAACCTTCCCACATAGCTTCCAGTTTCGGCGGGCATATAACTAGCACGTTGTCGCCGCGGTCTTCCTGAAAAGTCTTTGCTAAAGCGCTTGCCACTAATGTTTTGCCAAGCCCTACCACATCACCGATTATGACGCCGCCTCTGTGTTCTAGGCGTTCGGCGGCTATGGATACCGCCTGCTTCTGAAATTCCAACATCACCTTCTGAAACTCTGCGGGCACTTTGAACTCGAGTGAACCCGCTATAGCTTCTCTAGATAGCTCATATGCGGTCTTGATATATATTTCGTACGGAGAAATCGGACCGCCCGCCCAGCTGTTCTCTACAATTTCCGCCAATTCTTGGCTGATATCCAGACACCACTTATCGTTCCATCTCTCTTCAAACCAGTCTGCCAGTTTGCCTGCGGCATCTCCGTCCAGCACGTCTATATTCAGTTCACCCTGCTTTATAAGACCGGACAGGGTAAGATTGCTGCTGCCCAGAAAACCGATTATCGGGTTTATTTTATCCTCTCTGTGCGCTAGGTATAGTTTTGCATGAAGAGGATATCCCCCGAAAAATTTTACGATGAGCCTGCCGCTTTTTAGCTGCCCTGCCAGCTTTTGCAAAGCGACTTCATCTTGTGCTGTAGGAACCCCATAGGTCAATTGCCGAGCCAGACCTTCCGCGAATCTTCTCTTGCGTTCGATTATCATCCGCTGTGTTGTTCGGCTGTCTCTATAGCTGTAATGGTCCTTTACGATGCGATTCACATCGCTCGTCATACCCACAATCATGCGGCAAGCCGGGCTAGCGTCATCACTTGGGAGGGCATTGATTTCATCCGAGATACATTTCCAACCGCGCAGGTTGAAGTATCCTACGCAAATATCGAGCCGTCCGGAGACTTGCAGCGCATCTTTCAAACCTTCTAGAAGGTCCTGTTCTATATTGTCGAAAATTCTTGGCATTTATTCAAGAAAGGCGGAGCAGTCTCATAGAAGCGGCGCCTTTCACGTATTTGTGTGATCTATTCTGAGGTTGCCTAAGGCTACCCAATGCTGATTGTTGCATAATTTCCCTGTATACAATTTATCTGTGTTGCGGTGTCCGCTGTTGTACATAATCTCTTTGCGGATGGATTTGTACCTTATAACGCTTTATAACGCTTTTATAAAAGAGGTGTAGCGCCTTCCCGATGCCAAAATGCCTTTAGTTGCCGATGCCAAAATGCCTTTAAAGGTCAAGTGATCAAACCGCCCCATAGGTTTAGAGCATTTCATGAAAGTACATCGGCATAGGTTATACATGCTTTAGCTCTCTCTTTGAGAGGCTATCTTGGATATTGTATCCGTCTATCTTATAGACATGGGCAACTAAGCGGCTGTACATATAACCATCATCCTATTCCCACTCTACTGCTTCATGATGGTGCCTTGCTGCATTATCGGAAAAAAACACATTTTTTACTTCAGAAGTATCTCGGATAAACGGAAAGACCGTCATCAAACACCCTACGATTGAACAAATAAAACTTATTGGCAGTACTTGTCTTTAAAAATTTTTGTTATTTTGCTGGCCATAAAGGAGGGATGGGTATTATCGTTATATTTATATACTATTACGCGGGATATAAGTTCTACTTAATATTTTGTATGGACAAACCGGCTTTACACATGCTTTTTCGTGATACTTTCTTTCCGTAAGCATAAAGTCTCCTATAAGGAGGTTTATCGAGTTTCGTATAAATCGCATTTGTTTCAATTTTTTCAAAACCCACTTCATCCATCATTCTAAAAATCGCCATACGAGAAAATCTGAACCAGTTCCAACCTGAAGGAGGGAATTGGTCTGTTTCTCTATTTCTAGGGGAAAATTGTTTAGATCCCTCAAATCTTACGATAGGTTCATCAGAGTCAATGTATGCGGACTCTATGAGAATTACACCAGAGATTTTTAAAGAATTAAAAAGTATCCGCAATGCCAAAAGCGGATCAGAGAGGTGATAGATTACACCCGGACAATATACTATATCAAATTTTTCAAAGTAATCTTCTGAATTACAATCATAAATTGATGTTGGTATAATATTTACCCTATCACTTACCCCGAATGACTTGGTTAGAAAAGTCGCCATATTTGCATATTTTTTCACCTCTTCAATGGCAAGGACATTTTTGGCAAGGCTAGCCAAAAGTAAAGTTGTCCCTCCAGTCCAACATCCTATATCGAATACTTTTTTTTCCTTAAAGCTATCAATTGAAATTGGAAAGAGATTGATGAAATTTTCAAGAACATCGACGTGACGAGCACCCATCATTCCCTCTAGTTTGAAAGAACCAAAGTCATGATCGTGTCCCCAGTAAAATTTTACTGTCGTCTTACGTTGTTGGCCAAATTCATCTGTCGTAAATCCTTCGGATTCCCAATCAGTGACGCCAATTTTAGATTGAATATAGTCAGTAAATTGTGAAGCAGAGATGCCTGTGAGGTTGGATGTATTGTAAACTGCAAATAACTGTTTTAATTGCTTGAATAAGGGAGTTTCTTCCAAATCATTAGACGTGATGATCGGATCCTCTAAAGAGACAAATTTCTCTTTTAGGCGACGAAAAATACTCTTTATAGACATTTGATTTTTACTGTCTGTGTTGTTAATCTATTAAGGACTAAAGTAGCCACGTGTGAAAGTACAGATAAAGATAAGGCAGAGCAGTTACGTCTCCTAATTTGTTATTACTAGCGGCGTATTGAATAAAAAACCTTCCAATTACTATTTACTATACTATTTTGTCCGGCGGGTTAAGGTTATTGCCCGGGGCTGCAATATATTATATGTGCGATCCACCTTTAGCGAGCATTTTGGCTAACCCTTTTTGCTTTAATACAGACATAATCTTTACTATAAATTAAATATTCGCAACATGTCTCGTATTTCCATTGTAGCGGGACTGTTCCAAGAGTTCTCCGAGTGCTTTGTTCAACTTCTCTGTTGCACTATTACTATCTATCCACCAATCTGTGGACCAAACTCTCAGAATTTCCCAACCAAGATTTCGAAGTACCTGCTCTCTTACTTTATCGCGGTCTCTTGCGGTTGCGCTTCTGTGATAAGTCGCACCGTCACATTCTACACCTGCAAGATAGGTATTGGAATTATCCGGATGCACAACTCCGAGGTCTATGCGAAAAGCCGAAACTCCTATCTGACTCTTTATATTCCAACCTTTTTCTATCAAGGCATTTGCCACATACTCTTCGAAAGGAGACTCATATTCTCTAACTGACTCATAAATTGTTTCCGCCAAAGCATGAGCCCCTTGCTCCGCATACTCCATGAAATGTTTGAGATGCCTCACACCAACAGCCTGAGTACGTGATAAATCTATCTGCTCAGGATGAAAACTGGCGAAAACTATCAACTCACTTCGTGCGCGCGTTATCGCAACATTCAAGCGGCGCTCGCCGCCACTTTTGTTCATAGGCCCAAAGTTCATGGTCATGTACTTATCTTTATTGGGTCCATAAGTAAGAGAGAAAAGCATTACATCCCTCTCATCCCCCTGAACGCTCTCGATGTTCTTCACAAAGACGGGTTCATAGAAATCATCCGAAAAAAACTTCTCGAGCTTTGGTGATTTACTGCGCTCAGCATCCAATATATCCTCGATCAATCTCTGCTGCTGTTGATTGAAAGTCACAACACCGATAGATTCGGTATGACCGGAGTCAATCTGATTTTCCAATCTTGTTACTACCTCTGCAACTACGGCCGCAGCCTCTACTTTGTTGAAACGATTACCGGAGCGCTCATAAGCGGCATTTTCTACAAAGTGAAACTTCACCGAAGTATCTTCAGTTGCCGGTGAGGGTAAAGTGATCAAACCGCCGTTATAATACCGATGGTTAGAGAAAGCGATAAGGCTTTCGTGTTTACTTCTGTAGTGCCACCTGATTTTCTGCTCCGGAATGCTTGCACCCAGACATTCATCAAGGATGCTTTCTAGATCATCTTCTATATCTACCTCTTCGTCAGCCTCTTCGTCAGCACGATTGAAAAAGCTTGTAGGCGGTAGCTGTTTGGGATCTCCAACTATCACAGCCTGCTTAGCCCTAGCTAGCGCACCGATGGCATCCCAAGTAGTTATCTGAGACGCTTCATCGAATATAACTACATCGAACTTCGCGTGGCCGGAAGGCAGATACTGCGCTATAGAAAGCGGACTCATTAGCAGGCATGGCGTCAGGTCTGTAAGCACGTTCGGTATTTCTGTGAAAAGCTTTCTGATCGGCTTATGGCGCCTTTTCTTTTCCAACTCGCGTTTTAGTATGCCGAGTTCCGATTTTCGAACAATATTTTCTTTAGAAGGCAAATTATCGATTAGGCGCGCCTTTACATACCTTTGTGTAGTTTCGGCAAAATCATCATCCAACCTGCGGAATTCCTCGATTGTCGCTTCATGTTCAACGGGAATGAATTCTCTAATGACACTATCAGTATCCTCAACAGATTTTATCCACCACCTTGCATAGTTTGTTTTGAAGGTCCTCTCGGTCTCACCTATGGCAATCTTACCCTCTTCCACTGAACGGATGAGCTCTTGAAGTCCAAAAGTGACTGCTTCCTTACGAACTTTGTTCCACGCGCACCAATCACGAAGCTTATCTTTATTTTGTTTTATACCGGACAAAGCTTCACTTACATTCGATAACCAATCTTTAGATTTACCCTTTACTAGCCGGTCAAAATCTTCTATGCCCGCAAGAGACGAAAATGTCTCCAAACCCTTTTGGAACTCTTCCCAAATTCTTGGTAAATCTCGGCATACTCTTGCGGTATGGGCAGCCTCTTGCAATGTGCCTTTTTCAACCATCCTCTCAATGCTAGAGGGTATATTGATTATGCTATTAGTATTACTATCAAAAGTCAGAAGGGATGAGAAATCTCTGAAACCCTCTTGGAACTCTTCCCAAATCCTCGAGAAATCTCTGCATATCCTCGCGGTGTGATCATCCTCTTGTAGTGAACCATTTTCAATCATCCTCGTGATTTGAGAGCGAATTTTGATGCGATCGTTGGTACTCTGCTCAAAAGTCAGAATATAATTGCGAAGTTCTTTGGCATCTCTCAGATTATCTTCAGCATCCTTTATATTAGTGTCGAAGCCGTTCCATACGGGCGCTACGGAGGCTTTACCTTCCAACATAGCCAACTCCCTGATGATGCCTTTAGTACTCTGCTCAAAAGTCAGAATAGCACTACGAAGTTCTCTGGCATCTCTCAGATTGTCTTCAGCACCCTTTATATTAGTGTTGAAGCCGTTCCATACGGGTGCTCCGGAGGCTTTATCTTCCAACATATCCAATTCCCTGCCGAGCGTTTTCAATTTTGCAAAGATGCTCAAATCAGAGGCAATGTCTGGGTTACCTCCGGCACCGCTTTTAGCAATGAATTCTTTTTTTATAGAGCGTTTTTCAAAAATATTGAATGGCCAACGTCCGACTGCCTTCCATCTAGATTGCAAACCATCTATATCCAAATTTTTCCATACATGCCTTTTATAGCTGACCGAAAGTTTTAGTTCTTCCTCCCTATATTTACCAAGGGCTTTGCATGCGGCATCGAGGGCGGCAATAATCCGTTCGCCTTCGGCGCCGTCTATGTAATCCAAATTTTGCCCTTCATGCTTTTTATAACTGGCCGAAAGTTTTAGTTCTTTCTCCCTATATTTACCAAGGGCTTTGCATGCGGCATCAAGAGCGGCAATAGTTTTTTCACCCTCAACGCTAATAGCATAACCTACCCTCTTCCCAAAGTACCCGGGCATAGCTTCAGCCAAAATAGCGAGCGGTGTGAAATCACTATAACTCAACTCTTTAAGGGCAATCCCAAAAACAGACAAAACTTCCGATTTATGTTTAGTGAGTGGCTCTATTATCTGTGAAAGCTTTGCCAAATAAGCAAGTGCCGTGAAATCACTATAATTCAACTCTTTAAGTGCAATTTCAAAAACAGGCGAAATTTCCGATACCCGCTGAGTGAGCGCTTCTACTGTCTGTAAAATCTTTGAACAACATCCAATCAGATCATCCCTCCATTTGGATGACCAATTGCTATTTCGAACGATATTTAACGAGTTGGCGGAAAATTCCCCAACCTCCCTACCGATAATATCTATATGGCGTGCGATATCCTCCATTTTCTCTATTTCACCGTAAGTATGTGTATCTGGGCTCTGCCATGTAAAAGAAATTTCAGGCGCTTCCTCGTTTTGCATAACGCGTCCAATAGCGCTGTATGGCGTCATTCCGTTTTCGTATCTATGATGCAACCTTTCTACATATTTATTCAGGGTATCGCGCCGTTTCTGGAGACGGTCAGCTCCTACTTTCTTATAACCATCGGGATTTATCGAGCTATCTCCTTCCCAAGCTTCCCTCAACTGATTCAGGATGGCTATCTTTCGCGCTTTGTTTGAGTGAAGCTCCAAGCAGAACCGCCCAAGACCTATTTTCTCGAGCCGTCTATACACGACTTCCAACGCCGCAATCTTTTCCGATACGAAAAGAACTTTGCGGCCCTTTGCCAAATTGTGAGCTATCATATTCGCAATAGTCTGAGACTTGCCCGTCCCAGGAGGACCTATAAGGACAAAATCTTGTCCCTTTGCACATGCAAGAACAGCCGAAATCTGGGAAGAATCAGCGTCTAGCGGAGTGATAATATCTCTTGGGCTATAATCTCTATCCAAAGTTTCGGTACTGGGAAATCCTGAGCCTTTGGGATATGAGTCGCGAGGTGTATCTATCAAATGCCGTACGACAGGGCTTTCTCTCAGTTCATCGGTACGATCAACCAAATCCTTCCACATAAGGTACTTGGCAAAAGAAAACAACCCTAGTATCACATCTTCCACCACCTCGAATCCTTCTATTTCTTTTATCTCTTGTCTGATTTTGTTCCATATAGAGGCAATATCCACCCCGTGTATATCTTTTGGAAGATCATCATTGAGACCTTTTATATGCATAGAGAAATCCTGCCTAAGCATCTCTAATAAAGTAGCATTGAACTTCGGCTCGTCATCATGCAGCTTCAATTTGATTCCTCCTCTCACACTTTGTCGTTCTAGAGTGACAGGAATCATAATAAGCGGCGCTCGGTATTTAGTATCGGATTTTGCATCCCTTTTCCACACAAGAAAACCGAAAACTAGGAACAGAGTATTTGCGCCGCCTTCTTGCAGTTCATTTCGCGCTGTCCGATAAAGCTCGATTAATCTCTTATCTAGCTCTTCTTTACTGAGGTCTACAATCAATTCTTTATTCTTAAGAGCCTTTTTTACGAACTCTTCTATCATATGCTCACCCGTTCTTTGGTAATGCAAAGCATCTGATCGTCCATCTATTCTCTCCATAGTAGGGGATGGCTTAATCTTGATACTCTTGCCTAGGGCAAGCAAATCTTCAAGCGCACAGGGATCCGTGCAAAGAACCTTGACCGACTTTTTCGTCGCACGGAAATTCAAAAGACGGTTGCGCAGAGACAGATCGAGAAGTTTCTTTTGCCACCTGTTCAACCTTGTATCGGGACTTTCCTCATTTGTCGCTTCATCAAGGGGAGCATCGAAATCAGGAAGTTCCCCCGGTGCCGATTCTAGCTTGATGCTATTTTGAGCAGACCCTTCTTCAAGCACTCCTCTTGGCTGCGACGCTTTGCTGCCAAGTGGTTTTATACCCTGCATACGAGCACGACCAATGTCAACGGCTATAATAAATTCTTGCTCACGTTTTTCGGAAATTTGTTCTTTTGCCGCATCGATAGCTTTGGAAAAAGTTGGAGTCGAAGAACTGGTTGCGAGTGTTGTTTCAAAAACTAGAACGTCCATCAGGTCAATCCGATTTCTAAGAGTGCTGGCATCATCCACAAAAAGATTTGAAAAATGCTCCGGCTGAAGCCAAACGCCAACAAAAGCATGGCCTTTAGTGAATACTACAATTGGGTTCAAACCGGCCTGCTCTATTGCAGCAGCAGAAAAAAGAGCAAGGTCAAGGCAGGTCGCTCTTCCCGCATCGACTATTTGAGACGGCAGACGAACTTTCTGCCCATTTGTATCGAAGCTCACCGGCGGAAGTGCGTAAGCCAACTCAAGGCTTGTCAATGCCGACCATATGGCTGAAACTATTTCCCATACTCGTTGTCGGTGACCGGAAGCATACCCATCTATATTGGATGACTTGCCGGCATGTCTCAGGATAGTACCGGCACTCTTCAGAAGTCTATCTACAGCCGGATCATTTCCTATGCAAAAAGCAGCCAGCAACTCCGGCATAAAACCGATGCCGCCCCATTCATTGTGAGCCAATAGTTCCACAGGCTGTGATATTGAAACTATCTCAGACGAGCCTTTTACCTCACTATGAGATAGCGAAAAGCGGATTTCCCCCGAAATAGATTCCGTCAATCCCAGCATATATTCCCCGCTTATCGCGATGTCTAGCTCATTTATGTGCATCCTATCACCCGATTTTATGCGGTCTATATCCCATCTCTTTGTTGCAGTAAAGCCCGGATCGGATGAGGCGATCAGAGTAAGGCTCTCGAAATCGGTCTCTGATACATTATGGATAGCTAAATCTCTGATTATCGGTACAGAATTTTGATGTGATGCAAAAGCAACCTTCCTCGTAATAGTCGCATAAATCTCGATGCTATTCATACTTTACTCATTCCTTTTCTTTCTAGATAGTATTTACTTTGGATATGTTCAAAGCCGACCAAATAACAGGGAAGCTTACCAAGTTACTCGGTATAGCATAAGCTAAACAGCAAGTGACGCGAACTCACTTCGGTTCAATTGTACAACTTCAAACAATCACCTAACGGCGATCATTTCTAGTATATGCCGGCATGATTTCAGCTAGTATCGACTTGATCACTTTCACACTGCTATGATTAGGGATTTCCGTCGCTTCCGATCCATCTTCGTGGGAGACTGAAGAGTACTGCGGATCCGGGTCTTCCAAGTTACGATTTATTGTGCGCCGTTTTTTGGGATGCTTGAGCACATTGGCAATAATAGTAAATGAATCGATATGGTATCATTTATCTCTTTGACTATCTTGTCTTATGTAGTACAATAATAGATGTAGTGCTTTTTATATTCAGTATGTATCCCATAGGAGGTTTCTCTTTTGAATTCCGCTCGTTCTCTCCTTTCGGTTCAGGATGCAGATAGGAATCTAGCGCGTCATAGACGAGGGTATCGTCAAATCAAAGATCTAATAGATAGTAGCGGCGGCCTGAAGGATCTTCGTATTCAGGAGGAGAGATCTAAAGAGAAAGCGCTTTCCGATAAGTTGCGTTTGGCAAAGATGGAATCGGAGTTGGCTGCCTTTAAGGATAGTTTGGAAAGGTCTGATAAGCGCCTTTACAGCGGCAGTATTACTAACGCCCGTGAAGTTAGTGCCTTGGAAGCGGAAAAGCAAATCGCCGAAGAGAATATAATCGCCACTGAAGAGGCTATGCGGTCTGCTAAAATTGCTCTGGAACGCTCGACTGCGCGAACCGAAATGTTGTCAAAGGAGCTCGCAGAGCGTGAAGAGGAATGGAAGATGGAGCTCAAGGAACTAATTTCAAAGATGAACCACATACGTGAAGATTATAGAGTGATGCAGAAGGAAAGGGAGAAAGCGATTGATGGAGTGCCGGAGAAAGATATGACTCTCTACCGTTCTTTACTGCCTGTAAAGAACGGCTTGCCTGTTGTAAAAGTTCGTAAAGATGTGTGCCTTGGATGTAATGTTCGTTTGCCGGCTGGTGAGATAGAACGCGGGAAAAAATCGAAATCTCTCGTGCTGTGCAGTATATGCGGACGCATCCTTATGTTCGAATAGCCTGATGCGAGCGGTGGGTTTCCATCGCGGGATTCCCGAAACAGAGGGAGCCGTGGATGTTATTTCACCTGAATGCCTCATTCGCCGCTACTGCGAAGAAGATAGGCATACCTTAATAGATCTATTTGGCCCGGCGCAAGGTCATATCTTGGACTCGGATGGTCTATCCGCTCAGTATGACCAAATGCACATGATGTTCAAACAGCCCGGATCGCGAGCTGCTTTGATAATAATTCCCGATTCGACTCATCTGGCGGATAATTTGGAGGAGTTAGTTCATCGTTTACTGGTAGTTGAAAGTTTGGGATGTGAGGTGAGGTGTACCGATACTTCGTTACCCGACCCTTTGCAGAACGGCAGGGAATTTCTTGGATTATCCGGCAGGCCTGTGCGAAGATTGCATAATCTTCGTGATAAGTTGGTTTCCAAGGCGTCTAGGGGAGAGGTTTTGGGCAAGATACCTCACGGATACCGCGCTGGGGATAACGGACAGCTTGTGCCGGACCCGGATGGCGAGGCGGTGGTGCGGAATATTTTCAAGTGGTACACCGACCCCTCTAATCCGATAGGCTTGCGCCTCATAGCACAACGCCTGAATGATATGGGTCTTAAGACAAGACAAAATCGGCTATGGTCTCAGGTGACTGTGAGCGGCATATTACGCAACCGCGTTTATATAGGAACGTATAACCGCTATGGTGTACGTGTCGTCGGTAATCATCAACCTCTGGTGGATAGAGAGACTTTTCGCAAAGCCGAAACGGTAAGGTCTGAAAAATCTCCAATTAGGAAACCGGCAAGCAATCTTCCTTTTTTGTTATCTCGTCTTGTTGTTTGCAGTTATTGCGGTCGGAAAATGTTCGGGCTTACACGGCGTAGGACATGGCGGCGTGCATCGGGTGAGCAACAGGGAGGCGTTTATAGATACTATGAGTGCCCTTCTCGCTCTGCAAGGCGTGAACGAAAGGGAGGCGATGTGCACGCTTCGTGCAGAGCGGATGATGTGGAACGGCAGGTGCTGAAGATGCTTGGCGAGGTCGGAACGGAAGACCTTGAGCGGTTTATAAAAAATGCTAGGAAAGAGGATGAATCTTCTCGTATGCTGACTCATGCAGAGAATGAATTCATACGCTCCGTGCGCTATGTGGCGGATGGGTACGGCAGATTGGAAGAGCTTCGCGAACCGCTGGATGTGCTGCTTGAAGAAAGAAACGCTAGCCCTTCTTACGATATTTTGCCCGCTAATATTCGAAACTACTTTGATGAATACTCATTAGAGGATAATGGGGAAGATTTGCGTTTGATAGCGCAGGTTCTGGTTAAGCGGGTTGTTGTAAAGACGAATGGGGTGGAGATAGAAATGGTAGAAGGCCTCGATGCTCTGATTGGAGATTAGCCCGTATATAATGTAAGAGCGAGGCGGGCGGACAGTCGCCGCCGTGCCTTATATGGCGCGGGGGAGGAAAGTCCGAGCATCTTCGGGCAAGGCGCCTGCTAACGGCAGGACGGGGTGACCCGATGGAAAGTGCCACAGAAAATAAACCGCCTTCTGGTAAGGGTGAAAAGGTGCGGTAAGAGCGCACCGGTCAGCCGGTAACGGTGGACGCATGGAAAACCCCGCCTGATGCAAGGCCAAATAGGGGGGCTTAAGCTGCTCCGACCAGCCCCCGGGTTGACTGCTTGACCTGCAATGTGAATTGCAGGCTAGATGGATGACTGTCGCCCCGAGGTGTTACTTTTAGTTTAGGGGTACAAAACTCGGCTTACAGCCCGCCTCGCACTTCAACCTTCCTGCGATGTTCATGGCGGATAGGGTGGGTCGGTCTTATCGATTCGCAAAACCTTCGCTCTTTGGATATGCGGATCTTCTAATTTTATGCAATCATATACGGACATGGCAAGGCGACCGCTGATGAGATCCTTTATACCGCCTCTTCTATATATTGGATATTGGTCAAAACCTATACTAATTCGCTAATAATATCCTCGCCGTCCGGCCTTCACTACTTGCAACGGGAGAGGCAATATATGCAACCTTTGCATGAATGGCTCCAAATGCGCCTTGCTTCAAGTGACGTTCATTTGCGGGGCCCGTCCCCGCAAAAAAAGGGGCAGCCTCATCATTATGAAGCTGCCCCCTGGTGAGTCTAAATTCCTTTACTTGAGAAGGTAAAGGACAGTTCCTTACTTACGAAGCAGGTACAGGCGCTATAATTGCCCATATGAAGTGGGCGGGAGAAATGCCCGTATCTTCCACAGGTCCGTTCTCATCTGTTCCCACATTTTCTCCGGATTGCCTTAGCGGCTGGTTTGGACCCAAGCCTACGGGCTCGTCCTCTTCCGTGCCTGCATCCCAAAGGGTCAACTTATCTGTGATATTGCCTGCGAGAACCCGGCCTTCCGAATCGAACAGATCTATGCCGCTATCTTTGGTTCCCACAACCCAATCATTGGATTCCACAAGCATTGTGACGAAGGAAAGTTTGTCACCCGGTGTTGCCGATACACGGAAAGAGTAGCTCTGACCAAATACCAAAGGACCCGGTTCTGAAGCGCCATCAGGAGTTTTGAACACCCCGGATGAATCTATACCGGATTTACCCGCCAAACTTTCGGCGAGCATAACGGGGACACCGTCCTCCGCTAGCGCCTCGAAGCCTTCGCCTCTGTCATTTTCACCAACCGAAAATATGGGGCTGCCGGACGCGTGAATAGCCCATACGCCGGGTGCGAATGGGGTGAATGCGACTCCGGTGCGAGGCTTCAGAGAAGAAAACAGAGGCATAGGATTGCCTGTTTCCGCCAGAACTTCCAGCCCTTCGCCTCTGTCCGGCCGGCCTTCCGTGAATAGCGGGTTTGGACCCGAATGGACAGCCCAAAGGACTTTTGTGAGCGGAACGTCTACACTCCTTCCATTGGATATTCTGAGAGTTGTCTCGTCTGACACGTTGGTCACTGTGGCGCGGAAATCTTTCCCTCCCAAATGTGTGAGGGAGACTTTTATAACATCGGAAACGGCCGGAAGGTTATCCGCGTCCGCTACGCGTATGCTAGTTTTTGTGTCCGGGGTGCTTGCCTCGGGGTCTGCGCCTTGGCGAGGGGGCGGCTGCTGATTACCCTCACCCAACGGCTGATTCGCCTCTGTGCCTGCGTCCCAAATCTGAATTAGGCCGGTTATGTCGCCGGTTTTTGGGGTGCCTTCCTCATTGAACAGTGGAATGCCTCCGTTGCCCGGTGCGTAGAAGAAGTCGTTGGAACGTACGAACATGGTTGCGAATGACAGCCGTGCCCGCGGTCCCGCCGAAAACTCGAACGTTGCCGACCCGTTAGGTCCAAATGCGTCATCCCCTGCCAAACCCGATGAGTAGATTGGTGCGGGCGGTATAGGGAATGCTGCGTCTTTCAAGGTTTTGTACAGTTCAGTGGGCTCGCCTGTTTCGGCAAGGAGTTCAAGCCCTTGCCCTCTGTCCTGCTCACCCTCTTTAAACATCACGTTAGGTCCGTTATGCACCGCCCACAAGACAGGCGTTAGAGGCACATTCAAGTCGGAACCGCCTGAAATGTTAAGCGTTCTACTATTGGAAACGTTGCTTACGGTAACTTGGAACCTGTTCTCCTCAACGGAGCTGACCATTACTTTTATCACTTCCGAAACCGGCGGAAGGTTATTCGCTTCCGCTACGCGTATGATAGTGTTTGTGTCCGGGGTGCTTGCATCGGGGTCTGCGCCTTCTCTAGGGGGCGGCTGTTGATCGCCTTCACCCAACGGCTGATTTGCCTCTGTGCCTGCATCCCAAATCTGAATTTGGTCGGTTATGTCGCCTCTCAGCGGATCCCCGCCGGTATCGTAGAGGGCTATGCCTTCATCGCCGGGTGCGTAGAAAAAGTCATTTGAGCGCACAAACATAGTGGCAAAGGAAAGGCGCTGCCCCGGAGCGGCTACGAACTCAAAGGAGACGTTTTCATCCGGTCCAAACGCATCGCTTCCTGCTACTCCCAAGTTGTATATGGGCATAGCCGATTTTTCTCGGCATTCACTGTTTCCCTCTAATATGCCGCGTGCGATTCCACTGATATCGAAACCTGAACCGGGGGCAACATAGCTTGCACTTGCGCGCATTCCATCATCGCATACCCTAGCTGCCAGTCTATTATAAAGTTCGCTGGGGTTACCGGTTTCCGCTAACAACTCCAAACCTTCGCCTCTATCCGGCAAGTTAGTTGTGAAGAGCGGGTATGCTCCGGAGTTGACTACCCACAATACGGGAGTTATTGGCACGCCTGTAGTTGTGCCGTCCGGCAGTGTCAAGGTATCGCCGGTGGAGACATTGCTGACTTTAGCCCTGAAGAGCCCGTCCCCGAAGTGTTTCAAAGTAACCTCTATCAAATCCGAAACGACAGGCAATTTGTCGGCTTCTGCTATTCGGACGGCGCGGTTTGTATCGGGAGTGCTTGCCTCGGGGTTGGCGCCCTCTCTATCGGGCGGCTGCTCATCGCCTGCACCTAGCGGCTGGTCTGCTTCCGTGCCTGCGTCCCATAGCTTTACCTGATCGGTTACGTTGCCTTCTTTAGCATTCCCCTGACTATCGAATAATGGGATGCCCGCTCCTTCCGGTGCGTAGAAGAAGTCGTTCGAGAGTACGAACATTGTGGCAAAGGAGAAGTTCTGCCCGGGATATGCTGTGAAATCAAAGGATACGGAGTTGCCGGGTTCTATAGGACCTCCACCTTCTACTCCTACCCGATGTAGACCTGAGCTGAGGTCATGCGAGACGTTAAGTATAGTTACATTGAAATCTTTCGCGACGGGTTCCTGTACGGGTGGCGGCGGAGGAGGCGGCGGCGGAGGCGGCGGAGGAGGAGGAGGAACCGGTGTTGCGGTAGGCGGTCTCGGTGTTGCGGTAGGGGTAGGTGGCGCCGGTGTGTTTGTGGCTGTTGCTGCCGGGCGCGGTGTAGGCGGAATAGGTGTAACCGTAGGGTCGGGGTTTCCGCAAGCTACAGCCATTATCGCTAAAATTCCTAATAAACTCATGGCAAAGAGTGATAAGGACATACCTCTTTTCATAATAATTTCCTTCCTTTCTCTTATAAAGAGAATAATAATTAACCTTTACTCAACTTAAATTTTATCACTGTTGATATTATCCGTTAATTTATACGTTGTAAAGGTCTGTTTGGATCAGTCTTTGTAAACGGAAAATTTGAGTTCTTGCTGGGTTTTCACATCTATCAAGACACATTTGCCTTCACTATTGAGTTCGCGTGCTCTGATGATAGCCGGCACTATCTCTTCCGGTTTTTCGACTTCAATCCCCTCGGCACCCAAGCCTTTGGCTATTGTGGCGTAGCTTCCGGTCATGTTGCCCGCTCCGTACTCTTCCATAGCTATAGGTAGTGAGCGATTGTATCCTCCCATAGTACCGTTGTTGAGCACGATAGTTGTAATAGGGTTTCCGGAGCGGACGGCTGTTTCTATGTCCAACCCGGACATCCCGAAGGCGGCATCTCCCATGAAGTTCACGCAAAATTTATCCGGATGTGCCATTTTGGCGCCTATCATAAGGCCTATGCCATATCCTAGATGGGTGGATTTGCCCCAACCGATGTATGAGTGGGGGATAGTCGCTGTATAAAAGGGCATGATCTGGTCACGCGGATGTCCTGCGTCATGTGTCATTATGGTGCTTTCGTGGTTTACCGCTTTCCCTATCTCATGCACTAATCTGTAAGGATTGATGGGGATCATCTCGCTTTCCAGTAGCGGCTTCCATTCTTCTAGCCACTCTTTTCTTACTTGGCTTACCGCTTCACGAATAGATGAATCCGACTTTCGCCCTTCTTCACCCAAGATAGATTTTGTTTCATCTATCATCATCTGCAAGGTAATTTTTGCATCTGCTGGGAGACCTATATCTGTGGGGTATTCTTTGCCGATGTCCTCTAGATTGTTCGTGTTGTGTATGAGGAATTTGCCCGCGGGGACGTCTATGCCGTAGTTTGTTTTGGTTAGGCTAGTGCCTATAGCGAGCATCACATCAGATTCTTTTAACCATGTCCATACGGGTTTTGGCGCTGTGCGATTAGCTGCGCCAAGTGCCAGCGGATGCCGTTCGTCAAATGCGCTCTTTCCCGGCATTGTAGTCAGGACGGGTATCTGTGCTAGTTCAGCGAAGGTAAGCAGTTCTTCCGTAGCTCCCGCATATAAAATCCCTTGCCCGGCCCATATCAGCGGACGGCTGGCGGAGAGGAGCTTATTCACAGCATCCGCTACATCGGAATGGTAAGGGGCTGACCTGTACTGAGCTGTAAGTTTGTATCCGTGAATGTCGTGGATATTCTCTTCCATTACATCTTTGGGCATCTCGATCAAGACAGGGCCAGGACGACCGTTTCTGAGTGCCGTGATTGCTCGGTGCATAAGTGAGACTAACCTATTCGCGCTGCTTATATGTGTAGCCCACTTTGTGATATGAGCGTAATTTTGGGGAGCACTGAATGAAGGCTTTACATCTGCGCGATCGGTGTCTGGTCCGTCCGGTATGAACAGTATGGGGACGGAGTCTGCCCATGCTTGAGCGAATCCTCCAAAAGCATTCTCCGCGCCCGGTCCTCCTTGGCACGCGAAAACACCATACTTGCCCTGTGCCGCCATGTTCCTGCTAAACCCGTCTGCAGCCATTATGCCACCTCTTTCCTGACGGAAGACTATGGGTCTTATACCCACTTTGGCAACAGACTCTATCAAAGGGTTAGACGGAAAACATGCAAGCCACTCGAATCCTTCTTTTTTCAAGATGTGAGCGATGGCATCGTATCCATTCATATTATCCTCCAGATGTTTCCGGCATTTAGTCATTTGGCCGGATATACTTTGTACTTTTCCTATATTACTTTAACACTTTATGACACATTTTGTAACACTCTTTTGTCTACGTGAAAATTCTGTGAGACGGCGATATTTTGCTTGGAATTTTACAAAATTATCAGTCGTTGCTCACCGGCCTCGCCGGCCTTGAGAGACTTTTTCCTATGTAGAGGCTAAGTATTACCATGTGTTTTATGTGAATCTGTAAAAGCCGCGCGTTAAATTCTATGGAACTTTCAGATACTTTATTTAAAATCATGTTCAACGGGCATACCGGTTTTAAGGAATATTTCCCCGCACCGAGTAATTGCAAAATAGGAAATCCCCTCTTGAGGAGTGTATGATGATGGCGAATAGCTTTGATTCTCAATCACCTAGGCATAAGATAGATGCCGATGCGCGGCAATTATCAAATCTAAGCATGGAAAGCAGATTATCTGCGCCTGGGCAGGTAGGCAATGCTGTGATAAAAGTGGCAGGTGTTGGCGGCGGCGGCTCAAATGCTGTATGCCGCATGTACAGTAATTCTATCCCCGGGGTGGATTACATAGCTATAAACACAGATAAACAAGCATTGGATAAAGCGGATGTGCCTTTGCGCCTTCGCGTTGGTGATACCACTGCACGCGGGCTAGGGGTTGGTGGCGACCCCAACAGAGGACGCACATGCCACGAAGAGGATAAAGATAAGATTAAAGAGCACATACAGGGCGCCGATCTTGTCTTTATTGCTGCCGGAATGGGCGGAGGCACAGGAACGGGCGGCGCTCCTGTTGTTGCTGAAATTGCTCAGGAGATAGGAGCTCTAACTATAGGCGTTGTAACCAAACCTTTTGGGTTTGAAGGGACACATCGCAAACGCAAGGCACTTGAAGGGATAGCGATTCTAAAAGAGCAGGTGGATACTTTGATTGTGATACCCAATGATAGTTTGCTGGCTATCAGTGATCAGAGCGTAACTATGGAAAACGCCTTCAAGATTGCAGACAGCGTACTTCAGCAGGGCGTTCAATCTATAGCGGAGCTTATTTTGGTGCCAGGTGAGATCAACCTCGATTTTGCCGATGTAAGGACAATTATGCACAACGCCGGACACGCATGGATGGCTATAGGTAAAGGCTCGGGTGAAAACAGGGCCGTAAAAGCCGCAGAAGCGGCTGTACATAGCCCGCTTCTAGAGGTGGATATTAGAGGTGCTCGCGGTATAATCTTCAACATAACCGGCGGAACCGATCTTACATTGGATGAAGTCAATAGTGCATCTGAAGTCATAAGCGAAATGGGGCATCCGGACGCCAATATTATCTTTGGTACAGTAACCGATCCATCTATGGAAAACGAAGTGAAACTTACTATAATCGCCACAGGATTCACACCTGTAGAAGAGGATGTCGGAGGCGTAGCAGATGATATGGCACAGGCGGCTATAGATAATCCGGAATCTCTTGCTATACCACCATTCCTACGGCATCACCCATCGGCCAAGAGACGCTTCCGAAGCCGAGGGTTCTTTCGTGAAAGGAACAATATCGCCTAATAAATTCGGAGTGCAGCTCTGCAGGAACCATTCCTTCGTCACTTCCTGTGAGAAAGATCGGTAATTGTGTATTGTGTAAAGAGATCGGGAAAGTTTCTATAACCTCCTCTTCTATATGGTGATATCTAAGCTCACCTATATAACGCCTCGCGAAACTTCATTACTCATGTTTCAGTATTGAGTATTGAAAGTATAGTATTTTTTCTGCCTTTACCTTTTGAAGCCTATATCCTTTATCGCTACATTTCAATATTGATTTTGCCGATGATTATACCCTCGGAACATATCGGAAGACTCGTAAATGCTATCCATAAATCTCCGTTGCGCTTATGTATGGTTATAACGGGCGCCGGTGTAAAATCTATAGGCTGGCTTCTTTCGGAACCCGGTTCGTCCTCTACAATCCTAGAGGTACAGGTGCCTTACTCCCGCCTCGCTTTGGAAGAGTTTATAGGCTCTCCTCATACCGAGGGAGTTTCCATTAGTCAGGCACGACTTCTTGCGGAGTTATCCTATAAAAGAACTCGTCAGTTCCTTCCCACAGGAATTGACGAAGAAATGGTTCCTGCGGCTCTCTCTTGTACAGGCGCACTTTCTACCAATAGGGAGAGGAAAGGGGAAGATCGGGTGCACATAGGGCTTGCTACAGGAAGCCGAACCCGTATTATATCTTTGACTTTCGCAAAGGATATTCGAGTAAGATATGATGAGGAAGTAATTACATCTATGCTTATCTTGAACACACTAGCCGATGCAGCCCGCGTATCAGATAAACTTACTTTACCTCTCATGCCGGCGGAAAAGATAATTGAGTCGGATTGAAGACATATGCGCCAACTTATCGGGCTTGGCGGTTATTGAAGCATCCGGTGCGCTTGCCGAGATGCCGGAGCGTCCCGTTGTACTCAGCGGCTCTTTCAACCCCCTCCACAGAGGGCATGAGAATCTTATGGCTGTGGCGTCTTTCATTTCAGGCAGAACTCCGATTTACGAGATTTCTATCCTAAATGTGGATAAACCGAGCATCTCCTTGAACGAATTGCGTAAACGTTTAGCGCAGTTTCCCCCTTATGCTCTTGTGGCTATAACTGCTTTGCCGCGTTATATCGATAAAGCGTCTCTTATTCCGGATGCCTGTTTTGCTATAGGTATAGATACGGCGGAACGTCTTTTGGATGAGAAGTATTACGAAAATCTTCACTCGGAAAAGAAAAAGGGAAGTGGTATGGAGAGAGCCTTATCCGAAATGAGGAAGTTCGGCTGTTCATTTATAATTGCGGGTAGAATAGATGAAAACTCTTCGTTTCGCGGGCTAGAATCTTTGGCCATACCTACAGAATTTGCAGATATGTTTACCGCTATACCGGCGAGTATGTTCAGAGAAGATATATCTTCATCTGTGTTGCGCTCCAAAGGCATAGGATAAACAGTTACGTCAGATACCAAACGAGTGGCAATTTATAAAGGATGAATACGACCGCGGTAGAGTAGAGGGTACCTTGAAAAAATCGGCTACCGCCTCTCTATGTGCGGCTTTGGAACGTGAGGTAAGCGGATGCGATTTTGCTAATCTGCCGCCGACCTCTTTGTATGATGCGCACTCAAACGTTTCGGTTTTGTGCTTGAGCCGTTCCTTTCAATCCACAAAGGGGTTTCTTCAGACTTTGTAACCTTGAACATAGCGAACGTAGCAGTATATCCATGTAGTAAGCTTTGGCCGTTCTTGCTGCTTATCTGTCCGTTAGAGAAAAATCCGGCCAATGGAATATTTGGAATATTTCCTTCAAAGGTCATTGCGTCATGATTTGCCGTTCCGAAAAGGTTCTCACCGCGACCAAGGCAAGTGAACAGAAGAGCCGCACGAGTTCTATCTACGCCTTTATGCATACCGTACTCCTCCAAAGTAGCCTCCAGTTCTTCATTCGCCGACTTTTCGTCCATAGCGTGGAATTGAACGATTTGGCCTTCGCTTACCCTATCGCCCACAGTTATCGAACTTTCGGCGCCATTTATTCCCAATATATTACGTATTAGGAAATCGCCAATGCCTATTTCAGATGCCAATCGATCAGCAGGTACGCCTATCTGAACGGAACGTGAGGTGAGCAGATCTTTGTCATATTTTTCCGCCTCCTCAAACATCTCTCCCAGCATCTCCAGAGGATCTTTATCATTCAATTCAAGTATCACGTTTTCTCTGGCCTTTGTAACTACCATTTGTGGTCCTACCGGCCTGCAGCTGTGAGCGACTATGGTTTCCACTTCAATATTGCCAAAAAACGCCAATCCCGTAACTCCGCCGCGTCTTACGCTATTCTGAACAAATACAGCCAGATCACCCGCTCGCTTTCCACCGGAAGCCAGACCGCCGAACTTAACGGTATCCGGGTATGCAAAATCAAGCCCCGCGAGTAAATCTTCTACATTTATCGTGAATGGATCGGGCAGAAGGCATATAGCCGCGGGTTTTTCTTGCGTATCCGATATCAAAGAGCGCCAATGTTCCTGAGGTGCGTCCGCGTTTGGCATCTCAGATTCTTGTATTTCGAAAGGTAAGACTTTTACATTTGGAATGTGAGCTGCGACGAGAGTGACTGCAGGGGTATTTTGGAATTCTCTATTTTTGGATATTACCCCTTCTGTAGAACATCCTATAAATGTTTTTGCTCCTAGCATCTCACCGAATAAATTGGCTGCATCCGAATACTCTGAAGAATATTGGGATGATACGAACGCTATTGCCAGGTCTGGCTTATGTCCTTTTAGGGTATTCAATGCATCAGTGCAAACTTCCCGTACAGCATTTGTAAGTACGGGATTCTCGGAAAAATTAGAACTCCAGCGCATCCACATCTCCATATATGTTTAAATATTTGTCCATATCGATATAGTAAATCGCACTCTGAAAGCGACAGGTGGTATTTTGTACATTATAATTTTAAGATAAAGTATTTTGCTGTGGTTTTTCTAGATTATTACTATACAATATTCCAATTATTCAATATAGTATAACTTTATATAATAAATTGTAGTAATTGAGTATATTTATTTTGATGCGATTTACAAGAGGATATTAATGATGCGGAACAATAGAATATCCGGTATGCGCAAACCTTGTGAATTCGAATCTCTATCATCTATGAGAGGGCGAGTTATCGGTAGAAGGATAGTGCATCTGGAATCTACAAGTTCTACTATGGATGAAGCTATGAAGCTTGCCCTATCAGGCGAACCTGAAGGAACTGTAGTGATAGCAGATAATCAAACATCGGGGCGGGGGCGTCATGGCAGGGTATGGTTATCGCCGCCGTTCAGTGGAATTTTATCTTCATTTATACTGACTCCGCGGCCGTCTTTTCTGCACGAAATTCATATAGCCGCGTCTCTTTCGGCGTTTGAGACTATACGCGCTATAGTGCCTAATAGAGTCACAATCGAATGGCCTAACGATGTAAAGGTGGATAATCTTAAAATAGCGGGCGTTCTCTGCGAAAGCTATACTGCCGCAGAAGGCATTTTTGCTGTGGTGGGTATAGGGATAAATGTTAACACAGATGAATCGGATACACTGGTGAGTTTGGGTGCGGTGAGCTTATCTATGATTATGCGGAAGTATATTGATAGGGTTCATGTCTTGGATAAATTGTTGTGGGCTATGGAGGATAAACGTTTGGCTTTGATCAGAGGTGAGACTCTAATACCGGAGTGGAGAACCTTGCTGACCACTTTGGGGCGTCGTGTATGCTGTGCGGTTTGTCTCTAAAAATTTGCCTGCTTTAGAGGGTATAGCGGAAGATGTGGATGAATTTGGACGTTTGCTGCTGTATGATGATGAAGGATGCTTGCATGCCGTATCCGCAGGGGATGTGACTCTACTTTCTTGATTGAAGTCCGGGGGAGGGTGTATGTGGCGAAGATGATTATGTGAGTATATAATCCAAGCCGGGCACCGTTGGTTTTGGGAGTATTGTAGTGCTTTGTTCCGAACATATCGGAAGTTGTGAAAGGCGCGGCGGAATGCGTCAAATATGATTCGCATGCGTTGCCCTTACTGCGGATTTTGTAAATGCATCTATTACCCAATCAGGATGCTATTAATAGCGGAATATTAAGGATGTATGTAGTGCCCGTGTTTTTCCTGACTCGTGATTCAGTAATGTCAGGCAAAATCTAATAAAACCCCGCCTATTGCGAATAGAATGATTATAAAGATCAGTATGCTTATATCTATCGCTCCTACAGGGGGGATCAGACGCCTTATTTGGTTTAGAAGAGGGTCTGTAATACTGTTTATGAAATTTACAATAGGATTATCGTTTAAGTTGGGCAACCATGAAAGAAGGGCACGGACTACCAATAACCCTCCTAAACCGTACATAGTGATGCCTAATGATTGCAATATGATGGAGAAAAAGTCCATTCACTTTCTTCCATCTGCTAGCTTTTCCGCTCTCTGCCGTGCCGACAAAATTCCCTCTATGACTGCTGTCCGAAGTCCGTTTTTCTCCATGCTAAGCAGACCCGCCGAAGTAGTGCCTCCCGGTGATGTGACCATGCTTTTAAGCTCTGCGGGATGTTTTCCTACTGCCAGCATAAGATCTATTGCACCTCGCATATTTTGCAAAGAGATGCGTATGGAATCGGAGGCGGAAAAGCCCATTTCTACGCCCGCATCTTTCATCGCTTCTAGAAATAGAAAGACATAAGCCGGTCCGCTGCCGCTCAGGGCGGTTGCGGCGTCTAGATACTTCTCATCTTCCACGCGTAATTCATCTCCTACTGCTCTGAGCATAGCCGTGATGAAATTTACCGTGGTATCCGAAATTTTTGGGGGAGCATACCATACTGACATACCTTGCCTTACTTGTACGGGTGTGTTAGGCATTACCCGTACCACTTTTTCGTGTTGCAATTGGGCAGATATGAGCTCTGTTCTTATGCCCGCGAGTATAGAGATTACCACTTGGTGAGGTTCTAGAAATTCTCTTAACTCTTTAGTGACCTTGTCCAACTGTTGAGGTTTGGTGGCAATAACTACAAATTCCGTTCCTTGTATTGCTTCAATGTTACAGGAAGTGGCGTCTATTCCTTTTTGTATGAGGTATTCGCGTCGGGCTTCATCTTGTTCACCTACAGATATGCGTGTGTCCATGCCTGCGGCTTTTATACCTTGAATCAAGGCTTCCGCCATAACTCCGCCGCCTATGAATGAAATATGTATGGTCAAATGTTACCCCCCTATATGTTGCATATCCGGTATGCGTATTTTCGTGCGAGAGGTATTGTATGGGACAATGGCGACAATTTAGTACGTCCTCTCCATATACGCAAACCATAGCTAACTTTAACCCGATTGTTATACATTAGATTAGTATCACGTTATCCATATGTTATGAGCTTGCACGCATATCCGCTCTGCAGGTAATGTGAGCTTACCTTACCCTTACCTGACCTGCATTAGCATTTGCTGTAACCGCAACTGTAGCACTTTGCACAATTTTCTTCGTGAGCCAGCATAGCGTAGCATTCAGGGCAATTATCTGCTGTCAACATTTCGAGAGTCTTTTTATCCAAGACTCGGGAGCTCAGCAGCCCTAGTTCCTCCTGAGTGTTTGGCTTGAACATGTGACTTTGAGCCGTCTCCTGTTCTGTGGAATCTTTTAGATCTCCGGCTAGCACCTTTGCTATCGCATCCGGAACGGATAGGATTATATGCCCGTTATCCCATGCCGGCGTATCCGTTATGTCTTTCAATTGATGGACAATATCCCGTGGATCTATGCCGGAACGCAAAGAGAGGGAGATAGTGCGGGATAGTGCCTCTGCCATTGCGGCATCGTTCCCTCCGGCTTTTCCGTGTGCTGCGAAAACTTCAAACGGTCGTCCGTTGATAGCTGTATTTATAGTTACGTACAAATTTCCTCTACCCGTCTTCACCCGCCTTGTAAAGCCGTTCAATTCAACTGGCCTCGCTTCCGGTATGGCGTACTGAGGCACTTTTTGACCTCCTCTGCCGTTTTGGGATTCTACCTCCTCACCTTTATTGTCTTTATGTCCGGAAGTCAAAACTTCCTTGTACCTTGATCCTGCTCGGTAAACTGTAATCCCTTTGCACTTAGTCTCCCACGCTGTTATGTATGCTTCCTGTACATCTTCTATAGTAGCTTCGTTGCGAAAGTTTATTGTCTTGGATATACCGGCATCGGTGCTTTCCTGAAAAGCGGCTTGCATCAGAACATGATATTTTGGAGATATGTCTGCCGATACTTTGAATAGACGGCGAACATCTGCGGGTACATCGTCTCTTGTTTGCAGTGAACCTCCGTTGGCGAGATATTCCATGAGTTCATCCGAATAGAAGCCATATTCGTGTGCTGCAGATTCAAAGTTTTTGTTTACGTAATAGAGAGTCTTACCGCCCAGAATGTTTTGTTTGCGATAGGCAAGTGAGAATATGGGTTCTATACCGGAGGAAGCGCCTGCAATCATAGAAATAGTGCCTGTTGGTGCAACGGTAAGCCTGCATGCGTTTCTGAATTTGGCACCTTGCTTTTGAAACGAACTTCCTTCCCATGCCGGAAAGTTACCGCGCTTTTCCGCGAGCTTCATAGATTCTTCATCCGCTTCATTTTTGAAGAAGAGCATTATCTTTCTGCCCAGTTCTACCCCTTCTTCAGAATCGTAAGGTATGCCTAATTTTATTAGCATATCCGCAAATCCCATTACACCTAACCCTAACTTGCGGGTATGTTTAGTCATATAGTCTATTTCCGGCACCGCGTACTTATTTGCATCTATGACGTTATCCAGAAAGTGTATAGCAAGGCGGATAAACTTTCCCAACCTTTCCCATTCTATCTCCGGTGAGGCATCCTCTATTTTCACGAATTTCCCCAAATCTATGGAACCCAAGTTACAAGATTCGTTTGGAAGCAGGGGTTGTTCTCCACAGGGGTTGGTTGCGGTTATGGTACCCACGTGCTCTACAGGGCTATCCCTGTTAACAGTGTCTAGGAATATCATACCCGGCTCTCCATTCCTCCACGCACCGTAAATAATTTTCCCCATAACCTCACGCGCGTCCAGTCTACCTACTTCTATGAAATCGGAATTGTCATCCGCAGGGTTTCTCTTATCCAGCAGTGGATAATCCTTTCCTGCTTTGACTGCTTCCATGAACTCATCTGTTGCTCCCACAGATATGTTGAAGTTGTGTATCTCACCTTCTTCTGCCTTGCAGTCTATGAACTCTAGAATGTCCGGATGGTGGACATTCATTACAGCCATATTCGCTCCGTCTCTCTTACCTCCTTGCGTTACCAATGTGGAGACGGATGAGAGCAAACGCAGAACGGCGATGGGTCCGCAGGCTTTGCCGTGAGTCGATGATATAGGTGCGCCTTTACGCCTTATTTCAGATAAAGAGAACCCTGTACCGCCGCCGTATTTCTGCACCATTGCGGCATCATGTGCGGCTTTCATAATACCTTCCATACTGTCTGTCAGCGGCAAAACGAAGCAAGCTGAAAGTGTGCCTGCGCCTGTACCTGCATTCATCATAGTAGGGGAGTTCGGTAAAAATTCTAGATTTGCCATTACCCGATAGAAATCTTCCTCAGTCTGGGATATATCCCCATCTACTTCACCGTACAAAGCGTCCGGCTTTGCTATGGCTTTTGCAACTCGGCGAAAGAGCTCGTTTGGTGTTTCGGTGATTTCCCCACTGGAAGAACGCAGAAGGTATCGTTTTTCAAGTACCACTAGAGCATTATCGCTTATATCTTTGGGACGGTAGTTGGAGGCTTCTTGTGTGCTTTCTGATGTGCTGATATCTTTGGAAATCATTCAATGTTCTCCTTTTCATTTTTGGAATTTTCGTTATTTATCAGTGCCACTACTTCTTCGAGCTTTCCTGAGGGCGTTTGTGGTATCAAATCCATCTGTCCGTACCCTATTTGCGTCTTTTTTACATCAGATTCCGCTGGAGCTCTTCATCGAAACGGAATTTACTATTACTACTATAGGAAGCAGTGAAACGTATATATGCCACTTTGTCTATTTTACGCAACTCAGCGGCTACCAAATATCCTATCGCGTTGGAGTTTACCTCAGGTTTGCCGAGCTGATTCATACTCGTTTCTATGTGGTCCAAGGCAGCATCTATTGTCAATGCGGATATAGGTCTTTTGTTGCATGCCGTAAGGAAGATTTGCCGCAATTTATCACGAGCAAACATTTCGCGACACCCGTTTTTCTTGACTACTAATAAAGGTTTTGCGTATACCTGTTCATAGGTGGTGAACATCATCTCACAGGATATGCACCGCCGCCGCCGGCGTATCGTATTCGCTGATGGTTCTTCTAGTATGACTGTAGAGGTGGTAGCATTGCAGAAAGGGCAGAACATATCTCGATATTACTATTTTCAGGGTTTTTCCTATACATAAACTATACCTTACATATTTAATGAAGCGGTATACCCTGCATATTTGCATGAACATTACTCAGACGTAAGTTATTTATATGAATGCCGTAAATGTCTGTAATATTCTGTTGTCAGTTGCGCCTTTGCTCTAATCTCTTACCTTCAACGATAGCTTTCGACCTCTGTGCCCCTAACGTATGCCAACCCGAGTCCTTTTTATCAGGCTGTTAAGTTTCCGGTTTTCGCCTTTACCTTCATCATTTTGGATCTCTTGTGTCTAAGGAATGGAGGTAAGCTGATACTTTTCTGGTCATCCATTATTTTCCGCAGGTTACGTTCATCCTCTTCTCTGCGGGTATCCTCATCTTCCATGGAGGGGAACCCTGTTGCGATGACCGTAAGCTTTACCTCATTTTCCATTTTGGGGTCTGTGGCGGTTCCGAAGAATATATTAGCGTCCGGCGCCACGATCCGTGATATGAATTCTGCGGCTTCGTTGACTTCGTCCAGCGTCAGATCCGGTCCTCCTGTCACATTGAGTATTACTCCTCGAGCACCGTCTATAGAAACCTCTAGAAGCGGGCTATTTATGGATTCTTCTGCTGCTACTATTGCTTTATTTGTTCCTACACCGTAACCTATTGCCATCCATGCTTGGCCTGCATTTCCCATGACAGTTTTGACATCTGCGAAATCTAGGTTGATCTCGCCGGGCACCAATATAAGTTCCGTTATCGCCTGTATTCCCTGGCGCAACACATCATCTGCTATACGGAAGGCGGAGCTCATGGAAAAGTTTTTATCTCCCAAAAGCATGAGGCGATCATTTGGAATCACTATCAGAGTATCTACATATTCAGATAGTGCTTCTATTCCGGCGAGTGCCTGTCGTTTTCGTCTCGGACCCTCAAATTTGAAAGGCTTTGTAACTACACCTACTGCTAAGGCACCTAGATCTTTCGCTGCTTTTGCTACCACAGGCGCGCCTCCTGTACCTGTACCTCCTCCCATGCCGGCGGCTACAAACACTAGATCAGCGTCTTCTAGAGTCTCTCGTATCTCTTCGGCGTTTTCCTCGTGGCATTCTCTACCTTTGCTAGGGTCACCTCCTACTCCTAAACCTCGCGCTGTTGTATCACCTACTCTAAGTCTTATGGGTGTTTGGCTATTGGCAAGCGCTTGAGCGTCTGTGTTTATTGATATGTACTCCACTTCAGGTATGCGATCTCTGTACATTCTGGAGACGGCGTTTGAACCTCCGCCACCTACTCCTACCACTTTGATTTTGGCTTTGCCTATTGGTGGTTGCTTTTTGTTTTTACCTATTGGCGCCATTGAATTCCTCCTGTGGAGCACGCGGGTTTTTAACGTCAGGCATTCATATTCTTCTTACCGGATACCCAGCTGAAAATAGAAGAGAGGACTCCGCTGCTAGTGGTGGCCTTCTTCTGATTCCTCTCACCGGCTTCTCCTCCCGAGCGCATTGTTCCTAATGGTGATACATGTTGTGCCGGTGGTAGATTCCGCATGGACCACAGCATCATACCTATTACGGTAGAATGTGCCGGTGTGGCGAATTTATCATCCATGCCGTAGAGTTTTTCCGGAATTCCCACTCTAACTTGTCGTTGGAGCGTGTATCGGGCGTCGTTTTGGAAACCGTTCCCATTCGCTACGCCGCCTGTTATGACCATCCTGTCCATAGGAATTCCTTCTAAGTGCATCTCATCTAACTTTATAAGTATCATCCGGAAAATTTCTTGAGATCTTTCTCTGAGGAGTTGAGCTATATCGCGGCGTGTGGTTTCTACCGCTTCGCTCATATTGTGAGGTTTCAGAACTATACTTTTTTCCATCTCACGATTTTTCGGCAGATCACTCACATAAGAACCTTCACTCTTTTTGAGGATCTCCGCCTCTTCAAAAGGTATAGAGAAGGCTATACTCAAATCGTTTGTAAAGTGGAAACCTCCTACGGGTATTGCGGTTGTGTAGATAATAGCCCCTTGGTAGAAGACGGATATCCCCGTATTTCCACTACCTATATTTACCAGCACGACGCCATCTTCTCGTTCGTCGGCTGTAAGTAATGCCTCTCCATCTGCTACCTGTTCTACAATCATGCCATCCGGAGTAACGCCTGCGTTCCGTGCGATGTGTCCCAACAGACGTACAACTTCCGCCGATCCGCTTATACTATGTGTTTGTATTGTCAGATCACTGCACCGCATTCCCAATGCATTGCGTACGCTGTGCATACCGTCCAACACGTAGCTGCGGGGGATAACGTGCAGGAGTTGCTTATTGTCTGACAAATCCACTTTGGCGGCTACGCGCAGAGCGGTGGAAAGATCCGCATCGGTAATAACACGCACCACATTGGAACGCGGCACCTCATCCCACTTTGTCACGCATTCCAAATGGGGGCCGGATATGCTCACATAAGCTCTGCTTACACGCACTCCCGCCTGCCTGCCTGCTTCCGATACGGCAGTGCGTAAAGCTTCCGTGATATTGTATTGATCTCTTGCACCTGGTCCTTTGGAATCATCACAAAGAGCATCGGCGGCACCTATTGCCTCTATGCTGTAACCTGCGCCCCTTCGGGCAATAAGCGCAGATACTTTGCTGTTTCCAATGTCCACGGCTACTCTGTAGTCCTGTTCATTCATGTTTCACTCCATTCATCGGGTAGTTTTACCGATGCAGCTGCCTTTTCGAGCTTTAACTTTTTTGCCTATATTCCCGTTTTCTTTGCGGATATTCATATACGTTCCGCCGCCCTAAGATTTGCGCTTCGGCTGCGAACGTTTACTTTTACCTCCGCCAATGTAGGTCTCAGTGGTCTGCGCGTCATTTTCTTCAGAGTTGCTCTATGCTCGCATATGCAAATAGGTGTCCCTGGCGGGCAGATACATTCTGAGGACTCACGTCTGATAAAATCCTTCACTATCCGATCTTCCAAAGAATGGTATGAAATCACCACAATCCTACCTTCATTTCCCAATATAGAAACCGCCTGCTCTAGAGCAATCTCCAAGGCGGTCAATTCATTGTTCACTGCTATCCTTATTGCCTGAAACGTCCGCGTAGCGGGGTGTTTACTCATGCCGGAACGGCGCGGGTTTGCCTTTTCTACTATATGTGCCAATTCGGAAGAAGTGGTTACGGGGCGGTTTTTGACTATAGCTCTGGCTATCCGTCTGGCTGCCGTATCCTCACCGAAATGGTATATGATACTGGCGATTTCTTCTTCTTTGAAGCTGTTTACTATCTTTGCGGCAGTCAACTGCTGAGATACGCTAAAGCGCATATCCAACGGATCTGTACGTGCGAATGAGAAGCCCCGCGATTCCCCTTCTAGCTGAAAAGAAGACATACCAAGATCAAACAGGACGCCGTGTATAGGTACAAAGTCGTTTTCTATAGATACGGATCGGATGTTTTGGAAGTTCGTGTTGACTGTTGTAAAGGCCCCACCGAACTCTTTCATCCTTTCCATAGCCACTGAAAGCGCTTCATGGTCTGCGTCTAATCCCATTACTTCACCGCCGGGTTGGCATGCGCGAAGAATAGCCCTTGTGTGGCCGCCTTCGCCGCATGTAGCGTCTATATAGCGCCCGCCGGGTTTTACGTTAAGGATATTCATCACTTCCGGCACCATTACCGGTAAGTGATAAGGTTCTAGTCCTGTCAAAAACAAAATTCCATCCTCGAATACTTGTGCTATATTATCTATTCTGGTAGATTATCTATCATATGCCGTAGGTTTTTTTAAGCACGTTTCAGACTCATGACGCGATTATTGCCTACAAACTTTTATTTACCAAAGGATAATTTATAGATGGCGTATCCAAAATATGTAAGGCGAGGTGAGAGTTGGTAAGGTTTGCCATTATGACAGCCAGCGATATGTGCTCGCGAGGTGAAAGAGAAGACAAAAGCGGTGATGCGATAGCGGAAATTATGACCTCTTTCGGCCATAGTTTAATGGAGCGTGCTGTGATGTCGGATGACCGCTCATCTATATCGGAGCGGCTGATGCTGTGGTGTGACGAGGATAAAGCTGATTTAATTTTAACTACAGGCGGTACCGGCTTGGGTCCGCGCGATGTTACCCCCGATGCTACTTGCGATGTCATCTCTTATGAAGTGGAAGGTGTTGCGGAGGCTATGCGAGCATATTCCATACCCAAAAGGCCTATGGCAATGCTTAGCAGAGCAAAAGCAGGCGTAAGGAAGCATACACTCATTATCAACCTGCCCGGTAGCCCTTCCGGTGTAAGGGAGATGTTAACTATCGTGTTACCTGTTATCAACCATGCTGTGGAAATACTGCGCGGGTTGCACTCCGGCGCCCACCCGGATGGCACGGAACGTTAACAGATCTGCTCTCGGTGAGAATATGGAGATACATATAGTCACACTTTTCCCTTCAATGTTCACGGGAATATTTACCGAATCTATAGTAGGGCGCGCTCAGAAAAAAGGGGTGGTTCAGATAACCTTTCACGACCCGCGCACGTTCACTATTGACCGCCATCGTATGGTGGATGATGCGCCGTTTGGAGGCGGTCCCGGTATGATTTTGAAGGCACCTCCTTTGACGGAGGCTGTTTTGTATGCAGCTAACCACTCCGCGTATTCGCCTCACGTAATTTTGATGAGCCCGCAAGGTGTACCCCTTACTCAGGCCAAAGCTGAATCTCTTACCGATAACCCTGCCATTACAATAGTATGCGGGCACTATGGGGGAGTGGATGAACGTTTTGTGCAGCTTTGTGTGGATGAAGAGATTTCTATAGGGGATTATGTGCTTACAGGAGGGGAGATACCCGCTATGGTTCTGACGGATGCGATAGTTCGTTTATTGCCGAATGCTATTGGCAACGCGGATTCGGCAGGGGCGGATTCCTTTTCATCCAAGATTAAAGGCTTTCTTCAATATCCGCAGTACACTCGCCCAGCGGAATATAAAGGGCTACGCGTTCCTGATGTGCTTCTATCGGGAGATCATAGAAGCATAGCCGAATGGAGAAATCAACAATCAAAGGAACGGACTTGCATGAAAAGGCCAGAACTTTTAAACCTCGATAATGATCCGCTTGACGAACAGCAGCTGGAGAGTATATGATTATATATATAAGTAGAGAGCGTGGTGTTGTAGCATATTCCTAACCAAAGAATACCTCCTTTCAAGACCTTCCTACTCCTAGGACAGCGCCGCGTTCTCTACTATTTATTACACTTCATATGTTGATAGCCTATAATTTTGTCACAAGGGAATACCTTAGCAAGCAGGAATAATATAAAGATGGATACTCGTACCATAATAGACCCTCCCTCTTGGGAGCATATTGAAGATTTTGGGCCTGGTGATACCGTTACAGTAAGACTCCGTATACGAGAAGAGGAACGTGAGCGTGTTCAGGCATTTAAAGGAACTGTTATACGCGGCAAGTTTCGTAAAGGCATTGTTCCTCAGCCGGGCGCGTCTTTCATAGTTAGACGTATAGCTTCCGGCGTGGGTGTAGAGCGTACTATTCCTCTATATTCACCCAATATAGAGAGCTTGAAGGTTGATAGACGCGGCAAGGTAAGAAGGG
This sequence comes from Dehalococcoidia bacterium, assembly GCA_965206335.1. Taxonomy (GTDB): domain Bacteria; phylum Chloroflexota; class Dehalococcoidia; order Lucifugimonadales; family Lucifugimonadaceae. The sequence goes on along the minus strand of OZ242209.1, from coordinate 1,868,206 downwards.
CTAGGCTTTATTATTTGCGTAAGGTTTTCGGGAAGAAAGCGCGCATTAAAGAGAAACGCTAAACATTGTTGCAGGAGAGATGCTGAAGGTTAAAACTACTTTCAGCGTTCCCTTAGAGTAATTGAGTTATGGGATAGTGTTTTTTGCATATGGCTATCTATGCTGAGGTCGCTGTGGATTTTCCGGAGGCAGCTCAGCGTACATTTACATACTTGGCGGTCGATAAAAACATCAGTCCCGGTGAACTAGTTCGTGTGCCTTTCGGTTCAAATCAGCGGTATGGGGTGGTCGTTTCGGTGACGAACGAGCCTAGCATAGAACCGGAGGCTGTAAAAACTGTTAGCGAACGGATAACAGGGGAAAGGTTTATAGATAAAGAGCGGTTATTACTTGCGCAATGGCTCTCTGAATATTATCGTTCTTCCATGTTTGCGGCCTGCAGTCTGATGCTACCCACCGGTATCTCTTCACGTTTGCGCAGGTTAGTTTGGCGAAATATAGAGCCTTATACCGAAAGTTTTGAGGCGCTACCTCCGAGGTTGCGCCTCGATTTGCAAATAGCTCCTCCAAAGGATAAACCGATTACGGATAAGGCGCTTGCTCGTAAGTTCGGCCGCGGAGGGGCTGAACGAGTTGCACGGTTGATACGAAGGGGGATACTGGGTTCCGTAACGGAGCTGCCACCTCCTCGTATGAAGATAAAAGAACAGAGAGAGGATGAAAAGGATCCGCTACGCAGTTATAAAGTAGAACCCTCCGTCTCTTTGCGCCTTACTCGTGAGCAGGCGATTGCAGTAGCTGCCGTAACGGGTGGGTTGAAGTACCATACCGGTCGTTTTCTTTTGTTCGGTGTTACGGGTTCCGGAAAAACGGAGGTGTATATGCGGGCTGCCGCGAAGTGTTTGGAAAAGGAGCGGCGCGTTTTGGTTCTTGTGCCGGAGATTGCGCTTACACCGCAGATGGTAGGTAGGTTTCTTTCCCGTTTTGGTGAGCGAGTTGGTATTATGCATTCCGGCTTGACCGCACGGGAGCGGTTTGATGAGTGGATGCGTATTCACAGAGGTGGCAGGGATGTGGTGTTGGGCACGCGTAGTGCGTTGTTTTCGCCTGTGAAAGGGTTGGGGCTAGTGATTATGGATGAGGAGCATGAATGGGCATATGATCAGCATGATACTCACCCTCGTTATCATGCCCGCAATGTTGCGGAGCGATTGTGTGATCTGACGGGTGCCACGCTTATTTTAGGAAGCGCTACGCCCGATGTCGTTTCTTTCCGAAGGGCGGAACGCAATGATCTTCAACTTCTTCGTCTGCGCTCTCGTCCTGAGGCCGCAAGAGATGTGGAAGTTACGGTTGTGGATATGCGGGAGGAGCTGAAAGCCGGACATTTTGGGATAATATCCCGCCGACTGGAGTCCATGATGCGTGAAGATTTGAACGCCGGAGGGCACGTGCTTTTGTTGCTCAACCGCCGAGGCGCGGCTTCTTTTTTTCAATGCCTTGAGTGCGGGGCAATGCGCGAGTGTCCTCATTGTGATGTGGTACTTGTTTATCATCTGCCGGAAAAGCGGGGAAGGGTGCCTCGTCTTCAATGCCATTACTGCGGGTATTCCGTGAGTGCTAAAAAGTCATGCGTCGCATGTGGCGGCAATTTGGTAAGCCGAAAAGGAGCCGGTGTTCAGGCTTTGGAGCAGGTAGTCGGGGAAATTTTCCCCGAATATAAGATGTTGCGCTGGGACAGCGATGTCGTTAAAAATGTGAAAACCCATGCCGAGATTATAGATGCTATACGGAATAGAGGCGCCCGCATAGTAGTCGGCACGCAGATGATAGCCGGCGGGCACCATTTTCCTGAGGTTACCCTTTCTGCAGCCGTAGCGGCTGATATCGGTCTAGGTAAGCCCGATTTTCGAGCACCTGAGCGAACCTTCCAAATACTGACGCAGCTAACAGGCCGTGCCGGTAGAGGTGCCTGCCCCGGACGCGCGGTTATACAATCCCTCAATCCGGATCACTACGCTATAGCATCGGCTGCCGTTCAAGATTATGAGACGTTTTACAATTTGGAAATAGATATACGCGCCAAGCACAACCTTCCACCTTTTACGCACATAATACGGCTTGGTTATGCAGGGTTCGATATGGATGTTGCCTACAAAGAGGTTACAAAGTACGCTCAAGAATTGCGCATTATCCGGGATGCTACCGGACATTCGGAGGTGGATGTAACGGGGCCTTTACCTGCGTGGCCGTTCCGTGTTCGGCGTCGGTACAGGTGGCATATTGACCTGATATCTACCAATTTAGGCTCTCTGGAATTACTGCTTGGCTCCGCACCTGTTAGGCGTCAATGGACTGTGGATGTGGACCCGATAAATCTTTTGTGAGTTTTCGGTTGTATGGCGCGCCTAATATACGGCGGATAGTAACACGGTAAATGGTAGAATCTATAAGTGCTATTATGCTAGACAAGTGAGATTTTTTTGCATAAACCGCTCATATTTTACCAATTGAACTAACCAAGGTTTAACTTGTGTGTGTTTCTTCAGTAAATGCAAATGTAAACTGAATAGAATATAATTATGGCGATTTTACCAATACGCATATTTCCGGATCCTATCCTGCGCAAGAGAGCGCGTCATATTCATCGTTTCGATGAGACTATTCGTGCTCTTACTCTGGATATGATAGATACCATGGAAAATGCCGGAGGTGTAGGGTTGGCAGCTCCACAAGTGGGGGTTCTCAAACGGGTTATCACTCTTCATATGCCTGAAAGTGAACCATTCGCGGCTATCAATCCTGAGATTACCTCCTCAGAAGGAAAGAGAGAGGTTCTCGAAGGATGCCTTAGTATTCCCGGGTACACCGGATTGATCAATCGTGCTCTTCGTATAGATGTGATGGCATTGGATGCAGTTGGGGGGCGTCTCCAAATTACGGCTGATGAACTGCTTGCTCAGGCTTTAGAGCATGAAATAGATCACCTGAACGGTGTGATGTTTTTGGATCATCTAGAGGATCACTATCGGCTGGAAAAGACGGGGACTACGCCTTCCGAGCCACACTGGCATGATGTAGGGTATGAAGTATACGCGGAGCGTCCCGCGAAGTATACGCAAGATATTCGTTTGGTAGAACTGCTTAAAACTACGGCTCGCCTTTCTCGTATTACAAGCGAATCTTCACTTGATGAGATACGTTACGACTTTGAGGGCGGTAGTAGTGAAGTGGACGCAGAAGAGGTCGTTTCGGTGCCGGAAATCAAGAGACCTTATGATGCTGAATGAGTTCTTTGCGGTTTGTGAATTGGTATACTTTATTAAGTAAGTACATTATGAGCCGTAATGAATTTGAACTCTCCGAAAATTTTCTGCCTTACCTTACGAGGTAACTTCACTCTTTGTGAATAAATAAATTTGTCTTCACAGAAATCTTCAAAAATTCTTGAATTACTAAGCCGCGCGCTAGGGAATTTTAGGCGTGTACTTCCATTCAGATACGTGGTAGTTCTGATAATTTTCGGATTGTCTATAGCGGTGCTCACAATACCCCAACTGAATCTGTTTGGGTTTCAGCGTGGCAGTGAAGAAACACCGCTAGGGTTAACATTGGGTTTGGATTTAAGCGGCGGCTCCCACCTTGTGTATGATATTATTCCTCCTCCCGGGCAGACACTTTCGCGTGAGGAAGTTGAAGGGTTGCGCTCCATTGTAAACAGACGTGTCAACGAGTTCGGTGTGAGTGAAGCTAGTGTTCAGTTATTGGGTGGTGGTGAGACTTCGGTGGCTGAGAGGCTCCTTGTTCAGATACCCGTTCAGGGTACGCGACCTTCAATAACTTTTCGTTTCGATAATTCTACCTTTGATCGTCTAATACCCAATACGGGTGTAGGTGTGGGGCATAATCAAGCGGATCCTCGCCAAGTACCTCCTAGTTTGGAGGCATTCGAGGAATACCTCCAAACGGACTTAGGTAGGGAAGACGCTGAGGTTGTGGACATTAGCGTAATGGCGAATCCTTCTCCCAATTCTCCTGCGCAGTTTATTTTGTCTTACGTGGTTAATTTTGATGAGATAAAGCCGGAGGTGCGAGACTCGGAAGGAAATCTTATAAGGCGGTCGGATGCCGATATATTACAGGAAAGGCTTGGTGAACGTTTCGGCGTTATATTTCAGGTAGCGTACCAAATAATACCGCAGTTTCCCGATTTTCCCGGGCTTGACCTCGCGACGGGTAGCGTGGATACACAGCTAGATCCAAGCCTCGCGACGGGTGGCGTGGATACACAGCTAGATCCAAGCCTTGTGACGGGTGGCGTAGATACTCAATTTACAATCATGCCTATTCCTACAATAGAGGATATAGCCGCCGTATTTGCCTCCGCCGGGCATCCTGAAGCTGTTGTAGAGACTACCGCTATGTTTGCATCATTTACAATCATCACCGATGATTTGGTAGAAGCAGACTTGGATGAACAAGGCATGCCCACAGCCGGCGATATTACATTGCTTATAGAGGAGCTCTCTCGGCTTGGAGAGTTGGCTGCTTTTTCGGAATTTGGTAACGTAGATTATACGGTAAGCGGAGGTGTGGAAGAGGCGAAACGTCTGATAGGCTCTACAGCCCTTTTGGAGTTCAGAGAACGTGAGTGTGGCACGGATGCAGATCGTCCTGATGATTTGAGTGACGCTGAATGGACGCTTCAGCGTTGCAGTAACCCGGCGTATTACACAGATAGAGATACTAGTATAGAAGCCTCTGATCTTGTTACCGCTTTTTATGAATTTCGTCAGGAAGTAGGTCACGTTGTGAATTTGGAGCTCAACAGGGATGGAGCGGATGCTTTCTTTGACGTTACGAATCGAATATCCCAGAATGATGATTTGCTGGCGATATATCTTGATGGCCGTGAGCTTGTAGCACCATCTGCCGAACGCCCCATAGCCGACGGGCGGGCGTATATTTTCGGGAACTTCTCCCAAGAAGAGGCACGCACTATAAGCATACAGTTGCGCTCCGGTTCTCTGCCCGCCTCTCTAGATCTGGTGCAAGAACGTGAAGTAGATGCTACTCTAGGCGCCGATTCTTTGCAAAGAAGTGTGATTGCGGGAGGGATAGGCCTCCTGATGCTGGTTATATTTCTGATACTTTACTACAAAATTCCGGGTGTTGTTTCATCTATAACGCTTGTATTTTATGCTCTTGTCCTTCTGGCTATATTCAAGCTGGTCCCGGTTACGCTTACCTTATCCGGAGCTGCGGCTATAATACTTTCACTTGGTTTTGCGGTGGATGCCAACATACTTATAGCAGAGAGAATAAAAGAAGAATTGAGTACAGGGCGTACACTCTTCAGTGCTATAAGTGTAGGTTTTGATAGAGCTTGGCCTTCTATACGAGACGGTAATATCTCTACAATCATTATTGCGATAGTCCTTTTCTGGTTTGGTGATAGATTTGGCACTAGTGTTGTGCAAGGCTTCTCGCTCACTTTGGGTATAGGTATTCTGCTGAGCATGTTTACGGCTATATTTGTTAACCGTATGGTAATGCGCTTGATTGCGGTAGGACCTATTAGACGCCGTATAAACCTATTCCTGCCGGTCATAGATAGTAAGAACACCGAGACCTATAAGGTGGCTTCGGCTTCTTCCGTGATTCAATCTTCTGATGAGCCAAAATCCAAATTCGGCTTAGATATTTTAGGCAGGCGCCGCTTGGTTGGGTATGTATCACTCGCACTGGTTTCCGTATCCGTCCTCCTTATAGGAGTGTTGGGTCTGCCTTTGGGCATAGACTTCAGCTCCGGTGCTACGATTACTTACGAGTGGGATGATGATCCGGGGCTAGGCGCGGTTCGTCAAGCTCTCAACGATGCCGGCCATTCGGAAGCTGTGATACAGAGTGCGAGTGATGGGCAGTACTTCATTCGTACGGAAGAGCTCGGTGAAGACGGTAAAAGCATTATAGATGACGCATTGGCGCAAGTTACGGGGGTAGTACCGCGCACTCTGGACATCTCCACAGTTGGGCAGGCGATAGCGGAGGATACGGTCAGCTTTTCTATAATAGCGGTAATAGTTGCCTCTATTTTCGTCATGCTTTATATAATTTGGGCATTCAGATCCGTGCAAAAATCTTACCGGTACGCATTGGCTGCATTGGCAGCTATTATTCATGATGTGCTGATAACTATAGGCATGTTTGTTGTATTCGGTCAAGTATTCGGTTCGGAGGTGAATACGCCTTTTATAGTAGGCATCCTTACAGTAATCGGTTACTCCGTGAACGATACTATTGTGGTATTTGACCGCATCAGAGAAAATGCTACTCTTGTTCCTTCGCGATCTTTCCGTGATACGGTTTCTTTATCTTTAAACGAGTCTCTCATTCGCTCTCTTGGTACATCGGTTACAACTTTGATAGTTATACTTTCTATGCTTCTTTTCGGAGGGCAAACACTCCGTGATTTCCTACTCCTTCTAACTGTGGGCATTATTGCGGGGACATACAGCTCCATATTTGTTGCGTCTAGCATACTTGTTGCATGGGAGGAGAAAGGTTGGCGCGGGCTTATTCCGACGTTTGGGACAAGAGGAACTCCGCAGACTTCCGGTGAGACCGGATAAGAAAGCACGGCTAATCCGATGACCTATTTGTAGATAGGATCGCATGGCTATAGGCGTAGGGGGAAAGATTGTATAATTCGGAAATCTCCTGCGAACCTTCTTTTAGGAGAATTGGTTGAGTATAATACGAATTTATTCAATACTCGCTTATAATGAGAACATCCTAAAAAGAAAATTTCACGAGCGAATATATGCCTGACAGAGAGAGGTGTTTGAAACTGTAGGCATTGACGGTTATTTCAAGCTTCCAAAAGAAGGAACAAATCCGCGCGGTGTCGAAATTAGCAGTGATGCGATGAAACGACTGATTGGATATAACCAAACTCGAAACATTCAAATAGAGTGGAGACGAGTATCTATAGACTTCAATCTTTATAGACGATGGGTTGACCTTTGGGGAAAAGAGTAAAGCATGGCTGATTCAAAAGCCCGTAAGAAAGGTACAAAAACGAGTGCTTTCGGTTCTTCCGGCAGGGTAAATCATGATTCCTCCGCTTTTTATGCGGGGAAACTGTACGAAGGACTCCCTAAGGAAACCACGGTTGAGTACTCGGAGAATGCTATTCCTTCGCATCTACTGGATAAAATTTTGCACGGGACAAGCGAAAGTATGGGAGAGTTGCCCGACGGAAGCGTTCATCTGATGGTTACATCCCCTCCATATAATGTGGGCAAAGAGTACGATGAGGATTTGACGCTAGAGGAATACAGAGATTTCCTGCGTAGAGTTTGGAAAGAGGTAGAAAGAGTCCTAGTTCCGGGTGGTAGGATGTGCATAAATATCGCCAATCTCGGGAGGAAGCCGTATATCCCTCTGCATGCTTTCATCATCGAGGATATGCTGAATATGAATTTACTTATGCGGGGGGAGGTAATTTGGAATAAAGCATCTAATGGCGGCTCTTCTACGGCATGGGGCAGCTGGCTATCCGCCGCTAATCCTACTTTGAGGGATGTCCATGAGTATATACTTATCTTTTCAAAAGGCACTTTTTCTAGAGGAATTGGCACCCAAAGAGAGAGTACCATCGGCCGAGACGAATTTCTAGAGTTTACAAAAAGTGTGTGGGTGTTCTCTCCCGCATCTGCTAAAAAGGTGGGGCATCCCGCACCATTTCCCGTAGCGCTGCCGTTCAGGTTAATTCAGCTTTATACATTCAAGGGAGACGTTGTGTTGGATCCTTTTATGGGTAGCGGACAAACTGCGATAGCATCTCTGAAAGCCGGTAGGCGATTCATTGGATATGAGACGGACGCGGAGTATGTTCGTTTAGCGGAAGCGCGTATATCCGAAACCTTGAGTGAATGCGGGAATGTTTGAATAACCGACTTCTATGTGTGTTAAGCGTGCTTGGCGCGTAGCTTCTATATACCCCCTTGTAGTGAGTGCTTTGGCCGCTCCTTACTGCATGAAACATCCAACCCAATTTGCGGTATCATCGTGAGGTTGTATAATTTGGTTATATTTGAAGCCGTTTTTGGGAGAAACTGATGAACGATAATAACAGATTTAAACCGGGCGATATGGTGTGCCTCAAATCGAACAAAGGCAAGCAAGGAGCGGTCGTAGCCGTTATACCCGGCACAGACAAGAAAGTCCCGGACAGTTATGAAGTGTTCATGGATAACAAGAATCAAACCTTCTTCGCCTCCCAGCTACAGTCGGTAAGCAAAGAAGATGGAAACAACACCGCTCTATTATCGTATCCTGAACTCAAATCATACCTTACCTCCCTACAAATCCGAAACCCCGGGCTATCCACGCTCTACTCTTTGAACGCCGCCCGTATAGACTTCATACCTTACCAGTTCAGACCCGTCCTAAAATTCATACGTTCCGATATCCCTCGCCTCCTCATAGCCGACAGCGTAGGCGTTGGTAAGACCATCGAGGCCGGGCTGATACTGCGCGAGCTGCAGGCACGGAAGGAAGTAGATTCCGTACTGATAATATGCCCCCGCCCGATGATTGCGGAGCGCAAGTGGGAGTTGGAGATGAAACGCTTCGAGGAGGATTTCGCTCCATTGGACGGGGAGACACTCAAATATTGCATCAATGAATTGGAGCTCGATGGCGAATGGCCGGAACGCTACAAAAAAGCGATACTGCCTTACTCACTATTCAATGAAGACCTTGTAGAAGGGAAGGGAGCTCATAAAAAACGAAGGCGCACAAAGGATGGCGGACTTTTAGGCCTCGATCCGCCTCCGCGCTTCGATATGGTCATAGTCGATGAAGCACACCACATCCGAAACTCCAACACATATGCTCACAAAGCTGTCCGTTTATTTTGTGAACATGCGGAAGCGGTTCTGTTTCTGACCGCGACCCCCATACAGATGGGAAATGATGACCTTTTCAATCTGCTGCATGTCCTTCGTGAAGACCTTATAACAGACAAACGAACATTAGAGCAGATATCGCAGCCCAACCCTTATATCAACAAGGCGGTAACGCTTTGCCGCTCGAAAAAGAACTCATGGAACCTTGAGGCCATAAGAGAGCTGGAGAAAGCGGAATCTACCTCGTGGGGTCAAAACGTTTTGAGCAAGACCCCCGAATTCAAGCAGGTGAAGAGATTGTTGAGTGAACGCTCTATAGATGATGAAGGACGAGTGCGTATTATAGATACTCTAGAAGAACTCCATACATTATCGCCTATGATCAATAGAACCCGCCGAAGGGATATCGGAGACTTCACCGTCAGGAAGTCGGAAACGGCTTATGTGGACTTTACCCCCTCACAAAGAGAGTTTTATTACGCACTCCTCCACACCCAAGAAAGGATCTATTCCGAACTGCGCTCGGATATGAACTTGAACTTTCTGATGACGTCTATGAAACGACAGACGGCTAGCTGTATATATGGCCTCGCGCCTCATATTGAAGATATGCTCGCACGCCGAATCGAAAACCTTACCTATTTGGAGGAGGATATCGACCCTAAGGCAGCTTCCTTGCAAGTAGAATCTTTCTCGCATTTGATAAAGCCCCTTATAGAAAAAGCGCGAAATCTCGACCTTTACGACCCTAAACTTGAACTGCTACGGGGTAAGCTGCGGGAAAAAAGGGAGATGCAAAACAAGAGAGTGATGGTGTTCAGTACCTTCATACATACCCTTTCATACCTTTATGAACATCTAAAACAGGATGGCTTTAGAGTAGGACTTGTGCACGGAGCGACGCCGGATGAGGAACGGCTAGATCTGCGCGAACGCTTCGCTATGGACAGCGGCGACCCGAAAGCGCTGGACGTGCTGCTGTTCTCTGAGGTGGGATGTGAAGGGCTCGATTACCAGTTTTGCGATTGCATAATCAACTATGACCTCCCATGGAACCCCATGAAGATAGAGCAGCGCATAGGCCGTATAGACCGAAACGGGCAGAAAAGCGAGAGTGTGGCAATAATCAACCTCATTACCCAGCACACAATAGACGCCGATATCTATGAGAGATGCCTGCAACGGATAGGAGTTTTCGAAAGGGAGATCGGCGGAAACGAGGAGATACTAGGCAAGATAACCAGAGAAATCATCAGCATTGCGAGCAATTTCAAGCTCACAGAGGATGAACGTAATGAGAAACTTCGGCAGATGACGGACAATGAGCTCAAACTGATAACAGAAAATGAGCGGTTGGAGGAGAGGCAGTTGGAGCTGTTCGGGCTGGATATTCCCACCGAGTTTATGAATGAGAAACTGGATGAAGCCTCCAGCTTCTGGCTCTCTCCCGATGCACTCCTAAATCATGTAAATCATTACCTTCGGCACAGAATCGGCAGAGAGCAGGAGTTCATCCTCGGTGCTTCAGTCAATAAGACGCTACAACTTGGTGAGGAAGCCCGTAAGCTACTTTTGGAAGACTTCCGGAAGCTGCACAAACGAAAGACCAAACCTTACAGAGAATGGGAGAGATGGTTGAAGGGAGGCACTCAATATCTCAAGATAACCTTTGACCGTGAATACGCATCCCGAAATAAGGAAACGGTCTTTATAACCCCCGTGCATCCATTGATAAATCAGGCTTCGGCAATCTATAAAGAGGAAGAACGGATAGCCGAAAGGCTAAAAGTGGCGGATGATAACGCCAATAAAGGTTGCTACCCCTTCGTTATATACCAATGGAAAATTCAAGGCTTGCGTGAAGATGTAACATTCAAATTCATATCCTCCTCGGACTATGTTGGGAAAAACCTCCCGAAACTGTTGGAAAAGGCTGAAGCCTCAACCTCCCCCAATATGGACGACATCTCCGAATATGAAGAGATGTTCGCTGATATAAAAGCGCGGCATTACGGAATGTGGTTGGATGAGACGGAACGACACAAGAAGCAGATGATAGAAACGGCAGGATTACAGCGCGCAAGCCTGAAAGCGAGCTATGATGCACAGATGTCGCTCCTCGAGGAACCGACCCCCTCGCTTGCGGACGAAGATATCCAACGCATGAGGTTAGGGCAAATCGAGAACAAGAAACGCAAATACAAACTCCGTGACGAAGAACTGGCAAATATCCCCGCGAGAGCCGATATCATGTTTACCCCCGTTGTCCGCGGCATAATAGAGATTTATTAGGCGTAGAGATAGATAGAACTGTAACGCCCTACATACAATGCACGGCGTTTAAGCGATGCTCTAGTAACCTGTTTTAGGTGAAACTATACAATTTTATCGTGAATCTTTGTATATCATGTAATGTTGTTACTGAATGTGCATATTTTCAATGCCTTATGTGTTATAATCTGAAACTGTGGAGAAGGTAAACGACTATCCAACCACTCATAGAGTGTTTATCAGGAGTACCCGAAAATGGCTATCGACTACGATGCAATAACGAAAAAGAATAAGGATAATCCCGAGACGGAGAAGAAAATTTTGGACATACTGAGGAGCATGTACAAAGATCCTGAGCACTTTGTCTATGAGATTCTCCAGAATGCGGATGACTGTGATGCCACCGAAATAAAATTCACATTGGAAGAGAAACGGCTTGTTATTGAGCATGATGGAAACCCTTTCACTAAAGACAATGTAGAGGCAATAAGCTCCTTTGGTGAGAGTACAAGCCGTGATGATCTGAATAAAACAGGCAAATTCGGGGTCGGTTTCAAATCTGTTTTCGCTTTCACCAATACTCCGCAGATACATTCTGGTGAAGAACACTTCGAGATTTATGGAGTGTCTGCTATTGCTTCTATAGATCCCATAGAAATATTCGATAAGAGAAAAACCCGCATCATACTTCCTTTCAATTATGAAAGAATCTCTCCTGAAGATGCAGTGAATCTAATTTCTGACAAATTACAGGATATTGGCATCAGAACTTTGCTTTTTACTGAAAAACTCAAAGAGATCAAATGGTTCGCTCCCGGTGACAAGAAAGGACGTTATCACCGAAAAGATGGGAAACTATCTAAGAATGGTTACCGTCCTAAACAAAGAACCGTTATGAGTGATGATATAGCCGAACCTTATATAATGTTTCCTTCCCCGCCTATTGAGTGGGAAGATGAAAAAGGTGAACTAAAAAAGCACAAACCTGTCGATATTGCATTTCGTTTGGATACAGCGAAAAAAGGAATTGTACCGCTGAAGGACAGCAAATTGACAGTTTTGTTCCCTACTGAAATAGAAACTCGCATAGGTTTCATTATGAATGGTCCATATAAAACCAATCCACCCAGAGAAAATGTTAACAAAGGTGACGAATTCAACCTTCACCTTGCGCAAAAGACAGCCCAGCTGTTGTGCGAATCTTTGAGAAAAATAAAGGGTATGGGAATGCTTTCTATAGATGTTCTGAATACTCTACCGATGCGCACGGACGATTTTGTTGGAGAAGATATTGTAGATGCAATCTGTAAACTGCTGGATACGGAAGATTTCCTGCCTGCGGATGACGGAACTTTTGTATCCGGACAGAATGCGAAATTAGGAGGTGCAGGTATAATCGATTTGTTGGGAAACGATAAGCTCAATCAACTATACCCTGATGAAGGTACAAACTTTAAATGGCTTTCTAGGGATATCCCTACTGAAAAAAATCGTGACTTGCGCGTCTACTTAAAAGATGAATTGAAAATAGAAGAGGTAAGCTCTGTTACTTTTGCGCGTAAAATCACGAAAGAGTTTCTAGAGCAGCAGGATAACTCTTGGATGATAAAATTCTATGACTACCTCATGAAACACGAGATTTTATGGAGAAAGAGCAGAAAATTATATGGACGTTATATATCAGAAGGAATCCTAAGAAGTAAGGAGATAATACGGCTTTCTGATGGAAGTCATGTGAAGCCATTCAAAGATTATGGTGAAGAACCTGCTGTGTTCCTCCCTCATTCCCCTGACAAAATAGAATACCCTGAAGTACACCCAGAGATTGCGCGGGACGAAACCGCCTTGGAATTTCTAAGAAGGCTTGGATTGGAGAAAGTAGGTCAAAAGGAGGTCATAAATTCTATACTGGAAAAGTATTATGCTCAAAGACAAGATTATCACAAAGATATTCCACACCATATAGAGCATATAAAGGAGTTCATCTCATTTTGGAGAAAAGATAAGCCCAAAGCAGAAGATATATTTAGATTTAAGTATATTTTCAGAAACCAACAGGGATGCCTTACCGAATCGTATAAGTTGTACATCGACTCACCAATTGAAGAAACGGGTTTGAGATTCATATTCACGAGTAAGGAAAATTACAGATACCCGCTCTGGAAAAAATATGAAGGAATTAAAGGTTTTGTTGACTTTGCAACAGGCATAGGTGCTATAGACAAATTGCCAATAAGAAAAATGGGTGAAACGGATATATATGATGGAATAAGACATACCTATGGTGGTGAAATAGATATAGATAGAGATAGAGACAGCCTTGCTAAGAGTAAATTTCAAAAAAAGTATAAAGACGGTTGGAATCAAACAACTACTGTAGGCCACAGTGATTGGTATATTGGTTATCCAAAGATAGACAAGCTTTTATCCAGAAATTGCAAAGATACGAGCAGGGTTATCTGGGATCTGATGCGAAACGCGAATCCAAAAGTTCTGGAATCGTCTTATTATCCCAACGAAACACATATAGAAGATAAAGTAACGGCAGACTCCTCTTTGGTAGAAGATCTGAAGAAGCACGAATGGGTACCACTAAAATCAGGGGATGGTATAGAATTTGTCAAACCGGCGGACGCTTCGGAAAATGCTCTAGCGGATGGATTTGAATATGATGATAGAAACAGATGGCTGACCGCAATTGGCTTTGGTGAAACGGCAAGAACAAAGGCGGAAGTGCAATTTAGAGAATCTGCAGCATATGAAGATCAACGTAATGAGGAATTCTCAAGGTTACCTCTTGAAGAAAAGGATAAATTATTAGCATTGATAAGAAAACCGGAATTTCCCAGCGATGATGATGATACCAATATGGGAAGACGCGCAACAAAACAGCAAGAAAGAGCAAGCGATCTTCCTGATAAAAAGTATGAAAATCGAACGAGAAGCGTCAGAGTAAGCAGCCCTGAAGTAGATGAGAAAATATACTTGCTAGATAGGTACACGAACGATGAGGACAAGATGGTGTGCCAGATATGTGAATATGAGATGCCTTTCAAGAAACGGGACGGTTATTACTACTTCGAGGCGGTGGAGATCCTTACCATAAAAGAAGAAGTAAATAAAGAAGAAGCGAGTCTCTATCTTGCTCTTTGCCCTGTTTGCGCCGCAAAATATAAAGAGTTCATCAAAAGATGCCCTAAAGCGATGCAGCGATTCCATAACGACCTTATATCATCCACCAATAGCAATACAAATATTGAGGTATCCCTTGATACTAAGCAAACTGTCAGGTTTCGTTCTAAGCATCTCGCAGATGTACAGGACATCCTGAAAGGTTTGGCTAACGGCAAAGCCGAATAGTTGGGAATTATGCGCTCTGTGCACTGCCTTTCAAAGGTGCGGAAGCGGGTAGAATTGCCGTATGAACCATAAGCAAAGCGAGGGAAGATTATGCTCATAGGAGCCCATGTTTCGGCGGCAGGCGGTGTGTCCAAGGCTGTGCAGAGAGCACACGATTTAGGGGCGGAATGTTTTCAGATATTCGCTTCTTCGCCGCGGGCGTGGGCGGTAAAACCCCCGCCGGAGCAGGAGGCGACTGCCTTTCGTTCAGCCATCGAAGAGAAGGGGATGGGTCCTGTGGTGCTGCACGGCAAGTATCTCATCGCGCTGGGTGCCTCGGACGATGCGCTGGTGGAGCGAAGTATCGCCGCTCTCGTATCGGACATGAAGGCTGCCGATGCTTTAGGCGCTCTCGGCGTAATATTCCACCCGGCAAGCCATCGCGGTCGCGGCTTCGATACCGTTTTCGACCAGTTCACCGCCGGGTTGCGCTCGGTCCTAGATGCCTCCCCAAAGGCGCCTCTGCTCATGCTGGAGAACAGCGCGGGCGCAGGCGATCACATCGGCTCCAAGTTCGAGGAGTTGAGTCGCCTCATCGATGCTGTGGACGACCCGCGCCTCGCTATATGTCTCGATACACAACACGCATGGGCGGCTGGATGGGATATCGGCGGCGCGGAGACGCTTGCGGAGATGGTTCGGTGCATAGATGAAACTGTAGGCCTCGACAAATTGCGCGCCATACATGCCAACGATTCCAAGAAACCCCTAGGCTCGGCAGTCGATAGGCACGAAAATATCGGCTACGGTGATATAGGTGAAGAGCGTTTCCACACCTTCATGGCTCATCCGGCGTTTCGGGACGTGCCGTTTTATCTGGAGGTGCCCGGTATGGATGGCAAGGGGCCGGACAAACCCAATGTAGATACTCTCAAACGCATACGTTCCGCTGTGTTGAGCGATGCTTGAGCTGCGCTGCATTTCTAATTTTCCAATCTTGAAGATGCTTTATTAGGTTATCGTAAAGTAGTAAGGCCGAATATTTTGCCTGATACTGAAACGCTTTAGAGCATCCTATATTTATTGCTGTAATGTGATATATGAAAACAATCTTGGCATCTGCCTATAAAACCTGCGGATTGCCTGAGGATTGCACCTCCTCACTTCCCTAATAATCGCCGCCAACCCTGCGTCATTTTCCGGTCTAGAACCTTTTCGACCTCTTTTTTGTAGAGCTCTATCCTGCCTAATCTGCTTGCCTCCTCATCCACTACATAATCGGGTAATCTATTCTTTATAGATGCAAACGTTCTATTGAACAGGTCGGGTGGAGGAAAGATAATTATTTTGTCTTTTTCTATCGTCCAACCTCTGTCGCTTTGAATGCCCGGTTTTACATAGTCGCTTTTTCTCAATAGAAGTTTCAGATCCCTCTTCGCTCTCTCCTTTATGCGGTCTTCCTTGTATGTGCGTATGCTTTTAGTTTTGCACCATTCAGGCAGATCACCTATGTCTGCATCTTTGAATATTTTACATATTATGGCGGATGAAAATTCCAGAATATCGGTGGGTATGGGTTCCTCTTTTAGCCGTGCCATGACTCTTTTCAAATAGAGTTTATACAATGAAGTAGAAAGATTTTTCCTTATCTCCGCCACGCTTTTATGCAGATCCGCCGAACGTGCTTCGTCGTTAGAGGGGAGATACGCTCGAGTATAAAATGGGAGGCACCGCTTTATTATCTCCTGAGGAAACTGATGCTCCTCGGCATTCATCGAGAGGATGAAACAGGGGTACTCACTCTCACTCGGAGGGCTTTCATTCTTGATGATATCCGAAGCATGCTCTGAAAACCTTTGCTTGCTTATATCGTCGAAAACTACGGGATGGCGTTTAAAGTTTTGTGACAAAGCCAAAAGCTTAGTTCTGGTGAAGCTGCCCTTATCTATCACCCTATGGTAACCTAACATGGACGTCATAAGAGTTTCTACAAGGCTGGATTTTCCCGAATTGCTTCTACCGTAAAGAATCGCAAAGATAGGGTAATGGAAGATGTACTCCGACTTAGCATGCGCTTTGTTTCTTAGGTCACACATGAACGGAGATAGATAGAGCCATGACATGAAGGAGAAGTAATCCTCTTGAAGCTCATTTATCTCCCCTTCGAATCCGTTATTGTAGTTTTTAAAAAATTCAATTATCGCCTTGACGTCGGTTTTGACCGTTTCCCAGTCCGTATCCAAATTGAATACATCATCGCAGAAAATCACTTTTTCCGCAGCTCTGTCGATAGATAGGTAGGTAGAGCTTACCGCATCATCTTTACCGGACAATCTTATATCCGTGATGACTTTGCGGATATTATTCTTTGTCTTATTGTCTACCTTTATGCTACCGTTATTTGCTTTGGCAAGAGGGTTTATCATAGGGCTCATAGGGCTAGCTATCTTCTCTACGGCTCTTATCACATCTCCCGGTGAGGGCTCGGCGGAGTTGCCTCCGGTTTCAACAACGTATATGCTGTTTTGCTCTTTGCTTTTCAGAGCGGGGATCTCTTCGGGTCGCACCTTTATCGTTTCTATGTCATCAGGCAATTCGATTTCATCCGTAGCGGCTTTTCTCACATCTTCATACTCTTTTGTGAAGTAGTCCCATGCCTTAGGGTCATTGTCAAAGACGATAATCTCTTCCGCCTGCCTTCCGGAGAAAGCGGACTCGGACAGGTTTGCCGAGCCGGTGATTACACGGTGCATACCTTCTTTAGACTTCAGCAGGTAGAGCTTGGAGTGTGATATCTCATCTTTCACTACGAAGAAATGCGCAGTCCCGTCACGCACCTTATCCATAATTTGCGCGTGCCTTTTATCCTTGAAACCTATAATGGCATCTTTGAGTTCCTTTTTGAGTTCCTTTATGACGTATTTCTGAAACGATAAAATATCATTGAAATTATTCAAAACATCCTCATAACCGAATACACATTCGAACTCTGCGAAACTGTAATTTTGTAGCATCCTCAATACTGTTTTGATACTTGCCGAATAGGTCAATACTCGCATAGAATCGAAGCCGCGAAATAACTCCCAGTCGAACGTCTCCGATTTCTCGAAACTCGCGTATGCCACACGCAGGTTGTAACGGTTGAATGAGGATCTATCATCAAAAGCAAATTGAGTATTATTCATATTGGTTTTTTCACTGTAAAATTATTATTGAGGTAATATGATTATCGGAGTTTATGAAGATAAGTTTAACATGTTTATGAAAACGGATTGATATGGATACATGAACATAGAAACTTTCGAAGCGTTGGTGATGAGCGCCATAGAAAGCTTGCCGCGTCACTTTCTGGACCGGATGGACAATTTGGACATAGTAATTGAAGATGAACCGTCACAACGTCAGCTAGCAGAGGCGAATATGAACCCTTCGGATAGTATGTACGGTTTATACGAAGGCGTAGCACTGACGGAAGAAGGAAATGGGGGTAGTATATGGCCAAACAAAATCACCATATTTCGCCGTCCTCTAGAGAGTGATTTTACTTGCCCCGAAGAACTGGAGGAAGAGGTCAGAAAGACCGTTATACATGAGATAGCGCACCATTTCGGCATTCTCGACGATAGGCTAGAAGAGTTTGGCATTTGAGCGGTTGAGGTAGTAATATCTATTTACTTTTTACGTGCTCGCTACGAACCTACGGAATACTTCATTGCCTAGCAGGCGCCCCCTGGGGGTCAACTGAATAGCGCATAGTCGCCACTCTATAAGCCCTTCAGCCTGCAGTTCCCGAATTGGTTCGCCGTACACATCCGCAATTCCGGCACCGAATACTCTGCGAAACTTCTCATCCGCTACACCCTCTCTCAGACGAAGCCCTAGCATCATAGTCTCCGCCATAGCCATTCGCCTGTCTGTTGTCTCTATTTCAGCAACTGTGCCTCTTTCTAGAAAAGTCGTAACAGGGTCATCTTGCGGCACCATCGTCAAATCTTGGGTTCTTTTTATATACTCCTTCGGTGATCTACAGTTAGCGAATCTTCTACCCATTAAGGATGAATGCGCACCGGTGCCCACACCTAGGTAGGGCATATTTCTCCAGTAAGTCAAATTGTGTAGAGATTCTTTACCCGTATGCGCCCAGTTGGATATCTCATACATAGTCAGCCCTGCGTTTTCGGCAGTTTCGGACGCCCATTCGTACATATCGGCGGACAGGTCTTCATCAGGTGTTTCGACTGCTCCCATTCTCACATCTCGCTCCAGCGGAGTCCCGTGCTCTATCTGCAGGCCATACATGGATATATGGGATGGTTCCATATCGAGCGCGCGCAGGAGTGTATTCTGCCAGCATTCCATAGTCTGATATGGAATACCGTAAATCAAATCTAGGCTCCTGTTGGAGAATACACGCGCTGCCATTCGGAATGCCTTCTCTGCCGCTGCTGCATCGTGCCTTCGTCCAAGAAATTCCAGTATGCTATCGTTCAAACTTTGCACACCCATACTTATTCGATTCATTCCTGCTTCCAGCCACATGCTCAACTCATCTTCGGCTACATCGTCCGGATTTGCCTCCAATGTCACTTCCGCACCGACTGCTACGTAGAATGCCTCTCTTACGGCATCCATTATGCCTAGGAGTATATTTCCACCCATGTAGGAGGGCGTTCCACCTCCTAGAAAGATGGTCATCAGCGGAGGTTTTTGCAGCATTGCGCCCCATGCTCTAATCTCCTTTTCTAGAGATTCGGCGTAATGGGGTCTCAAATTTTCTATTCCGGCATATGTGTTGAAATCGCAGTAAGCGCACTTGGTTTCACAAAAAGGGAAATGGATGTATAAAGAGAGCCCTTCCTTTATGGACGGGTAGTTCCATTCAGTGAGTTCAGTGCAGTTTTTGGGTTGTATCAGTCCGGGATCCACAGACCGCTCTCCGTCCGTTTTGTACTTCTTCTTTCTTGACGTGTCTTGGTATCTGCATTCACTTGTTGATCTTCTTTTGTTTGCTGATTCTTCATTTCACGCTGTACCCGTTCCATCTCCTCTCTCATCCATCGTTCGAGCTTATCCAAGGAGGGCGGCGATATAACGAACCTTTCAATATTTTTGGGTAGGTTTATATCCGGCGATGTTGTGAGGAGAAGGGCGGCCTCTGTCCCGTTTATTCCTTTGTTCAAGGCGTCTATGTGGAAGGATGCGCGCTTACTGGTAACCTCTGTGAAGAATGAATGTATTTTTTCCGCTACTTTGCGGCTTGCGAATGGTGCATCTAGGCATCTGCCCCAATCTATCATCTGAAGCAGAAGCTCCGTATCTTCCAGCTGTTCAAAGGCGGCACCTGTTTCCAACCTTGGCTTGACCATAATCCACGCAAGGGCATTCGATCGTTCTAAGGATACTCTGGCATCCTCACCTTTTCCCGTAATGCCTTCTGCGAACACTTTTGCTACAGTCCCTACACGCGTCTCCAGTTGAGATAGATGTTCATCCACCTCCCGCCAATATTCACGACATAAGGCCTCGTATTCTTCGGGTGTATGTTGGGTGCTACCTACCAACCGAACTATATATAACTTGCGTTTTGTCATAAACATCTCCGCCTTGGGTTTTGTTATTTGCCCCAATTTATTATCTTTTTCTTTATTCAATGGAGCCTCCATATATTGAACTAAACCGAGAAAAGAAAATTGACTATGTCACCATCCTGAATAATGTAGTCGCGCCCCTCTCGACGCAGTGTCCCTTGCTTACGAGCTTCCGCCATATTTCCCGCTTGAATGAAATCATCGTAGCTTATCACTTCGGCGCGTATGAATCCTCTTTCTATATCGGAGTGTACTTTACCTGCCGCCTTTGGTGCCGTATCGCCTTTAGTTATGGTCCATGCTCGTACTTCGTCCTCTCCCGTAGTGATGAAAGATATCAGGCCTAGAGCTTCGTATGTGGTAGCTATGACCTTATCCAATCCCGTTTCATTTGAGAGCCCGAGTTCACGGCGCATTTCCGCTTCTTCATCCGCCTCGATATCGGCAAGTTCCTTTTCCATCTGCCCGCATATAGCCGCTCCTGCTGTTGACCCGCCTATAAGAACCTCTGCCAGCCGTCTTTCTACTTCCTCTGTTCGCTCCAGGCTATCCTCTCCGATATTCGCCACTGCTATAAGCGGTAGCCTGCTTAGCAAGAATGTATCGCTTATAGCGCGGATAGCTTCCGATGAGAGTTCTTGTCCTCGCAAAGCCTCTCCCTTTTCCAGATTATCTTGAATGCTTTTCAAAATATCTATCCGTTTCATTACCTCTGCTCTTTCGGGTGCCTTCAGCGGTTTGAGGCCGCTCTTCATCCGTTCTATTCGCTTATCCACCAGTGTAATATCCGCAAAAGACAGATCAAACTGAACCCTTTCCAGATCTCTTATGAAATCTACAGAGCCCTCCGTATGTGGTACAGATTCATTCTTGAAGGCGCGAACGATCAGTAGCAGCGCATCCATTTTTTGCAACACTCCCAATGCTTTACCGGTGAACATGCTTTCCGTCGAATGTTCGCTAGGGATATCTACAAAGGATATCTCCGCCTCTACCACGCTTTTGGGTCTGAAAATCTCAGCGAGCTTCGTGAGGCGTTGATCCGGCACGCGTGCCGTTCCGATATTGGTACCTCTTCCGGACTGTGCGCCGCGTGTGATCGATTCGAATATGGTGGTCTTGCCGGAGAAAGGCACGCCTATTATACCTATATCCATTGTGTAGAACCTTCCGCCGCTGTTTGACGGTATTCAGTTATGTTGTATTCATTCATTAGCATATATATCTTCATCTCTTATGTTGTGATGTATCTTTCACACCATACCGCCATAATATTGGCTGTGTATCTGGAATCTTGCTCTTTTGTTAGCAGGTGATCCGCGTTATCTAGAGATACAAAACTGCGTGGATGCTTTGCCATAAAGAATATCTTTTGAGCATTCTCTATGCTTACCGTTTCATCCGCCGGTGAGTGCATCACAAGGAGCGCCTTCCCTAGGTTTTTTACTTTATGCTCTATTCGATGTTCTTTCAAGTTGTCTAGGAACTGTTTCTTTATAATAAATCTTCTTCCCGCCAATATTACCTCGGCGCACCCTTTCGATTCTATCTCATCTATAGATTCTCTCATAAGATGGGCTATATGTGAAGGCTCGGACGGAGCACCGATAGTAACTACTGCGCGGACACCGGGTAAATCCCCGGCTGCCTGAAGTACGGAGGAACCACCGAAGGAATGGCCTATTAGAAGCTTGACCGATACCCCCTGTTGCTCTAGATACTCATATGCGGACACTATATCCGCCACGTTGGTGGAAAAGTTCGTTTTTGAAAAATCACCCTCACTTTCACCCAATCCGGTGAAATCGAAATGAAGAACACCTATCCCTCTTTTAGAGAGGTTATCACAGATATTGTTTATTGCCTTCAGATTTCTGGAACATGTGAAACAGTGAGCGAATATGGCAAACGGCACAGAACTATGCTCAAAAGGGGCATGTATGCTTGCGACCAGATATTGGCGCTCTGAATTTAGAAATTTTATTTTTCCTGTCTTCGGCACTTTATCTTTTTATATTTCAGCCTATCCATTAACGGGTAGCATGTTTAATGTAATACTTCGGTAGGTACGAAAGTGGTGCTTCGCTTTTTGCTATCCCGCACCCCCGCACCTGAGTAAGAGGCGACACTTTGAATGATAACAGAGCAGAATGATGATACGCGTTTTCCACGGGCCAAATGAATTTTCAATTGCCGAAAGGCTTGCTGATATCAAGAGTAAAATTGGTCCGGCAGACACGGTTCCTTTCAATGTTAACGAGTTTGACGCAGCCTCCTCAAAACCTTCCGAGTTATTGTCGGTTCTTATGGCAACACCGTTTCTCACCGAACGTCGCTTAGTTGTGGTTCGCGGCCTGCTGTCTAGCTCTCTACCACGTGCTAAGGGCGGAGCCAAAAGTTGGGATACATTCTTTGCGAGTCTGGATACCGTGCCTGTTACTACCGAGCTTATCTTTGTAGAAAAGGGAGCATTCAGTAGAACAGGGCAGAATCTCCCGGTAATTCGCATGGCAACAGTGGAGGAGTTTCCACTTCCCAGAGGGCGGATGCTGGATGAATGGATAGCGGCACGCTTTGCCAAGTATAAAGGCAAATCTGAAAGAGCGGCATACGCTCTGCTAGGGGAGTTGTGCGGCGGAGATCTGCGAAACCTCGATAGTGAGATACAAAAACTTATCATATACTCGGATGGACGAACGGTTACCGAGAAGGACGTGCGCGAGATGGTCCAAGATGCACGTTCCGCCAACATTTTCGCAACTGTAGACAAGATTCTGGAGAGAAACCCAAAAGAGGCTATGCGCATGCTCTACTCCTTGCTTCGGGAGGGAGAGTCTCTAGGGACAATATTGACGATGCTCGCTCGGCAGACGCGTTTGCTGATTTTAGCTGTGGAATTGCGCAAGCTCGGCATCACCCCATCCGAGATAGGGCGTCGCATGCAGGTGACTCATCCCTTTGTGCTAAATAAAACTCTCAGACAAGCCACACATTTCAATTACTTTAGGCTTGCCTCTATTCATAGGAGCATTCTGAGCATAGATTTTGCAGTTAAAACAGGGCAACTAGATGAGCGGATAGCCATAGAGGTTCTCTCTGCTCGTCTCTCCGCCACCTAACTTACTTGAACTATGCTTCTGTCGTCAACATGATATCCGGGAAGAAAACCGCCCACGCAAACCAGAAATGGCTACCTTGAGGAACGGGCGCCAACACTTTACCGGAAAGCTCACCTTCTATTGCCAATCCGGCAGTCGACCATAGAGACCCCGTCTCATTATCTTCTATGCCGCGGCTCGTTGTGCTGAATGTCAACCTTTGCCCGTCCACAGTAGTGTAGTAGGCCGCGGCAGATCCGGAAGGTTTCCCGCTAGCCCGATAATCTCTGTATGCGGACAGAGTGGCGTCATCAAAAAATACTACGAACTCACTATCTCCGGCTTTGCCATGCGTCACTATATTCTCTTTCAGGTAAGGCCAAGCATAAGCTACAGTATTGCCTTCTATCTGTATTGCCAAAACCCGTTCCAGAGCTCGTACCGGTGACTGCTCACCATTATCGAGAATGAGCGGTGTGCCTTCTGTGAGATTATCGTAGCCTGCATATGGGGCGGATAAATAAAACCTATCATCGTCTCTATCTCGCTGCAGGATATCGCCGTTGGGGTAGCGACGTCTGAAATCTTTCAAAGAGAGGATGGTGGAAGGCAGAGGAGTAAGCACGGTATTGTATCCTGCATAATCTCCCACTATTGCCTCTCCGGTAATTTGCTGCCACCATGACTGGGTCTCTCTATCGTACATGATCAGGTCATTATTTCGCAACCCGCCTGCTACTCCAAAAGTCAGCTCACGTTCATCCACAACTCGGTCAAAAACTATGGCGGAATTGCAAAGAGGGCAGTAGGTAACCGATATCCTACTGCCGCCAACATCATCATTCACAATCTCATGTCTTATCAATATTGATAGAGGGTATGCTCTGGCTTCACCGTTGCTCTCGAATACTACTACCGGTTCCTCATCCTCCAGATAGTTCGGCGTGTTATCTGCGGAGGAGAAGTTTGGCTTGTCAATAGAAGGTATACCGTCACGAGGGACTGATCCAAAAAATACACTCTCTAGAGATACGGTTCGCTTTGTGAAATCGGTATTCCATCTCTGACCGCGCCACCTGACGACTCTACTTTGCTCCTCTTCTGTAAAATTTGCTGCGGAGTCTGTATCTTCTTGTAAATCTATGAGCGGCGCTTCCGGAAAGAAGGCATCCCAGGAGAACCAGAAGTGATTTCCGTGCGGAATGGGTTGCAAAGTCTGTCCTGCCAATGCTCCTTCTACGGCTAGGCCTGCGGGAGACCATAAAGAGCTTGTCTCCTCATCTTCTATGCCGCGAGAGGTCAGTGTGAAGGTGAGCTGCCGACCATCCACTGTCCTATCGAAAGCGGCGGCGGATCCGGATGAGTAAGCTTCGTTTCGAGAGTCACGGAAGGATGAGAGTGTACCATCATCGAAAAATATGACGAATTCCTTATCACCTAGTGTGCCGTGTGTAACGGGGTTTTCCACTAGAAACGGCCAAGAGTAGGCTACTGTATCCTCCTTTATTTGTATAGCCAGCACACGTTCGGTAGGACGGAGACGATCATCCAAATCGCCACCGAACAGGAAAGGCCTTCCGGCGGATAGATCATATTCCGCATAAGGCGGCCTATCATATGGGCGTTGTAGAGGCGGGCCGGGGCGTCTGAGGACGCGTCCGTCCGGGTATCTTTCTTTGAATGCGCTCCATGAGATTATGGTGGAGGGTATTACATCTAGCGTAGTATTGCTTGCTACGTATTCTCCTACTATCGCCTGTCCGGTGAACTGCTGCCACCATGATTCCGTTTGTCTATCGTACATTATCAAATCGCTATTGAGGAGGTTGCCGCTCACACCGAAGGTATGCTCCAATCCGTTCAGCATTCTATCGAAAACTATCGCGGAATTACAAAGCGGGCAGTAGGTGACGGATATCTTTTGCTGTCCGAGCGTGTCATTGACGATTTCGTGCCATACCAATATAGAGAGAGGGTAGGCGCTCGCGTCTCCATCGGCTTCTACGGCTATCACAGGCTCATTCGGTATCAAGTAGTCCGGTGCTACCGATACCCGATCAAATGCAGGGTTATCTATTGGAGGTATTCCATCTCTCGGAACTCCGCCGGAGAATACATCTTCAAACGAGACAATTCGTTGAGTGAAATCCGTCTTCCAATTCTGACCGCGCCATCTGTTCACTCTGTCTTCTTCGGCAGGAGTGAAGGGTACTATTTCCGATGTGACAACTTCATCCGATCCATTTTCGGGACTACTAGAAACAGATGGGTCATCGGGGGTAGCCGTAGCGGGAATATTACCTAATGTTGGGGTAGGAGCTTGTTGAGCGCTTTCGCCTTCTGTCGATCCACCGCATGCGGCTAGCGTAAGAGCGCTTCCTATGGATATAACTAGAAAGGATATAGTGATTACTTTAGGTAGTAGCATTTACGGAAGCCCTCTATGTGCGTATGTTTTATCTATGTAACTACTTCGGTTTTAGCGAGGTGGATTGTGTATATTGCGAAAACCTTATGCAAACCCGGTTTGGACGTGTTAGGCATTACGCCATGTAGCCAAAGGCTCCCAATTTAATATACGCTTAGCTTTGCTGTTAGAGATTGCAGTTGTGAACCCCGACAGCTCACTTTTTAGTTCCGTATTTGGATAAGATTTATCTATACACTCCATAGTGGGTATCAGCATATTTGTATCGTTGCTGTTGATAAAAAACGCCTCGTGTCCTTCCCAATCCTTCTCGAGTGCGAGGGTGCATGCTCTTGCCGCCTCCGATATATCCGTCCATCCCCAGAAATGTTTGGCGTTATTGTTTGCAGGGTTACGACCTTCAAATTCGACTTTAGAGCGCCATGCCGCCTGATCCTTTATTGTCCACAACCCATGAAATCGCATAGAAGCCACCTGCAACCTTCGGCGGCGACAGAACGCCTTCGCCATCTCTTCGCCTAGCCATTTGCTCTGCGAGTATGCATCTTCACAGAACGTCGGTTGTTCTTCATCTATAGGAAAGTATGGGCGTGGCGTAATACTTTTTGAAAATACGCCACCCACGGCATTTACGGAAGATGCCATGACCACCTTTTCTATTCCCAGTTCCTCTGCAGCTTCCAACACGTTCCAATTCGACATCATATTTATTCGGAAAACTTCCGTGCCGGGTAAGGAGATAGGGTTCGGTATTGCCGATAGATGTATTACCGCATCGCATCCTTCCATTGTTCTGCGAACGTCTGCGAAATCGGTAGTATCTATCTGCCTGAATGAAAACGCATCGGCTGCCTCTGAATGTCGTCCGTCCTCTCGCGGTGGCTTTCTATCCACGCTCACCACTTCCAACCCATGATCCAGCAAATCATTCACTATAAACACTCCCGCCTTCCCTGAACCTCCCGTAACGAAAACCCTGACCATTTTGTATGCAACCTCTTATATACAGTAAAATCGTTTTCTCATTATGGATAGTCTATCGTACTACGATCGGCGAATATCGGATTGTAGTGATGAATACGTACCTAAGCGATGCGGATTTCATATGTATAATACTTTGTGATGCCTGAAAACCTTCACAAAAAACTGGCGGACGATGCTTTGGCGTGGCGACGGAACGGCTGGCCATGCCGCGAACATCCGCTCATCGGCGAGATTCTGCGCTGGCAATTCGCCGGAGACGAGTCTGATGAGGGAGCGCTCAAATATCTCCGCAAGCCGCAGTTCCGGGCGTTAGAGGTCTATTGGCATCTCCGATTGGTAAGAAAGACGCCGCATATCATTTCCCTTTATCGTGAGATTTATGGCGGCGATAAGCGTGAATTCGTCAGGGCGCTGGGAGTACCAATTCCGGACGCAGCAGCAAGTATCGACCAAATCACCAAATCGGCTGAACGTAAAAGATCCTAAATGGGCTGCGGAAAACAGAATCGACGCGCTCCACGAATCAGCGACCCTTGCCTATCCGAGTTACATCTTCGCGCTGGCGATGGGCGCGGGAAAGACCGTGCTTATCGGCGCAATTGTGGCGACCGAATTTGCGATGAGTTTTGAATACCCGGACGCTATGGCGCCTTTTATGAAGAATGCGCTGGTGTTTGCTCCGGGAACGACTATCCTCGAAAGTTTGCGCGAACTGCAGGATGTGCCTTACGAAAACATTCTGCCGCCCACGCAGCGTAGGCAATTCCTAGCTAACATCAAATTGGAGTATCCCCGAGCAGGCGTGAAAGAGATTCAGGCGCAAGAAGGCAGCGTCTACAATCTCATCGTCACTAATACGGAGAAAATTAGTTTGCGAGCGAGTACCGTGCGGCGCGGGAAACAATCGTTGATGGAATTTGAAACACGCAAGGAGCAAGAGGAATTAACCGCTAATCTGCGCTTAGAGAAAATTGCGAGTTTGCCCAATCTTGGCATCTTCTCCGATGAGGCGCATCACACCTACGGCAATGCCGCAGGCGAAAAATTAAAACGCATGCGCGAGACCGTCAACTACATAAACAATGCAACTAAAATTATCGCCGTCGTCAATACCACAGGCACACCTTATTACAGGCGGGAACTGCTCCGGGAGGTCGTGGTGTGGTACGGCCTTGGTGAGGGCATAGACGATGGCATCCTCAAGAGTCTGCGTGAGGGCGTCGTTCAATACCCTTTCGATGATTCGGCGACGGAGCGCGCAATCGTTCAAGATATCATTAAGGATTTCTTCAAGAGATACGGCGAAGTTTCTCTATCTAATTTCGGCAAGGCAAAAATCGCCTTTTATTTCAAAACGCAGAAACATCTTAATATAACGCGCTCCTTTATTGAAAAATCGCTTATCGACATCGGCGAAGCGGCAACGCAGATTCTCGTCAACACGCAGAAATCCGGCGGGCAGGAAATTGATGAATTCAATCGGCTGGACAGTCCCGAATCGCAAAAGCGAGTGATACTGCTTATCGGCAAAGGCATCGAAGGCTGGAATTGTCGTAGCCTATTTGCGACCGCACTCATCAAGAAAGAGACCGCCAGCGGTATCTTTGTTTTGCAGGCGGCTACCCGCTGCCTGCGGCAGATACCCGGTAATGACAAACCCGCCCGCGTCTATTTGGATAAGGCTAATGCCGTTATCTTGGACAAGCAGTTGCAGGAAAACTTTGGCACAAAAATCGACATAATTAAGGGACATAGCTATGATACCGTGTCGGTGAAGGTTCGTATATTGAAATTCGGCGCGAAATTACCCAAGCTTGAAATTACCAAATTGCAAAGGCGGGTTGTGCGCAAAGATGATGTTGCCACGCAAGAAATTAAACTTGCGAAGCCGCACGATGAAAAAATCCCCGCCGCAGTGCGCCATATTTTTACGCCGACATTCGAAGGTGCAAGGGCAATTCTGACTCCAACCGGCGAAACCAAGAAATTCCGCTGACAAGCGCAACCACCGATTGCTACGCCGCCTCCATGCGCATTGCGGCGAATTATCATCTGCCGCCGATGCCCCTATTGAAAACGCTGCGGCGATTCTATCCCGATGGCGAAATACCGGACGCGCATTTATACGCCCTCTTTTTGCAGGCGGAAGAGCAGACCGCCAACTACGAAATCACCGAGGAAAAAATCACCGAGGCGCTTGCGTTGATCAATGTGTATGACAAAGATGGCAATGCGCTTTTCGAGAAGGACGCAGACGGCGCCTATGTTCACGAGCTGCGCTATTCGCAGCGGCAGTTTGACAAAATGAAAGAGGAGCAACTCCTTATTCGCAAGGAAGATGAACCGGACGGAAAGGATGTCAGTTTTCACTATGACCCCTACAATTTCGATAGTGCCCCTGAACGCAGTTTTTTCACCAGACTACTATCTTCGCTAAGGATAGAACCGTATGATATTGAGTGCTTTCTGTTCACAGGCGGCCTGACCGACCCTGCCAAGACCGATTTTCATTTCGAGTACAAAGCGCCGAACGGAAAATATCGCCGCTATTTTCCGGATTTTGTCATGGTCAAAAAAAGCGGCGAATGTTATGTTATCGAAGTGAAAAGCGAAAACGAACGCGGTGATGAAACTGTGCGTGCCAAAGAAAAGGCGGTGCGAAAAATCGCCAACATGCAGCCCGAAAAATTCAAGTACCATATTGTCTATACCGCCACTTCGGATGTAACGGCGGATGCGCTCGGCCCTTTGATACAATGGCTACGCGAGGATTCTAAGCAATGACTGACGACGAAATTCAAATGCTGATTGCCTGCCCGAAAATAATTACCCACGCTGAGTCGCGTCACAGGTAAGGGGATGACAGACATAGCGTAAGAAAAAATCTAAC
This sequence comes from Dehalococcoidia bacterium, assembly GCA_965206335.1. Classification (GTDB taxonomy): domain Bacteria; phylum Chloroflexota; class Dehalococcoidia; order Lucifugimonadales; family Lucifugimonadaceae. The sequence continues at coordinate 1,838,693 of OZ242209.1, read as the reverse complement.
GCTGCAGGAGAAAAATGACCCATCCAAGAATTTCCATGTTTTCATCCGTCGGAACAGCAAATTCATTGAGAATTTTTCGGTCGGACTACGTTATAAAGCCAAGGATAACTCTTCTGGGATGCTGACACTTGTGCGTTACAATGGGCCGCAGGGTGCGATAATCAATGATAAAACCCGCGACGGACATTACAGCAAACCGCATATCCATCAGCTTACTGCCGAATTGTTGGGGCGCGGAGTGTCTGAACCGCGGGAGCAACGGGAAGTAACCGACCTATACTCCACTTTTGACGAGGCGTTGTGGGCATTTGCAAAAGATTGCGGCATCGCCAACTGGCAGGAATATTTTCCAGCCCAACTTGAATTAACACCGTATTTGGAGCATAAGTAAATGATGGAGAATCACATAAAAGCCGATTCGGTCATCGCTCAATTGCGGGGCGACTTCGGCAAAAGTGTCGCTCTTTATGAGCGTCGCCCCGGCGCGTTCCAAGTCATCCTGCCGATGTTTCACGAGGACGGCGGGCACATGCTTGATGTCTACCTTCAAGGGCCAGCCCTCTCGATAGTGAGATGATTCGCATCTGCGACTTTGGCATGACGTTGATGCGTCTTTCCTACTCCTATGAAATTAACACGGCGACCCGCGAACGAGTTTTCGAAAGCGTCCTCGCGCACAACGGGCCTGCATAACGACGACGGCAACCTCTATCTGGATACCTCCGCCGACATGCTCTGCCGCAGTATTCTGCAATTCACCGGCTGCGCGCAAAAAATATGCAACATGCGCTATTGGCACCGAGAAAATGTGCGCTCCGAATTTATGGAGCATTTGAACGAATTTGTGACCGCCGAACTCGGCCAGTATGACCCGCAAAAAAATATCGCGCCGCTGCCGGAAAGCTATAATATCCTGACGGTGGACTGGCGATTGACTCATCGCGAGCGAAACTTTTACCTGTTTGGCGTAGGCGGCGACAACAAAGCGAAAACCGCCGCCATCACGCTGTTGGAATTCCAAAAGGCGAAATTGCCTTTCTTGAGTTTGGTCGTCCATGAAAACATGGAAGACCTGTCCGTGAAACCCCGCACCTATCTCACTAAAAATGCGGACAAGCAATTTCCGACCTTGGGCGATTTCCGCGAAGGAGCAAAAGACACAATCGAGAGGATGGCACTATGATCAAGGCTAAGAATGAAATGAGAATCATCAAGCCCGTCAAGGGACGACCGATGCTGCATTGGGTCGGCAAGCGGCCGCTGGATGTGGTGAGCCACTTCCCGGCGCAGCTACAAGAGACGGTCGGCGTTGCCAACCCGCCCGCCGAGCCGCACTACGCCGATTTCATCGATGGCGGCAATCTGTTGTTTCATGGCGACAACAAGGAGATCTTGTCGTCGCTGCTGGTCAACGGCTTTCGCGGCAAGGTCGATCTCATCTACATTGATCCGCCATTTGACAGCGGCGCAGATTATGTACGTAGAGTTAAATTGCGTGGTACCCGGAGCAACGACTCCAATGAAGACAAGAAGGTACCCGGCGAAGCACTGTCGGCCATCGAACAGGCTCAATACGAAGACATCTGGCGAAATGACACCTATCTGCAGTTTATGTATGAACGCCTGATACTGATGCGTGAGTTGCTGAGCGACCGCGGCAGCATCTACCTGCATTGTGACTGGCACAAGAACCATCAGCTACGCTTCCTGCTAGACGAGGTATTTGGGGCGGAAAATTTCATCAATGAGGTTGCTTGGGCATATAGTACGGGCGGTACCCCAGAAAAGGTCGGGTTCGCTAAAAAACACGATACACTCTTCTATTACGCAAAGTATAAAGATACTGTCTTGTTTCACGGGCAGAAGGAGGAATCTTACGATGGGACGAAAACGGCGGAGAAGTTTGGCATCAAGACCGATGAAAGAGGAACATACCGCTTAGTGAATGATGTATGGGATGTCAAGCCTATCTATCGTAATTCTTCGGAATTGGTGAGCTACCCCACCCAAAGACCTGAGGCTCTGTTGGAGCGCATCATAAAGGCGTCGAGCAACGCGGACTCCATTGTTCTGGATTGCTTCTGCGGCAGTGGCACAACCGCCGCTGTCGCCGAGAAACTTGGCCGGCGCTGGATTGCCGCCGACCTCAACAAAGGCGCAATTCAAACCACAATGAAACGCCTTTTAGATTCCCGCGATTTCCTGAACCTCAACAAGGGCTCAATTCAAACGACAACGAAACGCATGCAGGGGATTGCCGGAGAGGATTTGCGTGGCTTCATTCACTACCGCGTGAACAATTACGACTTTCGCGAGCAGAGCGAGTCGCGCCGTATTGCCATTGAGAAGTACGGCGTGCAGGAGGATCGCAAGGAATCCTTTTTCGATGGCACCGCTAGCGGGAATCTAGTCAAGATTGTCGGCTTGAACAAGCCATTGACCAGATTGGACATCCAAATCATCCACGATGAAATCAAACAACGTCCCGATGAGGAACGCAACATTATCGTTATCTGCAACGGCTCGGAGATGGAAATCCAAAAAGAAATCGCCGAAACGCAGAATATGAGAACGATAAACAAAATCATCATCCGCGATATGCAGAAAGACGGCGTTGCCACTTTCACTCCCGCCGCCGCCGATATGCAAATTACCAATGACGGCAAAGTTGCGCGGGTGAAAATCATTGATTATATCAGCCCTACGGTTATGAATCGCCTGAATATGACGGAGCCTTTTTTTCGCCAGTACATCGATGATTTTCGTGCCCAGATAGACTGTGTGCTCATCGATTCCGACTACGATGGCGAATGCTTCCGCATCTGTGAATCGGACATGCCGCAAAAGAAGAGCCAGTTTATAGAGGGTGAATATGAAATCGCATTGCCGCGGGCGGGGGCGAAAATCGCCGTTAAGATAATTGACATGCTCGGCGAAGAAACGGTTATAGTCTCATCTCCCGCCGTGACTGCCGTGTAGGGCACTGATAAACTCCGCAAAGAAGTGGAAAACTTCGGTGGATAAATACAGAAATATGGCGAATTGTGATATCTTCCGAGTGAATGAGGTTACAGGTAAGATAGCGCATAATTAATCTAAAGCGTCTGAATATAACTGTGAGATAGGCAATGAAACCATTTCAACCAAATCGAATATATCATGGAGATTGCCTTGAAGAAATGAAAGACCTCCCCGCGGGAGAAGTGGACTTGATTATCACCGACCCGCCGTTTGCCATTGATTTCAAGGCAAAGCGCGCCAACTACAACCGCGCCGCCGGGCGTGTGCTGGACGGCTACAATGAGATTGCGGCGGACGACTACCTCCGGTTCACAAAAGCGTGGATGAAAGCGGCATATCGCTCACTGAACGAGGGCGGAAGCGCCTTTGTTTTTTCCGGATGGAACAATCTGAAGGACATCCTTATCGCCGCCGATGTGGTCGGCTTCGAGACGGTCAACCACATCATTTGGAAATATCAATTTGGGGTCGCTTGCAAGCGGCGGTTTGTTACTTCCCACTACCACTGCCTGTATCTGTGCAAGAACGACGCCAAGCGCAAATTTCGGGTCGACTCTCGTTTTCGCCAAGAAGAAAAAAATCAAGACGGCGGCAGCTTGCGTTATAGAGATATGGAAGACGTGTGGATTATAAAGCGCGAATACTGGCACGGCGACAAAAAAACACCGACTAAATTGCCGCGCGAATTGATTGAGAAGATCCTCGCCTATGCAAGCGACGAGGGTGACTTGGTGCTAGATCCCTTTCTAGGCTCCGGACAGGTTGCAATGGTGAGCAATCTCAATAATCGCCGCTATATAGGCTTTGAGATTGTAAAAGAGTATTACGAATTCGCCCGCGAACGGCTGGAAACGAATCGTTATCGCATACATGCGGAGGAAGGATGATGAATTTTACAGTGAAGCCTTCGTATGCAAATATGTAATATTGGTAGCCCGTACGGGATTCGAACCCGTGTTACCACCTTGAGAGGGTGACGTCCTTGGCCTCTAGACGAACGGGCCACCGTTCATGGATGCCGATCCAGGATTTTCGAAACTCCGACGGTAACCCCCGCCGAGTCAAAGTGTCGGTAGATTTGGAAAAGTTGACCGAATCGATGCCGTTTACTTTGACTTGTGACCGCGTGGGTAACGTAAACGCCTTGGTAGCCCGTACGGGATTCGAACCCGTGTTACCACCTTGAGAGGGTGACGTCCTTGGCCTCTAGACGAACGGGCCACCGTTCATGGATGCCGATCCAGGATTCGAACCTGGGTTCTCAGATTCAGAGTCTGATGTCCTACCGCTAGACGAATCGGCAAATATCTCGCATAAGTGAGTATATCATCAGCTGCGAAACCCGCGACGGGGCTTCGTTTGCTTGTTTGTGTTCATTTTCCTAACGGGAGGTCCTTTCGACGGTTTCTTCTGTAGCACAATACCCCGCTTTATAGAATCTTTGCCGAATTTTGCCCGAACCTCATCTATGGCATCATACAGGTAAGACGATACAACCTTCTCTTGTGCCATCAGCGAAAGTTGTGATGTTCTCTCTACGAAACCGCTGACTCCAACTCCTATGAGCCGAATTCGCCCGGGCGGCTTGTTCATAGCACTCGAAAGGAGAGGCTCCGCCGCATCGAATATCTCCATATCGTTATCTGTAGGCCTATCTAGGGTAACTTGGCGGGTAATAGTCTCGAAGTTAGGGTAGCGCGCCTTTATCTGAACAGTACGGGCACTTTTGCCCAATGCCCTCAAACGCCTGCCTACTTGCTCCGTCAGCTCCAGTAGTGTAGAGCGTAGCTTCTCCCAATCCGCTATGTCCTCATCGAAGGTATTCTCAGCCGAAAGGGACTTATATTCACGTTTCTCCTCCACCCGTGAATCGTCAATTCCCAGAGCTCTATTTCTGAGCCATTCCGCCGTATTCCGCCCGAGCTCACGCCTCAACCAGCCTTCATCGAAATCCACCAAATCTCCCAACGTTTCTATGCCTAAGCTATCTAGCTTCAGCGCTGTTTTAGGCCCTATACCGGGCATAACTCTAATAGACAAAGGAGACATAAACTCTTTGGCGTCCCTCTCCCACACCCTAAGCTGTCCGTCCGGCTTGGCTCTATCTGCTGCTATCTTTGCCAAAAGCTTATTAGGACCAATCCCTACAGAACCTGTAATCCCTATCTCTTTTCGTATGCGTTCCCTTATATTCGTCGCTGCTCTTTCCGGCGTCCCATGAAGGTTCTCCGTGCCTGTCATATCCATATAAGCCTCATCTATGCTGACTTTCTGGATAACGGGCGCGAAAGTTTCCAATATCTCCATAAATTTACGACTGTATTCGCCATAAACGCCGCGTGTTCCGCTGAGAAATATCCCGTTTGGGCATTGACGACGAGCAAGAGCGGTAGCCATACCGGAACGAATACCGAATTTGCGCGCTTCATACGATGCGGTACTGACAACGCCGCGAGGTCCCATCCCTCCAACTATGACGGGCTTCCCCTTTAAGGAAGGATTCAGTGCTACTTCTACCGCTACAAAGAACGCATCCAGATCTACAAGGAAAATAATTCGCTCACTCAAGTCGGGTTCCTAATCCATGATTAAAATTTATATTTTGAAGTTCCGATACTCGCCGTATCTACAAGACGCTTACAATGCGAAACGTCCGCCTTTATTAAATTTATATACTACTTTGTAACCATCTTCTCTTCTATACCCGCTAGAACTTCACGCCACCTCACACCCATCCGATCTCTTTCCGTTCTATTCGGAAGATCCTCGTGATGAAAAATCACCGTCGTTTTTCCTTCGGAGGGCTTGGACACTCTAACATGCAAGATAGATGCCTTAGACCATTCGGGATGGCGCCATACAAGCCTTATATATTCCGACTGCTTGAGCTTCTTCACAACTCCTTTCAATCCCGACCTCGTGCGATATTCCGCACCTTCTTCGAAAGTTATCGCCTCTTCCGAATCACCTAACCAAAGCGCCGTGCCTTCCTGCGAAATCAGCAATTCCCACACATTCGCATTGCATACGAAAAAAGTCTTTTGCACTCCTACCTGAAAGGTAGCGTCTGCTTTCTCTCCCGTTACTCTGCGGCCTCGCATCTTTTCATAAGTGACCGCCACCATTTGACTCCACCAAGGCGTAAGATTTCGCTCATCGTGGAGATATTCCGCGATCTTCTTGTGCGTCCATGGCTTAGTCTCCGCCTGTGAAATATCGGCGAGCCATTCCCGCCACGTCTTGCCCGTAGCCTTATGAACCGATGCATCGGAGATATTTCTATTGCTCATACAAGTTAGCTTCCGTTTTTTGGTTTCCGACTTTACTTAAGGTTATCAATCTCTACACGTCACCATATAGGGGGATTGTGCTTGTTGTATCGCCCACACTTTGCGATAGATTCGCCGGTTAGGTTACCCCAGCGATTTTTCAATCGCTTCTTTAATGGATTTGGCAAGGTAGCGAACCTTTCTTTAGCCATTCACTAGGGTTATCGAGTCTCATCTGTCAAACGAAGGCGGAGCTTTTCCCAAACAAATCAATTTTCGCACGGTATTCCAGGTGAAATTCAGGTTAGCAAAAAATCTAAAATAATATTCCTTAGGAATTCCTCGGCAGTTCTAGATCTCTAAGGTTACTACGGTGAGCCTGGAGCCCTAATATCATTAAAACTACCCTTATTAAAATTCTCCGTGGTTTTCACCAACAAGTCATTGGGATTGCTCTCTTTCCGTTTATCGAAATTGACTCTAAAATTATCGCTCAACACATAACCAAGATTCGAAAGTATCGCGCAAGCGGCATGCGTTTGATTTCTCCGTTCGCCCGCCGGTTTCTTATCCATTTGCTTGATAACCTTAAGCGAGAAATTTATCACCTCTTCAAAAGGAAAGTCAGTCAAATCGTCCTTGCTTCCCAGAATTTTCTGATATAGCGAAGAATCTATATATTGGATAGCAGTAAGGTATGGGACGATAGGGTATGTAAAATCAGAACTCTTAATATTAGAGACTCTCAATTGATGCAAAACCCGAGGGGTGAACTGCTCATCATCTCGGGGAGACAGTCCGAGCATTTCGGATAAATCCGACAAGTATTCTTTATAGAATTTCGTTTGATTCTGCCCCACGTCCGAGATATCCAACCTGCTTATCACGGATTCCACAATTGAGCGGGCATTAATAAGTGTGTGCGTGCGTCGAAGAATTTCCGCAGATAGATTTCGCCATCGTCGTAGCCGTAAACTTTCTCGATAGTTTTCGCAAGTGCCGCCTTATGAACGCCAATCACAAACACAACACCTTCAGCGTCGAAAACATGCTTGACCTTTTCCAGAACATCGACTGCAAAAGTCGGACGGCAACGATCTAACTCGTCAATAAAAAAGATGAGCGGTTTTCTATTACTTTCTCCATTTTTGGATTTGACAAATTCGCCGAGCAATTTTTTGAATTCGTCAACCGCCTCGCGGTAATCCAAATAATTCTGTACGGCATTGTGTCGCTCCAAAGATTTCAGTAATTCGGTAGGCACCTTCACCATTTGTCCGCCCGGTACCAATCCTGCAACACCTTCCAAAACGCTAGCCCAAAAGCGACTAGATTTTGTCACACTCATCAATTTTCTCACCACTTCGGTGAATTCTTCTTTGGGCGTGAGTTTCAATTGGCTTTCCGTCTCGGCAATCAAGGCGGGGAGTGCGTCTTCGTAGAAATCGGCTTTCCAAGCATCGAAATATACACATTGGAACCCCTGACTTTGCAGGTGTTTCTTCCACATTTCTAGGAAAATGGTCTTTCCGCCTCCCCATGGTGCGTCCAACGCCAGCACATGTGGAGTAATGAACCCCTCACTCTCGAAAGTCACTCGTCAGCGAGAGATAAGCAGCCTCCCGATTTAGCAAATCTTTGTGAGTACCAATTTCAAAAGGGCGTGGTTTATTCAATCTTGTCATGCTAATCCAATCCTATATTGCTAGCGGAGTATAGTGAAATATTCCGCCAATTTGGTCGCACCAGCGGGCTTGTAGGGCAGAGGGTTCATTCACTTCATTCAGTGGCTTATCTTGCAAAGATTCACCATCTCTACTACCGTATCGGCGTAACCGGTCGCATGGTCTATGCGTGCTATTGCCTGCTCTACGTTATAGGTAGTTAAAATACCGAATATGACAGGCTTGCCGGTATCTAGCGAGGCTCGCAAAACACCATCCGCCGCGGCTCTTGCTATGTGTTCAAAATGAGCCGTCTCACCTTGTATCACGGCACCCAGTAGCAAAACGCCGTCTACATCCTCTCGTTCAGCCAACCTTTTTGCCATAAGCGGCAGCTCGAAGGCGCCGGGAGTCTCGAGTACGGTCAAATTCTCATCTTTGACACCCAGCTCCTTCAAGCGATTCAGCGCCAAAGTCTTCATGCTGCTTGTCACCCACGGATTGAAACGGGATACCGCCACTCCTATCCGCGCCTCTGTGCCATCCATATTTTGGCAACTCTGTCTCTTTTCTTCCGGTGTTCCTCTACTCATCACTCGCCAGCAGATGCCCCATCTTATCACGTTTCGTTTTTATGTAACGTTTGTTCTCAGGGTTGGATGGAGCCAAGATTGGAACTACCGCTGTCATATCCAATCCAAAACCTTCCAGCCCTACTATCTTCTTAGGGTTGTTTGTAAGTAGTCTAAAGCGTCTCACGCCTATATCACGCAATATCTGAGCACCTACTCCGTAGTACCTCAGATCGGCCGGAAAACCGAGCTTTTCATTAGCCTCTACCGTATCCAGACCCTGCTGATCTTGAAGAGCATAAGCCTTGAACTTATTCAGCAGTCCTATCCCTCTACCTTCCTGACGCATATAAACGAAGACTCCCTTTCCCTCTTCCTGTATAGCATTCAGTGCTAGGCTCATCTGTTCTCCGCACTCACAGCGCAAAGACCCGAAAACATCCCCAGTCAAGCATTCACTATGTACGCGGACCAGCACTTCATCTTCGGTATTTATATCTCCTTTTACAAGTGCTATATGCTCGCTGGGGCCTACGGGGCTGCGATATAAGAAGGCACGAAATTCGCCATATCGCGTCGGCAGGCGGGTTTCCGCCACACGTTTGATGAATAAGCTTTCATTCGCACGGCGCTGAGCTATGATATCGGCAATAGTAACTATGGGCAGGTTGTGCCGGCGAGATATCTCCTCCAACTGGGGACGACGTGCCATAGTTCCATCCTCATTCATGATTTCGCATATGACGGCGGCAGGACGTTTTTCCGCCAGACAGGCAAGGTCAACCGAACCTTCCGTATGGCCTGCCCTTACCATAACTCCCCCCTCCTGATAACGCAGAGGAAATATATGTCCCGGCGCCGTGAAATCTGCTTTATCCGATGAAGGATCCGACAAAAGTTTTATTGTTCGGGCTCTATCGGCCGAGGATATGCCTGTAGTTATGCCTTGTGCTGCGTCCACGGAAAGGGTAAAGGCGGTGCTAAGAGGAACGGTATTGTCTACCATAAGGCGAAGACCAAGACGATCCAGATCTTCACCCGCCATAGGAACGCATATCAACCCGCGGCCATATTTCGCCATAAAATTCACGGCATCCGAGGTAACATCTTCGGCAGCCATAGCGAAATCACCTTCATTCTCACGGCTTTTATCGTCCATGATTATGACGATTTTACCTTTTTTGTACGCTTCAACGGCTCTTTTCATATCGGGTATCGATGTTGTTTCGTGTGTCATATTCGTTCTGTGTATGGGCTAGCAAACTTTTCTAGGTACTTCGCTATTATGTCTGCTTCTAGATTTACGGTATCGGGAGGGTGTTTTGCTCCCAGAGTGGTTGCCTTTACGGTGGAAGGTATGAGTGCTATAGTGAAAGAATCTCTATGCGCATTGACTACGGTGAGGCTTACGCCATCTATGCCTATGAACCCTTTCTCCACTATATACCTCATTAAATTATGGGGTGCTTCTATAAAAAGAATAACGGAGTTGCCTTCCATTTTTTCGGATATTATCCGTCCTGTAGCGTCTATGTGTCCTTGCAAAAAGTGCCCCCCCATTGGTTTTCCGATAGTAAGGGGGCTTTCTAGATTGACTTTATCACCTCTGCGCAATGCTCCGAGATTGGTACGCCTCAAAGTTTCCGGCACTGTATCGCATGTAAAGACGCTGTGAGAATTCAGCGCTTTGACAGTTAGACATACCCCATTGATAGCTATACTGCCGCCTATTTCCAACATGCCGGAAATCTTCACGGATTCGATTATTATCTCTTCCTCTGTGAGAGTTTCAACTGTTCCCATCTCTTCCACTATTCCCGTAAACATTCAGTAAATCCTTTTCTGTGTGTAGCCTGTAATCAGAAAATCCTCCCCGATACGTTCTATCCTTGTTCTTTTCAAGGACAGTGTTTCAGTTAGGCGATTTACTCCCTTTCCGGCTACCGGACCTGGAGCGGATGCACCACCTATGAGCATCGGTGCGATAAAGACGTCAAACCTGTCTGGGAGGCCGCAATCCATGATAGAGCCAACAAGTCTAGGACCGGCTTCTACCATAACCTTTGTGCAACCCATATCTCCCAGCTGCTGCATTAGGACTCCAATATCCAACCCTTCCTTTGTTCGCGGAGCAGTCATATGCCTAGCGTTTTCCGGTATATAAGGCGGTGTAACGTCTTCGGCAGTGAACCATAGAATATCTCCGCTCTTTGTGAAGATGCGTGCGGAAGGGGGCATTATCCCTTTACTATCTACTACAACCCTGAATCTAGGTTGAGGTGATAAAGACATGGCTGTGCGTGCGGTCAGTAGCGGATCATCCGACTTTATTGTACCGATACCGGTCACTACTGCGTCGCTATGCATACGCATAACGTGAACCCTTTGCCGCGCCTCTTCTCCGGTTATCCATTTCGCATCTCCGGTATGAGTAGATACCTTCCCATCCAGACTCATTGCTGTTTTTACAAATACAAACGGCATTCCTGTCCGCACATGCTTACGAAAACCCTCTATAAGTTCATCTGCATCTTGCATATTTTGCGGATCGGTATCCATAGAAACCTCTACGCCTGCAGATTTTAGATGCCCTATCCCGCGCCCCGATACGGCAGGGTTTGGATCTTCTATGGCAATGATGACATGCTTCACGCCTGCTTCAATTATTGCGTTGGTGCAGGGCGGGGCTACCCCTTTGAAAGAGTGAGGCTCCAATGTACAGAACAATGTTGAATCTTTGGCGTTTGTGCCTGCACCTTCCAGAGCTACTATCTCTGCGTGCCTGCCGGGTCGTTTCTCTGTGGTTCCTATTCCTGCAATGTGTCCATTTTTCACAATCACCGCTCCAACCGGCGGTCGTGGTCCAACCATTCCGGCAGAGCTCCACGCAAGTTCTAGCGCTATCCTCATAAAACCGCCCGGCTTCATTTGTGCTTTAGGTGGTCGTCAAAATCTAGATGTGCCCGGCTGGGTGTAGGATTCTTTTGCCCTTGATAGCGACTATTAAGCCCCTTCGATCCGTAGGGTCTATCCGCAGGGGTGGTGAGTTTCTGAAAGGATACCTGACAAATCCTCATACCTTTGTACAATGTCAAAGGCAGGCGGGAAACGTTGATAAGTTCCAATGTCAGCCGTCCGTCCCATCCCGGATCTACGAAGCCGGCAGTAGAATGTATCATCAGCCCTATTCTACCGAGCGAGCTTTTTCCTTCTATGTGTGCGACTATATCATTTGGAATTGCAAGGCGCTCTATCGTGCCTCCTAAAACGAACTCACCGGGATGCAAAATGAAAGGACCTCCTTCCGGAACGTTCACCGGTTCCATCAAATCCGGTATATCACCGCGTAGATCTATGTATGGTACGCCTGAATTTGCGAAAGCCAGTATTTCCCCCGTCAGGTGCAAATCTACACTGGCAGGCTGAACATCATCTGGTGAGAAGGGCTCTATGATGATACGCCCTCCATCTATCATCTCTCTGATTGTGCGGTCGCTTAGGAACAATGGTATACCTCTATTGCAGGGGTCTGCGGGAAATCCCCCACACCCTGCTACCTCTCGATTGAGAACCTTGCCAGAATCTGCACAGATACCGTGACATCACCCGGCAGTATATTTGTAATAGCCGTATCGGCGGATGCAGATTCTGCTAGAAAACCTTCTGCGCGTGCGAAGTAAGGGGTGTACGGGTTACTCTGCTCACTAATATAAATTACCGGACCGAGCTCTACATCCAAAGCTTTGGCGTAAATTTCCGCACTTGCACGTGCATTTCTAGCCGCCTGTGCCTTGAGCTCGGCTCTTTTAGGATCGGGGTCCTCCAAATGGAACTCTACGCCGTAAAATCTTATGGCATTACCGCCCGATGTGATTATGGCAGACGCCGTATTCGATACTATTTCCAAGTCCCGAACGGTCACCGTTATATTTCGCCACACTTTGTAGCCTATTGTAACCAACTCATCATTCATCCATCTACTCTCGGGTTGGATCCTAATATTATCGGCTTTTATGTCCTCTTTATCTATACCTGAATTTTCTAATGCCGCAACTACTCTTGTAAATACCTCATTTACGTCATTGGAAGCTTCCCTTACTGTGTCACGCGTAGTCTCTATGGCTAGATTCAGCATAGCTATATCCGGAATAAACTCGGCTGATGCCTCACCCGTTACCTCTATTGAACCTACATAATCTTGATTTGACGTGGGAAAGATTTCCTGAGCTTGTGCAGACGAATTTACGCTTCCCTCTCCCGATGCTGCGCCGCATCCGGCCAATGCCGTAATTAGCGCTATAAAAAACACTGTTATAGCGATGAACCTGAAATTTATTATCGCGCGGGTATTTGCTTTTTTCATGTATCCACTCCTTATTTAAAGGAACAAAGGTAATAACTCTTCTCTTCCTTCGTACCTGTCTGTAACTATCTCTTTATTTGCGTGTATGCCTAATGTAGTTCAAAAAAACCATCCTGCCGATGCTCCGATTTCACATCTCAATAACGAAGCAGCAAAGAAAATAACCGATATTTCACTACCCCAATATTTTACTACCGCCGATCTCGAAACGTGCCCGAACTTTCACCGATACAGTCACAATACCGGGCACTACCTCGCCAATACCGGATACATCTTCATAGAATACACTTTATAAGCGTACTATATTAGGTATATATAAAACGCTTTCTTCACCGATATAAACTACATTACCCAATTCACATCTAGAACATCTGCGTAAGTCAAAGCCTTTTTGCGTGCCTCTTGTGCGGCTTCAGCCCTAAGATTCGAAAAACTTCTATCCGCAGTCTGATAGGTATTTAATCTTTGAGTCGTCTCTATATTAGCAACTGCCGGGCCTGTACCTCGGTCATCCGATATTATTTTACAGCCTGCTCTTGTTGTGATTATCGAGATAAAAAGCACTACCAATAAAGGAAATCTGAAATTTATTTTGGAGTTGGTATTCATCTTATCTTTTTCTCATGCAAAGTTTCTAAATGACCCTATAAATATATACGGTTATAAAATAACATGAGTTTGTATGAGTACTATGAAAGGTATACTATCTAGTAGCACCCATACCTGTAGCGCAGAAGGTTTCCATCGGAATGTTACCCGGCTTTATACGTGAACTAAGTCAACTAATTATCATAATTGGGGTAGTATTTATCTCTTTATTCCTTTTAACCGAAAGATTCACAGTAGAAGGGAATAGTATGCTGCCTGCATTGAAGGACGGACAAAGTATGGTTGTAGGTAAAATCGCGTATGCGCGTATATCCGGGGTTGGCATAGAGAGATACATAATACAACCTCCAAAACGAGGAGATATCATAATTTTCGAGCCGCCTACCTCTACGTATGAAGATGATTTCGTGAAAAGACTCATAGCTTTGCCGGGTGATAGCGTTCTAATAGAGGATGGAAAGGTTTTGGTGAATGGAGATTTATCCGAATTCAGTGATGATTATACGCACCCCGGCGCATATTTTGATTTTACAGAGCCTTTACGGGTACCTGCAGGGAAGCTGTTTGTTTTAGGAGATAATCGGGGAAACTCCAGTGATTCTCGCAGTTGGGGCTTCGTGGACATCGAGACTGTAATTGGACCTGTGTGGCTAATTTATTCTTCACCTTTTTAGTTTGAAAAGGTGCACGTTACACGATGGAAAGATTGCCTGAGTGTAAGATTGTACTATAGCGATGGGGGCCCTTAGCTCAGCCCGGTAGAGCAGCGGACTTTTAATCCGCCTGTCGTGGGTTCGAATCCCACAGGGCCCACCATATATAAACAGTTTGAGCTTTTTATGACGCGTATATTTGGCGCCGTCTAACGGACAAACGGCAATCCGCCGGATGCTTTATTTGAATATATACTCGGGTTAGAATACTTCGTATGCCCGCCATGAGGACAGAGTTATCCCACTATTTTATAGTGCTTTGATTTCACTCATCAGTTCTTCTAGGGATGTCTTGGCATCGCCAAACAGCATCATAGTTTTGTTTTTGTAGAAAAGCTCATTTTCTACCCCCGCGAACCCGGATGCTAGAGAGCGTTTAAGAACCAGAGCGGATTTTGCCCTGTCCACATTTAGGATAGGCATGCCATATATGGGGGATGCCTTATCCGTCCTCGCTGCAGGATTTGTAACGTCGTTTGCACCTATAACTATAGCTACATCTGCCGTAGTGAAGTCATTATTTATTTCTTCTAGATCTTTCAACTCGTCATAAGGAACATTTGCCTCTGCCAGCAGAACGTTCATATGACCCGGCATCCTTCCCGCTACGGGATGTATAGCATATCGGACGGATATTCCGCGCTCTTTGAGCATATCCGCCATCTCGCGCACCGCATGCTGAGCTTGAGCTACGGCTAGCCCGTAACCCGGTATGAATATGACCGATTTTGAATACGCTAATGCAAGCGCGGCATCTTCAGCTGTAACCGCTCTTACAGGCTTTTCTCCATCCGATGTTCCCGATGCGGTGAAACCCTCTTGAACTCCGAAACCTCCGGCCATCACATTGATTAAAGATCTGTTCATAGCGCGGGTCATAATGCGTGTCAATATAAGCCCTGAAGCACCTACCAAAGAACCCGCAACTATCAGGACATTGTTTCCTATTGCGAAACCTGTCCCCGCCGCCGCAAGGCCTGAGTAAGAGTTCAACAATGCCACTACAACCGGCATATCTGCGCCCCCTATCGGTAATACAAGAATGATACCCAATATCACCGAGGCAATCGCCACACCTCCTAATAAGAGTAGAACGGTGCTATTTATAGACCCTGAACCGGCATATATAATCGTCAGAATTCCCAATGTCAATGCGGTAGCTATCATAAGTACCGTTACTATTTGGCGGAGGGGGATTAGTACGGGCTTAGTGGAGATTAACGCCTGTAATTTACCGAATGCCACCAATGAACCGGTCAATGTGGCCGCACCGATTATAGTAGATACTACTATGCTAATCACTACCGTAAAGGTTGTAGTTGCTCCCTCATCGTATATCCTTACCAACTCCACAGACGCTACTATCGCCGATGCCGCGCCCCCAAAACCGTTGAAAACAGCCACCAGCTGAGGCATAGCGGTAAAGCGCACATAACGAGCCAGAATCAACCCAACCACACCTCCGAATGCAAGCCCTATCCCTATTCCCCACCAGCTGATCACATTCAGATTCACAAGTGTGACTACTACCACAATCAACATAGCCAAAGCTGCAAGTCTGTTTCCATTCCTCGCGGTTTTTGGTGATGAAAGCTTCTTCATTCCGATGATAAAGAGTGCTGCCGCAACTATGTAAGCTCCGTCCCTGATGTATCCGAAAATCTCCCCGCGATAAAGATCGGCAGGAGGCATAATTTGCATCAAAGCACTGAAAATTTCACCGTTCAAGGCCGCTGTTCCTTACTATCACTACTGTGGAACAATGCCAGCATCCGATCCGTCACAGCGAAACCTCCTACAACATTGATAGTCGCCAACGCCACCGCCAGCCCGCCTAGCACCGCCGCAACTAAGTTGTTATCCCCGCGTGATGCAACGACGATAGCTCCTGCTATGACTACGCCCGATATGGCATTCGTCCCCGCCATTAGGGGGGTGTGCATGATAGGTGGTATTTTAGTTATGACCTCATAGCCTGTAAAAAGAGCCAGCATAAATATCAGTAGCATTATCGTAGTAGTTTCATTCATAATATATGTTCCTTTTGTGCTATTTGGAATAAACTTTTTCCATCAACTGTTTTGCAACAATGCTCACTAGCCGGCATACTTCCCTGTTGTAAGTAGCTCCTTCATTCACAAACCACTACCCTCGTATATTCCGAACCATCTTCCTCAGTTACTGTGTAAAGTATATCTATTTCAAATTACATATTATTTAGAATAAGGGGTGCGAAAAGTAAATCTTCACTCCATATGCAGAGAAAATAAATGACGAAAGCGTGATATGAGAAGTCCTAACCATAGACTGACAAATAGCATAAATGCCGTACATACCCAAAGTGCGTCAAAGGTATACTATAGAAACTCATTTTATACTCCGTATGTAAGGAAACCAAACCAAAGGCAAACCATTTTCAATGAAGCGGGTAGACATAATTCTCAAGAGTTACGATCAGGTTGCTAATCTGAAACTTTCATCCTTATCCTTGTTTCTCCATCGTGAGTTACACACATTGCCGATACAACTTCGTCATTCAGGTCTACCTTCACTGTGCCATCTTTATCAGACATGAGCGATATCAGAGCCTCGATATTTCGCGCATAAAGCATGCTGGCCTGCTTTGCTACTTGCGAGGGAAAATCGACCTGCCCGTGCACCTGCACATCGCCCAATAAAACGGTACTGCCCGGCTTTGTAGCTTCACAATTTCCGCCTGTCTCGGCTGCTAGGTCTACAATTACAGAGCCTCTAGACATAGTTTCTACCATACCTATCGTGATGAGCAGGGGAGCACGCTTTCCCGGTACGGCGGCAGTTGCTATAACCGCGTCTGCAGATGCAACATATGGACGCAGGAAATCCCTGATGCGCTCTTGTTCGTCCGTTGTTTGTTCCTGTGCATATCCGCCGCTACCTTCCGCGTTCACATCCGAAGATGGTGATATGAACTTCGCACCAAGAGACTCTACTTGCTCCCTGACTGTAGCACGAACATCGAAAGCTTCCACCACCGCGCCTAGCCGATGTGCTGTAGCTACAGCTTGTAACCCTGCAACACCTGCGCCTAGTACAAGCACTTTAGCGGGAGGCACGGCGCCGGCCGCGGTTATTAACATGGGAAAGTACTTTTCCAAAGAGTTAGCGGCAACTAAAACAGCTTTATACCCCGCGAGTGATGCTTGAGATGAAAGAGCGTCTATATTTTGAGCTCTTGCTATACGTGGCACTAGATCCATGGCGAGCGCCGTTACTCTTGCCGATGTCAATTTTTCCAGAGTCTCGGTATCCTTATGCGCATTCATAAATGCTATTGCTATGCTACCCGCCATCAAAGAATCCGCTTCTTCGAGGGTAGGCGCCTGCACCTTTGCAAGCACTACGACTGAACTCTCCGTCCATTCGGCAATGTGCTCCACTATATGCGCACCTGCCGCTTTATAATCCTCATCTCCAAAGCCTGCCGCTTCTCCGGCACTCATCTGAACGGCTACCTCGTGTCCTGATTTCAGAAGGCGTTCCACGGTTACGGGAACTATTCCAACTCTCCGCTCATCTACGGTTGTTTCTTTAGGTCCTACTATCTTCATATACTTTATATACCTTGCTTCTTTTGTACCTTATCCTTATTATTATCGCGTTTGTAGAGAGCCCTCCAAGGGTGAATTTCGGGTGTGTCGGGCATGAGATTTGCTATATACACCCCTGTTTCTGAAAAGGCTTTGCCTTTGAGTGCTTTAGCTACTTTGCTAAGCATGGGGACAGCCATATTCCGAGAAGTTTAAAGTCTGCCTCCTATCTTGGAAAATCCTTGTATAAAATCACTATACTTAAGGTCGGTAAAACTATTCAACTCTCCGAGTATATTACTTAGCCGCTACCTCACTCACTCTTGATTTTTTTAATGCCGACCGGCTAGATCTAATATCTGCCTAGGTATTTTGTCGTTATAGTTACCCATTTTTGCATTCTTTGACATCGTGCCCGCCGAAGCCGCGTCTCATAGCGGCCAGTAACCTACCCCCAAAAGGATTATCTTGCCTAGATTGGAAACGTACTTGCAAAGCGGCTGATATGACAGGCGCAGGGACGCCCAAATCTACAGACTCTCGAACCGTCCAACGTCCCTCTCCCGAATCTTGTACAAAAGCGCTCAAACCTGAAAGATCCGGATTTTGTTCCAGTTCCGATGCTATAAGATCCAACAGCCATGATCTCACAACACTCCCATTACGCCATACGTTAGCGATACTGTGGATATCAAAGTCGAATTCACTCTTTGCAGCCAGTATCTCTAACCCTTCGGCGTAAGCCTGCATCATGCCGTATTCTATACCGTTATGCACCATTTTGACGAAATGGCCGGCACCGGATGCACCCGCATATAAAGGTCCCGGGCCTTCGTCCGGAGATAAGCTTTTAAAAACCGGTTCACACAATGAGAAAGCTTCACGATTTCCTCCTATGGTCAGGCAATATCCCATAGTCAACCCCCAAACACCCCCGCTTGTCCCACAATCCAGCAGATAGACACCTTTATCATTCGCTTCCAAAGCTCGCCTCTGCGTATCCCGATAGTTGGAATTCCCCCCTTCTATAATCACATCACTTGGTGAAAGTAAGCGAGCAAGAGTCTTTACTACATCTTCGGTTGCCTCACCCGATGGGAGCATAACCCATATAACACGCGGAGCTTCAAGCTGCCGCACCATCTCTTCTATAGATGTTGCGACTTCCCCTCCTTCCTCGGCAATTTTTTGTAACACTTCTTCAGACATATCCCAACCTACCACTTTATGTGCTCTTCTTAAAAGGCGAAGAGCCATATTTCCTCCCATCTTCCCTAGTCCTATCATCCCAATACGCATATTTTGTAAACACCTTGCTCTCTTGCGGCGTTCTCAGGAAATCTCCTCAAAGATGCCGCGGCAGCTATGCCAGAGATATATGAAGCGACCTGAAATAATCTGTATAGCTTCTTCTTCCGATATCTCTTTCCGATGAAATTGCAACAGTGGTCCGTAATAAGCGCCGGGTCCCAAAAGTATCCCATCAACACCATCAGTCTTAGCGGATAGGATAGTAGTCTCGATATCATCTTTATGCGGTCTCTCTTCAAAGTAATCCGGCCTTATATACTCTCCGATACAGAATAGTAGCGGCTGATCTTTTCTATCATCTATCAGGGGTACAGCCGCGGAAACACGGTTGAGTGCTTTAGGCGGGTGTATTGCCCATACATCCGGCTCTACGTTTGCGTACAGAAGCTGATGTATAGAATTGATTGTAATGAGGGCTAGCGCGTTATCTTTACTTCCATATTCCATTATGTCATCCTGCGTTGGATGCACTACAAGCTCTATCAGTAGACTACGGTCACCATACTTGCATTTGTTCGTCAGGTTACGTAGCTCATTCTGAATAATCTCACGTTCTAGGATAGGTCCATTCGGGTTGTATTGGATGCGGGCGGCTATCATGCGTGCATTGAAACGTGTAGCAACGTCCCAGCCGTAACCGGATTTGTGAATACCGCCGCTAGGTTTATCAAGCGATACGGCAGTATTTATACCCATCGCCTTTGAGCGAAGCAATGCTCCTTCCCCGAGGTCATGGTCTGACCAGAATCCTGTTGAAGAGGCGGGGATATCCTGTTCTACGGCTGACTTCAAGCTTTCAAAGATGATATTCTTGAGATTTGCCGCTGTTTCTCGGTCGGCTGCTCCCGGGGATTCGTCACAGCCGATAATCTCTTTGCAGAAATCTAATCTGTGATCCGCACCTACAAGTAAGAAGGGGCGCGATGCTTCAGGGTACTTCATTAATCTCTCATGTTAGATAAATAATAAGGGGACACTCGTACAATAAGAAGGTTGTATTTCGCTTCTAATTATACCCTTCCTATTATTTCGGCGGTCGTATCCGCTATAACCTTTGCGGGGTCTTTTTTTACATCTGCCTCTATGACAAAGCGTCCTTTGTTTCGCATAGCCGCAAGATCACCATCCGCCATAGCGTTCATAATCTGTCTGAATGTGTACGGGGTGCCATTTGCTAGCAAATCGGGAGAATCCGTCATTCGTATAGCCACCATGCGAACTGTATCCGGACCACCCTTGAAAAGCTGCCCTGTAGAATGCAGGTAGCGGGGACCGTATCCGGTTACTACAGGTATGCCGTAGATATTTGTGATAGCGGCTTTAAGTCCATTAATAGCATAGTTGATTTGATATTCTTCAGGCAGCCATGAAACCAGAGCGATGTACCCTCTTTCACATAACCCGTACAAAGCGGTTTTAACTGCTTCTCTCAAGGGCAGCCGAGATTCTGGCGTTCGGTTCATTTTGCCTTCAAGGTTTTCAACCCCGTATTTTTTGGCCGCCTCCACGTCCGGTTGGTCGAACGGGTTCACTCCTATAGAGTGAGCCGCTGCAGATACTGCAAATTGCCACAGAAAAAATGCGGCGCATATATCCTCGAATTTGTATAGCGATGTAGGAAACAGGCCTCCGCTGTAATCGGTACTAGTCAGATCTATGTAGGTACAATCCTCCCTATGTATCCTGCCGCCATCTGATTTATGGGTGATGATGGGAATGAGCCCGCGTCCTTCTTTGCCGAGGGATTCGGCTATTATTTGTTCTAGCCAGAGCCCGAATTTTTCATGCCCTCTCGGCAAAGTGATTATAAGCTTGTCTCTTGCTGATGCGGCTGCATCCGCAAGTACTGCAGCCAGCCTGATACCGGGGTTTTCAATCCTGTCCTGTCTGCAGGCGTCCATCATCGCTATGGCTGGGGTGGCGTTTTTGCATATACGGACATCACCGGAGGTATGCCATATACCTGCGAGAGAAGCCGGCAATACCCCCTCATAGGATAGAGAAGAGTATCTGCCACCTGTTTTACTATCGGAAATGAAGCCTTCATCAAAATCATCTCGCCGCTTATCTATAGGGGTATCCTTATCCGTAATGTATATGAAATGCTTTCTTCCACCCCCGCGAGCGCGGCACAATGCACGAAAATGTTTTTCTAGCGTTAGCGTTTCGAGAGTATTGCCGGATTTGGAAATTATGACGAACAATGACGATGCAGTATTGATGCACTCTTCGAGTTTGCGCACTGTTGCGGGATGAACGGTGTCTATAGTATGAAAACGTAAACCTCGCTCTGCCTTTTCAGAAACAGACTTGACGATTTGCGCAGTTCCTATACTCCCGCCCATTCCTACAATTACCGCATCGGTAAAACCCTTCAGCTTAGCCGATTCTGTGAATTTCACCGTTTCCCGTATCCGTGAAGAGAGGGAGTGGGGCATATCCATCCATCCTGTAAGCACCTTTGGAATATCCCGCCATACAGTTTCATCTCCGTTCCATATTCGGGATGCTATATGCTCATCTACAAATCTCTCCAGAACCTTGCTCTGAGTAGTAGAAAGCATCATGGAATTTTACCCTTTGGATACCTGCTTTTCCTTAGCGAAGATGCGGCTAGTCTCTGCGGATATGGAAACCATAAGCTGCTCATAAGCATCGGTAAAAGCCGCTATTCCTTCTACTAGAAGACGATCTGTGACCTCTTTTAGTGATATACCGTCCTTCTCTAACGATTCTAAAAGGCTTATGTCTTCTTCCTTCTTTTTTGTAATCGTATCCGTCATGGTATTACATTCCAGAAAGACGTCGATTGTAGCTGGTGGCAGTGTGTTTATCGTCTTGGCGCCTAGTAGCGCTTCCACATACATGGTAGATGGGTAACGAGGAGATTTAACGCTTGTGGATGCCCAAAGAAGTCGCTGCACCATAGCTCCTGCGGTATGTAGCGGAACGAAAGCTCCCCCGCTAGAGGGTGAACAGTTAAAAATATCTAGAAACTGGTGATATGCTAGCCGTGCATTTGCTATGCCTGCCTTTCCTTGTCTTGGGTCTCCCTCCGGTAGCATTGCATCGATTGCAGTATCTAAGCGGCTTACAAAGAATGATGCGACCGATGCCACATGTGCCGGCGCACTATGACCTTTGCGGGCGTATTCTAGCAAACCCTCTATATAAGCATTCGCAGCTAATTTATAGGTGTCTCTAGAGAAAAGGAGGGTAACATTGACATTGATACCTTCGGCTATAAGTGACCTTATAGCTGTGATGCCTTCATTTGTGCCGGGCACTTTAATCATGATGTTTTGGCGTGATATTCTGCTCCACAACCTTCGTGCTTCCTCAATGGTAGCTTCGGTTTTGTTTGCCAGCCTAGGATCTACCTCTATGGACACGAAACCATCCGCACCGTTAGTTTTCTCGTAAACAGGTAGGAGCATATCGGCGGCGGAGCGAATGTCCTCAATAGCGATCTCTTCAAAGATTTCCTCCGGTGAAAGAAAAGACTCCGCATACTCTCTCAGCGCTTCCTTATAGGAAGCATCCTCTGAAATAGCCTTGCGAAATATGACAGGGTTGGATGTTACCCCGCTTACTCCCAAAGAGATGAAATGTGCTAACTCTCCGTTGTTTATCATATTTCTGCTTAAAGAATCCAGCCAGATAGACTGACCTGCACTGTTTGCTTTTAGTATGGTATTTTTTTTCATGTGGTATCTCCTGTCTCGATAGCACGCACCTTTTCACGGCGTCGTATAAAGCGCGGCTGCGGATCAAATTTTGCAGAGAGGAAAATATTGGCAATAGTTTCTATGAGAGCATCTCCTATAACGCGCGCACCCATACAAAGGATATTCAGATCATCATGTTCCACACCTTGCCTTGCGGAATAGGCATCGTGGCACACGGAAGCGCGTGCTCCCGCTATCTTGTTAGCTGCGATAGCGGCACCGATGCCCGAACCGCAGATGACTATACCTTTTTCTACCTCACCTCTCACTACACACCTAGCAACCGCAACGGCAAAATCGGGATAATCATCCGAAAAGTCGAGAGAGTATGCGCCAATATCGGTTACATCATGCGCATTGGCTTTCATATTTTCCAAAAGCATTTGCTTGATCTGCAGACCGTTGTGATCTGCGCCTATAGCAACCTTCATAGATTGTTCCTTTCGATCACTCTACGTGCCGCTTCCGCTATCTTCTGCGGCGTGAATCCAAACTTTTCCATAACTTCCCGCCCGGGCGCCGAAACACCGAAGCCTTCCAAGCCTATTATTTCCCCTTCCGTACCTGCGTATCTCTCCCAGCCGAGTTTAACTCCGGCCTCCACCGCTACACGTGCTTTGATGTTTGAAGGTAATATGCTGAGCTTGTATCCCTCTTCCTGTTCCTCGAAAATCTCCCAAGAAGGCATAGAGACTACTCGCGTTGCTACCCCTTCTGATTCCAGCAATGCCGCAGCGCCTAGAGAAGGTGCTACTTCAGAGCCTGTAGCGATTATAATCACTTTGGGTTTCGGGGCATCCTTCACTATATAGGCTCCATGTTTCATGTCCTCTGTGGTTATTCTTCGCGCTTCTAATGATAGCAGTTGCACCACCTTCTGTCTAGTTAGAACTATAGCGCAGGGGTTTTGCAGAGTCATCGCTACGCGCCAAGCTTCAACCGTCTCTGTAGCATCTGCGGGTCTGAATACGGTGAAGTTGGGAATGAGTCTCAACGACATAAGCTGGGAGATAGGCTGATGAGTTGGCCCATCCTCACCCAAGCCTATAGAATCGTGGGTGAAGACAAATATCGCTTTCAATTTGCTTATCGCAGAAAGACGAAGCGAGGCGCGCATATAATCTGAAAAAATGAGGAAAGTTCCGGCATATGGAATAAATCCGCCATGCAACGCTATCCCGTTTGTCACAGCACCCATAGCATGCTCTCTTACACCGAAGTGTATGTTGCGTCCCTTCGGGTTTTCTTGAGAAAAAGATCCTCTCTCCTTTACAAGTGTATTGTTGGATGTTCCTAAATCCGCCGAGCCTCCTACGAGCAGTGGAGCGCGCTTGGCTATTGAATCTATAACCTTCCCGGAAGCCACACGAGTAGCGGAAGGTTCGTGTGTCTGTGCGGCGATATCGTCCAACCCGGAATCCCAACCCGACGGTGGCTCACGTCTCATATCTCTTTTGAAGGCGGCAGCACTATCCGGAAACTTTCCTCGATACTGTTCAAAAATCTCAAGCCATTTGCGCCTTGCAGATTCTCCTCTTTCCGCTCCCTCTCTCAGGAGCGTATACGCTTCTTTGGGGCAATGGAACGGAGGAAACTCCCAACCTATTTTCTCTTTGGTGAGTTCTATTTCTTTGTCTCCTAATGGTTCTCCGTGCGCATGGGAAGTGCCGGATTTATTTGGGCTCCCGTAGCCGATAGTTGTACGAGTAATTATCAGAGAAGGTGCATCCGTTTTGTGCTGTATATCCGCCAGAACATCGTATACAGACTGCGGGTTATCACCGTTTACATCTTCTACTACATTCCAGCCGTAGGAGCGAAAACGTGCTGCTACATCTTCACGGAAAGTCAAATCCGTGCTGCCTTCTATAGTGACCTTGTTGTCATCATAGATACAGATAAGTTTTCCCAGCTTCATCGTTCCCGCAAGCGATGCGGCTTCCGCAGTTACGCCTTCCATCATATCCCCATCGGATGCTAGGATCCATGTCCGGTGATTTACTATTTCCATGTCCGGAAGGTTGTAAGAACTGGCGAGCATACGTTCCGCTAAAGCCATACCCACACCATTCCCGAATCCTTGCCCCAAAGGACCGGTTGTAGATTCTACTCCGGGAGTTTTGTTTACCTCCGGGTGCCCCGGTGTTTTCGAGTGCCACTTCCTGAAATTGGCTATATCTTCCAAGCTCACATCATACCCGCTGAGATGAAGCAGCGAATACAGCAACATAGACGCATGTCCGCAAGATAGCACGAATCTATCTCTATCCGACCACGATGGATCCGATGGCGCATGACGCAAGAAGCGACTCCAAAGAACGAAAGCGACAGGCGCCATGCCCATAGGTGCACCCGGATGACCGGAGTTTGCACGTTGGACAGCGTCCATAGCCAAAGAGCGTATGGCATTGATACCTATAGAACTTTCGATTTTGTCAAAAATCATTTGTGTATTTATCTACAAATCTTATATATAACATCTTACGGATCTATGTCCGGGTCCGGGCGTTGATTATGTGCGTAGTCTATACGCCCTCTATTGCGATAATCCGGCCCGTCCATGAAACGTTCTACTACCAAATGAGCATCGCACAATCTGGAATGAATAGCATCTGCGTAGCGTGAAGTGAAAAGAGGAGATTTGTTATTAGGAGTTCCCAGCAGATGACGGCTTGTAATGACTGTTGGTAGCCTTCGGTTATGGCGATGCACTATCAGCTGGTACAGCTTTTCTTCCGCCCATGCTGTGGAAACTTGGGCGCCTAAATCATCCAATATCATCACACTCGCATCTTTCAAATTATCGAACATATGATAAAAACCTGTGCCGCTCTCAGGACCGAAAGAACGGCGCATATCGTCCATCAGTTCGGGTACAAAGCGGAAGACGACGGGCAGCCTCAGTTCTATTTGCACATTCGCTATAGCTACCGCAAGGTGTGTCTTGCCCACACCTGTAGATCCGCATAGATACAGCCAATCCTTCGGTTCTTTTGCAAATATGAGCGCCGCCTCTTTAGCTTCTAAAAGAGTCTCCCGCTGCAACTCACTCGCACCTCCTCTACCTTTCTCATTGAAAGAATCGAAAGTCATACTTGCGCGAAGAGCGGCATCTATACTCAGATCCTCTCTCTCTCCTATACTTGCCCCGCGCTTTATATGAACCCTGTCTACAAGAGTAGAATCATGCAATCGTGAGCGTGCTCTATCCCCTAAGTGCGCAAGTTCTACACTAGTTACTATAACCGTTGGTGCATGATTCAAGTACCTCTCCCTAAGTATTTGATCCACCTTTTCTTCAGCCCAAGGCGTAAACCTTTGCATACCGAAATCATCCAAAACCAAGAGTGGGGCATGCTCTGCATTCGCAGCAACATCAGCCTCTCCATCTCTTATCCTGTCCAGAAGAATAGGGAGAGATTGAAATAGAGCAGGGTAACCCTTCTCCGTGCGATGATTTACAATAGAGGCCGCAAGATGAGTCTTCCCAGTTCCCGGCACTCCGCTGATAAGAAGCCAGCCTATAGGGTTCATAGCATATGTGAAAGCCTTCTCGAACGCATTGCGAAATGACTCGGAATCACTGAACCCCTCCCTTCCTTGCGAGTCGGCGCTATCGAAAGTCATACGTGCAAGTGGGCCTATATCGGAATATTCTATAAGCCCGCGTTGCTTTTGTTCACCCCATGCTTTTTTCTGGCATTCGCAGGGCTTCACTTTTCCAAATTCGGGCGTGCCAAACGATGCCTCGATACTTACCCATCGCCAACCATTGCACAGAGCACATGCGGGCTGATCTTCAACGATTGCCGCGCGTCCGTGCTCCCTCAAGGTAGTCTGCGATGAAAGTGTCACGTTTCTCTTGAGTATCTCTTCCAGGCTTTCCATAACCCTCCTTTTCTCCTCTGCGTCTTAGAAATGCCAAGACATAATTCCAATTACGAGCATTAGCAGACACAGCCGCTTGTATAGCATCTACTATATCCGGCTCACCATACCTTTCTATAGCGTCTCTTATGTTCTCTACCGCCATAGGTGTGAGCATTCCTATATTGTCCTCATATGCACGAAAAGATGCGCCTTCCGAAAAATTCAGCCGATGCTTCTGCTGTATCTCAATCTCAGGCTTTGAAAAAGCAGAAGGCAACATACCTTCACGCATCAAAGCCGTTCTATTTGGAGGAGTATTCATAATATACTCCGCATCTTTTCCGGCTTCGTACCTAATAAATATACCGCGCTGTGTCCCACTTTCAAGGCAGCGGTTTACAGTGCGCTCCAGATCCGACCCTGTACAATCCAACATAGCTGCTACAGTACTATCGGCGCAAAGTTCGGACGCCGTTACCGAGCGAAACAACCCTTTTTTTCTGTGAATCAGCCATATGGAACGAAGTATTACCTTTAACTCTTGGACATCTTTTATATCTTCCAAAAGGGAAGAGAGTAGGGGATTGGGAACAGGCGTAAATTGTGTACCTCTAGGAAAGCCTCTAAATTTCCCTTTGCCATTCGTAGTCACCCTTCGGTTACCAGAATAGGTTTATGCGGTATATTCACCCCTTTGCCTTGTCCTGAGCGGAAGCGTCCTATATCGTCACGCACTGCCATCCAAATTTCACCTACTGGGCCGTGTCTATGCTTTGCTATAATCAATTCTGCCAAATTTCTCGGATAGGGTTCATTCTTACCTGACCTGTTCCACTCTTCCTCGGAGATGCTTTTATCAATTCTATGGATGAAAATAACAACATCCGCATCCTGCTCTATGCTGCCGGATTCCCTTAAATCGGAGAGAACCGGTCTTTGAGATTGCCTATGAGTTACAGCCCTGCTCAGCTGTGATACGGCAAGTACAGGCACCTCCAGCTCACGTGCCATAGCCTTGATCTGACGTGAAATTTCGGAAACTTCTTGGGCTCGGTTATTATCTCTTCGGTTGCGGGGTCCATCTATGAGCTGCATATAATCTATCACCACAAAATCTACACCGTGCTCCATTTGCAGGCGACGCGCTTTACCTCTCATCTCTCCGACTGTCTGAAGAGGGGAATCATCTATATATATAGCCTTATCAGATAAGAGTCCGATGCTATCTACAATACGCGCCTCCTCATTTTCTGTAAGGTTACTCAGGCGTATACTGTGCATATTGATACTGGCCTGTGCTGCCAGCAGCCTCATTGCAACCTGCTCACGTCCCATTTCTAGGCTGAATATAGCAACGGAGCGGTTTTCCAGCGCTATGTTCAGCGCTACATTCAGTGCAAGCATAGATTTGCCTATAGAAGGTCTAGCGGCAAGCACAACCATATCCGAAGGGTGAAACCCGCCGAGAAGCCTGTCCAGATCAGCAAAATGTGACTCCAGCGGACGCTTATAGCTACTACCATCAATGGGCTGTTCCTCAAGGAATGATGTTAGCGATTCCCGTATATGAAAAAAGTCGCGTGATTCATATCCGCTGCGGATAGAAAAAAGAATATCTTCCGCTTTAGAGAGTGCCTGTGCCACTTCGGGGTCATTTTCATATCCTATCTCTGCTATTTGATGAGAAGCTGCAATAATTCTGCGCATCGTGGCGGTTTGTTGAACAAGTCGCCCATAATGCTCCACATGCACAGAAGTAGGCACTACAGAGATTGTATTGCTAAGATACGCAGAACCCCCAACTCTTTCTAGAGTTCCCCGTCTTTCCAATTCATGCGTGATAGTAACCTGATTTACGGGCTCTCCGCGGCTTGAGATATCTGAAGCCGCTTCATAAATAAGGCGATTTCTTTCTCTATAGAAATCTTCAGGTTTTAGAAAACCCATTACGACGGAAAGCGCATGCCCGTCTATCAGAATTGACCCTATGACGGATTCTTCTGCGAAAATATCGTGTGGGGGAAGTTTCTCTAGTTGAACCACTAATTCCCCTTGCTGACCGTGTCATCAGTGGAACCATCTGCAGGGGTTGTTTCTAGATGCTGTTTAGGGTTCTCCTTAGCTAGTTCTTCACCCCCGGGCGGAACGTCCGGCTCTACGGTGAGTTTGATCTTAGACGTGACTCCCTCGAAAAGGTTAACCGATATGGGATGTATGCCCGCTGTGCGAATTGGCTGAGGTAAACGGACAGACCTTCGTGGGATTTCGCGTTTTAAAACCTCCGAAACCGCTTGGGCGATCATAGATTGAGTCACTGAACCGTAAAGTTTACCCGTAGGCCCCGCCCTTGCAGATACTTTGATTTCCGTCTCTGCTAACCGGTTTGCCATCTCTTCCCAGCTTTCCGTCTCTAATCGTCGCCTTTCATCCGCTTCCTTTCGCAGGTCTTCCGCCCTTTCCAAAGCATGTTTAGTAGCCAGAACAGCAATACCGTTCGGCAGGAGGTAATTCCTTGCGAAGCCGTTCTTTACATCTTTTACTTCTCCTGCTCTGGCCGTTGGTATTAAGTCCTTCAAAAAGATTATTCTCATGTTCGACTCCATTTGATCAACCGCTCGTTTACCTCTGCTGCTGTTTAGTATATTCTACTAAAGAATAATACCTTATTATTATAAGGCGCGGTATAGTAACACATGCTGGGGATATTACGATTTGAACGGATATATCGCAGTTTGTCAAACACAGTAAACTTTCGTATAGGGGGGTGAAAAGATGTCTTTTCAAACAATCAAAAAACCATATGCTACGCAGAGCAGACGTCCGCCTTCTATGCGTGACTATGATAAGCAGCGTAAGGAATTCAATTGGTTCAGGGATGCCTTCGATAAGATGGACTGGCTGCCGGGAGGCGGTCTTAACAACGCCTATGAGGCTGTAGACCGTCACGTAAAACACGGAAAGGGTGATAAAGTAGCGATGATATGGCAAGGCAAGGCCGGGGAAGAAGAGCGCTACACTTATGCACAGTTCAAAGAAGAGTCCGATAAATTCGGCGCCGTTATGAATGGACTTGGCATTAACCGAGGTGATCGTGTATTTATATTCATGGATAGGCTACCGGAGTTATACTTCAGTGTTATGGGCGTCCTCAAGGCAGGCGGTGTAATAGGCCCTCTATTTTCCGCATTCGGCCCCTACCCCGTACGAGACAGAATGCAGGATGCGGGCGCACGTTTTCTTGTCACAACTCCCGATCTGTGCGGGAAAATAGCCCATATCTTGGAGGAAATCACAACTCTGGAAAAGGTGATTTTAGTAAATAAAAATAACCGATACCAAGGAGAGGTTATTCCCGGTGCTCTTTTCTACGAAGATTTAATGAAAGAGGCGGATGCAGCCGCCTTCCATATTGCGGATACAAGCCAATACGATTTTTCTATTATGCACTATACCTCCGGTTCTACCGGCAAACCGAAAGGCGTAATGCACAGACACCAAGCCGTTATACAGCAGTGGCTCACCGGCAAATGGGCTCTGGACCTGAGAGAAAGCGACGTTTACTGGTGCACTGCGGACCCGGGCTGGGTCACAGGAACCTCTTATGGCATTATGGCGCCATGGTCAAACGGAGTTACACAAGTCATATATGAGGGCGGCTTCAACGCCAACAGATGGTATGACATCATAGACCGCTACGGGGTAACCGTGTGGTACACCGCGCCAACGGCTGTGAGGTTGCTTATGAAAGCAGGGATTGAACCCGTAAAGAGTCATTCCCTAGATACTCTTGAATTTATAGCTAGCGTAGGGGAACCACTGAACCCGGAAGCTGTTGTATGGAGCAACGAACAATTCGGTATGCCGATACATGATAACTGGTGGCAGACAGAGACGGGCGCTATTATGTGTGCTAACTATGCGCAGATGGAGGTTCGTCCCGGATCTATGGGCAGGCCTATGCCCGGTATAGAAATGGCTATATTGGATGAGACTTATACCCCCCTTGAAGCGAGGAACCCCGGCATTCTTGCCGTGCGTCCGGGCTGGCCCTCCATGATGTATTCATACTGGCATCAGGATGAGCGGTACAACTCTAGATTCAGGAAAGGCTGGTATATAACGGGTGATCAGGCTATGAAAGATGAAGATGGATTTTTCTGGTTTCAAGGTCGCTCCGATGATGTTATAAATACAGCGGGGCATTTGGTAGGTCCTTTTGAAGTAGAGAGCGCCCTTATAGAGCACCCGGCTGTAGCCGAGGCCGGTGTCATTGGCAAGCCGGACGCGATAGCGATGGAGATTGTGAAAGCATTTGTCACTTTGAACACCGGTTATGAAGCATCCGATGAACTGCGGCGCGAGTTGGTGAGATTTGCACGTGGAAAATTGGCTGCCGGTACGGCTCCCCGTGAGATAGATTTCATAGATGTTCTACCTAAGACACGTTCCGGTAAAATAATGCGTCGCCTGCTGAAATCTCGCGAACTAGGCTTGCCTGAGGGCGATACCTCCACACTGGAAGATGACTAGGAATGCTGAATGGAAAGTTTAGTTTATCCTTCTTCGAATTCATAACCAAAGAGTTTTATATCATCTGCGTACATATCGCGTACTAGCTCGCGTGTTTCATCGTTATAGAAGCGCGAGTAGTGCGTTTCGTCAGAAGTGTTCCATAGTCGATATTTTCTGCCTAAATCTGGGAAACCGATTTTTTGTCCAATATACTGCAGGTCTTTCTCTCTGTTTTCGTAGCGTGCAATAAAATCCACGATTATTTTGCCATTTTCATCTGTAATAAAAGAGGAAGAGGAAGATGTGTAGAACTCGTGTTCAAAAGTCCAATCCAATTTTTTTGTTAAATACCGTAGAAATATTGTTGGATCAGTAATCATAGCCTCGTAACCAGAATCATAACAACAATATTTAAAAATTGAAAATACTCTATCCCACGGATTACGTACTATGGAAAAAGTGAAGATCTTTGACCACAAAGTGTCCCCTAATATACTTTTTACTTTTTTAGCGCTTATATGTGAATTGTATGTGCGGTTTAATATTTTTGATGAGTTCATATACTGTAAGTATCGGATTTGTTCGAAATATCTTTCACTATGATACGCTATTGCCATAGGTCTTAAGTTTTTGTAGAATTCAATCGAAATATTTTCACCTAATTCCGTCCTTATACTTGTAGAAGATGTACGTGGAATATCTACAAACCAGAAGCCATATTTCTTCATGAGAAGATATATGATTAAAAAATCCTCCTCACCCTCTCGCATGTAACGCGCATATTGTCTCAAACCATTCAGGTTAATAAGCCATTTATACTCACTCTTATAAGAGCGTGCAAATTGTACCATATGTAGAACCCTTTTTTTGAGTACATACGATTTACGTTTGAGTATCTTCATAATTGATCTAATTTTATTCGTCATTTTATAACGCATTTCTCTTTATTATACTGGAAGACGACTAGGAATGCTGAATGGAAAGTTTAGTTTATCCTTCTTCGAATTCATAACCAAAGAGTTTTATATCATCTGCGTACATATCGCGTACTAGCTCGCGTGTTTCATCGTTATAGAAGCGAGAGTAGTGCGTTTCGTCAGAAGTGTTCCATAGTCGATATTTTCTGCCTAAATCAGGGAAACCGATTTTTTGTCCAATATACTGCAGGTCTTTCTCTCTGTTTTCGTAGCGTGCAATAAAATCTACGATTATTTTGCCATTTTCATCTGTAACAAAAGAGGAAGATGTGTAGAACTCGTGTTTAAAAGTCCGATCCAATTTTTTTGTTAAATACCTTACAAATATTGCCGGATCAGTAATTTCGGTCTTGTCACCGCGAGTATAACAATACTGTCTAAAAGATGAAAATGCTCTATCCCACGGATTACGTACTATGGAAAAAGTGAAGATCTTTGACCACAAAGCGTCACCTAATATACGTTTTACTTTTTTAGCGCTTATATGTGAATTGTATGTGTGGTTTAATATTTTTGATGAGTTCATATATCGTAAGTATCGGGATTGTTCGAAATATCTTTCACTATGATACGCTATTCCCTTATGTGCTAATCTTTTGCAGAATTCAATCGAAATATTTTCGCTCAATTCCGTCCTTATACTTGTAGAAGATGTACGTGGAATATCTACAAACCAGAAACCATATTTCTTCATGAGAAGATATATGATTAAAAAATCCTCCTCACCCTCTCGTATGTAACGCACATATTGTCTCAAACCATTCAGGTTAATAAGCCATTTATACTCACTCTTATAAGAGCGTGCAAATTGTAACATATGTAGAACCCTTTTTTTGAGTACATACGATTTACGTTTGAGTATCTTCATAATTGATCTAATTTTATCCGTCATTTTATAACGCATTTCTCTTTATCATCCAGATAATTCATCAATTCACCGTAAGCATCAGGATACCAAGTATCAAAATCTTTTCTATATTTAATATAAATCATTTTAGCTATCTTTTTTGTATAATAATCTTGCCACTTTTTATAAACGTAAATACTTTTATTACGATGCTCTAATTTTTCTAAATTATATCTTTTCAATATAAACTCAAAATTTTCCTCTAACGTCTCAAATTTTCCTATATAATCAACTAACGGCTTGCCATTTTCAAAAATCAGTGAATACTGCAAATTAAAATGCACCTCAAGTATGGATGTCGGAATTTTAGAAATTTTTCTGATAAATTCTTCAAAAGAATCCTCTACTTTCAAATAACCGTATAGATAATATTTATAGTAATATCTGTGTTTTTTAACTTTATCTTGATAACATGAAACTATCCTACTAAAAGGATTCCTAACAAAAGTAAATTTAAAATAATCTTCCCTATTCTTCAAATTATCGGTTTTATTCCATTTGGGTTTACCATGAATACGAGTTTGGTCGCTGTTTATAAAATCAATCTTATTAGACTCATCCAAAAGCTTTAATAATGATTTTAAAATAGACGAGCACGCATTTTTAGGTGTTTCCAAATATATTAATTCTTCTTTATCAAAATAAAAAAATGTCCTTCTGTCTATTTTTCCTTCAAATAAAGGATAAAGTGACAGCAGTAGTGGATGGAAAAACGAAAAGTACTTTGAGGGTAACATTGACCTAGACATATAGGGATAGATTTTCTTGAGTAAACGTGAAATAAATGGAATTTTGAGCATTTGTGTGAACTAACTAGTATACTTGACTTTACCTCGCAATGATAGGCATTATATAATTATAAAAAGAACGTTAGCACATAGGGAGGATGCAATTATTATGTCTACAAGCGATTGGGGGAAAATATACAAAGAGATGGGTGCGCGCCCCGTTATCAACGCTACGGGTAGCGTGACTTTGCTAGGCGGCTCTACACCGGTGCCGGAAGTAAGGGAAGCTATGGAAGCTGCAGACAGCGCGTATGTACCTCTGATAGATTTGGAAAGTGTAGTAGGAAAAAGAATAGCGGAGTTGCTGAATGTCCCGGCGGCTTACGTAACCTCCGGTGCCGGTTCCGCTCTCACACTGGCTACCGCCGCATTGATGGCAGGTACAGACGATGAGAAGATACAGCAACTACCAAATACGGACGGCATGCCTAATGAGATACTCTTGCAGAGAAGGCAGCAGTACTGGTACGATAGATGCTTGGAGTTAGCCGGTGCGAGGATAGTACTTGTAGGCACCGATGAAGGCACTACGGCAGACGATTTACGGAGAGCAATATCCGAAAAGACAGCCGGCATTCACTACCCGGTGTTTGAGCAGAACCCCGTGGATCCAAACGTCCTCAGCCTCGAGGAGGTTATAGATGTGGCTAATGGAGCGGGCAAGTCGGTTACGGTAGACGGTGCGGGTCAGATATACCCATTGGAAAACCTTGGCAAATATGTCCGCATGGGCGCAGTTTTTCAGGCGGTAGCCGCCAAGTACATGAGCGCTCCTCAGTCTTCGGGGCTTGCTCTTGGGACGGAGGAGTTCATCGATGCGATATCACGGCAATCATTCATAGGATATGAGACAAGGCGGATACGCGGTGTAGGCCGCCCACAAAAGGTAGACAGGCAGGAAATAGTGGGTGCACTGGTGGCTGTAGAACGTTGGATGAATTTGAACCATGAAGAACGATTGGCGTATGCCGAAGAACAAAGCTACACGATTATAAAATCGGTCAGTGATGTGCCCGGCATAAAAGCAACTTTGATAAATAATATAGTTTCTCATCATCCGTTCGGCGTATACGTAAACCTGGATCCTTCGGTGGCAGGCATATCGAATGCGGAGTTGGTGGCGGAACTAAAGGAAGCCGACCCTCCTATCTGGACTCGTGTGGTGGACGGCAGGGAAAATATAGAGATTCACACCTTTGCCTTTAGTGAAGGCCAAGCGAAGTTGGTAGGGGAAGCCATAGCGCAGGTAGTTAGAAGAAAGCAAGCCGGATAACGGAGGGGTCTTCCCAGAGGGTCGAATCAAATCGTGCGGTCTTGCGTCTTCCATGAAAGTGAGAAGGTATGCTTTCTTATGTTACGCTGATATGACACTGCCTAATAACGGAGGTGTTTTCACGCAGGTCGAATTCAAAATCCGTTTTGTATGGGTCTTGTGTCTTCCATGAAAGTGAGAAGGTATGCTTTCTTATGTTACGCTGATATGATGCTGCCTGATACCGGCGGTATAGTGAGCGCCTAATGTGCCACTAATCTAACCTCTAGTCATGAGCAATTCTGCAAAGCGGTAGGTGTGCGTAAAGGTTCATCAGCCATATATGGAACTACATGCGCTTTTTGGCTTGCAGGATAAATGGTTTCCGCACTATCTTCAGTGTTATATAGCGCCTACTTTAACCATTCGTAATAATCCTTTCTGAGATTTTCCTAGCACAAATAATCTTAGTTCTATGTTTACTAAGTTAGCGTAGCCAGGGAATACTTCCCTGTTTTTCTGAGGATTGTGTGGGTTCAACCGGTGAAGTACTTGCCGCTAGTTTATCGTCGTCGGTCACTATATATTCGAGAGCGAAGCCGGTGTCGCCTTTTCTTCTCATCAGTATTCCATTTAGTTTTTTATTGCGATAGTAGGAAAGCGATACGCTATACGTGAAAAAGTGGCCGTATATGCCAATGATGTAATCACAATCACTAAGTAAATATATATTTTTTATCGCCGTCATAGTCTCTTGCTTTCTTAGTTCCGGCATTTTTTTGACCATTTCAACATTTAAATTATCGTATCGTTCCTCTCTATCATCGTATATAAAGGTTAGACCTGAATCTTTCGGCAATTGCCGGATAGATTTTTCTGAATCAGTAGTAACGAACACAGTTTTAATGTTTGTTCTAGATGCTATTTGTTCAACTGCTTCAAAGAAGTTTTCAACAGGATGTTTACGATAATTGGTACTGGTATATGTTACGTCATATACATCTCCTTGACGTACATGAAGACCAATAATAGGATATTCAAATCCCATTTCACGCTTTCTATTCTCTATATGCTCTTCATACTCCTCTTTGAGTTTCAAAAAAGAGTCCATTAATAGGCCGTTCACATAGAGTTCACTGTAAGGCAACTGTTGTAAAGGTGCTGCATAATTTATTTCCGATAACCGTATGCCATATTTTATAAGCATGTTTGATTCACTCTCTATAGCCCATTCCATACTATTCCATGGCTCAAAATTTACTACCTTCTCTTTTTGAGGCAGAAAATTAAAGTGAACTTGTTCATCTGTTTTCAGGTTCATACTTTGCAGTGAATGAATACCTATGGGTTTAAAACAGAAATCGTAGGCAAGGTTAGTCTTATCGTAAAGCGTTGTGCGGTTGTATAGATAACCCAACCTAAGCCCTTTAGTTATCATGGCTAGTAGGGCGGAACCTACGCCTGAACCTTCCGATGAGCCGACTATTAAAAACTTAGAAGTGTCGGCGGGAGATTCGAATTGCAAGGATCTAATTTTATCGAGTATCTGACTGTCAAGTTTCTCGAGTTCACTATCCTTATATGGCACAGACATAGGTGGAACTTTGGATACAAGGTAACCCATTTTCTTTAACTGCTTCAAAGCCCTCCTCCGGAAAAGGTAATATTTCATCTTTCTACGTTTAATTCCGATGAATTTACGAGCCCGTACTAAGGAGTAAAAACATAAGGCAGGTATATCGGGAAGGGTTCTTTTCAAGAAATCTTTCATAAAAGTCAATTTGGAAGAGTTTAGGTGTTACTTGTCAGTTATCTATCTGTATACGTAGCGCATCAGCTAGGGTCAGATATTCTGCCATCACCGTTTCGGATTCTAGGCAAAGTCAAATAATGTTAGTTCCATTTGGTTTATTGCATAATGGGTTAGCGTATCCATGGAAAACCTCCCTGCTCTTCTAAGGTTAGCTTGTATGGTTCAACCGGTGAAGTGCTTGCATCTAGTTTATCGTCGTCTGTCACTATGTATTCGAGGGCGAATCCGGTGTCGCCTTTTCTTCTCATCAGTATCCCGTTGAGTTTTTTATTGCGATAGTAGGAAAGCGATATACTATACGTGAAAAAATGACTTTCTGCGCCGGTGATGTAATCACAATCACTCAGTAAATATATATTTTTTATCGCCGTCATAGTCTCTTGCTTTCTTAGTTCCGGCATTCTCTTAACCATGTCAACATTCATATTATCGTATCGTTTCTCTCGCTCATCGTAAATAAAGGTTATACCTGAATCTTTCGGCAATTGCCGGATAGCTTTTTCTGAATCAGTAGCAACGAACACCGTTTTAATGTTCGTATTAGATGCTATTTGTTCAACTGCTTCAAAGAAATTTTCAACAGGATGTTTACGATAATTGTTATTGATATTTGTTCCTCCATATACCTCTCCTTGACGTATATGAAGACCAATAATAGGATATTTAAATCCCATTTCACGCTTTCTATTCTCTATATGCGCTTCATACTCCTCTTTGAGTTTCAAAAAAGAGTCCATTAATAGGCCGTTCACATAGAGTTCACTGTAAGGCAACAGTTGTAAAGGTGCTGCATAATTTATTTCCGATAACCGTATGCCATATTTTATAAGCATGTTTGATTCACATTCTAAGCCCCATTCCATACTATTCCATGGCGCAAAATTTACTACCTTCTCTTTTTGAGGCAGAAAATTAAAGTGAACTTGTTCATCTGTTTTCAGGTTCATACTTTGCAGTGAATGAATACCTATGGGTTTAAAACAGAAATCGTAGGCGAGGTTAGTCTTATCGTAAAGCGTTGTGCGGTTGTATAGATAACCCAACCTAAGCCCTTTAGTTATCATGGCTAGTAGGGCGGAACCTACGCCTGAACCTTCCGATGAGCCGACTATTAAAAACTTAGAAGTGTCGGCGGGAGATTCGAATTGCAAGAATCTAACTTTATTGAGTATCTCACTGTCAAGCTTCTTGAGTTCGCTATCCTTATATGGCACAGACATGGGTGGAACTTTGGATACAAGGTAACCCATTTTCTTTAACTGCTTCAAAGCCCTCCTCCGGAAAAGGTAATACTTCATCTTTCTACGTTTAATTCCGATGAATTTACGAGCCCGTACTAAGGCGTAAAAACATATGGCAGGTATATCAGGAAGGGTTCTTTTTAAGAAATTTTTAATAAAAGTCAATTTGGAAGAGTTTAGGTGTTACTTGTCAGTTATCTATCTGTATACGTAGCGCATCAGCTAGGGTCAGATATTCTGCCATCACCGTTTCGGATTCGAGGCAAAGGGGTTTTTTTGCAGTGATGTAATCTTTGCGCATCTTCCCACTTCCTAATAAAGGTAAATTCAGATCTTCAGCAATCTCTTTTCCACCGCCTTGACCGAATATACCCCCTGACATGTTCTCGAATATGCCGAATATGCGCAGGTTCATTTTGCGTATCATATTGATGGAGCGTTTGGCATCCAGAGCGGCAAGTTCTTGCGGTGTGGTTACAATTACAAAACCATCTAAATTCAAGGTTTGCATTACTGTAAGGGGTGCATCCGATGTGCCCGGGGGGAGGTCTACAATCATATAATCCAAGTCGCCCCAGTTGGTGAGTGTCAGGAAGCGATTTATGGCGTTATGTATCATGGGACCTCGCCATATTACAGCCTCTTCCTCATTTTCCTGAAAGAAAGACATAGACATCACCTTGACACCAAAACGGGAGGAAGGTAAAAGCCTACCTTCCTCTTCTTTGGGTTTTTCGGATATTTTCAATACCCGAGTTACGTTAGGGCAATCTATATCGCAGTCGAAAAGCCCCACACGTTCTCCATTCTTTGCCAAAGTAACAGCTAAGTTTACAGCGACTGTCGTCTTACCTACCCCTCCTTTTCCACTATAAATACCTATCCTATGCTTTATGGAGTTCAATGATTCCGAGATACGCTTTCTTTCTTGGAATTTCTGCCTTACTTGAGCAAGGCGCGTCTCTTCTTGCGGAGTTAGCTTTCTTGGCTGGGTCATTTAATTTCAGAGCGGAGAAATCTAAAAGTAACCTAATCTATACCTAGAAGACGTTTACCATCTTCTGTTATTAGGTCCGGCGTCCACGGCGGATCAAATACTAGATCTACTTGAACATCTTCTACCTTCTCTAGCTCTGCGACACGCCACTCCGCCTGTTGGGCTATATACGGACCCATCCCACACCCTTGCGCTGTCAACGTCATCTCTATATGGACGTCTCCATCTTCTACTTCTACATTATATATAAGCCCTAAATCCACCACGTTCACGGGTATTTCGGGATCGTAAACATCCTTTAACGCTTCTAAAACTTCGTCTCTTGTAAGGAATTTGGTATCTTGCTTCATCTTGCTTTGCCTTTTCAGTATGTAGCTTTAGCTACGTTCATCAGTTAATTACTATTTTAATCAGATAAAAGAGGATTAAGTGAGGATTTTGTGCTTATAGTATTTCCGGCAGTCTGCGTAATTCAACGGAATGGCGGATTAAACTCAGATAGATCTCTATTATATGAGGGATACTACTTTTTCCCATTTCTCCGATTCCCAAGAGCGAAATATGGCATCCGTAACTTCGGCTACTTTGAGCGCTTCTCTGACACCCGGTGCAAAGGGTTTATCCAAGGCTATTGCTTCTATAAAATGCGCCGTCTCTATGCATATGAGATCAGTGAAACTCAAACCTGCACCGTCTGCGGGGCTAAAATGCCCATGATCGGGATATTCCGGATCGCCGAAAACGGTTGCGTACCCGTTATATCCAGAAGCCATCTCTAGAATCCTCAGCTCATTCATTCTCTGAAAATTCCATTGAAGCGAACCTTTTTCAGCATAAAGCTCAAAAGCCAAATTGGATGTGTAGCCATGCGCTATCCTAGATGCTTCGAGAACGCCTATGGATCCGTTTGTATACTTTAAAATCGCAATTGTGGCATCTTTATTAGTCACATCTTCTTTGGGTGCATCATCGCTACCCATATCGAAGTGTGAAGCAGGCTTACTACCGGATGGAATAGGACGACTTTTTATGAATATGTCACTAATAGAAGATACAGACTCCACATCTCCGTTCAAATACATAGACATATCTATTACATGTGAGAGCAGATCACCTGTTGCTCCCCCTATACCGGCAACATTTTTATCGAAGCGCCATGAAAGTACACTCATAGGATCGGCTCCGTAAGATGCTAGAAGAGAACCTCTGTAGTGGTTTATCTTCCCCATGCTTCCGGATTGTACAATGTTCTTGGCGTGTTGTACGACAGGCGCCCATCTATACCCGAAACCTACCGCACTATTGACGTTAGCCGCCAACACGGAACGGGTAGCAGCCGCAGTTTCGGCAGGGTCGCGCCCTACGGGTTTTTCTACCATCACATGCTTACCTGCATTAGCCGCTTCCGAAACAATTTCCGCATGGAGGTTGTTAGGTGTAGTGACACATACCAATTCTACTTCGTCATTA
Source organism: Dehalococcoidia bacterium (assembly GCA_965206335.1). Lineage (GTDB taxonomy): Bacteria > Chloroflexota > Dehalococcoidia > Lucifugimonadales > Lucifugimonadaceae. The sequence goes on along the minus strand of OZ242209.1, from coordinate 1,798,047 downwards.
TGAATCACATCCCGCCAATTTTGGACAGCGGTTTTAAAACCAAATCTTTGCTTATCCCTCTCCGCCCTTTGTATATTCTCGTCCGCACATGCGATTAAGACAGGTTTCAAGGGTGTATCCGGGTACCTGTGCGGTATTTGGCGGTATGCTCTTGTATGTTCTTCACCCATCCATCCCATGCCTATTACACCGATACCTATAGTTCTTTTCATTGTCGTCCCTAATCTTGGATTATTACTGTCCGCCTCGCCATAATGTGAGAGGCTATGTTAAATTACACCTATCGTAGTTCTACTGTCAATCATGCCAGTACGGATGCCAAGTATTCATAATTTCTGGCAGCGTTTTCTTTTGCTCCACCGACGTGCGGATCTACATCTTGTTCTACTACTACCCATCCATTATAACCTATCTTTTTCAATGTGTTTGCGACCTCTACGAAATCTACCTCGCCTTGTCCTAATTCACAGAATACCCCTTCTGCTAAAGCCTTTTCGTAGTGCCAGCCATTTGAGCGAACACGCTCCAACACTACGGGGTCTACATCTTTGAGGTGCACCAAGTATAAACGTTCTGCGTACCGCTCGATTATTTGCACGGCATCTCCGCCGCCGAAATGTGTATGGCCGGTATCTGCGCAAATGCCAACTAGAGAGGGAGGTGTGAGGTTCATTAGCGCCGCAGTTTCCTCAGGGGTTTCTATCCAAGTTGCCGCGTGCGGATGGTAGGCGCTTTTCAGCCCGGTTTCAGTGAAAATCTTTTCCGCAATGTTGGAAACTGCTTTGGCGTACAATTCCATCTGTTCGGTCTTCAAGGCATCGCTAGGAGCTATGCGTCCCGCCTTATTTGCGCGTTTCTCCGGCCTGCGAGCACCTAACACAACTACCGCTTCTGTCCCGCCGACATCACACATCAATCGAGCGGCTCTTAAAGCTTCTTCGGCATCCTGATTGTGCATATCTTCATTCTCAGGGCTTACCGATACCCACCCGCCAACCAGAGACAAGCCGCGACTTGCCAACTCATTCTTGAGTAAATCCGGGTCTGTGGGCATAAATCCCCATACACCGCCCAACTCGGTACCTTTGTAACCCGTTTCCTGCATCTCATTTAGCATACTCGAATAAGTTATTGCCGGAGTCTCTATGTCTTCTATCACGCCCCATGAGCAAGGAGCATTTGCGAGCTTCATTTATATAACTCTCCCCTTAAGAACCATAGAAGAATCGCTCTTTTTCACGATTTTCAACGTAGGCTTGACGTGCGGATATCACCTCTGAAAGTTGTGATACTTCTGCTATGGGCACGTCCCACCATGCTCCATATGAACCTACGCGATGGTCTATGTCTGTTTCAATAACTATCACGGTTGTACGATCATTGTCGACCGCCTTTACGAGGGCTTGCCTTAGCTCTGTTATATTTTGAACTTGTCCAGTCAGTGCGCCCAACCCCGCGGCATTTTTTACGAAGTCTAGAGATATCGTCTCTCCGTCCATATTATTCGTCTCGGCATTTCTGTACCTGTAGCGTGTACCGTACCCTCCGGTGACTCCGGAAGACTCCGCTAAGCCGCCTATGCTGGCGAAACCGTGATTATCTATGAGAACAATAGTTAGCTTTATACCTTCTTGCAGAGAGGTGACTATCTCCTGAGACATCATGAGGTATGAACCATCGCCAAGCATGACAAACACCTCTCGCTCGGGCATAGCCATCTTGACTCCTAGCCCCCCGGCTATCTCGTAGCCCATACATGAGTAGCCATATTCCATGTGATACTGCTTATTATGGCACGTCCTCCACAATTTGTGCAAATCCCCGGGAAGGCTGCCGGCCGCGCATACTACTACACCCTTCTCACCTGCTACTTCGTTTACTGCACCTATTACCTCGGCTTGAGAGGGGAGTGGCTTGTGTTCAGCCGTGTACAGACGTGAGACTTCGGCATCCCACTCTTTATTCAGGCGTGATATTCGCCGGCGATAATCTGAAGAAGTTGTGAAGCCTTCCAATAGTATCATCAGCTCCTCTATAGTACAGCGTGCATCTCCGGTGAGCATGATACCTCTATGCTTTGCCGCATCGAATTCCGAAATGTTTATATTCACGAACTGTACATCGGGATGTAGGAAAGCCGTTTTGGATGCCGTTGTGAAATCGGTGTAGCGCGTTCCTATGCCTATCACCACATCCGCAACTGACGCTATTTCATTGGCTCCCGCCGTTCCCGTGACCCCTATCCCACCTAAGGAAAGCGGATGGTCAAACCGTATAGCGCCTTTCCCTGACATAGTTTCTGTAACAGGTATGCCAAACTTTTCGGCAAACTTGACAACCTCCAAGCATGCATCCGAATATATAACACCGCCTCCGGCGATTATGAGAGGGCATTTTGCGGAGGTAATTAGATTGGTAGCACGTAGTAATAGATCTCGATCTGGGCGAGGGCGGCCTATGACCCACGTCATAGGTTCAAAGAAACGAGCCGGAAAATCGAAGGCCTCTGCTTGCGTATCTTGTGGAAGTGATAGTGTTACGGCACCTGTATCTGCAGGCGAGGTGAGAGTGCGTATCGCTTCGGGTAGCGAAGTGAGTATCTGCTCCGGTCGCTCTATACGATCCCAATATCGTGATACGGGTCGGAAGCAATCGTTCACGGATATATCCTGTGTAGAGGCAGACTCGATTTGTTGCAGGACAGGTGCCAGATTCCTACGAGCGAAAATATCACCGGGCAGTAATAATACCGGTATGTGATTTATAGTAGCGGTTGCAGCACCTGTGACCATGTTGGTTGCTCCGGGGCCTATGGATGATGTGCATACCATAGCGCGGAGTCTGTTACTCGCCTTGGCGAAACCTATTGCGGTATGAACCATCGCCTGTTCGTTTCTCGGTAAATAGAAGGGCAAGGAACCCTCTTCCTTGAGTGCCTGACCTATGCCGGCTACATTACCATGCCCGAAAATCCCGAAGCATCCCGCGAAAAAAGGGTTGGCATGTCCGTCTCGTTCCACATACTGTGAAGATATAAAACGTATTATAGCCTGTGCGGTTGTTAGTGTGACATTGGAATTTTTCATACATTAAGATGAGTGCGCGCTACTCTTCACGCTCGCCTGTGATAATATCGGCTATATCCTTTTCGGAAAGATCTTCCTTCAAATAATCTCCAACCTTTCTACCGTGACGCAGTATCGTGTACCTATCTGCCACAAGGTATACGTGGTGTATATTATGGCTGATAAAAATGACTCCAAGCCCCTGTGCCTTTGCGGCTTGCGTGTAGGTAAGAACTTTCTCTGTTTCTGCTACGGAAAGGGCTGACGTAGGCTCATCCAATATCAGAAGCGATGCACCAAAATAAACTGCCCGCCCTATTGCCACCGACTGCCTTTCGCCACCGGACAATTTCCCGACAGGTTCCGAAACGGAGCGTGTTCCTTGTTCGGAAAATTTCTCTATGCCTACATCTCCAAGAGCGGTTCGTGTGTTGTTGTTCATCTTCCCAACACTCAAAAATCCTAGAAAACTAGTAATTTCGCGCCCTAGAAAGAAATTACGTGATACGCTCATCAGAGGAACCAGCGCCAAATCCTGATATACAGTCTCTATGCCTAGATTTCGTGCATCCCGTGGAGAGTTTATGTTTACTTTTTTCCCTCTGAAATAGATATTACCTCCAGTAGGGGTATAAATACCTGTGAGTATCTTGATCAATGTAGATTTGCCTGCTCCATTGTCACCAAGTAGAGCGGTAACTTCGCCGGCCTTCACTTCAAAATCAACCGGCTCCAATGCTGTGACAGTCCCAAACCTTTTAGAGATCCCCTCCATCTTGACTATCACTTCCCCTTTACCAATCATCCCGTTACTTGCGTCTGCATCACCTATCCCATTGCTTGCGCCTGCGCCAAGTACCCCATTATCTTCAATATGTGTCTTCTCTATTCCTTCGGTAGTCATTCTAATTCCTCCTTATAGTGAAAGGGAAACTCCATATTTTCTTTATAGACTTTCTTTCATGCTATCATATTCTGAAAGGGTTGTAATATCATGATAGCTTTGGCTTGTATGGCTTGAGTGCATGTCCTTTCATGTGGCTTTCTAAAGCGGCTTTTGCCAATATCATGGCGTGTAATCCATCCTGAAAATCTACAAGCGGCATCTCTTTTCTATCTATGCAATCTATGAAATGGGAGAGTTCCGCTTGGTAGGCTTCGGTGTACCTTTGTTGGAAAAAGTGCATCACAGGCTCCATCACTTCCGTATTCTCCGCGTTGTTGAATGAAACGGTAGTACGGTGTTTATTACCGACTTTAATGAGTCCATCCCTTCCGAAAACTTCCAACCTTTGATCATATCCGTAAGCACAATGGCGACTGTTTGTTATTTGGCAAATCGCTCCATCTTTGGATTGCAGAACAGCTACCGCGGAAAATATCGAGTTCACATCATCGGTAATCTTGCCTTCAGAATCTAACCCTGTGGCATAAACCGTCGCTATCTCTCCAAGAAAGTATCGCGTCATATCGAAATCATGGATCATAGAGTCAAAGTAAATCCCCCCAGAGCCTTTCAGGTATTGAGCACTTGGAGGTTCAGGGTCACGGCTCACAATAATCATCTGTTCGGGTTTGCCGATGTCACCTCTCTGCACACGATCCCAAGCTTCTTTGAAAGACGGGTCAAAGCGACGATTGAAACCCACCAATATTACCGGCATAGTATCTGATATTTCAGCCCAGCACTCTTCAGCTTTTTCGATTTCAGTTGCCAAAGGTTTTTCACATAGCACCGCTTTATTTGCCTTAACCGCCTCGGCAATCAACTCCAAATGATTCGAGGCCGGAGTTGCGATTATTATACCATGTACATCATCATTGCTGAAGATCTCTTTGGAAGAACCTGCTACATGTGCGTTATTTGCAAAAGCGATATTTTCAGCTGCTTCATGAATAGGATCGTATACCCATGCAAGCTTAGCTTTTGGGTGTTTTGCAGCGTTAGCGGCATGTATACTGCCGATACGCCCCGCTCCTATGAGCGCCAGATTCACTATGTGCGAGTATCTCTCCATACCGATCTATAGGAACGTGCCGAACAATAAAGTGAGAATGTTTTGAAGAATGTACATTAAAATATAAATCTAAATTCGCCTACGTATATAGGAGTTCAGGACTGCTGCGCCTACTATTGTGAACCCTACTATAGTAAGGAAGTTATCCGCGCTTGTAAGCCTTACTATAAACTCTCCGGCAACAGGGATATCATTTATGAAGGAATTTTGTATAGGTGTAGATAAGAGAACAACACCGGATCGGAGAGTAGAAATGGTCAAAATGCCTATAAGTCCGCCTATTACACTACCATACCCACCTGTGAGTAGTGTGCCACCTACTACGGCGGCGGCGATAGCTTGTAGCTCCTGCATATTTCCGGAGTTACCCTGAACCCTGCCGAACTGGCTAAATAGCACGATCCCGGCGATCCCGGCAAACAGTCCAGTCAATGTGAATCCTGAAATTTTTATAATTTTTATATTGATTCCTTGAGCATTTGCGGCATCGATATTACCTCCTACCGCAAAGATACGGTTTCCGTACCTTGTTTTAGTCATTACTATATGCATCAGAATAGCCAGCCCAATCATCCAAAAGACAGAGGTACTCAATCTACCGAGTTGCCCTGAAACCCCGATGAAATCACGCAACTGCCCGCCGAAGATGTTATATATCAAACCACTGTCTATTGTAGCTCGTGAGGCTTCGAATGCCTGATTGTCTGAGTAAACGGAAATAAGCCAGAGAAATATGAACATAGTTCCCAATGTGGCTATGAATGAAGGTATACGAGTAAGTGTAACTATAAACCCGTTTACAGCGCCAAGCAAGGCACAGCCTGCCAGAGTTAAGAGCAAAGCAAGCACAGGGTTCAAAGGCTCACCCAAATCAATAAGACCGAATAAAGCAGCCCCGCCTATGGACAATGTTCCAAAAATGTAACCGCCCATAGCAAGTATTGGACCTACGGACAGATCAAACTCTCCGTTAATCATTAGCATTACTACAGCTATTACAATGATGCCCGTAAGTACAGAACCGTTCAAAATGTTAATCAATGTGCGTTCCGTGAACTCTGCTCTTAATGGGCCGGGTCCGTCCGGGTCCGGAGTAAATATGAAGTAAAAACCTTCAACTACCCCCGGTATAGACAAAATACAGAAAGTCCCAACTAGGATGATTAGTATTAACGAAGGGATCCCCGCAGGTACCCTTAGCAGACTTTTTAAAGGCACTGCCGCCGAACGAAAAACATTGCCTGATGTCCTGCTATTGGTTTCTGTAGTCATATAAACGTGCCGAGATCTTGTATCTTGTTTCTCTTGACGGAAAATGTCTCACCCTCCGCCGGGTGGGAATCAACCGGCGGAGGGTATAAATTGCAACTCAGGTGAGTAGTTCTATTTCAGACCCGCATCTCTGAGAAAGCTATAGTAAGCATCTGCGGATGAAGGACCCAGAGTGAAGAATATGTCAAGATCAGGGTTTGAAGCATAGAAGTCCGAGATGACTTGCTGTGATGCCGCTATATCATTGGTTACGGCAAGAATACCAGCACGACCGGCAATGGGAATACCCGCCTCGTTCATTGCATCAATGAAACCGCGACAACGTGCATCCAGCCCTATATGTCCTACTTCCTGATTTATACATACGGCCCTATGAGAGCCACTACCTGCTAGTTCAGCTAGGCGCTCACCTCCTTTAAAGCCACCGTCATATTCACGCTGGCCTATGTAAGTGCCATAAGGGATGCCATCTGCATCGGGACCATCACCGGCATTGAAGCCAACTACCAGTATACCCGCATTCAGGGCTCTGTTGATTGGTCCTGCGAAACTTGTGGGATCGGTTACGGTAACCGCTAGACCATCCGGCTGAGCAGCGACCGCCTGATCTATAAGCCTTGCCACTTCTATCAAATCGAAAGCTGACGGCACGTTGATATTGAGGTTTACTCCCATATTTTGAGCTGCCAGCCTCATGGTCATGTTCATAGTATCCCACCACACATTGCTAGCTTCTCCGTGGTGCACCACCTGTATGTTCACAGGATCATCGGACCTCGTTCGGTAACCATCCACATCGGCAGGTAAGGTGTCCAGATTGCTTATGGTTACAAAACCTGGCCCCGTAGGTGTTACCGCGTCAGGCGGAATGGTACGAAAACGCTGATTCAAGTACAGAGTAGTAACAGCACCGTATCCTTGTAGGAATGGCTGCTGATCTATACCGAACTCTGTTCTTCCCGATCTGATATTTGTGGCTATCTCGTCGCTCAGATCAAAGGTACCGTGTGTAAAATCTGCATCACTCAAACCTTGCTGATCTACAAAACTGTAGAAAGGTGTAGTACCGTTTGGACCTAATGTGAGGAATATGTCTATATCAGGGTTAGCGGCGAAAAAGTCGCTGATAGTTTGCTGAGAGGCGGCGGCATCATCCGTAATAGCTAGCACGCCGTTTGAGCCTGCTACTGGAATCCCCGCTTCACTCATAGCATCCGTAAACCCTTTGCACCTAGCATCTGTATTGACTCCGCCTACTTGGTGGTTGATACATATGCTTCTATGAGAACCGGAGCCTGCTGCTGCTATAAGGCGCTTTGCACCTTCAAAGCCACCTAGGTATTCGTCTTGTCCCAGATAGGTAAGGTAATCTAGGTTGTCTACTTTCGGTCCTTGTCCGGCATTGTAAGCTACTATGGGTATGCCTGCGTCCAGTGCTCTCTGCGTGGCGCTTCTTAGGATTTCACCCGTGAATGTAAGAAGTATGCCATCCGGTTGTGCGGCAATTGCCTGATCTATCAGCTCCGCTACACGGTTCAAATCAAAGGAAGTAGGTCCCAGTATTATCACTTCTGCGCCTGTGTGCTTTGCCGCCGTATTTATGCCTTCTTCTACTGTGCACCAGAAAGTATCAAATGCGCATGTTGCATGCTGTACCGCGTAGAAAGTTAAAGATCTATCAGGATCTTGTATGAACCTTGTAGGCGCCGTATCCAGATTGTCTGCTGTGAGTAAAGCCGGTCCAGTGTTAGTAACTTTGGAAGCCGGAGTGATTCCATAGCGCGATTCCAGCATAAGGGCTTGTATTGCTCCATATGCCTGTAGAGGCTGCTGCTGATTGATTCCGAATGCGGTTACGCCGGATTTGATATTTTCTCCGATGGAATCGCTGAAATCAAAAGTGCCGTGCACGATATTTCCCACTGTAGGTGCGGGGATAGGTGTAGCCGTGGGTCTAGGTGTAGCCGCAGGTCTAGGTGTAGCCGTAGGTCTGGGCGTAGCCGTAGGTGCGGGTCTATTGCCGGAAGCAGTTTCTAATCGCTCCAATTCATCTATTCTCTCTGAAAGGTTATCTATAGATGCTCCCAAGGCGGCTACCTCAGCCCTTAGAGCATCTACGTTTTGCGTAGAACCTCCATCGCCGCATGCTACCCCTGCAATGGCGATAAGCCCGAATAAGGAAGCGATCAGGCTCACTCGCATTAATTTTCCGTTCATATTAACCCACCTCCTAACTGTGGTTATTTTGGTTTATGTATAGAATTTTACAAGATTATTTGGTATCTATGTTGAAGATGTTCTGCTGAGATACTGATTCAGCGTTGCTATTACAATAAGTATACCCCCTAATACTGCCCGAAACAGTTCAGTAGATAAACCTACCAAAACAAGACCTTGATTGAGGATAGATATCATTAATATACCCAAACAAGCTCCCACAATGGTTCCGTATCCGCCTCTAAGGCGCAAACCGCCCATAACACAAGCAGCAACAGCTAAAAGTTCCCACAAACTCCCTGTCAAAGGGTCTACGGAATTTCTTTCGGAGAAATTTATCACTGCCGCTATAGCTACCAACGTACCAACTAAAACGAATGCCGTTATCTTGACTCGATTTGTTGCCACTCCCTGTGCTTGTGCTGCAGCACGGTTGCCCCCTGTGGCAAATATCCAATTGCCTAATCTTGTACGGTGTAGAAAAAACCCTAGCACCAAGGCAAGTCCAAGAAACCACAAGATAGAGGTACGGAAATTGCCTGCAGGCATAAATTGTCCATTCAATCCGTCCACACTAGAGTTCAATATTGTGAACAGAAAAATCTCTTCATCGGGTGAGTAGCTTACTACTGTGCCCCCGCCTATAGCGCGCGCTATTCCACGGAAGGCAAGAAGTGTGCCAAGTGTGATGATGAAGGAAGGGGTGCCGGATTTTACTACTATCGTTCCATTGAACAGTCCGAGCAAGGAACCTACAACTATTGATATAGCCGCCGCCAGCCACACATTCAAGCCTCCTTCGGTAACGAGTACACCAAACGTGAACCCTACCACAGCAAACGCGGAACCTACCGAAAGATCAAACTCTCCTACTATCATCAATATCGCAACACCTATCACGATTATGCCGAGGACAGCGGTGAAGGTTATTACGTTGGAGAGTGAGACTCCTGTGAGGAATTTGATAATTGTACCATCTCCTCTATCCTCAACTGTAAAAACCGAGAAGGCTATACCAAGCAAGACAACACTTATCAGTGCTACAAGCGCCGATTGTCTTACCAATATAGTTTCTACTGGTGCAAGAAAATTTCTGATAGTCTCTCTCATTTGTGATCCATTTCCATTTCCACCATTTCCATCTTTATCAAAGAGTTTAACACAAAAAATATACGCCGCGGGTATGAATTCCATAACCGCGGTGGTTTTATCTATTGCCTTTGGAAGTTCCAAAACTTGGCAAAATTTTAAACCTACCTTGCCTAATCTTCTTGATACTAATTGAAATCGAAGATTTTCCCAGTCGACGGCTTCCATGCGAATATATGAATAATAAACAGAGGAAACACTTGCCTATGCCATTATCATAGGTGCCGGGTGAAACTACGGCAGAGGGTGAGCAGACCTTATTGTATTATTACTACATACTTATGCGGATAGTTTTATGAGACATACTCCTACCGAATTCCGAATACATGAGTGCCTTTATTGAAGATTACCACCTTGTAAATCTTCATTTTATCTTTCTATTTCATACTCTTTTGGAAGTTCTAAATTTTTATATTCGGGATACTTTTCAACTAATTGACTAAACGTCAATAAATTCAATTCATCGAAACTTTTTGTTCCTAAACTATCTTCATAAATTTTTTTCAAATCTTTTGATAAAATTATCTTTTTTTTACTTAAACTAAGATTTAAAAGACCTTTATCTTTTTTGAGCCCTTTTAAATGAAAATATAATATACGTTTTATACTTATTTTAAGATAAGGAGTCTTCAAATGTTCATAGTAATCTCCTTTTAAAAAATAAGTATATCTTGATATCTTGAAAAACCCTATGTCAAAATCTACTATAATCAAACCTTTTACTTTGAAATATATTTTATTATTGTATTCAAAAAGGTTTATTCCTAATAAATATAAATATTCGTTCAATCCATTTTTTCTAATAGATGCACAGATTTTTTCAAAATCTTCTTTTATCATCAAAGTATCACCATCTATTTTAATAGCATATTTAAAATTACATTTCGATAGAGTATAATTATAATAATTCGCGAGATTATTCACATCATTGAACTTTGATTGTGCATGTTCTTGACTTCTAGCTGAATAGACATCATACTCATATCTATAAAGCTTTATCTTGTCAGGATATTTTTCAATCAATCTTTCTACAATTTCTTCTGTGCGGTCATAACAATTATTCAAACAAACAACAAGCTCATCTAACCCATCAATGCAGGATAAAATTACATTTTCAATGGTTTCTTCTTCATTGAATATCCTCATGAAACCGCTTATGCCATCTTTTCTTTTCTTTGAGAACTCCTTTCTTAAACTTTCATATTCTTTTGTATCGGGATTATAGAATTTAGGATTGGAAATATCCGTCCGTAAAATATGTTTTAACCTTACGAGTAAATAAAGAATATTTTCCGTACTCCTATTGACTTTGAGTATTCGAATTATCCTTTGAATTATCACTTTTGCCGACTTTCCACAATTCGCATATCGTTATGCCTTATAATTTTTGACATACCTTTTGAATGCAATCTCCCACTCTAATTTCTCTATTATAGAACTGAAAAATTTATTGCTAAAATAAATGTCTTTTATAAGACGTGACCTTAAACCTTCTCGCCGAATATCTTTTATAAGGTGTAATATTGAACTTTCTCGCCAATTATGATGACGCAACACACGATCAAAAGCTGCTTTTATAATACGTAACATTAAGATTTCTCGAAAACGGTCTTTTGTGTTTGATCTTATTACCATCAATGCTTGTTCTTTCAAATCCAGCCTTCTTATTGCATGGCGCAAAAATCTAGAGCGATAATAAATGTGCCCAGACGCTTTGGATATAGCAACGTCAGCGTTCATATTCTTATAGTTATCCACTTCAGCTACTGGCAGTTTGTAGCTTCTATTAGGCAAACCACTTTGTTTAAATGAAACTAAAGATTGAAAAATATCTTCACCATTCCAAAATGTAATTACCGTATTATATCGACGTACAAACTTTTCTACTTTATGGCGTTGTTCAAGACATTGCAGAGCCAAACTCCTACTATGGAGGGTGAAAATGTGCAATTCAACAATACATCTCCGTGGTGATCTACGGGGTCATATCTAAACGTAGTACTAGGCTGGCGACCAAAAAGTCCGTGTATTACGTTGGGCCGCTGGAGATAATGATGGAGAAGTTTTTCCAATGTATCCTCGGATATCAGCAAGTCATCATCGTGGTCCATAACAATTTCATTGGCGGCATATTTACCGGCTATCCAACGTCGTGCCAGTCCGTAGGTATCATTGACTTCACCCCAATCCTTTCGGTGAACAATGCGACACTGCTCACTTTTGTAATCGAAAGCCGTTTCTTTTTTTCCATGTGAAATGATGATTTCGCTGACGCTGGAGTAACGCTCCAGTGCAGGTAAAATTGTGTCTTTGAGGTTGGACGGTCGTAACCAGTTGAGTATAACTACGGAAATCATAAACCATTTCTTTTCTTTGTTGCCCATACAACAAAAGTTGGTATCGCCGAGCCGTGCCCATGATCATGAACTGTTTTTTCTGAACGATGGATATCGAAATCGAGTAGATGCTTTATCACATCTTCTGCAATAAGTAGCTCGTCAGGGTGAAAGCTATGTTCGGTTCCTGCAGCATCGCGATGTATCTCTGCTACAAAAAAATTCCCTCCTAATTTTACAGAACCGGCGGCCTTATGAATAGTTTTATCCGCTTCTTCTCCGGATGGCAGGGCATAGGTAGAGAACACAAGATCATATTGCTCATCTGTGGTCCATGATATTATGTTGCCCACTATGAAACGGGCATAGATATTGCGTTTCTTCGCCTCATTTTCAGCGGCATTTATAGCGCGGACGCTAATATCTACACCTGTTACCTTCCAGCCTTTCTCTGCTAACCAAAGAGTGTTTTGACCCGTTCCGCATCCCAAATCGAGCGCCGTTCCAGGTGCCAAATTCTCTGCAAATTCCTTTAAGTAAGCATCTACGGGAGTATCACCTGTACTTTTTCCTTTATAATAATCATCCCAGTCTGAGTCTTCCCAATGTCTATGATGCTCTTCGTTACTATCTTCGTGTAATTCTTCTATCATACTATTTTCCTGTTATGACGACTTTCAGCATTGCTTCAGGTTAATGTTCACCTACAAAAACTTTCCTCAAATCGGTTATCTGGTCACGTATTATTGCCGCTTTTTCGAATTCCAGTTCCTTTGCGGCTACTTTCATCTGTTTTTCCAGATCTTTTATTAGTTGTTTTATATCCTCTTTCGGTATATCTTTCCGAGTTAAATACGCCGCCTTCGTTTCGGCTACTTGGTGCCTGACTCTCTCAGTAATGTCTTTGACACCTTTGACTATAGAACGCGGTTTGATTCCATGCTCTAGATTGTGTTGTCTCTGAATGCCGCGCCTTCTTTCAGTCTCCATTATCGCTCGACGCATAGAATCTGTCATGCGATCAGCGTACATCACAACCGTACCACGTTCGTTTCTGGCGGCGCGTCCTATAGTTTGGGTTAGTGAGATTTCTGACCTCAGGTATCCTTCCTTATCTGCGTCAAGTATTGCAACGAGTGAAACTTCCGGCAAATCTAACCCCTCTCTTAGCAAGTTTATCCCTACCAGAACATCATATACACCCAAGCGTAAGTCTCTAAGTATTTCGGAACGTTCCAACGTGTGTATCTCCGAGTGCAGATAGTGAACCTTTATATCCAACTCTCTCAGATATTCGGAAAGCTCCTCGGACATCCGCTTTGTGAGAGTTGTTACCAGTACGCGCTCTTTGTTATTTATCCTATCTCGTATGCGATCCAGTAAATCATCTATCTGTCCTTTTGTGGGAACTAAAATGATTGTTGGATCCAGCAAACCGGTAGGCCTAATGATCTGTTCCACACGCTGCTGCTCATTTTGACTCTCGTAGGGTCCGGGCGTTGCAGATACGTAGACAATCTGTGTGATGCGCTTCTCGAATTCATCAAAGGAGAGCGGCCTGTTGTCAATGGCGGAAGGTAACCTGAAACCGTAATTTACTAGATTTTGCTTTCGGGACAGATCTCCTTTGTACATACCTCTCAATTGAGGAAGTGTTATATGTGATTCATCTATAAAGATTAGGTAATCTTCCGGGAAATAGTCCAACAGAGTCCACGGTGGAGATCCTGCCACTCTTCTTCCTAGGTGTCGTGAATAGTTTTCAATACCCGGGCAAATTCCCGTCTGTTCCAACATTTCCAGATCGTAGTTCGTTCTCTGTTCTAGGCGCTGTGCCTCCAGCAACTTCTCCGCCTTACGCAACTCTTCAAGATGTTCGCGCAACTCATCCCGAATATCTCTTATAGCCTCTCTTAGCTTATCATCTGGGGTTACAAAGTGTTTTGCAGGGTATATATCTATCTCTTCTTTATCTGAAAATATCTCACCTGTCAGCGGGTCTATCTCTATAATGCGTTCTACTTCATCTCCCCAAAACTCCAATCTGACAGCCAGCTCCTCATAAGAAGGCATAATTTCTAACGAATCACCTCTTACGCGAAAACGTCCGCGTATCATTTCCATATCGTTCCGTTCGTAGTACATCCTCACAAGCCGCTTGATGATGGAGCGAGGGCTCACCTCTTCATGCTTATCTATATGCAGGACGCCCGCACTATACTCTTCCGGCGAGCCCAAGCCATATATGCACGAAACTGATGCAACAATGAGTGTATCCCTTCGGGTCAGAAGAGAGCGAGTAGCTGCATGACGAAGGCGATCTATCTCTTCATTTACATCTGATTCCTTTTCTATATAGGTATCGGTTCTTGGCACGTATGCCTCAGGCTGGTAGTAGTCATAGTAAGATACAAAATACTGGATAGAGTTTTCAGGAAAAAAATCCTGAAACTCGGTAGCGAGCTGCGCTGCCAATGTTTTATTGTGCGCAATAACCAAGGTAGGACGCTGAATTTGCTCCACGATACCCGCCATAGTAAAGGTTTTACCGGAACCGGTTACACCCAGCAGTGTTTGGTGTGTGAGGTTTTTGCGGATGCCTTCAGACAAGTTCTTTATGGCTTCCGGCTGGTCTCCTGTGGGTTTGAACTCACTTTTTATCTTGAAAAGGGGCATTGCAGACTTTTAGCCAGTGTGTATGTATACAGTTAAATAATATCCGGTAAATAATATCCGGACGTTATATTAAAGAATACTCCAAGCCGTGAATTCAATTTATGTTTCCTTTGCTATAACAGCAGAGAATGGAAATAGAATTGTATATTTAGGATATAGGTTATTGCACTTTGGGTCTATGTCTATAGGGCTATAGGGAAGGAATTATATGTATTTAACATCACGTATTGCCAATCTCGGGACTGAAACGGCATTTGAGGTACTAGCACGCTCCAAACAGTTAGAGCGTGAGGGTTCCGATATCATTCATCTTGAAATAGGTGAGCCGGATTTCGATACACCTCACCACATAAAAGAGGCGGCGGCAAAGGCTCTCAAAGATGGTTTTACACACTATGGACCTTCAGCCGGACAGCCCGAACTGCGCGAGGCTATAGCTCATCATCAGACTGAGCGGCAAGGTTATAGTATACTCCCGGAGTCTGTTGTTGTTACTCCTGGCGGTAAGCCTATTATGTTCTTCTCGATTATGGCACTCGTAGAGCCCGGTGATGAAGTGCTCTATCCTAACCCCGGATTTCCCATATATGAATCTATGATACGGTATATGGGTGGTCAACCTGTACCTATACATCTTAAGGAAGAAAATGATTTCAATGCCGATGTGGAAGAGTTTCAAAGACTGATAACGGATAAAACGAAGCTTCTGATAATCAATTCTCCAAACAATCCGTGTGGTTCCGTAATCCCGCCCGATGACCTAGAGGCTATCGCACGCCTTGCGGTAGAACGGGACGTTATTGTCCTTTCGGATGAGATTTATAAAGATATGTACTATGAAAGTGAGCATCACTCTATAACGCGTTTCCCCGGCATGCGAGAGAGGAGTATTATATTGGATGGTTTTTCCAAATCTTACGCGATGACAGGATGGAGAATGGGTTATGGCATATTTCCCGAGTGGATGCTTGAATCTATTACACGGCTTGTAACGAATAGCGTATCTTGTACTTCTGTTTTCAGCCAGATAGCCGGAATTGCCGCTCTGGAAGGCCCTCAGGATGCAGTTCGGGAAATGATGCGTGAATTTACTGAGCGAAGAAGGATGATTGTGGAAGGTTTGAACAATTTACCGGGTGTAAGATGCCCTATGCCTAAGGGTGCCTTTTATGCCTTCCCGAATATAACCGGAACCGGTTTGACTAGCGGCGAATTTGCTCATCGTGCTCTGGAAGATTTCGGTGTAGCTTTGCTGCCCGGAACTTCTTTCGGTGAGTATGGTAGGGGATATGTGAGGGTCTCTTTTGCCAACTCTGCGGAGAACATCGAGACGGCTGTTCACAGGCTGAGCGAGATGTTGGGCGACTGATTATTTACTTCTCGTGAAGGCTTTGATTGCAAGAGTACTCGTATTCACTTCCCGTGACAATCCGTGTGTGTGATATTTTTGTCATATATATGGTAAGTAATAAACCATATGTATATTCCGCTTTTCCCTGTGAAATTTCATTTATCTCTCGCCGCGGGTGCTTTCAGACATGTTATAGTATAAGAGATGAGCTTTACTCCTGTTATTCCAAACGCTGAACATTCAGATAATCATGGTGAATCGAATCCGACTTTGCAAAAACGTACAGCTGTATGGGGTTCACTTGTTGTCCTTCAAGTTGTTGCGGATGCACTAAAGGATTTGGGCTACCTTTTACCTTCTAAGGTGCAACAGCAGGCAATTCCTCTTTTGCAAAATGGAAGGAATGTCGTAGCACAGGCGATTACCGGTTCCGGTAAAACTGCTGCTTTTGGATTACCTATATGTGAAATAGTCGATCCTAAAGGACCTACCGCTCAGGCATTGGTTCTGACCCCTACACGCGAGTTGGCGCAGCAGGTAGCGCGTGAGATTACAGCGCTGGGCAAGAGGAAGAAAGTTCGTGTAGCTGCGTTGTATGGAGGAGAGCCTATAAAGAAGCAGCTGGCTCAGCTGAGGCAGAATGTTCCCGTGATAATCGGTACGCCTGGGCGTATTATGGATCACATGTCTCGCGGGACTCTGGATTTTAGAAACGTGAAGTTGGCTGTGTTGGATGAAGCGGATGAGATGCTGGATATAGGCTTTGCAGATGATATAGAGTATATTTTGAGCCACACACCGCGTAACCGTCAGACGGCGCTTTTCTCTGCTACAATACCCGGCGCGATAATGCGTTTAATACGTAAATATTTGCACAATCCTGCATGGGTGAAACTGAAAGGCGCACAGGGGCTTTCGAGCGTGGAGACTGTGGCTGATTTAGAGCAGGTATATTTTGAGTTAGCAGCCCGTGATAAAGATAAGGTGCTTCGGCTGTTGTTGGATGAATCGGAAAAGGGAGCACAGATGCTTATTTTCTGTAGTAGGCAGGTGATAGTGGATAATCTTACCATCTCATTGAAGAGGCGCGGATACAAGGTACAAGGCATACATGGCGGGATGCGTCAGACTGACAGGAATCGTATCATAGGGGGGTTCAGGTTGGGCAGTTTCCGTGTTTTGGCTGCTACCAATCTGGCTGCAAGAGGCCTAGACATTCCTTTGATTACGCATGTGATAAATTATGACATGCCCGGTAACGTGGAGGAGTATGTTCATCGTATTGGGCGGACAGCACGCATGGGTAGGAAGGGCATGGCTATCAGTTTCGTTTCAGAATGGGATTTTGAAATACTTAAAAAGATAAAAAATAAAATCGGCGCTGATAAACTGGAACGAAGGATACCATCTATATATCGCTGATATTCTTCTTTAGGTGTAACCTCTCAAGCGAGAGGCTTCCACAACTCTGCTAAGCCCTATGTTGAATGCGGCTTCACGGTATGTAATGTTATCTTGGCTTGCTTTACGTGCTACTGTGCGGTAAGCGGTTCTCATAATTTCCTCCAATTCCACATTAACGCGTTGCTCGCTCCATCTGACTTGCTGTAAATTCTGTGTCCACTCAAAGTATGATACGGTGACTCCTCCGCCGTTCACCAAAATGTCCGGCAGCACGATTATATTGCGGTCATTCAGTATGGCATCCCCCTCGGGTGTAGTCGGATGATTAGCTGCCTCTAGAATCAGATTCGCGCGGATACGCCCTGCGTTCTCATCTGTAATGACATTCTCTATTGCTGCCGGTGTAAACACATCGCATTCTATATCGAAGATATCGTCGCTCTGGCATTTCTCTCCTCCGGAGAAACCCGCTATCCTTCCTGTACTTTCCACATATCCGGTAAGGTCTCTTATATTCAGCCCTTCCGAATTGAAAATAGCACCGCTGCTATCGGATATGGCAATAATTCGTGCCCCTATCTGGGAAGCATCGTGAGCTAACCATTTACCTACTTTGCCAAACCCTTGCAAAACTATACGAGTCCCATGCAAATCTATGCCCAGATCACGTGCTGCTTCTTTTAGTACGGTTACACTTCCTCTGCCGGTTGCGGCTTCTCTTCCGAGTGAACCGCCCAAAGACACCGGTTTGCCTGTAACAATAGCCGGAGTATAGCCGCGAATCTGGTGATATTCATCCATGATCCAAGCCATAGTCTGTTCATTAGTTCCCAAATCAGGCGCCGGAATATCCCGGTGATCACCTAACCAGTGGAGTATTTTGCGAGTATATCTGCGGGTTAGCCTATTCAGCTCACTTTGGCTTAGACTATGTACGTCCACCTCCACTCCTCCTTTAGCGCCGCCAAAGGGTATATCTAGCAGTGCGGTCTTCCATGTCATCAAAGACGCCAATGCTCTGACCTCATCCCTGTTGGCATCGGGGTGGTACCTTATGCCTCCTTTGTAGGGTCCTCGGCTGGCGTTGTGTTGCACACGATATCCTTTGAACACCTCTATGCGCCCATCATCCATAAAGGTTGGCACGGTTACTTCCATCTCTCGCCACGGCTCGAAAAGCACTTTCCGCACACCTTTACTCAAGCCCAAACTATCAGCCGCTTTGGATAAGAAATGTTGTATATCCTCGCTATTGTTTCTATTCTCTATTTTCATTGCTGGCTCCTTTTATTTTCTGCCGTATTCAGTAAAAGTGAAAGCGGGAGTTGTTTACTCACCATACACACCCTGACTAGGCACCTTTATCGTGCGGGTATTTCTAAACGTCATCACAGAAGTTTTTTCAGAGTCGTCTCAAGGTCGGTAGCATATCTTACCTTGCGGATCGTCTGTATGTCACAAAAACGAGCGTATTCCATTCTTTGTATATCAATAAAAATCTGCCACCGTTTCTCCTGAAAGGATGGGCTTGTAGCATTGGTCATCACTTGGTCATCACTTAAAGTATAGTTAGTGTTCGCGCAGTTTTCCATCAAAGAAGAGGGGATATATTCGGATATATTCACTTGCGCTTGTGAGCAAAGCTTTTATCATGCTTTACCGTTCTATTTTATCCTTATCCTTTCAGTATTTAACTCTTGAGCTTTTGTATGACGGCTCTGTTTTTAGGCGGAGCCTGCAGACGGATGAATTGATCACCGCATCTACCGCAAAAATGATCCTGTGAAGTAGTACTATGTCCGCAAAAGCTGCAGATAATCTTTCCGGCAAATTCGGATTGAGAAGCTCCGCAAGATGTGCACTCTTTAGCAAAACGCCCTGTGCTTTTACATATAGAACATATAGAGAGTGGATTATTTCTTCGGGAACGAAAGGGAGATACAAAATTAGCCCATTTGAACATAGCTATTACCAGCACCGCACCTGCCGATATCAGAGAAATTGCCGCAGGAGTGCCCCAGATAGAATCGATAGATACCAGAATATTGAATGAACCGTGTAAGAATGCTGCTATAGGCACTCCCAGCAACAGTGGAACCCATCTAGGAACCTTACCCTGTACGCTCATTCCCATAGCCAACCCCCAAACGGAACCGAATACGAAATGCGCAAGTGTAGAAAGAGGTCCCCTTATAAATATGACCTCTGTGCCAAACTGTGAAATGTAGAATATATTCTCGATAGTCGCAAAACCAAAACTGGCTGCTGCGGCATATATCAAGCCATCCCGCGGCTCCTCAAAATAGAGTGACCCGCTTGCCCGAAGCCGCACAGCAATATATTTGGATAACTCCTCCACGGGTCCCACGATAAAGTAAAATGCTGCTAGAGTGCCGATGCTGCTGCTAATAGGTATAAGAAGAAATTCCAATAACAACGCCGGTATAGTTAACAGCATGCCCAGAAAGAACGTTATGATTATGATACTGCGCGGACGGGGTCTGTATGCTTTGAATCTAGTGAAAAACCACAGCCAAAATATACTAGGCGTAAGAGCCGCTATCAAGATACCCACAATAGCTCCGGTACTGTGAAATTATAAAATTTGGTTATAGTATAAATTTTATAGATTCCGATCGATTTCAATACACCAAACACCAACGAAATTTTACAAATCTACCTGCTTACTACCCAAGTGCCTGATAAGATGTCATGTAAGGTTCTTTTTTGTTTTCCTAAAATACCCGCCAAATAATCAACAATGAAAACTAACAGTAGAACCTCTACAATAAGCCGCCATAGAGAACGTATATAGCCCGGCTTTCCGCCGTCTTTACACACTACCTTCAAACCCTTTGCAGCCTTACCTAGTGTAAGCCCGTATGTGCCTGTTGTCAGAACGAAATAGCAGACGGCTACGAAAGCGGGAACCGCTATATAAAAGGCGAGTATCAGGGATATAGTAGCCTGATTGATAATCAAATGAAATTGCGAGGCTACGTAGTTTACAGCCCATATTTGCCCTATGAAAAGCATACCTGTTATTAAAGCAAGCACACTCAAATCTATAGATCTAGCTACTAACCTAGCGCTGAAATCAACCGAATAAAGCCTTGCTTGTGCCGGCCCATTGAGGGCTTCAAAGAATAAACCGCAATTGTGGCAGTACTCTTCCGCGGAACCGATTTCTGCCGAACAGCGGGGGCATTCATCCGAAAGCGGTGAATCTTTCTTTTTGGAACGTGGCCTCGATACATTATTGGGTACTTCTAAAGGTTGCCTTTTTAGAGTGGAACCGCAAAATGCGCAAGCAACATCCCCGGCGGATGCTGCAACTCCACACTCATCGCAAATGCGCAACCCGCGCGGGTTGTGGCTTCGGCTATCCATACGGCACTTCCCAAGAGGAGAAATTCCGTATAATCTGAGACCGTTTCATATCACTAAACATTCGTATTTATCACTTGTGTATTTACCAGTAGGTCATGTATTGTGCGCCTATCTTTCCTGAATACGCTTGGTAAGGCGTCCACCAACAATACCAGAAAACTCAACCCAGCTGATGCGTCGACTGATAATCCGATATTAGGGAGAATAAAGAACATCAGTATGCCGCTAAAAGTCAATAAAAATCTTATAAAAGATTTACCATATCCCAAACCTCTGCCTTGCATGTTTACTGTACGAATCCCAAACAACTTTTTTAATAAAGTTTGACGATTTCCAGAGTTTAGGATAAAGAAATACATTAACGGGGTAATAACCAGTGTAACCAATACGAATCGTTCATAGGGGCTACTCCCAGTAAAGAAGGATGACTTGAATCCGGTTATCTCTTCAATTGTTCGTTTCACGATATTAATAATGTCAGAAAGGAAGAAGGACGCACTGAATCCGGTTATAAAATTAATTATTGCTTCCGCGAAAACAATAATAAAAGAAAATATGGCAACAAAAATCACATCTACTGCAAAGGCTGAAAACCTTATCCAAGACACAGCTGCTACATTGGCTGTTCCGCTATCCGCTTTTTCTTCAGAAAAGGGTCTTGATACATTATCGGCTGCCGCTTCTAAAGTTTGCCTTTGAGGAGGTGCTACCGAGGGCATCGTTAGAGTGGAACCACAAAAGGCGCAAGCAACATCCCCGGCGGATGCTGCAACTCCACACTCATCGCAAATGCGCAACCCGCGCGGGTTGTGGCTTCGGCTATCCATACGGCGTTTCCCTAGACGAAGAATTCCGTATAATCAAGACTCTTTTCATATTGCTAAGCCCTCGTATTGACCACTCGTGTACCCGCCAGCAGGTCGTGGAGTGTGCGGTTATCTCTTCTGAGTATGCTAAAGGCATCTACCAGAAATATCAGAGAACCCAACACATATACTATGCTCCCTAGTAAGCCGAGATAGGTGCCAATAGATATCAGTAGTATGCCCATATAAGTCAAGAAAGCTCTTGTGAAAGATTTACCATATTCCAACCCTTTGCCTTGCATATCTACCGTACGAATCCCAAACAGTTTTTTGAATAAAGTTTGACGATTCTTAGCGTTCAGTATGCCGAGATACGCTATTTGCAAAAGCACAGGAATACCCGCTATTACCCATGAAGGGATGGGAAGTTCCTCTAAATCTGTAAAATTTGCGCTTTCTCTAAGGAACATCCATGTTTCGGCTGGCGACACAATGAATGATACCAAGATAGTAATAATAGAAGAAACTATGGCAACTAAAATCAAGTCTAGCGCAAAGGCTAAAACCCTCACACAAGGCTTACCTGCTACCTTGTCTGTTCCGCTACCTGCTACTCCCACAGGCAAGCCGCAAGTTCTGCAGTAATTTTCATTCGGTGCTATTTCAGAGTTGCACCTTCGGCATGAACTTGGCAACATCTCTCCCGCTGCACTCCGCGAATCTTCTTCCCATGGGTTAAATCTTCTGTGTTGCTGGGATTCAGCCCTTGAACCCGAAGCAGGAGCGCTGTGTGCTGTAGTTTCCGCGGCGGATGTCCTTTCAGGAATCTCTCTCTGACGAGCACCGCATGAGGTGCAATATAAATTTTCGGGAGAATCTAAAGCAGCTTTGCAGTTTACGCAGTTTGTTCTGTCTTCATGTTCTGATGTCATCTGGGATTCCTTTCACATTTGAGAATACCTAATATGTATGTCTACTGTGTATTATATTTTATGTTAGGTAAATATTCTCGAGAGTCTTTTTAAGTGCATACTGACAATCCCTACATGTTTTGTAGGGTATCTGTTTTATCTATATGCGATGCGGGGGGAGTTTGTTTTCTATGGTAGGCCTGTATATTGTAATTAGGGTGGTTGACTGATGAAAAATTTTGCCGGAAAAGTACAGGCGCCCTAATTCCCTCGCGGGTTGGAATGGAGTAATACCGACCAGCCTGTGAGTATTACCAAACTACGAGGGCGATTGGTTATTTTGGAGTTTCGGACGTTTTGTTGCATCAACTGTATGTATATGCCCCCTCACCTTGCCCGTTTGGATTTGAAGCATGAATCGAAACTGGCGGCCATAGGAGTGCACACCGCTAAATTTCAAGCGGAAAGGGCATCTGAAAACATCGCGGAAGCCGTGACTCGCTATAGAATACTCACCCTGTAGTGAATGATGCCCGCATGCAAATCTGGGAATCTTATGCTGTGTGAGCATGGCCCACTTTGATTTTCATAGACCCTTTTGGCGAAGTTGTGGGAAGGCATGAGGGAGAGTTCAAGCCTGATGTTACGGACACTCTTGTTGCTGACAGAAGGAGGGGGTACCCCCCGAAGGCATCGTTAAAGTGGAACCGCGAAATGCGCAGAAAACATCCCCGGCGGATGCTGCAACTCCACACTCATCGCAAATGCGTAACCCCGCGCGGGTTGTGGCTTCAGCTATCTATACGGTGTTTCCCGCGAAGAAAAATTCCGTATAATCTGAGACCGGTTCATATTACTAAGCCCGCGTATTGATCACTCGTGTGCTTGCCGCCAGATCATGCAGTGTGAACCTATCTTCTCTGAATACGCTTGTGAGTGCATCCGCCAGCAATATCAGAAAGCCCACCCCAAAGAATATACCAACCTGTACCTCAGCAAAATTGGCAAGATAAAAGCCAAGAGAGGACAACAGTATGCCGATATAAGTCAAGAAGGCTCTTGTAAAAGATTTACCGTATTCCAACCCTTCGCCTTGCATACCCACTGCACGAATCCCAAGCAATTTTTTGAATAAAGTTTGACGATTCTTAGCGTTCAGTATACCAAAATACGCTATTTGAAGAAGCATGGTAATAGCCACTGTTACCCAAAAAATTACGGGAAGTCCACTGGAATTTACAAAGTCTGTGTTTTCTCTAAATGACCTCATCAATTCGTTTATAGACACAATTAATAACACCACGATAGTAATAATAAAAGAAACTATGTTAACTAAAATAAAATCTAGTGCAAAGGCGAAAACCCTCGTACAGGGCTTGGCTGCTACATTGGTTGTTCCGCTACCTGCTACTCTTACAGGCAAGCCGCAAGTTGTGCAGTAATTTTCATTAGGCGCTAGCTCGGAGTTGCACCTGCGGCATGAATTTGGCAACATCCCTCCCGCCGCACTCCGTGAAGATTCTTCTTCCAATGGACTATATCTTCCGTATTGCTCGGATTCAGCCCTTGAACCCGAAGCAGGAGCGCTGTGTGCTGTAGTTTCCGCGGCGGATGTCCTTTCAGGAACCTCGCTTTGACGAGCACCGCATGAGGTGCAATATAAACTTTCGGGAGAATCTAAAGCAGCTTTGCAGTTCACGCAGGTTGTTCTTTCTTCACGTTCTGATGTCATCCGGAATTCCTTTCATACTTGAGAATACCTAATATATATGTTTACTTGTGTATTATAGTTTATGTTAGGTAAACATTCTCAAGAGTCTTTTAAGTGCATATTGACAATTCCCACATTTCTTGTAGGGCATCTGTTTTATTTATCTGTAGAGAGTCGTTTTCTATGTTAGGTCTGTATATTGTAATTCTGAGGGTTGAATGATGAAAAATTTTGTCGGAAAAGTAAATGCGCCGGAGTTTCCTCGAGGGTTGGAATGGAGTAATACCGAGCGGCCTGTGAGTATTACCGAACTACGAGGGCGATTGATTATTTTGGATTTCTGGACGTTTTGTTGCATCAACTGTATGCATATACTTCCGCACCTTGCCCGTTTGGAGTTGAAGCATGAATCCAAACTGGCGGTCATAGGAGTGCACGCCGCTAAATTTCAAGCGGAAAAGGCATCTGAAAACATCGCGGAAGCCGTGGCTCGCTATAGAGTGACTCACCCTGTGGTGAATGATGCCCGCATGCAAATTTGGGAATCTTATGCTGTACGAGCATGGCCTACTTTGATTTTCGTAGACCCTCTTGGCAAAGTTGTGGGAAGGCATGAGGGAGAGTTCAAACCTGATGCTATGGACACTCTTGTTGGACAGATGATGGCAGAGTATGAAGCGGAAGATCTACTGGCCGAAGGGCCTTTGCCTTTCGAGAGTGCTATCCGTCGTGCTTCATACGGCTCACTATATTTTCCCGGCAAAGTGGAATGGTCAAATAAACGTCTTTTCATATCCGATTCCGGTCATAGTCGCATTTTGATAGCAGACGAAGAAGGACATGTAGAAGAGGTGATAGGTTCGGGCGAACGCGGCCTTCTAGACGGAAGTTTCTCCGATGCCAGTTTCGATGATCCCCAAGGAATGGCGGTGGATGGCGAAACACTTTTTGTGGCGGATGCGGGCTCACATACTATACGAAAGGTAGATCTGCAGGAACGAAAAGTGTCCACTATTGCGGGCACCGGTGAACAATCTTTGTATCATCACAGCGGAGGAGATGCTTTGCGTCATCCCCTCAACTCTCCTTATGATGTAACATTCTCGATCTCCAGCCGTTCGGTGTTCATTGCCATGGCGGGTGCTCATCAGTTATGGCGCTTGGATCCGCAAAACGGAACTATAGAGCCTTGGGCGGGAACGGGAACGGAAGCTATAAAAGATGGCATTCGCATGGATGCGCACCTTGCTCAACCTATGGGGATATCAGCTTTGCGCGGGAATGTATTCTTTACGGATAGTGAGACTAGCGCTGTCCGCATGGCTAGGGAAGGTAAAGACGGACACGTAGTAACACTTTCAGGGACGGGTTTGTTCGATTTCGGAGACCGTGACGGAATAGGTAAAAGCGCTCTTATGCAGCACCCGCAAGGGATTACCTCAGGGGGCGATTATATATTTATAGCGGATACCTATAACAATAAAATCAGGCAGATGTCTTTATCATCTTTGCGTGTGATTACTCTCGCGGAAGGATTTCGTGAACCTGCCGGCTTGGCGTTTGCGCCTATGCGTCTTTATGTGGCGGATACTAACGCACACACTATAAAAGTTTTATCTTTGGATAGCAAGGAAGTTACCACTTTGGAGTTGTCCGGGCTTTGAACGGGAGATGTTACTATGCCGAATAGACTCGCACACGAGAGTAGCCTTTATCTTTTGCAGCACAAAGACAATCCCGTAGATTGGATGCCGTGGACAGATGAAATATTCGAAAAGGCTCGCAAAGAGGATAAACCGATATTACTTTCTATAGGTTATTCCGCTTGTCATTGGTGTCATGTAATGGCGCATGAATCTTTTGAGGATGATGCAACCGCGGCGCTAATGAATGAATATTTTGTAAATGTCAAAGTGGATAGGGAGGAGCATCCGAATATAGATTCTATCTACATGTCTGCTGTTGTCGCTCTCACCGGTCATGGAGGCTGGCCGCTCACGGTTTTTTTGACACCGGAGGGTAACCCTTTCTACGGCGGTACCTATTTCCCAAATCGTGACATGGGTAGAATGCCTTCATTTCGGCGCGTTTTGAACTCTGTGCAAGGTGCTTGGCAGCATGAAAGATCAGCCACTATGAAGAATGCCGAATCTTTGACCAAAGTTATCGCTTCCCACATGGATGAAAGAAGAGTCATAGGCCAAGTAGAGGAAGGTTTGATTGATGCATCCGCAGTGTCTCTGCTACGCGGATTGGATGAAGTTAACGGCGGCTTTGGAACTGCGCCGAAATTTCCTCAACCTGCTATGCTAGAGTTTCTACTACGTCACTGGCATAGGACGGGCAACAGTAGATCATTGAACGCCGTAGTTATAACCTTAGACAGAATGGCACGAGGCGGTATACATGATCAGATAGGCGGCGGCTTTGCGCGATATTCGACCGATGAAAAATGGTTCGTTCCACATTTTGAGAAGATGCTGTATGATAATGCTCTACTAGCTAGAGTCTATTTTCATGCTTGGCAAGCTACCGGGAATGATTATTTTGCTTCGGTGGCTGAAAGTATACTTTCCTATATACAGGCTGACTTATCTAATAGTAGGGGAGGTTTTTTCTCCTCGCGTGATGCAGACTCTGAAGGACGCGAGGGTATCTTCTATTTATGGACGCCGGAAATGCTGCACACTGTATTGGGAGAGGATACGGGGCGCCTCGCCTCAGACTGGTGGGAAGTTACCGATATAGGCGATTTTGAAGGCATGAGCGTCCTCAAACATCCGCACTCTCTAGCTGAGATGAGCCGTAAATGGGGAACCACGGAAGACGAACTAAGAGAAACTATCCTGAACGCACAAGAAAAACTTCTTGTAGAGAGGAGAAAGCGTACGCCTCCCGCGAGAGATGAGAAGATTATAACCGGATGGAATGGAATGGCGATTGCCGCTTTCGCAGAGTGCGGTGCAAGTTTTGGAAAGAAGGAATGGGTGGAACAAGCCCGGAAGTGCGCCTCATTTCTTCTGACAAATCTTGTAGATGACTCCGGCAGACTTATGCGGACATGGACGGAGAAGCATGGAATGAAACACGCCGCCGCTTTGGAGGATTACGCCTTTTCGATAGACGCTTTGACTGTGCTTTGGGAGGCTACCTTTGAGCGCCGATGGTTAGAATCTGCCGAAAGGTTGGCACATGATATGCTTAGGCTGTTTTACTCTCCCGAGAAGAGCATTTTTTACGATGCAGGGGTAGATAGTAGCACGTTAATTGTAAGACCGGGTAATTTTGAAGATGGTGCCATGCCATGCGGTGCTTCGGAAGCCGCGATGAGTTTGCTTCGGCTCGGACATCTTACCGGCATATCAGAATTTACCGAAACCGCCGAAAGTGTTGTTAAAGGCGTTAAGGCATGGATGGAACGCGCACCGGGTGCCACTACCCACTGGCTAAGTGCAACCGATTTTATGTTGGGACCTGTTCGGGAAATAGTTATCTCGGGTCCGTGGGATTCAGATATTACCCAACGCTTGATACTTGCGGCACGTGAGAATTTGGCGCCGCGGCAAGTTCTCGCGTGGGTAGACGGAACCGAATCCGCTACGAGATGGCCACTTTTACATAATAGGGGAGTAGTTGAAGGCAAGCCTGCCGCCTATATCTGCTACGGATATTCCTGCAAAGCTCCTATCACAGAGGTGGAAGAATTCCGACAGGTGCTGAAGTCGAAGTCATATCCGGATCATAGCCGCTGATATGATTACTCCGAAACAGGCGACACTTTGAAATCAAAGAGATACTCTGCAATTCATCCGCTCATAGTACGGATAAATCTCGGCTTCTATTCTGCGTACTCCACAAGAACATTTTCAGGGAAATCCGCGTTAGAGAACACACGTTGCACATCATCCAACTCTTCCAGCTCATCTAAAAGCCTCAAGGTATTCTTAGCATCAATTCGGTTGAGCATAGTAAGCGAGTTTGGTTCCATAGTTAGCTCGGCTCGCTCTATACTTACACCGTCTATATTTTCTATGGATTTTCTCATGGATGCAAACTCGTTATAGCTAACGATTGCCTCTATAACTTTGCCATTCACATCCACGTCCTCTGCGCCTTCTTCTACAACATCCATTGCTACCTCTTCCTCATCTCGCTCACCCGCATTTACCGTTATGCGTCCTTTTGGTGTAAAATTCCATGAAACAGAACCGTTCGAGGACATAGAACCGCCTGCTCTCACTATCTTTGTTCTTATAGCTGCTACGGCGCGGTTTTTATTATCCGTCAGTGCTTGTATAATTAGACCTGCGCCCCCGGGGCTGTATGCTTCATATGTAATCTCTTGGAAAGAGTTTGTATCGGATGTTCCTTTTGCCCGTGTTACGGCTCGTTCTATGTTTTCTTTTGGCATATTGTGAGATTTGGCATTTTCTGTAGCTAAGCGCAGGCGAAAATTCAATTCAGGGTCAGGGTCTCCTGATCTGACAGCCACCATAATTTCCCGTGTAAGTTTGGTAAACAGCACTCCGCGTCTTTGGTCCTGAATACCTTTTTTATGTTTTATTGTA
This sequence comes from Dehalococcoidia bacterium, assembly GCA_965206335.1. GTDB lineage: Bacteria > Chloroflexota > Dehalococcoidia > Lucifugimonadales > Lucifugimonadaceae. The sequence continues at coordinate 1,769,173 of OZ242209.1, read as the reverse complement.
TTCCACTTGGAATGGCCGGACAATTCATTTCTCCTTCTTCTTTTCTTTCCCTACCGGTTGTTTTATGCATCCTTGAGGGTCTACTGTAATAACGCCTCTTATCTCATCTGAGCTATGCACTGTCTGGGCTATAGCCGGCGCCAAAATAGTCGTTGAATCCTCTTGATTCGTTATCACATAAACATCGTTGGCACCAGTTTCAATTATCTCTGTAATCACTCCCATATATACGCCATCGAGATCGATGACCTTCATACCCATTAGTTGGTAATGGTAAAGTGTCCCATCGGATTTGGTTGGGATATCATATTTGTTGACCTCTAGTATTTCACCTCTCAGCGGTTCTGCCTCTTCTCGTGATACTACCCCGTCTAACTTCAGAATTATCTTCCCTTTGCTGCCTATCCTCACATTATCCACCTTTACCCTCACGCCTTTGATGTACAAGGACAAATCGGCGGATATTTCCACAGGTGCCCCTCTAAATAACCCTGCAGATATTTCACCTCTAAGCCCGACAGGTTTATTGACTTTACCTATAGCCACTAAGTCTGATGTGCTTTCTACATCGTTCCTGTCCATCGCTTAATTCCAAGAGGAAACTCTTACAGCCTTGCTATTCGATCTCCAAAATCGCTCTTGTGTGGGATTTGACGGAAGCGGCCTTCAAAATAGATCTCAGTGCCTCCGCTACACGACCGTCTCTGCCTATAACTCTGCCTTTATCTTCATCTGCCAGACTAAGGTGGAATATAACTTGCCTATCTGAAATCTCCTCTTCAATGGAAACTTCATCCGGTTTAGTAGCAAGAGTCCTCGCAATAAACTGAACCATCTCCCTCATTGCGAGGTACGGGCTTTCTTCTATTTCATTATCTTTATTCTGTTCCATTGACCTTAACCTTATCGAATATGTTCAAGTTTTTCAAAAGCCGCTCTACAGTTTCGGACGGCTGTGCACCGCACCGAAGCCAATACAACGCACGTTCCTCTCTAATTGTTACTTTGGACGGCTCCTTTAGAGGATCATACGTGCCTATTTGCTCTATAAACTCACCATTTCGGGCTGATTTTTGATCGGCGACTACAATCCTGTAGAAAGGTTTCTTTTTTGCGCCCATACGCCTTAGCCTAATTCTTACCATAGGAAATACAATTAACTCCTTGGAACTATTTCATGTTCCATGATTTGCAACAACTCAAATTATATACTCTTTAAATACTCTAATATATGAGTTAAAGTGAGTACATTTGGCAAACAGACTAAGCATATATGCTATTAGACTTATTATGAGTATATAAAAAAATCGCCTATTTGCTTTTGAGTGAAACTGCAACTTACTTTCTTTTAGAAATTCGGAGGTCTTGCTAATCTCCGGTGATAAGTATCTATATGACACAATGGAGACCTCCGAGTAGCATTTATCCGAACTAACTGCTATGAATAGTTGAATAGGTTAATGCGTTCCAAAGATGTAATTTATGACAAATACTGAAGAAAACACTTATGAAATATCCATAGTAGTTAGGCTATTCGCAGGGCTACGTGAAAAGGCGGGTACTGCATCGTTGCACCTTCATTTGAAGGATGGTGCAACTGTGAAAGACGCACTAGATGCGCTTATGGAAACAAAGAAAGTTCGCCTGAGTGAAAATATGAGGTTTACAACAGCGGTGAACAATGAGTATGCAAGGGAAGATTATCGCCTGCAGCAAAATGATGAACTAGCGCTGATTCCACCTGTAAGCGGAGGGGACGAATCTATCATTGTAATCACTTCCAAGCCGCTTACACCGGAAATTTATACCCGCTCCGTTATAGCGCCATCTTGTGGTGCCATAGTTACATTCACCGGAGTTACGCGTGAGGAGAACGAAGGGAGAAAAGTTCTCTTTCTGGAATATGAAGCATACAAAGTCATGGCAGAATCCAAGATGCGCGAGATAGTCTCGGAAATGAAGATGAAATGGGGATATCTTCGCGTTGCCGTAGGCCACCGAACGGGAAGAGTCGAAGTAGGGGATATCAGCATGGTATTGGCTGTTGCCGCTCCGCATAGGCGCGCGGCTTTTGAGTCGTCGTTATACTTTGTGGATAGACTGAAGCAGATAGTCCCGATATGGAAGAGCGAACATTTCAAAGGGGGATCCGTGTGGATAGGGGATACCCCCGGGTAACGAATGTATTTTATTCACGCCTTAGCGCATCTATCGGATGCAGGAAAGCTGCTCTTATAGCGGGATATATCCCAAAGAACAATCCTATCCCCGCTGATACGCCAAGTGCCAGAAACACAACGCTGAGCTGTATTGGAGGAGTGGGTATATCTACACCCGGCGGACCAAACCCCTCTACACTGGCTCCAATTGTAGCTAGCGCTTGTCCGAAAACCACACCCACAACACCGCCTATCAAGCTTATAGTCACAGCTTCTATTACGAACTGTATGAGTATGTGCAGTTTTTTTGCTCCTAGTGCGCGGCGCAGGCCTATCTCTCGCGTTCTTTCGGACACGGAAACAAGCATAGTATTCATTATGCCTATACCGCCAACCAGCAACGATACAGCCGCTATAGATCCAAGGAAAAGAGTGAAAACTGCCGTAGCATTCCGAATCTCCCTTACCAGTTCTTCTTGTGTTTCGATCTCGAAATCTTCAAGTGCAAACTCTCCGAAACGTACACGAAGGTAATTCTGCAGTTCCTGTTCGGCTTGCCCTAAAGTTTCCTGAGTTGCTTGAGCTATAAGAGGACCCGGTATTTCTACTTGTCCGCCGGAAGCTATCCTGACAGAACTTGGATCCTCTCCAAAAAGGATTAGCCTAGTTGTTATCGGGATGAATATTGACGTGGATGACTGTGAAAATTCATCTCCGTCTATTACGCCTATTACGGTGAGATGTTTTCCCTCAAATGCCACCACTGAACCCACAGGGTCGCGTTTACCGAAAAGATCTTGGGCAATTTTGTCTCCAAGTACTACTACCATACTTCTGTTTTGCACGTGCACAGAGGATAGGAAAGAGCCTCTTATCACATCATAGCCAAAAGCTTCCGCGTAAGATTCATTAACGGCAAAGACCGAAGCGAAGAAGCTAGTTACATCATCGGCGACAAAGCCATCATTCCCACCGCCAACACTGAAACCACCACCGCTACGACCGGGACCGGAATTGAAAAGGCTTTCACTGGATTCAGACTGATTTATTGAAGCGCGAGTTCCTACAACCCATACTACCCCGAACCCTCCGGAGCTCGTGGCAACCAGTTCCACTGATGGTGCGTTGGGCCATTCTGACAACTGGTCTACATCATCCAATGTCAGAACGCCGCGCTGCCTAAGTTGTCCTGTCTCAGCCGAGAAGACAGTTTCTCCCAGCTGGTTAGAGTTAGACCTGACATAAATGAGGTTTGCGCCGAATTGAGCGATATTTGCGAATATTCCGTCCTGTACAGATTGCCCAAAAGCGAGAATCGCCACCACTGAGCCTGTTCCTATTATGAGGCCCAGCAAAGTCAACCCGCTTCTGAGCCTGTTTTCTTTAAGAGCACTAAATGAGGTTAAAATTATGGCAAAGGGGTTCAAATGGTCACCTCCGTATGTTCGGTTGCGTCGCGTGGAGAGTCTACGGGGTCATCTCCTATAATCAACCCGTCATTCAAACGTACAACTCGTTTCATATGTTCTGCAATATTCGGCTCGTGCGTTACTATAATCAGTGTCAGATTGTGCTCCTGATTCAGCCTCTGAAATATACCTATAATCTCTTTGCTAGACTGGGAATCCAAATTTCCTGTCGGTTCATCCGCAAGGAGTATAGTAGGATCCTTCACCAGTGCTCTGGCAATACCTACTCTTTGTTGCTGTCCACCCGAAAGCTCTAGAGGGCGGCTTTTCACTTTATCCTCCAAACCGACAATTTTCAAAACGGCTCTAGCTCGTTTTTTAACGTTTCCGCCTCCGCCGTAGAGCAGTGCTAATTCTACGTTTGACTGCACACTGATCCGTGATAGAAGATTATAAGACTGGAATACAAACCCGAGATTTTGTCCTCGCACAGCGGATAATTGTGCATCTTTCAGCTTGCTTACTTCCTTTCCATCCAAAAAATAACTGCCTCCCGTGGGCACATCCAGACAACCGACTATATTCATCAAGGTAGACTTACCGCAACCCGAAGGTCCCATGACAGCCACAGTCTCTCCGTGATACACCTTCAAGTTCACTCCTTTGAGCGCCTCAAATTTGACCCTTCCCGTGTTGTAGACCTTTTTTATGTTTTCCAGTTCAATTGCAGGGGTTTGTACACCATTAGTCGTCGTCATAATACACTATAACCTTGTAGCCTTTTTGTGTCGATTTCCATTTCCATCTCTATTGAGAGAATAGCTTTGTATATCGAGATCACCGCCCTCCTCCTACACCTTCCTCACCTTCCTCAATAATGATTGCTTGTTCAGGATCCGGTAGCGCTACGCTGCCTGTAGCTTGCGGTATAACCACTAGTTCACCTTCCGATAAACCTTCCAGCACCACTACGGAGGCGCCATCTGATGCTCCGGTTCTTATATTGCGCTGTACAGTTTCCTCTTCAGAAATTTTTATATTGACAAACGGGTTAATGCGATTTCCCTCTACAGCTATCGCCGGTATCAACAGCACTTCCGTATACTGCTCCGCTACTATGCGAGCGGAGGCGTTCAGTCCCGGCCTTATGAGAAGGTCCTCCGGTATAGAAGGTAGCGATACGGTGGCTTGAAACAAAGTCCCTGAAAGTTCGCCTATCCTTTTAATAACCCCTTCTAGAGGACGGTCTGCGAACACGTTTATAGTAACTATGGCTCTTGCCCCACTCTTTACAAGGCTCACGTCCAATTCTGCGAGATTGCCCACCATTTCCACAATATCTTGATTTTCTATGTCTATAAATATTTGGGCATCGGGCACCTCATCACCAACCTCCATATTTACGTTGGTCAGTAGTCCGGCGCTGCTTGCCACCAAAGTAGTATCCTGTAGTTCATCTCGACTAGTTTCCAAAGTCCTTTCAGCTACGGATAATTCCGTCATTGCCGCTCTAAGACCAATTCTTGCCGCTTCTAGGTTTATCATGGCAGATGTTAGATTGTTTTCAGCCTCACTTATACGAATCTCCTGCTCGGCAACAGAATCCAATATAGGCCTTACAGCATCCCATGCTTCATCTATTTCATTCTTTACACAGCGAGGGGCTCCCAGTTGATTTCGTCCGCTGTCCTCATCGTCGCATTCTGACTCTATGATACCGGGAAAAAGTGTGCGCCATGTCAATACAACAGTCTCATTCCATCGAGTAGAAGGATCATCTATACCGTTGGAATCTATCAAAGACCGAGTCAAGCGATCGTCATACAATGCCGTCAAGTCAATTCCCAAAGCGGCAAGCAGGATATCGGGATCGGTTTCCGCCTCTTCGGAAGAGGGTGTTATACCCAGCCATCTCTCTATCACATCTATATACACATCCTTTGCATCTTCCCGCATATCCGCTATAGAACCGTTAATACTAGAATCCAACTCTTCCTTAGCTTGGTCTAAATTCAACTGCGCATCTTGTATACCCGCCTCACGAGTGTTTATATTTGCCATAGCAGTGCTTATTCCAGCTTTCCTACTGTCAATCGTCGCCAAATTAGATTCTATCTCGGTTTCTGAAACATCTATATCGGATGAGCTAAGCCTTGCGAGAGCATCCCCAACTTCCACTAGATCCCCTTCATTCACCAAAATTGCTCCCACCGTTCCGTTTGCCAGAAATACCTCACGTGCACTCTCCGGGAATGTTATCCGTCCACTGAAAGTAACCGAAACCTCCAAATCCCCTACTTCTACGGGCACAGTCACTTCCGGAACGGCTTCCTCGTTGGAAGAACAGGCAGCGAGGAAAATTAGCATAAACGCAATTATAGACATAAAAAATACAGGGTACTTAAACAATTTAAAATATCGCGCAGCAGTAATGGGCATAATTAGACAACTCTCTTTACTTTTTTAATCTTCCAAAAAATATTGAGGGTATACTCTTCCCCCCGAATATGTATTATACACAATGATAAATGAAAGAACGCAAGCCGTATCCCAAACGGATACTTCCACTTCAGAGCAACATACGCGTATATCGTCTGCTTTTGCAATGCCAAAATATCGAACCGTTCTCTATAAAATTCTTCGTATAACTTTCCTGCAAAGGCAACTATCATAATATAGTTATACGTTTACATATCACATCGCGGCTTTGTATATGAACCACCTTTGGGTACAAATTCCGACTTGCTGACGCTCAGCGTAAATACATCAAAAACGACCCCTCCGCTAAGCCGCGCCTACACACCTATCCAACTTCAGCGCCTTCACTTACACCGCCCCGTTGGCATACAGCGTGAACCTTCGTGCGCGCCGATAAAAGAGCTACAAAGCTATGATCCCACCCTTTACACTGCCTAATTCAAACGCAGGAAATATATCACACAATTGGCGAAGGTATAATTTATATGGGAGCTTTTACTTTAGCGGAAAATACCCAGTGCCCTACATAAGGCGGGCATACCTATGAAGTCACCCTCTTTGACCCTATCACCCGTTTTCGCTAGAGCGTGTCATCATGCGTCCCATCATGCGTCCCATTACACGAATAAGCATACTTATTGAAATGACGCCCACAATAAACACTATAACCGTAACGAGAATGGCAAGCCAAACAGGCCAACCGGCTGATCCGATTAGCCAGTTTGCCAAGAACCTCCCGACGAACCACGTCCAAGATCCGGCAGTTACTGCGAAGATAAATGCAATTGTACTCGCGGGGTCGCCGGAGTCAAAACCGAACCACTTCGCCCAAGCGGATCGGTTACTCATTTCCTTTTTTTCATCCATACGAATTTACTCCTTGAAGGTAGTTTCAGCATTATCGATAGCAGGTTTCTCAAGCAGAAAACGGCGGAATGCCAAAATCAAGGAACCTGCAAGTACCCCCGACTTCCCTAAATCCAAGAATCCAAAAAGTTCATACTTCCGCTTATTCTTCCTGAAACTAGTATACACCCGTATTGATTTAAACAATTCACCTTTACAATAGTAAATATCTATACTGCTTTATATAAGGTCCCTCGCATGAATCACCCTCAAAGCCGAATATCATCATACAGAGTTATGCGTTTACATATTACATCCGTCTTTGTACTGTGCATGCTATTATTGATTGCGCTAGTGGCCGCTGTATCGCAAGGGTGCGCACAAAATGGCCCGCCGGTTGAAGATTCAACCGAATCTCGCTTTGAGGTATCTCCTTCCCCAACTTCCCCGCCTTCACCTCAACCGCCCCCTAGACAGCGAGACCCTTCGGTGACTCTGATAAATAGAATACAAGGCGGTGTGCCCGCACCGGATCCTGACTTTCCAACTCCTTATCCTGCAGCCGGAGACAGGGTAGACGATTCGCCGCTACTTGGTGAAACGGTAACTATAGAGGGGGTAGTTACTGGATGGGATGATAAAGCAGGCCAATCGAATTCGGGAAAGGTATATCACAATGACAGAGGGATATTCGTTCAAGAAGAGCAGGCGGATGAGGATGGCGACCCCGTTACATCCGAAGGGATATTTGTACAATTCCGCAGATTCACGGATGATGTTACGCGATATCCGATAGGTGCGGTTGTAAGAGTTTCCGGTGAAGTGGTGGAACATTTCGAAATTACAGCCATAAATGCAGTCGAAATCATGGTAGTTGGGGAAGGAATACTGCCCAATCCCGAGGTTATAGATGAAAGCAGAGCATCTCGTGATTACTACGAGTCCCTTGAAAGTATGCGCGTTTTATTGAAAAGTGGCGTTGCGAACTCGGGCGGCGTCAACAAATTTGGCGAGCTCTTTCTTACTCCGGGCACGGAAAGAGGCATCGTTATGCGCGGATCTGTGCTATCGGGACTGCTCGGCATATCCGCGGACGCAGGCGCGGGTAACCCTCGTATACCTAGGCGACCCGAAGAACCTTCTTCCTCTATTGTACCGGCGGATATTTTCGCTATTGTAGAGGGAGCTGTAGGACCTTTGGCTTACAGCTTCGATCATTATAAGATAGTCGTGCAAACGGGACTCGATGGCAGCCCTCCTCCGCTTGTAACGCCATCTGAAGAGGTTTCCTATCCGTATTCTGAACCCTCACCTTCAGATCCGCCCGCTTTGAGATTAGCTATTATGAATCTGGAGAACTTTCTCCCCGAAGGTGTACTCCACGATGGCGATAGAGTGAGCACGCGGGAATACCTAAGTAAACAAGGCAGAATCGTCGATGCTATAGATAGACTGCTGGCACGTCCGCATATATTGGCGGTTCAGGAAGCTTACGATTTGAATGGCTTGGAAGATATAGCCTTTGGTCTTGGCGGATATACCGCGTACTTGGAGGAAGGTAACGATAACCGAGGCATCGATGTTGGGTTTCTGGTAAATGATGATGTAACTGTTAAACGTGTAACGCAGTACGGAAAGAATGAACTCGATAATACAGGTAGAGGCTGCGGTGATATTGAAGGATTGCTTTTCGATAGACCGCCTTTAGCCCTAGAAATAGAAGCGGATGGGCTCAGTTTCACCGCTATAAATGTCCACTTCTCATCTAAAGCGGCTCCGGATGCATGCCGCATAGCGCAAGCGGAGTTCGTTTTGGAAGTTGTAGAGGGCATAATAGCAACCGGGCAGAATGTATTAGCGGTAGGAGATTTCAACACCTTCGAGGATGAAGCGCCCCTGATAATTTTGACAGAATCCTACCTGAGTAACTTATGGTTCGAGTCACCGAAAGAAAGGAACTATAGCATACAGTTTTCTGGACAGTTACAGACTTTGGACCATATACTTATCAGTGAAGAGCTAGCGGACGTCATCGTTGATTTTCACTACGCTCATATATCCACACACTATTACGACCGCAGCTTCACTTCTTCCGGTAACAATGCCGGTTTTACCGACGGTCACGCTCAGTCCGATCACGACCCGGCAATAGTTACGCTTAGCACAAAATAAGAGCTACCTATGGTTAAAAATGCCACCGAATTTTACAAGGTGCAGTTAACACGTTATGCAGTAAGCGTACGCTCACTTTATAAAACCTACGATGATAAACAGGCTGTGGCTGGCATTTCACTGAATATCCCGGAAGGTGAATTTTATGGTCTTCTTGGTCCAAACGGCGCTGGGAAGACTACGGTTATGCGCGCTATCTCAGGCGTTTTACCGCCTACTAACGGCTCTATTGAAGTATGCGGAATAGACGTTGTGAAGTCATCTCGTGAGGTTAGGAAATTAATGGGGATTGTGACACAGTCAGACGGACTGGATGACGCGGTAGTAGTGAAATTGAACCTCGCCATATTTGGCCACCTTTCCGGTATGGGGTGGCGAGCATCTATTGATAGAGCTATGGAGGTACTGCGTTTTATGGATTTGGAGGATAGGGCGGAGGATGATGTAAATCATCTCTCCGGAGGTATGCGGCGCCGTCTTGCTATAGCTAGGGCACTTATGGCTAGGCCGAAGGTGATAGTATTGGACGAACCTACAACAGGGCTAGACCCTCACAGTCGCAGTAAAGTATGGGAACAGCTAGGCCGCATGAAACGGGAGGGCGTTACTATACTCATGTCTACGCATTATATGGAGGAAGCGGCCGCATTGTGTGATAGGGTAGGGGTTATGTATGAAGGGCGCCTGCTGGCTGAAGGCACTCCGGAAGAACTGGTGAGCAAATACGCGGGGGTGAAAGTGGCTATTTTAAACTCGTCTAACGGTGTACCGGATGATGTTCGTCTTCGTTTGATATCCGAAGGACGCCGAGTTATCGGCAGCGATTCTTTTTTGCGTGTGTTGTTAAACGGCGGAGAAGAGAGTATGCCTCATATAGATGGTATTCAGGTAACTACTCGGTTGCCAAATCTTGAGGATGTTTTTTTGGTTCTTACCGGTAAGAACATCGAGAAGGAATGATGGCGGCGATAAGGGGAGATTCAGTGAATATGCACGTGGTGGTTGCTTTGTGGCGCCACCAATATGAGCGATTCCTTCGTTATGTGCGGATTAATTTCACGTGGATATTTATCGAGCCGGCTCTTATACTCCTAGCTACGGCTGTGGGTATTGGAAGGCTGGTAGGTGACGTAGAGGATGGATTACCTTACGCTGAGTTCGTTACGCCCGGAATAATTATTGGGCAGGCAATGTGGCTTGCGATTTTCGAAACTTCTTGGAATGCTTATAACCGAATTACCAAGGGGATTTATGAGACGCAACTATCCGCACCCGTTACTATATTCGAGCTAACACTGGGGGATATAGCATGGGCTGCCACGCGTGCTATTATGTCTGTGGCGGCCGTGATGGTATTTGCGGCGGCGTTTGGATGGTTTACTTCATGGACGGCTATAGGTATACTGATACCCGCTTTTATGGTGGCTCTTTTGTTTGGCGCTTTGGGTTATCTTTTTTCTGCCACCGTCCCTTATGTAAGCTTTCTGTCTATAGTATTTACTATGGTTGCTACTCCTATTTATTTCTTCAGCGGCACTTTCTTCCCTCTTTCGGTTTTGCCGGATTGGGCTGAATATATAGGATGGATTCTGCCGCTCAGGCCCGGGGTTTCCATAGCTAGAGGTATGGCTTCCGGTATGCTTTCTATTTCTCATCTGTGGGATGCATTATATATGCTTGGATTGACGGCTATTTTGTGGTTTATAGCGGTCAAATTGCTGCGCAGGAGGTTACAAAGATGATTATTTCGTCTACATCCTCCGTTAAAGCGGCTTGAAGTAATAACATTGAATGTAATGGAGGGGTCGCATAGTGGTCTAGTGCGCCCGCCTGCTAAGCGGGTTGGGGGGTAACCCTCTCGCGGGTTCGAATCCCGCTCCCTCCGCCAGTTTTTATTTTCGACCGAAAGGCGGCGACGTTCGTCCTCGCAAAGCGGCGCTGCACGCCAGTTTTGGGCTGATTTTTCTGCTAACGCCAATATTTTCAGGGCAAAGTTAAAGAAACGAGCTTGCGCATAAGGCGCCTCACCGGATATTTCGAGAAAATCCCTAACCCCTGATATATATTAGGAGCGGAACGATCTACCCCGCGGGATTATCTCAGGGTATTACGGTTAACGTTTCACGTGTTTGTACGGCAATTTGGCAATAAGCCCACACCGAAGGCTAGTCACCGGGCGGCAAATCTTCGCTCCTGAAAACATCCTATCGCGAATACACCCCGTTCGGAAGTGTATTTGGCAAGCGATACTCCGCGTTGGTAAGGAGCATGTAAGCCGCCATATCTTTAGACTTCAGCAACGCCGGTGTATGCGCCCGCCATTCTTCCCCGATATCATCCGCCCGAGCGTTCTGAGCTCCTAGCAGCGAGGTGAGAGACCAATAGAAGTACTCGGTTACCATACACGCGTAATCGCAAGTTGTATCGTCATAGCTGTACCAGGCGCCTTCGGGGTAGGAAGACGGCGTTTTTTCGAAATACCCGCCGCGTGCGATGTCCATGGCGTTTGCGAGGAGGGTACCCCTTCTCTCGCCGAATACATCTGGGTAGGCGTAGGCGTAGCCGGCGCTGGTAATGAGGTGGAGTACCTCTTCAAGGGTTGCGTCAAACTGATTGGCGGGTTCAATAGTGTGCCATTCGGGTATAGTCTCAGGCGCGCCTAAGTCTTGCCCGATATAGTTGCGCGGAAAGTCAAAATTTTCCCGGTCGGATTCTTTGGACCACATAATCAGAAAAGCATTGTTATCCATCATAGCAGCCACTACAGCGGGGTTGTCAACGGTTCCGTCTTCGTTGTTATCAAGGTACTCCGCCATCACGGTGGCGGCGTGTTTCATTTTGGTATCGGACACACCGGCAAAGGCATATATTGGAATATTGAACACTGTCACTTTTTTGGTTGGCCCCTTGAAATCAGTGTCGGTATTAGCGGTAACGTTCAGATCGATACTCGCTTTTCCGGTTTGTAGAGATGTTGATTGTGGGGGTTCCGCTACTTTGCTAACCTGTCGTACCAAATAGTACTTCAAACTGCTACCATCGGCCGGCACCTCGTCTTCAGGCAGCTCCTCAATACGAACTTCCAAGGTATATGTATATCCTTCTTCATAAGTAAACCCCTCGATAGCACCATAGAAGTACTCGCCATCTACCACCATACATCTCTGCGGCACTACTCCTACGCAGTCGACCAAACGCGGCTCTACTACAACCGTCTCGAGGGTAGAACCACCGCCACCGCATGCTACCCCTGCAAGGATGATAAACCCAAATAAAAAAGCTATCGAGCTAGCTCGTATCGATTTTCCATTCATAGCAACTCACCTCCTATTCTAGTTACTCGGTTCCGTTGAAGTTTACAAGCCTCTACACACCTACTATACAAAGAGATACGTTCGTCAAATGACAATCGGATTATTTACCATCGGTACTATTGGCGTTATGTGCAATACATTCGGTGCTACTGTGGCACGTGTCTTTGTTCCATAACAAATGGTCGGACTTTATAACTGACGGAGCTCTCTATCTTGACAATGGCATCAAGCGACAAATCGACAAGACGGCTACATATCAATAGGGGAGTAGCCACCCGGCGTGTCGAATCTTTTAAAATCGTTCACTATGCCCATATGAAGTGAACTACTGTATAGTTTGGTATGCTGAATACAATATGGAGTATGAATTCTTTATAATTAAAGTGGTAACGGGTTTACGGAAGGTGTAAATAAGAAGTGAAACGACCGAAGCAAGGCCAGGAATTCCTTTTGAATTTTGTTGCTATCCATCACCCCCGTCCGCTAATCCGGTCGAAAGAGGTTGGGGTAACCCTCTCGCGGGTTCAAATCCCACTCCTTCCGCCACTACTGCCTATGGTTTGGAGTAACTTTACATAAATGCAGATGAGAGACGTTGTCAAAACTGAAGTATCCGATATCTCTACGTATCATATCTGGACGTTCGGCTGTCAGATGAATAAGGCCGATTCCGAAATGTTGGAAGGCGGTTTTGAAGAGCTAGGATTGGTGCCTTCTTCCAAACCGGAGGATGCGGACGTGGCGGTTGTCAATACTTGCGTGGTGCGTCAGGCGGCGGAGGATGCGGCCACAGGGCTGCTGGGACGATTACGCCCGCGTAATGGAAAGCGTACACCTCGCATGATAGCCGTTATGGGCTGTATGGTAGGTCCGGATTCCAAGACACTGCGCCGCAGGTTCCCGCAGGTGGACGTGTGGGCAAGACCGCAGCAATTTTCCCCGATTTTGGAGATGACCGCATCTTTGGCGGGCCGCGATCCGGATGGCTGCCTTACCGGTAGAACCCCTTCCTCTCTGGGTGTATCCGCTTACCTTACCGTTGTTCATGGGTGCGATAAGTTTTGTACTTTCTGTATAATTCCCTACAGAAGAGGGCGTGAATTCAGCAGAAGTACGAAGGAAATAGTGGAGGATGTTCGTGTGATGGTTGGCCGTGGTGTCAAGGAGGTTACACTGTTAGGGCAGAACGTAGACTCTTACGGGCATGATCTCCGCCCTAGGCGAGACCTCGCAGACTTACTGGAGGACGTCAATGAAGTGGAAGGCTTGGAGAGGATACGTTTTCTCACTTCACACCCCAATGATATGTCACGTAGAATTTTGGAAGCTGTAAAATCTATCCCGAAGGTATGCGAAAATATAAATCTTCCTTTCCAAGCCGGCAATGACCGCGTGTTGGCGGATATGCGTCGAGGCTATACTCGTACTCAGTACTTGGAAAAGGTGGCGGAAGTCCGTGAAATCATCCCGAATGTTGCACTAGTGACAGACGTTATAGCAGGCTTCCCTAGTGAAACGACAAAAGATTTCGAGGATACGCTAGATATTCTGGAGCGGGTAGTCTTCGATAAAGTGCACGCCGCCGCCTATTCGGAGCGTCCCGGTGCTTATGCTGCTCGTCGTATAAAGGATGATATACCGCGCGAGGAGAAAAAACGACGCATGAGCTGTATTATCACTCTGCAAGAGACCCTTCAGCGAAAAAGAAATTTATCCCTTATAGGTAAAAAATTCAATATACTTATTAACAATAACAAAGACGGAAATCTCTCCGGACGTACAAGAGGAGACATATTGGTATATGTCAAAAAAGGAGTTTCATCGCTAGGTGAAAATGCAAAGGTGCGTATTATATCCGCATCTCCGTGGTCGCTTGAAGGCGCTATAGAATGCGCGGATACTAGCAGAAGAGGATGATAAGTATGACAACCGCCCCCGCAAGGAAGCTCACTGTACCCGTAACGGAATTGGAGCAATCGGCTTTTTGCCGTTCGGATGCGAACCTTAGGACCAAAACTCTGGAAGAAGAGTTCAGATCGGGAGTTCGCTGGCAAAGAATACCCGTGCGCTACTTGAAAATGTCCCCTTCGGACGTGGACGCTTCTATAGCAGAGGCTAGAGCCGCAATTGGCAAAGCCCTTGTTATATTGGGGCATCACTACCAACGGGATGATGTTATAAAATATGCCGACTTTCGCGGTGATTCTTACCTGCTCTCCAAAATGGCCGCACAGGAGAAGAGCGCCGAGTTTGTAGTGTTCTGCGGCGTTCATTTCATGGCGGAAACCGCCTCTATACTCACTGAAGATTACCAGAAGGTAATGCTGCCAAACATGGCGGCCGGTTGCTCTATGGCGGATATGGCGCTGGTTGAAGATGTGGAGGAATGCTGGGATGAGATTACATCTCTGTTCGGTAAGAAAGAAAAGGACTTAGCGCCGGTAGTGCCTTTGACTTATATGAACTCTACCGCATCTATAAAATCTCTATGCGGAATGAACGGCGGCGCAGTATGTACCTCATCGAATGCAGCCCGCGCTATGCGGTGGGCATTTGAACGAGGCAAACGCGTGCTATTCCTGCCTGATCAACATTTGGGGCGCAACACGGCTCTAACCTTGGGAATAGATGAAGCCGATATGGCGGTTTGGAATCCATTCGCCCCTCTCGGAGGGCTTACTCCGGAAACTTTGAAACGCTCCAAACTCATCCTTTGGAAAGGGCACTGCTCCGTTCATACTCGCTTCACCGTTCAACAGGTGGAACAGTCAAGAGAACGTTACCCAAATGTAAAGGTGCTGGTACACCCGGAGTGCACGCGTGAGGTTGTAGATGCCGCCGATATGAACGGCTCCACCGAATTTATACGCAAGACTGTAGAGGAATCCGAAGCGGGTACCGTGTGGGCTATAGGCACGGAGATAAACATGGTCAAAAGGCTAGGACATGAAAACCCGGATAAAACGATATTCTGCCTAGATCCTATCGTGTGCCCATGCGCTACGATGTACCGTATACATCCCGCCTATCTACTGTGGATATTGGACGGACTGCAAGCGGGTATGCTTATAAACTCTATAGAAGTTGTGCCTGAAATCAAGGAGAACGCCTTGAAAGCACTTCAAAGAATGCTACAGTTCAGCGCATAAGAGGCGGCTATCTCAAAAAATGAGATTTCACAATATGGCGCAGGTGCCGTTATCCGTTGCAGAATCCGCTATAAAAGCAGCCCTGCGTGAAGATTTGCCGAATGGTGATGTTACTACCGTTGCTCTCATCCCGCCACAAATGAAAGCCGAAGCTCAGATAATCGTTAGAGAGCGGGGCGTATCGGCTGGGATAGAGATGGCAGCCCTTGTATTCCACAGAGTAGACCCCGACTTGCAGTTCCATATTGAAACGCCCGACGGCAAACTTTGTAGCGCGGGTCAAGTCCTTGCGAAAATTTCCGGAACGCTTGCATCCATACTCGTTGCGGAACGCACCGCATTGAACTTTATGCAGCGTATGAGCGGAATAGCTACCCTTACCTCTAAATTCGTAGAAGCGGTCGGTGGACGTAGCAAAATAGTGGACACTCGCAAAACGGCACCCGGGCTTCGCGCTTTGGATAAATACGCCGTTTTGGTAGGCGGAGGGCATAACCATCGTTTCGGTTTGTCAGATGGAGTGCTTATAAAGGACAATCACATAGCGGCACTGACAGCGCAGGGCATGAGCATTAGAGAGATTGTAACGCTGGCTCGGGACCGCGTGCCACATACCCTGAAAATAGAGGTAGAAGTCGATACCGTAGACGCGGCGCTAGAAACTCTTCACTCCGGAGCGGATGCAATACTGCTGGACAATATGACGCCGCAAGATATGCGCAAGGTAACCGAAGCGGCAAAGGGAATGTGTATTCTGGAAGCCTCCGGAAGGATTACGCTGGACAACGTAGCCGAAGTAGCCAAAGCAGGTGTAGATATAATTTCCGTAGGTGCGCCGACACATTCGGCGCCTGCCTTGGATATATCGCTAGAGGTGCTACCGAGAGGTTGCCTGATTTAGTTATTGAAATAAAAGACCCATTCAAGTATTTGAGTATAGTACCTTCACATCTACCAAGAGGTTTTATAGAGGGTAGAAAAAAGTTGCCTGAAAATACAAATACGTGACATTAATTCATACAAGTTATCATTAAGGCGTTGCCATTTAGTGGATTGAAGCGCCGGTTATAAGGGCGGAATGAAAATTTCCGTCTATGTGGAAAAATAATGCTTGACAAGGTTTAAGAAAAGAGATTAACTGAAATCGATAATAAGGTGTATCATTTCAAAGAAAATTTATAGGAGGTGTACGGGCTGGTACCGATCTTGGAATCAGCGCATCATTCGGCGGATGATCATGTCGAATGCACCGTCGCCAAGCCACTTTCGCGCGGCGATTAAAGGTTTGGCGTACTTGCCCGCTACATAACGAGTGCGAGGTTTCTTAGCATTCAGCGCCTTCAAGACCGCTTCTGCGATGACCGACGGCGGCGAACCGCTTAATTGAACACTCTCCATCTTGCGTACTAATCCGGCATAAGCGGATTTGCCCGAACGTTCTATCATTGGCGATCTCATTACATCACCGAACTCGGTGCGGATGAGTCCGGGTTCGATTATTATGACCTTTATGCCAAAATGAGCGACCTCAGACCTCAGGCAGTCGGACCACCCCTCTAGGGCATGTTTGGTAGCATGATACCAAGAACCCAGCGGAGTATAGATCTTCCCACCCACAGACGAGATATTGATTATCTTACCGGCTCGCTTCTCCCTCATGTAGGGCAGCACTAACTGAGTTACACGAGCAAGCCCGAATAGGTTCACCTCAAACTGGTAGCGGGCATCATCTAGAGCGGTATCCTCCATAGCCCCATACAAGCCAAAGCCGGCATTGTTGATAAGAACATCCACCCCTCCTTGCTCTTCGGCTATCCGATTCACTACACCTACTACCTCTTCATCTTTAGTTATATCCATCGCAAGCGGGATAATGCCCAATGCCTCAATGTCCCTCATCTTTTCGAGCCTGCGCGCGGCACCGTAAACCGTGTAGCCTTCTCCCCGTAGTTTCTTGGCTATCTCCTTGCCTATGCCGGACGAAGCACCGGTGACGAGGGTCGTAAGTTTTTCATTCATGGGATTATCTACCTTCATCCATCAATAGACTCTGTTGCGTTAACTTGAACGAGCAGCCTTCAATTCTTCAGAGTCCAGTATAAAAGTTGCGGGTCCGTTATTTTCTATCGATACCTTCATCATCGCACCGAAAACACCCGTCTTTACATCCAGCCCACTTTCGCGGAACATCTCCACAACTTTCCGAAACATAGGCTCTGCGAAATCCTGCCGTGCGGCATTCATGAAACCCGGCCTTTTTCCTTTGCGTGTGCTTGCATATAGAGTGAACTGGCTTACCAGAAGCAGACTGCCTCCTATATCTTTCACGGCAAGATCAAAACCGGACGTGCCGTCTTCGGAAGGGAAAATGCGCAGGTTCAAGGTTTTATCCACAATCCTTCGTGCGTCATCATCGGTATCGTTGTGCGTTATACCTATCAGAAGCACTAGCCCTCGTTCTATAGCGGCTACCGTATTATTTGCTATGCTTACGCCGCCTGAATCTACTCGCTGTATTACCGCCCGCATCGGTATCAGCCGCTCTTATCCGTGCCGTTACCCCCTTTATTAGCGGAAGTGTTATCCTTGACCGAGCCGGAATTTTCCTTCTTTTCAGCCGACTTGTTCTCTCCAACCTTGCCGTTACCGGAACTAGGCGGCTTGTTCTTATCGGTAACGTTGCCGCTGTCCGTGCCGCCGGAGCTTCCTGATCCGCCTGATCCGTAGGATGAGCGGTTGTCCGTGGTATAGAAGCCGGAACCTTTGTAAACAATGGTGGGAATGGCGAACTTTTTACGCGCCTGCGCACCGCATAGAGGGCACATAGCCACTGGACCTTCGCTCCAACTCTTCCTAAGTTCAAAGCCATGTCCGCAGGATGTGCAATCGTAGTCGTATATCGGCATTTGTTTTATCCTCATAAAATTGATTTATCTCTCGAAATAAAAGAGACCTACTCAAGTATTAAGTATAATACCTCCGTCTATGCCAAGACACTTTGGTACGCGATAGAAAAAACGCTTGAAATCTCTTGACATTTATTTCCAAATGTGTATAATGATGCTATACTGCATGGTGCTTTCACTTTACGTATTACACTATTTGAGAGATATGCAAAGCAATGAGCAAGCCAAAAGCGTTTATGCGGGGCGTTTTATGCCCATAGCGGATTACGTAGCTATATGGGCATACTCCGGAGTGGAGGCGTACTACAAGTATGGCTATGACAAGGTGGACGTGGACAAGGAGGAGTTTATCTCTAGGTACAAGATGCTTCCTGATAGGCACTTTTCATTCGACAATATGCTACTTTCGGCATACTCAAAGTTGCCGGATAAGTATATAGAAGAGTATTTGCCCTCTAGAACAGTGAAGGTTCCCGGCACTGATTATGAGTATGTTATAGCGCCTACGGAGGAGTGATCTCGGTGAGTGTACAACCATGAAAAGACGAAGCATTATAGGATACACACTTCTTCTACTGACGATAGCCGTGTTTGGGCTGCTGGCGTCCTCCTGCTCGGGGCGCGAATCTTCGGTTATTTCAGCGCAGGAAAAGGAGATATCCGAAGCTGATTACAAACGTTACGAAGATCTGCGCAAACAATCCGAAGACGAAGAGTTTACCGCCTTCGGTCAATTTGCCTACAACGCTTATGAAGAGTGCCTGAAGAACAACCCCGATGCGGAAGAAGGCGACTGTTATACGGCGGCGTACACCGAGCTGATCTACTCATATATTCTTCTTGGGAACCTTTTCAACAAAACTTATTCGGAACTGATAGATACGGATACTCACGAAGGGTATCGGAAAGCATCCGGCACATGGGCTGAATGTATGAGCCGTGAAGGGTACGAATACTCATACGCGGATAAGGGTGATCTGTTTTCGGATTTGGAGAAGAAGCAGGCTAGTGTGTACGAGGAGAAAGGCAATATCTGGGATGCTCGTGTGAGCGCCCGTGAGCTGGAGATAACGGCTTACAAGGCATACAACAACTGTTACCTCAAGAGCGGCCTTACGGAGGTTCTGGGTGAGTTAGACAATACGGTGCTTTCTGCGATGCGTACTAGAGAGGAGCACACTATAAAGATTGGCGAGAATGCGTCCGGAGATGAACAGTTCCAACAGATAACGTTATCCGGCATGCTGAAGTATCGGAACTGCTGGAGAGCACGGGCTACATACACCTGTATAAAAACCCTGAAAGACTACACAGGCTTCTCCCCGTTCCGGACAGACTTCCGTCGGAGCCGCCCGCAGGCTACACTCATCCGGTACCTCCGCTGCAGGGTTCATCAGACGAACCTCCCGCTCCCGAAGAGAAGAAGCTAACTGAGAGGTCATCCTTGGAGAACTTTGAGCGAGAAACGATTACGGAGTGTATGGCGGGAGGCGGAAGTGAAGAGGATTGCGAGGCGGAGTTTGCACTTATAGACAGGGCAAGCATCCAACAGATATATAATCTGGATAAAGGGTACGCGGAAGATTAGGTGGACTGAAGACTGCATAGGTAATAGAAGAACAATATGGGCGAGCGCCGATGAATGTCTAGCAAGCATTAATGAGAAGATATCCGTTGCCCGCAGTCATATTCTTACCCTTGGAGAGCTCAGGCGCGAACAGATAGTAGAATGTGTGAAAGAGCAGCGTCCCGAAGTGGATGCTCCCGCGGCTGTGTTGATTCGATCGAATCACCCCATAGCGAAGGAGTGCGTGAAGCAAGTTTTTCCTAGAGACGGTGATAGAGCGGATGTGGTAGGACCGGAGGCGTTCAGTCAAGTGCTTTCGGAGTTCGATCCGTCGACTCATGCGGGTTGGAAGAAGGCGAATGAAGCATTTCTGAGCTGTCTGAGCGGGCGCGGCTTCACCTACGGGAGCAATGAAGAGGCACTCGGGTACATAAGAATGCTTGCTGAGACGCCCGTGAGGAGTGCTACTGCTGCGCTGGAGCGGAATATAGAGCATATAGCGGTAACGAAATCCTACAAGGAGTGTGTGTGGGAGAGCCGTATAGTAGAAGCTCAGAATGAGGTGTATGAGCTTGTACTGTCATCCATACGGGAGCATGACCCTTTCACTTTCACCGCATCCTATGAAGGAGAAGGACCCGATGTACCTAACTATAAAGAAATTAGGTTTCGGAAGTTATTCTCTTATCGACCCGAACCGGATGAGGTGAAGAGCTTGACGTTATCCGGGGAAGAGGCTGCATACTATGTTGTGTATAGATTAGCGGATTACGTAGATGTATGGACATACTCAGGAGTGGAGGCGTACTATAAGTATGGCTATGACAAGGTGGACGTGGACAAGGAGGAGTTTGTATCTAGGTACAAGATGCTTTCGGATAGGCACTTTTCATTCGCTAATATGTTGCTTTCTGCATACTCGGAGTTGCCGGATAAGTATATAGAAGAGTATTTGCCCTCTAGAACGGTGAAGGTTCCCGGCACTGACTATGAGTATGTTATAGCGTCTACGGAGGAGTGAACTCTGGGAGTAGACAACCATGAAAAGACGAAGCATTATAGGATACACACTTCTTCTACTGACGATAGCCGTGTTTGGGTTGCTGGCATCCTCCTGCGCGGGGCATTGAGAGCACATTTTAATTACGCTTCGGTATTCCCCCCGATACCCGTTATACTCTGAAAGCTGTACTCCCACACCTTCGCCGCTTCCGATAGAGGAACCTCTACTGTGCCGCCTATTCGTAAAGATTCTCCGCCTATCGTTCCGATACGTACCCAATCCATGCCCGCTTCTGCCGCCATCCCTCTGAAAGCATTGATATCCTTTTCCTTTAGTGTCGCAACGACTCGCGATTGTGTTTCACCGAACATGGCGGCATCCCAACGAGAGGGCAGCGGTATTTCTAGAGTGGCACCGATCCCCCCCATAATCGCGCATTCGGCGATTGTTACCGCCAAGCCGCCTTCCGAACAATCATGCGCAGACTTTATCAATCCCGCTCGTATTGCTTTACGGCATAGACTCTGAAGCATCTTTTCCAATTGCAGATCTAGCGCCGGTTTACCTTCGCTGCGATTGTGCTCCATAGATACATACTCGCTACCCGGTAAACCGCTCGCACCATCCCACGCGTGATGAGTCCCTAACAGTACTATGACATCCCCTGCATTCCGAAATTTCGGCGAAATGTATGTAGCCGCGTTTTCCAGTAAACCGACCGCACCAATGATAGGCGTTGGCAGTATAGCCGTCTCTTCCGTCTCATTGTAAAGGCTAACATTGCCGCTCACCACCGGAACCCCTAAAGTGAGAGCAGCGTCACTTATACCGAGGATAACCTCACGCAATTGATACCTTACTTCATCCGTCTCAGGGTTACCGAGATTCAAACCGTTTGTTATTGCTATAGGTTCTGCACCGCATACCGAAAGATTTCGGCATGCCTCCGCTACCGCTATAGAAGCACCTATGCGAGGGTCCAAGTGGCATAATCTGCCGTTTCCATCGAGCGTGACTGCCAAGCCTTCAGGGATGTTCTTGAACCGCAGCACGGCAGAATCGGCACCCGGAGGAAGTAAGGTGTTATTTTGCACTTGGTGATCATATTGCCTAAATACGGCTTGCTTAGAGGCAATGTTAGGGGATGCAAGCAATCGCAGAAGTATCTTCGCGGGGGAATCTTTGGGCAGTGGCAGATTGGATGGGTCCGCCGATTGCAGATGAATCAAGCTGTCCGGCTTTCGCGTATCGAATGTATACTGAGGGGGATCCGCAAGCACATCCACCGGTGTAGTGATGAGCGACCTTTTGCCTTCCTTTATCACCACTTCACAATTCTCGGTGAAGCGCCCTATTACGGCCTCTTTCAAGTTCCACTTGCGAAATATTTCAATGACCGCATCCTCTTTACCGGGCTTCACTGCCAGCAGCATACGTTCCTGAGATTCCGATAAGAGCACTTCGTAAGGTGTCATCCCGCCCTCTCGTCTTGGCACCATATCTATGTCTATCTCTATACCCATGCCGGAGCGATAAGCCATCTCTACGGCACCGGAAGTTATCCCCGCCGCTCCGCAATCTTGCATACCTACCACTTCCGACATATTGGCAACTTCTAGGCATGCCTCTATCAGACATTTTTCCGTAAACGGATCGCCAACTTGAACGGCGGATCGTTCACCCTTTTGCTCAGTCAATGTGCGTGAAGCTAACCGAGATGCTCCGTGTATACCATCCCTACCTGTTTCCGAACCTACCAATAACAGCAAATCCCCCGGCGCATTCGCTTTCGCTGACAGGATGCGACCTCCTTGTATGAGCCCAACACACATAACATTTACAAGAGGATTTCCCTTATACGCATCATCGAAAAAAATCTCTCCGCCCACATTTGGCACGCCTATGCAGTTACCGTAATCGGCAATACCGTATACCGCACCATCGAGCAAACGGCGCTGCTTATCCGTTGTCGGGTCGCCAAAACGTAGCGAATTCATCAGCGCAATAGGGCGAGCACCCATCGCTAATATATCCCTTACGATACCGCCCACGCCGGTAGCCGCTCCTTGATACGGTTCCACAGCCGTAGGGTGATTATGGGATTCCACTTTAAAGATAACCGCCGTATAGTCATTTATTTTTATTACTCCGGCGTTTTCCTCGCCCGGCTTCACAAGCAGTCGGTTCGATTCTTTCGGCAGCTTCTTCAGAAGAGCTCGGCTATATTTATACCCGCAGTGTTCGCTCCACATAGCCTCAAAAAGACCCAACTCCAAAAGTTCGGGCTCACGTCCTAAGCGATCGGTTATCGCTTCATACTCGGACATAGAGAGAATAGTATCTGCTAGATAGTTCTCATAGAGATTCATCTCTAACCTACCGCGTCTTGCCTTTCAGCCTGCCTTCTCATACCGCCAATATTATCTACAATCGAGTGGAATATCAAATTACCGTCATCTCCGCCCAGTACCTCTTCACATGCTCGTTCAGGATGCGGCATCATTCCTAAAACGTTGCCTCTAGCATTCATTATTCCCGCTATATTTCCTGCGGATCCGTTGGGATTCCATTCCGCGCTTATTTCTCCCTGTGGTGAGGAGTATCTGAACAAAATTCGTTGCTCCTTCTCCAACATCCTCAAAGTCTCGCCATCCGCCTGATAACTTCCTTCACCGTGAGATATAGGTATATGAAGTACCCCCTTTTCGCGAGCTGCGGAACGTGTGAACAGAGTGTGCGGGTTCTCTATATGCAGGTGTACCCATTCACAGCGGAAACGCAGATGCTTATTCCTCACCAGAGCACCCGGCAGAAGTCCTGCTTCGCAAAGCACTTGGAACCCGTTACAAACCCCCAAAACAGGGTTACCATCCTTCGCAAAAACTTTAACGGCGGACATAACCGGAGAAAATCTAGCGATAGCACCCGGTCTCAAATAATCCCCGTAAGCAAACCCACCCGGCAAAATAACAGCGTCCACGTCACTCAAGTCATCCTCCGTGTGCCATACGTATCTGGACGTCTGACCTATTCTGCTCAGCGCATAACGCGTATCATCGTCGCTCCATGTACCGGGAAAAACAACAATACCGAACTTCATATATCGGTATCAGGCGTATTTTTCAGTAGTTTTAACAGATTTACGTAGTTTGGCTGCGGCCAACTTTTTCCTTAAGCTAGTAGGTGACTCGAAATACTGCCTCTTCCGTATCTCAGCCAACACCATATCCTGCGATACCTGCTTGGAAAACCTCCGCAGCATAGAATCGAAGGACTCACCTTCATTCAATTTAACTTCTACCAATGTACTTTCCTTCTCTCTACTTTTAGCTAATATTAGCATATACGATACTATAAAATATACACCAACGCCGGATTCATTTTGACGGTTCGCAGCCTTCACCGCTATGCGAAACTTCACCCTCATTCATACTATAAGTTACGACCGTTTCAGCAATTTCATTGCTGAAAAGATGCGTTCCACGCATACATCACGACCCAACGCAGATAAAGTCCCGAATAGCGGAGGCGCTGCTTTACGGCCTGTTGCTGCTATACGCACGGGATAAAAGAACACCCCTACTTTCGCATTTGCGTCCTCCGCCCATGAGCGAAACTTCGCCTCCAATTCATCGCTACTGAACACCTCCGCGCCTTCGCATATACTGGCGGCAGCCTCTAAAAACCTCTGAACCGATGCCTTATCGGGACCCCGCGCAATAAGAATCTCCTCACTTAACGATACCTTCTCCACGAAGAAAATATCCAACATACCTGCGGCTTCGTCCAGTCTATGGAGACGTTCCTGTATAAGCGGCATAAGACCTTCCAGATACTTGACATCCAACGGACGCTTCACAATATCCGGCAATCCGCCTTCCTTCTCCGGTCTTTCCAAATAAGGTTTTACCCTTTCCGCCAAATCCGCCTTATCCGCCATACGAATATAAATACCATTCATCCAATTCAATTTCTCTACACTGAAAATAGCGGGATGCGCCTGTATACGATCAGGTGTGAAACGTCTTACAATATCCTCTTCCGATATAATCTCTTCATCATCTCCCGTAGACCATCCGAGAAGTGCAATGTAATTCCGCAAAGCTTCCGGCAAATAACCCTGCTCCTTATACTCCAAGACGGTCGTAGCACCGTGGCGTTTGCTCAATTTCGCTTTATCCTTACCCAGCAGAAGCGGAACATGAATGTAGACAGGTTGAGGAAGTTGGAGAGATTTCTGTATGAGAATATGTCGGGGTACACTCGATATCCATTCCTCGGCGCGTATCACATGAGTTACGCCCATAAGATAATCATCCAAAACATGCGCCAAATGGTAAGTTGGCATCCCATCCGATTTCAGTATCACGAAGTCGGTAAGATGGGATAATTCAAAACTTATCTCACCATAAACCGTATCCTGTAAAATCAACCCGCCCGTCTCCGGCACATGGTATCTGACTACCGTAACGGCGCCTTTCTCACGTTCCGATTCCATTTCGGAGCGCGGCTTATGGCGACAATGCCCATCATAGCCGGGCGCTTTCTTTGCCGCAAGCTGCCTTTGGCGGAGTTCCGCTAACCTTTCCGGTGTGCAGTTACATAAATAAGCACTGCCATTTTCCAACATCTTGCCGGCCGCCTCGATATACAACTCCTTGCGTTCAGACTGTATATAAGGCTCATGCGGTCCGCCAACATCGGGACCCTCGTCCCAGTTCAACCCCAACCATCTAAGCGCCTCCATTATCTGTGGAACCGCTTCGGCATCCAAGCGTCCGCGATCGGTATCTTCTACACGCAGTATGAAGCTGCCATTTGTGTGCCTAGCGAGGAGCCATGCATATAGAGCCGTCCTCATATTCCCAATGTGCGGCAAACCTGTAGGGCTAGGGGCAAAACGTGTCCGCGCAGGTGATATATTCATACCAACACTCGTGACCGAGCATACTCCAAAGAGCTTCTCAAATCCGGCGGCAAATCGGATGTAAAGTGCATCGAACAACCTTCTAACGGGTGAGTAAAAGAAAGGTCGGATGCGTGCAGAAACTGCCTTGAAAGACCGGGGAAACGAGATCTACGCCCTCCATATGTATCATCCCCGGCTATCGGATGCCCTATTGATGCCATATGAACGCGTATTTGATGCATCCGCCCCGTCTCCAATTCGAGTCTCAAGAGGGCATAATCACCCATAACCTCCTCGACTTTGTAATGAGTGCGAGCCGGTTTACCCGTTGGAAGTAAAGCCTGCTTGGTACGGTTCACAGGATGCCTACCTATCGCAGCATCCACTATGCCGAATGCCGGATCCGGCTGCCCTATAACTAACGCTTTATACTGTCTCTTTACCATGCGACGCTTTATGAGATCGGTCAGCACTTCATAAGCGTCATTTGTCAGTGCGGTAACTATAAGCCCGGATGTATTCTTATCCAACCTATGAACTATACCCGGCCGACCCGGTGAACCCACCTCGGAGGCGTTTGGGAAGAGAGCGGATATAACATCCGATAAAACAAAGTCTTCTTTACCTGCTCCCGGATGTACGGTGACTCCTGCGGGTTTATCGAATACGGCTAAGTGCTCATCGCTATATAAAGGTCTTATATTGAAACGACCTGTTTTTGGACTTTTGCCTTCACCTTTAATTTTGATAATGTCCAAGGTTATCTTACTACCGGGCTTCACAATCTTTGCAGGCAAGTTAACATATTCACCATCCACTGTTGCGCACCCAGTACGAATCAATCTGGCCGCATGTGAGCGGCTGAGGTGCATGAAACGAGCCGTCGCAACATCCAAACGTTCGGGAGTAGCGTCTAAAGGAACTACCTTCTCGGTTATATCGCACTGATCTATGCTCATGCTTTAAGGTTCCGGATTTTCCCCTATACCATCTATCGGTTCAGCCGATATGCTTGGAACACTACGAGATATGCTTTCCTCATCCGAAGGTTCTGAAGGCGGATACTTAGGTAGTTTATCTTCAGCTATATTATGGAAAAAATCTTCGCCCGCGCTATCCTCGATCGGTTCAGCCGATACGCTTGGAGCATAGAGAGATGTGCTTTCCTCCGTAGCATATGCATACTGAGGTAAATTATCTTCTGCAGTACCATCCGAAGGTTTTATGTTTTGTGAAGCTTTACGTTCAAAAAACACGAGGAAAAGCATAAATGTTACGGCTCCTGTGGTAACAAACGAGTCGGCGGCGTTGAATATTGGCCAAGGTCCTATATCTATAAAATCCACCACAGAACCCAACCGCAGCCTATCTACTACATTGCCCAAAGCTCCGCCGAGCATTAAACCGAGCGCTATGCGCAGTATCCAATGGCGACCGCTTATGGTTGTATAAAGTAGGAACAGGATGCTTGTTACGGCTATGGCTACCCATGTGATAATAGAGCTGTATTCTCTAAACAGCCCTAAAAAAGATCCGCTATTGGTTACATATGTAAATCTAGCGAACCCTTCCGAAGGCCATGATTCATATAATGCAAGGTTGGCGGTTATGAAATACTTCGTCAGCTGATCTATGCCAAGAGCAATAGCAGCTACCCCAAAAGGGATAGGGCTGAAGGTTGCCGTGAGTACGCGTCGTGAAAGTGAGCGTCTTTTCAGTGTGGCTTCTGCTTTATCCATATAAGCAATTATAAACTGCGATTATTCAGTGAGGAGTGTATGCATTGGGTTGTTATATATAAAGTTCAGTGGGTTGTTATGTATAAAATGGTAAATGGAGGCAATCAGTATCGGTAATAGTGCAGTACACTCTTCCAAAAATTGGTATACAGCAGTGATGATATATCTTCACATACAAAGTTATCCGGCTTCAATTTGATCATATAGAGTGAATACATGGGAAAGAAAGTTCTAATCAATTATGCAGACCCGTCCGGACATAGGTCCGACTGCCATATACAACAAAAACTCAACACGTTAAGCGGGCATAAAGTGGGAGGTTTCGATACTGTTATTAACTATGGCCGTAAAGACATAGATGCTGATTTCTACGAGAAAAACAGGAGTATATTTGCTCATAAAAGAGGTGCCGGCTATTGGATTTGGAAACCTTATATTATTGTAAAAACTTTGAAAACCTTGGATGAAGGAGATTATCTATTTACTGTGATGTTGATTATTACTTTGTCGAGTCTATCGATATTTTGATTGAAAGATTGGATAGAACTAACCAAAATGTGATGATATTTGGAAACGGATATATAGAAAAATATTGGACTAAAAGAGATTTATTTATTGCTATGGATTGTGATAATGAAAAATATACGGACACTCATCAAATACAGGGTGGTATTCATTTATGGAAAAAATCTGACAAATCAATAAAAATAGCAGAGGAATGGCTGGAACTTGTACAAAATGAACATCTGCTGACTAACGAATCAAGCATATTGGGAAAACCCGAACACGATGGTTTTCTCGAACACAGACATGATCAAAGTATCTTTAGTCTAATTTGTAAAAAGTATAATCTTATTCAAAGTAACTACTTATTAAGTGATCCTGTAAAATATAATATTTCTGGAACAGAAAAATTTCGTCACATTCTTATTCCTAAAATTTTAAAAGGATATCATGCTGATGTTATAATTTCTGACAATAAGATTTATATTTGGTTCAAAAGAAAATTTCGAAAATTAAGGGAATTATTGCGCTTGAAAACAGTAGAGTATAGTAATTATAAAAATCATAAACTCAGCTTTAGATCCAAACTTTTCTTTTTTGTATATCTAATGTTCTATAAATCGGTTAAACGCTTAATGTTATTTCTGAAATAGTTCTATAATAAAATATAGCGCAATTATTATGATCACTTTGATAGGAAACTATTTATATGCATATAAAAATTGGTTACCGTATCTAGCGCACTTTACAGAGGTGCTTAAAAATCTGAAAACCTTGCACGGAAACCTTTTCAGTTTATTGTGTTATTGATAGTATGGAGTGAACATATGGGAAAGAAAATTCTAATCAATTATGCAGACCCGTCCGGACATAGATCAGACTGCCATATACAACAAAAACTCAACACGTTAAGCGGGCATAAAGTGGGAGGTTTCGATACTGTTATTAACTATGGACGTAAAGACATAGATGCTGATTTCTACGAGAAAAACAGGAGTATATTTGCTCATAAAAAAGGTGCTGGCTATTGGATTTGGAAACCTTACATTATTGTAAAAACTTTGAAAACCTTGGATGAAGGAGATTATCTATTTTACTGTGATACTGATTTTCACTTTGTTCAATCCATCGATATTTTGATTGAAACATTGGACAAAGCTAATCAAAACATGATGATATTTAAACATGCTTACAATTGGATTCTTCTAGAAAAACATTGGACTAAAAGAGATTTATTTATTGCTATGGATTGTGATAATGAAAAATATACGGACACTCATCAAATACAGGGTGGTATTCATTTATGGAAAAAATCTGACAAATCAATAAAAATAGCAGAGGAATGGCTGGAACTTGTACAAAATGAACATCTGCTGACTAACGAATCAAGCATATTGGGAAAACCCGAATACGATGGTTTTGTCGAACACAGACATGATCAAAGTATCTTTAGTCTAATTTGTAAAAGGCATAACCTTATTCAAAGTGATGGTTTATATAGGAATAATATTTTTAGAACAAAGAAATATCCTTACTTTATTATTACTAGAATTTTAAGACCACATAAAAACTATAGCGATAGCTCTGTAATTTATGAAAAAGAAGATTATATTTGGTTCAAAAGAAAATTATTCTACCTAGAATTAATGAAAATAGCGCAGTGGAAATTGTTAGAGTATGCTATTTCTAAAAATCCTGAAATTAGCTTTAGATCCAGATTTTTCTTTTTTGTATATCTAAGGCTCTGTAAAATATATCTAAGGTTATCTAAACCAGTTAAACGCTTAATGTTATTTCTGAAATAGCTCTATAATAAAATGTAACGCAAATATTATGATCACTTTGATAGGAAACTACTTATATGCATATAAAGATTGGTTACCGTATCTATCGCACTTTACAGAGGTGCTTAGAAATCTGAAAACCTTGCACAGAAACCTTTTCAGTTTATGTGACTCTGATTTTTGCTTTGTTCATCTATCGATATTTTGATTGAAACATTGGATAGAGCTAACCAAAATGTGATGATATTTGAAAACAACTATACTCATAAAGAGAAATATTGGACTAAAAGAGATTTATTTATTGCTATGGCTTGTGAAAATGAAAAATATACGGACACTCATCAAATACATGGTGGTATTCATTTATGGAAAAATCTAGAGAAACAATAAGAATAGCAGAGGAATGGCTGGAACTTGTACAAAACGAACATCTGTGACGGACGGACCAAGCATATTAGGAAAACCCGAATACGACAGTTTTGCCTCCCACAAAAATGATCAAAGTATCTTTAGTTTAATTTGTAAAAGACATAACCTTATTCAAAGTGATTGTATATATGTGAATAATATTTTTAGAACAAAGAAATATCCTTACTTTATTATTACCAGAATTCTAAAAGGAAATACGGAATATGGCGATATCTGTAATTTATGAAAAAGAAGATTATCTTTGGTTCAAAAGAAAATCATTCTATCCAGAATTACTGAAATTAATGCATTGGAAAATGTTAGAGTATGGTATTTATAAAAATCACAAAATTTTCTATATGGCTTTTTCTTTGTATATCTAATGTTACATAAGGCATATCTAAGGTTAAAACCAGTTAAACGCTTAATATTCTTTCTGAAATAGTTCTATAATAAATGTAACGCAATTATTATGATCACTTTGATAGAAAACTATTTATATGCATATAAAAATTGGTTACCGTATCTAGCGCACTTTACAGAAGTGCTTAGAAATCTGAAAACCTTGCACAGAAACCTTTTCAGTTTGAGGTTTCGATACTGTTATTAACTATGGACGTAAAGACATAGATGCTGATTTCTACGAGAAAAACAGGAGTATATTTGCTCATAAAAGAGGTGCCGGCTATTGGATTTGGAAACCTTATATTATTGTCAAAACTTTGAAAACCTTGGATGAAGGAGATTATCTATTTTACTGTGACACTGATTTTTGCTTTGTTCAATCTATCGACATCGTGATTGAATTATTGGATAAAATCAATCAAAATGTGATGGTATTTAAACGCCCCAATCCTTGGATTGATCGAGAAAAACATTGGACTAAAAGAGATTTATTTATTTCGATGGATTGTGATAATAAAAAATATACAGACACTCGCCAAATACAAAGTGGTATCCATTTATGGAAAAAATCTGACAAATCAATAAAGATAGCAAAGGAATGGCTGGAGATTATACAAAACGAACATCTGGTGACAGACGGACCAAGCATATTGGGAAAACCCGAATACGACGGTTTTGCCTCCCACAAACATGATCAAAGTATCTTTAGTTTAATTTGTAAAAGACATAACCTTATTCAAAGTGATTGTATATATGTGAATAATATTTTTAAGAAAAAGGAATATCCTTACGTTATTATTACCAGAATTCTAAAAGGAAATATGGAATATGGCGATAACTCTGTAATTTATGAAAAAGAAGATTATCTTTGGTTCAAAAGAAAATCATTCTATCCAGAATTACTGAAATTAGTGCATTGGAAAATGTTAGAGTATGGTATTTATAAAAATCACAAAATCAGATTTCTATATGGCTTTTTCTTTGTATATCTAATGTTACATAAGGCATATCTAAGGTTAAAACCAGTTAAACGCTTAATATTCTTTCTGAAATAGCTCTATAATAAAATGTAGCGCAATTATTATGATCACTTTGATAGGAAACTACTCATCGGCATTGAATATTGACCAAATCTCTATATCTGCAAACAATAGGAAAAGGTAGTGAATATTGATTATTGTTGTGTAAAATATGTATAGGGTAATGGTTGCATCCGCATTTATCTACGTGATGAACCAAAATGTATTCACTTCACGGAACAGATCTAATGATTTTCGGGGAAGCATAAATTATCTACTGTGCTTGTATGCGAATGTTCGTTAGCAGTTTTATAAAATTCACTGGAGGGTAAAAATGGTAAAGATAGATCTCCGTAGTGATACGGTTACTCTTCCAACGCCTCAAATGCGGCGAGCCATGTATGAGGCAGAGCTTGGTGATGATGTTTATGGTGAAGATCCTACAGTCAATAAGCTTCAGGAAAAAGTAGCCGAAATCACCGGTAAAAATTCGGCTCTGCTGGTATCTTCCGGCACACAGGGCAATCTGGTTTCGATTCTGACACAATCAGGGCGCGGAGATGAAATCATTGTGGGTGATGCCAGCCATATCTACAATTACGAAGGTATGGGCGCATCTTCTCTGGGAGGGGTAGGTATGCGCGCTGTTCATATTGAGCAGAACGGCTCTATATCCGATGAGGCTATCGAGAAGGCTATTCAGCCAACGGATGCTCATAAAGCTCGGAGTAGCATGCTGTGCTTGGAGAATACTTCCAATGTAAGAGGAGGTCGCGTAGTACCTGTTGCAGATATGCAAAGAATGTCCAATTTGGCAAGGAGAGCAGGTCTGCGGGTACATTTGGACGGAGCGCGTATTTTCAACGCTGCCGTAGCCGAAGGTAAGACTGTAGCAAGTATGACGGCTTGTGTGGATTCTGTTACCTTCTGCCTATCGAAAGGGCTTGCGTGCCCTGTAGGAAGCATAGTAGTAGGTGGCGCGGATTTCATTACGGAAGCACATCGCTGGCGAAAGGTGCTAGGTTCCGGTATGCGGCAGGCGGGAATTATAGCGGCGGCGGGGCTTGTAGCTCTGGATACGATGATAGATAGATTGGCGGAAGATCACAGTAACGCCAAGAAGCTTGCCTTTGGTCTTGCAGAGATACCCGGGATCGTTTTGGATCCCGAAACTGTGGAAACGAATATAGTTTTTCTGGAGATACCCGGTAGAAACTTAGATGTTGTGTCGGCTGTGCTACGTGATGAAGGTGTATAT
The DNA here is from genome assembly GCA_965206335.1 of Dehalococcoidia bacterium. Lineage (GTDB taxonomy): Bacteria > Chloroflexota > Dehalococcoidia > Lucifugimonadales > Lucifugimonadaceae. The sequence continues at coordinate 1,736,144 of OZ242209.1, read as the reverse complement.
GCGGATTGTGCGGGTTACAGGATGAGAATGGTCACCCACTACGGTATAGATGAAGAGGATGTGGATTTCACTCTTGGCATTGTTAACCGCGTAATGGCCGATATGAGGTAGTTTATTCAGTTTTATTGTCGTAGCGCTTGTTCCACCAATTCCGCAGCCTTGAAGCTATTCTATCTTCCACTGCATTATTGCCGGGCGTGTAGTAGCGACTTCCTCGTAGTCGTTCAGGTAGATTTTCCGTATGAGTGAAGCTACCCGGGTAGTCGTGAGCGTACTTGTATTCCTTTCCGTAACCTAACTCTTTCATCAATCGCGTAGGCGCGTTGCGAAGATGAAGCGGTATAGGTTCATCTTTTGTGTTGCGGATATGCTTTGCCGCTCTTTCTATGCCTAGGTATGCTGAGTTACTTTTGGGTGAACTCGCGAGATAAATCGTTGCTTCTGCTAGAGGGATTCTTCCTTCGGGCATTCCGATGAGGTGCACCGCCTGCTGGGTGGCGGATGCAAGGACTAATGCGTGAGGGTTTGCCAATCCTACATCTTCGGCGGCGGAAATGACTAGCCTACGCGCAATGAAGAGGGGATCCTCTCCTGCGTCTATCATGCGGGCGAGGTAGTAAAGAGCAGCATCCGGATCCGAAGATCGTATAGATTTTATAAAGGCGGAGATGGTATCGTAGTGAGCATCTCCTAGTCTGTCATACCTTGCGCGGCGTTGAAGCAGATGGGCTATAGTGTCGGCTTTTATTATGGCGGTTTCTTCTTGTTCTCTTGTAGTGCTTGCCGCTAGTTCCAATGTATCTAGTGCGGTTCTTGCGTCTCCGTTGGCTACCTTTATTAGCAATAGGAGGGCATCGTCATCCAAGAGTGTATTACTTTTTCCGAGCCCTTTGGTTTCATCTTGCATAGCGCGCTCGAGTATGAGGCGCATATCATCATCCGTCATTGGTTCTAGAGTGTAAATTCGGACGCGTGATAATAGCGGCGCTATCACGGTGAAAGATGGATTCTCTGTAGTAGCACCTATCAATGTAATGTCGCCTTCCTCTATATATGGCAGAAGTGAGTCTTGCTGAGATTTGGAGAATCTGTGAATTTCATCGAGGAATAAAATTGTACCTTGCTCTGTGATTTTGATGCGCTGCCGTGCGTTCGCTATTATTTCGCGTACTTGGGATAATCCCGCATTGACGGCGGATAACTGATCAAAGTGGGTGCCCATCTTTTTGGCGATTATTCGGGCGAGGGTCGTTTTGCCGCACCCCGGCGGTCCCCATAGAATGAAGGAGGGCAGTTTACCTTTGTCTATAGCTTTTCGGAAAGGCATCCCTTCTGCTAGTAATGTCTTTTGGCCTACGTAAGCATCTATACTTTCCGGCCTCATGCGAGTAGAAAGGGGTAAAATAGCTTTCATGGCCTTTTTAGTATATGGTTCAAATAAAGTCTCTTGTGATTCTATGACATTCCCGATACTGATATTTTATAAAATTATGTATGTGAAGATTCAGGATATGTCCCTTTAAGCAACGGAGAGAATAGCTATAAGGATAGGAGTAACAGGAGGTATAGGGTGTGGCAAGAGTGAGGTTTGTCTCAATCTTAGCGAATTAGGTGCGTATACTGTTTCCGCAGATAAGGTAGCGCATCGCTTATATGCCCCCGGAGGCGGAGCGCAAACTGCTGTAAAGGTTCTGTTTGGAGATGAGATATTAGGGGAGTGCGGTGGCATTGTCCGCTCTGCGTTGCGCCGCATAGTTCTTGGAGATTCTGCAAAACGGCAGGAACTGGAGCGTATAGTCTGGCCTATGATAGAGAGTGAGGTACTTGAGGAATGGGAGATGTCGGGAGCTGATGTGTGCGTTTTGGATGCTGCGGTTCTGATAGAGGCGGGCTGGGATGCTATTGTGGATACAATATGGATTGTAGAAGCAGATTATGCTATAGCCCGTGCACGCCTCATTGCAAAAGGTTTTACGATTGCCGATTCAGAAGCGTTTTCCAGAGCACAAATGGAACCGACTGAACGTAGGAAGGCCGCTATTGGCACGGGTAAACCTGTAACGGTAATAATAAACAATTCGGATATAGATGTGTTGCATCATCGGGTTTATAATTTGTGGCAAACGTTAACCCACAATTGAATATTCCTATTATGCTCACAAAGAAAGGAATTTATGAACACACAAAGAAAAGAAGAGCAGTATAAACAGTATAGAGTAGAGGAGTACTTTATAGAAGAGGAGCCTTATTTTATTCCTCTCAGTGATGAGGTGGAGATTTTTGAAGCTGCTTACAGACAACGTGTACCTCTGCTTCTCAAAGGGCCTACAGGTACCGGAAAAACCCGTTTTGTGGAATATATGGCATGGCTACTTGGGAAAAAACTGACCGTAGTTAGTAAAAAGGGAGAGGGTAACGGTTCTAGATCTAGCCTGCCGCTGATGACTGTAGCGTGTCATGAAGATTTGACTGCTAGCGACCTCGTCGGGCGGTATTTGCTGGATGCCAGAGGTACTCAGTGGATAGACGGACCTCTGACACGTGCCGTCAAGGTAGGCGGAATATGTTACTTGGATGAAATAGTAGAAGCCCGGAAGGATACAACAGTGATTATTCATCCGCTTGCCGACCATAGACGCTCACTGACTATAGATAAGCTAGGCCAGATTGTAGAGGCGGCGCCCGGATTTCTTCTTGTTGTGTCTTACAATCCCGGCTATCAGAGTGCAATGAAAGACCTCAAACATAGTACAAGGCAAAGGTTTGTAGCTATGGAGTTCGATTTTCCTGAACCGGAAGTAGAAGCCCGTATAATATCTCACGAGTCAGGTGTAGATTCGGATTCGGCGATGTCGCTTGCTAAATTAGGGCAGAAGGTACGCAACCTTTCAGAGCGTGGCCTAGAAGAAGGGGCATCTACGCGTATCCTCATATATGCCGGTAGGCTTATCAAGGAAGGGATAGCGCCGCGCCGCGCCTGTCAAGTAGCGGTTACGTGGGGCATAACGGATGACCCTCAAGTGCAGCGCAGCGTGAATGAAGTAGTTACGTCTATATTCAAATAAACCGTTTATGAAACTCGAATATATTGCAGCGCGGTTTGCCAATAAAAAATCATCGGCGCCCTATGACAGTGTACGGAAAAACGCTGCGGTGATGGTACTGTTCTATGAATTTGAAGCGTGTATAACCATTTTGATGATTCAACGTGCCCAACATCTCTCGAATCATCCCGGTGACTGGGCGTTTCCGGGAGGTACGGTGGAGGTTACCGACAAGACTTTGCTCGATACCGCGATTCGTGAAATGGAAGAGGAAACTGCTATTACGCCGGGTATGATCTCTTATTGGGGACAGCTGGATCCTGTTGTTACACTTTCCGGCTATATCGTATGGCCTTTCGCAGCCATGCTGAAGGTAGAGGCAGTACCGATACCCAATCCGGATGAGGTCGCAGATACTATGTACCTGCCTTTGAACGCACTGTACTCTCCCGAATATCTTAGGTCTATAACTTTTTTGGAAGATGATCTTACCCTGCATAAAGTAGACTCTATCGCGTACAATAGTAGGGTTATATGGGGGGCTACGGCGCGTGTTCTGTTTCAAGTGGCTTTGATGGCTAAACAGTCGTAAATATATTAACGAAGGCGGCGTATATGAAATGAATGATAGTGTAAACAATGACAAGCCGTCTAGGAAAATCGAAAAGGACAAAATGAGTTCCATAGCGGAGACACTCCAGAAACTAGATCCACGTGTATTTGAAAAGTACTGGGAGGCAAGGTCAAACCTGATATTGAAATTGGCGGGTGAAGATCTGCAGACGTGGGGCGCACAAGGAGTTACTATAGCAAAAGAGGGTATGCGTGGTTGGGAAGTGGCTATAGCCTATTTTGAGGCTTCTACTGCGGTTCATATCAACCTATCAGGGGTGTACTTCAGAGAATGGGGCGAGATTGGCCATAAACTGATATCAGTCTCACCGTCTCTAGCTTCCACTTATTTCAAATCTAGTCCGGCTACTTTAAAAAACCTTGCACCTCGTAATATAGAGGATTGGGTTACCGTATCTAGCGCGCTTTATAGAGGCACTTGGAAATCGGGTTCTCTTGCATGCAAACTTTTTGAGTTTACCGCGCTATTGATGGAACATCTCTCATTTTCAGGGTTTCGCCTTTTCGGGAAGTTTCTAGAAACTCTTTCGCTTCGTTCTTATGAATCTGCAAATGAGGTTTTAGAAGCATCGGCAAACATCCTGCCTATGCTTGGTAAAGACAGTAGAGCATTTATAGTGCTTGCAGAGACGGTTACCAGAATATCATGGCGTGAAATAAAGCCGCTTTTCGGAATTGCCACCTCTTCTCTGCAGAGAGTTCACTTTGACCGGCGGCGCCCCATGATAAGCTTGGCGCAAAAAATTACCGAAGCAGGCAGTACCAAAACATCCGAAATCTTGCGCAACATAGCCTCTATAGCAAACATCACATCCCCTAGTGAATATAGCAACGCTCTGAAACTCACCGATGACCTCATAGATATCTCACATGAAGCGGCGGAAGCGTTTTTGCAGGTGCTTCCTTCACTTCTTCAACGCGTCACGTTAGAGCAAGTAACCCACTGGCACAGGAGAGGTATTGAGTCGACAAGATGCAACAGTAAATCTGCAGAGTCATACTTCGCGCTTACTTCACCGTTATCTAATGATGTGCTGGACTCACTTTCTACGGGAGTAGACCTCCCTAGAGTGCGAGATATACTAGGCATGTACTGCTTCGCTCTTTGCGGACAGGCTGTAGATATAAGCGCCTCGGAAAATTTGGTGGAGAAGGATATAGGGTGGCTAAAGACAGCTTTACCTTCATCGGAGGTAGGCGTTATATACCTTCCGTCTACTGTAAACCATGAAAAATCCAAAGATGAGAATTTTTCATATTACAAAGTTATGGCAACGCATCAGGCGGGTCATATAGAGTTTGGTTCTTTCGATTTTGAATTCGATACGGCATCGATGATATTCGAAAACTTGCGCCCCGAAATATCGAAACTTCTGGATGAAACGCATAAGGACAATTCCAAACAGCATAAGGAAAACGGCGCCAAAGATGCGATATCTACGGATATGACCCGATTCTTTTCCCTTTTCCCCGAATCTCGTATGTCTCGTGATGTATTTATAGTGTTGGAAAGCCTGCGCATAGATTCCGCTATTCTGGATGCCTATAAAGGCATAAGCTCCCGATATGTGGAGGTACAGGCACAAGCGGCCGCAAATCGCCCTGATGTTACAAGTATGCGCCCTCGTGAAGCCTTGATAGAGTTCATGATTCGCTACTCTCTAGGGCAGGCAAAAGGCGTAAAGGTGCCGTCCGAACATAAAAAAATAGCCCGGCGCATACGTAGAATAATGAACAAGATGACTAAACCCAGCGTCACTGTAGAGGATACGGCGGAAGCTGCTATACGTGTATACGCCCTGCTCGCCGCCATTCCCGATGAAGACATACTGGAAGATGCTTTCGATGAATTGGATTCTTTCGATACCGGCGATACCGGCGAAAACTCTGAAGAAGAAGGACGGAAAGAAGACGAAGAGGACGTATCGAAAGATTTTGTGCTTCAGCAGTTCGTAGAAGCTATGCGGCGCGGCGATGGGCTTTCCGAAGATGAAGATGACGAAGACTACTATCCCGAAGATTCGAAAGATTATGAATCGCCGCAGCATGTAGACTATCGAGGTGAATTCAAGCCTGAACTGGCACAGCTTATGGCGAAGCTACAGAATATGGATGAAAACACAGATGGCGAAATGGAAGAAACTCAAGAGATTACAGCCGAACAGCTCCAAGAACTCCTGAAAAATTCAGGAGATTTTCAACCCGCCTCAGGAGAATCCGCTTCCGATATGGAGCTGAGTGAACTTTCAAACAATATACTCGATGAGTTGGCAAGACGAGACCCGCAAGGCAAAATTGCCCAGCAGAGAGGGACAAAACATATACCGGAAGAGGGCGGGCAGCTCGAGGTGAAAGCGGATAATCAATATCTGTACGAAGAATGGGACTTTCGTTCCGGTGAATATAAACAGCGCTGGTGCCTGCTCCATGAAAAACGCATGAGTGAAGGCGATCCTCATTTTTATCGTGATGTGCTTGCCCATAATGCCCCTCTTGTCCACGAAATCAAAAGGCAGTTCGAGATGATAGTGCCGGAAATGTACAGTAAGCGGAAACGTTTGTATGACGGTGAAGAAGCAGATTTTGACGCAGCTCTTGAAGCGCTGATAGATATTCGCGTCAAGGCATCTCCGGATGAAAAGATTTACTGGTCCCGCAATAAAATAGAACGATCAGTAGCCGTAGCTTTTCTTCTAGACATGAGTGCCTCTACCGCTGAAGCTATAGAGTACATGGGTGATAACAACGATGAGTGGGGCGCACCGGATGATCCGGTTGAGTATATGATTTGGCTACGGTCACACCGCTCCGATAGCCTTAGAAGAAAGTATAAAAGGATAGTGGATGTGGAGAAGGAGAGTGTGGTCCTACTGGTGAACGCCCTTGAAATGCTAGGCGACAACTATGGGGTATATGGCTTTTCAGGTTACGGGCGTGAAAATGTGGAATTTTATGTAATCAAAGACATAGATGAGAAGTTCGACGAGTCCAAAGTTCCGGGACGAATAGACCGAATAGCCCCACTACATGCCACTCGTATGGGTCCCGCTATTCGGCACGCTAAGAACAAATTGGCTAAATATGACGCCAAATCACGATACCTCTTCCTGATATCCGATGGACGACCGCAAGATAGAGGCTATAGCAGGGAAGGCGTAGAGAAAGAGTATGCTGTCCACGATACGAGGATGGCACTTATAGAAACGCGCCGAGCCGGGATAAAGCCGTTTTGCCTTACGGTAGATAAGTCAGGTCACGACTATCTAAAGACAATGATGGATGATTTCAGTTATGAAGTTCTGCCGGATATCCAGACTATGCCACAGAGACTACTGCAACTTTATAAAACTCTAACTAGCTGACTCTGTTTTATATATCCGTTACCTTCAGAAGGTTTCAGGTTTTCCGTTCACTTAGGAGTCCCATGCTTTTTCAGCCATCCCACCAACTCCACTATAGCGAACAAAGCCGTCCTTTGTCGGAAGTGCCCCCGTCCTCTAGCGAACCTGCTCATCGCCACCTTTTCCCTTTCACCTACCACCATACCTACGTGTACTGTTCCTTCGGGCGTTCCTTCTCGGATATCCTTGGCAACAGGACCTACACCTAGACCTATATCCGCCTTCATCATTCGTCTTGCGGCGTGTGCCATATTCAATGCAGTTTTTGCATCGGCGATAGACTTCCCATTCCATCCGAGCAAAGCCTCCAGAGATGCACTAGACAGATCGGCGTACTCATCTATTACCAGTGAACCCTTGAACCATTCGCCCGCCTCGGATTCTACGAACATAGCTGAAACCGCACCTCCCGATCCTGCTTCCAGTACCGCAAGAGTTGTCTTGTTTTCCGCCATCAATTGGGAAGCGACCAAACCCGGCGTATCCTCATTTCTTCCCCAAATATACCCTGTGAGCCTAGCCTCTATTTCCGATTCCATATCCTTCACTATCGCTTCGGCATTTTCCATAGATGCTGCGCGTCCGATTATACGAAGGTGTATCCCATCAGTTCTGGCGTATATACCCAAGTAAGGATTCTCTCTGCCGAACAGATCGCTGACAATCTCATCCATATTACCTTCCGTCAGGCCGGCCGTCTTCAAGGTACAGACTGCGAGCTTTTCTCCGCCCGATATCCTTTCCAGCCGAGAGGCTATCCCATCCCGCCACATTCGTTGTAACTCTCTAGGCGGACCCGGTGTCAGTATCAGATGCCTGTCATTCTTTGTGACCCACCAGCCCGGAGCCGTGCCAAGTGCGTTGGCTATAGGCTCCGCCGATGGGATCAACCATGCCTGTTTGATGTTTGTTTTAGGCATATTCTCAAAGCCTCTTTCTTTGAAAACACCTTCCAACCAGCTCAAAAGAGAGGCATCTACACTCAGATCCTCATTCATAACCCGTGCCGCGGCTTCACGAGTCAAATCATCCGAAGTGGGTCCCAAGCCTCCGCAAGTTACAACAACGTTCGCTCTTTCGAGTGCTCTTTCAAGAGCTTCGCATAAGTGTTCTATATCATCTCCCACCTGAGATATGTGTTCAACAGTAACTCCCGAGCGTACAAGCATCTGAGCTATAAAAGAAGAATTAGTATCTACAATCTCTCCCATAAGGAGCTCACGACCTATAGCGATTATTTCACCATTCATGTTTACCTTTCTATAGAAATCTATACGTCTTCCGACATAATACCGCGACGGACTGCTTTAACATTCATGTTTATCTCTAATAGGAAATTTTCCTAACTACTAGGAAATCTCCGCCAACAGTCTCCCTCGCACCAGTTCCAATATTCCATCCGCCCATTCCCTATCTACAAGTACAACATCGCTCGTCTCGTTCAACACTGCGTAGCGAAACATACCGTCAGGCGTAACATCGCCTATATTGAGAGTTATGCCTGTAACTTCCGTTATTCCGTCTTCCCTAACGCTCTCCACTCTGATCCTTGCATAAGGGGAGTTTATAGTAGTTCCGTAAGGTTTAAAATCCGTATCCTTCTCCAGATCTATAGCTTCTACACGAAATATGCGATGATTGGCTATATGGCGCAAATTTGCCAATATTGCTTCATCATCGGCGGGAATATCTCCTATACATGGGTCTTGTCTTACCGGTATATCGCATATAAACCATTCGCCCGTATCTCTATCCCGTCCGTATGCGCGAACCACTTCATTGTTATCGAATAGAATGACCTCTCGTGCACTACCGGGATCGAGAGAATATACCCACGTAGGTAAAGGCGGCTCATTGACTAGGCGATTTAGCACCGCGCCCCAAGTTGCATCTACCAAAACCAACCGCGGTTCTGCGTCGGTTCTGCTTATGGCGGCATAATTTCGCACGCCGTCCGGTGTTGCATTACCCAGCACTGCCGTATGCTGTGAACCGTCCCTCAAAGTTAGAGTAACGATAGTTTGCGGGTTATCCAGTCCGTATACTGCGGGATTTTCCAAATTTTCCGTTAGGAGCCTTGCGATTCTTGGACCGCCCAAAAGCACGGTTATCCCGCCCCATCTATATAGATCTACCGGTGTACCCTCCATATTTTCGAAGAACCATCTCTGGTAATCTTCGCGGTAGTACCATGACTGCACCTTACCTTCATTCGATATCTCTATCCGCGTCAAATCATCCGGAGACACGGTGTAAAAGAAAGGTGGGTCATCATTGCCGGCGGCGGAAGTGGAAGCGGCAAGAGGTCCTATAGTAGCTAGCCATGCCACCAGCACAATCGTCCATGCGGAGGCTATTATGAGTATCAGTGATATGTTCAGTCTGGTCATAAAACTATTCTACCTTCTGCGCCACCACGTCCATATACCGAACATGCCCACTAAAGCCGGCATTAATAGCCAGCCGCTCCAGCGGATGAAATCCCTTTCACTTTGCGTAAGGAACAGCAAGCGCGGTTCCCTAAATTTGGAGCGAATAGTTATCAGTTCAAAATCTTCCGCAAGCCAATTTATGGAATTGACCACTAGATCCCCGTTTCTCGCGGAGCCTACGAGTGTATTACTGGCGAAATCCGTATCTCCTATAATCAATAAACGCGTCTTCACGCGCTCACCATCCACAATCATCGGTTCTGCGCCCAACTCCGATATTGCTTCTACGGACAGTATTATAGGAATAGGTCCCGGTGTATCCTCTTCGGAGTCGAAGGAGATTTCAGTTCCCGTCTCATTCCAACTATCCAGCGTAGAAAATGCCAGAGGGTTGAAAGTGATGAAAGGCACACGATCTTCAGTGATAGGTACACGAGCAGGAGCAGCAGCTTCGATGATACCTAGAGAAGCCGATCCGGGCAGATAGAGTACGTCAAAGCCTTCCGTGATAGGGTGAGGCGGCAATTGGCCGTTGCTATCTTTGATCTGGAGAAACCCGGGCTGACCGCCCACAGAGCTTGCCCTATCCACTACGGCGCCTTCGCTTATTGCCAGCCCATACCGAAGCAGTAGTGAAGATAAGCGCGGCAATATTACACTTGCGTTTGGCTCTACTGTCAGGAGCATACTGCCGCCGTTTCTGAGATAGTCGGACAGTGCTTGCTCTTCACTTTCGGAAATATCCTGTGACGGGCCAGCCAGTACTATAACTGCGGGGTCATCATTCGGGTCATCCGTTATCCGCAGCCTTGTCATCTCTTCTACGGTGCCTTCTACAATCAGGTAATTCTCGCGTCCTATATCTGCGGCGGCAAATCCCCAACTCAGTCCGGACGGATCCAAATCGGTTACCAATCGTTCACCGTGTCCCGTGATGAACATGACAGTCTTTTGAGTTATTTGGTTAACCACCAGTAAGCCCGTTATGATCTCTCGTTCTCCGAATGGTGTTACCGACCCATCCGCATCTCTGCTAGCCGTCAGTACCTCACGACGCCTCGAGGTTGTTGCCTCTACTACAAGCGCCGGGAAGCGTCTCACGCCATAATCTATAGCTGCGTTTGGATCCAGATCCGGATCTATTCTTCGGTAGTCGAAGGGTTGCGTTGAAGAACGACGCTTGAACTCTCTAAGCAGATCTTCGGTAATGCGCCATGCTAACGCATTTTGCGGGGTATCCGTAGAGAAAAAAGCAGTTACCAAGACGGGCTCTTCCAGTATTTGCAAAGAGTTCACAGCCTGTTCACCCAAAAGGTGCTGCTTGGAGGATGTTGTATCGACGCGGATCCAACCGGGCGGGTCTGGCCTTGCGAGTACCCAAAACAGTAGCCAATTTACAATAACGGCCATTACCAAAACCGCTACAAAAATTATCGCCGTATTTAGACCGTAGCGTCCTCTCTTTCCCAGAACGGATTGCATCACAACCCGCCATGATATTACTCCGCCTGCAAATATCATGCCCGCTCCTATGGCAAGCACAATGAGCCCTATATCCGCGATATCCCGAAAGAAGATCCATACAAGCGCCCCCGCCACAAAACCTCCCAAGCCGGCAACAAATAAAGTCACCTGTAGATATCCGATATTTTCACGGAATATTTGTAAAGCCCGGTGATACCCCGAACTCTGCGAAATTTCTCTTTTCTTCATTAGTTCACCGCCATCGTTTTGCTTCCAGAGAAACTATCGCCATCAGAAGAAAAAGAGCGGATATAGAGATATAGTACGCTATGTCTCCTACCGATATTATCCCTCTGGAAAAATCTGCGAAGTGGCCGCCGGATGCCACGCCGAAGTTGTTTAAATCGAAAACGGAGAAGGATGCGCCGAGCTGGAAACCGTCCAATACTTGAGCGGCGGTTCCGCTTACACGTTCCGAGATGAAATCTATTATCGTGAGCGCTGTCAGTATACCGGCGCCTACCACCAACCCCACCAACTGATTGGCGCTGAGCGAAGATGCGAAGAGCCCTATGGCAAGAGCCGCAATTGAATAGAGAAGCAACCCAAAATATCCGGTGAAAATATGGCCGGGGTCGGGGTCTCCGTAAGCGTACAGAACAACCACAAAAAACAAAGACATAGCGAGCGTAGCCGTAACCATAGTGAAAGAGGCGATGAACTTTCCCAGTACCACGTCCAGCTCACGAACGGGTGAAGTCAGCAGCAGTTCCAAAGTACCTAATTTCTGCTCCTCTGCAAGTAGGCGCATAGTAAGAGCGGGTGCCATAAAGATGAGAAAGAACACGGCACCAGCCAGAAACCCCCTTATAGTCGCCTCCGCGAACGGATCCGAGATAGATGCTACGAAGAAGAAACCGGTAATAGCCAGAAAAGCGGCGGATACCACATATGCCATAGGGGATGCGAAATAGGTGCGTATCTCCTTCAAGGCAATAGTAATCATATTGGCGGCTACCATACTACTCATAAAATTTCCGCGGTTCAATTGTCGGATATCTCTCTCTTTTTGCATACTATAAAGCCGCCTCGGCGGTATCTTCGGTAGTGAGTTGGAGAAATATCTCCTCGAGCGTCATATTTACCGGGTTCAAATTTGTAAGCTTCCAGCCCTTATCTATCACAAGGTCGGCTATCCGTTCTGCGGTGGCACTATCTGGCCGAGATTCTATCAACAAAGCCAGCCGTTTCTGTTCTTGCGCCCGTTCTCTCACATCGGCGCGCGGATCAGTCCGAACGTCCACCACCGAAGTCAAACTTCGCAACTCCGCTATCACATCCGCCGCTTTGGCGCCCTTTACCCCTAATTCTATCCGTTCCGTAGGTTGTAGTTTCTCTGAAAGCAACGAAGGTTTATCATCCGCTATTATGCGTCCATCGTGAATCACTAGAACCCTTTGGCAAATCATACTGACCTCCGGCAAGATATGAGAAGAGAGCAATAAAGTATGCTCATCTCCCAGATTCTTGATGAGGCTACGTGTTTCTACTACTTGTATCGGGTCTATTCCGATAGTCGGCTCATCCAAAATCAGCACGTCCGGCTCATGTAGCACCGCCTGCGCTATACCCGTTCGTTGGCGGTAGCCCTTGGATAGCCTACCTATCAAAGTATCGCGGTAATCTCCCAGCTGCACAAGATCGATAACCAACGGCAAGCGTTCCGCTATCCATGCCTTATTCATACCTCTTATCTTGCCCATATAAATAAGGTAATCCGTCACAGTCATATCCAGATAAAGCGGCACAGTCTCCGGCAAATAGCCTATATATCGGCGCACTTCCAGAGAGTGAGTAAGAACATCATAACCGCCTATGGTAACGGTGCCGGAGCTAGGCGGAGTGTAACCGGTAATAACCCTCATAGTTGTAGTTTTACCTGCGCCGTTTGGTCCGAGGAACCCTACAACCTCCCCTTTGAGTATCTCGAAAGATACATCCAACACAGCGGGGAAAAGTCCGTATTTCTTGGACATATTCTCTATCTTTATCATAATCTCTCTCTCGTGTAATCCTACCTGTCGGGGGTATCCTCTTTACATTTTATCGGGTTATCGGGTGCGATATACCGTTGCATTGTGCCCGATGTCGTAGGCTTACGGGTTTAGCCGAGACTTGTAGCATTTCCGCCTGTCAATGCACACTCATGCGAGCGAATTCGGTCATGCGGGCGGAGTCTATAGTAATATACCCGTGCTACATAGTACTTACGAAAATCACCGCCGCTTAGTTTGTACGTGGTGCGGCAAGGGAATCGCCGAACCGAAGGGGGGAATATCCCATATATGTTACACCTCTAGATGGCGGGTCATACCTTATCCTATCCCAAAGGCAAAGAGGCGGATGGGTTATTTCCCTAGACCGTATCCTTCAATTTTGCGAGTGCCTTGCCTAACTCATGCCCCTTCGCTTCTATTATGGCGAGCAGTTCCTCCGGCGTCCGAGGATCTACTTCATGCCTCCTGTTGGGGTTCACCGCCTTGAGATCCCAGCCGCGTTCCTTCGTCTTCTCTATGCCTACACTCCAGCTCAGTTCACTTTCCGCCCTATCCGGTAGTAATCGGAAGAAATCCTCGAAATGCGATAGAACAAGCGGTTGGCGTTTTGTTACCTTTACATCGGTGAGGTCATAATACCAGATACTCTTCGTCTCTTCCCCTTTTGTGAAAAATAGGAGGTTCGTTTTTACCCCTGCGCCGGCTTGTGTGAACACTCCCTGCGGAAGGCTTACGATGCACCACAAGTTACACTCCTCCAGCAACTTCCGTTTAACGGAGACGAATGCCGACTCATTCGTGCGGAACAGCAGGCCTTCATCCACAACTATCCCGCATCTGCCGCCTTCCTTCAAACTGGCTACCGCCTCCTGCAGAAAGAGCACCTGCGTAGAGCTTGTCTTGTATGGGAAGCGTGTCTGTGCATCCTTCGATTCCTTGCCGCCGAAGGGCGGGTTAGTCAGCACAACATCAAAAAGGGGAGGGGCTTCCGTGAAAAGTCCGCCGTATGTTTCATTGTTGGTCAGGGTGTTGCCGTGCCAAATGTTCGGGTGATCTACTCCGTGCAGCACCAAATTTGCGAGAGCGATAGGGTAGACGAGGTTCTCCTTCTCCCTTCCGTAGAAGGTCTCCTCCTTCAAAACGTCCAACTTGTGAGGCGTAAGGTTTACCGCCGTATGCTCCATATATTCGTATGCCTGAGCGAGGAAGCCTCCCGTGCCGCAAGCGGGGTCGTAAACCTTTTCGCCGACTTTGGGGGCGATAGCCCGCACCATCGCCCGTATCACCTCTCTAGGGGTAAAGTATTGACCGCCGTCGTTATTCTTCTCACCCATCTTGAGGAGTAGCCCTTCATAAACCTGCGAAAGGGTAAACACATGCGTATCATCAATTCCGGATTGCCTCAGTTTATGCACCTTGTCCAGCACGTCTAGGAAGTTGCGCTCCGTATCTATGCTCACGCGCTCCACACTCGCCACAATCTGGCTGATAACCTTTTGCCGAGCTGACGAACCGACTTTATCCTTCAACTCTTTTAGGTAGGGCAGCAGCTCCCCATTCACGAAGGCGAAGACGCTTCCCGCCGAGCTTTCCGTCAGTTCTACTCGCTTGGCGCCGTTCGGGTCCGCCCAATCACACCAACGGTAGGGATATTCCAGCGAAGGCGTGAAATTCCGTCCCACCGCAGCGTATTCATCCTTCTCCTCCCGTTCGGTCTCATCGAGGATGCGGAGGAAGAGTATCCAAGTCAACTCGGGCACATATTGGAGGGCGCCCGCCATATTGCCTCGACGCATAATATCGCAGATGGATTTAACCGACGAATCTACCGACTGACGGCCATTCCTTCCGTTGCCGTCCATCTTGCCGTTCGTGTTTACTGCCATTGTGCCAATGTTTCCTTTTGTCCGTATCCGATTTTAGCGGGTATGCCTATTATGTATATTAGGACGAGTTCTCGAAGCCCGTCTCTGCGAAATCACAACTCTCCGCGGAACGCCTTGCGCAGGATAGAGGCGGGGAGTGCTTTCACCGTTCTGAGTTGCTCCTCTGCGGCTTTCCGAGCTTCATCTACGGCGGCTAGCCGCTCATCGAGTATGGCAACTATGCGCTTTTGTTCGGCAAGGGGAGGGAGAGGGATTTGATGTTGTTTTAACTTTGCCTTTGAAATCTCTGGAAAAGTCGACCCACTACCCATTCTTTGTAATTCAGGAATATCTCTCTGAATTGCAAAGTATAGGTACTCCGATTTTACGTCCTTTCTTGGAATGAAACTTTTACAGCCCTGATTAGTGCATAAAGGAATCTTTGCTATACCTAAGTATCCTATCGGTGCTCTTGTAGATAGGACTACAGTAGATTGTGGCAAAATTTCTAATCCACAACTCTCAAGTCCTTTATGAGTTATTTGGCGTAGTGAATTTTGTATGTAGCGATTTTGTAATTTTCCAAGGTCAGATGGAGTAACCCAAGTAATATCTTTACCCCAATAACCTTGGACTGAGGTTTTTGGAGTAGTACCAGTCACAATTTCCGTTACCTCCCCCAGATTCACCCGCTGCCAACCTTGCGCCGTTTCCCCTTCAAGCGAATCCCTTATGTAAGCGCTAGGTAATGCGCGGATTGCCTCCAACCGTTCCTCTGCGGCTTTCCGAGCTTCATCTACGGCGGCTAGCCGCTCATTGAGTATGGCAACGATGCGCTTTTGTTCGGCGAGGGGAGGGAGAGGGAGTTGGATAGTCAAAAGTTCATCTCTGTTACATCTTTGTTGTTTATCGCGCCGAAAGTGCTCCCTGCTCCCATCTTTGCGATTTCATCTTCATAGAGTTTGAGAAAGCTCAGCACGAAATTTCTTTCTGCACCTTTATCACATCGTATAGCTGCAAGCCCCCGTCCTATACAACACTCTATGTCTGCTACATTTGTAGGACCTACGGGAGCACGAACAGAAATCAGAATATCCCCGGGCTTTGCAATTTTTGTGGGTGCAACCGTCCAAGTTCTCGCGGTAGGATGTCTCTTGCCAAAATCGGCTTTTCCTTGAAAGAATGGAATACCTTCCGGTTCTTTACGGTAGGTACTTCCCGGCGGTGATTGGCCGGATATTATCTCGCATACCTCCCCCAGTTTTGCCCATCGCCAGCCATCAGGTAGCATGTCATCGTATTGTGATACTTTATTAATCTTTGCTATTCAACTTTTTCAATGATTCCGCCGCCATTTTTGCTACATCTGTGTTTCCTTGTTGTTCAGCCAGCTCCTTTGCTTGTTGGAAATCTTCAATAGCACCTTGTAAATCTTCCTGAGCTTGCTTTGTAACTCCTCGATTGATGTATGCCTCAGCATTTTTTGGATTTATTTCTATAGCTTTATCATAATCTTTGATAGCATCTTCCACCTTTCCTTGAAGTCGCTTTGCATTCCCTCGATTGTTGTATGCCATAGCATTGTTTGGATTGAGTTTTATGGCTTCGTCATAATCTTCTATAGCACCTTGTAAATCTCCCAAAGCTTTTTGCATTCCCTGATTGTTGTATACAATTGCATTTTTTGCAATTTCTATAGCTTTATCATAATCTTCGATAGCGTCTTCAAAGTTCTTCTTATCTTGTTCGCATGCCCTCAGCATACAGTTGCATTTATTGGATCAAGGTCTAGCTTTGGATAATCTTGTATAGCACCTTGTAAATCTCCCTGAGCTTGCTTTGCAATCCCTCTATTGTTGTATGCAGTAGCATAGTTTGGATCAATTTCTATAGCTTTGTCATAATCTTGTATAGCACCTTGTAAATCTCTCAAATATTGCTTTACATTCCCTCGATTGTTGTATGCCATAGCATTTTCGGGATCAATTTCTATAGCTTTGTCATAATCTTTGATAGCACCTTGTAAATCTTCCAATGGATTGCTTTGCAGCTCCTCGATTGTTGTATGCTTCAGTATAGTTTGATCAATTTCTATAGGTCATAATCTTGGGTAGCACCTTTCAAGTTTCCCTGAGATTTCTTTGCATCCTCGATTAATGTATGCATTAGCATTTTCCGGATAGATTTCTATAGATTTGTCGTAATCTTGGATAGCACTTTGTAAATTTCCTAGGGCTTGCTTTGAGGTTCCTAGATTGTAGTATGCAGCGGCATTGTTTGGATCCATTTCTATAGCTTTGTCATAATCTCTGATAGCACCTTCCAAGTTCTTATGAGCGTGTTTTGTATTCCCTCTATTGTTGTATGCAGCAGCATCGTTTGGATCAAGGTCTATAGCTTTGTCATAATCTTTTATAGCACCTTGTAAATCTCCCAAATCTTTCTTTGTAACTCCTCTATTGTTGTATGCAGCAGCATTGTTTGGATCAAGGTCTATAGCTTTGTCATAATCTTTGATAGCACCTTGTAAATCACTTGACGCTTGCTTTGCATTCCCTCTATTGTTGTATGCAGCAGCATTGTTTGGATCGAGGTCTATAGCTTTGTCATAATCTTTGATAGCACCTTGTAAATCTCTCAAATTTTTCTTTGTAACTCCTCTATTGTTGTATGTTTCAGTATAAGTTGGATCGATTTCTATAGCTTTGTCATAATCTTCTAGAGTACCTTGTAAATCTCCCAAAGCTTGCTTTGCAAATCCTCGATGGAAGTATGCCTCAGCGTATTCCGGATCGTTCTATAGCTTTGTCGATAATCTTCTATAGCACCTTGTAAATCTCCCAAAGCTTGCTTTGCATTCCCTCGATTGAAGTATACCCTAGCATTATCCCGATCGAATTTTATAGCTTTGTCATAATCTTCTATAGCACCTTGTAAATCCTCTAGAGATTGCTTTGCAAATCCTCGGTTGAAATATATAACGGCATCATTCTTTTGGATCATTTTCTGAATCTCCTGCTGCTCTATCATATAATTTTATAGCACTTTCAGTCTTTCCGATTTGCGCGGCGTAATTACCTTTAATAAAGAATAGTTCCTTCTTTGGGAATTGCTTCCACCGACTCGTCGTAAGTGCTGCTTTCCGCAAAACCGTGTGCGTCTTTGAAGAGAGACCTTCTTGTTATACCAAGCAATCTAAGATCCTTGAGGATATTGATTTTGTCTTCCTTCTTTACGATAATTTCTATCAGGTGACGTTTCTTTATGTCGAATCGCCTGAATATAAATAGCCCGTCCTGCTTCATTATCCTATTGTTCATGCCCTGAGGAGCCCAGTACCAGTAATATGGTTGCGGTAGCGAAGCTGGTTGTTGTAGCGTTACTTGTGAATCCAGCACCTGTCCTGTAGATGTAGAGGTGAGGTATAGAGGTGTTTTCTGTTTCCCGCTGAAGAAAGTGTCTAATCCCCCTTTTCTCGCCTATCAAATCACCTTGCCTGACGGTTCGGAAAAATGTTGGATCGTTGGTATTGACGATGAATACCTTTCCGTCCGTATTGTCTTGCTCACTTTCTTTGGAAGACGCATTATTTTTTCTTTTTGAGGCAGATTCTGCGTCCGGATTGCTTTGCTTACTTCCTTTGCAGGCGAACCAAAGGGCTATAAGGAAGTTATAGGTAAAATCTATAAGGCAGGTTCGTGCGCCGTAATGTTGCAAATCGGTCAGTAGTTCCAAATCATGCAGTATGCGCCCGTCTCTTTCCCCGTGTCCGTCCCTTCGGGCGGGTTCTATGAGTTCGTTTTCGTGATATTCGATGAACTGCTCTAGGGTTGGTTCAGGGTCGTCACCTGGTTTAGGTCTGAGTTGGCGGTAAGCACAGGAAGTCACATCCCATTCTGCTTTTTCTTGCCCTCTGTACGCATACTCACCCGGCGGCAAATCGAGTGCCGCAAGTTTTTCAAAATACTTGGCTATAGTGCTCTTAGTAGTAGTGCCCTCAGTGCTCGGGCTCTGTACGTTTTCCGGCATCGCGTTCTTCTTTCTCGATGGTTTATCGGTTCTTTTCTTTTTCGGTTTCTTTTTGCTCAAGGCATGAGTATCCTGTTTCGGTTTCGGGGTGAAGGTGTTACACGTGCCCCAACCCTCTTCTATGCGGTGAGGGGATATACCCCTTACTATTCTATCGTTCTATTGCGGCTTATTAGGGGTTTCCTATTTTAGGGATCCTTTTCGGTGGTGTTCAATCATGGAAACTTCTTCAGCATATTTCTCTCGAGTTATCCTCGCATTCATGCAAGGTATTATATCTCAGCCGATGTTAGATATCTTGCAAGGCGGGCAGTCGGAAATTGTTAAAGGGTTATCGAGTAGGATAACGGATTTTAAAGGTAAGCCGAAGTGTGAGAGGTGGTAGGTAACAATGTTGTCCAAAATCTCGAATAGATTTCTATGATTAGATCGCTACAAACCCAATGGCGGAGGGTACCCGTTTTGTGAGGGTTCGGTCATATTATCCGTCCAACCTTCTCAATGATAATGCTGCCTCCGCCGCTTTTGCTACATTTGCGTTTCCTTGTTTTTCCGCCAACGCTTTTGCTAGTTGCAAATCTTCTCTAGCACCTCGTGTATCTCTAGAGGCTAGCTTAGATATTCCCAGATGGTAGTATGCTTCGGCATAGTTTGGGTCGATTTCTATAGCTTCGACATAGTCTTCGATAGCGCCTTGTAAATCTCCCGAGGCTTGCTTTGCGGTTCCTCTATTGTTGTATGCGATGGTATTGTTTGGATTCAGTTCAATAGATTTGTCATAATCTCGGATAGCGTCTTCCAAGTTTCCCTGAGATTGCTTTGCAAAACCTCGATTATTGTGCGCTACGGCATAGTTTGGATAGATTTCTACGGCTTTGTCATAGTCTTGAATAGCGTCTTCCAACCTTCCTAGTGCTTGTTTTGCATTTCCCCGATTATAGTATGCTTCGGCATAGGTTGGGTCGATTTCTACGGCTTTGTCATAATCTTGGATAGCGTCTTCCAAGTCTCCTATATCTTGCTTTGCGGTTCCTCTACTGTTGTATGCTTCGGCATTGTTTGGGTAGATTTCTATAGTGTTGTCGTAATCTTGGATAGCGCCTTCCAAATCTCCCAAAGCTTTCTTTGCATTTCCCCGATTGTAGTATGCTTCGGTATAGTTTGGATTGATTTCTATAGCTTTGTCATAATCTTGGATAGCCTTTTCCAAATCTCCCAAAGCTTGCTTTGCATTTCCTCGATTGTAGTATACGGCGGCATCGCTTGAACCTAGTTCAACGGCTCTGTCGAAATCTTGGATAGCGCTTTCCAAATCTCCCAAGGCTTGCTTTGCGGTTCCCCGATTGTAGTATGCGCCCGTATAGTTTGGATCGAGGTCAATAGATTTGTCGAAATCTTGGATAGCGCCTTCCAAATCTCCCTGATCTTGCTTTGCATTTCCTCTATTGTAGTATGCGATGGAGTCGCTTGGGTCTAGTTCAACGGCTCTGTTCAAGTCTCGGATAGCACCCTCCAAATCTCCCGAAGCTTGCTTTGCGTTTCCTCTATTGTTGTATGCTTCGGCATTGGTTGGGTAGATTTCTATAGCCTTGTCGTAGTCTTGGATAGCGTCTTCAAAGTTTCCCTGATCTCGCTTTGCATTTCCTCGAGCGATGTATGCGACGGCGTCGTTTGAATCCAGTTCAACGGCTCTGTTAAAGTCTTGGATAGCGCCTTCCAAATCTCCCGAAGATTTCTTTGCGTTTCCTCTATTGTTGTATGCTTCAGTATAGCTTGGATCTATTCCTATAGCCTTATCGTAATCTTGGATAGCGCCTTTCAAATCTCCCCGATCTCGCTTTGCGTTTCCTCGAGCGATGTATGCGTTAATGTCGCTTGAATCTAGTTCAACGGCTCTGTTAAAGTCTTGGATAGCGCCTTGTAAATCTCCCAAAGATTTCTTTGCGTTTCCTCTATTGTTGTATGCTTCAGTATAGCTTGGATCGATTTTTATAGCCTTATCGTAATCTTGGATAGCGCCTTTCAAGTCTCCCCTATCTCGCTTTGCGCTTCCCCGAGCGATGTATGCGTTAATGTCGCTTGAATCTAGTTCAACGGCTCTGTTAAAGTCTTGGATAGCACCCTGTAAATCTCCCAAAGATTTCTTTGCAGTCCCTCTACTGTTGTATGCGATAGTATTGTTTGGATCGATTTCTATAGCCTTGTCGTAATCTTGGATAGCGCCTTCAAAGTCTCCCCGATCTCGCTTTGCGCTTCCTCGAGTGATGTATGCACCGGCGTCGTTTGAATCTAGTTCAACGGCTTTGTTCAAATCTCGGATAGCACCTTGTAAATCTCCCAAAGCCTTCTTTGCAGTTCCCCGAGCATTGTATGCTTCAGTATAGTTTGGATTTATTTTTATAGTTTTGTCGTAATCTTGGATAGCGTCTTTCAAGTTTCCCATAGCTTGCTTTGCATTTCCTCGATTGTAGTATGCGGCGGAGTCGTTTGAATTTAGTTCAACGGCTTTGTTCAAATCTTGGATAGCGCCTTGTAAATCTCCCAAAGCTTTCTTTGCAGTTCCCCTATTGCCGTATGCTTCAGAATAGTTAGGATTTATTTTTATAGTTTTGTCGTAATCTTGGATAGCGTCTTTCAA
This sequence comes from Dehalococcoidia bacterium, assembly GCA_965206335.1. Taxonomy (GTDB): domain Bacteria; phylum Chloroflexota; class Dehalococcoidia; order Lucifugimonadales; family Lucifugimonadaceae. The sequence continues at coordinate 1,714,581 of OZ242209.1, read as the reverse complement.
GTTTCCCATAGCTTGCTTTGCATTTCCTCGATTGTAGTATGCGGCGGAGTCGTTTGAATCTAGTTCAACGGCTTTGTTCAAATCTTGGATAGCGCCTTGTAAATCTCCCAAATCTTTCTTTGCAGTTCCTCTATTGCTGTATGCTTCAGAATAGTTAGGATTTATTTCTATAGTTTTGTCGTAATCTTGGATAGCACCCTGTAGATCTCCCAATGCTTGCTTTGCGGCTCCTCTATTGCCGTATGCGCCGGCGTCGCTTGAATCTAGTTCAACGGCTCTGTTAAAGTCTTGGATAGCGCCTTGTAAATCTCCCAAATCTTTCTTTGCATTTCCTCTATTGTTGTATGCCATAGAATAGTTCGGATTTATTTCTATGGCTTCGTCATAATCTTCTATAGCACCCTGTAGATCTCCCAATGCTTGCTTTGCAGCTCCTCTATTGCCGTATGCACCGGCATCGCTTGAATCAAGGTCAACGGCTTTGTTAAAGTCTTGGATAGCACCTTGTAGATCTCCCAAAGCTTGCTTTGTGGCTCCTCTATTGTTGTATGCCATAGAATGGTTCGGATCGATCTCTATAGCTTTGTCATAATCCTCTATAGTGCCCCGCAAGTTTCCTTGAGCCTTCTTTGCAGTTCCTCTATTGTTGTATGCCGTAGCATTGTTTGGATCTATTGCTATAGCTTTGTCATAATCTTCTATAGCGTCTTCCAACCTTCCTAGTGCTTGTTTTGCATTTCCTCGATTGATGTATGCGCCGGCATTGCTTGGATTTAGTGCTATAGCTTTGTCATAATCTCGGGTAGCGCCTTCCAAGTTTCCTCGAGATTTCTTCGCAACTCCTCGATTGTAGTATGCACCGGCATTGTTTGGATCTATTTCTATAGCTTTGTCATAATCTTTTATAGCGTCTTCCAAATTTCCATAATCTTGCTTTGCAAGACCTCTATTGTTGTATGCCATAGAGTTGTTTGGATCGAGGTCAATGGCTCTGGTGAAATCTTTTATAGCGTCTTCCAAATTCCCTCTATCTTGCTTCGCATTTCCTCGGTTGTAGTATACCGCGGCATTATTTGGGTCTATTTCTATAGCTTTGTCGTAATCTTCTATAGCACCTTGTAAATCTCTCGAGGCTATCTTCATATTCCCTCGAGTGTAGTAAACCTCGGCATATTTTGGATTTATTTCTATAGCTTTGCTAAAGTCTTGGATAGCACCTTGTAGATCTCTCGAGGATACCTTCATATTTCCTCGAGCGTTGTAAGATTCGGCATGGGTTGGATTTATTTCTATAGCTTTGTCATAATCCTCGATGGCACCCTGTAAATCTCCCAAGGTTCGCTTTGCATTTCCTCGATTGCTGTGTGCTTCGGCATTGTTTGGGTCTACTTCTATAGCTTTGTCATAGTCTTGGATAGCGTCTTCCAAATTTCCCATAACCTGCTTTGCATTTCCTCGAGCGTTGAATGCTTCGGCATTGTTTGGGTCTATCTCAATAGATTTGTTAAAGTCTTGGATAGCGCCTTCCAAATTTCCCATAGCCTGCTTTGCATTTCCTCGAGCATTGTATGCCTCGGCATTGTTTGGGTCTATCTCTATAGCTTTGTCATAGTCTTGGATAGCGCCTTCCAAATTTCCCATAGATTGCTTTGCATTTCCTCGATTATTGTATGCCTCTGCATTGTTTGGATCTATCTCTATAGATTTGTCATAGTCTTGGATAGCGCCTTCCAAATTTCCCATAGACCCTGCTTTGCATTTCCTCGATTGTTGTATGCCATAGCATAGGCGGGGTTGAGGTCAATAGCTCTGTCATAATCTTGGATAGCGCCTTCCAAATTTCCTTGACCCTGCTTTGCGGTTCCTCTATTGATATATGCGTCAAAATGATCGGGGTCTATTTCTATAGCTTTGTCATAATCTTGGATAGCGCCTTGTAAATCCTTCAGAGTCATCCTTGCAGACCCTCGATTGTAGTATGCTTCGGAGTTGCTTGGATTGCGGTCAATGGCTCTGTTAAAGTCTTGGATAGCACCTTGTGCATCTCCCGAAGCTATCTTTGCAAACCCTCGATTGTAGTATGCTTCGGAACTGCTTGAATTGCGGTCAATGGCTCTGTCAAAGTCTTGGATAGCGCCTTGTACATCTCCCGAAACTATCTTTGCAACTCCTCGATTGTTGTAAGACTCGGCATATTCCGGATCGATTTCTATAGCTTTGTCATAATTTTCTATAGCGCCTTCCAAGTTTCCCATAGCCTGCTTTGCGGTTCCTAGAGCGTTGTATGCTTCAGTATATTTTGGATCGATTTCTATGGCTTTGTGATAATCTTCGATAGCACCCTCGAAGTTTGCCTGAGTTTGCCTTGCGGCTCCTCGATTGATGTATGCTCCGGTATAGTCCGGATCGAGTTCAGTGGCTCTGTCATAAAATTCTATGGCTCTTTTCACTTCTCTAACTTGCAGGGCTTCATTACCGCTGATAAAGAAGTTTCTTGCCCGAGAAGTTGCCTCGAAGGGTTCATCGGCGGCGTTGCTTTCCGCAAAGCCGTGTAAATCCTTGAAAAGCGACCGCCTTGTTATGCCAAGAAAGCCGAGCTCTTTAATGAGGTTGGATTTGTCTTCTTTCTCTATGTTGATCTCTTTTAGGGGTGAGCCGGATATATCGAACTGCCCAAATATAAATAACTCATCTTGCTTCATTGTCCGATTTCTTATACTGTGAGGAGCCCAGTACCAGTAAGCGGGTTGCTGTAGAGTTGTTTGCAATGTTCTTTGTAAATGCTCCTCTGAAAACCGTGAATATATATCGGGCTGCCGAGAAGTTGTTCGTAGCATTCTTTGCGAGGCGGCGCCTGCTTTCCGTATCCGCCGAGATATAGCGGTGTTTTGCATTTCCCGATATGCAAGGAAGTATCCGATTCGGTTTTCGTGTTTCAAATCGTTTTGCCTGACCGGTTTGAAATTTGTCGAATCATCGGTATTGACAATAAAAACTTTGCCACACGTCGCATTTTTCGTGTGCCCCTGCGTTTTACATGCAAACCAGAGCGCTATGAAGAAATTTCGTGTGAAGTCTATAAAGCAGGTTGCCGCACCATAGCGATGCAGTTTGGTCAGTAGTTCCAAATCCTGCAGTATACGTCCTTCTCTTCCCTCGTATCTATCCCTTCGGGCGGGTTCTATAAGTTCGTTTTCGTGGTATTCGATGAACCGTTCCGGAGTTAGTTTCGGGTTGCTCTCTTTCAGGCGGCGGCGGGCACCCGATTCAACATCCCACTCCTCGTTTTCCTGCCCGCGATACGCATATTCACCTAGCGGCAACTCCAGCGCCGCAAGTCTTTCCAGATACTTGGCTATAGTGCTCTTAGTACCGGTACCGTGTCCGTTTTCATTTCCTTGGATCTGCTGTTTCATAGTCTTCTTATTAGGTTCCTTTCTGTTCAGAGCATGAGTATCCTGTTTTGTTTAGCGGTGAAAATATCGCCCTTACCCTATCTCACCTGTTAAGAAGGGGGATATATCCCTTTCCTATTCTATTGCGATTTCTTCGGCTTATCTATTTTTTCATACTTTTCAAAGGGTTACTCATGCAACTTTCTTGAGCACTTTCCTTCTCAAGTCATCCTTTGCATTCATGGAGGCAATCATCTCTCCGCCGACGTTCGATAATCTTGCAAGATCGGCACGAGAGATTTTTTCCTGATCCTCGAACACGAGAACGGATTCGAAAGATATGCCCTGAGATAAGAAATGCTGCAGGAAGATAGTGGTGAGTCTTACCTTGTCCCTATTTGGAATACCGTATAGAAACACAGGATCCCCTTTGTTGCCTTTGATGTAAAAATCGACAGGGTAGTTATTTGCGCCTACTAAATTCGGCACTACGTAATCCTTCTCGATTCTTTCTTCCTCGACAATACTTGTTAGAAATTTCTCCAGATCTTCATAGAATGTAGAAGAGACACGGGATCTATCTAGAAAGGTGAGGTCATAAACCCTTGTGAGTACCTGCCCCAAAGAAAAAACGGCACTTGCCAAATTTTCCGTGCTCGTTTCTATGAAAAAGTGCCCCTTCTCATCATCCATACCGACCTCACTTTGGGAGACGATTTCCTGCATCAGGGTATGCCGTTTACCTTCGAGCACATTGTCTATATCAGTCTCGTAACTAATATGCATGAGAGTATGCCCGAGGTCGCTTATTCTGACACCGCCGGTGACTGTTTTGCTGAGATACAACGGGTATGCATCTCCATCCGGAAAGGTAAAAGGGGTATCCAGCATCCATACATTGTCATCCCTCTTGTGAATGGTAACTTCTGCGCATAGTAGCTCGCATAATCGCTCTTGCAATCCTTCGAACATATTTATAAGAGCTCCTCTTGGGCAGTTACTCCCCGTACATTGAAATCCCTTAGCAGACAGATGAGCGCTTTTGTCAGAGAGTCATAACGGTCTGTGGCTTCTGCGTAATATTCGGGCTTTCTGCCTTGCGCTATAGCTTTTCTAGAGGCTTTATGGATATGGCATTGGTGATCTATCTCTCCATGCTTGTGGCTTGATCCGTTGTAACGTGCCAAAGTGAGAGGTGTTCCATCCGGTTTGTATATCGCGATGCCACAGGAAAAATCACGATTATCGTAGTCGTTTTTTCTTAGATAAATCCGGTACATACGACCATCATCATCCTTAGCGCTATAGTTGCGCTGAGCGTGTCCCGGTTTATTTTTCCAATCCGCCTTAGGGTTGCTCACTTCTTTATGAGAGCAGCAAAGCGATTCCAGCATTTCGTCCGTTATCCTATCGAAATTCATGTTTTATAACCTAATTTTATACTCTGAACATTCTTTCTTTGGTCTCTTTAAGCAGCTCGGAAGGGTCTCCCTGTTTCCGCAGTGCCTCTATTCCGCCTGCCTTTCTTACCTCATCTAATTTGAATATGGACGGGTTTTCCAACCCTTCTACGCCGCCACTACCGAATTGTACCGCAATGGCTCGGATAACCCCGGCGGCACTCTCTTTTAGATTGCCGAGCCAGCCTTCGTTTTTGTAGCTGAAGGCGTTCATCCGTTCCCTTCTACTACGCGGGGCAATACCGAAAGCGGTTTCCGCCAGAACGTCGTACATGTCATAAGTGTCCATCCCATCGGCGATGCGGATAGCTTCCGGGTAGTATCCTCTATATTCCAGTTTGTCCATCAACTCTTGCCTTTTTTCGGGAACTACCCAGCTATTGCGGAGCTCCTCCGGTGTAGGTATCTCCGCCATTATGTGGAGAGCCATCCGCTGCTTATACTCCTCTAGAGGAACCATTTTCTCTACGCCGTTCTCCTGCACTATGATATAGTGACCGGCAAGATTTACCCTCACTTCTAAGCCTTCCGCATGTGCGATGCGGCGTATCTCGTTAGTCTTCTCGTCAAGTTCTATTTTTGCGGCTGTTCTCTCGGCAGCCTTAGGGAAGTCTTTGCCTAGGAAGTCTGTTGCGTCTGTGTAGTCATAGACGGTGAACATGAGCTTGCCCGTGATGAAGTCTATGCGAGTGCCTCTCCCAAGCATTTGGTAGAACGCAATGGGTGACCTTATATAACGAAAGAAGACGATGTTTCTTATACAAGGTACATCTACCCCTGTGGAGAGTAGGTCTACGGTAGTTGCGATGAAATGGTGCACCGATGAACCTCTGAAGTCGGGGAGCTGCTCGGTGCCGTTGACGGATGCGGTGCATTTGAAGGCGTATGGCTCCCGTCTGGGATACCCCTTATTCCGGCACCACTCCGCATAAAGGTTGTTCATGGTGTTGACTACGGCTTCGGCGTGCGCGTCACTAGCGCAGAATATGACCGTCTTTTGCTCAGGGTTGCCGCTTGCGGCAAGGCAGTCGAATAAATCTTTGCACATGGCATTCACTCTGTCCGGCAACTCGATACTTTTCTCGAAATCATACTTGCCGTAATGTTCTTTTAGGCGCTCTCTTGGGAGATTTTGCCCTGTTATGGCGTCCTTAGGGTTATATGTCATAAGTTCTTCCGCTAAAATACCTTTAGTGTCTAGGTCTATATTCCTTTTTTGTATTTCGCACGCCGCCAGATAGCCGTCTTCCATGCCTTGGCTTATTTTGTATTCGTATATGGGCTCTCCAAAATACCGCCTATTGTTAGCGGTTATCTCTTTGTCTCTTCTTGTTTCTTCCGTGTCTTTGGATGTCTCGAAGTTCCGAGGGGTTGCAGTTAATCCTATATGTGCGGCTTTCGGGTTTCTTGTGAGTACCTCCGACCATTTGCCCCACGCGGAACGGTGGCATTCATCTATTACGATATGGCTGAAATGGTTTTCCGGGTAATGCTGCCTGAGGAAGTTCGCATCGCCATCCTCACTGTCTACATTGAGGGTTTGGTAGGTGGCAATGTGGACGCGGGAGTTACGGGCGAGATTGCTTCCGTCATGTCCGCGCAATACTTCCGCCGCCTCCGATCCGAAGATGTTGCCGAAGGCTGTATGGGCTTGCTGCCTCAACTCCGTGCGGTCGCATACGAACAGTGCGCGCTTGAGCTGCCCCGCATCGGCGATACGCTTGAGTAAATTGACGGCTATGACGGTTTTGCCCGTTCCTGTGGCAAGGGATAGAAGAATGCGTGAGGGTTGCATCCTCTTTTCGCACTTGGCTATTTTCTCCAGCACCGCACGGATGGCGGCATCTTGATAATATCTTGCCGATTTGTCACCGCGCAGGTATGGTGTGAATAGAGGTTTTGCATAATGCTCCGCCGAAGTGAACCCCATCCCTTTCTCATAACGTCTTAGCAGATCCTCCGGTGAGGGGAATAGTTCCATGTCTCCGGGTTCCGTAGTGATGCCGGTGAAATTATCGTATTCTACGAACCGGTACCCGTTGGATGAGAAGACAAAGGGAACGTTCAGTAGCTTGCCGTATTCCTTCCCTTGATTTAACCCCGCACCCGGAGGAAGTTTGTTCTTTTTTGCTTCCAGCACAGCGACAGGCAAAGGCTGTTTCCCATTTTGTGTGGGAATGCGAAGCACATAGTCGATATACCTTTTTTCACCGCGTTGAGGGTTGTTAGAGATGTGCAGTATCTTGCCGGGAGTCTCTTCACGGCGAATATGGTCTTCAGTCCATCCGCGCCTATATATTGCAGGGTCGATGAGCTTCGAGCGCGTATCGGCTTCCGAAAGGGGTAGAGATGTAGAATTTTCCGGTTTCATTGTGTATATTATCACTGCGTATATTTATGAGTTTATATTGATTCAGACTGTAGATAGGTTTCCTTGTTTTTTCCGTGCTGTTTCATTAAGTTCTATGATACGGAATGCGGGTTGCGGGTTATCATAGGTGCGGGTGTATGATGACGGCACGCGAAAGCATCGGGTCGTTTCGGAGAGGCACATTGGACGGCTTTGTTATGAATGCGACGCTGTACGGTGCGATATACTATAGGAGAAGGCGGAAAAAATCTCTTCTTTCGGTAAATGGATTAATTTGTTATGGCAGAAGATAACGGATATATATATATGGATCATGCCTCTACGACGCCTGTTCGCCCTGAGGTGTTGGAAGTGATGTTGCCTTACTTTTCGGATTATTTTGGTAACCCTTCCAGTTTGTACGCGGTGGCGGAAGATGCCCGCAATGCTTTGGATGATGCAAGGGAGAGTATAGCATCCGTTTTGAATGCTCGCACTAGTGAGATAGTTTTCACTTCCGGCGGCACCGAATCCGATAATACCGCTATAAAGGGCGCCGCGTATGCTTTAGAAGGGCAAGGCAGACACATCATAATAAGCGCTATCGAACATCACGCTGTCTTTCATCCCGCCGAGCAGATGGAGAGGCGAGGATGGCAATTGACGGTTATACCCGTAAATCGGGACGGCCTCGTGGATCCTATACAGGTGGCTGCTGCGGTAAGAAAAGATACGACTGTGGTCAGTATAATGTACGCCAATAATGAGGTGGGAACTGTACAAGATATAGCACGGATAAGCGAACTTGTACACAATAGGGCGGAAGAGATGGGTACGACCATAGCGGTGCACACGGACGCCGTGCAATCCGCGGGGAAGCTGCCGCTGGACGTGAAAGCCTTGGGTGTGGATCTTATGTCACTTTCAGGTCACAAAATATATGGACCAAAAGGTTCGGGTGTGCTTTTTGTCAAACGCGGAACACCTCTTGAACTTTTGCTTGCAGGCGGAGGGCAGGAGCGTCAGCGCAGATCGGGCACCGAAAATGTGCCGGGCATAGTAGGTATGGGTAAGGCTTTGGAGCTTGCGGATGCAGAACGGGAAGATTTTGTCAGACTTACCTTCGCTCTTCGCTCTAAGCTTATGCAAGGGCTTACTTCCGCTATTCCGGATATTTATATAAATTCCAATCCGGATGTGAGTTTGCCGAATATACTCAATGTATCTTTTAGAGGTATAGCGGGAGAGCATATCATAGTATCTCTGGATTTTGCATCTGTTTGCGCCTCTAGCGGCAGCGCCTGCAGCTCGGCATCGGTGGAGCCTAGCCACGTTCTTTTAGCGCTCGGTATGAACGCGGATGAGGCGGCGGCGAGTGTACGCTTTTCGCTAGGCCGCACAAATACTGAAGATGATGTAGATTATGTGATACGGACAATGCCGGATATTGTGACCAATCTTAGAGATATGTCCGCTGCTTCTTTGGATATATAACCATCTAGAACGGATGAAACGAAACCTCCCGATACGGAATTACGGACGGCAATGGTTGAATTATGCCGTCAGAGACATTCAAGATGAATAAAACCTTCGACGAACACAATCCCGCGGATTATCCTGAACAGACGGCAGCCGCTTTGGAGTATGTGGCAGCCAATAGCTACGATTACGGTCATAGCCTATCCAAGGTGCCACTTATTCGTGAAGTGGTAGGTGTTCAGAATGACGCAAGCGGAACTCTCCGCGTCTTCATACAGTACAGACCTCGTAAAGGCAAAAGTAAACCCGGTCTGGAATATGTGGACGTGGCTGAAGATTGCAGCGTGCTCGCCAGACGCCAAGTACGCCTGCCAAAGCAAAGCCTCATGAGCCTTTCATGGCTGCTTATAGTAGGTGCCATCTTTAGCGTTATAGCCGCAGCTATCCTAACGCCGGGCTTTCTAGTGTTCGGCTTCTTTGAACAGTCCGAAGATTTCCGAGCAGGGCGTTCCTTATTGGTACGTCTAGATATACGCCCTCGTACAGTTCCGGAGCTTTACTACACAGATGTAGACCCTGTCAGCGGAACTTCGCTAACCCGTGTAGTCAGACCCTCTGAAAGCGGCAACGAGATCGCATATATACGTGTAAATGTCGTAAATCAAAATCAATCCCAGCAGGTGAGATTTATCTTGGATTCTTCAGCTGCGGAGTTGCAGGCGGACACAGGGCGTTCTTATCGACCTCTAGACGTGCCGGCGCGCTCCTTGCAGGATATACCTAACTCTCGCTACCTTGTGGATGGATTTCAATATATCTGGGGGAGTGTTACACTTCTGCAGGGCTTCGGTATAGAAGGTTACTTGGTTTTCGAGGTTCCGATAGGCAGCAAATTCAGCAGGTTCGTATGGAGTGCAGGCGGGGATACCATATTCTTTCCCTTGAATTGACGATGCAGTTTCATATCTGGATTTACTTGGATAGAGCCGCATTATGAGAGTTACCAAGACACCCGCAAGTTCATCGGTCGGATCAGGGAAATTGTCTCCCGGGCGCCTTCAGTACCTCCACTTCAAAAGAAAGCATCCCGATTCTCTGCTGCTTTTCAGGATAGGGGACTTCTATGAAACTTTCGATGAAGACGCGGAGACGATGGCAAAGGTGCTGGATATAGCGCTTACCGCACGCGATATAGGCGGGGGCGTCAAAGCTCCTCTCGCGGGTATACCTTACCATGCACTGGATTCCTACCTGATGAAACTTGTCCAAGCCGGACTCAAGGTAGCAATAGCGGAACAGGTCAACCCCTCCGATATTACCATCTCTAAAGGATTGGTCGAGAGGGCGGTAGTGCGTATAGTTACACCCGGAACTTTAGTAGAGCCTGAAATGCTGGAGGAAGGCAGTAACAATTTCCTTGCAGCCGCTATAGTTTCCGGTGATAGTGCGGGGCTTTCCTATATAGACCTCAGCACTTCGGAGTTTGTAACTTCGCAGATGGACGCGGCAAGGCTGCCGGACGATTTATCTCGCATAGGACCAGCCGAAACGCTCGTCAATGGTGATGCTCAAAAAATATTGGATAATATACAAAGCAAATCTTTCGGCGTAGTAAGGCATATGGATGGTCAGTTGCCGAATGCCTATAAAGCGGAACAAATTTTGAAAGATCATTTCAAATCCGCCACACTGGAGGCATTCGGGTGCGAAGGTAAGCCCGTAGCTATAATAGCAGCCGCAACAGTCATGGCTTACCTTGCCGAAACTCAGCTAGGGGCACTCCCTCAGGTAACCTCTCTTAGAACGGAAACGCCCGGTGATTTTCTGATTCTGGATGCTAAGGCTATGGAGGATCTGGAAATTTTACAGCCGAGCGGCGGACGCCGGCAGGGACCAAGCCTCATCTCTACTATTGACAAGACTCTGACACCAATGGGTAAACGCCTTCTGAAGGCGTGGCTCTGCCGACCCCTCACCAACGTGGAATCTATCAAAAATCGGCAGGATATAATCGAAAATTTCATTGCAAACCATCAGACTATGGCGGAGGTGCAGTCTACTCTGAAGGGTATGCCGGACCTAGAACGGCTGACCAACCGCATCCGCGCAAAATCATCTACTCCCCGCGATCTCCTTTCCTTATCGCAAGGTCTAGCGCGCATCCCCACGCTTGCGAAAGCGATGAAGGATATGGGAGGAAACATATCCTTCAAAAAAGGCTCCGCATCCTTCAAAGAGGTGGTAGATCTTGTTCAAGCAGCGATAAATCCCAATAATCCGCAAACTGTAGGGGATGGGAATGCGATCCGCTCCGGGTTCGATGAAAACCTAGATAAGGTAAGAAACAGTTCCCGCAATTCGCGGCAGCAGATGGCGTTTATGGAGGCAAAAGAACGCAAAGAGACAGGTATAAGAACTCTCAAAGTTGGTTACAATAGGCTGTTTGGCTACTATATGGAGGTTTCCAAATCCAACCTCGATAAGGTTCCGTCAAGATTCGAGCAAAGGCAGACATTGTCCAACGCTAGCCGTTTTACGACACCCGAATTGAAGGAACTAGAAGCGAATATTCTGATGGCAAAGGATAAAATAGCAGAGCTCGAGCGTTCTGCATACTGGCGGGTGCAAGGGGAAGTGGCGATGTATGCCGATAATATTATGTCTGCGGCTAGTGTAGTTGCAAGGTTGGACACACTGTGCGGCTTGGCTGCGCTAGCACTCGAGAATGGCTGGATAAGGCCTGAAGTGAACAACGGTGATGCTATACAAATCGAGGCGGGGCGCCATCCGGTGGTAGAAGCGGTGCTGGGTCCCGGTTTATTCGTTCCGAATGATGTGGATATTTCAGTTTCTAACGACAAGCTAATTATAATTACCGGTCCCAATATGTCCGGCAAATCCACATTCATCCGCATGACGGCCGTGCTTACTTTGCTGGCGCAGATTGGCTGTTTCATACCGGCGAAACGCGCGAAAGTAGGAACGGCAGACCGCATATTTACTAGAGCCGGACTAAGTGACGATATAGCCGGTGGAGCCTCAACGTTCATGGTGGAGATGCTGGAAACCGCCTCTATACTGAATCAGGCTACTCGCCGCTCACTGGCCGTGTTTGATGAGATAGGGCGGGGGACTAGCACATATGACGGTCTAGCAATAACGCAGGCTGTGGCTGAGTATATTCACAACTCCCCAAAGCTAGGTTGTCGTACACTCTTCGCCACACACTTCCACGAAATGACAAAACTAGGGGAAAATTTGCCGCATGCCGCTAACTATCAGGTTTCGGTTATCGAACGTTCCGGTGAAGTGATATTTTTGCATCGCATAATCCCCGGCGGCGCCGATAAGTCTTACGGTGTACACGTAGCAAGGCTAGCCGGCATGCCCGCCGAAGTGGTAGACCGTGCATGGCACCTCCTTGGGCAGATGGAATCCACTCATAGCGATGCCTTCAAACCCAAAGAAGAAAGCGCACAATCATCTCAGCTAGACATGTTTTCTCCACAGCGTTCATCCGTGCTAGCAGAAATTGCCGATATGAATCTGGAGAATATGACGCCTATAGATGCACTCAATAATTTGTACCTTTTGAAACGGGCAGCGCAAGATGAAGTACACATACTCTAAACCCATATCGAGAGAGAGCTAGAGAGAGAATGTTCGGATTACTGCCTTCCGTTTACGGCATAGGAGCCGGTTTGATATTTCTACTGATTGCATACGTGGATATACGCTCCGACGGCTTGGACTTCTCCTCTCTATCTAGCTGGACACTTCCGATATCATTTGTCGTGCTAGGGGTTGCATTCATAATCAGGCATTTGCCAAAGTTCATACTGCTGTCTTTTATAAACTTACTGGCACATGCACTAGCTGCGTTGGGTGTTCTACTTTTTGTTATTTACCTCAGCGCTGTATGGCCTGAATAAAAATTCGCCTACGTGTGTACTATTGCTTTTCCATGCTATATAAAGAGTGGCCCGAATATGACCGATACTATGGCCGTAAGCTTGAGTAGTATATTTATAGCAGGTCCGGAAGTATCCTTGAACGGATCACCTACCGTATCCCCGGTTACTGCGGCAGCATGTGCATCCGAACCCTTGCCTCCATAGTTCCCCAGTTCTATGAATTTCTTGGCGTTGTCCCATGCGCCTCCGGCGTTCGCCATGAATATAGCGAGCAAAAAGCCGGCCAGTATAGAACCCGCCAGCATGCCCCCTAGAGCACTTGCTCCCAAAACAACGCCGACTATGATAGGCGCCAATACGGCAACTAATCCCGGCGGTATCATAGAACGAAGAGCACCGCGCGTAGAGATGTCTACCGCCCTTGCAGCATCGGGTTTCACTCCTTCCACACCTTCTCTAAGTCCGGGGATCTCCCTGAACTGTCTCCTTACCTCCTCGATCATCGTTCCTGCAGCGCGTCCAACAGCCTGCATAGTCATACCTGCGAAAAGGAAAGGAAGTAATGCGCCTATGATAGCTCCAACCAGAACCTCTGCCGTTAGCAAATCAAAAGATTGAATATCGACTATACCGCCATACGCCGCCATTAGAGCGAGTGCGGTCAGCACTGCGGAACCTATGGCAAAACCTTTACCGGTAGCGGCGGTAGTGTTTCCCAAAGCATCTAGAGCATCCGTATTCTTGCGTGTTTCCGGAGGCATACCTGTCTGTTCGGCTATACCTCCTGCGTTATCGGCTACCGGACCATAGGCATCGGTTGCAAGGGTTATGCCCAGTGTGGAAAGCATACCCACAGCGGCGAGGCCTACTCCGTAAAGTCCCGCCAATTCATTCGCTATCCATATACCGACCGCTAAGGCTATAGTAGGTATTACGGTGCTGTACAGTCCTACGGCAATACCCGCGATAATGGTAGATGAATGACCCGTTTTCGATTGATGAGCGATCCATTTGACAGGGTTGAATTCAAAACTGCCTATTTTCAAACCTTCGTAAGACGTGAAATATTCGGTGGCGGTTCCTATAATCTGCCCTACTACGAGTCCGGTCAATACTACCCAAAACAGATTAAATTCCAGATCATCCACTACTCCTATGAATATACCGGCGCCTATCAAAGAAAGTATACCTGCGCCAAAGATACCATAGCGAAGAGACCATAACAATGTGCTCATAGTTGCCTTATTTCCTGTTCGCACAACAAAAGTGCCAATTATGGCGGCGATGATTCCAATACCGGCTATCATCAAAGGCAAGTAAGCTCTCGGTTCATTAGCCGAATATAGAGCTACACTGAAAGCCAATGCCAAAGAGGCAATAATGGAACCTACATAAGACTCGAAAAGATCGGCGCCTAGTCCTGCTACGTCTCCCACATTGTCTCCCACATTGTCCGCTATCACTGCCGGATTTCGAGGGTCGTCTTCTGGGAGTCCCGCCTCTACCTTGCCTACAAGGTCGGCACCCACGTCCGCGGCTTTAGTGTATATGCCGCCTCCAACGCGTGCAAACAACGCTATCGATGAAGCACCAAAGCCAAAGCCCGCTATTATGCTAGGATTCTGAAATATCAGCCACAAAGCGGCTATACCCGCCAAACCTATACCCACTACTGTGAAACCCATTACCGCTCCCGATTTGAACGCAATACGTAGAGCAGGATTGAGCGCCTTGCTGGCTGCGGTAGCTGTACGAGTATTCGCTCTCACAGCGATACTCATGCCTATGAAGCCCGCAAGAGCAGAACCGACGGCTCCCGCTATATATGAAAGCGATATCCATGGACCGGTAGTATTCACTCTACCGCTTTCAAAAATACGGTCTATACTATCATTGCCTAGCACATTCAGATCTATGAATATGAGCAATATGATAAAGACTATCGCTACAAATACGGCGATCCATGTATATTCTCTTTTGAGGAAAGCCAAAGCGCCTTCCTGTATGAGCGCCCCTACTTGCCGAACTTTTTCTTCACCGCTATCCTCCTTCAGTACCTGCAAAGCTAGTACTCCCGCCGCTACAAGTCCCACAAGGCCTGCAATGATTGCCATAATCGTGAAAATCATTTAATCTTTCTCCCTGAATGTCCTATGTTCTTGAAAAGGGTTGACTTTTGTATGAGAACCATAAAAAATGGCAATAGTATCTATTCATCTCTAATCATGAATGCATTACGCTTCCGAAAGGGTTACTCAAAGCGAAAGCTTCTAAATGCATATTTGCGACACCCGCTTCACTTTATCCTTTGTTACCTTCACTATTATAAGAGTGCAGACGGACATAATTCACCGGTTCAATTGAAGATAGCCACAAGATCTCTTGTCGCTGCCTCCGGATCTATCGACTGTGTTACAGCCGATGCAACGCATACCGCATCGGCGCCGGCTGCGATAACCTGCGAGGCATTTTGCACATCGATGCCTCCTATAGCAACGACGGGTATGTTTGCTGTCCGCTTTACTTCTTGCAGAGTCTCTAGCCCCGCGTCACGAGTGTCTCGTTTAGTTTCGGTATTGAAAATTGCTCCTACAGCCAGATAATCCACAGACTCTGCTTGAGCTTCCAATGCTTCCTGTATAGTAGCGTTGGATTTACCTATCAACTGCTGCGGCAATATTACGGAGCGAGCTTCCGAAGGCGGTAAATCGTGCTGCCCCAAATGTACCCCGTCCGCATTTGATAAGACGGCGATATCCGGCCTATCGTTCACTATAAAAATAGCACCCGCTTCCCCGCATTTCCCAGATATTATTCTTGCCGCTTCTAGCGCCTTGAGGTTATCTCCGCTTTTATCTCTTAACTGAATTGCTGAGGCTCCTCCGCTCAATATCGCGTCTGCTATAGCAGAGACAGGTCTGCCGTTCGTCCATTCCGCATCTATGATTACATAGACGCCGTTTATCGCCTGTGCTTTCTCGGTTCGCAAATGCCCTCCGAGCCTAACCTTGATGCGTTTAAGAATTTTCGAAGCACGACTTTGCCATTCGAGCGGCAATGGTGTTTCATATCCTGATGACGCCTCAGATAGCAAGATCATCGTCTCTTCAATCAGAGCAGCTGCGCGCAGCCCAATCATGTATGCGGTATCGGAGCGTGCCAAATCTCTGAAAGCTTGTCGGTCTCTTTCTTCGGATGCCTCGGGGGTATTCATCGCTTCACGAAGTGATTTGAGATCGGTGGAGAGGCCTATAGGTGATGTGACTAATGTTTCCAGTAGTCGTAAGTTAGCATGAATATATTCTATATGTGCTTTTATGAACTGTTCTCTTTGTGGTGCTTTGTTCAATTTTTATATTCTCAACTTTCTTAATAGTCGCCCTCATTACACTCTAATATATAATTCACTCTAATATGTCAGTATACTGTACATAATCGTTTCGACTATAATAACCGATTAACTAGGGGGAAATCAATGGCAATTCACCGAACTACTCCGCATACTCCGACAGAAGAACAGTTGCTCCTTTGGCTTACTTCAGATCTGAGTAATTGGGGTCGCTGGGGTGCCGATGACGAGAAAGGCACACTTAACTATCTAGATAGCCAATGCACAACGGCGGCTCTTTCACTTGTAAAGGAGGGGATTACTGTAAGCTGCGCCCGCAATATAAGTTACCAACCTGCCTCCGATCCTCGACGCACGCCAATTTATTATATGCTTTCCAGTGGTGATAGATACAGAACCGGAGAAAAGGAATATAGACAGGTAGCAATAGATTTCTTCGGGTTGGTATTTCATGGACACACCGTGACTCACTTGGATAGTTTGGCGCATTTTTTCTGGGATGGAAAGATGTACAACGGGTACCCTTCTTCAGAAGTATCCGTAGAAAAAGGGGCTGAGAAGTGCCCTATTCTGGCGGCAAAGCAAGGGGTTGTAACACGCGGCATTCTAGTAGACGTGCCTATGTTGCGCCGTACAGACTTAGTCGAACCGGGAGATGGTGCGGGAGTAGATGATTTCGCAAAAGCGGAGAAGGAATGCGGCATATCCATAAGGCGCGGTGATGTGGTGCTCATCCGAACAGGGCAGCTTGGGCATAGAGAGCGCACGGGTCCAATAAGTCCTAACGCGGTGGGCTCAGCCGGACCATTACCCGAGTTGTTGCCTCTTTTGCATAAGCAGGAGGCGGCTATACTCGGCTCCGATACGGGCAATGATGTGCAACCTTCCCCATACGGTAAATTTGTAAACCCCGTACATCAAGTAGGGATAGTAGGCATGGGGCTTTGGATACTCGATAATGCATGGCTGGACGATTTGGCGGAGGAGTGCAAGAAACGAAAACGATGGGACTTTGCGATTTCCATAAATCCACTTGCAATACCTAACGCTACAGGTTCGCCTGTTAACCCCATCGCCATCTTTTAGGAGAGACGAGGCGTTTATTTCGTTTATTGAGCCAATGAAGAAAAGATTTGCTCCGCCCTTGCATGAGATGTCGTGAATTCGTTTACTGAATATATGGATTGCGGTTTAGATAATATGAGTTGTACCGAGAAGAAAGTTGGGAAAGGACATAATCTTGACAGCCATCATATCCATCTTTGAAGAAGGGTATACGTCCGAAGGTTGGAGCAGCGACTGTAACAGGTACCGCTCAATATATGGTGAGTATAGATAGCTGAGATATTGACTTTAGGGGATATTCTTCAATGTAACGGGTAACAGGGTAACGGCGCAGGCGGGACGTGGTATTCTCGTGGTACTTTGCCGATCCGCAAATGGACAGAGTTGGCACGGAAGCGGTGAAAGAATACATAAAATCCGAGTTTCATCCGTATATTTTCGCAGTGTAGCAAGGTAATGCTTTTGGAGACACCAACACTACATGTGAAAAAGGGATTATACGATTTCCTTCTTATCACTTACCGCGTCTTTGTAAAACCTTATACTCAACACTTTCCCTACAGCGTTCATCTCTATTGCAACAAAGTCAATACCCCAATAAGGCGGAGATATACCATACTCCTGCTGAATGAACGCCTCAGCCACTGCGATAAGTCTGGCTGCTTTGCGTTCGGTCAATGACTCCTCGGGTGTTCCATATCTTCTGCTTCTTCTAGTGCGCACCTCTACGAATGAAAGCCTGCCATCTTTTTCGGCGATGATGTCCACCTCTCCGGATGCTGTACGGTAGTTGGTACGTAGTATCCGGAAGCCTTCAAAGGAGAGATAAGCGGCAGCAGCCGCTTCACCGGCTCTTCCCGCTTCCGCCGGGGAAAGTCTCTTGTGTATTGCTCGTGTCAAATTCATGTAGGTGCCGCTGATATCCGTAGCGGATTCTAATTTTCTTCGATGTTTTACCTAGATGCGAATAAGGTATACCTATTGGGAATATTGTGATGAGCTCAATTGAACCGACGAAATACCTATTTCTGAATTGTATCATGTAAACATCTCATGAACACTCTCACCTTTTCCAATAAGAGAGATGCTGTAATTTACTATGCCTCGGGAAACATGCCGACGTGCGAATGCAAAGTTCGGTAAAGATCGGGATCCTTTAGCCATTAAAAGGGTATACAACTTGACTTTCAAGGCTCCTATATGAGTAATTTGTCGTTTATCTTTGGGTTTAGGTTATGGAGAATCCTCATAATCCGCATAAGGTTTACTTCGTTATAAGTGCATCGCTTCTCCGATAGGGCGGAAGGTGTAGCGATGAATAAGGCATAGACCGAGCATTAGTAAAGCCTCTATTGCCACAAAAGAGAAAGGATTTACCTTACTATATCTTAAAGTATGTCTGTGTGCGAAAGTACAGGATAGTAAAATGAGGTACCTTTGAGCCATTTAAAAGGGTATGCATTTTGATTTTCAAAGATTCTCGATGGGTAATTTGTCGTTTATCTTTGGCTTTAAGTTATGGAGAATCCTCATAGTCCGTATAATGCTTACTCTGTTGTAAGCGCATCGCTTCTCTGACGGGGCGAAAGGTGTAGCGATGAATGGGGCATGGACCGAACATTAGCAAAGCTTCCATGTGCGCACGAGTCCCATAACCTTTATGTGCTGCAAAACCGTATGAGTTCCAGCGTTTGTCCGCTTCTTGCATCATGCCGTCTCTAGTAACTTTTGAAATTACTGAAGCAGCCGATATGGATAGAGATATCGCATCACCTTTTATCAAACCGATTTGAGGGATTTTCACCTCTTGTAAGTTCATTGCGTCCAGTAATAAATAATCGGCAGCGGGGGAAAGTTTAGATATCGCTTTCGCCATCGCTTCCCGTGTAGCCTCGAGGATGCCTATATCGTCTATGCGAAGGTTGTCGGATGCCCCTACGCCCCATGCTATAGCCACGTGTTTTATCCGTTTGAAGGCATTGAAGCGCGCAGGTGCGGTCATCTGCTTGCTGTCCTTGACACCGGTGAGATAAGGCAGAGGATTGCGGGGCAGTATAACTGCAGAAGCTACTACGGGACCGGCAAGCGGACCTCGTCCGGCTTCATCTACACCGGCTATGTGCTCGAAACCTTCGCTGAAGAGTCTCTCCTCTATAGAAAAGTTCGGTGATTTTGGCAAAGTTTCCAGTCTGTACATTTGAACGCTTACTTTGATACGGCAAGGGGTTACGGCATACCTTTACACAAGGTATTTTAGGTTATGCCATACGGGGTTTATGGCCTATTGTAAATGTCTCTTTTCTTACCCAATGAGGATGAGTTTGAAGTGTAAGGGATAATTTCTGTAAAGAGATTTCCGGTATTTATATAGATTCGTCCGATTGTTCATAGTGACTTGCCAAAACACCTCCGCCTATCACGCGGTCATCATCATAGAAAACCGCAGCCTGTCCGGGTGTGATTGCACGCATGGGTTGACTGAAAAGTATTCGCGCATCATCATTGTGGGGTATCACAACGGCATCCTCTTCGCGTCCGTTGTATCGTATGCGCACCGAAGCGGGGAATGCGGTTTTGGGAGATTCCCCATCTATCCAGTTGACCCGTGTTGCTAGTGCATTGCGACGCATCAGAAGATGAGCCGGGCCTACACGCACTTGGCCGGTGCCTGAATTGATGCTGTATACATACGAAACCCGAGTGCTGCCTTTCACTATAGGGAGCCCCTTTCGTTGTCCGATCGTAAAATTGTGGACACCACTGTGCCGCCCCAAAACATGCCCGTTATCATCAACTATTTCCCCCGGTGCGGATTTTTGCATACGTTCCTCTACGAACTCTCGATAGTTGCCAAAAGGTACAAAACATATATCCTGACTATCGGGTTTATCCGCTACGGGTAAATCGGCATCTCTTGCCATACTTCTTATAGTATCTTTTGTGAACTCTCCTATTGGCAGGCGTAGTTTTGCCATGTGCTCTTGTCGCAGATTGTAGAGCACATAAGATTGGTCTTTCAGCGGATCCGCTCCGCGCAACAGTTGGAATTTGCATTGGCCCTTTGCGATACGCGCATAATGACCGGTAGCTATTACGTCCGCCTCCATAGCGTCGGCACGGCGCATAAGGAATTCAAACTTCATCTTATCATTGCAGGCAATACAAGGGTGAGGAGTGCGCCCATTTTCATATTCGGCAACGAAATAGTCTATCACGTGGCGTTTGAACTCCTTTTCAAAGTTAAGGTAAAAATGGCGTGCTCCTATGCGTCTGCAGGTTGTGCGTGCATCGTCCACATCTTCCAAAGAGCAACAAGAGCGGCTGAGCCTTCCCGCACCCTCAAAAGGCGCGGCGAACAGACGCATAGTCACGCCTATGACTTCGTAACCTTCACGTGCAAGCAACATAGCAGCGACTGAAGAATCTACTCCGCCGCTCATTGCAACTACGGCGCGTTTACCATTCGTTCTTTTGTGATATCTTGTCATACTGACTTTATTCCGTGTATACTATTCCTATGCAAGAAGCGGAAGCAATTATAGACGCAACCACAACCAAAAGCAGCACCCTCAATTGTGCAAGGTTGATCTCTGAACGCTCTTCCGAACGACTCGCAGCCGACGTAGTCATACTTGATATGCGCGGTATCAATGACTTCACCGACTATTTTATTATCGCAACTTGCGAAAATGAACGCCATATAGAAGTGCTTGCAGTCCATCTGGCACGTGAATTTCGGAAAATGCACATACGCCCCATCCTCAAAGAAGGAACGGGAAGCGGCGGTTGGGTTGTGCTCACCGTTCCGGATATCAGCGTACACCTTATGAGTAGAAGCCAGCGCGATAGGTATGCCTTGGAGGATTTGTGGTCCAATGCTATCACTGTATTGCATCTGGAATAATCACTCCTCGCTTATCCAGCTTTCGATAGATCTGGGATAATCCACAATCTCTTTATCATCAAAAAAGATTTTCAGTTCTCGTTCAGCGTCTTCACTGCTAGCCGAGCCGTGCACTAGGTTACGCCCTATCTCCACTGCAAAATCCGCCCGAATAGTGCCGGGCTGTGCATTTACGGGTGCCGTTTCACCAATGAGATTCCGTACAATCCGTATAGCATTCTCTCCGGATGCTGCGATGGCAACTATAGGCGAGGACGTAATGAATGAGATCAGCCCATTGTAAAACGGTTTACCTTTATGCTCTGCGTAGTGCTGCTGTGCTATGGTAGAGGAGACCTGCATCATCTTCATCCCCGTAATCTTTAGCCCCGTACGTTCAATGCGATGTACAATTTCGCCTACTAGTCCGCGTTGTACTCCGTCCGGCTTGACTAATATCAGTGTCGTTTCCTTACTCATTCTTAATTCTCCTTGTTTTATTCTTACTACTTATCCGAGAGGTTTGAGTGAATAGGCGCGGTTGGCTTATGCTTGGCGGGCGGATGTAGATCGGCTCAACCGTTCCGACTAAATCATAACCCTTTGCAATAATCTTTTCCGCTATATTCAGCATCCGCAACGGAGAACGTGTAGGCTTTGCGGTAACCTTGCGTCGTTCAATAGGCAGTAAGCCTTCCATTGCATCCGACTTTTCACCGCACACCAAAGCGTTTTTCTCCAGCTTGTCTGCGAGTTCCTTCGGGGAAGAGAAACCCGTCACAGGTTCGTGCTTATCGCTCGCAAAACGTGCCCACGCCACATAATCGCGCCCTGCGGGAAGTAGAGCGTATAAAGGGGCATCTTCGCTCATCAGTTGAAAAAAGGGCTCGGCTTCTATACGGTAAGTCGGTATACCTATAAGTGGCAAACTGCGCGGCGCGGCAAGGCCTATCCCCGTGCTGATGCCTACCCGTATGGCACTAAAGCCTCCCGGACCAAGCGCTACTGCGATGTGTGTCAGAGATGATGAATAACATCCCGCCGTATCTAGCAGCTCCTTGATAACGAGCACGAGCTCTTTGCCATGATTGTGCATAGAATACCAACTTTTCGAGTAAACCTTCCCGTCTTCCGTTTTCAGTCCTACCCCGGCCCACTTTGTAGAGGTGTCAATTGCGAGTAATAGCATCACATACTCCAGCTACTCTAGGCGGGCAATAGCCCTATGCATTCTATCGAATTCACCTGCCAGCCTATCCGAAGATACCCCTCCCGCAATCATCACAATATCCCTCTTACACGTAGTATCACCGAAATCGATTCTAACAGTAAGAGCATCTCTCGGCAGTATCGCCTCGCCTCTCTCCGCCCATTCCACAATAAGGGCGCCTCTTTCCAATCTTTCTTCGAGCGCTAGCTCCTCCACCTCCAAGCCGCCGGTCAATCTGTACAAATCACAGTGACTGAGAGGTATATCTCCTTTGTACTCGTTTACTATCACGAATGTAGGGCTCCTAGCGAATGTTTCACAATTCAAACCTTCGGCTACGCCTTTAGATAAAACGGTCTTCCCTGTACCCAGCTCTCCGTATAGTAATACCAAATCGCCTATGAGCATACTAGAACCCAAAGTCCTTCCTATAAGCCGAGTCTCTTCTGCAGAGTTAGTTTCCAAGCTAATCATAGAAAGCCCCAAATGCAGCGGAGAAGTCCGTTATACACACTCACGCAAAGTGATCCCAGCCGGTCTTAGCGAGGTGAAAAGCCCGCCCCTGTGAGTCTACTACCCGAACACGCGGGTCAGCCTGATTCGAGGGGTGCTTCGTAATATTCCCAACCCTACACGCTCCGTCCGGCAGCATATCAAGTGCGCGCTCCATTATCGGGGGCTGTGCCGTAAATAGAAGTTCATAATCTTCACCGCCGGACAAAGCCAAATCCAAACCTTCTCCGGGAAAAAGGGACTCAGTCATTTCGTACAATGGCACCTTATCCGTATAGAGTATAGCCCCGACATCGCTGGCAATAGCCAACTTTTCCAAATCCGTCGCCAGCCCATCGCTGATATCCATCGCGCAGCAAACCTCCGCCTCTACTAAAACCTTTGCCTCTTTAACCTTCGGTCGTGGCCTGAAATGTGCGGCAATCAGCGGGTGATCATTGGAAAGCCCCAAGCCTCTCCGCAAAGATTCGAGGCCGCCTGCAGAACCGCCAAGAGGACCGGTCACAGCCACCTCATCACCTATCCTCGCCATATCACGGCGAAGGACGACACCATCCGCATTGTCATACCCGCCAAGATAGTGCGCCTTTCCCATCATTGCGGCATTTATGAACAGCACGGGCGATCTTACAATATCGCCGCCTATACATTCCCCGCCAAAGATACCCAAAGCGGCTTCCATGCCTCGGTAAACCTCCTCAATGTATCGATAGTTAATTCCGGCGGGCAGCCCTAGCGTTATAACAACAAAAGTCGGAGCCCCTCCCATTGCGGATACATCGCTCTGGCTGGCTGTAATCGCCTTCCACCCCAAATCGAACCATGGAATTTCACCACTGCGGAAATGAACTCCATCCACAAGCGCATCCGTTGTAAAAAGAACCCCCCCTTGCACACGAGCATAAGCGGCATCATCACCAATCCCTATCACAAGCCCGCTATCGTCCGTGCCTTTCCTTTTTGAAACTATTACGGACAACCTTTCTATAAAAGAGGTTTCGGTGAAGCCTATAGACCTAGCGGTATCATTGATATCCATTACATATAAAATTATATGTGCTGCCGATATACAAAGGTATACAAAGATGCGCAATTACCTGAAATGGTGAACCCGCGATAAGCGGTTGTGCGCCGGCGGCGGTAAATCGGCGGGTGGCACGGCTTTTGGCGCGTTGGCGAAAGCGAGGGGCACGCGGGCTTAGAGAGTAGTGATGGAAATATATCGGTGCTCCTTCCGTCGATTGTGCGATATGCGGATGAATTACAATGAAAGCGTTGATACTTAATCCGCATAGGAGGGAATTATGGCAGTTATAAAATCATATCCGCATGGCGCCCCGGCGTGGATCAGTCTTTTGACGACGAACCCGGAAGGGGCCAAGAAATTTTATACGAGGCTGTTCGGCTGGGACATTGAGGATATCCCGATGGAGGATAGTGTATATACGATGTACAAGCTGCAAGAGGAGTATATTGCCGGTGCGACCAAAAGCGACCACGACGGAGGAGATATGCCACCGCGCTGGTATGTCTATTTTAACGTCGATGATGTCGATGCGGCCGCTCAGAAGGCTAGCAACTTGGGTGGCAAGGTTCTACACGGGCCATTCAATGCGATGGATTACGGACGCATGGCGCTGGTCACCGACCCGCAGGGGGTTATGTGCATGCTGTGGCAGGCGAAGAAGCGCATAGGTTCCGGCATGCAGAACGAGCCGGGCTCGCCATGTTGGTTTGAGTTGGCAACCCCGGACGCCAAGGGCGCGGTCGCGTTTTACAATGAGTTGCTGAAATCGACAGCGCAGGAGATGCCGGGCGCACCGTCGGAGTACCACATGCTCACTGTGGAAGGAGAGGCTCGCGCCGGTGTGATGCAGATTACCGAGCAGATGGGCGGTATGGCACCCGCTTGGACGGTCTATCTCGGTGTCGAGGACATAGATGCCGCAACGGCACTGATAAAGGAGATGGGCGGCACGGTTATGTATGGGCCGACGGATGCTCCGCAAGGCAGAATGGCGTCGGTAACCGATCCGGATGGAGTGCCATTCTCGCTATTCTGTCGCAAGTAGGAGGAAAATATGGCGGCTATAAAGTCATACTCGCACGGTTGCCCTTCGCGAGTCAATCTTGCGGCAAATGACCCCGAAGGGGCGGAGAAACTATCTCTTTTTTTCGGTGGTTGAGCGGTGTTAACCGCTATAACCTCGTATAGTATTGACTATGAGAAGGCGCGCTAGCTCAATTTGGCAGAGCAAGTGACTCTTAATCATTAGGTTGTGGGTTCGAGTCCCACGCGCGTCACCATAACAATCCACTTGTCAGCCACTTGGAGGAGCACAGCCATGCTACAAACTTCGGAACATCCGCTTTTTATCGGCACCTATACAAACACAGGAGAAAGCGAAGGTATATACACATATCGGTTCGATTCGGGTGAATGCACACTGCACCGAGAGGGCGTAGCAGGCGAAATTTCCAACCCTTCATTCCTTGCCATACATCCTGTGCACAACGTACTATATGCCGTATCGGAAACGGGAGACACGGAAAACGGCGAAAGGCAAGGCGTAGTTATATCCTATAAATTCGATCCGTCTAACTTGGCTGTACTGGAAAAGATAAACACAAGCTCTACAAACGGCCCGGGGCCTTGCCACTTAATTGTGGATGCTACGGGTAGCTGTTTAATAGTCGCAAACTACTCGGGAGGAAGCGTGGCGCTCCTTCCTATATTGTCGGATGGCGAGCTGGGAGAGATCGCATACTTCCTGCAACATAAAGGCTTCAGCGGGCACGTAAAAGACAGACAGATGGAACCTCATGCCCACTCCGTAACCATAGACCCTTCAAACCGATTCGTGTATGTGGCGGATTTAGGGCTAGATCAAATAAGGGTATACAACCTAGACATAGATAACATGAGGCTTGCCCCTAACGAACATCGCTTCATAGGAACCGCTCCCGGTGCGGGACCCAGACATCTAGACTTCCACCCAAACGGGCGTTACGTATACGCCATCAATGAGTTGAACTCCACAATCGCGGCGTATGAATTTTCATCTGAAACGGGCAAGCTCACAGAGATTCAGACGGTTTCGACCCTCCCGCCCCTGTGGGGCGGGTTAAACCACACCGCAGATATCCACGTCCACCCAAACGGCGCATACCTCTACGGTTCCAACCGCGGACACAACAGCATTGCGATATTTGAGATCGATGAAACAACAGGGAAAATAACGGGCGTAGGGCATGAACCCACACTAGGTGAAACACCGCGCAACTTCGCGATAGACCCCACCGGAAAATTCCTTTTAGCAGCCAACCAAGATAGCAACAGCATCGCCACTTTCGCTATAGAGGAAAGCACGGGCTTATTACACCAAGCCGGTCCTATAGCAAATGTACCTAGACCTGTGTGCCTTCGCTTCTACAATCGGGGGGATTGAGAGGAAGGATCCGAAGGCCAATCGAGGCGGGATTCGAACTCGGGCTTGCCTTGAACTTCGTCTTGCCTCACCCTGTATAACTCACCGCCGCGGTGCGCCGAAAAATCATAACCCTCCGGCTCCATACCGGAAGGCGGATCACCGGTGCCGTTATAGGCTGTAGTCACATAAATATCGGTCAAATCTTCACCGCCGAACATCACACTCGAGGTCTGCGTAGCCGGGATGTTTATGCGGCGTTCCTCCCTACCTTCAGGATCCAGCCTAATAATACAGCCGCTCCCCCAAACGGCAGACCACACAAACCCTTCCGCATCCACCGTCATACCATCGGGCACACCCATCGTATTCGGCAAAACTTTAAAGGTCTTTCGGTTGGATATATTGTGAGTAACGGCATCATACTCATACTTATATATAGTGCGTGCCGTAGAATCCGTATGGTAGAAAACCTTCAGATCCGGTGACCAGCCCATACCGTTACTAATACCGAGGTTTTCCGCCAATACTTCATACCCGCCCGATGGAGGAAACCTGAAAAGCTTCCCGTGTAACGGCTCATTATCATAATACGTTCCGCCGTAAAAGGAACCGTCCGGCCCCGCTTTACAATCATTGAAGCGCATCAGGCGTCCTCTCTCCGTGTCATGGTGATACCAAACCCAATCGGTATCCGAATTCCACAGCATCACCCCTTCCCAAGTGCCCAACGTCATCCCGCCGTGCTTATTCACAGCCAGCCCTCCCACGAAAATACCCTCATGAATAGTCTCATTCATTCCGGAACGTGGTGTAAACCGAAAAAATCGCCCGGTTCGTATATCCGTCCAGTATAGAACCTTGCCACTCACGCACCATACGGGACCTTCCCCAACAATTGCTTTTTCCGATGCAGCCTTTTCTATAAGGTATTTCAAAGTATCCTCCGAATATATGACAAAAGCGTCTATCATACTAATATGGATATGCAATCCATAGAGCATGTTTCACCAAAACATGGTACCAAAAAATGAGCCAAAGGTGAACACGTAGCGAGAGTGAGGTGTCAGCCAAGATGATAGAAATATACATTGATTTCGGTTAACCCAAATATCACCTATAAGCAAACATACCTAGAGAACGGAGGCTCCCTCCAAACGGGTATAGTGTATCTTTATGTACGAAGTAACAGATAATGGGGGAGTGGCGAAATGGCAGACGCGCATGCCTTAGGAGCATGTGCCTTCGGGCGTGTGGGTTCGAATCCCACCTTCCCCACCATATATATCATCCCTAGTTGGGTTTTATGGTTCATCATATCGGATAAACTAACCTTCTAAAGGCTAGGGCGTACCACCTCCGTCACGATACCCCCTAAAAGGGTAGGTGATTCCTCAAAACGTCCTCAAGGCGTATATCTATCACATACTCCGGTTTCTTGATACGTTCCGCACGTCCTCAAACGTTATATTGTGACGATTCATCGTCTTTTCAAAACCGCTTTTGCCAATTTCTTTGTAAAGTTCAGGCAAAGACAATCCTTTTTCTTCAACGAGCCACTTAGTTGTCCGATGTCCAAGCGCCCTATATGCTCTGGAAGAAGGAGTCACATCCGGTTTCCATGTAATCACACGTTCAACCGTCGGCCTATGAAGATACAGACGAACAAGTGAATCACTAAGATGAGGGTTTGCAACATACACTGCAGAACCATGACGAAAAAAAGCAGGACTATCTGCAGTTATACCTTCTTTTTTCTGAATCATATAAACAAGTCTGCGCTTCAGCATCTTTTCCGGATTAATAAACTCACTTACTTTACCGATATACAATACATCATCACGTCTTACTGCGTTTTCCCGTTTTGCAAAAACTGATAACTTTGACGGCAGTGAAAATCCAAAACTTTCTACAGATTTACACGCAACAAACAAAACACCCGCCAAAGCATACTGTTCTCGTTCATTAAACTCGGAAGAAATATAAAACACAATATCCCCTGTAGCTTTTTTCTTGCTACTATAGCTATCGCTATCTTCTCATAACTTTCTTTTTTCCACCATTTCACCTCAACCCTTCTAAAAATTTATTTGATGCCATAACGGACGTCTAAGACATAAACCCTTATTTAAATCTTACGACAACAATGCATTAAAAGAATCTCTTTTCTTGCCAAAAATACACAGTTAAAAAATTCAAGGTGTCTTTATTAGATATTTTGGATTTTCAATTGCCTCCACCGTATCAGCCGCTTTCAACCACGGACCACGAAACAACGCACGCATCGGCTCAATATGTTCACTATTTTGCCAACCTGCCGCTATTGATTCAGGATAATATGTGCGCACATCATCAAAAAAGTCATACACTTTTTTTGGATTCTCCACTGAATATTTCAAAAACGCGTCAACAATGCCCGGAAACTGTTCCAGCAACTCAGGACGCATCCCAGGCAAACGAGAAAAACCCTCATCAAACAAACCAGGATTAAAAAGATAAAACTTGCCGACGGTATTACCTCCGCCATAGGTAAAAGTTAATCCTCCGGATACAAAATTATTCAAACGGATCCGATTAGTTTGCTCCACGTCCACAAAAGGATACATCGGCAAAGGTGCATCTGAAGAATTAGGTAGTGCAGGCCAATGCAAATTAGCAGTTCTCAAAGCAGGATCACTCAAATCCTCATGCAACTGCAAACCAAGTGGAAAAGGCCAAGGCTCACCATCAGTAGTACACTGCCCGCCAAGGTACGACACATTATTAAGTGCAAGGCCATTAGGATACGACACAGTCCCAGGTGCCAGACACATAATACCAAAAGATTCCTGATCATACTGTGCTCGGGTCACATCATTAAAATGAGGATCAACATTAGCACGCACCAACCAACCACCTGCCTGCACCAACACATCCTCAGGCAAAATCTCTACACCCTCGCCGGGGTACGTAACGTCGGGATAAAAATCCACACGAATACGCTCGGGTTTAAGGAGACCAAAATTTCTAAAAGCAGCAGCGTTAGTATCAACTTGGTTAATGTATTCATCAATGAATTCTCCTTTAGAACCTGCAGTCCCATAGCTTAAATTATACAACGAACCGTGATTCCCTCTAAACACCCTGCTCCTTACATCAAAATCTGCAACAAGTTCGCGATGCTTCATGGAATCATCAATAATGCGAACAGACAACTCGGCAGGATGAACATCAACATTATCAAAAGGAAGACGAATTTCATTAAAATCATACTTTACAGCAGTCAAATTCAAATTACCCTCAGCCAACGCATCCAACACCAACGCATTACTCGTAGGCACAATATCTAACTGCTTAAGATATTCCCAACGTTCTCCTCCTAACTGCCAATGACCTTCATTATTCACACCTAATTGCCGTTGAGATGCACGCACAGCATCAACATCATCCAACACAGGCCACAAACTAAAACGAGGATCTAATGAAGTTGTAGAGCTAAACGGTGTTGAAGGAGTCTTAGCATTAGGGAATCTCTCAAGATCTGCCGCTTGCACCCAGTCAGATTCTTCATTAAAAGCCCTATCAGGAAACGCAAAAAAGCCCAACGCGTCAGCACGTGCAAGTAAAACACTCCGTGCATCCACATCATTCTTCAACATACGCTGTCGCTCTTCCCCGTTTTCTTCCCAGCCAAGATAATTCAACACTACAGCCATATCAAACACGCTGTTAAAATTGGTAGGATCAGAAAAAGCAACACGCCTGCCTTCAAAATTCTCAATATTATTAACACGATGCTCACGGTACAACTCAAACATTTGAGTAATGTCCTCAAGAGCAATCCCATTACCAACTCCGGAACCTAACGCAACATTCGCAGCAATCACCGCTCTTTTCACTTCCTCAGCAGCATCGTTAACATCATAAGGAAAATTATGCGCTTCAGCATCACGCAAAGAAGCATCAACATGCTCAGTGAAAACCTTCACAAAAGATTCATAAGGCACAACAGATAGGTCTTTCTCTGCTCGTGCAGAAGCATCAAACCGTCTATCAAGAGAAGAAAACTCCTTCTCAAACACACCAAACTGCGCTTCATCAGCAAAATAAGAACGAAAATTATCATAAAAAGTATTTTGCACTTCACTAAACTCATTCTCAAAAACCAAACGGGTACGTGTCTCCTGCTCAGTAACGGTCTCTTCTGAAACAGAAAAAGAACCTACATCCAACACATCAACAGCACCTGCTTCATTTGGTCGCACCACCACCATATACTCACCGGGTGCTAAAGACAAACGCGAATCACCCACGTCATTCACCAATTCAGAAAAAACAACCTCGCTATTAGCATTCTCAACATCCACTACTGCATCTACGCCATAAAGAGTACTAATCACGCCCACAAAACCATCTAAAGAAAAACGAACGGAACGCTCCATTTGTTCAACATCATAACTAAGAGAAATTGTCTCAAACAACGCCCTACTCTGATTTCCAAGTGCACTAAAAAATTGTTCCACAGGAGGAACAGGCACAGCAGTAGGAGTGGCGGTCGCTACGGGAAGGGGAGTAGCCGTTGGTTCCACTGTAGGAGAGGGTTCTACCATAGGCGGGACACCTGTAGGAACGGGCGTTGATGTGCTATCGGCGGCGGGGAGATTACAACCGAGCGTAGCGGCAGCCAAAACACCAACGACTATAGCTGCGGGGCTTGACTTCAAGAGGATGTTTGCAGCACCGCCAACAACATCTTCGAGAGATGCGCTCCTACCGCCGCCGTGAGAAGTAAGAGTAAGCCCCTTACGCGCATCGTATCCGGCCGTAAACTCCTTCGCATCCGCTTCCTGCCGGGCGTAATCCTCTCCTGAAAAGAGAGCCCGCTCATTGGCGAAAATACCTTGCGGACGCACGCCGGTCAGATCCTCTATCCTATCCTTCAGGAAAGCAACCCGCGCATCTAGCGGCAAAGCACGAGCAACCCGCGCATCCTCCTCGAACCGTTCACGAGGAAGATACCGCATCGTACTATTCATAACCGCCATGCCATAATAACAAGCCTCTCGCCTATCAACTCAACAGTATCAAAGTATCTGATTCAAAAACACCTGCGTCCGTTCTTCTTTCGGGTTGTTGAAAAATTCACTTGGGTGCCCTTCCTCCACTATTACCCCTCCATCAAATAAAACTATACGGTCTGCTACGCCCCTTGCAAAGCCCATCTCGTGGCTTACACATAACATAGTCATACCCGATTCCGCTAACTCTATCATCACGTCTAGCACGTCTTTAATCATTTCGGGATCGAGGGCGGAGGTAGGCTCATCGAATAGCATTATCTTGGGGCGCATGGCAAGCGCTCTTGCGATAGCGACCCGTTGCTGCTGTCCTCCAGAAAGTTGTGTGGGATATTTCTTCGCCTGTTCGGGTATCCCTACTTGCTCCAGTAGTTCCGCCGCAAGCGCCTCGCTCTCATTTTTCTTTAGATGACGCACTTTCTGTGGCGCCAGAGTTATGTTTTCCATGACTGTCATATGCGGAAAAAGGTTGAACTGCTGAAACACCATGCCAACCTCGGATCTTATAGCGTCCAGATTCCTAGAGTCGTCATTGAGTTCTATAGAGTCGATGACGATTCGACCCGAGTCGTGGTTTTCCAATCTGTTGAGGGTACGCAAGAAAGTGGACTTACCGGAGCCTGAAGGTCCAATAATGACAACTACCTCTTGCTCCTTCACAGTCATGGAGACACCTCTAAGAGCGGGGAAGGTGCCGAAAAATTTGGTTACATTTTCCGCTATGATTATGTCTTTTGCATCGGATTTTACAGCCATTTTTCATCTACCTTTCTATGATTGAGTTTCTTCGGGTTTATAGATATACCAAATTAGTATGAGGTTGTCGGAGGGGATAGGTTCCAATAAGCCCGTATAGCAGCGGCTTTATCCATATTATGAACTCGGTGAAGAATTTCACAAAGCATTTCGTTCCTCGGCCTTCAGACTTTTTTCCACTCTACCGCCCAGTCGAGATAAAGTGAAAGCGCCAATCCAATACAGAAGTGCCACTATTAGATAAATCTCCGCTCCGTGAGAACCTACCAATTGCAGCTGTCCTTCACGAATAGCAGCGCCTATTTTTAGTGTGTTTATCAGACTTATTACCACTAGCAGAGCAGTGTCCCGCCATAATGAGATGAACCTACCTACGATTGCCGGAAGGACAGCCTTTATCGCTTGCGGCAGTATGATATAGATATTCGTTTGAGGAGTATTGAGCCCAACGGCTTGTGCGGCTTCATATTGTCCTTTAGGCATAGACTGTAGCCCGCCTCGTATCACTTCGGCTATATATGCGGCTCCAAAAAAGGAGAATACAAACATAGCCCTGTATACGTTATCGAGATTATCCAAACCTCCTACCGACGGAAGGAAATCACCCCACACGAACAGGGCTAGAAGAAGCCAAACGAGGAGCGGACCCGCTCTGATAATTTCTATATACACGGTGGATGATATTCGTATTACGGAGAATGAAGAAGAACGACCCAAAGCTAGAAGAATACCGAGTGGAAAGGAAAAGAATCCGCCAACGGCAAAGACTATGAGATCCACGAAGAGGCCGCCAAAGCTATCTCCTGAAATACCTATCTGAAATAGAATAGCCGCCGGAACTAGCAAGACCCATCCAAGTAAGACGGCTTGTCTTAAAGCGG
Source organism: Dehalococcoidia bacterium (assembly GCA_965206335.1). GTDB lineage: Bacteria > Chloroflexota > Dehalococcoidia > Lucifugimonadales > Lucifugimonadaceae. Next base: position 1,681,841 of record OZ242209.1, on the reverse strand, counting down.
CTTTTTCAGGCCACTTACGTAATAAGTATCTGCCAAATAGTGCGGCGGCAGATGTCAACGCTAGCGCACCGGCTGTCAGCCACCAAGTGGTTGTAGCTCCGGGAATCGCTAGCCCCAGAGATAAGCCGTTCAGCCAATCGGGGATAAAATTGAAGCCGAGGAGCAAAAAAATGAATGCTATACCGGCAATAAAGCTGAGATAACCCCAAATCTTTCCACCCCATATCCCATACGAAATCCCTACAAGAACGGCAACTTGAAATATTGGCGGCCAAAATCGCCATTCCTCACCCGCAGGATATATTCCTATAAAAAACAGCCTCTGATTTACTGTAATAATGCTCCACTCACCCGTTATGAATATATAACGGACAAGACGAAAAAGAAACCAAACTATAAACGCGCCCGTTATCACAGTCAATATGCTGTTCCACAAATTACTGAAGAGATTTTCCTTGATCCAGCGTATGAAGAATGCCAAATCTTTTACCTCTACGGGCTTTATTATTTGGGTAGTCATTCCGTTTCCTTGGACTGAAATCGTCTATTCAAATTATTCATAAAAAATGAAATACCGAGGTTCAAAATTACATAAATAACAAAAACACCAATAAAAAGCGCCAAAGCATGGCTCGACTGATTGACGATTGTAAAAGCGACAAATAAAATTTCCGTATATCCTATTTGAGAAGAAAGGCTTGAATCTTTGTTGACATTCTGATATTCATTATTCATAGCCGGTATCATTATCCGCAACGCTTGCGGCAGTATAATCAATCTCAGCCGATGAAACCATGAAAGACCCAAAGCTTGAGAAGCTTCTATCTGACCATGCGGTATCGCCTGTATTGAACCGCGCACTATTTCCGAAAGAAAAGCCCCAAAATAAAGCGTTAAACCAAGCAAACCCGCAGTGAACTGTACAGATAGCCTAATACCGCCTTCATAAGAGGGGAAACGTAAGCTCAAATCTATATCGGGTTCGGTTATAACCACAGGAAAATCCAAAGCAAAGTATCCGATGATTACTATAAGAAGGAATACGCCTATACTATATACATTAGGGTGTTTGTAAATATTCCTCTTGATTTTCAGATATAAGTTAGATTGGTCTGAGGTCTCTTCACTTTCCGGGGATGCGTATCGTCCGATAAAGAATCTAAAGAATCTTTTGAATAATACCGCCGCTATGAAGGCTACGGCAATAATAATGATCCATACCCACCAGATGCTACCGTTGCTCGCGATCCAGGGTATGGCAAAACCGTTATTGGACGCATAGGCAATCCCAAGTATGTTTGCTCCTTCACCGATTGTAGGCAAACTCAGAAAGACTACGAATGCCAAGAAGAAGAAAATAGCCAGAAGAGGCAGGTTCCTGAATATCTCCACATATATCAGTGATATCTTCGCAACGAGTATATTGCTAGAGAGTCTGCCAACCCCTACAACGAACCCGACTACGGTAGACGCTATAATTCCGGCTAGTACAAGAACAATGGTGTTGATAATCCCCGCCAACGCGGCTTGGATGCGTGAGCTACTTGGCTGGAACTCTATAAACCAGATATTCAGCTGAACGTTGAATCGATTAGTTAGAAAAGAGAAATCGAGATCCAGCTGCAAAATCTGCACAATGAGGTAGGCTATTATTGCCAACACTATAACAGCGGCGATCCCGTTAATGATGAATCTTCTGTAAGTGCTACGATTCCAAATTTCCGTCAGAAAATACAAAGGTGATTTGGAATTAGGCATTATGTCGAATTTTATTTCAAAGGATTACTGCGCAATTAGATAATAACACGAGATAGACGCGCCATCTATCTCGCACGCCTATCTCGCAGTCTTTTCTACCGGTCTATTGTCTAGCGCATCGGCGGAGCGTAAATCAAACCGCCTTCCAAATAAGAAGCGTTCAAACTACCTTCACGTACCAATCCTACCTGCGCCAATGTTTTCTCGTAAACTTCCCCGTAGTTTCCTACTTGCTTGATAACGTTTTGCATGAATGAGGGTGATATTCTACCGCGACCAATATTCAAATCACTGACGGCACCTCCATTGAAACCTACGCCAAGAAGGCGGGCAGCCGTATTGTTTGGCGGGTTTTGCGCCTTCTGGGATACATTAGTGCTGTCGATACCTTCTTCTTCGGCTATAATCATGCCGAATACTATCCATTGGACAACATCGTGGAATACAGAATCGTTGTCTCTAGTAAGGGGACCCAAAGGTTCTTTCGAGAGAGTTTCGGGCAGTATTATAGCATCTATGTTAAAGTCTGTTCTAAGAGCGAACTGCTGTCCGGCTAGCTGAGACTTGTCTGAAGTCCATCCTGTGCATACATCGTTCTCAAACGCTTGACGGAGCGGATCGTTCTCTTCTGCAAATTGAGCAGTGTATGACAACCCGTTCTCAGAGAAGTAATCCTCAAGATTTTGTTCAGTAGTTGTGCCTCGGAGGGTGCAAATAGTAGCGCCGTCCAGATCATTTACGCTGTTAATGCCCGAATCACTTTTTACCAGTATGCCTTGACCATCGTAAAAGGTAGTGCTCACGAAATCTGCGTTCAAGTCCGCATCACGGCTGGCTGTCCATGTAGTCGTTCTTATCAAAACATCTATTTCACCCGAAGCGAGAAGCTCAAAGCGATTGACTCCCGTAGCTTCTACAAAGTCTACAGCGTCGGCATCCCCTAGAATACCTGCGGCGACCGCTCTGCAGAATTCTACATCGTTCCCTTCACGTGTGTTAGTACTTGGGTCAAATGTGCCGAATCCGGGGGTGTCTACCTTCACACCGCATATAAGCCTGCCTCTTTCTATAACTTTGTCCAAAGTGCCCTGAAGTGATTGCGAGGTTTCATCGCTACCGTTCCCACATGCAACAGCGGCTACAGCCAATATTGTCAGAAAAAGTGGTGTTATAATCCATTTCTTGCTCATAGTTCTCTGTTCTCTCCTTGATTTGTACCTGGCATCCCTCACCTTTAATAGAATAGCAGGTTCTACTTTCAGTTTTAATAACATTGTAACACTTGAACATGAATGCTCAATTATCATGATCTAGTGTGTAGCCGTGGGTTTAAAAGACACGGCTACCAATGATTTTTATTTTACACTAAGTACTTGGTATAAGTACTTGGTATATGAATCTTTACGACAGGAGGAGTGTCTAAATCGCCTTTTCGTTTTATTCTCAGTTCCAAAAAATGAGACAGCAAAGCAGCATCCGTAATTTTTGCATTATAGCCCATATAGATCATGGAAAATCCACTCTTGCAGATAGGCTTATGGAGTATACGGGTTCTATCAGTTCCCATGATTTGCGGGAGCAGCATTTGGACAGTATGGCCTTGGAAAGAGAGAGAGGGATAACTATAAAAGCTCAGGCTGTTACATTGGTGCATGAGGTTGACGGAAAACAGTTCCTCTTGAATCTCATAGATACGCCCGGCCACGTAGATTTTGGTTACGAGGTTTCGAGGAGTCTTGCCGCGTGTGAAGGTGTGTTGCTATTGGTGGATGCCGCACAAGGTGTACAGGCGCAGACTGTAGCCAACGCTTGGCTCGCCGTTGAGAACGGTCTAGATATATTACCGATAATCAATAAGATAGATCTGGATGCCGCGGATCCGGAACGGGTAAAAACGGATTTGGCGGAGACGTTCGGTTTCAGCAAGGATGAAGTGTTGCTTGTATCGGCGAAAACCGGAGAAGGGCTCTCCGATTTACTGGATGCAATTGTGGAAAATATACCGCCTCCCAAAGGCGGAGCAGATAAACCTACCCGAGCTCTGATTTTCGATTCTCGTTATGACAAATATAAAGGTGTCATAGCTTATGTCCGCATTGTGGATGGAACTTTGAAGACTGGAGAGCATATACGTCTTATGAGCAACGGTAAAGAAACGGAAATAATAACTCTGGGTTTCTTTTCACCCGATCCTGTCGATACGGAACAGCTGGGTACCGGTGAAGTTGGTTTTGTAGCTACAGGACTGAAGAATGTGGCCGATGTCAAGGTAGGTGATACGATTACTGCCGCCGCGAATAGTGCCCTCGAACCGCTGCGAGGTTATAGCGAACGCAAGCCTATGGTGTTTGCCGGGCTCTATCCGGCGGGTGAGAATGATTATTCCGATTTGAAAGATGCTCTCTCCAAGCTGCAGCTGAACGATGCCGCAATTGGGTTCGAACCGGAATCATCGGCAGCGCTTGGCTTTGGTTTTCGCTGCGGCTTCCTTGGCACTCTGCATATGGAAGTGGTTCGTGAAAGGTTGGAGCGCGAGTACGGCTTGAATGTCATAACTACAGCGCCATCCGTTGAATACGAAATTCTTTTGCAGGATGGAAAGGTAGAGAGTGTAGGCAACCCTTCCAAATTACCGGATACGGGGCAGATAGCGGAAATGAGAGAACCTTGGGTAAGAGGGACTATACTGACTCCTTCACGGTATGTGGGCCCAGTTATAGAGCTTCTGACTAGCAGGCGCGGGGAATTTTCAGGGATGGAGTATCTAGCATCTCATGGAACGGAAGGGAAAGTTTTCGATACGCGTGTGTCTATAGAGTTCAATGCTCCGCTGGGAGAGCTGCTTGCGGATTTCTACGATACTTTGAAATCCGTGACTTCCGGGTACGCTTCTCTAGATTACAAGGTAACGGGCATGCGTGCAGGGGATTTGGTGAAACTGGATATATGGGTAAATCACGAAACTGTAGATGCGTTATCTATGGTTACACACAAAAGTGCCGCTCAGTTCAAAGGCAGGGAATTGATAAAACGCTTGCGTAAATTGATACCACGGCATATGTTCGAGGTACCGTTGCAGGCGGCAATAGGCGGGCGAGTGATAGCACGCGAAAATATCAAGGCAATGCGCAAAAATGTACTGGCGAAGTGTTACGGTGGTGACGTTACACGGAAGCGAAAATTGCTGGAAAAGCAGGCTGAAGGTAAAAAGCGGATGAAAATGGTAGGAAGGGTAGAGGTGCCGGAAGAAGCGTTTATGTCTGTGCTTAGGTTGGATAATAAACGTTGAGTTATAGCGGATTTTTTAGATTCACTCTATAAGAAAAGTAGGAGAAGAATCTTCTACTATCCTTTTTTAAGATTGCATCTGTTCTGCTATAAATTCTTCCAAAACATTACGGAGGTCATGCCTCCTTGAGGCTTCGAAAATAGCCGCCTGCAGCATACCCGCCGGGTTACCCGCATCTATATGCCTACCTTCGATAATCTTGCCGAAAGTTCGCACATTAGTGCCTGCGATTATAGCATCGGTGATCTGTATTTCGCCTCCCGAGGTGATATTGCCATGCTCCAGACGTTCGAATATCGATGGTTCCAGTAGATAGCGTCCTACTATTGCCAGATCACTGGCAGCTTTTTCTACAGGCGGTTTTTCCGTAAGTGCCGTAACGGAAATTATACCTCTGTCCTGTTTACCTTCTATTATTCCTTTTGTGCTTACTAGGGCGGGCGATATCCTTTCGGCGGCTATTACTTGCCCCCCAAGCTCGCAACGCACTTCAAGAAGCTGCTCAAGTCCGCTCTTGTGTCCAAATATCAGATCATCCGGAAGTATAAGAGCAAAAGGCTCTCCGGCAACCCACTCTTTCGTCAGTGACACAGCATGCCCCAAACCTTTCGGTTCTTGCTGAATTACGGTAGTAATCTTTGCAATGCGCGCTATTTCGCGCTGCTGTTCTGCAGATCCGATATGGCCGCTTTGCTCTAAAGCCGATTCAAGATTCGGAAGTGTTTCAAAATATTTTGGAACGGCCTCCATGCCGGGAGATACTACAATAGCTATGTCTTTGATCTCTACGGACGCTGCCTCTCGCACAGCGTAATCTACTAGAGGGGTTTCCAGTACAGGTAAAAGAGCTTTGGGTATGGAGCGGGTTGCAGGCAGAAAGCGAGTTCCTAAACCGGCAACCGGTATAACCGCTTTTCTTATCCGAGGCGTATCCGTAAGGTTTTTTTGGTTCATAATATTCAGTGTTTTATTTTTAGGATCTAGTCGTTTACCAATGTGTTCTATTCATTTATATACTATCAAAATGGATAATTTCCCTAACTTCTAATGACTGCGGCGTAGTAATATATAGGTGCAGCCGTGCTAAGCGGGAAGTTAGCGGCCTCCTATACCCGAAATCCGCTATAGCGGGGTGAATCCCTTTGGCGCGGGCGCGAATTTGCGCCACTTGGCACAAGATGCAGTGATGATTGTTCCGGTCCCGTACGGCGAGAGACTGTGAACCCCGTCAGGTCCGGGAGGAAGCAGCGGTAAGCAGGCACTTTTGGGTGTTGCGGGGTAGCTGGACATGAGCTGGGTTTTGTGTCGAACCGTGGAGGAGTGTTCCAACCGAAGGGTGCACGGCTGTGTTTTGAGGTAAAACTACATGACAGGTAGAAAACTTGGTCAGCATTTCCTGAAGGATCATTCCATAGCGAAGCGGATTATAGAACTTTCATATATAAAGCCAGGTGTTACGGTTGTGGAGGTAGGCCCCGGATGGGGGGCGCTGACAGACTTGCTTGCAGAGTGCTCGGAGCAACTGTTGCTTATAGAAAAAGATGAGATGCTTGCACAAAAACTGCAAAAACGTTTTGGTAAAAAGCATAATATTCGAATCTTCACAGGAGACGTACGTAGCTTTGATATGCGCAAGCTTATGGATGGTGATCTCACCGCGTATAAAGTAGTGAGTAATTTGCCATATTATGCCGCCTCCAGAATAATCTCCCACTTTCTGAAAGCGGAGCATAAGCCTATAGATATGGTGGTTATGGTGCAGAAAGAGGTAGCCGAAAATATAGCCGCATCACCGGGAAGTATGAGATTTTTATCTTTGCTAGTACAAAGTCAGGCAAAGACAGAGATACTTTTTAACGTTCCTCCCGTAGCATTTTCTCCTCCTCCTAAGGTTCAATCTACCGTTTTACGAATATCTCCACTGCAATATCCCATAATAGATTTTCATGTTTCACCCTTGATTAGCACTCTTGCAAAGGCGGCATTCAACTCACGACGCAAGACGTTGCGCAATTCTATATCCGCCGGCATGCGTACCACTCCGGAGTTTGCAGCCAACATCATCGCCAGTGCCGGTATAGATCCATCGCGTAGACCGGCTACCTTGTCTTTGGAGGAGTGGCAGGTGTTTCACAATAAATGGGAAACCTTCTCGCTTTCTCAAAATACAAGAGCGATGAATTGAGCCGTACCATCATCGAGCATGCCCACGCGAAGATCAATCTTACCCTGGAAGCTTTGCGAAGGCGCAGCGACGGCTACCATGACCTCGCAACGGTTATCATGACGGTTACACTAGCCGATACGTTGAAAATTACACCGCATAAAGATCTGGTTTTGGATGGGGATACAGTAACGGAAAATTTAGAAGATAACTTTGCATATAAAGCGGCATCGGCTCTCAGAAAGTTGTACAAAGTGGATGAAGGAGCACGTATTACTATAGAAAAGCGTATACCCGTATCCTCCGGTATGGGGGGAGGTTCCGCCGATGCGGCGGCTGTGTTGCGAGCGCTAAATAGATTGTGGAAAATAAATATCGGATATCGTCAGTTGGCACGTATAGGCGAAACGATAGGTTCCGATGTACCGTTCCTAGTGCACGAAGGGGCGGCATTGGTTCAAGGTCGCGGAGAAAAAACGGACTTTATAAAACGTCCTAGGATAGGTTACCTTGTGATAGTTTCGCCAAATTCAGGAAGGTATAACAAGACTGCGGATATGTTCGGCAGAATCACAACGGATATGTTCACGAAGGGCTCTCTATCACATAAACTCGCTGCAAGGATTCAGGGTGGAGGAGATTGTCCGTCTGCGCTCATGTTCAATATTTTCTCTGGGATAGCGCCTACTGTATTTAAAGACTGGCGGGAAAGTGCGGAAGGGTTTTTTCGGTTAGGGGCGGATGAAGTTATGCTTACAGGCGCGGGACCTTCGATATTCGCAATACCGCCAACAAAGGAGATGGGCACTGCATGGCAGCTTCTATTGGAGCGTTCATTGGGTATTCCCGCATTCCTCGTGAAGCCTTGGATGCCCGCCGATGAAAATAAGGTTCGAGATGAATGAAGTATTGATTGCCGGCCTTATAAACGGTGCGATATTAGGGCATTTTTCTCTTGTACACGGCTTTTTTGTGATTTGGTCAAATTTGAAGAAGCGCGTGGTGGAGCCTTCCGGCAAGTACAGGGGTAAACGTTTTTTGATCATTGCCGCCGGCGTGCCCATTGCGTGGTCTGTGCTTGGCATAATAGCTGCGAGCATCTTCTATTTATTACAACCGGATCGGCTTTCTATGTCATCGTCATCTTTATTTCTTCCCAATCCGGCTTATACGGTGGGAGTTGTAGCGATAGCGGGTCTCATCAACATCTTGGCCATCTTGTTTGCGAGGCACATCTTGCCTCATATCTTGCTTCAAGTATGGGCGGGTGCTATTGTTCTAGGGCTGCTTTTGCCCGGCATGCTGGTTGCATTACAATAGGAACTAATGCAGCATATTAGCTTATCTTGCCTGTTTCCGCCTTCACCGCCTCATAAGGCGGTTGGTCTGTTGGTTTATCGGATAACCATCTCCATCTCACAATTTGGTCTTTATCTATAATGAACACTGAGCGTCTAGCGGATACATACCCCTCCATACCTGCCAAGTCCGGCCATTCCACGCCATAAATTTTTATAGCTGCGCGCATATAATCGCTGAGAATAGGAAACTCTATTTTGTTTTGTTTAGCAAATTCGGCGTTGGAGAAACGACTATCCACCGATATGCCAATTACTTGGGCGTTTATTTCCGAAAATGCGGTGAGCTGATCACGGAATGTGCACAATTCATCCCTGCATACGTTTGTGAAGGCGGCGGGAAAGAAAGCCAGTACTACAGTTTTACCGCTGAACTCATCCAGGTTCCTTTGATTGCCGTTCTGGTCATAAAGCGTAAACGAAGGAGCTTTCTCACCTATGGAAACTATCATATATCATCTCTCCTAATTGTATAAATTCCAAGTTATCTCATTATGTATGATATCGTAAGTGCATCTCTACCCGAGCATAGTCGTTTACGTTGCGTTAAATTTCATCACCTTTGTATTTCTTCTTTTGACTTTGCATAAGACCTTTTCTTGTAAAATTTATGAGTAGTCCCAAGTTATACCGTTACTGTATATAGGGGTTTAGCGTGTAGGTCGCCCGTTTCCACTATGGTGAAGAAAACGGTGTTTCATGTTGCAAAACTACGCCGCCGCTCGTATCGTGAATATAAAGAGTATCCCGTTGTTGTGGCAGGATTACAAAGTACAGGATGATTTGGTATGGAACCTTCCCTTTATGATGAAACATTTATCGCCATAGATCTGGAGACTACGGGATTTTCTCCTCACTCGGACAGGATTATAGAGTTCGGTGGGATAAAATTCCGCGGCGAGGAAACTTTGGAAACATTTTCCAGCCTTGTAAACCCTTTGCGGCCGTTGGATCCTCAGATAGTTTCACTTACCGGCATCGATCAGCGAGATCTGAACAAAGCGCCTAGATGGGACGGTGTTATAGATAGAGCGCGAAAATTTCTGGGAGATTTCCCTCTTGTAGGACACAACATAAATTTCGATACCTCTTTTCTAAATAGTCATCAACTGAAAGTGACCCCGGAAGTTTACGATACTTATGATTTGGCGCATATTGTCCTTACTAGCGGCAAAGATTACAGGTTAAGCGGACTGGCAGAGTACTTCGGAGTACGTAACGAGAATCCTCACAGAGCGCTATCGGACGCTGAAGCTACTATGCGCGTTTTTCTTGCTCTCCTTCGGGATTTTGCAGGGCTAAGCAATTCCATTTTGCAGCAGTTTACAATGATGAACAACGGAGATTGGCCTGTAGGACGTCTGGCAAAACGGATACTGAAATCTTACGATAAGGTAGAAAGATCAAACGATAATCGGGGAGATTATCCCGCTGTTCCTGCAGGACTCGATGTCAAAGTGCAGTACGAGAGGACGCGCCCAAGATTTAAACAACGTGAGATCTCCTATGAGCGCCCTAAGGTCGAAAGAAAAAAGCTTAGCAGTGATGTAGAGGAGATATTTAAAGATTCAGGCACCCTTTCTCGCACGTTCAAAGAGTTTGAAAATAGACCCGAACAGATGAAAATGGCGCAGCTCATAGGAGATTCATTATCTACGGAAAGGCCTTTAATCATAGAGGCGGGAACCGGCGTAGGCAAATCTCTGGCTTACCTTGTGCCCGCTCTGATCTATAGCCATGCCGTAGAGGGCAGAACTGTCATATCCACCAATACAATCAACCTTCAGGAACAGTTGCTGAATAAAGATTTACCGCTTGCGCAAAGAGTTGTGCAGGAAGCTCTTGGAGTGACCGATTTGAATGTAGCTCAGCTGAAGGGTAGGGGCAATTATCTTTGTTATAGACGTTGGGTGCAAGGGATTAAATCGGCCGGTCTTTCGGAAGCGGAATTACGAGTTCTTGCCAAATGCCTCGTCTGGCTGGAAAAGACCGATACCGGAGACTGCTCCGCAATAACCCTCGGATGGGGAGATCGAGCCGTTTTCAGGTATTTTTCGGCAGAGGGAGCCGATGATTGCCCCGCCGTTAGAGGCCCGTGTTTCTTGCGCAAGGCTCGAAGGGAAGCCGCCGCCGCCGATGTGCTTATCATAAATCATGCGCTGTTGATATCGGATATAGTCGCAGAAGGCGGGTTACTACCTTCGTACTCCTGCTTTATTATAGATGAGGCGCACCATTTAATAGACACGGCTACTCGTTGTCTAGGGTTCGAGATATCTTTTCAGCCTTTATCCGCCGTTCTGGAACGCCTTTGCGGTCAGAATGGCATCATAACACGAACGGCTAATGCTATGAGGTTGAATTCTAGCGCACCGTTAGATGAGATAGGGCCTCGAGTAGCGAAGATGCTTCAAACCTACAATCACGCCGAGGAAGAAGCACAAACCTTCTTCTCCTCTATAACCTCTTTTGTATCCTCAACTTTGATGAGTTCATCCAATCGTGGGGAGTTGAGGATTACTCCCGCCGTCCGGTCATCGGGAAGGTGGGAAGGTGTGGCACTAGCTTTCGAAAATCTCGAAATTTCAATGAACGTTCTTATCCAAGAGATAGATTGGTTTTCTAACGAAGGCAGGGCAGTTGCACAAAATTCGGACGATTTAGAAGCCATGATGATCGATATATCGGCCGCCCGAAGTTATTTGGATGATACGATAACCAATCTTCACGGCGTTTTTTCAACGCCTTTGGAAAAGTTTGTCTACTGGCTCCGAACATACGCAAAAGGCGCGGGTAAGGTTAGCAGTATACATGGCGCTCCCCTTGATGTGAGCGATGAGCTTTACAGAGCGATATTTCACCAGAACGCTCATGTGATTCTTACAGGTGCAACCCTGAGCTATGAAAACAGCCTTACTAGCTATCGTGAACAGATTGGATTGACCGATGCGGATGAGTTCATACTAGGATCTCCTTTCGATTACAAGGAGGCGGCATTGGTACTGCTTCCGGATGATGTTCCTGTGCCCAATACTCCCGGGTATGCCGCGGCTCAATCCCGCGCCATCGCAGAGACGGCGCTAGCTACGGGTGGCCGAACTTTAGCACTTTTCACATCTCGTGCTAGCCTCAATCAGGCAAGGAGTAATTTATACTCACTTGTGGCAAACGAAAATTTAACTGTGGTAGGGCAGGGTATAGATGGGACACCTCACCAGATAATGCGTATGCTGAACCATTCCGAACATATATTGGCGCTAGGCCTCAATAGCCTTTGGGAAGGTGTGGATATGCCGGACGCTTCTCTAGACGCGCTCATAATGACAAAGTTGCCGTTTCCGGTGCCCAGTGAACCTATTACCAGTGCCCGCTCCGAGTTGTATAAGGACAGTTTCAACGAGTATTATATGCGAGAGACTGTTCGTCGTTTTCGCCAAGGTTTCGGAAGGCTTATACGCTCCCGATCCGATCGTGGCGTCTTCGTGGTACTGGATATTCGTGTTTTGACTAAAGGATACGGTAAAAAGTTTATCAAGGCGCTTCCGGAGTGCGCAGTGAAACGCACCAAAATAAACCGTCTTCAAGAGGATATTCAAGGATGGTTGCGAAAGTGAATCATTCTTCGCTTGCTCAAGACGCCGGCGAGTTCGGGCGGTTCGAGTTTGTGACGGGACCTCTGGATTTAGAGGCTACTCTAGACGGTGGGCAGGCTTTTAGGTGGTGGCGGGAGACGGACGGATGGTGGCGCGGTGTGATAGGTAGGAGTGTTGTACGTATCCGTAAGACTACAAACGGCGTGGCCGTAGAGCAGGCTAGCGTAGAAACGGAAGCGACCGACGATTTGCGTGAGAAGGTACGGAGGTACTTGGCGGCGGATGTAGATATCGGGAGGTTTTCGGACATTTTTGCGGAGGATCCTTGCATAGCTGCAGCAGTAAAAAATTTCACAGGGCTAAGGGTACTGCGGCAAAATAGCTGGGAGTGCCTCGTTGCTTTTATAGCTTCCTCCGTTTGCAACATTCCAAGGATAAAACTCAATATGGCATCTTTATCCTCTCTTGGAGAGCGAATAGGGGACGGATTGCACGATTATGCGTTTCCTTCCCCTACTGTGGTTGGCGCCGCTGGTGAGGAGGGATTGCGCAGTCTAGGGTTTGGTTTTAGAGCGAGGTATGTGGCGGAGGCCGCTCGTGCCGTTTCTGAAGGGCGAATTGATTTGGAAGGTTTGCGCTCGGTTTCTTACGAAGAGGCTCATGATGTTCTTACAGGTTTGAACGGTGTAGGTGATAAGGTGGCGGATTGTGTGCTTGCCTTTTCTTTGGGAAAGGATGAGGCGTTTCCCGTAGATAGACATGTGAAACGCTCTCTTGTGCGATGGTACGGGTTGGATGATAAATGGAGCATTAGGCAGATGGCGGATTGGGCACGCTCGCATTTCGGCGGGTGGGCCGCTCTTGCTCAGCAGTATATCTTCCATCGGGAAAGGCTAGCACGGCGGGTTTCCGTTTGAGGCGGGGCAGCGGGGCATAGGAAGCAGCCTGCTATGATGTATAAAAGCGGTATCACGTGACAATACGACGATACAAGGAGATAGAATTATGGCGATACCCAAATATATGATATGACTTTGCCTTTCTTGAAGCATATTGCTTCCGGCAAAGAGTTCCATCTGAATGAAATTGTCGATGCGTTGGCAAAAGAGTTTAAACTGACTGAAGAGGAACTTAGACAAAGGCAAACGAGCGGTGAGCCAATTTTTAAAAATAGAACACGTTGGGCGAGAGCTAGTCTGAAATTGGCAAATTTAATAGAATGACCCTCGCAGGGGCTATGTGTGCATAACTTCGGAAGGGTTGAAACTTCTTGCTAATCCTCCGGCTAAGATAGATCATCGCTTTCTGAAGCAATACCCTAGTTACGCTAGTGGGATTTTCGCAAAAAAAGAGATAAGGGGTCCGACCAGAAGACAATCTCACCGGAGCCGGAAACATACGAAAGTGAGGTTAGTGATATATCGGATCAAACGCCTGACGATTTGATGGAGTCAGCGCAAACACAGCAAGAGCAGGCACTTGCAAGTGATATTTTAGATAGAATACGCCAAATTAGTCCGCGGGGGTTTGAGGAGCTAATTCTCAAACTTTTGGATAAGATGGGGTATGGTTTTGAAGAGGGTTCTAGCAAGCACTTGGGAGGTAGCGGCGACGGCGGTGTGGATGGCGTGGTAGAACGGGATGCGCTGGGTCTCGACCGCGTTTATATTCAGGCCAAACGTTATCAGGATGGATCACCGGTTCCGCCTGCGGCAATTCAAGCTTTTTCCGGTAGCCTCAACATGAAAAGGGTAGAAAAGGGCTTGTTTGTAACTTCATCATCTTTCACCAAGAAAGCAAAAGAGGCGGCGGAAAAATTGACTCAAAATATCGTTTTGATTGACGGAAAGGGTTTGGTGAGTCTGATGATAAAGCACAACGTTGGCGTACGGGTCAAAGCCACCTATGAACTGAAGGATGAGGATGAGGATTTCTTCAAGGATTTGTAAGCAAGAGAAGCTTGAAGGGTTGCCTTTTAACGGAATATTGTCACTATGATAATATTCGCCTCTTGGAAGTAACTAGACAAATCTTGTCGCAGTTTATAGGGTTATAGAGCGGATTGTATAAATCCCGAAATTCGTGCTCGATGCTTTATGAATGCGATCTCTTCCTCTCGCGTGTTCACTCTACGATCTAGACGAGCCGCTTTTAGGTCCCTCAGCAGCTCACCAACGAGGTAAAATGCAGACATGACGGCAGCATTGAGCACGGCAATTTCACTGGCACCGGATGAGGCCCGCAAGCTAGTGCTACAGAGTCAGCGGATTTTCAGCCGGTCCCAATCGGGCGCCGCTGTGGACGCGACGCTGGCGCTGATCACGCACCTGGGATATATCCAGATCGATACGATTTCTGTGGTTCAGCGCGCGCATCACCATGTGCTATGGAGCCGCAATCCGCGCTATCGGCTGTCGCATATCGATCAATTGCAGGCCAGCGGCCGGGTGCTTGAATATTGGGCGCACGCCGCCGCCTATCTACCGATGCAGGATTACCGCTTCTGCCTGCCGACCATGCAGGCGCACGCCAACGGGCAGCCGCACCGGACACAACGTGACCGCAAGATGATGTGCTATGTGCTCGATCGCATCCGCGACCAGGGCGCGCTGCAAAGCCGGGATTTTGCCGATACCGCCAGCCGCAGCCGGGCGATGTGGGAGTGGAAGCCGGCCAAGCAGGCGCTGAAGCAACTGTTCATGGAAGGTCGGCTGCTGTCACCCCGCCGCATCGGCTTTCAAAAGGTCTATGATCTGCCGCAGCGGGTGCTGCCGGACGGGCTGGATCAATCCATGCCGACCGAAACAGAATATGCGCGTCATTTGATCACCCGGTTTTTATGCGCCAACGGCATCGGTCTGGCGGCGGAGATCGGCTATCTGCGCAAACACACCCAGCCGCTGATCAGAGCGACGCTGCAAGACATGCTCGAGGCCGGCGACGTGATCGCGGTGGACGTTGGCCGACAACCTTATTACGCGCTGCCGGACAGTCTGGCGCAGCTGCATCGGCGGCATACGCGCACAGGGGTAAAAATCCTGTCGCCGTTTGACAACCTGCTAATCCAGCGCCGGCGCCTGCAGTCGCTGTTTGATTTCAGCTATCAAATCGAATGCTATCTGCCGGCGGCGCAGCGTCGGTTCGGCTATTTTTGTCTGCCGGTGCTGCAAGGGGCGCAGGTAGTCGGCAGACTCGACGCCAAAGCGCATCGACAAACCGCCACGCTGTCGATCAGGCAGTTTTATCTGGAGAAGCCGCTGCGCCGGGCGGACGGGTTTTTGAGCGCTTTTGCCCAACAACTGCATTTGTTCATGCGTTTTAATGCCTGCGAGCGCGTTCACCTGGAAAATGCCAATCTACCCGCCGCGTGGCAGCAAGAGCTGCGCCGCCTGCTGGCATGAGCCGACGGCCGATAGTGCCGCTGCGGCTTGAAAACCGACTGCGCCGATGAGCAAACTCCCCCAGATTCACGGCCATCGCGGCGCCAGAGGGCAGGCGCCTGAAAACACCCTGATCGCGGCCCAATGCGCGCTGTTCAAAGCCACCTATGAACTGAAGGAGGCGGATGAGGATTTCTTCGAGAATTTGTAAGCAAGAGAAGTTTGAAGGTTTGCCTTTTAACGGAATATTGTCACTATCATAATATTCGCCTCTTGGAAATAACTAGATAAATCTTGCCGCAGTTTATAGGGTTATAGAGCGGATTGTATAAATCCCGAAATTCGTGCTCGATGCTTTATGAATGCGATCTCTTCCTCTCGCGTGTTCACTCTACGATCTAGACGAGCCGCTTTTAGGTCCCTCAGCAGCTCACCAATTTGTTTGCCCTCCAGTATGCCTGTGGCGATAATATCCTCCCCCGTCAGTTCAGGTTTGATATGCCGGTACTCCCTCAGGTAGCTTCCGAGCCAACGCTTTTGAATAGTTGGCGATGCTATGCTTAGGCTTACCTCCAAAACTTCGAGCGGAAACTCTTCCAGTAACAGTGTAATTTCGCTCGGTTTCATATCGGCTCGCTCTAGGAGGTATGACATCGTTCGGTAGCGAGAGGAACCTATAAGAACGGTGTGCCAATAGGCGGGCATATCCAAACGAAGGGATACGGCTTCCGCCTCCGTCCGTGTCAAACCTGCTCCTAGGCATGCTATGTAGTATGTAATTTTAGAGTCCGCTGGTGCTTGGGTAAAAGCACGTAAGGCGGCTCTTCCTACTCTTAGGGATGAGCTTATTGCAGCGAAAACATCTATACTTTCCGCTGCTTGCAGTATTTCGGTGCTCTTTGGTTCCATCATCATCTTCACCAGTTCCGAACGTATCCTTTTGGCGCTGATTGCATTTATATAATGAACATCTCGTCTTAAAATCCTGTCTGTTTCGGCAGTGAGCTTGAAGTCCAATCGTCCCATATAGCGTGCTGCTCTAAG
Organism: Dehalococcoidia bacterium; assembly: GCA_965206335.1. Classification (GTDB taxonomy): domain Bacteria; phylum Chloroflexota; class Dehalococcoidia; order Lucifugimonadales; family Lucifugimonadaceae. The sequence goes on along the minus strand of OZ242209.1, from coordinate 1,665,255 downwards.
GGCGCGGGTGGGATCATCTTGTATGCTTTTATCGTGAATAAGCCTCAGTTTTTTTCGGGCGCAATCCGCAAAGCCGCCTAGTGGGTCATAGAGTGTTCCCCAATCGTCTGAGGTTATCGCTATTGCCATAGCGCCTACAGTGAAGTCTCTCCTTTGCAAATCGGGAATCAACGAGTCCGGTTTGACTATAGGCAAAGCACCGGGGCGAGGGTAAGTTTCCGAGCGTGCCGTTACAATATCGAATTGAAGTGAAGGGCTTTTTACTATGAACGTACCAAACTGTGATTTTGCGACCATTTCGCCATAGCACATGTCTGCCATTTTTTTTGCGAAAGTTTCACCGTCACCTACTACCAAAATGTCCAAATCGCGCGGTTCTACCCCAAGCAGTAGGTCTCTGATCAATCCGCCTACTATGTATATTTTAACTTTCTCTATGTTGGCTACATGTTCTGCGGTGCGAATCACTTTCGCCATTTCGGCATTCAGCCGTGTATCGAGCGATGAAGCTAAGTTGGCCATGCTACTGCCTCCTATCTATTGAATAAGATAATCTCTTTACATTAGTTCTGCGTATATACAAGCTGTACATGTATTTTCTATTGTTATATGAACTGTAGCGATTGTACACTATGAACTATAAGACACTACAACACATAATGAAATAAACTGGAGGTTCATCTATGGAAGATTTGAAGATAAAAGTGTTTTTCGACTATACTTGTCCGTGGGTGCGCCAAGCCGGCAAGTGGCTGCATGACGTTCAAAACGAGTTAGGTTCTAAACTTGTAATAGAATGGAAGTGCTTTTTGCTGGAGCAGGTAAATTCACGCGATACCGGCTGGAAAGCATGGGAACAGGGTCCGGATTACATTAGCCGAGGTATATGGCCGCACCGGGGCGGCGTAGCGGCGCGCATGCAGGGAGATTATGCGCATTGGCTCTATGCGGAAACGATTTTCGAGGCAAAACATGTACAAAGGTTGGACATCAGGTCTCGCGAAAACATCTTGCATCTGGTGGAAGGCACGGATATTGACATGGTTCGTTTCAAGCAAGAATTAGACTCTAACGACTGCATGGAGCAAATAGTAGCGGATCATATGGAAGCGGAGGCTCTATCCATATTTGGCACTCCAACCATTTTGCCTGAAGGCGAAATGCCCGTATTTTTAAAGACGTTTACTCCGCCAAAAGAAAAAGCCGTATCGGTATTCGAGCATATTATATCGTTATCCAAACAACCCTATTTTGGTGAATTGAAAAGACCTCAACCTCCATGGCCGCAGGGCGTAGACGCATGAAAAACGCTACACTGATGGAGCCTGAAAAAATTGCGGAGATTGAACGATCTCTCGAAATAGTGTTCCAAAACAAACAGTTGCTGGTTCAATCTCTTACCCATCAATCCTTTGTCAATGAACACCATGACTCTCTGGTAGCATCGAATGAACGCATGGAATTCCTAGGTGATAGCATCATCAGCGCAATAGTCACCGAAGAGCTCTACAGAAAGAGGCCGGATATGCGAGAAGGTGATTTAACTACACTTCGCAGCCAACTCATCAGAGAGGGGACACTAGCTAGAGTAGCGCAAAATCTCAAACTTGGCACATCGATTCTTTTTGGCAAAGGAGAAGCTGAACAAGGACCTAGCCGTAAATCTAACCTTGCCAACGCATTCGAGGCATTAGTAGGCGCGATTTTTTTAGACAAAGATTATAATACTACTCGGCAATTTGTCCTATCCCGTCTCGATGAAGATATAGAGTCCGTGCTTTCTTCAGGACAAAACTTCGAGCCCAAAAATATGCTTCAGGAAATAGTACAAAGCAAGAAATGGCCGCTCCCCTTGTATATGACGAAATTTATTGCCACGTTGCCTGCAGGCTGCTTTAGATCTGAAGTCACGATATACGGAGGAGTAAAAGGCGTTGGGTTGGGCACTCGCAAAGTAGACGCGGAACAAAAAGCGGCAGCCGAGGTTCTAATAAAACTGAAGTTGCTACCTCAATCCGAATCATCCATAAAACATGCAGGCGTGAAATGATAAAACGCAGAAACAGCGATACGGATTCGTTACAACCCAAAAAGAGTCTTTTTTCTTGGCGTAAAACTTTATCGGCTATCCTGCACCGTAACAAACTCGATGATGCGTTCTGGGATGATCTCGAAGAAGCCATGATACTTGCAGACGTAGGAGTAAAAACAACTACGCTAATTTTAGACTTTGTTAAAGAAAAAATCTCAAAACATCCGCCGAAAAACTCTAAAGAAACTATCATTTTTGTAAAAGAGGCAATAGAAAGCATATTTAAAAACGATAAAAAAGTACATTTATTTGTAGAAGGAAAGCGATTAGCTCTGATGCTAGTAGGTGTAAACGGATCAGGCAAAACCACGACAGCAGCTAAGCTCTCTAATATAGCTTTAACGGAAAAACGCAAAATTTCTCTAGTCGCCGCCGATACGTTCAGAACCGGAGCGATCGAACAACTGCAGAAGTGGGGCGATTATATAGGCATCCAAGTAATATCACAGCAGCCTCGGAGTGACCCCGGATCCGTAATATACGATGCTCTTATGTCTGCCAAATCCAACGGCACGGATACACTCATTATAGACACGGCGGGCAGACTTCATACACGCCATAACCTGATGGAGGAGTTACGAAAATTACGGCGAATATTGGATAGACATAGCGAAACGTTCCACTGTATTGTGCTGCTGGTCTTTGACGGAACTACCGGGCAAAACGGATTGGTGCAAGCCCGTAAATTTTCAGACGCAGTGGATTGTTCTGGGATTGTGCTTACCAAAATGGATGGCACCGCGAAAGGTGGTATTGTGCTATCAATCACTAACGAGTTAGGATTACCCATATTGTTTACCACCACTGGAGAGAAAATCGATGATATTGTGGAATTTTCTCCGCGTCAGTTTGCAGATAACTTATTATCGAGTGTCGGGGACTGACAAAAGGTATATATTCCTTTTCGGCGGCGATAATTGATCGAAAGTATTAAGTGGCTTCTTGTCTTTGAAGTAATAGCATTCGCCGGACTCGGAGTTACATGGAAATCTTTACAGTTCATGCCTGCTCGAGGTTGGGGGTTCATCCGGCCTATCGGCATGATTCTGACGGGGCTCATAGTATGGCTAGTGAGCTATCTCCGCATTTTACCTAGCACCGTACCTGTTTGGTGGCTTGTAGTGGGTTTGCTATCTTGTCTTACAATTTTCTTTATAGTCAAAGACAGTAGAAAATTCATAAATTTCATCCGAGAGCATTACAAAGCAATTTTAGTTACCGAGCTTATTTTCGTTCTATTTTTTGTGATGTTTACATCATTGAGAGCATTCGATGCCGATATAACCGGCACTGAAAAACCTATGGAGTTCATGTTTCTCAACTCTTCTATACGCGCTCAATGGGCGCCTCCTGAAGATGCATGGTTCGGCGGAGAAGCTGTCCCATATTACTACTTTGGATATTGGATGTTTGGAGGTATAGCGAAAATGTCATATATCCCCGCGTCTTATGCTTTCAATCTGGCAATATCCTCTGTAGCTGCTCTTTCTGCGGCAGCTATGTTTTCGTTTCTGGTTTCACTTTTTGTCGGCAGCAATAAATCATCATCAGCCGAATTGTCAGAAAATTTTTCAGTCGGAAGAAAATCTACGCATAAATACCATCTGCCTATACTCTTTGCCTTCTTTGGAGTAATTCTATTACTTATAGTGGCTTCTCTAGCCGGATGGCTTGAGCTATTGGCGCATCTTGGAATTGGCTCAGAGGGATTCTACAAGTGGTTGGCTATTGAAGGGTTACAACCTGCCGCCCGTTTAAACGGTTGGATACCGGACCAATTTTGGTGGTGGTGGAGAGCTTCACGTGTTATCAACTCTTTCGATATTTCCGGAAATGCTTTGGATAATACCATACAGGAATTTCCCGCTTTTAGCCTAATACTTGCGGATTTACATCCGCACGTCATGTCCATCCCTTTCATAATTACAACTCTAGGCTTTATTTTAAACCTTTGGTTGCTTCCCAATAAATACAGCATCCGAAAATTTCATAAAACTAAGATATTCACATTTATGCTGATGATACTTTTGGGCGCTTCCGGATTTGTCAATACTTGGGATATTCTATTTCTAGGAGTAGTTTTATGGGCTGCGCTTGCATTCAAATCCAACGCTGAATTTCCTCAAACAAATTTCTTTTTCAACGGACTTAGAACTCTTCCCACAGTAGCAGTAATTGCAGCCGGATCTATACTGATCTTCTCTCCTTTCTACCCTCCATTTGGCACATTGCAAAGCCAAATACAGATACCGTTTGTTGCCTATGTGCCGGTTCCTACTCGCCCTATTCATTTTATGATTGTATGGGGTTTACCTCTAGCGATTGTCTCACCGTTAATTTTCAGCGCATTCAAGAATACTTTTCAAAAGCCAAAACAGTTTATGAACAAACAGACACGCAACCACTCTTTAAATATTTTGATATTCGCACTTTTATCTATACCGTTACTTTTCTGGACAGTAGGTTACTTTTTTATCAATCAACAATTTGCTCTAGATTCTCCATCTTCCATTATTGGAGGAAACAATTCACTCTTTCAAATCAACCCTAGTGCAAATATAGAGAGTTTAATTGGCAAAATACCGCTATTAGCAGGAATTGCTTTGTTGTTTGCGTTTTCCTTCACATCATCTGTTAATCTTTCTAGAAATCATACTCGGAGTCACTTGAATTTTATTCTGATATTACTTTCTATTGCATCCTACATGATTTATTTGGTTGAACTGGTATTTGTCATAGACTTATTTGGCAACAGGATGAACACCGTTTTCAAAGTGTATTACCAAGCGTGGTTGCTATTTTCGATAATTTCCGCCTATTCCCTATTTTTTTGGTGGACCCGAAGAAGAAAAATCACTAAACATAAGAAGGTATTAAACTTTCTTTTTATCGGGTTGGTTGCAGGTCTTTTAATAGGACCTTTCTATTATACGGCCGGAGCCGCTACAAGCAAAGCATTGTCATATAATGAGAGGATTACTCTAGATGGCTTATCATATCTCGAAAATAGCTCATACGGAGAGTACAAAATGATAATGTGGCTTGTAGAAAATACTGAAAAAGATACTAGACTAATAGAATCTATAGGTGCGCCTTACACGGAATTTGGCCGCATATCATCTGCAACGGGTATTCCAACAGTACTGGGCTGGCCCGGACATGAATTACAATGGCGTGGCCCTATCGTTTCTATAAATACCCGGTACGCGGATGTGGAGCAGTTCTACAATGCACAAAGTATAGATGAGCGGCAAATAATATTGGACAGATATGGTATAGATTACATAATACTATCGTGTCGTGAGTACATAAAGTACCCGAATATATCTATTCCCGATTTTGAAGCAATAGGGGATGTTGTCTTTGAAGATACCGGTAATTGTGTTTCGCCGGATATGGCTTCACCCCGTAAAATAGCTATATTCAAAGTCGCATCTATAATAAAACCCGAGCAGGTCAAATAGTATGATATCGTCTTTATATTCGAGTAATCTGAAATTGTCTATCCCTGCATTCAAGAAACAGCATTCAGTGCTATTCTTGGAAATTTTCTTCTATTTGGCAATCTTCTCTATCTCGGTTGGAATGAGGTTATGGGGTTTGGATGATCGTGCTGTGCATCACGATGAAAGTTTACACAACTTTTTTTCGTATCAGCACTCTAACGGTAACTTCTACAAGCACCATCCAATTACTCACGGCATGTTTTTATTCCATACCACCGCCGCAACGTTTTTTATATTTGGAGACTCTGATCTTACCGGCCGTTTGCCAATGGCGATATTTGGCTCAGTGCTCGTTCTTATACCGTTATTACTGCGCCCATGGATAGGACGTTTTGGTGCCATAAGCGCTGCATTGATGTTGAGTTTTTCGCCTTCCCTGCTGTACTACAGCAGATTTGCACGCAACGATATTTTTATGGCTGTTTTCGCTCTGACAATGACTGCGTCCGTCTGGCAATATATGAGAACTCGTAAAAATTATTGGCTATACATTATCGCGGCCGTATTGGCGCTTGGGTTTACAACAAAAGAAACCCAGTACATAATCATAGCTTCTTTGGGTGTTTTTCTATTTTTTGTAATTCTTCCCGATATTTGGAAACGATTCACTAAACATGCGAAAGGTGAAAGTATGTCACCTGCGGTCGATATCTTTATTGTGATTTTCTCATTGAGTTTACCCTTTTTTGCAGCCGGGTTCAGTATCTTTCAGAATATTTTTGGAGTTATTATAGCTGCACCGGATGGGACATTGAATGCTATAACAGGCACACCTGTGGGCAATGTTGCTTTGGGCATTGCCATAGCAATAACAGCGGTGTTATTTCTTATAGGCGCCGCAATGGACTCTTTTGGAACGTTAAGCGATGGCTGATTGCATTTATAATTTTTTGGTTTATAACTCTTTTCATGTTTACTAACTTCTTCACTTATCCGGTAGGAGCGCTAAGCGGTACATGGCAATCACTTGGTTACTGGCTTGCTCAACAAGATGTAGCCAGAGGAGGGCAGCCTTGGTATTACTTCCTTATGCTTACAGGTGTATACGAGTTTCTCCCTCTAATTTTTGCTTCTTTAGCTACTTTATACTATGCCAGCCGTGAAATTATCCGAACTATCATGCTGCCTTACAATTTAAGAAGCAAAGTCAAATACCTTCTAAACGGAGGTGATCTGTTTGCAAAGTACTCTATCTTCTGGATACTATCTACGTTTATTGCTTATTCAGTAGCCGGGGAAAAATTCCCATGGCTCCTAGTCAATATAGTACCTCCTATGATAATTCTATCGGCGAAAGCTATAAACTCCCTTGCACTTCTATTCTTGCGAAGCATAACTACCAATAGAGGCGCTTTGATACCTTACACTTTCTCCATAATGGGACTACTTATTTTTGTGATTCTGCAGATAGTAACCATTCGTTCGGCCTCACTTGCATCTTACAGGTATGTAGATTATCCGCAGGAATTACTCATCTATACTCAAACCTCTCACCAAACTCACAATCTAGCACGGTCTATAGACAATATAGCGGATAGTGCTCCGGAAGGGTATGCTCTGCCTATAAGTGTAGGCTCGGAACTAAACTGGCCGTGGCGGTGGTACCTCCGAAGGTATACCAATGTGACTTATAATAAAACTTTTTCAATTGATGAAAATCAGAGAGAAGAGAAAACCGAGAGCGCAAACTATACTTTTTATCTAGTAAACGGGCATGAAAAGTACGCCTTTGAAAATTCCGTAACTACCGTCAACTACACCGACGGTGAAGCAACAGTACTTCGCTGGTCATTTCCTGAATCGAAGTATAGATGCGGCTCAGGTCCCGTGCCTGCAAGCGATGAGCCTTCCGGCTGGTGGTGTCCCGGAGGTACATTAGTTGTAACGGATATTTATAACGCATTACTTGACTCGTCCCGGTGGAGAGAGCCTTCTGCCTATTGGTGGAATCGTGAGATAGACGGCTCTAATTTCTCGGAAGATCTTTATATACCTTTCTCCTTTCATGTTTATGTTCATAAAGATTATTCCGCATTTAAACAGGATTTTCAATAATGAAACTCAAAATAGGAATAATAGGCGCCGGGGCTGCCGGACTAGCGGCGGCTTACGATCTTGCGAAAGCGGGTCATGAAGTCGCTGTATTCGAATCTGCTCCATTTGCCGGCGGGCAAGCTTCAACTCTAGAAGTGTCAGGTGCGCGGTTAGAGCGCGGGTATCATCATATCTTCACTACGGACAAGGCCTTAATAGATTTGATGCGTGAGTTGGATATCGCCGATGATCTAAAGTGGTTCCGTTCTACTGTGGGGACATTCATAGATGGAAAAATTTATTCGACTACTACGCCTATGGATCTACTTCGTTTAAAGCCCATCTCGTTCACATCTCGGCTGAGGTTAGGGCTTTTAACACTTTCCTTGCGTCGCATGCGTGATTGGAGAAAGTTAGAGGCATTTACTGCGGATAGCTGGTTGCGCTCACACATCCCCGCAGATGCTTATAACATCATTTGGAAACCACTCTTGCGGACAAAATTCGGCAGCTATTATGAAAAGGTTTGGATGCCTTGGTTTTGGTCAAAAATTCAAACTCGCTTCGCATCCCGAGATCGCTTTGGAAGAGAGATTTTAGGCTATCCTATCCGTTCATTTGATGTGCTTTTCGAAAGGTTACGGACAAATATTGAGGAGCATGCGGGTCGGATCATGCTAGAAACGCCGGTACGAAGGATACTGACGGAGGGGAGTAATCTGAAAGGTTTGCTTTTTGAAACGAAAAGCGGCAGGAAAGAATCTGAAGAGTTCGATTATGTCTTGTCTACCGCGCCTTCTTTTGTTCTTTCTACTCTTGCAGATTTTCCGGATAGCTTCAGATCCTCTCTGGATTCCGCCGTATACTTGGGCGCTGTTGTGATTATTCTGGAAATGGAGAAACCTCTTACTAATTTTTACTGGATCAATATAACGGATGAGGCTGTACCCTTTCTTGGACTTATAGAGCATACTAACCTTGTACCCACAGAAAATTACGGCGGCAGTCACGTGGTGTACATTACGAACTACCTCGATAGAAACGATCCGCTGTTCAAAATGTCCCCGAATGACCTTTGGGAACATTATTTGCCTCACCTCTCCCGTTTTAACTCTGACTTCGATCCTTCATGGGTAAAGAAGCGACACTATAACGCTCTGAGCGCAGCGCAACCTGTAATGGGTGTAAACTACACTAATGTGGTACCCCCTCATACCACGCCTATCCGTGGGCTATATTTTGTGAATACTACGCATATATACCCTGAAGATAGAGGCGTGAACTACAGTATACGCTTGGGTAGGCGGCTAGCAAAACAAATCCAGCTGGACATCAGCGGGGTACGGGCAGATCAGAGGTTGCAAAATTAGCTTACTCAAAGGAGAAGAAATAGATGAAATCTTTGGAACACAAAATCTCTATAATCACAGGCGCAGGTAGCGGTATTGGTCGTTCCGCTGCCATTTTATTTGCAGAAAACGGCTCTAAGGTAGTATGCGTAGGTCGGAGAGTAGAATTGCTTCGCGAGACGGTTTCAATGATAGAGGCTACCGGTGGGGAGGCATCTTTTTATTCCGCTGACTTGGAAGATGGAGAAAAAGCGACTTCTGTGGCTGACTTTACCATCAGTACATATGGTGCGCCGGATATTCTGGTGAACAATGCCGGCCATAGCAGCACCGGACGCTCCATTTTGCTCGTAGAACCGAAGGAGTGGAGCAGCGTTTTCGCCGTAAATGTGGAAGGCGTATATCGTCTGACGCAGGCGGTACTTCCACACATGCTAAAGAATGGTGCGGGAACTATAATCACTATCTCATCTATGGCGGCGCAAAATCCCGGTTTACTGGGTGGAGCCCCCTACGGAGCTGCCAAAGCGGCTGCTCATAACTTGATGCAATTTATAAATGCCGAACTGCGCAATCAGGGTATAAGAGCATGCACCATATTCCCCGCAGAGGTAGACACGCCTATTCTGAAAAAACGTCCAATGCCACCGAGTGACGAAGCACGTTCATCCATGATGAAGCCGGAAGATATAGCCGATGCGATTCTGCTGTGTGCAACTATGCCGCAAAGAACGATGATAGAAGAGATGATACTCTCACCTACAAAAACTCGCGATTTGAGTAAAGACTTGGAGGCGGCAAGATATGCAGTTGCACCCGCATAGATGTTATATTTAATCTGTGATGGGAGTACATTCCTCCCTGTTTGGAGTAGTAATTGACTATTACCCACATACCCTCTGATGAATCACTGATAAAACGTATAACCTGCGCCCTTAATTCACAGAGCCAACCCACTAAAACGGTGTTATCTTCGCTTCTTGCCGTGCAAGATTCTATCGGCTATATCTCAGATAAAGCAATGGAAGCTATAGCAGATTTCTGTGACGTCACAATAAACGATGTATGGAGCGTAGCATGTTTCTATACAAACTTTAGGTTTTCGCCTCCCGGTGAGCACATCTTGGATGTGTGCTGGGGACCTTCTTGCCATATCATGGGCGCCCAACTCATACTGAATAACATTCGCAACACCTTGAACATTACGGATGAAGGTGAAACACCCGATGGCAAGGTTACCTTACGATACAGTACTTGCCTCGGAGCGTGCGCACATGCGCCGGTCATCGCTATAGACCACAGCCTCAAAGGACGCTTCACTCCCGAAATAGCAGCACCGGAAGTGAAGCGGTTGCTTGAGAAGAGAGATGAGGATAGCTATTAGGCTATGTCGGACGCGTTTCAGTATATATCCGGCAAAGCACTTGAAAGATGGGCGGAGCTGACTAGCGGAAAGCCATGGATACGAGTTGGCGGAGGTTTATCCGGCCAAGCAGTAGGCGCCGACGAAATTTTCGCGGCTGCGAAAGAAGCCATAAACAGGCATCATCCGGACGCCAATTTGTCTAAAGTGGGTTCACTTGGGTTGATGTACAGAGAGCCTGTAATGGACATCCTCTCGCATAAAGGGGTGAGGGTGTTCTACTCCAACCTGACCCCGCATGATGTAGAGCGTATTATCGAAAAGTTTGCGGAATCCGTTGAAGCGCCTCCAAATGATGCAAAGATGTTTGCATACGAAAGCTCGGATGATGAAATAGAAGGTTTACCGAAACTTCAGGATATTCCCGAATGGAAAGAACAGCTCAAGATAGTAACCCGTAACTTCGGACAGATAGATCCACGTGATATTTTGCAGTACATCGCCAACGGAGGGTATTCAGCTCTGGACCGCGCAGTGACTTCGAATGAACCGGACGCCGTTTTAGAAGCTGTGAAACAATCGGGTTTGAGAGGGCGAGGAGGAGCCGCATTCCCTACAGGCCTAAAGTGGTCTTTCCTCGCGCCATCCAAGGCATTGCTCAAATTTGTTCTTTGCAACTGTGAAGAAGGGGATCCCGGCGCCTTCAATGACAAAAGCATAATAGAAAATGACCCGCACACTTTATTGGAAGGACTTATCCTGAACGGTTACGCCACACGATCACATAAGGGTTATGTCTTCATCCGGCACGGGCATGATATCCCCATAGATAATATGCGCCACGCTATAAGCCAAGCTTACGAGCATAACCTGCTGGGTAAAAATATATTAGGCACCGACTTCTCATTCGATGCAGAAGTAGCGCTGACGGGTGATTCTTATGTTGCCGGTGAAGAAACCGCACTTATGGAAGCAATTGAAGGGAAACGCTCTACACCTAGGTTCAAACCTCCTTTCCCCGCTCAGGCAGGCCTCTGGCAGAAACCAACTAATATAAATAACGTAAAGACCCTTTCCTATGTCCCTTGGATAGTTCTGAACGGAGCCGAAGCGTTCAAACGAGTAGGAACAGAGAAAAGCACAGGTACAACTATTATCTGTCTTTCCGGACATATAAAAAAGCCGGGTCTTTATGAAGTGCCTATGGGGGTAACTATACGCGATCTTTTGGAAAAGATCGGTGGCGGCCCACCTGACGGGCAAAGAATAAAATTGCTGCAGACAGGCGGACCTCTTGGTGGTGTGATGGGAGAAAAAGCCTTCGACACCCGCATTGATTTCGATGAAATGGCTGCATCGGGTGCTATTCTTGGCTCCGGAGGCATTATAGTTTGCAACGAAACGGTGAATGTAGTCGATCTCATCCGCAACCTGATAGCGTTCAATCAATTCGAATCATGCGGAAAGTGCTTCCCGTGCAGATTGGGTAATACTCATATGCTGGAAATTATGGATCGTATCTGCAAAAATTCAGCGGCGGAGAGTGATCTCGAGGTGGTAAAAAAAGTAGGGCGGGATATGAAAGTAGGCTCTCTTTGCGGGCACGGGCAACTTGGGTTCAATCCTGTTTCTTCCGCTCTAGAGTATTTTGGTGAGGAGTTCGCTAATCAACTTATGGGTAAATTGGAACCGGCCGGTGCGTTTGAGGATGGTTCAATGATATTACCAACGCGCACACGCCCATAGCGGAGTTACATGATGCAAGGTGAACAAATCAATCTAACAATTGACGGTGTATCCGTTACTGCTAAACCGGAACAAACTGTTTTGCAGGCTGCTCTTGATGCAGGCATATATATACCTTATCTTTGCTATTACCCTAAGATGAAGCCGTACGGTGCTTGTAGAAGCTGCGTGGTGGAAACGGATCATAACGGTCGGAAAGGCATCGTCGCTTCTTGTACAGCGCCTTGCGCACCCGGTATGGTTGTGAATATTTCTACGCCGCAGGTGCTGGAATTGAGACGAGGTGTAATCGAGATGCTCATGTCGGAGCATCCGCATGGCTGCCTTACTTGCCATCGTATAGAGCTGTGCGGGCCTCAGGATATCTGCCAGCGCCACGTTGCCGTAACGGACAGGTGCACAATTTGCCCAAAGAATGAAAGGTGCGAATTGAAGGACACTGTCAGATCTGTAGATCTGGATTTGCGGACTCCGCTTTCCTACAATCGACGTAACCTTCCGATACATACCGATGATCCTTTTTATGACCGTGATTATAATCTATGTATAGTTTGTGCACGATGTGTTAGGGTGTGTGATGAAGTTCGTGTGGATAACGCGCTTACACTTACTAGCCGCTCCGGTGTATCTCTTGTGGGCACGTCTCATGGTGTATCGCTTATAGAATCAGGGTGTGAATTTTGCGGCGCTTGTATAGATGTATGCCCTACGGGAGCCTTAGTAGAGCGGGATTACAAGTGGGAGAAGGCAGTGCGTGAAGTCCCCACTATTTGCACTAATTGCCCTGTAGGTTGTAGTATGTTAGCGGAAGTGAACCGTTTCGATAAAGTGGTGCGTTTCAAAGGTGATTTGGCTGGTGAAGCCAATATAGGGCAAGCTTGCTTCAAAGGTAAATTCGGCTATGATTACCCGAATGATAAGACTCGTATAAAGAAAGCCTTCATTGTGGAAAATAAGGGCTCACAGGGGCAGCGCATACCGGCCTCTTTCATGGAAGCATGCAGCCGCATTGCGGAGGGCTTGAGAAATTATAGCCCCGATGAGGTTGCAATCATATCTTCCCCTCGAGGAAGCAACGAGGATCAATATACGGCGCAGAAATTCGCACGGCTTGCTCTTATGACAAATAACGTAACCAGTGCTTATGATCTCAACCCTTCCGCATTAAAGGCTTTGCATTCACGCCTTGGGTACTCAGGTTCTACAAACAACATATGGAGCCTAGAGAGGGCGGGAGCGATTGTTATTATATGCGGCAACCCTACCGAAGAGCAGAATGTCCTTACTGTTCCTATAAAGCGCGCTACTCGTGAGGTAGAGCCGTCATCGTTATAGACAGCCGCGAAACAGAGTTGACTCGCTATGCTAGGTACTGGCTGCGAGTAAAGCCGGGCACGGAACCGCTGTTGGTATCGGCATTATCGAAATTGATAAGTGCAAGAATGATGAATGAAGTAGAACAGACCGAAGATCATATAACTGAAGATTCCGAGTATCTCTCATATATCAGTTCAGCCGTCGGTGTTTCAGAGGATGCTCTAAGGGATGTTGCCGGCGTTATATACGATTCTTCACCGACCGCTTTCGTATTTGGGAATGATGGCTTAGTAGAGAGGCAATCAGAAGCGCTAGCAGATACGATAGTTAACCTTTCGCTTATTACGGAGAGCATAAATAAGGAAACAGGCGGAATTTTCCCCTTGTATTATGGCGCCAATACTATGGGTGCAAGATGCCTCGGCTGTGGCCCGGACTTACTGCCGGGAGGTTTTCTAGATGACGTTGTTATAAGTGAAAGGATTGCAAATTTGTGGAGAAGTTCCTTGCCGTCTATGGAAGGCTTGAACATGTATGCCACTATTCAATCGATTATGAAAGGCCGTATAAAGGCAGTGATTCTTATGTCGGATGGGATAAGTGCGGAAAATGGGCTACTGGAAGGTTTCAAAGACGCACTGCCAAATCTAGAATTCCTCGCAGTTTCAGCAGTTTTCGATGACGCATTGACTGAGCATGCGGACGTGGTAATACCTGCTACGGTGTACGCCGAGCAGAATGGGACGGTCACCAACTTGGAAGGACGAGTGCAGCGGCTACGCCCGCTGTGGGCTCCAAAGCATGATGAAAAGAATGGATGGGAGGTTTTTTCCGGCATCGCAGGTGCGCTAAATGTGGAAGGTTTCGCATATAAAAGCTACGAAGATGTAAAAGCTGAAATGGTATTAGCAGCACCCGCTTATTCCGATGCTACGCTGAGGTTCGCGAGAACCGACATTGTTAAAGAAGAAGGGGGTAAAATTTCGGATTCGCTGGAAATACATCCGATAGAAACTTTGCAGCCGCCACAAAACGGGTCCTCTGTGATTTTCACTCCCGGGCGCGTCCTTCATCAGAATGAAAGAGCGGTGCATATAGAAAACAGGGATAACATGAATTACGTAAACAGACAAGAGCTGATTTCCATACATAAACAAGACGCAGCAGCAGCAGGTATAGCCGAAAATGATGTAGTAGTTGTCAAATATCGTGGCAGAGTCTTGATGAGAGGCTTAACCCGCCTAGATGCCGTCCACAGAGGAACGGTCTCTACCACTACTTTGTTTGCTCAGCTTGCTTCTTCCATGCAAGAGAGCAGCAATCCCGACCCTGCGCCGAATGTAGAACCTCTTTTGATTCGGCATGTTAACGTAATAAAAGAGAATGAAGATGCTAGAAGAAAATAAAATATTATCAGATGCTGTGAAATTCAAGAGGGAAATTCTAACCTACTACGTCTGTGGCTGCTGTAAATTTAAGTAAGCGTTAGTTATACTTGTATACATATCATCAACGAGTTTCAACAACACATCTCGAAACGTTCTCAAGGACGAAAGGAACAATTAATATGAGCCAGGTACGTGATGTTACCGACTCTGAGTTCGATGCCGAAGTATTGAAGTCAGATTTACCTGTATTGGTGGATTTTTGGGCGGAATGGTGCGGACCATGCAAAATGGTCTCGCCGATTGTGGAGGAGCTATCTATCGAATACACAAACCGCGTCAAGTTCACTAAGCTAGACGTGGATAGCAACGTACAGACATCCGCTTCATACGGTATTCGTAGCATACCTACACTTCTTGTATTTAAAAATGGAAAAGTCGTAGGTCAAATAATAGGCGCAAAGCCTAAAGAGTCTATACGTGCCAAATTGGAAGAGATTATCGCCTAGGGAGAATTGACGCGTCCGGCTCGGATAAAGTATGGACAAAAAAGTTGAAAATATCCCCGCCTTAGAGGAGATTAAATTTTTAAAACAGTTTGGCGGGCTTAATATGCGGTACGTTGAGGAATTGCTATGTAGAAGCAATGGCGGTAATCCCACCGGATCCGTTTATCCTCTGATAAGTGATAACAAACGATCTATAGGGTATCAACCGTCGTTTATAGAATCTCTTGTGGCTTTAAATTCATACGCCGAAGCTATACGAGATCACGGCTATTGCGCGGCTGATACAGACCCGCTAGGTCTTGCTATTCGTGAAGTGCCTATGCTGGAGCCCGAGTATCATGGGCTAAAAAGTGACAGCATGGATCGGCAGTTGGCTTCCTTTGTTCCCTTTTTCAAAGATCGCTCGCTCAATACGCAAGACACCTTCGCCGATTTTATTGCACATTTGAAAAGAGTATACTGTGGTACTATCGGGTATGAATTTGCCCATATTCACAATTCTGAAGAGAAGCAGTGGCTAAGGCAGAAAGTAGAATCGAACAGTAATAAATTCCGTCTTGGTTTGGCAAGTGAAGAGAAACGCTATTTACTGGATATGCTCACTCGTGTGGATATATTCGAACATTTCCTTCATAAAGCATACCCCGGGCAACGCTGGTACAGTCTGGAAGGAGCGGATACGGCTGTAGTATTGCTTGACCAGATAGCTTTGGAAGCAGCATATATAGGCGTTAAAAATCTTGTGGTAGGTATGGCTCATAGAGGAAGGCTAAACATACTGGCTCATGCTTTCAGTAAACCTTATCGCGACATTATTGCCGAGTTTGAGGAGGGACATTTCGAGTACCTAGCTTCGCTTGAATCCAAGGGCTGGATGACGGATGTCAAATACCATTTGGGTGCACGAAGGGCTCGTGATTACGATAATGATGGCGTGCCGGATATAACTATGCAGCTTTTACCGAATCCTAGCCATTTGGAGATGGTAAGCCCTGTGGTGATAGGAGCTGTTCGGTCTTTACAGGATTTATCGAATGCTGATGATAGTGTACGCAGTGCCATGGGTATTGTCATACATGGCGATGCGGCTTTTGCCGGGCAAGGCATCGTTGCCGAAACGCTTAACCTCTCCGGTTTGAAAGGGTATTCTGTTGGCGGTTCCATTCATATCATCATAAACAATCAACTCGGTTTTACTACCAACCCGGAGGATGGATTTTCAGGCGTTCACTCTTCCGATATAGCGCGCGGCTTCTGTATACCTATAGTTCATGTCAACGCAGATGACGTTTCGGCATGTGTTGCGGCGGCTCGTCTTGCGGTTGCTTATAGGGAAAAGTTTAGAAAAGATTTTCTGATAAATCTAATTTGTTATCGTCGTTATGGGCACAATGAAAATGATGAACCTTCTTTGACGCAACCTCTAATGTATCGTCGTATATCTGAGAAACCTACAGCGCGTGAAATCTTTGTCGACTTGCTGGATAAGGAAGGAGTTATTACTCGCGAGGAAGCGGATGACATGGCTCAGCGAAGATTGGATGATCTTTTTATTATCAAGAAATCTGTGGAAGGTGAAGCGGAGGAGATACCCGCAGATACTATGGAGGACCTTGGTTTGAAGCTTCTGAAAGGTTCTAACACTCATTTCAAGGAGTACGGAGAATTTAAAGTACCGCTCAAGACACTTATGAAGGTAAATGCTTGTATTTCCACTCCGCCCGAAAGCTTTTCACTTCACCCAATAGCCGAGAGGGTATTGTCCCGCAGATCGTCCGCTTTGGAAGATGGGGGCCGTATAGATTGGGCACATGCCGAATTGCTAGCTATCGGCGCAATCATGGAATCCGGAATCTTTATCAGATTCACAGGACAGGATGCCCAGAGAGGTACCTTCAGCCAGCGCCATGCAGTTCTTTTTGATTACCAAAACGGCAATTCATGGACACCTTTGGAAGGTGCGGCTGAAGGAAATTTCCGCATATATAACTCTCCTCTATCGGAGGCGGGCGTCATAGGGTTTGAGCATGGTTACTCTGTGATGCGGCCGGATGCGTTAGTGTTATGGGAAGCGCAGTTCGGTGATTTTGTGAACAATGCGCAAAGTATTGTGGATGAGATGATAATGTCCGCCAGAGCCAAGTGGAATCAGAGAACGGGTTTGGTTATGCTACTGCCACACGGATATGAAGGGCAGGGGCCAAATCATTCTCATGCTCACCTAGAGAGATTTTTAATGCTTGCAACTAGAGGCAATGCACGGATAGCATACCCCACGACTGCCGCTCAATATTTCCATCTGCTTATTACGGCATCGGCCGATTTGAGGGAAGAACCAAAACCCCTCATAATCATGACAGCCAAGAGTTTGTTGCGCAACCCTCTTGCTTCCGCCAGTAAGGAACAGCTCACTTCAGGAACATTTCATTCCACACGGACTCATATTTCTGAGGAAACATCCGGTAATGATGTAAGCCGGTTGTTACTGTGCACCGGCAAAATATTCGTTGACCTTATATCCAGTACTGCTATGAAAAATGTACGGAATGTGGCAGCTATCTGCATAGAGGAACTTTATCCTTTTCCTCTCAAACCCTTATATGAGCAAATAGCGAATTTTCCAAACGTAAAGGAAATAATATGGTTGCAGGAAGAGCCTAAAAATCGCGGTGCTTGGGTTTATATGCAAACATGGCTGAATCGACTGTTTGGAGACAAGAATGTGCAGTATATCGGAAGACCGTCTACAGCAAGCCCGGCTGAAGGTTCTAATTGGCTCCATAAACTGCAGCAGAAGGCGCTTATATCACTAGCCGTCGGTTTGGATGACGAATTATCAGGAGTACATTAAATGACAGTGGAAATAGTTGTACCGGAGATGGCAGAATCCGTCTTTGAAGCTACCGTAGGCATATGGAAGAAGGCGCCCGGCGATACTGTAAAACAGGGTGAAACCGTTTTGGAATTGGAAACGGATAAAGTGAATGTAGCGGTTACATCTCCGGCATTCGGAACGCTAGCAAGTATAATCCGCCAAGAAGGTGAAGTGGTCACAAAAGGGGATATCCTCGGCACTATAACCGAATCTGTACGTCCAGAGCCGGAGCTAGTGAATGATGATTCAACGCAAAATATAGAAACCGTAGAAACGGATGAGGAGCCGGAGAAGGTGGCAACCCCTCTAGCCAAACGAACCGCAATACGGCTTGGAGTAGATCTCACCGACGTAACAGGTACGGGATCCAGAGGACGTGTCACTGAAGCCGATGTGAGATCCGCTGCCCTGAATAAAGGTAACGGAGATGGAACCGAAAGTACACCACCATCTATTCAAGAAGAATTTTCATCAGCGGATATGGCAAAATTGGCGGAAAGCGAATCAGCAGCATCTTACGTATACCTGCCAAAAAATGAAGACGAAAGGCGAATACGCCTAACTCGCCGCCAGATGACAATGATGCAGCGTATGGTTTCCGTTCAAAAAGACACAGTTATGACCACAACCTACAATGAAGTGGATATGACCGCTGTCCTTGCTATGCGTGAACGGCATGGTGCCGCATTCGAAGAAAGGTATGGCGTACGCTTGGGATTGATGTCCTTCTTTGTGAAAGCCTGCATATTTGCCTTGGAAGATTTTCCCATACTGAACGCGGAACTCTCTGAAAACGAACTTGTCTATAGAAATCGCAAACATATAGGAGTTGCCGTTTCTACTGAAGATGGCCTTGTAGTTCCCGTTATACGAGATGCCGATGCGAAATCGTTTTCAGACATAGAAAAGGATATACGACATCTTGCCAAAAGAGCCCGAAACAATGAACTGACGCTAGAGGATCTGAGGGGAGGCACATTCACCATCACGAACGGCGGTGTCTTCGGGTCACTCTTCTCTACGCCTATACTCAACCCGCCTCAGGTTGGAATATTGGGTATGCACACTATACAAAATAGGCCTATCGCTATAAAAGAAAACCTAGAAGTTAGACCTATGATGTATTTAGCCGTTACATACGACCACCGCATAGTAGAAGGAGCGGATTCCGTCCGTTTTCTAGTACGCATCAAGGAGCTTATAGAAGCCCCTGAACGGATGGTGATAGGTCTTTAGTACCCAATCCTAATCATCATCGGTCCAACGAAAAGTTTCGACCTGCTATATTAGCGATATACTCTCCTATAACAAGGGAGGAAGTTGCGCCGGGAGATGGTGCGTTCAAAACATGTACGGCGCCCATGCTTTCCTCTATTCGGAAGTCATCTATAAGCGACCCATCAGGTGCTACCGCCTGAGCTCTGACTCCTGTAGCGCCAATTTCCAAATCAGGAGAGGTTACCTCTGGAATTAGGCGCTGTAGACTTTTTACAAATGCATCTTTTCGCAGAGAGCGATTGATCTCCCATATGCCGGTTTTCCAATTTCTGAGTGCCAACCGCCAAAAACCTATGTATGACAATGTCTGTTTAAAGTCATTCAGGGAAATATCCCTTTTTCTGTAACCTTCTCTTTTGAATGCAAGCACAGCATTAGGACCAGCCTCCACAAAGCCCTTCATAGTTTGTGTGAAATGGACACCCAAGAAAGGCAGTGCGGGATCCGGCGCAGGGTATATCAACCCTTTTACCAAATGCTCTTTATCCTTTCTGAGAGAGTAATACTCACCGCGGAATGGAATTATCCGTAACTCAAGAGGCATACCCGTCATCTTTGCAACGATGTCAGAGTGGAGACCCGCACAGTTGATTATATTACGTGCTTTCATCTCATTTAACTTTGAAGTAAGGATAATCTCATCACTTCTGCGAGTTATGCCATTCACTGTAAAATCGAAAATAATAGTTCCGTCTCGTTCTAGAATCTTTTCTGCGTAGCGCTGTGCTACCTTCCTAAAATCTACTATGCCCGTTTTAGGCGCCCACAATGCCTTGATAGCACTTACATGAGGCTCTATCTCCTTTATTCGCTCCCTTCCCACCAACTCGAGACCTTCTACTCTATTATGTTTACCTCTTTCGTACAAAATATCCAATCTCGCCAATTCAGTTTCCATAGTAGCTACTATGAGTTTTCCACATACCCAGACAGGTATTTCATTTTCCTCGCAAAATCTGGTCATAGCGGCACGTCCTTCTACACAGAAATTTGCCTTCAAAGAACCCGGCTTATAGTATATCCCGCTGTGAATCACACCGCTATTGT
The DNA here is from genome assembly GCA_965206335.1 of Dehalococcoidia bacterium. Taxonomy (GTDB): domain Bacteria; phylum Chloroflexota; class Dehalococcoidia; order Lucifugimonadales; family Lucifugimonadaceae. The sequence goes on along the minus strand of OZ242209.1, from coordinate 1,644,754 downwards.
GTCCGGACTGCTGAGAGGACAAAGTATTATCTTTTTCCAAAACCACCACTTTCAAACCGGGGTATCTATTCAATAGAGCCATAGCAGTGGAGAGTCCAATAAGGCCTGATCCTATAATAGCTACATCGTAAACCTTATCGTTCATCGTGCCTGTTCACTACTCCCTGTGCGGTAATTCATTCCAAGTGCGAAAGCACGAAATACCTCTTCTGTAGCGGATGCCACAAGAGCATCTGTCTGTGCCATTGCTTCTTCGAGGGTGGTAGGGCGGCGCACAATACTGAACATAGCGGATATACCTTCCTCATGCAACTTTTCGTAACCTTCACCAAGCGATCCCGCTATGCCTATCACAGGTATCCCTTTCTTCCTCGCCAAGCGAGCAACAGCTGCCGGAGCCTTATCGAATACGGTCGATTTATCGAATCTACCTTCTCCTACAATCACAACATCCGCATCAATCAAGTGGTCTTCCATCTTCACAACGTCCAGTACAATATCCGAACCGCTACGCAAATTCGCGGCAGTGAAAGCCATAAGCCCAGCCCCTAAACCTCCCGCCGCGCCTGATCCGGGTTGTTCTGCCACAGAAACCTTCACATCTCTTTCGATAATACGAGCGAAATGTGCTAGAGCACCATCTAGTTCCCTCACAACCTCAGGCATCGCACCTTTCTGCGGACCGAATATAGCCGAAGCACCTTCAGTTCCGCACAGCGGATTGTTCACATCACATGCTACATCGACTGTGATTTCGGAAAGACGCTCATCTATGCCTGACATGTCTATGCGGTGGAGATTCCCAAGAGCTGCGCCACCTTGTTCTAATTCCTGATCTCCTTCATCTAGCAGCCTCACACCCAATGCTTGTGCAAAACCCGCCCCGCCGTCATTAGTAGCGCTTCCTCCTATTCCAACTATGAATTTTCGGTGTCCGCTATCCAGCGCATGTTTAAAAAGTTCGCCTACGCCGCGAGTTGTAGTGAGTCTCGGATCCCTTTCATTCGGTTTCAGCAGTGCCAACCCCGATGATTGCGCCATTTCTATAACGGCGGTTGCTTTATCTCCCATAGAACCCCACATAGCGGTTACTTCTCCTCCAAGTGGGCCGCTCACTACAGATCGCACTATCAGCCCTCCGGATTGATCTATGAGGGTTTCCAGCGTTCCGTCTCCGCCATCCGCCACCGGAACAAGTACACAAGAGGCATGCCTAAGCGCATTCTTAACTCCGCGTTCCATTGCGCGGGCAACCTGCATGCCGCTACGGCTTTCTTTAAAATATTGCGGTGCGATAACAACTTTCATATCTTGAGTATAAATCTAACAGCGAACCATTCATCATCCAACTATAAAGATATAGGTTCACGAATTTTTGATTCATGATCTACTATAGACGCTATTGAAACCGCTGTTTTCTCTACATTACCGGAGGCATTAACTACAGAATAATCGAACCAGTGTGCTTGTAGCATTTCGTAGGTTGCTTCTTTCAAACGTCTCTCTACATCTTCAGCTGAATTAGTCCCTCGCTTGATAAGTCTTGTACGTAGAGCCTCCATATCAGGCGGTTTTATAAATATAAGCAAAGCATTCGGAACCTTAAGGCGAATACTTTTTGCGCCTTGGATATCCACGCGCGCTATTGTGTGCATATTCTTCGAGAGTGCGTCTCTTACCTGAGATTTTGGCGTACCATAACATTCACCATAAACCTCCGCCCATTCCAAGAAACCTTTATTCTCATCCTTTATCCAATCAGAGAAAAGCTTATGTGACAAGAAGTGATGATTAATACCTTCCACTTCTCCCATTCGCGGCTTACGTGTAGTAGCCGTAATAATAAAATAATATCTACCCGTATCTTTGGCGAGGTACTGTATAACCGTATCCTTTCCTACTCCGGACGGCCCCGATATGACAATCAAGAGCGGCCGGTTCGATCTGTCATCTGATTTGATGTTCAAGATAGATTTACTCCAAGAGATTCCAACTCGCGCCAGAAGGCAGGATATGAAACTTCCACAGATTCTGCCTCAGCGATTGTAACTTGTCCATTTGCAGCAAGGCCGGCTATACCTATACTCATCGCCATCCTATGATCACCGAAAGAACTATACACGCCACCCTTTATATACCCTGTTCCATCTACTATAAAACCATCTTGCTTTTCTTCACACGCAACACCCGCACCTCTCAAAAATTCAATTACTGCGCTTATTCTGTCCGTCTCTTTCGAGCGTAAATCCTCGGCATCCGAAACTATCGTCTCGCCCTCCGCCATAGCTGCCGCTACTGATAGAACAGGTATCTCATCAATAAGACTCGGTATAGTATCCCCGTTGATTCTTATGCCTTTTAGCTTGCTGGAACGAGCGATAATATCCGCTACAGGTTCACCGTTCAGATCCCTTTCATTCTCCACAAATACATCGGCTCCCATCTCTCTCATAACCTTCAGCACCCCCGCCCGTGTGCTATTCGTCAGTACATTCCTTATGGTCAGTTCGGCATCTTTGTGAGTAACGGCAGCGATTATCCAATAAGCAGCACTGGAGATATCACCGGGCACGTTTATATCTATAGCATGTATTTCACTCGGCTCTATCGATACGTTAGGTCCGCAGGAATGAAGTTCGGCGCCCATAGCAAGGAGCATCCTTTCCGTATGATCTCGCGAAATAGCAGGCGAAATTACTGTAGTAGTTCCGTTTGCCCTGAGCCCTGCCAGCAGTAGAGCCGACTTCAATTGCGCGCTAGCAACCTGCACTTCATGCTTAACTCCGCGCATTTCTCCGCCGTTTAGCACAATAGGCACGTAACTGTCTTTACCTCTACCGTGTATATTTGCACCCATACGCTGAAGAGGCTTTATCACGCGCCTCATAGGCCTTTTACGTATAGAAGCATCTCCCGTTATTACTGCAAGCATATCCCTGCCCGCAAGTATGCCGCTGATAAGGCGGGCAGTCGTACCACTGTTCTTAACATTGATAACATCGGTCGGTTCCTGCAACCCATTCAGCCCCAACCCTTTCACGATAAGCGCTTTACCCTGCATATCTCTTTCTACTACACCCCCAAGCATACGCATTGCCTCTAACGTTGCCTGACAATCACCACCGGGTGAAAATCCCTCCACTTTTCCCGAACCATTCGCTATAGTATTGAACATTAGGGCACGATGTGAGATAGATTTATCCCCGGGCACAGTTATACAGCCGCGAAGGCTCTTAGGAGGAGTGACCGTAATGTTCATGCTCAGAGCAACTTTTCACGATTATAAGTCATCGGGTCGCGCTTATTTTTCTGGAGCCTTGCTATTCCTTTATATGCAGCTTCCCCTAAGAGGAAAGATGTCATCGCTTGAGAGGCGGTAGGCAAAGCTACTCTTTGTGATTCTTCCGACGAAACTCCCGCATCTACTCGCACTCTTTTTTCCCATGCTTGAACGGCGCTATTCGCCCAGAAACCCTCCGGATCGAGACTCTCTTCATAATTCAGAAGAGAGTCTTTAATTCTTTTTAGGTTTTCTATAAATCTATCTATCCAATGCGCCACCATATCACCGTTGAGCGCAAGGTCTCCTACTGCAAAAACCGGATCTTTGGCGGCGGGTTTTGTTACCGCATCAAACTCTATACCTATAAAGCGAAACATCTCATGCCATGAAGGTTCATCACCAAGAGATGTTATAAGGGCAATCGCAATAGCAGTAGGCAGTCCCGCAATAGCGGCAGTAAATGAGTCATGTTCATCTATATCCATGAAAAGCGGCTTAGCCCCTGTAGCAGCCACAACCTCTCGCACAGTACTTACCGCATGGGGTGATACATCTGCTTTTGGTGACAAAACCCACCAATTATCTTTGAAAAGATCCTCACGTGCATGTAACTGTCCGCTTATATTGTTGCCGGCCAAAGGGTTACCGCTGACAAAAGATATCCCGCGCGGCAATAAATCGCCAGCCCATTCCGTGATTGGTCTATTGGAGTTCGTAACATCGCTTACCACCGAACCGGATTTCATTGATTGTCCCAATGACTCTAGGAGGCTATACGCTTTTATGGAAGGTGTGGCAATGAATGCCAAATCCGCATCTTCTACCACGTCCCGAAGCAGCCAAGCAGTCTGATCTACCGCACCCAGCTTCTCTGCTTTTTTCTGTGTACTCTGATCTGCATCATATCCGGTTATCTTCTTTTTGCCTCCCCATGCTTTTTGCAAAGCCAACCCTATAGAAGTACCCATCATTCCCAGCCCTATAATTGCTACTTTATCCATATTGCCATCCCTCTTATTTATTCATCCTAGCTCAAGGGTATCCGCATACCCGTATAAGCGAGTGACAGAACAAAGACTTCGGGCACGCTCAATATGAAGTTCCATACATATAGCCCTCCTCAAATCTAGCGGATCTTCTAATATGTTCTGTAAATTTTATCTCCATTTCATATATAAACGTTCATTCGGCAAAAGTATCCGTTAACCGTATCATCATTCTTTTTCGCCATCGTTTTTACGAAATGTACTCTTGGAATTGAGGTATTCCTCTAGATCTTCCACTATATCCGCGCTATTCATGCTGGCATCCTCTTCAGCATCAAACCGTTCTTCGAGGTCATGCACATAGCTCGCTATCTCCTTATCGTCTGCAAGAGCATTTTCCACACTTCTAGAGAATTCCGCGGCCTCTTCTTCCAATTCGCAGAAGTTCAATTCGCATGGCAGAAAGCGGCCGATTTCACGAAGTATTTCGCATGTCAGGAGAGGGTTTCGTCTTGCTTCCAGGTATTCGGGTGCGTGCCCCCATATACTGGCGGTTTTGATGCCAATACTATCCAGATTTTTCATGATAACCGAAGCTATACCTGCCGGTCCTTCGTAAGATGGCATTTTGTACCGCACGTTTTCAAAACCTAGACCGAGATTCTTGTGAGTGGTAAAACCTTGCACTAGCGGGTGTCTAGTATGGGGAACAGGAGAAAGCAGAGCACCTGCCATAATAAACAGCTTGGTATCGCAGAAATTCACTAAGCTGGCGCATAGGTCAACATAGTTCTGCCACTGAAGGTGTGGTTCTGTACCCAAAAGCAGAATTAAATCATTCTCATCTTTTTGTGCAGCCTTCCGATAATAGAACTTATTTGACGGCCACTTGAGTGTCCGTTTTCCTGATGGGAGATTCGTCACCAGTGGGCGTAGTTCACTGAAGACATAGAAATCGTCCGGCTCAATATGTGCGAAATGTTCCATTTTCAGCTGCTTTATAATTTCCTGCAAAGCATTTGTTGCAACCTGAGAAGCATCAGGCCAGCCAAACCAACCGGCAATCATGACACTATCTCTAAATTCAGGTTGTTCAATAAATCGAAGAGAATTTTCTATGTTCATTTCATTTGTGCCTTTGAATATTTTAGGGAGTTTCCTACCATATTTTATACCTGTAATGTAAAAACTGCTGCAATATGTCCCGATGAACAACTCGCAAGCCTCACAAATCCCATATTTTCCCTATATTTCCAAATAGTAGACATACCACATCACTTATATAAGTTAATTTTTACAGTAAGGTTCCTTTTATCTTCTACGTTCATAATAACCGAACATTCGCCCTACGCCTATAGCAGGAGCCTCTCTAATAGCCTTTGCCAAATCTTCTCTAGAAGCATCTGCGGCCAGTTCTATAGGTGCGGGAAGAGCATAAATAAAAAAGGTATACTCATGCCGCTGCCCGCTAGGAGGGCACGGGCCTGCCCACCCAATTGTTCCAAAACCATTTTTCGTTTGGATTCCTCCATTCTCCAGCATAGCACTAGGAGGTATATCGGAAGATAGTTCAGTTATTTCAGCATCGATATTGTAAAGTATCCAGTGGCTAAAAACACCTTTAGGGGCATCCGGGTCATCCACCAACAGTGCAAAAGCCTTGGCATCTAGAGGTGCGCCAAGCCAACGTAATGGCGGTGATACATTCTCCCCATCACATGTGTATACAGACGGTATATCGTCGCCGTTTCCAAATGCTGAACTCTCTAGTGTCATCGTCACAAACGCGGGAGGCGATTCAGGTGATAGCGGGTCTACTATAACCTCTCGGCTACATGAAATTAGCGCAAAAATTGCGAGGCTAGAGGATGCAACCATTATATAAATTTTCTTCATTTTCGAGTATGGAGCCAACGGAGGGATTCGAACCCACGACCTGCGGTTTACGAAACAGCTGCTCTACCCCTGAGCTACGTTGGCATTGTGTTTGCGGTTTTCCTCAATTGTTAAGATATATTATTTCTATAAGATCAGTGATCTATATTTTCACGCGTGAACGCCCTATAACTTCAGGGTTTATTATATTATTGGGATATTTGCCATTTACAACACGGATTACTTCTTCTGCCGTGCGTGTTTGCAACTCTAGCGATGAAGCATTAGAGAAGAAGGCAGTGTGTGGAGTTACTATGAGATTATCACACTGTAGTAGAGGGTAAGAGGGCAATACCCCTACATCTTCCAACACATCAAGGCCGGCACCTCCCAAATGTCCGGACTCCAGCATCTCTGTCAGAGCGATCTCATCTACCAAACCACCCCGTGCGCAATTTATCAATATCGCCCCCGGCTTCATACCGGAGAGTTCATCTTTACCTATTATATGGTACGTATCGTCCGTTAGAGGAATATGCACGGTTATAAAATCTGACTGCCCAATAACGGTATCCAAAGATACTATGCGCACCCCATCTTCTACTTCCTGTCCTTCCTGTAGAACAGGGTCGTGAGCGATGATTCGCATACCGAAACCTGCCGCCCGTTTGGCAACCGCTCTGCCAATTCGTCCAAAACCTATTATCCCTAGCACAGAATCGGAAATCCGCAGGACGGATCTATTTGAAGCTCTATTGATCCATCCCCCCAGTTTCACCGCTCTGTCATCCTGCACTATGCGATGATTCAAAGCGAATATCATGCCGATAGTGTGATCTACAACCTCCTCTATGCAATAGTCCGGAACATTGGTAACGACAATGCCGAGCTCAGTGCAAACCGGTATATCTATATTGTCCACTCCAATGCCGTATCGGGCTGCTATAACGCACTTTGACGCCGAGCGGAGAATTTCGCCTGTTATTTTAGCGAAACAGAACATGATAGCATCTACATCAGATGCAAGGTTTATTAACGTATTTTCCTCTACATCTGGGCTAACAACAACCTCAAAACCCGCATCTTTCAGTATACTCCGCTCAGGTTCTAGAGATTGCCACGCATAGTCTGTGATTAGGACTCGTCTAAGAATGATTCCTTTCCCTCCTAAGGCTGTTGTAAAGTGTACGTCACGGAACCGGCCATTTCATCGGTTTGAATTGGCAACCTTCCACAAAAAAATCAAAAAAATCAGAAACCGTTTCCAACTCCATGTGCCTGATTTTTTTTACGAACTCCTCAATGTCTCTTCTCAGTGAACCCGATAGGAGCATCATGGTTGCGCCGGCTAACGCCGCATTACCAACTTTAACTATTTTATCGGTGGGAAAATCTGGGATAAAGCCTATTTCCGCTGCATTTTCCGGCTTTATATAATTAGCGAACCCTCCCGCAAGGTAGATGTGGCTGTATTTATCTGCCGTCAGGTTGTACTCGCGAAGCAAAATCGCTTGCCCACAGTAATTAGCCGCCTTTGCCTGTGCAAGCGCAGATACATCGGCTCGCGATATTTCGAGCCCGTGATCCGAAGAAAAAGCAAATGTGTTTCCGCCATCCTTGAAACGTCCCAGAGCATCCATGAGTTCGCTCTTCCGCAGCTCCGCCAGCAGATCTATCAACCCGGAACCGCAAATGCCGCTCGCCGGAGCATTTCCTATAGTCTCGTACTCTATAGACCCGTCATTCAGGATTTTGAGGTGTGCTATCGCCCCGTTGTAGCCCGGCATTGCGTACTTCACTTCACCACCCTCAAAAGCGGGACCGGCAGGGCATGAAGCCACAAACATATTTTCGCAGTTGCCCACTATAACTTCGGTATTTGTTCCCGCATCCAGCAACAAAACGGGATTATCCGACTTGTAAATACCTGTTGCGAGGATACATGCCGCGGCATCTGCTCCAACATGAGAACCTATCAGTGGGCCTCCGTACACATTTGCATCCGGATGTATCCTCAGCCCGGCATCTCGGGCGTGCATATTGATGACCGTGGATTTCCTTCTGCCTTCCCTCATGTCCGTCTCCGTAACTGAGCGGTACGGCTTAGTACCTATAGGCTGAACATCCATGCCGAAAAATATATCACGCATAGTAGAATTACCAACCACAACCATCTCGTAAATATGCCTGCGCCTTACATTCAATTTCCTCACCATTTCACCTATTTCAAAGTTAATAGCGGAAAGAAGCGCCGCCCTCAGTTCACCTCGGTTCGGTCCGCCGTCATATGATATGCGGTTCATAATATCGGAGCCGCCGAAACGTTGAGGGTTTTCCAAAGACACCGTATATATAGTATCACCTTTCTCAATATCTACCAAATTTAGAACAACTGAAGTAGCTCCTATATCTGCCGCTATACCTAGAATGCGCCCCGTATAGCGCCCAATTTCTCGCACTCCGCCTCCATAGTCGTACGCACCGAATACAACTTTTCCATCTACCTGCCGAGTTAAAGGATCCGTAGTGAAAGACAATTCCTTTTGAGTATCTGTCAAAATATTCAGTTCCCGTCTAGAAACGGAAAATTTTACATCCGCCTCCGTGTCCAATATACGCGCCTGACATGCTAGCCGATAGTTATCCCTAAGAAACGCCTCACTCTCTGTAGGAGGTGTCAATGCAGATAAACCTTGCTCTACATTCACTATACATTCGTGACACTCACCCGTTCGGCCGCATGAAGTAGGGACGCGAAGGTGCAAAAGATCCGCGTAATCGAATAATGTGCGATTCTTATCGAGCTCGACGTTATATTGTCCGTTTACTGTTGGAGCCAAATTTTATTACTACGATCTCCAAGCGGGTCTATAGTCTATTTTGTCGCTGCCGGTGCAGACAGGCAAGTCAGCGGGTAACCTTGTGAAAAACTGATTTGCACAACCGAAATTCGCGTGACATCTGACCGATGCATCTTTGTATGGGCAACGTGTCTTTACAGATTCCTGAGTGACGTCGGATATTTCGGTGAATATGCTGTACAGTCGCTCCATGCTCTCCTGAAGTTTTGCGGAGTCGACCGGCACCACATTTTCAGAGGCATCCGAGGATCTCATACGGAGGCTATACCTTGATTACTCTTTTTTCTAGCATTCAAAAAATCTACCATTTCTTTCGCTTTTTCCACACACTCGATAGCATTCTCTCCGTAACCATCCGCCCCCATCTCATCCGCAAACTCTTGGGTTACCGGAGCACCTCCCACCAACACGCGCACCTGATTACGGATTCCTACATCCTCGAACAAAGATATAGTACGTCCCATATTTGGCATAGTAGTCGTAAGCAGTGCTGACATACCTATGAGGTTTGCATTCATTTCTTCAATAGCGTCCATAAACTCCTCAGGAGAAGTGTCCACACCAAGATCATGAACTACAAAACCTGCACCTCGGAGCATCATAATGCAAAGATTCTTGCCGATGTCATGCAGATCTCCTTTGACTGTACCCATAATTATAGTTCCAAGCGGTTCTATTCCCGATGCTGAAAGTATCGGTTCAATATGTTGCATACCGGCCTTCATTGCACGAGCCGCAACTAGAACCTCCGGCACAAAGATAATATTATCCCGAAATTTCACCCCCACTATAGCCATCCCATTGAGCAGACCATTATCCAATATCTGGTTAGCCGTGTAGTTTGCCTCCAAAGCTTCCCGTGTAAGGCGATCTACCTCTGTATTATCACCCACTATCAGTGAGTAAGCTATCTCTTGCATAAGGGCATCCGCCAATTCCAAGCCTTCTGCTATATGTTTTCTTTCTCCGGGTCTTTTGACCCATTCAAACTCTGCCGCTAGTCCTTCATGTGTTATAGCCATAAATCAAGGTGTCCTATTCTTTTACAAGAGTTGTCTACAGTATCGCCGTTTTAAGGGTATCGACTTCAAAAAAGTGTATAATCTCATCAATTTCCGCTTCCGCGCTCCGCCATCCAATCCTTCACAGCATCCGGTATAGCTGTCAGATTTTCCGCTTTGGTTTTCAGTGGTATCGCGCACTCCGGAGCGATTATCTGCACGCCTGCGTCGAGTGCGCGGTAAACCTCTAGCCGTACTTCAGCAGGGGAGCGGGCGTAAAGAGTCTGGGGGTTATTTATATTCCCTACAAGTTTTATCTTTCCATTTACGGCATCCATGGCTTCCTGAGGGTCATTTTTAGAATCGAAATGGAAAGCGGCCATACCTGTTTGCGCTATGTAAGGCATTCGGTCTGTGGTAGATCCGCAAATATGGAGGATAATTGGCGCTTCAATGCGCTCCGCTAACTCCTGATGCATATCCATTAGGAATTTACGATAATACTCCGCCGATACCAGATCTCCTGTCGCATGATCCGGTATAGTCAAAATATCTGCTCCGGCATCCAACTGTGCCTCACCAAAAATTATCGTAAACTCTTTCAATTTCTCCAACGCCTTTGAAGTTTCCGCCGGATTGTCCACAGTGCCGATAAGAAAAGGCTCCACACCAAATACATGGTATGCCAACGTCCATGGACCCATAGTTTTACCTATAATTGCTACCTCATCTCCGTATTCCTGCTTCAGTATCCTTATAGATTCGGTTATAACGCGCGTATCCCTGTGTTCAATGAAATTAGCGGGCACTTTCACATCATCCGCACTCTTCCATATAGGGTTATTCATACGGACTGTAGGCCAATTGTCCTTCTGTTCCCATTGAATATCGCAGCCTATAGCGGAAGACTCCTGAATAATCGAAAAATATGGTGCGATAGAATCGAATCCAAATTCCGTATACTCCGTAGCGGCAAGAGTTGCGTTCATTTCAGGGTCCCGGCAGGCTTTCGGGAAATGAGAGTGTACCAGATCCATCATCTCTACGGTAGCTACCGAAGTTGGGTTGGCAACAGGGGGCCTATCTACCGGCAACCCCTTCAGCGCATTTATGACCCTTTCTTTAGATATCATTTCATTCATAACCATAGTATAATCTCCCTCTTTTACGGATGATTAAGTTTGTGAAAAACCCAATGTCTGTGTATTCATCTGACCTTGCTGTTCTTGTGATGCAAGTATATTTTCGGATGCGCTGACATTTTTGGCATAGTTAAGTAAAACCCGTGCGAATCCATCATGAGGTTGATCATCCGGGAATTTGAAACTGTTTGAACTCAGTCTTTTACATTCACCGTATTTCATATATCCGCCAACAACCGCACGTATCCGCGACTCCGGATTTGCTGCTTCCCCTGAAGCTGTCACTTTGTAAATATATGAGTATTCTTCCCATCCGCCCGAGACTTTGAAAATCAGATTACTTTTGCTATCAGTCACTGTTATATCGCCTACGGGAGCGGGGGTATCCGGATGAGTTTCCACTGCTTTTACGAAGATGAAGCGAAGAGGTTTCTCTATTATGCTACCATGCCTGTATACTACCTGATTCGAATTTAATTCCATACCGGGAAAAGTTGCTGTGACAGGCATCATCTCTCCCGAATCAACTAATTTATCTCTTATGACACGCAACCTATCCTCTATACCTTCTATTTTCGCATAGGACCAGACTGTAAATATAGTCCCTGCGTATCTATGCTCTTTAAAAAAGAGGCCCACACTCACTGAATGGAAATGTGGATCCATAGACACTAACTCCAGACAGTGTCCGTATTTATCTATGACGTGACGTACAATTGAGGCATTCCTTTTCAACGTTATATACTCCTCTGCTTTGCCTTTCCGGATTCATCTACAACTCTTCTTAACGCTTCTATATGCGCAGGAGTTGTGCCGCAACACCCCCCAAGTACATTGATAGGAAGATCAAGGAGTTTCCTATATCTATCAGCCATATATTCGGGTGTTTCGGGATATACCGTTCCTTTCTTTGTAATCTTCGGTATACCTGCATTTGACTCTATAGCGAGGTATTCAGTTGTGCAATTTCGCATAGATCTGCCTACCTCTAGCATCTTATCTATGCCATTCCCGCAGTTGGATCCTACAACATCGGCTCCGGCATCTTTCAAACCTTTAACCGCCTGTTCCGGCGTGACTCCCATCATACTGAAGTAGCCTCTTGGACCCAAATCGAAAACCATAGTTGCCATAACTATAAGGTTTGTATTCTCTTTTGCCGTTCTTATAGCTATGCTAGCCTCTTCCAGTCCCAATTGTGTCTCTATCATTACCGCGTCTGCTCCGCCTTCTGCAAGAGCGGAAATCTGCTCTGTGAGAACATCGTACATCTGGGAGCTCGATACTGTGCCTAACGGTTCCATAAATTCACCCGTAGGACCCACTGAACCGCAGACGAATTTGTCTGAAGGTGCCGCAGAACGAGCACACTCTACGGCAGATCTATTAATTTCGGATACCATATTACCAAAGCCATACTTGGTAAGCATGAACCGATTTCCGCCGAAAGTATTTGTAAGAATTATATCGCTACCCGCATTGAAGTAATCCGCGGCCATTTGTTTCACCGTTGCTTGGTTATGTATATTGAAAAGTTCGGGGCATCCGCCCGGTTCCAAGCCGTGATCTTGCAAATAAGTCCCTGTGGCTCCATCCAAGACAAGTATATCCCCCTTTGCGAGACTGTCCAATATAGGAACCCTTTGTGTTGACAAGGTAGTCATAAGTATCTATTCCTCCTTTGATATTCCCGCCCATTTGTCTATAGCACCCGGTGAAGGGTTGCGGGTTCCATTTCTTTGCATATCACGTATACGCTTCACAAAATCAGCAGGCATATTGTCGTTGAACTTAGATGCCAATTCATTCGCTGCGTGCTCAGCGGATTCTGTTGTATGAAACTCTTCGCCCCACTGCCAAGATTCGAGGTACTCATCCGAATTTATCGAACCGTCAAACATTGCAATTGCGTCTACCGCTTGCTGAAAGCGTTCACCTAACTGAACAGACACTTCCTTTTCAGGTTCTTTAGATTTAACCTGCACAGGTATCTCCTTCCAATACATAATACGTAAAGTAGCCAACCTTTTCCCCTCCTTAGGGCAATTATGAGCAGTTATAAATAATCCGAGTATGAAATATATGACTAAAATCAGCCATTCAAAATCCCTAAATATTATATATTATATTCACAAAATATTGAACACGGCAGTAAAATACTCTATCATTTTATAGTACTAAACCTTATCACTTTGGAGCATATCATACAGATTCTTCAATTAAAAATTCTAATTTACTAAACATGATACATCCTGAAATAAATACAGTATCTGAATCTATAAAAGTAGTTATACCCGATGATTATCCGCAGGTAATTTCCGATTCTCTGGCTCTTATGCGTCTGAAACGGCAGGGCAGAGTAAAAGTGAGCATTTTCACCGAGCCTTTTACGGACGAAAACCAGCTTATCACGAGGATAGCCGATGCACACACAGTTATTGGAATGCGCGCTACAACTCAATTCACTTCTCGTGTATTTGAAGCGTCACCATCTTTGCGGCATTTGGCATTATGGGGCACAGCTATCGATAATGTAGATATGGACGCTGCGAAATTCATGGGAATTACCATTTCCAACACACCCGGCGTCGCCACCGATGCAGTTGCAGAGCATACCCTGGCTTTAATGCTTGCTCTGGCACGGCGCATACCGGAACTGGATCAACGAATCCGATATAACGAATGGCCTCGTGGCATATTAACACAGTTGTCAGGGAAAATTATAGGCGTAGTGGGAACGGGTGCGGTAGGCAGGCGCATGGTACGAATATCACACGGCATAGGTATGAAAGCCATCGTAACCTCTTTTCGGAGCTATTATGGAAAAGAAAATTCTAGTGCATGGATGCCAACGCGTGATTCAGAGCTTGTAACATTTGAAACCTTGCTCAGAGAAGCCGATGTGATCTCGGTGCATACTCGCGTGGTACCCGGCGTCAAACATATGTTCGGTCGTCACGAATTTTCACTTATGAAACCGACCGCATTTTTCATAAATACAGCGCGCGGCAAGCTTGTGGATGAAGACGCCCTTGCTGAAGCTTTGCAGAATCACACTATCGCCGGGGCAGCTCTAGACGTCTTTGAAACAGAGCCTATAGATAGGAGAAGTCCGCTTATGCATCTTCCCAATGTAATTCTTTCTCCTCATATTGCCGCCGTTACCATAGAGGCATTGAATGTCAGCCTTAACATGGCTGTGGATAATGTCATAGCCTATCTTGTGGGAGATTTCGAAAGATTACGCAGGTTGGATTTAGTATATTTTTCATAATTGAATGAATTTTGTGCCGTTTTGTGTTATAGTCAATAATACGAGAATACGAGTAATATGGTGTATGTTTCAAAGTTGCGCCGTATGCCGTATAATGAACCATAAATGTTTATATGGAGGATGGATAATGAATAAATCGATGCTTGTTTTGCTTGTGCCCGTCATTTTGGCGTTAGTTTTTACCGCCTGCGGCAATCCTGAAGAGCCTACCGCAACGCCAAGAGCCTCACAACCTACCGCTACTGCGAGCGCCAGCCCTACACCTGCAACCAGTGCAGGGATCAACGCGCCCGATACCGAAACTCCGGCAGACGAGGTGTGGATAGCCATCAATGATCCGAATATAGGTTCTGAAAACGGACTCAACTCCGCTCAGGCACTAGACTCTCTCAAGAATTGGGATGTAGCGGAAACACTCTTCCGCCGCGGATCAAACGATGAAACCATTCCGTGGATAGCTACTTCTTGGGAAATATCCGATGATCTTTCAATGGCAACAGTGAAGATCCAACAAGGAATATCCTTTCAGGTAGTGGATGGTAATGATTTTGGCACACTCACTGCGGAAGACGTTGCATTTTCTATGAATGACGCAAACAATGCTACTAATCCTGAATCTATACACGGTCAAGCAGGAGATTTTGCCGGACTATGGGGTGAGTGGCGTGCCGTAGACAATGAAACTATAAAATTTAACTTCAGTCAATATGATGTAACCTGGACGGATGACTTCGCGAACCAATCCGGTCAAGCGTTCCCTGTCTTTTCTAAAAGAGCTTTTGATGAGAAGGGCAGAGAATGGGTGGCGGACAACATAGTTGCTACAGGGGCTTACCAAGTAGAAGACTGGAGACGAGATGAAAGCGTAACATTGGTTGCACGTGATGACCACTGGAAGTTTTCCCCAAAGGTAAATCGAATAAGGCTACTAGCCGTTACAGAACCTACACAGCGCTTGTCACTACTTCGGACAGGCCAAGTAGATGCAGCCCACCTAGAACCGAAGGATGCAGCAAGGCTGAACGTTAATGATTTCACTCAGACTAGCACCGAAGGCGCTGTACAACTCGGTGTATTCTTCTCCGGAAATTTGTGGGAAGATGTATACGCAGAAGGATCTGAGAATGCGGGGGAGGAACTACCCTTCAAGAGCACTTTTGTGCATGACTTGCCTTGGATAGGCTCACCCGGTAAACACGGCGAAGATGACTTGGAGCAAGCAAAGGCTATTCGGACGGCTATGGCTATGGCTATAGATAGAGAAAGCGTCAATGATACCTTACTCAGCGGTTTGGGAGTTCCTGTTCATGTAGAGTATTTCTCCGTGAACCACCCGAGATGGCAGGAAAAATGGGAATACGCGTATGACCCTGAAGGTGCTGTAGATCTCATACTTCAGCAGGATCCGGATTACCAGAAAGGTTCCGCTAGTAAAGACGGACCTTTGGGACGTAGTGCCTTTGAAGTTTCTATATATGCAGGTCCTGAGCTGGGTGGTTCTTCCGGTATAACGGGTGAAGTAACCGACGCGGTGGCCGGGTTTTGGCAGGAGATAGGCCTCAAAGTCTTCTCTCTGAAGTTTTCTTATCAGACTTTCAGACCAACTGTTGTAGGACGTTCCAACACGCATCCTTGGGTTACTTCCTGCGATAAGGGTAGGGAATCCAAGCCATGGCACTTTCCGGTAGGGCTTGTTCAAACTTCTTTGACTCGCGGTGGTTTTGGCTGCGGCTTCGAATCAACCGAAATACTTGACCTATATCGTAGGATGGCAACAGCGCCCAGTGTAGAAGTAGCTACTCAGGCAGCAGATGAATACGTCCAGTTCGTATATGATCAAGCACTGCAGCCCGGGATAGTGGCTGTGCCTGACGCTTACTATTTCAACAACAAGAAAATAAGCGCATGGCTTATGGATAAAGCCGCATCTTCTAACATAAACAATCTGTGGGATATAGAACTCAGATAATCTAGCATCCTCTTTCCTCCGGAAAATACCGGACCGACGTAGAAGTAGAAGTAATCTGCCGGACAAGTTTCGGCAGATTACTTTCTAAACTCTGTTTATAGATCCACAATGAGATAGGAAGAAATAACAATGCAACGCTTCATAGCCAGAAGATTTATATTTGCCCTAGTTAGTCTAATTGCTTCTACTCTGATTGTCCTTTCACTTTCACGTTCTGTTGGAGACCCTTTGGATCTTTTTGCAACCTCCGGCTATGGACTTACTGAAGAAGCACGGGAGCTGCTGCGCAGTGATTTAGGCTTGGATAAGCCGGTCGTTGTTCAATACGCGCTATGGTTCAGTTCTGCTCTCACAGGTGACTTAGGCGTTACTCTCATAGATAGGAAACCTGTTGGGCGCATCGTATTCGAACGTTTTCCGGCTACTCTCCATTTGGGTTTTATGGCTTGGGTATTAGCTACGGCAGTAGGTATACCAATAGGAGTGTTATCTGCTGTCCGAAGAGGTTCGGTGTTGGATTATTTTGGCAGGGGAGTCGCGCTTTTTGGACAGGCTGTTCCGCAGTTTTGGTTGGGTCTTGTTCTTGTTCTAATCTTCGGGATATGGCTTGGCTGGTTGCCTGTTGGGTTACGCGGCGACGGCTTTTGGGATGTTCAGCATTGGGTACTTCCTACTGTGACGCTTGGTACTGCCGCTATGGCGAGCTACATGAGGCTTACTCGTAATGCTATGCTAGAGGTTCTAGATTCAGAATTTGTGAAGCTTGCTCGCGCGAAAGGGGTCAATAATAATAGTGTCATATGGAAGCATGCCTTTAAAAACGCTCTCATACAGCCTCTGACCGCTTCCACGCTGATACTGACCGGATTTCTTACAGGTTCATTACTTGTAGAGCGAATATTCGTTTGGCCTGGGGTAGGGCAGATGGCAATACAGGCAGTTAATAACAATGATTTTCCTCTTTTATTGGGAGCAGTGTTCTTTTTTACAGTTATGTACGTTGCGATGACGTTAGTTACGGACTTATTGTACGCAGTTATAGACCCTCGGATCCGTTACGACTAGTAAATGGACTCTCCGCGAAAGAATGGCTTGGTGATGTCAATTCGGGCGAGATTCGCATCATCCCTGCACAAAACTTTCTATGTTATCAGGCGCTGGCCGCTAATACCGCTTACCGTAATCTTTTCACTTTTAATAGTCGGCATATTTGCAGATCAGATATCGCCCGCCGATCCTATATCGCAGAGTTTGAATTTCCGCAACTTTACTCCTACCTACGGCAGAGCTACGCCGGAGTTTAACCAACTTGTAGATCCTGCCGATTATGACCTAGATAGTACCAGGGGTAGAAGCGCCTATAATCGCGCCGTCAGGAACACTTTTTCTCGTAGTAGGTACATTCTGGGAGCCGATAATTTAGGCCGTGATGTGCTCTCTAGGGTGGTACACGGTGCGCGTATATCCCTTCAAATCACCGCTTACGCCGTTTCTAGCGGGGTTGTAGTGGGCACATTGCTTGGGCTTTTGTCCGGATATTACGGGCGCTGGGTAGATGAGGTAATATCCCGTTTCGTGGATATATGGCTCGCTTTGCCTTTTATTTTGATAGCGCTTGTTATAGTTGTGATTGTGGAACATCCGGAGTCTACATTCAAAGTGGACAGGACATTCCTCATTATAGCTTTGATAGCACTTTTGGCGTGGACACCGTTCGTGAGGCAGATTCGCGCCGATGTTCTGACGATACGAACTAAAGAATATGTCCTATCGGCTAAGATATCCGGCTCATCTACTATCAGGATATTGCTTCGTCATATATTGCCCGGAACGTTTGGGACTCTACTGGTTGTTGCTTCCCTCAGCGTAGGGCAGCTCATTCTGGCGGAGGCTACACTCAGCTTTCTTGGCGCAGGTATACCTGACCCGATACCGGCATGGGGCAAGAGTGTCAGCGATGGAAGGCAGTTCATAGAAGAGGCATGGTGGATATCGTTTTGGCCCGGGTTTGCTATATTCCTAGTGGTCATGTCCATGAATTTTTTCGGAGATTGGCTGAGAGATAGACTCGATCCGCGCCTTCGTCAGTTGAGCTAGATAAAGATTTAGGTTTTTCAATCTACAAGTAATGTAATGAAAGTAGGGTCTATTGGCGGGCTCGGTCATATAAGAAAAGTATCGATATAAACCTCTTGAAAAGAGGCGGCAGCTTTCACAGCCTCTACACGAACAAAGGCAAAGATGGTCCCGTTGAAAGCGGAAGTGGCTGAAAGCATTGATACAGCCCACGGAATCGGCACAGCAGATGTATATTATCCTGACATGTTTACAATACATAGAAATGTCGCACTAACCTATAATAGCTGAAGCGTTTCCTAACACTAATTGCCGAGATGGCATTTGTGAAAATCGAACCTGCGCGTCTATGCTATGATGAGTCTAAGGCTGAGAGTTTTCTTTGTAGATGCTTCTGTCTTTGGCGGGTTCCGCAATCTTCGATATTTGGGAAACTGCATGACTTTTGAATGTAAGCTGGGTTAGGTAGTACTATGCTTCAACGTAGCGCCTCTATAGTCAAAAAAGGTGAATTCAGAATCTCTGCTACTTTTGTTCGCAATTTTAGATAAAGATCCGTCAATTATGAAAGATACTGAAGATAAACAGAATCCGACTCTGCATTCGGCAATAGATGCCTATAGATTCTTTCATATGGTAGTTGAACAGGGTAAGCAGGATAACGATATTGCTTGGGTATCTTTAGATTCTAGAGGAGACGTCTAATGTTAATTTGGTGGAGGGATGATAATGCGAATACATAAAGTAGCGGTTATAAGAGGTGATGGAATAGGTACGGAGGTTGTAGAAGAGGCTCTGAAAGTTCTCTCTGCGGCTACGGATAATAAGGAAACCCTCTGGCAGCTTCAGGAATTTCCATGGGGTTCCGAGTACTATTTTTTGAATGGTGCTATGATGCCGGAAGATGCTTTGGATACTCTTTCTAATTTCGATGCAATATTTCTTGGCGCGGTCGGTCACCCCAAAATACAGGATCATATAACGCTAAACGGTTTGCTGTTGCCTATTCGGCGTCGTTTTGACCAGTATGCATGTGTGCGCCCATCGGTACTGCTGCCGGGTGTAGAGTCTCCTTTGAGCGGCAAGAAACCGTTCGATATAGATTTGGTGGTTGTCAGAGAAAATACGGAGGGCGAATATGCCAATGTTGGCGGTTTTGTGTACAGAGATTTTCCGGAAGAAGTAGCTATACAATCGGCGGTTTTTACAAGGCGAGGATGTGAGCGAGTTATTCGGTATGCTTTTGAGTTGAGCAAACGAAGAAATAAGAGAAAGCATGTTACTTCCATCACTAAATCCAATGCTCAAGGTTACGGTATGGTTTTGTGGGATAAGGTCTTTACAGAGATTTCAAAGGAATTTCCCGATGTAACCACGAACAGTTTGCTTATAGATGCGGCTTGTATGGAGTTTATACGTCATCCGGAAGATTTCGATGTGGTGGTTGCAAGCAACCTGTTTGGAGACATACTTACAGATATAGGCGCAATTATCACAGGTAGTATAGGGTTGGCGTGTAGCGCTAATCTGGATCCGGAACACCGCGGACCTTCCATGTTTGAGCCCACACACGGCAGCGCTCCCGATATAGCAGGGCGGAAGATTGCCAATCCGCTTGCCCAAATACTCACGAGTGCTATGATGGCGCGTGAGTTGGGTGAAGAAAAGATAGCCGCCGATATAGAGCGCGCGGTTCAATCGGTCATCATAAGTGGTGAGACACTCCCAAGAGATCTAGGCGGGTCATCCGGCACTTCTCAAGTGGGAGATGCGGTTGTAGATACATTGAGGCAGGTTTGAAATGGATCGGCGGGCGCATTGTTGACTATTGACAAAGATTCTTCCGTAAAGCTTGCTAGGCTATGTATGGGAGGAGCTGCTATCAGAGGTATGTCTCAAGGTGAATAATCTCAAAAGGCAAATAACAAAGATGGATGGTAGATTCAAAAAACAGCGTCAACTTTCTATAAGCCGCAGTACTCTATGGGGTGCTATTTTAGGAGGTATTACCGCAGGGATCTTTATAATGATAACCTTGTTTCAGTTAGATTCTGATGAGAACGTTACAAGAAGCGATCTCATTATTGGAGGTTTTGCTATAATTTTCCCTATAGGTATTGTTATAGGTGCTTTTGCCGGGCACCTCTGGTCTTTAGTATTTGGGAAGCGTTAAAATTTACCTTCGTAACCGCAAAACCGCTAGCATGCGTTTTATAAAGTCGTACAAAGAAGATATCCCTCCGTGTCTGCTGATTCTTTTGTTTGCGCATTCTACACATGTA
This sequence comes from Dehalococcoidia bacterium, assembly GCA_965206335.1. Lineage (GTDB taxonomy): Bacteria > Chloroflexota > Dehalococcoidia > Lucifugimonadales > Lucifugimonadaceae. The sequence goes on along the minus strand of OZ242209.1, from coordinate 1,624,005 downwards.
CAATAAATGGGATGCTTTTTGCCTCTGTATGCTCGTTCGTCGCTCATCGGATTATATGGTTTCCTTTGCCTTATGATTAGATATACCCTTGTAATATAAGTATGCCATGCTATCTAAAACTTTTACATCCGCCGTTGTGGGTTTAGATGGCCAGATAGTCGAAGTTGAAGTCGACATAGCACAAGGTATGCCAACTTTTACTATTGTAGGCTTGCCGGATACGGCCGTTCAAGAATCGCGTGAACGTGTGCGTTCGGCTATACGCAACTCTAGGACGAAATTTCCGCTAGGGCGTGTTACGGTATCGCTTGCGCCCTCCGATCTTAGAAAATCCGGACCGGCCTACGATTTGCCGATAGCTATAGGCATACTAGCCGGTTCCGGACAGCTGCCGATTAGAAATTTCGAGAGGTCTCTTCTGCTGGGAGAAATCGGGTTAGATGGTTCAGTGAGGCACACACAAGGCATATTACCTATGGTGGCAGTAGGTAAAAGGTTGGGCTTTGAGCGGGCATTCGTTCCTGACTCCGATGTTGCGGAAGCTGCATTGGTACACGGTATCAAAATTCACGGTGTGAAGAATTTGATGCAGATTGTAGATCACATTCGAGGCCATAGCCAAATACACCCTTTCATATCCAATGAGAAATTTGTTCTTGAAAACATGGATGTGCCATTTGCAGATTTTCGCGATGTTAGAGGGCAGGAGCAAGCTAAACGATCTATGGAGATAGCAGCAGCGGGGTCACACAATTTGCTTATGTCCGGCCCGCCCGGCTCCGGTAAAACATTACTTGCTCGATGCATGCCGGGTATAATTCCACGAATGACACGGGATGAAGCACTGGAGGTTACAACTATATACAGTGTAGCCGGTTTGCTTGCTCAAGGAAGCTCCATCATCAATAAACGTCCGTTCCGTTCTCCGCATTACACCATCTCTAGCGCCGGTTTGGTGGGCGGAGGCGTCAACCCGCGCCCCGGTGAAATCACCCTTAGCCACAGGGGTATCCTCTTTCTGGATGAGCTGCCGGAGTTCGGTCATGCCTCACTAGACGTTTTACGCCAACCGCTTGAAGACAAAACGGTTACTATCAGCAGAGCACGGGGTACAGTTACATTCCCTGCTAATTTCATGCTAGTAGGAGCTATGAATCCCTGTCCCTGCGGCTATCGGAATGACTCATCTCGCGCGTGCGTCTGCCCTTCGTCTGCAATCACAAGATATGAACGGCGCATATCCGGCCCGCTTATAGACAGGATAGACCTGTTCGTAACTGTTCCGCGTGTTAACTATGACAAGCTTACCGCACCCCCTGACTCGGCAAGTTCACGCAGCGTGAGAAACCGGATAGAACAGGCAAGACAAATACAGTCATCCCGATTTCAAGGATCCTCGCTGATCTCTAATTCCGATATGGGACCAAAGGAGGTTTGGAAGTACTGCAGAACAGCCAAGGACGGCGAAGAAACACTCAAGAAAGCTCTGGATGTCTTTGGACTCTCCGCCCGCGGATTTCACCGAATACTCAAGGTTGCTCGAACAATTGCAGACCTAGCCGGAGAGCAGGAAATTTCTAATAACAGCATCGGCGAGGCTATTCAATTCAGGCAGCAGACAAAATAAGGAACTATTCAGTGTTAATTACGGATATAAATTCTCTGAGACGGTTCTGCAATGAAGCGGATAAAGCCTCATTCATCGCTGTAGATACTGAATTTTTATGGAGACGTACCTATTGGCCAAAGCTGTGCCTTATACAAATAGCTACATCGGATAGAGCCGTCGCTATAGATCCTCTCACCAATGGAATGGATCTTACAATATTGACAAATCTGCTCTCAAACAAGAAAATTCTCAAAGTTTTCCATTCGGCGGAGAACGATATACCTCTTTTACTCAAAGCCACAGGCCAGATGCCAACGCCGGTATACGATACTCAGATAGCCGCTATGTTCTGCAACCTTGGGAAAAGCGCCTCATACAGTTCCTTAGTAAAAGCAGTAACCAATATAGAGCTGGACAAATCACAGCAAATAACCGATTGGTCCCAAAGACCTCTTAGTGAAGTGCAGATCAGCTACTCGCTCAATGATGTGATACACCTCAGAACAGTATACAAATGGATATCCGATAAACTTCAGCAATTAAGCCGTACGAAATGGGCACTAGATGAGATGCACTACCTGACGGATCCCGCTTTCTATGAGGCGTCTGCTAACGAAAACTGGCGAAAAGTGAAAATCAATAAACCCACAAAGGAAATACTTACGGTTCTACGCGAACTCTACATATGGCGGGAAAAACAGGCTCAACGTACCGATAGGCCGAGAGAATGGATATTAAAAGATGAAGTACTATCCGAGATAGCTTCCAATCTACCCGCCACTAGAGACGAACTGCTGAAAATAGTAAACCAAAAGGTGGCGCACGGATCTTACGGAACAGCACTGCTGAAGGCCGTGGAACGAGGGAAAAGTATTTTCTCTACACAGCCTCCTAGAGAAACGGAAAGAGAGACGAAACTTTCGGATCCTATTTCAATAGCCTTAATGAAGGTTCTTCTACAATTCATAAGCCAAGAAGAAGGGATAACACCCACAGCTATAGCCACAACCAAGGAGATTACACAACTCATGAGTGAGGATAACCCGGACCTTCGCTGCCTCAAAGGCTGGCGTCGGACTATATTCGGTGAAAAAGCACTCGCCTTAAAACGCGGAGAAATCTCATTGCACTATAGATCCGGCAAATTGGAGATAAATACCTTATAACAAGATATATAATTTCCATTTATATTTCATATCTGCAAACAGTACCACAACGCACGTCTATCTCGTATAATAATAGATAACGTGTTTATATTTGGAGGTGTAATGATGCCGCCCAGTGAAAAAAAACCAAATGCCCAGCTGACCTTATGTGTCTTTCCTAATCAAGCCAGTTTTCTAGTGGTGGATACACGCGAACCCGGTGGACAAGTATCCGAGTTTGCTGTGCGTGATATTCTGTCTACGGAAACGTGCTCGAAAATAGGCAACGCTCTTGGTGATATGCTGAACGAGGACGATATGGTATTCAAAGATATCCTCAAGCTTCCCGAAAAATTGGAATTTCTGTTGCAGAGGGCTTCTTTACGCGGATTGTTGGATCTAATGAATGTAGATGCCTCTTCCGCAAGAGGCGTTAACGCTGTAGCAGTGATGATGTTTACAGGAGATATCCTGAAAATAGATGACAAACGTTTACGGGTAGTACTGAAGGATATCTTCGGAGAGCATTTACCACCCACTAATATGGAAACCCTTGCACAAAATCTCGAAGAACGCATCCATGAAGAAAAGTCTATAGAGAAAATGACATCCGATAATATAATGCGCAAGATTATATCCGGTGATGAAGATATTCCATTCCGTCCCATGTGGAAGAGAACAGATGACTGATAAGGACTAAACACCTCCTTTTCTTTCTTCAGAATATTATTCATTCCATTCCCATTCAATTCTTTGTAAGCGTTTTTCTGAGGAAGCACTCTATCCGACTGAACACATGAAGGCTTTAGCGAAACTTACAGCAGATGCTCTAAGAGAGAATTTTCTTCACTTTTACAAAGAACAAGATCATTTGCTGATGCCTGCAGCCTCCCTCATACCCCAGGGAGACCCTACTTTGCTACTTACCAACTCCGGAATGGCACAATTCAAGGCCTATTTCTCAGGCGAACAGGATCCGCCGCACCGAAGAGTTGCCACCGCCCAGAGATGCTTCCGCACCACCGATATAGAAGAAGTTGGAGATGAAACACACCTGACACTTTTTGAAATGCTCGGCAACTTTTCTTTTGGAGATTATTTCAAAAAGGAAGCATGTGAATGGGCGCTGAAACTGATGACTGATGTTTTGGGATTCGATTTCGACAAGCTTTTCTTCACTATTCACTCATCCGATGAGGAAACGGGAGCAATCTGGCGGGAGATAGGGGTGCCGGCAGAACGGATCTATTCTTTCGGAGATGACCACAACTGGTGGGGACCAGCAGGAAGAGAAGGCCCGTGTGGACCATGCTCCGAGATACATTATTTCACCGGAGAAATGCCCGCTACATCATCAAATATGAATAGGAAAGTATGGGGGCCAAACATTCATCCTGATTTCATAGAACTTTATAACCTCGTGTTCACACAATTCTATAGAGATGAAGACGGCAAAGATACCGTCCTGCCACAAAAAAACATAGACACAGGAATGGGATTGGAGCGCACTATAACCGTTATGCACGGAAAGAAGAGCGTATATGAAACGGGTAATCTAGCAGAGATTGCCGCGGCTGTACGAGACACGTTGAAAGCGGGAGAGTATAGCGCCGATACCGAAAGAGCAGTGAGAGTAGTAGCAGATCACGGCAGGGCAGCCGCATTCTTATTGAGCGACGGTGTTTTACCGGAGAATACGGGAAGAGGATACGTGCTCCGTAGAATTATCAGACGTTCCATGCTGTTCGGAAAAATGGGGGGCTTATCAGAGAATGCATGCACTATAGCAGCGGAAACAACCTCAGAGGTGATGGAAAAAGCTTATCCCGAGCTAAAGGCAAATTTACCATTCATATTGAGTGTGTTACATCAAGAGCAGAAAAGCTTCTTGCGAGTTTTGGATTTCGGCTCGGATGTACTGACTGGGATGATAGATTTTCGGAGGCGGTATGCTAGCTTGATGTTGAAGAATAGCGTAAAAACCCGCTCGCTCAATAATGGCTCAAATAAAGAAAGGTTGTTGCAGGATGGGGTAGAAGCTCCACACGGAGACGATGCCGCCACTATAGGAGCCACAGCCGCGTTCAATGCGCTTTGTGAAGAGGTAGAGATACCGGAAGGTGTAGAAACCCCTAGTGAAGTTGCAATCTCTTCCCTATTATGGCATTCACATATTTCAGGCTCTGAAGCATTCCTGCTAAATGATACTTATGGGTTTCCTGTGGAAATGACAAAAGAGTTTGTAAAAAATCAGAAGATACTGGATGTTTCTATGGGGCTGAATATGGAAGCCTTCTTGCAAAAAGTGGAAAAACAACGGGCACAGGGAAGGGCTCGCTTTTCGGCATTTGGCGGCAAAGAAGTAGAGGCGAGAATATATAGAAACCTCAATATAGACGTTACCGAATTCCTAGGATACAAAACTACAAAGGCGTGCGGAACTGTACTCGGGATCATCAAAGGAGGCGAGTCTGTAAACCAAATCGGAGCCGGCGATACCGCAGAAGTGATACTGGATAAAACTCCTTTCTATGCAGAGCGGGGCGGTCAGATAGGAGATACCGGCACTTTTGCCAACGAAGAGTTTAGAGCCAATGTAACAAATACACAATCACCATATGCCGGCATAACTGTGCATTCTCTGGAAGTGAACAAAGGTAAATTGAGTAAGGGTGATAATGTAGACGCTACCGTAGATCCTTTGCGTAGAGAAAAAATTCGACGCAATCACACGGCCACCCATTTGCTTCATGCAGCTTTACGCGAGCTTTTAGGCAAAAATGTAAGGCAATGCGGCTCGGTTGTGCATCCGGATTACCTGCGGTTCGATTTTACGTACGACTCTTCTCTTATGCCGGATGAAATAATCGGGATACAGCAGAGGGTCAATAGCAAGATTAGGGAAAACTTCCCCGTAGAGGTTCGCTATACCACTCATGCCGAAGCACTAGAGGATGGAGCTTTGGCTTTCTTTGGTGATACATATGAGAAGGATGTTCGGACGGTACGGATAGATGGAAGATGGAGCTACGAACTGTGCGGCGGGACACATATGGATGCGACCGGAGGTATAGGTGCATTCGTGATAATCTCCGAGTCAGGCATAGGGAAAGGGGTTAGAAGAATGTTTGCTTTGACTGGGGTAGGTGCGGAGGAAGAAATATGGAGACGTTTCCGCATAGTCGATAATCTGTCCGAAAAGCTCAGGGTACCTCCCGAACAGTTGGAAAGACGCTCGCACTCTTTACTGGATGAACTGGCAGATGCCCACAGAAGAATATCTAAATTGGAAGATGATTTACTGGAGATTTCCCTTTCCGGTAGAAATAAGGGAAATGCGGAAAGGTACTCTTTGGATATAGATGGACAACCTGCAAATTTGGAGGTGCATAGGGTGGAAGCGACTAATGTAGCAGCACTTAGAAAAGTCAGTGATCATATACGAAACCGTTTGGACAGAGGTATCGCCGTTGTAGGCGCGGTGATAGATGAACGCCCCGTTATAATAGTCTCGGTTACAAAGAATTTAGTTGATTATGTACGGGCGGATGCTTTGGCAAGGACTTTCGCCGAAGTGCTGAAGGGCGGCGGCGGCGGACGCGCTGATATGGCACAAGCAGGGGGAAAATACCCGCATCTTCTGGATTCTGCATTGACACGAGCTAAAGAGCTTGTTAAAGCATGATTGGAACGAAAAGAGGTATGACAACTTCGTTAAGAATGCTAGGGGTAGACGTTGGAGAGGTTTGGTACGGTTTGGCACTTTCCGATACTTTAGGGTTGGTTTGCACACCTCTCGATACACTCGAGGCGGATTGGGATAGGGTAGCCGAGCAGATAGCCGCTATTGCGGAGCGCAACAGAGTAGCACGGATTGTAGTGGGTATTCCCGTTTCTCTAGACGGTAAAGTGAAAGGGAGCGCAAAAAGGAGCAGACATACTATTCGGCTGCTACGCAAAATCGTAGAGGTTCCTGTGGTGGGATGGGATGAACGTTTCACTACTGCAGAAGCTATTAGGTATTTGCGTGAATCCGGGAGTAGCAGTAGGCAAATTCGCGGAAAAATCGATTCTGCCGCAGCTGCAATCCTTTTGGAGTCTTATATCTCTTCTTTGCGTTCCGTTTCATGAACATCACAGGCATCATAGGTTGGCCGCTTCTGCATACGCTTTCTCCCGTTATGCACCGTGCAGCGTTTGATTATATAGGGCTGGATATTGCGTTCGAGGTGTGGCCTACGCCGTTAGATAAAATTCATGGGAGGTTGGAGCGCATTCGTCAGAGTGACTGTATTGGCGTATGCGTAACTATACCTCACAAAGAAAATGTTATGCGCTTCTTGGATGATTTTGATGCGTCCGTTTTAGGTATTTCATCAGTGAATTGGATAGTCAATCAAAATGGTAAGCTCAAAGGGTACAATACAGATGGTGAAGGTTTTATAAAGGCCTTGCAAGAGGGAATGAAGTACTCGCCTCGGAATAGAAGAGCCCTCGTTATAGGCGCGGGAGGTGCTGCGCGCGCTGTTGTGTTTGCTTTACGGGAGGCGGGTTGTGCTTCGATTACAGTTGCGAATCGTACATTGGATAGGGCTGAAAGATTGAGAGATTCTCTAATGACGGATGATATGCCGATTTATGTTATCGATTCTTCATCTTCTATGCTGGAAAAAGCGACTGCCTCAGCAGATATTATTGTAAACGCGTCTTCTATAGGGATGGCCGGAGGATCAGCTGCCGGCATATCCCCTATACTTTCTGAGTGGATAAGTAAAACGACTATAGGGTACGATATTGTTTATACTCCTACAGTGACTCCTTTTATTAAGGCTTTCAGAGAGGCGGGCGCCTATGTAGATAACGGACTCTCTATGCTTTTACAGCAAGCAGCGATTGGATTCCGATTGTTGACCGGTGAGGTTGCTCCTATTGAAGTGATGAGGAGATCTTTACAGGAAGCTTCTATATGACGGCTCTGCGTTTTCTTACCGCGGGTGAATCTCATGGGGCGGGGCTTACTGTGATAATAGAAGGTATACCGGCGGGATTGGAGTTGAGTGAAGAGTATATCGCTCAGTACCTGAAGAGACGCCAGAAAGGTTTTGGCTCCGGCGGTCGTATGAAAATCGAAAAGGATAGGGCCGAAATACGTTCCGGCGTTCGTCACGGGTTCACTTTGGGTTCTCCTATCTCTTTGTGGATCGAGAATAAAGATTTTATTAATTGGAAGGATGCTATGGCGGTGCACGATGTCTCTGAATCCGTGGATAGGAGAGCGTTCACTCATGTGGTGCCGGGACATGCGGATTTTGCAGGTGCGCTAAAGTATCTACATCATGATTTGAGGAATGTTTTGGAACGTGCATCGGCAAGGGAGACTGCCGCACGTGTGGGCGCGGGTGCCGTGGCGTTTCGTTTTCTTGAAGAGTTTGGCATAAAGATAAGGAGTCATGTTATCTCTATAGGCTCGGAGTATTCTCCGGATTTGGATGTTTGGGGAATAGATTGGGATGAGGTGGAGCAGTCTGAAGTACGCGCAGCCAATCCGTTTCAGGTGCGGCTTTCGAAAGAGTGATAAGGCAGGCAAAACAGGAAAGGACGACGGTAGGTGGTGTTGTTCAGGTGGTTGCTTTTGGTGTGCCTGTAGGTCTTGGTAGTCATGTGCACTGGGATAGAAAATTGGATGGACGTATATCTCAGGCGCTTATGAGTGTGAACGCCGTGAAGGGTGTAGAGATTGGTTATGGTTTTATGAATACTAAACGCTTCGGGTATGAAGTGCAGGATGTTTTGAAATCGGATCCGGAGGATGTTAGACGTTTCCGAAAATTGACTAACCATGCAGGCGGAATAGAAGGTGGAATGAGTAATGGCAATCCCATAGTTGTGAATGCCGCCGTAAAGCCTATTGCAACTATGGCGGAGCCTTTGGATTCGGTAGATATAAATACAGGTAAGCAGGTTCCGGCAGCTTATAATCGATCGGACGTTTGTCAGGTTCCGCGTGCTTGCCCTATTATGGAAGCGGCGGTGGGTCTGACGTTGGCTCAATGTTTCCTCGAAAAGTTTGGGGGAGATAGCTTGTCAGAGGTAAGGCGCAACTTTGAAGGTTATATTGAATCTCATCAAGAGTTCGGGCGTACTCCCTGTGATGATTAGTTCAGATAAATCCAATTTATATCTGATAGGTTTTTCCGGAAGCGGTAAAACCTCTGTAGGACGTGAATTGGCCGATATGACAGGTGCGCATCTTTTTGACACAGACAAGAGAATAGAAGAGAGAGAGCACCGCTCTATCAAGCGTATTTTTGCGGAGGAAGGTGAAGATTACTTCCGGTGTATAGAATCTGAGGTTGTAAAGGAGGCGGCAAATCTGAAAAGGGCTATTGTTGCAGTCGGCGGCGGGTCTCATCTCTTGGAGATAAACAGGGATTTAATACGAAAGACAGGCTTTGTGGTATGCCTGACCGCTTCCGCGGAGACTATCGAAAGACGTTTGGCTTCCAGTGAGGAAGAGCGCCCTCTGCTTACAGATGGTACGGGGAAGAGTATCAAGGATCTTATGTCCGAGAGAAAAGAGACTTACTCTATGGCGGATGAATGTGTGGATACAGATAGATATAACGCAAAAGAGGTAGCCAAATTGACTTTGGTGCTGATGCAGCGAAAGGGCTTATTATGTGAGGCAAAGATACAAAATGACCATCAGATTTGAATCGAGTGTGCCGGGTTTCACGACCGTCAGAACTTCTCAGGGATCATACAAGGTTGTAACTGATTACAACACTCTGAAATACATAGGGAAAGAGATGCACGAAGCCGGACTCGAAGGGCGTGTGTTCATAATTTCCGATAGAGTGCTTTTTCCAAAAGTTACTCGCTATACGCAGGAGGTTCTGGAAGATGCCGGCTTCAAGGCGGATCTTCTTGTTTCGCAGATGGGCGAAACCAAAAAAACTCTTGAATTGGTGCGAAAATTATATGAATGGCTCGCGGAGAGAAAGGCGGAGAGGGGAGACGTTATCGCTGCTATGGGCGGAGGGACTACAGGTGATGTTGCAGGGTTTGTTGCCGCAACATGGCTTCGGGGGGTTCCGTTTGTGCAGATACCTTCTACTCTTTCGGCTATAGTGGATGCTTCAATAGGTGGAAAAGTGGGCGTTAATCTTCCGTTCGGCAAGAATATGGTCGGAGCTTTCTACCAGCCTAAATTAGTTATTCAGGATCTGAACCTTATGGAAACTCTGCCAAAACGCGTACTTACTTCCGGTTGGGCAGAGACGTTGAAACATGGGTTGATTCTGGATGACGGTCTGCTGGATGTTATGGAAAGGGAACACACAAAAATAATATCTCTCACGGGTGATGTTGCTTTGGATGTTATACGCAGGAGTGTAGCTATAAAGGCGGCGGTAATATCGGATGATGAATTCGAGCGAGGAGACGCTCGGGCACTCTTAAACTATGGTCATACTATAGGCCATGCGATAGAGTCGGTAACGAAGTACACTCGGTTTTGGCATGGTGAGGCAGTTGCCATAGGAATGATGGCATCCGCTCATATATCCACAATGCTCGGCATCAGTTCTTCGGACTTAATCGAACGTCAGCAAGAGATTTTCCAAACTTACGGGCTTCCTTTGAAAGCGGATGGGCTGGATGTAGAGGAAGTTTTACAGGCTACACAACACGACAAGAAGAAGCGAGGCGGAGTGGTGAGATGGGTTTTATTGAAGAAAGAAGGGCACGCAATAGTTTCGGATAAGGTGCCCGAAGAAGTAGTACGAAACGCTTTGAAGGAGGTTCTAGTATAACTTAGCCGCCGGCTACCGCAGGGACAATACTAACCTCATCTCCACTATTCACCCCACTGTTTACGCCGTCCAGATAACGGACATCATCTCCGTTTATATAGATATTCACAAAATGGCGCAAATTGCCATCTTCATCACATAGTCTTTCTTTTACTCCGGGGTATTGCGCCTCTAGGGCATTCAAAAGGGCTGCGATGTTTTCACCTTCCAGCTCTACTTTATCCTTTTGATCCGTGATTTTCCTCAGAGGTGTGGGTATTCTAACCGTTACTGGCATTTAGTCAATCCTATCCTAATATAATATGCTTGGTAAGTCATCCATTTCTTATTTCAGTATATTCAAATATACGGGGTTCATGTTGAGATTCGGTTCTCTACGATTTCTTCAAAAGAAGCAACGGTAGGGTCAATTTCAAAGTTGTTCACCATTTTTGCAACCGCCCCCAATGTTTTAAGTCCGCTACCCGTGATAAGAGCCACTGTATCTTCGTCTTTACCTATATATCCGTCACGCGCAAGTTGCGCCAAAGCGGATATTACAACACCGCCGGCCGTTTCGGCAAATATCCCTTCCGTCTGTGCAAGAAGTTTTATCCCTTCAGATACATCCTCTTCGGAAACTATTGCAGCAGCTCCACCGCTCTCATTCGCTATTTGAACCGCATACAAGCCGTCTGCAGGATTTCCTATTGCAAGAGATTTTGCTACCGTATTTGGAGTTACGGGGTTAGGGTGAGTTTCACCCTTAAGGAAAGCAGATGCTACGGGGGAGCAGCCAGCCGCTTGCGCTATATGCAAGCTTGTATTATGCTCATCTATAAGGCCTACTTGCCTCAATTCATTCAAACCTTTCCAAATTTTGGTGAACAGTGAACCGGACGCAACAGGTACCACAACATGGCGCGGTGCGCGCCATCCTAGCTGCTCTACTATCTCGAACGCCATAGTTTTGCTGCCTTCCGAATAGTAAGGACGCATATTGATATTAACGAAGGCCCATCTACGCGAATCACCCAGCTCCGAACATAAGCGATTCACTTCATCATAATTGCCTCGTACAAGGATAGCTTTCCCAAATACGGAAGCTGCAATAATTTTTTCTCGTTCCAGTGAATCCGGGATAAATACCATTGTTTCCATCTTGGCTTTTGCGCCATGGGCGGCGGTGGCACCCGCCAGATTGCCCGTAGACGCGCATGCCAAATTCTTAAAAGAGAACTCCTTGGCCTTTGTAGCCGCTACAGATACTACTCGATCTTTGAAAGAGTGTGTAGGGTTTGCCATATCGTTTTTTATCCACAAATTGCGCAACCCTAACTCTCGGCCTAGGTTATCCGCTTTGAGCAGTGGAGTCATGCCGGCACCTATATCCACTGCAACTTCCGGATTGGCGGGCAGCAAATCCGCATAGCGCCATATAGTTAAAGGTCCATCTGATATCTTCTGACGGCTTATGTTGCGTGCTATTTCCTCGTAATCGTATTTAACCTCAAGAGGACCAAAACAAAACTCGCATACATACAACGGCTCTATGGGATATTGTCTCTTACATTCTTTGCAAGATAAAATTAAATTAGTTCGCAATTTCTGAACCTTCACGGGAGCCGTTTACACTGCCGGAAGTTCTTCCGGGAGTGACAGCAGCAACCTTCTGACCTGTTCGCTGATTCACCGGCCGTAAAAAATCTTTAAGTTAGGTCATAAGACTTTCTTACGGGCTAATAATATAATACCTTATTTTCCCGATGCATTAAGGTTGTATAGGCAGTTTGTAAGTCGAATATTCGAAGCATAGGATATTTCCTTCCATTTATCATCGATTGCTATCCGTCCATCTCTCATAACTGCGGGGGCAATCCGCTTATTTCCGATATTTTTTTGACGCCGGCAGATTTCATCATACGCGCAAGATCATGGTTAATTTTTCTAGGCAAAAATACGCCGTGATAGATGATGGCGGTGTAGAGCTGCACTGCGGAAGCTCCCAAAGCCAGCATTCTCCAAACGTCCTGTGCGGAAGATATTCCCCCGCAAGCCACAATATCATACTCTTTACCAAGAGCCTCCCTCACGCAAGACACCATATAGGCAGTGCCTTCTAGCAAGGGTGAACCGCTTAGCCCGCCATATCCTACAGCTACGTTAGGGTTATCCACTGGAAGCGTATTCGCTATTACGAAGCCGCTTGCACCTGCCGAAGCCGCCCCTTCAATGAGTTCAAGACCAGTGGATAGAAATTCACGCTTTTCTTTCCATCTTGGCAATTTTACAAGAATTGGTAATCTTCCTACTTCAGTCAATGCATATATCAAATTTTTTAGTCGATTTGGTTCTCTGAAAACGCTCAGAGCCAATGTGTTGGGTGATGAAATATTGATTTCAATAGCGGCGCATAGGGGATAGACATATTTGTAAAGCGTTACAAATTCCTCCTCATTGGTGCCTGCAATACTTATCAACAACCTCGATTTATGAGCGGGTGCAACCTTCAGACGTGATATTACTTTATCTATGCCTTCTCCCGGGAAGCCAAGCGAGTTAACTATGCTGTTCGATTCCGGATACCTCAATACACGCGGGCGTTTATTGCCGGCTTGCGGCTTTAGTGTAACGGTGCCACCGACCACGAAACCAAACCCCAAATTCAGAAGCCCTGACAAGAATCGGCAATTTTTATCGATGCCGGCAGAAGCACCTATAGGAGAGGGAAATTCGATTCCCGCCACATTCGCCACTATACAACTTTCAAGAGGTCCGTTCAGTTTGCTATATATCCGCCACACGAACGGCTGTCGCAAGGAGTATTCCATGAGTTTGTGGGTCTTTTCAGGATCCAAAGCAAATAGTACCGGTCGAATTACTCTGTAAAATATAGTTCGGAGCCTCCTAATGTCATTACAGTTTGGAAGATACGCATAGATGATGGTTGTTCTACTTTAGGTAAAAGTCTACCTCTTTCGAGTTCGAGTAGAAATTTTTAACATTCTGTAGCCTGTAACATCAGATCTCCGTTTATATATCATCTAAGTTATAGCCTATTGTGGCTTATGCCCGGCATACGAAATGCTAGGAAGACGTATACATTCATTATAAAAGCGTTAGATACTATTATAAGTTGCACCGGATTCGAGTAAAATTAGAGGAGTCCATTTCATCATATTCGTTATACCCTTTACACATGTGAGCACGAATAATAGCATCTCTAGAGTGCATCCTATGTTGTTGTACGGTTAAAATAGTAAATGTACCTTACAAATATTGATTTCATAAGGATGTAATATCATTGAATTTTGAGATAGGTGATCCGGATGCTCCAAGTGGGCACGCTCTTGTTTACTTCAAGTATAATGACGACCCTGATAAAATAAGTGCAACTTATATAATTGTTCTACCTATTAAGCTGGATATTGAGCGTTATATGCCTCCGTTTTTATCCGGGCAATTGGCAAGTATAGAGCACAAAGATATGTCGGCTTGTGCAATTCCCCCTGTACCTGAAGAGATTAAAAGTTTAGAGTGGTTGAGGGTTCAGGCTGAAAAGCGCTCGGATGATCTCATATTTGGAGGTGTTGTGAGCTCACCCGATGTTGTTCACTTAATGGAACGGCTCAATGAATTGACTCAATCTTATGCTTCTCAATGCCGGAATATTTCTTCCGATACGACTCTCTACAAATTAGAGGAGGAAGATTCCAGTGATTCGGCAGATGCTCTTATATATTCTTTGATGTCAGAGGGGGATTTACTTAAAGAATCTACTAAACTACTCGGCCAGTTGCAGTTTTCATTTGATGGTGGAGACGAACAGATGTCGAAGGATATAGAAAGACGCCTCCACGTGATTGGGCGGAATTTGCCGGAGAATAGGCTTATAAAAGATATGGTGGATATAGCAGTTACACATTCTCCAGGCTCAGATGAACTGGCTCTTCTTTTATTGGAGCGGGCGTATTTACTATATCGTGAAGATTATATTGGGACTAAAGAGATTGAAGCAAAGGTGGAAGAATTGAAAAAGACTTGGAAAATCAATGGTTAGTAGCCGCGCATTGCAGATGCTTTTTCATTCTTATTCTATGTCTGGTGTATCGGTAATAACGAAAAGTAGCCAAAGTGATTTCAAAGAGGTTGTATAAAAGTAGATAATGGCTACACGTCAAGGTGTCAAGGCTGCATCCGGTGCGGAGGTAAAATCGGAACCTTCTTTATCTCGCCCCATTACGGTGAGCTGGGCATCGCGCACATTCGTATCGCTCAGGTTTCCGGAGTACCGTAAGCTGTGGATAAGTATGCTACTGGCAATGGGTGGATTACAAATGCAGATAGTGGCTAGGGGAGTGCTTACGTATGATATTACTGACAGTCGTCAGTTGACAGGTATCGTCAGTATGGGTTTCGCGCCTACTATGCTTTTGTTTTCACTGTTTGGTGGTGTGATTGGTGATCGATTTGAGAAGCGTTTTATTATTCAAATATCTCAACTCGGAAGTGTCATTAACTCTGTTGCAATGGGGGTTTTGATAGTTACTCAATATATACATTGGAGTCATTTGCTTGCGGCTTCTTTATTGCAAGGGGCATTATTCGCTTTTCAAATGCCCGCCCGTCAGGCCGCTATACCTTCAATGGTGCCCAGAGATAAGCTCACAAACGCTGTTTCTATGAATGCTACGGCTATGAGCCTTATGGCTGTAGTCGCACCCGGTATAGCAGGACTTCTGTATAGTCAATTTGGTCCGGCCGCAGTGTATTTTGTGATTTCTGCTTTAACTCTATCCGCCTTTTTATTTACCAGCAAATTGTCTCGTATAGAAGGGATAAAGGGTCAGCAGAGTCAGTCGGTTCTTAGCAATGTACGTGCCGGTTTGTCTTATATAGCCCATCATCCGCTGTTGAGGCTTTTGATGATTCAGGGAGCAATAGTGGCGCTTCTCTCCATACCTTTCAGAACAGTCATACAGATTTATGCGAGGGATATATATGGCGCAAGTCCGGGGGAGGTTGGTATCTTGCTGGTTGCAAGCGGTGTAGGTGGGTTGGCGGGCTCTATTTTCATAGCAGGACTGAGGCAAGGACAGCGCCGCGGGATAATATTATTGAGTGCCGCTTTTATTGCCGGTGTTTCCCTCGCCTTGATAGCAAGCTTTCCTTTTTATATTGTGGGGATAATTGGGATGGCCGGTTTGGGTTTGGGTGAAGCGGGGCGCTGGGCGTTAGGACAATCTCTGCTTATGGAGCTATCCGAGGATACATACAAGGCAAGAGTGATGAGTGTGTTCATGATGATATTTGGGCTTATGCCGCTTGGGATATTTCCCCTTACGTGGGCTATGGATGTATTTGGCGGACAGTTGGCTGCGGCTGGGTTGGCTGCAGCTCTGTTGGTATCTACGGCTTTGCTATCTTTGATTCCGCGTATGCGTCGCATTGCCTGACTTTGCTTGATGAATCGCACCGCTATCAGCAATGATTGATAAATCTTCTGTAAAACTACACCTTTCAAATATGCCTATAAGAGTACTTAGCAAATTTCAAGCGTCACGTATAGCTGCCGGAGAAGTGATAGAGAGGCCTTCATCGGTAGTCAAGGAGCTAGTCGAAAATTCTATAGATGCCGGAGCGAACCGTATAACAGTTTCTATCAAAAAGGGCGGTATAGATCATATCGCGGTCACCGATAACGGCATTGGAATAGATTCCGCTAGTTTACCTCTTGCCATTCAGCGTTTCGCTACCAGTAAGATAGATGATTCATCAGACCTTACAGGCATAGATACCTTTGGTTTTAGAGGTGAAGCTTTACCCTCTATAGCTTCCGTAGCTAATTTAGAAATCATTACATGCGCGGAAGGAGAAAGCAGTGGTGGTCGTTGCTTTGTCAGTTTTGGTACGGCACCCATTGTAGAGCCTATGGGCGCTGCAGTAGGAACAACCGTTAACGTTACAGACATTTTTCAAAATGTGCCTGCGCGTCTCAAGTTTCTCTCTTCTCCTAATGCGGAAGCCAGAAGAATCAACCAGATACTCGCTAATTTCGCTTTGATAATGCCGGATATTGCATTCACCTTTATATCAGATGGTAAGAAGCGCATATCTTCCCCCGGTAACGGTGAAAGGCTTTCCGCTACCATAGCCGTCTATGGTCAACAGGTAGCCCGCGAATTGATAGAGATAAAGCCCGCAGTAGATGCGGTTTTAGATGTAGAAGGATTGATTAGTCCTCCTCATTTATCTAAAGGCACAAGGGAATATATCACTTTATCCGTGAATAGGCGATGGGTAAAAAATCGTAGGATTATTTTCGGGATTCATGAGGCATATAAAGGATACCTTCAGGAGCGCAGTCATCCAATAGTCATTCTGAATATCCGAGCTCCGTTTGAAGAGGTGGATGTGAATGTTCACCCTTCCAAAAACGAAGTCCGCTTTGTCAGAGAAGATTTGGTGTTCTTTCTCACGCAAAGATCTATCAGGCAAGCTCTCTCCAAATCATCTCCGATTCGGTCAATACAAACCACCAAGCTCACTCCTTCGGCTTTATCTATACCCCCTCGCTCTCAACGACCTCAGCAATCATGGAATCCTACCTGGCCCGAACCGGACAAGCAATATGAAGATAGAGGGCAACGGCAGCAAGAGGGAGAGGAAAATGTGAAACCTGTTGAACTTTCCTCTATTCCGGGGCAAGATGAGACGAATAGTGTAGATGAAAAAAGAAGCGGAAATTCATTTTCTACTCATAGGATAGTTCTACCTATTTTAAGGGTAGTCGGTCAAGTACGAGAGACTTACATAGTGGCAGAAGGCCCGGACGGAATATATTTGATAGATCAGCACGCTGCTCATGAGCGCGTTATTTACGAGGATCTTACCAAAAGATTCAATGAAGGAAATGCCGAGACGCAAATGCTGATGGAGCCCGAGATAGTGGATATGCCCAAACAGCACGGTGAACTGCTACAGGAACATTGCGAAGAATTATCGCAAGCCGGTTTCAAGTGTGAGCTTTTTGGTGAAAGTGCGGTGCTGATCAGAACCGTCCCATCGATAATCGCTAAATCCACCAGTAAAAGTTTGGCGGAAATTATACGCGAACTTCTTGACGTTATTGCATATGATGAAAGTGCCACATCTTGGAGGGAGAAGATTATCGCTAGTATGGCATGCCATGGATCTGTAAGAGCGGGGGATATCTTGTCACAAGAGGAAGGACGGGCTATTATACGCAAGCTAGAGCAATGCACACAGCCTCATTCGTGCCCGCATGGGCGCCCTACTATGCTGCATATATCCGGGAATGTTTTGGAAAGAAATTTTGGTAGAACTTGAGCATTTGCCCAAGAATGCGAAACGGGTAGTGGATGGAAAAATCACGCTGTGATTTTCAAATTCTCACTGCATTGACAATATCGGGAGGCGATTTGGCAATTGTTGTTATTCGTTATATACTATATCGAAAATCTTTGCTCAGTGTTTCTTTGCGCCTTTTCAAAACGGATATACTTAAATTGGAAATTGTATAGCAATACCCAATTTATGTAACTTATGCAAAGATCCAACTTTCCCCTACACTACTTTTCCGACTATTGGCGCAATCTCCTCGTATTTCTGGAGATGATAAAATTTGAACATTCTGTCTTTGCGTTGCCATTTGCTGTACTATCGGCTTTTTTATCGGCACGAGGTACGCCTGATTTGGCTTTGTTTGGGTGGGTTTTGTTGGCTATGGTGGGTATGAGAACTTTTGGGATGGCAGCGAACCGGTTGATAGACGAACGTATAGATGCTTTGAATCTTCGTACAAGTCAGCGTGCGCTACCGGCAGGTCGTATCCATCGTTCATCTGTCATTTTTTATACCGTTATAGCTTTAATAGTATATATAGTCGCCGTGTTCAATCTTCACCCTGTGACTTGGGCGCTTTCTGCTATTCCTGTGATTCTTATGCTGGTGTATCCGTATCTAAAAAGGTTTACTTGGTTTGCTCATTTTGGTATAGGTTTAGTTTACCTTATCGTCCCTCCTGCTGTGTCTTTGGCTTTTACGGGTACTATGCCTTTCGGGTTTGTAATTTTGGGGATTGCCGGAATGTTATGGGTTTCGGGTTTCGATATTTTGTACGCTTTATTGGATTATAACTCGGATAAGCGTTTAGGGCTTTATTCTATTCCTGTGCGTTTCGGGGTTAGTACGGCGATATGGTGGGCGCGCGTTTTGCATTTTTCTGCGGCATCTCTTCTATTTGCCGCCGGCATATTTTTCAATTTCGGACCACTTTACTATGTAGGCGCAGGTGCGGTGGCTTTGCTTCTTTTTTATGAGAACGCACTGGTAACCCCTAATGATCTCTCCAGATTGAATGTGGCTTTCTTCACTGTAAATGGGTTCATCTCCGTGCTTTTTTGCTTGTTTGTATGCGCGGATATTCTTGTTTTCCGAGCGGTATAAGATGGCTGTATATATTGTAGGTGTTACAGGTGCAAGCGGCGCTATATATGCAAAGCATGTCTTGAATGGCCTCTTATATGCGGGGCATAGTGTAGAATGTGTCATATCTTCCGCAGGACGCCGAGTGATGAATATAGAGGAAAATGTGGATGTGAGTGGAGATATTGAGAGAGATTTCGGTGTGCTGCTGAGATGGTGTGGCGCTGAAGAAAAACGCGATAACTTTACACTTTTCCATGAGAAGGATATCGCTGCGCGCATAGCCAGCGGTTCATATTCATCCGCAGGAATGGTAATAGTTCCATGTTCAGGCGGGACGCTTGGACGAATAGCTCAAGGTATGTCCGGAGGCCTTATAGAGCGGGCTGCCGACGTTTGCCTCAAAGAGAGGCGCCCTCTTGTGCTTGTGCCTAGAGAAGCTCCTATCAACCTTGTGCATATACGAAATATGGCAGCGGCAACAGAAGCAGGAGCAGTCATCTTGCCGGCTTCGCCCGGGTTTTACCACCACCCGCGCACTATAGAGGATCTAGTGGATATGATAGCAGGGCGTATATTGAGCGCTCTTAAAGTAGACTCAGCCTTGCTCAAGAAGTGGAGAGGAATCGATGCACTACCTGATTAGACGAAATAAACCCAAGCCGGCTTCCAACCTTCAAGACTTTATAGGCGCTCTAGAGCAGGAAGGTGAACTCCATCGCATCAAAGAGCAAGTAAGTCAGGATTTAGAAATAACCGAAATTTCTACACGTGCGATACAAGAGGGTAAACCTGCTATTTTATTTGAAAATGTTAGAGGGTGCTCTTTTCCATTGGCTATAAACCTACTGGCTTCGGAGCGTCGTATTCGAATAGCGCTAGGACGCTGCCCGGAAGAGATAGGAGAGGATATTCTAAGGTTTGCGGAAGATATGCTACCGCCTACTCCGGCAAAGATACGAAGGAATATTGGAAACATAGGGCGCTTGATGAATATACGCCCCAAAAAGATCCGACGCCTAGCCGATGACTGCATAACGATGAATCCACCTGATCTTACCGCATTGCCGGCGCTGAAATGCTGGCCGCATGATGGCGGCAGGTTTATAACACTCCCTTTGGTTATCACATCCGACCCTATAAGCGGCAAGCCCAATATGGGTATGTATCGTATGCACATATTCGATACAACCTCTACGGGTATGCATATGCAAATACAAAAGGGAGGCGGCTTCCACTATTACAATGCAGAGGCGTTAAATCTCAACCTTCCCGTAGCAGTTGCGCTGGGCGGTTCACCCATTCTCACCATAAGTGCCATTACGGCTTTGCCGGAAGGTGTAGATGAGATGGCGTTCGCAGGATTTCTGTGCGGCTCTCGCGTCAGATTATACCGCACATATTCAAACGTATATGTTCCGGCTGAGGCAGAGTTTATTCTTGAGGGGTTCGTTCCACCGAGCCTTAGGAAAACGGAAGGACCTTTTGGAGATCACTTCGGGCACTACTCTGAAGCGGCACCTTTTCCCGTATTTTGCCTAGAGAAACTTCATCATAGGCGTAATGCCATATACCCGGCTACTGTGGTGGGTAAACCGCCTATGGAGGATCGTTTCATAGGGGATGCTTCTCAAATGTTGGCCGGCCCGCTCATACGTTTGTTGAGGAAAGATATTCACTCGATGTGGGCTTACTATGAGGCTGGATTTCATAACCTTCTCGTCATATCTCTCATACAGCGCTACACAAGAGAGGCTACAAAAACAGCGCTTGGTGTGCTGGGTGAGGGGCAACTATCGCTTACAAAGGTGGTAGTTCTGGTGAGTGCCGGTGTGAATCCTCGCTCCATTGGCGATGTGATGGAGGCGATTCGCAGAAATTTCAGACCGGAAACGGGTATGAAGCTGATACCTCACACAGCACAGGATACATTAGATTTCACCGGTGATGCTATGCATCACGGCTCAAAGATGATAATCGATGCCACCGATGGGAGTAATTCTTTCAATTCTCCCGCCGGCTTCAAGGATACAGTTCATACATATAATGCGATGTTTGATGAAAGGGATCTACCCGGAAATGTCGTCAAAAGTCGTCTTGTTCGTCACTGTACTCTGATAGTTCAGGTATCCGGTAATGGCAGAGAGGTGATAAAAAGTATAGTTGGAAATCCAAAATTCAAAGGTATAAAATTGGCTATAGCCGTATCGAATGACATAGATATAAATAACACTGTAGAATTGATATGGGGGATATTTACCAGATTCGACTGTGCAAAAGATGTCTTTTTTACACGGGTAGACGTGAAAGGAATTTGCCCGGAGTACGGAGGAGTTATGGGGATAGACGCTACATGGAAAAACAATTATCCTAAACCTTTGGAGATGGACCCAAAAGTTATAGCGGAGGTAGATTCTAAATGGCATCTGTATTGGAAGTAAACGGTTCTAGTTTACCCCGTATTTCAAGTTCTGACAAGGCACTTTTCAATATTTGGGATAAAGTTCGGGAACATAGACGCCTTACGGTAG
The DNA here is from genome assembly GCA_965206335.1 of Dehalococcoidia bacterium. Classification (GTDB taxonomy): domain Bacteria; phylum Chloroflexota; class Dehalococcoidia; order Lucifugimonadales; family Lucifugimonadaceae. The sequence goes on along the minus strand of OZ242209.1, from coordinate 1,602,479 downwards.
ATGATGGTGTACGAGTTTTGGAGTCTGATGACTTCGCCACAGTAGGGCTCATGGCAGATTGGGTAAAGAAACAGCTGACAGGGGATAAAGTTTACTTTGTGCTGAATCGCCATGTAAATCCTACTAACATATGCGTACTGTCATGCAAGTTTTGTGACTTTGCGAAGAAGACAGGAGATGCCGACGCGTATGAGATGTCTATAGAAGACGTGCTATCTCATCTGGATGATGATGTGCAAGAAGTTCATATAGTTGGCGGACACCACCCTACATGGCCTTTTCAGTATTACGTAGATATGGTAAAGACAATCCATGACAAGCACCCAAATGTTCAGATAAAAGCGTTCACAGCCTCTGAGATAGATTATTTTCATCGTCGTTGGAAGGTTCCGCCTGAAGAATCTTTGCTCATACTCAAGGAGGCCGGGCTCACATCAATGCCGGGTGGAGGAGCAGAGGTTTTCTCCGAAAGAGTTCACAAGCTACTACTGCCGGGAAAAGCGGATGCAAAAAGATGGCTAGAGATCCACTCTATCGCACACAAGATGGGCATTAAATCTAACTGTACATTACTTTACGGGCATATAGAAACCTTCAGGGAAAGGGCTGAACATCTCCATCTGTTGCGCTCTATGCAAGACGAGACGAACGGCTTTCTCGCATTTATACCTCTGGAATATCAGATAGGATATACAAAACTCAGATCACGGCACACATCCCCCCTTGACGATTTGAAGATGATAGCCGTTGCCCGTTTGATGCTAGATAATATTTCCTATATAAAAAGCTATTGGGTGATGCTTGGCGAGGCAACTGCCAGTATAGGGCTCAATTTCGGTGCCAATGATCTAGACGGCACAATAGGTAAAGAGCGCATAGCTCATGCTGCGCTTGCATACTCACCCGTAGGGCGTACCCGAAATGCTATGGTAAATACTATTTTAGACGCAGGCAAGATACCTGTGGAAAGAGACGCTCTTTATAATGAGGTGAAGGTTTATGATAATTGATCCCTTGATTTTGTATAGCTCACATGTAGAACCATTTGAGTAAAGCGGCTTTATGAATTATATTAGAGTAGGGCATATGACCTATCTCAATAGCGCTGTTTTCTACCATCGCCTACCGAGAGAATCTTGCAACCTTGTGCCTCTCCCACCGCGCGCTATGGCGGATGAGATGAAGAAGGGAAACATTGATGCGGGACCTATACCTATGGCGGAAGTTCTGAGAAACACCGCCTATTTCAATCCTCTGGGCAGCCTTTGTGTAGCGGTGAAAGAGCGTGCCGTAAGTGTGCTTCTGTTCAGTAAGCTACCGGCAACGGAACTTGGCGGCGCCCGCATAGGTGTTACATCCCATACGGCGACCTCGATACAGTTGCTAAGAGTCCTTTTCAGAGATTTATGGAAAAGTGAACCTGCAGAGTATACATCACTCGATGAAACGCATGATGCTGCTTTGCGGATAGGTGACCCTGCATTGGAGTTTAGAGCTAAATTCAAGGATGTACCGTTCGTATATGATCTCGCTAGTGAATGGAAAGGTTTGACGGGGTTGCCGTTTGTGTTTGCGCGTTGGGTGATGAGGCAAGGTGTAGATAAGTCCCGCATATGTGAATTCGAAAAAGTTTTGACTACTGTAACCAAGGAAAATTTGGCGAATGTAAATGATGTAGTAGCAAACAATCCTCGGGATTATATGGATAAAAAGTCTGTGAGGAACTATATTTCGGAATTCACATATTTTTTGGGAAAATCTGAAGAAGATGCTATATATGAATTCAAGAGTCGAATGGAAAGCTTGCCGCCGCTTATATGAGTTCTAGTATCCTTGAAGATGGATGCAGCAATTAGGAGGCATACATTTTGAGTACAGCCGCAAAAAAAATATCGCTAGACGACATACAAGAGAAAATAGAGAATAAGATACCTCTGACTTCGTCTGATGGCATCTTCTTATTGACAAAGGCGGAAACGCTTGATTTGGCTTCATTGGCGCAACAGGTACGCTATCAACATAACCCTGAGAAGATAGTTACTTATGTAGTAGATACAAACCTCAATTACACTAATCTGTGCGATGCTTATTGTTCATTTTGTGCTTTCTATAGGACAGATCCTCGTGATCCTTCCGCCTATACCTATAGCGTAGAGCAGATTATGGATAGAATAGCAGCAGCAGCTAAACAATCGGTTACAACCGTTCTAATGCAAGGTGGCTTGAATAGCGCTATTCCATTCGATTACTATGTAGAAATGGTGAAGACGTGCCGAACTCGGTTTCCAGATATTACACCGCACTTTTGGTCGGCGCCGGAGATTTCCAAGATGTGCGAGGTCTCCGGAAAAACAACCGAGGATGTGCTTACTTCTTTATTTGAAGCAGGGCAGAGCACAATGCCCGGTGGCGGTTCGGAAATATTGAGCAACAACGTCAAAAAGGAGATATCACGATTTTCCCCCAAGAATACGTGGGAAGCATGGGCAGATGTGCACAGAACCGCCCATAAAGTAGGCTTCAAAACAACTGCTACTATGATGTACGGGCATTTGGAGCAACCTACGGATATTATTGAAACTTTTGTGCACATTCGTGAAATACAAGCGGAAGCACTTCAGTCAGGCAAAGGCAAGTTCACCGCTTTTATTCCCTGGTCATATAAGAGGGAAAACAACGCGCTATCCCAAAAGGTTCAGGTAGAAGCAGGACCAAACAAATATTTGCGAATAATAGCGGTTGCACGCCTAATGCTCAATAATGTGCAACACATTCAGGCGTCATGGTTCTCGGAAGGTAAGAAGACCGGACAGGTTGCGCTGCATTTCGGTGCAGATGACTTTGGCGGTACTCTATTTACAGAAAATGTCATGCTGGCGGCAGGGTTCTACAATCGCACGACGGAACAAGAAATAAGGATGATGATAGAGGATGTTGGATTTACACCTGCTCAACGTCTCACAAATTATGATATTGTGCAGGTATTCGCTTGAGAGAGCCGCACAGTTAGAAGCATGAATGGAATCTATATATAACTCACATGATCAATAGCAAATACATTAAATTTGGCCATAGTCCGGATGCGGATGATGCCTTTATGTTCTACGGACTAGCATCCAAAAAAGTCACTATACAAGGCTTTGAAGTAAGCCACGAAATGCACGATATAGAGACGCTAAACCTTCTTGCAAGCAGGAATGACATTGAAATTACCGCCATTTCCGCCGCACATTACCCGGCCATATCAGATTCTTATCGCATTATGTCCTGCGGTGCATCGATTGGCAGAAATTACGGGCCAGTTGTTGTAGCAGCACACCCTATGCGGGAGCATGACTTGAAAGGTGCAGTGATAGCTGTGCCCGGGCAGTATACCACCTCATGGATGCTATACCGCTTATTTGCCCCTCCTTATGCCGATGCACACTTCATGAACTTTGATGCGGTGGAAGATGCTGTAAAGTCCGGCAAGGTAGATGCGGGTATACTATTGCATGAAGGGCAAATACTTTATGAACAACGCTCTCTCAATTTGGTAATGGATTTGGGCAAGCGGTGGGGAGAAATGACCGGCTTACCGATACCTCTTGGCTTAGACGTAATCAGCCGAAAATTAGACCAAGATACAGCTCAGGCTTGTGTGAACGGGTTAGCATTGAGTATTCGGTATGCGCGTGCGCATGAAGATGAAGCCCTTGATTACGCTCTTGGATTCGGGCGAGGAATCAAAAAGGAAGAAGCCAGAAGATTCATTCGTATGTATGTAAATGAAGATACGGAGGATATGGGAAGCGAAGGGTATAATGCTCTAGAAACACTTTACAACATGGCGGCAGAAAGAGGCATCCTATCTGATGCTACAAAGATAGATATAATCCAAGCTTTGCCCAATATCTGACATTCTTGTTTGTGAATGCCATTGTTATTCCTCAATCTTGGATTCAGCCCCTTCAATCTTGCCTTTGTATTTGAAGACTTTCCGTTCCATGCGCTCAAATTCCGGCATGTTGCGAAGAATAGTAGAAACCATAGTATTTGGGCGGCTCATATCATCGAAAGAAAATCCCTCATCCTCAATTGCCTTCAGTATCTCTACGGAAGTGACTGTGCCGTTTTCATCGCCCAAATTGCGCGCAATTTCGTGAATGCGTTTTGTACGCGCAACTTTCCCGATACGAGCACGATTTCGCTGGCTACCGGAAAAACTCTCCGCCAACGCAAATGTAACTCTGTCCTGCCTCACTGCAACCTTGACTTTGATATCAACTGCTTTGGATGCTGCTCGCAATTTAGCGGCAAGCTTTTTTACAGATTCATCTCCTTCCGGTATGATAGCTTTCGCTTGATCTGGTCCCAAATTACTAATCACTTTCATAAGTTCGCGTGTTATATCATCCATTCTGCGTTTTTTCTGTGCTATCCGGAGTGATACAATGTCCGCATCGATCAACTGAAATTTCATGGTGCCCCTTCTTTTGAAAATCTCTTTAAATTATAGTATAAAGAATATCTTAAAATATGAAGTGCTATAGACTAAATTTAGGAGGTATAAAATGTTACAAAATTTTTCCACTAATATTACTACTATTAAAATGAAAAGGATGTTTCGACCTATAACCGATACACCCGTTACCGTTTTTGTTTCTGTGGCAACTGTGATAATTTGGGTGGCTTTGGAGACAAATGGGAGTTCAACCAATTCAGAGGATCTTTTTAGATGGGGTGCCAAGGATGGTAACGCAGTATTGAACGGTGATTGGTGGCGCACTATAACTAGCATTTTTCTTCATGTTGGTTTTTTGCACTTAGCATTCAATATGATAGCACTTATCCTATTCGGTTCCAGAGTAGAACGTATTTATGGTTCCTCCTCATATGCCATGATGTATATATTAGCGGGAGTCGTTGGAAATTTGGCATCAGTATGGACAAACCCGAATTTAGCTGCAGGTGCCAGCGGCGCCCTTTTTGGTATTGTAGGTGCTTATGGAGTTTACTTGTTAAAAAATCACAAAGAATTAGGAAATCCAGCTCGGCGCTCATTAACATGGGTTGTGCTTATTATAGCTATAAACATTGGGGGCGGGGTATTGCAGGTGATACCCAATATTACCATAGACAATTCAGGGCACATCGGAGGTTTGATTATGGGTATACTATTGGGTATATTTCTCTCGCCCAGAGTATCGCTGTCTATAGAATGGAATTCACAAATCAGCGAAGCAACATCGGCGCCTATAGTGGTGTCAAAGAAACGCTATGCCGCTTGGTGGATCAGATTGAGTTCTAGCCTAGTATACATCTTGGTAATTGCTCTATTGTTCTGGCTGATAATTTCAGAAATACTCCCTACGCTGTGGTGAACTCGGTGCTGATATATATTCCGGAACGCCGCATGCTTACTATAAAATTATTCGAATGATTCCTCATGGATACCAAATATAGCATAGATAGAGAAAACTCAAAGCCGATCCTAGAATTTCGTAGTGTTTGGTTCTCTTATGGAGCATCCGTGGCAATAAAGAACGCCACGTTCAAGGTAATGCCCAGTGAATTCGTCACTATACTTGGACCTAATGGTAGCGGCAAAACAACTTTCCTGCGGCTTGCTCTGGGTTTAATTAAACCGGATATCGGCGAGGTACTTTTGATGGGGAAACCCGCAGGGTCTCTTGAGAACCGACATCTGGTGGGTTACATTCCGCAGCGCGTAAATAGCTTCAATAATAGATTCCCTTCTACCGTTAGAGAAATTGTATCTCATGGGCTGTACACAGGTTTCGACCCTTTCAGAAGCTTTAGAAGAGGAAGTAAAGAGAAGGTAGATGTTGCTTTGGAAATGTCCGGCATAAGCAATCTAGAGAATAGAAAATTTGCGGACCTATCGGTCGGGCAACAGCAGCGCACTCTTATATCCCGCGCACTTGTCCGTAAGCCTAGGGTGCTTTTGATGGATGAACCGGTAGCAGGTATAGATGTAGGAGGTAGGCAACAGTTTCATGGACTGTTGAAGTCTCTCAATAAAGAGTCAAACGTAACTATCATTATGGTTTCACATGACATAGGCGCAGTGATGCGAGAAGCGACTACATGCGCTTGTATTAACAAAGAGATAGTTTTTCATGGTCCGGTACACAAACTCACTACAAAAGAGTTGCAGGATCTTTACGGCTTCCCTGTCGATATTATGTTTCATGATGATGAACATACACACAGATAAATGCTGAGTTTATTCGAGTACGATTTCATATTGCGTGCACTGCTTGGAGCATTTTTGGTAGGTGCTGCGGGTTCTGTTTTCGGAGTATTCCTGATTCTCAGGAGACTTGCATTGATTGCGGATACACTTTCGCATGTTGCATTGGCAGGTATAGCCGTAGGTATTCTTACACGCACCGCGCCCGTCTATGTAGCACTTGGAACTACAACTTTAGCCGCCGCGTATATAGAGGAGCTTCGCACCCGTAAATTTCTGCCGGGGGATACGGTTTTGGCTGTATTCCTGTATGCAGCTATTGCCATAGCAACTGTGATAATAGGGCTTGCGAACGGTTTCGATGCAAGATTATTCGGCTATCTATTCGGCAGTGTGCTTACTATCAGCGTATCCGATTTATGGCTTGTTGGAGGTATGGCTATTACGGTGGCTATATTCTCTTTCCTGCTATTTTCCGAACTTTCTCAAATTGCGTTTGATTCAGAACTCGCGGAGGTTAACGGTATCAAGGTACGTCTTATAAATTTGGGCTTTGCAATACTTACGGGAGTAGTCATTACAGTTGCAATGCGTGTAGCAGGGATACTATTGGTAGGAGCGTTGGTAGTTATCCCGGCGCTTACCGCTATGCGAATAGGCAGAAGTCTAATACAAACTGTTCTTATAGCTGCATTCATTGGAGCAACCACGGCTCTGCTGGGAATAATCATATCCTTTTATGCAGATATAGCACCCGCCGGATCTGTAGTCCTTACGGCAATCGCCATCTTGGTTTTAGTAGAGCTATTAGCTTGGTTGAAGAGAGCTCTGCAACGCAGGAAGGCGGGGGCGTTACCAACCGAAGATCAGGACGAACTTATAAAGGGGTACAGTAAGGAAGGAGAAAGAGCAAGTTAAAATATGGTGGAGACGGGGGAGAGTCGAACTCCCCGTCCAAACGAGTTTACGTTTCGACTTCTACGAGCGTAGCCGATTGATTAAAGGTCTTCGCCTTAGGGTAGTTCATTCGGCTAATCTAATCCCTCCAGCTATCCGGATATTCTTGAGTGTTCCTCTCCGGCGAGGAGCACAGCAGCCCAAAATTTTCGGCGCTCAAGCCATACCCTTCGGGCGGGGATATGGTTGAACGTCGCTACCTAAGTTTAGGCAGCGAGGGCGAGATTATTTTCGCCGTTTGTTTTTTTTCTGCTTTTACGGGTATGCAGTACCCGGCTCGCTATCTCACGGATGCCCATCTGTCGAAACCGCGCGTCCCCATATATAAATAATAACACCCTAGATTTCAATCGGGTAGAGTAAGTATGTCTAGCGTCTCTTCATTGCTCTACTCATTTCTCTTTTGGCTTCCCGAACCTTGATTATCTCTCTTCTATCGTATTTGCGAAGTCCGCGCGCCAAAGCTATCTCTACTTTTGCCGTGCGCTTTGATATATACAGGCTGAGTGGTATGATCGTAAGATTTTGCTGTGCGTCCTGTTTTCCTATAAGCCTATCTATTTCTCGACGATGTAGCAATAACTTGCGAGTTCTTAGAGGGTCATGGAAGCCATAAATATTGGCGGAGGAGTATGTTGCTACATGGGCATTGACAAGCCACGCTTCACCTTTGTTAATACGTACAAAAGCATTTGCTATACTGACGTTCCTCTCTCTGATGGATTTAATTTCGCTTCCCTTGAGTATCAAACCTGCTTCTAAGGTTGAAAGAATCTCGTAATTTTGAATCGCCTTACGGTTAGAAGCGATATGAATTCTTTTATCGTTAACAGTACCCATAAAGATCCGTTAGGGTAGATATAAATGCTTTTAGAACCTTTTCACCCAGCAAGACGATTCAATTCTTCAATAGCGGCGTTCAGCTGTTCATCTATCATCTCGGGCTCTTCAATTAATTCGACAAAAATATCTGGGGTTATACCCTTACCTTCTATCAGGCGATCACTTGGAGAGTACCATCTGGCAGAAGTGATATTCAGACCGGAGCCATCACGCAGCCTATGCACAAGAGTCACGCTGCCTTTACCAAATGTCGTATCGCCTATAAGAGTAGCGCGATTGTGATCTTGCAAAGCGCTAGAGAACACTTCGGAACCGCTCGCGGAGAATTCATTCAGAAGCACAACTAGCGGTATATTCGTGAAAGGGTCACGAGAAGACGTATTCCATTCTCTACGATTTCTTTCATTATCCAGCTCATATGTCACAAGAAGGTCATTCTCTAGAAACAGGCTAGTAGTATTTACAGTTGTATTGAGTAAACCTCCGGGATTATTGCGTAAGTCAATTACCACACCTTTAGCGCCTTCATCGATAAGCTCTTCCATAGCATCCAGAGTCTCTTCAGTCGTCTTTTCAGTAAAGGAGAGTATTCTCAAATAGCCGTACTGTTCACCTTCCAATATCTGAGCGGTAACGCTTGGCGAATTTATCACATCTCGTACTATTGATATATCTTCGGTATCCGTCTCACCTTCACGCTGTACAGTCAATACAACCACCTCACCTTTTGGACCTCGAACAATGGAGATAAATTCCTGTATAGTCATACCTTTTACATCATTACCATTCACAGCAAGAACAGTATCACCCGAACGTATCCCGGCTTTTTCGGCAGGGGAGTCGATGATAGGTGCAATGATTATGAAATAAGGACTATCTTGATCCTCTTGAACATGAGCTCCTATTCCCTCAAAATTTCCCCTGAGAGACTCTGTATATATTTGGAACTCTTTAATTGGAATATATGCTGTGTACCTATCTTCCAGTGATGCTACCATACCATTTACCGCTGCGATCGATATTTCGGAGGGGATCAACTCATTGGGGTTAGAGTGATTGTCTTGTAGGGTCTCATAAGCAGTCACTATACAAGAGAGAGATGTTTCAGGTACTGCTTCTTCTTGACATTCATTCAGGCTATCTAATATTACAGATTCTAGACGAGCATCTTGCACAAAATCCACTATACCTTGAACAGCAGCCCGAGATAATTTTTCCGGGTCTATTTTCTCAGGATCTACATAGCTTACATCAAGCGCTCTATAAACCTCATCAACCAACTCAAATACTTCATCAGATTCGCTTTTCTGGCCAACAGAAAATGAAAGATTTGCAGGATTACATGATATAACGGTTACGCAAAAGGCAAGAAAAATTACGGATAGGAACAGTATACGTGTTTTGAACAATGAGCAAACCCTCGAGATTTCAATGGTGATCTACTTTATTTATTAATTATAAAGCAGTGATCGGATGATGAATGAGAGAATGATGAGAAAATACAGAATAGAGTGACCGGATTATGGGTGGCCGGCTTGATGAAAAAATTCTATATGATGCTGGCACTTTTTACTTTACATAATATATATAGTGCGAAGTTACAACTGTTTTCGCAACCCCTCAGCAGTAATTCCCCCTACCGCTTGATGCCTGTCCCCCTTCCGCATATCGGATCTGTACCCCCTTCGTTGTTTCCCGAAGATAGCCACGCCTACGTAGTCCCGGTTGAGGGGCATTGTGAAATAAAAAAGAATCATCAGTAGTTTTGCCGGAACGCAGCCTTTACCTAACAGCCATCCAGCCTAAACCCTGCGTTGGCATCTTCCAAGCCACCGCGGTAAATCGACTCCGCACCGTCCGGAAGGATCTTGCGTGCCGACTCAGATTCAAGATCGAGCCGTATGGTGGCATCCGCAGTTTTTACCGCTACTACGGCGCCATTTTGCCCGATTATTCTGAGTGGCGGCGTCTCCGAATATGTTGTTAATTCCTACTTCCAAAGATAGCCACGGCTCCATAGTCCCGCGGACTATATCGGAAAAATGATCCTTATCCCCTATCAGGAACCTGGATTTTTGGCATGAAAAGAAAAGTCGGCTTGGAATTCGTTCATTCTCAAAGCTCCCAAAGATAGCCACACCTACATAGTCCCTGTGATGGGTCATTGTAAAGGAAAAAGGAGAAACGAACCGTATTAACTACAAAGAATAGTCAGTAGACTTTACCTAACAGCCATCCAGCCTAAACCTGCGTTGGCATCTTCCAAACCACCGCGGTAAATCGACTCCGCACCGTCCGGAAGGATCTTGCGTGCCGACTCAGATTCAAGATCGAGCCGTATGGTGGCATCCGCAGTTTTTACCGCTACTACGGCGCCATTTTGCCCGATTATTCTGAGTGGCGGCGTCTCGAATATGTTGTTAATTCCTACTTCCAAAGATAACCACGGCTCCATAGTCCCGCGGACTATATCGGAAAAATGATCCTTATCCCCTATCAGGAACCTGGATTTTTGGCATGAAAAGAAAAGTCGGCTTGGAATTCGTTCATTCTCAAATGTTGCTGTCATAACTACTCCCTTTCTATTTTTTTTACAATGTACTTACTCTGGGGATCTATTCAAATCCACAGCGTAATTCAATTCAGAAGACGATAGAGTTTTTTCTATACGCCTGCGCATCTCTTCTATGCCCCAGTTTCTAAGTCCGGAGACTAGAATGGGTGTTCCTATGTAATGGTCCATCTTTATTGGGGCAATGTCTGCAATGTCTTCATAAACTGTATCTGTTTCTTTAGTAAGAAGGTCAAGTTTATTGAGTACCAATATCTTAGGAATCTCTCCTAATCCTATATTCGCCAAAACATCATCTACAGTCTGCGCTTGCTGTGCCGCATAAGGATTGGAGATATCCAAAACATGAAGCAATAAAGAAGACTCCTGAATCTCCTCTAGCGTAGCGCGAAACGCAGCTACCAAGATAGCCGGCAGCTTATTTACAAATCCCACAGTGTCTATCAAGGTAGATGACTTACCGGATGGGAGGTACAAGCGGCGCACAGTAGTATCGAGCGTCGAGAAAAGCTGATCGCGTGAAACCATATCAGAATTGGTCAGACTATTGAAGATGGTGCTTTTCCCTGCGTTTGTATACCCTACCAAAGCCACAGTAGTAACATTTTCGGAACGTCTTATACGCTGCTGTCTCCTAGATATTCTAACCTTCTCTATTTCTTGGCTAATCTGCTTTAGCCGCGCCCTTACAATACGGCGGTCGGTTTCTATCTGTGTTTCACCGGGGCCTCTTGTACCTATTCCACCTCCCATACGCTCCAAGTGTGACCACTGCCCTGCTAACCTCGGCAAAAGGTATTGGACCTGCGCCATCTCTGTCTGCAGCTGCCCTTCTCTTGTACGCGCCCGCTGTGCGAATATATCCAATATCAAAGCGGTTCTATCTATAACTTTTACTCTTAAAGCACCTTCAAGCACGTGTTGCTGTGTAGGTGATAGTTCATCATCGAAAATAACCACATCTAAAGAATGTTCTTTGATAACATCCTTAAGCTCCTCTATCTTCCCTGTTCCCAGATATACAGGCGAAGGTCTATTCAAAATCTGCGTAACTGTACTCACCACCTCAGCACCCGAAGAACGAGCTAGCTCCTTCAATTCTTCAAGGGAATCTTCAAGCGCCCAAGAAGATTTTTTCGACCTCAAAGCTACGCCCACCACGCAAGCTCGTTCCATCTTAGGTACGGTAGAATATGTTCGTGGTTTAGGCAGAACAATCTCCTTTTATATCGGCAGTTATCGCCACCGGCTAGATGAAGCGAGAGATCTCAGACGTCGTAACCCTTCATCCAGTTCATCATCCGGTATGGTAAGAGACAGCCGTATATAACCTTCACCCGCCGCGCCGTAACCACTTCCGGGCGTGACCACCACATTTACCTCCTCCAGAAGAAATTGAGTAAATTCAGCGGAGGTATATCTCTCCGGTATCGGAACCCATAGATAAAGTCCGGCCTTTGGCACCGGTGCACGCAACCCTATCTCATTCAAAGTAGCGGTAATTTTGTCACGCCGCCGCCGATATATGCTGCGGTTACTGTCTATGAACGACTGCGGAAGAGAAAGAGCAGCTATCCCCATCTCCTGCAATGCTTGCGGCAAGCCTGAGTCTATATTAGACTTTACACGCATTAAAGCATTTATCAAGGTAGAGTTTCCCGCCGCCATACCTACACGCCAACCGGTCATATTTGCCGTTTTAGATAGAGAATGAAACTCAACAGTGATATCCCTTGCGTCTTCCACCTGCAGAATACTCGGCGCAATATAGCCATCATAAGTTATCTCCGAGTAGCATACGTCGTGAAGCAATATGATATCGAACTGTAGCGCAAACTGCACGGCATCACGAAAGAAATCGATATCCGCACATCCGCCGGTTGGGTTGTTTGGGTAATTGAGCCACATAGCCTTAGCATTCCGTGCAATGGCAGTAGGTATATCACCGAAATCAATAAGCCAGTGATTTTTTTCATACAGTTTCACTTTATGAGTCACACCGCCGGCGAACATAGTCCCTAAATCGTAAACGGGATAAGACGGATCGGTTGTCAGAATAATATCACCCGGATCCGCTATACATAGAGCCATATGCGCAATGCCCTCTTTTGCACCTATCAGATTTATAATTTCCGTCTTTGGGTCCAAAGATACGCTGAAGCGGCGGCCATAGAAATCCGCGACAGCTTGACGAAACCTCAGCAAGCCTTCACTCTCGGGGTACCGATGATTTACAGCGTCGCGAGATGCCACAGTCAGAATATCTATTAACTCCGGCGGCGTGGGTATATCCGGGTCACCTATACCGAAGGAAATAACATCTATCCCCTGCTCTCTCTTTTCCTCAATAGCTTTAGATATGCTCACAAACAGATAAGGCGGGAGATTTTTTATACGTTTCGATGTTTCCATAATGCCACTTGTTCTTTACTGAAAATTCAGCCGCCGTTCAGTTCTGCCAGATACCTTCGAATATTGCTTCCACGGTGCCCTCCAGATACACAGTTCCCGCCTCGTCCATATCCACCTCCAACTCCCCTCCGTCTAGTATCACTTTCACAGGGCTCTTGCATTTCTTATGTTCGAGTGCCGCCAATGCGGAAGCCGTGCTGCCTGTCCCGGAAGAAAGTGTTTCCCCTGCTCCGCGCTCGAATATGCGGGCGCGTATGGTATTCATATCGATAACGTTTACAACTTCAAAGTTAATGCGATTCTTGAAGAGTAAGTGATTCTCTACATATGGGCCTACATCAGACAGTGGAAAATCCTCTACGCGTTCATCGGTTATAAATACGGCATGCGGGTTTCCTATAGACAGGCAGGTTAACTTTAACGTCAAACCATTTGCGTTTATAACAATCCGTTTCGTATCCGAGACCACACGCGAAAGGCCTATGCCCTCATGCGAAAAATCAGGCTTTCCCATAGGCACTCTAGCACCTGTAACTAGCCCTTCGCGTACATACGGCAGCACAGTATAGACGATGCCTCCCGCCTCTACCCTCAATACTCCGCCTGTGGTGCCGGCAATCCTATTATCCACTGTGAATTTAGTGAAAATGCGGATACCGTTGCCGCTCATTTCCGCTTCCGAACCGTCCGGATTGAATACCCGCATCTTCACATCCGCATTGGGGTTATCAGAATTTTCAAGCACCAATATCCCATCGGAGCATACCCCGAAATGATGCCTACACATATTCAGAGCCAGTTCGGACCAGTCTCTGACGATTTTTCTGCCATCTATAACTATGTAATCATTACCTGCTGCTTGGAATTTCGTAAATTTCAGGCTCATACTTGTTATCCATATTCAAAACTTTGTATGTACCTTATAGTACTCTTTAAATGTGCCTTACGCGGAGCAGACTGGTCAACATGCCTGAAGCCAAGAATATAGAATCGTACAAGGCGAAACCAAACCGAATTACTAATTCACGGCAGACAATCATATTACACCCTTGAAAGATACAAATATACCCGGTCTTAACTTTGAGATAGCAGAACGTCTAGAGGAAGTTTTGCGTAAGGCAATCCACAAACGTAGCATGCCTTTATACAATATTCTAGCGTTCCATATGGGCTGGATAGACAAAGACGCAGACCCTGAAATAATCCCTACTCAGATCAGGCTTCATGGGAATATCGTTCTCTGGATCGCATCTATATTTAGGCAGCTTGCCAATGAAGATATAGCGTTATCCTACGGCGCTTCCGCGGAACTGCTTAGCCGCTTCTTTGAGATACATGAGGATGTTCAGTTAGGCAACACCGAAAGGAATAACCGCCCATCGGTATGGTGGGTATGGGGTCCTGCACAGGCGATTAATGCCGGTGATGCTATGCACGCTTTAGCACGGCTACATCTATACGAATCCGATAAGAATGCTTCAAGGGTTTCCAAAGCTGTGACTATCTTTGACGACGCAGCACTAGAACGCTGCGAAGCCGAGTACACCGATACGGTATATCAAGAATCTTTTCTGACATCTACCGCGATGTATACATCGCTTGTCGAGTCTAAAATAGGCTCCCTTATCGGAGCTGCCGCAAGCCTCGGTGTTATTGCCGGCGGAGGCACAGATGCTTGTGTTTCAGTGATGAATAGCTTCGGGCGAAAAATCGGAGCTGCGCGTCAGCTGCTCGATGACGCAGCCGCTTTGTGGAACAGGAGTGACGGCACGCCTCCGGACATCTCCCGCCTGATAACCAAAAAGCCAAATCTACCTGTGGTCTTTACATTGACTTCCGCTCCGCCTAAACTAAAGCGTAAAATCGGCGAGATATATATGGCGCGCATTCTCGATTCCAAAGCTATAGATGAGATTGCATCCATAACGGAAGAAGCAGGAGCCAGGCAGTTTACAGAAGAAACATCTCATAGGCTTGCACAAGAGGCGAATGAACTTCTGGAAACATCCGAATTGAATGAAGAAGCCGTAAATCTAATTAAACCCGCCGGGGATTGGATTTTGAATCGCCGAGAGTAGATGTATGAGTTTCTACAAAAAAACTGTCAGAGATGTCAACGTGCATGGCAAAATGTGCCTCGTACGTGCCGATTTCAATGTTCCACTCAATAAAGACGGTATAATACAGGATTCCTCCAGAATTCAAGAGTCATTGCCTACCTTGCGCTACCTTATAGAATCAGGAGCGCGTACGATGGTTATGTCACATTTGGGGCGTCCAAACGGAAAAATCGTAAGGGGTTTATGTATGGGGACTGTCCGCAGGCGCCTTGAAGAATTGTTAGGACAGGAAGTTAAGGCAGCAGGCGGACCAAATGGGAAAAATCCCAAGATCATCGCAGAATCCCTACGAATGGGAGAGGTAGCACTACTAGAAAATCTGCGCTTTCACCCCGGTGAGGAAGCCAACGATGACCAGTTCGCGGAGGAACTTTCGAGGTTAGGCCAACTGATAGTAATCGATGCCTTCGGAGCAGCACACAGACCTCATGCTTCCATATTAGGAGTGGCAAGACACATTCCCGCGGTATGCGGGCTACTGATGGAACAGGAGATAAAAATGCTGGGCTCCGTTATAGAATCGAACATATCTCCTTCTGTTGCTGTCATTGGAGGAGGTAAGGTTTTAGATAAGGTGCCTTTTATATATGCGCTAGCGGAAAGTTTCGATACTGTTCTATTGGGCGGAGGAATATTAGCATCTTTTCGCAAATCTACGCTACCCGATAGCCGAACGGTATCGGAAATAGATGATGAAACGACCGTTTCTAAGAGGATTATAGAAGATTTCGGAGATAAGATAGTTTTACCGGAAGACGTGGTGGTAGCAGAACGCTTTGAAGAAGATGCGGTGCCGAAGGTTTATAAATTCGACTCGCTTCCCGACAATTTGTCTATCATGGATATAGGTCCAAAAGCTTGCCAAAAGTACGGTAAGATACTGAGCAGTGCTAACCGTATCATCTGGAATGGTCCAATGGGTGTGGTAGAGTGGGAGCATTTTGCCGAGGGCACAAAAAAAGTGGCGCGTGCTATAGCCGAAAGAAGAAACGCTTTTACGGTTGTCGGAGGCGGCTCTACAGTTACCTGTATAGATGAATTGGGTTTAACTGCGGATATTACTCATGTATCCACTGGCGGAGGGGCGATGCTTGCATTTATATCTTCCGGTACACTGCACGGTATAGACGTTATCCAAAACAATAAGGATTGATCTTATGATTACTTCATCACCTGTTATGGTTGTGGGAAATTGGAAAATGAACACTACGATACCGGAAGCTAAAGGGTTGTCATGTGAAATCGCAAAGCTTACGAAGGATGTGAAGTCCGTTGTGCAAGTGCTGTGCCCACCGTTTATATCGCTTCATAGCGTGCATGGGGTTCTTGAAGGTTCCGGCATTGAATTGGGCGCCCAAAATGTGTATCACCAAACCGGCGGGGCTTTTACAGGCGAAATATCCGTTAAGATGCTAAAGGGAGTAGTCGATTATGTTATTGTAGGCCATTCGGAACGGCGCATATTGTTTGGTGAGAAGGATGAAGATGTAGCCGGAAAGGCTATTGCCGCTACCGAATGTGACATCACTCCTATAGTTTGCCTTGGTGAAAGAAGTGAAGTGCGAGAAGCCGGCAAGGCTGAAGAATTTATACTGAAACAGCTGCGGGCAAGCCTTGCAAATTTTCAATTTCGGGGTAGGTTGGTTATAGCATATGAGCCGATATGGTCTATCGGTGCTGCGAAAGCGGCAACTGTGCGGCAAGCAGAGGAGGTTATCCAAGCTATCGAGAGCGAACTTGAGGCTATGTACGGTGAAGATGCAAGATGCATACCTATACTTTACGGAGGGAGCGTGCGCGCGGATAATGTGAAGGGTTTTCTAGAGAGTGCTCATATTGGCGGCGTTTTGGTAGGCGGAGCGAGTTTGAATGCTGCGGATTTCTCTCAAATAGTTCATATAGCAGATTCTGTCAATCGCAACAGTTCTATATGATCTTCCACGCATGAAGAGCGTAGTAGCAATCACCGGACCCACAGCATCCGGAAAAACTCGCCTTGCCATACATCTAGCTCATAAATTCGACGGCGAGATAATCAATGTGGATTCCAGATTGTTTTATAGAGGCTTCGATATTGGCACCGCAAAACCTTCCGAATCTGTAAGATCCGCTGTTATTCACCATCTGGTGGATATTTGCGACCCCGATGAAATTTTCACACTGGCTCAGTTTCTCACTACGGCAAATCAAATCATAGACGATATACTTTCTCGCGAGAAGCTGCCGATACTTTCAGGCGGAACCGGTCAGTATTTCTGGGGGCTTTTGGAGGGGTGGCAAGTCCCGCGAATACAACCCGATAAACGGCTGCGTTTGGAATTGGAAGAGACGGTCAGGACAAAGGGTTTGGATATTTTGGTGAATGAGCTGCGAGAAGCTTCTCCAGTAAATTTACCTAATATTGACGTCAAAAATCCTCGCCGCGTGATAAGAGCGGTTGAAAGGGTGCGCGCGGGGATGAAAGAGAACTCACACACACGAGCATCTACCCTCCCTTATGATGCGTGTATAATCGGTATACATATTGAGCGTGTTCATTTGCACCGCCTTGTACGAGAGCGTATCTTGAAGATGATACGGAACGGTTGGATAGAGGAGGTACGAAGGTTGCTGAATAGTAATGTGAAGGAAGATGCTCAAGGAATGTACGCTATCGGCTACAGGGAGATTGTAGCGTATCTGCGAGGCGATGCCAATATGGAGGATACTATAGAGAAGATTTGTAGATCTACGAATCGTTTGGTGAGGTCGCAAGCTAACTGGTCAAAGAAGAGTGACCCGCGTATACATTGGGTGCCGGGGGTGCCGGGTGAGAATACGGACACTGTATCGGAAGCCGTCAGGTTAGTCGGTGAATGGCTCAAGGCAAGAAGGTTTCACGTAGATTTAAATGAGTAATCTTTATTTGAGTGTGCCGATATGAGTTATTCAGAGTTCTTATCGATTGAGCTCTCTTGTTTGTGTGGGCTACTCCTGTATATTAGATAATATCCGCCTTATTGCATCCACAGATATGGCGCCGACTCTCAGGACTTTGTAAGGAGGTGCACTCAAGTTCAATACAGTAGAAGGTTTTATGTGTGCTCCACATGGTGAATGAACTATTGTTTTAAGTTGTGGAAAAATCGATGCTACTTCTGCCGCCGTTTTACACGGGGGCTCGCCTGATAGGTTTGCGCTTGTAGCTGTGATAGGCTTCCCAACTTGTCGCAGAATTTCGAGGGTGACGGGATGATCGGGCACTCTTATACCTACTGTATGGTTTCCTGCTGTGACTTCATATGAGATTCTTATGTCTTTCTTGATAATCAATGTCAAAGGACCCGGCCAAAAGTTTTCCGCTAGCGCGAAGACCTCAGGGGGTGTATTAGAGGCAACGGATGGTAGATCATCTATGGATGCTATGAATACGGGCATGGGCTTGCCAATTCTGCCTTTGAGCTCTTGCACATTTCCGGATGCTTGCGGGCTGTACGCATCGGCTGCTATAGCGAAGAAGGTATCGGTTGGAATTGCCGCTATTTCTTCATTGGTGATAGCGTTTGCGGCATCTTCTATCTCTTTGAAAAGTCTTTTATTATACTGGTACATGCAGTTCACAGATTTGGATTGTCAGAAACGCTCTTGGTGTATGCTATAGGAAAATAAAGTGTGGCGGTCTCTAATTCAATAATATGGCGAAACATAAGAAAGATACAATAAACATAACTACATCCGATGATGCGGAAGTAGGCGCTTACCGCGAAATAACACATGAGAGTAAAGCCCTCGGTGATAGTCCTCCTGTTCCCGCACAGACGGAGATGGTGGCCATTGTGGATTTCGGTTCTCAATACAGCATGCTAATCGCCCGACGAGTAAGGGCGTCTAGAGTTTTCTGCGAGGTGCTAAGTCCATATGAGAAGCCGGCAACGTTGGCCGGACATACCCTGAAAGGGATTATACTTTCGGGCGGACCCGATTCGGTTTACGAAGCGGAATCGCTTCACCTGCCGGCGTGGATACTGGAGGCGGGTGTGCCGATACTCGGCATATGCTACGGTATGCAGTCTCTTGTTCATAATTTTGGAGGTAAGGTAGTTGGAGGGCAAAGAAGGGAGTATGGCCATGCTGTTTTACATTTGGAACCTGAAGAAGAGCCTCTTTTCAACGGACTAGATAGGGATATAACTGTGTGGATGAGTCACACAGATCGCATTGAAGAGTTGCCGGAAGGGTTCAAAACTCTGGCATCTTCTGAAAATTCTCCTATTGCCGCTGTGAGAGCAGGTAATATTTACGGACTCCAATTTCATCCCGAAGTGACTCATACTCCGCAGGGTGATCAGATTATCAGCAATTTTGTGCATCGTATTTGTGGTTGCTCCGGAAGATGGACTACCAAGAATTTCATTCAAGATTCGATAGATCGTATTCGTCATAGAGTGGGTGGCGGAAAGGTTATCTGCGCCCTTTCGGGCGGTGTCGATTCTTCCGTAGCGGCCGTGCTGATACACAGAGCTATAGGTGAAAGATTGCAATGTATTTTCATAGACAACGGACTCCTTAGACAAGATGAAGCTGAGCGGGTCCACAGTATATTATCCGGACTAGGGTTGAAAATTTTGTTTCTAGATGAAAGTGAAGCCTTTCTATCCACTTTGAAGAACATAACGGATCCGGAACAGAAACGTATAAGAATAGGCGAAACCTTTATCCGCATATTTGAAAGATACGCAGGCATGATGCCGGATGTGGATTATCTCGCTCAAGGAACTTTGTACCCGGACGTAATAGAGAGTAAGACATCGGAAAATTCGGTATCCCATAAAATAAAGGCGCATCACAACGTAGGCGGTCTTCCTGAACATATGACTCTCAAATTGGTAGAACCTCTGCGTTATCTGTTTAAGGATGAGGTGCGCAACGTAGGGGCGAATCTGAATATTCCGGAGGTAATACTACAACGGCATCCGTTCCCAGGACCCGGTCTGGCTATCAGAATTATCGGGGAAGTGACATCTCGGAAACTTCAGATTTTGCGTGCTTGTGATTGGATAGTTATAGACGAAATCAAGAAAAATGGGCTGTATGAGCACCTCTGGCAAGCTTTCGCAGTTTTGACCAATACGCAAACAGTGGGGGTTATGGGCGACCGTAGGACATACAGGTATTTAGTAGCTATCAGGGCGGTCAATAGCATTGATGCGATGACCGCCGATTGGGCACGCTTGCCTTACGATGTACTGAACAAGATCTCTACTCGTATAGTGAATGAGGTTCCCGAAGTGAACAGAGTAGTTTATGATGTAACCAGCAAGCCTCCGGGCACAATTGAGTGGGAGTGAACCTTTTTACGTGACTCTTTTCTGGGGTATATCATGAACGTTATGGTTGTAGGTTCGGGTGCGAGAGAGCATGCTTTGGCGTGGAAGATAGCATCTAGCCCAAAAGTTTCAAACGTGATTGTGGCGCCGGGTAACCCGGGATGCAAAGAATTCAGCGAAATTTTCGATATTCCCGTGCATGATTTCAAAAGACTTATAGCCCTTGCAGTTGAGAGAGATATAGATCTGACTATAGTAGGCCCTGAAGCGCCTCTTATAGGAGGCATAACGGATTTTTTCAGTGCCCGCGGGATGCGGATATTTGGACCCTCCGCATCCGCTGCACGCATAGAAGGCTCAAAGCAGTGGGCAAAGAAATTGATGGAGCGTTACCATATACCTACGGCTAAAGCGAAATTTTTTGAAGATGCACACTCGGGCATAGAGTATTCAAAAGGTCTGGAGTGTGGTTCTTTCGTAATAAAAGCCGATGGGTTAGCCGCCGGTAAGGGCGTTGTACTTCCTGAGTCGCATGAAGAGGCGGAAGAGGTCATCTCTCGCGGCTTAGGCGATAATGGCAGGAGATTCCTTATAGAAGAAAGGTTGATAGGCAAAGAGGTTTCCGTTTTTGCCTTCGTAGATGGAAGTGTCGTTAGCACACAAGCCGCAGTGTGCGATTATAAGCGCGCATATGATGGGGACACCGGAGGTAATTCCGGCGGCATGGGCGGCTATGCTCCGCCTGAGTTTTGGACACCTTCCCTCTCGAATGAAATCGCCTCTTCCATATTGAGGCCGGTAGTTACTGCCATGCAGAATGAGGGATGCGGGTATAGAGGTATCTTATACGCCGGTATCATGGTTACTCCCTGCGGTCCCAAGGTTATAGAGTTTAACTGTCGCTTTGGTGATCCGGAGTGTGAGATTTTGATGCCTCTTATGAAATCGGATATAGCGGAGGTATGTATGGCTGTATGTGAGAGCTCATTCCTAGATGTTGAGGTTGACTGGGGTGAAGATGCAAGCTTAGCCGTAGTCTTGGCTTCCGGCGGATACCCGGGGAGTTACGAAACGGGGAAAGAGGTTCAAGGCCTAAATGAGGCGGCTGTGGACGACGCCCTAATTTTTCACGCAGGGACAAAATTCGATGAAAAAGGAAGGATAGTTACAGGAGGCGGTAGAGTGTTAGTATCTATCGGAACGGGTACAAGTCTCGCCACGGCACGCGAAAAAGCATACAAAGTAGCAAGTCGGATACATTTTGAAGGTGCTTACTATAGATCAGATATTGGCAATAGAGCGCTTGCTCAGTCGAAATCAATATGAATATAGTAGTATTTTCCAATTTCGATGATACAGCCGCAACCTATAATGCGGCTCAGGAGCCAAGAAATTAGAGTAATTCCGTATGAGTTTCATTGAGCATCATATAACCTTTCACGAACATCAAGAGCACTATTTCCGTTCGGAAGGAGTGTTTACAAGAGAGATGGTCATATGACAGAGAGTGTTACCGCATTCTTATGATACCTCGCTATTCACGCGCCGAAATGAGCCGCATCTGGAGTGAAGAGAACTCCTTTGACCTGTGGTTGCAGGTGGAGATAGCCGCAGCCGAGGCTTGGACAGAGCAAGGTATTATACCCCCTGAAGATATGGAGGTTATCCGCACTGCCCGCTTCAATATGGAAAGGTATGAACACTATATGGAACAAACTCAGCATGATCTGATTTCTTTCACACGCGCCGTATCGGAAACTGTTGGCTCATCCGGGCGTTGGATACATTACGGACTGACTTCTAATGATATAAAAGACACTGCTCTGAGCCTTCAAATGGTGGCCTCCGTAGATCTGGTGAGCGCCGGTGTCTTAAAACTTATGGCGGCTTTGAAAAAGCGAGCACTGCAGTTTAAATTCACGCCGTGTATTGGGCGTTCACATGGTATTCATGCGGAACCTATGAGTTTCGGTCTGAAGTTTGCCTTATGGTGGAGTGAGTGCGATAGGCATATGGAGCGACTGGCAAGCCTTCGAAAAAGAGTCGCTGCATGTATGATATCGGGACCGGTTGGGACTTTTGCCGGCATTCCCCCAATGATAGAAGAATCTGTAGCAAAGAGGCTATCGCTAACCCCTGCCGCTATATCGAATCAGGTTTTACAACGAGATAGGCACGCCGAATATGTTCAGACATTCGCTCTTATTGCCGCCACTTTGGAAAAAGCAGCCACTGAGATACGAAGTTTGCAGCGTACCGAAATCAGTGAAGTAGCCGAACCTTTCGGCGCACCCGGCTATGTAACGAAAGGTTCATCCTCTATGCCGCATAAAAGAAATCCTGAAATTTGTGAACGTATATGCGGGCTTTCACGTTTGATACGCGGGCATTCCATCACAGCACTGGAAAATGTAGCATTATGGCATGAAAGGGATATCTCCCACTCTTCCGCAGAAAGAGTTATACTGCCGGATGCTTCTATGGCTCTAGACTATATGCTGGAACGCTTTACAGGAGTGATAGACTTGCTGGACGTATACCCGGAAAGGATAATGCAGAACTTAGAGATGACCCGCGGCCTAGTCTTTTCCCCGCGCGTTATGAGTGCTCTGATATCCGCCGGTATGGAACGGGCGCAGGCTTACGATGTAGTTCAAAGATGCGCCCTTCTTTCATGGAATGAACAACTGACTCTACTTGAGCTACTCTCTTCGGATAGAGAGGTAGTGAAATACATTTCAAAACAGAATTTAGAAAAACTTTTTGATTACAGCTGGCATCTTAGATTTGTGGATAGACAGTTCCAAAGACTTGGATGGGATGACACGCAGAATGGATGAAGCAGTATATAAAACAAACCTGCCGAATCTAACTCCCTATCGTGGTAAAATTCGCGATGTTTATAACTTCGGCGAAGAAGTTATGCTCATAGTCTCGACCGACCGCGTATCCGCCTTCGATGTGGTGATGCCAAACGCGTTGCCCGGAAAGGGTATCATACTGAATTCTATGTCTGCGTTCTGGTTCCGTACGCTACGTGAGATAGTGCCTAACCATATGATATCTTTAGCTTCGGATAAAGATACATTGACTTCGGGTATACTACCGGATCTTATTAAATTGCCGACCGAGATAGAAAAACGCGGCATGTTTGTTAGGCGAGCGAAACGCATCAATATAGAATGTATAGTGCGCGCATATCTAGTAGGAAGCGCATGGACAGAATATTCGAAGAGTGGAACCGTAAACTCGGAACCCATTCGTGAGATGATGTTAGAGGCGGAGCGTTTTCCTGATCTTCGCTTTACACCTTCCTCGAAATCGAGCGAAGGACACGATATCCCTCTTTCTCGCAAAGAAACGGAAAATATTATAGGCACGGAACTTTATCGTACTTTGGAAGATGTGAGCTTGCGTATCTTTTCGCACGCCGAAAAACATATACGGAAAAAGGGTATGATATTGGCGGATACCAAATTCGAGTTCGGTTTCGTAAACGATGAACTGACACTCATAGACGAACTGCTCACACCGGATTCCAGCCGTTTTTGGTATGAGGCAACATGGGAGCCGGGAAATCAGCCTCCTCCTTTAGATAAGCAGTTCTTGCGCAATTGGCTGCTCACTCAAGACTGGGATAAAACCTATCCGGCACCACAAATACCCTCAGAAATCATCAATAAGACCTTAGCAAGATACAAAGAGGTATATGAAAGAATCACCAAAAACCCGACTGACGTATTATAATGTAATTAGAGAGTAAATATCATGCAGTCTACTAAAAAAGCATCTACCCGCCCCGATTACCGGCGCGGAATGACGAAAACGCAAATACGCGAAGAACGACGCAGACGAAGCAACACCCAAAAGCTGCGCCGTCAACGTTTATACTTGTTCCTAGCCTCCTTTCTGGCGATAGGGCTGATAGTAGGCTTAGTATTGCCGAGCCTTCCCAACTTCCTCAACCCAAACTCCGGTGCGGGACCCGTAATAGATGAGTTGGTAACACCCGATGATGGAAGAACACATATAGATACAGGTATAAGAGGCAATAGGTACTCCACATTTCCTCCCACCTCCGGATCTCACTATAGTACCCTCCGAGTCGAATTAGGAAACGGCAACGAGGTCTCTTCACCGGCACGTTGGGGAAGGTACGATTTCATTCTACCTGATGAAGTTCTGATACACAATCTGGAGCATGGAGGTATAGGTCTCCATTACGACTGCACCGACGGTTGTCCCGAGATACAGGAAACCTTGGCGAGTATACCGCCCAGTCATTGGACGCAGTTTATAATGTCGCCTTACCCGGGTCTACGGGCGTCTACCGGCGGGCACCCCATCGCTGTAACCGGCTGGCGGCACCTTATATATCTGCCCGACGCGAGTGAAGATTCCCTGATGCAGATAGATAATTTCGTAAGGACTTATCAAAACATGGCACCGGAGCCAAGATTGAATAATCCATCTCAATCCCCGCATGGCGGATAGATCGAAACTTTACTTGGCGCGCGTCCAAGTTATGCCCAATCAGACAATCAACGACCCGCAAGGTAAGGCTATCGCTCAAGCGCTGAACAGAAGCGGCTTTAAAAGTGTAGATAGTGTTAGGGCTGGAAAATCCTTCGAAATCGTCATGGCCGCGCAGAATGAAGATGAAGTAAAGCAAAGTGTAAAAGAGATGTGCTCCGATATACTCGCTAACCCTGTAATAGAAAATTTTTCCTTCACTGTGGAGATGACACAAAGCACCTCCTAAACCACCGCTGTAAAGCCGGGTTAAGTTATCTCAGCCGCCCTTTAGTACTAGGCACCACCCCTACAAGAAGCGGATCTATCGTCACCGCTGCTCTGAAAGCTCTGGAGAAAGCTTTGAACGTAGCCTCTATAACATGGTGTTCGTTTGTACCTGCCAACACACGCACGTGCAGGCAGAAACGCCCTTCTATCGCCAGAGTCTCGAAGAAATGCCGAACCATATCAGGCGGAAACTCCCCGATATTCCCTTCTAGGCTCATATTCACAACAGCGTATCCCCTTCCGCTCATATCAAGCACTACCTGCGCCAACGCCTCATCCAGAGGACATATCGCATCCGCCATTCTGACAATGCCACGTCTTTCTCCCAACGCAGCATCAATAGAGCGCCCCATCAAGATAGCAATATCCTCTATAGTGTGGTGTGTACCCGTTTCTATATCACCCCTCGCCTTCAGCTTCAAATCCAGCATTCCGTGACGTGCAAATTGATTCAGCATGTGATTCAGAAATCCGAGAGGAGTATCCAATTCGGCTTTACCGGAGCCATCCAAGCACACCTCTACCTTTATATTTGTCTCGCCGGTTTCGCGTTCTAGAGATGCAACTCTTTTTTTACTTTCGAGTTTATCTTCCATTTAACCTTCATCTCCCTTAGGTGCGCTTCAAAGCACTTTACTCAACGTATCCAACAGTCTGACGGTTTGCTCTTTTGTCCCTACGGAAA
The DNA here is from genome assembly GCA_965206335.1 of Dehalococcoidia bacterium. Classification (GTDB taxonomy): domain Bacteria; phylum Chloroflexota; class Dehalococcoidia; order Lucifugimonadales; family Lucifugimonadaceae. The sequence goes on along the minus strand of OZ242209.1, from coordinate 1,576,585 downwards.
TACGGAGTGAATCTGCGAGGCTCGCATGGCTAAAGCGACGCACAAAGATGCCGTGCCTCGCAAGATCAGCATGGACATTTTCCGCAGTTCGTCCGGTGAATTTGCAGAGCAAAAAATTCCCATCCGAAGGTGAAAAAGATACATTCGGTATAGCGGAGAGTGTTTTTTCCATATGTTCACGATTTTTTATCAATTCACGCACTCTCTCGTGCAGTTCAGCGGCATGCTCTACGGCCGTTAAAACGGCTGCCTCCGCGGCAACATTTATATTGTATGGTTGTTTTATTGCCATCAGCCGATTTATGATAGTTGGTGAGCTTAGAGCATAGCCCGCCCTAAGCCCCGCTATGCCTGCCCATTTGCTGAATGAACGGAGAATGACAAAATTCTCGTATCGGTGCAGAAGATGTGCGAGGGTCCTGCCTGAAAATTCGTAATAAGTTTCGTCTGCCACTACTACAATACCTACTTCCAGCAGGGCTATCACTTCTTCATCCGATACCAGATTACCTGTAGGATTATTTGGCGATACTATGAAAACTATCTTGGATTGCGGAGTCAATTTTCGCTGAAACTCGTCGAGGTCGAGCCGCCATGATGGATAATGCCTCGGCAGGTGAATTAGATGTGCTCCTGCTATACGACTACAGAATTCATACATTCCGAATGTAGGCTCAAAGTCCATAACCGTATCGCCGGGTTCTATAAACAGCTTGATAATCAAATCTATAATTTCGTCTCCGCCTGCCCCGGCAATTATAAATTCAGGTTTATGGCCTGTATATTCGGAGAGTGCGCCTCTAAGGCGTTCCTGCTTCGGATCCGGGTAGAGATGAAGCGGTAGGTTAACCAACGCAGCTTGAATAGCAGGGTGGGATCCAAATGGATTTTCATTAGCATTCAGCCGTAGTACCTCTTCAGGAGGGATGCCCGCCTCCCGAGCAAGACGTTCAGAGCTATCTACGCCAACGTATTTTGGCGGATGTATTAAATGTTTTCTCATTTTATCGAGTAATGCGGTCATTGATAAATTCCCTCTCTGCCCTTTATTACTGAAGCCTTACTTCGGCGGCTCGTGCGTGTCCTTCCAAACCTTCCGTCCTTGCCAAGCTTCTAGCAGCGTCCGCCAAGATATGGAATGTTTCACGGCTCATCGAAATAAAAGGGGTAGTTTTCAAAAAATGACGCGTGCTCAGCGCGGAGGCAAAACGCGCCGTCCCGCCTGTAGGCATAACGTGGCTGGGTCCTGCTATATAATCACCTAGGATTTCCGCAGAGTATTCACCAATGAAAAGCCCGCCTACTCCTTTGGACCATTCCGCTTTGTCTAAAGTGCCGCTTATCATCACGGATAGATGCTCCGGAGCATATGCACGCGCAACTAACCGTGCCTCTTCGGGCGTATCCACAATTACTATGCACCCCTGTTGGCGAAGTGCCGTTTGTGCTATATCCTTTCTGGGCAAATCACTAAGTTTAATTTGCAACTCAGACTCCACAGCATCCGCTACCTCCAATGAAAGCGCTATGAGTATAGGTGCGGCCAAATTGTCATGTTCCGCTTGAGCTATAAGGTCTGCCGCCACCCATGCGGGGTTAGCCGAACTGTCAGCGATTATCATTGTTTCCGTAGGTCCATATATGCCATCTATCCCAACATCCCCCACTACAAGACGTTTGGCAGCATTCACAAACACATTTCCGGGGCCACATACCAGATCTACCTGAGGGATAGTTTTCGTTCCGTACGCAAAGGCGGCTATCGCCTGAGCTCCTCCTACTTTAAAAACAGATTCTACTCCTATCAATTTGGCTGCGGCTAGGATGGCGGGATGAGGCAGTTCATCGCCCTTTGCGGGAGTAGATATAAAGACTTCATTCACTCCGGCAGCCTTCGCAGGTACAGCACACATAATAACTGTAGATAAAAGCGGCGCCGAACCTCCCGGGATATAGACGCCGGCTCTAGCAACAGGGTTTACCATTTCTCCGAACTCTCTTGAAGGATCTTCCCAGCTTCTCATAAGTCCAACTTTATGAAACTCATAAACCCTTTCGGCAGCCATCTCGATGAAGCTCATAACCTCTGCGGAAAGTTTGGATGCCGCCTTCTCCATCTCATGTTTTGGCACCTCGATAAATCCGAGCGGGCAGCCATCCAAAGATTCTGAAATCCTCAAAATCGCTTCGTCACCTTCACGTATAGTATCTCGGATGACATGAGCGGCAAACTCCGCAGGAGTCAACATCTTGGAATAAAGACCCTTGCCATCCGTATAAACCTTTTCAACTTCCGCCTTGAGTCTGCCTAGTTGTGCAAGAGCGGATTCCACTCCATAAATCCGCTTCATTACTCAGACCCGCCCTTATCGTATCCGAAAGCTCTCTGGGCTTCTTTGAGAAGATGTGTATACGCTTCGGATGAGGAGCGAAAAAGGAAGCTTGATTTCTCCACGCTTATAGCACCTCCGCCTATAGACCTGAAATAGTCTATAGCTTCCAGCATAGAATTTTGGGATATCAATACCTGCACTTCAAACCAACGAGAACCATCCTGATGTAAGACAGGCGATATCGTAGGTCCTTCCATGCCGGCCAAGAGCGGCTGAGACAATATCTTTTCTGCAACGTCTCTCTCGGACGCGCCGCGCAGATTCGCGAGCAGACGAACGAAATGGCGCGACCGTAAAGCTGCCTCCACACGTTCCAGAAACTCGCGTACAGTTTCCATTTTGGATCTATCCTCAGCCAAAAGGCGCAGATGCCCTACTATGGCTGCCTGAGATTTCATTATCACACCACCGGAAAGAGGGCGCAGATGATTCTCTCTAAGTGTAGCGCCCGTAGCGGACACATCGGCTATCAGATCGGCGTAACCCACAAGCGGAGCCGCCTCCAGTGCTCCGCTTACTCTGACCAGTGTAAAGTGGTTGATACCGTAACCATGAAGAAATCGGCTCGTAAGGCGAGGATATTTTGTGGCTATCCGCAGTGTGCGCCCTTTGTCTCGAAATTCCAAAGAGAGATCGGCGAGGTCTTCTATGGTTGCAATGTCCAGCCATGACATAGGCACCGCAATGATTAACTGCGCATGACCATAGCCGATATCTCTCATCAGTAAGATAGTATCGCCATTTTCTACGCGGGATTCGTAGTACCTATCAAGCCCTACTATGCAGATATCGGCAGTCTGTTCATCCAGTTCTACAATGATGTCGGATTGTCGCTGGAATAAAACGGATATGCCGTTTAAAGCCGGTATCTTACCAACATAACGGCGTTCACTGGGTCTTTCTACTTCCAAACCGCAGGAAGACAAAAATGTGCGAGTGCCTTTATAAAGTGCTCCATCTGAAGGGATTGCCAGTCTCAAACTCATAGTGGTTTACACATCAAAAGTACTCAATGTTTGAAGTAGCATACTCTTTCGCAAGCGTGTCTATATTCCGGGCGTCTTCCAAGGCTAGTACTACTATCTCATCTGCGCGGCGCAATTCATTTGCACGACGCAGTGCGGCAAGTTTACCCGCGTGGTCTCGCCAAACGAGGATGAATGTTTCATAGCTTTTGTACTTTACAGAAGGACTCAAAACCGAAAGTATAGACTCCGCGTTGTATGCGAAGCCCAAAGCGGGAAGCTGCCCGGTATGCCCAAGAAAGTTTGCCAACCCGTTGTAGCGCCCGCCTCCGCCCAATGGGAGATCCGGCTCGGAATCACATAGCAGGTCGAACATAATTCCGGTATAGTATGAGACACCGCGCGATAAGTTGAGCATTATACGCATAGATTCCATCTCGATTCCTTCATCTTCGGCGGCTTTTACGGCTTCCTCTATTAAGGTGAAGGGATAATCATCCAAGCCCGCATCTTTAGCGCATCTACGCCCTTCCGCTATGGCGGTATCTGCCCGGCCGCTTACGGAGGATAGTTCCACGAGAAAATCTAGCGCGTTTTTAAATGCTTCAATATCCCCGCTCTCCAGTTGTTTCCGAGCTAGTCTAGATACGATTTCATCCCTTTTGCGCACTCCTGCATTAGCATTAGTCGGCGCTATTATGGAATCTATCAGATGCTCGGCAGATATGCTATCCATATACACCCGTTTCTTGGATATTGGTTTATTTATCAATCCTAACGCTTCGGCGCGTTTTAGTAGCGCATTGACGCCCTGTTTATTATGGTTTAAAATCCCTATGTTATCAATGAGAAATAACAGTACCCTGTCCGATATGCCGAACTGTCTAAGTAGGTCACGTATCAGGCCGATATGGCTAATCTCTATACGCGCCGATACTATGCCTAAAGAATGTAGCCCTTCCAATGCTAGAGATATGATTTCACCTTCCGCCGATGTATCGTTGCTGCCCACAAGTTCCACGCCTGTTTGGGTAAACTGTCTGGACATTTGGCCGTAAGTAGCATGAGGCGGAGCGTACCTGAATACGGGACCGGCGTATTGTATCCTTGTAGGAAAGGTGCGGGAATCCGCTGTTTCCAAGATATAGCGCATGATGGAAGTTGTAAATTCCGGCCGTAGGCTGGCAAGCATGCCGCCGGGTTCTCGGAATGAGTAGAGGCGGCTAGAGAGTTCTCCGCCGGATTTGCGAAGAAATAGATCGGTTTGCTCTATCAGAGGTGTATCAATAGGCAGGTAACCGCGGTATGAGAAGGTCTTTCCGAGTGATGATAAAACTTCAGACCGCGCGATAAATTCCTTCGCTTCACAGTCTCGTAGATTTGGAATACGTTTGACAGGCTCGATCTTTTTCATAAGGCTAAACTTCATGCGGTTACAACTGTATTTTATCAGGATGTTGCATTATCCTTTAGATTATGGATACAGAAAATACTTATAGAAAAGTCGCTATAATTTCGGATTCTGCAGCGGCTTTGCCGTGGGAAGTTTTGGATAAACACTGTATATTCACGGCACACATGGATATTACAGTGGGCGGCGAAACCTTGAAGGATGGTCAGGAAGATATTGGCTCCTTTTATGAAAAGTTGCAAAATACCGATCTACCGGTCACAACTTCGGCGCCTATGCCGGGAGAATGGTTGAAAGCTTTCAAAGATGCCTCTAAAGTTGCAAATTCCCTATTTTGTGTTACCGTATCGGGTGAGCTGAGCGCATCGCTAGAATCAGCAAAGACGGCGGCGAGAATGGCAAAAGAAGAAGGTTTACCTTTGGATATACAAGTGTTCGATTCTAAAACTGCCGCAGGTTCACAGGCGCTTATAGTGCTGGAGTTGGCGCGTCTTGCAAAAAAGGGCGCCTCACCGGATGAGGTGAAAGCGGCAGCGCTCAATATATCCGAAAAGGTTCGTCTTATTGCGGTCATCGACACTCTCGAATATCTTCACCGCGGAGGCAGAGTTATACGCCCAGCCGTATGGGTTTCCAATTTTCTGAATATAAAACCAATCATGGAGTTATATCGCGGACGAACCAGATCTGTGGGAAGGTTTATATCGAGAAAGAGAGCGGTACGAGCTCTGATCAGATACACACTTCAAGGCACGGCAGAGAGACCGGCACATGTGAATATTATGCATGCCGCATGCAAGGAAGATGCTCTTTATATAAAAGAAGCTATAGGAAGTTCTGTTAATCTTCAGGAATGCATTTTGACGGAGTTCCATCCTTTCATGGGCGCCCACACAGGCCCTGGGCTTGTAGGTGTTTCATACTACACAGATTGAGGTTTACTACTGATGCAAAAATTACGAATTGCAAGACAGAATATCCTCCGGGTCATTCATATTCTGCGGCACCGTGCATGATAGCTCTTATGTTTCGAACTGCTGTGGGGTAAGTACCCTCGCCGTTTCAGTCGCTATATCGTAATCTATAGACCTCGCCGCATTGACAATTCGGCACGAAAATCGAGAGAATTCTCTACCTGTGAGAGGTGCTTAAGTCTAGAGGAACCGTATATCTAATGACTAGCACTCAAGGTATGCCCTACTTTGATTTGTATGTGAGAGATAAGATTGTGGTCCTTAGTCGTATAATTTGGGCATACGATAGATCAGGAGTTCAGGCGAAGGGGTGTTAGATCAAAATAAATCCTAAAAATTCCCTCCAGCCGACACAATCACTAAAGGCGTCTCACTCCGCTGAAGGAAATATACACCCAAATTGTGCGGTCATCATAATCCGTAAAAACAAAATTTTCGCAAGAGTCCCGCACTGCGGAGGTATGTATCAAGTAGCGAAAGATTCATCTCTCCAAGAGTACAACGGTACCCATCCGATAATTTCCTTTGCGAGGTGAATCGATATAGGAGCTGAGAAATCTTTGAGATTCTGTTTCACCGGTGTAGTAGGATAAACAACCTGCAGAGCGTCCATAGTAGGTACATTTATCATAGTATCGGCTGCATTCAGGAAAAGCCTATAGTGCCCTCTCCATTCATCACTTTCTACAGCCAATGCGCATGCACGCGCCGCGTCTTCCAGATGGAGATAAGTCCAAAAACCTTGACAGCGCGTCCAAACGTCCGTAATAGGTTTACGGTGCAACTCCCTGAAGTACCGGCTATCCCACATACCGTTGAACCTTAGGCTTACTATTGACATCCATGGTGAACGACGAGCAAACGCTTCCGCTATTTCTTCTCCGAGCCACTTCGCTATGGAATAAGGATCCTCGGAGCGAGTATAAACATTTTCATCTAGTGGAAAATACTCGGGAGGTTTAACCTTGTGCGATGGCCAGCGAGCTGCTGTGCCCATAGCCCCTACGGCATTGTAGGAGGAACCCAGAACCACACGCGATATACGAAGTTGTTCGGCTGCTCGGCAAACATTCCACATGGACATCACATTTGTGTGCATCACATCCTCTTCAGTATAGTTAGCCGCGTTCGGGCGAGATGCTAAAGATATAACCGCATCGCAGCCATCCATCGCCGAAATAACTTGCCCATAGTCCGAGATATTTATTTGAAAAAATTTAGGCACCCGAGGCCATCTCTGCCTCATTTCTATAGCCAGTTCCCGCGATGCCAAAAAACCTACATTATCGCTGTGTGATAGATCACCTATCCGGACTGCATCCCCATTTATCACCTCATGCCCACGCTTGTAGAGTTCGTCGATAACATAGTGGCCCACTATTCCGGAACCGCCCGTAAGGAATATACGCATGCTTTTTATCTAAAACTCCCTCGTATCCGTTCCGTCGGCATTACATTTTTCTGCCTGTGATACGTCTACCTATACTCGCCTGCTCTTCTCCGGCACCGGTCATCCTCACGCCCATATCTAATAGAGTCTGCAAATTATCCTCAAAGCTTCTATTGGGATCATTCCATGATGAAAGAAAGAATATCCCATTTTCATCACACGCCTTCTTGATTATAGAGCGAGCTTGATCCAGATCTTGCGTATATGGCGGATCGTGCGCATCATAGTAACCAAAAGACATACCCATATCCCCCGGTCCCCACTCTGCAAATGCTATACCCGGAGTTTTGCAGATATTGGCAGCATTAGCAACACATTCTTTATCCTCCAGTTTCAGGCCTAGCAGCAATTCCCCTTTAGGGTTAAGAGGCCATGGATCCGCTATACGTGTATAGGTAACGGGATCTACACCCCATATTTCCGCCGGTATTCTTTGACCGCCGGCACCGCGTTGTCCCTGCCCCAAACCTCCACCCAAGCCTTCCGTATGGAATGGGTAGCGACACTCTTCTACAAAAGCGCGCACCGCATCCGCTTGACGAGCATGTGTATGCAATACCCCGTGTACACCGCATGAGAGAACCTGCCGTATCTGCCACGCATTGGCTCTAACCTCTTCCAGAGTGCGGCAGTTGGATGGGAGCGTAGTTAAGACGGTAGGAGTAGCATGGCCTGATGGAGCAGGACCGGCGTCTAGAAGCCCTCGCATGAACTTCAGCAACCCTGCGGTTTCAAAAGGCCCATGCTCAAAATCTACCAGCAGAAAATCCGCCCAAGTACCTGACTGCGCCTTTCCGTTTTCATAAGTAAGATCAGTAACGGATGTATAAAAAAGCATCTCACCAGCCTCAAGTAGCTCAATACAGCGGTTTACACGAGTTGGTTTGCTATCTGTCATTTTGGAACCTCTTTAAGATTTTTTTGAATATTTGAATATCGGCTATATTATTAACAATGTAGCACAATTCACAGAAGACGGTAGTACCACCCTGAAGAACTCGCTATCTCTCAAATGCCTTATAATAAAAGGAACTGTGTGAACAACCAATTATCGCTTCCTAATATAGCACGAGGCGCATTGATTTATTGTGATTGTTCAATCTTTGGTCAAGCGCCAAGGTATGCCAAACTCGGCACATGTTTCACGGAACCACTCAATCACTTCCGGATGGTAGGGGATGCCTTTACTCTTACGCTCCACTTCATCGTAATGCTCCGGAAGCCCTGCGTAAACTACATGTCCCTGTGCGTTTGGCCGAGTTGGCGTCTCCCTAAGTGCTTAAGGGACACTAGAACCTGAATCTAGCGCGTCTGCCATTCCGCCACTTCGGCACGGGATAGAGGGGGATTATGGGCTTCCCTCCCATGTTGCGTCAAGGCGGGAACGGGATGAGTAGTGATGGAAAACAACTTCAAAATACGTTACCTTTTACCAGAGTTCTATAGAAAGGAGAAGTTACAATGATCGTTGAAAAACAGTTTGCTTTACTCGAAGAAATATTGGCGAGTTGGAAGAAGCCCCTCGGAGTTGTTTACGAAGGCTATAAAAATCACGTGTACCGCACAGTTAATTTTTGTCTTATACTTAAAGATTGCAGTGAGGAAGAGAGAGAAAAACTAATTATTGCAGGTGCCTTCCACGACCTCGGAGCATGGGTCGAAAATACGCTCGATTACCTTACCCCATCCGCATCGCTAGCAATGGAATACTTAAAAAAGAAAAATCTAGAAGCATGGTCAGAGGAAATAGAGCTAATAATCACTCAGCATCATAAGATTACAAAGCACAAAGACCCACCCTATCCACTTGTTGAAACCTTCCGCAAAGCCGATCGGGTGGATGCTTCCCTTGGTTTATTTAAGTCCGGCATACCTAAAACCCATATAAAGCAAGTTAAAGCTCAATTCCCAAATGCCGACTTTCATAAAAACGCGGGTAAGATGGTTATTAAATATATCATGATGCATCCATTCAATAATCCACTACCGATGATAAAGTGGTGATAGAACGATACTTTAACACCATATAAAGGTGGTAATTAGGGGCCAGCATTCAGCAATTTCGGAAAAGTGGAAAAATTAGTAAAGAATGGGGTGTACTTCCCATTTGTAGGAAAAGTTGTTATCCCATAAAAAGGTGCTCATAATATTTTTTGCCCGGTTCAACCGGCAGACGCGCCGTCAAACGGCGCCGGTTCTGTTTCCACACATTCCTGACGCCAGCGCTTCGTGGGGACCCGGAGATCCCGGGTGTCTCCGGCAATGATGATCTGTTCTCGAATGAGTCCGGCCCCACCCCCCTTGTCAGGGGGGAGCAAAATCAGAGCCGCCTTTGGCCTCAATACCGCATATCTGAATAATCAAAGCGCGTTTCTCATTTGAATATTTGAATATCGGCTATATTATTAACAATGTAGCACAATTCACAAAAGACGGTAGTGCCATCTTGAAGAACTCGCTATCTCTCAAATGCCCTCTACTAAAAGGAGCTATGTTAACAACCAGTTATCGCTTCCTAATATAGCACGAGGCGCATTGATTTATTGTGATTGTTCAATCTTTGGTCAAGCGCCAAGGTATGCCAAACTCGGCACATGTTTCACGGAACCACTCAATCACTTCCGGATGGTAGGGGATGCCTTTACTCCTACGCTCCACTTCATCGTAATGCTCCGGAAGCCCTGCGTAAACTACATGTCCCTGTGCGTTTGGCCGAGTTGGCGTCTCCCTAAGTGCTTTGAGATAATCGTCCATATCCTGTTTGAACTGTTCCGGATCATTGAAAGCCGCTATGTTGTACGCTACGAAATGATGAGCAGAACCTCCTCGTCTCATAGGTCCTCCTCCCGTACCGCCCAATATGCTAGTAAGAATCTCCACCATAACAGCCAGCGAGTAGCCTTTATGCGAACCTATTTCACGAGTTCCACCCAACGGTAGCATAAGGAAATTTTCAGGTATCGAGGTTTTTTGCATGATGGGCGTTCCATCCTCTTCGGCTATCCATCCCGGCATCACATCGACTCCTAGCCTTTTTGCAAGTGAAATTTTATTGCCGGCAACAGCGCTCATCGATGCGTCAAAGATAAAGGGAGGTTCTCTTTTGGAAGGTGCGGCTATCCCCAAAGGGTTGAGGCCTACCATAGGTTTTGATCCATCTACGGGAGCTACTCTAACGCCGCCGGTTGTCATCGCAAGGCCTACCATATCATGCTCCAAAGCAAGAGCGGCATGATACGCGCATGCTCCAAAATGCCGCCCATTAATGGCTGTCACCGCACCTATACCATACTTAGCCGCTTTATCTATAGCCATCCGCATAGCACGCGGGCCTACCACCAAGCCATGACCTTTATCGCTATCTAGCGTGGCGACTGCGCCCAGTTCCCGAACTATTTTCGGATTTGGACGCGGGTTTATTTCCTGTTCCTTGAATGAATTTACATAACGTCGCATCATGTTGCTGACTCCGTGGGATTCTATCCCGCGAACGTCTGCATAAAGTAAAACGTCTGTCGCCTGCCTAGCGTCTTCTTCAGGCATTCCTAGAGTACTAAACAAAAGCCGCACGGTTTCAAACATATCGTCAAAATTTACACGAATGGCAATTTTTTCGGGTACATGGAATATTTCAAGCAATTTTAATCTCCTTTAATCACTAACTCGCATTATTAAAGCGTTACCATTCATATCATACAGAAGTATATCTGATGAAACGTTCATAGGCAAAAGAACTTCAAGTAAGAATGATAGAAGGATGATATGATATGAAAGCTACTGCAGCCGTTTTTAGAGGATCAGGCAAACCTTTTGAATTGATGGAATTACCGGTTAGAGAAGTAGAACCGGGAGGGGTTTTGGTTAGGAATACCACAGCTTCCATATGCGGTTCCGATTTGCACGCGTGGCGCGGAGACGCGGACAAACCATGGGATAAGCCGCCTACCATTATCGGGCACGAATTCACGGGAGTTGTTGCCGCTATAGGAAAAGGTGGGGAGGAAGACTCTCTCAGACGCACTATCAAGGAAGGAGATAGGCTGGCTTTTCCCTTCTTTTTTCCATGTCACAAATGCTATCACTGCATACGCGGGGAGTATCATGCTTGCCAATATCGTAGTAGGCCTAGCAATCAGGGTATAGAAAAGTATCCTTATGCCGATGGCGGATATTCTCAGTATTTTTACCTGCCACAGGGCACTTACAAATTCAAAACACCGGATAGCCTGCCGGATGAAGCTATCACACCTGTAAATTGTGCATTTGCCCAGGTTCTCTTTGCGCTAGAACTGATTGATATTCGTTTCGGCAGCACTATAGTGATACAGGGAGCAGGGGGTTTGGGCATATACGCAACAGTTGTAGCAGCAGATAAGGGCGCCTCACAGGTGATAGTTATAGATGGGCACGAAAGTCGGTTAGCATTCGCCAAACGTTGCGGAGCCACTGCAACTATAAACATCAAGGAAGTACCAAGCCCGGAGGAAAGGGTGGCACTGGTGAGAGATCTGACAAATGGCATAGGTGCAGATGTAGCTGTGGAAGTTGTAGGAGTGCCCGATTCTGCTTATGAAGGTCTGGAAATGCTGAGAGTGGGAGGTACTTATCTGGACATAGGAAATATATCCGGCGGACGTCTAGATATACCCGCCAATAAAATAATTATCAAGCAAATCAGATGGATAGGCGTACAACATTATAACCCGTGGATAATTGAAGCCGCTCTGGATTTTCTAGAACGTACACAGAGCAAATATCCGCTGACGAGTATAGTCTCTGACTCTGTACCTCTTGAAAAGATTGATGATGCTTTCGAGCTTGCAGAATGGCAAGGTTTAAAGGAAGTTACAGACGCACGTCGAGTAGTGGTGAAACTGTAAGCGGGAATATAGTTCAGTTATCTTCTAAGCGTTGATCTGAAATATCTGTAATACGAGTTTGAGATTCCTGCAGTGTATTCCTTACATTTATAGCAAGAGTCTTGTACTCATGAATAGTGTCTGAGCTGATTATACTGTTCAAATCATCTATAAATGCATCTATTTTTTGCAGGGAGTTGCTACTTTCGTTCTGGAAGTTGTTGAAATCGTTGTAAGCAAGAACTAATTGTATTGCTTCTGTAGAGGTATAAGGTGCCTTCACATTTTCCACAAGGGGGCGGCCTATCAGATCATGCAACCTTACCTCCGCTAAAGTTCCCGTAGATTGGCTTAGTCCTAAAACTGTGGCTTTCTCGTAATTTATCAATGCTTCATCTAACACTTCGTCCGCCTCCAGCAAACGAGCAAAGTCGTAGTGGATAACAGCAAGAAGGTTATTTATCTCCATCCGTGTATTCTCGTTTCTTGCGTTAGCTGCATTTTTTCCCCCTAAATCGATCGCATATCTGTATGCAGTTCTATATTCTTCTACCCGTCCCAAGTTACGCAAAATTTGTGCTCTTACTACAGCTTCTCTTATATTCTGATTCCCTTCAGTGTTATCCAATATATAGGTAACAATTCTAAGAGCATCTTCCCGTTCTTCCAAAACGATATAAGCTTGCAGTATCGTTCTCATAACGCTAAGATAGGAACTCAAATGCTTCTCCATATCTTCCATAAGCGATACCAACTCGGCTTTCAGCTCAGCTGCTTTTTCCGCTGCTTGTTCATCACCGGCTTCTGCTTTACCGGTTTCCAGCTGATAATATGCAGAAAGCACGGTGACACGCTCCAATCTGGTATTATACGAATTCGGGATATGGGAATTCTGCCTTATACTAGCATTCCGCGCAAGTTCAAGTGCAGTCGTTGCATTGTTTATGTGAGAAGACCTCTGTTCCATATCTTCCGTATTCTGTGCTTCCTGCTCTTGAGTTCTCGCGTATCGTGATAACAGCCTAGTATACCTGCGAGTATATTCCTCTGAGCGTGGATCTAGATTGATTGCGTTTTGCAACAGACTAAGCCCATCATTATCCCCGTTACTGAGCATATTTATAGACCTAACAGCTAGAGCAGAACCCTGTATCAGACGAGCGTCTACAGATATGAAGACCACAAGCGCCGATATAGCAAACACAGTAGCAGCTATGAGAAGCAACGGCCTATAAACATATCCTCCACTCACAGGAACATTTCTTCTTTGCCCAATACCTCGCTTCCGTTTTTTGCCGGAGAGCCGCCTGATAGCCTGAGAGATATTTTTCTGTGAAGACTCTTCATCCAAATATATCGGCTTGACTGATTCAGTAGAAGTAAGGCGATCAACAGCTATTATGAGACCTAGTAGCATCCAAAATAGGAGCAAGTCCGAAATTCTTCCAACGCCGGGTACTTGTTCTACTAAGCGCGCTGCTAACATCCCCCACAACCCTATCGCAAGTAATCCGGCCCAATAATCTCCGGATGCTTTTTTGTAACGGAAAGCTGCGCGAGAGATCTTTATCATGACCAACAACAATGCTGCAGACAAGGCGGCAAAAGACAACCCTCCCCATAACCCAAGTTCTAACACTATTTGTAATGGAAAGCTGTGCGCATGGGATGCAGGCTGAAAACTACTTTGTATATGTATGTTCAAGGGATGGGCAAAGTAATACATCTCTTGTCCGTATCCAAATACATGCCTCGGCACAAGAATAACCGAACTTTCGGGTGGCCAGTTTTCACGTGTCTGTAAAAGTTCAAATGCGGCTCCCCAAATCAGATTTCTACCGGTAGTAAGAGATGTCAAATTCGTGTTCCCTGTAAAAATATCCGTCAGTCCTTGAAGTCCGCGTAAAGAGGTTCCGGAAAGTAACACAAAAGCAAGGATAGATAACCCTGCTACAAAACCTGGCGCCAATATAAATACTATAAAATCCCTCCGCCTCAGAATAAAAAATGATGCAATCACAATAGCTGGCACTGCTCCAAATAGAAGCCCCCAAGTTGGTCCTCGGCTAGCGGTAATCCATATACCCAAACTCTGTACTACTATGAACACTAATATCACCGCTATAAGATACCAGCGGCTAACCTTTCCTATACCGGGGATCCTCACAAGCTCTCTACTATTCACAATATTCAACAACAGCCAACTGAAAGTAATACATAATGACAGAAGCACGAAAGAACCAAAAAATATCGGGTTGCCATAAGTGGAGTAAACGCGAAATCCGCCAAATGCCAGAGATTCACCGAACCCAAAGGGATCAATACCTATACTCTGCATAAGACCGTACGCGGATGTCAATGTTCCCACAGTAGATATCACAATTATCAGGCGCATCACCTGTGCGCGATTGTGAATCCTTATGGCTATTGCGGAAAAGACCAGCAAATAAGCTAATACGGCATATAACTCGTATCCCGGATCGTTTGGATCACGTCCAAGGAAACTGGTAAGAGGTTGCTGGGAAAATAGTGTAGACATCACTTGCCCAAACAAGAAGAGGGCGGCGAATATCAGAGCCCACCGAGCCGGATTTCTACCAGCCCATTTCCATGGACGCTTCCAGAATGGAATCTCATTCTCAGTAGCAGATTTAGATTTTCCTTTCCAGGCAAAGGCTATATCGAATAGCCACAGTGCGGCAATCGTTAACCCTAGCAAATGAGTGGCATACTGTTTAGGTTGAGTAAAGAAGAAAAGATAATTATTACCGTTGAACACGAAGGCTACTAGGGCAAGTCCAATTAGCCATGTCCACTCTATAGCCATATCCAGCTTACGTCGGATAGCAGTGGTACTATTGAAGGAAAGCGCGGCTAGAGCTTTACCGTTTGCCATAATCAGTGAGTTCTCCTTGTTCCGTTATATTGCACACACATATTAATTATACTGATATAGTTATATTTCAGTTTGCACTTAGGTATATATTAATCAACGCAAGATTCCCATTTGCATGTTTGTGCCTTAGCGGCAAACTTACCCTACCTTTATGATCTCCTAAACATTTGTGTACAATTTAACCGAAAAGACCAATGTGTACAATGTGTACGGATAAAGGAGAGCAACCATGATAATAACTAATACTGATCATATACCGGGTAGAGAAATTGCAGAGTGCTACGGATTGGTATCCGGTAGTTCGGTCAGAGCAAGAGCAGTTGGCCGAGATATATTGGCGGGTATCCGCTCACTTTTTGGCGGTGAGATCCGTGAATATTCAGATCTTCAGAAGCATGCCAGAGATACGGCAACCTCACGCGCGATAGAAAAGGCAAAAGAGCTAGGTGCGGACGCTATTGTAAATCTTCGCTATACATCTTCGGACATAGCATCGGGAATCTCCGAGATACTTGCTTACGGCACAGCCGTTAAACTAAAGTAGCATACAACCAAAATAATCCGGCAAAATAATCTGGCACGCCCGGAGGGATTCGAACCCACGACACCCAGGTTCGAAGCCTGGTGCTCTATCCGCTGAGCTACGGGCGCTCATCCTTAAAGTATTAAGATCCTAAACGTATACAACGCACGTTAAAGAAGTTATGGGGTGGACGGCGGGATTTGAACCCACGATCTTCAGGGCCACAACCTGACGTGTTCACCGCTACACTACGCCCACCATACACTCTATTATAAAATAAAAGGTTTCGAAAGATAAGATGCACCGAAGCCTATATGCATACTGATTTTGTTTTCATTTTCCTATGTTATCGCCAAGTTCAGTGCCAGTTGTGTAAGCAAGCGCGCCGTTGCTCCCGTGGCACCGTATACTTTTTCATATTCTACCCGAGGCGACATGCTAACCCCTGCTATATCCAAATGCACCCACGGAGTCGAACCTGCAAACTCCGATACAAAATGCGCCGCAGTTATGGCACCTGCATATCTACCGCCGGTATTCTTGATATCGGCAATTTTAGATTCATTCTGCCTTTTGGAAACAGGATCCAGAGGTAGGCGCCATACAGACTCTCCCCTTCTTTCGCCTGCGTCCTTCACGCTTTCGAAAAGTGTATCATCATTGCTGAACCCTCCGATAGTTCCCCTTCCGAGCGCTATGCGTATAGCCCCTGTGAGGGTAGCAATAGTAACAATTCTTTCCGCACCATTTTTATTTGCATAAGACAAAGCATCCGCTAAAGTCAAGCGGCCTTCGGCATCGGTATTATCCACCTCTATCCACAAGCCATTCATCGCTCTTACAACATCCCCCGGACGCTGTGCTGCGCCGCCGGGCATATTCTCTGTAGCCGGGCATACACCGTGAACATTTATCTTTGGATTTAGCGCCTTTATAGCCCTCATAGCGCCCATAACGGCAGCTCCTCCTCCCATATCCCCTTTCATCTCTCCCATATTTGCGGCCGGTTTGAGAGAAATGCCTCCGGTATCGAAAGTTATGCTCTTTCCAATAAACCAAACATTGTTCCCGTTATTATCCGGATCACCCTTGTATGTAAAATGTATAAACTTCGGATCTCTGTGGCTACCGTTTGCAACCCCCAAATAGGCACCCATACCTTCTCTCGCACAATTTTCCTTATCGAGGATATTGCAATCCAGAGAATGAGAAGCCATCTTCAAAGCGGCATCGGCCATAGCTTCAGGGGTGAGGTGGTTGGCGGGCTCGTTAACAAGATCTCTCGCAAAACTAGCAGCATCGGAGAGTATCTTACCGCGATCGACTCCTCGCTTTACAGCGTCCATTTTGGCGGGGTCATGCTCAACAATGACAAATTCTTCCGGGTCTACCCTAAGCCGGTTCTGTCTCGACTGGTATCGCATAAAGCGATACAATCCCAAAAGCGTCCCTTCTACAACAGCCTCAGAAACCTTTTCTACATCCAGTCCGCCAATTCCGGCCCCATGCAAAATAGTAGCTGCGGTTTTCACAGACGCCTCGCGAAGTCTCCTCCCCGCTACTGCGCTTATACCCCTTACGGTATCAACGCTGAATCTCTCTCTACGCCCCAAACCTACCACCAGTACACGTTTCGGCATGAAATCCGCATAAGTCGCAGATTGTTTGTGAATAAGGGTGCATTCACCTTCGCGGCCTGTAATTTCGCCGTTGGAGATAAGCTCGGAAATGATGCCGCCGAGGGCTTTATCTGCTACTCCGGTAGCTCCTTCAGGCACCTTGACGCCCTCAAAGAGATTCACTACCAAGCCATCAGTCTGGCAACTCTTTATATCGCCGGTAAACGTAGAAATCTTCATATTGTAATCCTCCTGTCATTTTATAAACCGTTCTCGTTCCGTTTATTAGCCAAGTATTGGGGTACCTCATCACATATGCAACCCTTATGAAAAATATCCCAAAGTACTTTCATCCAAGCTTTTAGTCATATGATTCGATGTTATAGGATTTCTTATAATGATGTAGTGAATGATATTCATTGTCGGGATTACTGAACAAGTACTGAACTTTTTCAAAACAAATCAAAAAAAATTATAAAAATAGTACGTCAGTAGTATAATTCACCGTGCATCCCTATAGTAAAGTTATCTTTGTAACATCCGGCAAAAAACACTATTTTCTAGCCTGATAGCAAAAATTTCAAAGAGGGGAATTTCCCACTATATGCAACGGAGGCCAGCAGCATGAACAAATTTCAAACTGTCTCACAGTTCTTGGAAAATATATCGGAAAGGGTACCGCAGTTTATAAAAAGCCAAGAGCAAATGCAGAGCAAAACTCGCAAGGAAAGATTCGAGTTCACCCCGAAAAATCACATCAAACCATGTATTACGCTCTATGACAGATTGTCATAGAGCGTAATACGCCGAGTTGTAGAAGATTCTTGCTTTTGTATCTCACCAATAGAGAATAAATGTTCAAAAATTATCTGCATACATGGCTTACAGTGGGACGCGTTTGTTGAGGGAGAAGGACAATCCAGCCCTACGCCAAAAAATAGCGGAACCGGACAGGAAGAACAGAGAATGGGATGGGAATAAGCACAAATGCTTCTCATCTAAAATATCAAGCACAATATATTGTCCGGGTCGTCAATCCATTCATAACAAAACGAATCGAGAGGAAGTATTTTAGGATGATAGAAACAAAAAAATTATCTGTAAATCTAGTTTCAGATGGGACATTCCTAGAAGAAGGCGGGGCTATACATGGTTCCATGCCGAAATTCGAGTGGGAGTTATTAGCAAAACCGGATAGAAAGAACAGAGTGCGTCTAGGTATGAACATACTACTTATCAAAGCGCCCTCGGGAAACATTCTGGTAAACGCAGGCATGGGGACACGGTTTGCCGCCGAGAATAAACTGATGTACGGCCATTCCGCATCCAAGCTAAACGCAAACCTGAAGAAGCATAACGTCACTTCAAGTGATATTACAGAGGTATTTTGCACAAGCCTCCATTACCACTGCGCCGGCGGGCTCTCTTATTTGACAAAAAGCGGAGAATTATTCCTCACTTTTCCAAAGGCGCGCCACACTTTTCAGGAAGCCTCATGGAAGGATGTTCAAAACCCAAGTGAGCGTCAAATCAAATTGTATGGACCCAATCCTTCTCTATTCAGAAAAGACCTTCAATCTATAGAAGGTCACGGCAAACTGAATTTGGTAAACGGAGACTTTGAGATGACTCCGGGTGTAAAGGTGGAGGTAGTAGGAGGTTACGGAGAAGGCGACTCCATTGTCAAAATAGATACAGGTTCGGAGCGGTATATGTATATGGGAGGAGTTGTGCCAACGCCCACCCACATTATCCCTCCCGTCATAACGGCATTTGATAGAGACCCGGAACTAACTTACCACAACAAAAGGAGATTGCTGGCAGAGGCAAGAGATGACGGATACATAATCATATTTCCTCAAGGGTATCCAATCGCGGCAGCCTACTTGTACCAGGACGGTCTTCGGAAGGTAGATCTAGACTGAGTAACAAGCCGAATCGCCTACTATTCGGACAGATTCATACCAACTCACAAAAGATCACTTCATCACCCAAATACAATAAGCGAACGTTTCCTATTGAACCGTCTGTATTGAAATCATCGGAAGAGTAGTATTTATCCGGGTTCACAAGCCTTACTTTAAGATAATTATCAGTTAGCCCGCTATATCCCCAAGTACCTTCCCACAGGACAGAGCGGATGTTACCTAGAAAAGATTCCGCATACTTTCTAGCATGAAATCTTGCCAGATTGCGCAGATCATCCGCCCGCATCTTCTTGACCGAACTATCGATAGCCTTGTCCATATAAGCGCCGCTGGTACCGGGTCGGACAGAATAAGGAAATATATGCACCCTCGCAAAACCCACTTGCTCTACCACGGAACGCGTAGCGTCGTAATCAGCGGACGTCTCCCCATTGAAGCCCACTATTACATCTGTACTTATAGAACAGTCCGGCACCGCACGCCTCACACGTTCCACAGTTCTTAGAAAATCTGCCGCCGTATACCTCCGGCGCATCCTTCGGAGTATTTCATCTGAGCCACTTTGGAGCGGTATATGAAAATGAGGGCATAGGCGCCCTTCTCCACGGGTTATCCATAAGTCCAACAATTCAGCGCCTATCTCTTGCGGCTGGAGAGATGAAACTCGAATCCGAGGTACGTTCGTCTTATCTAAAACTAGTTTGAGCATGGATGTCAGAGACCATTCCTTTAAGTCAAAGCCATAGGTGCCAAGTTGAGTTCCCGTCAAGACGACCTCGCCGTAACCTGCCTGCGTCAGTTCTTCTATCTGTGCAACTATACTCTCCGGGGTGATGGATCTTTCCCTACCGCGAACCTTTGGTACTATGCAATAAGCGCATACCTGATTACAACCTTCCTGTATTTTTACAGATGCGCGGCTCCTGCCAAGTGTCATACCTTTGGATATAAGCGAAACATTGGTTGAATGTACCGACTTCCAAGCTCGCTCCGCAAGCTTCTCCGATACAATCCGCACCAACTTTTCCTTGTCACGATTACCTACAGAAACATCCACAAAATCGAAGTTGGCTACATCATCGGGCGCCCTTTCAGGGTAGCAACCGCACGCTACTATAAGCGCATTGGGGTACCTACGCCGTGCGGATCTCAGGGCATGGCGTGCTTTACTATCTGCGGTAGCGGTTACCGTGCAGGAATTCAGTATAAACACATCCACGGAACCGCCGGATAGCGAAATATTGAAACCTTCTCTAAGGAACTGGTTAGCGAGACGCTGACTGTCCGCCATATTCAATTTGCAGCCATGCGTTTCTATGACTATTTGGGCGCCGAGTTTACCGGATGGAGTGGTGTTCATTCTTGTAAGGTTATATCATTAGGATAAAATAAGTATATGCTCTATCACTAAATATTATATGAAGACCGTTTGCCGGAAACATTATGGAGTCGGTATTACCCATAGTAAAATTGCGTGTGAAGAGGCATTCAGGAGATTAATAGTATGAAAACAAAAGTAGATTCAAAGATAAAGAGGATGTGCGATGAATAACCGAGTTGTTGTTACCGGTATCGGCATGGTTACACCGCTCGGTTTGGATGCCAAATCCACTTGGGGTAATCTTCTTGCGGGGAAATCGGGCATATCGCACATATCTTCTTTTGATGCGGATGGGTTGGAGACTAGGATAGCAGGAGAGGTGAAAAATTTACGCTCCGAAGAGATTTTGGGTAGTAAAGCCGCACGTCGCCTAGATCGTTTTTCGCAGATGGCTTGCATAGCTTCATTAGAGGCTACTAAAAAGGCAGGTTTAGATATAACTATCAAAGATAATGATCGGACAGCCGTAATTATAGGTAGTGGGGTAGGCGGAATTATGACCATAGTTGAACAGCATAAAATTATGCTAGAAAAAGGTCATTCACGGGTAAATCCGTTTACCGTGCCGATGATGCTGGGAGATATGGCATCCGGGCAGGTATCTATCATGCTAGGTGTTAAAGGTCCCAATTTCTCGATAGTTTCGGCATGCGCAACAGGTGCGGATGCCATTGGTGAAGCAGCCGCTATTATTAGATTAGGACGCGTTGATGCCGCTATAGCAGGCGGTTCCGAAGCAGCAATCTGTAAATTTGGAATTGCTTCATTTAACGCCTGCTTGGCTCTCTCCAAGAGAAATGAAGACCCGGAGACGGCATCTCGGCCATTCGATGCGGGCAGAGATGGGTTTGTTCTCGGTGAAGGCGCAGGGGTACTTGTACTGGAATCTTTGGAGCATGCGGAGGCAAGAGGCGCCAAGCCACTTTGTGAGATGGCCGGATACGGTGCGGCATCGGATGCATACCACGTTACACAGCCCCATCCGGATGGCGAAGGTGCAGCCAGTGCAATGAGATACGCACTGATAGATGCCGGTATGGAACCGAATGACATCTCATACATAAACGCACACGGCACCTCTACTAAACTCAATGACAAGATAGAAACTAAAGCCGTTAAAAAAATCTTCGGTGAGCATAGCTACAAAATTCCAATCAGTTCTACCAAGTCCATGATGGGGCATCCTCTTGGCGCAGCAGGAAGCATTGAGGCGGTTATATCCGTTATGGCAATTACAGAATCCGCCATACCGCCAACTATTAACCTAACTGAACCGGATCCGGATTGTGATTTGAATTATGTACCCTATACCGCCCAACGTGGTAAAGTTAGTGCGGTAATGTCTAACTCATTGGGATTTGGCGGACACAATACCTCTTTGATATTCAAGGAATTCGTAGATTGAAACCTCACAAAAGTTGGCAAATTGCCGAGGCACCTTCGCCTGAGTTTTCATTGAATCTAAACAACTCCCCTCTACAACCTCTAGTCGCCCATGTGCTTTACAATCGGGGAATACGCAGCGATAAGCAAGCGTACGAATTCTTGCATCCTCTTGAGGCACACTTTTCTGATCCTATGCAGATACCGGGAACTTCAAGATCTATTGAGCGCATATTCTCCGAAATCCGGAAAGGCGGCCCGATAGGTGTGTTTGGAGATTTCGATGTAGATGGGCTGACGGGTACGGCTATCATGGTACACGCCTTGCGGCATATAGGCGGCAAAGTTATGCCGTACATTCCTCACCGCGAACATGACGGGCACGGTCTTTCCATAAAGGGTATTCAAGCTTTCAGAGATGCCGAAGTGGAGCTCATAGTAACTGTAGATACGGGAACCACCGCTCATAAGGAGATAGGTATAGCGAAGGATGCAGGGATAGACGTGATAGTAACTGATCACCACTTGCCAGATGCTTCACTTCCACCCGCCTATTCAATAGTGAATTCAACTCTTTCAAGTGAAGGATCACAGACTGCCTTTGCCGGTGCCGGCATTGCTTTTAAAGTATCTCAGGCATTGTTGAAAGCTGCGGGGCAGGATTTCCCTTCATCTCTACTTTCTCTATCTGCGATAGGGACTATTGCAGATAGCGTCTCGCTCACTAATGAAAATCGCCTTATAGTCAGTGCCGGGTTGCATGAGCTGGAGAAGACTAACCATATCGGTCTACGTGAATTGATACGTCGGGTGCGACCCAACGGCACCGAAAAGCGCCTCACTGCAGAGTTCATCGCTTATCAGATAGTACCTAGGTTGAATGCCCCCGGACGTTTGGGAGATGCCGAGCCAAGCTTACAACTGCTTATCACAGAGGATAAGCAAGAAGCCCAGATTCTTACCTCGCGTATAGACGCCTTGAATATAAAGAGGCGTCAGCTATCGGCGTCTGTGGCAGAGATAGCATACAAACAGATGAAGGAACAGGAAGGAAGCTTTATACGTGTGATAGAGTGCAAAGGGGTTCCCGTAGGTTTACTTGGTCCAATAGCCGGGCGCATGGCTGAAGAGTACGGTTTACCTGTTATAGCTTATACAACTTCGGAAGGTTTGATAAGGGCAAGCGCTAGAAGCATACCGGAATTGAACATTCACGAAATCCTCAATTCAGCCGGCTCGCTTCTGGAGAGATCCGGAGGTCATTCACAGGCAGCAGGCTTTACAGCTAAACCCGAAAATATAAACGCTGCACTAGAGATTATGGAAAGGTGTGCGGCATGGGCCAAATTAAAGGACGATGAACATTCTTACATTAGTATAGATGCCGAAGTCTCTTTGGATATTCTAACCCCATCTATTTGGCGGCAATTCTCTAGAATGGAACCTTTCGGGACGGATAACCCGTCGCCTCTTTTGGCGGCGCGAAGAGTTTCGATAAATAACGTCCGCTCTATTGGTAATGGGCAGCATATTCGTCTTGTTTTGGATCAGAACGGTTCTAGGGTCGGCGCTATAGGGTTCAACCTTGGAGATGCCTATCTGGGTAGCGGTCTGGTAGATATAGTATTCGAGTTACGTTCGGACGCATGGAGAGGAAGAACGCAATATGAACTCGGATTGAAGGATATACGCGCCGCAAGCTGAACATAAAAGCTAACTAACGGGTAGTTAGACCAAGTTACATACATAGCGACTTATGCCGCGCTTTTTCTAATCCGTGTCTTGAGTATAATAACCGGCACAATCACAGCAAAAACTAGTATGGCGATAATATGAGCTTCCTGCAATCCCAGAAAATGCACCCTATCCAACCTAAGCCACTGAATGCCGAACCGCCCGATAGAGTACCAAACAAGGTATATAAACCAAATACTACCAGCCGGCTTTAGCCTATCGCGCAGCAGGTAGAGAATGCCTAGACCCATAATATTCCATATCATCTCGTAAACTACTGTAGGATGAACGGGAGTAGTTACAGAATCATCAACGGCAAAGTATCCGGAGCGGTTACCGGATATGCAAAAACGCGCAGGGCTATCTGGGTGTGTGAAGAACCAGCCCCAAGGCAAATCCGTTGCGCGTGAGCAGTGTTCTCCATTTATTATATCGCCCACTCTCCCTATAGTTTGAGCAATTAACATACCCGGAGCGGCAATGTCCATGAGTTTTCCTATCCTATCCCAAGGGTATCCCGCTAGAAAGGCGAAGGTTAGTCCGGCTAGCCATCCGCCGAGTATTCCTCCCCATAAACCTACACCTCCCTCCCAAATTAGGAAAAAAGAACCTAGCCCTTGCGCCACAAAGGTAGACCACTCATCCGCCACATGAACAATGCGGGCACCAATAATCCCGCCCAATATGCCGAATAGTGCGACGTTGTAAACATAATCGGGGTCAATTTTGAGCCGCCTTGCCCCTCTGACAGATATGATAATGGCCGCGATAACCGCTACTACACTGAGGAGTCCGTGCCAGCTGAGTCGGAAATTGCCTATATCAAAGATGTTTGGATCAAATGGTATTCCAATAGCTGCTAATAACATAACTACCCGTATTTGAATATGATTGAAGGTTTACACTCTAAGTACTGTAGCATACCGAAACTGTAATGTATGAATAAGTCAAAGTTCAATAATGCTGACAGGTCGAAATATGGATGCACAAATAGAAACCTTCCTGAACCATTTAGCCGCTGAAAAAGGTCTCGCTGCCAATACGTTAGCCGGTTACGGAAGGGATTTGAGGCACTTTAGCGAAACTGTAATGAAATCCAACGTTTCATGGAGTGACATCGGTGAGAAGGATATGAGTCTATTTATCTCGGATATGGACTATAGAGGGTACTCATCGGCTACTAGAGCGCGAAAGATTTCCGCTGTACGCTCTTTTATGAAATTTCTATTATCGGAACAGGTTATCCACAAAAATACCGCTGATAACCTTAGAACGCCGCGGGCAGGACGTACTCTTCCGAAAGTGCTGAGTGCAGAAGAGTTCGGATGTTTGTTTGCTCACTTGGAGCAGGACAAAACGACGTGTGGCATAAGAAATCGCGCGATGGTAGAGGTGATGTACGGCTCAGGGCTACGCGTATCCGAGTTGGTAGGCCTAAATGTCCATCAGGTAAACCTTCAGGAAGGTATGTTACGTTGCATAGGCAAAGGTAATAAAGAGCGCGTAATTCCTATGCATACGCTTGAAGTTGCCGCTGCCGCAGAGTATATGACCTACTCCCGCCCTACACTAGCGAAAATATCGAGGATGAAGGATGAAGGTACCTCTGCATACTACAGGAACCCTTTCTTTCTCAATTTTCGAGGCAAACGTATGACGCGTCAGGGTTTCTGGAACATATTGAGGTTAGCCGCTGTGCATGCGGGTATTTCTACAAAGATGACGCCTCATATTCTGCGCCACAGTTTCGCCACGCATCTGCTACATGGCGGTGCATCGGTTAGACATGTTCAGGAGCTTTTAGGTCATTCAAATATAGCAACCACGCAAATATACACTCACCTTTCACCAAAGTATCTCAAGAATGAGTATAATAAATCTCACCCACGGGCAAATGAACCGTAGATTTGAACGAATGTGCGGAGAGGATTTCCTTATATATTAGGAAAGGAGGAAAGTGCCGATGCCGGTTATAACAATTGAAGGAAGAATGGGCGCAGGAGCGCCCGAGATAGGACAGATGGTAGCCGAAAGGCTGAGACTGGATTTTGTAGATAGGCTCATATTGGCAGACGTGGCGCGCAGGGTAGGAGCTACTGTCAGTGCCGTAGCAGAACAGGAAACTCGCTCATTTTCTTTGGTAGACCGTCTGGCTCAATCCGTTCAAAAAGTTCTGAAACGATCCATAGTAGCCGGTATGAGCGGTGATCCATATTTTGCACCCGGGATAGAGCACCTTCTTGCAAGGCCTTACTATGAGATGGATGATACCCCCGCAACACCTTCAAGTGAGGTGGATGAGAAGCATTTTATAGATACTACCGCAGAGGTAGTGCGGGATATAGCCGAGAGCGATAATGTAGTTATCCTAAGCCGTGGCGGCGGCGCAATACTACGCGAAAATCCCAAAGTTTTACGAGTAGGTGTGGTTGGATATAGTGAAACTCGCATACGTCGTGTTATGCAGCAGCGAAATGTGAGTATCGATCAGGCGGAAGAACTTATAAAGCACGCCGATGCCGCACAGCATCGCTATTTTGAAAAGGCTTTCAGAGCGAGTCCTATAGACCCTTTCCTGTACCATTTTATGTGGAACACTTCCGAGGTAGACCTTGCCTATGCTGCTCGGGTAATTTCAGACGCCGCCGAGAATATGGATGAGGGAGGTCTCAGCAAGGTAAATTCCGACGCTGAAGACACTATTCAAGAAAGTGGGGAGTAATAAACACTATGCCTGAAAAGAAATTACGACAAAATAGAAATCGCAGCCGACGCGAGCGTAGACCAAATGTATATGTGCAAGAGGAAGAAGATTCTAAAGCCACGTCTATAAGCCCTGTTTCCGCTGATGAGGATATAGATGAACAGGGGAGGAATAAGGTGGATAAGGTTGTAAAACGCTCTACTCGTATTTCTCAAACAAGGAGAGTATCTCGCCAAAGCGTGGCAAGAGGAGAAGTATTTACGCGTATGGTGCCGCGTGAGTTGAAGAAGTTTTCCGTTCTCAGTGCCGGAGCTTTGGTCATACTAATCGTGCTTACTTTTGCGCTATCCTAGCGTATTGATATAGGTAATATTGGCGGATATACGGATATGTCGAAAGAAAGTATCGGCAGGTTTGAAGAAAGGTTGGCCGCAGTTCCCAGAAAACCCGGTATTTATATTCACAGAAGTGCATCATCAGAGATCCTATACGTAGGTAAGTCTTCATCATTGCGAAATAGGCTGCGCTCATATTTTTCATCGCAGCGCGGCATGTCTCCTAAATCCAAGGATCTTGTAGAGCGGATAGCGGATTTTGAATACATTGTTACAGAATCTGAGCAAGAGGCTCTGCTTCTTGAAAATAATCTAATAAAGGAGCATCAGCCTCACTACAACGCTCGGCTTAAAGATGATAAATCTTACCCCTTTATAAAGGTAGATCTTGCAGAAGAGTTCCCTCGCATCTATATAACAAGACAGATGGAGGATGATGGTGCGCGTTACTTCGGTCCATTTGCATCGTCCGGAAGCGTTAGGAAAACATTGGATCTTCTCAAGCATCTTTTCCCTTACCGTTCATGCACAAAGAAGATTACCGGCAAAGATGAAAGGCCGTGCCTAGAGTATCATATAAAACGCTGTGTAGCACCATGTACAGGGTACGCCTCAAGAGATGACTATATATTCGTCATAGAGCAGGTAGTGAAATTTCTGGAAGGTGATACGGGGGAAGTAATAAAAGATATAGAGAATGAGATATGGGCTGCGGCTGATCGATTGGAATTTGAAAGAGCGGCAATATTACGTGACAGAATGCGCGCCATAGAGCGTGTCAGGGAAAGGCAAAAGGTTGTAGGGCAAGGCAGCGAAGATATGGATGCTCTCGGTATTGCCCGCCGCTCAAACGAAGCATGGATAGAACTGTTTTTTATAAGACACGGAGCAGTTATAGGGCGTGATCACTTCACAATGGAAGGGGTAGATGATAAAGACGATGCGGAAGTTATATCCGCTTTCATCAGTCAGTTCTATCACAAAACCTTCCAAATCCCTAAGATTATCCTCTCCCCTTTCACTATAGACGATAGGCAGGTTCTGGAGGATTGGCTGACCGAAAAAAGGAAGACTAAAGTAAGTATAATCACTCCGCAGAAAGGAGCAAAAAAACGACTTGCGGACATGGTTGCCGAAAACGCTTCTCAGGGACTCTTACAACTAACTCTGAAAAGGCTGACTAACAAAAGTGCAGCGGTAGAGGCGGTAGCGGCACTTCAGGAAGAGTTGAGTCTTTCCAAACTACCCGAACGCATTGAGTGCTACGACATCTCACACATACAAGGCACACACATAGTGGCATCCATGGTAGTATTCCACGGAGGACGCCCTCGCTCTGCGGAATATCGTCGTTTCAAAATAAAGGCGAAGCAAAGCAATGACGATTTTGCATCTATGTATGAGGTAATATATCGTCGTTTCCTAAGGCTAAAAAACGATGAAGCATCGGAAAACAATGACAGGCAGGAGTTAAGCAGTTTCAACCATAAGCCCGATTTTGTTCTGGTAGACGGCGGTCGTGGTCAACTGAATTCAGCGCTAGAAGCATTGCTACAACTAGGCTTTACGGATATATCATTAGCAGCGCTAGCCAAACGCGAAGAAGAGATATACATACCGGACTGCCCTACACCTATAAGATTACCCCGTGAATCCCATGCGCTGATGCTTCTGCAACGAGTAAGGGATGAAGCGCACCGTTTCGCAGTAACATTCCATCGCAGTAGCCGCAGCAAGTCGGCGATGAAGTCCGTCTTCGATGACGTAGTTGGCATAGGCCCTAAGCGAAAGAAAATATTGCTAAAAAAGTTCGGCTCTGTAAAAGGTGTCCGCCTTGCAAAAACGGAAGATATAGCATCTACGCCCGGAATGACATTATCGCTTGCAAAGCGTTTGAAAGCTCAATTGTAAAGAGCATTCGGAACATTCCTCTCATAAACTATCATCAGACACAATCCGTAGTGGGCAAGCGGGAACGTCCAAGCCGCGTCTTTGCTCCAGCCGAGCTTTACATTGCCTAAGGTTCCAGAGCATCAGCATAACTGCATCCAGATTGGAAGCGGTCTCATCTAATGAAATTTCACCCCCGGAAAAATTTATAAGCATCTTCTGCCGCATATCTTCAGGTAAATCATGGGTGCCCTTACGATTTACGGCTGACCTGTCCCTATCGGCATCATAACCCGAAGAAGTCGCAGTCGTCTCTGCAGAAGGCGCTATTTCAATATGCGAATCCTTATAACTATCTCTTCTTGCAGGGAGGTAATCCTGTAATTGTATGAGTGTACGTTCTATAAGCGGCAAATGAGAAGAAATTTCTCTGTGAGATGCGCCGGTAACATCCTGAAGAACGGATAACAGGCGCAGCCTGTCACTAGGACGAGGAAGTCCGCGTCTGAGCAGCTCGGCAAAAAGCGGGACATTCCCCACTATACGCTCCATCGCTTCACCGGCTTCCGATGTAGAAAGAGGCTTGATAATATCTTGAGCGTCCTTTGTAAGACGTATATAAGTCCTACCGCTTGCAAGCCCCCAAGTCTTCATGCTACCCAAGCGCGTTGCGAAAGCTCCTCCGCGCGGAGACATACCAAGAACATCTGCCAATTTCTCCCGCGGAGCTTCTCCATTGAATTCTTCCGCTATGCGCCGCGCCAAATTCAAGCTTTCGGATAAATGCCATGCGGGTATTTTATAAGAACCTAAGTCAGTCATAAATAATCCTCTGAAAACATCTTAACGCCTGATAGAGTGTTCGAGTGCGCAAAAAAATTCGCTAATATCGGCATCTTTAGACATTTTAGTATATTTAGCGGCAATACTACATCCGGTAAGTATCGGAAGATTGCGGTAAATTACAAAGTTTATACTGTTATTTTACCGCTGTATTTTAATCAATGCCGTATTTTGCCTCTATCTTCGGAGTAATTGCGGTATTTTGAAAATATCTGCCGTGCAATGCGGAGATAATTCGCTTTCAAAGGCAATTGCTCCGCTTATGGCAGCAGGTTATATGGGTAAAAGTAATGTAGCAACCCGGTGCGGATGAATCTAAGAGAGGTGTTAAATGATACCGGATAATATGATATTCAGCCAAGTAGTAGCCGTCAAAAAGGTAGGAACGGTGTACTCACTCTTCTCTTCAGAATCCCTAGAGGACATAGAGAAACCAAGAGAAACCATGCTTTTAGTTAGTTCCGGCGACGGTACATAGTTTTAGTGCAAGGTCACCAGTGTTCCACAAGTATCGAGGAGATATAAACGGTAAAGAATGCTAATTACAGCGACCTTTTCACTACGCGATCAGAGATTGGGTAACACAAATCACGCACAAGCTTCAAAGAGCATGAGACGATACGGAATAGTACGATATTCAGCCAAGCAATGGCATTCAAAAAGGGAATTACTCACTCTTCTCTTCAGAATCCTTAGAGGGCATAGAAGAACCAAGAGAAACCATGCTCTTAGTTAGTTCCAGCGACGGTACATAGTTTTAGTGCAAGGTCACAGTGTTCCACAAGTATTGAGGGGAGGTAAACGGTAAAGAATGCTAATTACAGCGACCTTTTCACTACGCGAGCAGAGATGGGTAACACAAATCATGCACAAGCCTCAAAGGGCATGAACCAATACGGAATAGTACAATATTCAGCCAAGCAATGGCATTCAAAAAGGGAATTACTCACTCTTCTCTTCAGAATCCCTAGAGGGCATAGAAGAACCAAGAGAAACCATGCTCTTAGTTAGTTCCGGCGACGGTACATAGTTTTAGTGCAAGGTCACAGTGTTCCACAAGTATCGAGGAGATATAAACGGTAAAGAATGCTAATTACAGCGACCTTTTCACTACGCGAGCAGAGATGGGTAACACAAATCATGCACAAGCCTCAAAGGGCATGAGCCGATACGGAATATTACAATATTCAGCCAAGCAGTGGCCTTTAAAAAGGGGAATTACTCACTCTTCTCTTCAGAATCTCTAGAAGGTAAATAAGAACCAAGAGAACCCATAATTTTAGTTAGTTCCAGAGGCAGGATAAACTTAGTGGAGTTACCTTGTGCCATTTCCTTGAGTGCATCTAAGTACTGAAGAGTCATAGTTTTACCGTCCACCTCCTTAGCTACTTGGAAAATGTGATCGAGTCCCACACTGAATCCATCGGCGCGCAGAACAGCTGCTTGTTTTTCTCCCTCAGCGCTCAATATTTGGGACTGCTTTTCACCTTCTGCTTTCAGGATTGACGCCTGTTTCTGCCCTTCTGCGACCGTTATGTCCGCCTCTCTCGTTCCCTGAGCTTCAAGAACTACTGCCCGCCGAACACGTTCAGCCGACATCTGCCTGTTCATAGCGTCTAGTATTTCTCTTGGCGGCTCCACCTCTTTTATCTCTACATTTGTAACTTTGATACCCCACCTTTCCGTTTCTTTGTCCAATCTACGGCGAACCTCTTCGTTTATACGTTCCCTCTGCGAAAGGACATCATCAAGATCCAACTCACCAATAACGGCACGCAAAGTGGTAGTAGCAAGCCCTACTACGGCGGCTGTATAATCATCCACCTGCAGTATCGCCTTCTCTGCTTGGTTTATATCTACGCGCAGATAAACAAGAAAGTCTATCTCTATGGAAGCGTTATCTCTGGTTATAGTGTTTTGCCGAGGTATATCCAGAACAGTTACACGAGTATCTATCTTGCGTATAGCGTGAAGGATAGGAATTGCAAAGACAACACCCGGACCTTTCATCCCCTCGTATCTGCCAAATTTAAAACGGGCCACTCTTTCATAGTCTCGGATGAAGTTTATAATAGCCATAAGAATACCTCCTAAATGTAAAATGCGTCTACATTCATATTAATACTTTTCTACACAATTATCACACATGATAAAAATATAAGCCTTGTGAAGCTTTGCTTCTTGCGAATATCATTCTACCACACCCTGATCTTGTTTGCGTTCTTCATTTTCTGGGCGCCTCACATACAGCCTAAGCCCCTCTGCTCTTGATATAATAACATGCTCGCCAACCTCTACTGCCTGATCACCTTCACTTTCAGCTATCCATTCCTCCCCCGCTACAAAGACCTGCCCCTCCGGTGAAAGTTTCACGGTTACTTCAGCTTCCAAACCGGGTAGCATAGATATAGAAGATGGGTTGATATAGCCTCCTCCTCCTTTTGACGCTGCCCTTATTTGGGCGGCAAACCACAAGACAAAGAAGCCTGAAGTTATACCTACCCCTATCAAAAGCCACCGATTGACACGAAAGTCTACCCCCGGAAGTGTAGGCCCGCCAAAAAATCCGAATAGAAAAAGACCTCCGAGTACCAAGCATACCCCACCCGCTATTCCAAAAAAACCAAAGCCGGGAGAATTTGTTTCGGCAGCAAAAAGTATGATAGCCAACACTATAAGCCCTATACCGACCCAGGAAAAAGGAAGAAACCCGATCCCACCAAATCCTACAGCCAACATAAATATACCGGCAATACCGGGTATCCACGAGCCGAAATTCCATAACTCCACTATCAGGGCAATACCGCCAAGAGAAACTAGAAGAAAAGAGATGTTGGGGTTAGATATAATACCCAGAAATCTCTCCAGAAAGCTAGGATTCACTTCAGATATTTCAGCACTCGAAATACCCGCTATACTCCATTTACTTCCCAAAATTTCCAGCAATGCGTCAATATCCGCAATCACACCATCGCTTATATTCATATCCGAAGCTTCCTCTGCAGAGTATGACGTAGCATTGTAGACCATCATCTCATAAGCGGAAACGTTCCTCCCTCTCGCTTCTGCAATACTGCGAATGAAAGCTGCTGCGTCTTCCGTAACCTTACTTGCCAAAGTATCACCCAAATCCTGACCCATAGAACTTACCGGGCTTGCCGCGCCTATATTGGTAACAGGCGACATAGCAAGATAATCTGCGGCACCGGCTATAAAAGCTCCGGCACTCGCTGCTTGTGCACCTTCAGGGGAAACGTAAACAGCTATAGGAACCTCCGAATCCAGAATTGCCTCCACCATCGCCCGCGTAGAATCCAACAGACCGCCGGGCGTATCAAGGCGAATGATAATCACCGCATCACCGCGTTTATTTGCCGTATCTATTGATCTTTCTAGATAACGTTCCGAGACTCTATCGATAACTCCGTTCAATTCTATAACGGTGACCCGAATAGGCGATTCTCTAGTTTGTGCAAGGCTAACATCAACATAAAAAACAGCCCAAAGGGTCAAAAAGGCAATAATGACCAATACCCAGCGCATAGAGCGGGCTACGCTGCTATCCGATAGGAATAGGCCAAGCGATTTCCGCAGAATCTTCATACTGACCACGAACCCTTAGCCATCATACATACATCCCCATTTAAATACTCCCGCGTAATATTGTTTACCTGTACATATATATACGCACCCCGTACTGCTCGGAGGCAACCTTTGGATGAACCGGCATCGCAGACTGACATACGCTGAAGTCTAGAACAGACTGACAAAAAAGCATCCGTATTCACCGCTCTGTTTATATACATAATCGAAACAGTTGCGCTTGCTTCAAGAAATCGCAAAGAGTAAGCCCTTTCATATCCCAAGAAACCCACCCGCTATCAGCCACGATTTTATCCTGAAAGATACTCAATAAATACCTCCTACAGGTTTGATGATTTATTTAAAAGCTACACCATTTTCAATCACAAAGTAGCCAAACATAAACACAAAATCATCAAGATGAGCAATATACTTCGCAAATAAAACCGATGAGCTTGCTCATCTCATAGAGAACATGGGAAACGGTTCAGGCTTTTCACCACTCTACAAACATAGGCATAATAACATGAGTATAGTTATCGTTTTGAGTGGAACGAAAGACGCCGGGACTCGATGGAGAGTCTGTATGCAAAAGCAGAGTTTCCCCTTCAATTACTCTCAGCATATCCTGCAAAAAGCGGTAATTGAACGCAATTTTTGACTTGGGTCCTTCTATAGTGGCGGGAATTTCTACTCGATTTTCTCCAATCTCATCAGCCCGTGCCGTCACTTCTAGTGTGGTTTGTCCCTCCGAATCTTTCTCTCCTGTAATCAGGCGGATTATCTGATTACCATCGCGGGCGAACACGGAAGTCGAAGCTACAGCCCGTTTGAATCGGTCCGCGTCGACGCTGATCTTGGTGGCTTGAGACGTCGGTATCAATTTTTTGTAATCGGGATATTGACCCTGTACTAGCTGTGTTACCAGTTCTGTTTCTTCTATGCGGAATAGTGCCTGTGTCCCCTTTTCAGGCACGGTGAAATGAACTATATCCACATAATCGCCTATCAGTCTCCTTACCTCCTCAAGGGAACGAGCCGGTATTATGATGTCTATAGGTTCTTCCGGCAAGTTTTTAGGTTGCGCTAGTTCAACGGCAAGGCGATACCCGTCCGCTGATGCCATAACGAATTCATCCGAGTTCAGCATCAGTTTCACTCCTGTCAAAACCGGGCGTGATTCTTCGGTCGCCGCGGCGCATACTACTCGGGAGATTGCATTTTTGAATTGGGCGGCCGGTATACTTACGGTGGCGCCGCCTTCTATTCTTGGAATAGGTGGAAAGTCATCGGGATTGCTTCCGTTGAATTGTGCTTTGAAGGTATCGCACTCTATTTTGAGCATGAGCGGATCTTTCTGTATATTCAACATTACGGGGCTTCCGGGCAACGCCCGAACAAAGTCAGAGATCATCTGAGCGGGTGCGCTAAAAGCAGCCTCTTCTTCTATCGTTGCACCTATCCACGTGCTTATGGATATTTCCAAATTCGTGGCGGTTAGCCTTAAGCGTCCGGCATCGGATTCGATCAGAACATTCTGTATATCCGGCATAGCCGAACGAGAAGAAACCGCTCTCAGAACCGTCGCTATTCCTCCGGATAAATTTTCTTGCAAGCATGTTATAGACATGAATTCCTCCTCTGTTTTATAAAATGATGCACTACATGCACTGGCGTATATGCTTAGTAGAAGTAAAGTATAGAATATCATCATTTAACACACTCATCACAGATAAATGAGACTAACTGGTAATATCCCAGTCTTTCCCATAAAGGAAGTTACCTATGAATTCAGATTGGATATTGAGTTTGCTGCAGAGAGTATCTCGCAAAGACATATCGATAGAGGAAGCGGAAAAATGTATCTCAAAGGCCTATGCGGAAAATTTAGGTTTTGCCGTTATTGATCACCAAAGAGCTGAAAGAAAAGGGTTCCCAGAGGTGATATACGGGGTTGGGAAGCAGCCGAGACAAGCGGCCGAAATTGCTGAGCGTATCTTTGAACGTTCAGCAGTGGTAATGGTAACACGTGCAAGTCGGGAGATTTTCAGTGAAGTATCGGCTCGTATACCCGAGGCGCATTATAATGAAGTTGCACAGATAGTATGGGCGGATAGGCGCAAAAAACGGCAGGCTCTACCGGGCGTATCGGTTGTATCCGCAGGGACAAGCGATGAACCTATTGCGGAAGAAGCCGCACTGACAGCCGAATTGATGGGATGCAAGGTATCCCGAATAACGGATGTGGGCATAGCCGGTCTACATCGCCTTTTGAGCAGGTTGGAAGAGTTGCAGGCATCTAAGGTCATTGTTGCGGTGGCGGGTATGGAAGGAGCGCTACCGGGTGTCATCTCCGGTCTAGTGGCTTGCCCCGTTATAGGAGTTCCTACTAGCGTAGGCTACAGAACGCATATAGGCGGGTTCGCTGCTCTCTTGACAATGCTGAACTCCTGCGCTAGCGGGTTATCCGTTGTGAATATAGACGGCGGTTATGCAGCAGGTTATCAAGCAGCTATGATTTTAGGCGCAACGAAACCAAGTTCATGAAAGACGGAGAAATCTGTATCGAGGTGATTATTGCAGTGTCTGCAGGTAGGCGATCAGGTTTCTGACATCCGCATTCGATACTTGGGACTCATTGAAAGCCAGCATCAAGTTTTGAAAGCCTTCTACAAGGTAAACGCTCGGCTGGCGGATAGATTCGATAATGTATTCATCCGCCGTGTAGCCTACTCTTTGTGAGGGAGCTCTATCGTATATGCCAAGCAAACCGGGACCCACAAGAGGATCCGTCCTATCTACATAATGGCATCCGTTACACCCGTTGGCAGTAAAGATTTCCTGTCCAATCTGCGGATCTGGAGGGGCGGGTGGTATAGGTGTAGGTATTTCGCCATCTGCACCGCCTAAGGGGATTTGCTGTGCAGCCGGAGTCGGCTCGAATATAACCGGGGTTGCGGTAGGTGCAAGAGGTCCAGCACATCCAACAAAAGCAAACGCCAAAAAAATAACAGCGCAAGTTATGCCGCTAAGTAGAAACCTTTGTAGTACCAATCTGATAGTCTCCGAAGCCTTGTACTAAATAGTACACAGGCATATATTTAATACACGATGAAAATTAAATCCCGCTTTGAAAATATGCCAGTCGATATTTTTAGATACGATAACCGGAGGTTCATTTATTATCTTCGGAGTCAATATAAGTGAAGCTACCATCCCTAGGGTCTCGAAGTGCAATCCTTAACCCTGGTGGGGCTGCCACATGCCGATATCTGATTCCAAGCTTCAACATCCAATAACTAAGAGTAGCCTTGCTCACATTGATTTTTTCTGCCGCAACAGTCAAACCGCCCTTGTTTATCAAATCGGGAATAGCTTCTTCCAGTGTCCTGTTCAGCCTTTTTTCGACAGTTGCCATCTTTGTCGATTTTTTAATAACCATCGCTTCACCAAACTTTAGATCAACGTGAAATTCCGATCACGTCAACATACCTACATTATAACCTGATACGCCCCTACTAACTTACATAACAGTGTACATCTTTCTAATTATTGTATATAGTTACAGGTTTGTAATCATAAGTATTGTATTTATCTTGACTATATTCAATACTTGTTCAAGATTTATTCAATACTTGTTCAATTTAAGTTTTCAGATTCTGATAGATTGCCCCGCAAAATTCAAGCGGAAGTATAACCCTCATACCCGAATCTTCCAAGTGAACTGCATGAGATGTCGCATATAATTTACTCATTGAGGATACGCCTCTGTAGCTCAACCGGAGAGAGCAGGTGACTTCTAATCACAAGGTTGCAGGTTCGAGTCCTGCCAGGGGCGCCATGCTATTGCGCCGTGAGCGTGATTCCATACCAGTGAAATACTTTACTCCAGAGTCTTTATTATTCAAACTCAAGAAGATGCCCGCTCGCCGTCAAAAACATGCTCGCTATAACAAAGAAGGTAAACGCCCGCAGGAAAGCAGCCCACCCAAGCCGGAAAGTACGCGGAAATATCCTTTAAATCCTGCCAATCCTTTATTGCGGCTATACGCATTTGCCATAGACGCATTTATCCTCTATACAATCATTCTCGTTACTAAACGACTGTTTGGTGATCTGGTCTGGCACCCGGAGGCGGCTCCTCAAGATATAGGAATTTTCTTTGGTTATTTTATACTCACTACAGGCATATGGGGAAGAACTCTGGGCAAATGGGCAGCAGGCATTGTGGTAGTTGACAGTGAAGGGCAAGTTCCGGGAATAGCCATAGCCATACCTCGGGAAGTCGCGGGCAAGGCTGTTGCCGTAGTTGCCTTTGCGCTCGGTATCGCATGGATAGTGGTAGATCCAAAGCGGCAGGGTTGGCACGATAAGATAGCAGGAACCTTTGTGGTGTACGATCCTAACGCCTTTATACTTTCACTGATCAGACGCTTTCTATCTACCAACAGAAGAGCGACAGCGTCCGGTAAAGAAAAATCTATTATCGAACCTACAGGGACGGATAAACCGAACAATACATAGTTTATTTCATTCTCTAAGTTCAAAAGGGAGAAAGAGGGATGCCTATAGCATCGCATATACGAAAACAGATGGAAGAGAGTTCATGGATTAGGCGAATGTTTGAAGAAGGGATTGAGTTGAAGCAACGTTATGGTGAAAGGGCTGTATTCGATTTATCACTAGGAAACCCGATATTGGAACCGCCATCGCAATTTAAAGAGGAGCTGGCAAGGATAGCACGCTCGGATGAAATCGGATTGCATCGCTACATGCCGAACGCCGGCTTTACCGAGGTACGGCAGACAATAGCCGAACAACTTTCCGCGGAAACAAACCTTTCTTTCTCCTCACGCGAAATTATAATGACGACCGGAGCGGCAGGAGCGCTGAATATATTTTTTCGCTCCATTTTAGAGGCGGGTGATGAAGTCGTGATATTCGCTCCTTATTTTCCTGAGTACCTCTTCTATATAGAACACTATGGCGGTAAGGTGATTGTGGCACATTGCGGGTCGGATTATCTGCCCAATATGAATTCACTCGCAGATAACATCTCGGAGCGTACACGTGCCGTAATAGTGAACTCACCAAACAATCCAACCGGTGCCGTATACAAAGATACCCTTTTATACGAGATAGGGCAAGTAATTAAAGCGGCTGAAGAACGGTACAAAAGAAACATTTACCTAGTTTCAGATGAAGCATATAGACGCCTCAATTACATAGAAGAAGGTTTGCCTTGGATGTTTCAATATCACGACCGTACAGTAGTCGCAGCATCATTTTCAAAGGATCTAGGCCTTGCAGGTGAGCGAATCGGCTACCTTGCCATAAGCCCGCTAGACGCAGACAGGCATGATCTCATAGACGCGGCGGTATTTGCTCTTAGAACTTTGGGCTTTGTAAATGCTCCGGCCATGATGCAAAGGGTAATCTCAAAATTGCAAAACCACTCGGTAGATATAGAGAAATATCGGCAAAAACGTGATATGCTCCACAAGGTAATGACAAAGATAGGGTACGAATGTTTGCTGCCTGAAGGAGGGTTTTACATGTTTCCAAAGTCTCCTATAGAAGATGATAAAGCGTTTATAAATCTGCTGCAATCTAAATTAGTGCTTGCCGTTCCGGGATCAGGTTTCGGCTTAAGGGGGCACTTCCGGGTATCCTACTGTGTAGAGGATTGGGTACTGGAAGGATGCACGGAAGGTTTGAAGATGGCATTCCAAGAATCTATGAGCAACGGAGCTAATTAATTCAAAGGCTCCTTCAAGCCGCTGCCCGTGATAACGATAAGAACAGACTCATGACAAGGTATAACCCCCCGCGAAATGAGGGTCGCCAATCCGGCTAACGATACTGCGGCCGTGGGTTCACAGAATATACCTTCGATTTCTGCCAGACGGCTTCGCCATTCGAGTATAGAAGCATCATCCACAGCGAGAGATGTTCCCCCGGTTCGCCCTATGATCCGCACAATTCGCCGCAGATTCGGAGGGCGTGGAACAGCAATGCCAGACGCTACTGTTGTTTCGGTGGAATCAGGATCCCATTCTTCCCCTCGCACAGATGCGGATATAGGACGTACCGCTTCAGATTGGATGCAATGAATGCGAGGCATTGTGAAGCTAATTCCGCTTTTGGATAACTCTTCAAGGCCTTTGTAGATGCCGATTATAAGTGAACCATTGCCTGCTGGTAGCACTATGTGACAAGGGATTTTTCCTGCGTCCGTTATCTCATATGCAATAGATTTTATCCCTTCAATAAAGAAAGGGTTTATTGCGTGAGAAAGGTACGGAATGCCCTTTTCAATGGCGAAAGTGCGCGCAGATTCTGTGGCAGCTTGACGTTGGCCCGGTACCATATGAAGGTTTGCACCAAAGATTTTTATCTGGTCTAGTTTACCTGCAGAGGCGGATTCCGGAACGAACAGATGAGCATCCATTCCGGCCGCAGCAGCATAAGCCGCAGCAGATGCGGCAGCATTGCCGGAGGAGTCTTCCACAAAAGCCGTAATCCCCTGCTCTTTAGCAGCCGAAACCATTATCGCTGCCCCCCTGTCTTTGAATGAGCCCGTAGGTTGAATACTCTCAATCTTTGACCACAGCCGTTCCATACCGAGTAACGCGGCAACTTTAGATAACCTTAGCAGCGGTGTACGACCTTCCCCTAGCGTAAGTTGTTTCTCGGGTTCCGCCAAAGGCATAAGCGGCATTCCCCTCAAAGGGCGGATGGTGTACTCAATATCCAGTACACTATCGCATGATGGGCATAGCGCCGTATGAACAGATGGCGCAAATGCAAGGCTGCAAAGGGTGCAACGTAATTTTATATGAGGGTG
Organism: Dehalococcoidia bacterium; assembly: GCA_965206335.1. Taxonomy (GTDB): domain Bacteria; phylum Chloroflexota; class Dehalococcoidia; order Lucifugimonadales; family Lucifugimonadaceae. Next base: position 1,536,868 of record OZ242209.1, on the reverse strand, counting down.
ATCCATTTCAAAAGTGAGTATTGTGTGAAATTGTGCCGCCTCGCCTAGAAGTATCTAACCGAAGCTGACATAGATGGAGATGATACGGGCGGGCGGGCCTTTCTGTGTACTTAATGTAATAGTAAATTCGGATCAATGAACGCTCCATAGCGGATATGCGGATATAATAATGTGTGATTATAGAATATAGGATATAGGGTAACGTAATACAGCGAAAGCCGCTATAGGAAATAAGGTATGTACAGAAATATACGGAATGAGGAACATTTCTATAGCCATGAGTCAAGAAGGATAGCGAGTAGATATGAAAAAGCCGAATATCGTCAAATATCTGGAGAAGGTTGTAGGCGCTGCTAACGTTATGTGGCAGCCTGAAGATTTACTCACTTATTCGTATGATGGCTCTATAGATAGAGCCATGCCTTGCGCAGTGGTTCTGCCCGACTCCGCCGAGGAGGTTGCAGAATGCGTAAGGATTGCGCTTAGTCATGGAGTAGCAATATGCCCTAGAGGAGCAGGAACCGGCTTATCCGGAGGGGCAATACCTTTGAAAAACTCTCTGGCTATAGGTACAGCCAGAATGAGTCGCATACTAGAGGTGGATACGGAAAATCGGATAGCCGTTGTGGAGCCCGGTGTAGTGAATGCCAAGTTATCCGAACATGTGGCGAAGTATGATCTATTTTATGCTCCGGACCCATCATCTCAAAAGGCGTGCACTCTAGGGGGAAACGTAGGTGAAAATGCGGGAGGTCCGCACTGTTTGGCTCTCGGGTCTACTTCAAGCCATATTCTTGGGCTGGAGGTTGCCTTGAGTGATGGTTCATTAATATGGCTTGGGGGGAAGACACGAAGTGAGTTCGGTTTGGATTTGCGAGGTGTTATCGTTGGATCGGAAGGTATGCTTTGCATCGTTACAAAGATCATAGTCAGATTGCTTAGGAAGCCCGAGGCGGTAAGGGTTATGTCCGCATCTTTCAGTTCTTTGGGCGCCGCAGCAGAGGTGGTGTCCGATATTATTGCCCGAGGCATGGTACCTGCCGCTATGGAAATAATGGATAGGACTACTCTAGATGCTTGCGAGCCGGTATACAATCCCGGATATCCCACGAATGCAGAAGCAGTACTGATAGTGGAGGTAGACGGACTTAGAGAGGCTGTAGATGAACAATCGGAGGATGTAGAGGCTATATGCATAAGCAATAACTCCATCGATATAAGAGTAGCGGAGGATCCCGTAGAGCGTGAAAGGCTCTGGGCAATACGAAAAGGGGCTATAGGCGCTTTCGGAAATCTTGCACCTTCATACTATCTTGTAGATGGTGTGGTGCCTAGAACTGTGTTGCCGGAGGTGTTGTTGAAGGTGCAGGAGATAGGAGCCGAGTTCGGTTTGACTATAGGTAATGTATTTCATGCAGGTGATGGAAATTTGCATCCCTGCATCCTATTCAATGAAAGCGATGTAGATCAGGTGCGCCGCGTTATAGAATGTGGAGAGAGGATACTGAGCTTGTGTGTAGAATACGGAGGCGCTCTGTCCGGAGAACACGGCATAGGTATAGAGAAGCAGCAGTATATGTCTCTTGTCTTTAACAAAGATGATCTTGATGTGATGCAAGAGTTAATGCCCGCTTTCGGTGCGGACGGATGGTTCAATCAAGGAAAAGTTTTCCCGGGCGGCGCCATACACGGCGATAGCTACGGGATGCCCGGGTATGCCGTGAAAAATACATCGGCGGGCGGGGTTATTTAACCCGTCACTTAGGAGGAATATAATCATGCCAAAGTTAGGCAAAGTACAGATAGGCATTATAGGAGCGGGAGGTTTCGCAAATACCCATATGGAGCATTTCCGAAGTATGGATAATGTAGAGGTTGTAGCTTTTTGCCGAACGAATGGTGAGGCACTGCAGAGGATGCAAGAACAATGGGACGTGCCTTTGGGTTTTACAAGCTACAAAGAGTTGGTAGATAAGGCGGATGTAGACGCTATAGATATAATCACACCTACCAACTCGCATAGAGAGATCGCTCTTTATGCAATCGCCGCAGGAAAGCATGTTCTATGCGAGAAACCTCTCGCCCTCACGGCGGCGGATGCTCGCGATATGCTAGATGCCGCCGATAGAGCAAATGTTATACACTCCACCAATTTCAATCAAAGAGGTAACATGGCCGGAGGTCGTTTGAAGAGGTATTTGGATAGAGGTTATGTGGGCAAAATAAATCATGCGTCCATAGAATGGAGGCAGTCTGCGTATGCCGAAGATAAACCCTCTATTTCTTCTTGGAGGTTTCGCAAAGAGTACGGCGGCGGTGTAGTTTATGAGCTGATACATGTTTTCGATATGGCACGTTTCATAGGCGGTGAGGTGAAACGAATTGTAGCCATGATGGGGTCCCACATGCAGAACCGGAAATTTCCGGACGCCCCGGATGGATTGGATATAGTTGTGCCCGACTCTTCCGCTTATCTGCTCGAATGGCGCGAGAGTGGTTATGCCGTGGTTCTTATATCGTTCGTTTCCAAAGGACACGAGGCCGATGGCGCATCATCAGTGCAAGTGAAAGTCTCCGGCAGAGACGGACATATAGAAACGGATGGCAGATTCGGTCTGAGAGGGGTGCACGGTATTACGAGACCGCTCGAGAGCTTGGAGCCCGGGTTACCCTATCCACAGCCATACGCCAAATTCGTGGAAGCCATTATCGCAACCGATCAATCCAAAATCGAGACCTCTTTCGAAGATGGCATGAAGGCCGCTCAGTTGGTGGATGCCGCATATGAGTCTTGCGAAAGAGGTGAATGGATAGATATTGCGTGATATATCGTAACCCATCGAGAGAGTCGCTAGGCAAAGTAATAGGACGTAAAAATAACTTGAAACAACCGAGCTTTTTTTATGATGGAGAAGGTCCGGAAGCGTATTCCCGCGTATTCTATAATGCGCATCTCTGAAGGTTTGAAGTTCGCATCACGGCTTTTTCATATTGCGGATTTTTTATAAATGATAGATACTGCTGAATTCAAAGTGGATGGGATGGAGCCTTCTGATATAGTGCACCCTGTCAATTCTGAGGAAATATCCGCCTATCTCACAGAAGCAACAAGGAAAGGGATTGCGGTAATACCGTGGGGTGGAGGCACTAGAATGCATATCGGCAACCTGCCCAAGCGGTATGATACGGCAATGGATCTGACAGGCATAGTGCAAGGTTTCAAACATTTCGCAGGAGATATGGTTTGCATAGCACCGGCGGGTATGCGTGTTAATGATGTGCAGAGAGAGCTCATTAAACGAAATCAGCGGTTGCCTTTTCAAGTTCCGCATCCGCGAGAAGCGACCATAGGAGGGTCTCTGGCAAGTAATGCGCCCGGGAGGTTAGAGGGAGCATTTGGCGGTATGCGCGAATGGGTTATAGGTATGGAGGTAGCTATGCCGGATGGTAGAATCGTGAAATCCGGAAGCCGTGTCGTAAAGAGCGTTCAGGGTTTCGATATGCATAAGCTGCATATAGGAGCATTCGGTTCATTGGGTATCATCACTAAAGCTGCCTTCAAACTCGTGCCTATGCCTATTTCCAGAGCATCTATCAGAATTGCTTTCAGTGAATCTCAGCAGGCAAAAATGTTTGCAGCAGCACTGTTCAATGGTATTTTCCTCCCAGAATCTGCAGAGCTGCGCATGGAAGCGAATGGGAAAGGTAGTATAAATATAGAATTGACGGGGGGCAAGAGATCCCTCTCACGTATGATAGATAGAATCAGAGAAATTTCCGTATCTCTGGCTCTCTCTTCAGAGGTAGTAGAATCCAAGGATGGAGAAGAGGATACTCAGGAGAAAGGATTTGTGGCAAGTTCCATACAAATAAGAGCCATACTTCCTCCCTTGAGTGTAACGGAATTCTTGGGAAGTTTCGTAGAGGATGTATTTATAAGAGATAAGAGGGCTGAATTTTCTGCATTAGCAGATATATTGTTCGGATCTGTTCAGGTATGCTTTGCCCAAACGGCCCAAACGGATAGACTAGATCATAAGGGCATCATAGATTCTTTTATGTCTCTTGCATCCTCATTCGGGGGTGTAACTTTGATAGAGCTATGCCCTATTCACATAAAATCTGAAATGGATGTATTCGGCAGCACACATCAGGGTATGGACATTATGCGAAATCTGAAGAGTAGATTCGACCCGGTAGATACAATGAACCACGGACGTTTCGTAGGAAGGATGTAATGGTATTTCCAAAGCACAGTTCGCCTATAGGAAGTAAGGGAACTTTCAAGGGTTTTGCAACAGAGTTAGCTCCTAATATAGAGGATCTGAACAAGTGCGTACATTGCGGATTTTGCCTGCAAGTGTGCCCTACTTATCTGGAGACCGGACACGAAGCAGAGTCACCAAGAGGAAGGCTAGCACTTATGAAGGCTGTATCCGATGGTAGATTAGAGGTTACCGATACTGTGCTTAGTCATTGGGACTCGTGCCTTCAGTGTCGTGCTTGCGAGGTGGCATGCCCGTCAGGAGTGCCATACGGCAGCCTTATGGAGGCTACCCAAGCATCAGTAGTCAAAAGGCATCGTAAGAATCCGGTAAGGTGGCTCGCGAGGCAGATAGGCTATAGATTGATTTTGTCATCACCACGTTCTATAAGGGTACTCGGGAGGGTTTTAAGAGCATATCGCGGAAGCATTCTCCAGCGATTTATGCGTACAAGTAGGTTGATAATGCTGCTACCGGGCAATGCGAAGGAATTAGATAAGTCTATACCTAGAATAGGTGAGAAATTCTTTTTGGCGGATGGCACCATACGGCACGCATCGGGGGTTAAACGGGCAAAGGCCGCTATGCTAGCGGGTTGCGTTATGACGGTAACACATGGCGCCGCTCTAGATTCTGCCGTAAGGGTGTTGCAGAGAAACGGCGTGGAGGTGCATCTGGTAGCTGATCAGGGATGCTGCGGAGCTCTCAATGTCCACTCAGGTGAAAAAAAGTCGGGACTAGATATGGCTATACGCAATATAGATGCTTTCCTTCGTATAGAGCCGGATGTAATCATAGCAGCATCCGCAGGGTGTGGCGCCATGATGAAGGAGTATGGCGAACTGTTAGCAGATCATCCTGAATACAATCGGAAAGCGGCAAAAGTGTCAAGCCTGACGAAAGATATACATGAATTTCTGGCGAGTATCTCCATAAAACAACCCGCATCACCTTTGGGTTACACGGTAACTTACCAAGATGCTTGCCATATGGCGCACGTACAGCGAATAAAGGATGCACCACGTCTGCTACTCGATTCTATACCGGAAATGCGGCGGGTAGAAATGAAAGAGTCCGATATGTGCTGCGGGTCTGCAGGGACCTATTCTATTACACAGAGGAGTATGTCTTCTCGGCTTGGAAGACGAAAAGCTCGGAATATAATCGCTTCCGGTGCTGATATGGTAGTCACCGGCAATCCCGGGTGTGCTATACAAATGGAGAACTGGCTCCGTGAACTAAAATCGGACATAAAGGTAGGCTACGTAGCGGAGTTGCTGGAAGAAGCTTACTCCCAAGATGAAAAAAGTAGCTAATTTATACCGGAAAACTTCACCTGCTCACAAAACTCCGTCCATAGAATGGTGCAATCTTACAGGTTCGCTAGCGATGACTTTGCCGGCAGCACCTACGCCTTCACCGGGTGAAATTTCATAGCCGTAGGAAGGCAGTATTCTCTCCAAAGCACTCAGTAAAGCGAACACGTTTGCCGGGTTGCAGGATTCACCCATGAGGCCTATCCTTATGACTTTACCGGCGAACTCCCCTAACCCGCGCCCAATCTCTATCCCGAAATGTTCCAGAAGGCATAACCGCAAATCCGCGTCATCTATCGTATCAGGCAGGCGCACAATGGTAAGCTGATCCAGCCTGTCTTCAGGATTTACAAGGAGTTCCAAGCCTAGCGCTTCTAGCCCCGCCCTTAGAGCGGCGGCATTGCTCGCATGACGCTGCCACCTCTGCTCCATACCTTCTCTCATCAAGAGTGTCAATGCTTCGTGTAAAGCATAAACCATACTCACGGAGCTGGTGTGATGGGGAATGTGTTCGCTTCCCCAATAATTGGCAATCAGTCTAAGATCCAAATACCACGAAGGTATGTGCTTCCTCTTTGAAACATAGTCATAAGCTCGTTCACTTATCGCCGCAGGTGACAAGCCGGGCGGAGCTGCAAGGCATTTCTGGCTACCGGAATAAGCATAATCTAAATCCCATTCATCAAACTCCAGAGGGCAGCCGCCTAATGAAGTAACACAATCTACCATGAATAAAGCTCCGTATCTGTGAGCTATGCTCGCAAGTGTTTTTACATCCTGCAACACTCCTACCGACGTTTCAGCATGAATTGCGGATACAAGCCGCGTACCCGGATGTTTTCTAAGAGCATCCTCCAGCAAATCCGGAGGCATTTGCCTACCCCAAGGCGAGTGTATAGGGACAACATTAAATCCAAGCCTGCGCGCCATATCTACTTGCCGCTCGCAGAAATAACCATAAGAGCATATGATAACCGTATCATCCGGCTGACCAAGATTGACTAAGCCCGCTTCCATTCCTGCAGAGCCTGAACCCGAAACTACAAAAGTCCTCTGACGGGTACGCCAAGCTAAAGCAAGCATATCCGCAGTAGCATCTATCAAATCGAAATACCACGGATCAAGGTAACCCACAATTGGCTGAGAAAGCGCCTGAAGTACACGCGGATTCGCCGAACTAGGTCCAGGGCTTAGGATAGTTCTACGAGGTACAGATAATGACGGGCTGAACTCTTTTGCAATCCTTCTATCGTCTTCGACCACTGTTACTCAATTTTGTATAAATCATAGATAATTGTGCAGATGAAAAGGTTAGAGCATTCAAAAAGTTTAAATGATAATTCACAACTGTAAGTATAATCCATTTATACACAAATAAACTATCTCACAGCCTTATATCAGCTTTTACCCGAAACTGACCCGAAACTGAATCGATCTGGTATTAGTCTTTAAGTATTATACATGCATGGAAAAGAACATTATTAGCAAAGGGAATGGATTATTAGCTTAGAGTAGTGCTAACCGGATCGAAAGGTGGCATAGGGGTGGAAATTATAAAGATTTTGGCACGGCAAGGATGGAATCCTGTCCTATAATATGCCCAAAAATCTGAAGGCTATTTGCTCGCCTTTTCTTGGTGGTGGAAGTTTGGAAGTTGCCTATGCTGTAGATGGCATACCGGTTCACGGCTCCGATGGATTTGAGCCTCTCATCTTGTTTTGGCAAGAGGCGTTGTCTGAGCCTGTGTTACTGTCTGAACAAGTAAGGCGTTAATATCCGCTTAGTAGGACGAAATTTTACAACCTACAGCGTAACTATTACACGCTAAAGAGCAATTTAGAGAAAGCGTCCGTTTTCTATGTGCTTAATCGTTCTAGTTATAGCGGCACTACGCTATCGGGCGGCATGTCTCCCAATCACCCGAGATTTACGCCTTCTGCTATTGATCGGTTGCGCGATTTCAAAGCCCCTAATCTGACTGCTGATTGCTTGGACTACAGGGATGCGCCTTATGCTAACGGTGGCAAACTTTATGGCTCTAGAGGTGATATGCACGAGGGATTTAATCACTACGAACTAGCAGACGCATTGCACAAGCGTGATGGTTGGATTTTGTCATACAACAACTGTGAAGAAATCCGCAAATTGTATGAAGGATACAAAATGATTGAGCCTAAATGGACATACGGGATGAACGGGGATAAAATCTCTAAGGAACTACTAATCCTGAATGTCTAACGTCTAGAGTAAGTCAGAGCGAAAGTGGCAAGGCTTGGGAGTATGGAATTACTCGTGTTGCCGCAGATATATTTTCCGTTCCGTTAGTTATCAACTCGCCTAGAAATTCAGAACAACAAGCTTATGACTACTTAGATGAGCAAGAACGCATCCGTATTAATGATGCTGCAAGTGAGGCAATTTGCTTTCTGCGAGCAAACGAAGATGATTTACTCACAGCGCAAAGTATATCTATGCAATCAGATACGCGAGGCAAGGGTGGTGATGTGCGAGATGTGATAATTCACACGCAGAGCGGTGAGGTGGGTGTTAGTGCAAAGCATCGGCATAAAGCTGCAAAACACCCTCGCTTATCGCCTAAAATTGATTTTGGCTTGCAGTGGTATGGCCGGCCTTGCTCTGAAAATTACTGGCGCAGTATAAATCCAATATTTGACACACTCATCAAAGCTAAGAATGATGGCAAAATGTGGCGAGATCTGCCCGATAAAGTTCCAACAATTTATGCTCCGATTATTAGAGCCTTTATTGATGAGGTGCGCTCTGCCCCTGCCACACCCTTGCTACTTTATATGCTGGGCAAATATGACTACTATAAAGTAGTCAAGGATAACGGCAATGTTGTTCTGCAATCTTTCAATTTACGCGGCTCACTGAAATGGGGAAATAGACTTGTTCTACCGCGCCGGGTAATTGACATAGAACATATAAGAGATACTACGGCGATTATCACTTTTGACAAAGGATGGTCTTTGTCCTTTCGCCTGCATAATGCCGAGAGCAGAATTGTGCCATCAGTGAAATTTGATGTGACTTTAGTTGGAACGCCACCACAGGCGAACCATATAATTAAGTACCGCTAACAATGTACATAATTCCCATGATAAAGAAGTCATTTATGCACAATGAAGCTGCTTTGCTTAAAATCATTAACTAGAGGACTACCCGTCTTGGTATAACATTTGGCAAATATAAGGTTGTCTTGAGATTGAAAGTACAATAAATTATTACTATATAGAGAGAACCGTAACATATTCATAAGGAAAAAATAGTATGGATTTAGATATTACCGGCAAAGTAGCGATAATAACAGGCGGAAGCGATGGTATTGGCAAAGCAACTGCCGAAACTTTGGCAAAAGAAGGCGCCAAAGTTTGTATAGCAGCTCGCACCAAATCCAAACTTGATGAAGCTGCGGAAAGCATCAAACGCTTAACGAGTGGTGAGGTGATTGGCTTACAAGCCGATGTTAGGGATGAGAATTCCGTAAAAGAGATGATAGATCATGTATCTCGCTTATGGAACCGCATAGATATCCTCGTGAACAACGCAGGAACCTCTTCTGCGGCAAAATTCGAGGATATGACGGATGAACAGGTCACAGAAGATTTCACGCTGAAAGTTTTCGGTGCTATTTACTGCACAAGGTATGCACTGCCATGGCTGAAGCGTTCTAAATCCGGTGTGATAGTGAACATAACTACCCCGGGTGGAAAAGCTCCTTTGGGGGGCACCCAGCCTACGGCGCTATCGAGGGCTGCCGGAATATCGCTAACGAAGGCTTGGTCAAAAGAGTTCGCACAATATGGGATTCGGGTAAATACCGTATGCGTTGGCGTATTCAAGAGTGGTCAGCATCGCAAGAGATGGGAAGAGGCACAAGCAAAGGAACCATCTTATACTTTGGATGATCATTGGCGGAAAGTCGGAGCAGGTGTCCCATTAGGGCGCATCGGAGAGGCGCACGAAGCGGGAGACGTAGTAGCTTTCTTATGTTCCGAGCGGGCATCTTATGTTACAGGGACGGCGATAAATGTGGACGGAGGGGTGGCGCCCGTAGTATGAAGCTATATGTAATTTGCTATTCGTTGAACGCCTATCTATAGTTTCGCAAATAGTCCAAGGCGCATCTTACAAATATTTCTACGCCTATAGGAAGGCAACCTTCGTCGATATCGAAGCCTGAGTTGTGGTGCATCTCCGCACCTGCTTTGGCGGCTCCAAGTAGGAAATACGTACCCGGCACGCGGTTTAGGAATTCTGACATATCATCGCCAACGGTTACAGGTTCATGAGGCGATACATTCTCCTCGCCTGCTACCTGAGCCGCTATGCCTGCCACCCAATCCGCTACAACGGGATTGTTCACCACCGGAGGAATCCCGTACAAATGTTCAAAAGAAGCAGTCGCCTGAAGTCCTTCCGATACACTGGTAGCCACGCGGGATATAGATGCGAGAAGTTTTTCTCGTATAGCGGGCTTGAAAGCTCTGGTGGTGCCTTCCATAACGGCGGAATCTGCTATTACATTTGGAGCGGATCCTGAGATAATGCTGCCAAATGTAACTACTCCCATATCATTCGGGGGTATTTCCCTAGATATTATAGTTTGCGCTACCGCCACTATGTGTGCCGAAGCCACAACCGGATCCACGGAAAATTGAGGGAGTGCGCCATGTCCTCCTTTTCCGTTCACAGTTACTCTAAAAGCATCGGCGCTTGCGAATACATGTTCACGGTTGACAAGTACCTTGCCTGTTGGCAACTGATTCAATACATGAAGACCAATCACTCTATCTGGGGATGCCTTTTCCAGCAAGCCATCTTCTATCATGGCAATTGCGCCTTGGCCAATCTCTTCTGCAGGTTGGAAAGCAAAAACCACCTTTCCTCGGAAATCATCACGGTTCTCCTGCAGAATTTCGGCTGCTTTCACTGCTATAGCAACATGTGCGTCATGTCCGCAGGCGTGCATATTTCCATTTTGGGATGCGAAACTCAAACCGGTTTGCTCTTTAATTGGCAACCCATCCATATCTGCGCGCACCATAAGCACCGGACCATTACCTGCGCCGCCTTCTACCGTCGCCAAAATTCCGGTTTTTCCTATACCGGTTTCTACCCGTAACCCTGCGTTACTTAGCACCTGTGCGATACGCCGAGAGGTTTGGATCTCTTGAAAACCTACCTCAGGAAAAGAATGAACCTCCCGCCGAAGTTCCGTAAACGCCAACGTATTATCCCTTATAATTTGTGAAATGTTATCCATTATATGTCTATCCATCCTTTTCTAGCTCGGTGAATCACAGATATCTTTATCAATTTAGAAACGATACCGCATCATAATATTTTACTATAGATATTTTCCTTCCCTTGCGAGAGCTGTTTTGCGGCATCGTTCTATAAAGGCTTTTGTAGATTCTGCTACTTGTTCATCACTCCCTCCCCATATCCGCAACGGTGTAGATTGTAAGCCTCTGCCATAAGAAAAAGTCATCTCCCAAGGCGCATTCATTTTTTCTTTCAATTTATTTATTGCGTCCAGATTCACAGTTGCCTCCTCATCGCTCTGTCCACCCGAAAGGAAAGCTATACCCGGGACAGCTGCCGGCACACTTCTAGCAAAGCAAGTGAGAGTTGCTTCTGCAACCTTAGACGTTGATGCTCTTTCGGCGGCATCTTTACCTGACAAGACCATATTAGGTTTCAATATCATACCTTCCAAGTCTACACGCTGTTCATACAATTCATGAAATACGCGATGCAACGTCCACTCTGTTACACTGAAGCATTCATCTATCGAGTGAACGCCATCCATCAGCACCTCCGGCTCTACTATCGGCACAATACCTTCATCTTGGGACAGTGCCGCATACCGAGCCAACGCATGTGCGTTCGCCCTTAAGCAATAGCTACTCGGTATATGATCGCCTATAGAGATTACGGCTCGCCATTTTGCGAATTTTGCCCCCATTTCACGATATTCCTGAAGTCTTCCTCGCAAGCCATCAAGCCCTTCCGTTACAACTTCGTTCGGGGCGCACGCCAAAGGATGCGTTGACTTGTCTACCTTGATACCCGGAATGATACCTTGCATAGACAAATATTCACAGAATGGTATGTTTTCATCCGTAACTTGACGTACAGTTTCATCGTACATGATTACACCGGAGATATAATCTTTTATACGAGGGGTAGTAAACAACAGCTGACGCCATTTGCGCCTGTTTTCAGAAGTGCTTTCTATACCTGCAAGTTCAAAACGTTTTTTTATAGTGCCTGTACTTTCATCGGCAGCTAAAATACCTTTTCCTTTTGCTACCATAGCTTCGGCTATATCATGAAGTGTACTATTCATAAATCCTCCTATGCTCCTCTTTTACATGAAAGCATGTTAAATGAATATCATGGAATTAAGATTTTCAATCACTCTATACAAAATAAAGTCTACGTCAACATAGAAAGGAGAGTACGTATGAGTACAATCATGACACTTAGAGAATTTATAGGTACACGCTCCACGTCTAGCGTTTTTCATAAAAAAGGGGTAGCGGAAGTTATTCAATCTATCGCCACTGCCGTAAAGCTTATAGCAGATAGGATTTCCGATGCCGAAATATACGATGATCACGGAAGTGACGGGAGAACCAATGTGTCCGGGGATGAGGTGCAAGAGTTAGACATTTTCGCTAACGATACGCTGGTGGATCAGCTCGAAAAATCAGGATACACAATGATAATTGCATCTGAGGAGGCTGAAAATCCTATCATCACGGACAACGTGCCGGCAGGTCCCGGTTATGCAGTAGTGTTCGATCCGCTCGATGGTTCATCAAACATTAACGCCAATACATCCGTAGGAACTATCTTCTCCATTATGGAGGTTGAAAATTTTGGAAAGCCGCTCTCAGATGCAGACCTGCTACGACCGGGAAGAGAAATCATAACTGCCGGCTATGCCGTCTTTGGTCCATCGGTAACACTTGTACTCGCCGAAGAAGGAGCGGCAGCACTCTTCACATTGGACAGAAAGGATAGTGAATTCAAAGGCGGCAGAATCATATCTAGGCATGGAACATCCAAAATATACTCCATAAATGAGGCAAATTCCATGAAATGGGATGATGGAGATAGCCATTGGATAGAACATTTGAAGAGCGGAGCAAGCGGAAAATATACCGCACGGTACATAGGCTCGCTGGTTGCGGACTTTCATAGGGGCATAATTAAAGGCGGCATATTCGCATATCCTGCCGGCAAGGACGCGCCAAAGGGCAAACTTCGCCTATTATACGAATGCGCTCCATTGGCCTTTGTAGCCGCTCAAACAGGCGGAACCGCTATGAATGGGATCCATTCCATTCTAGATATAACCCCAACCTCTCTGCATGATAGATCGCCGCTTTATATCGGCTCCAGTGAAGAAGTAGAACTTTGCATGCGTATCAGAAAAGAGGTTTGAACCTCCTCCTGCGTATCCCCTGTAAAATGTGTTACTAGATCTTATGTATGTATATTCCGATGTTAACCTCTCTTTGCCGATGTGTCGGGGAGGATCATTGTTCTCTTATCAACGTGGGATCGGTGAGAAATTCAGGCGCCGACGTAGCCCGTTGTGCTTATTGGTACAATGAATACCGATACACTGAACAGGCGTTTTGAGAGGGAAAATTTCGACGCTATTCCCTTCACATCACTCCATGTTCACGGAAAAGATTCGCCAAAAGTTTTATACCTTCGTAGTTTTTCTCAGGAGACTCGAACGCAAAGCATAGCCGGGCGCAGTTTCTGCCGTTACCGGTCGGAGAGAAGTTATTTCCGGAGATATAGCCGACTCCGGATTCGAAAACCTCGTCACGTATAGAAGCTATATCAGCCCCGTCCACCATAGTAAGCCATGTATAACAGCCGCCCTCAGGTTTGGACCACTTGGCGCCGGCGCTACCGAAATGATCATGCAAAGATTCATTCATAGAGTCTCGCTTCTTTTTAAGTAATGGGCTGAAGGAGTTTATGTGAGTTTCCATATGCTGACGAAGAAAACCATTCACGGCATAGGCGGCAAATTGATTGGGACCCGAGCCATGCTTTAGACTCATTGCACGTTCTATAACCTCGCTTGTGCCTGTGAAAAAGCCTAGCCGAAGACCGGGAGAGAGTAACTTGGAAAATGAAGCGACATATATGACAATGCCTGAATCATCCAAAGCGCGAAATGCAGGTTGACGTTCCCCTTCAAACCTTAAATCTACATAGCAGTCATCCTCTAATATGGGCACACCAAATTTATGCGCAATATCCAATATCTTTATCCTGCGAGATTTCGGTAAGGTGGAACCTGTAGGATTTTGCAACTCCGGAATGGTGTATATAAACTTTGGACGCTTTCCCTTTTCTTGGAGATTTCCCAGAAGATTTTCCAGATGATCAGGTATAAGACCGTACTCATCCACAGCCGTAGGCAAGGGATTAGCACCAAACATATAAATTTGGTTGAGAGTACCCAAATATGCAAACTCTTCTACTATAACCGTGTCATCGGGATCTACCATCGCCTGTATCAGCAGAGCTATCGCTTCACCCGATCCTGCCGTCAAAACCACTTCATCCGCGTTCACCTTGAAACCACGATCAGCATACATTTTTTTTACAGTCAATTCCCTTAGCGGTTCATACCCAAATCGATGAGGGTAATATGCCATCTCACGCTCCATCTCATCCCCTCGTGTATCTAGCTCTAATTGCAAAGAGTTAATCAGCCCATCCAGAGGTTGTGTCTCCGGCGGCGGATACGCGACAGCGAAATCATACTTGGCATGCCTTACATGACTTAAAGGAGTACCTTTAGATTTGGCCGACCATATATTTTCGTAACTGAATTTATAGTTCACAGGTATGCTCCTAACTTTAATAACATTGAAAACTTCACCTACAATCAATAAGTCTATATAGTAAATTCCACCACCCTCTGTATAACTACAGCCAAAACTTTACTTATTGAATGCATCTAGTGCATTATAATTACTATTGAGAGATTACTATATGTAATTGACATCGGCGAGCAGATTGACCGAGCTATAACATTTTAACCCATAACATACCGAACAAGGAAATAAGTTGCCTCCAAGAAAGAGATCCAAATCCAAAACTTCACCACAAACCAAGAAAAAGAGAAACGCAATAGACGCAAGCACCCTTGACGAACCTCTGAATGAAGATATGCCGGATGAAGATGAAGATGATACCGATAATATTGAGGAAAGAAGTTACCCCTCCGAGACACACCCATTTGGAATATCGTCTGACGAAGAGGATGTAGGCGGCAATATCAATAAACTGTCAAATATGAATTTCGAAAGGTTGGATGAAACGGATGAAGTAGATTCGTCTTTCTATTCACCCGGGCAGGAAGCAGGTTGGGAGATGACAGAGGATGCCGTAAGGCTATATCTACGTGAAATAGGAAGGGTGGAACTTCTAACAGCCACTGAGGAAGTTGAATTGGCGAGCAAAGTGGAGAGGGTAAGGTGGCTTGAAAAAATCGAAACCGATATAGTAAAACCTTCTCTGGATACCTTGAGCAGCGTTGAGAAACGCCTCATTACTCTGCGATTCACACTTTCCCTAGAAGAATCTGCACGAAATTCCGAAATCGCCGCAGAGATAGGCTTTAATGCAAAAAAACAGTCGCTGCCCTCTGAAGAACAGCTGAATAAGCTGCGCTTGATAGAGGAAAGAGCATTGGCACACCTCAAAGAAACTCACAACATAGTTTATAGGGGAAATACAGCGCTGGAAAATAGCAAACGGGATAACCTCCGCTTCGGCAAATTAAGGCCGGGTGAACCTATTATCACAGCCGAGGAAATTATTAGAATCTTGGGAAATACGGGTGATGTTGCAAATGGCGTCGCTAAATTTTTGGGTATGACCGAATCCGTTACATTGGACGGACTCATAAGAAATACAGATATTCGCCAAGTCTTAGACGGCAAACACAACGAAGATTTAATCAACTACCTTGCCGATTCACTGGGATGTGAACCATCGGATGCGGAGAAGAAACTGGTGGAACTTTCGTCTATAAGCCAGCTGCTCCCGCCGGAGATAACTGAGGAAGCTTTACTTAATGAGTCCCCAGCATTGGATAATCTCCATGAACGTCTGACCGACCCAAATTTCAAGAATGCCCTCCGCAAAGGTGAAAGATTAATCGCCGCTCACATGGCCAAAGCTCACGCAAATGGGGATCAGGCACGGAGGCATATCGGACTAGCTAATCTAAGGTTAGTGGTAAGCGTTGCAAAGAAGCACCTCAACAGAGGGCTGTATATGCTAGACCTTATACAAGAAGGCAATATCGGCTTGCAACGGGCAATAGAAAAGTTCGATTACCGCAAAGGGTTCAAATTTTCTACCTATGCCACATGGTGGATACGACAAGGAATAACTCGTGCACTTGCCGACCAGTCGCGTACCATACGTATCCCTGTGCATGTGGTAGAAACGCTTAATAAAATCATGCGCGCAAGAAGAGAATTGAATCAGGAATTGAACAGAGAACCCACTCTTTTAGAGATCTCGGAAAGGGTAGAAATCCAGCCCGAACGGGTGACCGAAATAATGCAGATGTCTCAAGAACCCGTATCTTTGGAAACGCCTATTGGTGAAGATGCAGAGAATGAATTGGGAGACTTGGTAGAAGATAAAAAAGAGATGACACCGGATGAAGAAGCAGCACGGAAAGCTATGACGGATTCTGTAAAATCCATATTGGAACAACTCACAGAGCGAGAGCGCAAAGTACTGATAATGCGGTACGGTATCAGAGACGGCAATCCCGCCACACTTGAGGAGATTGGAAGATCTCTCAACCTGACAAGGGAAAGAATCCGCCAGATAGAACGAAAAGCATTGATAAGACTTCGTAGCGATACTATAGTAACCGAACTTCGCGAACTTCTCACATAAATATTTGGCTTCATGCAAATCTATAAATTATTCTGCACTACCGAACCGGTGAAGATATAGCGGATTGCCAATCCCGATACAGACACGGCGAGGCGAATGTAAATAAAAGAAAATTGGAGGAATTATAAGAAATGTCCTATCAAAACTCAGTCCACTTTACCTCTCGAAACGGTGGCGATGATATATTCACACCGGAATTCAACAACGTCGTAGCCGGACTTTACGAAGAGTTCAAAGAAAGAATAGACGGAGCAAGAGAAGCTAGAAAGGATATGCTAACAGCTGCACTCCAAGGCAGAATGCCGGCACACCTTCCCGCAAGTGAAGCCACTACTTCCAACTGGAATGTCCCTAAATTACCCGATGAACTACGCACCCCGGGAATAGAAATATCAGGACCCGCAGCAGTAACCTCCATGCTTATAAATGCCCTGAACCCCGGTCCTGAAGGCGAAAGGGCTGCAGGTGATCTGGATGATGATGAAGATTCCGCAGGACACTCTATAGAAGATACGGTGCAAGCCGCACGTAATAGATTGGGTGCAGTTGAAAGAACCTTGACCTTTTATAACCCTGAAAGGCAGAGACAGTATGAAATAAAACCCGGCCCAATACCATTTTTTATGCACCGCGAGCGAGGGTTACATTTGGACGAACCAAACTATACGGTAAAAGGTAACCCTATTCCCGCAACAATATTGGGAACAGTTGCAACTCTATTCCACGCAGGTCGTGCTCAGGCAGCAAGAGGGCAGGACATCTACTTCTATTTGCCAAAAACCGAATCTCCCGAAGAAGCTGCAATATACCGCGATATGTTCGCATCCATACAAAACAGAGTCCCCTCACTGAAAGACGCCTCTATATACGGAATTTTGCTGGTAGAGTCCCTACCCCTAGTTTGGACTATGGAGGAAGCATTATATGCACTTGGACCTTACGCTGCAGGATTGAACGCCGCGCGCTGGGATCTGAAGGCAAGCATCTTAGAGTACGTGATGACGGATAGTTCTGCCGTTTGGCCGGACAGATTTGGCGTTTCTGTCGCAGGGACACCCTTCATAGCCAACATATTTCGCAGACTCATCGCCATATGCCATAAGCATAACGCCGTACCAATCGGAGGAATGGCTACAGCTCTCCCCTCTTCCGATGATGAAGTAAACCTCTCCGCCCGTGAAGCCATACATAATGACAAGGAATGGGAGGCACAGCAAGGTTTTCTGCGTGCTTGGGTTGCGCACACCTATCATATGAAAGCAGCTGCAGACCCATTCATAAAGGCACACGGAAACGATCAAAGCCTATCGCATTCCGCCACGAAAGGTAAGCCTTCCGATTACCCTGTGAAAATAGAGAGGCCAAGCGGCGATATTACCCTTGAAGGTACAAGGCAGAACGTACGGACATTGATAGAATACCTAGAAGGCTGGCTCACTGGCAGAGGCGCCAAAGGCATAGACAGACTATCGGGAAGAACCGGCAAACGCCCGGCTCTGATGGAAGATCTCGCAACGGCGCGTATATCGGTAGCGCAGATCGCACAGCGTATTATACACAGTGCCAAAGATGAGGGTTCAGATGAAACCCATACGCCTGATGTGGTCAAATCTCTCATAGTATCCGAATGTGAGGACATTATAAGCAGGCTTAGCAACAACCCGCCTGCAGAGCAGCCCGAAAGGTACCGGGCATCTGCTAAAATCGCTATGCGCTGGGTAAAGAACTACACAGATAGAAACTTCCGCAGTCTAGGCTCCTACACAAGGGCCGAGCTTCTCTCCATAGCAGAAGAACCTTCGGCTTTGTAATACCTCCTATTATTGGTATTGGCAAGGTAAATTCCAACTCTACAGTACCCGATCGCATACTAAATAGGGCGATCACTAGTAATCCTAAAAGATTCTCGTCCGGCATTTGGGTAGGCATAAGCACCTAAAAACATTTGACAGCATCACTTTATAGTGCCAATATTATTACTATGGGTAATGCGAAAATTCACAATAACATCAGCCAAATGTCGAAGGCTTACTATGCCGAACTCTTACGCAAGAATGGCAGAAGAGTTACGAAAACACGTTTAGCGGTTATGAATGCTTTACACGATAGCACAGGGCACATAACCCTTGGGGATATAAACAAAATATTGGAGCAAAACGGCAACGCTGTTTACCTTTCCACTTTGTACAGAGTCTTGGCGGATCTTAGGGATGACGGCATAATAGCAGAAACCATCTTTCCAACAGGGGAAGTGAGTTATGAATGGATTGTGGATTCCGAGCATCACCACCTGCACTGCGTAGAATGTGGAGCGTTATTCATCTTGCCGGCAGACGTGTTATCTCTTTTTCTTCAGGGTTTACGTATACAGTTTAACTTCACACCGGATGTAAGCCATTTCGTTATACCCGGGAGATGCGGCGATTGTGAAATTATCACCTCTCAGAGCGAGGTAATGGAAAAGTGACTGTGGCATGAGTCCGCTATATTCAGAGTTCCTTGTTCTGGGCTTGCATGCTCCCGATGGTTTCTTCACAATGCCTGTGCTTATATTTGGTTGGTCTATAGTTTCTCTTACAACCTTCTATGCTCTGCGGGTTGGGCGAAAAGGTCTAGATGATAGGCTAATTCCTATTATGGGCGTTATGGCGGCTTTCATATTTGCCGCACAGATACTGAACTTTCCGGTCCCCGGGGGTACATCCGCCCATCTGATAGGTGGAGCACTTGCAGCCATAGCCTTGGGTCCTTGGCTTGCGGTTTTGGTTATGTTAGCGGTAACCTTTCTACAAGCGCTGCTATTTCAGGATGGCGGACTGGTATCTTTGGGTGTCAATGCTCTCAATCTGGCTGTACTATCACCATTATCGGGCTGGCTGGTATTCAAAACACTCAGCAGGCTTATGCGTAGGCGTAGCGGCGGAATTTATCCGGCTACTTTCGTTGCAGGCTGGGTCTCTGTCATGGTCAGCTCGCTAGCTTTGACTTTGGAGTTAAGCATATCCGGCACAGCTCCTCTGAGAATAGTTCTCCCGGCAGTAGTGATCACACACACTCTGGTAGGTTTGGCGGAAGGCGCCATAACTGCAAGCGCGTTGATATTCATAGATAGAGCAACAAGGTTTCGAAATTATGGCGGCTCCGTTATAAGGGGGTCAAAGTGAAAAAGGTGATTGTAGGCTACTTAGCCGTTCTTTTACTTTCTTTTATAGTGCCCTTTGCTACAGATATGCCGGATAGTATAGAAAATTTGCAAATACCAGAAAATTCCGTGTCTGAAAAAATATCCGCACCATCATCTTTACTATCATCACTAACGTCTAATTATCTACTCCGCGGTATAGAGAATCCTTTTCTAGCACGAGTATCGGCGTCTGCTATAGGTATAACTGTCTTATACTTTACCGTTGTGGGTGGGTTCTTTATATTGTCGAAAAGAGTGCGATCTCGAAGGTCGGGCGAGAATGGGACGTAGTTTTGATCGTTACGTATCGGGTTCTAGCCTTGTGCACCGATTGGATGCACGCGTAAAGCTAATAATAGAGTTTGCCTTTGTCATTTCACTGGTTGCCATGCCAAATGGATCATGGTGGGCTTTCGGAACGTTTGGGGCTCTAGCAATATCCGCATCGCTTATATCAAAGGTGGGGCTTACTCTTATTTTAAAGCGATCACTTTTTGTCCTACCCTTCTCTATTGTAGCGGTGCCGTCTATATTCACACAACCCGGCAGTGCCGTATGGTCTGCAAGTATATGGGATACGTGGACCATTACCGCCACTGCCGAAGGGTTAGAATTCGCGGGCAGCGTAGCGGTGAAGTCATGGATATCTACAATTTCAGCAGCGCTACTTATATCGGTTACTCGTTTCTCGGATATAGCACGCGCACTGATCTGGATGCGTATGCCCGGTTTGCTGGTGGAGATAGTGGCTTCAACATACAGGTATAGCCATCTTATCACTGTAGAAGCGAAGCGTATGATGATCGGAAGATCTGCGCGGAGTGCCGCACTAGCAGGGCAACGATATAAAAGCACGGGCAACATTCGATGGAAAGCGAATCATACCGGACATATGGTAGGCTCCTTATTTTTACGAACTTTGGCACGAAGTGAACGCATACATATGGCTATGCTCGCGCGCGGTTACGTCGGTGAAAATCCGAGGATCGATATGGAACGTTTATCCGTTACAGAAGTAATTTCGGCAAGTAGTATAGTGATACTTCTAGTAGCCATAGCAGTCATAGCTAACCTAATATGAACAACAAAACACCTGTTTTAGAGATAGTAAATCTGCGGTTCACATATCCGAATGGGACGGATGTCCTCAAAGGAGTGAACCTTAGGATCATGCAGGGTGAAAAGGTAGCCCTTGTGGGACCTAACGGTGCCGGTAAGTCTACGCTTATTCTTCACACTAACGGCATACTAAGAGGGCACGGTTCTATTTTCGTTGGTGAAAATCCGAGGATCGATATGGAACGTCTATCCATTACAGAAGTAATTTCGGCAAGCAGTATAGTGATACTTCTAGTAGCCATAGCAGTCATAGCTAACCTAATATGAACAACAAAACACCTGTTTTAGAGATAGTAAATCTGCGGTTCGCATATCCGAATGGGATGGATGTCCTCAAAGGAGTGAACCTTAGGATCATGCAGGGTGAAAAGGTAGCCCTTGTGGGACCTAACGGTGCCGGTAAGTCTACGCTTATTCTTCACACTAACGGCATACTAAGAGGGCACGGTTCTATTTTTGTTATGGGGCGGGATATAGGAAAAGCCAAAGGAAAGAAAATCAAAGAGATAAGAGCAATGGTTGGTATGCTGTTCCAGGATATGGATGATCAGCTTTTCTCTTTGACCGTGTGGGATGATGTCGCTTTTGGGCCAATGCATATGGGACTCGATAAGCACGAGGTAGAGCGACGAGTCGAAAGAGCCTTGAAAGAGATGGATATAGAACATCTAGCGAGGCGGATGCCGCACGAGTTGAGTGGCGGACAAAAGCGAAGGGCAGGTATCGCATCTATCCTCTCTATGGATCCCGTACTGATTGCAGCCGATGAGCCTTCAGCCGACCTTGATCCGCGCGGGCGTCGCTCACTAAAGAGGATCCTCGCTTCTCTACCGCAGGCCGTAATAGTAGCCACGCATGATTTAGAGTTGGTTGCCGAAATTTTACCGCGTTGTGTGCTTATGAATGAAGGTCAAATATTAATGGATGGGTCATCAAAAAAAATCCTATCCGATACTGCTCTGCTAAGAGAGGCTGGCATGTGAAAGTCTTTCATGCAACACATACAAAGCATTCCAAAATATTCACACCATCCCCGCGCCAACCCTTTACTAGCTATCTTTTAAAAGGCAACATTCAATCTTTATACATAGCGCGGTAACATAACAAGTCACTCACTCTATGCAAGATGGAGAAGCGTTTGCCTGCCTTCTCGCATTGGCCCATTGTCCGAAGGTTTTTTTAATTTGCTGCCCTTCGCCATTTTCGGAGGCTCACTACTTCACGCGGAGGATCCTGAATAGAACCGTATGCGGTAAATGAAACTTCGGCAATGTATACGCTGCCTTCGGAGTCTACCGCCATACCATGCGGCGCGAGGAATTGATTCGGAGCTTCGCCGCCGTGGCTATCACCGAAAGATGTAATTTCATCCCCGTCTATATCTAACACCACAACCCTCAAACCCAAATTAGGAACACCATCCTGCACAGGCGGAGCGCCTGCTTCTCCTACATATAAATTCACGCCCTGATCTGTGTCTACTGATGCTATGGACATTGGGCGGTGCATATGAACCTGTTTTACGAAGTTCCCCATAAGGTCAAAAAACTGCAGTCGAAAATTTTCGCGATCGCAAATCACAACCATATCATCTCCGGCCATAGCTATATTATGAGGCAAGCTAAATTCGCCGGGACCCGAGCCGGGGAGTCCCCATGACAGGATATGGTTTCCTTCAGAATCGTACTTGTGGACGCGTGAATTTCCGTAACCGTCACTTATAAACAGATCACCTGTGCCGGAATGTATCGCAACTCGGGTAGGACGATTGAACGGTTGACCGCCTTGCCACGGAGAAGGTTTGCCGCGCTCCCCTATACGCATCAGTCTCTTGCCATCTCGCGAACGCTTATCTACAAAGTGACCCAAATCATCTACAAGGAATAGATTATCTTCATTGTCTACAGTAATACCATGCGCGCGATCGAATTCACCTTCCCCCCAAGTTTCCAGAAAATTCCCATCCTTGTCGAATATAATCACGGGGTTTGCGCCTCTGTTGAACACGTACACCCTATCCTGCGAGTCTACATCTACGGATGTAGCTTCTTTAAATACCATTGGGTGAGGCAATTTTGCCCACAGAGGTACAGGTTCAAATTTCGTTTCATGGGTTGCGAGTTTGTTCATCTTTTTCTCCTTTAATACCTATTAATACCTATCGGCTAACTGTGCGGTGCCATTTTCGCAAAGAGACCGGCTCACCAAGCGGCGGATTTTCCTGATTCGACCACCAGTAAGTCCAGGCAACTTCAGCTACATATACACTGCCGGCGGAGTCTATCGCGATACTATGCGGCGCCAAAAACTGGTCTGCACCGTCACCGGGTAGCGAAGCGCCAAATTTGCCTACCAAATTTCCGCTTTTATCCAAAATGCTAACTCTGTTACCCAAATCGGGCACGCCATCCTGAACAGACGGCGCTCCCATCTCACCTACATAAACAAGCCCGTCATCCCCAGATGTAGTAGTCACGGACATAGGATGATGGATATGCCATTGCTCCACAAACTCCCCATCATATGTAAATATCTGCATCCGAAAATTCTCCCTATCCGCAACTATAACCTTACCGTCACCCAATATTGCGATATTGTGCGGCAAACTGAACTCACCGGGGTTTGTGCCGGGTTTTCCCCAAGATTTGATATGACGACCATCCATATCAAACTTATGCACATTGGAATTGCCGTACCCATCCGATACGAAAATCTCACCTGTTTCTTCAGCAATTGCAATATCGGTCGGACGGTTAAAAGGCTCACCGCCCTGCCATTTCGCCGCATTACCCGGATCTCCTATCGTCCATAAGACCTTCCCTTCATTCGTGCGCTTCTGTACGAAATGCCCCCCCTCATCTACCAGATATATATTGTCATCGCTATCCAGTTCTATCCCGTGAGAGCGAAAAAACTCCCCTTGACCAAACCATCTTAGAACATTGCCTTTGGAATCGAACACAACAACAGGATGTGATCCACGGTTGAAAACATACACATTATCTTTAGAATCCACCCCTACCGATGTCGCATCACCCCTGAAAGTCACACCCATTGGCAATTTAGCCCAATACTCCACAGGTTCGTATTTTCGTATATCTGTTACATTTGTAATCATAAAGCTTTAACCTCTCTATAATAGAATCGCACACCAAGCACACGATAAAGCAGCGCACAGCGCACTATTTACATCACCAATAGCATAATGGAGCATAAACTAATGACAACTCTGAACCCTGAAATTCGCGAGAGTCCATGGCGTATGCGGCTCGTTCGTTATGCGTATATTGCCATGTTACTGTCATCGACTTTTGGCATAGGTTTCGGAGTCATCGGCGGAGTTCTCCACGATACATATATAGTTTACAGGGAAATTGACACTGATGGAACTATCCTACGCGCCTATGGAACTCTGACAGTTCCGTATATTTTGTATGGCTCGGCAGTAGCATTATTTTTATTTGAGCTTATAGGTTTCATTTTCCTTCGTGTAACAACGAGCAGAGTGGAAGTATGGTTGCAAACTCATCACATCTTCTATACTCGGTTGCTTGTCTATTCTGTCATATTAAAAGTAGTCGTCTATGTTGGAATGGTGTTGATTTTGATAGGCGTAGAAGGCATAGCTACGAGGGAAGGCGTATCGGCAGTCATAGGAACATGGGGGATAGTCTTTGGAGCTGCTGCCGCTTCATGGATGAGTGCACGCACCCTATCGTCAATGCAGTCACTGAACAGACGGGATGCAATCAGGTTTTAATGCCCACACTCAAAAAACCTACTACGCCACACCATCTTGGTAATGATTCGCTTTTTGCTTCTTATTGAGGTAAGGTACTTGACTAAACAGGCCCTCACCCTCTCTATAGGCAACGTAGGTACTCTATATTCCTGAACAACCTAGGGAACCGCTAGGTGGTAGAAAGCATTCAAGAGGCTGTTTTATCCTGCAACAGCACTGGGAAATTTACCACACCAACAGAAAGGGAAAGCTAACCTCCCCATATCACTCCGGCTCAATAACACCTTTCTATTCTTTACCTTGTTCTGCTTCGCTCCAGAGTTCCTTAGCATATTCGAGCGATTTTCTATCGGCGTACCACTGATCGCCTGCCCATGCCCCTTCAATAGCCATATACCCCGTATAGCTGGCTGAAGCCATTTCGGAAACAGCGAAACGATAGTCCAGAATGCCATCCTGAAGCGGCACCCGAAGAAAGAAACTGCGGTTATTTTCAGGTTGGTACACGCGGAGAAAGTTCTTGCAGTGCCAATAGTTGGCTACAGGAGCAAGAAGAGTGATAGCGTCATCAAGGTCTTCTTCCGGCAGATCATAGTTCCAAACCATATTGCCTATATCCGGGTTAATTCCAAAATTAGGCATTCCCACCATTTCATGAAGCATAAGAGCCGACCATGAATTATCTACCGGAGAATTTTGATGTACTTCTATGGATATATTAATCCCGTGCTCACCGGCTTTATGCGTTGCCTGTCGGTAAAAATCGGCGAGGTGTTCATAAACCCACAACATTGCATCTCGGGAGGCGTCTTGGGAAATCATCCAGCCGCTACCGCTAGCCGGAAGAGAGCCGGGAGGATTCCCGGGAAGGCGCGCAGGCGCACTTAGAGAACCATTTACGACCTCTGCTCCAGCCCAGCCTGCTTCCTCTATTGCTCTGAGAAGTTTTTTGCGGTTATTGCGTCCTATTTTGGCATCGGCAATACTACCACCTGAACGGATAGAGCCTATCTTCAACCCATAGCTCTCGATGCGTTTGGAAAAATCGCGCACCGTAGATTCGGTGCCGCCTGCACGGTCTAAAACCTCTACCCCAACCTCTAAAGCATCAAAACCTATCCGTTTGACCATTTTCAGAAAAGAATCGGTATAATCATCGGGCTGTAAATCGCTGTAATTCGCTCTTTGCGGATGAAGCGTAAATCTCCGATGTGCGTAGCAGAAACGCATCTGCTCACCTCCTTGGAATATGATTGTGGATGTGACTTAGTTAAATAGAAGTGTAACAATCACAAGAAGAACAAAGAGCAGATATATCGGATACCGTAAGAAGACGTTCGTATATACATGTGGGATTCGTACGCAAAGCATATATAAATGGTTCTATAAAAAACTACAGTGCTAAAATTAGGAGGAAAGGTAAGTTGCAACCTCTGTTACTGTGCGTGTCATACTTTCACTGCATATCATGGCGTAATGTGGTTTATTTTCTCATGTCCAAAGTATAGACGAAGCGATAAAATGTCTACTAAAAAACCTAAAGTCATTATAAACAAGGAAAAAGCGCCCAACAATGCATTACCTCTGATTTCAGAGGAAGAGCAATCTTGTTACCGAAGTACTTTGCCAATTGGATTCCAACGGGTTTGTGACTGCAAAGAAAGCCACTTGAACTGCATGGAAGCCAAAGAGTGGCTCAAAAGTCAGTTAGGGGTTTGGGAGTTCAACTATGAAAAGAGAGATATAAGAGATAAAAGCCTTCATCCGGCCACATTTCCAATTTCACTATCCAAAAGGGTAATTGAACTTTTTTCGCATGAGGGGGAACTAATACTTGACCCTTTCGTAGGAAGTGGCACATCTTTGATTGCAAGCCAAGACTTGAATAGAAACGCCGTAGGTTTTGATTTGCAACAACACTATGTTGCGCTATGCGAATCCCGCCTCAGATCAAACGGCAATTTTTTCGAATCTTCGCAACGAGTCGTTGTTCAAGATGATGCGAGAAACATCGACAAGTATTTTGAAGAAGAATCTATCTCCTTAATTTGGACATCACCGCCTTATGCGAATTTATTGAACAGGAAAAGGCAAAACAAATCTCGTAGAGACAGAAAGAATGAGCAGTTGGGAAAGGTGGAGCAGTATTCACAAGACAAAAGAGATTTGGGAACGCTTGAATTGGAACAATACACAAAGGCAATGGGAGATATTTTTGAGAAATTATTGCCACTTCTTCGCCCAAAATCTCATTGCGTCATCAACGTTCCCGATATGTGGTGGGAGAATGAAAGAATCACAATACATATCGCTTTGGTTGAAGAACTGCGAAAAAGAGGGTACGAGTTGCGAAATATCATAATCTGGGACAAAAGGAATGTTGTTAATCGCGTTGGCATATTTGGTTGGCCAAGCAATTATATAACAATGGGCGTTACTTTTGAATATTTGTTAGATTTTTGGCGCCCGCCCATATGGGAGATTTCGTGAAGACATATACAAAAGAAAGTTTGATTGAAGAGCTTAGAAATATTCGTGATAAAGGATGGATTCCCAATGCACGCCCGGGGAATGACGGCGGTGTTGGCAACACTTTGGAGGATTTGCTTGGAATAGAAGAGAATAACCTTCCTATACCAAATGCTTCCGAATGGGAATTAAAAACCCAACGAATAAACACATCATCATTAACAACACTTTTTCATTCCGAACCCTCACCAAGAGCGATGAAATTTGTTCCCCAAATACTTCTACCCAAATATGGATGGAGTCACAAGCAAGCGGGAAAGAAGTATCCTGCTTCCGAAATGAGCTTTCGCCAAACCTTCAACTCACTTGGAAGAACAGATAGAGGGTTCACAATAATAATTGACAGAAAGAACAAAAGAATTTGTGTGTCATTTGATTCAACGTCGGTTTCTAGTCATCACACAGAGTGGCTGAATACGGTTAAATCAAAAGCGGGACTTGGAGAACTAACCCCTCAACCATACTGGGGATTTGATGATTTGTTTTACAAACTTGGAACAAAGTTATTAAGTTGTTTCTTTGTGTTGGCGGACAGCAAGAAAATTAAAAATGTTGAACATTTCCGTTACAGAGAAATCAAAATTTTACAAGGTCTTTCCATAGGAAAATTTATCTCCACACTTGAGCAAGGAGCATTCTATTTGGATTTTGATGCAAGGACTGGACACAATCATGGAACAAAGATTAGAATGAGACGGAACTGGATCTCTAATCTGTATGATAATGTAATAGAGATTTAGTATGATTTTGCCAAAAACAATTACTTTTGTTAAACGCTTTCATCATTTTCTAGATTTGGAAGTTCAAAGTTAATACCTTGCAAGCACCAAAGTCCATAGAGGCATGTGCATCCCGCCGGTCGGAAGAAGCACACTCACATACACGAAACCAAGCGCATAAAACAACGAAGCAAAAAAGATCGGGGCTTACCGCTAATACTACCCTCCACTCGTGTATTCATTCGTAGTCCTGTGATAATTAGAAGGATGCCTGCAAACATCGCAGGCACCAAAGCCCATAGCGGCATATGCATCCCGCCGGTCGGAGGAAGAAGTACACCCACATCGAGTAAACCAAGTGCATAAACAGAAAACTCTTTCGCATCACCGCACACCTGTTCATTCTCCGCATCATACATACTGGCAACCTCCTCCCATACGGATGACTCTTCCAACAGGTGATATATCGTCAGTTTCTCATAATCTCCGTTTACCCGCTGTGTAATCTCATCCGTAATTGTGAAGCACACTCTCAGAGCCTCTTCCAGCATTTTCACATCCGACCCCGCAGAGTTACGAATGGTAATATCTACCCCATTCAGCAAGGATACACGGAGTGGCAGCCTGACTTCCACAGCTCTGCGGACCAGTTCCTCATCGTCAAGCTCCTCGATAATGGTGCTCTCGATGTCGAATTCCGTTGTGTCGGTATTCAAAGATTCTAGCGTAGCCACTTTATTCGGAGAAACTATAGCGACCGGCTGTTGGGGAGGTTCCTCCACTTCAACGGGTTCATCCGGTTCATCGGTATTATCCGAACCGCCACCACCACCGCCACCTCGTCTTCGAGGAGATGGTGTAGTCCCCGGAGAAGGAGGTGAAATGATCATAGGAGATTGTGAGGCATCGTCATCCTCTATCGTTACCACAGCCTTTGATGCCGATATTACCACACCTTCATGAAGCGTCGCAAGATGAACGGTGAATTCTTCCAAATCTTCCGGTACTGCATCATCATTTATATCTACGGACACTGTCAGAGTCATCGTTCCTGAAGTCAATATCAACACTGTACCTACAAGGTCTGCGTAATCTTCCGGAGACATCGCAGCAGCATCCATAGTAGTCACACTAACCGTTACAAGAGCACCCGGTGCTAGACTTCCAGACAACAACGATACCGTCAAGGTCACACTCCCCACATCCTCCGATACGCGGTAGCCGGGCTGTGAGAAGCCCACATCATTGTCCGATATCGTTACCATAGCCGTAGATACCGATAACGTCACACCCTCATGTAGTGTCGTAAGGTGAACCGTGAACTTCTCTAAGTCTTCAACCAACGCATCATCATTTATATCTAACGACAACGTTTGCGTCCTCGCTTCAGAAGTAAACGTAAGAACTCTCTCTATGGCTGTGTAATCACTACCTGTAGTCGCAGACCCATCCACAGTACTCACGCCAACCGTCACACTTGCACCCACCTCTATACCCCCGGATAGCACAGACACCGACAGCGTAACACTACCCCCATCTTCCAATACGCGGTAGGCGGACTGCACGAAACCCACCGTAAGGACGTCGTCATCCTCTATCGTTACCACTGCTGTAGATAACGATAATATCACATCCTCACGTAGCGTCATAAGGTGAACCCTGAAATCCTCTAAGCCTTCAACCAACTCATCATCATTTATATCTACTGACAACGTTCGAGTAGTCGCTTCGGAGGTAAACGTAAGAACTCTCTCTACGGCTGTATAATCACTGCCTGTAGTTGCAGACCCATCCACAGTACTCACACCAACCGTCACACTCCCACCTTCTTCTATACCCCCGGATACCACAGACACTGTAAGCGTTACACTACCCCCATCTTCCAATACGCGGTAGGCGGACTGCACAAAGCCTACCGTAAGAACGTCATCATCCTCTATCGTTACCAATGCCGTGGATGCCGATAACATTACATCCTCACGTAGCGTCATAAGGTGAACCCTGAAATCTTCTAAGTCTTCAACCAACGCATCATCATTTATATCCAACGACAACGTTTGTGTCCTCGCTTCAGAGGTAAACGTAAGAAATCTCTCTATGGCTGTGTAATCACTGCCTGTAGTTGCAGACCCATCCACAGTACTCACGCCAATCGTCACACTTTCACCCATCTCTATACCCCCGAATAACACAGACACCGTCAGTAACCACGCCAATCGTCACACTTTCACCCACCTCTATACCCCCGGATACCACAGACACTGTAAGCGTTACACTACCCCCGTCTTCCAATACGCGGTAGACGGACTGCACAAAGCCTAACGTAAGGACATCGTCATCCTCTATCGTCACCACTACCGTGGATGCCGATAACATCACATCCTCACGTAGCGTCGTAAGGTGAACTCTGAACTCCTCTAACGCTTCAGGCAA
This sequence comes from Dehalococcoidia bacterium, assembly GCA_965206335.1. GTDB lineage: Bacteria > Chloroflexota > Dehalococcoidia > Lucifugimonadales > Lucifugimonadaceae. The sequence goes on along the minus strand of OZ242209.1, from coordinate 1,506,572 downwards.
CTCATCATCGTTTATATCTACTGACAACGTTTGAGTGGTCGCCGCCGAAGTAAACGTGAGAACTCTCTCTATGGCTGTGTAATCACTACCTGTAGTTGCAGACCCATCCACAGTAACCACGCCAACCGTCACACTTGCACCTTCTTCTATACCACCGGATACCACAGACACTGTAAGCGTTACACTACCACCATCTTCCAATACGCGGTAGGCGGACTGCACGAAGCCCACAGTAAGAACATCGTCATCCCCTATCGTCACCACTGCCGTAGATACCGATAACATCACATTCTCACGTAGCGTCGTAAGGTGAACCCTGAAATCCTCTAAGCCTTCAACCAACTCATCATCATTTATATCTACTGACAACGTTCGAGTAGTCGCTTCGGAGGTAAACGTAAGGACTCTCTCTACGGCTGTATAATCACTGCCTGTAGTTGCAGACCCATCCACAGTACTCACGCCAAAAGTCACACTCGCACCTTCTGATAGAACTCCCGACAGCAACGAAATCGTCAGCGTAACACTCCCCCCATCTTCCAATACGCGGTAGGCAGGTTGCACGAATCCCGCAGTAAGCGCATCGTTGTCCGATATCGTTACCGTTGCAGTGCTTACATCGGCAAGAAATACCGTCTCTTCATTCATGGAATCGATAAAGTCTATGTGTGCCGTAAAAGTCTCGGATGGTTCATACAAGTCGTCGTCAGGTAAGAAGAAGGAAGTATACACAGACACGCTCAGCGGCACAAAGCTTTCAATAGTAAACGATGTGCCGCCTATAGGTATCTCATCCATATTCGCCGTATCGGATGTAAAAAGAATGTTTCCAATAATTGTACCCGTTTGCAACCGCATCTCACCCACATTGACATCTAGTAACAGCATCTCCCCTTCCACAACCTCGTAAGCGTTCTGTATGAAGCCTGATTGACTCCCATCTGAAGCGTCCGTGTAGGCTGTAACCCCTACTGGGAGGTTACTAAGCGCACTTCCGATAATGTCTGCCGATAAATCATTGCCATAAATAAGGGTCTCCGTGCCTGTAGGCAGCTGAGTGAAAATAGTAGAAGAAATTGTAGAAAGTGAATTATCTTGCAGGTGCAGTCTTTGCAAATTGGGAAGATTCGCAAAAATATCTTTAGGAAGGCTCATCAACATGTTATTATTGAGACGAATTGATAATAACCCTCCAAGTCCATTGAAGGTATTCTCCGGTATTTCCGATAGTTGATTATCGTTTAAATTAATTTGTGATATGTTCGTGAGGTTTGAGAATATTCCTCTAGGCAAACTTCGGAGTGAATTATTCCTTAAATCCAGTATTCTCAATTCCACCAATTGTAGGAATAGGCTATCGGAAATATCAGACAACATATTCCTACTTAGGTCAAGTATTATCAAATTTCCAAGATCCTTCAATAATGGTTCCGGAAGAACAGTCAGTAAATTATCATCGAGGTTCAAGAATCTCAGATTTACAAGATTGTCGAAAGCGTTCAACGGTATACTCTCTATAAGGTTGTTATTCAGTCGTAGTGTATCGAGGCTACTTGTAACACCGCCGAATGTACCGGAAGGAATTTCTTTGATAGCATTGCCGCTGAGATCGATGAATCTCAAATTTGAAGTATCGGTGAATAATGCCGATGTAAGAATCGCAACCCGATTCTTTGCCATTTGAATAGTTGCAAGGCTTGAAAGTCCGTCAAGCGCATCATTGGAAATGTCCGCTATGAGGTTGTCATCTAGATCTAGATTGAGTAAATTGGAAAGTCCGGTAAATACAGAGGCGGTCAATTCTACCAAAGCGTTTTCACTTAAATCCAGATCTATCAATCTTTCAAGGCCTTCAAATGTGCCGGGTGTAAGCATACTTAGGTCATTGAAACTCAGATCCAAATTTAGCAAATTTTCAAATCCCTCAAAATCTCCGGGCTGAAGCATCGTTATCCCTTCGTCGCTCAAGTCAATAGCATCTGTGATACCGGCAAGGTCTCGTGCGGAAATGATACGGCAATCTTCACGATCTAGCAGTGACAGTATCGCTTCACGGATTGCGGGGTTACGTCCGCAGATATCGGGAACCAAGTCATCATCCAGTATTGTCACCGTTGCGGTAGATTGTATAATGTTCACTTGATCGGATATGCTATTTATGACAACAAGAAAAGATTCGTTACCTTCAAAGGGTTCATCATCGTCACGGATTTCAACTTCTATAACGACATACATAGAAGAGGGTGGTATCTCTACAATTTTCTGAATTAGAGGAGAATAGTCTCTCCCTGCCGTTGCGCTTTTACCTATACCTACATCGACGGTAGATACGGATATAGTTATTCCTTCCATTGTTGATGGCAATGATTGCATCTCACCCTCAATAGCCACGGTGAGTGATAAAGTGACGGATGCCTCTGTGACGTTGTAGGCTACGGGTTGGAAGCCTACACGAATGGTGTCGCTGCCAAGTATAGTGAATTGTGCGGTGCTCACATCCGCTAGGAATGCAATCTCATCATTTGCGGAATGTTTGAATCTTACATGTGCGGAAAAACTTTCAGTCCCTTCAACTAGCCTATCATCAGGCAAGGGCACGGATCTATATACGGCCACACTGCGAAATCCTACAGGCGTAGACATAGGCGTTGTAGTCGGAAGAATGAACTGTATATCATAAGCGCTTATCTCATCTATATCCGCCGTTCCGGGTATAAATTCAACATCCGCAGCAAGCATACTCATCGGGTTTCTCACATTGCCGAAATTCACACCTATCAGAAATGTTCCTCCCTCTACAACTTCATAAGCATCCTGTAAAAAGCCCGTGCCGCTTTTATCCGGCGCATCCGCGTAGAGGGCGATTTCTATGGGAAGATTTTTCAATAAATCTCGTATAACGCTTGGTGATAAATCGTTACCGTCAAGGTGGATTTCGACGCCGGCGGGCAACACGGTCAACACTTCATCCCGGAGATTGGAAAGCATGTTATCGGTGAGGTATATTTGCCTCAGATTCGGGAGGGCTTTAAAAAGTGTGGAGGGAACGACAGTAAGGCTATTGGATTGTAGGTTTATCTCTCTTAGTTCCGTTAGGTTTGTGAATATATCCGTAGGGAGATTTATTAGATTGTTTTCGGCAAGGTAAAGTTCGCGTAACTGTACCGAATTGGAGAAAGTGCCCGTATAGATACTTGTGAGATCATTGTCGGTCAGTCCAAGAATCTCGAGGTTTATCAGCGATACGAGCGTATCGGTTGAAAGCGAAGATATGATATTCCCTCCGAGAAATAGCCTCCTGATATCTTGTAGATGCGTAAACGTTGTGGGTAGAATATCGGAGATACCATTGTCCTCGAGGTTAAGCCACCAAAGATCCGGCAGCCCTGTAAATACCGAGGTCGTAAGGCTAGAGAGCTGATTTCCGCCGAGACTCAGTGCCTGCAAACGGCCGGAATCTGTGAAGATGTCCAGAGGAATGTCTGTCAAGGAGTTATCATACAGAAAAAGAACACCAATATCGCGCAATCCCATAAGCAGAGTGGCATCGAGGCTACTAAGCAGATTTTCATGCAGCTCGAGCCAAAAAAGGTCGTAGAGGCCATTGAATACACCCGCAGGAAGAACGCTCAGCAGATTGCCGCCCAATTCCAATCTTGCGAGAGTTGTCACTTCTGAGAAAATGCTTGCCGGTAGGTTCGATAGACTGTTGTCGCTCAGATTCAGATTGGAAAGGTAAGACATATCGGAGAAAATACCATCCTGCAATTCGGTGAGTCCGTTATTACTCAAATTCAGTTCTTGCACACCTGTGAGGCCGGAAAATACATCCTGTCTAAGCATAGTAAAATCATTACCGCTTAAATCCAATTCAGAGACATTATCCAATTCATTGAACACATTGGGCGGAATATCCGAAAGTAGATTATCGTTCAATTTCAAAACGGAAAGTCTCAACATCCCTCGAAAAATATCATCGGGCAGCAGGGTAAGACTATTATCGCTCAAATCAAGGGTTACCAAGCTTCTCGAGAGAGGTATCAACAGAGATGGAGAAATATTTTGCAATTGGTTGCCTCTCAGATTTACTTCACGAATATTTACTAGATGCATGAAGCTTTCATCGAGCAGATCGGTAATGCCGCTTCCGCTCAAGTCAAGAGTTTCTAGAGTTTCGGGTAGATTAGCAAGAACGTCAGGCAAAACGACGTTCAGGCGGTTTCCGCTCAAATTCAGAACGGAAAGATCCGTAAGTCCAAGAAAGGAGTCGGATGTCAAAGTAGTTAAACCGTTTCTACTCAAGTTTATATCGGAAATTCTCGTCAATCCGCTAAAAGTATTCGCCGACAATGTTTTCAAATCGTTATTGCTCAGATCAAGAGTAATGAGGCTAGATGTCAAGCTCGCAAACAAATCAGATGCAATGCTTTCTATATTATTACCTTGCAAATTCAGAGTGGATAATGCCGTAAGTCCATCGAAAATGGCGGGAGGAAGGTGGGAAATTCGGTTACCGCTTATGTTCAATATCCGTAAGCTTTCCTTAGATGCAAGAAAGAAACCGTTCCCGAGAGTTGTTATATTATTTCCGCTCAGGTTCAATTCAGTCAACTCATCCAATTCAGTAAACGCGTCTGCTGAAAGTTCGGTCAAGAGATTCCCACTTAAATCTAGGACGGCTAAATTTTCTGTGTTTGCGAACAGATCGGGTGAGAGGTGCCTGATGCGATTTTGGCTTAGATTCAGATTATTCAGTACGGTCAATTCTCCGAAAATATCGGGTGCAAGCACGGTAATGAGGTTCTCGCTCAGATCGATTTCAGAAGCGGCCGGTATGTGTGTGAATACGCCCGGAGAAAGATTTTCGAGCCTGTTGCCGCTTAGGTTCAATATATTTAGTGAGGTCAAGCCTTCCAAAGCATCGGTTGAAAGTCTCGCAATACGGTTGTTGCTCAAGTCAAGGCGGGTTATATTATCCGCATGTGTATTATCCGCACGTATGAGTAAGTCTGAAGAGAAGCTTCGGAGACGATTACCTTTCAAATCTAGCTCCCCCAGTGATGACAAACCGTTGAAAATGTCCGATTGAACAGTATCCAATCTATTGTTACTTAGATTGAGCTCTGTGATTCTGTCGTTACTTACGAATACGTTGGAAGGCAGAGAGGCGAGGCGGTTATCGTTCAAATATAGAGTTTCCAGCAAGGGAGTGTCGTCGAATATGGTTCCTGAAATCATTACCAATTTATTTTGACTTAAGTCAAGTGCTCTTAAAGATGAAAGAGGAAAAAGTGCGCCTGTATTCAACTCGGCGATGTTATTCCCCGATAGCCCTAATGCTCTAAGATCGGCTAGCATTTGGAATGCACCAAATGGAAGATCACTGAAATCATTATTGTCAAGAGTTAGCAGCAAAATTGTTGTAACATCTAAAAGAACATTTGGGGCAATCTCAGTCAAATAGTTATTGTGGAGACGCAGCCGTTCTAATCGGTCAAGTCCGCGAAATATACCTCGCGGGAGCTCGGTTAAGCGGTTGTCCGCAAGGGAAAGAAAGGTCAAATTAGCAAGATTCCCGAATGACGGGAGAGTATTGTGTTGTAATTTGTTGGAGCTCAAGTCTAGACTATTCAAGCGCACAAGATTGAAAAAGATGTCATTAGGTAATCTTTCCAGCCGATTATCGCTCAAATCCAAATCTTGCAAGTCATCCGTGTCACTGAATGTATTGGGCTGGAGTTCTTGAAATAGATTGCTACTCAAGTCCAACTCTTCGAGTGGTACATCTATAAAACCGGAGAATATACTACTCGGCAGTGTGCTTAGCCGATTATCGCTCAAATCCAAAATTCGCAAACTCATTGAAGGTCCATCTACTAGACCCGCGCTAACTCTCTGAAGTAGGTTGCCGCTCAAATCCAATTCTTCAAGGTTAGTGAGAGTGAAAAATATACCATTCGGTAGCGTGCTTAGCAAATTATCGCTCAAATCCAAAGTCCGCAAATTCAGCGAAGATCCGTCAAATACGCCCGGGCTGACTCCTTGAAGCAGGTTGCCGTTCAAATCCAACTCCTCGAGGTTAGTGAGAGTAGAAAATATGCCATCGGGCAGAGAGGTTAGACGATTATCGCTCAAGTCCAAAATTCGCAAACTTGTCAACTCTGTAAAATCACTTTCCATAAGCTGGACGATAACTGCAGAACTTATATTGAAACTTAGATCCAGTTCCTCGATAGCGGTAAGTCGCGTAATTGGAACATTTTCGCAGGATAGCCCTTCGCCTATAGACGCAAGTATGGCTTCTTGAACTCGAATAGTCTTATCGCAGATGCTACTAGGAATATCGTCATCAATAATCACTACGGCAACTGTAGGAATATCTGCGGTAAAAGCTCTATCTCCCGTTCCTTCATATACGAACTTCTATACCGACGATAAATTTTTCATCGCCTTCCACATCGAAATCATCAGGGAGAGGCGGTGCTAAGTAAGCCGAGCTCAATCTTGGCGGGAGGAATGCAGTCCCCCGACCTTCCAAGGTAAACTGAAATGCCCCAACAGGAATGTCATTGAGCTCGGCAGTGGCCGGAGTGAAGGAGATCCGCCCGAGTATAGTTTGGTGATCCAACGGCCTCTCTCCGCCAAGGTTTATATCCAAAGTCATAAAGCCGCCTTCACGAAATTCATATTCGCTACTGCCAAATCCTGATTGGCTTGCATCACCACCGTCCAGATAAAGCACGGTCGAATGAGGCAGGTGTGGAAGAAGGTTCTGAACATCGGCGGGCGTGATCAAGCCTTCTGAAGAGTCATTATCATACAAGTAAACTTCTAAATTTTCAGGTGCGCGTGAAAATATATCGTCCGGCAGAGATGAGAGGCGGTTACCGCTGAGGTCGATCCGCCTCAAATTCGGGAGTCCGAAAAAATCCGAGGACTTAAGGGTATCTATGCCTCTGTTGCGCAGATCTAAGTCGGTGACACTTGCAAGATCTCTTCCTGTTGCTTCTTCACATGTAACCCCTTGGCCTGCTACCGCCAATATTCCGTCCAACACCTCTTGTGTGCGACCACACAAATGGACTACCGAGTTATGCCTTTCCAGCTCCGACAAGCCCGGGAAGAGTTCCGAAAACACGGCATTTATGGGACTGAAAACACTTTCTCCCTCACCTGTTATTCCCCAACTGTATCCCAACAAGCTCTACAGAATTGGAATCTCCTCCTTTTCTTGTGAATACAGGCGAGCCGCTGTCACCAAACGTGCTATCATAATCTGTCACAGTGTTGCACAAAACCACAGCATTTGGATCTGCAACACGAATATCAGCGCACGTTCGAAGGACTCTCCCCTCCGTCAGACCTGTCCGCTGGCCTACTTTGCCGAGCATTTCACCACTAATGACAGATCTCAGTCCGGTGATTTCAAAATATGGGTTATCTCTATCTATCGTATAGGGGAAAGTTCGTTCCGGACGCGCTATAAAACCCACCGCAATAGTAATACTCTCTCCTCCTCTGGCATAGGCTGCGTCACTATAGCGGCAAAGCCCGATTAGACCGATTGAAAATCGTTCACAACGCCGGATACCTTCCTCATCCGAGGTATTGCCCGGGTCTATAGCTTCTATCGCAAGAAGTTCTCTACTTGTGGTATACAGCAGGTTCGTGCCATCTATTCTGCCTTGTTCATCTGTACAGTGGCTATTGATAATTACTCCTATCTCAGAATCTAGACGAATGCCAAATCCCAATGTGCATGAACCGAAACTACTGTCGCTACTTCCGCTACTTCTTCGAAGGGTTATCAAGGTTCCGCCTACAGCCGGTGGAAGAGGTTGGCGTAACGTTCCATGATTTGAAGATTCAGCGTAAGCATACTCACCGGGTGGTAAGTCCGGTGAAACAGGCTCGAGTGGCGGTATCATTACGGATTCGCCTTCATAAACTGAAATCGCTTCGACGGGTATCCGTAGATCATGAACAAGGTTCGGCACCTTATCATTTGCAGCCGCCAAATCTCGCACGCCTATACGCAACCCGTTCTCCCTTTCATCCAAATCCAATACTATTACTTCGGGAATTTCCCATACTCGCTCCCGCAAAGCGGTATGCCATTCTATGAGTTCGCCTATAGTGTAGTCGGCTTTTTCATACGCTACCGAATCGAATGAACGGCCAAATATTTTGGCGACAGCACGATGCGCATTCACCGTCGCCGTCGTTGCGCCTTCTTCACCGCCTGTCAATAAGATATGTAAAACCTCCATGCCTTCGGAAGTATCAACCCACATACCGCCAAAGCGAGGTTCTTCTTTCCACACCATATATAAAAGGGAGTTATGGTCTCCCGCTGAAACATCCGTATTCACAAGGTCGGTCGGATCCGGTGAAAATTCTTTTAGCGGCGACGTATCCGTAGCAGATGTAAGTAGTTGCGAAGACTCATCCCCAGCGGGCGGCAGCGTATCCGTAGCAGATGTAAGTAAGTTGCAGAAGACTCATCCCCAGCGGGCGGCAGCGTATCCGTAGCAGGATGTAAGTAGTTGCGAAGGCTCATCCACAGCGGGCGGCAGCGTATCCGTAGCAGATGTAAGTAGTTGCGAAGACTCATCCCCAGCGGGCGGCAACGTATCCGTAGCAGATGTAAGTAGTTGCGAAGACTCATCCCCAGCGGGCGGCAACGTATCCGTAGCAGATGTAAGTAGTTGCGAAGGCTCATCCCCAGCGGGCGGCAGCGTATCCGTAGCAGATGTAAGTAGTTGCGAAGACTCATCCCCAGCGGGCGGCAGCGTATCCGTAGCAGACGTAAGTAGTTGCGAAGACTCATCCCCAGCGGGCAATACCGTATCCGTAGCAATAGAATTTATCGAACTTACTTCGTATTTTGCGAATACAACATCTCCTAAATTGCGGTCAAACAGAAACACACAACCAATCAGGAGTATCGTTATGATAAACAGTTTAGCTATAGACGAGACAGTTATTGTCATGAAACAAGAAGCAAATTTCATATGAGAGCTTTGCTACAAAAATAATATACACCGCATCCTCAAGCAACCCGAACAGATGTATTGCTTTAAAAGAGATACGCTCTTACACTACTATATTACACAGTCATCTAGCGGGTAAAATTCGTAAACCTGCGTTTTATAGTGATTGTGCCCGCAATTATAAGCCCAGCTCCTACTAATCCGGCAATTACTATCAACCACCATGCGGGAGTGTTTCCGCCTGTTGGCGGTAGAAGTCTTCTAGCTCTAGACGGACGATCATCATCATCCAATATTGTCACATTTGCGACCAATCTATCCGACGAATCGTCCCCTATGTACAGCTCAACTTGGAAGAACTCATCTCTTTCGTCATCCCTATCATTCAATATAGGCACTGTAACAGTCATTTCCGTCATGCGAGAGGTAAGGGTAAATGTCTGCTCCTCTTCGGTCAATGCAGTATAATCTCTGCCGTCAACAGCACTCCCGTCCAGCGTCCTAACGTTCACTACCACATCGTCATCTATCTCGCCGGACAATACAAGCACAGTCAACGTCACACTACCTTCGTTTTCCCGTATGCTGTAACGCAGCGAGCCGTCTACTCCTCGCTCAAAGCCTATCACAGGACGCTCAGGATCACTGGGACAGGACGACGACTGGGACGACGACAGGACCTTCGGGATCGCCCGGGCGTATGGGAGGAAGAACGGGAGGAGGAGCATCGTCATCTAGTATCGTACCCGTACGCTCGAAACCGAGGATACACTCTCACCCGACAATACCAGCCTGAAAAATTCTGCGTCTTCCCGAGTAGTATCATCGACTATATTCACAGTCACCGTCGCTTCCGTCATGCTAGAGGTGAACGTCAACGTTTCAGTAGTACGCAGTGTAATCGCCGGGAGCAACGGCAGTTCCGTCCATAGTCATCACAACCACCGTCACACTCGATCCAGCTTCTATACTCCCCGACAACACTGACACAGTTAGCATCACAGACCCGCCTTCCTGTGCATCGTACGATAATCGCTCGAAACCTATATCTAAAGGATCGTCATCCGTTATCGTCACCGTTGCTGTTAAAGGTAATACACGTTCACCAGAAAATACCACCAAGAAGGATTCGTCGTTTGCCCGAGCATTATCATCGATTATATCCACAGTCACCGTCGCTTCCGTCATGCTAGATGTAAACGTCAACGTTGCGGTAGTAGCAGTGTAATCTTCGCCGGCAACGGCAGTTCCGTCCATAGTCATCACACTCACCGTCACAACCACACCCTCCGCTATCGCACCTGTCATTATCCCTACTGTCAGCCTCACAGTAGTAGGACTTTCCACTACGGAGTAACTTAAGCCTACTAGTTGTTGGTCAGCAGTAGCCAATAAGTCTAACCTCAATGAATCATTATCCTCTATCGTCACCGTCGCCACGCTCATACCACCCGTATCACCCGTATCATCCGATATGGTTATACGACCTTCTATGTCCGGTGATACACTCGTCAGCATCACAGTCAACTCTTCCGTACCTTCCACCACACTATCGTCATTCGACACAATCGAAAAGTCTGCAAATCTAGAGCCTACCGGTATCGTCACCGTACCGGATGGACAACCACCGACAAAGTCTTCGACAGTAACTTCACTACCGGCGCCGCAATTCACGCTCCACGTTACGCCTATATTCTCATCTGCAGTAACTTCGTTGTTCAAGAAACTAACTCTGAAGGTTGCTGCATCGCCCTCTTCGGTACCTTCTTCGGTCTGTCGGAGTCTCGGAGGATCACCTGAGCCTATTGCGCGGGAGCTGGACCCCTCTGGAACGTAACGAACACCAAGCGGACTGCTCTCGTCATCCAATATCGTCACGGATGCCCTGCTCATCGTATCTGCTATCGTTATACGACCTTTTATATCCGGCGATACATTCTTCAGCGTCACCGTCACCGTCAACTTTTCCCTATATTCCAACATATTATTATCGTCAAGCGTCATAATCGGGAAATCTGCAGAGCTAGAACCTACCGCTATCGTCACCGTGTCCGAAGGACACCCGCCGACAAAGTCCATAGAAGATACAACACCTGTCATAGCAGTGGCACAATCCACGCTCCACGTTACGCCTATATTCTCATCAACCGTAACACCACCGGTCAGTTCCACCGTGAACACCGCCGTACTACCTTCAGTTACACTCGGAGATACAGCACTAACCGTAATCTCTCCACTGTCAGAATCTTGTATCATCACCGTCGCACGAGGTGCGGATACTACCACATCAGAGGACATAGACGACAACTCCACAATGAAGTTTTCAGTACCCTCTATCAACGTATCGCTCGCTATCGTCACCGCCACCATCTGCGTCCGCACATCAGAGCTGAACATCAACGTTTGCGTCAACCCGCTGTAATCGCCGGAAGCAACGGCACTTCCGTCCATAGTCATAACGGTCACTGTCACGTTTACACCAGCCTCTATCTCACCGGACACCAGCACAGTCAGTGTAACAATACCATCATCCTCATCCACGCTGTAAACCGCAGGAGAGAACCCTATCGCCACCGGCGGTGCTTCATCGTTATCCATTATCGTCACCGATGCACTGCTCATCGTACTCGATATCGTTACACGATCCTCTATAGTAGGTGAAACGGTCAACAGTGTCAGTGTCACAGTGAACTCTTCATCACTTTCAAACTCATCATCATCAGCCGTAGATACGGTGAACGTAGCCGACGTTTCTCCCGAAACTATATCCACTGTGCCCGCCGGACAATCGCCTACAAAGTCACCCGCAGTTATACCGTTACCGGCATCGCAACTCACGCTCCATTCCACGCCTATCGCTTCGTCCGCTATAACATCATCCCCCAGTTCCACCGTGAACGTTACCTCGCCTCCCTCCGGTATCGTGCTCGTCCCAACAGTAACCGAAACTACTCCACGATCCCCATCCGCTATAGTCACCGATGCCGTGCTCATACTATCCGATATCGTTATAAGACCGCCTAGATTAGGTAATACGTTCGTCAGCATCACAGTGAACTCTTCCATACCTTCCACCACATTATCGTTAAACGTCATAATCGGGAAGTCTGCAGAGCTAGAACCTGCCTGTATCGTCACTGTACTCACTGTACTGGATGGACATTCACCTACAAAGTCTTCGGCAGTAACTTCACTACCGGCGTCACAATCCACGTTCCACGTTACGCCTATATTCGCAACAGCAGTAACACCGCCCGTCAGTTCCACTCGGAACATAGCTACATCACCTTCCGTTACACTCGGCGATACGGCACTAACCGTAATCTCTCCACTGTCAGAATCTTGTATCATCACCGTCGCACGAGGTGCGGATACTACTACATCAGAGGACATAGACGACAACTCCACGATGAAGTTTTCAGAGCCTTCTACCAGCTCATCGTCCAATATCGTCACCGCCAACGTCACCGTCTGCGTATCAGCGCTGAACGTCAATGTTCTTATTACCTCACTGTAATCTTCACCGGCAACCGCACTTTCGTCTATAGTCCTAACACTCAACGTCACACTTTCACCAACCTCTATAGTACCGACCAACACAGACACTGTCAGCGTAATGCTACCGGCATCTTCATCCACGATATATTCATCAGGCGAGAAGCCTATCTCTACATCGTCATCAATTATCGTAACCGTTGCAACGCTCGAACCGGAGAATACACGATCACCCGACAGGGACACTATGAAGTTCTCTTCACCTTCCGCAATAGTATCGTCCAATATATCCACCGACACAGGAAACTCCCTCTCGGAGGAGGTGAACGTCAACGTCCGCGTCAATTCAGTGTAATCTTCACCGGCAACCGCACTTCCGTCAACAGTCATAACTGTCACTACAACACTCACGCCGGCCTCTATATCACCCGACAGCACAGACACAGTCAACTCCACAATACCGGCACCTCATCGGACACGGTAAACCGTAGGCGAGAACCCTATCTCCACACCAACAGCATCGTCATCAGTTATCGTAACCGTTGCAACGCTCGAACCGGAGGATACACGATCACCCGACAGGGACACTACAAAGTTTTCTTCACCTTCCGCAATAGTATCGTCCAATATATCCACCGACACAGGCAACTCCCGTCACGATAGGAGGTGAACACCAACGTCTGCGTCAATTCAGCGTAATCTTCGCCCGACAACGCACTTCCGTCACCCGTCATAACTGTCACTGCAACACTCACGCCGGCCTCTATATCACCCGACAGCACAGACACAGTCAACTCAACACTACCCGCATCCTCATCCACACGGTAATCCGTAGGCTCGAACCCTATCTCCACACCAACAGCATCGTCATCAGTTATCGTCACCGTAGCTACACCCGAGCCCGAGGATACACGCTCACCCGACAGTTCCACCTCAAAGGTTTCTTCACCCTCTACCAGCACATCGTCCAATATATCCACAGTCACCGTCGTTTCCGTCATGATAGATGTGAAGACCAACGTCTCCGTCAATTCAGTGTAATCTTCACCGGCAACCGCACTTCCGTCTATAGTCCTAACACTCAACGTCACACTTTCACCAACCTCTATAGTACCGCCCAACACAGACACTGTCAGCGTAATGCTACCGGCATCTTCATCCACCATATACAACGTTACAGGCGAGAAGCCTATCTCTACATCGTCATCAGTTATCGTCACCATAGCTACATCCGAGCCCGAGGATACACGCTCACCCGACAGCTCCACCTCAAAGGTTTCTTCATCTTCCACAATGGCATCATCCGTTATAAACACACTCACCGTCGCTTCCGTCACGCTAGACGTGAACGTCAACGTTGCGGTAGTAGAAGTGTAATCTTCACCGGCAACGGCACTTCCGTCAATAGTCATAACTGTCACTTCCACGTTTACACCCGCCTCTATATCACCGGACAACACAGACACAGTCAACTCCACAATACCGGCACCTTCGGACACCTCGTAATCCGTAGGCGAGAACCCTATCTCCACGCCAATAGCATCGTCATCCGATATCGTCACCGTAGCAACACTCGAACCCGAGGATACACGCTCACTCGACAGTTCCACTTCAAAGGTTTCTTCACCTTCGGCCAATCCATCGTTCACTATCATCACATTCACCGTCGCTTCCGTCATGATAGATGTGAAGACCAACGTCTCCGTCAATTCACTGTAATCTTCACCGGCAAACGCACTTCCGTCAACAGTCATCACAACCACCGCCAGACTCACGCCGGACTCTATATCACCCGACAGCACAGACACAGTCAACTCCACAATACCGGCACCTTCGGACACATCGTAATCCGTAGGCGAGAACCCTATCTCCACATCAACAGCATCGTCATCCCTTATCGTAACCGTTGCAACGCTCGAACCGGAGGATACACGATTACTCGACAGGGACACTATGAAGTTTTCTTCACCTTCCGCAATGACATCATCCGTTATAAACACTGTCACCGTCGCTTCCGTCATGCTAGACGTGAACGTCAACGTTGCGGTAGTAGAAGTGTAATCTTCGCCCGAATTCGCACTTCCGTCACCCGTCATAACCGTCACTTCCACATTCACACCATCCTCTATTATAATCTCCGACAGCACAGACACAGTCAACTCCACGTTACCCGCATCCTCATCCACACGGTAAGCCGTAGGCGAGAACCCTATCTCCACCCCAATAGCATCGTTATCCCTTATCGTTACTAACGCAGAAGACAGCGCACCCGGTGCAACAGCCACGTGTGCAACTTCGGGAGACAACCCGGAAAGCGACTCGGGATTGACACTCGTAGCAACTACTCGGAATGTCTCATCTAATTCCGCTACGTTATCATCGGATATATTCACTTCCAATTCCGCAAACATACTACCCGAAGGTATCGTAACCGTGCCCGTAGAACCGCAACTCAAATCCGTAAAATCTTCACTAGACGCACTAGATGATCCGTCACACAACAACGCAAAGTCCACGACTATATCCGTATTACGAGACACCGGACGAGACTCGGGACGAGCACCTTCATACAACTCAAAGCGGAAGGTGGACGAAATTCCAGGAGCCTCCGTAACTTCCGCAGGACCGCTCACACGAACTTCCGTATCCCTATCTCTTATCTCTATAGTGCGGTATAATATACCGTTGTAATTATTCAAAAATGCATCCCTATTCCCAGACCTATCATCTCCCTGAAGAAACCGCAAGTCCGATGGACGGAGATGCAAACCCGTGAACTCTATTCGGAACCTCTCTCCATTATCCGCAAGTTCATCATCCAACAGACTAGCAAGTAACACATCACCGGACAACACAGGGGTCCTGCTTCCCCGTGGCAGCGTCACTGATCCCGCACTTTCACATTTTACTCCCGGATTTATAGAAAAATCTGCATCCTCCGCTCCAAAACCAAGACACACTATCCGCCAGTACAACACCGCATCCTCTTGAAGAGCGGGGGCCACGAATATATCGCCGGCACCAAATACAGTCAAATCACTACCTTCATCACGACTTATGAAATTGTTTGTCCCAACAATAGAGCCTATAGTAAAACTCACACCCTGAACATTATCCACTATTATCGTAGTCACATCATCTAACACTTCATCTATCTTCACGAGAGCTGAGTTCACATCCGTTATCCTTACTCGGAATAACTGGTCAAACTCAGCTATATTATCAGGCAATGCAATAACTGACAGAAACTCCGATGCAATCTCGCTTCCGCCGGGTATAGACGTAGAACCCGTCCGTCCGCACACGTTATCTCCTTCACTAAGGGCGACGATTCTGGTCCCGCCTGTACCTGGGACATCTTCTCTTCGACCAAAGTCGGCATCTGTGGCTCGTATACACTCCACTTCCCAACTTACAACCACCTCTTCACTAAACACTGACGAAATTTGCAAATCGAAAAGGATTTCTTCGTCCGGATTAACGTAACCATCACCCCCAATAGAAGTAAAGAAGGTATCGGAGCCTTCCTCACCCGTCCTAAAAGGCCTTTCCAGTACGAAGTACGGAACGTAATCCTCACCGTTCTCGTCAAACGCTCTAAACCTATTAAACCTATCTCTATTATTGTCCCTTTGATTAGACGTAGCAGATACTGGAGACGGCATAATCGATACCGCGAATTCACTTCCGCCGTCAGACTCAGATATCTCTATCTCTGCAGAAGAAAACAGACCCATACCGTCTGATGCTACAACCCGGAACCTAGACGCGCGTTCACCAAACTCGTCATCCACTATATTTATCGTCACCGCACGTGTAGACGTAGACGGTTCGGAGAAGAACAACTCCGAAGGAGACAATGAACCGTAATCACTCGATTTGGCAAGACCTTCCTCCGTCCCCAATATGATCCATACACCCGAAGGAGGAAACTCCACCGTATCGGAGAGGTTTATCAGACTCACCGCTAGCGTCACAGTATCTCCCTCATCAGCCATATACAAGGACCGGTCGAAACTCAATTCCAAAAAGTCATTCCGTAATATCGTCACTAATGCCGTGCTTGCCGTATCTAGCACATCCGCACCCAACAAATTCACACTGAACACTTCATCACTCTCCACATCATCATCGGGCAATATTGACACGGAAACCGTTTGAGTAGTCACCTCGGAGGTGAATGTCAACGTGTCCGTAAACTCACTGTAATCTGCGCCGGCAACAGCGCTTCTCTCCGTAGTCATAACGGCCACTTCCACGTTTACACCGTCCTCTATATCACCGGACAACACCGACACAGTCAACTCCACGCTACCCGCACCTTCGGACACACTATATTCCACAGGAGAGAACCCTATCTCAACGCCAACAGCATCGTCATCAGTTATCGTCACACGTGCAACACTCGAACCCGAGGATACACGATCACCAGACAATTTCACCTCGAAAAACTCATCGCCTTCTACAACGGTATCATCCAATATATCCACAGTCACCGGCAATCTACGAACGGTAGACGTGAACTGCAACGTCAAGGTCGTCTCAGTATAATCATCCCCGGCTACAGTAGCACTTCCGTCTATAGTCGTCACACTCACACTCACACTCTCACTCGACGATATCGCACCGGATAGTATCGCCACAAGTGTTACACTGCCAGCGCCTTCCAATACATCGTACCCCAATTCCTCGAATAATACTTCGCCATCACCGGGACCCGATGAAGGATCGTCACCGTCGGGAAGTTCCCCAGCATCAACGTCATTATCCAATATAGTCACACGTGCCACACTTGCACTGTCCGATACTCGATTACCCGACAACTCCACAAAGAAGTGTTGATCCAGTTCCAACAACATATCATCCTCTATCATCACTGTCACCGGCACCATCAGCGTATCCGCGGCGAACGTCAACGTCAACGTCTCCATCAATTCAGTGTAATCTTCGCCCGAAACCGCACTTCCGTCTATAGTCCTAACAACTACCGTCACACTCTCAACATCCACTATAGTCCCGGACAAGACAAGCACTGTCAACTCAACACTACCCGCATCCTCATCCACACTCGAAACCGTAGGCGAGAACCCTATCACAACAGCGTCGTCATCCTCTATCGTCACACGTGCAACACTCAAAACCGAGGATACACGATCACCAGACAATTTCACCTCGAAAAACTCATCGCCTTCTACAACGGTATCATCCAATATATCCACAGTCACCGGCAATCTACGAACGGTAGACGTGAACTGCAACGTCAAGGTCGTCTCAGTATAATCATCCCCGGCTACAGTAGCACTTCCGTCTATAGTCGTCACACTCACACTCACACTCTCACTCGACGATATCGCACCGGATAGTATCGCCACAAGTGTTACACTGCCAGCGCCTTCCAATACATCGTACCCCAATTCCTCGAATAATACCTCGCCATCACCGGGACCCGATGAAGGATCGTCACCGTCGGGAAGTTCCCCAGCATCAACGTCATTATCCAATATAGTCACACGTGCCACACTTGCACTGTCCGATACTCGATTACCCGACAACTCCACAAAGAAGTGTTGATCCAGTTCCAACAACATATCATCCTCTATCATCACTGTCACCGGCACCATCAGCGTATCCGCGGCGAACGTCAACGTCAACGTCTCCATCAATTCAGTGTAATCTTCGCCCGAAACCGCACTTCCGTCTATAGTCCTAACAACTACCGTCACACTCTCAACATCCACTATAGTCCCGGACAAGACAAGCACTGTCAACTCAACACTACCCGCATCCTCATCCACACTCGAAACCGTAGGCGAGAACCCTATCACAACAGCGTCGTCATCCTCTATCGTCACACGTGCAACACTCAAAACCGAGGATACACGATCACCAGACAATTTCACCTCGAAAAACTCATCGCCTTCTACAACGGTATCATCCAATATAGACACCGACACCGGCAATCTACGAACGGTAGACGTGAACTGCAACGTCAAGGTCGTCTCAGTATAATCATCCCTCGGCTACAGTAGCACTTCCGTCTATAGTCGTCACACTCACACTCACATTCTCACTCGACGATATCGCACCGGATAGTATCGCCACAAGTGTTACACTGCCAGCGCCTTCCAATACATCGTACCGCAATTCCTCGAATAATACCTCGCCATCACCGGGACCCGATGAAGGATCGTCACCGTCGGGAAGTTCCCCAGCATCAACGTCATTATCCAATATAGTCACACGCGCCACACTTGCACTGTCCGATACTCGATTACCCGACAACTCCACAAAGAAGTGTTGATCCAGTTCCAACAACATATCATCCTCTATCATCACAGTCACCGGCACCATCAGCGTATCCGCGTCGAACGTCAACGTCAACGTCTCCGTCAATTCAGTGTAATCTTCGCCGGCAACGGCACTTCCGTCCATAGTCATAACAACCACCGTCACACTCTCACCATCCGCTATAGTCCCGGACAAGACAAGCACTGTCAACTCAACACTACCCGCATCCTCATCCACACTCGAAACCGTAGGCGAGAACCCTATCACAACAGCGTCGTCATCCTCTATCGTCACACGTGCAACACTCGAAACCGAAGATACACGATCACCCGACAATTTCACCTCGAAAACCTCATCGCCTTCTACAACGGTATCATCCAATATAGACACCGACACCGGCAATCTACGAACGGTAGACGTGAACTGCAACGTCAAGGTCGTCTCAGTATAATCACCCTCGGCTACAGTAGCACTTCCGTCTATAGTCGTCACACTCACACTCACATTCTCACTCGACGATATCGCACCGGATAGTATCGCCACAAGTGTTACACTGCCAGCGCCTTCCAATACATCGTACCGCAATTCCTCGAATAATACCTCGCCGTCACCGGGACCCGATGAAGGATCGTCACCGTCGGGAAGTTCCCCAGCATCAACGTCGTTATCCAATATAGTCACACGCGCCACACTTGCACTGTCCGATACTCGATTACCAGACAACTCCACAAAGAAGTTTTGATCCAGTTCCAACAACATATCATCCTCTATCATCACAGTCACCGGCACCATCAGCGTATCCGCGTCAAACGTCAACGTCTCCGTCAATTCAGTGTAATCTTCGCCGGCAACGGCACTTCCGTCCACAGTCATAACAACCACCGTCACACTTTCACCATCCGCTATAGTCCCGGACAAGACAAGCACAGTCAACTCAACACTACCGGCATCCTCATCCACACTCGAAACCGTAGGCGAGAACCCTATCACAACAGCGTCGTCATCCTCTATCGTCACACGTGCAACACTCGAAACCGAGGATACACGATCACCTGACAATTTCACCTCGAAAACCTCATCGCCTTCTACAACGGTATCATCCAATATAGACACCGACACCGGCAATCTACGAACGGTAGACGTGAACTGCAACGTCAAGGTCGTCTCAGTATAATCATCCCCGGCTACAGTAGCACTTCCGTCTATAGTCGTCACACTCACACTCACATTCTCACTCGACGATATCGCACCGGATAGTATCGCCACAAGTGTTACACTGCCAGCGCCTTCCAATACATCGTACCGCAATTCCTCGAATAATACCTCGCCATCACCGGGACCCGATGAAGGATCGTCACCGTCGGGAAGTTCCCCAGCATCAACGTCATTATCCAATATAGTCACACGCGCCACACTTGCACTGTCCGATACTCGATTACCCGACAACTCCACAAAGAAGTTTTGATCCAGTTCCAACAACATATCATCCTCTATCATCACAGTCACCGTCACCATCAGCGTATCCGCGTCGAACGTCAACGTATCCGTCAATTCAGTGTAATCTTCATCTACAACCGCAATTCCGTCAACAGTCATAACAACTACTGTCACACTTTCACCATCCGCTATAGTCCCGGACAAGACAAGCACAGTCAACTCAACACTACCCGCATCCTCATCCACACTGTAAACCGTAGGAGAGAACCCTATCGTCACCGGCGTCACTTCATCGTTATCCATTATCGTCACCGTCGCAACGCTTGAAACCGAAGATACACGATCACCCGACAATTTCACCTCGAAAACCTCATCGCCTTCTACAACGGTATCATCCAATATAGACACCGACACCGGCAATCTACGAACGGTAGACGTGAACTGCAACGTCAAGGTCGTCTCAGTATAATCACCCTCGGCTACAGTAGCACTTCCGTCTATAGTCGTCACACTCACACTCACATTCTCACTCGACGATATCGCACCGGATAGTATCGCCACAAGTGTTACACTGCCAGCGCCTTCCAATACATCGTACCGCAATTCCTCGAATAATACCTCGCCATCACCGGGACCCGATGAAGGATCGTCACCGTCGGGAAGTTCCCCAGCATCAACGTCGTTATCCAATATAGTCACACGCGCCACACTTGCACTGTCCGATACTCGATTACCGGACAACTCCACAAAGAAGTTTTGATCCAGTTCCAACAACATATCATCCTCTATCATCACAGTCACCGGCACCATCAGCGTATCCGCGTCAAACGTCAACGTCTCCGTCAATTCAGTGTAATCTTCGCCGGCAACGGCACTTCCGTCCACAGTCATAACAACTACTGTCACACTTTCACCATCCGCTATAGTCCCGGACAAGACAAGCACAGTCAACTCAACACTACCGGCATCCTCATCCACACTCGTAAACCGTAGGAGAGAACCCTATCACAACCGGCGTTCATCGTTATCCATTATCGTCACCGTCGCAACGCTTGAAACCGAAGATACACGATCACCCGACAATTTCACCTCGAAAACCTCATCGCCTTCTACAACGGTATCATCCAATATAGACACCGACACCGGCAATCTACGAACGGTAGACGTGAACTGCAACGTCAAGGTCGTCTCAGTATAATCACCCTCGGCTACAGTAGCACTTCCGTCTATAGTCGTCACACTCACACTCACATTCTCACTCGACGATATCGCACCGGATAGTATCGCCACAAGTGTTACACTGCCAGCGCCTTCCAATACATCGTACCGCAATTCCTCGAATAATACCTCGCCATCACCGGGACCCGATGAAGGATCGTCACCGTCGGGAAGTTCCCCAGCATCAACGTCATTATCCAATATAGTCACACGCGCCACACTTGCACTGTCCGATACTCGATTACCGGACAACTCCACAAAGAAGTTTTGATCCAGTTCCAACAACATATCATCCTCTATCATCACAGTCACCGTCACCATCAGCGTATCCGCGTCGAACGTCAACGTATCCGTCAATTCAGTGTAATCTTCATCTACAACCGCAATTCCGTCAACAGTCATAACAACTACTGTCACACTTTCACCATCCGCTATAGTCCCGGACAAGACAAGCACAGTCAACTCAACACTACCCGCATCCTCATCCACACTGTAAACCGTAGGAGAGAACCCTATCGCCACCGGCGCCACTTCATCGTTATCCATTATCGTCACCGTCGCAACGCTTGAAACCGAAGATACACGATCACCCGACAATTTCACCTCGAAAACCTCATCGCCTTCTACAACGGTATCATCCAATATAGACACCGATACCGGCAATCTACGAACGGTAGACGTGAACTGCAACGTCAAGGTCGTCTCAGTATAATCACCCTCGGCTACAGTAGCACTTCCGTCTATAGTCGTCACACTCACACTCACATTCTCACTCGACGATATCGCACCGGATAGTATCGCCACAAGTGTTACACTGCCAGCGCCTTCCAATACATCGTACCGCAATTCCTCGAATAATACCTCGCCTTCACCGGGACCCGATGAAGGATCGTCACCGTCGGGAAGTTCCCCAGCATCAACGTCGTTATCCAATATAGTCACACGCGCCACACTTGCACTGTCCGATACTCGATTACCGGACAACTCCACAAAGAAGTTTTGATCCAGTTCCAACAACATATCATCCTCTATCATCACAGTCACCGTCACCATCAGCGTATCCGCGTCAAACGTCAACGTCTCCGTCAATTCAGTGTAATCTTCGCCCGCAACCGCACTTCCGTCAACAGTCATAACAACTACTGCCACACTCTCACCATCCGCTATAGTCCCGGACAAGACAAGCACTGTCAACTCAACACTACCGGCATCCTCATCCACACTGTAAGCCGTAGGAGAGAACCCTATCGCCACCGGCGTCACTTCATCGTCATCAGTTATCGTCACCGTAGCTACACCCGAGCCCGAGGATACACGATCACCCGACAGCTCCACCTCAAAGGTTTCATTTCCTTCTACCAGCACATCATCCAATATATCCACAGTCACCGTCGCTTCCGTCACGCTAGATGTGAACGTCAACGTTGCGGTAGTAGCAGTGTAATCTTCGCCGGCAACGGCAGTTCCGTCCATAGTCATAACTGTCACTGCCACACTCACGCCGTCCTCTATATCACCGGACAGCACAGACACAGTCAACTCAACACTACCCGCATCCTCATCCACACTGTAAGCCGTAGGCGAGAACCCTATCTCCACGCCAATAGCATCGTTATCCAAGATCGTAACCCGAGCAACGCTCATACTATCCGATATCGTTATTCGATCTTCTATCTCAGGCGATACGCCCGTCAACATCACTATGAACACTTCCATAGCTTCCGCAATACTATCGTCAGCCGTACGTACCGTGAACGTCGCAGACGAACGTCCCTCCGCTATCGTAACCATGCCCTCTTGACACGGCGAACCGACAAAGTCAGCCGCAGTTATATCACCACCGCAACTCACGCTCCAAGCCACAGATATATCCGCACTACCGGTAACATCACCCTCATCACCCGAAAGGTTCACAGTGAACGTCACGTCATCTCCCTCCGATACCATATCCGTAGCAGCCTCCACAGAAATCACTCCACGGTCGTCATCCAAGATCGTCACCGTAGCGCTACTACTTGCAACAGACACACGAGCACCGGACAACGTCACTACGAAAGACTCATCGCCTTCCACAATACGGTCAGGAGTTATATCCACAGATACAGGCACACTGCTAGATCCGAAAAAGTTGGTGAAATTCAAAGGTATATCTATACCTTCGTAATCTTGATCACCGGCAGTTCCGTCTACAGTTCTCACATTCACAATCAAATCATCACTCGACGATATCGCACCGGATAGTACCACTATCAACGTCACACTATCCTCGCTTTCCAATACATCGTACCGCAAATCCTCGAAACCTATCCCCGCATCGTTATCACTTATCGTCGCAGATGCGGTACTCATCGTATCCGATATCGTTACTTGACCCTCGGGTAACACACTCGTCAGTCTCACTGTGAACTCTTCATCACCTTCAAATACATCATCGTCATTCGTAGATACGAAGAACGTCGCAGACGAACGTCCCTCCGCTATCGTAACCGTGCCAGACGGACACACCGAATCCGCAAAGTCTCCCGCAGTTACACCACCCTCACAATTCACAACCCACGCTACGCCTATAGACTCTCTTACACTAACACCACCCGACAGTTCCACCCTGAACGTCACGTCACCTCCCTCCGACACCGTCCGCGTAACTACGGTAACCGAAACTACTCCACGATCGGTATCCTCTATCGTCGCGGATGCACTGCTCATACTATCCGATACTGTTATTCGACCGCCTATATTGGGTACTACATCCGTCATCAGTGTCACAGTAAATTCTTCACTACCTTCCACTACATTATCGACAACCGTACGAACGGCGAACGTAGCATACGTCTCTCCCGAAACTATCTCCACCGTCCCAGACGGACACACCGAATCCGCAAAGTCTCCCGCAGTTATACCGCTACCGACGCCACAACTCACGCTCCACTCCACACCTATAATCTCCTCCGCAGTAACACCGCCCGAAAGGTCTACACGGAAAGTCACTTCAGAACCTTCGGATACCGTGCCCGTAACAGCCGTAACAGTAATCACACCGCGGTCGGCGGGATCATCCAATATCGTTACTCGATCCGATGAGACCTCCACAGACTGTATCACGAAGTCTTCAGATGTAGGACGTCCCTCAACCGGAATTATCACATTGAAGAACTCATCTCCTTCCACAACAGTATCCGATGCCACAGACACCGTTACCAACGCGGATGTTCGCATATTCGCAGGTATCTCTGCCGTGCCTGAAAACGCTTGACCAGCCGCAAAGTCCGATTCAGACGCAGAGTCCAATCCAGAACCAAACGATATAGCCCAAGGCAAAGTCAATGCTTCCGATACAGTCGATGCGTTATCATCCAACACTAGTTCAAAGGTCACGGAACCTCCCTCCGACACTGACAAGGGACGCACTCGCACCTCAAAATCCACCGACTGTGCGTCTAGCAAGTCCAGCTCAGCCACAAACTCACGCACGAAGCCATCCGCCCCATCATCAAATGTCACATCAAAGTCACCGGCAGTCATCGCCGCAATCGATACGGTGAAACTCTCCGTCCCCTCTCTCATCTCATCGTCCAAAGCCGTAAACGAGAAGACCGCTGACGTTGCGCCCGCAAATATCGTCGCCGTGCCCATCGGACAATCCCCTACAAAGTCTTCAGCACTTACATCGCCTTCGCAACTCACGCTCCATGAAAGAGTTATATCCTCGACAGCAGTAACACCGCCCGCCAAACTCACCGTGAACGTCGCAACACTCATACCGGTAGCCAACTCTTCCACAAAATCGGGTCCCGACACCGAAAGAACCGCTTCGTCCTCTATAGTCACCGATGCCGTGCTCATCGTACCCGATATCGTTATAAAGTCTTCTATGCTCGTAATAGATACCGTAAACTCTTCGTCATTCTCCACCACATTATCCATATCAGTCATAATCGTGAAAATCGTTGAAATTTGACCCGCTGCTATCGTCGCCGTCCCCGATGGACAACCCCCTACAAAGTCTTCAGCGCTTACATCGCCTTCGCAGCTCACGCTCCATTCCACACCTATACCCGCTTCCGTAGAACCCTCCGTCAATTCCAATCTGAAGTTCGCAGCCTCGCCCTCCGATACCGTGCCCGTAACAGCCGTAACAGTAATCACTCCGTCGTCATTATCTCTTATCAACACTTCCGCAGTAGTCGCAGCAGACGATATGCTCTCACCCGATAGCACCAAGCTGAATTCCTCATTACCTTCCAAAACATCATCATCCAATATAGACACCGACAACGTCTGGGATATCACTTCAGAGCTGAACGTCAAACTCTCACGCACCGAAGTGTAATCCGCACCCGCAACCGCACTTCCATCTATACTTCTTACGTTCACCGTCACAAACACACCTTCTCCTATCGCACCGGGCAACACCGAAACGGTCAGCGTCACACTGCCTTCATCTTCCGATACCTCGTAACTCAAAGCCTCAAAGCCTATATCTACGGTATCGTTATCCGTTATCGTAGCCGTCACACTGCTTCTAGTGGAGGATATCGTTATACGACCGTCTATCCTAGGCAATGCCTCTATTAGAGACAAGGTGAACTCCTCCGCATTCTCCAAGGCCATATCGTCATTAGTCTCAATAGTGAACCGATCAAATCCGGAGCCCGCCGCTATAGTCGCCGTGCCCGATGGACAACCGCCTTCAAAGTCCGATGACGTTATTTCGCCTTCACAAGACACACGCCACTCTACTCCTATATCCTCATCCGCCGTAACATCGCTAGAGAAACTAACACGGAAGCTTACTTCATCGCCTTCGGGTATATCAAGTGACGGCGGAGAGGATTGACCAGCAACATCACTTCCCCAGCATGCCACTGTGCCGTCTTCTCTTATACCGCAATTATGGTCCCTTCCTGCGCTCAGCGCTAGTAATCGGAGACCCGGAGGTGGAGACGTCCGACCATTGTTATCATCGGTTCCCCAGCATGTCACTTCACCGTCGCCAATATTGACGCCGTCTATTACAAAGTCGCCGTCTACTATACCGCACGTGTGAGTTAGCCCGGCGCCCAATGCGCGGAAACGGACGTCCTGGTCCTGCTGGTCCTGCGGAGAAGATTGCTGTCTCTCATTCCTTCCCCAGCATTCCACTTCTCCATCGCCAATAACTTCGCCGCCTATTATAAAGTCGCCGTCTACTATACCGCAGGTGTGGGACTCGCCTGCGCTCAATGCACGGAAACGGACATCCGATAGTTCAGTTCCGTCAGGAGTAACAAGAGAAGTTTGCTCATTATTATTCCTTCCCCAGCATTCCACTTCACCGTCATCAATATTGACGCCGTCTATTACAAAGTCGCCGTCTACTATACCGCAGGTGTGATCTCGCCCGGCGCTCAATGCGCGGAAACGGACATCCGACAGTTCAGTTCCGTCAGAAGTAGCAAGAGTAGTTTGGCCCGAAGTATCATCTCCCCAGCATGTCACTTCACCGTCGCCAATATTGACGCCGGCTATTACAAAGTCGCCGTCTACTATACCGCAGGCGTGACTGTTTCCTGTGCTCACCGTGCGGAAACGGACATCCGCCACTGTGCGGAAATATCAGGACTAAAGCCCCAGCATTCCACTCTACCATCGCGATCACCGCCGTCTATTATGCCGCACGTGTAGAAACCATTCCCACTCACTTCGCGGAAAGCACCCGACGGAGGAACGCCTTGATCAACGTCTCCTCCAACTATGTCGGAAGCTTCATTCCCTACACCGGGAACAGTGCCCAGACCCCAGCATCCCACTTCACCGTTCTCTCTTAGACCGCACGAGTGCCTATTTCCTCCGGTGACCGTTCGGAAGCCTCTCTCGAACAAGATCTCAATCGTACCCGTATCGTTATCTCTTATATCTACCGATGCAGTACCCTCACTATCCGAAATCGTTATTCGACCGTCTATATCGGGTGACACGCTCAACACGCTCGAAAGCCTCACACTGAACGATTCCATACCTTCTACCACATTATCGTCATTCGTAGATACGGCGAACGTAGCAAACGATTCACCCGAAGCTATCGTAACCGTGCCGGACGGACAAACCCCATCGGCAAAGTCCGCAGATGATGCAACACCGGAGGTATCGGCGGCACAGTCCACGCGCCACGGAACCGTTATATCCGCAACCGTCGTAACTCCGCCCGTCAAACTCACCGTGAACGTCGCAACACTCATACCGGTAGCCAACTCTTCCACAAACGCGGGGGCGGATAACGAAAGAACCGCTTCATCCCCATCCGTTATAGTCACCGATGCCGTGCTCATAGTATCCGATATCGTTATACGACTTGCTATATCGGAAGATATGCCCGTAAGAGATGTAAGAGTTACCCTAAACTCTTCGGCATTCTCCACCACACTATCCACAACAGTCGTAATCGTGAAAATCGTTGATGCTTGACCCGCGGCTATCGTTGCTATACCCGATGGGCAATCGCCGCCAAAGTCATCCCCGGTAACATCACTAACACCGCCGCAAGCCACGCTCCATTCCACTACTATGGGTTCATCTGTAACAACATCGGTCAACTCCAACGTGAACACTGCCACACTGCCTTCATTTACAGTCAACGCTTCGGCATTCACAGAAATCGTTCCAACACGGTCGACATCATCATTTATAGTCACATCATCCGAAGAGAACAATATACGCCGTATCACGAAATCGACCGACACAGGCCTTCCCTCAATCGGAACTATCACACTGAAAACCTCATCTCCCTCCACAATATTATCCGTCCGAACACGCAACGTTACGGTTTCTGATGTAAGTGTTCCCGCGGCTATCGTTAATATGCCTGAAAGCACTTCCTCGCGCACAAAGTCATCAACGGATGCCGATCCAAAGTCCACCTCCCAAGGCA
This sequence comes from Dehalococcoidia bacterium, assembly GCA_965206335.1. Lineage (GTDB taxonomy): Bacteria > Chloroflexota > Dehalococcoidia > Lucifugimonadales > Lucifugimonadaceae. The sequence continues at coordinate 1,478,234 of OZ242209.1, read as the reverse complement.
AATTCAATTCTTCCGATATCTCATCAGCTAACATCAAGTGGAAGGTAACGGATCCTCCCTCATCCACTGACGAATCACTCGTCATAACGGTAACCTCCGCAGCATCACCATCTATCAATATCACCTCAAACTCATCCAGCCCATTCTCGAAGACCACATCAAAGTTACCTGCCGTCGTTGCCGTAAACGACACAGTGAATCTCTCCGTCCCTTCCGTAATACCATCGGGCAGAATAGTAAACGAGAATATCCCGGATGTTGCACCCGACATTATCGTTACCTCGCCCGAAGGACAAAGTCCGCCAAAGTCGACAAAGTCCGCAGCTGATGCATGACCGATGGTACCGGTGGTGTCACAGTCCACCTCCCATTCAACTCTTATATTCGCATCCGCCGTAACTCCGCGCGCTAGTTCCACCTCGAATACCGCAGTACGCATCTCGGGAACACGCTCATCCACAGACGCGGGGGCGAACACTGAAAGAATCGCTTCATCCCCATCCGCTATAGTCACGGATGCCGTGCTCATACTCTCCGATATCGTTATACGACCGTTTAGATTCGGTAACACGGTCAATAGCGCCACAGTGAACGTTTCCACGCCCTCTACCAGATTATCGTTACGCGTAGATACGGCGAACGTAGCCGACGTTTCTCCCGAAACTATCGTAGCCCTGCCCACTTCACACGGCGAACCGTCAAAGTCATCCGCAGTTATATCACCGCCGCAACTCACGCTCCAAGACACAAATATAGAATCTCTATCGGTAGCACCACCCGAAAGGTTCACTATGAACATAGCCGTATCGCCTTCATCTACACTCTGCACTACAGGGCTAATCGTAATCTCCCCACTGTTTTCATCCTCTATCGTCACATCCTCCGAAAAGAACACCACAGACTGTATCACGAAGTCGTCTGATTCAGGCCTTCCCATAATCGGAACCATCACACGGAAAATCTCATCTCCCTCCAAAAGAGCATCCGTCCTCACACCCAACGTTACGGTTGCGGATGTACGTGAGTTCGCAGGTACTATTACCGTGCCTGAAAGCGCTTGATCGAGCGCAAAGTCATCAGCGGATGCGAGGCCAATGTCACGTATGATTTCCACTTCCCAAGGCCAAGTCGTTTCTTCCGATACCGCTTCATCCAACTCCAAGTAGAAGGTAACGGATCCGCCTTCCGACACCCGCGTAGAACTCAATAACACACTAACATCCACAGCCTCATCATCTCGCAATATTACCTCAAACTCATCCAGCCCATTCTCGAAGACCACATCAAATCTATTCATCGCCGTCGTTGCCGTAAACGACACGGTAAACCTCTCCGTACCCTCTTGAATAACATCGCTCGCAATATCAAACGAGAACATCGCAGATGTTTCACCCGCCAATATCGTCGTCGAGTCCGACGGACAACCGACATCGGCAAAGTCCGCAGCTGATGCGGCACCCGTCACATTAGTGGCACAGGTCACACTCCAATCAACTGTTATATCCGCAACCGCCATAACTCCGCCTATCAGGGTAACCTCAAATTCCGCACTATTCATACGGTCAACAGCCTCGTACACCTCCGCGGGAGCGGACACCGAAAGAATCGCTTCATCCTCGTCCTCTATAGTCACGGATGCACTGTTCATACTATCCGATACCCTTATAAGACCGTTTATAGGTGACACATTCGATAGCGTCACAGTGAACGTTTCCATGCCTTCTACAAGATTATCGTCAATCGTAGATACGGCGAACGTAGCCGACGTTTCTCCCGAAACTATCGTAACCGTGCCCATTTCACACGGCGAACCGCTAAAGTCACCCGCAGTTATACCAACATCGCCGCAACTCACGCTCCATTCCACAACTATATCCCCATCGAAGGTAGCATTATCCGAAAGGCTCACAGTGAATATCGCATCACGTCCCTCCGATACCCTATCCGTAGCAGCACTCACAGAAATTATTCCACTGTCGGCATCATCATCTTCTATAGTCACGTTACCCGAAGAGAAATCACCAGACCCTATCATGAAGTTGACCAATGCAGGCCTTCCGCCAGTCGGAACTATCACACTGAAAACCTCATTCCCCTCCACAATATCATCCGTCCGAACACGCAACGTTACGGTTTCGGATGTAAGTGAGTTCGCAGGTATCGTTAACATGCCTGAAAGCACTTCACCGGGAACAAAGTCATCAGCGGATGCCGATCCAAAGTCCACCGCCCAAAGCAAATTCAATTCTTCCGATATCGCATAATCCAACTCCAAGTTGAAGGTGACTGAACTGCCCTCCGCCACTGACGAGGCACTCGGTATAACATTAACGATCACATCATCATCATCTCGCAACATCACCTCAAACTCATCCCGCCCATTCTCGAAGACCACATCAAATCTATTCATCGCCGTCGTTGCCGTAAACGACACGGTAAACCTCTCCGTCTCCTCCGGCATAAGATCGCTCGCAATATCAAACGAGAACATCCCAGATGTTGCACCCGCCAATATCGTTACCTCGCCCATAGGACAATCATCGCCAAAGTCCGCAAAGTCCGCAGCTGATGCAAAACCCGGGGTACCGTCCACACAGCCCACGCTCCATGCAACTGTTATATCCGCAACCGCCGTGACTCCGCCTGTCAGGGTAACCACAAATTCCGCACTGTTCATAAGGTCAACAGCCTCGTACACAACACCGGGAGCGGACACCGAGAGAATCGCTTCATCCACATCCTCTATAGTCACCGATGCCGTCCTTATACTCTCCGATATCGTTATAACACCGTCTAGCTCCGGTGACGCATTCAATAGTGTCACAGTAAACGTTTCCGTGCCTTCTACCAGATTATCGTCACTCGTAGATATGGCGAACGTAGCGGACGATGCACCCGGACTTATCGTAGCCGTGCCAGATGGACATACACCACCAAAGTCAGCCGCAGTTATACCAACATCGTCGCAACTCACGCTCCAAGGCACAACTATAGAATCTCTGTCGGTAGCACCACCCGAAAGGTTCACTATGAACATAGCCGTATCGCCTTCATCTACACTCTGCGATACAGGGCTAATCGTAATCTCCCCTCTGTTTTCATCCGATATCGTCACATCCTCCGAATTGAACTCCACAGACTGTATCACGAACTCAACCGCTGAAGGCCTTCCCGCAATCGGAACCGTCACTCGGAAAGACTCATCTCCCTCCAAAAGAGCATCCGTCCGAACACGCAACGTTACAAGTGCGGATGTACGTGAGTTTTCGGGTATCGTTACCCTGCCTGAAAGCGCTTGAGCGGGCGCAAAGTCATCAGCGGATGCGAAGCCAAGATCACGTATGATTTCCACTTCCCAAGGCAATTCCAAAGCCGTACTCAATTCTTCTGCAGATATCACATCACTCAACACTAGGTTGAATGTAACCGAGCCGCCTTCCGACACCCTCGCAGAGCTCAATAACACACTAACATCCACAGCCTCATCATCTAGCAATCTTACTCTAGCTTCGAACTCATCCAGCCCATTATCAAAGACCACATCAAAGTTACCTGCCGTCATCGTCACAATCGAAACAGTGAAGATTTCCGTCCCCTCGCGAGCATCATCGTCCATAGTCATAAACGAGAAGTCCGCAGATGTCTGACCCGCCGCTATCGTTACCGTGCCCAACGGACAAACCTCATCGGCAAAGTCCGCAGCTGATGCATCACCCGGGGTACCGTCCACACAGCCCACGCTCCAATCAACTGTTATATCCGCAACCGTCGTAACTCCGCCGGTCAAACTCACCGTGAACGTCGCAACACTCATACCGGTAGCGGACTCTTCCACAGAATAGGGGGCGGACACCGAGAGAATTGCTTCATCCTCATCCTCTATAGTCACCGATGCACTGTTCATAGTATCCGATACCCTTATAAGATCGTCTAGCTCCGGTGACACATTCGATAGGGTCACAGTGAACGTCTCCACGCCTTCTACCAGATCATCGTCACGCGTAGATACGGCGAACGTAGCCGACGATACGCCGGAAGGTATCGTAACCGTGCCCATTTCACACGGCGAACCGCTAAAGTCACCCGCAGTTATACCAACATCGCCGCAACTCACGCTCCATTCCACATCTATAGCCTCATTGAAGGTAGCATTATCCGAAAGGCTCACAGTGAATATCGCATCAAGTCCCTCCGATACCGTGCTTGTAACAGGCTCCAAAGAAATTAGCCCACTGTCGGAGTCTGCGTCATCTATAGTCACATCATCCGAAACGAACTCCACAGACTGTATCATGAAGTCGACCAATGTAGGCCTTCCGTCAATCGGAACTATCACACTGAAAACCTCATTCCCCTCCACAATACCATCCGTCCGAACACGCAACGTTACGGCTGGGGATGTACGTGAGTTCGCAGGTATCGTTAATGTGCCTGAAAATACTTGACCGAGAACAAAGTCATCAGCGGATGCCGATACAAAGTCTACACGCCAAGGCAACCTCAACTCTTCAGATATCGCATAATTCGACTCCAAGTTGAAGGTGACTGAACTGCCCTCCGCCACTGACGAGGCACTCGGTATAACACTAACGATTACATCATCATCATCTCGCAACATCACCGCGAACTCATCCCGCCCATTCTCGAAGACCACATCAAAGTTACCTGCAGTCATCGTCACAATCGAAACGGTGAAGGTTTCCGTTCCCTCCGGAATATCGTCGCTCTGAATATCAAACGAGAACATCCCAGATGTCTCACTCGCCAATATCGTCGTCGTCGAGATCCCTGTACAAACGTCATCGGCAAAGTCCGCAGCTGATGCAAAACCCGGGGTACCGTCCACACAGCCCACGCTCCACGCAACTGTTATATCCGCAACCGCCGTAACTCCGCCTGTCAGGGTAACCACAAATTCCGCACTATTCATAAGATCAACAGCCTCGTACACAACACCGGGAGCGGACACCGAGAGAATCGCTTCATCCACATCCAATATAGTCACCGATGCCGTCCTTATACTCTCCGATATCGTTATAACACCATCTAGCTCCGGTGACGCATTCAATAGTGTCACAGTAAACGTTTCCGTGCCTTCTACCAGATTATCGTCACGCGTAGATATGGCGAACGTAGCGGACGATGCACCCGGACTTATCGTAGCCGTGCCCGATGGACATACACCGCCAAAGTCAGCCGCAGTTATACCGTTACCGGCATCGCAACTCACGCTCCAAGGCACAACTATAGCCTCATTGGCGGTAGCACCACCCGAAAGGTTCACAGTGAACATCACTTCCTCTCCCTCCGATACGCTATCCGTAGCAGCCTTCAAAGAAACCACACCTCTGTTTTCATCCTCTATCGTCACTTCCGAATAGAATTCCACAGCCTGTATCACGAACTCAACCGCTGAAGGCCTTCCCGCAATCGGAACCGTCACTCGGAAAGACTCATCTCCCTCCAAAAGAGCATCCGTCCGAACACGCAACGTTACGAGTGTGGATGTACGTGAGTTCGCAGGTATCGTTACCGTGCCTGAAAGCGCTTGATCGGGCGCAAAGTCATCAGCGGATGCGAAGCTAAGGTCACGTATGATTTCCACTTCCCAAGGCAATTCCAAACCCGTACTCAATTCTTCTGCAGATATCACATCACTCAACACTAGGTTGAATGTAACCGATCCGCCTTCCAACACCCGCGCAGAACTCAATAACACACTAACATCCACAGCCTCATCATCTAGCAATCTTACACTAGCCTCGAACTCATCCAGCCCATTCTCGAAGACCACATCAAAGTTACCCATCGCCGTCGTTGCCGTAAACGACACGGTGAAGATTTCCGTCCCCTCTCTCATCTCATCGTCCAAAGTCATAAACGAGAAGACCGCAGACGTGTCACCCGCCGCTATCGTCTCCGTGCCGAACGGACATTCACCGTTTGCAAAGTCCACAGCTGATACAACACCCGTCACACAGTTCACACTCCACGCAACTGTTATATCCGCATCCGCCGTAACTCCGTCTGGCAAACTCACCGTGAACCTTGCAACATTCATACCGGTAGCGGACTCTTCCACATCCGCGGGGGCGGACACCGAGAGAATTGCTTCATCCACATCCGCTATAGTCACGGATGCACTGTTCATAGTATCCGATACCCTTATAAGACCGTTTAGCTCCGGTGACACATTCGATAGCGTCACAGTGAACGTCTCCACGCCTTCTACCACATTATCGTTACGCGTTCGTACCGTGAACGTAGCCGACGTTTCTCCCGAAACTATCGTAACCGTGTCCTCTTGACACGGCGAACCGTCAAAGTCAGCCGCAGTTATATCACCGCCGCAACTCACGCTCCAAGACACATCTATAGCCTCATTGGCGGTAGCACCACCCGAAAGGTTCACAGTGAACATAGCCGTATCGCCTTCATCTACACTCTGCGATACAGGGCTAATCGTAATCTCCCCAGAGTCGGCATCCGTTATCGTCACCGTAGCACGAGATGCCGATATAACCACATCGGACATAGACGACAACTCCACCGTGAAGGTCTCATCGCCTTCCAGCACATCATCTCTCAATATAGGCACATCAAACGTAAGAGTCGTTGCACCACCGGAGTCGAATGTCAATGTTCTACTCGGTAAAGTGTAATCTTCGCCCGCAACCGCACTTCCGTCAACAGTCATAACGTTCAACGTCACACTATCACCAACCTCTATAGTACCGACCAACACAGACACTGTCAGCGTAATGCTACCGGCATCTTCATCCACGATATATTCATCAGGAGAGAACCCTATCGCCACCGGCGGTGCTTCATCGTTATCCCTTATCGTCACCGATGCCCTGCTCATCGTACTCGATATCGTTATAAGGTCTTCTATACCAGACGATACATCCGATAGTGTCACAGTGAACGTTTCCATGCCTTCCACCATATCATCGTCGTTCGTTCGTACCGTGAACGTAGCCGACGTTTCTCCCGAAACTAGCGTAACCGTCCCGGATGGACAACCACCCACAAAGTCCAAAGACGTTATATCACCTTCGCAACTCACGCTCCATTCCACGCCTATAGCTTCGTCCGCTATAACATCATCCCCCAGTTCCACCGTGAACGTTACCTCGCCTCCCTCCGGTACTGTGCTCGTTCCAACAGTAACCGAAACTACTCCACGATCCCCATCCGCTATAGTCACCGATGCCGTGCTCATACTATCCGATATCGTTATACCACCTTCTCTATCAGGTGAAACGCTCGATAGTGTCACAGTAAACCCTTCACTACCTTCCACCACATTATCGTCACTCGTACGTACCCTGAACGTAGCGGAAGATGCACCCGGATCTATCGTAGCCGTGCCATCTTGACACGGCGAACCGTCAAAGTCACCCGCAGTTATATCACCGCCGCAACTCACACTCCATATCACAACTACAGCCTCATTGACGGTAACATCACCGGTATCACTCGAAAGGCTCACCGTGAACCTCACGTCATCTCCCTCCGATACCCTATCCGTAGCAGCCTCCAACGTAACATCGATCCTATCGTCATCCAATATCGTCACTATAGCGCTACTCGCTGCAACAGACACACGATCACCGGACAACGTCACTACGAAATGCTCATCCCCTTCCACAAAATTATCATTGATTATATTCACGGATACAGGCACACGACGTGATCCGGATGTGATCTCCAAAAATTCATCTCTACCTTCGTAATCCTCATCGCCGGCAGTTCCGTCTACAGTCCGCACATTCACAATTACATTCTCACCAGATGCTATCTCACCGGACAGTTCCACAAACAACGTCACGCTAACGGCAGCTTCGGATACACTGTACGACAACGACTCGAAACCTACCCCCGCATCGTTATTACTTATCGTCGCGGATGCCATGTTCATCGTATCCGATATAGTTACACGATCCTCTATAGTAGGTGACACATCCGTCAGCCTCACAGTGAACTCTTCATCACTTTCAAACTCATCATCCCCATTCGTAGATACCCTGAACGTCGCAAACGGTCCGCCGGACGCTATCGTAACTACTCCCGAAGGACACACCGAACCCGCAAAGTCATCCGCAGTTACACCACCATCAGCGTCGCAACTCACAACCCACGCTACGCCTATAGCCTCTCCCACCGTAACATCATCCGCCAGTTCCACCCTGAACGTCGCTTCATCTCCCTCCGATACCGTCCGCGTAACTACAGTAACCGAAATTACTCCTCTATCGGTATCCGTTATCTCGGCAGATGCTGAACCCATCGTATCCGATATCGTTATACGACTTCCTATATCGGGCGACAATCTCGACAATGTCACAGTGACTGTTTCCACACGTTCCACCACACTATCATCAGCCGTAGACACAATGAACGTAGCGGACGTTTCTCCCGAAACTATATCCACTGTGCCCGCCGGACAACCGCCTACAAAGTCTTCCCCAGTTACATCACTATCGGCGTCACAAGTTACACTCCATACCACACCTACAACCTCCTCCGCAGTAACTCCACCCGTCAGTTCCACTCTGAAACTCACGTCGCCTCCCTCCGATACCGTGCCCGTAACAGCCGTAACAGTAATCACACCGATGTCGTCGGGGTCATCCAATATCGTTACTCGATCCGATGAGACCTCCACAGACTGTATCTCAAACTCTTCCGATGTAGGACGTCCCTCAACCGGAACTATCACGCTGAAGAACTCATCTCCCTCCACAACAGTATCCGATGCCACAGACACCGTTACCAACGCGGATGTTCGCATATTCGCAGGTATCTCTACTATGCCCGAAAGTGCTTGACCAGCCGCAAAGTCCAACGCAGAAGCCGAGTCAAATGATATAGCCCAAGGCAAAATCAATTCTTCCGATACCGTACCATCCAGCAACAGGTTGAAGGTCACGGATCCTCCTTCCGACACCGACAAGGAACTCAATAACACATCGATATTCACCGACTGTGCGTCTAGCAAGTCCAGCTCAGCCACAAACTCACGCACGAAGCCATCCGCCCCATCATCGAAGACTACATCAAAGTTGCCCGTCGTCATCGTCACAATCGAAACAGTGAAGATTTCCGTCCCCTCTCTCATCTCATCGTCCAAAGCCGTAAACGAGAAGACCGCAAACGTTTCACCCGCCACTATCGTCGCCGTGCCGGACGGGCAATCATCGCCAAAGTCGGCAAAGTCCGCAGGTGATGCAACACCCGTCACATCGGTCGCACACGTCACACTCCATGAAAGGGTTATATCCTCGACAGCAGTAACACCGCCCGCCAAACTCACCGTGAACGTCGCAACACTCATACCCGAAACCGACTCTTCCACAAAATCAGGGACAGACACCGAAAGAACCGCTTCATCCTCTATAGTCACCGATGCCGTGCTCATACTATCCGATATCGTTATAAGGTCTTCTATGCCCGTAATAGATACCGTAAACCTTTCATTATTCTCCACCACACTATCACTATTCGTCGTAATCGTGAAAATCGTCGAAGTTTGACCCGCTGCTATCGTCGCCGTGCCCGATGGACAACCCCCTACAAAGTCTTCACCGATTACATCGCCTTCGCAACTCACGCTCCATTCCACAACTATACCCGTTTCCGTAGAACCCTCCGTCAATTCCAATCTGAAATTCGCAGCCTCTCCCTCCGATACAGTGCCCGTAACAGCCGTAACAGTAATCACTCCGTCGTCAATATCTCTTATCGACACTTCCGCCGTAGCCGCAGCAGCCGATATGCTCTCACCGGATAGCCGCAATTCGAATTCTTCGGTACCTTCCACAACACCGTCTTCCAATATAGACACCGACAACGTCCGGGATATCACTTCAGAGCTGAACGTCAAACTCTCACGCACCGAAGTGTAATCCGCACCCGCAACCGCTCTTCCGTTTATACTCCTTACGTCCACCGTCACAACCACACCTTCTCCTATCTCACCGGACAACACCGAGACGGTCAGCGTAACACTACCTACATCTTCCCGTACGTCGTACATCAAATCCTCAAAACCTATATCTATGGTATCGTTATCCGTTATCGTAGCCGTCACACTGCTTCTAGTGGAGGATATCGTTATACGACCTTCTATACTAGGCAATGCCTCTATCAGAGACACGGTGAACTCTTCGGCATTCTCCAAGACCATATCATCATTAGTCATAATAGTGAACCTACCAAATCCGGAGCCCGCCGCTATCCTCACTGTGCCGGATGGACAATCACCTACAAAGTCTTCAGCGTTCACACCACTGTCACAAGACACACTCCAACCCACCGATATGTCCTCATCCGCAGTAACATCGCCGGAGAAACTAGCCCGGAAACTTACTTCATCGCCTTCGGGTATAGCAAATGACGGAGGAGAGGTTTGACCTCTATCCTCAAGTCCCCAGCACGCCACTGTGCCGTCTTCTTGTACACCGCAATTGTGGTGGCGTCCGCTGCCCAGCGTTAGTAAACGGAGACCCGTAGGTGGAGTAGATCGCATATTACCATTGGATCCCCAGCATTCCACTTCACCATCGCGAATACCGCCGTCTATTATGCCGCACGTGTGAACAATTCCGGAGCCCACTTCGCGGAAACGGACGCCTGCCAGTCGAGGAGTTGGATCAGGGTTTCCAGCAGCATCTGCTCCTGTGGCTCCCCAGCAGTCCACCTCACCGTCGCGATCACCGCCGTCTATTATGCCGCACGTGTGATTTTCTCCTGAGCTCAATGCGCGGAAACGGACACCCTGCGGTGGAGAAGATTGTCCGGCAAAATCGGTTCCCCAGCATTCCACTTCTCCATCGCGAATAACTTCGTCGCCTATTATAAAGTCGCCGTCTACTATACCGCAGCTATAGTATTCTCCTAGGCTCAATGCGCGGAAACGGACATTGGCCAGTGGAGTTAAATCAGGAACAGGAGTAACAAGACCAATTTGACCGGCGGTATTAGCTCCCCAGCATGCCACTTTACCATCGTCATCACCGCCGTCTCTTATGCCGCAGGCGTGCGCGCCTCCTGCGTTCACCGCGCGGAAACGAACATTCACTAGTTCAGTAGGCAGTTCAGATGTAGAAGAAATAGATCCCCAGCATCTCACTTTACCATCGTCATCACCGCCGTCTACTATGCCGCACGTGTAGGAAGTTTTCGCACTCAACGCGCGGAAACGGACATCCGCCAGTTCAGTTCCGTCAGGAGTACGAAGAGTAGTTTGACCCTGATCAGGAGATCCCCAGCATTCCACTGAACCGTCCTCTCTTATACCGCACGTGTGCGCACTTCCTCCACTGACGGATCGGAAGCCCCTATCAAACGAAACCACAACATTACCGGTATCGGTATCTCGTATGTCTACGGATGCCATGCCCGAATCAGCGGAAATCGTTATTAGACCGCCTATATTGGGTGACACAGTCGATAGCGTCACAGTGAACGTTTCCAAACGTTCCACCACACTATCATCATTCGTATATACGGCGAACGTAGCCGACGTTTCTCCCGAAGCTATCGTAACCGTGCCCGATGGACAACCGCCTACAAAGTCTTCCGCAGTTACATCACTACCGCCGCCGCAATCCACACTCCATACCACAGATAGGTCATCATCCGTAACGCCGCCGGTAAGTTCCACCGTGAACACTGCCACACTGCCCTCACTTACAGTCACCGATGCGGCAGTAATAGAAATCATCAATACACGATCGGCATCATCATCAACTATAGTCACATCATCCGAAGGGAAGTCCATAGACTCTATAACGAAATCGACCGACACAGGCCTGCCCGCAATTGGAACTATCACACGGAAAATCTCATCTCCCTCCACAAAAGTATCCACCGCCACAGTCAACGTTACGGGTGCGGATGTAAGTGAGTTCGCCGGTATCGTTACCATGCCTGAAAGCGCTTGATCGGGCGCAAAGTCCGATGCCGATGCCGATGCAGAGTCCGATCCAAAGTCCACACGCCAAGGCAAAATCAATTCTTCTTCATATACACCACCTTCCAACACCAAGCGGAAGATAAAGGATTCTCCCTCTCGAACTGACGAAACACTCGATGTAACGCTAACAGTCACAGACTCATTGTCTAGCAAGCTTACCCTAGCCTCGAACTCATCCGAACCATCATCAAATGTCACATCGAAGTCACCGGCAGTCATCGTCACAATCGATACGGTGAAACTCTCCGTCCCCTCCGGTCTATCGTCATCCTCAATAGTAATCGAGAAGTTCGTAGATGTTGCACCCGACAATATCGTCGCCGAGTCCGGCGTACAAACGTCATCGGCAAAGTCCGCAGCTGATGCAGCACCGATGACACCGGTGGTACAGTCCACACTCCATGAAAGAGTTATATCCTCAACAGCCGTAACTCCGTCCGGCAAACTCACAGTAAACGTCGCAACATTCATACCGGTAGCGGACTCCTCCACTTCATCAGAATCGGGTCCAACCACGGAGAGAACCGCTTCATCCGTTATCGTTACGGATGCGGTAGATGCAGACAGCATCACATCTTCATTAGACGTCGCAAGGCGAACAGTGAACACCTCAGAGTTTTCAACCAGCGCATCACCATTTATAACCACAGACACCGTTTGCGTCGTAGATCCTGAAGTAAACGTAAGCACACTTTCTATGCCTGTGTAATCTTCATCTACAACCGCACTTCCGTCAACAGTCATAACAACCACCGTCACACTTTCACCATCCGCTATAGTCCCGGACAAGACAAGCACTGTCAACTCAACACTACCCGCATCCTCATCCACACTGTAAGCCGTAGGAGAGAACCCTATCGCCACCGGCGCCACTTCATCGTTATCCATTATCGTCACCGTCGCAACGCTTGAAACCGAAGATACACGATCACCCGACAATTTTACCTCGAAAACCTCATCGCCTTCTATAACGGTATCATCCAATATAGACACCGATACCGGCAATCTACGAACGGTAGACGTGAATTGCAACGTCAAGGTCGTCTCAGTATAATCACCCTCGGCTACAGTAGCACTTCCGTCTATAGTCGTCACACTCACACTCACATTCTCACTCGACGATATCGCACCGGATAGTATCGCCACAAGTGTTACACTGCCCGCGCCTTCCAATACATCGTACCGCAATTCCTCGAATAATACCTCGCCTTCACCGGGACCCGATGAAGGGTCGTCACCGTCGGGAAGTTCCCCAGCATCAACGTCATTATCCAATATAGTCACACGCGCCACACTTGCACTGTCCGATACTCGATTACCGGACAACTCCACAAAGAAGTTTTGATCCAGTTCCAACAACATATCATCCTCTATCATCACAGTCACCGGCACCATCAGCGTATCCGCGTCGAACGTCAACGTATCCGTCAATTCAGTGTAATCTTCGCCGGCAACGGCACTTCCATCCACCGTCATAACAACCACCGTCACACTCTCACCATCCGCTATAGTCCCGGACAAGACAAGCACTGTCAACTCAACACTACCCGCATCCTCATCCACACTGTAAACCGTAGGAGAGAACCCTATCGTCACCGGCGCCACTTCATCGTTATCCATTATCGTCACCGTCGCAACGCTTGAAACCGAAGATACACGATCACCCGACAATTTTACCTCGAAAACCTCATCGCCTTCTACAACGGTATCATCCAATATAGACACCGACACCGGCAATCTACGAACGGTAGACGTGAACTGCAACGTCAAGGTCGTCTCAGTATAATCACCCTCGGCTACAGTAGCACTTCCGTCTATAGTCGTCACACTCACACTCACATTCTCACTCGACGATATCGCACCGGATAGTATCGCCACAAGTGTTACACTGCCAGCGCCTTCCAATACATCGTACCGCAATTCCTCGAATAATACCTCGCCGTCACCGGGACCCGATGAAGGATCGTCACCGTCGGGAAGTTCCCCAGCATCAACGTCGTTATCCAATATAGTCACACGCGCCACACTTGCACTGTCCGATACTCGATTACCAGACAACTCCACAAAGAAGTTTTGATCCAGTTCCAACAACATATCATCCTCTATCATCACAGTCACCGGCACCATCAGCGTATCCGCGTCAAACGTCAACGTCTCCGTCAATTCAGTGTAATCTTCGCCGGCAACGGCACTTCCGTCCACAGTCATAACAACCACCGTCACACTTTCACCATCCGCTATAGTCCCGGACAAGACAAGCACAGTCAACTCAACACTACCGGCATCCTCATCCACACTCGAAACCGTAGGCGAGAACCCTATCACAACAGCGTCGTCATCCTCTATCGTCACACGTGCAACACTCGAAACCGAGGATACACGATCACCTGACAATTTCACCTCGAAAAACTCATCGCCTTCTACAACGGTATCATCCAATATAGACACCGACACCGGCAATCTACGAACGGTAGACGTGAACTGCAACGTCAAGGTCGTCTCAGTATAATCATCCTCGGCTACAGTAGCACTTCCGTCTATAGTCGTCACACTCACACTCACATTCTCACTCGACGATATCGCACCGGATAGTATCGCCACAAGTGTTACACTGCCAGCGCCTTCCAATACATCGTACCGCAATTCCTCGAATAATACCTCGCCGTCACCGGGACCCGATGAAGGATCGTCACCGTCGGGAAGTTCCCCAGCATCAACGTCATTATCCAATATAGTCACACGCGCCACACTTGCACTGTCCGATACTCGATTACCGGACAACTCCACAAAGAAGTGCTGATCCAGTTCCAACAACATATCATCCTCTATCATCACAGTCACCGTCACCATCAGCGTATCCGCGTCGAACGTCAACGTATCCGTCAATTCAGTGTAATCTTCATCTACAACCGCAATTCCGTCAACAGTCATAACAACCACCGTCACACTCTCACCATCCGCTATAGTCCCGGACAAGACAAGCACAGTCAACTCAACATTACCCGCATCCTCATCCACACTCGAAACCGTAGGCGAGAACCCTATCACAACAGCGTCGTTATCCATTATTGTCACCGTCGCAACGCTTGAAACCGAAGATACACGATCACCCGACAATTTCACCTCGAAAACCTCATCGCCTTCTACAACGGTATCATCCAATATAGACACCGACACCGGCAATCTACGAACGGTAGACGTGAACTGCAACGTCAAGGTCGTCTCAGTATAATCACCCTCGGCTACAGTAGCACTTCCGTCTATAGTCGTCACACTCACACTCACATTCTCACTCGACGATATCGCACCGGATAGTATCGCCACAAGTGTTACACTGCCCGCGCCTTCCAATACATCGTACCGCAATTCCTCGAATAATACCTCGCCGTCACCGGGACCCGATGAAGGATCGTCACCGTCGGGAAGTTCCCCAGCATCAACGTCATTATCCAATATAGTCACACGCGCCACACTTGCACTGTCCGATACTCGATTACCCGACAACTCCACAAAGAAGTGCTGATCCAGTTCCAACAACATATCATCCTCTATCATCACAGTCACCGTCACCATCAGCGTATCCGCGTCGAACGTCAACGTATCCGTCAATTCAGTGTAATCTTCATCTACAACCGCACTTCCGTCAACAGTCATAACAACCACCGTCACACTTTCACCATCCGCTATAGTCCCGGATAAGACAAGCACTGTCAACTCAACACTACCTGCATCCTCATCCACACTCGAAACCGTAGGCGAGAACCCTATCACAACAGCGTCGTCATCCTCTATCGTCACACGTGCAACACTCGAAACCGAGGATACACGATCACCAGACAATTTCACCTCGAAAACCTCATCGGCTTCTATAACGGTATCATCCAATATAGACACCGATACCGGCAATCTACGAACGGTAGACGTGAATTGCAACGTCAAGGTCGTCTCAGTATAATCACCCTCGGCTACAGTAGCACTTCCGTCTATAGTCGTCACACTCACACTCACATTCTCACTCGACGATATCGCACCGGATAGTATCGCCACAAGTGTTACACTGCCAGCGCCTTCCAATACATCGTACCGCAATTCCTCGAATAATACCTCGCCTTCACCGGGACCCGATGAAGGATCGTCACCGTCGGGAAGTTCCCCAGCATCAACGTCATTATCCAATATAGTCACACGCGCCACACTTGCACTGTCCGATACTCGATTACCGGACAACTCCACAAAGAAGTTTTGATCCAGTTCCAACAACATATCATCCTCTATCATCACAGTCACCGGCACCATCAGCGTATCCGCGTCGAACGTCAACGTATCCGTCAATTCAGTGTAATCTTCGCCGGCAACGGCACTTCCATCCACCGTCATAACAACCACCGTCACACTCTCACCATCCGCTATAGTCCCGGACAAGACAAGCACTGTCAACTCAACACTACCCGCATCCTCATCCACACTGTAAACCGTAGGAGAGAACCCTATCGTCACCGGCGCCACTTCATCGTTATCCATTATCGTCACCGTCGCAACGCTTGAAACCGAAGATACACGATCACCCGACAATTTTACCTCGAAAACCTCATCGCCTTCTACAACGGTATCATCCAATATAGACACCGACACCGGCAATCTACGAACGGTAGACGTGAACTGCAACGTCAAGGTCGTCTCAGTATAATCACCCTCGGCTACAGTAGCACTTCCGTCTATAGTCGTCACACTCACACTCACATTCTCACTCGACGATATCGCACCGGATAGTATCGCCACAAGTGTTACACTGCCAGCGCCTTCCAATACATCGTACCGCAATTCCTCGAATAATACCTCGCCTTCACCGGGACCCGATGAAGGATCGTCACCGTCGGGAAGTTCCCCAGCATCAACGTCGTTATCCAATATAGTCACACGCGCCACACTTGCACTGTCCGATACTCGATTACCAGACAACTCCACAAAGAAGTTTTGATCCAGTTCCAACAACATATCATCCTCTATCATCACAGTCACCGGCACCATCAGCGTATCCGCGTCAAACGTCAACGTATCCGTCAATTCAGTGTAATCTTCGCCGGCAACGGCACTTCCGTCCACAGTCATAACAACCACCGTCACACTTTCACCATCCGCTATAGTCCCGGACAAGACAAGCACAGTCAACTCAACACTACCGGCATCCTCATCCACACTCGAAACCGTAGGCGAGAACCCTATCACAACAGCGTCGTCATCCTCTATCGTCACACGTGCAACACTCGAAACCGAGGATACACGATCACCTGACAATTTCACCTCGAAAACCTCATCGCCTTCTACAACGGTATCATCCAATATAGACACCGACACCGGCAATCTACGAACGGTAGACGTGAACTGCAACGTCAAGGTCGTCTCAGTATAATCATCCCCGGCTACAGTAGCACTTCCGTCTATAGTCGTCACACTCACACTCACATTCTCACTTGACGATATCGCACCGGATAGTATCGCCACAAGTGTTACACTGCCAGCGCCTTCCAATACATCGTACCGCAATTCCTCGAATAATACTTCGCCTTCACCGGGACCCGATGAAGGATCGTCACCGTCGGGAAGTTCCCCAGCATCAACGTCGTTATCCAATATAGTCACACGCGCCACACTTGCACTGTCCGATACTCGATTACCAGACAACTCCACAAAGAAGTTTTGATCCAGTTCCAACAACATATCATCCTCTATCATCACAGTCACCGGCACCATCAGCGTATCCGCGTCAAACGTCAACGTCTCCGTCAATTCAGTGTAATCTTCGCCGGCAACGGCACTTCCGTCCACAGTCATAACAACCACCGTCACACTTTCACCATCCGCTATAGTCCCGGACAAGACAAGCACTGTCAACTCAACATTACCCGCATCCTCATCCACACTCGAAACCGTAGGCGAGAACCCTATCACAACAGCGTCGTTATCCATTATTGTCACCGTCGCAACGCTTGAAACCGATGATACACGATCACCCGACAATTTTACCTCGAAAACCTCATCGCCTTCTACAACGGTATCATCCAATATAGACACCGACACCGGCAATCTACGAACGGTAGACGTGAACTGCAACGTCAAGGTCGTCTCAGTATAATCACCCTCGGCTACAGTAGCACTTCCGTCTATAGTCGTCACACTCACACTCACATTCTCACTTGACGATATCGCACCGGATAGTATCGCCACAAGTGTTACACTGCCAGCGCCTTCCAATACATCGTACCGCAATTCCTCGAATAATACTTCGCCATCACCGGGACCCGATGAAGGATCGTCACCGTCGGGAAGTTCCCCAGCATCAACGTCATTATCCAATATAGTCACACGCGCCACACTTGCACTGTCCGATACTCGATTACCCGACAACTCCACAAAGAAGTGCTGATCCAGTTCCAACAACATATCATCCTCTATCATCACAGTCACCGTCACCATCAGCGTATCCGCGTCGAACGTCAACGTATCCGTCAATTCAGTGTAATCTTCATCTACAACCGCAATTCCGTCAACAGTCATAACAACCACCGTCACACTTTCACCATCCGCTATAGTCCCGGACAAGACAAGCACAGTCAACTCAACATTACCCGCATCTTCATCCACACTGTAAGCCGTAGGAGAGAAACCTATCGCCACCGGCGCCACTTCATCGTTATCCATTATCGTCACCGTCGCAACGCTTGAAACCGATGATACACGATCACCTGACAATTTCACCTCGAAAACCTCATCGCCTTCTACAACGGTATCATCCAATATAGACACCGACACCGGCAATCTACGAACGGTAGACGTGAACTGCAACGTCAAGGTCGTCTCAGTATAATCACCCTCGGCTACAGTAGCACTTCCGTCTATAGTCGTCACACTCACACTCACATTCTCACTCGACGATATCGCACCGGATAGTATCGCCACAAGTGTTACACTGCCCGCGCCTTCCAATACATCGTACCGCAATTCCTCGAATAATACCTCGCCGTCACCGGGACCCGATGAAGGATCGTCACCGTCGGGAAGTTCCCCAGCATCAACGTCATTATCCAATATAGTCACACGCGCCACACTTGCACTGTCCGATACTCGATTACCCGACAACTCCACAAAGAAGTGCTGATCCAGTTCCAACAACATATCATCCTCTATCATCACAGTCACCGTCACCATCAGCGTATCCGCGTCGAACGTCAACGTATCCGTCAATTCAGTGTAATCTTCATCTACAACCGCAATTCCGTCAACAGTCATAACAACCACCGTCACACTTTCACCATCCGCTATAGTCCCGGACAAGACAAGCACAGTCAACTCAACATTACCCGCATCTTCATCCACACTGTAAGCCGTAGGAGAGAAACCTATCGCCACCGGCGCCACTTCATCGTTATCCATTATCGTCACCGTCGCAACGCTTGAAACCGATGATACACGATCACCTGACAATTTCACCTCGAAAACCTCATCGCCTTCTACAACGGTATCATCCAATATAGACACCGACACCGGCAATCTACGAACGGTAGACGTGAATTGCAACGTCAAGGTCGTCTCAGTATAATCACCCTCGGCTACAGTAGCACTTCCGTCTATAGTCGTCACACTCACACTCACATTCTCACTCGACGATATCGCACCGGATAGTATCGCCACAAGTGTTACACTGCCCGCGCCTTCCAATACATCGTACCGCAATTCCTCGAATAATACCTCGCCGTCACCGGGACCCGATGAAGGATCGTCACCGTCGGGAAGTTCCCCAGCATCAACGTCATTATCCAATATAGTCACACGCGCCACACTTGCACTGTCCGATACTCGATTACCCGACAACTCCACAAAGAAGTGCTGATCCAGTTCCAACAACATATCATCCTCTATCATCACAGTCACCGTCACCATCAGCGTATCCGCGTCGAACGTCAACGTATCCGTCAATTCAGTGTAATCTTCATCTACAACCGCACTTCCGTCAACAGTCATAACAACCACCGTCACACTTTCACCATCCGCTATAGTCCCGGACAAGACAAGCACAGTCAACTCAACATTACCCGCATCTTCATCCACACTGTAAGCCGTAGGAGAGAAACCTATCGCCACCGGCGCCACTTCATCGTTATCCATTATCGTCACCGTCGCAACGCTTGAAACCGATGATACACGATCACCTGACAATTTCACCTCGAAAACCTCATCGCCTTCTACAACGGTATCATCCAATATAGACACCGACACCGGCAATCTACGAACGGTAGACGTGAACTGCAACGTCAAGGTCGTCTCAGTATAATCACCCTCGGCTACAGTAGCACTTCCGTCTATAGTCGTCACACTCACACTCACATTCTCACTCGACGATATCGCACCGGATAGTATCGCCACAAGTGTTACACTGCCAGCGCCTTCCAATACATCGTACCGCAATTCCTCGAATAATACCTCGCCTTCACCGGGACCCGATGAAGGATCGTCACCGTCGGGAAGTTCCCCAGCATCAACGTCGTTATCCAATATAGTCACACGCGCCACACTTGCACTGTCCGATACTCGATTACCAGACAACTCCACAAAGAAGTTTTGATCCAGTTCCAACAACATATCATCCTCTATCATCACAGTCACCGGCACCATCAGCGTATCCGCGTCAAACGTCAACGTCTCCGTCAATTCAGTGTAATCTTCGCCCGCAACCGCACTTCCGTCCACAGTCATAACAACCACCGTCACACTTTCACCCGCTTCTATACTCCCAGACAATACAGACACTGTCAATTCCACGCTACCCGCATCCTCATCCACACTGTAATCCGCAGGAGAGAAGCCTATCGCCACGGGAACCACCTCATCGTTATCATTTATCGTCACCGTTGCAACGCTTGAAACCGAGGATACACGCTCACCCGACAGTTCCACCTCAAAGATTTCTACCCCCTCCACTATACTGTCATCCGTTATAACCACTGTCACCGTCGCTTCCGTCACGCTAGAGCTGAAGACCAACGTCTCCGTCAATTCAGTGTAATCTTCACCGACAACGGCACTTCCATCGCCCATAGTCATAACTGTCACTGCAACACTCACGCCGGCCTCTATCTCACCGGACGATACAACCACTGTCAACTCCACGCTACCCGCATCTTCATCCACACGGTAGTCCGTAGGATCAAACCCTATCTCCACACCAACAGCATCGTTATCCTCTATCGTCACCGTAGCTACATCCGAACCCGAGGATACACGCTCACCCGACAGTTCCAATACGAAGGTTTCTTCACCTTCCACAACCGTATCATCAGATATATCCACTGTCACCGTCGCTTCCGTCACGCTAGAGCTGAAGACCAACGTCTCCGTCAATTCAGTGTAATCTTCGCCCGCAAACGCAGTTCCGTCTATAGTCCTAACACTCAACGTCACACTTGAACCATCCGCTATAGTCCCGGACAAGACAACCACTGTCAATTCCACGTTACCCGCATCCTCATCCACGATATATTCATCAGGCGAGAACCCTATCTCCACATCGTCATCCTCTATCGTCACCGTAGCTACATCCGAACCCGAGGGTACACGCTCACCCGACAGCTCCACCTCAAAGGTTTCTTCACCTTCCACAATGGCATCATCCGTTATAACCACAGTCACCGTCGCTTCCGTCACCCTAGAGCTGAAGACCAACGTCTGCGTCAATTCAGTGTAATCTTCACCGACAACGGCACTTCCGTCAACAGTCATAACTGTCACTACAACACTCACGCCGTCCCCTATATCACCGGACAACACAGACACAGTCAACTCCACGCTACCCGCATCTTCATCCACGCTGTAAACCGTAGGCGAGAACCCTATCGCCACGTTATCCAATATAGTCACGGATGCCGTGCTCATCGTGTCGGATATCGTTATACGACCATCTATAGTAGGTGGTACAGATACATCAGTAGGTGGTACAGATACATCCGTCAGTGTCACCTCAAACTCTTCCATACCTTCCGCCAAATTATCATCAGCCGTGAACACGGCGAACATTGCAGACGTTTCTCCCGAAGGTATCGTCACTGTACCTGCTGGACACGAAGAATCGGCAAAATCATCAGCCGTTATATCACCGCTGCAAGACACACTCCAATCCACAAATATATCTTCATCCGCTGTAACATCGCTAGAGAAACTAACTCTGAAGATTGCTTCATCGCCTTCGGTCAGTGTGAATGTCGGAGGAGTAAGTTGACCAGCCCTATCATCTCCCCAGCATGTCGCTTCACCATCGGTAATGCCTATGCCGCACGTGTGAGCATCTCCTGCGCTCAATGCGCGGAAACGGACACCCGACGGAGGAGTAGATTCAGCAGATCCATCACTTCCCCAGCATATCGCTTCACCATCGGACATACCGCCGTCTATTATGCCGCACGTGTGAAGTCCTCCTGCGCTTACCGCGCGGAAACGGACATCCGGCGGCGGGTCAGATTCACCCCGTTGATTACTTCCCCAGCATCTCGCTTCACCATCGTCATCACCGCCCTCTATTATGCCGCACGTGTGAATAAATCCTGCGCTCAATGCGCGGAAACGGACACCCGACGGAGGAGTAGATTGACCATCGTCATTTTCTCCCCAGCATGTCGCTTCACCATCGTCATCACCGCCCTCTATTATGCCGCACGTGTGAAATCCTCCTGCGCTCAATGCGCGGAAAGTACCCGGCAGAGGAACGGCTTGGTCAAAATCAATGTTGATAGCCTCACTCAACGTCAGGATCCGAGCCCAAACCCCAGCAGGCCACTTCACCATCGGCATCACCGCCCTCTATTATGCCGCACGTGTGAAATTCTCCTGCGCTCAATGCGCGGAAACGGACACCCGACGGAGGAGTAGATGGAAATTACTTCCCCAGCATGTCGCTTCACCATCGGAATACCGCCCTCTTTATGCCGCATAAAAGTGCCCTGTGCCCAATGCGCGGAAACGGACACCCAAGGGAGGAGTAGATACACCATCACCCAGACCCCAGCAAGCCACTTCACCATCATTGAAATACCGCCCTCTCTTATGCCGCACGTGTGACGGGATCCTGCGCTCAATGCGCGGAAACGAACACCCGAAGGAGGAGTAGATTGACGAAGTTGATCACTTCCCCAGCATGTCGCTTCACCATCGTCAATACCGCCTTCTATTATGCCGCACGTGTGTTCAAATCCTGCGCTCAATGCGCGGAACCCTCTAGGTGAGATTACAATCGTACCGGTATCGCTATCCGTTATAGTCACAGATGCCGTGCTTATAGTATCGGATATCGTTATACGACCATCTATAGTCGGTGACACGCTCGACAGTGTCACAACGAACTCTTCCATACCTTCCACCACATTATCGTCATTCGTAGACACCGCGAACGTAGTAAGCGTTTCTCCCGAAGCTATCGTAACTGTACCCAATGGACAACCACCGACAAAGTCTTCGGCAGTTACATCACTATCGGCGCTGCAACTCACTCGCCATTCCACAACTATAACCTCTTCCTCGGTAACACCACCCGAAAGGTCTACACGGAAAGTCACTTCAGAGCCTTCGGATACCGTGTCCGTAACAGCCGTAACGGAAATTACACCACGGTCGGCGGGATCATCCAATATCGTCACACGATCCGAAGAGAACTCCACAGAATTTATCACGGAACTCGACCGACGTAGGCCTTCCCGCAATCGGAACTATCACACGGAAAACCTCATCTCCCTCCACAACATTATCTGAACCCACAACTATCGTTACCAACGCGGATGTAAGCATGTTCGCCTCTATCGTTACCATGCCGGAAAGATCTTGAATATCCGCAAAGTCCGAAGCAGATGCCGAATCAAACGATATAGCCCAAGGCAAAGTCAATGCTTCAGATATCGCATCATCCAGCAACAGGTTGAAGGTCAAGGAACCTCCCTCCGACACCGACAAGGAACTCAATAACACATCAACCTTCACCGACTGTGCGTCTAGCAAGTCCAGCTTAGCCACAAACTCACGCACGAAGCCATCCGCCCCATCATCGAAGACTACATCAAAGTTGCCCGTCGTCATCGTCACAATCGAAACAGTGAAGATTTCCGTCCCCTCGCGAGTACCATCATCCAAAGCCGTAAACGAGAAGATTGCAGACGTTTCACCCGCTAATATCGTTTCCGTGCCGGATGGACAACCTCCGACAAAGTCCGCAGATGATGCAACACCCGTCACATCAGTCGCACAGGTCACACTCAATGAAAGAGTTATATCCTCAACAGCCGTTACTCCGTCCGGCAAACTCACAGTGAACGTCGCAACACTCATACCGGAAAGGGACTCTTCCACAGAATCAGGTCCGGACACCGAAAGAACCGCTTCATCCGTTATAGTCACGGATGCTGTGCTCATCGTACCGGATATCGTTATAAGGTCTTCTATACCCGTAATAGATACCGTAAACCTTTCATCATTCTCCACCACACTATCACTATTCGTCGTAATCGTGAAAATCGTTGAAATTTGACCCGCTGCTATCGTCGCCGTCCCCGATGGACAACCTCCTACAAAGTCTTCACCGATTACATCGCCTTCGCAGCTCACGCTCCATTCCACACCTATACCCGCTTCCGTAGGACCCTCCGTCAATTCCAATCTGAAGTTCGCAGCCTCGCCCTCCGATACCGTGTCCGTAATAACTGTAATCGAAACTACTCCACGGTCGTTATCCAATATCGTCACGGATGCCGTGCTCATACTATCCGCTATCGTTATACGATCTTCTATATCGTTAGATACACCCGTAAGTGTCACCTCAAACTTTTCCATACCTTCCACCACATTATCATCACTCGTAGATACCGTGAACGTAGCCGACGTTTCTCCCGAAACTAGCGTAACCGTCCCGGATGGACAACCACCCACAAAGTCACCCGTAGTTATACCGTTACCGGCGTCGCAACTCACGCTCCATTCCACGCCTATCGCTTCGTCCGCTATAACATCATCTCGCAGTTCCACGGTGAACGTCACTTCACCTCCCTCAGATATCGTGCCGGTTCCAACAGTAACCGAAATTACTCCGCTATCGTTATCCAATATCGTCACACCTATGGCGCCCAGCGTGTCGGATATCGTTATAAGACCATCTATAGTGGGTGGTACAGATACACCCGTAAGTGTCACCTCAAACTCTTCCATACCTTCCACCACATTATCGTCATTCGTAGACACGGCGAACGTTGCAGACGTTTCTCCCGAAGGTATAGTCACTGTGCCCGATGGACATGAAGAATCGGCAAAATCATCGGTCGTTATATTATCGCTGCAAGACACGCTCCAGTCCACATCTATATCTTCATCCGCTGTAACATCGCTCAAGAAACCAACTCTGAAGATTGCTTCATTGCCTTCGGTCGGTGAGAATGTCGGAGGAGTAGATTGACCTTCGCTATCACTTCCCCAGCATGTCGCTTCACCATCGGCAATACCGCCCTCTATTATGCCGCACGTGTGAGAAAAACCTGCGCTCAATGCGCGGAAACGAGCACCCGACGGAGGAGTAGATTGACCAGAGGAATCAAGTCCCCAGCATGTCGCTTCACCATCGGATATACCGCCCTCTATTATGCCGCACGTGTGAAACACTCCTGCGCGCAATGCGCGGAAACGTACCCGGCAGACGGAACGGCTTGGTCAGATTGACCGGCACCCTCATCAACGTCAGGATCAGAACCCGCACCCCAGCATGTCGCTTCACCATCGGATCGATACCGCCCTCTATTATGCCGCACGTGTGACGACTTCCTGCGCTCAATGCGCGGAAACGTACACCGGCAGAGGAACGGCTTGGTCAAAATCAAAGGAATTCTTTCATCAACGTCAGGATCCGAGCCCAAACCCCAGCATGCCACTTCTCCATCATCAATACCGCCCTCTATTATGCCGCACGTGTGAAGACCTCCTGCGCTCAATGCGCGGAAACGAACACCCGACGGAGGAGTAGATTGACCCTCGCCATCACGTCCCCAGCATGTCGCTTCACCATCGGCATATACCGCCCTCTATTATGCCGCACGTGTGATCCCTTCCTGCGCTCAATGCGCGGAAACGGACACCCGACGGAGGAGTAGATTGACCAGAGGAATTAAGTCCCCAGCATGTCGCTTCACCATCGTCTATACCGCCGTCTATTATGCCGCACGTGTGATCCCCTCCTGCGCTCAATGCGCGGAAACGTACACCGGCAGACGGAATGGCTTGGTCAAAATCAAAAGACCCTGGCATCATCATCTCCCAGAACCCCAGCATGTCGCTTCACCATCGTCAAAAGCTTCGCCGAGTATTAAAAAGTCGCCGTCTACTATGCCGCACGTGTGATCCCCTCCTGCGCTCAATGCGCGGAAGCGGGGCACTCTAGATGAGATTGTAATTATACCGGTATCGTTATCCGTTATAGCCACAGATGCCGTGCTTATAGTATCGGATATCGTTATACGACCATCTATATTCGGTGACACAGTCGATAGCGTCACAGTGAACACTTCCATACCTTCCACCACATTATCGTCATTCGTAGACACCGCGAACGTAGTAAGCGTTTCTCCCGAAGCTATCGTAACTGTACCCGATGGACAACCACCGACAAAGTCTTCGGCAGTTACATCACTATCGGCGCCGCAACTCACTCGCCATTCCACAACTATAACCTCTTCCGCGGTAACACCACCGGAGAGGTCTACAAGGAAAGTCACTTCAGAGCCTTCGGATACCGTGTCCGTAACAGCCGTAACGGAAATTACACCACGGTCGGCAGTATCATCCCTTATCGTCACCGTCGCAACACTCGAACCCGATGATACATTATCACCCGACAGTTCCACTTCAAAGGTTTCATTTCCTTCCACAACCGTATCATCAGATATATCCACAGTCACCGTCGCTTCCGTCACGTTAGAGCTGAAGACCAACGTATCCGTCAATTCAGTGTAATCTTCGCCGGCAACGGCAGTTCCGTCAACAGTCATAACGGTCACTGCAACACTCACGCCGGCCTCTATCTCACCGGACGATACAACCACTGTCAATTCCACGCTACCCGCATCTTCATCCACACTGTAAACCGTAGGCGAGAACCCTATCGCAACAGGAACCGCCGGCGGTGCTTCATCGTCATCCATTATCGTAACCGTCGCCACGCTGCAAAACCGATGATACATTATCACCCGACAGTTCCACTTCAAAGGTTTCATTTCCCTTCTACAACCGTGATCATCAGATATATCCACAGTCACCGTCGCTTCCGTCACGTTAGAGCTGAAGACCAACGTCTCCGTCAATTCAGTGTAATCTTCACCGGCGACGGCAGTTCCGTCAACAGTCATAACGGTCACTGCAACACTCACGCCGGCCTCTATCTCACCGGACGATACAACCACTGTCAATTCCACGTTACCCGCATCTTCATCCACACTGTAAACCGTAGGATCGAACCCTATCTCCACGATCGAAACGTCTTCATCATTCGCAGGTATCGTCACGGATGCGGTGCTTACCGTAGATATACTTATGCGACCTTCTATACTCGGCAATACTTCCGTAAGAGACAACGTAAACCTCTCATCACCTTCACGCAACTCATCATCATTCGTCATGACCGTAATCACCGAAGACGTAGAACCGGACGTTATCAGAACAGTCCCCGATGGACAACCACCCACAAAGTCCAAAGACGTTATATCACCTTCGCAACTCACGCTCCACACCACGCCTAGATCCTCATCCGCAGTAACTCCGCCCGTCAGTTCCACCGTGAACGTTACCTCGCCTCCCTCCGGTACCGTGCTCGTTCCAACAGTAACCGAAACTACTCCTCTATCGGTATCCATTATAGTCACCGATGCCGTGCTCATACTCTCCGATATCGTTATACCACCTTCTCTATCAGGTGACACGCTCAATAGTGTCACAGTAAACCCTTCACTACCTTCCACCACATTATCGTCACTCGTACGTACCCTGAACGTAGCGGAAGATGCACCCGGATCTATCGTAACCGTGCCATCTTGACACGGCGAACCGTCAAAGTCACCCGCAGTTATATCACCGCCGCAACTCACACTCCATATCACAACTACAGCCTCATTGACGGTAGCATCACCGGCAGCATTCGAAAGGCTCACCGTGAACCTCACTTCATCTCCCTCCGATACCCTATCCGTAGCAGCCTCCACCGTAACATCGATCCTATCGTCATCCAATATCGTCACTCTAGCGCTACTCGCTGCAACAGACACAAGAGCACCGGACAACGTCACTACGAAATACTCATCCCCTTCCACAAGAGAATCATTGATTATATTCACGGATACAGGCACACGACGTGATCCGGATGTGATCTCCAAAAATTCATCTCTACCTTCGTAATCTTGATCACCTGCAGTTCCGTTTACAGTCCGCACATTCACAATCACATTCTCACCAAATGCTATCTCACCGGACAGTACCACAAACAACGTCACGCTAACGGCAGCTTCGGATACCCTGTACAACAACGGCTCGAAACCTACCCCCGCATCGTTATCATTTATCGTCGCGGATGCGGTACTCATCGTATCCGATATCGTTACACGATCCTCTATATCGGGTGACACACCCGTCAGTCTCACAGTGAACTCTTCCATGCCTTCCACCAGACTATCGTCAGCCGTCTCAACAATGAACGTAGCAGATACCTCTACAGTCTCTAGCTCACTAAACTCCAAGCTACTCACCGCTAGCGTCACTACTCCCGATGGACAATCGCCTACAAAGTCACCCGCAGTTATACCGTTACCAACCTCGCAATTCACGCTCCACGATACACCTATATCCTCTCCTAACGTAAATCCTTCCGAAAGAATCACCCTGAACGTCGCTTCATCTCCCTCCGATACCGTACTCGTAACTACGGTAACCGAAACTACTCCTGTATCGTTATCCGTTATCTCGGCAGATGCTGAACCCATCGTATCCGATACCCTTATACGACTCGCTATATCGGGTGACACATCGGGTGACAATCTCGACAATGTAACAGTGACTGTTTCCACACGTTCCACCACACTATCATCATTCGTCTCAACACTGAACACAACGGACGATCCGCCGGCATTTATCGTCGATATGCCCGATGGACACGGCAACCCGACAAAGTCTTCCGCAGTTACATCACTACCTGACCCGCAACTCACTCCCCATAACACATCTATCGCTTCGTTTGCAGTAACTCCACCCGTCAGTTCCACTCTGAAACTCACGTCGCCTCCCTCCGATACCGTGCCCGTAACAGCCGTAACAATAATCTCACCGAGGTCGGCGGGATCATCCAATATCGTTACTCGATCCGATGAAACCTCCACAGACTGTATCTCGAACTCTTCCGATGTAGAACGTCCCTCAACCGGAACTATCACGTTGAAGAACTCATTTACTTCCACAACATCATCCGATGCCACATCCACCGTTACCAACGCGGATGTAAGCATGTTCGCAGGTATCTCTACTGTGCCCGAAAGTGCTTGACCAGCCGCAAAGTCCAACGCAGAAGCCGAGTCAAACGATATAGCCCAAGGCAAAATCACTCCTTCAGATACCGTATCATCCAGCAACAGGTTGAAGGTCAAGGATTCTCCTTCCGACACCGACAAGGAACTCAATAACACATCGATATTCACCGACTGTGCGTCTAGCAAGTCCAGCTCAGCCGCAAACTCACGCACGAAGCCATCCGCCCCATCGTCGAAGACCACATCGAAGTCACCGGCAGTCACCGTCACAATCGAAACAGTGAAGCTTTCCGTCCCTTCTAGCAGATTATCGCTCGAAGCCGTAAACGAGAAGACCACAGACGTTTCACCCGCCACTATCGTCGCCGTGCCAATTGGACAACCGCCAACAAAGTCCGCAGCTGATGCACCACCCGTCACACAGTTCACGATCCACGCAACTGTTATATCCGCATCCGCCGTAACTCCGTCTGGCAAACTCACCGTGAACCTCGCAACATTCATACCGATCTCTTCCACAAAATCAGGTACAGACACAGAAAGAACCGCTTCATCCTCTATAATCACCGATGCCGTGCTCATCGTACCCGATATCGTTATACGATCTGCTATATCCGCAGATACGTCCAACAATGTCACGGTAAACTCTTCCAGACCTTCAACCACACTGTCAGAATCCGTCAGGATAGTGAAAATCGTTGAAGTTTGACCCGCTGCTATCGTCGCCGTCCCCGATGGACAACCTCCTACAAAGTCTTCACCGCTTACTACCATGAAGAAACTATCACCGATACCGCCCTCGCAACTCACGCTCCATTCCACACCTATACCCGTTTCCGTAGAACCCTCCGTCAATTCCAATCTGAAATTCGCAGCCTCTCCCTCCGATACAAAGTCCCTAACCGCCTCCAACGTAATCACTCCGTTGTCAATATCTCTTATCGACACTTCCGCAGTAGCCGCAGCAGACGATATGCTCTCACCGGATAGCCGCAATTCGAATTCTTCGGTACCTTCCACAACACCGTCTTCCAATATAGACACTGACAACGTCCGGGATATCACTTCAGAGCTGAACGTCAAACTCTCACGCACCGAAGTGTAATCCGCACCCGCAACCGCTCTTCCATCTATACTCCTTACGTCCACCGTCACAACCACACCTTCTCCTATCTCACCGGACAACACCGAGACAGTCAGCGTAACACTACCTACATCTTCCCGTACGTCGTACCTCAAATCCTCAAAACCTATATCTATGGTATCGTTATCCGTTATCGTAGCCGTCACACTGCTTCTAGTGGAGGATATCGTTATACGACCTTCTATACTAGGCAATGCCTCTATCAGAGACACGGTGAACTCTTCGGCATTCTCCAAGACCATATCATCATCAGTCCTAATAGTGAACCTACCAAATCCGGAGCCCGCCGCTATCCTCACTGTGCCGGATGGACAATCACCTACAAAGTCTTCAGCGTTCACACCACTGTCACAAGACACACTCCAACCCACCGATATGTCCTCATCCGCAGTAACATCGCCGGAGAAACTAGCCCGGAAACTTACTTCATCGCCTTCGGGTATAGCAAATGACGGAGGAGAGGTTTGACCAGCATCACCACGTCCCCAGCACGCCACTGTGCCGTCTTCTTGTACACCGCAATTGTGGTGGCGTCCGCTGCCCAGCGTTAGTAAACGGAGACCCGTAGGTGGAGTAGATCGCATATCAGCATCGGATCCCCAGCAGTCCACTTCACCATCGCTAATACCGCCGTCTATTATGCCGCATCCATGATTAACTCCGGAGCCCAATGCGCGGAAACGGACGCCTGCCAGTCTCATAGGTGGATCAGGGTTTCCAACACCACCTAATCCTAAGGCTCCCCAGCAGTCCACCTCACCGTCGCGATCACCGCCGTCTATTATGCCGCACGTGTGATTAAATCCGGTGCTCAATGCGCGGAAACGGACGTCCTGCGTTGGAGTAGATTGTCCGGCAAAATTGGTTCCCCAGCATTCCACTTCTCCATCGCGAATAACTTCGTCGCCTATTATAAAGTCGCCGTCTACTATACCGCAGCTATAGTATTCTCCTAGGCTCAATGCGCGGAAACGGACATTGGCCAGTGGAGTAGATTGTCCAGCGGTATTAGGTCCCCAACATTCCACTTTACCATCGTCATCACCGCCGTCTCTTATACCGCAACTATGTGCTTCTCCTGTGTTCACTGCGCGGAAACGAACATTGGCCAGTTCAGTTCCGTCAGGAGTAACAAGAGGACGAATAGATGATCCCCAGCATCTCAATTTACCATCGTCATCACCGCCGTCTACTATGCCGCACGTGAAATTACTTCCTGTGCTCAATGCGCGGAAACGGACATCCGCCAGTTCAGGAGGTATATCCAGATCCTCATCTCCCCAGCATTCCACTAAACCGTCCTCTCTTATACCGCACGTGTGCACATTGCTTCCACTGACGGATCGGAAGCCCCTATCGAACGAAACCACAACATTACCGGTATCGGTATCTCGTATATCTACGGATGCCATGCCCAAATCAGCGGAAATCGTTATTAGACCGTCTATCTCGGGTGACACATTCAAAAGAGTCACAGTGAACGTTTCCACACGTTCCACCACACTATCATCATTCGTATATACGGCGAACGTAGCCGACGTTTCTCCCGAAGCTATCGTAACCGTGCCCGATGGACAACCGCCGACAAAGTCCCCCGCAGTTACATCACTACCGCCGCCGCAATCCACACTCCATACCACAGATAGGTCATCATCCGTAACGCCGCCGGTAAGTTCCACCGTGAACACTGCCACACTGCCTTCATCTACAGGAGAAGATACGGCACGGACAGAAATCACTCCACCGTCGACAGCATCATTTATAGTCACATCATCCGAAGAGAACACTATACGCTGTATCACGAAATCGACCGACACAGGCCTTCCCTCAATCGGAACTACCACACTGAAAACCTCATCTCCCTCCACAACATCATCCACCGCCACAGTCAACGTTACGGGTGCGGATGTAAGTGAGTTTGCAGGTATCGTTACCATGCCTGAAAACTCCTGACCCTCCATAAAGTCGGACTCGGATGCGGACACAAACGATATAACCCAAGGCAAACTCAATTCTTCCGATATCGCATCATCCAACACCAAGTTGAAGGTAAGAGAATCACCTTCATCCACTGAAGTATCACTCGATATCACACGAACATTCACAGCCTGTTCGTCTAGCAAGTTCAGCTCAGTCACAAACTCATCAGCACCATCGCCGAAGATTACATTGAAGTCACCGGCAGTCATCGTCACAATCGATACGGTGAAACTCTCCGTCCCTTCTCTCATGCCATCGTCCAAAGCCGTAAACGAGAAGACCGCCGAAGTGTCACCCGCCACTATCGTCTCCTCCGAGTCCGACGGACAAGTGCCACCGGCAAAGTCCGCAGCTGATGCAAAACCCGGGGTATTGTCGACACAGACCACACTCCACGCAACTGTTATATCCGCATCCGCCGTAACTCCGTCTGGCAAACTCACAGTAAACGTCGCAACATTCATACCGGTAGCGGACTCCTCCACAGAACCGGGTCCGGACACCGAAAGAACCGCCTCATCCGTTATCGTCACCGATGCGGTAGGTGCAGACAGTATCACATCTTCATGAGACGTCGCAAGGCGAACAGTCAACACCTCAGATCTTTCAACCAGCGCATCACCATTTATAACCACAGTCACCGTTTGCGTCGTAGATTCTGAAGTAAACGTAAGGACACTTTCTATGCCTGTGTAATCTTCACCCGATATCGCACTTCCCTCGTCCATAGTCATAACGGTCACTTCCACTGTCGATCCGGCTTCTATACTACCCAACAACACAGACACGGTCAGCGTCACAATACCCGCACTCTCCAACACACTGTAAACCGTAGGCGAGAAACCTATCTCCACGGGATCCACGGGTGGCACTTCATCGTTAGCCAATATCGTCACCCTAGCAACGCTCGAAACCAATGATACACGATCGCCCGACAACGTCACCCTAAACTCTTCATCATCCTCCGGAGAAGGATCATTCACTATAACCACAGTCACCGTCGCTTCCGTCACGCTAGAGCTGAACACCAACGTCTGCGTCAATCCATCGTAATCTTCACTCGAAACCGCACTGTCGTCCAGCGTCATAACCGTCACCGTCACACTATCACCATCAGATATACTCCCCGACAACACCGACACAGTCAACGTCACGATACCCGCACTCTCCAATACGCTATACCTCGCAGGCAAGAACCCTATCTCTACGGGATCCGCCGGCGGTGTTACATCGTCATCCACGATCGTAACCGATGCAGTGCCCATATCATCCGATATCCTTATACGACCTTCTATCCTGGGTGATACATCCGTAAGTATCACCTCGAACTCTTCCATGCCTTCCACCATCCCATCATCATTCGTAGATACGATGAATGTAGCGAAAGAGCCGCCCGACGCTATCGTCACTGTGCCCGAAGGACAACCACCCACAAAGTCACCCGCAGTTACATCACTACCGGCGTCACAATTCACGCTCCAATCCACAAATATATCTTCGTCCGCTATAACATCATTTCCCAGTCCCACCGTGAACGTCACTTCGCCTCCCTCCGGTACCGTGCTCGTTCCAACAGTAACCAAAACTACTCCACGATCAGTATCCCTTATCGTCACCGTAGCTACGCTCATAATCGCCGATACACCTTCACCCGACAACTTCACAGCGAAAGTTTCTACCCCCTCCACTATACGGTCTGACGTTATACGAACAGTGAACGACACCCGACGAACCGTAGACGTGAACTCCAACTCCAATGTAGTATCAACGTAATCAGAGGGTGCAACGGCTGTACTATCTATTGTCATCACATTCACACGCATACTCTCTCCTGAAGAGAGCGCTCCCGATAGCACCGCCACTAGCGTCACAATACCCGCAAATTCAGATACCTCGTAATCCACGGGCGAGAAGCCTATCTCTACTGGTACATCGTTATCCAATATAGTCACGAATGCCGTGTTCGTCGTGTCGGATATTCTTATACGACCTTCTATTCTGGGTGATACATCCGTAAGTATCACCTCAAACTCTTCCATACCTTCCGCCAAATTGTCATCAGCAGTGAACACGGCGAACCTTTCAGACGTTTCTCCCGAAGGTATCGTCACTGTACCCGATGGACACGAAGAATCGGCAAAATCATCAGCCGTTATATCACCGCTGCAAGACACACTCCAATCCACAAATATATCTTCATCCGCTGTAACATCGCTCGAGAAACTAACTATGAAGATTGCTTCATCGCCTTCGGTCAGTGGGAATGTCGGAGGAGTAGATCGACCACTAGAATCACTTCCCCAGCATGTCGCTTCACCATCTGCAATACCGCCGTCTATTATGCCGCACGTGTGCTCCTCTCCCGCGCTCAATGCGCGGAAACGGACACCCGACGGAGGAGTAGATTGAGGAGTAGGTTGACCGAAAAAATCATCATCCCAGCATGTCGCTTCACCATCGGAAATACCGCCGTCTATTATGCCGCATGTGTGACCATCTCCTACGCTCAATGCGCGGAAACGGACACCCGATGGTGGAGTAAATTGACCGGAAAAATCATCCCAGCATGTCGCTTCACCATCGGAAATACCGCCGTCTATTATGCCGCACGTGTGACGAACTCCTGCGCTCAATGCGCGGAAACGGACACCCGACGGAGGAGTAGATTGACCGGAAAAATCATCTCCCCAGCATGTCGCTTCACCATCGGAAATACCGCCGTCTATTATACCGCACGTGTGAAATCCTCCTGCGCTCAATGCAAGGAAACGAACACCCTCCGGTGGAGTGGACTGGTCAAAATCAGAGAAACCTTCATCAGAGTTAGGATCCGAACCCAAGCCCCAGCATGTCGCTTCACCATCGGAAATACCGCCGTCTATTATACCGCACGTGTGAGATCTTCCTGCGCTCAATGCGCGGAAACGGACACCCGACGGAGGAGTAGATTGAGCAAATCTATCATCTCCCCAGCATGTCGCTTCACCATCGGAAATACCGCCGTCTATTATGCCACACGTGTGAAATCTTCCTGCGCTCAATGCGCGGAACTGAACATCCGAGGGAGGAGTAGGTGGACCGAAAAAATCAATTCCCCAGCATGTCGCTTCACCGTCGATAATACCGCACGTGTGAGATAGTCCTGCACTGATTACTTGGAAGCCTTTCGAGATTACAATCGTACCGGTATTGTTATCCACTATAGTCACAGATGCCGTGCTTATAGTATCGGATATCGTTATACGACCATCTATAGTCGGTGACACACTCGACAGTGTCACAACGAACTTTTCCATACCTTCCACCACATTATCGTCATTCGTAGACACCGCGAACGTAGTAAGCGTTTCTCCTGAAGCTATCGTAACTGTACCCGATGGACAACCACCGACAAAGTCTTCGGCAGTTACATCATTACCGGCGCCGCAACTCACTCGCCATTCCACAACTATAACCTCTTCCGCGGTAACACCACCCGAAAGGTCTACACGGAAAGTCACTTCAGAGTCAAGGAAAATCACTTCAGAGTCAAGGAAAATCACTTCAGAGTCTTCGAATACCCTGTCCGTAACAGCCGTAATAGTAATCACACCACGGTCGGCGGGATCATCCAATATCGTCACACGATCCGAAGAGAACTCCACAGACTGTATCACAAACTCTTCAGATGTAGGATGTCCGGCAACCGGAACTATCACATAGAAGGATTCATTCCCCTCCACAAAGGTATCCGATGCCACAGACACCGTTACCGACGCGGATGTAAGCATGTTCGCCTCTATCGTTACCGTGCCGGAAAGCTCTTGAACATCCGCAAAGTCCGAAGCAGATGCCGAATCAAACGATATAGCCCAAGGCAAAGTCAATGCTTCCGATACCGTCCTATCCGGCAACAGGTTGAAGGTCAAAGAATCTCCCTCCAACACCGATAAGGCACTCAATAGCACATCAACGTTTACCGCCTCTTCGTCTAGCAAGTTCAGCTCAGCCACAAACTCATCCATCCCATCGTCGAAGATTACATTGAAGTCACCCGACGTCATCGTCGCAATTGAAACAGTGAACCTCTCCGTTCCTTCTCTAATATTATCGTCCAAAGCCGTAAACGAGAAGATTGCAGACGTTTCACCCGCTAATATCGTTTCCGTGCCGGATGGACATTCACCATTTGCAAAGTCCGCAGGTGATGCAGCACCCGTCACATCAGTCGCACAGGTCACACGCCATAAAAGAGTTATATCCGATACAGCCGTTACTCCGTCTGCCAAACTCACAGTGAACGTCGCAACACTCATACCGGAAAGGGACTCTTCCACAGAATCAGGTCCGGACACCGAAAGAACCGCTTCATCCGTTATAGTCACGGATGCTGTGCTCATCGTACCGGATATTGTTATACGATCCTCTATAGTAGGTGACACGCTTGACAATGTCACAACGAACTCTTCATCATTCTCCACCACACTATCCACATCCGTCATAATCGTGAAAATCGTTGAAGTTTGACCCACTGCTATAGTCGCCGTGCCCGTCGGACAATCGCCTGCAAAGTCCAAAGCAGATACTCCGAGACCAACGTCGCAACTCACACTCCAAATCACGCCTATAGCCGCATCTGCGGTAACATCATCCGCATCACCCGAAAGGCTCACTGTGAACCTCACTTCATCTCCCTCCGATACCCTACCGCTAACAGCAGCCAACGTAATCTCACCACTATCGCCATCCGTTATCGTAACCGTCGCCACGTTCATACTCGCCGATACCCCTTCACCCGACAACATCACATCGAAAGTTTCTACCCCCTCCACAACAGCATCATCCACTATAACCACAGTCACCGTCGCTTCCGTCATGATAGAGCTGAAGACCAACGTCTGCGTCAATTCATTGTAATCTTCGCTACCGGCACTTCCGTCAACAGTCATAACAACCACCGTCACACTTTCACCCGCTTCTATACTCCCGGACAATACCGACACAGTCAATTCCACGTTACCCGCATCCTCTTCCACACTGTAAACCGTAGGCAAGAACCCTATCTCCACGGGAGGCGTTACATCGTTATCCCTTATCGTCACCGATGCCGTGCTCATACTATCCGATATCGTTATACCATCTTCTATATCAGGTGACACGCTTGATAGTGTCACAGTAAACCTTTCACTACCTTCCACTACACTATCATCAGCCGTAGATACGATGAACGTAGCGAAAGAGCCGCCCGCCGCTATCGTCGCCGTGCCCGATGGACAACCACCCACAAAGTCCAAAGACGTTATATCGCCTTCGCAACTCACGCTCCATTCCACGCCTATCGCTTCGTCCGCTATAACATCATCACCCAGTTCCACCGTGAACGTTACCTCGCCTCCCTCCGGTACAGTGCTCGTTCCAACAGTAACCGAAACTACTCCACGATCCTCATCCGTTATCGTCACCGATGCCGTGCTCATACTATCCGATATCGTTATACCACCTTCTATATCAGGTGACACGCTCGATAGTGTCACAGTAAACCTTTCACTACCTTCCACTACATTATCGTCATTCGTATCTACGATGAACGTAGCGAAAGAGCTGCCGGCATCTATCGTCGATATGCCCGATGAACACGGCAACCCGACAAAGTCTTCCGCAGTTACATCACTACCGGCCCCGCAATTTACACTCCATACCACATCTATCGCTTCGTTTGCAGTAACACCACCCGTCAGTTCTACTCGGAAACTCACACCCTCTCCCTCCAATACCGTGCCCGTAACAGCCGTAACAGTAATCACACCGCGGTCGGCGGGGTCATCCATTATCGTCACTCTAGCGCTATTCGCTGTAACAGACACATTATCACCGGACAACATCACTTCGAAATACTCATCCCCTTCCACAAGAGCATCATTGATTATATTCACGGATACAGCCACACTACGTAATCCGGACGACGTGAACTCCAAAGATACATCTATACCGTCGTAATCCTCATTGCCGGCAGTTCCGTTTACAGTCCGCACGTCCACAACCACATTCTCACCAAATGCTATCTCACCGGACAGTTCCACAATCAACGTCACACTACCGGCGCCTTCCAATACCTCGTACAACAACTCCTCGAAACCTACCTCCGCATCGTTATCACTTATCGTCGCGGATGCGGTACTCATCGTATCCGATATCGTTATACGACCTTCTATCTTCGGTACTACATCCGTCAGTGTCACAGTGAATTCTTTATCACTTTCAAACACATCATTCCCCTTCGTAGATACCCCAAACAGGGCAGACAAGCCGCCCACCGCTATCGTAACTACTCCCGAAGGACACACCGAACCCGCAAAGTCATCCGCAGTTACACCGCTACCGGCTGCCACAACTCACACTCCACTCCACTCCTATAGCCTCTTCCTACAGTAACTCCACCGATCAGTTCCACCCTGAACGTCGCTTCATCTCCCTCCGATACCGTCCGCGTAACTACAGTAACCGAAACTACTCCACGATCGGTATCCGTTATCGCGACAGATGCCGTGAACTCATCGTATCTCGATATCGTTATACGACCGTCTATATTCGGTACTACATCCGTCAGTGTCAAATCGAACTCTTCCAAGCCTTCCACCACACTATCATCAGTCGTAAACACGGTGAACGTAGCCGACGTTTCTCCCGAAACTATATCCACTGTGCCCGCCGGACAACCGTCTATAAAGTCTTCCCCAGTTACATCACTACCGCTGCCACAACTCACACTCCACTCCACTCCTATAACCTCTTCCGCAGTAACTCCACCCGTCAGTTCCACTCTGAAACTCACGTCGTCTCCTTCGGATACCAATATGCTATCGGCCGCCAACGTAATCTCACCGAGGTCGGCGGGATCATCCAATATCGTTACTTGACCCGATGAGAACTCCACAGACTGTATCACGAAGTCTTCAGATGTAGGACGTCCCTCAACCGGAACTATCACATAGAAGGTCTCATCTCCCTCCACAACAGTATCCGAACGCACATCCACCGTTACCAACGCGGATTCACGCATGTTCGCAGGTATCTCTACTGTGCCCGAAAGCGCTTGACCATCCGCAAAGTCCAACCCAGACGCAGAGCCAAACGATATAGCCCAAGGCAAAGTCAATGCTTCCGATAAGGTTGATGCAGTATCATCCAACACTAGGTTGAAGGTCACGAATTCTCCCTCCGCCACTGACAAGGGACTCAACCGCACCTCAAAATTCACCGACTGTTCGTCTAGCAAGTTCAGATTAACCACAAACTCACTCACGAAGCCATCCGCCCCACCGTCGAAGACCACATCAAAGTCACCGGCAGTCATCGCCGCTATCGAAACAGTGAAACTCTCCGTCCCCTCTCTAATCCCATCATCCAAAGCAGTAAACGAGAAGACCGCCGACGTTTCACCCGCCAATATCGTCACCGTGCCCGATGGACATTCACCATTTGCAAAGTCCGCAGATGATGCGGCACCCGTCACATCAGTCGCACAGGTCACACGCCATGAAAGAGTTATATCCGAAACTGCCGTAACAACATCACCCAAACTCACCGTGAACGTCGCAACACTCATACCCGAAATAGACTCTTCCACAAAATCAGGGACAGAACACCGAAAGAACCGCTTCATCCGTTATCGTCACCGATGCCGTGCTCATCGTATCCGATATCGTTATAAAACCTTCTATATCGTCAGATACATCCCGTAATAGATACAGGCAACTCTTCATCATTCTCCACCACACTATCCATATCAGTCATAATCGTGAAAATCGTTGAAGTTTGACCCGCTGCTATAGTCGCCGTGCCCGTCGGACAACCGCCTACAAAGTCTTCATCGCTTACACCCATACCGCCGTCACAACTCACTCGCCATTCCACAAATATCGCTTCATCCACCGTAACGTCACCTGTCAGTTCCGTCATGAAGATTGCCACACCGCCTTCGTCTACACGAGAAGATACCGCTCTAAACGTAATCACTCCACGGTTATTATCTCCATCTCTTATCGACACTTCCGCCCGAGGCGCATCGGAAGATATGCTCTCACCCGATAGTGCCAATACGAATTCTTCAGTACCTTCCAAAACGGCATCTTCCAATATAGACACTGACAACGTCTGTGTCCTTACTGCCGAGCTAAACACCAACGTTCTTATCACCTCAGTGTAATCTTCGCCGGCAACGGCACTTCCGTCTATAGTCGTCACAACCACCGTCACAACCACACCTTCGTTTATCTCACCGGACAACACCGAAACAGTCAGCGTCACACTACCTACATCCTCCGATACATCGTACGTCAATTCCTCGAAACCTATATCTACGGTGCCGTCATCCGTTATAGTAGCCGTTATGCTGTCTCTAGTAGGAGATATCGTTATAAGACCTTCTATACTAGGCGATGCTTTTATCAGAGATACTGTGAAATCTTCATCACTCTCCAAAACCATATCATCATTAGTCGAAATAGTGAACCTCGCAAAATCGGAGCCTGCCGCTATCGTCACTGTGCCGGATGGACAACCCCCTACAAAGTCTTCACCGCTTACATCGCCGTCACAAGACACACTCCAATCCACCGATATGTCTTCATCCGCTGTAACATCGCTAGAGAACACAACTCTGAAGCCTCTTTCACCGCCTTCGGGTATCTCGAATGATTGAGTAAGCAGACTATCTCCACTGCATACCGCTTCATCCGCTCCTTGTATACCGCATGGGAGGAAGCGGACGCCTGCAGGTGGAGTAGTTACAGATGAACCTCCGTTAGAAACTCCCCAGCATTCCGCTTTTCCGTTGTCTTCTCGTATACCGCAGGTGTGCATCGCTCCTGCGCCCAATGCACGGAAGCGGACATCCGAACCAGTTCAGCAGGTATAGTCGTTTGAAGAGCATTAATCTCTTCCCCAGCATCTCACTTCACCATCATCGATACCGCCGTCTACTATACCGCAGGTGTGACTCGCTCCTGCGCTCAATGCGCGGAAACGGACATCCGAAAGTTCATCAGGTAGAGCAACTTGCCCACCACTATTGGTTCCGGGTCCCCAGCATTCCACTTTACCGTTATCTTCTCGTATGGCGCACGTGTGATCTAGTCCTGCGCTCAATGTGCGGAAACGGACATCCGGCTGAGGAGTAGTTCGACCACTGGCATCATTTCCCCAGCATGCCGCTTTACCGTTATCTTCTCGTATGCCGCAGGTGTGCCTCGCTCCTGCACTCACTGTGCGGAAGCGGACATCCGACAGTCGAGCAGGTATAATAGATTCATTAGCTCCGACTGAAGTAATTCCCCAACATGCCGCTCTACCGTTATCTTCTCGTATACCGCAGCTGTGACTCCTGCCCGCACTCACTGCACGGAAGCGGACATCCGCCAGTTGAATTCCGTCAGGAGTAACAAGAGTAGATCGCCCATTATTATCACTTCCCCAGCATGCCACTGTGCCGTCTTCTTGTATACCGCAGTTGTGTGCATCTCCGGCGCTCACTGTGCGGAAGCGGACATCCGCCAGTTGAATTCCGTCAGGAGTAACAAGAGTAGTTTGCCCATTAATACCGACTCCCCAGCATGCCACTGTGCCGTCTTCTCGTATACCGCAGTTGTGAAACTCTCCCGCACTGACGGTTTCGAAAACGGTATCGAATAAAATCACAATCTCGCTGTCATCGTTATCCCTTATACCTACAGCCGTCCTGCCCATATCATCGGATATCG
Source organism: Dehalococcoidia bacterium (assembly GCA_965206335.1). Lineage (GTDB taxonomy): Bacteria > Chloroflexota > Dehalococcoidia > Lucifugimonadales > Lucifugimonadaceae. The sequence goes on along the minus strand of OZ242209.1, from coordinate 1,435,808 downwards.
TTATAAGACCTTCTATGGCGGGTACGGCGGGTGATACCGAGTCTATAGCCACAGTGAGCACTTCCAAACCTTCCACCACATTATCCTCATTCGTAGATACCGCGAAAGTAGCAAACGATTGACCCGAAGCTATTGTTACTGTGCCGGACGGACAAACACCTACAAAATCTGCAATACTTACATCGCCGACATCACAAGACACACTCCACTCAACCGTTATATCTTCACTCGCTATAACATCACTCGAGAAACCAACGCGGAAGGCTCCTCCGCCGCCTTCGGGTATCGCAAATGACTGACCGGAACCATCACTCTCACGGCATACCGCTTCACCAACTTCTTGCATACCGCAGGTAATATCCTCTCCCACGCTCATTGCGAAGGAGCGAACATTCTCCGGCGGAGCGGCTTGGTCAAAATCGCTGGATCCTTCATTACGCTCACTATCAGAGCCCCGACCCCAGCATTCCGCCTCACCGTTATCTTCTCGGATGCCGCACGTGTGTCTTCTTCCCCCGCTCAATGCAAGGAAGCGTACATCCGCCGGAGGAGTAGCTTGACCAAAAACACTTTCTCCCCAGCATGCCACTTCACCGTCATCGATACCGCCGTCTATTATACCGCAAGTGTGGTTATCTCCTGCGCCCAACTTACGGAAGCGGACATCTGACAGTCGAGCAGGTATAGTAGATTGACGAGTACCCGTGTCATTATTTCCCCAGCATGCCGTTTCGCCGTTGTCTTCTCGTATACCGCAGGTGTGGAAACCTCCGCTTATCACTGTGAGGAAACGGACACCTGCCAGTTGAATTCCGTCAGGAGTAACAAGAGTAGTTTGAGCACCCGGTCCCCAGCATTCCACTTCACTGTTGTCTTCTCGTATACCGCAGGTGTGGTTATTTCCTGCGCTCACGGCGCGGAAACTGACACCCTGAGTTGGAGAAGATTGCTCCGAACGATCATTTCCCCAGCATTCCACTTCACTGTTGTCTTCTCGTATACCGCAGGTGTGAAGAGCTCCTGCGCTTATTGCACGGAAAGCACCCGGTGGAGGAACGGCTTGGTCAAAATCGTCTGCTCCTTCATTACCCTCACCAAGATCCGAACCCAGACCCCAACATTCCATTTCACTGTTGTCTTCTCGTATACCGCATGTGTGGAATTGTCCCCCGCTCACTGCGCGGAAAGCACCCTGCGGAGGAACGGCTTGGTCAAAATCGTTGTCACCTTCATCACTCTCACTATCAGAGCCCAGACCCCAGCATTCCACTTCACCATCTCCCGTTATACCGCACGTGTGAAGCCATCCCGCACTGACGGCTTGTAAGCCTTTATCGAACGAGATTACAATCGTACCGGTATCGTTATCCCTTATCGTCACAATGCTCTCATCACCCGAAATCGTTATACGATCGTCTAGATCCGGTGATACACCCGTAAGTGTCACACTGAACGCTTCCATACCTTCCACCACATTATCGTCATTCGTAGGCACCTCGAACATAGCGGATGATTCACCCGGACCTATCGTAACCGTGCCGGATGGGCAACCGCCGACAAAATCCCCGATAGTTGCATCACTATCGCCGCCGCAAGTTACGCTCCATCCCACAACTATGGGTTCAACTGTAACAACATTGGTCAACTCCACCGTGAACACTGCCACACTACCCTCATCTACAGGAGAAGATACGGCACGGACAGAAATCTCTCCACCGTCGGCAGCATCATCTATAGTCACATCATCCGAAGAGAACTCTATACGCTGTATCACGAAATCGACCGACACAGGCCTTCCCTCAATCGGAACTACCACACGGAAAACTTCATCTCCCTCCACAACATTATCCGAACGCACACGCAACGTTACGGGTGCGGATGTAAGCGTGTTCGCAGGTATCGTTACCGTGCCTGAAAGTGGCTGATCAAACTCAAAGTCCGATGCGGATGCCGATACGAACAACACACGCCAAGGCAAACTCAATTCTTCCGATATCGCCTCATCCAACACCAAGTTGAAGGTAACGGATCCTCCCTCTACCACTAACGAATCACTCGATACAACACTAACATTCACAGCCTCATCATCTAGCAATCTCACCCTAGACACAAACTCATCCAGCCCATTATCGAAGACCACATCAAAGCTACCTACCGTCATTGCCGCAAACAAAACATCAAAAATCTCCGTCCCTTCTAGCTCCTCATCGTTCTGAATATCAAACGAGAAGATCGCAGATGTTTGACCGCTTTCTATACGCACTGTGCCGAACGGGCAATCACTGCCAAAGTCGGCAAAATCGGCAAAATCGGCAGCCGGTGCAACACCGATGACACCGGTGGCACAGTCCACACGCCACAAAACATCTATATCATCAGACGCAGTAACTCCGCCTGTCAGGATAACCTCGAATATCGCAATATTCATACCGCCAACAGCCTCTTCCACTTCAGCAGAATCGGGTCCAACCACGGAGAGAACCGCCTCATCCTCTATCGTCACGGATGCCGTGTCCAAAGCGGCGGATATCGTTATAAAACCTTCTATATTGGTAGATAGGCCCGTAAGAGACGTAAGAGATACCGTAAATTCTTCATCATTCTCCACCACACTATCCGTATCAGTCGTAATCGTGAAAATCGCTGAAGTTTCACCTACCCCTATCGTCGCTATACCCGATGGACAACCGCCTACAAAGTCACCCGCAATTATACCGTTACCGCCACCGCAAGCAACGTTCCATTCCACACCTATAGACTCGTCCGCTATAACATCATCTCCCAGTTCCACTGTGAACCTCACTTCATCTCCCTCCGATACCGTACTCGTTCCAACCGTAACCGAAATTACCCCACGGTCACCATCCAATATCGTCACCGTCGCTACACTTGAAACGGAGGATACACCCTCACCGGACAACCTCAACATGAACTCTTCACTACCTTCCACAATACTATCCGATATTACAGGAGGTAGAATAAGAAGCCTGCGAGTTACAACGGAACTAAACGTCAACGTCGCAGTGGTAGCAGTGTAATCTTCGCCCGCAACCGCACTTCCGTCAACAGTCATAACAACCACCGTCACACTCTCACCCATCTCTATAGCCCCGGACAAAATCAACACTCTCACAGTGAAAGATCCTACTCCTTCATCTATTTGGTAACTCAATGTCTCGAAACCTATCTCCAGCGGAGGCACGGGCGGCACTTCATCATTATTCCTTATTATCACGGATGCCGTGTTTGCAGCGGGAGATATCGTTATACGACCTTCTATAGTAGGCAACACGCTCGATAGTGTCACAACGAACATTTCATCATTTTCCACCATATCGTCATCATTCGTCACAATCGTGAAAGCTGCAGACCTCGAACGGGCATCTATAGTCACCGTACCGGATGGACAACCGCCCACAAAGTCTTCAGCCGTTATACCGCTACCATCGCCGCAACTCACGCTCCATTCCACATCTATAGCCTCATCTGCAACACTACCTATCAGCCCCACAGTGAACACAGCCGTATCGCCTTCATCTACACCTCTCGATTCGACCTCAATAAAGATTTCAGCGAAGTCGGCGGGATTATCCAATATCGTCACAACCTCCGAGGAGAACTCCACAGACTGTATCACGAAGTCATCCGATACAGGCCTTCCCTCTAGTGGAACTACCAAACGGAAAACCTCAGCGCCTTCCACAAGGTTATCCGCATCCACAACTAGTGTTATCAATTCGGATGTGTCCCTGTTCGCACGTATCGTTAACGTCCCTGAAAGGGGTTGACCCTGAAAGTCATCCGCCGATGCCGTGCCAAACGATATAGCCCAAGGCAAAATCAATTCTTCAGATACCGTTTCATCCAACACTAGGCGGAATTCCACGAATCCTCCCTCAAACACTGACAAAACACTCGCTGTAACAATAACACTGACATTCACCGTATCGTCGTCTAGCAAGTTCAGATCAGTCACAAACTCATCCAGCCCATTATCGAAGACCACATCAAAGCTACCTACCGTCATTGCCGCAACCGAAACGGTGAACCTCTCCGTCCCCTCTCTAAAATTATCATCCGAAGTCATAAACGAGAAGATCGCCGAAGTGTCACCCGCAAATATCGTCTCTGCGCCCTCCGGACAACCGCCGACAAAGTCCGCAGATGATACAACACCCGTCACACAGTTCACACTCCACGAAAGAGTTATATCCGAAACTGCCGTTACTCCGTCCGGCAAACTCACAGTGAACGTCGCAACACTCATACCCGAAACAGACTCATCCACTTCAGCAGAATCGGGTCCAACCACGGAGAGAACGGCTTCATCCGCATCCTCTATCGTCACTCGCGCTACGCTCGCAGTAGCAGATATCCGATCACCGGACAGTTCCACTAGGAAGAATTGATCCCCTTCCACAATAGAATCTTCCAGTATCGTCACTGACACCGTATGCGTCGTCGCATCGGCGGTAAAAATCAACGTTTCTTCCAACCGAATGTAATCCGAAACGGCAAAAGCACTTCCGTCCATAGTCATAACCGTCACCGTCACACTATTACCCGCTTCTATACTCTCCGACAACACTGACACAGTCAACGTCACATTACCCGCATCCTCAGACACGCTATACGTCACAGGCGAGAAACCTATCTCTACTGCGGGCACCACGGGCGGCACTACATCGTTAGCCAATATCGTCACCACCGCCTCGCTCGAAACCGAGGATACACCCTCACCCGACAGGGACACTACGAAGGTCTCCGCGGGTTCCTCATCCACATCGTCAGTTATATCCACCCTCACCGTCGCTTCCGTCACGCTAGAGGTGAACGTCAACGTTGCAGTAGTAGCAGTGTAATCGCCATCTTCGCCGGCAACTGCAGTTCCGTCCATAGTCATAACGTCCACTACCACACTATCACCCGCATCTATACTCCCCGCCAACACCGACACAGTCAACGTCACACTACCCGCACTCTCCAAAACACGGTAGTCCGTAGGATCGAACCCTATCCTCAAATCAACCGCATCGTTAGCCAATATCGTCACCATCGCCACGCTCGAAACCAAGGATACACCCTCACCAGACAGGGACACTAGGAAGGTCTCCGCGGGTTCATCAGCCGCATCGTCAATTATATCCACCCTCACCGTCGCTTCCGTCACGCTAGAGGTGAACGTCAACGTTGCGGTAGTAGTAGTGTAATCTTCGCCGGCAACTGCAGTTCCGTCCGCAGTCATAACGTCCACTACCACACTATCACCCACATCTATACTCCCCGCCAACACCGACACAGTCAACGTCACACTACCCGCATCTTCCAGTACGCTATACCTCACAGGGTCGAAACCTATCTCCACATCGTTATCCGTTATCGTCACCATCGCCTCGTTCAAAACCGAGGATACACCCTCACCCGACAGGGACACTAGGAAGGTCTCCGCGGGTTCCACAGCCGCATCGTCAATTATATCCACCCTCACCGTCGCTTCCGTCACGCTAGAGGTGAACGTCAACGTTGCGGTAGTAGTAGTGTAATCTTCGCCGGCAACTGCAGTTCCGTCCGCAGTCATAACGTCCACTACCACACTATCACCCGCATTTATACTCCCCGCCAACACCGACACAGTCAGCGTCACACTACCCGCATCTTCCAATACGCTATACCTCACAGGGTCGAAACCTATCTCCACATCGTTATCCGTTATCGTCACGGATGCCGTGCTCATCGTACTCGATATCGTTATAAGGTCTTCTATATCAGGCGATACGTTCGATAGTGTCACAGTAAACACTTCATTACCTTCCACCATCCCATCATCATTCGTAGACACGGCGAACGTTGCAGACGATTCACCCGAAGGTATCGTCACTGTACCCGATGGACAACCACCCACAAAGTCACCGGCAGTTATACCGTTACCGGCACCGCAACTCACGCTCCATTCCACGCCTATAGCCTCGTCCGCTATAACATCATCTCCCAGTTCCACCGTGAACGCCACTTCGCCTCCCTCCGATACCGTACTCGTTCCAACCGTAACCGAAATTACCCCACTGTCGAGATCCCTTATCTCAACGGATGCAGTGTTCGCAGCAGAAGAAATAGTTATACGCCTCTCTATATCAGGTGATACACCCGTCAGAATAACGGTGAAATCTTCCATACCTTCCACCACATTATCGACATTCGTAGATACGGCGAACTCGGCAGACGAACCTCCCGAAGCTATCGTCACTGTGACGGAAGAACATGGCGAGACGGCAAAGTCATTAGACGTTATATCACCTCCGCAACTCACGTTCCACTCTACGCCGACATCCGTCCCCACCGTAACTCCGCCCGAAAGGTTCACGGTGAATGTTGCATCCGTTCCCTCGGATACCGCATCCGTAACAGCCGTAAGTGAAATTACTCCGCTGTCATTATCCAATATATTCACATTCGCTACGCCTGCCCTATCCGATGCACTCTCACCTGATAACTCCACTCTGAACAGCTCCAAACCTTCCACTACGCTATCATCAATTATTGACACTTGCAACGTCTGAGTAGTCACACCGAAACCGAACCCCAATTCAGTCGTTGAAGTAGTGTAATCCTCGTCCCTGTCAGCGCTTACGTCCATAACTATTACACTCACATTCACACTCGAACCTTGATTTATCTCCCCGGAAAGAACGGAAACTATCAGATTCACACTGCCCGCATTCTCCGATACGCTCTGAACCGTTTGCTCAAAACCTATCTCCACCGTATCATTATCTTCTATAGTCACACTCGCAGTGCTAAGCGTATCCGATATCGTTATACGACCGTCTATATTGGGTACTATCCTCGTAATAGACACTGATAATGTTTCCGAACTTTCTACAGCAGTATCGTTATTCGTGGATACGGCGAACGTAGCGGATGCTTCACCCACCTCTATCGTTGCCGTGCCAGACGGACATGATAAGCCGAAACCGGTGAAGTCCCTATCGGTTATATCACCTTCACAAAGAACGTTCCATTCTACCGTTATGTCTTCACCCGCTGTAACATCATTTGAGAAACTAACTCTGAAGCCTTGTTCATCACCTTCGGATATTACAGCCTCCGGAGGAGAAGTCCGAGAAAAATTCAGATTGCCAGGAATCCCCCAGCATTCCACTTCACCGTTTGATCTCAGTCCGCAAGTGTAAAGATCGCCTGATCTTACTGCGCTGAAGCGACCGGGCAGTGGATCCAGTGGGCTATCTACATCAATAAGATCAAATCCCCAGCATCCTACTTCACCATCGTTACTACCGCCGTCTATTACGCCGCATGCGTGAGTACCTCCCGAACCTATTGCGCGGAAACGAACACCTTGCAGATCCGGTGGTAGAGTAGATTGACCAAGGGTATCATCTCCCCAGCATGCCACTTCTCCATCATTTCTTATGCCGCATGTATAATCCCTTCCTGCGCTTATTGCGCTGAAACGGACATTGGCCAGTTGAGTTCCGTCAGGAGTAACAAGAGTAGTTTGACCATTATTATCACTTCCCCAGCATCTCACTTCACCATCGTCAACACCACCTTCCTCTATGCCGCACGTGTGACGCGATCCTGCGCTTATTGCGCTGAAACGGACATCCTGTGGCGGAGTGGATAGACCATCAGTATTACTTCCCCAGCATTCCACTTCACCATCTTCTCTTATAGCGCATACGTGATCATCTCCTACGCTTACTGCGCTGAAACGGACATCCGCCAGTCTATTAGGTATATCAGGACTAGATCCCCAGCATGTCACTTCACCATCGTCAACACCGTCGGCTATTATGCCGCATGTATAATCATCTCTTGCGCTCACGGCGCGGAAGCGGATAGCGGAACCATCGGTTTCCGTTGTCGGAGTAGTTCGACCATTATCAGGACTTCCAGGATTTCCCCAGCATTCCACTTCACCATCTTCTCTTACAGCGCATGCGTGATTATCTCCTGCATCAAAGGATTCAACGATATTACCTACTCTGCTTATCGAAATCGTACCGGTATCGTTATCCGTTATTGCCACTGTCGCCACATTTGCCGTATCTGATACGAACGCACCCGACAACAACACACGGAAATCTTCCAAACCTTCCACTACATTATCATCAACTACTAACACTGCCAACGTCTGAGCAGCCACACCGAAACCGAACGTCAATTCATTCGTTGAAATAGTGTAATCCTCGTCCCCCTCAGTGCTTCCGTCCATAACTGTTACACTCACCGTCACACTCTCGCCTTCGGGTACGGCTCCGTCGACCGAAACTTTCAGAATCACGCTATCATCATCCTCGGACACTTGGTACACCTCTGGATCACCTGGATCGAAACGTATCTCGACGGTATCGTTATCCCTTATAAACACCACAAAATCCCGATCCGCTACGGCTATCCTATCTTCTATATCGGGAGGTACACTCTCTAACTCTAAAGTTATTTCGAATTCTTCCAGATTCTCTACGGCTGTGTCGTCATTCGTCGAAATCGCGAAGCCGGCGGATTCAGAACCGGCCGCTACCGTCACTGTACCCGAAGGACATACCGAATCTACAAAGTCATCGATTTCGGTATCGCTATCGCGAGCGGTATCTTCGATATTTGTACCCTCACCACAACTCACTTGCCACCGAACACCGATATCTTCGTACGCTGTAATAGCGCCATTCAAGAACCTAACCTCGTATCTTTGTTCATTGCCTTCCGTCAGTGGTGAGATAAGTGGAAATGAAATCGTGCCGGTATCTCTATCCACTAGCGCCACCGCTAGAATGCCGATCTCATCATCCTCATCCTCTATCGTAACCGTTACTTTGCTTGCCGTAACGGATACTCTCTCACCAAACAACTCCACTCGGAACTCTTCATTTCTCTCCACAATATCATCGTCCGATATCTCAACAGTGAACGTCAGAGTCGTCAAACCGGAGTCAAACGTCAATATGTCCATCACCTCAGTGTAATCATCGCCGCCGGTAGCACTTCCGCCTATAGTCGTCACAACCACCGTCGTATTGAAAACCGAATCGGCATTCCCGGAGAGAATCGAAACACTCAGCGTTACACTGCCCGCATCCTCAAATACTCTGTACTCCAATTGCTCAAACCCTATCTCAGCTGCATCGTTAGCCAATATAGTCACAGATGCAGTGCTTGCCGTGGATGATATCATTATCGACGCTCCTACATCGGATGATACGTTAAACAGTCTCACAGTGAACTCTTCATCTTCTTCCAACACATTATCGTTGTTCGTAGTTACAGCAAACGTAGCCGACAATTCTCCCGACTCTAGCGTAGCCGTGCCCGATGGACAACCCCCTACAAAGTCATCGGCAGTTACATCGCTATCAGCTCCGCAACTCACTCTCCACTCCACATCTATAGCATTCTCCGTCGTAACCCCAGCCGAAAGGTTCACCGTGAATATCACTTCATCACCCTCGAATACGATATCCGTACCAGCCGTAACCGAAATTACTCCCATATCGTTATCGCTTATCTCCACAGATGCAGTGCGCGCAGCAGTCGAAATAGTTATAAGACCTTCTATGTCAGGCACTATATCCGTTAGCGTAACCGTGAACGTTTCCATACCTTCCAACACATCATCATCGTTCGTAGTTATAGTGAAATCTTCTGATGTAGAACCCACTGCTATAGTCGCTATCCCCGATGGACAATCCCCTACAAAGTCACCCGACGTTATATCACCTCCGCAACTCACTCTCCACAACACCCCTATAGCCTCTTCTACTACTCTATCGTCACTCACCAGATCCACTGTGAACGTCGTTTCATCTCCCTCCAATATCGCATCATCCGAAACTCTAACGGAGATCACTCCCCTATCATCATCCAGTATCCTCACCGTAGCTACGTCTGCAGTATCGGAGATGTTCAACCCGACTACATCGGAACCCGCCGGCGCAACTCGAACCTCGAAAGTTTCATCACCCTCCAAAACATTATCACCAAATATAGGCACAGACACAGACAGAGTTCCAACTTCCGAGGTGAAAGTCAACAACTCCGTCACCTCCATGTAATCTCCGCCACCGGAAGTTGCATCATCGTCTACAGTCATAACTACCACTGCCACACTCAAACCCGCCGCCAGATCACCGGACAACACCGACACACTCAACGTTACAATTCTCTCTTCACCTTCGTCACCCTCTGACACGGAATGAGGACCTACATCACTAAACCCTATCGTGACGGTATCGTTGTCTCTTATAGTTACTAACGCAGAAGACAGCGCACCCGGTGCAACCGTCACGTGTGCAACTTCGGGAGACAACCCGGAAAGCGACTCGGGATTCACACTCGTAGCAACTACTCGGAATGTCTCATCTAATTCCACTACGTCATCATCGGATATATTCACTTCCAATTCCGCAAAACTACTACCGGAAGGTATCCTGACTGTGCCCGTAGAACCGACTGTGCCCGTAGAACCGCAACCAAAATCCGTAAAATCTTCACTAGACGCACTAGATGATCCGTCACACAACAACGCAAAGTCCACGTCTATATCCGTATTACGAGACACCGGACGAGACTCGGGACGATCACCTTCATACAACTCAAAGCGGAAGGTGGACGAACTTCCCGGAGCCTCCGTAACTTCCGCAGGACCGCTCACACGAACTTCCGTATCCATATCTCTTATCTCTATAGTGCGGTAGTGTATACCGTCGTAAGTTTGATTATATCCCCCGGTACCACCAGTATTCCGAAACCTATCATCTCCTCTAAGAGCTGGCAAGTCCGTTACAGGGAGATGAAAACCCGTGAACTCTATTCGGAACCTCTCTCCATTATCCGCAAGTTCATCATCCAACAGACTAGCAAGCAACACATCACCGGACAACACAGGCCTAATGTTTCCCACTGGCACCGTCAATGATCCCGCACTTTCACATTTTACTCCCGGATTTATAGAAAAATCTGCATCCTCTGCTTCAAAACCAAGACACACTATCCGCCAGTGCAATACTCCTTCCTCTTGAAGAGCGGGGGACACGAATATATCGCCAGCACCAAATACAGTCAAATCACTACCTTCAGACCTTACGTTAGAGTTATCAACACGGTTATCAAGAGAAAAAATAATTATCTCGGTTTGTACAACGGAGTCCACTATTATCGTAGTCACATCATCTAACTCTTCATTTATCTTCACGAGAGGTGAGTTCACATCAGTTATCCTTACTCGGAATAACTGGTCAAACTCAGCTATATCATCATTCATTGCTCTAAGTGACAGAAACTCCGATGCAATCCCGCTTCCGCCGGGTATAGACGTAGAACCCGTCCGTCCGCACACGTTATTTTCCTCAAAGTCGGCATCTGTGGCTCGTATACACTCAATTACCCAGCTTACAACCACGTCTTCACTAAAACTTGACTGAATTCGCAAATCGAAAAGGATTTCATTGTCCAGACCAATGTAATCACCCCTATCTCCAAAGAAGCGATTCGAATCTTCATCACCTTCATCCGGCACAGACTGTTCCAGTACGAAGTATGGAAATGGAAGGTAATCATCACCGTTCTCGTCAAACGCTCTAAACCTATCATCACTATCTCTATTAGTGTCCTTTTGATTAGCAGATATTGGAGACGGCATAATCGATACCGTGAATTCACTTCCGCCGTCAGACTCAGATATCTCTATCTCTGCAGAAGAAGACAGACCCATACCGTCTGATGCTACAACCCGGAACCTAGACGTGCGTTCACCAAACTCGTCATCCACTATATTTATCGTCACCGCAACTGTAGACGGTTCGGAGAAGAACAACTCCGAAGGAGATAATGGACCGTAATCACTTGATTTGGCAAGACCTTCCTCCGTCTCCAATATGATCCGTACACCCGAAGGAGGAAACTCCACCGTATCGGAGAGGTTTATCAGACTCACCGCTAGCGTCACCGTATCTCCCTCATCAGCCATATACAAGGACCGGTCGAAACTCAATTCCAAAAAGTCATTCCGTGATATCGTCACTAATGCCGTGCTTGCCGTATCTAGCACGTCCGCACCCACCAAATTTACACTGAACACTTCATCACTCTCCGGATCATCATCAGGCAATATTGACACGGAAACCGTTTGAGTAGTCACCTCGGAGGTGAATGTCAACGTGTCCGTAAACCCACTGTAATCTGTGCCGGCAACAGCACTACCATCCATCGTCATCACATTCACCATCGCACTCACACCCTCAGCTAGCTCACCGGAAAACACGGACACACCCAACATCACACTACCGGCATCTTCCGATACGAAGTAGTCGATAGGATCAAACCCTATCTCCAATACATCGGCATCCTCTATCATCACCGTCGCTACGCTTGCCGTAGCTAGTACGTTCTCACCCGACAGCTCCACTACGAAGGTTTCTTCACCTTCCACAACGGCATCATCCGTTATAAACACTGTCACCGTCGCTTCCGTCACGCTAGACGTGAACGTCAACGTTGCGGTAGTAGCAGTGTAATCTGCGCCGGCAACAGCACTTCCATCCATAGTCATAACGGTCACTTCCACGTTTACGCCGGCATCTATATCACCGGACAACACCGACACAGTCAACTCCACACTACCGGCAACTTCGGACACACTGTAAGCCACAGGCGAGAACCCTATCTCAACATCGTCATCGTTTATCGTCACCCTAGCAACACTCGAACTCGAGGGTACACGATCACCCGACAGCTCCACTACGAAGGTTTCTTCACCTTCCACAACGGCATCATCCGTTATAAACACTGTCACCGTCGCCTCCGTCATGCTAGATGTGAACGTCAACGTTGCGGTAGTAGCAGTGTAATCGACGCCGGCAACGGCACTCTCGTCCATAGTCATAACGGTCACTTCCACGTTTACGCCGGCATCTATATCACCGGACAACACCGACACAGTCAACTCCACACTGCCGGCAACTTCGGACACACTGTAAGCCACAGGCGAGAACCCTATCTCAACATCGTCATCGTTTATCGTAACCCTAGCAACACTCGAAACCGAGGGTACACGATCACCCGACAGCTCCACTACGAAGGTTTCTTCACCTTCTACAACGGCATCATCCGTTATAAACACTGTCACCGTCGCCTCCGTCACGCTAGACGTGAACGTCAACGTTGCGGTAGTAGCAGTGTAATCGACGCCGGCAACGGCACTCTCGTCCATAGTCATAACGGTCACTTCCACGTTTACGCCGGCATCTATATCACCGGACAACACCGACACAGTCAACTCCACACTACCGGCAACTTCGGACACACTGTAAGCCACAGGCGAGAACCCTATCTCAACATCGTCATCGTTTATCGTCACCCTAGCAACGCTCGAAACCGAGGGTACACGATCACCCGACAGCTCCACTACGAAGGTTTCTTCACCTTCCACAACGGCATCATCCGTTATAAACACTGTCACCGTCGCTTCCGTCATGCTAGATGTGAACGTCAACGTTGCGGTAGTAGCAGTGTAATCGACGCCGGCAATAGCACTCTCGTCCATAGTCATAACGGTCACTTCCACGTTTACGCCGGCATCTATATCACCGGACAACACCGACACAGTCAACTCCACACTACCGGCAATTTCGGACACACTGTAAGCCACAGGCGAGAACCCTATCTCAACAGGAATCACTTCATCATTAGCCCTTATCGTCACGGGTGCCGTGTTTGCAGCGGAAGAGATCGTTATACGACCTTCTATAGTAGGCAACACGCTTGATAGTGTCACAACGAACACTTCATCATTTTCCGCCACATCGTCATCATTCGTCATAATCGTGAAAGCTGCAGACGTAGAGCCCGACAATAGCGTCACAGTGCCGGACGGGCACAACCCGCCCAAGTCATCAACACTTACATCACCGCTACAATCAACATTCCACGATACGGCTAGAGGTTCGTCTGCCGTAACACCATCCCGCAGTTCCACCGTGAACACTGCCGCACTACCTTCGGTCACTCTCGGCGATACGGCACTAACCGAAATTTCTCCACGGTCACCATCCCTTATCATCACCGTAGCACGAGATGCCGATATTACCACGTCCTCGGATGTAGACGACAATTCCGATACGAACCGCTCCAAGCCTTCTACAACAAAATCACCGGATATCAATACCGCAATCGTATGAACAGTTACATCCGAGTCGAACACCAACGTCTCAGACAGGGTAGTGTAATCTTCGCCGGCAATAGCGCTTCCGTCGTCCATAGTCATCACATTCACCGCCACACTCTCACCAACCTCTATAGCACCGGCCAAGACAGACACAGTCAACGTCACACTACCCGCATCTTCAGGTACGCTGTACTCCGTAGGCGAGAAACCTATATCCACAGGAATCACTTCATCATTATCCAATATAGTCACGGATGCCGTGCTCATAGTACCCGATATCGTTATACGACCTTCTATAGTAGGCAACACGCTCGATAGTGTCACAGTGACTGTTTCACTAGCTTCCACTTCCTCATCGTCATTCGTAGACACCGCGAACATTGCAGACGATTCACCCGAAGGTATCGTCACTCTGCCCGATGGACACGAAGGATCGGTAAAATCATCAGCCGTTATATCACCGATGCAAGACACGTTCCAATTCACACTTATGTCTTCATCCGCTGTAATCCCGCGCAAGAAACTAACTATGAAGCTTGTTTCATCCCCTTCGGTCGGTGAGAATGACGGTGGAGTCCTTTGATCGTTGCTATCACTTCCCCAGCATCTCGCTTCATCACCGGCAATACCGCCGTCTACTATGCCGCAGGTGTGAAATCTTCCTGCGCCCAATGCGCGGAAACGGACATCTACCAGATCAAGAGGGAGAATAGCTTGACTCGCTATATTAGATCCCCAACATTTTGCTTTACCGTCATCAATACCGCCGTCTATTATGCCGCAGGTGTGAAATGTTCCTGCGTCTACTGCGCGGAAACGGACATCCGGTGGAGGTATAGTTTGACGATCTCTACCATCTCCCCAGCAGGCCACTTCACCGCCGTCTATTATGCCACATGTGTGACTACCTCCTGCGCTCAATGCGCGGAAACGGACATCTACCAGATCAAGAGGGAGAATAGCTTGACTCGCTGTATTAGATCCCCAACATTTTGCTTTACCGTCATCAATACCGCCGTCTATTATGCCACATGTGTGACTACCTCCTGCACTCAATGCGCGGAAACGGACATCTACCAGATCAAGAGGGAGAATAGCTTGACTCGCTGTATTAGATCCCCAACATCTTGCTTTACCGTCATCAATACCCCTGTCTACTATGCCACACGTGTGATTACTTCCTGCGCCCAATGCGCGGAAAGCACCCGTTAAAGGCACAGCTTGGTCAAAATCATTGATACCTATACCTTCAGTCCTATCAGGATCCGAGCCCAGACCCCAACATGCCACTTCACCATCGTCACTACCGCCGTCAATTATGCCACATCTATGATCATCTCCTGCGCTCAATGCGCGGAAGCGGACATCTGCCAGTTCATCGGGTAGAGTAACTTGACCTTGAATATCATCTCCCCAACATCTCACTGTACCATCGTCAATTATGACACATGAGTAATCCCTTCCTGCGGCTATTGCGCGTAACCTTGCAGATGAGATACTAATTATACCGGTATCACCATCCCTTATCATCACCGTAGCTCGAGATGCCGATATTACCACGCCCTCGGATGTAGACGACAATTCCGATACGAACCGCTCCAAGCCTTCTACAACAAAATCACCGGATATCAATACCGCAATCGTATGAACAGTTACATCCGAGTCGAACACCAACGTCTCAGACAGGGAAGTGTAATCTTCGCCGGCAACCGCACTTCCGTCGTTCATAGTCATCACATTCACCGCCACACTCTCACCGGCTTCTATAGTGCCGAATAACACGGAAACGGTTAGCGTCACACTACCCGCATCTTCGGGTACGCGGTACTCCGTAGGCGAGAAACCTATCTCCACTGCAACCGCATCATCGTTAGCCAATATAGTCACGGATGCCGTGCTCATAGTATCCGATATCGTTATACGACCTTCTATAGTGGGTACCACGCGCGATAGTGTCACACTGAATTCTTCAGCACCTTCCGGCTCATCATCATCATTCGTCATAATCGTGAAAGCTGCAGACGTAGAGCCCGACAATAGCGTCACCGTACCGGACGGGCACAACCCGCCCAAGTCATCAACACTTACATCACCGCTACAATCAACATTCCACGATACGGCTAGAGGTTCGTCTGCCGTAACACCATCCCTCAGTTCCACCGTGAACACTGCCGCACTACCTTCGGTCACTCTCGGCGATACGGCACTAACCGAAATTTCTCCACGGTCACCATCCATTATCATCACCGTAGCTCGAGCTGCCGATATTACCACGCCCTCGGATGTAGACGACAATTCCGATACGAACCGCTCCAAGCCTTCTACAACAAAATCACCGGATATCAATACCGCAATCGTATGAACAGTTACATCCGAGTCGAACACCAACGTCTCAGACAGGGAAGTGTAATCTTCGCCGGCAACCGCACTTCCGTCGTCCATAGTCATCACATTCACCGCCACACTCTCACCGGCTTCTATAATGCCGAATAACACGGAAACGGTTAGCGTCACACTACCCGCATCTTCAGGTACGCGGTACTCCGTAGGCGAGAAACCTATCTCCACTGCGGGCACCGCATCATCATTATCCATTATCGTCAAGGATGCCGTGTTTGCAGCGGAAGATATCGTTATACGACCTTCTATAGTAGGCAACACGCTCGATAGTGTCACACTGAATTCTTCAGCACCTTCCGGCTCATCATCATCATTCGTCACAATCGTTAAAGCTGCACCCCTAGAACCGGCATCCACAGTCACCGTACCGGATGGACAACCGCTGATGAAGTCGCCCGTAAAGTCTTCAGCCGTTATACCGCTACCAACACCGCAACTCACGCTCCATTCCACATCTATAGCCTCATCTGCAACACTACCCGTCAGCTCCACAGTGAACACAGCCGTACTACCTTCATCTACCATATCCGCTGCGCTATGGATAAAAATTTCAGCGAAGTCGGTATCCAGTATCGTCACGTCCTCTGACGAGAACTGCACAGCCTGTATCATGAAGCCTTCCGATGTAGGCCTCCCCGCAAGCGGAACTATCACACTGAAAACCTCATTGCCTTCCACAAGGTTATCCTCATACACATCTAGTGTTACCGATGCGGATGTAGCCGTGTCCGCAGGTATCGTTAACGTCCCTGTGGTGGGTTGACCAACCGGAAAGTCATCCGCCGATGCCGTGCCAAACGATATAGCCCAAGGCAAGGTCAATTCTTCAGATAGCGTTTCATCTTCATCCACCATTAGGTAGAATGTCACGAATTCTCCCTCTTCCACTGACGAAACACTCGCTGTAACAATAACAGTCAAAGCCTCATCATCTAGCAATCTCACCTCTGCCACAACCTCATCCGCCCCATTATCGAAGACCACATCAAAGCTACCTACCGTCATTGCCGCAATCGAAACAGTGAACCTCTCCGTCCCCTCTAGAATCTCATCGTTCGAAGTCATAAACGAGAAGATCGCCGAAGTGTCACCCGCCGCTATCGTTTCCGTGCCGGATGGACATTCACCATTTGCAAAGTCTGCAGATGATGCAAAACCTTCCGCACCTGTGACACAGTTCACACTCCACGAAAGAGTTATATCCTCAGCAGCCTCAGTGACCCCGTCAGACAAACTCACAGTGAACATCGCAACGCTCATACCCGAAACAGACTCATCCACTTCAGCAGAATCGGGTCCAACCACGGAGAGAACGGCTTCATCCTCTATCGTCACGGATGCCGTGCTCGTCGACTCAGATATCGTTATACTACCTTCTATATCGGTAAATACGTCCGTAAGAGAAACAGAGAACTCTTCATTATTTTCCACCACACTATCCGTATCCGTCGTAATCAAGAAGACCGATGATACTTGACCCGCCGCTATAGTCGATATACCGGATGGACAACCCCCGACAAAGTCATCACCGGTTACACCGCTACCGCCGTCGCAACTCACGCGCCATTCCACACCTATAGCAGCATCCGATCTAACCACATCCTCTAGATCCACCGTGAACGTCACCGCAGATCCCTCGGATACCGTATCCGTAACGGCCGTAAGCGAAACTACCCCACGATCATTATCAATTATCGCCACCGTAGCTACGCGTGCATCGGCGGATACTCTCGGACTAATCAATTCCACTAGGAAGAATTTATCCTCTTCCACAATCAAATCTTCCCGTATCGTCACTGACACCGTATGCGTCGTCACATCGGAATCGAACGTCAATATATCCGTAAATGCATCGTAATCTTCACCTGCAACGGCACTTCCGTCCACACTCGTCACCCTCACATTCACATCACCAATCCCTATATCCCCGGACAGTACCGATATCGCCAGAGTCACACTACCCACGCCTTCCGAAACGCTATATTCCACTTCCTCGAAGCCTATACCCACCTGAGGCGGCGCTCCATCGTTATCGAATATCGTCACTCGCGCTGTGTCTGCAGCAGCGGATATACTATCACCGGACAGTTCCACTATGAAGGATTGAGGAGCTTCAATAATTGAATCGTCCAGTATCGTCACTTCCACCATCTGCGTCATCGCATCTGCGGTAAAGATTAACGTTTCTTCCAACCGCTCATAATCTGAACCGGCAGTAGCATCTCCCAAGGTCATACTATTAACATTCACCGTTAAACTCTCACCGGCCACTATAGTACCTGCCAAGACGGACACGATCAGCGTCACACTATCCTCAAAAAATTCGAATACTTCATACTCCACAGGGTCGAAACCTATCTCCACATCGTTATCCCTTATCGTCACACTAGCAACGCTCAACGTATCCGATATCGTTATACGACCCTCTATAGTGGGGAATACGCCTGTAAGAGAAACCCGCAACTCTTCATCACCTTCCACCATATCGTCATTATTCAGCATAATCGTGAATTCTGCAATCGGAGAATTCGCCGCTATCGTCACCGTGCCGGATGGACAATCGCCGCCAAAGTCTTCAGCGGTTACATCACCTTCGCAAGATACCCTCCACGACACGCCTAGATCCTCGTCCGCCGTCGTAACCGCCGCTGTAACAGGATCGCCCGGCATCAACAGTACTAATCCGAACATCACCTCCCCGCCTTCAACTATGCTACCCCCAAAATCTAAGACCGAAATCTCCCCACGGTCATCATCATCTATCATCACCGTAGCACGAGCTGCCGATATTACCACGCCCTCGGATGTAGACGACAATTCCGATACGAACCGCTCCAAGCCTTCTACAACAAAATCACCGGATATCGATACCGCAATCGTATGAACAGTTACATCCGAGTCGAACACCAACGTCTCAGACAGGGAAGTGTAATCGAAGCCGGCAACCGCACTTCCGTCGTTCATAGTCATCACATTCACCGCCACACTCTCACCGGATTCTATAGTGCCGGCCAACACAGACACCGTCAGCGTCACACTACCTGCATTTTCCCTTACTCTATACGTCACAGGGTCGAAACCTATCTCCACTGCAACCGCATCGTTATCCCTTATCGTCACCGTCGCTATGCTCGCAGCAGCAGATATACTCTCACCGGACAGTTCCACTCGGAAGAATTGATCCTCTTCCACAATCGAATCTTCCAGTATCGTCACTGACACCGTGTGCGTCGTCTCATCTGCAGTAAAGATGAACGTTTCTTCCAACCGAATGTAATCGTCCCCGGCAACGGCACTTCCCGCGTCCATAGTCGTAACATTCACCGTCACACTCTCACCGGCTTCTATAGTGCCGGCCAAGACAGACACCGTCAGCGTCACACTACCCTCATCCTCATCCACGCTATACTCCACAGGGTCGAAACCTATAACCGCATCGTTAGCCAATATAGTCACGGATGCCGTGCTCATAGTACCCGATATCGTTATGTGATCTAGCGCGCTAGTTTGCGTGCCGACAGCATCCCGTATCGTTATAATATCCTCTATAGTAGGTGACACGCCTATAAGAGACACAACAAACTCTTCAGCACCTTCCGACTCATCATCATCATTCGTCATAATCGTGAAAGCTGCAGACGTAGAACCGGCATCTATAGTCACCGTACCGGATGGACAATCGCCGATAAAGTCTTCAGCGGTTACATCACCTTCGCAAGTTACGCGCCACTCTACTGCTATATCCTCGTCAGCCGTAACACCATCATCCATCAGTTCCACCGTAAACTCAGCCGCACTCCCTTCGGCTACGATCGGCGATACCGCATCAACCGAAACCTCTCCAAAGTCATCATCATTTACACCGGCAAATGCAGTGTCCAAAGCGGCGGAGATGGTTATACGACCTCCTATATTAGGTAATGCACTATCCGTAAGAGACACAGCGAACATTTCCCTACCTTCCACCACATTATCGTTGTTTGTCAATACGGTGAACGTGGCGGATACTTCTCCCGCAGGTATCGTCGCTCTGCTTAATGGACACGAAGAAGTGGCAAAATCATCGGTAGTTATATCATTCTCGCAAGTTACGCTCCACTCCACACTTATATCTTCACTCGCCGTAACACCGTTCAAGAACCTAATCATGAAATCCGCTCCATCACCTTCGGATATCCCAAATGACGGAGGTAAGGTTTGACCCTGTGCCCTATCCCCCCAGCATACCGCCTCACCGTTGTCTTCTCGTATACCGCAGCTGTACTGAGGACCTGCGCTCAGTGCAAGGAAGCGGACACCTTCCGGCGGAGTAGATTGTCCACGCACATCATTCCCCCAGCATGCCGCTTCACCGTTGTCTTCACGTATACCGCAGACGTGTTGACCTCCTACGCTCACTGCGCTGAAGCGAACACCGAGTGGCATACTAACATCATCAGGATCATCAGGATCATCAGGAAAACCGCTTCCCCAGCATGCCGCTTCACCATCTCTGATACCGCCATCTATTATACCGCAGATATTATTAGTACTTGGTGAATTGACTCCTCCCGCGCTTAATGCGCGGAAACGAATGGCGGAACCATCGGTTTCCGTTGGCGGAGTAAGTCGACCGTCTGACGGAATATTAAATCCTTGTCCTGAACTGCTTCCATCGAATCCCCAACATATTACTGTACCATCTTCACTACTTACTGTACCATCTTCACTAACGCCGTCTATTATGCCGCATGTATGCTCAGATCCCGAGTCCACTGCGCGGAAGTGAATAGCGGAACCATCGGTTGCCGTTGGTGGAGTAGATTGCCCACTCTCATTGCTTCCCCAACATTTTACTGTACCATCTTCACTACTTACTGTACCATCTTCACTAACGCCGTCTACTATGCCGCACGTGTGAGTTGTTCCAACGGTTAATCCGCCTGCGTTTACTGCGCGGAAGCGAATAGCGGAACCGTCGGCTGCCGTTGTCGGAGTAAGTGCCCCAGTCGAATCGGAATCGTCTCCCCAGCATGCCACTTCACCGTTGTCTTCTCGTATGCCGCATGTGTGAAGCGCCCCCGCACTCACTGTGCGGAAACGGACATCTTCCAGTTGAATTTCGTCAGGAGGAGGAGTAACAAGAGTAGTTTGCCCAAACGGACCAAATCCCCAGCACTCTACTCTTCCATCTCTTTGTATAGCACATGTGTGAGATCCTTCTGTCAATGGTGTTCCCGAGGTTATTGCGCGTAAACCCTCAGTTGAAATCACAACTACACCGGTATCGCTATCCGCTATGTTCACAGATGCGGTACGAGAAGTAGCGGAGATAGTTATACGACCTTCTATATCCGTTGATACTCTCGAGAGAGACACGGAGAACTCTTCCAATCTTTCTACCACATTATCGTCATTCGTAGATACCGTGAACGTAGCGGAGGATTCGCCGGACGCTATCGTCACTGTGCCGGATGGGCAACCGCCGACAAAGTCTTCAGCAGTTACATCACTACCGCCGTCGCAACTAACTCTCCATTCCGCAGCTATAGCCTCATCTGCAACACCGCCGTCCAGTTCCACCGTAAACTCAGCCGGACTCCCTTCATCTACAGTATCCGATACCGCATCGATAGAAATTATTACCGCCTCCGCTATTTCGACTATTGCAGTACTCCGCGTATCCGATATCGTTATACGGTCTTCTATAGTGGGTGATACATTGCTTAGATTCACAGAGAACTCTTCCAAACCAGTATCCGAGCGCGTAGATATGGCGAACATGGAACGCGATGCTCCCGCCGCTATCGTCACCGTGCCGGAAGGACAACCGTCTACAAAATCTCCATCGTTTATATTGCCTTCACAAGTCCACTCCACCGCTATGTCTTCATCCGCTGTAACATCAGACGAGAACCCAATCCTGAAACCTATTTCACCGCCTTCCGGTATCACAAATAGAGGAGGAAGAGGAGGAGTGGATTGACCGCTAGTATCAGATCCCCAGCAGGACAGTTCTCCATCATCGATACCGCCGTCTATTATGCCGCACGTGTGACTAAGCCCTGCGCTCACGGAGCGGAAAGTGCCCGGCAGAGGAACGGCTTGGTCAGAATCAGCGCCATCCTCATCAACGTCAGGGTCAGAACCCAGACCCCAGCAAGCCACTTCTCCATCATCAATACCGCCGTCTATTATGCCGCACGTGTGAGCACCTGCTGCACTCAATGCGCGGAAAGTACCCGGCAGAGGAACGGCTTGGTCAAAATCAGGGACACCCTCATGAACATCAGGATCAGAACCCAGACCCCAGCAGGCCACTTCTCCATCATCTGTACCGCCATCTATTATGCCGCATGTGTGAGCAAAACCTGCGCTCAATGCGCGGAAAGTACCAGGCAGAGGAGTAGATTGACCGCTAGTATCAGATCCCCAGCAAGCCACTTCTCCATCATCAATACCGCCGTCTATTATGCCGCACGTGTGAAGATCCCCTGCGCTTACCGCGCGGAAACTGACATCTTGCAGATCCGCCGGCAGAGTAGCTTCAAGAGGGTCTCCCCAGCAGGCCACTTCTCCATCATCTGTACCGCCATCTATTATGCCGCACGTGTGAGTACCTCCTGCGCTCAATGCGCGGAAAGTACCCGGCAGAGGAACGGCTTGGTCAAAATCAAAAAATGGATCTTCATCAACGTCAGGATCAGAACCCACACCCCAGCAAGCCACTTCTCCATCATCGATACCGCCGTCTATTATGCCGCACGTGTGAAATCCTCCTACGCTCAATGCGCGGAAAGTAACCGGCAGAGGAACGGCTTGGTTAAAATCATTGAGATCCTCATCAACGTCAGGATCCGAGCCCAAACCCCAGCATGCTACTTCTCCGTCATCGCTACCGCCGTCTCTTATGCCGCAGGTGTGAAATGCTCCTGCGTCTACTGCGCGGAAATCGTCGGTATCCCAAATCACAATTTCACCGAAATCGTTATCCATTATAGCTACGGATAACGTGTTCATCGTATCCGATATCGTTATATTACCTAACGTAGTAGATGACACGCCCGATAGTGTCACATCGAACGTTTCCGTACCTTCTACCACATTATCGTCATTCGTAGATACCGTGAACGTGGCGGAGGATCCGCCGGACGCTATCGTCACTGTGCCGGATGGGCAACCGCCGACAAAGTCATCCGCAGTTACATCACTACCGCCGCCGCAACTAACGCTCCATTCCGCAGATATAGACTCATCCGTAACACCACCGTCCAGTTCCACCCTGAACACTGCCGTACTACCCTCATCCACAGTATCCGATACCGCATCGATAGAAATTATTACCGCCTCCGCTATTTCGACTATTGCAGTACTCCGCGTATCCGATATCGTTATACGGTCTTCTATAGTGGGTGACACATTGCTTAGATTCACAGAGAACTCTTCCAAACCAGTATCCGAGCGCGTAGATATGGCGAACATGGAACGCGATGCTCCCGCCGCTATCGTCACCGTGCCGGAAGGACAACCGTCTACAAAATCTCCATCGTTTATATTGCCTTCACAAGTCCACTCCACCGCTATGTCTTCATCCGCTGTAACATCAGCCGAGAACCCAATCCTGAAACCCACTTCACCGCCTTCCGGTATCACAAATATAGGAGGAAGAGGAGGAGTGGATTGACCGCTAGTATCAGATCCCCAGCAGGACAGTTCTCCATCATCAATACCGCCGTCTATTATACCGCAGGTGTGAGCACCTCCTGTGCTCAATGCGCGGAAAGTGCCCGGCAGAGGAACGGCTTGGTCAAAATCACCGCGAAATTCATCAACGTCAGGATCAGAACCCAGACCCCAGCAAGCCACTTCTCCATCATTGATACCACCGTCTCTTATGCCGCACGTGTGATTACCCCCTGCGCTCAATGCGCGGAAAGTACCCGGCAGAGGAACGGCTTGGTCAAAATCACCGACACCCTCATCAACGTCAGGATCAGAACCCAGACCCCAGCAGGCCACTTCACCATCATCAATACCGCCATCTATTATGCCGCACGTGTGAAGACTCCCTGCGCTTACCGCGCGGAAACTGACATCTTGCAGATCCGCCGGCAGAGTAGCTTCAAGAGAGTCCCCCCAGCAGGCCACTTCTCCATCGTCAATACCGCCGTCTCTTATGCCGCATGTGTGAACAAAACCTGCGCTCACGGCGCGGAAAGCACCCGTCAGAGGAACGGCTTGATCAAGATCCAAGTCTCCGGTCCCGCTTTCATCGCTATCGGGATCCGAGCCCAAACCCCAGCATGTCACTTCTCCGCCATTGATATCGCCGTCTATTATGCCGCATGTGTGAAATGCTCCTGCGCTCACGGCGCGGAAACGGATACCTTGCAGATCCAGTGGTAGAGTAGATTGATCATCACTATCGTCTCCCCAGCAGACCACTTCACCATCTCCGGCACCGCCGTCTATTATGCCGCACGTGTGAATAAAACCTGCGTTTACCGCGCGGAAACTGACACCTTGCAGATCCAGTGGTAGAGTAGATTGACCGTCGAGATCATCTCCCCAGCATCTCGCTTCACCATCGGCAATACCGCCGTCTATTATGCCGCATGTGTGAAATGCTCCTGCGCTCAATGAGCGGAAATCGTCGGTATCCCAAATCACAATTTCACCGAAATCGTTATCCGTTATAGCTACGGATAACGTGTTCATCGTATCCGATATCGTTATATTACCTAACGTAGTAGATGACACGCCCGATAGTGTCACATTGAACCTTTCCGTACCTTCCACCACATTATCGTCATTCGTAGATACCGTGAACGTGGCGGAGGATCCGCCGGACGCTATCGTCACTGTGCCGGCTGGGCAACCGCCGATAAAGTCATCCGCAATTACATCACTACCGCCGCCGCAACTAACTCTCCATTCCGCAGATATAGTCTCGTCCGTAAAACCGCCGAGTTCCACCGTAAACTCAGCCGGACTCCCTTCATCTACAGTATCCGATACCGCATCGATAGAAATTATTACGGCATCCCTTACTCCGACTATTGCGGTACTCCGCGTATCCGATATCGTTATACGTCCCTCATTATTGGGTGATACCGAGTCTAGAGCCACAGTGAGCACTTCCAAACCTTCCGCCACATTATCGGCATCCGCCGAAATAGTGAATTCAGATGAGCTCATGCCCGCCGCTATCGTCACTGTGCCGGAAGGACAACCGTCCGCAAAATCCAAGTCCGTCACATCACCTTCGCAGGACACACTCCATGCTACCCCTATATCTTCATCCGCCATAACCGCATTCGCCGTAACGCCGGACGATAATGTGCTGGAGGGTTCCGTCAGGTTCACTCTTAACGTCACGTCTTCTCCTTCGGATACCCTATCCGTATCAGCCTCGATTGAAATCTCCCCAAAGTCATCATCCTCTATAGTTACCCGAGCACTACTCGCTTCAACGGATACACGGGCACCGGACAACTTCACCTCGAAAAACTCATCGCTTTCCAGAATATCATCCGTGACTATATTCACAGACAGATCCACCCGAGTAGATCCGGATGTGAATTCCAAGACTACATTTCTACCGTCATAATCGTCACCACCGGCACTTTCACCCGTAATCGTCATCAAACTCACCGTGACACTATCACCCGTTGTTATCGTACCGGACAGTACCGACACTACCAGCGTCACACTACCGGCACCTTCCAATACGTTGTACTTCAATTGCTCAAACCCTATCTCAACATCGTCATCGGTTATCGTCACCCTAGCAACACTCGAACCCGAGGATACACGATCACCAGACAGCTCCACTACGAAGGTTTCTTCACCTTCCACAACGGCATCATCCGTTATAAACACTATAACCGTCGCTTCCGTCACGCTAGAGGTGAACGTCAACGTTGCGGTAGTAGCAGTGTAATCAACGCCGGCAACGGCACTTCCCTCGTCCATCGTCATAACGGTCACTTCCACGTTCACGCCGGCCTCTATATCATCGGACAACACTGACACAGTCAACTCCACAATACCCGCATCCTCAAATACTCTGTAACTCAATTGCTCGAACCCTATCTCAACGACATTTTCATCCAATATCGTCACTCTCGCTACGCTTGCCGTAACTAGCACACTATCACCATCACCCGACAATTTCACTAGGAACGTTTCATTACCCTCCACCGCATCATCAGGCAATATCGGCACTGTCAACGTCAGAGCAGTTACATCGGAGGTGAACGTCAACTCATTCGATACGGTAGTGTAATCTTCGCCGGCAATAGCACTCTCGTCCATAGTCATAACAACCACCGTCACACTCACACCTTCAGCTATCTCACCGGAAGTAACCGATACAGTCAGCGTCACACTACCGGCATTCTCCGATACGCTCTGAATCGTTTGCTCAAACCCTATCTCCACCGTATCTTCATCATCTATCGTTACAAATGCCTCAGATACCGATAACGTCACATCTTCACGTAGCGTCGTAAGGTTAACTGTGAATTCCTCTGAGAGTTCAACTACCGTATCATCGTTTATATCTACAGACACTGTGTGAGCAGTCACATCGGAAGTGAAAGTCAACGTTTCCAGCAACACAGTATAGTCGCCATCATCGCCGGCAGTAGCACTTCCGTCCATAGTCATCACTACCACCGTCAGACTCACATCTTCACCTAGCTCCCCTGAAGTAACCGCTACAGTCAGCGTCACACTACCCGCATCCTCAAATACTCTGTAACTCAATTGCTCAAACCCTATCTCCACCGTATCTTCATCCAATATCGTCACCATAGCTACACTTGCCGTAACTAGCACACTATCACCATCACCCGACAATTTCACTAGGAACGTTTCATTACCCTCCACCACATCATCAGGCAATATAGACACTGTCAACGTCAGAGCAGTTACATCGGAGGTGAACGTCAACTCATTCGATACGGTAGTGTAATCTTCGCCGCCGGTAGCACTTCCGTCCATAGTCATCACAACCGCCGTCACACTCAAACCTTCAGCTATCTCACCGGAAGTAACCGATACAGTCAGCGTAACACTACCCGCATTCTCCGATACGCTCTGAATCGTTTGCTCAAACCCTATCTCCACCGTATCGTTATCTTCTATAGTCACAGATGCAGTGCTTGCCGTGGATGATATCATTATCGACGCTCCTACATCGGATGATACGTTAAACAGTCTCACAGTGAACTTTTCATCTTCTTCCAACACATTATCGTCGTTCGTAGTTACCGCAAACGTAGCCGACAACTCTCCCGACTCTAGCGTAGCCGTGCCGGATGGACAACCCCCTACAAAGTCATCGGCAGTTACATCGCTATCAGCTCCGCAATTCACTCTCCACTCCACATCTATAGCATTCTCCGTCGTAACCCCAGCCGAAAGGTTCACCGTGAATATCACTTCATCACCCTCGGATACGATATCCGTACCAACCGTAACCGAAATTACTCCAATATCGTTATCGCTTATCTCCACAGATGCGGTGCGCGCAGCAGTCGAAATAGTTATAAGACCTTCTATGTCAGGCACTATATCCGTTAGCGTAACCGTGAACGTTTCCATACCTTCCAACACATCATCATCGTTCGTAGTTATAGTGAAATCTTCTGATGTAGAACCCACTGCTATAGTCGCTATCCCCGATGGACAACCCCCTACAAAGTCACCAGACGTTATATCACCTCCGCAACTCACTCTCCACAACACGCCTATAGCCTCTTCTACTACTCTATCGTCACTCACCAGATCCACTGTGAACGTCGTTTCATCTCCCTCCAATATCTCATCATCCGAAACTCTAACGGAGATTACTCCCCTATCATCATCCAGTATCGTCACCGTAGCTACGCTTGCAGTATCGGAGATGTTCAACCCGGCTACATCGGAACCCGCCGGCGCAACTCGAACCTCGAAAGTTTCATCACCCTCCAAAACATTATCACCAAATATAGGCACAGACACAGACAGAGTTCCAACTTCCGAGGTGAAAGTCAACACGTCCGTCACCTCCATGTAATCTCCGCCACCGGAAGTTGCATCATCGTCTACAGTCATAACTACCACTGCCACACTCACACCTGCCGCCAGATCACCGGACAACACCGACACACTCAACGTTACAATTCTCTCTTCACCTTCGTCACCCTCTAACACGGAATGAGGACCTACATCACTAAACCCTATCGTGACGGTATCGTTGTCTCTTATAGTTACTAACGCAGAAGACAGCGCACCCGGTGCAACCGTCACGTGTGCAACTTCGGGAGACAACCCGGAAAGAAACACGGGATTGACACTCGTAGCAACTACTCGGAATGTCTCATCTAATTCCGCTACGTCATCATCGGATATATTCACTTCCAATTCCGCAAAACTACTACCGGAAGGTATCCTGACTGTGCCCGTAGAACCGCAACTCAAACCCGAAAAATCTTCACTAGACGCACTAGATGATCCGTCACACAACAACGCAAAGTCCACGTCTATATCCGTATTACGAGACACCGGACTAGACTCGGGACGATCACCTTCATACAACTCAAAGCGGAAGGTGGACGAAGTTCCCGGAGCCTCCGTAACTTCCGCAGGACCGCTCACACGAACTTCCGTATCCCTATCTCTTATCTCTATAGTGCGGTAGAGTATACCTTCGTAATTATTTATAAATGCATTCCTATTCCCAGACCTATCATCTCCTCTAAGAATTGTCAAGTCACCTCGAAGGGGATGCAAACCCGTGAACTCTATACGGAACCTCTCTCCATTATCCGCAAGCTCATCATCCAACAGACGAGCAAGTAACACATCACCGGACAACACAGGGGTAGTTGTTCCGAACTCAAGTTCGCTAGTAGGTACTGACGCTGTCACTGATCCCGCTATCACTTTATCCTCAGTTCCGCATTCTACTCCCGGATTTATAGAAAAATCTGCATCCTCCGCTTCAAAACACACTATCCGCCAGTGCAATACTGCATCCTCTTGAAGACCTCTTCCCGAACCCCTACCATCGAATGTACGGAAATCCCCCGCACCAAATACAGTCAAATCACTACCTTCATCACGTCTTCCCTCACGTAGGGAAGGTATCCTTATTTCACCATTAAAATCATCCACTATTATCGTAGTCACCTCATCTTCCGCTTCATTTATCTTCACGAGAGGTGAGTTCACATCCGTTATCCTTACTCGGAATAACTGGTCAAGCTCAAATATATCATCATCCCTTGCAATAACTGACAGAAACTCCGATGCAATCCTGCTTCCGCCGGGTATAGATGTAGAACCCGTCCGTCCGCACACGTTATCTCCTTCACTAAGGGCACGAACGACGCCGTCACTTCCTCTTCGACCAAAGTCGGCATCTGTAGCTCGTATACACTCAACCTCCCAACTTACAACCACCTCTTCACTAAACACTGACGAAATTCGCAAATCAAAATAGATTTCCCAGTCCAGAGGACTGAAGAAGATATCATTATTAAATTCATTACTGGGATCATCTTCCGCTATATTAACCCCTTCCAGTACGAAGTATGGAACGTAATCTCTACCGTTCTCGTCAAACGCTCTAAACCTACCAAAACTATCTCTATTATTGTCCTTTTGATTAGCAGATATTGGAGACGGCATAATCGATACCGCGAATTCACTTCCGCCGTCAGACTCAGATATCTCTATCTCTGCAGAAGAAAACAGACCCATACCGTCTGATGCTACAACCCGGAACCTAGACGCGCGTTCACCAAACTCGTCATCCACTATATTTATCGTCACCGCAAGTGTAGACGGTTCGGAGAAGAACAACTCCGAAGGAGACAATGGACCGTAATCACTTGATTTGGCAAGACCTTCCTCCGTCCCCAATATGATCCGTACACCCGAAGGAGGAAACTCCACCGTATCGGAGAGGTTTATCAGACTCACCGCTAGCGTCACAGTATCTCCCTCATCAGCCATATACAAGGACCGGTCGAAACTCAATTCCAAAAAGTCATTCCGTAATATCGTCACTAATGCCGTGCTTGCCGTATCTAGCACGTCCGCACCCAACAAATTTACACTGAACACTTCATCACTCTCCGGATCATCATCAGGCAATATTAACACGGAAACCGTTTGAGTAGTCACCTCGGAGGTGAATGTCAACGTGTCCGTAAATTCACTGTAATCGCCTTCTTCGCCGGCAACAGCACTACCATCCATCGTCATCACACTCACCATCGCACTCACACCCTCAGCTAGCTCACCGGAAAACACGGACACACCCAACATCACACTACCGGCATCTTCCGATACGAAGTAGTCGATAGGATCAAACCCTATCTCCAATACATCGGCATCCTCTATCGTCACCGTCGCTACGCTTGCCGTAGCTAGTACGTTCTCACCCGACAGCTCCACTACGAAGGTTTCTTCACCTTCCACAACGGCATCATCCGTTATAAACACTGTCACCGTCGCTTCCGTCACGCTAGACGTGAACGTCAACGTTGCGGTAGTAGCAGTGTAATCTTCGCCGGCAATAGCACTCTCGTCCATAGTCATAACGGTCACTTCCACGTTTACGCCGGCATCTATATCACCGGACAACACCGACACAGTCAACTCCACACTACCGGCAACTTCGGACACACTGTAAGCCACAGGCGAGAACCCTATCTCAACATCGTCATCGTTTATCGTCACCCTAGCAACACTCGAACTCGAGGGCACACGATCACCCGACAGCTCCACTACGAAGGTTTCTTCACCTTCCACAACGGCATCATCCGTTATAAACACTGTCACCGTCGCTTCCGTCACGCTAGACGTGAACGTCAACGTTGCGGTAGTAGCAGTGTAATCTTCGCCGGCAATAGCACTCTCGTCCATAGTCATGAAGGTCACTTCCACGTTTACGCCGGCATCTATATCACCGGACAACACCGACACAGTCAACTCCACACTACCGGCAACTTCGGACACACTGTAAGCCACAGGCGAGAACCCTATCTCAACATCGTCATCGTTTATCGTAACCCTAGCAACACTCGAACCCAAGGGCACACGATCACCCGACAGCTCCACTACGAAGGTTTCTTCACCTTCCACAACGGCATCATCCGTTATAAACACTGTCACCGTCGCTTCCGTCACGCTAGACGTGAACGTCAACGTTGCGGTAGTAGCAGTGTAATCTTCGCCGGCAATAGCACTCTCGTCCATAGTCATAACGGTCACTTCCACGTTTACGCCGGCATCTATATCACCGGACAACACCGACACAGTCAACTCCACACTACCGGCAACTTCGGACACACTGTAAGCCACAGGCGAGAACCCTATCTCAACATCGTCATCGTTTATCGTCACCCTAGCAACACTCGAACTCGAGGGTACACGATCACCCGACAGCTCCACTACGAAGGTTTCTTCACCTTCCACAACGGCATCATCCGTTATAAACACTGTCACCGTCGCTTCCGTCATGCTAGACGTGAACGTCAACGTTGCGGTAGTAGCAGTGTAATCTTCGCCGGCAATAGCACTCTCGTCCATAGTCATAACGGTCACTTCCACGTTTACGCCGGCATCTATATCACCGGACAACACCGACACAGTCAACTCCACACTGCCGGCAACTTCGGACACACTATAAGCCACAGGCGAGAACCCTATCTCCACATCGTCATCGTTTATCGTCACCGTCGCTACGCTTGCCGTAGCTAGTACGCTCTCACCCGACAATTCCACTCGGAAGTTTTCAGTCTCCTCCAAAATGCCATCATCCGTTATAAACACTGTCACCGTCGCTTCCGTCACGCTAGACGTGAACGTCAACGTTGCGGTAGTAGCAGTGTAATCTTCGCCGGCAATAGCACTTCCATCCATAGTCATGAAGGTCACTTCCACGTTTACGCCGGCCTCTATATCACCGGACAACACCGACACAGTCAACTCCACACTACCGGCAACTTCGGACACACTGTAATCCACAGGCGAGAACCCTATCTCAACATCGTCATCCGTTATCGTAACCCTAGCAACACTCGAAACCGAGGGCACACGATCACCCGACAGCTCCACTACGAAGGTTTCTTCACCTTCCACAACGGCATCATCCGTTATAAACACTGTCACCGTCGCTTCCGTCATGCTAGACGTGAACGTCAACGTTGCGGTAGTAGCAGTGTAATCGACGCCGGCAACGGCACTTTCGTCCATCGTCATAACGGTCACTTCCACGTTTACGCCGGCATCTATATCACCGGACAACACCGACACAGTCAACTCCACACTACCGGCAACTTCGGACACACTGTAAGCCACAGGCGAGAACCCTATCTCAACATCGTCATCGTTTATCGTAACCCTAGCAACACTCGAAACCGAGGGTACACGATCACCCGACAGCTCCACTACGAAGGTTTCTTCACCTTCCACAACGGCATCATCCGTTATAAACACTGTCACCGTCGCTTCCGTCACGCTAGACGTGAACGTCAACGTTGCGGTAGTAGCAGTGTAATCTTCGCCGGCAATAGCACTCTCGTCCATAGTCCTAACGGTCACTTCCACGTTTACGCCGGCATCTATATCACCGGACAACACCGACACAGTCAACTCCACACTACCGGCAACTTCGGACACACTGTAAGCCATAGGCGAGAACCCTATCTCAACATCGTCATCGTTTATCGTAACCCTAGCAACACTCGAAACCGAGGGTACACGATCACCCGACAGCTCCACTACAAAGGTTTCTTCACCTTCCACAATGGCATCATCCGTTATAAACACTGTCACCGTCGCTTCCGTCATGCTAGACGTGAACGTCAACGTTGCGGTAGTAGCAGTGTAATCTTCGCCGGCAATAGCACTCTCGTCCATAGTCCTAACGGTCACTTCCACGTTTACGCCGGCATCTATATCACCGGACAACACCGACACAGTCAACTCCACACTACCGGCAACTTCGGACACACTGTAAGCCATAGGCGAGAACCCTATCTCAACATCGTCATCGTTTATCGTAACCCTAGCAACACTCGAAACCGAGGGTACACGATCACCCGACAGCTCCACTACAAAGGTTTCTTCACCTTCCACAATGGCATCATCCGTTATAAACACTGTCACCGTCGCTTCCGTCATGCTAGATGTGAACGTCAACGTTGCGGTAGTAGCAGTGTAATCTTCGCCGGCAATAGCACTCGCGTCCATAGTCATGAAGGTCACTTCCACGTTTACGCCGGCATCTATATCACCGGACAACACCGACACAGTCAACTCCACACTACCGGCAACTTCGGACACACTGTAAGCCACAGGCGAGAACCCTATCTCAACATCGTCATCGTTTATCGTCACCCTAGCAACACTCGAAACCGAGGGTACACGATCACCCGACAGCTCCACTACGAAGGTTTCTTCACCTTCCACAACGGCATCATCCGTTATAAACACTGTCACCGTTGCTTCCGTCACGCTAGATGTGAACGTCAACGTTGCGGTAGTAGCAGTGTAATCAACGCCGGCAACAGCACTCTCATCCATAGTCATGAAGGTCACTTCCACGTTTACGCCGGCCTCTATATCACCGGACAACACCGACACAGTCAACTCCACACTACCGGCATCTTCGGACACACTGTAAGCCACAGGCGAGAACCCTATCTCAACATCGTCATCCGTTATCGTCACCCTAGCAACACTCGAAACCGAGGGTACACGATCACCCGACAGCTCCACTACGAAGGTTTCTTCACCTTCCACAACGGCATCATCCGTTATAAACACTGTCACCGTCGCTTCCGTCACGCTAGATGTGAACGTCAACGTTGCGGTAGTAGCAGTGTAATCTTCGCCGGCAATAGCACTCTCGTCCATAGTCCTAACGGTCACTTCCACGTTTACGCCGGCCTCTATACCACCGGACAACACCGACACAGTCAACTCCACACTACCGGCAACTTCGGACACACTGTAAGCCACAGGCGAGAACCCTATCTCAACATCGTCATCCGTTATCGTAACCCTAGCAACACTCGAAACCGAGGGTACACGATCACCCGACAGCTCCACTACGAAGGTTTCTTCACCTTCCACAACGGCATCATCCGTTATAAACACTGTCACCGTCGCTTCCGTCACGCTAGATGTGAACGTCAACGTTGCGGTAGTAGCAGTGTAATCTTCGCCGGCAATAGCACTCTCGTCCATAGTCCTAACGGTCACTTCCACGTTTACGCCGGCATCTATACCACCGGACAACACCGACACAGTCAACTCCACACTACCGGCAACTTCGGACACACTGTAAGCCACAGGCGAGAACCCTATCTCAACATCGTCATCGTTTATCGTCACCCTAGCAACACTCGAACCCGAGGGTACACGATCACCCGACAGCTCCACTACGAAGGTTTCTTCACCTTCCACAACGGCATCATCCGTTATAAACACTGTCACCGTCGCCTCCGTCATGCTAGATGTGAACGTCAACGTTGCGGTAGTAGCAGTGTAATCTTCGCCGGCAATAGCACTCTCGTCCATCGTCATAACGGTCACTTCCACGTTTACGCCGGCATCTATATCACCGGACAACACCGACACAGTCAACTCCACACTACCGGCAACTTCGGACACACTGTAAGCCACAGGCGAGAACCCTATCTCAACATCGTCATCGGTTATCATCACCGTCGCTACGCTTGCCGTAGCTAGTACGTTCTCACCCGACAATTCCACTACGAAGGTTTCTTCACCTTCCACAACGGCATCATCCGTTATAAACACTGTCACCGTCGCTTCCGTCACGCTAGACGTGAACGTCAACGTTGCGGTAGTAGCAGTGTAATCTTCGCCGGCAATAGCACTCTCG
The DNA here is from genome assembly GCA_965206335.1 of Dehalococcoidia bacterium. Classification (GTDB taxonomy): domain Bacteria; phylum Chloroflexota; class Dehalococcoidia; order Lucifugimonadales; family Lucifugimonadaceae. The sequence continues at coordinate 1,400,334 of OZ242209.1, read as the reverse complement.
TCCATAGTCCTAACGGTCACTTCCACGTTTACGCCGGCATCTATATCACCGGACAACACCGACACAGTCAACTCCACACTACCGGCAACTTCGGACACACTGTAAGCCACAGGCGAGAACCCTATCTCAACATCGTCATCGTTTATCGTCACCCTAGCAACACTCGAACTCGAGGGTACACGATCACCCGACAGCTCCACTACGAAGGTTTCTTCACCTTCCACAACGGCATCATCCGTTATAAACACTGTCACCGTCGCCTCCGTCACGCTAGATGTGAACGTCAACGTTGCGGTAGTAGCAGTGTAATCGACGCCGGCAACAGCACTCTCGTCCATCGTCATGAAGGTCACTTCCACGTTTACGCCGGCATCTATATCACCGGACAACACCGACACAGTCAACTCCACACTACCGGCAACTTCGGACACACTGTAAGCCACAGGCGAGAACCCTATCTCAACATCGTCATCGTTTATCGTCACCGTAGCAACACTTGCCGTAACTAGCACACGATCACCCGACAGCTCCACTACGAAGGTTTCTTCACTTTCCACAACGGCATCATCCGTTATAAACACTGTCACCGTCGCCTCCGTCACGCTAGACGTGAACGTCAACGTTGCGGTAGTAGCAGTGTAATCGACGCCGGCAACAGCACTCTCGTCCATAGTCATGAAGGTCACTTCCACGTTTACGCCGGCATCTATATCACCGGACAACACTGACACAGTCAACTCCACACTACCGGCAACTTCGGACACACTGTAAGCCACAGGCGAGAACCCTATCTCAACATCGTCATCGTTTATCGTCACCCTAGCAACGCTCGAACCCAAGGGCACACGATCACCCGACAGCTCCACTACGAAGGTTTCTTCACTTTCCACAACGGCATCATCCGTTATAAACACTGTCACCGTCGCCTCCGTCACGCTAGACGTGAACGTCAACGTTGCGGTAGTAGCAGTGTAATCAACGCCGGCAATAGCACTCTCGTCCATAGTCATGAAGGTCACTTCCACGTTTACGCCGGCCTCTATATTACCGGACAACACCGACACAGTCAACTCCACAATACCGGCAACTTCGGACACACTGTAATCCACAGGCGAGAACCCTATCTCAACATCGTCATCCGTTATCGTAACCCTAGCAACACTCGAAACCGAGGGTACACGATCACCCGACAGCTCCACTACGAAGGTTTCTTCACCTTCCACAACGGCATCATCCGTTATAAACACTGTCACCGTCGCTTCCGTCATGCTAGACGTGAACGTCAACGTTGCGGTAGTAGCAGTGTAATCGACGCCGGCAACGGCACTTCCCTCGTCCATAGTCATAACGGTCACTTCCACGTTTACACCCTCACCTAGCTCCCCGGACAACACCGACACAGTCAACTCCACACTACCGGCAACTTCGGACACACTGTAAGCCACAGGCGAGAACCCTATCTCAACATCGTCATCCGTTATCGTAACCCTAGCAACACTCGAAACCGAGGGTACACGATCACCCGACAGCTCCACTACGAAAGTTTCTTCACCTTCCACAACGGCATCATCCGTTATAAACACTGTCACCGTCGCTTCCGTCATGCTAGACGTGAACGTCAACGTTGCGGTAGTAGCAGTGTAATCTTCGCCGGCAACGGCACTCTCGTCCATCGTCATGAAGGTCACTTCCACGTTTACGCCGGCATCTATATCACCGGACAACACCGACACAGTCAACTCCACACTACCGGCAACTTCGGACACACTGTAAGCCACAGGCGAGAACCCTATCTCAACATCGTCATCCGTTATCATCACCGTCGCTACGCTTGCCGTAGCTAGTACGTTCTCACCCGACAATTCCACTACGAAGGTTTCTTCACCTTCCACAACGGCATCATCCGTTATAAACACTGTCACCGTCGCTTCCGTCATGCTAGACGTGAACGTCAACGTTGCGGTAGTAGCAGTGTAATCGACGCCGGCAATAGCACTCTCGTCCATAGTCATAACGGTCACTTCCACGTTTACGCCGGCATCTATATCACCGGACAACACCGACACAGTCAACTCCACACTACCGGCAACTTCGGACACACTGTAAGCCACAGGCGAGAACCCTATCTCAACATCGTCATCGTTTATCGTAACCCTAGCAACACTCGAACTCGAGGGTACACGATCACCCGACAGCTCCACTACGAAGGTTTCTTCACCTTCCACAACCGCATCATCCGTTATAAACACTGTCACCGTCGCTTCCGTCACGCTAGACGTGAACGTCAACGTTGCGGTAGTAGCAGTGTAATCTTCGCCGGCAATAGCACTCTCGTCCATAGTCATAACGGTCACTTCCACGTTTACGCCGGCATCTATATCACCGGACAACACCGACACAGTCAACTCCACACTACCGGCAACTTCGGACACACTGTAAGCCACAGGCGAGAACCCTATCTCAACATCGTCATCCGTTATCATCACCGTCGCTACGCTTGCCGTAGCTAGTACGTTCTCACCCGACAATTCCACTACGAAGGTTTCTTCACCTTCCACAATGGCATCATCCGTTATAAACACTGTCACCGTCGCTTCTGTCATGCTAGATGTGAACGTCAACGTTGCGGTAGTAGCAGTGTAATCGACGCCGGCAACAGCACTCTCGTCCATAGTCATAACGGTCACTTCCACGTTTACGCCCTCACCTAGCTCCCCGGACAATATCAACACATTCAGCGTCACACTACCCACATCCTCCAATACGTTGTAGTTCAACTGCTCAAACCCTATCTCCACTGCATCTTCATCCACTATCATCACCGTCGCTACGCTTGCCGTAGCTAGTACACTATCACCCGACAATTCCACTCGGAACGTTTCATTACCCTCCACCACATCATCAGGCAATATCGGCACTGTCACAGCCAAAGCTGTCACATCGGAGGTGAATGTCAACTCATTCGATACGGTAGTGTAATCTTCGCCGCCGGTAGCACTTCCGTCCATTGTCATCACAACCACCGTCACATTCACACCCTCAGCTATCTCACCGGAAGTAACCGATACAGTCAGCGTCACACTACCCGCATTCTCCGATACGCTCTGAATCGTTTGCTCAAACCCTATCTCCACCGTATCTTCATCATCTATCGTCACTCTCGCTACACTTGCCGTAACTAGCACACTATTACTATCACCCGACAATTTCACTAGGAACGTTTCATTACCCTCCACCACATCGTCAGGCAATATAGACACTGTCACAGTCAAATCCGTCACATCGGAGGTGAACGTCAACTCATTCGATACGGTAGTGTAATCTTCGCCGGCAATAGCACTCTCGTCCATTGTCATAACAACCACCGTCACATTCACACCTTCAGCTATCTCACCGGAAGTAACCGATACAGTCAGCGTCACACTACCCGCATTCTCCGATACGCTCTGAATCGTTTGCTCAAACCCTATCTCCACCGTATCTTCATCATCTATCGTTACAAATGCCGTAGATACCGATAACGTCACATCTTCACGTAGCGTCGTAAGGTTAACTGTGAATTCCTCTGAGAGTTCAACTACCGTATCATCGTTTATATCTACAGACACTGCTTGAGCAGTCACATCGGAAGTGAAAGTCAACGTTTCCAGCAACACAGTATAGTCGCCATCATCGCCGGCAGTAGCACTTCCGTCCATAGTCATCACTACCACCGTCAGACTCACATCTTCACCTAGCTCCCCTGAAGTAACCGATACAGTCAGCGTCACACTACCCGCATCCTCAAATACTCTGTAACTCAATTGCTCAAACCCTATCTCCACCGTATCTTCATCCAATATCGTCACCATAGCTACACTTGCCGTAACTAGCACACTATCATCATCACCCGACAATTTCACTCGGAACGTTTCATTACCCTCCACCACATCGTCAGGCAATATAGACACTGTCAACGTCAGAGCAGTTACATCGGAGGTGAACGTCAACTCATTCGATACGGTAGTGTAATCTTCGCCGCCGGTAGCACTTTCGTCCATAGTCATCACTACCACCGTCAGACTCACATCTTCAGCTATCTCACCGGAAGTAACTGATACAGTCAGCATCACACTACCGGCATTCTCCGATACGCTCTGAATCGTTTGCTCAAACCCTATCTCCACCGTATCGTTATCTTCTATAGTCACAGATGCAGTGCTTGCCGTGGATGATATCATTATCGACGCTCCTACATCGGATGATACGTTAAACAGTCTCACAGTGAACTCTTCATCTTCTTCCAACACATTATCGTTGTTCGTAGTTACAGCAAACGTAGCCGACAATTCTCCCGACTCTAGCGTAGCCGTGCCCGATGGACAACCCCCTACAAAGTCATCGGCAGTTACATCGCTATCAGCTCCGCAACTCACTCTCCACTCCACATCTATAGCATTCTCCGTCGTAACCCCAGCCGAAAGGTTCACCGTGAATATCACTTCATCACCCTCGAATACGATATCCGTACCAGCCGTAACCGAAATTACTCCCATATCGTTATCGCTTATCTCCACAGATGCAGTGCGCGCAGCAGTCGAAATAGTTATAAGACCTTCTATGTCAGGCACTATATCCGTTAGCGTAACCGTGAACGTTTCCATACCTTCCAACACATCATCATCGTTCGTAGTTATAGTGAAATCTTCTGATGTAGAACCCACTGCTATAGTCGCTATCCCCGATGGACAATCCCCTACAAAGTCACCCGACGTTATATCACCTCCGCAACTCACTCTCCACAACACCCCTATAGCCTCTTCTACTACTCTATCGTCACTCACCAGATCCACTGTGAACGTCGTTTCATCTCCCTCCAATATCGCATCATCCGAAACTCTAACGGAGATCACTCCCCTATCATCATCCAGTATCCTCACCGTAGCTACGTCTGCAGTATCGGAGATGTTCAACCCGACTACATCGGAACCCGCCGGCGCAACTCGAACCTCGAAAGTTTCATCACCCTCCAAAACATTATCACCAAATATAGGCACAGACACAGACAGAGTTCCAACTTCCGAGGTGAAAGTCAACAACTCCGTCACCTCCATGTAATCTCCGCCACCGGAAGTTGCATCATCGTCTACAGTCATAACTACCACTGCCACACTCAAACCCGCCGCCAGATCACCGGACAACACCGACACACTCAACGTTACAATTCTCTCTTCACCTTCGTCACCCTCTGACACGGAATGAGGACCTACATCACTAAACCCTATCGTGACGGTATCGTTGTCTCTTATAGTTACTAACGCAGAAGACAGCGCACCCGGTGCAACCGTCACGTGTGCAACTTCGGGAGACAACCCGGAAAGCGACTCGGGATTCACACTCGTAGCAACTACTCGGAATGTCTCATCTAATTCCACTACGTCATCATCGGATATATTCACTTCCAATTCCGCAAAACTACTACCGGAAGGTATCCTGACTGTGCCCGTAGAACCGACTGTGCCCGTAGAACCGCAACCAAAATCCGTAAAATCTTCACTAGACGCACTAGATGATCCGTCACACAACAACGCAAAGTCCACGTCTATATCCGTATTACGAGACACCGGACGAGACTCGGGACGATCACCTTCATACAACTCAAAGCGGAAGGTGGACGAACTTCCCGGAGCCTCCGTAACTTCCGCAGGACCGCTCACACGAACTTCCGTATCCATATCTCTTATCTCTATAGTGCGGTAGTGTATACCGTCGTAAGTTTGATTATATCCCCCGGTACCACCAGTATTCCGAAACCTATCATCTCCTCTAAGAGCTGGCAAGTCCGTTACAGGGAGATGAAAACCCGTGAACTCTATTCGGAACCTCTCTCCATTATCCGCAAGTTCATCATCCAACAGACTAGCAAGCAACACATCACCGGACAACACAGGCCTAATGTTTCCCACTGGCACCGTCAATGATCCCGCACTTTCACATTTTACTCCCGGATTTATAGAAAAATCTGCATCCTCTGCTTCAAAACCAAGACACACTATCCGCCAGTGCAATACTCCTTCCTCTTGAAGAGCGGGGGACACGAATATATCGCCAGCACCAAATACAGTCAAATCACTACCTTCAGACCTTACGTTAGAGTTATCAACACGGTTATCAAGAGAAAAAATAATTATCTCGGTTTGTACAACGGAGTCCACTATTATCGTAGTCACATCATCTAACTCTTCATTTATCTTCACGAGAGGTGAGTTCACATCAGTTATCCTTACTCGGAATAACTGGTCAAACTCAGCTATATCATCATTCATTGCTCTAAGTGACAGAAACTCCGATGCAATCCCGCTTCCGCCGGGTATAGACGTAGAACCCGTCCGTCCGCACACGTTATTTTCCTCAAAGTCGGCATCTGTGGCTCGTATACACTCAATTACCCAGCTTACAACCACGTCTTCACTAAAACTTGACTGAATTCGCAAATCGAAAAGGATTTCATTGTCCAGACCAATGTAATCACCCCTATCTCCAAAGAAGCGATTCGAATCTTCATCACCTTCATCCGGCACAGACTGTTCCAGTACGAAGTATGGAAATGGAAGGTAATCATCACCGTTCTCGTCAAACGCTCTAAACCTATCATCACTATCTCTATTAGTGTCCTTTTGATTAGCAGATATTGGAGACGGCATAATCGATACCGTGAATTCACTTCCGCCGTCAGACTCAGATATCTCTATCTCTGCAGAAGAAGACAGACCCATACCGTCTGATGCTACAACCCGGAACCTAGACGTGCGTTCACCAAACTCGTCATCCACTATATTTATCGTCACCGCAACTGTAGACGGTTCGGAGAAGAACAACTCCGAAGGAGATAATGGACCGTAATCACTTGATTTGGCAAGACCTTCCTCTGTCTCCAATATGATCCGTACACCTGAAGGAGGAAACTCCACCGTATCGGAGAGGTTTATCAGACTCACCGCTAGCGTCACCGTATCTCCCTCATCAGCCATATACAAGGACCGGTCGAAACTCAATTCCAAAAAGTCATTCCGTGATATCGTCACTAATGCCGTGCTTGCCGTATCTAGCACGTCCGCACCCACCAAATTTACACTGAACACTTCATCACTCTCCGGATCATCATCAGGCAATATTGACACGGAAACCGTTTGAGTAGTCACCTCGGAGGTGAATGTCAACGTGTCCGTAAACTCACTGTAATCTGCGCCGGCAACAGCACTACCATCCATCGTCATCACACTCACCATCGCACTCACACCCTCAGCTAGCTCACCGGAAAACACGGACACACCCAACATCACACTACCGGCATCTTCCGATACGGAGTAGTCGATAGGATCAAACCCTATCTCCAATACATCGGCATCCTCTATCATCACCGTCGCTACGCTTGCCGTAGCTAGTACGTTCTCACCCGACAGCTCCACTACGAAGGTTTCTTCACCTTCCACAACGGCATCATCCGTTATAAACACTGTCACCGTCGCTTCCGTCACGCTAGACGTGAACGTCAACGTTGCGGTAGTAGCAGTGTAATCAACGCCGGCAATAGCACTCTCGTCCATAGTCCTAACGGTCACTTCCACGTTTACGCCGGCATCTATATCACCGGACAACACCGACACAGTCAACTCCACACTACCGGCAACTTCGGACACACTGTAAGCCACAGGCGAGAACCCTATCTCAACATCGTCATCGTTTATCGTCACCCTAGCAACACTCGAACTCGAGGGTACACGATCACCCGACAGCTCCACTACGAAGGTTTCTTCACCTTCCACAACGGCATCATCCGTTATAAACACTGTCACCGTCGCCTCCGTCATGCTAGATGTGAACGTCAACGTTGCGGTAGTAGCAGTGTAATCGACGCCGGCAATAGCACTCTCGTCCATAGTCATAACGGTCACTTCCACGTTTACGCCGGCATCTATATCACCGGACAACACCGACACAGTCAACTCCACACTACCGGCAACTTCGGACACACTGTAAGCCACAGGCGAGAACCCTATCTCAACATCGTCATCCGTTATCGTAACCCTAGCAACGCTCGAAACCGAGGGTACACGATCACCCGACAGCTCCACTACGAAGGTTTCTTCACCTTCCACAACGGCATCATCCGTTATAAACACTGTCACCGTCGCTTCCGTCACGCTAGATGTGAACGTCAACGTTCCGGTAGTAGCAGTGTAATCTTCGCCGGCAATAGCACTCTCGTCCATAGTCATGAAGGTCACTTCCACGTTTACGCCGGCATCTATATCACCGGACAACACCGACACAGTCAACTCCACACTACCGGCAACTTCGGACACACTGTAAGCCACAGGCGAGAACCCTATCTCAACATCGTCATCGTTTATCGTCACCTTAGCAACACTCGAACTCGAGGGTACACGATCACCCGACAGCTCCACTACGAAGGTTTCTTCACCTTCCACAACGGCATCATCCGTTATAAACACTGTCACCGTCGCTTCCGTCACGCTAGACGTGAACGTCAACGTTGCGGTAGTAGCAGTGTAATCTTCGCCGGCAACAGCACTCTCGTCCATAGTCATAACGGTCACTTCCACGTTTACGCCGGCATCTATATCACCGGACAACACCGACACAGTCAACTCCACACTACCGGCAACTTCGGACACATTGTAAGCCACAGGCGAGAACCCTATCTCAACATCGTCATCGTTTATCGTCACCGTCGCTACGCTTGCCGTAGATAGTACGCTCTCACCCGACAATTCCACTCGGAAGTTTTCAGTCTCCTCCAAAATGCCATCATCCGTTATAAACACTGTCACCGTCGCTTCCGTCATGCTAGATGTGAACGTCAACGTTGCGGTAGTAGCAGTGTAATCTTCGCCGGCAATAGCACTCTCGTCCATAGTCATAACGGTCACTTCCACGTTTACGCCGGCATTTATATCACCGGACAACACCGACACAGTCAACTCCACACTACCGGCAACTTCGGACACACTGTAAGCCACAGGCGAGAACCCTATCTCAACATCGTCATCGTTTATCGTCACCCTAGCAACACTCGAACTCGAGGGTACACGATCACCCGACAGCTCCACTACGAAGGTTTCTTCACCTTCCACAACGGCATCATCCGTTATAAACACTGTCACCGTCGCTTCCGTCACGCTAGATGTGAACGTCAACGTTGCGGTAGTAGCAGTGTAATCAACGCCGGCAACAGCACTCTCGTCCATAGTCATGAAGGTCACTTCCACGTTTACGCCGGCATCTATATCACCGGACAACACCGACACAGTCAACTCCACACTACCGGCAACTTCGGACACACTGTAAGCCACAGGCGAGAACCCTATCTCAACATCGTCATCCGTTATCGTAACCCTAGCAACGCTCGAAACCGAGGGTACACGATCACCCGACAGCTCCACTACGAAGGTTTCTTCACCTTCCACAATGGCATCATCTGTTATAAACACTGTCACCGTCGCTTCCGTCACGCTAGACGTGAATGTCAACGTTGCGGTAGTAGCAGTGTAATCTTCACCGGCAATAGCACTCTCGTCCATAGTCCTAACGGTCACTTCCACGTTTACGCCGGCATCTATATCACCGGACAACACCGACACAGTCAACTCCACACTACCGGCAACTTCGGACACACTGTAAGCCACAGGCGAGAACCCTATCTCAACATCGTCATCCGTTATCGTAACCCTAGCAACGCTCGAAACCGAGGGTACACGAGCACCCGACAGCTCCACTACGAAGGTTTCTTCACCTTCCACAATGGCATCATCCGTTATAAACACTGTCACCGTCGCTTCCGTCACGCTAGACGTGAACGTCAACGTTGCGGTAGTAGCAGTGTAATCTTCGCCGGCAACAGCACTCTCGTCCATAGTCCTAACGGTCACTTCCACGTTTACGCCGGCCTCTATATCACCGGACAACACCGACACAGTCAACTCCACACTGCCGGCAACTTCGGACACACTGTAAGCCACAGGCGAGAACCCTATCTCAACATCGTCATCGTTTATCGTCACCCTAGCAACACTCAAACCCAAGGGTACACGATCACCCGACAGCTCCACTACGAAGGTTTCTTCACCTTCCACAACGGCATCATCCGTTATAAACACTGTCACCGTCGCTTCCGTCACGCTAGACGTGAACGTCAACGTTGCGGTATTAGCAGTGTAATCAACGCCGGCAATAGCACTCTCGTCCATAGTCATAACGGTCACTTCCACGTTTACGCCGGCATCTATATCACCGGACAACACCGACACAATCAACTCCACACTACCGGCAACTTCGGACACCCTGTAATCCAAAAGCGAGAACCCTATCTCAACATCGTCATCGTTTATCGTCACCCTAGCAACACTCGAACCCAAGGGTACACGATCACCCGACAGCTCCACTACGAAGGTTTCTTCACCTTCCACAACGGCATCATCCGTTATAAACACTGTCACAGTCAAATCCGTCACATCGGAGGTGAATGTCAACTCATTCGCTACGGTAGTGTAATCTTCGCCGGCAGAAGCACTCTCGTCCATAGTCATAACAACCACTGCCACACTCACACCCTCACCTAGCTCCCCTGAAGTAACCGATACAGTCAGCGTCACACTACCCACATCCTCCGATACTCTGTAACTCAACTGCTCAAACCCTATCTCCACTGTATCGTCATCCAATATCATCACCGTCGCTACGCTTGCCGTAACTAGCACACTCTCACCCGACAATTCCACTCGGAAATCTTCAGTCTCCTCCAAAATGCCATCATCCGATATAGACACTGCCAACGTCAGAGTAGTCACGTCGGAGGTGAACGTCAACTCATTCGATACGGCAGTGTAATCTTCGCCGCCGACAGCGCTTCTATCCGTAGTCATAACAACCACCGTCACACTCACACCTTCACCTAGCTCCCCTGAAGTAACCGATACAGTCAGCGTCACACTACCCACATCCTCCAATACGTTGTAGTTCAACTGCTCAAACCCTATCCCCACTGTATCTTCATCCACTATCATCACCGTCGCTACGCTTGCCGTAGCTAGTACACTATCACCCGACAATTCCACTCGGAACGTTTCATTACCCTCCAACACATCATCAGGCAATATCGGCACTGTCACAGTCAAAGCCGTCACATCGGAGGTGAATGTCAACTCATTTGATACGGTAGTGTAATCTTCGCCGGCAATAGCACTCTCGTCCATAGTCATAACAACCACCGTCACACTCACACCTTCACCTAGCTCCCCGGACAATATCAACACATTCAGCGTCACACTACCCACATCCTCCGATACTCTGTAACTCAATTGCTCGAACCCTATCTCCACTGTATCGCCATCCTCTATCGTCACTTGAGCTATATTTATCGCTCCCGATAAGGTTACCAAATCGTCTAGAGTAGGTGATGATACTCCCGAAAGTGTTACAGAGAACACCTCCGAACCCTCCACCACGTTATCGTCATTCAGCATAAGCGAAAAGACCGCAGAGATCTCACCCGCTACTATCGTTACTGTGCCGGACGGACATGACAAACCTACAAAATCTTCAGGAGTCACAACGTCGTTGCAATCCACGCCCCACTCTACGCTTATATCCTCGTCTACAGTCACATTACCGAACAGGCTCACTGATAGTGTCACACTCCCAACATCCTCCGATACGTTGTACTCCAATTGTTCGAAGCCTACCTCCACAGCATCGTTATCCGCTAACCCGGTAAACGCAGTGTTCATATCGGCAGAGATAGTTATTCGACCCGATATACGAGGTGATACATTCCTCAGAGTCAAAACAGTCGAAGCAATCTCTTCAAGACCTTCTACTACGTTATCGTCATTCGTCAATACGGCGAAGGTCGCAAATGCGTTACCCGCCTTTATCGTCGCTGTGCCGGATGGACAGGATGAACCTTCAAAGTCTTCAACACTTATATCACCGTCGCAAGATACTGCCCACTCTACCTCTATGTCTTCAACCGTTGTAACGCCACCCGATAAGCTAATTATGAAGCTTGCCTCATTGCCTTCGGGTATCGCAATTGGTTCAAATATCGGAGCAGTAACAGTATCGCCACTTGCGATATTCGCAGCCGTGAACCAGCATTCCACTTCACCGTCTGCTCGTACACCGCAGATGTGAGTATTTCCTAGTCTTATCGAGAGAAGACGGACACCCTCAAGCATGGGAAACTTACCAAAGCCGGAAAACTCATCAACGCCGTACTGTCCCCAGCATACCGTTTCATCGTTGTCTTCTCTTATGCCGCAGGTGTAATCAACTTCTGAGTTCAATGTGCGGAAGCGGATTTTGGAACCGTCTGCTTCCGTTGGTGGAACGGCTTGGTCAAAATCACGATCTCCTTCGTCATTCAATAAATCTGAGCCCAAACCCCAGCATTCCGTTTCACCATCGTCTCGTATACCGCATGTGTGTCCGTTTCCTGCGCTTATTTCACGAAAACGAACATCCTCCGGAGGAACAGATTGGTCAAAATCATTTGTACCTTCATTAGTGTTAGCATCCGAACCAAAGCCCCAGCATGCCACTTCGCCGTTGTCTTCTCGTATACCGCACGTATGAGTGTCTCCCGCACTCAATGCTCGAAAACTAACATCCGTTGGCGGAGCAAACTGTAAAGCAAGCAAACCCCAGCATTCCGCTCTACCGTTGTCTTCTCGTATACCGCAGGTGTGACTATTTCCTGTGCTCACGGCGAGGAAACGGACACCCGGAGGGGGATCGTCTTTACCAAAGAGACCATTTCCCCAGCATTCCACTTCATTGTTGTCCTTTCGTACACCGCATGAGTGATTAAATCCTGTGTCTATCGTGCGAAAGCGGACAGAGCGGACACGGTCCGGTATATTAGGAGCCCTACTTTCCCAGCATTCCGCTGTACCGTCTTCGCGTATACCGCATGAGTAATCCCCGCCTGAACTTAGTGAGAATAGATTTCGTGATGAGATCACAACTGTGCCGGTATCGGTATCCGTTATCGTTACCATTGCTATGCTTGCGGTATCGGACACACTCTCACCCGACAATTTAACTTGGAAGTCTTCCTCCAAATCTTCCACCACTCTGTCATTCGCTATAGTCACTGTCAACGTCAGAGCAGTTACATCGGAGGTGAACGTCAAGGTTGCGGTAGTAGCAGTGTAATCTTCGTCGGCAGAAGCACTCTCGTCCATAGTCATAACAACCACCGTCACACTCACACCTTCAGCTATCCCCCCTGAAGTAACCGATACAGTCAGCGTCACACTACCCACATCCTCAAATACACTGTACCTCAATTGCTCAAACCCTATCCCCACCGTATCATCATCCTCTATCGTCACCATAGCAACACTTGCCGCAGCTAGTACACTCTCACCCGACAATTTCACTCGGAACTCTTCAGTTTCCTCCAAAATGCCATCATCCGTTATAAACACTGTCACAGTCAAATCCGTCACATCGGAGGTGAATGTCAACTCATTCGCTACGGTAGTGTAATCTTCGCCGGCAGAAGCACTCTCGTCCATAGTCATAACAACCACTGCCACACTCACACCCTCACCTAGCTCCCCTGAAGTAACCGATACAGTCAGCGTCACACTACCCACATCCTCCGATACGTTGTAGTTCAACTGCTCAAACCCTATCCCCACCGTATCTTCATCCTCTATCATCACCGTCGCTACGCTTGCCGTAGCTAGTACACTCTCACCCGACAATTCCACTCGGAACTCTTCAGTCTCCTCCAAAATGCCATCATCCGATATAGACACTGTCAACGTCAGAGCAGTTACGTCGGAGGTGAACGTCAACTCATTCGATACGGTAGTGTAATCTTCGCCGGCAATAGCGCTTTCGTCCATCGTCATAACAACCACCGTCACACTCGCACCCTCAGCTATCTCCCCTGAAGTAACCGATACAGTCAGCGTCACACTACCCACATCCTCCGATACTCTGTAACGCAACTGCTCAAACCCTATCCCCACTGTATCTTCATCCACTATCATCACCGTCGCTACGCTTGCCGTAGCTAATACACTCTCACCCGACAATTCCACTCGGAACGTTTCAGTCTCCTCCAAAATGCCATCATCCGATATCGGCACTGTCACAGTCAAGTCCGTCACATCAGAGGTGAATGTCAACTCATTCGATACGGTCGTGTAATCTTCGCCGGCAATAGCACTCTCGTCCATAGTCATAACAACCACCGTCACACTCAAACCTTCACCTAGCTCCCCGGACAATATCAACACATTCAGCGTCACACTACCCACATTCTCCTCTATGCTGTAACTCAACTGCTCAAACCCTATCCCCACCGTATCTTCATCCAATATCGTCACCATAGCTACACTTGCCGTAACTAGCACACTATCACCATCACCCGACAATTTCACTAGGAACGTTTCATTACCCTCCACCACATCATCAGGCAATATAGACACTGTCAACGTCAGAGCAGTTACATCGGAGGTGAACGTCAACTCATTCGATACGGTAGTGTAATCATCGCCGCCGGTAGCACTTCCGTCCATAGTCATCACAACCGCCGTCACACTCAAACCTTCAGCTATCTCACCGGAAGTAACCGATACAGTCAGCGTCACACTACCCACATCCTCCGATACTCTGTAACGCAACTGCTCAAACCCTATCTCCACTGTATCGTTAGCCAATATCGTCACAGATGCCGTGCTTGCCGTGGATGATATCATTATCGACGCTTCTACAGCGGATGATACGTTAAACAGTCTCACAGTGAACTTTTCATCTTCTTCCAACACATTATCGTCGTTCGTAGTTACCGCAAACGTAGCCGACAACTCTCCCGACTCTAGCGTAGCCGTGCCGGATGGACAACCCCCTACAAAGTCATCGGCAGTTACATCGCTATCAGCTCCGCAACTCACTCTCCACTCCACATCTATAGCATTCTCCGTCGTAACCCCAGCCGAAAGGTTCACCGTGAATATCACTTCATCACCCTCGGATACGATATCCGTACCAGCCGTAACCGAAATTACTCCGTTATCGTTATCTCTTATCGCCACAGATGCAGTGCGCGCAGCAGTCGAAATAGTTATAAGACCTTCTATGTCAGGCACTATATCCGTTAGCGTAACCGTGAACGTTTCCGAACCTTCCAACACATCATCATCGTTCGTAGTTATAGTGAAATCTTCTGATGTAGAACCCACTGCTATAGTCGCTATCCCCGATGGACAATCCCCTACAAATACAAAGTCACCCGCCGTTATATCACCTCCGCAACTCACTCTCCACAACACGCCTATAGCCTCTTCTACTACTCTATCGTCACTCACCAGATCCACTGTGAACGTCGCTTCATCTCCCTCCGATATCATATCATCCGAAACTCTAACGGAGATTACTCCCCTATCATCATCCAGTATCCTCACCGTAGCTACGTCTGCAGTATCGGAGATGTTCAACCTGCCTACATCGGAACCCGCCGGCGCAACTCGAACCTCGAAAGTTTCATCACCCTCCAAAACATTATCACCAAATATAGGCACAGACACAGACAGGGTTCCAACTTCCGAGGTGAAAGTCAACACGTCCGTCACCTCCATGTAATCTCCGTCACCGGAAGTTGCATCATCGTCTACAGTCATCACTACCACTGCCACACTCACACCTGCCCCCAGATCACTGGACAACACCGACACACTCAACGTTACAATCCTCTCTTCACCTTCGTCACCCTCTAACACGGAATGAGGACCTACATCACTAAACCCTATCGTGACGGTATCGTTGTCTCTTATAGTTACTAACGCAGAAGACAGCGCACCCGGTGCAACCGTCACGTGTGCAACTTCGGGAGACACCCCGGAAAGAAACACGGGATTGACACTCGTAGCAACTACTCGGAATGTCTCATCTAATTCCACTACGTCATCATCGGATATATTCACTTGCAATTCCGCAAACCTATCACCGGAAAGTATCGTAACCGTGCCCGTAGAACCGCAACCCAAATCCGTAAAATCTACACTAGACGCACTAGACGATCCGTCACACAACAACGCAAAGTCCACGTCTATATCCGTATTACGAAACGTCGGACGAGACTCGGGACGAGCACCTTCATACAACTCAAAGCGGAAGGTGGACGAAGTTCCCGGAGCCTCCGTAACTTCCGCAGGACCGCTCACACGAACTTCCGTATCCCTATCGCTTATCTCTATAGTGCGGTAGTGTATACCGTCATAAGTTTCATCATATCCCCCGGAATCAAACCTATCATCTCCTCTAAGCCTTGGCAAGTCCTGTCCACGGAGATGAAAACCCGTGAACTCTATTCGGAACCTCTCTCCGTTATCCGCAAGTTCATCATCCAACAGACTAGCAAACAACACATCACCGGACAACACGGGACTACGGCTTCCCGCTGCCACCGTCAATGATCCCGCACTTCCACATTTTACTCCCGGATTTATAGAAAAATCTGCATCCTCCGCTCCAAAACCAAGACACACTATCCGCCAGTGCAATACTGCTTCCTCTTGAAGAGCAGGGAACAAGGCTAAATCGCTGGCACCAAATACAGTCAAATCACTACCTTCAGACCTTACGTTAGAGGTATCATCAAGAGAAGAAATAAGTATAACGGTTTCAACGTAGTCCACTATTATCGTAGTCACATCATCTAACTCTTCATTTATCTTCACGAGAGGTGAGTTCACATCAGTTATCCTTACTCGGAATAACTGGTCAAACTCAGCTATATCATCATTCATTGCTCTAAGTGACAGAAACTCCGATGCAATCCCGCTTCCGCCGGGTATAGACGTAGAACCCGTCCGTCCGCACACGTTATCTTCCTCAAAGTCGGCATCTGTGGCTCGTATACACTCAATTACCCAGCTTACAACCACGTCTTCACTAAAACTTGACTGAATTCGCAAATCGAAAAGGATTTCATTGTCCAGACCAATGTAACTATCCCTGTTTCCAAAGAAGAGACCCACAGATCCACTTTGTTCCGGCGCAGGCTGTTCCAGTACGAAGTATGGAAATGGAAGGTAATCATCACCGTTCTCGTCAAACCCTCTAAACCTACCAAACCTATCTCTATTAGTGTCCTTTTGATTAGCAGATATTGGAGACGGCATAATCGATACCGCGAATTCACTTCCGCCGTCAGACTCGGATATCTCTATCTCTGCAGAAGAAAACAGCTCAATACCGTCTGATGCTACAACCCGGAACCTAGACGTGCGTTCACCAAACTCGTCATCCACTATATTTATCGTCACCGCAAGTGTAGACGGTTCGGAGAAGAACAACTCCGAAGGAGACAATGTACCGTAATCACTTGATTTGGCAAGACCTTCCTCCGTCCCCAATATGATCCGTACACCCGAAGGAGGAAACTCCACCGTATCGGAGAGGTTCATCAGACTCACCGCTAGCGTCACCGTATCTCCCTCATCAGCCATATACAAGGACCGGTCGAAACTCAATTCCAAAAAGTCATTCCGTCTTATCGTCACTAATGCCGTGCTTGCCGTATCTAGCACGTCCGCACCCACCAAATTTACACTGAACCCTTCATCACTCTCCACATCATCATCAGGCAATATTGAAACGGAAACCGTTTGAGTAGTCACCTCGGAGGTGAATGTCAACGTGTCCGTAAACTCACTGTAATCTGCGCCGGCAACAGCACTACCATCCATCGTCATCACACTCACCAACACACTCACACCCTCAGCTAGCTCACCGGAAAACACGGACACACCCAACATCACACTACCGGCATCTTCCGATACGGAGTATTCGATAGGGTCAAACCCTATCTCCAATACATCGGCATCCTCTATCGTCACATTAGCAACACTTGCCGTAACTAGCACACTATCACCCGACAATTCCACTCGGAACATTTCATTACCCTCCACCACATCATCAGGCAATATCGGCACTGTCACAGTCAAATCCGTCACATCGGAGGTGAACGTCAACTCATTCGATACGGTAGTGTAATCTTCGCCGGCAATAGCACTCTCGTCCATAGTCATAACAACCACCGTCACACTCACACCGTCACCTAGCTCCCCTGAAGTAACCAATACAGTCAGCGTCACACTACCCACATCCTCCTCTATGCTGTAACTCAATTGCGCAAACCCTATCCCCACCGTATCATCATCCTCTATCGTCACCGTCGCTACACTTGCCGCAGCTAGTACACTCTCACCCGACAATTCCACTCGGAACTCTTCAGTTTCCTCCAAAATGCCATCATCCGATATAGGCACTGTCAACGTCAGAGCAGTTACATCGGAGCTGAACGTCAACTCATTCGATACGGTAGTGTAATCTTCGCCGGCAATAGCACTCGCGTCCATAGTCATAACAACCACCGTCACACTCACACCTTCACCTAGCTCCCCTGAAGTAACCGATACAGTCAGCGTCACACTACCCACATCCTCCAATACTCTGTAACTCAACTGCTCAAACCCTATCCCCACCGTATCTTCATCCACTATCATCACCGTCGCTACACTTGCCGTAGCTACTACACTCTCACCCGACAATTCCACTCGGAACGTTTCATTACCCTCCAACACATCATCAGGCAATATCGGCACTGTCACAGTCAAATCCGTCACATCGGAGGTGAACGTCAACTCATTCGATACGGTAGTGTAATCTTCGCCGGCAATAGCACTCTCGTCCATAGTCATAACAACCACCGTCACACTCGAACCTTCACCTAGCTCCCCGGACAATATCAACACATTAAGCGTCACACTATCGGCACCTTCGGACACCTCGTAACTCAATTGTTCAAACCCTATTTCAACATCGTCATCCAATATCGTCACCGTCGCTACACTTGCCGTAACTAGTACACTCTCACCCGACAATTCCACTCGGAACGTTTCAGTCTCCTCCAAAATGCCATCATCCGATATAGACACTGTCACCGTCGCTTCCGTCACGCTAGAGGTGAATGTCAACTCATTCGATACGGTAGTGTAATCTTCGCCGGCAATAGCACTCTCGTCCATAGTCGTAACAACCACCGTCACACTCGAACCTTCACCTAGCTCCCCAGACAGTATCACCACATTAAGCGTCACACTACCCACATCCTCCTCTATGCTGTAACTCAATTGCTCGAACCCTATCTCCACCACATCGCTATCCATTATCGTCACTTGAGCTATATTTATCGCTCCCGATAAGGTTACCAAATCGCCTAGAGTAGGTGATACTCCCGAAAGTGTCACGGTGAACACTTCTAAATCTTCCACCACGTTATCGGCATTCAGCATAAGCGAAAAGACCGCAGATCTCTCACCCGCTACTATCGTTACTGCGCCGGACGGACATGACAAACCTACAAAATCTTCAGGAGTCACAACGTCGTTGCAATCCACGCCCCAATCTACACTTATATCCTCGTCTACAGTCACATTACCGAACAGGCTCACTGATAGTGTCACACTCCCAACATTCTCCGCTACGTTGTACTCCAATTGTTCGAAGCCTACCTCCACAGCATCGTTATCCGCTAACCCGATAACCGCAGTGTTCATATCGGCAGAGATAGTTATACGACCCGATATACGAGGTGGTATATTCCTCAGATTCAAAACAGTCGAAGCAATCTCTTCAAGACCTTCTACTACGTTATCGTCATTCGTCAATACGGCGAAGGTCGCAAATGCTCTACCGGCCTTTATCGTCGCTGTGCCGGATGGACAGGATGAACCTTCAAAATCTTCAACACTTATATCACCGCCGCAAGACACTTCCCACTCTACCTCTATGTCTTCAACCGTTGTAGCGCCACCCGATAAGCTAATTATGAAGCTTGCCTCATTGCCTTCGGGTATCGCAATTGGTTCAAATGGCGGAGCAGTAACAGTACCGTCATTTAAGATATTCGCAGCCGTGAACCAGCATTCCACTTCACCGTCTGCTCGTACACCGCAGATGTGACTATCTCCTAGTCTTATCGAGAGAAGACGGACACCCTCAAGCATACGATCACCACCGTCGGAAAACTCATCAACGTCGTACTGTCCCCAGCATACCGTTTCATCGTTGTCTTCTCTTATGCCGCAGGTGTAATCAACTTCTGAGTTCAATGTACGGAAGCGGATTTTGGAACCGTCTGCTTCCGTTGGTGGAACGGCTTGGTCAAAATCACGATCTCCTTCGTCATTCAATAAATCTGAGCCCAGTCCCCAGCATTCCGTTTCACCATCGTCTCGTATACCGCATGTGTGTCCGTTTCCTGCGCTTATTTCACGAAAACGGGTATCTTCCGGCGGAATTCCAAAAGGCACTCCATTCTGATCCGTTCCCCAGCATGCCACTTCGCCGTTGTCTTCTCGTATACCGCACGAGTGACCGTCTCCCGCACTCAATGCTCGAAAACTAACATCCGTTGGCGGACTAATTCGCTCAAAAAAAGGAAACCCCCAGCATTCCGCTCTACCGTTGTCTTCTCGTATACCGCAGGTGTGACTATTTCCTGCGCTCACGGCGAGGAAACGGACACCGACCAGTCTAGGAGGTAGAGTGGATTTACCAAAGCCATTAGATCCCCAGCATTCCACTTCATTGTTGTCCTTTCGTACACCGCATGAGTGATCAAATCCTGTGTCTATTGTGCGAAAGCGGACAGAGCCGACATCGTCCGGTATAGTAGGAGCCCTACTTCCCCAGCATTCCGCTGTACCGTCTTCGCGTATACCGCATGAGTGATCCCTGCCTGAACTTAGTGAGAATAGATTTCGTGATGAGATCACAACTGTGCCGGTATCGATATCCTCTATAGTCACCCTCGCTACGCTTGCGGTATCGGACACACTCTCACCCGACAATTTCACTAGGAAGTCTTCCTCAACTTCCACATCTATGTCATCCTCTATAGTCACTACCAACATCAGAGCAGTTACATCGGAGGTGAACGTCAAGGTTGCGGTAGTAGCAGTGTAATCTTCGCCGGCAATAGCACTTCCGTCCATAGTCATAACAGGTACTGGCACGCTGACACCTTCACCTAGCTCCCCTGAAGTAACCAATACAGTCAGCGTCACACTACCCACGTCCTCCACTACGTTGTATTCCAATTGCTCAAACCCTACCACCAATACATCGTTATCCCTTATCTCGCCGGACGCAGTGTTCATACTCCTAGTTATTCGACCGTCTATATTGGGTGATACTCCCGTAATAGTCACGGTGAAATTTTCCAAATTTTCCACCAAGTCATCGTCATTAGTAGATATGGGGAACACAGCGGAGTTTTCACCCGAATTTATGGTTACTGTGCCGGATGGGCATACCGAGCCGTCAAAGTCATCGGACGTTACATCACTATCGGCACCGCAATCCACTCTCCAATTCACACCTATCTCATCGCTTGCCGTAAGATTATCCGAAAGACTCACCCTGAACGTCGCTTCCGTTCCTTCAGGTACGCTAGAAGATTCGGCACTAACCGAAACCGTTGCACGGTCATTATCTTGTACCGTTACAACCGCTCTGTCCGTCGTACCCGGTATGGTTATCAACCCGCCTAGATTGGGTGATACTACCGTAATAGACGCGGTGAACACTTCTAAACTTTCCACCACGTTATCGTCATTCGTGGAAATAGTGAATCGTGAAAACACAGTGCCGGCCGCTATCGTCAATGTAACTGGGGCACATTCCGAACCCTGAAAGTCTCCGGGAGTTACGTCACCTTCACAAGCAACACTCCACTCCACACCTAAGTCTTCAACCAGTGTATTTCCACCGTTCAAATTCACTGTCAGCGGCACATCGGAACCTTCAAATACTGTGATAGTCTGAAAATCATCACCACTTAATCTAAGACCCGCGGGTGGAGTACTTGAACCTCGGAAATCATTTCCCGAGCATTGCACTTCACCGTCTTCTTTTATACCGCAAGTGTGAAATTCTCCTCCGCTTATACTCACGAAGTTTTCACCCGGTAAAAATTGACCTACAGGATCAAAATCACCACCTACACCCACACTCACAAATTGACCTTCACTCCTCCTTCCCCAGCATTGTGTTTCACCGTCTTCTTTTATACCGCAAGTGTGCTGTCCCCCTGCGGTTAGGCTTCTAAACTTGATGTCCTCAGAGTCCAAAGGCGGTTCATCATGAAATTGCCCACTCTCCCTTCCCCAGCATGCTGCTTCACTGTCTTCTTTTATACCGCAATTGTGAAATTCTCCTGAGGTTACAATCAAGAAGCTTACATCCTCCGGCGGCATGGTTGAACCAGAAAAACCAAATCCCCAGCATTCTGTTATGCCTGCTGCTGTTACGCCACATGTGTGATTCCTACCTGCGGTTACACTTATGAAATTTAGATTCCTTTGCCTAGGAAGCAGCACAGAAGCGATATTAGATCCCCAGCATGCTACTCTACCGTCTTCTTTTATGCCGCATGCGTGATCATAACCTACAGTTACACTTGTAAAGAGGTCATCCGGTGGAACAGCTTGGTTGAAATCACTATTAGGAGATGCTCCATCATCTTCATCAAAATCAGCAGGATCAGAGCCCAAACCCCAGCATATTACCCTGCCGTTTTCTCTTAGAGCGCAACTATGACTCCAACCCGAACCTACGCTTATAAAGTCGTTACCCGATGGAGGCCTAGCTTGATCATACTCAGGTCGACGCCTTCCACCCACAAGAGTACCTAGACCCGTACCTCCATTATCAAAACCTTCATTTCTAACCCCCTCAACAGTGCCGAAACCCCAGCAGACTAACGAGCCGTCCTCTCTTATGCCACAAGAGTGATCAACGCCTAATCCCAAATTTTTGCTATCACTAACAACTGAAAACGAAACCGTCCCTGTGTCATTATCCGTTATCGCTACCGTTACTGTGTCTGAGATTGTTGTACCTGAAATTTCTGCAGATAGTTCCAATTGGAAACTTTCCGTGCCTTCCAGCAGGATATCGTCCCCTTCTTCTATCGGCACGGTAACTGTGACTCTTGACACATCGGGACTTAACGTCAGTGTTCTATCTACGCTTGTATAATCTTCGCCTGCTATGGCGGTATCGTCGGAAGTCATCACTCTAACAGCAACAGCGGTAGACAAAGGAACCGAATATATCACATCGAAGCTCCACTCGCTAGCACCCTCTAATATACTCAGAGGCCTATCCGCAAATCTTATAGAACTAGAATCGTTGTCCAATATGGAAAAGGACCTTAAAGACGTGCTAGTAAAAACTCCATCAGGCAAATTGTAAACAATAAAGGTGTCTTCTGTCCCTTCTATAAGATTATCATCCACTATTTCGATTTCCTGTACTGCTTGTGTCATTGTAGAGGAAAACACAAATTCATTCGTCACCAGTTCATAATCTTCACCAATGGTAGCGGAACCCAATCCGAGCGATGTAACGGTAACGGTAATCACCTCACCTTCAGGTATGCCGGAAGCCGTCAATACAGCATATACGAAACGTCCGGCACTTTCCATAAATTCTGTTCCGGTACTTGAGATATCCAATGTTATCGGCAATGGAGCTTCAATAGCTCTGCTGGCGCTATGCAAACGATAGTTATCGGTGTCCGGGGGATCGGGGTACAAAGACTGTAATATAGCGAAAGTATACTCGCCCTCCGGGTCTTCCAACAAAGGAATGTCAGCCGTTCGTATCATCCAAGAACCCGGCTCGTCTTCTTCAACGGACGTTGCAAAAGCTGTATAAACCGCCTCCGAAACTGAGCTGCTTCCGATAGGTCCTACAACTGAAACAAGAGCGGTAGGTACAGCACCTATACCGCTAAAAGTCCAACCTACTTGCAGACTATTTGCTCTTGCTATTTCCACTGTAGCGGTGGGGATAAACGTGGAAGCGGGCGCCGAAGAGAGAGCAGGGTCTACATTCAAGGTAAGGCCGAAAGCCCTAGAGTCCTTCTCCCAGATGTGGTAAGGGAGTGTGCCCGTCAAATTAGTACCCGAAAGATCTAGGTTTTCCAGATTCAGAAGGTATCCTATCTCTAAAGGAACCTCTCCGCTTATAGAAACGTTATCGGAAAGGTTCAGCCTTGTTAAGTCAACAAGGTTACCTATCGCGGAAGGTATGGCACCCGTCAGATTATTGGAAGCAAGCACCAAATCAGTGAGGTTGGTGAGGTTGCCTATTGAAGGCGGTATCTCACCCGAAAGATCATTGCGGAACAGACTCAGGCGTGTCAGATTAGTGAGACTACCTATAGCGGAAGGTATGTCACCTGTCAGGTTATTGGATGCAAGCACCAGTTCATCGAGATTAGTGAGGTCGCCTATTGAAAGCGGTATCTCACCCGAAAGATCATTGCCGGAAAGGCTCAGGCGTGTCAGATTAGTGAGATCACCTATAGCGGAAGGTATGGCACCTGACAAACTATTGGATGCAAGCGCCAACTCGCCGAGATTAGTGAGGTTGCCTATTGAAGGCGGTATCTCACCCGAAAGGTTATTACTGAAGAGACTCAATTCCGTAACACGTCCACCCTGTACAGTTACGCCGTGCCAGTTTGTTACGAGAGTAGGAGTACCGGGTGGTAATTCATTATCTATCTGCTCCCAGCCGGTGCGTGTGTCCCAATTCGCACCATCCGTAGCTTCGTACAGCTCAACAAGAACTGAACATTCAAAAACAGGGATACCTAACACAGTATCGCTGTTTTCACAAAATGTGATCGCGTGTGCTTGCGCTGTCACGGGTGGAACATCCATCTCTATAGAAGGAGGAGCTCCGTCAGGAATAGTATCCACCGCATCAGTAACCGGTGAAGGAGGTGCTCCGTCAGGAACAGTATCTACCGCATCAGTAACCGAGGAAGGAGGTGCCCCGTCAGGAATAGTATCTACCGCATCAGTAACCGAGGAAGGTGGTGCCCCGTCAGGAATAGTATCTACCGCATCAGTAACCGAGGAAGGAGGTGCCCCGTCAGGAATAGTATCTACCGCATCAGTAACCGAGGAAGGTGGTGCCCCGTCAGGAATAGTATCTACCGCATCAGTAACCGAGGAAGGAGGTGCCCCGTCAGGAATAGTATCCACCGCATCAGTAACCGAGGAAGGTGGTGCCCCGTCAGGAATAGTATCTACCGCATCCGTAACCGAGGAAGGAGGTGCCCCGTCAGGAATAGTATCTACCGCATCAGTAACCGATGAAGGTGAAGAAGATTCAATCGGTGATATGCCCCCCCCCGATGGTTGTCCGGGAGAAGAAGGCCTCCTTGTAGGTCCGGAAGAGCTTTCTCCAGCATCCGGAACCGTATCTACAGCGTCCGTAATTAAAGGAGGTGCTTCATCAGGCACGGTATCCGCAGCATCCGTAACCGGTGAAATAGGATCAGTATCGGGCAGTGTGTCTACAGCGTCCGTAATTAAAGGAGGTGCTTCATCAGGCACGATATCCGCAGTATCCACGTCCCCTGAAGGAGAAGGAGTGGGCTCTTGAGGTATCGGTGTATCCGGTAGATCGGTAGTAGGCTCCTCTTGGGAGGGTGTCGCTTCAGCTGCTGAGGTAGAGTCCGTATTTTCGGTATCGGGATTTGCAGTGTCTTCGTCTAGCGGAGCAACTGTCGGCTGCGTATCTACTGCGGTCGTACCATCCTGAGCAGCTACAAGACCTTCTTCACTTGGAGCAGCGTTATTCAAGAGTACGAACAAAAGAGAAGCTATACCGGCTGCAAATACCAAGGCAATAGCAAAAGCGAATTTATAGTTTCCAGTAACCGAACCTACTTTCAAGGGTTGGTTTTCCTGTTATATATGTACATTCAATCCTTTATTTAGTGAAGAATCCTCACGCTGTACGTGTGAATCGTGAGAATAAACTGGTTTTGGATTCTCACCTTTCCTTACACCATCTCTTCATAATTTGTGATGCGTCTAACGAAAATTTGCCTTGCAATCGCGGTCAAGGGTCAAAGTAACGCTAACCTCACAAAATAAATCATACATACATTTTCCTAATAATGCAATAGGTATTTAGGATTACTGAAAAAAAGAAAAATTCACACACAGATTATATACATCCATAGTGCCACCGTATCAATACAATACTAGGAAATACTAGGAGTTTGCCTCAAACGTTTCAGATTGCGAAATCTGAAACGTTTTTTTGGGTGATCGTTAGAAATAAACAGCACAAAATGAAACCTCAGGAGAAAATCTACTCCATCCGCGAACCGACGAACCGGGATAAAGCGCGCGCCTCCGGATCCGTGTGCACGTTCACGATTGCAGGCAAACCCGAAGAAAATGCCCGTTCCAACGCTGGGCGTATCTCCTCCGGATCTTCCACGTTTTCCCCGTAACCGCCCATCGCCTCGGCAATCAAGTCGAAGCGTAAATAGCCAAGCTCACGCCCCGGTTTGCGCACACCCTCTACGCGGGCGGTCCATCCTTCGTTATTGGAAACTACAACCACAATAGGCAGTTTGTACCTTACGGCAGTATCGAACTCCTGGATATTCATACCCAGCGAACCGTCTCCATGCAAAGCAACTACTTGCGCCGCAGGCATAGCAACCTTTGCACCTATCGCATAAGGCAAGCCTACTCCCATACATCCCGTAGGCCCGGAGTTTATACGAGTGCCCGGAGCATATACGGGTATCGATTGCCTACCATAATGCAGTATTTCGTTACCATCTACAGTAAGGATGGTTTTCCTACCCATCACATCGCGCAGATCTTTGCAGAGACGTAGCGGGTGGATAGGAACGCTCGGGGAGTTTTCGAGATGAGATACACGCTCTCGGCGTTCGGCATCAATACGACGCAGTAGATCCCGCCATTGACTGAATTTATCAGGCTCGATACTAGCCGATCGAGACAACTCGGTATTCATCTGTTCCAATACCGCACGAGCATCCCCATATATAGCGATATCTGCCGAACGATTCTTGCCTATCTCTTCTTGATGTATATCGACTTGTATAATCTTGGCACTGTAGTTTATTCTTCTTCCGAAGCTCATTACCCAGTTGAAACGAGTCCCAATTACTAGGACGAGGTCGGTTTCCGCAAATGCTCTAGAACGTGCCCCCGCAAAGCAGAAAGGATGATCCTCTTCTATGAGCCCCCGTGACATAGGGGTAGTATAAAAAGGTATACCCGTACGTTCCACAAACTCTCGCATAGCATCCCACGCCTTGGACCAAAACGCTCCCCCGCCCGTCAGTAACAGCGGAGAGCGAGCATCGGCAAGCATGCGGATGGCGCTTCGTATGAGATTGACATCCCCCGCAGGTGCGGCCTTGTTTACCGGACGAGATGGAGCGGGCGCGTCCGCATCGTCCAGCTCCGCGTACAGAACATCCTCAGGGCAGTCGAGGTACACGGGACCTTGTCGCCCGGACGATGCTAAGCGAAAGGCTTCCGACACATGTTCGGGCAGGCGTTTCGGGTTGGATGGAAGTATCACCGCTTTACTGACAGGGGAAAATATCCCCGCCTGATCTACTTCTTGGAAACCTCCGCGCCCTATATCTTCTATAGGACCAGCCCCGCCCAACGTTACCATAGGCGCCATATCCACAAATGCGTTGTAATGGCCTGTCAATAGGTTCAAGGTTCCAGGCCCCGATGCAGCCGTAGTAACACCGGGTTTACCGGTTACCCGAGCCCATGCGTGAGCCGCCATAGCCGCCGCCTGCTCATGTCTGAAATCTATACATCTTATGCCCATATCCTCGCTGTTGTTCACTATCTCATAGTTGGGTCCACCCATGAGATAGAATAGCTGCTCCGCACCTTCATCTCTAAGAGAGCGCGCAATAAGGTATGAGCCATTTACAACAGACATTTTTTCCCTTATCCTATATTTGGTAATATATAGTTGAACTGCATGTGCTATATACTGAATCCGGATGCGGTCAATCAATAAGGATATATACAAACCGCATCCCATGCAAGTATGATAATGTAAATGAAAGCAATCTTGAACATGAAAGAGGAATATAATGATTGAAAATTTTCGAGTTCTTTATGTAGGACACGATGCGGGAACGGCAAATTCTCCCGCTATGGAACATAGGAGTCGAGCCATAACAACGGCGGGTGGGGAACTTGCCTGCTTTACGGAAAACACCACAGGTGAGCTGATAGAAGCAGTCAAGGAAGTCGATTCTATAATGGTGGCAGGTCATCAGTTTCCATCTGAGATATTCGAGCATATGGGCAATAATGGTCGATGCAAAGGCGCCGTATTCTTCGGGCACGGCTTCGACAAATTGGATGTAGACGCAGCAACCGGAAACGGCGTGGTATTGGCAAATACCGCTTCTTTCGGAACAGAGGAGGTTTCCAATCACGCTATCATGCTCTTCCTTGTCTGTTCTCGCAAGTTTGTACTGCACGATAAACTGGTAAGAAGCGGCGTATGGACAAGGGAAAACCTATCACCTATGGGCCACATAGCGGGACAAACTTTCGGCATAGTAGGTATGGGAGATATAGGGAGAGCAGTCGCAAGAAAGGCGAAAGCCTTCGGCTGCCATGTTATCGGGTATGACCCGTACCTCCCATCATGGGATGCCATTGAGTACAGTGTAGAGATGGTAGGAGGCTTGGATGAGCTGGCAAGGCGCTCCGATTATATATCCATACACACTTTTCTGAGCCCATCGACGCACCATATGATAAACGATCGCTTTATAGAGTCGATGAAGCCTACCGCATACCTCATCAATTGCTCACGCGGCCCCGTAGTGGATGAAAATGCACTGATAAAAGCACTTCAGACCGACAAAATAGCCGGCGCAGGGTTGGACGTTTTCGAGCAGGAGCCCATATCGGCGGATAACCCTCTGCTAAAAATGGATAATGTAGCCGTTACAAACCATTATGCTTCCTACTCGGAGCATGCTTGGGAAAGAGCGAATACACAAATGGGAGAGGAAGCAGTCCGCATTGCGATGGGGTATTGGCCTATGTCACTGATAAACCGAAACGTTATACAAGCCGTTGGAAAGCGTAAAGCAGCTCTCTCATGGGATGTACTGAAAACGCAACTCGGCAAAACCAAATAAGCATATTCAAGGAGAAAAGAGTAAATGGCAGAACATAAAGTAGTAATCCTAGGCTCCGAAGGCGATGCCCTAGAGCACGAAAGAGCAGAGTTGGTAGATCTGGATGTAGAGTTTGTACAGGCTAATCCGTCTAGCGACGGTGAAGCTATGGAGATTGTGAGGGATGCAGACGCCGTAATGTTACGCGGCGACTGGGGACGAAAGCCGATTATAGATGCCACAACTAAATGCAAAGTGATGGCCGTATACTCGCACGGCTTCAATCACATAGACACGGAAGCAATAACCGAAAAAGGTATTATCCTCACTAACGGAGCCGGCATGTGCGCCGAGGAAGTGGCAGACCAAGCCGCCGCTTTTATTTTGGCACTTAACCGTTCCGTAGTCCAATCTACAACCGATATGCGAAACGGCATCTGGAGTAGATCCAGGTACTTGCCTATAGAACCCCTCGATAAAGCCGTGTTAGGGCTTGTAGGTTTTGGGAACATCGCCCGCAGACTCGCAAGGAAAATGAGCGGCTGGAGGATGAAGACGATTGTGTATGACCCATATATACCTTTGTGGATTACAGAGGAGTACGGCGTAGAAAGAGCCTATAATCTGGATGAAGTTTTTCAAAATAGTGATTATATAGCGGTGATTGTGCCGCTGAATAGCGAAACACATCATCTGATAGGTAGACAACAGTTTTACAAAATGAAACCCAGCGCATGCTTCGTAAATGTGTGCCGAGGTCCGGTTGTGGATGAAAAGGCGTTGATAGAAGCGCTAAAAGAAAATAAATTACGAGGCGCAGGGCTCGATGTGTTCGAGGAAGAACCAACGCCTAAAGATAACCCTCTACTGAAGATGGACAATGTTATAACCGCTCCTCACATAGCAGGGGCATCTACAAGATCCAACTGGCTAAGCAGACAACGCGCCGCACAGCAGGTAGCATCTGTGCTAAAAGGGGAATGGCCCCAAGCCGTCCAGAACCCTCAAGTAGCAGCGCGTATCACGGAAAGGAAGCGGTCGGTAACTACGGAAGGCAAGCTGGCGGGTGAATGAGCGAATCGGTTCAATCTAGAGTTCTCCCTTACCTTTAATTAAGGAGAACCTCCCGGCTGAAATAATCAGCGGGGATAGGCATGCAAGCCCTCCAAGCCTTTACAACCCTATTGAGGCTCTACTTCATTGACAAGACGAAATAACATGTATAAATTATATATTTATAGTGAAAAGTACGCTGTTCTATGAGACGAAAGTGTTTCTTGAAAATTTATCTGGCGGCTAGATGGTTATATAGTATTTCCTTGGAAAAATTCCGCCTGAGCGAACAATTTTACCTTTATCTCGCACGAAAAAAGTTTTTATACCCTAAGTTTCCATATTTTGAAGGATTGAATGCGAATCCAAAAAGGTTATTAGACATTATCACGTGGAATAATGCTATAGGGTTTGAAATTGTTGTGGAGACAGGTACGTTTGAAGGGGCTACTACGTACCTTTTTTCTATTGTCTTTCAGAATGCGACAATATATACCTCTGAAACAAATCGACTGTTTTACGATAAAGCAAAAAAGAAATTAAAACACAAGCCAAATGTGCAGCAGTATTTAATGGATAGCGGAGACATGTTGAGAAAAAATCAAGTAGAGCTTATAAACAAGCGAACATTCTTCTATTTGGATGCCCATTGGGGTAGTAACTTGCCCATTCTAGACGAACTAGATATTTGCTTGAAAGGGAAGCATGCAATGATTATGATAGATGATTTTCGGGTGCCCCATGATGCAGGATTTGGCTATGATAGCTACGGAGATTTAGGAGTTTTAGAGCTCGATTTCATCAGCCAAACACTTGCTAAACATAAAGTAGATATTGTATATTTCCCAAGATCTGTAAAGGATTATCCCGCCGGCAAAACAGGTCGGAAGCTATATGACAAAAGTATCCCTCAAGGAATCAGCCCTTCTCGAGGATTTATTATCATCACAAAAGACAAGGCGATGCTGGATTCTTTGGAAAATATGCCTCACCTCATACGACATACACTCTGTTAGAGAAAATATACTCCCTCGCTGTATTGCCACAGTGTCTCTATACCATCGGTTTATCATTATACAGACGATGTATATGCCTATCCAAGCAAAAATGGAATGGTGTGGCGGGTAACCAAAGGGAAAGGCAAACTGCGGATAAATGAGCGAATTGGTTCAATCTAGAGTTCTCCCTTACCTTTAATTAAGGAGAAACCTCCGACTGAAATAAGCAGCGGGGATAAGCGTACAAGATTTGCCGATCTATCACAAGCCTACTGAGCGCGCTACCAAAACCGCTGTACCAAGAGCGAACGCATACGCCGCGAATACCGCCAACCCCAGCCGCTCGAAAACCCGCATAAGTATATAGATAGCCACTCAATCAGAGTAGTCCCTGATATAACCAAATCTATTGGTCGTTATCCGCAGGAGGTGGAATAATGAATATGAAAAGCAAAACATGTTTTGGAAAGACGGGTAAACCGGTGACCGAGTATCGCCGTGCAATAGATGCACAGCAAGAGGCGGCGTATATAAGTACAAGCGACCACAAGATGGTGGCGTATAAGTGCCAGAAATGCAGTAAATGGCACTTATCGCCAGCAGATCGACAAACCCCGTCCGTTTATTGTGAGGACTGCGGTAAAAAGCTGTATACAACCGAACAAGCCGCACGGCGAAGAGCGGAAATATTGCGCAAAGAAGAGGGAATACAGTTGACACGGTATCGGTGTGGAAACGGATGGCATTTGACCAAGGGTTAATTGGGCGGTGTTTGAGATGCAGCATGGAGCTGCACCCAAATTTTAATTTTTCGATAACATGCGACTATGCAGATGAGCAGTTTTATCGTAGATTAGCCAACGCCGCCTGATTCGAGCAGCGCGGTAAAACTTTTTTATCCGGCAAGCCTGTATGCCCGATTTGCATCGCTTTTCCTGTTGGATAGAGGAGTGTCGCAGGTTGATACGCTTATGCAGTTTTATTCGCCAAATATTGGAGAGATGGCAGAGTGGTCAACTGCACCAGTCTCAAACCCGACAATCCTTCACGGGATTCGTTGGTTCAAATCCCACCCTTTCCGCCATGCGTCTTCGCCGCCGCCAGGAAAATCTCTATACGGCGAGCAGTGAGAGATGGCCGAAAGTCTGAAGCGTGGAAAGAGCGTGATCGGGACTTCAAGAGAGGCCACCGATGGCCCGATTAACTGGTAGTGTTCAACAAATATGGATTAAAGAGGGTTAAGTAGTTGTCGCATAAGCTGATGCCATGTTATTGGCGGGAAAGGAAGGAAGTGTTGATCAATATGTTTTTTCACGCAAGCGGCGGACGCGATACGGCTGCCTGTCTGTGTCGTCAAGGGTCGACCTCTTTGGTAGGTGAAGATCAAACACTGTGTCGGTCATCCAGCGCTTGAAGTCCTGATTATCCATGAATTGTCTGAAGAGCTCGGTATCGTCTCTCATCATCGCTGTCATCACGCCCAATAGCACCCGGTCATGTTCAATGCGTGGATTCCGCTTGTCCGAGTTCTATTGAGCGTTCCTGCAAGCGCTGTTCTCCGCCACCCGTGCGGGGACCCCTCGGTCTTGTTGATCAGTTGCATCACCCGGTCGGTGTCTCCCTAGGTGATTTTGCCGAAGAGACCGTTGAAGCTGATGATGATGTTTGACAGCCGATCCAAAACGAGAAGGACGGGGAGTATGGCTATAGCGAGCCAATACTTGATGTTGGTATTGTGCAGGCATTCGCGGAAGTCGACTTTTACCTTTAATTAATAAGGAGAAATCTCCGACTGAAATAATCAGTGGGGATAGGCATACAAGATTTGCCGATCTATTACAAACCCACTGAGCGCGTTACCAAAACCGCTATACGAAGAGCGAACGCATACGCCGCGAATATCAACAACCCCAGCCACGCGATAACCCGCATAAGTATATAGATAGCCCCTCAATCTAGAGTTCTCCTTTACCTTTAATTAAGGAGAAACCTCCGATAATTAAGGAGAAACCTCCGACTGAAATAATCAGTGGGGATAGGCATACAAGATTTGCCGATCTATCACAAGCCTACTGAGCGCGCTACCAAAACCGCTGTGCCAAGAGCGAATGCATACGCCGCGAATACCGCCAACCCCAGCCGCTCGACAACCCGCATAAGTATATAGATAGCCGCCAAAGAAGCAGCAGCCGAAACAAGAACCCCAACCAACAATATAAACCATTCTTCGTCTCCATCGACAGCCGGCCTGTCTATAAAGGGAAACAGCAATGCACCCACAAGAACAGGCGTCGCGAGCATGAAAGATAAACGAGCTGCCGTACGGCGTTCAAAATTCAGCCATACTCCCGCAGCAATGGTAGCGCCGGAGCGGGAAACACCCGGAAGAATAGCTACAGCCTGAGCGATTCCAATAATAACCGCGTCCAAAAGAGCCACCCCCGAAAAACGACGCTTCCCTCTACGCCCAATATGCGCGGTAGCAAGCACCGCCCCTGTTATAAGAAGCAATATTCCGACTGCCTCCGGAGATCGGAATAGATTCTCCAAGTTAGAACGAAAAAAAGTCCCACAAATACCAAGGGTATAGTTGCCACAGCCAGCAGAAGAGCGAATTTGCGAGCTTTTATCTCCCCTTCCCCTCCTATAACTGCCTTGCCGCCTGAAAGCACCCCAAAATAAAGCGATACCCAGTCACGTCTGAAATACCAGAGAACCGCTACAAGTGAACCCCCATGAACCAGTGCATCAAACATGAACCCTTGATCATCCCAACCGATAATCCACGAAACCAGCACAAGGTGCCCGGATGAGCTGATAGGCAGAAATTCGGTCAAGCCTTGTACCAAGGCAAGAATAATGGCTTGCAGTAAAGACATCCTATATGTTCACCTCTATTGTTATCTACCAATCATATAAGCATACATCCTAATAGATGACGTTAGGCAATACCGTGATGTTCAATGACGAGAATGGTAAATTTCCGGATTTACCATAAATCCCGCATATCCTATAATCAATAGGCAGGTGTCGATGTTGCCGAAAAGTGATATCGGTAATAATATACAATATTGAATTTAGCCTTGTAAAGCAGTAATGAATTCACTAATAAAACAGTGTAATTTCATACAGTGGTTATAGCAGAATAATTTTCCAATTTGATAGACTGATTAAGCGGTATTCTATAGATAAATCCGTATATATTTGTATACCTATTGTGTTCTTGTTACGGTTAGTGAATGATTCGCCTTGAATCCAGAGAAGAGTTTAGGAGGTTTTGTACCTTGATGGAATAAAGGTAAACAGAGCGAATTGTTCCATAAGTTAATAGAAAATTCGGAACTTATAAAATACTGTGTGTGTTCTTCCTTGACTCCCGCCGTTAGATCGGGTAGAATCAAAGTGATGCCTTTGTCTACGCAAAGGCCAACTTGTTTATCCATTAGGTTATAACTAGATTGTAGCACTTGTATTGTAACATAAGGAGTCGCAATATGAATCAGAGCCCTTCCACTTCTACTGTTTCTACTGTAAATTTAACAGTACAATATCCTGAAACATCGTCAAAGCTTTTTGCTTTTTTGGGTCTGCTTTTCTTGAAGGGACTACTATTATTACCGCATATACTGATATTGGGCTTTTTGGGTGTTGCGTCATTTATTGTGACGTATTTCAATTATTTTTGGATTTTGTTCACAGGGAAGTACAACAGATCTATATTTGATTTCACTGTGTCTGTTCAAGCATGGGGTACTAGAGTCAATGCTTGGTTTCTTAGTCATACGGACATCTATCCTCCGTTCAGTTTTTCAGTAGAAGGATACCCCGCAGAGGTACATATAGGGTATCCTGAAAAATCTTCCCGCTTACTGGGTCTGCTAGGCATTTTCTTTCCAATTAAATTGCTGATATTACTTCCCCATCTTGTCATATCTTGGTTACTACAATATGTAACCTTAGCCATAGCATCGATTTCTTTCATATTCATAATTTTCAGTGGAGTTTATCCAAAAGAATTGTTTGATTTTTCCGTAGGGTTAGCACGCTGGAACTTGCGTATAGGGGCATTTCTGGTGAGTTGGACGGATAAGTACCCTCCGTTTTCTCTAAAATAAACCCACCTTTGTTATATAGGGCTTTCCTAGACGTACCGTTATAAGATCTGCTATAGATGAAGCTATAAAGCGTAAGGAAGAGAGGGAAGTAGTAGCAATATCTTATTCCATATTTACGGTCATAAATTCCTCAATATGTCCGCATACTACTCCTACATCAGCAGTATGGAAGATTATACTCACATGGATGAAGAATACTCAGGGAGTAAAGAGCATCATATAAAAAGTATGATTTTGTTATAGAAGTATAGTCATGCAACAAACTACGCGTTATCTTCGATAAAAGTTCGCACGCCTACGGCTAATATAAACCTCAGGTCTTACTCGTGCACCACACTACGATATTTAAAGACTTCTATTCGTTGGATATATGCAGTCACTATATAAAAGTGAGCTACTGTTTTAGTAGTGTAATCATGAAACGGAACAACGCGTTATCTTATTATGAAAATTCACACGTTTACGGCTAATATAAAGCTTTATTATTTATTGACTTCAGCAGATTTGCAGATCGGAAAGCATACTAAGCACACTTCAACCGTAAAATCTACATAATCCGACAGTAACAAAGGTTTGGTGAAAAAACGGTACAAGCTCTGTCCTCTTGACGAAACTTCGTCAAGAGGACAACCATTGTCCGAAGGATAATACCTTTGGTGGGATAAGGCCGTAGCCTACACCCTATTTTGTGCATTTTTCAGCTTGTTAACGGAAAGAGCACACTTCCTAAAATTAAACATACAAAGATATTTGGCAAAAGTCAAGTACGTTACCATAGAATTTTCACCAGAATCTTCACCTGCCTGAATTGGTTACAAAGAATGGTAGCATAAAAGTTGAAAAAGCAAGTTATAGACATAGGGAGGAACAGAATATGAGGTATCGTCTAGGTTTGGATATTGGAACAAACTCTATAGGCTGGGCAATGGTAAAGCTTGACGAAAAGAATGAACCGTTTGAACTCTATGATGTAGGTGTGCGCATCTTCTCGGACGGTAGGGCTTCTCAAAGCAAAGCTTCGCTAGCAGTAGATAGGCGTGAAGCACGTTCGGCACGGCGCAGAGGTGATCGCTATCACAAGCGTCGTAGCCGCCTCTTAAGGCTGCTCGTAGACTATGGACTGATGCCTCCGCAATCCGCCACACTATCATGGAAAGATATGTCCGCATATCTGGCAAGGGAAACAGGGCTGATGGATAACGCTACCAAAGACGAAAATCCGGAGATTCTGCTGGATCCATACAGGCTACGGGTGCTTGCACTAGATGAACCGCTACACCCTTACCTGCTTGGTCGAGCACTGTTCCACCTCAATCAGAGGCGCGGTTTCAAATCCAACCGCAAAATAGAGCAGGAAGATGAATCGGAGAAGGGTGTAATCAAAGCCGGAATAGAGAAATTAAAGGCGCAGTTAAGCGATGAACGCACCTTAGGTGAGTTCCTATGGAAACGGAAAGAGGAGGGAAAGCATACGCGCTTCACAGGAGAGGTAACAACAGGAAAAGAGGGTGAAGAGGGAATATACCCGTCGAGAGAAATGCTGGAATCGGAGCTGGCGAAAATCCGCAAATCTCAGGAGCCACATCAGAATCTCGATTCACATCAATGGGATGAGATATGCGACACTATACTTTTTCAACGTCCCCTAAGACCGGTAGACCCCGGATGGTGCACCCTAGACCCTAAA
This sequence comes from Dehalococcoidia bacterium, assembly GCA_965206335.1. GTDB lineage: Bacteria > Chloroflexota > Dehalococcoidia > Lucifugimonadales > Lucifugimonadaceae. The sequence goes on along the minus strand of OZ242209.1, from coordinate 1,363,371 downwards.
GAAAAACGAGCCCCCCTAGCATTGCCTTCCGCTCAGCGGTTTCGCATCCTTCAGGAATTAGGCAACTTAGAGATAAGCATCTCAGGACAACCCGAGAGGCGTTTAACGAGAGATGAAAGGGATATGCTCCTAAGAGCCTTGCTAAATCCGGAAAACACAGACAAGCAAGGAATGCTATCCTTCCACAGAATGCGAGGATCAAAGTTCCTCAAACTCGGGCGAAAATCCGATTCCGAGTTCAACCTTGAAGACAGTAAACGCAAAGGCTTGAAAGGAGATGAGACAGCTCGAAGACTCGCCGAGGGTGATATATTCGGTCAGAGATGGTTGGATATGCCTCTCGAAAAGCAGGACGAAATCGTAGAAGCTCTCCTCGCAGATTCTTCGGGTAGTGGCAAGAATGCCTTCAAGAAGTGGAAGGAAGAGTTAGAAGCAGAAAGGGAAATGGAGAAGAGGGCACAGACAGAATGGGGGTTATCGGAAGAACAGGCACAACGGCTAGTTAGGACTACTTTGCCAATAGGTTATTCGAATTTGGGGCGCACAGCGCTCAAACGTATCGTAAAAGATATGGAGACCGATCATTGTGGGTATGCCGCAGCTCGGGATAAGTATCCGGAATACAAGCAACAGGATACGACCGGTGTATCGAGTGATTCACTCCCCTATTACGGGGAAGTCCTACAAAGGTATATGTCAGGGGCGGATGAACACGCGGTAGATCGGGTTAAAAAGTTCGGAAAAATTGCAAACCCCACAGTTCACATAGGGTTAACACAGTTGAGATTGGTAGTGAACGCTCTAATAAAGCTCCATGGCAAACCGGAACAGGTGTCCATAGAGGTTGCTAGGGATCTCAAGAATAGTAAAAAGACACGGGATAAGCTTCAAAAGGAACAATCGGGCAATCAAAAAAAGAACGCGGCGCGCTCAGAGATAATAAAACAGTGCGGACTCATCCCAAGCTCAGAACTACTGAAGAAATTGCGGCTTTGGGAAGAACAAGGACCACCTCAAGGAAGATGGTGCCCTTTCTGCGGCAAAATTATTTCAGCGCATGAAGCCCTCACAGATGCGACAGAGATGGAGCACCTTATACCCGATTCAGTTTCTCTAGACGGTAGTATGGCGAACAGGGTCCTCGCCTGCAGAGGTTGCAACAGAGAAAAGGGGCAACGAACCCCTTATGAAGCTTTCGGAGCACATGCCGACCCAAAGTACAACCACAGAAAGATGCTCTCTAGGATCCGTGTGAAGATTTTCCCGAAGAACAAGCGCTGGAGGTTCGAGAAGGACGCAATGGAGCGTTTTCAGGACGAGGAAAAGTTTCTGGACAGACAGTTGAACGATACCGCCTACCTATCCCGCGTGGCTAAAGAATATATGACAACCATAGTTCCACAAAATCATATTTGGGTCATCCCGGGAAGGTTAACCAGCCAAATGAGAGGAATATGGGGACTTAACGGCTTGATTCCGGGCGGCGATACTAAATCTGTGTGGATATCGGAAAATGATCCCGACCTAACCGAAGATATACAAGCCGGTCGCTTTAAAAAAGGGAACCGTGTCATGGGCAGTCAATTACAGAAACGTTTAGCTGAAAAGCTGCACGTAGCCGATTATGACAATTTGAAGTTTAGCTGGGAAGAACAAGGTATAAAGTTCATAGTGCCTGTAAAAACACGTTCGAGCCATCGTCATCATGCAATAGACGCATTCGTTATATCGCTCATATCACGCTCACTGATAAAACAGATAGCCGATATGGCGCGCTCAGCCGATCCGTCAACAGCGCGCAGACGACGAGAAGAGAGATGGCCTAGTCCTTGGGAGATTTTCTCGAGGCATGAGTTGCGCGATAAATTGGAGCGGATGGTCATATCTCATAGAACCGATAGGCCTGCCGCCGGGAAAAATTCGTATCGAAAGGACATACACGGAGACAAAGGTAAAGACGCCACTTCCGGCAAGCTGCACGAAGAGACTGCATACAGTATCACAGGCGCTGAGAAAGGCGGCAACGTGGCATACAGAAAATCCGTTGATGCACTGGAAAAAGAAGATATCAGGAAGATCCGAGACGAGGCGTTGCGGGAAGCACTAGAGAAATCTTGGCGAGAGTTCAGTAGTGACAACGGTAAGTGGGAAGAGTTTAAAGAAAAGATAAAAACTCCCGCCGCTCTTGAAAAGGTGGGATATTTCGGAGCACAGAAAGGACTCAGGAAAGTTCGTATCACCGCCGTTTGTAATAATTTGGTGAAGATCGAAAACAGGCATGGTGTGCCTTACAAAGCATACAATACCGGAGGAAACGCCTTCATGGATATATACCGCATGCCTGACGGAAAATGGAAAGCGGCTATCGTTACCATGTTCGATGCAAACCGGAAGGACTTCGCCGAGCGATACCAAAAGTTGCGCCCACACCCGGCCGCCAAAAAGGTTATGCGGCTCTACAAGCATGACTGTATAGCGTTAGAACAAAACGGAGAGCGCCGCATTTACTTGATACAGACAGATGAGCAAACAGAATCTTTTGATGGCGGAACTGCACGAGGCGAATGTAGATGCACGCACTAGAGCAAAAGACGAACCTTTCAAAATGATGACGAAGAGTGTCAATCCCCTCAGAAAAGATTGGGATGCGCAAAGTGAACATAGATGCGCTTGGTAATATTCATGATCCGGGGCCTCACAAATGATAGGTAGAGTGGTGGAGATAGCGGGTAACGATAGGCACTTATCGCGTTACAGAGGGTTCATGGTGGTATCGGAAGGCAGAGAAGAGCTAGGAAGAATCCCCCTCGACGATATAGCCGCTGTAGTAGTGACGGCAAGAGGCGCCTCATATACACACAAACTGCTACTGTCATTAGCGCAAAAGACTGTGCCTCTAGTGCTTTGTAACGAGAAGTTCCTTCCTGAAGCTTGGCTATGGCCCGTAGAAGGCAACCACATACAGGCTATGCGGATGGCATTTCAAGTAGAAGCGAAGCGGCCATTGGGTAAACGTCTATGGCAGGGAATTATCAAGTCTAAAATATCTCATCAGGCGGCAGTGCTAGAGGCGTTTGGCAAAGAGAGTGAACATCTAAAGCAGCTTATACCCAAAGTACGTTCAGGTGACCCTGATAACATCGAGGCGAAAGCTGCTCGGAGGTATTGGCTTTCCCTCATGGGGTCCGACTTTAGAAGAGAACGGCACGGAGAGGGTGCGAATCCTCTCCTGAACTACGGATATACCGTCATCAGGGCATGTGCAGCTCGTGCTATAGCGACTGTCGGGCTCCATCCTTCACTTGGCATACATCACCGCAACAGATACGACCACCTTCAGTTGGCAGACGATATTATGGAACCTTTCAGACCTCTTGTAGATTACACGGTATGCAACCTTATTTCACAGAATAAATGCGAAGTGGATAAAGATACAAAGCGTTCTCTTGCCCTTCTACCAAGCCGTGATATGCAAACAAAAAACGGAGCAACACCGGTTATGAGCTGTCTGCAAATTCTGGCATTGTCCGTAGCACGTTCCTTTGAGGATGGTGAACCTTTGCTAGATCTGCCAATCTCTCCGCTACCTCTCGAGTTACAGGTAGCCGGTTCATGAATCAACCCACAAAAGAACATGGTTAGGTTCACCGCAAGCGTCGTGAGATGAGCGGGGTAATTCTATCGGGGTATAGGCTATTGTGGATGCTGGTAATGTTCGATCTGCCCGTAGGCAAAAAACCGGAACGCAAAGCCGCTTCCGAGTTCCGAAAATTCCTCCAAGATCAAGGTTTCGATATGTGCCAATTTTCTGTGTACCTGCGTTTCTGTTCAGGTAGACAGCAAGTGGATGCACTGGCAAAAAGAATCGGTGCCGTGGTACCGTCGAAAGGTTCTGTCTACATCTTATGTTTCACAGACAAGCAATACGAAAATATAATATCCTTTACCGGAAGATCTAAAGATCCGCCGTTAAAAAACCCTGAGCAGTACAGCCTTTTCTGAGCGAAACATAGGGAAATTTCCCCAGATTTCACCAAAACAAGGCCATACCTGGCCCAAGATAGCCAGCGTCTCCCTTATATGGGCGGTCTATTTTAGCAGATTAGGAAGTGTGCTCCGACCGCAACTTGGTGGCTGATTATGAAATAGTCGGTTACATTTTAGCAGATTAGGAAGTGTGCTCCGACCGCAACGTGTGGTCGCTTCTGCCGTCCACTTGCTATAATTTTAGCAGATTAGGAAGTGTGCTCCGACCGCAACTATCTGACTTATACACTGGGCGCTATGTCCATTTTAGCAGATTAGGAAGTGTGCTCCGACCGCAACTATTCTACATTGTTAGAGTCACCTATCGAGATTTTAGCAGATTAGGAAGTGTGCTCCGACCGCAACGGTGCAAACGATCCCCTGTACTTACCCGATTTTAGCAGATTAGGAAGTGTGCTCCGACCGCAACAGGGGGCTTTCTTTTCATCGATTTTATCGCATTTTAGCAGATTAGGAAGTGTGCTCCGACCGCAACGAGCCGAAGTGACCGTGCTGGTGGGCACTGATTTTAGCAGATTAGGAAGTGTGCTCCGACCGCAACAGGGAAGAAGAGAAGAAGAGAAGAAGAGAAATTTTAGCAGATTAGGAAGTGTGCTCCGACCGCAACTAGACAGGAGTAACAGTTTTAGCGTATCTAATTTTAGCAGATTAGGAAGTGTGCTCCGACCGCAACCATGGTAAGCGAGAGGGATATGCTGAAGATATTTTAGCAGATTAGGAAGTGTGCTCCGACCGCAACGTCTACTACCGTTTACCGCTTGCCTTATCCGATTTTAGCAGATTAGGAAGTGTGCTCCGACCGCAACCCAAAAGCTATAGCGATAAAATTTAGAGAAGATTTTAGCAGATTAGGAAGTGTGCTCCGACCGCAACACATACGGCATGATGGTTGCCAACTTATACATTTTAGCAGATTAGGAAGTGTGCTCCGACCGCAACTAGTATCAGTTATAGAAGTTGTGGATATTGATTTTAGCAGATTAGGAAGTGTGCTCCGACCGCAACTGTCTTATCCGTTGACCGTTCTCTAGCGCAATTTTAGCAGATTAGGAAGTGTGCTCCGACCGCAACGATACTACAGGACGGTATAACATGCAACGGATTTTAGCAGATTAGGAAGTGTGCTCCGACCGCAACTTAAGCTGTATCAACCCCACGCGTGCCATCATTTTAGCAGATTAGGAAGTGTGCTCCGACCGCAACCGGCAGTGGGGGATCGCAAATTTGATTATTATTTTAGCAGATTAGGAAGTGTGCTCCGACCGCAACTGTAAGCCCTGTGTGGATTATGCGGTTGAAATTTTAGCAGATTAGGAAGTGTGCTCCGACCGCAACTAAAACCGCCCGCGCCACAAAAGAGGTCGAATTTTAGCAGATTAGGAAGTGTGCTCCGACCGCAACTGCCGTATCCGTTGACCGTTTTCTAAGGCAATTTTAGCAGATTAGGAAGTGTGCTCCGACCGCAACTCTGTTAGGATGCTATCGTATCTCTTTGTTATTTTAGCAGATTAGGAAGTGTGCTCCGACCGCAACGTAAGAAACGTTATGTGCTATATTACCCATATTTTAGCAGATTAGGAAGTGTGCTCCGACCGCAACACAAACCCTTGCGCCTTTACCCAATCGCCCATTTTAGCAGATTAGGAAGTGTGCTCCGACCGCAACTTGTTGCCGTGAATTACGATTAGGTTACGATTTTAGCAGATTAGGAAGTGTGCTCCGACCGCAACTACATTTCCGCGCGCACCAATCACACCTGCAATTTTAGCAGATTAGGAAGTGTGCTCCGACCGCAACTACGATGAAGACGCTGACAAAGCGGCTGCAATTTTAGCAGATTAGGAAGTGTGCTCCGACCGCAACGTAAATTTCGTTATTCGCAAAGATACAGTCATTTTAGCAGATTAGGAAGTGTGCTCCGACCGCAACATTTGGATGTCTTTCAGTGTGTATTGGTTCATTTTAGCAGATTAGGAAGTGTGCTCCGACCGCAACTTAGATATGAAAGATGAAGTTTTACCAAAAATTTTAGCAGATTAGGAAGTGTGCTCCGACCGCAACAAGATCGCCCAGTTGTAATATCAGGAGTAATTTTAGCAGATTAGGAAGTGTGCTCCGACCGCAACCTTTCCCCGTGATTGCACCGCTACCATGCCATTTTAGCAGATTAGGAAGTGTGCTCCGACCGCAACCTTTCCCCGTGATTGCACCACTACCATGCCATTTTAGCAGATTAGGAAGTGTGCTCCGACCGCAACGATTACGGCATTATTGAACGGTAAACTAACATTTTAGCAGATTAGGAAGTGTGCTCCGACCGCAACTGAGATCACTGCTGACAATATATTCAATGCATTTTAGCAGATTAGGAAGTGTGCTCCGACCGCAACATACGAACTCGCCGTTATGCGGCGATCCTACAATTTTAGCAGATTAGGAAGTGTGCTCCGACCGCAACTCAGGGAAATCCTCTAAGCGAACAGTCGGAATTTTAGCAGATTAGGAAGTGTGCTCCGACCGCAACTAAGGAACAGGTATATCTTGCAGTGATCCAATTTTAGCAGATTAGGAAGTGTGCTCCGACCGCAACCATTCACCGAGGATTGCAACCAGGATGCGCATTTTAGCAGATTAGGAAGTGTGCTCCGACCGCAACGCGACAAATGGGGCAGTAATTATGAATTTCGATTTTAGCAGATTAGGAAGTGTGCTCCGACCGCAACCAATCCCCGCCGGAATGTGTTCAGGTTCTCATTTTAGCAGATTAGGAAGTGTGCTCCGACCGCAACTATAGAGCATCTGGAGGATTGCCGGCGGAATTTTAGCAGATTAGGAAGTGTGCTCCGACCGCAACCTGGTGGAAGCCGTCATTATGGGCTATGCAAATTTTAGCAGATTAGGAAGTGTGCTCCGACCGCAACATCATACAGTGGATACAAGTACGTCCCTTAATTTTAGCAGATTAGGAAGTGTGCTCCGACCGCAACGGTCTTCACGTGCTTCAACAATTTTTCCGATTTTAGCAGATTAGGAAGTGTGCTCCGACCGCAACTCATCTACCTTGTTGCACTTTGCACAAACAATTTTAGCAGATTAGGAAGTGTGCTCCGACCGCAACGCCCCAAGGGCTAAAGCAGAAACAATAATAATTTTAGCAGATTAGGAAGTGTGCTCCGACCGCAACGATACGGTGAAGGCTGCAAAGTTCAAGGCTATTTTAGCAGATTAGGAAGTGTGCTCCGACCGCAACATAACAAGTTTACACGGGTTCGTATAAACGATTTTAGCAGATTAGGAAGTGTGCTCCGACCGCAACTCGATGCAATACCGCCCGTGAAGTGTCCAGATTTTAGCAGATTAGGAAGTGTGCTCCGACCGCAACTTTAAGCTCCTTTGCGAGGTCTTCCTTGTCATTTTAGCAGATTAGGAAGTGTGCTCCGACCGCAACTCACTGAAGGAGTCATTTTATTTTCCTTTGATTTTAGCAGATTAGGAAGTGTGCTCCGACCGCAACTGAGAATGCAAAGGTCTTTCCACCTGTTGGATTTTAGCAGATTAGGAAGTGTGCTCCGACCGCAACCGGCGTGTCCTGCGGCAATCCTGCGGTGAAATTTTAGCAGATTAGGAAGTGTGCTCCGACCGCAACCCGCGATCTCTCGATACGTTTATCCCCCAGCATTTTAGCAGATTAGGAAGTGTGCTCCGACCGCAACACCCGAGAGCATGGATAGAGATTGAACGACATTTTAGCAGATTAGGAAGTGTGCTCCGACCGCAACTGGGGATTGTTGTAATGAAAGAGGAATGCAATTTTAGCAGATTAGGAAGTGTGCTCCGACCGCAACTGCCAAGTCCACATATCTTTGAAACTTGAAATTTTAGCAGATTAGGAAGTGTGCTCCGACCGCAACTATATTCTCGAGCGAATTCGTCAGGTCATTATTTTAGCAGATTAGGAAGTGTGCTCCGACCGCAACGTGGCGGGTCGGCTTATTTCTTGAGCATTTTATTTTAGCAGATTAGGAAGTGTGCTCCGACCGCAACTAAAGCCGTTTCGTCTGTTTGTAGATTAAAATTTTAGCAGATTAGGAAGTGTGCTCCGACCGCAACTTGCTCTTTATGGTAAACGTTATATATACCATTTTAGCAGATTAGGAAGTGTGCTCCGACCGCAACTGTATTAATCTTGGGGGATATGGTGACCTACATTTTAGCAGATTAGGAAGTGTGCTCCGACCGCAACCTGTGAAGAAGTTCAAGCCTACGGTAAATATTTTAGCAGATTAGGAAGTGTGCTCCGACCGCAACAAGGTTGCTACGTCATGGATGGTGAAATGTATTTTAGCAGATTAGGAAGTGTGCTCCGACCGCAACAAAGGCGCGGCTTTATATAGAAAATACGTGATTTTAGCAGATTAGGAAGTGTGCTCCGACCGCAACTGATCAATGGTTTTGCTTTTGATTTGTATCATTTTAGCAGATTAGGAAGTGTGCTCCGACCGCAACTGGGGATTGTTGTAATGAAAGAGGAATGCAATTTTAGCAGATTAGGAAGTGTGCTCCGACCGCAACTTTGCAAGATTTTGTACAGATCGAGCAGTTATTTTAGCAGATTAGGAAGTGTGCTCCGACCGCAACTCAAGTTTGATTTCCGCGCCTGATGGCACAATTTTAGCAGATTAGGAAGTGTGCTCCGACCGCAACTGTATGGAATGGGTTATATCTCCGTTGAAATTTTAGCAGATTAGGAAGTGTGCTCCGACCGCAACTCAACAGTATGGTCAATGTGTCGCTGCTGTATTTTAGCAGATTAGGAAGTGTGCTCCGACCGCAACTATTCGCCACTGTAAGGAGTGAGACCTATAATTTTAGCAGATTAGGAAGTGTGCTCCGACCGCAACTGGATTTCCTACACCTGTAATCCCATCATGATTTTAGCAGATTAGGAAGTGTGCTCCGACCGCAACTCACAAACAATGGGTAATTGCACAAGTGGCATTTTAGCAGATTAGGAAGTGTGCTCCGACCGCAACTCTACGGTCTAGGCGTGCTATTGCTTCGGGATTTTAGCAGATTAGGAAGTGTGCTCCGACCGCAACTGTATAATATAGTTGGTTGCGGCTGTTCCTATTTTAGCAGATTAGGAAGTGTGCTCCGACCGCAACTGTACTATCTGTGTAGTATTCCAACTGCAAATTTTAGCAGATTAGGAAGTGTGCTCCGACCGCAACTAAGTAGGAAACTCATATTATTCTTACCTCATTTTAGCAGATTAGGAAGTGTGCTCCGACCGCAACGAGATATCGTCTTCGTTCAATTGCGCGGATATTTTAGCAGATTAGGAAGTGTGCTCCGACCGCAACTGGACTCTTCTTTTCAGGTATCCAGAGGAATTTTAGCAGATTAGGAAGTGTGCTCCGACCGCAACTCGAAACGCTCATTTAACGCATCTTGCACAATTTTAGCAGATTAGGAAGTGTGCTCCGACCGCAACTATCTCTTTTGTTTTGTGTCTTATCCCTAAATTTTAGCAGATTAGGAAGTGTGCTCCGACCGCAACTATTCTGTATCTCTTTGTTTACTATATCTAATTTTAGCAGATTAGGAAGTGTGCTCCGACCGCAACGTATCGGCATCAACCTTTGTAGCCCTAGATATTTTAGCAGATTAGGAAGTGTGCTCCGACCGCAACAGGGCGGCGGATTACCCTGTGGACGTGCGGATTTTAGCAGATTAGGAAGTGTGCTCCGACCGCAACTGTAGCACACGTTACAATAAATATCTTCTTATTTTAGCAGATTAGGAAGTGTGCTCCGACCGCAACTCCACAGATCGCCGGCCCGGCATCGATGCACATTTTAGCAGATTAGGAAGTGTGCTCCGACCGCAACTCGATGCACCTTTACCGCAGGATTGCAGCAATTTTAGCAGATTAGGAAGTGTGCTCATACTGCATTCTCTACCAGTGACATAGTTAAGCATATGCCAAATTTTAGTAGATTAGCAATATGCTCCTAGCATATATAGATAAATTACCTTAATTCTAGAGGCGGAATTTTTGTATTTATAAGAAAATAGAAAACTACTAAATGATATTTTACAAATTCTTTTCCTGATAAATTTATATTAATATTAGAAACATTTTTTGTAATAACAATGAATATTTTCCCGTTATTTATGATTCTTTGGTTTATCGTCTTTCACGGGTATGATTGCTATAGTTTATTTTCCGTAATTAATTTTCGATCACGTTAATTTGCATAATCTAAGGTATCCTCGAAGGATTTGGATCCATATTAGGTCATTGTGACGGATAAAGAAAATTATTATTAATAATAAATACACCTTGAACGCAACTTAGCCTTTTGCTATGTTACGCTGTATTGTGCTGTATTATGCTGTATTATTGTTTATAACAATACATTTACCAATATGATGAAGGACGGGCAATTCAAATGATAGACACGAGAATAGAGCGGGACTCTATGGGTGAACTGGAAGTTCCAACCAATATGTACTATGGCGCCAGCACAGAGCGAGCTCGCCGTAACTTCCCTATTAGCAATATACGGTTTCAGCGCAGCTTTATACAAGCGCTTGGATTAGTCAAGAAAGCTGCGGCAGAAGTAAATGACGTTTTGGGATTATTGGATGGACAAATAGCACAAGCTATTCAAAACGCCGCGCATAAAGTTATGGAAGGTCAATTCGATGACAACTTTGTTGTTGATGTGTTCCAAACCGGATCCGGCACTTCCACCAATATGAACGCCAATGAGGTTATAGCCAATCTGGCAATAGAGGAGCTCGGAGGGGTGATTGGCGATAGGCACTCTGTTCATCCAAATGATCATGTCAATAAAGGCCAATCTTCCAATGATGTCATGCCAACAGTAATGCACATTGCCGCAGCATACGGAATAAAGAAGGATCTGCTCCCTTCTATGGAGGAATTAGAACATTCTCTAGATATAAAATCCAATGAGTTCTGGGATGTTATAAAGACGGGTCGGACACACTTGCAGGATGCGACCCCCATAAGGCTGGGGCAAGAATTCAGAGGGTATGCGGGTCAAGTAAAAGAAGGACGCCGACGTGTGGAAGCAGCCCTTGAGGAGTTGTCTTTTATCGCGCTTGGCGGAACGGCTGTTGGGACAGGCATCGGAACACATCCCGAATTCCCGCGCATGGTTATAGAGCGCTTGAACCGATGGACAGGCATTACTTTTAGGGAGACTCCTAATCATTTCCAAGCTCAATCTACAATTGACAGCGTCGTTATGGCATCCGGATGTATGCGAACAGTTGCTATCAGTATGCTGAAAATAGCCAATGATATACGCTGGCTCGGTTCGGGGCCACGGGCGGGAACCGGAGAAATAAGGCTGCCGGAGGTACAACCCGGCTCATCCATAATGCCGGGCAAAGTCAATCCCGTAATTGCCGAGTCTGTAACGATGGCGGCAGCGCGGGTGATTGGAAACGACACCACTATAACGATAGCCGGGCAGTCCGGAAATTTCGAGCTGAATGTAATGATACCCGTAGCGGCTTATAGTATCATTGAATCTGTAGGCCTGCTCGCTGCTTCATGCCGCAATTTCGCTAGGCAGTGCATATCAGGCATCGAATCTACCAATAAAGGACCTCAGACAGTCGAATTAGGGCTTGCAATTTGTACGGCACTTGTACCTATAATAGGGTATGATGCAGCGGCAAATATAGCAAAAGAAGCATCGAAAACCGGCGAATCTGTGCGCGAGGTGTCAAGACGCAGAACTACCCTCACCGAAGAGGAGTTATCGGTCGTTCTAAACCCCCTGGCTATGACCGAGCCGAGCCGTGAAGATTCAAAATGATAATATATTATTAATTACGTCAGGACATATCAAAAGGAGATTTTATGACGCCCGAAGAGAAAATTTTGGATATAGGCCTAACCCTTCCTAATCCTGCTGCGCCGATGGCAAACTATCTTCCGTCACTGCGTATAAAGACCGGCGATACACATCTTGTATTCATATCGGGTCAAGCGCCAAGAGGTTCAGACGGTAATATGGTAACCGGTAAAGTAGGCGCCGATTTGACTACCGAAGAGGGCTACCACGCAGCACGCTTAGCAGGCATCTCTATGCTGGCGATTCTTCGCGCAGAAATCGGCAACCTCGATAATGTGCGGCGGGTTGTCAAACTTTTAGGCATGGTCAATACGCCTCCGGATTTCACCGAACAGTCTCAGGTGATAAACGGGTGTTCCGATTTGATGGTAGAGATATTCGGAGATTTGGGCAGGCACTCAAGGTCTGCCGTTGGCATGAACAGTTTGCCGAGCGACATTGCCGTAGAGATAGAAGGGATTTTTGAGGTTGCCGTTTAGTGGATTATTTAGGATTTTCAGAGTAAAATAAAATTATACCTAAAGGGAGGCTGCTATGAATGACAACAGCGAGCGTCGTGTAAATATAAAGAGAATCAACCATGTAGGTATTCCTATCAGTGATAGGCGCCGAGCTCTGCCTTTTTATAAGGATATCCTTGGGCTGAAGCTGATACCGCCTATGGTGAACGTCAACAATATCATCTGGATGAGCACCGAAGATGGAACTATGGTGCATTTGATAGAGCCTAGCGAAGAAGGCGTTATGTCTCCGGGGTGGCATGTGGCCCTGGAAGTAGAAAACTTCAACGAAACTCTAGACATTCTACAAAACGATCTTGGATGCCGCCTCGCAGACGGACCGGGTGAACGCATTGACGGTCAGAAGTACGCCTTCCTGACAGACCCCGACGGTAATCGTATAGAGATAACTAGTGCCAACAACCTTAGGCCTACTCGTCGTGAAGTGGATGAATGGGGACGCGGACACGATATTAAAGGCAGAGCAAGGTCCTGATATCGATATTACCTTCTACTACTTATATCTGCTACTTACCGAATAGAGTCTACCCCAATCTTCACTCTTTTTGACCGGACCCGGACTCTGAATGATAGGAAGGATACATCACAAACAAGAGTGATGCTTTGACTCAGCCAACCAGTGAGGAACCGACCGAGTCTCCCGAGTCTACTCCGCAGAGTAGTTTTAAACTTAGAGAGCTAATATGGCCTGTATATGTGCCTTCATTCATGCTAATGATGGCACAAGGCACAATACTCCCAACACTTCCCATATTTGCCAGAGATGAGCTAGATACATCGCTACTTCTAGCGGGGCTGGTAGTGAGCGCCAGAGAGTTCGGGCTGGTTGGTATGGACATCCCCGCAGGTATATTGGTGTCTAAAATAGGCCCAAAATGGACGATGGTGATGGGGGTTGCAATTTTCGGGGTGTCGGCGATTCTGGCGGGTATAAGTGACAACTATTGGTACCTTTTCGGGGCTCGCTTAATAGCCGGCGGAAGCTTCGCTATATGGAGCATATCTCGGTTCACATACCTTGCGGCAAACGTCCCCTCCACAAGCAGAGGGCGTGCCGCCGCTCTTTTTGGAGGTACCGCTAGAGCCGCGGGGATTTTAGGACCGGTTATAGGAGGTTTTGCGGCGCAGGAGTTCGGAATACGTACACCATTTTTTATTCAAGCCGGCTTGGCGGGGGCAACGTTGATAGTAGTACTTGCTACCGCACACAAATTGAGAGAGGTGAAAAGGATACCCGCAAAGGAGAATCCTATCAAAGGTTTCAGAATAGTTATGGCAAGCGATATGAGACGCTTTCTACCCGCAACAATAGCGGCGGTAACACTTCAGTTCCTTCGCAAGATCAGAGAGATAATACCGCTATGGGGCAGCGCAATCGGAATCAGCGAAGGTCAAATAGGAATCATCCTCAGCTCGGCTTCCGCTTTGGACACCGCCATATTCCCTATATCCGGCTTGACGATGGACAAATTAGGTAGAAGATTTACTGTAGGTCCAGCCTTTCTTTTGATAGCTTCCAGTATGATACTGCTATCTTTAGCAAGCAGCTTCGCGCTGTTGCTTGGCGCTGCTCTACTGGTAGGTATGGGTAACGGGTTGACTAGCGGTTTCGTTTTGACCCTCAGCGGAGATCTGGCACCTAAAGCAGACCCCGGCAGCTTCATCGGAGTCTGGCGTCTGCTAACCGACCTTGGAGGGTCTCTGAGCGCTCCATCTATTAGTGCGTTGGCTCAGGGGACTTCGCTTTCAACGGCGGCCCTCGCGGCGTCCGGGTTCGGAATATTCGGATTTCTGGTAGTGATACTGACTATGCAGGAGACTCTAAAGCGAAAACCGCGCGGCCCAACCAAACCGAAAGCTATATAAGCGTCCCTATTCGGGATACTCCTACTAACTCTCCAGCTTTCCCTTCACAACCTCGGATAGCTGAGAGAAAAAACGATTCATCGAAGAGTTCGAAGCATTCAATAGAAACCTCTGCCCTACACGTGCCAGCAATCCGCCTATCATTGCATCACCATCCACATGCCCGTGCGTGATTTCGTCCGTCTTGTGTGACAGCGTTATCAACCCCTCCCCTTTTATCCATCCGCCGCCGCCTTTACCTTCAATAGACAAGCGATGCGTTACCGGACGAGCCTTCTCGATTACCTTGATCTCGCCTTTGAAATCGCCTCGTATCATGCCTATGCCAACACGCATAACTATTCTGTAATGATCGGGTCCTATCTGTTCCATACTCTGTATGCCGGGTATAGAAGCCTCTATAACCGAGGGGTCATCCAGCATATCCCATACTACATTCACATTTGCGGGAACTTCAAAGTCTGTTTGTATCTTCATATCGGAACTCTCCCTGAGTTAGACAATTTTAAAGTATTGAAAAGTAGATATCTAATACACATCATATACTTAATATAGTCAACCTATCGAGGCGCTTGACTTTTAATCCGCATCCATCTCCGGCTCCGGCGGCACCTCTTTCAAGAGCTCGCTGTTTGAAGTATCTACCGCACAAAACATATAATATATAAGGATATACGGAAAAAACCGCTACCGAGTACTATGTAGAGAGTAGAATGGAAGAAACACTGCTTACCACCTCTCTTATATTCCGCACATTCTTGTATTTTGGGTATTCAGACAACTCCGGACTCTCTAGGGGGCAAAGAAGCTAACTTTACCGAACGGCTACGCTCAGTGAGCATAGACCCGGAACTGGTCCCGGAATTGATCAAGAAAAGCATATTTGATTATCGGGTATAGTTCAGTGAAATCTACGAGGCATATTATGGAGCGAAAATGATGCGTGAGGTTGTTCACCCTTTCAGGGCTGAAGGTTTGGTTAGTGCTCTTCCTCGTGAACGGTTCGAGGAGGATGCGCGGGTTGCTCGTGCTTTGCCGCTAGATGCGCGGGTTGCTTTCTTGAAGGATAGGATAGAGGATCTGACCGGCGTGCGTCCGCAAGGTATTTTCGCCAATGAGCGGGCTCTCTTTTCAGGAGAGGATTACGCCCGGCAGGAAGCGGATGCGAAGGAGTTTACGGCCGGATATGATGCGCGTAAGGGGCTTACTTTTACTTCTCACGACGGTAGGCGTGCATCTCTCGAAGGTGTTGTTGGCGGTGCCGCAAACATCCTCTTGAAGTCAAGCCCCGCAGCTATAGTCGTTGGTGTTTTGGCTGCCGCTACGCTTGGTTGTAATCTCCCCGCCGCCGATAGTACATCAACGCCCATTCCTACAGGTGTCCCGCCTATGGTAGAACCCTCTCCTACAGTGGAACCAACGGCTACTCCCCTTCCCGTAGCGACCGCCACTCCTACTGCTGTGCCTGTTCCTCCTGTGGAACAATTTTTTAGTGCACTTGGAAATCAGAGTAGGGCGTTGTTTGAGACAATTTCTCTTAGTTATGATGCTGAACGGATGGAACGTTCCGTTCGTTTTTCTTTAGATGGTTTTGTGGGCGTGATTAGTACTCTTTATGGTGTGGATGCAGTAGTGGATGTTGAGAATGCTAATAGCGAGGTTGTTTTTTCTGAGTTGGTGAATGACGTGGTTGATTCGCGTTTGTCTTTAGCACCCGGTGAGTATATGGTGGTGGTGCGACCAAATGAAGCAGGTGCTGTTGATGTGTTGGATGTAGGTTCTTTTTCTGTTTCTGATGAAACCGTTACTGAGCAGGAGACACGTACCCGTTTGGTTTTTGAGAATGAGTTTAGTGAAGTGCAAAATACTTTTTATGATAATCTTCGTTCTTATTTTGCTGATGAAGCGCAGTTTGGCGTGTTTGAGAAGGAGTTTGCTTCGCTTGATAGACGGTTTGATGCTTCTGCACGAGCAGAGAAAGACCTATCTGTTGTGCCTTATGAATCTTTTGTGAAGGTTTTCACTGAACATGTTGATGCTTCTTTGCGTGATGCTGAAGCGCATAATTTTCCTTATGCTGTTAACGATGCTGCTGAGGAAGTGAAAAGAGCGGTGATTGCTGCGAATGTTGCGTTAGGTTCCGGAGTTGGTAATGGGATTGCTCTTGAGCATATTACTCAGATGTTTGAGTTGTATCGTGAGCATCGTGTTAATAATGTTGAGAATTTTGAAGGCATGCGTGTGGCTTTTTCTGATCCGACCAATTTTAACAGCGTGTTTGATATGGCTGTAGTGTTGAACTATCTTGGCTGGGAAGAAGGCAAAGAAGAGCGCCAAGACCTGTTGAAGAATGATGCTGATGCCCGGAGTGTTTTACTTGCACGAGCTGATGCGTTGGGCTTTTTTGCGTTTCCTGATAGAGCTTTTAGTAGACATGCAGATTGGACACTTGCAGCTGGTCTGGAGAATTTATTTGATGCATATACGCCTGAGACTCCATTTAACTCCACAACTTCATTAGATCCTCGTTTTAGTTTGTGGCCTGTGTTGGATGATGTTGATGCTGTGCGTGCATCTCAACGGCAATTAGGCGTGAATAATGAAGGTCATTGGCAGTTGGGAGGAGAACGTTGGGAATATCTTAAGCAGTTAGATATTGTGCCTACGAGTACTGCATTGGTGCTGGATGCGTTGGCTGAAGGTAATTTGAATCTGACTGCTGTAAAGTATGATTTTAATGAAATTCGTCTTCCTTTTGATAATGTTGATGTTCATCCTGCCGAGTTGTCTGTTCGCATTATTGATGATTCCATGAAGCATCGCGAACTTGTTGCAGATTTTGATGTAAGGAGCAGGGTGTTTAGAGGTAATCATGGCTCTTTGTATAATTTAGCATATGGGAATACTGGTTCTAAAGGGGAGAGTATTAATAGTTATATTTTTCCAGTTGATGTTAATGCTGCTGCTTTTAGAAATTTTGGTCTCCTTAAACCCGAGCGTATTCGTGTGGATTTTTATCCTGATGTTACTTATCCTGGTGAAGGAGTTGAGATTTTGCCTGAGGATGTGTTGGTGCAGGCAGGTGGTTGGTTAGTGCGTGCTAATGTTGATCCTCATTTTAATGATGTGACCCGAGCACAGTATGATCAGGAATCTTTTGGTATTATGTGTCTGGCACCTGGGACTGTGTCGTATCCTAATGGCCTTGCACTTAATAATGTGTCGTACCTTGGCGGGCAGTGTACTACTGATGGTGAGCCTTGGCCTTTTCCACTTGGTTTGCAGTTGCATGAGGATTTGAGTGATCCTGCTTTGAGAACTGCTAATTTGCATTGGCCTGCACTACCTAATTCTTCAGATGCACCTTTGCCGATGTATCCTTTTGTGGATGTGGAGCAAACTAATCGGATCCGTTTGAATAATTTTGTATCCGGAGGATTAGTTTTTACCTATGGTGGAGGTAATACCGTCGGCAAGTTTTATCTTTTTAATCCTGGTTTGTTTGATGAAGGTTTTTCTCGTCTGCCTGAAATGCGTCCTGAGTTGTTGGAACAGTTTCCGGGCATTGTTGACGCGTTTTTGAAATATTCAGTGGAGAATCCAAAAAAAGTGTATGACTTTTTTGATAATGTGCGCACATATTATCCTGAATCAATAGCGGCAGGTTGGCAGGATAGTGAACATATTGAGCCGATGCGTGCGTTGTTCAGAGGTCCGTGGTTGAAAGCGGCTGATACGGTGGAGGCAATTGAAGATCCGAAATATAGGGTTAAAACACCTTGAGTTTTGTGACTGCATAATTTTTTGATTTTGTAGGAAGTTTTGGATTTTCGCTAACCTCAAAATTTTGAGGCGCGTCTTTCTTCCCTGTCTCGTTGGTATGTATTGTGGTCGTGAGTCGCTTATTGAGCGGGTGTTGTCGTTTGGTGATTCGTCTGTTGTTTTTGATATTAGGATGCTTCGGGTATGCGGCCATACGGCGGTCGGTTGAGGAAGAGAAAGGATTATTTTCCAAGCGAGACGTGCGTGTTCGTTTGAACTTCGGAGAGTGGGATCGGTGAGATAAGGGATGCTTTCTGGGATATTTCCCGTCTCTATAGGGATTTGAGCTTTTGCGGGAGGTTTTGAGCGCTCCTGCATAGAGAACTGTTAGTTTGCATAGATCCGCACCTCCTAACGCTTGTAACGCACCGCTGCCGGTGTATCCTTTTGAGAATGGATGAAGTGGAAATGAGCGGCTGCGTTTACACAATGTTCCTAATGAGTCTGCATGAGTCTGCCCCTTTTGCTTATGGTGAAGGTTGCGCTTTCGGCAAATTTTATTTGTTCCATCACGTGGTTTTCTCGTTTAACAGAGAGGCGTAGCGGTTTATTGGAGCATTTTCCGGGTATTATTCCCGCATTTTCGGGAAATTTTGTGAAAAATCCAAGACATTTGTATGATTCTTTGATATTCTGAGAGAGTATTATAATAAGCCACTACCGGCAGGACAATATGATATTGAGCATGTTGAGCCGGAGGGTGGCCAATACGATGGAAGAGGTTGAAAATCCAAAGTATGTGATAATACGTCTCAGGGTGGGCTATAAGTTTTTTGAACAATGAAAAAGTTCTTTTTTTAATGCTTTGGCAGTAATAATTTTAAATATAAGAATACCTATACTTCGAATTTCTGCTATGCCTTATAAAGAGTCTTTTAGACATTTTACATTTTAAGGTGAATAAACTCCAATGTCAGAAATTTCCGGTGAATGTAGTGATAGACCTTATCACAGGCTAGACATAATAAAAGAAAGAGATACCTCTTCTCAATTCAATGAGAAACAACGGGACGCTTTGGTTACTGCTTTGTCAGCAGCGTATAAGTTTTTGCGCAGTTATGGCTTTTCGCTTGGGAAGAATTCACTTTTTATTGTAAAAGCCAGTGAGTATAAGGCGGTTGATGATTTTGCTTGGGAAAATCCACTCGTGATATCTTCCGATTTTATTGATAAGAGTATCGCTGACGGTGTTTTCTTACGGGCTGACGGTTTTTCAGGTAAGATATCTGATGATTTGGAATTGTTGTTGAAGTATGAATTGATTTATCGCATGCAAAAAGATTTAAATGTTAAGGAGCACGCTCCCGCCTTTTTTCGTTATGGTTCCGCAGTATACATTGTGAAGTCTCATCTTGATAATGTCCTTGTTCGTATCTGTTCTCATAGGCAAACAGTCGATAAAGTGATTAGATGGGAAATAAATACACCTCCTTCTTCCAGAGCGTACAGAGTGATTGGATGTAGGATAACGAAGTGGTTGATTGAAGAGAAAGGATTGCCTCCTTTGCCTGAACTTTACAGAGAGATCGGCATGAACAGTTTTAAAGCGACAATGGATCGTTATGCTATAACGCTTGATAATATGAAGGCAATTATGAGACCGCCAGACGCTAGTTGTACTCTTTAGGAATCTTTGAAAGACAGAAGTTTATAGATAAACATTGAAGCCGTTAGGCGAATAAACTATATAAAGATGCTTTCATTTAAAATGTCCGTCAGTGTATCCCCTGTATACAAAATAGATACTATTATATATTTGTTATCATAATTACACCTAATGAACGGTACGAACACCGAAACTCACAAGTATAAGGAGGAGCAGTTTTGCAAGAAACTATCACCGTAACGATAAACGGTACTGCCCGACAAAGCACCATAGATACGCGCGAGCTGCTTGTAACCTATCTGCGCGAACATCTGAATCTTACAGGTACACACATAGGCTGCGATACCAGTAGCTGCGGCGCATGCACCATTCTAGTAGATGGTAGTGCCGTCAAGTCATGCACTATGTTTGCAGTGCAGGCTAACGGGGCACGAATTACCACTGTAGAAGGTTTGGCACAGAATGGGGAGTACCACCCGCTCCAACAAGCTTTCTGGGAAAAACACGGGCTACAGTGCGGCTTTTGCACACCGGGAATGATGATAGCCGCCTCCCAATTGCTAGAACGCAACCCAAACCCTACCGATGATGAAATACGAGCCGGTCTTAGAGGTAATTTATGCAGATGTACCGGATATCACAATATAGTAGAAGCAGTTAAATTCGCAGCACAACTACAGCACGGAGAAGGCGCATGACAAATACACTGATAGGGAAATCCGTCAAAAGGCGTGAAGATCCCGCTCTCATAACCGGTAGAGGGCAGTATGTAGATGATGTGCGGTTAGCCGGTATGGCACATATAGCCATAGTTCGGAGCCTGCATGCACACGCTCGGATATTGGAAGTGGACGTGTCTCGATCTACCGATATGCCGGGGGTTGTAGCCGTTTTTACGGGCGCAGATATTCAAGAACAACTGGGTAGCTTGCCGGTAGGATGGGTGCTGAATGATATGAAGGCTCCGCAACATCCGCCACTTGCCTTTGAAAAGGTGAGGTACGTTGGGGATGCCGTAGCCGTAGTTGTGGCGGAAAGTCGAGCAGAGGCGGAAGATGCCGCTCAGGAGGTCGATATAAGCTACCAAACCCTTGATGCGGTAAGTGACGCCGAAC
Organism: Dehalococcoidia bacterium; assembly: GCA_965206335.1. Classification (GTDB taxonomy): domain Bacteria; phylum Chloroflexota; class Dehalococcoidia; order Lucifugimonadales; family Lucifugimonadaceae. The sequence goes on along the minus strand of OZ242209.1, from coordinate 1,342,496 downwards.
TCGCAACAAAGGCGGGAGCTCCGCAGGTTCATGATGAAGCATCGGACAATGTATCCTTCAGGTGGAATGTGGCCGGCGGTGATTACGAGAATGCAGCCAAAGAGGCGGATGTCATAGTCAAGCAGCGGATGATAAATCAGAGGCTGATACCTACCCCTATGGAGACGCGAGGCGTGGTGAGTGATTATAACATCGGGAAGAATCAGATAACTATATGGACTTCCACACAGATACCGCACCTTGTGAGACTCCTCTTTTCAGCGGTTACAGGCCACCCGGAGAATAAGGTGCGTGTGGTAGCGCCGGATGTTGGCGGAGCGTTCGGTTCCAAGCTATACTTGTACGCGGAAGAGGTGATATGCGGCATAGTAGCCAAGTCTTTGGCGCGTCCGGTAAAGTGGATTGAAGGACGACAGGAAAACTATATCGCCACTACACACGGAAGAGACCATATCGCGGACGTGGAGATAGCAGGCAATCGTGATGGCACAATTGTAGGCCTCAAGGCTAACATATACGCCAATTTAGGCGCCTACCTCTCTACATTCGCCCCCGGAATCCCTACCGTCCTATTTGGATTGATGCTAGCGGGCGTATACAAGTTTGAGCATGTATCATGCGATGTTACAGGCGTTTTTACCAATACGACGCCCGTAGATGCGTACAGAGGCGCAGGACGCCCCGAGGCTACTTACATAGTGGAGCGGCTGGTAGATATGTTCGCACACAGGGTAGGTATGGACGTTCTGGAGGTCAGACGAAAGAACTTCGTTCCGCCTTTTACAGAGCCCACTACCGTAGCGACAGGCGTGGCGTACGACTCCGGCAATTATGAAGGTAATTTGAACCGCGCTATGGAAGTATTCGATTACTCGGCATTCCGAAAAGAACAGGAGGCGGCAAGAGATAAGGGGCGTTTGCTAGGCGTAGGGTTCTCTACATATATAGAGATATGCGGGATGGCTCCATCGGCGGTTGCCGCATCATTGGGCGCAGGCGCAGGGCTATGGGAATCCAGCACTGTGCGCGTCCATCCTACAGGCTCGATAACCGTGTTCACAGGCACGTCTCCGCACGGGCAAGGTCACGAAACTAGCTTCGCTCAGATAACGGCATCACGGCTGGGAGTGCCTATGGACTCCATAGACGTAGTGCACGGTGACACGGATAAACAACAGTTTGGGACAGGGACTTTTGGTAGTCGCTCCGTTGCGGTTGGAGGAGAGGCGCTCGCTATGAGCTTGAACAAGGTGGCGGAGAAGGCCGCGAAGATAGCCGCACACCAACTGAATGTAGAGCCCGGTGCGGTTGTTCTGGAAAACGGCACTTTCTACGTGGAAGACGTAAGGGAGCAAAGTATATCCTGGGGAGAGGTGGCAGGCGCCGCCTATGCTGCGAAAAACCTACCGGAAGGCATGGAGCCGGGACTGGAAGCGGTCAGCTTCTTCGACCCGGAAAACTTCACTTGGCCCTTCGGGACACATATCGCAGTGGTGGAGGTAAAACCTGAGACGGGAGAGATCTCCCTGCTTAGGTATATAGCAGTAGACGATATAGGCAATGTTATAAACCCTATGATAGTAGACGGTATGGTGCACGGCGGCATCGCTCAAGGTATAGGGCAAGCACTGCAGGAAGGCGCGGTGTACGGCGAGAATGGCCAGTTGCTAAGCGGCTCCCTCCTAGATTACGCACTGCCAACCGCCGAGCATTTGCCGAAGTTCGAGACATATCGCACCGTTACTCCGTCTCCCGTAAACTCCTTGGGAGTAAAGGGCGCCGGTGAAGCGGGTACTATAGCAGCATCTCCAACCATAGTGAACGCCGTAGTAGACGCCCTAAAACACCTCGGCATTCACCACATAGATATGCCGCTACTACCCGAGCGCATGTGGAGAACGATACGGGAAGCCAAAACTACCAAGAATTAATAGGGAATTAAAGGCGCCACGCAAAGATAAGGAGCGAGCCAATGACCGCAGGAATATCCACGAAGTTTGAATACCATCTGCCAAATAGTATAGGCGAAGCACTAGACCTCCTAAAAAGATATGACGAGGAAGCCAAACTCCTCGCAGGCGGTCATAGCTTGATACCCGTCATGAAGTTGCGCCTCGCATCTCCCAAAGCACTGATAGATATGCGCAAAATCTCAGACTTGAAAGGCATCCGTGAAGATGAAGACGGGTTGCGTATAGGCGCTATGACCACATACAGAGAGTTGGAAACATCCGAAATTATACGGCGAAGCGCGCAAGTCATAGCGGAGACTATCCCAACCATAGCCGATATGCAGGTGCGAAACATGGGCACAATCGGCGGCTCTATGTGTCATGCCGACCCTGCCGGAGATCTGCCCGCGGTCATTCTAGCACTGGATGCCGAACTCGAAGCGGTAAGCACAACTGGAACACGAACTATACAAGTAGATGACTTCTTCATAGACTTCTTCACAACCTCTTTGACCTCCGATGAAATACTGACCGCCATCAAGGTACCGAATATCCCTCCTCGCACCGGTGTCGCATACATGAAGCTCCCCAACAAAGCCTCCCATTATGCTTTGGTAGGAGTCGCAGCATCGGTAACGCTAGACGATGCCGGTACGTGTAGACGAGTCAGGGTAGGGGTAACCGGCGCCGGCGAATACCCTCGTAGAGCGAAACAGGCGGAGGCGAGCCTCATGGGACACTCCCCTTCACCCGATGCAATCAGCCAAGCCGCCAATATAACCACCGCCGCATTCGACGGCAGGTTCAATGACGATATCCACGCCTCGGCGGAGTACAGGGAAGAGATGCTGAAGGTTTTCGCACGTAGGGCGTTAACCTGTGCAACAGAGCGCGCAATGTAGACTTCTCCCTCACCCTGCCCTCTCCCAAAGGGAGAGGGGGGATTTGTGGGGGGAGTTTCTTTTGAAGCGGGTACTTTTTCGTACTTTGGGAAGGGGTTAGCTTAGGGATATTTCCGCGCACTCAAAGTATCCCCTCAACCTTTGGGAGAGGGGTCTCTTTTGAAGGGGTAATTCTTTGTACTTTGGGAAGGGGTTAGCTTAGGGATATTCCCGCGCACTCAAAGTATTCCCTCGCACTTTGGGAGAGGGTTAGGGTTTTCACTGTCGCGTCATACATGACACCCAAGCCAGTCTTGGCCATTGACAAGCACACCTGAAAGATACGGGAGGCGGAAACCTTTCAGCCCGCTAATGCCTCTACATTCAATCATTTCTATATCCGCCAGCCTCATCTTGGATTGACGGCTAGTCTTCTGCTGCTGCTGGTACTTTCGTCGCCAGCATCTATTTTGTAATAACAAGTATTGCGACTATCACACTCAATCCGGGATAGGGTTACTCTAGTCGTACTACCGCTTCCACTTACTGTGTGGCTACTACTATAAGCATGCACATCCCTGCCACGGCTAGCATCAAATATAAGTATGTAGTTAAATCTATACCCTCTGCAATTACTTCTATTTAATGTGACAGTAAAAGAAGCACCGTCTCCATGATTTATTCGTGTTGTATCCCATCGAACGCTCTTAACTTCGCAAGCAGGAGGCGTGGGCGTGGGTTCCCTTTGAAAAACTGCGGTTAAAGTTACATCACCTATGAGCGTAATACTGTCATCAGAATCGTTTGCTCTAAAGCTATCAGGTTCAGTACCACTGTAGTCCCACCGCACAAAGCGCCAGCCGCTAGCTGGTCTAGCTGTTATTCTCACGCTGCTATCCTCATCGCGCTCGCAACCGCTACTGCATGAAGGACTTACAGAACCGCTTCCATTAACCTTTGTCCTAAGAGTAACTTTACGAACTTCTTTCTCAAAAACTGCGGTTAAAGTTACATCACCTCTGAGCGTAATACTGTCATTAGAATCGTTTGCTCTAAAGCTATCAGGTTCAGTACCACTGTAGTCCCACCGCACAAAGCGCCAGCCGCTAGCTGGTCTAGCTGTTATTCTCACGCTGCTATCCTCATCGCGCTCGCAACCGCTACTGCATGAAGGACTTACAGAACCGCTTCCATTAACCTTTGTCCTAAGAGTTACCTTTGGGATGATATTTCCACGAACCCTCAATCTACCTTGGGTACTCTTACCAACTGCGTCTATTTTGTACTGACAAAAGTCATCTCTGTTGACATTTTTACATTCAACTAGTGATAGTCGTACACTGCTAGTATTACCGCTTTCCGTTACTCTATGGCTGCCGCTATAAACAGTGCTATCAGACCCACGACTTCGGTCATATATAAGATCGTAACTAAATGTATACCCGGCACAATTGATTCTATTTAACGTGACAGTAAAAGAAGCACTGCCTCCATGATTTATCTCTCTAGTATTCCATCCGATACTTTCAATCCCGCACGGTGGTGGTGGTGGATTGACCGTCAATACATCAGAAGCTTCACCGATTTGCTTTTCGTTTATACGGATTTCAAATTTGTACCGCTTATCCGATGTTTCAACTGGAGTTTTCCATTCGTAACTTACACGACCATTAGAAACAGTTTCTTGGATTTCGTCGGAGCGATCCACGCCGCGTGCAACCTCAGATATCCGTACTGTTACCCTTGTTCTGTCCGTAACATTATGCACATTTGCAGTCGCATAGACGGTACTGCCTCCAACAACAGAGGCGGTGATTTTACCGCCGTTCGGTGATGACCTGCGCCAGATAACGTTGGATGCGGATGGATCTCTTCTCTGGAAGTTCGCCGTTATGGTAGTATCTTCGTTCAAAATAACATAAGTAGAAGCGTTACTAGCGTCGTCAGGTCGTGAGCCGCGGGACGTTGTCCATTCTCTAAAGTCGTAAAAGTCATTAGGGCTAGCCTTGATATTCACTATTTCGCCTTTATTGTAAGTGCAACCGGCACTGCATGAAGGAGCGGTTATACGACCGCCGTTATTCGCATTTATCGTCAGGCGTACCTGCGGTATAACTCGGTCAAACCGTACCACCGGGTCATGGTATATTGGTGTGCTAGCCGTATCCGGACGGAGCTGGAATTTAAGTGGAGCACTATTTGCATTGGAACCTGTGCTAGAAGCGGCGGGGGCGGTTACCCTGAATCTAACCGTTTTGGTATCGTTCGCTACAATGCCATCCACGGTACCTTGTACGTCGCAGCGAGCTCCGCCGTCCCGGTGATTCTCGCCTCCGCTGAGACATTCTATTATCCAACCGCCTTTGTTGCCTCTATCCACAAACGCGTCTACATCGAATCTAGCTGTATTCTGCCCGGTATTTCTTACCGTAACTTCCACTTCCACAGAGGTGCCGGGGCTTACCGCTATAGGGCTGACTCTTTCGGGAGCAACACCGTTAATCGATACGATTTGGGCGTTTTCTCTTGGCAATACCTCAATCTCGTTGCTTTGCCATTCTGTATGCTTTGCCAACGCTTGACCGTTATGAGTATCTACGCCGTAACTCTGTCTCGCGTTACTACTCCACACTACCGGTATCCAGACTTCAAATTTATATAAGTTGTTTTCAACCCATATCGCAGGCCAAGTTATACCAGATAATTTGCCGCCAGATACTTGAACATCAACATAGGGTCCACAGGGATCTATTATCTCTATCTTACATATTTTTATCTTAACGCTAGATCCATCTACAACATTGTTAATATCTGCCGTCAGTGAAACCCTTTCTCCATCAACTGCTTGAGTAATATCCCTGTCATCTTTTTGCCACTTAATGTTGGATACCAAAGGAGAAGAAACTTCCAAGATTCCGGGGTCACCCATATTTTCCCCAGAGTCTACGTTCATGACAGTTTCCTGAACTTGTAGAGCTCATCTCCGGAAGCATCTATTAACCATTCAACCGTCCAAGAAGCGGTTCCTTTCCGGTTTACTATTGTCATATTGATTTTTTCTCTTTTGCAATTGTCTACACCTGCCCTATTAATTTCGCAGATTTGAACGGGTACTATACCGTCTTGCGTTCCTGCAGGGAAGTCCGCGGTTAGCCGAACAGTTTGACCCAAAATTGCGCCTCTGAGTAGATTTTCCGACCCGGCATGTATCCAACGCATATTCTGTATGTCCGGAGTTTCTATACCTACCAGTCCTAAGAAACCTTCTCTGATAGACCCCACGAGACTTGTAAAGCCTTCATATGTAAAGTCAACAATGTCCGTCAATTCATTCAGGCAGTCCACGGCGTTGGCTAATGATTGAGCATTCTGGACTACATTTACAACAATTACCGTTATTGAAACAACACATCCTATTCCGGCCGTTACTGCGCACGAGGCAAGTCCCGCCTTTATTATACCAATCTTAACTGCGACCCCTACAGACGTATCTAGACAACTAAATGCCCTACCCACTGTAAATTTTCCATCAGCAATACCTTTCATACAATTAGCTACCGCGGTAGGCGAAACTCCTGATACTGCAGCTACTGTAGCTCCTAACCCTATTCCAAGAGAATAAGAAATTATACATCTCCTTCCTTGGGCTTTTATATCTTCTTTATCCACAGCTGAACCTTCCGGCGTTGATAAATAAAATCCCTCCGCCAAACATACACCGCTCTCAGCCAGTGATATGGGCTCTGGAAATACATCATTTAACACCTCTTCACCGCCACTACCCTCAGAAGATTTACATGCTTCATCACTACCGTTACATCTCTCTACTATTTCCTCAAAAACAGCCGTTATAGTCGTATCGTCGGCTACCGTTACAAAGGTTGGCGAGCTTGTCGTATCGTCCACGGTCGAGGAACCTGAGGAAATTTCCCAGCCGCCAAAATAGTAACCGTCCCTAGGCCTAGCGGTAATGTGTACATCGGTTCCAACATAAGTGTCCGTGTTGCATATGGTAGAACTGCCACTGCATGATCTATCTGTTTCGGTATGAGTAATAATCACAATGCCCGCCGAGCTATTATTGGCTTCAACCGTGATTAACGCCGTTCTTTTATCGAAGTCCGCTTTCAGCACAACGTCTTCTCGAAGAGTAATATACGTAGAGGCTGCGTCTCTATCTTCTATATCCGCGACTCCTCTTGAGATTCTCCATGAGTCAAACTCCCAGTCTTCATCCGGAAGCGCCTCTATAAGTAACCTGCTGTCCCTAGGATAAGTTGCTGTACAGCCGGTATCACAATTACCGGGGTTGACTATAACTCCATCTCCTTCCAGCCTGATCTCAAAATTCACGTCGGGGGGCAGTTCTATACCGTCGCTGACTGTGATAGACACTTCGGAAGTAGTAGGAGAAGGTTCAACTATTATGCTTGTGCCTGTGCCTCTAGTTAGGCGGACAGTATATGATGCATCCAGCCTATCTACACTGTCGCTTATAGTTGCTATAGTAAAGCCGGCAGTTGTTCTACCATTCACTAATAGCACTCTGCCCGAAGTAGCCGCTAGATATCCTAGGTCATCATTTTCCACAACTTCCCATTCTATTTCCGCATCGTTGTGAGGCGCCGGATCCAGCGTCACAATGAATGAAGCATACCCTCCTGCAGGGACATTAGGTCTGTCGATGTCAAGGTATGCCTGAACGGTCAAGGGGTCATCGTCATCCGTTACGGTAAACAGTGCGCTCGAAGAACTTGTAGAGGGTATAATAGTTGTGCCGGAACCGAACCCGCTTATAATGTGCAATGTGTGTTCGGCAGCCGGTTCATCTATTGCATTGTCTATAGTGGATATAGTGAGAGTGAAAGCCCTACTATTTGCAGGTATGCGCAAACTCCCGAATCTCTCCTCGATATAGTCCGAATCGGTTCCACCCGTAACCTCCCAGTATATTTGTACTGATTCTGAAGAGGCCGGATTCAAAGTTACGACGAAACGCGCCGTATCCCCTTCGGTAACCACTGAAGTATCAGCTCTTACGGATGCATAGCTCGGTTCCTCGGGTATAGTAACTGGCCTATCTACAACAACAGCCGTGAAGTTCGCAGTTACATTCATTGAAGCAGAGTCTACCGTAACGCGGCATGTACCCGTTCCGGAGCATGCGCCGCCCCACTCGGTGAACTCGTAGCCTTGTGCTGCCACGGCTGCCAAATTCAGAGACGTCCCAATATCCACAGTTTCGGAGCAGTCACTATTGCCGTTACCGCAGTTTATGCCGGCAGGATTAGAGGTTACAACGCCACCCGTCAAAGGTGATACGACAACGTTCAGGGTGCCTCGCTGAGGCGGTACAGGCTGAACAGCCGTGAAGTTCGCAGTTACATTCATTGAAGCAGAGTCTACCGTAACGCGGCATGTACCCGTTCCGGAGCATGCGCCGCCCCAATCGGTGAACTCGTAGCCTTGTGCTGCCACGGCTGCCAAATTCAGAGACGTCCCAATATCCACAGTTTCGGAACAGTCACTATTGCCGTTACCGCAGTTTATGCCGGCAGGGGAAGAGGTTACAACGCCGCCCGTCAAAGGTGATACGACAACGTTCAGGGTACCTTGCTGAGGCGGTACAGGCTGAATAGCCGCGAAGTTAGCAGTTACAACCTTTCGCGCAGAGTCTACCGTGACGCTACACGTGCCTGTCCCTGAGCACACACCGCCCCAACCGATGAAATCGTAACCCTGTGCTACCGCGGCTGTCAAGGTTATACTCGTTCCTATATTTACAGTTTCGGCACAGTCACTATTGCCGTTGCCGCAGTTTATACCGGCAGGGGAAGAGGTTACAACGCCGCCCGTCAACGGTGACACGATAACGTTCAGGACACCCTGCTCAATAGCACGCGGCGCAGAAGACACTCTGGACACCTGAACGCGATGGTTGTTATCGTCCGTCACATACACCGCACCGTTTGAATCTATAGCTATGCCGCTGCCACTAGGAAAGGAAAATACCCCGTCTCCGTAAACAAATCCTTCCCATGTACGTAGGAATTTACCCTGCGCATCAAACACCTGAATATAGCCTTTACCCCATTCCGCCACATACACTGCGCCGTTTGAATCTATAGCTATGCCGTCGGGACGACTAAACTGTCCGTCTGCGAGACCTTCCTCCCCCCATTTACGTAGGAATTTGCCCTGCTCATCAAACACTTGAATGAGGTGGTTATCAAAGTCCGCCACATAGACCGCACCGCTTGAATCTATAGCTATGCCGCTAGGTTCACTAAATTGCCCGTCGCCTGAACCTTCCTCTCCCCATTCGCGTAGGAAGTTGCCTTGCTCATCAAATACTTGAATACGGTGGTTACCCCAGTCCGTCACATACACCGCACCGCTTGAACCTATAGATATGTCGTAAGGATCATCAAACTGCCCGTCTCCGGAACCATATTCACCCCATTTACGTAGGAAGTTGCCCTGCGCATCAAACACCTGAATGCGGTCTCTACCCCCGTCCGCCACATACACCGCACCGCTTGAATCTATAGCTATGGCCCGAGGAATAATAAACCGCCCGTCGCCTGAACCTTCCTCCCCCCATTCACGTAGGAAGTTGCCCTGCGCATCAAATACTTGAATACGGTGGTTACCCCAGTCCGTCACATAGATATCGCCATTTGCATCTATAGCCGCATCTGTAGGATATCTAAATTCACCGTCTTTTGCGGGATCGCCCCATTTACGAATGAAGTTACCCTGCGCATCAAACACCTGAGTGCGGTGGTTATCGGTGTCCGCCACATACACCGCACCGTTTGAATCTATAGCTATGCCTCTGGGACTATCAAACTGCCCGTCTCCGGAACCTCTTTCACCCCATTTACGAATGAAGTTGCCTTGCACATCGAACACTTGAATGCGGTGGTTAGAGTCCGCCACATACACCGCACCGCTTGAATCTATAGCTATGGCCTCAGGAGCATCAAACTGCCCGTCTCCGGAACCTTCCTCACCCGATTTACGTAGGAAGTTACCCTGCGCATCAAACACCTGAATGTGGTGGTTATCGGTGTCCGCCACATACACCGCACCGCTTGAATTTATAGCTATGTCCTCAGGAAAAAGAAACTGCCCGTCTCCGGAACCTTCCTCACCCCATTTACGTAGGAAGTTACCCTGCGCATCAAACACCTGAATGCGATGGTTGTTTTGGTCAATCACATACACAGCACCGCTTGAATCTATAGCTATGGCCTCAGGAATAAGAAACTGCCCGTCTCCAGAACCTCCTTCCCCCCATTTACGTAAGAATCTGCCCTGCGCATCGAACACCTGAATGCGGCTGTTACTCCATTCCGCCACATACACAGCACCGCTTGAATCTATAGCTATGCCTCTAGGAGTCTCAAATTGCCCGTCTCCGGAACCTCTTTCCCCCCACTCATGAATGAAATTGCCCTGTGCATCGAACACCTGAATGCGATGGTTGTCTCCATCCACCACATACACCGCACCGCTTGAATTTATAGCTATGTCTCTAGGATTATCAAACTGTCCGGGTGCATCCGGAGGTCCGCCTATAGTTCTTACAAACTCAACATTCACAACATCGTTGCGAACGCTGAAAGAGATCACCTCGAATAATGCCGTTACGTCCTTTCGCGCAGAGTCTACATTAACGCTACACGTACCCGTTCCGAAGCATGCACCGCTCCAACCCGTGAATTCGTAGCCTGAAGTGGGGTTGGCTATCAAAGTTAGAGAGGTCCCAATGTCCACAGTATCGGAGCAATCTGTATTGCCATTGCCGCAGTTTATGCCGGTGGGTGAAGAGGTTACGACGCCACCCGTCAATGGAAATACGATAACGTTCAGGGCGCCCTGTTCAATTGGTGCAAGGGCTTGAACAACCGCAAAGTTTGCAGTTACGTCCGCCGAAGCAGAATCTACAGTAACGCTACACGTACCCCTTCCGGAGCATGCACCGCTCCAACCGGTAAACTCGTAGCCTGAAGCGGGGTTGGCTGTCAAAGTTATACTCGTCCCTTGATTTACAGTTTCGGAGCAATCTGTATTGCCGTTGCCGCAGTTTATGCCGGCAGGTGAAGAGGTTACGACGCCGCCCGCCGTAGGTGATGCGACAACGTTCAGAGTGCCTCGTGTAGGTGGTGTGGGTGCTGGAGGTGAAGGCGCGGGAACAAATCCGCCGCCGCCGCCACCACCGCTGCTTCTCCCTCCACTACTTCTTCCACCACCACCGCCGCCGCCGCCGCTTGAAGTGTCGTCATCCAGTATAGTCACGACAGCTTCATCCGCGCTTGCCAATATCTCCACTAGCCCGTAGCCACCGCTTACCCTAGTCAAACTCAACCTTACAGTTTCATCATCTTCCTCATTGATGTCATCTTGTACAGATAAAGTTATACTTTTCCGAGTTTCTCCAGCCGCAAACTCTATAGTACCGCCCGAGCATGGGCTAGTCCTGAAGTCGGATGATCTTACTTCGGAGCAGTCCACATCGTAATCTACAGTTACGGGCTCGCGGGCAGCCTTGTCCAAAGTCACATCGAGAATAACCGGGCCGCGCTCTTCGCCGTGGTTCACATTGCGGCTACCCCGCTCAAAACTTACTTTGCCTCTATCGTTATCCTCCAGAATCACCGTCATACTGCGTTTTGCTGCCTGAATGCCAAAACGGCCATGCCCGCCGGACATACCGGAAAGTGTAATAGTAAACCTTTCCTCTCCCTCAATGATATCGTCGTTGGCTATATCTATAGAGAGCTCGGCCGATTGTTCACCCGCGCCAAGCGAAAATGTACCGCCCGGGCAAGAGCCTTCTGCAAAATCGGATGCATCAACCCCTGAGCAGTCGGCTTCATAGTTTATGGAAACCACCTCATCCGAAGCCTTGTCGGATGAAACCTGCAGTATCATTCTGCCGTCCGATTCACCGTGTCTAATCTCAGTAACCGTAAAACCTACCTCCGCAGTATCATCGTCCGCTATGGTAACTACAGCTATTTCGCTACTTTCCAGTAAGGCGGCTTTGCCGCGTCCGCCGGCCATTCCTGAAAGGATTACGCGAAGCGTCTCATCTGCTTCTACTATTTCATCATCGGATATGGCGATTTGAATTGTAGACCGTGTCTCTCCGGGCGGGAAGTTTGCAGGACGATCAGAGCATGAGGAAGATTCGACTAGACCCACACCCTGTGCCTTCAATCGAGAACAATCCACGCGGTAATTCAAAGACACGGTTTCATCGGCGGGTTTTTCAGAGTAAAGCACTAGAGTCATAACACCGCCATCTTCTCCATGCTCAAGCGCAGTTTGGGTGAAGCCAACTCTTGTATTGTCGTTGTCGGATATTGTGATAGACGCCCTTCGTCCGGCTTCCCTGATAGTGACGGATCCGCTACCGCCCATAATTCCGGAGAGCGCCACACTAATCCTTTCATCAGCCTCCACCAAGTCATCATCTCTTATCCTAATGGGTATATGCACAGATTCAACGTTGCTACCCAGTGTGACGGATCCGCCCGTGCATGGATTCTCCATATTCGTGATAAAGTCATCGGCTACCACCGTATCGGAGCATTCGATGCGATAGGAGATTTGTAGAGGATCGTTATATAGGGTAGGAGTTACGGATACCTCTAGCATGAGTGTGCTTTCACCTTCCGTATAAGAGTATTCGGATTTGGTGAAGCCTATCTCTACAGGAGTCGGTACCGATACATCCGCCGTTGGCAAAATATCAGTCTGTACTCCGTTTTGTAGAGCGTCTAGGTCGGAACCAGTTTGAATCTCGTCATTGGGTTCGGAGGTAGGAGTAGGAGTATTTTGTCCAACCGGCTCAGCGTTTTCAGTGTTAGAGGGTAGTTGGCATGCGGAAAAAATACCAATAGTCAATATCGCTAAAGTCACAACGACAGCCCTGATATCTATAATCCGAGATGCCCTCAAAGGTTTTCGACATATAAGTCTTGAATATATCATATATACCCATAACATGTGTCTTATCTCCTTTATTAAATTAATTAGATATTGAAAGCGCCTAACATTTAAAAGTTAACATAGGATATAGCGTTTGGCAAGCGTTTAATTTTATACCTCATCTCAACCATTTCCTAGAGAGGCTGAGAGAACTTGGATACAGGGGGCAAGGGGTAGGGAGAAACAGATTGGCACGTTAACTCTCCAAAAGGTATACCTGTCTAAGCGCAATATACAGTCAAAGTAAGGCGAGGCATCTGCAGAGCCTATAAAGATCGGGGCTTCTCAAAAATCAAAATTGATTCGCGCTGCATCACATTGTAAAGTCCGTAGATAATCTTGTCTATGTTGTGCAGAAGATGGCAGCCGTTGTCGGTGAATGAATTAATGCATTCCCCCACCGAATCGGCGGATTCGCCGCCGATGACGGCGTCGCCGAGAACAATCGCCGCTTTTGCCCCGGGCTTCAAAACGCGCCGCATTTCCGAATATGCCTGCGACATATCTTCGCGGTAAAGGCGAAGTTTATGCTTGCCTACTCCCCGCACACCGATAAACTCATCGGCTATTCCGGCGGTGTTCAATCCCAGCGCCTCTAATGCGTGAGCGTCGTTATTGGCGTAATTGAGCGCGATGGAATAGGGGGGAGAAGTGATAATGCCGTCAACGGATTCGTCGGCTAGGGGCAACCTCCTTGCATCGCCTACGCGAATGTCGGCGGGGTTCGGTTTGATCCCTAGATTACGACATCCGTCGCGCATTAGTTCCACGCTACGAATCATTTTATCCAGATTGTCGCGCAGAAGGCTTTCACTCTTGCGTTTGCGTCGCACTCGATCGCTCAACGTTATCAATCCTGCGAGACGAAGGAACTCATCTCGCATATCCTCGATTTCTACGGAGAGGAACGGGAATGGTTCCGTAGGCAATGTGAAGTCTTCTCCAAGAGTTTTTTCTATCTTCTCATAGTGATGCAGCGCGTTGGTTTTCACTTTGGATATTGATACGCACAGCGGTGAAGCATCAAACCCTATGCCGTTCAACCCAAGTAAGGCTGCTTCCACCATCGCCGTACCGCTGCCGACAAAGGTATCCAGCAGCGTGTCCCCTTCCCTCATACCGATGATGTTGGCAAGAGCGCGCACCATCTGCGGATGAAATTTGCCTTTGTATGGGTAAAACCAATGTGTGATGTATTGATTGAATGAGCGAGTAACATTACCTTTCGTCAGTTCCGCATAGACGGTTCCAACCCCGTCGGCTTCTCCTATATATGCCGAACGACCAATAAGCAAATCCAGTTCGGTATTCTCTTCTACGCAAAAATAACGGTAGTCCTCACCGATCTCCCATCCACCTATAAAAGAAGCCACTTCCAATGCCGCCAAGTGCAATTCATAAACAAACTGCACATTAGGCATCATTTTAAGTACCGTCCTATGTCGTGTCAAATCGAGACTCGCTTTGCGGACTATCCCCGGCGGATGCTTAGGCGAATTCAATGTTCAGATTATGGAGAGCGCCTAGTTTCAAATCCCCTCAGATTTCAGCACCTCGTGCAAATTTCGCAGGCAGACACCATCCTCTTCGGGCGATTTACCATCCACCCACGCCTTAGAATCTCCTGAAAAGCCGTCTACCGCTCCCACCTCGATACACTGCTCTACCATTCTCTCGACCTCTTCGGGGGAAGGCAGCAAATTGCGTCCAACTCTTCGGGACATAGCGGCAATTACACCAAAGCCCCCCCAGTTGGAGCAGGATGCTATTACGAGGCAAGTCGTCGTCGTTACCGAAGGGTTCTCGTGAAGACCCTTTACATCCGGTATTACTTTAAACAAATTGCCCATACCTATCTCATTACCGCCATCGCCTATGCCGATAGAGTAAGGGTGCTGGTCAAATAGATGATCTATACGTGCCGTCCATTCGGATATATCTACATTACGCATGTTTCGATAAGTTCCATCTTTAGCCAACCCCGCCCTCTCTATGGACACAAGCGCAGAAGGAGCATACTCTTTGAGTAGATTATTAGCGAATTCCGCAGATTGGAAATGGTTCGTTATAGGAAATTCCACAACTTCGATACCCGTAGATAGCGCAGCCAGAACCTTTGATGAGTATTCATCCGTCACAAAAACGGGTTCACTACCGATTTCGCGCAATGCAGTGGCAAGAGCGACGGCGCCTGGCGGTCCATCGGTTTCGGCAGATTTTGCAGATAGTATGTAAAAGCCTGTGGTTATCATAACGGTGCCCTTTCTTTCCAGAAGCAGCTCCGCAGATTCGGTAACGAAATCCGCCGAAAGGTAAGGTCGCAAACCGGAGACAGCTCTCATATCATCCTGCAAAATGATGTCCTCTATTGTGAGTTTATTGTCGTTTGCCATAGATACTCCGTATAGTTGTGTCATGCCAAAATTTAGGTCTATACACCGTACCCCCTCAGATAACGGCTAACTCTTCATCCCGCATATCCGTTACGAACATATGCCCGGGGGCATGTGTAATCATCAGTTCAGGCTTGGAGTTCATAGCAATAGCCTGAGGAGTCACTCCACAAGCCCAATAGACCGGTACATCATCTTTATCATAGGGTTGCCAACTATCCCCAAAGTCCGGTTTTAGCGGGTCTTCTATGCCTATTGCGCTAGGATCGCCTATATGCACAGGTGAACCGTGGACAGACGGAAATCGTGAAGTAGCCTGCACAGCCCTAACCACTTTATCAGAAGGTATCCACCGCTGCGTTACCACCATAGGACCTGCAAAAGGGCCGGCGGGAACAGTTTGGATATTAGTCAAAAACATAGACACATTCCCACCCTTATCATAATGCGGCAAGCGGATGCCGTTTCGTATAAGTGCATGCTCGAATGTGAAAGAGCAGCCGAGCAAAAAGGTAACCAGATCATCTCGCCACCAAGCCTTGATATTCACGGGCTCATCTACCAACTCCCCTCGCCGATATACCCGATACAACGGAGCATCCGTAGACACGTCCGAACCCGGGGCGGACAATTTCGCAGATAGCAGCCCGTTTTCTATAACCTCAATAACGGGGCACGGCTTGGGGTTACGCTGGCAGAAGAGCAAAAACTCAAAGGCAAGATTAGCGGGCAGTATAGCCAAATTCGCCTGCACAAAATCGGCGGCTACCCCAGCCGTAGGATGCGACCATACACCTTCTCTCGCAAGAGCGCGTATCTCGGCACCTGTAGAAGGTAACTCTTTCACTAGATTCGCCATTTTAACGCCTCCGAACTATCATATCGCCATTTCCCCAAAGTAGTAAGTAACTTCATCCATTCACAAAACTCAAGCCTTCGGGCACATTCGCGGGATCGAACTCGGCTACTTTAGTCGCGAAGTTCCATCGGTAACCATCCATATCGCTTATGTTCACCACCCTATCTCCCCAAAACATATCCTGCAACGGCGAGGTTATCTCCGCGCCCGCTTCCTCCGCCCTGTGAGCAACCGAATTCACATCTCGACAATATACAAGCATCCCTATAGGTACCATAGTCCCGCTTTGCGCGGGTGTCTGATCCCCTGAAACCAGACCACCAAGCATAATAATCATTTGGCCTTCATGCTTCATCTCCGCATGAACAATCTCACCCTTCTCATTTTTCAGCGCACCGCTTCTCTTGAAGCCAAAAACTCTCTCATAAAAGTCCAAACTAGCTACAGGATCCGAGACGGATAAGTAAGGCACCAGTAACCCCGCATCATCGGGTTTGAATTCATTTTCAGACATCGTTCTACTCCTTTTAAATTAATTTCGACCGGCTAGTCATCAGGCGTCCTATATTGCATCTATGGGCGCTACTTATATAATACTCGTGTATACCTAATAAGGATGACATCAAAGAACTTTTGAAGAGGTTATCAGCCAATATTCGGCTTATGCTGTGTCCAAGGCCGGATCTGCTCGAATGCCCTAGAAGCGCGAAGCACCATAGCGTCTGCGTCCCGTTTGGACACTATCTGCAAGCCTATAGGCAACCCATTACTATCAAAGCCGCACGGAACAGATGCCGCCGGATGATGCGAAAGGTTGAAAATCATAGTGAAAGGCACAGTATCCGGAAGGAAAGGCCTAGGCGGTTGCTGGTGAGGCCATGCGGTAACAGCCGTTGTAGGAAGCAGTAAAAGGTCGAACCGTTCAAAAAACTCATCCAGCTGCAGGCGAATTTCCTCTATTTTACGCATAGATACGGAGTAATCGGCGCCGGTAACTGTTCGCCCATGTTCTACCATTTCCATCGTGTAAGGCATCATAGCGCCTGCATCCCTATCGTAAAGATGGCCGTACATCGCCTGTTGGTTAGCCGTCCAGATTTGCCACCAGTGCTGACCGCACTGCGGATCTACAGACAGGTTAGCATCTTCGAGTCTAGCACCGCCGTCACTTTCGAAAAGCATGGCCGCTTTTTCTACGGCGGTCTTCACCTCATCATCCACCTCGGCAAACCCTAAAGTAAGAGACAACCCTATTCGCATACCATTTACCCCATCGTCAATCCCTGCCGAATAATCCGGCGGAGATGAATACAAAGAGCCGGGGTCTCTTTTATCGAATCCGGACATCACTTGCAGTAACATTGCGGAATCACTCACATAGTTGGACATAGGCCCGCTGGTAGAGAATGGATTGAAGGAAACGGCACCTCTTCCGCCTGTACGGGGCACTCTGCCATGTGTAGGCTTTATGCCGAATACACCGCAAAAGGCGGCGGGGAGGCGAATACTTCCTCCACCATCCGAGCCTGTAGCAAGAGCACACATACCCATTAGCAAACTCACAGCAGCGCCACCGCTAGAACCTCCGGCCATGCGGGAAACATCCCACGGGTTGTTGCATGCGGGAGCAATACCGTTGAAAGTCTCCGCTCTATTTCCAAATTCCGGTGTATTCGTCTTGCCAAGCACTACCCCGCCAGCCGCTTTTATCCGACTTACCACAGCCGAGTCATTCTCCGGAATCCAATCTGTAAAAAATGCCGAGCCAAAGGTAGTACGAATTCCCGCGGTAGATTCTAGATCTTTCACGGATATAGGCACCCCATGCAGAGCGCCGGGCGGTTCAGAATCGGACAAAGCCTCGTCAGCTCGAGAAGCGGCCTGTAAGGCACCTTCTTCATCTACCGTAATGAATGCGTGCAGGCGTTCGTCTACATCCCGCACGCGCCGTAAGGAGGCAGCCGTTAGCTCTTGCGAAGAAACCTCGCGGTTCAGTATCATCTCCCGCTGGTGAACAGCAGGTAGAGATAGCAAATCATAATCATTCAATTTAAACCTCCTAGTAGGAAAATAGACATCAGCCGTGAATTTACACAATGAATTCAGAAGGAATTAGCATACTTCGTTTTATATGCGCTCACAAGAGATTTTATATCACGTTCCAGAAGACCTCGTGCAGGCTTCTTCAAAATCCAGCCAAAAAGGAAAAACATGACGGCCGTTATCATGTCATCCGAGCGCAAGTCTTCATATATCGTAACGCGCGTCTTACCGTCCTCACCATCTAGAATGATGACTCCGTCAATAGGATAAGGTCCCGATATAGCGCGAAATTCATACTTACGAGGACGATCCAGCACCGTTACCTCATGCACAAGCACACTGGAGCGTCTACCGTAAATATAATCTATATCAAACTTAGCCCCTACGCCGGTTTCGTCATCATTTTGCCACCGTGCCTCTGTTATTCCGGATCTCCACAAGTGCAGTAAAGCAGGATCTACCAGAAAGTCGAAAACATTTTCAGGTTCTCCCTCTACCAATGCTTCGGCACTTATCTTCATGGTTGGCACGTCTCTTATCTCCAAATCCGAGTTGGGTGTATATCCAAATCAACGATTTTAAGTATACCTAAAATTAAATTCTCAAGGAGGTATTATTCAGGAGCGAATAATTTAAGTGTTATTCAATTTTGTTATGTACTATATTTCTAATTAGACAGGTTTGGGAAAAGTTCATTCAGTCGTTGTGCTAATTGGTCGAAATTTGGTTCTGTGATGTCCACAAGGATGATTCTTTTCTTTTTGTAGAGTGGATGATCTTGTAATAGAAAATATGAAGGATTCAATATAGTTTCTCTCATAATAGGTTTGTATAAGAGAATAATTATAGGCAAGGTTTTGGAGCGGTGCCAGTAACGCCACAAAGTTAAAATCATAGAATGATCTGCGGGATTTGCAGTAATAATTAAATCAGCTGTCATAACAGAGTGTATAAGATCAAAAAGTTTATGTGTTGTTTCGCCGATAACTGAGATGCTGTTTTTTATACTCTTCAGTATTTCAAATTTCCGCTCATAATATTTGGAAGATTTTATCAGTGTCCTCAGCTGCTGTTCAGTTATTTTCGGAAAGGAGGGTGCTAGGTTAGATGAATTAGATCCGAACGCGCTACTGAGTCTCTTGAAGAATCTAGTGAAGCCATCAGAGGAAAAATGTATAGCAAACGTGCCATCATTGAAGTATGAAATCAAGTGTTGAGTAAAATTATAAAAGTCGGCAATGGTCAATTGTGTAAATTCGTTTTCGTCTTGAGATTCTTGCCATCCACGTCGGTCATAGTAAATCCAGGTTTCCCACGGTGTTTTTATGGAAGCTAAGTCACCCATTCTAATATGCACTAACGTTTTTAACCTCCCCGCGGGAAATTTCATCTTCCAAGGTTGTTTATGCCTATGCTGAAAATAGCTCTCCTCTAAAGAAGGTAGAGTATCTATGGAATCGGGAATAGTTTTTTTTTAATTGTTCTCCAAAGGTAATTTCGGAATTTACCCATATATAATTTTACTAAAATTGGGTTTGAAGAGTTATTTCTTTCCGAGATTCGATCTTTTATGTAATCCTCTAATTCTTCGAATGTTGCAATACCCGTTTTTTCGGTATCGGAAAGGCTAAGTAAGTTGAAATCCAACACACTCCATTTCTCGATATCATTTTGTTGTTTTACGTTCTGATTACTTGAGGTAAAGTGTGGGTTCAATCCTATAAATTCGTATATGTTCGTATGATAAATAGACCTTGCAGCGTACTTTTGGTAATAATTGAATATTTTTCTATAAACTTTTTCCAAAATCCGAAGTAAACGTAAATTTGAAGGTGTCGTGAGTATATTATTTCGGTATGAATCTAAAGGTGTGTGAAGGTAACTGTAGCCTAAATATAATCCAAGTTTGCGTAAAATTATGAATTGATCCAACTGGTCTGCTAAACCTGCTTCCCAAGGTTGTATAACCACCGTGAAGTATATTCTCTTTTCAGATGTGTGTTGCTCTTTTTGTTGCATTTTATTTTCTCGAAAATTACGATATTCACCTGTTTGTCACTCTCCGGGTCACAAACGGCTACATAGCTCGCCTTAGGACAAGTGTGACCCTTTTTATTTACGCCACTACTCAACCATGTAATCGATATATTCAAGCCTTCTAGTTGTTTTGCTGGTGCATAATATATATTATGAGGTTAAACTATTTCACATAATATAAGATAGATTCATGGTTTTGCACTATCTACGGAGTCGTCTTTGCCAAAGCGAAAAATACAAACAGTAAATATGGATATTCTAGTCTCACTCTGCAAGCGCCGCGGGTTCGTTTTTCAGGGGAGCGAGATCTATGGAGGCATAGCCAGTGTATGGGATTATGGTCCCGCAGGGGCTGAGATCAAAAGGAATGTCAAAGATGTTTGGTGGAGCGCAATGGTCAAAGAGAGGGATGAAATTGTGGGCATAGACTCCGCAATACTCATGCATCCGGATGTATGGGCGGCTTCCGGTCATTTGGATAACTTCACAGACCCACTTTCAGAATGCGCAGAATGTCACCGCAGGTTCAAAGCGGATGATACACTGGAAGGAATATGCGCCCACTGCGGAGGTAGGCTCGGTGAGCCTCGCAGCTTCAACCTAATGTTTAAAACTCATATAGGACCTTTGGAAGGTTCCGGTAATGAGATATATCTCAGGCCGGAAACCGCTCAAGGGATATTTGTAAACTTCGATAATATAAGAACTGTGACACGGCGGCGGATACCATTCGGCATAGCGCAGATAGGCAAGTCATTCAGAAATGAGATAACGCCCGGGAATTTCACATTTAGGACCCGTGAGTTTGAACAGATGGAGATGGAGTTCTTTTGTGAGCCCGGCACGGATGATGAATGGTACAGGTACTGGGTGGATTTCAGCCTAGATTGGTTTAAACGTTTTGGTATACGAGGAGAAAATTTGCGAGTTAGAAAGCATTCACAGGAAGAGCTGCCTCATTACTCGAAAGCATCCGCAGATATAGAGTACCGCTTTCCCTGGGGCTGGGGAGAGCTCGAGACGATATCCAGTCGTACAGATTATGACCTGAAAGCACATATGGAACACTCAAGGAAAGATTTATCGTATTATGATGACACGGCAAAGCGTCGGTTCGTTCCTTTTGTAGTGGAGCCTGCAATGGGAGCGGATAGATCCATTCTCGCGTTCATGACGGACGCGTATGATGAAGATGAAGCAGAAGGAAAAACGCGGGTTGTATTGCGCTTTCATCCTGATATAGCACCTTCACAAATTGCCGTGCTACCACTTTCACGCAATGATCAGCTGACAGACAAAGCGCGAAGTATTTACGATTTTTTGCGTCCACTGTTCAATTGCCAATACGATGATGCACAGAGCATAGGAAGACGTTACAGAAGGCAAGATGAAATAGGAACGCCTTTATGTATAACCGTAGATTTCGCTACAGTAGAAGAAGATGACGCGGTAACTATACGTGATCGGGATACTATGAAACAAGTACGCACCTCTATTTCCAATCTGATCCAAACTATCAATGATGAGTTGAATAGGATGCGTCTTGAGTGTCATGGTTGATGATTGAAATTTAATCCAGCAATCTAGCAAGGAGGATGAATTAGGATGATTTCTATAAAAAGTGTAAAGTTTTTGACTATTGTATCTGCAATGATACTAATCAGCGCAGTCTTAGGATGTGAGGCAGGAGGTGCAGGTAGTGGTGAGAAGGCATACCTTTTTTCCGCAGAGACTTTCTCACATGGAGCCTTTTCTTTGGATGAGACTACGGATCAGCCGGTTGTGATAAATTTCTGGTTCCCAAGTTGCCCGCCGTGCAGAACCGAGTTGCCGGACTTAGAAGTCGCATATCAAAAATATAAGGGTCTTGGCGTCTCATTCATAGGCGTACAGCAATTGGGGCTAGATAGCGAGGCGGATGGCAGAAGATTGCTTGCGGAGATAGGTGTAACCTACCCTAATTTTGCCGATGATGGATCTTCCGTACAGATAGGCTATGAGGTGTTGGGATACCCTACAACTGTGTTTGTAGACCGAGAACAACGTATTAGCAGAGTTTGGTCCGGACTTATCCGACCGGCAGACCTCGATAGAGAAATTACACGCCTGCTAGAACAGTAAAACGAGTGTAAATGTGCTCGGTGAAATTCAGCTGGTGGAATGGCTCCTACTTTTAGTTAGGTGGGTTCACATGATAGGAGCTGTGGCATGGCTAGGAGGTAGCATATTTTTTGCTTTGATACTACGCCCTATTGCATCACACGTAGAAGAGGTGCAAAATGTCATGCCCCTTATTGGGCGTCGTTTTCAGGAGTTGGCGGACGTAACGGTGTTGTCTTTGGTGGTCAGCGGCATAATTTTGATGGTGTCTCGGATATCCACGCAAGATGCCACCACAGCATGGTTTATAGTTCTTGGAGTGAAGCTAACAATTGCAGCATGGATGTTTATTACAGTTTGGAGGTTCAGAGGTAAAAGCACAGAAGATTTATATCAAGGAATCTTCGGGCGGATTTCTAGGAGTTTGGGTTACAATGTAATACCGACGTTGGGCGTCATAGTGTTTCTGCTTGCATCTCTTTTAAGGCTACTGATAGAAAAAAGCGTCTGAATTCAACGCCGCAGTATCACATCGCTATTGTCCATCCGAACGGACAACTCAGTAATAGTGAAATGTAAAACCGGATGTATAAAGTCAGGCGCCACCTCGGCAAGAGGAACAAGCACAAATGGGCGCAGATGCATGAGAGGATGCGGAACAATCAGACCGCCCGCCTCGTCAGAAATGACGGTATCACCGTACATTAGCAAATCCATATCTATGCAGCGAGGTTGATTCTTTGTGTTTGGCGGTCTACCCCTATGCACTTCTATATCTAAAAGACCGCGCAAGAGTTCGTAAGGTGTCAGTGCAGTTTCCAGTATCGCCGCCATGTTGAGATACATATTTTGAGTGCCGGGAGTATTCCACGGTACCGTTTCATAAACCGAGGATACAGACACCACACGACATAAGCCCTCTAGATTATTCAACGCGTGAGATAGATTCTCTTCACGATTCCCTAGATTGGAACCCAGTCCAATACAAGCCGCTTCTCTCATAAATCTCCAGTCTTCCGACGAACGATTACATCAGCCATACGTGCCGCACGGCTGATCTGTTTTACATCATGAACACGTACGATGTCCGCACCGTGAAGTATGGAAATCACTGCCGTGGCTGCCGTGCCTTCTAGGCGTTCCTCTATTGGTAGCCCGCCAAGGTAATGCCCGATGAAGGACTTCCTCGATACGCCAACAAGGACAGGCAAGTCCAAGGTTCGCTTGATTTCAGATAGGCGCCGTATCACTTGAATGCTATGATTAGGATGTTTAGCAAAGCCTATACCCGGATCCGCAATTACCATATCCCGGTTCAATCCGCTCCGCTCCGACGCCACAAGCGCATTATCCATATCATCCAAGATATTCGCAATAATATCTTCATACTGAGGGGTAGGGCGTATATGGCTCACGACTATAGGGACTCCAAAGTTAGCGACTACCTCAGACATTTCTATGTCGCCAAGCATAGAGACATCGTTGACCAAATGCGCTCCCGCCTGCAAAGCTTCCTTTGCAACAAGCGCTTTGCGCGTATCAATGCTTACAGGTACGGACACCTTCCGTAAAAGAGCATCTATAACCGGCATAACGCGGGAAAGCTCTTCATCGGCTGAAATAGGTGCTACGTTAGGGTAAACACTAACAGGGCGACTCGACTCCCCGCCAACATCGATAATATCGGCTCCGTCCGCTTCCATCTTGAGCGCGTGCGCTACGGCTCGATCTATTTCAGAAGGCGTAGGTTTATGTCCGCTCAGTACACCGTCCCCGGAAAAGGAGTCCGGTGTTACATTGAGTATTCCCATTATATAAGTGCGAGCACCCCATATAAATGCCCGACCGCCGATATTCATAGTCGTCACAGTTCAAAGTGTATACCGAGACCCTCTCAGATAGTTTAAAATTAGGATAGGGTTGTGTATATTGAGCGTGGGAATGCGACGCCAAATGTGCGAAAGATTCTTCCACAAACTCCATAACAAGCCTTATCGAGATAATATGAAAAGTGAACCTGAAAAGCATCTCGCCGGAACCTCGGAAAAAATTTCGGCATTGAACGAGCGCAAAATGGCTTCCGCCAAAGGTGGAGGTGATAAGCGGATTCAACAGCAACACAATCGCGGTAAATTGACGGCGCGGGAACGGATAGAACTCCTTCTAGATACCGGAACATTCACCGAACTGGATACGCTAACCGCTCACACCGGAACTGATTTCGGTATGGATAAGCAGGTATTCGAGGGTGATTCAGTAGTTACAGGCTTCGGGGATGTAAACGGTCAGCCGATTTGTGTATACTCTCAAGATTTCACTGTATTCGGCGGTTCGCTCTCACTGGCGGCAGGGCGAAAAATTGCCAAATTGATGGATCATGCCTCGAGAGTTGGAACGCCAATAGTGGGTATCAACGATTCGGGAGGAGCGCGCATACAAGAAGGGGTAGACGCTCTTACAGGATACGGTGAGATATTCCTGCGTAATACGCTCCTGTCCGGTGTGGTGCCGCAAATTACAGTTATAGCCGGTCCTGCAGCGGGCGGCGCCGTGTACTCCCCTGCATTGACAGACTTCATCTTTATGGTAGAACCTATAGGGCAAATGTACATTACGGGGCCGGATGTTATCGAGGCTGCTACAGGTGAAAAGACTACAGCCCATGATTTGGGCGGGGCAGCCGCCCACTGTCAGCTATCCGGAGTAGCTCACTTTTCAGATTCTTCCGAAGAAGAATGTCTGAATAACGTAAAATTACTCCTCTCTTACCTGCCGCCTAACAATACGTCACAGCCGCCGCGTCTAGAATCGAGCAGCTATACGGATAAGCCGGATGAGAATTTGCGAACGCTCGTGCCGGAACATTCGAAGCAGCCATATGACATGATGGAGGTTATCCGCTCTATAGCAGACTATGAGAATTTTATGCCCGTCCATAACGCATTTGCTCCCAACATAATCATAGGATTCATGCGCATGGACGGTAGAACCGTAGGCATAGTTGCAAACCAGCCCCTGATTATGGCGGGTATGCTTGATATAGATGCATCCGATAAAGCGGCACGGTTCGTAAGGTTTTGTGACGCATTCAATATACCGCTCGTGACACTGGTGGATGTGCCCGGTTTCATGCCCGGAGTTCAGCAGGAATACAGCGGTATCATAAGGCACGGGGCTAAACTGATATACGCCTATGCAGAAGCTACAACGCCCAAATTGACCGTCATCCTCCGCAAGGCTTATGGCGGTGCATACATAGTCATGGGTAGTAAACATCTGCGCGCCGATATCAACTTGGCATGGCCAAACGCCGAAATAGCAGTCATGGGACCTGAAGGCGCGGCGGAGATTATAGGTCGCAGGGAAATAGAAGCCGCCGAAGATAAGCAGGCAAAGAGAATAGAAATTACTGATAAATACAGAGAACGTTTCGCCAACCCTTACATAGCCGCACAACGAGGATACGTGGATGATGTGATAGACCCCGCAGATACAAGGCGGATACTGATACGCGGCCTGCGCATCCTACAGAACAAGACAGATACCACCCCGGCACGAAAACACGGCAATATACCCCTCTAGTTTCTAGAAAAGGAATACACATGGACACTGAAGAAAAGATACACCGAGCGAAAGAACACTTCGCAAAACTACTTATACAGCAGATAGAACGGGTAGAACGTCTAAAAAAGGAAACAACCTTTATAGATTATTCAAAGTTAGATAAGTTAAAAATTGGTGTCATTGGCGGAGACGGCATAGGCCCCGTTATCACAGCTACGGCACGCACCATGCTGGAAAAATTGCTTGCGAAAGAGCACGCAGCAGGAAAAATAGAATTCATCACTATAAGCGGGCTAACTATAGAAAATCGCGCGGCACAGAGGAAGGCTATACCCGATGACGTGCTGGAACAGATCAAGCAGTGCCACGTGACTCTAAAAGGGCCTACGACTACTCCGGAAAAAGGAGACAATTGGCCAAATATAGAATCCGCAAATGTGGCCATGCGCAAAGAATTGGACCTTTTCGCTAACGTAAGGCCGGTACGTGTGCCGTCTGAAGGAATCGACTGGACATTCTTCAGAGAAAACACAGAAGATCTTTACGCACTTGGCTCGGACGGGTTAGATGTAGATGAGGACATCTCCATAGACTTTCGCCTCATAACCACGCCGGGCTCGGAACGCATAATACGCGCCGCCTTCGAGCACGCACGCAGAAACGGAAAGCGAAGTGTCACGGTCGTTACAAAGGCGAATGTGATAAAGGCGGGGGACGGTAGATTCCTTCAAACGGCGGAACGTGTAGCGAAAGAGTACGAAGAGATAGAATGGGACAGCTGGTATATAGACATTATGACCGCCAACCTGTTGAACAAAGCCAGAAGATCCGATTTTCAGGTGCTGGTAATGCCGAATTTGTACGGTGATATACTCACAGACGAAGCGGCTGAAATACAAGGCGGCGTAGGGACAGCCGGCTCCGCGAACATCGGTGCAAGGTACGCAATGTTTGAGGCAATACATGGCTCCGCACCTCGCATGGTCGCCGAAGGAAGAGATAAATATGCCGACCCGTCTTCCGTTTTGAAAGCGGCGGGTATGATGCTATCCCACATAGGGTATCCCGACCTCGGCAAGAAGGTAGACATAGCCCTAGAAGTATGCGGCCAATATGAACGGGCGCTCAAGATAACCGGCAGGAAAAACGGAGCATCCGCGGTGGAGTACGGTGAATACGTCCTCGAGACTGTACAGGATCCGCAATTAGAGACAAAGTGGAACCGTTTTGTCGAAGGAACAGCCCTATCCGAATAGGGAAAAGAGTCGACCGAGCAAGGAGTATCGAATCTATGAAAGCTAAAGTTACCGTCATTGGCGCAGGAAACGTAGGGGCTACCACCGCACAGCGAATATACGAGACAGGCATCGCAGACATTGTCCTAGTGGACTTACTGGAAGGCATACCGCAGGGCAAAGCTCTCGACATAATGGAATCGGGTCCGGTCATTGGGATAGATGCACACATATCGGGGACAAACGACTACAAAGAAACCGCAAACTCCGATATTGTGGTAATCACCGCCGGAGTAGCACGAAAGCCCGGGATGAGCCGCGATGACCTGCTGGCTATCAACATGAAAATTGTAAGCGAAGTGACAAGGACGGCGGTAGATCATTCACCGAAAGCCATACTCATAGTGGTATCCAATCCGCTGGATGCAATGGTACAGCACGCGTGGGGTGTAAGCGGGTTACCCAAGCAGCGCATAGTGGGAATGGCGGGCATCCTCGATACTGCAAGATTTCGCGCCTTTATTGCTCAAGAGTTGAACGTATCCGTTTCCAACATCTCCGCTTACGTATTGGGCGGACACGGAGACCTCATGGTGCCGCTGATAGGTTCCACCGCCGTAGCGGGAGTGCCCATAAGTGAGCTAATACCAAAGGAAAGGTTAGATGCCATTGTGCAGCGCACTCGTGACGGCGGAGCCGAAATAGTGAAACTCCTTAAAAGTGGCTCCGCTTACTATGCTCCATCTGCGGCAGTCGCGGAGATGGTTGAGGCGATACTTATCGACCGTAGGAAAATCCTACCATGCGCCGCCCTACTGGAGGGCGAATATGGATTCAGCGGAGTATTTGCGGGCGTGCCGGTAAAGCTAGGAGCGAGGGGCATAGAGGAAATCATCGAGGTAGAACTCACCGAACATGAACGCGACGCTTTCAAAAAATCTGTGGATGCCGTCAATGAACTATCGGCGGCTATGAAAAAGCTTTCCTAGGAACTCTATTCGGTGCGGTGTAAGCTTCGTCTGCCCTTCCTTGTATCTTGCACGTAGAGCAGACTTTCGGCTTAACCCTAGCTAATCCCCTCGCTCTTTGGGAGAGGGTTAGGGTGAGGGACTTAACCTAAGGGCATTGCGGCTAACGCCGCCGCAGGCTTACGGGTTTCGCTAGCCGCTCATACATGACACAGCGCCGATGCGCTGTGCCCTTCAGCCTACTAATGCGCCCTCCCTCCTCAGTAGGCTGATCTTACCCTTTTCCCTTCTCATCGGGAGAGAGCGGTGTGAAGGTTTGTATATGAAATTTGCTAAACGTCATTTTACCTGTTAACCTGAAGTTGTAGGCGCTTTAAAAATTAAAAAAATTCGATATCCGGTGGGACATTCTATGAACATAAATAGGTACATTCAAGCCATATCTACCAAGAGTATTTGGGCAGCAGTTCGAAGGGTTGAAACCGATGCGGTTACTGTAAATTCCACCATGCCTACCCCACCACCCCATCCACCACACCGCCAAACCGTATCCCGGCTAATATATAGAAGACAACTTACCCTTCTTGCAGTAGTAGTAGCACTAGTCGCTGTCATTTTCTCCGCGTGCGATACGACTGACGTAGGGTCTGAGAACACGATAGGTTTCACCGATACAGAGTATGTTTACACAGAAGGTGGAGGTACCCTCCTGCTGGAAGTCTCTTTGGCTATACCGCACGATATGCCGCTAAAAATTCATTACAGACTCCAATGTGATGGCACGGCAACCGCGGATGACTTTGATATACCCATAAATGATGACGAAAGTCCATGCGCGCGTGGCGATGTCACATTGATAAGCGGCGAAAGATCCGTGCTCATACCCATTCCGATAAAAGATGATAACCTCGTAGAAGCTACCGAAAATATTAACGTAACACTGGATAAAGTCGAAGAGGACGGTGTTGAGGGCGGTGATAAACCTGTGCCCACCATAGGAAATAGAAAAGCGGTGTCCGTCACAATCGTGGACAACGATCCTATAGTGATAGGCTTCACCGAGACCGCCTACTCTTATACGGAAGGAGCGGAAATCCCTCTCAAATTGGCAATTTCTATAAATTCTACCTTGTCCGGCGTTCTCCCACAATTTTCCTCCACTCTAGAGTGTTCCGGCACGGCAGACGCGGATGACTTTACAGAACAATGCGATGGTGCCTTTATCACACTGGATACAAGCGGAAATTCTTTGCAGATAACCGCACCGATAAAAGATGATAGCCTTGTAGAAGCCGATGAAACGGTTACCGTAGGACTGTCTGAAGTCAAGAGAGACGACGGAGGTCCTGTGATTATCGGAAGCAGAACAACAACCGTCACAATCGTGGACAACGATAATACAAAAGTTGGCTTTAGACAATCTGACGTTGAGCATAGAAAGTCCGTCGGCAATTTGGAGCTACTACTCAGCTCTGATAAACCCGCCGATGAGACTATATCTTTGAACTTTAGTGTTGATTGTTCTCAATTAAATCCACAGGTCGGATACTCCTTCTGCTTGGACGGTTCCATAGATTTCCCACCCGGCAAGACAGAGGCTACAATTGCCATCAGCATACCCGATGATGAAAAGTTAGAAGCAGATGAGATTTTTTATGTGAGCCTTTCGGAAATAAGAGGTGGACGCGGGAAAGCCAAATTCTCGGAAACCAAAGACATGGCTGTGAAGATAATTGACGATGATATTCCTACGCTGGTAGGCTTTACGGTTACAGAGGTTAGACACAGTGAAGCGGATGGAGAAGCTCGTCTCTACTTGGCTTTGGATAAGGCTGTTGACGAACCAGTAACAGTCGATTACAGTGTAGAATGCTTCGAAATCAGTCCATCCGACTTCGAGACTGACCCGTGCGGAGCAGGCTCTATTGAGTTTGCGGCGGAAGAGACTCGTGTAAGCATAACCCTACTTGTAAAAAATGATGACATCCAAGAAAACGATGAGTTTTTAAAGGTGAGGGTGATAGAAGTGAGGGGCGGCAATGGATTTGTACAAGTCTCGTCAGATGATGAGGTAACTCTGACTATAGTGGACAGCGACTCTGAACCTCAAGGCTCTCTAGACATTACAGTATCGCCTATGGCAGGCGGTGTTGTAACCGCTACTGGCATAAGGTGCGGCAATGGAAATACCGATTGCTCCGAGAACGTAAATCAAGGCACAACCATAACCCTCACAGCCATTCCAGCCTCCGGATACACCTTCACAAGTTGGGGCAGCGCATGTTCAGGTATAAGAACCACGTGCAGAGTCACTATAGACTCTGACGCGAAGAATGTGACCACGAACTTTGAACGCGAAACAGGCACCTTGAACGTTGCCGTATCACCCACGGCGGGCGGAATCGTAACCGCTACTGGCATAGGTTGCGGCAACGGAAATACCGATTGCTCCGAGACCCTAAATCAAGGAACAACCATAACTCTCACAGCTACTCCAGCTTCCGGATACACCTTCACAAGTTGGGGCAGTGCATGTTCAGGTACAAACACCACGTGCAGAGTTACTATAGACTCTGACGCGAAGAATGTGACCGCGAGCTTTGAACGCGAAACAGGCACCTTGAACGTTGCCGTATCACCCACGGTGGGCGGCGTTGTTACCTCCTCACCCTCAGGCATAAACTGCGGCGGTAGCAATACCGACTGCTCCGAAACAGCAGATGTCGGCACTCCTATAACCTTGACGGCGAACCATGCTTCGGGTTACCTCTTTACAGGATGGAGCCGCGCATGCTCTGGAACAGGCACATGTGACGTTACTATCGGTTCTACACGAACAAATGTAACCGCTGTTTTTGAGGAAGAAGTTCGTACAGTTACTCTTTGGACAGGTGTTAATGGAAGAGGCTCTGTAAGTCCTTCATGCAGTAGTGGTTGCGAGCACGATGAAGATAGCAGGGTGAAAATGACAGCCAGCCCTGATAATGGCTGGCGCTTTGTGCGATGGGAATACAGTGGGACTGAACCCGGCAGCTTTAGAGAAGACGATTCTGATGACACAATTACACTCACAGGTGATGTAACTTTGACCGCTGTTTTTGAGGAAGAAGTTCGTACAGTTACTCTTTGGACAGATGTTGATGGAAGAGGCTCTGTAAGTCCTTCATGCAGTAGTGGTTGCGAGCACGATGAAGATAGCAGGGTGAAAATGACAGCCAGCCCTGATAATGGCTGGCGCTTTGTGCGATGGGAATACAGTGGGACTGAACCCGGCAGCTTTAGAGAAGACGATTCTGATGACACAATTACACTCACAGGTGATGTAACTTTGACCGCTGTTTTTGAGGAAGAAGTTCGTACAGTTACTCTTTGGACAGATGTTGATGGAAGAGGCTCCGTAAGTCCTTCATGCAGTAGCGGCTGTGAGCACGATGAAGGTAGCAGGGTAGCAATAACAGCTAGCCCTGATAGTGGTTGGCTCTTTGTGCGGTGGGAATACAGTGGGACTGAACCCGGCAGCTTTAGAGAAGACGATTCTGATGACACAATTACACTCACAGGTGATGTAACTTTGACCGCTGTTTTTGAGGAAGAAGTTCGTACAGTTACTCTTTGGACAGATGTTGATGGAAGAGGCTCCGTAAGTCCTTCATGCAGTAGCGGTTGTGAGCACGATGAAGGTAGCAGGGTAGCAATAACAGCTAGCCCTGATAGTGGTTGGCTCTTTGTGCGGTGGGAATACAGTGGGGCTGAACCCGGCAGCTTTAGAGAAGACGATTCTGATGACACAGTTACACTCACAGGTGATGTAACTTTGACCGCTGTTTTTGAGGAAGAAGTTCGTACAGTTACTCTTTGGACAGATGTTGATGGAAGAGGTTCCGTAAGTCCTTCATGCAGTAGCGGTTGTGAGCACGATGAAGGTAGCAGGGTAGCAATAACAGCTAGCCCTGATAGTGGCTGGCGTTTTGTGCGGTGGGAATACAGTGGGGCTGAACCCGGCAGCTTCAATTCCAGAGATGATGATGATACAATTACGCTCACAGGTGATGTAACTTTGACCGCTGTTTTTGAGGAAGAAGTTCGTACAGTTACCCTTTGGACAGATGTTGATGGAAGAGGTTCCGTAAGTCCTTCATGCAGTAGCGGTTGCGACCACGATGAAGATAGCAGGGTGCGAATAACAGCTAGCCCTGATAGTGGCTGGCGTTTTGTGCGATGGGAATACAGTGGGGCTGAACCCGGCAGCTTCAATTCCAGAGATGATGATGACACAATTACACTCACAGGTGATGTAACTTTGACCGCTGTTTTTGAAGGGGAACCTACATCTACTACTCTAGCGAACTGCGGTAATAGCCTAGGCAGGTCAGAAATAAGATCACTTAGATCTTATCAGGGCAGTCTTTCAGGAAATTTTGTATTCCAGATTAATTTGAACTGCAATCCCAATAGAAATTACGAAATAACGCTAAAAAAGGAGAGAAGGTTCATCAATGACCCGAGTTGGAATATTTTATTAAATTTCCAGAATGTAGTGAGGAGTACCTTTTCCCAGGATGTATGCCGTCTGAGAGGGGGAGGGTCAGGTACATACTATTTGGAACTTGGGGGTAGTGAAATTGGAAGCAGAGAAGAGATTAGTTGCTAGAATTAGATAGTAAAGAGACAGAGGCTAGAGTAAATATTGCGTGCTCTTTGAATCGCTCATCCGTGGTTTCTCTGCATGCAACATTTCCTATTTGCGTTCGTTTCATGTTAGGACTTTTGTAGGGGCGGTTCATTAACAGGCTATATAGGACCAGTCTGTAAACGACCCTCTGCGGGGGAAATATAGCGCCGCAATGCCCCCCTTAAGTCCCCCCTCTAACCCTCTCCTGCTTCGGTAACGCCCTGTGTGCAAATCTTCAGCCTCTCCCCCCTGTACTCCGCCGAGGCGTGGATATCGTCAGTAAACTGCCAGCAACTGCGGCGGTAATTATATTGGCGGCTTGGCTGATTCGGGTGAAGGGAAGTGAATCATTAGGCTCGCCTTAGCATGCCTCACTGTGCTTGTGTCCCTCACCCTAACCCAGAGGGCGATAGGAGCGTTAGCCTGAAGCCACTCCCCGCTTATCTACAATCTGCTTAGTAGAAACAATATGGCGCTGTAGCTCCAATTTGTTGCGAGGGTCCCATACCCATAGCCAACCCTAACCAACTGCGGCAGGTGAAGAATCGGTAAATCCCCACTGCCTCGGTTGTTCTGACGTCGAGCCTTGGCTGGTAGCCATCAAGTAACATCCCGTAACCATAGCATCAGCGCTCGCAAAGTTGACACTGACACGGGGAAATATGGACGGTAGGCGGATTACGCTTTCAGTGGCGGATGATACACTAGATCAACACTCCGTAAGCGGTAGCGAGTGAGTAGTGATTCTTTCTGCCGGATAAATCGAGTTGTATTTCCTGACTGCTTTCAAGAATAGGGGGTTAGGCTAAAGGTGCTCCCCACTTGTCTACAATCATCCTGCTTAGTCGAAACAATACGGCGCTGTAATCCCAGTTTGCGAGGGTCCATACCCAAACCTAGCAACCGACGAGCCTTCGGCTGGTAGCCCCTGAGGTTGAAGTGACGCAACAAGCATACGGACTATATAGCCCCTCAAACTCTCCGGGTTCTCCGGAAATCCTAGCGCGCTGAAGGCCGTATATATAGCAGCCATAAAATGGAGCGAGGCGCATTTTTCCCTAAATCACCATCGTGGAGATGATCTCTCTACAATGACTCGCGGTCTAGGCTGAAGCCACTCCCCGCTTATCTACAATCTGCTTAGTAGAAACAATATGGCGCTGTAACCCCAATTTGCGAGGGTCCATACCCATAGCCAACCCTAGCAACTGCGGTAGGTGAAGAATCGGTAAATCCCCACTGCCTCGGTTGTTCTGACGCCTAGCCTTCGGCTGGTAGCCATCAAGGTTGAGGTGGCACAACGGGCATGGCGTAACCATAGCATCAGCGCCCGCATCTTTAGCATCGCCGGTATGATTGGAAACCATTCGCAAGGAGTTCTTCTGGTTGATGAAGAGTATCGGAAAGCCGCAACATGCGGTCTTCCCTGCAAAATCCACCGCTTCGGCACCTACGGACTCTATAACCGTCTCCAAGGCCCTCGAACGCTCCGGGTTCTCAGGAAATCCTAGCGCCGTTGAAGGTCGTACTATATAGCAGCCATAAAATGGAGCAAGGCGCATTTTTCCCAAGTCGGTCTTGAAAGTTTCCTTCACCTTATCTATGCCCACGTCCTCTACGAGAACCCACAAGAGATGCTTTACCGTTGCGGTTCCTTTGTACTCCAAATTTTCATCCGCCAGTACAGAGTTTATTTCAGCTAGGTAGTCGGGGTCATTTTTGACTTTATAATCAGCCTGCGCTATAACCCCTTGGCAAGTAGAACAGATAGTCATTAATGGCAATCCCATCTCCTCCGCCATTGCAAGCGTCCGCACGTTCAGTATATCTCCAAGCTTCTGGTTTTTTTCCTGCAGCACGCCGGCACCCGTACAAGCCGCGCGAGTAAGCTCCACAGTCTCAATATTCAGCCTCTCCAGAACTGCGGCGGTGGATTCATACAGTTCGGGCGCCCCTCCCCTTGCGACGCATCCGGGATAGAAAGCAAACTTCATGACTTCCCCTCCGTTTTGTCGAATATGTGCGTTATACGTTTCTTGTCGACGGCTTTATGCGGTATCAGAGAGGGCAATTTACCCTTGATAAGAGATCTCATTCCCACTACCGCAAGGTCAAGGAGGCGAGGTATATTCAGCAATCCCGCGCTCTCGATTGCCAAACGCGCTTCATTCAAACGCCCGTTTGCCTTCACGGATTTGTTGAAAGATTCGGTATGTCTATAACCGGGCGTATCGGTATTTCCAACAGCAATAGCAGCCTCGCGCATCTCCATAATGCGCTCCATAGGGGCAACGCCTTTTGGGCAAACCTCCACGCAAGCCATGCAGCGAGTGCAATCCCAAATACCGCCAACCTCATCATTCATCTTACCCAAACGCTCTTTAGTTTGGGCATCTCTAGGATCTTCGGTGAAACGCCACGCTTTAGCCAAAGCAGCGGGTCCTATAAATCTGTCATCCACCTCTAGGACGGTACAATCCGAAACACAACACCCGCACATAATACAGTTCATAGCCGTTAACAAATTCACCATAGATTCGGCGGATGAGACGAATTCGCCATCGCTAGGTACCGCGTGGGGCTGAAGGTACGGATCTACTCTCTTGATCTGGTTAAAAAATGTAGATAGGTCTACAACCAAATCCCGTATAACCTTCTGATTACCCATAGGTTCTATAATAATAGGTTCACCATTCGAGGCAAACTTTGATACCTGTGTCTTGCATACAAGCCGCGCCATACCGTTGACACGCATACCGCATGAACCGCATATCGAAGCACGACAAGAGCAGCGAAGAGCCAATGTGCCGTCTTTCTCTTCGCGCACGCTTATCAGTGCATCCAGAATGGTAGCTGAAGGCAGCACGTCTACAGTGTAGTCCTGAAACCAAGAACGATTCTGCTCCGGGTCATGTCGTTTGACTCTAAAATTCGTCTTCATTAGTAAACCCTTTTCGTAGGCGCCCATTCGGTGATTGTCACCGGGCTCTTAGTCACTTTAACACTCTCTTCTAGCTTATGCACGAGGATATGCTGTAGCCAATTCTCATCATCCCTATCAGGGATATCCGTTCTATAATGGGCGCCGCGGCTCTCTTTGCGAGCCAAAGCACATTCACAAATAGCCCTAGCAGTATCCAACATGAAATCCAACTCCAAGGCAAACATAAGATCGGTATTGAAGATTTTGCCTTTATTTTCTACGAACAACTCCTCTTCATACCTGCGCCGAGCTTCCAGACATGCTGCCTTTGCATTTTCCATAGACTGCTGATCACGAAAAACGCCATTACCTTTAGTCATAGCTTTTGCGAGGTCGTTGCGTATGGAAGCGGTACGTAAGCCGGACTTCCTCTCCAGAAGACTCGCAATTCGCTTTTTCTCTGCTTCGGTTTTCTCTTCCGCCAGAGAGGCGTTAGCAGGTTGTTTGACTATATTATCGATTATATGCCTCGCCGCTCTTCTACCAAATACAACGGTATCCAGCAATGAGTTGGCACCGAGACGGTTAGCGCCATGAACGCTTACATTGGCGCATTCACCGGCAGCATACAAACCCGCAACTCCCGTCCTGCCATCCACGTCTGTCTTTATACCGCCCATGATGTAGTGCATGCCGGGGCGTATAGGCACAGGTTGCTCCGCCAAATCAAGACCCATAAACTCAACGGCTACTTCTTGAAGATAACCCAGCCTATCCTCTATGAACTTGCGCCCAAGGTGGCGAAGATCCAGAAATACATTACCGTCCACTCCTCTACCCTCATCAATTTCTATCTGTTCCGCCCTTGAAACCACATCTCGGGAAGCTAGCTCTTTGTAATCCGGAGCATATCGCTCCATGAAACGTTCACCCGATGAATTCAGTAGATAGGCACCTTCTCCTCGTGCGGCTTCGGAAAGAAGGATACCCGTGCCCGCCAATGTGGTGGGGTGAAATTGTATCATTTCCATATCCATCAAAGCAGCGCCGCTACGCCAACATAGAGAAAGGCCATCCCCAGTACAGATCAGCGCATTCGTAGATGGTTCGAAAATTCTTCCGGCTCCGCCGGCCGCCATCACCACGGAAGAAGCAAGTATAGGATGCAATTCACCAGTTTTGATATCCAACGCAACCACACCCTTCACTTCCCCGCTGTCCTCTATAAGAGATGTAACAAACCACTCTTCATAGATGGTCACGTTGTGTTTCAATATCTGCTCATACAAGACATGAAGGATAGCCGAACCCGTTATAGCACCCACAAAAAATGTACGAGCTTGTTTCTGTCCGCCAAAGCGGCGAGTGCCTAGCCTACCATCATCTCCGCGGTTGAATATGACTCCCATATGCTCCAGACCTATAACCGCATCACCCGCCTCTTTAGACATAATTTCCACGGCATCTTGGTCAGCAAGATAATCCGAACCTTTTATCGTATCCAGTGCGTGCCCTCGCCAATCGTCACCTCTGTCTGTAAGAGGGGCATTTATACCGCCTTGAGCAGCGTTGGAATGACTGCGGACGGGGTGAACTTTGGAGATTACAGCTACATCCAAGCCATTTTGGATAGCTTCTACCGCGGCGCGGAGCCCTGCAAGACCGGCGCCAATAATTAAAACGTCATGATTATACATAGATATTGCCCTCTATCGTAATATATCACTTGGTGGCCCTTGATGCAAGGGGTTTAAGGGGTTTAATGTTAAAAAAAGAGCCGCTATAGACATTTGATCTCGTAGAAAGCCTAATGTTATAGTTTCTGGAATTTCGTGATCAGGAATTGCCTGAACACGTATGTCTTCACCAGTATCCTGAGGCAGCGGCGAGTATTCTAAATTTCTTGCCGTATATACATGTGTGTATTCTGTGGAGTAGCCCGGCGCTACCCAAAGCTCTCCAATTTTCTCGATAGAGCCGGATGCATAGCCCGTCTCTTCTCGTAGTTCTCGCTCTGCTGTGGCTTCAGGCGGTTCATTCATGTCTCTTGTTCCGGAAGGTAGCTCCAAAGTTACGCATCCCGCAGCTTGGCGCCATTGGCGCACAAATAGTACGTAAGTATTATCTAAGTATGGAATTATCACTACGGAACCTCTATGCTCCACTATTTCTCGTCTATGCTGCGGCTTATTTGGGAGCTTTAGAGTATCGACCCGCAAAGAAATCCTATCCCCTTCGTAAATTCGATTAGAGGATAGAATTTCAGGAATAAATGGTTCGGATATATCGCTGCTCATTCACATATTTCCCATAACAAGAAAGATAACTTAATTATTCGGTATTCTCGGAGCCGCTACGCCTTTTACGCATGACCGGTGTTTTAAGTATGCCTAATCGTTTCGATAAATCTTCCCAGAATACGGAAGGTGAGTATCGCCGTAGGAATCGAGTTTTCAATTCTGCTCGTTCAATGGTTACCGACTTACCATTCGGTAGCTCATCAGTGGAAGTGCCATCCGTTATCAAAGATGCGCAGGAGTTGCAGTACACGGTTAGCCTGACGCGAGACGTGGGAGAAAGTACTACTCCGCCAGCCTGACTCATATGAGCGGCTATAGGTTTGATGAGGTAGTTTTCAAGGGTAGGATCCATTACGGCACCACCCAATGTAAGGGCGTAGCCTGTGGAGCCTGTAGCGGTAGCAATCACGACGCCATCGCCGCGATATGAAGCCAGATGCGCTCCATCGACTTCCGTACTGACCTCAATAACCCCCAACGCTGCTCCTCGATGGATGACAATATCGTTCAATGCCAGCAAGGTCTGCCCGGAATTCTCGTCTCTGGCAGACAGCATAGAGCGTTCTTCAATGCGCGCGGCTCCACTGATGTAGAGGTCCAAGGAATTCACAGCGTCCGCAGCGTCTATCTCCGACATGAATCCAACACGCCCCGTATTCACGCCTAGTATAGGGATTCTATTGGGTGCGGCAAGGTGGGCTGATCTGAGTATTGTGCCATCCCCACCTATAACAATCAGCAAGTCCACGCCTTCAAGAGCATTTTTCGCCTTTATTGCAGTGTCATCGTGAGAGAAAACAAGCCAATCTTTGTCTTTTGAATAAACAGACGTCAGAACTTCAGCCAAGTTTTTCGCTTCGGGTAACATGCTGTGATACATAACGGCTATATTACTGAATTTTCTCATCTACTCGGTATCCTGTCCGTTTTCTTTATAGTTGGAGGATATATTCACGCGGTTTGTCCATTATAGAATACTGAACGCTGCTCGCTGGGTAAAATACAATATGATGAATGGAAATACACCAAATAGAATGACACCGATGGCAGATAGCGCCGATAGAATCAATATTCCTTTATCCGATGTCAATTTCTCTTTTGTCTCGGGTTCTTCAAAGAACATAGTGCGGACAATCTTGAGGTAGTAGTAAGCGGATAATACGGAGTTTATAGCACCTATTATTACCAGCCATGTAAGATTGGGCGGGAAGCTATTCGCATTTATAGCACTGCTGAAAACCAGCAGTTTCGATACGAAGCCTACGGTAGGAGGAAGTCCTAGTAATGATAGAAGCCCTATTGTCATGAATATCGCTAGTAAAGGTGAGCGTGTTCCAAGTCCCTTGAAGGCGGAGATGTTGCTGGAACCCATCTTGTTTGTAACCGCAATCACAACAAGAAAGACGGCCAGATTGCTGAAAGGATAACCTATAAGATAAAATATTACGCTTTGAGGTCCCTCTTCCGCCCAACGGTATCCGAACCCTCCACTCGTAATCGCCGCCACCCCCACGAGGATGTAACCTGCATGCGCTATAGTAGAGTAACCCAGTAGGCGTTTCACATTGCTCTGAACAAGCGCTCCAAGATTGCCGTAAGTCATAGAGGCGGCAGAAAGTGCGGCCAGCAGCAGTGACCAATCCTCAAGCACGCTGGGATGCCCAAAAGCTATATATATGACACTCAGCAATATCGCAAAGCCGGATGCCTTCGATGCTGTAGAAAGAAAGGCGGCTAAAGGAGTAGGTGCACCCTGATAAACATCCGGCACCCACATTTGCCAAGGGAGTATCGCCATTTTAAAGGCAAATCCCATCATCATCATCACTACTCCGGCAAGAACAGCGTACGAACCAAACGGCTCATTACCATTCTCCATTATGAGTCGTTCGAGCCTCATAAGTATCTCTTCAAAGTATGTAGAACCTGTGTAGCCGTAGATGAAAACAATTCCAAACAACAGGAACGCTGAAGCGATTGCGGATAGCACAAGGAATTTCACACTCGATTCGATAGACGCGCGGTCACGCCTCAGGGCGGCAACGCCTACCACAGGCAATGCCGTAAGCTCAAAGGCAACATAGGTTGTTATGAGTTCGCGCGCCGATACAAGCAGCAACATGCCTGAGGACGCCAGCAGAGTAAGCGCTAATAATTCACCTTCGTAACCTCGCAAACGATGAACATAGCTGATAGATGCGAGAACGACTACCGCCGTTGTAACCGTCAAAATAATCTGGAAAATAGAGGTAAATTCGTTTGCCTCTATAGCACCCCCGAACGGTTCACTACTGTAGCCAAACCAGTTATTCAAAGATAGCAGCAGCACAAATATCATAAGAGCAACTGCAGAATAAGCTATAGCTCGTTTATTCTTGAACACAGTATCGGCTATGATGGCCAGTAAAGCTATCCCCGCCATAGAGAGTGCGGGTGAAACGGCGAGAATGTCATCCCCCGTTACCAAGATACGAACCCTCTAAAACCTATATGTAAGACTCTCACTATGAATGAAGGCCAAATCCCTACGATCACTATCGGAATCGTCAGTATCAAAATAGGTACGATATCTAGCCAGTCGGCATCTTTAAGTTCGTTATAAAATTTCTCGGGCAATCCGTTTTCAGCATGACCGGTACCGAGAAAGACGCGTTGAACCATCCACAATACATATCCGGCGGTTAGTACAACACCAAAAGCCGCTATGCCCGTCTGCAAAGGCCACACGGAAAACGCACCGAGAAAAAGTAATATCTCCGATGCGAACCCCGCAAGCCCCGGTAAGCCCAGAGAGGCCAACCCGGCTATAGTGAAAAATATAGCGATAAGAGGTAGCTTGCCTGCCAACCCTCCCAGATGAGGTATATACCGCGTATGAACACGTTCGTACAAAAAGCCAACCATTAGGAAGGCGAGCCCGGTTATCGTTCCGTGAGTGAACATCTGCAGCGCAGCTCCACTATAGGCTGTTAAACTGCCTATAGCAAACGCTCCAAGCATTACATAGCCCATATGGCTGATAGATGAGTAGGCAATGAGGCGTTTCATATCTGTTTGCTTGATAGTTACAATAGCACCGTATATTACAGAGACCGCGGCAACCCATGATAGTACCCAAGCGGCATCCTTTATAGGAAAACCCTCGACATTCGAGAAGAATCCCAGATTTATACGGAAAATGCCATACCCTCCCATCTTCAGCAAAACACCCGCAAGCATCACCGATACGGCGGTTGGAGCGTCCGTATGTGCATCCGGTAGCCAATTGTGCAAAGGCCAAATAGGAAGTTTTACGGAAAACGCCGCGAGGAAAAATCCAAATATCATAGCGGCAGGTACTATTAGACGCACGTCTTCAACGTTGTTTATCAAATCTGGTATGCCTACTATACCTGCCTCGGGTATTGAAACCATCGCAAGTGTCGAGACTGAATCGCTCAAGAAGAGCAGGATTATAGCTACGAACATAAAAGACCCGCCGGTAAGAGTAAATATCACAAATTTTGTCGCAGAGTAAACTTTTCGCCCTGAGCCCCATATAGATATGAGCATGAACATAGGCGCCAGCTCGAATTCGAAAAAGACGAAAAAGAGCAGCAAGTCCAAAGACAAGAAGACACCCATAACGGTAGACTGCAACAACAGCAGCCACACAAAATATTCACGAATCCTAAAATTTATGTACCGCGAAGCGAATGCCGCAGCCGCCCCCAATATTCCCGTAAGCAAGACTAAAGGCGCGCTCAAACCGTCGACACCCAGCAAGTACTGGGCGTTGAGAGCTTCGAACGGAAGCCAACCTTCTATCAAATCCACCATCTGAACACTTCCGGATGGGGAGCTTGCGGCATCGCTCAAATAGTAGCTGATGAAAACATACAACGATAAACCAAGAGTAGCCAAAGAAGCAGTTAGCGCAGTCATCCGTATCCAGCGCGTAGAAATCGGAGATATTGCTATGAGCAGCGCAAAAAAGGCTGGCAAAAAAACGGTTGCAGTGAGGATTCCGGTGAACATCTATCGAGAGTAAGTAGTTAGCGCCATAAATAGAACATTATCTACCAAAAATTATATAAACGAGTATCATGATCATCGCACCCGATGCCATGAGTGCCGCGTATGCCTGCAGCTGCCCCGTCTGGGTTTGAGATACCAGCCACCCTATACGATTTGTCATCTTTGCTATCTGAATATTCAAATTGTCCAGCCACGCCGAATCTGCCCAAGCCACCGAATTGACGAGGAGACCATAAAACAGATACCCCACAAAAGTTCGCTCGTACAAATCATCTAAGTAATACCTGCGAAAGAGAAAATTGGCGGCAGGTTTCAACAGCGGAAGGCGAGATACAATTTCAAAATTGCCATTTCTATAAAGCAACGCTGCCAAGCCTATACCGCCAAAAGAAAGCACAAGAGCTATCATTTCGAAAAGAACATTGAATTTCGGGTCGCCACCTGCTTCTATAGCATCTTCCGTATCGGTAAATACGCCCGGGAAAAAGTCTTTGGATTCTCCGGAAGGTTCCAGAAAAATCGTTGAGGTAGAATAATCCGTCACAGTAACGAAAGGTAGAATCCGCCTATTTTCCATAGGTTCCGAGAATCCGTTTCCAGAGATATTTCCTTTTGTTAAATTTTTCGCTAAAACGTGACTATTCGGGAAAGGTGTCCATGAAGGAGCATTGATAAGAAATCCAACGGTAATCGCCAAAACGGATAGCAGCACCAAAGGAACAACCATAGTACGAGGCGATTCCGCCAAGTGAGTATGCCCAAGTCCGTCTGCAACCGGATTCCCTTCCGAAAGCGCCGCCTTTGCTTCTTCTTCCGCACCTCCACGATATTTACCGTGAAATGTGATAAATACCGCCCTGAACATATAGAATGCGGTCAATGCCGCCGTGATTATCCCAACCGCAAGAATAATTAAACTTAGAGTATCACCACCCTCCGCAGTTGCGGATAATATTTCCCCTTTTGACCAGAAGCCGGAAAGAGGGAAGATACCCACAAGACTCAACCCGCAAATCACAATTCCCAAATATGTTACCGGCATATAGCGCCTCAATCCTCCCATATATTTCATGTTGAAAGTTCCCGAAGCATGATGAACCGAACCCGCCGCAAGGAATAAACCCGCTTTGAAAAACGCATGCGTAAACAGATGAAATATAGCGGCGGCATACGCCCCGATACCAAGCGCAAATATCATATACCCCAGCTGGCTAATAGTAGAAAAAGCCAATACTCGCTTTATATCGTTTGTAGCTAAAGCCATAGACGCGGCAATTATTGCGGTGATTGCTCCTATGATAGCTATGAGCGGCATAATTTCGGATGCCTCGAATAACGGAAACAGACGGGCAATAAGAAAGACTCCGGCAGCCACCATAGTAGCAGAATGTATAAGAGCGGATACAGAAGTTGGTCCCTCCATTGCGTCCGGAAGCCATCCATGAAGCGGAAATTGTGCGGATTTGCCGACAGCCGCCGCAAGAAATCCCAAAGAAAGTAAAGTAGCCGCAGTAGAACCTATACCGCCTTCGTGAATAAGAGCATACAATTCCGGAATATCCAACGAAGGAGAAATCGTGAACAGATACATTAAAGCTAAAAGAAACCCAAAGTCTCCTAGCCGCGTCATTAAAAATGCCTTCTTCGCAGCCACTGCCGCCGCGGGACGTCTAACCCAAAAACCTATCAGGAAGTAGGAAGAAACACCTACTAGCTCCCAAAATACGAAAACCTGTATGAGATTTCGTGAAATGACCAGCCCCAACATGCTCGCTGTGAAGAGAGACATGTATATGAAATATCTAGTATAACCACCGGCGGAGCTTCCTTTCATGTATCCAAGGGAGTATATTTGAACAAGCAGACTGACTGTGCTAACAATAGCAACCATAATCGCCGTAAGAGGATCAATCATACTGCCAAAGGCCAATCCGCCAATGTCCGTTACAACAGTACCTCACCTGCCCCTCTAGAACGTCTGTAAGATATTCAGGGAAAGATAGCCATGTGAACCATTGTGTATACCCTATCCCCGGTTCTACGATCATTCTTATAAACACCGTAACCGAGAGTATCCACGCCAAAGCCACTGCAATTACTGTTACTATGCCGGCAAGGCGTGACTCTGCGCCTCCGCCAAACCTCGCAGGCACTACCCATCTCAGCAGTACGCCTATCACCACAGAGGCGAGTGGGAGTGCAACTATAATCCACATAGAAAAATGCTCCAATACATCCGATGCTCAAAGTTTGCGGAAAATTTCATCTGCAACATGCTCTCTACCCTTCGGTACCAGTACACGAAAGGGCATCTCTTCACTCCAATCCAGAATGTCTCCGTCAGGAAATATACATGCAGGCAGGCCTTCTCCATCCAGCAGATCCTTCCACATCT
The DNA here is from genome assembly GCA_965206335.1 of Dehalococcoidia bacterium. Lineage (GTDB taxonomy): Bacteria > Chloroflexota > Dehalococcoidia > Lucifugimonadales > Lucifugimonadaceae. Next base: position 1,298,155 of record OZ242209.1, on the reverse strand, counting down.
GAGCTGTCATTAGGTTAGGCGCCTTTTTATAATCTGTCCACATTGCTCAATTCCGGAGGTCGGATGCTTCAGTGACATCCATAGATACTCGGCTTCTATGAAGTGCAAAGACCAGCGCCAATCCCAACGCCGTTTCCGCTGCCGCAACCACCACCACAAACAAGGATAGTACATGCCCGGACAGAGACAGATATACCTTATTCGCTTCTACATCTCCTAAGTTTTCCACAAGGGATGCCGCCGGTGTAAATCGGGAAAAAGCCAATGCTGCTACCACAACCGCGTTGAACATCAGTTCCAGAGACATTATCACCAGTACTAAATTTCGCTTCGCCAAAGCCCCGTACAGACCTATAGCAAACAAAGCAGCGGCAACTATCAAAACAGCCGATAAAGTCATCCCCCACTCTCCGAAGGAGGATCCTCAGGTTCCAAGCTACCCCGCATTATAGCTATAGCGCCCAAAACAGCGGCAACTATTATAACCCCCGCAACCTCAAACGGTAGAAGAAAGTCTCTCAGCAGAACAGTCCCGATAGCACTTGTAGAATTTACAAGGACACCACTCTGTGCATTCGGCTCATTCTCGGATGCGGAAACTATCACAGAATCACTACCTAATCCTATAGCTGAAAAATTTCCACCCTCTTGGCGCGGCTGTTCAACGTACGATCCTACAAGCCCCGAAATTGCGTTTTGATCCTGTATATCGGATATAGATGACCACTCAGTGAAAACGGCAGCAGCGGCAATAGCCACAAATACAACAAGACCCGTAAAGCCGCTAACCACCAGCCATGCCCTACCACGGGAGCGGCCGGCTAAAGACGGATCGCGCGCAAACATAACCGCAAAAGCTATCACGACGGAAATCGCACCAACGTAAACGAGAATATGCACGGCTGCTATAAATTCGGCACTAAGTAGAACATAAATGCCCGCAGCACCCAAAAAGGAACCGGAAAGGGATACCGCAGCCCTGAACAAATCTTTAAAGATGACAACTCCAAGAGCTGCAAGCAGAGTTACGGAAGAGACCAACCAAAAAGCTACATCAGCTATTACAGGAGTAGAAAACGGATCCATTATCGCCTATCTACCCACCGTTGTTTCAACTCTTTTTCACTAGGCTTCTCGTGTCGTCCCGCAGAATGATGATCCTTCAAGGCTTTCTCATAGGGGTTGTATCCATGCTCTTCAAATTGTTGCCTGTACCAACTGCTAGGGTTTTTAATGCTTGCGTTCAGCTCCTCCTTGGTTATCACAAGGTCTACACGCGAGTAGTTGCTACGCTCAAAGCGTGTCCCCATATGCAAAGCATCATAAGGGCAAGCCTCCACACACAGACCGCAAAACATACAGCGCCCAATATCTATATCGAAAACATCTATGGCATAGCTTTCCCCCTGCTGTTCATCGAAGCCGCCCGGGTGTGTAACTATTTCTATGATGCCGAGCGGACAATACTTAGCACATGAAGCGCAGCCTGTGCATCGTTCTTCATACCATGCGAAATCATTACCTCTAAACCTAGGTGACTGAGGCACCCTCTCGGGGATAGGATAAAGAAAGATAGCCGCTTTCATAGCATCTTTTGGCATTCTGAATATAAATTGAAGAGGGGATATATTCAGATGCTTAGACGCTGCCAATATACCGACATTCCTATCAGGATACTGAATTGTAAAGGGAGGGCGGATAAAATTCTGCAAAGTTACCTTTAACCCTTTAAGTAAGCCGTATAGATGAAACATTATAAATTCCTTTCTCCTTCTGCCGGAGCAACAGGATACAGCGACATCTTTTCAACTACAGGCAACGGGCTAGTTTTACGCTTTCCAAGAAACTTGCCTACAATCCATAAAGAAGATACGAAAACTACCCAGTTTACCAGCACCATTATCCAAAGTTCTCCCACAGAAGGCTGAGGGAAGATCGCAATGAGTATAGCAGTTACTATGATATTGATAAAAGTCAACTCAAATAGCCCCTTCCATGCAATATTCAGCATCTGATCTATACGAAAGCGCGGCCATGTAGAACGTACCCATATTATCACGAATAAAACCCCTCCAAGCTTCACCAGAAACCATAGATGAGAAGGTATAGGCGACCAACCTCGCCAGCCTGAAAGGAAAACAGTTACGATCAAAGCTGCAGCCGTGATCGTAGCAGCATATTCCCCTATGAACAAAAGACCGAACTTCATACTGGAATAATCGTTGAGATGGCCTGCTGCTAACTCAGACTCCGCCTCTGTCAAGTCGAAAGGTGTCCGGTTGATTTCCGCCAGTGAAGTAACAAAAAACACAAAAAAGGCCAAAGGCTGCACCAAAATAAATGGAATCTGTTGCGCCGCAACTATATCCCCAAGAGAAAGAGACCCCGCAAGCATTATCACGCCTACCAAGCTGAGACCTGCGGGTATTTCGTAGCTTATGAGTGTGGCAACTCCGCGCAAAGATGAAAATACGGATATACGATTTCCGGAAGCCCACCCCGCCATCATAATCGCCAAGGCACCCATAGAGGTTATTCCAAGAACAAACAGCAGGGATATATTGAGGTCTACTATAAAGGTTCCCGCACCAAGAGGTAGCACAGACCAAACGATGAGGATAGGAACGAAAATCATCACGGGAGCAAGGTTGTAGAGGAGCCTATCGGCGTCACGTGGGACTACATCCTCCTTGAAGAGAAACTTTAAAGCATCCGCAACAGGGGTAAGAAGCCCGAAAGGACCCCATCGGTTAGGTCCTATACGATTTTGAAATCTCCCCAGAAGTCGGCGCTCAACCCATAGGAAGCCCAGCAACCCCTGCAAAAAAGCGGTAGCTACAATAGCCGAAATAGCTAAGGCGGTTATCAAGAATGCTAGCCATTCCAGCCCTGCAGGAAAGAAGCCCGTATATCCGCGCATAGCGCACGCATCACTGTCCCCGGCAAGGTAGCAGTATATATTCCTAAATAAAGAATTGTCCAGAAATCGCTCACTCACCTATCCACTTCCCCCATATTTATATCGACACTACCGAAGCTGACGAAAAGATCCGCCATCAGCGTACCGATAAGCATTTCCGGTAGCAGGGTCAAATTTATCAGAGAAGGCGGTCTTACACGGCACCTGTAAGGAGATATACCGCCATCGGATACTAGATAAAATCCGAGTTCACCCTTGGAACCCTCTATAGAAGCATAAGCATCGCCGACAGGCGGACGTACAAGAAAAGGCACCTCCTTGCGATGGGGTCTAACGGGTCCCGGTTCTATCTGGGCGATACATTGATGTATTATATTTACCGACTGGCGCATCTCGGCTATACGCACCCAATAGCGGGCGTAGTTATCGCTCGATGTGTGAAGCGGTCTAGAGAACTCAACTTTATCGTAGTAATCGTAAGGCTCACGATGCCTAAGATCCCAATCTACTCCGGCTGAGCGTAGCATAGGCCCCGTTATGGAAGCATTCACCATTTTCTCAGGCTCCAAACGCGCTATGTCCACAGTTCGTATAAGTACAATTTCATTGTCGGACAATAATTCTTCCAGCTCATCTATCCTGTGAGGAATTTCCGCTAGGAAATTTTGAAGGGCTCCCCAAAATTCATCAGGAGCGTCCATAAAAACGCCGCCGGGTCTAAGGTAAGAGTTAGTAATACGAGCTCCGCATAGCATTTCGAAGAGTTGGAGTATTTTTTCGCGTTCTCGCATACAGTAAATAAGCGGGGTGCCAAGCGTTCCTAAATCTTGAATCAAGAATCCTGTAGCTACTAGATGGCTGGCTATTCGCTGAAGCTCGGCGGCTATCATACGCAACCATACGCCGCGCGGGCTGGGTTGAATACCTGCAAGTTTCTCTACAGCCAGCATATAAGCTTGATTGTTAAGCATAGATGAGACATAGTCCATACGGTCAGTTAAAGTAACTATCTGCGTATAGGTTCTCTCTTCCGCAAGTTTCTCGGAGCCTCTGTGGAGGTAGCCGAAAACTGGCTCCACGTCTACTACCTCCTCACCGTCAAAAGCTACCCTCAGGCGAAAGACGCCGTGCGTAGAAGGGTGCTGAGGACCCAAGTTTATGGTCATAGGCTCCGTTTTAAAAGGCATTCAGGTTTTTTTAATCCTCATCTACCTTTATAGACTGCTCATAAGTAATGAAATCTTTACGAAGAGGATGACCCGGAAAATTCTCCCAAAGCATAATCCGCTTGAGGTTTGGGTGGCCTTCAAAGTAGATACCCATCAAATCCCATGCTTCCCTTTCTTGTAGATCTGCGCCGCGCCATATATGATATACACTCGGAACCGAGGGGGTATCGCGTCCAATACCCGTGCGTACCTTTACTACGGCAAATGTGTTCATTTGCAATGATCTTAGATGATATACTACCTCAAAATAGCCGATGTAATCTACCGCTGTCAAATTGACAAGTAGATCAAATAGCAACCTATCATGCTTACGTAGCGTTTGTGCCGCCTCGGCAAACATTTCGGGTTTTACCCATACACTATCGGAGTTCCACTCATACACAGCGTCAGGGATGATATTATTCATCGTCTCCGCCAGATCTTTTCCTGATATATGCAGTGTCATACGCTACCGGCAGGGGTACCTTTGAGGCTATAACGTTTCACCTTTTCATGCAGCTGCATGATACCGTAAAGCAAAGCATCAGGGCGAGGCGGACATCCCGGCACATACACATCTACAGGCACTATGTGGTTTACCCCGGGCACTACGGAATAACTTTGATAATACGGTCCGCCTGATGTGGCGCATACGCCCATAGATATAACCCATTTGGGCTCAGACATCTGCTCATAGAGGCGACGTATAGGCACAGCCATCTTCCATGTAACAGTACCCGAAACTATCATAAGATCCGCCTGCCTAGGCGACGCACGAAACGCCTCCATACCGAATCTAGATATATCAAAGCGAGACATAGCGGTAGCTATCATCTCAAATACACAGCATGCCAAACCAAACTGTAAGGGAAACATAGAAGATTTTCTAGACCAGTTGAGCAAGTAATCTACAGATATCAGGAGTGCTCCCCTATGCAAATCATCTTGTGACTTAATCTCAGGTTCAATAAAGGGAGTCAGATGAGTAGCTTTCATCTGATTCACTTCATTACCTTCCGCTCTGTCCAGGTCCACAGTAGCACGAGCCAGAGGCACCATTTCGTAATTCATTCCTGCGGAAACATTCTTTTTATCCAAATATAAACCTCATACCCAATCCAGCGCTTTCTTGCGCCAGGCATATACATATCCAACCGTTACCACAAAAAGGAACAGCATAACAGCGCCAAACAAAGCCCAGCCGAACTGCTGTGAAAGTACCCCGAAACGAACCGCCAACGGGTACAGCAGAACCGTCTCGACATCGAAAATCACAAAGAGCAAAGCATAGTAATAGTAACGAAAATTAAAGCGAGTAGGCTTTTTACTGAAAGGCCTCATACCGCTCTCATAAGCCGTTCTCTTTATGAAAGACGGACGAACAGGCCGAGCACCTATTATTACCCCAAGGCGAGACAGCATAAGCATAGATACAGGCACAGCTATAGATATGCCAATAAATATAATCAGCAGAGCATATTGTCTAAGATAATCATCCAACATTGAATCTTTATCCTGATACAAGCATCCGCCCAATAGCAACGGCGCTATTATCCGAACGGAAAACCTTCCTCTGCCATAATTCTATCACCAAGCCTATTGTATGGTGTACGATAAGGCAGGCAGTTAAATCCACACTCCATATATCATATCGCAGTTTAAAAACCCTCCTGCTGCGCATATTGACGAAGATGACCCTAATCTATAGAAAGGGTTCGGTAAGCATTATATATAGGCAGCATCTAAATCTCCTCAAGATATATCGGGAATGTTCCGCATGCCTCTACACAGATAACGAGTATAGCTAATTATCTTGTTGAGCTATCTAAATTAGATGGGCAATCAGTAGGAGCTATCTCCCCAGAGAAACGAGATGCTATCCAATCCAACACATCTGGTACTGAGGCTAGAACAACTGAACTGTGCGTTTCTCCCGGGTACATAACGCGCTGGACGGTTTTAGAGACTTCCATACCACAGATTTGGTCTAAAAGTAATCGACTGCTAACCGCCGGTATTTGTTCATCATCCTCTCCATGAATAATGAGAACGGGAACTTGTACGGGTTTTCCATTTGTATCATTCTCAGTTGCAATTGATTTGAAAGGCTCTGTTGCCAGAAGGTCTGGCACTTTGCTCATCTGTTCCGGTGACAATGGCTCGTAAGCTGCAAGAACCTCGCTTAGGCACTCTTCCTCCAAAATAGGCAGAAGTGCCAACGCTTCATCACCTAAAACTTCTTCCAAATTAACGTTAGGATATACAGCCGCATAAGCAGCAGTTGCCATAGCTATATACCCTTGAAAGGAACTATCTATAAATAAATCGTATAAAGACGAAATCTGTGAGGGAGGTGCTCCGGCAACTGCACCCAATAGGTTCAGTTCAGGGGCATAGTCTCGCCAAAGTTGGGACACATGCATTGCAGCATGCCCGCCTTGGGAGTATCCCAAAGCAACCCACTCATCGCTTACTTGAATACCCCTCAACTCTCCGTTATGGTTCTGAACTGCTCTAACGCTGTCGAAAATTCCTCTCATCTCTGATTCACCCACTAAATAAGGATGAAGCCCGGGTGTTCCCAAACCTTCATAATCGGTAGCGACTACGGCATATCCCGCTTCCAAGAGAGGTCCCCAAAAAGATACTTCATTTTGAACATCATGAGAAGGCGCACATTCGTCAGCAGTACCTACTGTGCCGTGAGCCCAGGCAATAAGAGGCCAGCCAGCCTCCGGAGGTCTTCCGGAATTAGTCACCACATATCCCGAAACGGCTATGGAATCTCCGTTTAATGTTTGAGACACATATAAAATGCGATGACCTATAATACTAAACCCTAGATCGAGTTTTTCTGAATCCAATATCGTACCTGTCGGTTCGTCTGGTACTGGCAGAAATAGTTCCAGATTACCAGGTACATCATATGAACCTCTTACTTCTGTAGCTGTTGTGCTTATAGCAGTCTCGGTTGTTGTAGCATTTACACTCATTCCGGGGTTATCATTGTAAGAACTACACGCCATTGCAACTAAAGCCACAGTACCTACTAGCAAATTAAAAAAGACGCTCAATCTAGAAAATTTCCTCATTACGGTTGGCTGAAATGGATTTTATTATCCGATAAGCACCTAAATGCTACTACTGCATCGCTTAAGTCAGTTTTTCAGGAGAAGGTCACAACTCCGCGACCGTCGGCTCCTGAAGCGAGGTCATCATAAGCCTCATTGATCTGTTCCAGTGAGTAACGACGCTCTATCATTTCTTCAATCTTCAGCAAACCTTTCTTCCAAAGCTTCACAATTTTGTCGAATGTAAGTTGCGGGTTAGCCGAACCATAGTAGCTCCCTCGCAAAGTTTTCTCATTGCGTGTAAGGTCTACCATATCCACTTTGGTATTCTCGCCTTCAGGCGCCAGCCCTACAACAATACACGTCCCGGCCTGTCGAACGGCATCTAGCATCTGTCTTGTAGTTTTTGCGCTTCCGAAGGTATCGAACGCATAATCTACGCCGCCATCGGTCATATCTCGTATAGCTTCCGAAGGGTCGACTTCGCCGGCGTTCACTGTGTCCGTAGCGCCAAAGCGCCGTGCGAATTCCAGTTTATGTGCATGTATATCTACCGCTATTATGCGCACACAGCCTACTATTTTCGCCGCTTGAATCGCGTTCAATCCAACACCACCCGCGCCACAAACTGCTACGGTCGCTCCGCTAGTCAATCCGGGCTGATTTATGACACAACCTACTCCGGTTGTCACGGCACAGCCTATCAGAGCGGCTACATCAACAGGCACATCGTGAGGTATGATGTAGCATGCTTGTTGAGGGACAATCACGCTTTCGGCGAAAACCCCTAACTTGGCAAACTGGTATATCTCTCTTCCTCCATCATCTTTCAACCGAAGTGTGCCATCCATCTGCCTGGGACCTGTAGCGCGGTGTGTAAGGCAAAGGTTACCTCGCCCTTCCCTACATACAGTGCAGAATCCGCAGGAGGAAACGAAAGACAATATACACCTGTCACCGGGCTTTAGAGAGGAAACACCTATGCCTACATCCTGAACAACTCCTGCGCCTTCGTGCCCCAGGACCATAGGCAACGGGAAGCTAGTATGCCCCATAATTACATGATGATCACTAGCGCAGACACCTGCCGCTCCCATTGAAATACGAACTTCACCTCGCCTGGGATTCTCTTGGGTAAGTTCAACTACGGGCATAGATGTGCAAGGTTCGTAAAGGACAGCCGCTTTTACCATTTATGAATTAAACCCCTTTTCATGCAGGAGAATCATACTATTTGGATTTTTCCCATATAAGGTGTAGGTTTATATACCTATAATCAGGCGGCTGATAGACTCTTCATTATATTTATCACCTTCGCCTTGATATCCTTGACCTCCATAATATGAGGAGAGCGCCCTTCCTTCTTCTTATCCCAAAGGACATCACCATTCACTTTCACGGTAAAAACTCCGCTGTCACCCGGTTTGATAGAAATCGCCAATGCCGGTCCGGCCGCTTGGAAAAGTTCGCTAGCCATATAAGACGCAAGGTTAGCATACCCACAGGGAACACAGTACTCTATTTCGGCTTCCGCCTGCCAACTATTACTCATTTTAATCAATCTCCTTCTCTCTATATATCTATTATCGTTACAGCTATTATCGTTTACACTTATCATATCACGTATGCTAAAGTAATGCGTACGTGATTTGTACATACAAAGGCTAGATAAAACTTTATAATCCGGATATGCGGAGTTTAAAATGCTTTCACAAGTAGAACTCATACCTGTAACACGAGAGGATGTTGCCAGAGTAGATGAGTGGATTTCTATTCCTGATGTTTCGGAAGCTTGGTTCGGGCGATACACGTACGGTGATCCGACACATTTAGGCTACGACCCGCGGAAAATGATAAATGCAACCGAAGAGGAATGGCACGCGGTATTTGATGACCCCCACAGTAACCCCAACAGAGAAATTTTTTCCGTATACACTATATCCAAAGAGCATATAGGAGAGGCGCAAGTCTCAATAGAATCCGGTATTGGCGATGGTCAGGTATCCGTGCTCATAGGTCGCAAAGATCTTTGGCATCACGGATACGGAACTGCAGCCACTTTGGCACTGTTGGAACATTGCTTTGATCATTTGAATTTATACCGTGTATGGGCGGATGTACCCGAATACAATCTTCCCGCGGTGTCCATGTTCAAACATATAGGCTTTCAGCATGAAGGCACTCTCAGGAAAAGCCGTCCACATGAAGGTGCTCGGGCGAACTCTGTCATAATGGGGATTTTGCTAGAAGAATATAGAGAACGCTACGCTGAAGGCGTCCAAAGCCATGTGGCAATTCGGGGAACTAGCAATATATAGCCTTTTTGATAAAAGGATGGATTCAGTCTGTCTAAAAACTATCCAAACATTTTAACCCGGATCCTGTGATCAGCAGCACAATCACCTCATCTTTATTTACCGCACCAGAGGCTACAAGCTTTCGCAAAGCGTACACGACTGCTCCCCCCTCCAAAGCGGCGAAGATACCGGAATTACAAGATAACAACTTCACGCCTTCTATCATCTCCTCATCGTTCACCGTTATTACCTCGCCGCGGCTTTCCCTCACAGCACGCAAAACCATAAAATCACCTACGGCAGCAGGAACCCGAAGACCGGATGCTATAGTAGACGGGTTCGGAAACGGTTCTGCAAACTCCGCACCTGCCGCGAAAGCACGCATAATAGGTGCACATCCCTCCGCTTGAACGGATATCATACGCGGACGTTCCTCCCCTATCCAACCCAGCATTTCCAACTCTGCCAGCGCTTTCCATATACCCACTATACCTGTGCCTCCACCGGTAGGATAAACTATCACATCGGGCACTCTTCCCAGCTGCTCCACAATCTCATACCCCATGCTTTTCTTGCCTTCCACCCTGTAAGGTTCTCGCAAAGTAGACACATCAAACCACCCTCTTTGAAGTGCCATCTTTGCCGATAGCTTCCCGGCGTCCGTAATGAACCCATCCACTAGAGTACAATCCGCACCGTACGCCTTGCACTCTACCACATTCGCCTTCGGAGTATCCTGTGGCATAAAGACATGTGCTTTCATTCCACCGGCGGCGGCATAAGCAGCAAGCGCCCCTGCGGCATTGCCTGCAGAAGGTACAGTGAACTCCCTCGCACCCAGCTCTGCAGCGCGTGAAAGAGCAGCGGACATCCCCCTCGCTTTGAAAGATCCGGTAGGATTGCATCCTTCATCTTTAACAAAAAGTCTAGGCATATCCAGTAGTGCCCGAAGAGGTTCCGGTGCAAGAAGAGGCGTCCAACCTTCACCAAGAGATACTATATATTCACTGTCAATAACGGGCATCACCTCTGAATATCGCCACATACTGCTTACGCGAGTATACATATTATCTCTTTGAAGTGAGCGTGAAGCCGATTCCAAATCATATCTAGGCAGCAGCGGTTTACCATCATCGAGGCAAGTCCCTATCAACCCATCCGGGCTATATGTTCTGGAGCAGAGCGCGCACTCCAAGTGGGTAAGTGTAGAATTCAACGGAATAATATTTTAACTCCTCATCATCAGAAATACCGACCTGCCAAGATCAAAGAAGTGTTCATAAATATGTGCCTTGTGCTCCTTCATTGGCAAGTATTGGTAACTGTTCTTCGTCTATCCACCTTTCCTCCCTACCCAAAATCAACGCCAAAGCATCTGCAAGTTCAGATACGATTTGCCTAATAAATAGAGGTTCATTCGTTTCCTTCCGCATAGATGTTATGGCCATGCCGGGCATACCGCACGGTACAATGTGACGATACATATCGATACATGTCATTACATTCAGGGCGAATCCGTGCATTACAACCCCATCTTTTACCCGCATGCCGATGGATGCTATCTTACGTCCACGCGGATTACAACCTTTTGAAGGGCGTTCTCCCGGCTCTCCATCTACAAACACACCTGTCCGCCCTACAACCCTGTGAGCCACTATGCCATAACGAATCAAAACAACTATTATCACCTCCTCCATAAGACGTACCCATGCCACAGGTCCAATCTCTGCAGAGCGCAGATTGATAATAGGATACGCGATCAATTGACCCGGGCCATGGTAAGTAGTCTCCCCACCGCGATCGGTTTCCAACACAGAAACACCCAGACTTTTAAGCGTATCGGCATCTGCGAGGATATCATCAAGACTGCCTCTGCTACCAATTGTATAAACGTGCTGATGCTCTAGAAAAAGCACTGTATCGGCTGCACCGCTGTGGACGTGCTCCATAAGACTTCGCTGCATTTCTAGCGCAACGGCATACTCCACACTGCCCAGCCATGCGAATTGTAAAGGTTCTAAAGAACGTTTCATTCTATGATTAGTAATCTTAGGGAATTTACTAAAGCCTGCAACAATTGCGGGCAAAGTATGTTACACATCTACCTCAATTAAATATAGTATACCGCCCCTATGGATGAACGCTGTACAAAAAGAACACATAGATGAACATTCACGATAACCTATAAAATATCTCCTAGTGTGAGGTGCAGCGCTATTTATACTCAATATTCTGGTACTGGTACTGTTCAGGCAGATCGAGGTCAAAGCAGAAAAAATAGAGCATACCAACCCAAAGTAATACTCATAAATAAGAATTTGGAAACGGTGAAACAGTACCGAAAATGAGCGATGAAGCATTAGCATATCTTAAACACTAATCAGATTATCCCCCAAAGCCATCGCTCTTGTTACAATACCATCTGTTGAGAGGTTTCTTAGAACAAGCAAGCCGGGCATACACGTTCGCAATAGCCGTATCGCGTATACCTCTTCAGAATATAGTAAGACGTTTCGGAGTATGCAAATGTTGCGAATATCTATAATAAGCTGGGTCACCATCAGCCTTGCGTGTTTTGCAATAATAGCCGCGGCGTTCGTCGAATGGGAAAATATGCGAAGAGCCACCCTAATAATCTTGGGTATTACCTCCGTCATTTTCCTCACAATTTCGATTGTGTGGTCAATAGAGAATAAAAACAATGCGCCAAAAGATAGCGAACAGGTAGTGATAACCAAACGAAAAGATGCTTTGCTACGCTCTTCGCTCCTAGTTTGGCAGATTATCAGTACCGTATGTGTGGCCATTGCTCTAGCACCTGAAATAGAATGGATTAACCTCCGGCAACCTGCGATTACAATTTGGGTCATTGCCACAGTCTTTTTCCTATTGCTTCTTACGGTATGGATGATAGTGAAGAACAAGAAAAATCCCAGTAAAAAGGCGGCATAAAATGATACTTTTGCCTCACCTTTTCCTAACATAGATTACGTTAACAGATAACAAATAAAGGTCAGAAATAACAATGCTTCGTATATATTTACTATTAGTCGCGTTTGTCGCACTCACCGCAACAGCCGCTTGTGGGGAATCTTCCTTTGCCGATACTCCCATACCCGTTTTGCCTACGGAAACCAACCTTATCCCGCAAACCACACCTACAAATGCTCCACCAACTCCCACACCAACTACGACACCTACGACTGCACCCGCCCCCCAGCTTATGCCGCCGGATGATGCGGGACTAACTCCGGCAGCTATATGCGATACGGCACCCAACCCGCCGGAACCTCCATCCGGTAATACCGATTTCACTACCCAAGACTATGTAGCAATTTTTGAAACGGAGAAAGGTTCCTTCAGAGCTATGCTATATGATGATAGAGCAAATATATTTGTAGAGAACTTTATCAATCTTGCATGTATCGGCTTCTATGATGAAACCGTCTTTCATAGAGTAATCCCGGGCTTCATATCACAGGGCGGTGACCCCGAAGGCACAGGTAGAGGAGGACCAGGTTACCGATTCGCCGATGAGTTCCACCCGGATCTGAAACATTCCAGCGCGGGTATACTCTCTATGGCAAACGCCGGTAAAGATACAAATGGCAGCCAATTCTTTATAACTCATGATCCCACACCACACCTAGACGCTTACGATTCAGAAGGAAACGCAAAAGACTGCTCACCCCGGAACATATCCTGTCATGGTGTATTCGGACTCGTATACGAAGGGTTGGAAATAGCAACTAATCTAGAGCAGGGAGATGAGCTAATCAAATTGAGTATAAAATCTTACCCGTCTTTGGATGAGAATTGATCCAGCACAGCGGATCCGAAACGAGATGAGCTTACAGCATCTTGATTTGAACTCGTCTCTCTTGTGCTAGAAAAAGTCAACAGCCTACCGCCTACACCAAGCCATATATCCTGATCCAACCTTATAACATCCCCTGCAGGCCTGCCGTTCACCCTTAGCCCCGGCGAATGGGGGTCTTGTTTATACACCAGTTGGGCATCGGTAGAAGTGAAACGAAAAACCGCACCTTCGTCAAGCGGAAACTCGGGCACTTCCGAAACCTTTATCGTGCTACGGTAAAATAACTTCCGCATAAAAGGGCGAGGGAGGTCGAAAAAGTCGGCCACTATTCTGCCTTTATCATCGTATAGCAGACCAAACGGTGAGGGTCTGCGCAGGAATTTTATGATGAGGTATACGGTTACTACTATCAGCGGCGCAATCACCACGAAAATCCACACAGGGAAGCTTCTATCATAAACCTCCGATGGAATTTCGAATTCGAATTCGACTAAAGCCGGAACGGAAGAAGGGTTTATTATATGGAAAGAAGGCGAATCGCCGGGGGTAGATGTGGTAAATTCTCTACCTAGATGCTCCCCTGTGAGCATTATAGAAAGGTCATACCTTCCCGCTTCAGGTGGGATGCCAAAGACATGAAACCTCCAAGCTCTGCCCTGCTCTACTATTTCCACTGCCTTTACATTACCTGTAAATTGAGTATCGCCGCCCTCAAAAATTGCGGTGATCTGACTGGGACCGACCAGATAGGGGTATCCGTCCAGCTTCACTTCCGCAGTAGCAAGTAAAGCCTCCTCGCCTTCTGTCAATTGCTCGGCGTTCTCCGGATCGGCCAGCAAAATAACGGGGAAAAACTCCGTCCGAAACGATGTCTGAGAATTCAATGAAGCATTGGAATCTATCCACCTCATCGTCAAGTCCACGTTGTGTACCCCCTGAAGCATCGGCGTGGTGATAAGCGTTGTGAAGGCACCATCTCCGGCTTCCGCGTCACCGTTCAGTCCATTATCGTAAAGCTCATAGACAATAGTCCGGCCTGTGGGGGATGTAACGCGCGCATCTATCCATGCATCCTGTATCGGCTGAACAACGTCTTCTCTGAATGATCCCGCGGATATGGCGGCTTCCGCGCCCGCTGCCAGCACATGCGTGTCTATAAGACGAAGAGTCAAGGGGTTTTGGCCGTAAGTATGCAACGATACGTTAGAATCAAGCCGCGGCGCACGTCCTCGAGGTATACCGTTTTGGCCGTAAGTATGCAACGATACGTCAGAATTTCCGGAACCAAGTACTATCCAGTCTCCCGCTACAGGCTCCCTAAGTCTTATAAGAACACTGTGCGGAGTTTCGATGATATTTGTCTCGCCTGCATCATCCGTGACTACAATGCCATTCGGGCGGTAGAGGGTGAATGTAGTCCCCGGGTCGGAGCGATAAAAGAGAAGCAGAGTCGATTCGGTGAAAGGTGATATAGGTATAACTCTCGCCACACTGCCGTCGGTTATTTTCGTATCCAGCAAAGCATCGCCTTCAATTTGTGAAACGGTTTGCAAAAAGTTTGGAATTCCATTGGGAGCGGATAAGTCGAAATACACACCTGAAGAGGCATTGGCGAGTTCGGAAAGTAGCTGACTTGCCTCTTCGGAACTGCTTGGAAGCCCTATAACTTCTATAGTCCATCCCTTCTCGCTGAAGCGCTCTCCTAAATCGCGCAAGAGTGCCATGCTGTTTTCATTGACGCCGAGTATGCGCCCTGTGGAGATCACAACTAGACGACTGCCCGCAGGCGCGCCGTTATCAAGGAGGTAGGAGTAGGAATCGACAAGTGTACCGAACAGGTCCGAAGCGCCCGCCGAACCGGACAAGACAGTAAGCTCGGATTGTACGGCGGCATTGGCCCCGACGGCATCACTTGGCACGTTCCTTATAATTATCTCCCTTTGCTCTGCTCCAAATGTTACAATACTGAAAAGGCCTTCCGGTAGAAAAGAGGTGCTTACAAGAGCGGCCGTATGCGCTGCGTCTAAGTCTGCTTTTTGCGCCGCGGCACCCTCGTCTATAGCCAATATTGTAGTGGTACCACCTTCGGCAGCCTGACCTAAAGCAAGTCCGGGCTGCGCCGTGAAATAAATCACCATTACAAAACCCACTATAAGCATTAAACGAACCAACATCATCTAGAACCTCCATCAGTAGCCTTTGATACCCTCGCGATTTGGCACATCATTATAGGGCATATATCATAATGTATTGATAAAATCTTCAATACCGCAGTTTGAGCATATGACGCATTGCGCTGATTTTGTACATCTTTCAGCTCATCCGTACTTTCGAGATAAGAGAGGTAAATCATAGAACAATCACTTCGGAATAAAGAGCAAAATAGGATAAGGATATAAGACTAATTTATACATCCGGAAAATGTTGTATATTATTTTTAGGATAAGAGGTAACTACATGGGTTTCATCTGTCAACGAAAGGGTCCATTTCAGATTTGGATACCTCAATGACAAGTACAAGTAGTAGTAACCGAGAGTAGCTCGGTGTAGAAGGAACTTCAGACCGTCAGTGAAATTATGGAGAGTACCGAATGGAGATAATACCACATCAGCGCCATTTGTTCGATATACCGGATGATGTTGCATATTTCAACTGTGGCTACATGTCCCCGTTGATGAAACCTGTTACAGAGGCGGGTAAGGCTGCTGTGAATATCAAATCTCAGCCGTGGCTCATAACCAATTACGAATTTTTCGATATTTGTGAATCTGTACGTGAGCTTTTTGGAAAGATTGTTGGCGCATGTAGTGATGATATTGCCATAATCCCATCCGCCTCATATGGTCTTGCGGTCGCAGCAAACAATATAAGTCCGCAGGCAGGCAGTGAAATACTATTACTCCAAGAGCAATTTCCCTCTAATGTGTACCCATGGTTAGAGCTCGCTAAAAGAAGTGGTGCGAAAATAAGGATTGTTGAGCCTACCCAAACTCAAGATGGACTCGATTGGACTACTCCTTTGCTGGAAGCTATAAACCCTCGTACAGCCCTCGCTACGCTGCCTCATTGCCATTGGACAGATGGCTCTATGGTTGACCTTGAAGCTGTAGGCGCGCGTCTAAGGGAGTTTGGAGCGGCGCTAGTTGTGGATGCCACACAATCCGCAGGCGTCTTACCTTTTAGCACAGCATCGGTAAAACCCGATTTTCTGATTGCAGCAGCATATAAGTGGCTACTTGGACCTTACAGCTTAGGGTTTCTATATGTTGCACCGCACAGGCAAGATGGTATTCCTTTGGAAGAGAATTGGAGCAATCGTAAAGGAGCAAGGGATTTCGGTAGCCTCGTAGAATACCACGAGGGTTATGAAGTAGGCGCTCGTCGCTTTGACATGGGAGAAAAGGCTAATTTCCACCTTATGCCCATGGCAGAGGTGGCGCTTCGTCATGTGCATGAATGGGGGGTAGAGAATATTCAGAATACTCTGACCGCCAAAACTACCGCTATAGCGGAAAGTGTTCAAGAGCTAGGATTCACAACTTCTAACCTTCCATTGAGAGCCGGGCATTTTTTGGGTTTGCGAAGGAATAACGGGACCATATCCAACATAGTATCTAAACTCGCGAAATATCAGGTCTTCGTGAGCGTTCGCGGCACTTCCATAAGAGTCACACCTTACCTTTACAACACAGATGCAGACGTAGAATTGCTTATAAATGCTTTAGCACATGCAGTTCGAGAGATATAGGTGAATAAATAGAAATTTCCGATTGAGAGAGTAAATCCATGAACAATATAAACACAGGTGCATTTTATGAATATGATGTGTGCATCATAGGGACAGGCAGAGTAGGGCTTCCCCTTGCTTTATCCTTCACAGAGGCCGGTCTGAAAGTTTTAGGGGTAGAAATCGACAAATACGTACGAGATACGGTGAACGCGGGCAAAATGCCGTTTGATGAGCCGGGATATGACAAACTAATCGCAAAACGTGATCTTATCGTTTCCAACGATATGGCGGAAGTTCAAAGATGCAAAGCCATAGTGATTACTGTAGGAACTCCTTTGCACAATCACATCGAGACCGATATTAGTCAAATACGCAGAGTCTTGGAAGAAGCGGCACCTTACCTTCAGCCCGGTCAACTCATATGTCTCCGTAGCACAGTAGCGCCGGGCACGACATCCTTAGTGCTGAAATGGCTCAACCAAAACACCAAGCTCAATTTTGGTTCGGAATTAGGGCTGGTTTTTTCACCGGAGCGTATAGCGGAAGGCAGCGCATATAGTGAGATTCGCTCCCTCCCTCAAATTATCGGCTCCGAGGATGATATGAGCAAGAAGATGGGCGAGGAACTTTTTTCACATCTTGTTTCGGATATCCTGCATACAAATTTTGTTAGCGCAGAACTGACCAAACTGTTCAATAACATAATCCGATATAGTCATTTTGCAATAGCCAACCAATTGACTATTGTGGCTGAGCAATTCGGCGCCAATATTCATGAAGTCCGAAGAATGGTAAATTATAAATACCCTCGTGGACAGATGGCACTTCCCGGCCTGACAGGCGGCACATGCCTGCGAAAAGATTTCGGTATGATAAATGAATTCACTCCGTATTCCGATATGTTTTTGTCATCTTGGAAGGTCAATGAGTATATGCCCGCCTTTCTGGTGAGACGTGCTGTCAATAAAATATCGCTGAACGATAAAATTGTGGCTGTTATGGGTTACACCTTCAAGAACGATACAGACGATATTAGGGATAGCCTTGTGCCTAAGGTGATACGATACATAGAACGGGAAGCACCGTGTGAAGTCCGAGTTAGTGACCACAATCTGCCTAACCCAATACCGGATCACGAAAATGGTATCCGCCGCAACTGGAAAGCCGAAGAAGCATACAGCGAGGCAGACTGCATTTTTATAACGATCCCACACATCGGGTACTCTTCCGTGCTGGAACGAGTATCCATAGAAAAGCCGGATACATGGATAGTGGATATATGGAACATAGGGGGAATAGAAAGAATTTTATATCAAGCGAAAGATCTACAGATAAAAAACAAGAATGCCACCGTAACCGGCAAGGTACAGAAGCAGTAAATTATGAATATGTTTTGCTTTACGGTTAGAAAGAAATATCCTCAATGACCAAGCACCTTGTAACAGGAGGCAGCGGCTTTATAGGCTCTGCCCTAGTGAAGGAGATTCTTGCATCCGGAGAGCGAGTGCGTGTATTGGACAACTACTCCAGAGGGGACCCGAGAAGGCTGCAAGAAGTTACGGGTGATATGGAGGTACTCAAAGGTGATGTGAGGGATAAGGAGAGTGTCTCACATGCACTGGAAGGCTGTGATACGGTCTGGCATCTGGCTTTTATCAACGGGACACGTTTTTTCTACGAACGCCCCGATGATGTGCTTGAAATAGGCATAAAAGGGACTCTGAATGTTATAGAAGCATCTCTAGACGCTCATATAAAAAGGTTCGTCTTTGTATCTACAAGCGAAACATATCAAGAGCCTACTCATATACCCACCAAAGAGACAGAGCGGCTTATCATCCCGGATATAACAAATCCTCGTTTTAGTTACGGAGGCGGGAAGATAGCGGGGGAGCTTCTTACTCTGCATTATGCCCTTCGCAGAGGAATGGAGGCTATAGTAGTGCGTCCGCACAACGTCTATGGGCCGGATATGGGTTTTGAGCATGTAATCCCTGAAATAATCGCCCGAATATTCCGTGAAAGCGATGGAAAGCACAATGTTCCTATTACTCTCCGGATACAGGGTACCGGCGATGAGACACGAGCGTTCTGCTATATAGATGACGCAGCCAAAGGTCTATTCATCGCTGGAAAGTTCGGCGGATCCGGGGAAGTGTACCATCTTGGAACGCAAGTGGAGACGACTGTACGTGAGCTCGTAGAAAAGATTGGAGGTATGCTGAATATACGTCTGGACATTGAGAATAGCTCTATTCGCAAAGGTGGAACTACAAGGCGTTGCCCTAGTATAATCAAGCTGTCCGCTTTGGGCTACAACCCGGTTGTAACTTTAGAAGAGGGTTTGAGAGAGACAACAAAGTGGTACTGGGATTGGTACAACGAACATGGAATCGAAGCGGTATGCCTAGACTAGATGAAACTTCCTTCATCTTAGGCTATGAGGCTTCATAATGAATGAGGTGTGCCTTTATGGATATGAAAACCAAATCCGCCTTACTTATCGTAATCTATGCGATTATAATGGCACCGGTTAGTATTGTCGGTTTTACGCAGGGTATATTCATGTATCGCTCTTTCATATCAAAACTTTGGACGCCGACTTGTTCAGTTCGACACTCCGAAGTCCGGTCGGCACAGGTTTCCCAATAGTGTGGAGATTATAGAGATAAAGCATCATCACCGCTGAAGAGGGGTATAAATTGCGAATAGTAACACTTCTACCATCGGCAACTGAAATCGTATGCGCCTTAGGAATGAGGCAGCATCTGGTGGGTGTTAGCCACGAGTGTGATTGGCCAATAGGTGTAGAAACATTGCCACATCTATCACGCCCTAAAATCCGCTTGGATGTATCTTCACGAGAGATACACGAAAGTGTTCAGAGTATAGCGGAGCATTCGCTCTCGGTCTACGATGTAGACGAGGAGAAATTGCGCTCTTTGGAGCCGGATATAATCATCACGCAGGCGCATTGTGAAGTGTGCGCTGTTAGCGAGAATGAAGTGGTGGATATTATTGCCGAATGGGATGGTAAGCCCCCAAAAGTAGTATCTATATCACCCTCTAGGTTGTCTGAAGTTTGGGAGAGTATCGCAGATGTAGGTGAGGCTCTTGGTTGTAAACAGAAGGCGATAGAGGTTATACAAAGGTCTAAAGAACGGCTTGGAAAGATTTCAGCTATGTCCGGGCAAGAGGAGAAGGTTCCTGTTGTATGCCTCGAATGGGCGGATCCGCCGATGAATTCCGGTAGTTGGTCTCCTGAGGTTACAGATATTGCGGGCGGTAGGGATGTACTGGGAGCACGTGGTGAAAAAGCACGGATAGTTGAGATGTCAGAGATATTGGAATTTCAGCCTAGAGCGTTGATTTTGACACTTTGCGGCTTTGGTATAGACAGGTCGGAAGAAGACGTCGGCAAACTCTCGCAATTACCGGAATGGGAAAGTTTGCAGGCTGTGAGTGAAGGTCGAATCTATGTATGTAATGGGAATCATTACTTCAATCGACCGGGGCCGCGTTTGGTTGAGTCTGCGGAAATTCTTGCGGAGATTCTGAACCCCTCTATTTTCGATTTTGGACACGAAGGCACGGGATGGCGTCGTGCTATATTATCTTAGAAACCTTCACTTATAGTAAAGTGAAGATGCAGGTAAAGGAGTAATTTCATGCAGGTCACACAAATACGAAGCTTTCCGGTCATGGATGAGGAAGGCAAGCAATATTTTATTGTGCGCGTAGATACGGATGCCGGGCATTATGGTTTGGGTGAAGTGGGTATACGCTTTTGGGGTCGTGCTATTTCGGAAGCAGTAGAGCACCTAGGGGAGTTGGTGATAGGGTCGGATCCATGGGAGACGGAACGACTATGGCAGGAGATGTTCAGGAGCGGCTTCTTCCCCGCAGATAAGGTGTATTGCTGTGCTATAAGCGCCATAGACATAGCGCTTTGGGATATAAAGGGTAAATCTGTCGGTATGCCTACCTACAAGCTGCTGGGTGGGCCTGTGCGAAAAAAGGTAGTATGCTATCCTCACACATCAGGAAGTACTGCGCAGGAATTAGTGGAAGATTGCAAGAGAGCGGTTGCCGCAGGGTGGAAGTTCGTGAGGTGGGGGCAGCCTGAAACGGGTGGAGAACTGGAAGCAAAAGGTGTATCCATTCTGGAACCTGTGAAATCGATGCGTCTAGCGGTAGAGATGATGCGCCAAGTTAGGGATGCGGTAGGGCCGGATATTCAGATTTGCTTTGATGTTCACACACGGCTGGATACCGCGCACGTTGTGCAGATGTGCAAAGATCTGGAAGAGTTCAAGCCGTTTTTCATAGAGGATCCCATCCGTTCGGAGAATCCCGGTTCCTATCGGAATTTGCGAAGGCAATTGCATTTACCTATAGCTGCCGGTGAACAGTGGGCATCCAAATGGCCGTTCAGGGAAGTTATAGAAGAAGATCTTATAGATTATGCCCGCATAGATCTTTGTATTGTAGGCGGGCTGACCGAGGCTGCCAAAATCACGCACTGGGCGGAGACTCACTATATAGACATAGTGCCGCATAATCCGCTTGGTCCCGTATCGGCGGCGGCGTGCGTTTCTCTTTGCATGGCATCCACCAATGTGGGTGTTCAGGAGATGCCCCGAAGGCCGGGTTCGTTTGCTAATGATCTCTTTCCTCGACAGATAGAGTGGGCTGATGGTTTCGCGTGGTGTCCGGACGTTCCGGGACTAGGAGTGGATTTTGACATAGATGCGGCAGAACTGAGAAGGGTGGATCCGAAAGGGTGGCCTCCAAGGTTGCGACGCGAAGATGGGGCACTGACTAACTGGTAGAGTTTCCTCCTTGCTGATAATGAAGGTGTCCTTTGTATATTCCAAATAGTACGCTTACGTTCAAAGAGACTGTAAAGGCTAGTTAAGGCGCTCTTTCCGCTTCATATACTTTGATTTCAGCCGTATGAAGTAGTTGCAGTCATGCTAAAATTCCATAAGATGGACAAACCATAATCATTCATATAGAGGTTGCAACTATGTCTATGTTCACACGCGGTTTTTTTAGAAGAAAAAATGAGCAGACGGATAGACCCGTCCCGCCGGGCCAATATCTGGAGAGAGGGTTTCCCGTTCTAACCGTAGGCCCTACCCCACGCATTGATCTGTCAACCTGGACTTTCTCCGTAGAGTATGGAAAAAATATATTGGCGGCATGGTCTTGGGAGGAATTCAACAACCTCGAAAAGACGGAAATACATACGGATATTCATTGCGTAACCAAATGGTCAAAGATGGACACAGATTGGGCGGGCGTATCGATAGATACACTCTTTGAAGCAGGCGGAATAAAAGAACCTCCCGCAGGGTTTGTAATGGCTTTCTGCGATGGCGGATACACAACTAATTTGCCTATAGAGGATATCACAGGCGGCAAGGCGCTAGTAGCTTATGAATATGGCGGTGCGCCTTTGGAGGCAAAGCATGGCGGTCCTGTTCGCCTGTTTGTACCGCATCTTTATCTTTGGAAATCCGCCAAATGGGTCCGAGGTTTGCGCTTCATGGATAGAGATGCTCCGGGATTTTGGGAATCTTACGGATATCACATGTACGGCGACCCGTGGAAGGAACAGCGTTACTCCGGAGATTGATGCCTTCGGGCGCATATCGGAAGATGCTAGATCTCTGACCTATGCAACACGTCGGACGGAGGGAATCCGCAAAATGGCGGACGGCTACGGTAAAATCCGTCAAAAGAGAAACTCCTACAGTTAAATCTCTTTACCTGAATATAGAAAATTTTCATGGCTTTATGCCCGGGCAGCATCTGGATATACTACTCACCGCACCGGATGGCTACCAAGCACAGCGCAGCTACTCCATATCATCCGCGCCGGAAGATATGGAAGATACTCGTATAACGGTTGAGCTTATGGAGGGCGGCGAGGTTTCTCCTTTCCTTCATGATATAGTGCGTCCTGGCGATAGTTTCAAGGTGCGCGGCCCAATAGGGGGTCCTTTCACATGGACATCCGACCGCGGCGGGCCGCTTCTGCTTATAGGAGGCGGTTCCGGCATTGCGCCCCTAATATCGATGCTGCTACATAGAAATGTAGCAGGTTCCCACTGCCCCGCCCTGTTGTTATACTCCTGTCGCAATCTGGAAGAAATCATCTTCAGGGGAGAGCTGGAGTCTCTCGAGAAGAACGATAACTCGTTTCGAATTGTGCAGACGCTCACTAGAGGAGTACCCAAAGGATGGACGGGATATTCACGCCGCGTAGATAAGGAGATGATAACCGAAACCGTTATGAATTTCGCAGGTATAAAACATGCTTTGGTATGCGGGCCTACGGATTTTGTAGAGGTTGTAGCAACGCTTCTCACAGAGTGCGACGTAGAAGATAGCAGGATAGTTACGGAGAGGTTCGGGCCCAGCGGCTGAAAATATACCATCACCCATCCGATGATTGGACGCCGTTTTTCCGTTTTCATTGGATAAGCAAAAATTGCAATATACTGCAAAGAGCACTCTAAAAGGGGAAAACATGAAAAATGAAGAAGTGAAATGCCCCAGATGCGGCAATGTCTTCCCTGTTGCCGAGGCACTAGGTGCCCAAATACGCGAAGAGACGGAAGCCGCATTGAAAGCCGCTCATGCCGCCGAGCTTGAAAATGCAATTGAAAAAGCGAAATCCAATGAGCGCTCTGATCTCGAACCGCAAATCAAGCGTCTTGAAAACGAGGTCGCTGAAGAACAGAAGAAAGTGCAAAAAGCAGCGGCAGCGGAGCTTGCTTTGAGAAAGGAGAAAAGTAATCTGGAGGAGCGCGAACGTAATCTGGATCTGGAAGTGCTGCGCAAGACGGAGGAGGAAGTGCGGAAAAGTGAATCTTCTATCCGTCAGTCCTTAACCAAAGAACACGAACTGGAAATCGGTCGGTTCAAACGAAAAACTGACGAAATGGAGGCTGCTGCTCAGAGGCGGGAAACGATGATCCGTCAAGAGGAGGCGGACAAGCATTTCCTCAAACTCAAAGAGAAGGACACGCAGATTGCCAACTTGAACACGGATTTGGCAAATGCTCAGCGTCGCTCGCAACTCGGCTCTCAAGAGTTGCAAGGTGAAGTCCTAGAAGAGGGAATTCGGGAGGCGTTAATGCGCCAATTTCCCCAAGATCGCATTACTCCTGTACCGAAAGGCATGGCGGGTGCCGATATCGTTCAGCAAGTGTGCAATGAACGAGGGGAAATTTTAGGCACGATACTGTGGGAGACCAAAAACACGAAAAAATGGCAGCCCGCTTGGTTGAAAAAGGCAAAAGAGGATCAACGCGCCGCTAAAGCGGAGATAGTTTTGATTGTTTCCGTTACCCTGCCGGATGACATCAAGGATAAGAGCTTTGGCTTTATTGACGATGTGTGGGTTGCCGATAGGCACGTGTGGACATCGCTGATTATCGTATTACGCGAGCAGTTGAAGCAAGTCGCACTTGTTCGCACTGCCTCTATAGGCAAGGACGAGAAAATGGAGTTGTTATACGAATATCTTACCGGCAATGAATTTCGTCAGCGAGTGGAATCTATCATCGATGCTTTCACCGCATTGGATGGTCAGGTAAAAAAGGAGCGGCGCCTTATGGAAAGGCACTGGTCTGAACGCGAGAAGCAACTCCAGATTGTCATAAAAGGCACCGCAGGTATGTATGGTGAGCTGAAAGGTATTGCGGGTAAGGGATTACCTGCCATTCCCACACTGGAGATAGAGAATGGAGATTACGAATACGAGAGTGACGAGTGAAATCTCTAATTTCTAAAGAGAGCCAATTTTCTAGATCATGGCAAGTATTGCCCTTGTGCAGGATACGTTCTATATGAGCGCGTAAATCTGCGCTGAGTAATTCATTGCATATTTTGTGCGCTATCTATTGGATTTCTTTCATAATTGCGCTTCTTTATGTATAATCTTTGATAAATATTTCTCACACCAACATATTATTACCTACATAGATCAACAAAAACTTTTATTATATATGTATGAAATTAGATTGCGTAGTAACAGCGTGTAATAAGAATCCACTATATATGGGTTTCATACCTATTTTTATTAAAACATGGAATAAATTATATCCTTTTGTTGATGTTAAAATTGTATTTATTAGTGATAATATTCCTAATGAATATAAAGAATATGAAAAAAATTTAATATTATTTAAACCTTTACTTAATATATCAACGGCATTTATTAGTCAATATATAAGATTACTTTATCCAGCAATTTTAGATTATAATAATGGAATCATGATAACGGATATGGATATGTTACCAATGAATAGAACATATTATACAAAAAATATATATGAATTTAGTAATGATAAATTTATATATTTGAGAAATGTTTTATTAACTAATAAACAACAAATAGCGACGTGTTATAATGTTGCAATTAATAAAATTTGGAGTGAAATATTTGGAATCAATTCTATAGACGATATAAATATTAGATTAAAAGAAGTATATTCTGGAATAAATTATGCGGACGTACATGGTGGATCAGGATGGTCAACAGACCAAGTTGATTTATATAATTATGTTATGGCATGGAATCAAAAAACAAATAATTTTATATCATTACAAGATAATAATACAGGGTTTTCAAGATTAGATAGAGGAATTTTGACAATAGGTAATGAAACTGGTTTACGATTTACAATTCGAGGAGCAATTAGCCTTTTACGTTCTTTAGATAGAAAAAATAAAATTAAGAGAGGTTTTTTCAGTGACTATCATTGTTGTCGTCCACATCATAAATATGAGAATATCAATAACAAAATATACAACTTGTTATGAATTAGTCCTCTTTGATTTTAAGAGAATAAATTATATTTGATATATAAAATATTCTTACTTCTCCCTATTAAAAGCGGGAAAAATAATCATCAATTTCTTTTCGCAGCGCGATGCCGACTCGCTCAAAACAAGAGAGCAAATCATCATATACTTCGCCGCCGCCGAGGAAATTCCAAAACTCTTCGGCGACCATTAATTGATTCCGCGTGTCATACATTCCCTGCATCGTCCATCGCTTGTAGGATTCGGGAGCGTAGGGATTGTAGGGTATCGCCACTTTTGCGGATACTTTCGCGCAGGGATTTTGGTGCAGTACGGCGGCAATCCAACTGAGCAATTGCCGCTTATGATCTTCAAATCCGGCGATGTTCGGCTTTGCCGTTTTCATTTCAATCATCGTCAATTCGCCGTTGGAGCCGACGAGCCAAACATCGGCTTTTCTCAACTTTACGCGGCTTGCAATTCCGCTTTGGCAGACGCGCCGAATGCGCGCAATTTCACGCTCGGCATCGGGCTGAATTTCAGCGATGCCTAATTGATTAATGATTTGGGAGATTTCGCTCTGCGCGTCCGCACTGATGCAATTGCCGACGGTTTTTCCGCGCGCAACTTCCGCAAAATTGCCCTCCACCAAAGCGACCGCCACCGGCTCAAAAATGGAAATGCCGAAAGTCGTATTCAGCGAATGGATGAAAGAAAACAGCGCCATTCTGTCGCCGCCGAGCAAGCGAGTGTGAAACGGCTTCTCCGCCGCTTCGGGCTTGTATGTGCGAAACTTGCCGCGCAACGCTTCCGCAATTGCCGACTCAATTTTCGTGCGCTATCTTGTGTTAATGGGCATTGGAATCCCGCATGTGAAAAATAGCCTCCGCATAGACGCCCTTGTTGCCTTCCGAGCGATTCAAAACCGGACGCTTGTATCGCTTCACAATTTCCATTCCAGCGCGGCGCGCAATTTCGGGATAAAGATTAAACTTGTCGTTGGCGACAAGCAAAACATCATATTCGGCGGCGAGATATTTCTTGCAATTGCTCAGAACTTCCGCAACGCCGTCTATATAGAAATCGCGCGCTTCTTTGCCTTGCCCTTTCGCCAGCGGGCCTATCTCGGATTCGTCTCTGCGCTTAAAACCGAAAAGGTCGTAAGCGTAGGCGTGCTGCTCGTGATAATCAATCAATCCGACATAAGGCGGACTGGAAAAAATTCCCCGTATTTTTTGCCGCTCGGCAAGGTCGGCGAATGTCGGCATTTCCCTACGCAGGGCGGAAAAAATATCCAGCCTCCGCGAATCGCCCGTCAAGCAATACTGCCAAGTTTCCGTCCGCAGGCGGGAAAATTCGCGCAGGCGATTCAGCGTGTCCGCCGAGTATCGCTGCCACCATCCCAAAATGGAAAACAGCGGCTTGCATATTTTCCCGTGTTTGGCGCAGTAATAGCTTTCCGTCACCGGCTCAATGAGAGTTGCTAAATCGGCGTGAGTCGTAGCCCGACAGGAACGCGCAGTGCGGCTGAGAATCAATTGCAAAAGTGCGCGCGTTTTTGCGTCGCGGACGGAATCAATCGCCGCTTTTACCAATTCTATTTCATGCCGCACCAGACGCAGAAACCATTTATCCAAGAAACGCCCGCCGCCGAGGGGGGCAATTTCCAAATGATATTCATGTAGCAACTTGCGATATGTCCGCACAAATTCCGCGCTGCGGGCGGAGGCGTAACTTTGCTCATCTATCTCGCCTTGCCGAAGACGGCGGCGATATTCCGGTGATGGAAAATGCGCGTCGTTGAATTCTTTAAGAGCATCGCTGACGACATCATGCACTTTGCGGACTTCCTTGCTTTTTCCGTCGTCGCGCAATTGTATAGTGATTTTCTCAATCTCCCTCGCAACGGCGGAAAAATCAAAGCGCTCGATTTTGAGATTGCTCATCATCGCATTGAACGCCGAAATGTCAGCGCCGATGGCGTGAATGCCCAATTCGCTCGCCTGCACCAGAGTCGTGCCGCTGCCGCAAAAAGGATCCAGCACAATATCGCCCGTCTGAAAAAGTGACTCTGTCTTGAATTCATCGGAGAGTGGATCCAAAAAATACTCCGCCAATTGCGGAATGAATTTGCCCTTGTAAGGGTGCAGACGATGGACATGCTTGGTCGTTTCGGCCTCTTTGAATTTTTCAAAGGAAAGCCGCCAATTCAAATCGCCCCCGAGCCGCCGACTCCAATCCGACTGCCGTCGGTCGGCAATAGAACGATAGTAATCCTCTAATTCCGAGCGGCTGACCAGCACGCCACCATTTGTACGAAATCTACCGATTTTGCCGTATTGTACAAGATAGGAAATATTGGACGGTGTGACCGTCCGCCCCAACTGGCGGGACGCCCATTCGGCCGCTTCTCGCAGCGATATCAAGTCGGCGTCGGCGAATTCGGTGAATAAATACTGCTTTGTGAATTGTGCCATGTTCTATATTTTATAACCTCTTTCAAAGCCGACCGCAGCGGTCAAATGAAGCAATAAGCAGTAAGAATAGTAAAGGGTTCTCCGACCACCCGAATATCCATCTCCAATGATGGATATTTCATCTTACGCGGCTGTATCGTCGAAATGAAGGGTAAATGGATTTCGCAGCGCGCGCATCGGCGGCGGCAACAGCGATGCCTTGGCAGAATCGGAGTCGTCCATCGACGACAAGCAAAACATCATATTTGGCAGCGAGATATTTCTTGCAATTGCTCAGAATTTCCGCAACGCCGTCCATATAGAAATCGCGCTCTTCTTTGCCCTGCCCTTTCTATTGTAGATAATGAAATTGGCTATCTTATGGTGCTTATAATTCGATTTTGTCTGCAAATTTATAACCTAGGTCGGTTACATTAAATATTTCGTGTTTGTAACCTTTTTCAGCAATCAGATTTTCATTACGCAGCTCTTCTAGTGCAGCTTTCCATCTCGCAATTTCTCTGGGCTCATTAGAATTAAGTAAATCTTTCCTATTAGTTTGAATGATTGTGCCTTCCCTAAGGGAAACATAGATAATGGTTCCATTAGAGTCTAAACTAGCTTCTTTCAATAATGTTCGGGCTTCTTTAGTTAATTCAGATGGTTTAGTGATTGATTCGTGTGTAGTACCTTCAAATAATGGATGTTCATTCAGCTTATGTTCTAAATGGAGATAGAATTTTTTTTTGAAGTCTTCAGGGTTATCATAACTCGCATATATAGCTCGCCTTTCGCAGGACTTTTTGAATTCCTTCAGATATTTCTTTTGCTTTTCGTCAACAGTGTCCATTCTTACAGGCTGATTAGAGAAATATAGCATTACCGGTTTTCCAGATAGAAAATGCTCTTCTATTTCCTCTACAGTACCACTTACATATTTGGTAGTTGGGGTTCCAATTCTTGTCCGAAATACTCCAACTAAGATATCACACCTACCCAAAATTTGATTGTTAATTATCTCTTGAGGGCTGCTACTCATTTCTGGATATGAGTGAGATTCCCAGCCCACAGGAAGTAAAACTATCTTACGTGATTCTGAGTGAACAGCATTCCATTCATAAACGACATCGCGAAATATAGAACGCTCACAAGCTACATCATCTGGCGATGCAATCATGATATTAAATACTTTTGCGTCATAGCTCATTTACCAACTTCTCCTTTAGAATATAACGGTATAGGTGAGTTGCGCGGAGGATATTACCGAAAATAAACGAAGCCACGAAACTCCAACCCTCCACAAAGCTTAAAAAACCAAAAAGACCCGCGTCAACTCGACCCATTTATTAGATATGTTTAGCGATATCAAGTCGGCGTCGGCGAATTCGGCGAATAAATACTGCTTTGTGAATTGTGCCATGTTCTATATTTTATAACCTCTTTCAAAGCCGACCGCAGCGGTCAAATGAAGCAATAAGCAGCAAGAATAGTAAAGGGTTCTCCGACCACCCGAATATCCATCTCCAATGATGGATATTTCATCTTACGCGGCTGTATCGTCGAAATGAAGGATAAATGGATTTCGCAGCGAGCGCATCGGCGGCGGCAACAGCGATGTCTTGGCAGAATCGGAGTCGCCCATCAACAACGAGTGCGGGGATTTTTTCGTCCATTTCCGGTTCGGCGAAAGGCGCGCGTCCGCCAGCGAGGGCGGCGAATCTGACGGGGGCGATTTTCGCAGCGGACAGCGCAATGTCCGACCTCCGCAAAACCCCAACTGCAGTCGCAAATCAGACCTGAACCGCCCGAAAGTTAGCAAGTTTCATCGCGCGCAAATGGCGGCAAATTGCCGTTGAAAATCGGACGCGCAAAGGCCGGTTTCCCCCTTGTAATAAAACATCGCCTGGCCGTTTTCCGTCCACAGAAAAAGAGCGTCCAAATAACCGGCGAAATCAGGCTGTTTGGTTTCCTGCCCGGAAGCGTGCGAGGCGACCACATTGACAAGCCAGTCATGCGTGATATTGACACAGATTCCATCGCCAATCAGCGATTGCGCGCAAAGTTCAACCGTCGCCACAAGTGGACTCTTGAAGCCCGGATACGGCGGTTCGATGGAAGTTGACATCGCCGAAACGAAGCGGTCGTAGAAACCAGGCGGCTCGCTCTTGGAAACAAACCGATGCAGAGTGGGCATTCCGGAATCAACATCGTCCAAAAAAGCGTAGAATTGCAACGGCAGCCATTCTTCCGGCACAGGTCCGCCAGCGGATTCGTGGATTCGCGCGGCGGTCTGCAGGCAACGAGGAACCGGGCTGTGACGCATTCCGCACACGCGTCCTTGCAGCAAATTCCCCATTTCCGCCGCATCCTTTTCGCCTTGCGGAGTCAAGGGGATATCGTTGCCGTGATGTCCCTTGGTTATGCCGTATCTTTCGGCATGACGCATCAGAGCCATCGCGGGGGTATCGATCGGAATTAATTCCAAAGCGCAGGCGGCGTGCGCGAAAGTTTGCTTAACGCGGTTTTCGTCGCGGCTCAAATTGCTTCTCCAATGATTAACGAGGGAATTGCATCCAAAGAACGCGATTCTAATAGGCGAAATCCGGCGGTGTTACCCAATTGCTGAAAGTCCTCCCAATTGCGCTCGCGTCCGCCGGAGACAACCCTCAAATGCAGCGAGCATAGCGCGCCGTCAGCGAGACCACGACGCAGCATTTCTACAATAAACAATTTTCCGCCAGTCGGCAAGGCGGCGCGTGCGTTGCGAAGAATTTGCAGGGCGCGCTCGTCGTCCCAATCGTGCAGAACGCGTGCCAGCAAAACCGCATCGGCACGCACATTCCAAGACAGGAAAATATCTCCCGCTTGTGCGGCTATATTTTCATCTTTTCGGAGCGCAGACGCCATCGAGGCAATCGCTTCCTGGCGCTCCAGCAGGATGATTTCCAGTTCAGGGTGTCGCGCGGCAATCATACGCGCCGTTTCGCCGCTCCCGCCGCCCGCGTCAATCAGGCGGCGAATGCCGTCCAGTGGCAGCAATTCGGGCAAGCGATGATAGTCACGGCGAGCATAAGCCGCGAGCATGTTATGCGCGACGCGCGCTGCCGCCGGGTCGTGCGCAAGGTGCGAAAAATAACCGTCCGCTATTCCCTCGCTGCGAAGCACGGCAGGAAAATTGCCCCATTGCGTCTTTGACAGATTCACCCATTCCAAGGCGGCATCGGCCAGTGAGTCCGGATGCGCACGACGCAGATGCTCGCCCTTGTGAGTTAATTGCCAGCGCCCGTCACGCAAAAATACGATGTGCATTTCGCTCAGCGCACATAAAAGAATTCGGGCGTTTTCCTTCGGCAATCCGAGTTGCTTTGCCGCTTCGTCTTCGCTACACGGAAGGATTTCTATCGCACCCAATTCCACCGCCGCAGCCAGCGCAAAAGTTCGCCAGAATCCAGTCATGTCGGACGACAGCACGGCAAAGTCATCCGCCAATGAACGGGCGATTTCCGCCGTTGTTTCGCTGTTTTCGTCTACAACGATGATTTCGCCATCAAAGGTTTCGGCGAGCGATTGGCCGTTGTAAAACGGTTCTACGGCAACGAAGCGGCGCTCATAAGCGGGAATGCCACCCATGCCGATGTGCATCCATCCACGCTTATCGCGGGCGCGGGCGAATCCTTTGTGATAAACATCCAAATCCAAATAGGCATGGCTATGAGCGAGCCCGCCTGTCTCATCCAGGTGGACGCATTGCCCGTCTTCGCGACGAGCGACGGCGCGGCCTTCACGGAAGTCGCCGACATAGCGATAAGTGCAGTGATACAGCGGACAGCCATCCGGCAAGATATGACAATAGCCGCCACCGATCACGCGTACCGCGCATCGGCCGCCTTGAAAATTCCCGCACCAGGCGTAGCGAGTGGCGTAGGCGGGAGTGCCATCGGGGCGAATGTGAAACCAGCCGTCGTTGTCCCGAATGACGGCCAGTCCTTCGTAAAAACCGAAAGCGTCCAAATGCCGATTCGTATAAGCGGGCGAACCGTCGGGATGAATATGGAATGCGCCTTCGCTATCGCGGACGGGCGCCAGGCCCGGAGAATGAAAAGGCAGCACACGCAGAAAACGCGAAGTATACAGTAGCCGATCGTCGGCAATATGGTGCGTTCCGCAAGCGGACACACGCGACCTTTTCCATGCGTCCGAGTCCTGATTTAAGTTCCGCGCATGTTGCATTTCAGGCACACCTCCCGTGAACGGTAGGATGCAGTCAGCAGACGATATTCATCGCTGTTCCAAATTGCCGCAATGTCGCTATCCTGCAGATTGCCGATATTCCCCAGCGTTCTCCGCTCCGAATCCGGAGCGCAGCACGGATCGAATCTTCCGGTCGCGCTAACCCAGGCTTCTCCGCCAAGAAAAGGGCACTTTCCACCCGCTGCGGAATCGCTCTCGCTCAAAAGTTCAATGTTTTCCAGCAGGACTGTCCGACCATCGGGTGTTTTCGATTCCGCTGCAGCCCGCCGCGTTTTATCCACAATGGTGTTCCAGCGGTCAATGGAATCACGGCTGCGGCGCATGTCTTGATTCTTGATCTCTTGAAAATGCGCCCACAAGTGATGCCCCTTGATACGGTCCACGCCCAGCGAGGCGGCAAGACGCACCAGGTCCGGCAACTCGCCGACGGTGGATTCCATAAATGTCGCTTGCAGAGTCAAACGGCAACGGTTGCCGCCCGATTCGGCGTGGGCGTCGCGGACGTGCGCGAATTCACGGATGTTCTCCAAAGCCGAATCCCAATCTCCTTTAAGCATTATTTTTTCGTAGGTTTCGCGGCTTGCGCCGTTCCAGGAAATTTTGACATCGGAAGTCACCGGAACAAGCAACTCCGCCCAGCGGCGCACGCCCAAACGCGGAAAAGAGCCGTTGGTGGTGAGGTTCATCATCACGCCTTCTTCGCGGCACAGTTCTATCACCCGCTCAAAATCTTTGTACAGCAGCGGCTCACCCATCGTGGAGGGAATAATCTCTCGCAGACCTTTTGGCGCAAGCGACCGCACGACGCGACTTATCAATTCAAACGACATCATGCGCCGTGGACGCTTTTCCATTCGGCGAATGACTTGCAGTTTGGAGTGCGGGCTATGCTCCTCACACATGACGCAACGAAAGTTGCAGTGGTCGGGATTGGTATCGAAGGTCACCCGCCAGGGCGCGGGCAGAATTTTCACACGGGCAGCATCGCGCTCCTTCAGAATCTGGCGGTAGATATTTTCAATCGCGGCCGCGTGTTCGCCGATTTCGGGAACCTGCCCATCGTCGCTGTAAAGATAGCCGCGCGCACCCAATTCACGCGCCCAGTCGGGATTTTCCGCCAGCCGCCGCATTTGCTCGAATAGCGCTGTCGCATCGCGCGGGGCGAACAAAAGACCGTTGACCTCGTGCGACACATATTCCGCCATCCCGCCCATCGCCGCAGCAATTACGGGAATACCCGCCTGCTGTGCTTCATGAATAACCAACGGCGAATTTTCCGGCCATACGCTCGGAACGACAATCACATCGGCGCGATTAAACACCTCGGCGACGATGCGCTCATTGTCGTATTCGTCCATCCATTCAATCCGCCTGCGAACATCGGTCGGTAGAGAATCCGCCAGCGCCCGCAGAGACGCGGTTTCCGTCCGCAACCGACCCCAGATTCGCAGCCGCGAGTCGCCTTTCAGCATTGCGAAAGCCCGCAGCAAATGCCCCACGCCTTTGCCGGGGACATGCGTGCCGATGTAGCCGAAGACAAACGGCTCGCCGACCATTCGCCGCCTGCCGCTCAGCCGAGCGCGGTCGAATCCGTAATCCAGATACATCAATTTACTCGACGGGACATGAAATTCGTCGCGGAATTTTCCCAGCAGAAAACGCGACGGCGCAACCAGGCGGTCGGCTAGCTCAATTACCCGCTTCGTTGCGGCCATGCGCGCGGCGACTCGGTCGGCCCAATAATCCTCATCCAAATCGCGGCGACTTTCAGCGCCGGTAAAGAAGCGACTCAAGCAGCGACGGGCACATTTGTAATTTTCCTGACCATCGCACAGCGGCCACGGCTCACCGGAATCATCGGACGCGACTTGAATGAACTGCCCGCGCAGACACATCAGCCAAAAGTCGTGCAAGGTATGAACGACCGGAATTTCGCGCCGCGCCGCTTCTTCCGCGATGCCAAGAGAAAGATGACTCAGATGCCCGATATGAACGATGTCCGGTCGCAATTTATCGGCAAGTTCCGCGAAGCGATTTTCAACCGCCGCATTGCGATAATTGATTCCAACTCGCGCCGCATTGACGATATGCAGCGCCACCGATGAACCGCCGAGTCCGCCGTTGTCGCTTTCTTCGCGCAGGTCGCCATCGGGACGGAAAACATCCTCTTCCCGCGTAAAAACATGCATCTCATGGTGCTGTGCCAATGTTCGGCACAAGGTCTGCGAATACACCTCCGAGCCGGCACTGTAGAGCGGCGGGTAGCCGTGAATAACTTTCAAAATCCGCATTGCTAGAGTTTACCTAACAGATATCAACCATCCGGATTAGGAGAAGGAGTTTATCTTATCCTCTCCCGTGTCTCCGGGCTTATAAGATTCAGACCAATCTATTCTATAAAACGTATATTCTCCCATGTCCACTTCATTTTCATTCTGCAGCCTTGTCAATTCAGATTGATAGGCTTCCTCGGAGAGATGAGGGATAAGAGCGAACATAATAAACAGACGTTTTCCGAAAAAGTTCGAGTAATATGTCCATACTTGTTCAAGCGAATTATTCTCGGGGAAGGACAGCCAGCGTGTGGCTAATTTTACAGGCAGCGGGATAGACATTCCCATTATTATCTTGGTCGGGTGCAAAGTGAAGAGTCCATCCTTATTTATTGACCCCTTCCAAATTCCATAATCCTTCAGCTTTGACTCACCTTTATTTCTTGTAACGGTATGGTTCGTGAATCTTTGGCTTTGGGCGCCGCTTACCCAAGAGTTATATTCCCAAAACACATCCATTTTTCCTTGGGATGGGTGACTGCCTGCGATGCCATACCACGTGCGTCCCATAACTAAATTGTAGTTATCGGATATTTCCTTGTTCTTTTGTGCGCTGAATTCACCGGGAACGAGTCCTAATCCTTTAAAACCTTTCATTGATCTATCCTTTCAGAAATAAATTCATACGACATATAGCGGATGCGCTTACTTCTTTGTGTTTGTTTCTTTTATAACAGTCAAAAGGTATTATATCAAAGAGTTATATCGTGCGTAAGGTTGTATAGTCAACGGAGAAACCCTATCTAAAAGCGACTATCAAACTTACCGATCCCCTGCCCGGCGCACAGTGGAAACGGTTCACCGTAATACACAAGGTATGATTGTCAGGCTCCAAGTTTGCCGGTGAGCTCTTCATTCTTCTTTAGATTGTTGAAGCTTCAGATCCTTTGTGTAATATGCTTTTAGTTCACCCTTTCCCCTTTGTTCACGATAGCAGACGACTGAATAAGCCTTTCCGGTGTTACTATCGTAAGAATCAAGTTGCTGTTGTAATTCTTCTAATGTAGAGCGAGTTTCCTTATAGAGGTCGTTTTCCATAATCTTCTTACTCTCTGCAATATTTTTCTTTTTATTATTGAACTCTTTCGCTTTTAATAAGAATTCATCCGCCGCCTTCTTCTTCTTAATTTTCTCTACATCTTCTCTCATTTTGTCTTGAAAAATTTTCAATGAATCATTCTCTAGAAGATTTTTGAATTGTTCTCTGTGTCCTTCAATTTTTGTGTTGATTCTTTTCTGGGTTCTATCTATTTCGTTCGGATTATCCTGAAGTGCCAATTTTAAGCGGAGAGATTCGATTTCAATATCCGCAACGCTTGATAATATGAACAGATGCATATTGGGAAGGGATAACTGCGCATCAAGAATAGAGGCTACTCCTCCTTCGGAAAGAAACTCATACTTGAGTTGCAACACCCCGATATCTCTTTCAACCAATGAAAGGCGGTTTTTCATTTCATCTGTAAATAGAAAATTTCCTTCCAGCGCAGCTTTTATATCTTCAATACGATCCCTTGCACTGATAACCTGAGCGTAATCCCCAATAAGTTCCCTGACGAGCATTTTTTTCAAGACTTCCGAAAGTTTCTCCAAGGTATCCTGAATACGGTCAAGGCGTAGAGAAATCACTATCGAAGAGAAAGTCGTGAAGAGCATTACCGGAGCAAGTACCGGAGTAATGATAGAGCCCGCACTTATGAATGGCGCCTGCGCTATTATCTGCCCGGATGCTCCTACAACTTGAGAGCCAACGCCGCCGCCAATTGACATAAGGGTAGCAGGACTGGCGGATGCAATAAAGACATTACCTGCAAATAAGCTAGAGGAAAATGTTCCTAGTAGACCTCCTGCTCCCAGCACGCCTTCCGTTCCTAACACGCCTCCTGATAGAAAGGGTTTCCCATAAGTCAATATAGACTGTTCCAACTGTTTTCGCAATTCAAAGCTCGTTGTTTGGCCTATGTCGACAATCGTGAGATCTCCAACACCCAAATTTTCTTTAAAAGAAAGAGTGTACTTCGTAGGATCTCGAGGTACAGCCCCATATCGCAATTTTCTCAACCACTCCAGTATTCTATCCTTCATTCCTTCTATCTTCCTAGTTAAAATGTTAAAATTTCCACTGAACAATTAATTGAATTATAACGCTTTCAATTCATACAGTCATCCTCTACGCAACCGTTGCTTGAAGCGTTCAAACCGTGCATAATCGCGGACATCGTCAATAATAGCTGCACGCGTTTGTTCCATTTTTGAAACCCCGGTAAATTTTCGGCGAGAAAGTGTTGGGTTGCTACTACTCAAGGTGTCTCATTGGAAATGCGCTCGGCAAATTCGGCCACTGTCGCATACTCGGGATGGTTCATACGCCGTGCCTGTTCTACTATCTCTTCCAGAGGCCATCCCGGCGAGCGAGTGCCTGCCTCCAATAGACGGCTTACCTCCTGCTTGCTATCGGGGTAGTCCTTATAAAAACAGGCATATCTATAGAACCATAGTTCTAATTCGAGTTGCTCATTCTTACTCTCTTGGTTGTAATTAAATGTCTTGTCGATAAACTTTCTTGCTGTTTGTAGCTGTCCCCGCTTCAATAGAAATGCTGCATAATTTCCATTTACATTGGCATCCTCCGGATCCAGTTCTAGCGCCTTCTGATAATACCGCTCTGCCTTATCATAATCCTTACGAATTTCGCTCAGGAAAATTGCATAATTCCCATTTACATTGGCATCCTCCGGATCCAGTTCTAGCGCCTTCTGATAATACCGCTCTGCCTTATCATAATCCTTACGAATTTCGCTCAG
Organism: Dehalococcoidia bacterium; assembly: GCA_965206335.1. Classification (GTDB taxonomy): domain Bacteria; phylum Chloroflexota; class Dehalococcoidia; order Lucifugimonadales; family Lucifugimonadaceae. Next base: position 1,260,444 of record OZ242209.1, on the reverse strand, counting down.
GAAAATTGCATAGTTGCCATTATTATTGGCGCTATCAGGATCCAACTTCAGCACTTGCTTGTAATAACTCTCCGCCTCATCATAATCCTTACGAATATCGCTCAGGAAAATTGCATAATTACTCATGAGCTCATAGCTTTTAGGGAATTTACCTAAACCCTCCTGATATATCTTTTCTTTATCATCGCTATTGGTTGCTTGCCGGGCCAAAAGCTCACAAGCCCACCAACTGTCTCCTACGCGGTCGATCATATCTTTCAATGCCTTTTGCATGGGGTCATCTTTATCTGAACTCCCTACTTTCCCGATCATATTCTCGAATTGTCTTCGATATTCTGTACGTCGCTTCTGAGCCACAGCTTCCATCCTTTCGTGTAGCGGTCCCAAGCCCATCCTATCCCCAATCAAAAACATCAGCTGATCAAAATCATCAATTGGAACGAAAAATCCCTGTTTATCGGCAACTAATTCTTGGATTTCAGCTTTCGGCAATTCGTCACCCACATAGCACCAAAATATTTCGCCATCCAATGATCCCTTCAATATATCCATAAAGCCGCCATCATTCCCGCCATAGCCGATTACCACCGGTGTGTAATACTTGAATATCTCTTGCAAGCCCTTTTTCAATGCGGCGTCCATCTCTTTTGTATCAGTCTCGGTGTTTCGCGGCGATAGAAGTAGGTCGTGATGAACCTTGATAATCTGAGGCCTTTTCGACTGTGTATTGATAAAGTTGGCTAAAGATGAGTGCCCAATTATCAGCGGTTTATTGGAAGTAAAGATAAAGAGTGCATCCTCCATTAGACTGTCAAAGTTAGTCGTGATAACTATGTTATGTTTTCCTTGAGCCATAATTTCGGCAAGAAACGAGTAACCAAGGCTGGGCTCTGCTTTCAACATCTCCAATTCCAAATCGCCATATCCCGCCTTCTTTTTTATAAACCGCTTGGAAAAAATTAGAGGATAGTAACTAGCACAATTATCCGCATCTATTTTTTCGTTTTTTAACCATTGCTCGAATTCCGGCGATCCTAAATCTTCTTCTATCTTGGTAAGCCATTTTTTGGCAAATTCTTCTCCGGTGGGGATGCCTGAGCTTTTGGATGCTCCGGCGCCAAGGATAAAACAAAACTTCTCCTCTTGCATACCTTTTGTATCTTCTGTGAAATGGCGAATAAACTGCTTCAATGTGATCTCTTGCGTCTCTTTCGGTTTCTCTGTCATATCAGTACCTCCTTAGCCTTACGCCGCGCCTTTGTAGTAATCGAGCCGCACATAATCGTGGGCATAGTTGATAATCGCGTCGCGTGTTTCTTCTTGGAGCCCCAGCCACTCTTCGGCGGGCAGGGTTGGGTTGTCGGCGAGGCGGGCAAATTCACCGGCTGAAATAATTTTGCGGATATCCTCGTTATTCACGTATGCAATGAAAATATCTGCGACACGGTTCACCTCATCCGAATGCGGGGAGACTGCGGCGATGAACTTCTGCGCTTCCTCTATCAGCAATTCGTCTCGATCTTTGAATCGGTCAATCAGCCCGAAGATGCGCCGTAGAACCTCGCCCGTTTCCAGAAGCCGCCTCAACCCTTCGCTTAAGGCGATTTTATACGGCGTTACATAATCATCCGGTTTATCTTCGTACCTCTCGCGTACAAGGCGCACGGCCTCGCCCCAACGCTCGTTCGCTACTGATTCTTTGATCTGCTCATCGGCACGCACGCGCTCTGCGAAGTGGGCAAACAGCTCCCTATCCGGACGCATTCCGCTAGGACCAACCGCTGTCTTCTCGATAGTGGAAATAGAGTCTTTCCCACGATGTGTAAGGGCATAACGGGATTGCTCCGGCGGAATATCAATATCCTCATAGATACCCTCACCGTCGCTCATCTCCGCCGTGTCCGCTCTTTCCTCTTCGCTTGGATATGGCAATTTCAGCTGTTCATCGTAATCGTGATCCTTCTCGAAGTATTCGCACACGGCAAAGAAATCAAAGAGGACAAATTTCTCCTTGCTACCACGATTATCGACGCCCTCGGCGTCGCGATATCGAAAGGTGTGGCGGCGTGTTCCGCGTCCCTTCATCTGAACGAATTCGGAGGGTGAAAACACCGGGCGCATAAAGCACAGGTTGAGGATATCCGTGCAATCGTAGCCGGTGGTCATCATGCCGACAGTCACGCAGACGCGGGCTCTAGAAGATGCATACCCCTCCAAGAATCGCGTTTGTCCTCGCAGGTTATTATTGGCGAAATCGCGAGCGAATGTCTGCGCATCTTCTACCCTAGAAGTCACTTGAATCGCAAAGTCGGACTGATATATGTCGGGAAACATTTCGGCCGCCAAATTGTTCAATATCTGCGTAATTTTGGCGGCGTGATCCTGACTGACACAGTAAGCGATGCTTTTGCCGATTTCGCCGCTGATAGGATCACGCAGCGCGTGCTCCATAAAGGCGCGGCAAATGGTACGATTGGTGACCGGTGAAAAGAAGCGATGCTCGTAATCTCTACGCTTGAAATCGACTTCCCGCTCCTCATCCTCATCGGTGCGAATAACAAAAGTCGCGCCTTTATCCTCGAGCAGTTGGGTCGTAATTTCGGTGCGTGCATCCACGATATGCGGATTGACCAAATATCCCTCACGGACTCCTTCAAGCAATCCGTAGGAGAAGGTCGGCCCGCTTGTATCGCAGCCGAAGGTAGTGTAGGTATCGCGAAATTGGCGTGCATCCAGCGCCTTGGGGTTATCCTCCGCCAACTGTTCGGCGTCTATACCGCGCATCAAATCGCGCGGGGTTGCGGTGAGTCCGAGTTTGTAGCCGATGAAATATTCAAACACGGCGCGGCTGTTCCGCCCGCCTATAGAGCGATGCGCCTCATCCACAATCAGCAGGTCGAAGTCCAACGGCGAAAAGTTACGCCAACGTTCATTGAATGTGAGCGATTGAACGGTGGAAACCACAATCTCCGCCCTATTCCAATCGCTCTTATTTGCCTTATAGATGACGCTTTGATAATCTCTGCCCAGATAGTCGGCGAAACTCTTTTGCGCTTGATCCTCCAACTCCAAACGATCTACCAGAAACAGCACCCGTTTAGCGTTGCCGCTACGGAGGAACAGTTTAATCACTGCGGCGGCTACAAGCGTCTTGCCCGTACCCGTCGCCATCTCCAGCAGAAAGCGATTCTTCCCGGCAGCAGCCGCTTGTCGGACGGCAAGAACGGCGCGCAACTGATAACCGCGCAAGTTACGCTTACGTTCCGGCGGCGTGTTTTCGCCCTGCGTCTTCACGATGTAATCGGTGCCGATATCCTCCGTGCCAAACTTGGACGGGCGATATTCCAAGCCCTTGCGGCGTTCCAGCGATTCCTGCGTCGGCATCTCCATTATCGGAGAAGGGTCGCCGGCATACAGGTCCCACAAATAATGAAAGTTGCCGTTTGAAAGAATGACGAAGCGCGCCCGCAGACTCTCGGCGTATGTGCGGGCTTGCTCTTTGGCGCTCAGCGGGTCGATGTCGCTTCTTTTCGCCTCGATAACACCAAGAGGATAGCCGCTAGAATCATTCAGCGTATAATCCGCTCTACCTCCGCCTGTGTGCTGTTCCATTCTGACATCGCTGGAGTCGCTACCGGGAAGTCGCCACCCCGCCCGTATCAGCGCGGCGTCAATCTTTGCGCGGCTCTCCGCTTCATTGTTAGAGTTAGGCATAATACAAGCCTTGCCGCGCTACGGATTGGGCTCTACTTCTTCTTACCGTCGAGTATGACACTACCGTCCCATTGTGTATCCTCTACGCAGTCGATGAGAAACTTAGCCACGTCCTCTCTGGATATCGACTTTGGATAAAGCACGCTACTCTTTTCCGATACGTTATATGAGCCCGTGCCCGGGGCATCCGTAAGGACGGCCGGGTGCACCAGCACGGACGGAATAGGGGCAGCCTCTCGGACTAGCTTATCCGCCTTCTCGTAATCAGCTAAACCCGCCCGTCCCAAGATGAACCGCAGCATACCCTTGATAAGCCAAGACGTCCCGCCACAGCCGATACTGGTAATCATCAGACATCTAGGAGGGGTAGTTTGAGCCGCGGCTTCGGTTAGGATATTCTCGAATGAGGCGGCCATTATTCTGACGGATTTGCTTGAATTGCCCAAGCAGCTAACCGCAACGTCCGCACCCTCTACAACCTTTGCCACGTCTTCTCTATTGGTAGAGTCCCCTACTATCGTCTCTACTTCGGGACGTTCGCTATGCGCGAACCTTGATCTATCCCTCACCAACACACGCAGCCTATAGCCCGCCTCCAAAGCCTTATCCACAAAATGGCTACCCACCTTGCCGGTAGCCCCAAAGACGGCGATTGTTATATTTTCGTTCATTGTATTATCCTTCTCACCCCGTGCGGGGTATCAATCTTTATCCGAAGATGCCTCGGGAAAGGCGCTCCACTCCCTTCCATCGAGGTACCTACCATTCGCTTTTTTAGCACGCTTGACTCCATCCTCACCGAATGCGCCCCACTGCTTGAAAAAGAACGCAACACGCTCGGCGGCGCATTGCCTCCGTATATTCTCCGCCCACTCTTTCCGCATAGGGCGCGCCTTGTGTCCGCTTTCACCGCCTACTATGACCCAGTGGATCTCTCGCAGGTCAATTTCCCCCAAATCCTCCAGCAGAGGCTCACAGGATAGAAAACGGACGCGAGCACGAATACGGCGCAACGCATCTATACGGGGAGCGCCGTGCCTTTGATTCTCCACGCTTACCCCAAGCCAAGCATTCTCCGGCACTTCACGCTTGGCGAAATACCGCACCATCCGAATAGGGCGCTTGGTCAATATCTGATAGGTATGCTGCGGAGTCTGCCGAATCGTCTCCATCACGCCGCCGATGAACTCGAAGGGCACCTTCTCATGGAACAGGTCACTCATAGAATTGACAAACCACACCGTAGGCTTTTTCCGACCGAGCGGCGCACTCAGACGTTCGGGGTGCAATGTTAATTCAAAGCCTCGCTCATACCCTTTCACACCTATCGCCCGCAAGCGGTGGGAGAGGTGTTCGGCATAGCAGTTCTTGCACCCCGCCGAAACTTTGGTGCACCCCGTAACGGGATTCCAAGTCATCTGCGTCCATTCTATTTGTGATATGCTACTCATCTTTTCATCTCTATTATATACTTAGCAATGTTTACGGCTATTCTAGCACCATTTTGATTACCCGCCGCAAAGCACAGAGCAAATAGGGGGTTGTTCGTGGAATTCCGCAACATCAGAGGTTTATTTACTACGCCCGTAGCAGGAAAAACACTCTTCAGCCGTTCGATAAAATAAGCGGCAATTTTCTCGAAAGAAGCGGCTTTAGTCATAAATCCTTTACCCTCCTCTTCCATATAAGAAAAGAGAGTTGGGCTCTCACGATAAAAGTGCTTTCGCCAATCTCTAGTTCCAAATAGAGAATTTAAAATCTCTTCCCAACGTGGATGAATGTCTCCATCCGTTGTCAGCATTCGATTCACGGCGATGCCCACGGGAAACAGCACCCATAAATCCATAGATTTTGTCTTGGCTATTGCCTCTATCGTTTGCCATTCCACCTCCGTCCCGAAAGGATCCAAAAATATCACCGCCCGCGCATTATCACCCCAGTTATTGCACCTGTCGCGAACAATAACATTAGCGTCACTTTTAATAAATTCCACCCTGCCATTTAAATTAGGATACTTCGCCTTCACTTGTATCTCCAAATTGTCAACATAGCTCTCTTTCTTTTCGATGAAAATAAACTTATCGAAGCCCGGCTCCGGCATACCCAAGGCAATCATTGGTGAGCCTTGTTTGTATTCTTCCGACTTTGCATCCTCCTCTGCATGCTCAATTAAAGGGAGGCTTAAATTTTCCCCCTTCTTTTCCTTAGGCTCCGGCTGCCACAAACCCGGCCCGGCAAAAGCGTCGATGTAGTAGAGCGTCACCCAATCGCGTTGATTCTTGAATACCTTCAGATATGCCTGCAGATAGGCGCGCAAAGCCGCCAACTTCTTGTCGGTCCAGTTGCCGCCGTAGGAAATGGCTTCCTTCATTCTTCACCCCACAATCCAGCAATTTTAGCGCGAATCTTATTCCTCATGCAAGTCTATTACCTGCCGCGAAACACAAAGCAAACAGAGGGTTGTTCGTAGAATTCCGCAACATCAGAGGTTTCTTTACTACGCCCGCAGGAGGTTTTCCGGAGTGTGGCGGTATTGCCGTTCCGGACTTTGTTGGTTATTTCAGGTGTGCTCATCTTAGCGTGTCAAGTTTGTCTATATTCATAGATTGCAACAAATCTATATCCAAACGCGAATTGAACCTCTCATACCCTTCTCGAACCTTGGCTCTTAATTCATCTGCTGATTCGATTCCGGTTATTTTTGAGAGTTTATTAAAGTGCTTATGCTGTGCTGCCCTAACGAAAAACGGGAACATGCTTTCATATTCTGAATAACGATGTAATGTCTGTGGATACCACTTCGTATTCGGAGTAATGAAAGACATTAATAAGGTCAGCAAATCGGCCTGAAGAATATCCATAAAAGGGAGATCTTCACGATCAGCCTGCCGTTTTATTAGTTCAGCCGCCGGCGCATAAAGCCTTATACCTTCTGATGCCAGCACTGACTGTAAGGCTCTTGAAACTCCGCTGAATTTACTCAATTTCTTCAGGACTTCTGGTGCCAGCACTGTCTGGACTTCTGGTGCCAGCACTGACTGTAAGGCTCTTGAAGACCCCCAGAAACAATTGAATCCTTTGAGATCCGAGCGCCCGACATACGTAGATGGTAAAAAATAACGAGAGGAATAAATATCATGTAAGATTGAAAATCCACGAGTTTTTAAACATGCGGCGACAATGTACAAGAATGTTTCATATACAAAAACTGCATGAGCCTCGAACCACAAAGGATTCACTAAAGGATTCACTTCATCAATTTCAGGATGCGGAGACTTGAGTTCCACGAGTTTTTCCAATACATCTATTACCGATTCCGAAAATACTTCACTATCAGCAATTTCTCCCTCGAGAAGAATCCAATCACAAAGATGATCTCGAATGGCCTTCAGTTTCCTGCAGTCCTCTAAAACCTTTTTTCCAATTTCCTCCATTGAAGCTATTTTTGGTCGTTCACGAACTCGTAATGCGTCAGCGTATTTAATGCACGACTCAATAAAATCACGTCGATAGCGATTTATACCTTTTTTATCTTGCAGGATTGCCTGCTTTAGAGAGTTGAATTTCGCCTGAGCCTCACTTGTTGGAAGTGGTGCATCATTGGTGATATAGCTTGGAATCGGCCCTATTTCAGGCTTAGCATGCTGCGGCTTTCCATAAAGTACGCGAACAAGCTGCTCCCAACTTTCGTTTGCTTTCTCTAGACTAGAAAAGTTAATCCATATTCTAGATTCCATAAACGCAGGTAGGATAGGTTCTCCATCTTCAAACGCGCAAACGATAGGAATAAATTTAGATTGCTTTACTTTTTTGTATACTTCTCCAGATATTATTTGCGACTCCGTTCCAACTCCCGCCTTACGAGCGTCTGCCTTTTCAGCATAACCTTTATCGCATATAACCAGAACGTGAGTTACTGAAGGATCTGTTACCATGCTCTCCATAAAAACATACTTGTCATTTCCCTCTTTCAAATCGTAGACATCTAAAATCACCTCAATTCCGTCAGCCATAAGTCTGTCAGCCCATTGTTTAACTCGTTCTTGATGAAACTCATCAGTCCAGCTATATGAGATAAATACTTTTGGTTTTTTCATATTTTCGGTTCCTTTCTGTCAGGGTAGTTTTCTTCCTCACCCCACAATCCAGCAATTTTAGCGCGAATCTTTTCCTCATGCGAGTCAATCAGATGACGGCAGGCGGCGATGGATTTTTCCTCTTCGCCAATTTCGGCGACAATGCGCTGCTGCTCGGAGAGTGGCGGAAGAGGGATCGCACAGTTAACCAAAAAAGACAGAGGAACGCGCTGTTGCCCCGCCGACCCCGTCATGTTATTGGCGGCATTTCGCCGAAATTTTTCATGCGAAACGATAGAATAGAGGAATCGCGCGTCCAATCCATCACGAGGCCGCAAGACATGAAATTCCGTAGAACCAAATGCAACTTCTGTCTTAAGCGGTGGAACAACAGCAACTTTGCCATTTTCCATGCACGGCGTAATTTTGGCAAAAATAACATCGCCGGCAGAAAACGGCGTATATCCTTTTTTGACTTCGGCATAGGGGCGATTGATGCCTAAGTCTATCATGCCATTCCCTGCGCCAACCGCCGCCATTGGTATGAAAGGAACTTCAGTGCTATCGTCTAATGAACCCACAAAACGAGGATTGATTTGACAGGCACTCCCCAATTTCACCTTCGGCCAGCTGGGGTTAATGTTGATGGTTGGCTTCCAGTTGGCAATGGCAAGACGCGCGCCATCGATGACACGCTGATAGCCATCCACTTCAGCAACAATCTCTTCTTGCACCGCAAGCGGCGGGAGAAGGATTTGAATTTGTTGGATATCGTTTCGATTGATGGAGGCAAAGGTCGCCCCCATATTACCTTGAATTTTACTCTCCATCTGCTGGAGAAGATAGAACAGAAATTGATAATTTAATTGCTGTGATGCCCGTATAGCGGCCAAGCCTCTCCCAATACAGATTTTCTGATTGACAATATTTACTGGGCCAACAGGAGCACGAACGGATATTACAATGTCATTCACCTCGGCTATTTTTGTAATTTGAGTTGTCCATTTATTAGGAATCCCAAGCCATTTTTCTGTGAATTCAGTCTTACCCTGAAAAAAAGGCATTCCCTGTCCGGAAGTATTGTAATGCTTTCCATTTGGTGATTGACCTGCAATAACCTCGCACACCTCCCCCAACTTAACCATCGGCCACTTAGCGTTAGAGTAATCCATCGCCACCCGATAGCGCTCGGCGCTTAGACTGTATTCGCCATCTTCGGCGATCTTTTCCTTCGGCGTCCATAGTGCCATTTCGCTGCCTTCTAATTTCTCTCCGCGCTTCCAAGCCGAAAGAATTTTGCGCACATGCGGCAGGTCGTTTTCCACAACCGTTCGCCGCTGAGCTCCCAAGTCGAAGCCGTCGGCGCTTACACGAAGAAACAGAATCTCCTCCGCGCCTTTCGCTCTCGTTTTATCCAGAAACAGAATCGAGGTTTTGACTCCCGAGTAGGGGTTGAACACCCCCGCCGGCAAACTGACCACCGCCCATAAGCCCCAATCCTCCGCCAAACGGCGGCGCAACTCCTTATAGGCGCGCTGTGATTGAAAGATGATGCCCTCCGGCACAATGACGCCGGCACGTCCGCGCAGGCTCAAATGTTCGGCGATGTAATCCACAAACAGCACCTCGCTACGCTTCGCCTGCACCGCAAAACGGCTATGCGGAAGGATGCCGCCCTTCGGGGTCATAAACGGCGGATTGGCAAGGATTACATCGTAGCTCTCATCCCACAGGTCGTCGTAGGTCAGCGTGTCGTATTCCCGAATCTGCGGCTGACTGATGCGGTGCAGATACATATTGACCAGCGAAAGGCGCACCATGCCCGGATCCAATTCGCAGCCGATGATGTTCTGCGGTAGATTTTTCTTTTCCGATTGGGTCAGTGAGTCGCCGGGTCGATGCTTTTTATTCGCCTCTTGAATATGGCGATACGCGGAGATCAAGAATCCGGCGGTACCGCAGGCGGGGTCGTGAATGCGTTCGCTCTTCTGCGGGTCGACGATGGCAACTATGAAATCGATGATATGGCGAGGCGTGCGGAACTGTCCGGCGTCGCCCTGTGTTCCCATAATGGAGAGCAGATATTCAAACGGGGTGCCCAGATCTTCGCTGTGGCTATATGGCAGCGCGTCTATCTCCTTTAGGAATAGGGTCAGGATTCGACCGTCACGGAACGGCACAAAAGCACCTTTGAACATCGCCCGAAAAATATACGGCAGCCGTTCATTAGCCGCCATCTGCTCTACGGCTTGCACGTACAAATCACGCCGCTCATCGCCGCCGAGGCGGGTATCCATCAATCTCTCCCACGCAAAGCCGGCGTATTCACCAACAAAAAACGACCGCTTACCGCCCGCCTCCGCCGCTCTGCGGTCGAGGTCGTCCATAAACCTATAGACAAGTGCGGTGGTAATCTGCTCCACCTGCCCCTTAGGGTCGGGAATCTGCCCAACCAGCACATTGCGCGCACCGTCTATACGCCGTTTGATTTCACTGTCCAGCATTTCCTATGTCTCTCTCTGCCGATAAGTAAGTAGTATCATCTCCCCTATTCAGTCTCTATACAAGTATATAGCGGTGAGTCAACTGCGATAGACGTGCGTAGATTACGATGTATTTGGGTGCCGTGGCGGCATGTATCCGACAAAACGGCTTCGTTTCATTCTACTTGCTGTTTATAAAGACCGCTTGCCTCTTGAACTTTTCGGTCATAGCCAAATCTACAAGCGCTTTTGCGAGTTCTCCAACCCTCACCTTGCTTCCCTGAAGTGTGAAAGGCGTTATATTTGCATCTCGAATATACTCTCCGGGAACTATCCACGGCGGGCGCACCATTGTCCAATCCAGAGAGCTCTCCTTCAGGATTTCATACTCTCTGCGTTTGTCAGCCAGAAGAAGGCTCAAATGTTTGTCTTTTTTCGTGAACACGAAGGCGGCAGTGCTGAAGAATTTTCCGCGAATGCTGAACCTGTCGGTAGGCACGGACAAACTCGCGCCGGACACTGAAACATAGCGGGAGATTCCCTCTTTGGGCATCTGTCGTGAAAGATGAAGAGCGGCACTAGAATGAACCTCTAAGCCTGTTTGAAGGTCGCGGGGACCTAAGGCGCTTATAACGGCGTCCGCTCCTCGTATGACCTCGGCGGTTGCCGCGGGGTCTGTAACATCGCCCGTAATAATCTCAAATGCGGCACTCCCCGAGATGTCCAACAGGGCGGGTGATCTTATCGGGTTTCTTACGAGAGCGCGCACCCCGTGACCGGAGTCCAAAGCGTAGCCCACAACTCTAATGCCCGTTTGACCGGATGCTCCAAGAACGGCGAAGATCATCTAATTTTCACCTGTCGCCATCTTATTGCCATCTTACTGGAAGTAACGCCGGCTCGCCCTATAAGTGTTCCTATATTCGCTCCCGTAACGGCGAAATTTATTATAGTCTCTGTCATTTTTCCGCGGCTTTTCGGCATAGTACTTTTTCCAATAGGCAAACTGAATTGTAGCCGTCTCCTCTAGGATAATAAATTTTAGCATCTTCTCGGGTCGGGGCGGTTATACGCATAATATGCCCGCTTGTATTCCACCTTAGCGCTAGCAAGAATACCGAAGGGAGCACATTATACGAGTGTGTGCCCGCAATAGAAGCGCTACCCCGATAGCGCGGCAAATCTCCCGACATTCTATGACTATAGCTTCAATTATTGCGGATGGGTTACATGGACGCTAAAGACATGCTCCACATTTGGAGGGTCGGTGTTTATATTCATTCAATGGATAAGTTTTCACCGTAATTAAAATCTTTTCTTGCATCGGATTTTCTTCCTTTATAAATGTACGATTTTATAGCCGTATTCGGCTTCGAGAAGGCCTACTATACAATGGCGATGGCAGTAATGCGGTAGCTCTTCAAAACAGGTCAATGCAATCCGTTTTTTATCGTCTATTCGATGCTTCAGGCGTTCTATTTCAGGTTGAAGTTTCGGAAGATTTCTTCTATAATCGGTAAAGAGTTTTTCATAATCTTCCCGTGAGTTCAGATTTTGTCTTTTTTCAGAAGGAATTCCAAGTTCGGGAAAGTGCATATATTCGATGCCGATCTTAGGTAGCTCTTGCGAAATAGTTCCGCGAGAAAATCCAAATTTTCTACTCAAAGGATTACGCCGAACATCACACACCATAGACACTCGGTTATGAATTAGTTTGTTGAGATAATCCTCGAATGAGATGCCTTCATAGCCGATAGTAAAGATGACTATCGCTTTCTTGTCTACAGGTTTTATAGACCGCTCTACTCTCTCTATTTCGGTGGCGGTGAGCAGGCGTTTTTTCATTCTGCTATGAAAGGCGTAGTAGGGGTAGCGTCTGTAAGTTTCGGCAATCAAATCGTAGCCGCGTTCCGTGTTCCGTTTCAGCCAAGCACGCACCTTCTCTCTTTCTTTGTTATCCGCAGCCCAGCCATAGGCTTCAAGGTTACCCTTTAACGATACTTGCCCTCGCCTCGATGTTACTATCCATCCCCGCTTTTCCAATAGTTCCATATCACTCGCGCAAAGGAAAGAGTAGCACCCGTAGCGGTACGGTATAAAGGTATAATGTTTGGATCTATTTTCCTGTGTATAAAGAAAAATGAGTTTCTGTAAATCCCATCTTGTCACCTTGCCCGACGATTCCAGAAAGAAAAGCAGTAACATTTGACGCAAGTAGTTCGGTGTTTTCTGTTCGAGTGATGTCTCTATCATATCTTTATCTAGTTATATACGTATCGTACTAGAGTTATGCTAAATTATATCGTATATTTGCCGGAAGTGTGCGCTAATTTGCAAAAGTTTAGGCGATTGAAAGGGTTTATTATAGTAGCCGTTCATGTAAGGTAATGTATCGAGGTTGTTTTGGTATTTATGAATGATTTGCGGCGGTATTTGTATAGGATTTTCGTATATGGAAAGGTTCGATAAAGAACATAGAAGAGGTATGTTCGAGAGTATGTATACTGGGTAAATGTCTCACGAGTTTCCAGTTTGGTATGTTTTACCCAATCTTTTCCGTAATATCTTGCGGCATGAGGTGTATTCCTTCATAATTTTGACCTCGCTTGAAGTCGCTTGAAAAGGTCGCTTGAAGAGATTGATTGCATTATGAATTTATACCGTAATTTTTATTTTTTCCATACTGTTTATCTAGGTAATACTCCAAGCCAAAGGGATGAATTAGGGTCGTTGTATCGTTCATTGATTTTGGAAAGGTATGTTTGAATTCGATAGGTAGAGTTTGCTCGATTATTTTATAGGGTTTCTCTTTCGATCGATGTCATAATAGTTGTGGAATATTTGGTGTACACATAGGTTTAACGGCATGTTCGGCCATATTATATTGTGAAGGTGAAAGTGTGAGGAACGGTTGCAGCGTTAAGCGCTTTATCGATAATCGTCTGTTTTCCGCTGAAATCTCGCCAGCGATATTGCGGATATACGGGGTGATGTCTCTTCATCGTCTATCATCTTCGCCGTCTCGGATGCTACCAGTAGGGAATGTAGTATACCCGTGCCGCTACCTCCGCTAGCTATCCATACTTTGCCCCCAACCGGTAGGCGTCCGATGACCGGCAACCCGTCCGGAGATACCGGACGAAAGCAGACAGTTTGCCGAATCACATCGCAAGTATCTACGCCTTCCATGAGCTGCGCCGCATTTTGCATCAGCTCCAACCTAGCGGCTTCTGTGGGTGTGCTGTCAAAGTCGGTATTCCCTGCGTCCTCCGCTGTGGCGGCGACCCAAACTTCGCCATCCTTCTTTAGAATAAGCGAGGAGGCGCCGTGCAAGTGGTGATGGAATGGTCCGCCCGATGGCAAAGTAAGGCGCAATATTTGACCCCTAGAGGATGAAATAGGCACATTTACTCCGTATACACGGCAGAAATCGCTACTCCACGCGCCCAAAGCAATCACTACTTCAGGGGCTCTGTACATCTCGGTATCCGTATGTACAACTAACATGCCGCGCCTGTAATCCATTCGCTGCACATTGCCCTGTATGAAGTTCACCTTGTTCATCTTGGCAGCGGTGTGTAGCGCCTTCGAAAACAGCAGACTATCCAAGAAAAAAGAACCAACCATATAGAGAGTGCCGTATCTCCCCGCCTTGTACCGACTGTCTAGATTTCGCACCTCCTCCGCTTCGATAATTTTCACCTCATACCCAAGGTCTCCCCAGCGACGTACACATATTTCCGCCTCGATAAGCTCTTCTTCCGTTTGGATAAAGTGAAGAGTAGGGCGGTAATCCGTCTGAAAATCTATACCGGATATGTCTTCCAGCTCTGCTCGCCGCTCCATGTGTAGCCGCCATGAGCGGATAGCCAGATCCGCCTCTACACCCGCCCGCGACAAGTTGGAAGGGTTGTATTTGCCGGACGGGCTCCAGCCTTGCAGAAACGGATCGATACGCCCAAGTGCTAAGCCGGACGCTTCGCAACCCGGCATTCCTCGATCTACGACCGACACACGCCGCCCCGTACGCGCCAACTCGCGAGCACACGCCAGCCCAAACACACCTCCGCCAAGTATCAAAGTATCTATATTCGTATCCAACCCTCTATGTACTCCTTTGTAAATATGTTAGCCATTTCGCGTCCGAAAATGAACGCATAAGAGATTCGGCGGGACCTCGGCTGAACCTGCGCCGCCACAAAGTGCTGAAAACTATTATGCCGATGACGAAGATTATGGAGATTATCATAGCCGTGCCGAGTGAAAATGCACCTACGCCCGCGATTTCCATATACGCGACAACTGCAAAAATGAATATGACGTGCAGTATGTAAACGGTTAGCGCCATCTGCCCGGTTTTAACGATAGGCACGAAGGACGACGCGCCAATAACAGTTTTACCAAGAGCGATACACAAAGATATTATCGCTGTTGCCGTAGCAGCTCCGGCTATCATGTAAAACGGCGTAGGTGGTACGGGAAATACCCCTGTCAGTATACTCAACCCGGCGGCTTCCATCTCCGTAGCGGTAGGAAATTTTCCTACTGTGAAAACTGCCGTCAACTCGGCGGAGATAGCCGTTATGGCAGACAAAGCAAACGCTACCCAAATGCCGCGGCGCGGCGTCAGCCTTCTCCGTCCGAGCCACATGCCGTATATGTAGAAAGCTACCCACGGAAAGACCGGATGGAAGCCGTCAAAGAAAAGGTTCCGAAAGGAGCCCGTCGGTGTCCACAGATTTTCGTATATCAAAGTTTCCGTGTCCCAGTTGGCGAAATAATCGGCGGTTAGAAAGAATATTAACCCCGCTATGATGGCTGCGACTACAGCCGCAATGAGCCATCTATCCCGCACGAATAGAAGAGCCGCACCAATAGTGAGATACACGCCGTAAAAATGGAGTATATCGGCTGTCCACAACGCTAGCCACGCATAACCGATCACGAACAGAAAGAGCGCGCGCTTGAGCATCTTTACGCGTGCATCCGTTCGCATCTCTCCATCTTCAGAGCGACGCACCCTAGCAGTCCCGATGCTAGCGCCTATGCCCGCCAGCACAACGAACAAAGCAGCAGCTCTGCCCTGCAGCGATAAGACAAACAAAGAGAGAGGGGATACGACTCCTTCTGAGCTAGGTGCGAATACTATAGTGAAATTTACGATAACCATGCCGAGTATGGCAAAAGCACGCGCAATATCAAAGCCGACTATACGACGCACAGGTTCACGGGCAAGCGGTGCGGTTTGGACGTTCATAAATTCAAATCTCTTAATTGAAATTTTGGATGATTATGCTTATTAGGACAAATATTCGCGGAAAACATCGCACACCTCGGACAGGTTGCCGCTTTGTTTGCGCATCCACTGCGGCGGGTTGTTAGGCCTGAGACTAACCCACCAAGTATCGGTGCCGCTTTTTCCGCCGTGCTGATTGGGCAATTCATCAAAGGGGATCTCCGTCTTCGGAAACACCCACGCGTGGGCGGCGTGCGGCGAAATCCCCAGAAAAAATATGAACTCATAATTCTGGTCACGCAATTGTTGGAATTTGTAAATTCCGGTTTCCCACAGCGTCGAGAATTTCACCTCCACGCGGTGCTCATCAATGAGCAAGTTCGCTTCGGAATCGCCAACGCCTTCAATGACTTGCAAGCCGGACTCGCGGCAATGTGCGGCGACCATCTGTTGGCCAATTTTGCCTTTCTGTCTGGAAGGTAATTTGATGATCCATTCAAAGGGGCTACCCGCCCAACGCCTATGCCGATAAGGGTATTCTTGGCTCAGATTTGCTCCAATCTCTGCTAGGTGAGTCACAGATTTGTCCATATTTTGGCATTCTTTCGATCTCTTTTCATGCGTCATCGGTGACATTTGCGACGGAATATTTCGCAGTCGTTTTTTCATTATCGCAACCGCCTGCGGATTCTCATCAATCAAAATATAACGCCGACCTAACTCCATCGCTGCTACTCCCAAGGTTCCGCTACCGGCGAAAAAGTCCATCACAACATCACCCGGATTCGACGAAGCCAAAACAATTCGGCGGATAATTCCCAAGGGCTTCTGAGTTGCGTAGCCGGTTTTTTCGTACCCGTTGGTTGGCACAATCGTATGCCACCAAGTGTCGGTAGGTGTTTTTCCTTTGGCTGCTTTTTCCGCAGTGACCAAACCCGGGGCGAGGTAAGGGATTCGCTCGATAGCATCGTAATTGAAGATGTAATCATTCGGATCTTTGGCGAACCAATAAATGTTATCGTGCTTGGTTGGCCAGCGCAATTTGGAACGCCCGCCGAAATCGTAAGCCCAGATGATTTCATTGATACAATGCTTATGCCCGCCGAAGATGCTCTCCAATAGCAGACGACAGCGTGCGGCCTCACGCCAATCGATGTGGAAAAACAAACTGCCATTAGGTGTAAGGATGCGATGGGCTTCTCTCAGACGCTGCTCCAGAAACGATAGGTAGTCCTCAAAAGAATCGGAGTAGGATGACTTACCGATGACCTCCGATTGGTATACGCGACCTTGAAAGCCTATACGCTTGTTCGTCATACCTGCCGTATCGGTATCTTCAGCAATGCGACTAACCGAAAGCTGAGCACGTCTTAGGGTTTTGCCGCTATTGAATGGCGGGTCAATGTAGATGAGCGGGACGGATTCCGACTCCATTGAGCGGAGAATCGGGAGATTGTCGCCGAGGATGATTTTGTTCGGCGCTATCATTGATTTTCTACGTAGCGCACAATTCCAGTATGGCTCGGTATTGAATATTCCCCTGATAAGGTTGCGTCATCCGGTTAGTAGTTGTTCGGTAAATAATCGGTTCCGCTACCGGTCTGTGCTCACTTATGTATGTCCGGCAGTATGAATTCGCCTATAGAGAGGCGGACTTCACAAGATCGGTTCTTTCTCCTCAGCCTCACGCGCATTGAGCGAAAGTATGGTGGGCCCTGCAGGACTCGAACCTGCGACCAAGCGGTTATGAGCCGCCTGCTCTAACCACTGAGCTAAGGGCCCCCTCGTCTCAATGAACACTTCTCATTTTACATAGTGCGGCATATAATGCGCTACAATGCATTCATATAAGTATAGCTAAAAGGAAGGGAAATTATGAAAATTGTAGATGTAAGGCTGAAGATGTATAAATGGCCGCGAGAACGCCCGATTTCCAACGGACTCTACACTTATACGCACAACCTTCTGAATATAGTGGTGATAGATACGGATGAGCCCGGTATTCAAGGTATCGGCATTGCAGGGGGCGTAGAGGATGCTCCGGAGATTGGCAAGGCTTTTGTAGAATACTTTCGCAAAGGGTTGCTTGGAATGAACCCGCTGGATAATGAACGTATATGGCACGGAATGTGGCGCCCCAAATTGGTAGGACGTAGAGGTATCTCCACACGCATTATTAGCGGTATAGATATAGCCCTTTGGGATGTAAAGGCAAAGGTGGCGGGAATGCCTTTGTGGCGACTGCTAGGCGGGTTCCAAGATAAGATAGATACATATATAGCAGGCGGCTATTATGAAGAAGGCAAAGGGTTGGATGAACTGGCGGAGGAGATGCAGACTAATGTAAGCCTTGGCGTACGAGCGGTGAAGATAAAGGTTGGAGGTGTGCCAATAAATGAAGACGTGGAACGCGTAAGAATATGCCGCGAGGCTATAGGCCCAAACGTACGGCTGATGGTAGATGCCAATAATGCATATCGCCATTATCAGGCGATAAAGTTTGCTAGAAAGGTGGAAAGGTATGACCTGTTCTGGTTTGAAGAACCGGTAGAACCCGATGATTACTTCGGTCAGAGAGAGGTGACAAGGGCTACCTCTATTCCCGTAGCCGCAGGTGAGAATGAGTATACCCGATACGGTTTCCGCGATATGATAGAGAAGCGAGTGGTGGATATACTCCAACCGGATGCTCTAATAATGGGCGGTGTAACAGAATTTATGAAGGTGGCGGCTCTTGCTCAATCTCATGATCTGGATATAGCACCGCATGGCGCCCAAGAGGCGCATATTCACCTCGTAGCCGCTATACCGAATGGGCTCATTCTAGAATACTATCGCGAATCGGTGAATCCTATGCACGGGAAGGTTTGGAAGAATGATTTACATATTGAGGACGGTTATGTTCACGCACCGAACCGACCCGGGTTAGGGCTAGAGCCTAGATGGGATGTCCTTGAAGAGTGGAAGGTGGAATAGTAGACCAACTAAGTATTCATGCGAAGTTAGGTAGGCAGAATTCGAAAAATCCCAAAGTAGAGTTGTAACGCAAAGTAGGTCAATAGTCGAAAAGAGTTTCGGGTATCTGGGGTCAGCCTAAATTCGGGATGAAGGCTTTTTACTGTAAAGCCGGGCATCTATTGCGCTCCGAGTTTCATGGAGGTATATAAGTATATAAGAAAGTTGTATACTTAACCTCAGGGAGATATAATCAGCATGCGTTCATCCATAAAACTGTTTTCTATAGCGAGTATAGGTATACATATACACTTTACTTGGTTGATAATTTTGGCTATTATGACGGTGAGTATCGCCACAGGTGTCTTTCGTCCTCAATACCCTGAATGGAATATCGCTCTGCCGTGGCTAGCGGGCTTTCTGGCCGCTATTCTCATCTTTACATCCGTGCTGGTGCATGAGCTTTCTCATGCCTTTATGGCGAAACGAAACGGTATAGGGGTGAAGAATATTACGCTGTTTTTGTTCGGAGGGGTTAGTAATTTGGAGCGGGACGCAAATACGGCGAGTTCCGAATTTTCTATAGCGATAGTAGGACCAATAACGAGCGGTATAATAGGCGGAATATGCCTGCTTGTGAATATTTTCTTTGTTAGTAGTGAAACTTTCTTGGGCGGCTTGTTGCGCATAGTGGGCGGCGCAAATTTAGCGATAGCCGCTTTCAATCTGTTGCCGGGGTTTCCGCTTGATGGCGGAAGAGTGCTTCGGGCTATTGTGTGGGGCTCTACACGTGATATGCATCGTGCTACCAATGTTGCAGCAACTACAGGCCAGTTTTTTGGCTGGGGGCTTATTATTGGCGGTATTATTTGGGCATTTCCGCTCGGGGAGGTGTTTTCCGGAGTGTGGTTGGCTTTTATTGGATGGTTCCTCCTGTCCGCCGCTTCTAGTACCAAACAGGATGCGGTGTTACAGAGAACATTGAGAGGTACGCTTGTTTCTAGAGTTATGATCCCCGACATCCGCCCGGTAGACCCTAGAATGACGCTGGATATGCTTGTGGAAACGCGTATGTTGCGCACTGGGGAGAAGACAATGATTGTTTCTAGGAATGATGAACTTTTAGGAATAGTCTCCCTAACCGATATCGGAAAGGTGCCGAGGGCGCTTTGGTCTAGGACAAGCGTGGAAGATGTGATGTCTAGCGAGGTACAAACCGTAGAGCCAAGTGATGAATTGACTGATGTGCTTCGCATAATGGCGGATGTAGACATTAACCAACTGCCTGTGGTATCTCACGGACGTATAGTAGGTATTATAGATAGGGTGAGGTTTATGCACTATATCCACACTTCACAGCAGCTAGGAATAAGATAAAAACGGTCTTATCGGAGAGTATTTATGCAATCTGTATTTAAAGCAGCAGTTGAAGAACGAGCAGAGAGACGGGATGTTGTGGTGGCTACAGTTGTAAAGACATGGGGTTCCACTCCGCAGAAGCAAGGCGCTAAGCTGCTGGTACGGGCGGATGGAAGCGGAGTAGGAACACTGGGCGGCGGTTGTGTAGAAGGAGATATTTGGTTCGCCGCAAGAGAGATTCTACAGCACGGCGGAGACTCTGAGATGAGGGACTATACCCTCAACGAAGAACTGGCGGCGAAGGATGGATTAGTATGCGGCGGTACTATGCGATTCCTAATCGATCCGGTACGCGGATCGGATGAATACGGTGATTTCGCAGAAGAGATAGTGAGCGCATATGGTGGCGGAAAACCTGCGGCTATCGCTACCATAGTTGTCGCTTCCCCTGAAATGAAAGAGGTACACAAAGGGCAAAGGATGCTCATAAGGGAGAATGGGGAAACAAAAGGATCGCTAGGAGATGATGAACTGAATCGACAGGCGGTACGCAAAGCGCGCTCACTCATGGCAATGGGACGCTGTGAATATGTGGAGAATGAAGCCGGATGCGAGTATTTTATAGAGACTTACACAACACCCCCCACGCTTGTTCTAACAGGAGGCGGACATGTTAGTAAAGCACTCGCACCTGTAGCCAAATCCGTAGGTATGCGCATATTCGTATTTGATGATCGTGAGGAATTCGCGAACAGAGAACGCTTTCCTGAAGCGAGCATAATCGAGACGGGCTCTTACACAGAAGGTTTCACCAAGATGCCTGTAAATGCGAATTCATTCATAATCATCGCTACCCGAGGCCATCGCCATGATTCAGAGGCAACTAAAGCGGCTATAGACACACCCGCATCGTACATCGGGCTGCTGGGAAGTCGTCGGAAGACTATACTGATATTCGAGGAACTCTTCAAACAAGGTATGACCAGAGAGGACATAAGAAGGGTTCGTTCTCCTGTAGGGTTGAATATCGGAGGAAGAACGCCTGAAGAGATAGCTATAAGCATAATCGCAGATATTCTTGCTTTTCGGTTAGGTGGGGATGGTGCCCCGATGATGCTTAGCGAAACTCTTATTGGAAAGGCTTTGGAGAGAGCGGAGAGGAATAAACAATCTTCCATTGCCGTTTAGTAGCCGTACAGTGTCTATCTGCGCAATACTACTCACAGCAGGTGAATCGGTCAGGATGGGGAAACCCAAGCCGCTGATCGAATGGTTCGGTACTACCTTGCTTGAATACCAACTGGAGTCTTTGCTGGCAGGCGGCACGGAAAATATCGTAGCAGTCACGGGAGCTTATGATGAATATACGGCTCCCCTGCTGGAAAAGCCCAACGTTAGACGTACCTACAACCCGGATTTCGCACAAGGAAAAGCGACGTCCATAAAGGTAGGCGCCTTGGCTCTGCCCGAACAAGCACACACGATAATCCTTCTTGGGGTAGACCAGCCCAGACCTTACACACTCATACGATATATCATAGAATGCCATGAGAAAACAGGCGCCCTCATAACTGCGCCTTATTGCTCCGTAGGTGGTGGGCACCCACTGGTATTCGATGGCACCCTGAGAAATGAGATAGCATCCGTCAAAGATGAAACCAAAGGCGTACGGGAGGTGTTGAAGCGATACTCTGAAAAAGTCTACAAGCTGCATCTGGAAACCGTTTTAATAAGAATGGATATAAACACCCCCGAAGATTGTAGAGCGGCATTGAAAAATTATCAGCGCCTTGTGCAAGAGATGCCTATATGACATCGCTTAGAGTTATCGGTGTAGCGAAGGAGTTTATGGACGCCGCTAGTATAGATGGCTGGCTCCTAAGGGATTACAGGTATACAAACCCGGTATTCCATCAGGTAATCGGTAAAAGAGTCTCTAATCTGACTAGACCCGTATGGCTGATGATCCCCGCACATAAGCCGCCTCACCTTCTTGCACATAGTGTGGACGTAGGGCGATTTACGAAATCTACGTTGGATATTCCGGATATTGATGTATACAGGAATAGGGATGAGATGGTGCGGGGACTTGATAGATTGGTGGACTTGTGCAGGAGCCACTCCTCAAAGCCCGTTATAGCCATGGAATACTCGCCTATGTCTGAGCTGCCGAGAGTAGGACGTGTAGAC
The DNA here is from genome assembly GCA_965206335.1 of Dehalococcoidia bacterium. Lineage (GTDB taxonomy): Bacteria > Chloroflexota > Dehalococcoidia > Lucifugimonadales > Lucifugimonadaceae. The sequence goes on along the minus strand of OZ242209.1, from coordinate 1,238,431 downwards.
GCAGGAAGTATCGAGCTTGTCCGTTCACTCGATGTAGAAGTGGTGCCGAGCGGAGATATCACGCAGTATGCCACGGAAAGATGGAGCGAAGCTCAGCTGAAATCGCACCGCTACGCAGCGGAAGAATTGACAAAGATTGTACAGGAAGCATTCCAATTCATAGGCGAAGAGATCCGTTGGCAACTCACGGAGCACGATGTAGCAGAGTTTATACGAGGCCGCCTTGAACGTACAGGATTGGAGTCGGATGATGGTCCGGTAGTAGCATTTGGCGCAAACTCAGCAGACCCGCACTATGAACCTACACCGGATGATGCCGCCCTAATACGCCGCAACGGCTGGCTCCTAATAGATCTGTGGGCAAGACAAAAGAAACATCCCTCCAAAGATGAACATTCCATATATGCCGATATAACATGGGTTGCAAATTTGGGCAACCTGCAAGAAGAAAGACAGAGGAATGTGTTCAATGTAGTCCGAGACGCAAGGGACGCAGCATTTGAATTCGTAGTAGGATCTGTTGAAAAAGGGCGCCATCCGCAGGGGTGGGAAGTAGACCGCGCAGCCCGCGAAGTTGTAGATAAAGCAGGATACGGCCATCTGTTTGTTCATAGGCTCGGGCATAGCCTAGGTAGAGAAGTGCACGCCAACGGTGTCAATCTAGATAGTTGGGAGACTCACGATACCAGAACATTGATAGACGGGATAGGAGTAACTATAGAACCCGGCGTCTATCTACCCGGAGAGTTTGGGGTAAGGTTGGAGATGGACGTGTATATGTCACCAAACTCCCCCGAAATCACTACGCCCCCACAAAATAAACTTATTTCAATAGAGACGGATTAGAAAAAGGAATGAAATTTACCGGAGGAATTCTCTACTACCTTTGAAAATTCGCCTTACTTCGGAACGCTCCGGAAAGGTCATTGAAACATTCCTCCACCTCTTTAACAAGGCGATTCTTGGCGGAAACTTTTAATCCGGCCACTCCATCCGGAAACGTTTCGACACACACGGAAGAAAACCTTTCCACATCTCTAAAAAAGTATATGCCTATCGGAAAGTTCTTTACATGCTCTTGAATTCTCTTATCTTGGGAGATAGAAGCTACAACAATCCTGCCTATTCTTATGAGGTCCATATCCTTTGTCAGAATAGATGACCTCCTTCCCTCAAACAAAGACTGGTAGACAGCCATAGCGATAAGCATATAGTCTGTAGGGGCTTCTTCATTTACAAAACTTTCCGAGTTATTGAATTTATGCGCGGCATTCTTACGTATCGAATAGTCTACTTTTTTCACGAAATCCTGCACTGATGCGGCTTCGGCAGATGCGGGAAATCGAAGCACATTGATCTTCCTGAAATATTCTACGATGAAAATTTTTTCCAATATCTCATCTTTGATTCTGTGATAAAGTCGTTCCCTTTTTCTAATAAGGGATTTTTTCTGTCTCTTCAAAACTTTTGCCCAGCGTTTCAGCTCGTAGTCAACTTCAGGGATGATTCTGACATCATCTCTCTTAGAAAATTCGTAACCCGTAGTTTCGCGTTTACGCTCTAGCTGCTGTACAAAAGGATTGAAAAAGGATGTGTCTACAATATGCAGGTCGAAATTTTTCTTGTCGAGTATCGTAGTGTCGGCATACACAACGCTACTACCGTGAAAAGCAGACGGCAACCCGAGTATAGAAACTTGGTCGTATCGTTTAAGTTCTTCCATGTACTTTTTATATCAGATTCCATCGGAGCATACCTGATACTTCAAGTATGGCCACACCCGTCTTTTTACTCGAGCGGGTACAATCTTCGTCATTCTACCAAATTCACGTCCAAAATTTTTAGGAGACAGCGGTGTGTGCGCTTTTTCTATCTAGAACAACGCGCAATAGCTATTATTTAGACCTTTACAAACGAAACGTCTTAAAAAAGTGAGAAAGTTCGCCGATAAGAGAGCATGATCCGGCAGCCGGTAAATCGAAGCAAGTCATACAAACCGCAACCGATGGCCTTTTTCAAGCTTACTATTTGGTTTCAGCGTAAGGCCCGCATGAGTTATCCCACCATTTCCCCAAGTGATTCAGAGGTCCTTTGCCCTTTCCTACCTTGAACGCAAAGAGCATCGCTTCCGTTACATACTCTTTGGCAATTTCAACCGACTCCTTAATGGTAAATTTGCGAGCAAGACCGGCGGCCACCGCAGAGGCAAAAGTGCATCCGGTTCCATGAGTAGCATCCGTATTTATGCGAGGAACCTTCAATTTATATTCACCGGATGCATCTAAAAGTAAATCGGTTGCATATTCGGTTCCAAAATGACCGCCTTTCACTATCACAGAGCGAGCACCCATCTCCAACATGCGAAGCCCCGCCAAGCGGGCGGTCTTTTCATCCTTCACAGTTACGCCGGTAATCACAGCAGCCTCATAAACATTCGGCGTAAGAACATCCGCGAGTGGTATGAGCCGTTCGGTTATAGCATGTACAGCGGCATCATCTATGAGCTTTACCTTCGTTGCCGATACCATGACCGGATCTACCACCAGCGGGTGCAAGTTGTACCGTTCCACCCTATCCGATACAACATCCACAATAGAAGCGGATGAGAGCATGCCCGTCTTTACCGCATCTATGCTCATATCATCCAAGATAGCATCTATTTGATCGGCGATATTATCGACCGGTACCTCATGCACTGCCCTCACTCCTATCGTATTTTGTGCTGTAACGGCAGTAATAACAGAGGTGCCATAACAACCCAGAGCAGCAAAAGTCTTTATATCCGCCTGTATCCCCGCGCCACCGCCGGAATCCGAGCCTGCGATGGTCATAACTGAGGGAGGGTGTATTGAAAGGGAATTTTCCATATTGGCAACCTTGACTTTTACGTTATAAGAATGTCGATTAAGTCATATAATAAGATAATCTAGTATCACATATCAGGAGAGAGAGGTCAACATGACTTGGAAATTTGAGCACGCTATACCACACTTGGGAACTATTACGGAAGGTCCGGCATGGAACGGGCATAATCTCTTATTCAGCAATATAGCCATGAATAGGGTACTTCAGCTGAATCCGGTAATGGAGCATTGGGTACTTTCGCCGTCAATACGGAAGGGGTAAACGGTTTGAATTTCGATGGCGAGGGTCGGCTTTACGGGTGCTCGGGAGGGGGTAGGCGCATAGTGGAGTTCAGTAAAGATGGAAATATGAGAACCGTTGGAGAGTTTGTAGATGGAAAACGGTTGAACGGACCAAATGACTTGGCTATACACCCCAGCGGGCGGATATACTTCTCGGATCGTATAGGTGATGTATATCCGGATATGGGTATAGAATACTCGGCAATACTATCGATAGAGCCTAAACGGGACGATTCTTACGAATGTGTGCGTAGGACTTTCGATACTTCAATGCCAAACGGGTTGCTGTTTTCCGGAGATTACAAAACGCTGTATGTAGCACAGAGTGACTATAGAGCGAGTGAACAGCGCGAGTTACGCGCATACCCAGTACAAGACGACGGTTCATTGGGTGAAAAGAGGATATTGCACAATTTTGGTCCGCACCGAGGGATAGATGGTATGACCCTTTCCAAAGATGGTCTGATAGTAGCGTGCACAGGCTGGGAATTGTCGGGTCCAGGCGGGTGTATAACAATATTCGACCCCAATGGGGTAATAGTTGCAACTCATCCCGTGCCAACAGATCGCCCTACCAATTGCACGTTTGTAGAGAATAGTATTTATGTAACAAGCATCGACGGTTGTTTACTGCGCGCAGAAACAGAGATAGAGGGTTACCTACTCTGGCCATAACCGCTTTTTGCCTTAGTTTATAAGGTTGCTTAGACATCCGTATATCGTTGAGAAATAGCGATGCTATTTCATGAGTGCGTAAGCATGATCTATTCTCAAAATACGCTTCGATAAAAGCTCGAATATGTAGGCACTGCGTATAACTATAGTATGAGCTGCCTTCAAAATATGCTTCGATAAAACTTCAATAGAAATGGAAAGGTTATCTAGTCAAGAAGGTTATTTAACCAAAACCAGAGGTGAAAAATGGATAAATCCACAGTCAAATTTTTATTATCAGCGGTATTTACGGTGAGTGTTGTAATTTTAAGCGCGTGCGGCGTTTCGTCTGCCAGAGAAGCCGCAATACCCTTGCCCGTATCTGTGATCGATACTGAATACGCAACTATAAGCGCAGGAGATGCTCACACTTGCAGCATAAGAGAAGATGGGACGGTGGAATGCTGGGGTATCGATGGACATGGTCAATCATCTCCTCCATCCGGCATCTTTCAATCCGTAAGTGCTGGGGCTTTTCACACTTGCGGCATAAGAGAAGACGGTACGGTGGAATGCTGGGGAGATGATAGTTGGGGTAAGTCCGCTCCGCCATCAGGAATATTCAAAACGGTTAGCGCAGGACATAGTCATACTTGTGGGCTTAGAGAAGACGATACAGCGGAATGCTGGGGTTCGGATGACTTTAGTCAATCCTCTCCTCCATCCGGAATGTTCCGATCTATAAGCACAGGGTTTCAGCACGCTTGCGGAGTGAGAAGAGACGATACACTGGTATGCTGGGGTTTAGGTGTAGACCCTAATGTTGATGAAGTTGAATATGATGATTATGACCAAGCTCTTCCTCCATCGGGTCGTTTTCAAACTGTCAGCGCAGGTGGTTTTCATACTTGTGGGCTGAGAGATGGCGGTACAGTGGAATGCTGGGGAAATGATCGAGACGGTCAATCTTCTCCTCCATCCGGAATCTTTCAATCCCTGAGCGCAGGATCAGAGCACACATGCGGCATGAGAAGAGATGGCACGGTGGAATGCTGGGGAAACAATCAAAGTAGTGCATCCTCTCCTCCATCCGGCACTTTTGAAACTGTAAGCGCAGGAGGCTTGCAGACTTGTGGGCTGAGAGAAGACGGCACTGCAGAATGTTGGGGAAGTGATGAGTATGGCGGATCCTCTCCTCCATCCGGCAGATTTCGCATTGGGGGCGGAGAGTGAGAACGCATTCACTCTAAAGACAAAAGGTTAGGCAATACTCTCCCGCTAAGCCATTACAGAGAAGCTGACCTTTATCTACGTCCGTTGTGTAGAGGCAGTTTACTCCGACCTTCTATCAAGGTTATACATGTGTAACGGTACAGGCAAACGCTTCATAACGGTTCATCCAGTAAGCTAATCTTGCCTCTCATCTCATTGAAGTCGAAGGACGCTCCACTTCGATTTCTCTCGATTAACAAAAACACTGCCGAAACAAGGGAGGAAACGATGAGCGCAGCAAGGAAAGAGGTCACCAGATTGCCGGACGCCAATATGTCCCAAAGCTCCGTCAAAGGCTCCCAAGTCCACCAGCCTTGCAAATTCCTAGTAGGGAAAAAGATGGCACCCGCTACCAATCCGGAAAGAGTGCTTATCAGTGCGGCCCTAGAACTGAATCGGGAGACATACATGCCTATGAAAACAGGCACCACGCCGGCTGTAGAAACTAAATCGGCTACCAGAAACGGATACAGCACACTATCGAAGAAATAACCGATTAGGATGACGGGAATTATTAGGAAAACGGTCGCCATACGAGCACGCCAAAGCAAGCCGCTAGCCGTTATACCGCCGCGCAAACGATGCAAATCCGTTACCAAAACGCTTGCAATACCGTTCAGCAGGGTATCGAGGCTGCTCATTACTAGAACAAGTGCAAGGAGTGTAAGAAGGATGACAGCCCACGAAGGCAGAATAGTTATCACCAAGGTGAATAGAGCAATTCCCGCCGGTGCATCTTCGGTTACTAACCCAAGCCCTACAGCCCATAAGCCAAATATGCCCGCACCAATGATAAGGATCATCACTAAAACGCCACTCACTATGAAACTCCAGCGTAGGGTTCTCGTATTTTTCACAGCGTAGACTCGTTGCCAGAAGCCTTGATGAAAAAGGTTTGCCGCAAAAACTCCTATGAGGAATGTTATTCCGAGTTCTATACCGGGCCGATGGTCCCAACGTAGAAGGGCGGGGGAATTTTCCCTAACATTATCGAAGGATGCATCCCATCCGCCAAGCGCAGCCACAGAAGCACCGAAGATAATAGCCAGAAGAGGAAAGAAAACCAGAAATTGTATACGATCTGTAAATATAGAGGCGCGCAACCCTCCATAAGCCGTATAAATGAGCGTCGCAGCAGATATTGAAAGAATGATGGGTAGTAGAGGCACATCCGCAACCAGCCTCACCACTCTCGCTATCGCTCCCATCTCCGCTCCCAGAAAAACCACCATGTACAAAAGCACGAAAATTAGCACCACAACATACATTGCACGACCATAACGGAACCAAGTGAATTCTGTGAGTGCATGTCCATTAGGTGCTAGCTTTCGTATTCGCGGACCCAGCACTGCGAAAGCAAACAACGGCAAAGCTTGTGCCACAGCATACCCTACTATACTCACCAAACCCGCCCATGTAGCAGCCTCCGCCGGGCTAAAGAGTATCCATCCACCCATTATGGAAGCAACTATAGTAGTCATGGCGGCTACACCGCGAACCGAATCTCTCGCCGTAACAAAACCATCCAGGCCAAAACGACTAGGTTTGCTAAAAAATATACCGGCGGCAGCTGTAAAAATTACCACCAGCGCAACCATAATCAAAATCCAAACGCTGCTAATCATAAACAACCCTCCTCACTTCGGCAATAAAGCCGTCTTATAGTAAAAAGCGTGGATTTATCTTATGAGAACTACTCGACGCTTCCTTCGTTGGCATTATCCAGACAGGTTCCGTGGTCAATGAAATTAAATTCATCCTCTCAGCTTTAGCTATTGCTCCCACGCGTACGGTGCGGTGTTAACCTCAAATTAAAAGTATCATAAATGCCACTATACATGTCAAATACAATGAAGAACGATATCACACATCGCCATAAATAACTAGTAAACTTATATTCGAGAGATATTGAAGTAACGCACAATACACATCACACTGAAAGATTTAATTGAACTACACAACTCTAACCGATCAAGAACTAATGGATCGTATAAAATCAGGAGACCGCAACGCTCTTGGGGCTATATACGATCGCCATAGCCGACGCGTATTCAGTATGGCAATGAGTAGCCTTGGAGATTATCAGGAATCTGAGGAGATCACGCAGGATATTTTCCTGAAATTATGGAATCGCGGCGGTTCATACAACGCTGAGAAAAGTAAACTTACCACTTGGCTAACAGCTATCACGCGGAATAGAATCATCGATCAGATTCGCAAGAAAAGACGACAAAGAACCGAACAAGAGAATACATTGGACATCGCATCCATACCCTCCAATGAAATCTCACCAGAGGATGAAACCGTATCTAAAATAGAGGGAGAAAGCATCAGGAGCATTCTGAACGTGTTGCCCGAGGAACAGAGGGCAGTTGTAGAATTTTCATATTTCAAAGGATTGACCCATAGAGAAATAGCCGAACAGATGAATATACCCGCAGGCACAGTGAAAACAAGAATAAGATTAGCGTTACAAAAGATGAGAAACCACACAAAAACATCCGCACCACAAGCGTCATTGTGAATCACTTATGAACAACATACAGTACACATCAGAAACGGAACTTGAAGATAATTTGGCAGCATACGCCATGAATGCTCTAGAGCCTGAAGAGAAAGCAGCGCTAGAGGTAATTCTAGAGTCATCCGAAGAGGCACAAGCAAAATTAGCCGAATTTCAGGAATGGGCGGCAACGCTATCGGAGGACGTCCACAACTTCCAACCCCCCGATTACCTACGTAGCAGAATATTGGAACAAGCCACCCTCCAAGATATATCTACCCCTACCGTACAGCCCGTGCCCGTATACACAGCAGCGCCAAGGGAGAACCTAGGAGTACTGCAACAAATATGGGCATCCGTACAAGGATGGTTCACCCTAAATAGAGCAATCTACGCAGGCGGCGCGGCTGCAATAGTAGCGCTTATAGCTTTCTCGGCTACCATACTATTAGAAAACTCTAGATTGAACAACGATATGACGACTTTTAACTCCGCGCCCATAACAGCAGGCGCATTGTCTTCCTTCCAAGCAGAAAGTAGTACATCCATCAATGAACCTATACTGATAATCGTGCCTATGATCTCCGATCAAGAAAACATCACAGATACACGCGCATTATTTACATCACAACCAGATGAACCTAAGTTCAGTGCGATATTTACAAACTTTCCCAAGCTACCCATAGGTGAAGGCTTCACTATATGGGGTGAAAGGCAGAACAAGATGGAAATGCTCGGTAGATTCACTGTAAACGAACAAGGCAACGCACGCATAATACGCAACATACCCCGCCCTTTGACTGAATATGATCGCGTAGTAGTGACCCAGTCCAACGGAGAAAACCGGAGCGAACTGGATAAACCTTGATAACTCGGTTCCGATCAGGCAAAAAATCTGAAACCGCTACTTCCAACGTTACCGTTTTATACTAAAGTCTCAACGAGAAGATTAGTAACTAACTCTTAATGCGACGAGAGACGACGCGTTCCGCACTCACGCGAGGCAGATCCCACTCTTTCGTCTCATCTATGAACTTCATAACATCCGCTATAGACGTATGACCCGCAACATCCCTTATCAGGCGGTGCATCTCCAAACATATCCTTCTATAATCCGTATGGCCTTGTCGGGAAGTTCTCAGCTCCAGCATGTGCATAGCCTCGCGCGCATTCATACGCATGCTGTACCGCATTTTATACGCGAAAGGCACGGCATACTGAGCAACGTGCGGTCCATACTGCTCATCCAGAGTCTCCCAAAGTTTCGCCGCATCCTCCATAGATTTACGCCATAAATCTACTTTGCCTATCACTTCTAAAACGGGGGGCGGTAAGATGCAACCATGCTTTGTACTTAGTCGCTGCCACTCTATAGTCAACATTCTGTGGCGCTGCAAATCCCTGAAGGAGCCATAATCCGATAATATATCGAAGGTGTACGTAGCATACTCAAGAGCTCTCCCCGGCTTGTGCCTACGGTTCTTTCTATCCCCACAATACATGCGAATGATACGGTGACGTTCGTCCTCCGTCATTCGTCTTGCTATACTCATCAGTTGCGATTTGGGTAGATCGGATACTGCGTAAAGTGCCGCCGCTGCAACTTTAGTCTCGGCTTCAGTATCCCATTCCGTAAGCGAAACCTCCGGAGTATCCCGAACATCCGTATCTGTCATTTGAAGCGCCGCCTCTTGCACCTTTTCGGTCGTATCAGCGATGTACTGTGCCCATAGTTCCCCTCTACCCGCAGCATCTACTCGCTGCATAAAAGCCGGTATCACTATGCGCAACTCTTCCAGCATCATCTCACCGCACTCTCTTACCTCTCGCAACGGATGCGCCTTCATCCTAATAAGCATCATTTCGAATGCTTGCCCTGTCGCAAAGATACCCAAATTAGACATAGAGGAAGCCGGCAAGATACCTCTAGCCACATCACACGCTTTAGCACGTATACTGGCTTTCCATGCTCTGGTCTGCTGTTGAGGTGGAGGTGTCAGATTTTGCAGAAAATAATTTTGAGAGGCATGCACCACCTCCGAGTAAGCGGAAAAGAGTCCATCCATAACGTAACGATATTCACCTTCCACAGGTCCACCTATAATTTCAGGAGGAACTACGTAGCGGTATCTGTCTTCGGTTTTACGATCGTAAAAGATGTAACGTGTAGACTGCTCCAAGTATGCGGCGAGGCGTCCCCATTCAAGAGACTTTGTCAACAGATTGGATGCCTGCTCACATGCTATATGTGCGCCGCCTAGCTGAGCAATAGAATCATCACCATAGCCTGATAGTATCCGCTTGTAAAAGTCTTCCGCCCGCTCTGTTTTGACGGAATCGATCTTCTCCTCCTTGACGATGCTGCTGTTCCAAAGAGGTAGAGGCATCTGAAGCCCGCCGTAACCGGTAGAAGACAAAAGCGAATCCTCGCTCACCTTTGCGCCGGAATAGTTAACGAACTCATCCAGAAATAAACGCCGAAGAGGTTTGTGAGTACGAGAATATCTAGCGAATAATGTACCTTTCACCACCTCCGGCATATTTACAAGAGCGAAAACCGGCTTATCTACGTTGGTGAAAAATTGAAGAAGAATACGCCGTTCTTCCTCTGTGTAATGCTCCTGAAAGTACACGCCTATAACACGGTAAGTATCATACCAACAAGCGCAACGGATTCTCTAGATTTTTCTGCACTTCATTCAAGAACAAAGCGGCTTCCGCACCATCTCCCACCCTATGATCTGCGGAAACGGTCAAGTTCATCATCTGCCTCACCACTATATCACCACCTTTCACAACAGGCATAGCTTTTGCAGCACCCACAGCCAAAATCATAGATTGCGGCGGGACAATGATAGCCGAAAATGAATCTGTACCAAACATACCCAAATTAGAGGTAGAAAATGTTCCACCCGTCAGTTCATCCTGTGAAAGAGAACCTTCGTTACTCTTGGCACGACGCCCAATATCTTTTGCAGCACGGGACAGTTCAACAAGAGACATATTTTGCGCATGCATTATCGCGGGTACTATCAGACCTTCATCCAACGCTATGGCCACGCCCAAATTGATATCTGCGTTACCCTGAATAGCATAATCTTTATAAAAAGAGTTCCACTTAGGGTATTTCAGTAAAGCATTCACAGTAGCTTTTAGCACCATATCATTCACAGAAATCCTATCACCGGTATCGGATAAAATTGCATTCTGCATTATTCGCATATCTACGGCGGCGGTCATATCCACGCTCTTCGTCACATAAAAATGGGGCGTCTCCGTTTTACTGCGAACTGTAACGCGAGCGATTGCCTGACGTATCTTGCTCAGTGGAACCGAAGAATCATCAAGCCGTATATTCTTCCGAGCTTCGACTGTACCGTTCGGTGGTGAGGATTGTGCGGTAGAAGGTTTGAAAGAAAGCACATCATCCCTCAAGATGCGACCTCCGGGGCCTGTCCCTGTAACTTCAGACAGATTTATATTCATCTCCCGTGCAAGCGTCCGCGCCACCGGTGACGCTTTTATATGCATGGTATGGCCGGCACCGGGGAGAGATTCAGCATCAGGGATTGCAGAAGGTACTTCTTCGGAACTCGTATCGGTTTGCGAGGTAGGCTTTTCTTCCTCAACTCTTCCGACATAGGCTAGTGAGAAAGCATCCGACTCAGTATTGACAGAGGATCCGGTCTGCACCTCAGATTTAAAGTATTCGCCCTCGTTTAGTTTGCGTTCATCCGAAGCATCTTCGGCAGATTCTGAATCGGCATCGTCGGAATATGAATTTTCTTCCAGAGGTTCATCAGGATTGCCAATAAGGGCAATCGTCTTACCCACGCTAACCAAGCTGCCTTCCTCGAAAAGAATTTTTCTCAGTGTACCGCTCTGATAAGATTCCATTTCTACAACGGTCTTATCCGTTTCTATTTCCGCTATCTTATCCCCTCGTTTGACAAAATCGCCTTCACGTTTGAGCCATTTCACAATTGTTCCTTCTTCCATATCGGCGCCCATAGAAGGCATAGTTATTTGTTCCACAGTGTTACCCTCCTGATTCAATTTCTATTAGAGCGTGTATTCGTTTCATTGTCTATACCCCAAGACCTTCTTAAAGCGTCCATAACATCTACCGCTTGTGGGAGTGAAGCCTTCTCGAGTGTACGGTTATATGGCCAAGGAACATCGGCGGCACCTATACGCAACGCAGGGGCATCCAGCCAATCGAAACAATGTTCTTGAACCTCTGCCACTACCGTCGCCATCACACCACTGCATCTCCTAGAGGTATCCAGTGCCAGTAGCCTGTTTGTTTTGCGAACAGACTCCACAATAGTATCTATGTCCAAAGGGTTCAGTGACCGAAGATCTATAACCTCCGCCGTCTTGCCCATACCTTCCAACATATCCGCTACCGCTAAAATAACGCGCATCCCGGCCCCATATGAAACCATGGTCAAGTCTTCACCTTCCCTAGTTACATGAGCCTTACCCAACGGTATTTCATAGTAATCTTCGGGAACATTACCCTTATACCCGTAAAGTATGGCGGGTTCCGCGAAGAATACGGGATTCGGATCATTTATTGCAGAGCGTAGTAATCCCAGTGCGTCGTATGGGTTAGAGGGGCACACGCATTTCATTCCGGGCACTTCCGCCAACCATGTCTCGAAACTTTGCGAATGTGTAGCCGCTAACTGCACGCCTGCTCCGGTAGGGGCTCGTATAACTAGTGGAACACTTATTTGCCCGCCTGACATATAACGTATATTGGCCGCCATATTTACAATCTGGTCAAATGCTACCAGTGAAAAACTGATAGACATAAGCTCTACTATAGGCCTAAGGTCTGCCGCTGCAGCACCTACGGCAGCACCAACGAAGCCTGCTTCGGAAATCGGGGTATCTTTAACGCGTTTCTCTCCATATTTTTTCAGAAGTCCGTTCGTTATCGCGTATGCACCCCCATATTCACCTATATCTTCGCCCATGAGAAATACTCGTGGATCTTTATCCAAGGCTTCCATCAAGCCCCATCTTATAGCTTCTCGCAATGGAATAAGCATAATACTCACCTATGCCAAGACATCATCTGTCAGTTCGGAGAGTTCCGGGTTCGGGCTTGCCAGTGAGAATTCAATGGCCTGCGTCACCTCTTTTTCCACCCCCGCCTGAATCGACTCTATCTCATTTACAGATGCTATACCATTATCTACAAGAAAGGCGGGAAAAGTAGAGATAGGGTCATTTCGTCTCCAGAGGTCAACATCCGCAGGTGTCCTGTATTTCTGACCATCCGCCACCGAATGCCCTGCAAAGCGATATGTTTTCGCCTCGATAAAAAAAGGGCTTCCATTAGCCCTAACTTCATTGACAGCTTCTTCGGTAATCTTTTTTACGGATAGCACATCCATACCGTCTACTACAACAGACTTGATACCGTAATTAGACATTGCTTTAGAGAAATCCCCTTGACCCGCGTGTACACGTCCTACAGCGGATCCCATGCCAAAGCCGTTATTCTCCAGAAAAAATATCAGAGGCAACTTCCATACACTCGCCATGTTAAGCGTCTCGTGGTAAGTTCCCTGATTTGCCGATCCGTCACCTAGAAAGACCATAGTAACGCCGCTACTTTCCCGATACTGCTGGGCAAGTGCTAATCCAAGAGCCAAAGGCAGTTGGCCGCCAACTATTGCGTGGCCTCCCATAAAATTTTTGGATGTATCGAAAAGGTGCATTGAACCGCCTTTGCCTTTACTCAGGCCTGTCCTACGCCCAAAGAGCTCGGCCATAGCCCTATTCACATCCACACCTCGCGCTAGAGCATGCCCGTGATCACGATAGTGAGTCACTAAATAATCCTCCGGGCGAAGAGCGGATACCGCCCCAACACCCGTAGCCTCTTGGCCACTATAAAGGTGAAGAAAGCCTCGTATATACCCTTTCGTATAGTACTCTGCGGAGGTTTCCTCAAAGCGACGTATTAGGAACATCTTCCTGAAAAGCTCCAGCATCTGAGCCTTATCGTGAGACCCCGACGAGTTTTTCTGAACAGTCACCCCTACCCTACTCTCCAACGGATCTCCCAGATATCTTTGTTTTACAGCGGAATTGTCTTGCATCATCAGATCTTCTCTTACAGACCTTTCATAGGCCAATTATCCATTTATGATTATCTATGATTCTAACACATAGAAACTACCGTATCATGACGAAATTATCCCGAGGATCAAAGTAAGGAAATTAGTATGAATTTTTTTTCAACCTCGCTCAGGCAGGGCTCAGGCAAATCTCCATTTTAAGAATAACCTTACCGGTCGGAGGAAGCGATAGAGCAAACACTATTAGACTCAAAAAAGCGATACTTGCAGTTCAATCCATCCGTTCTTTACGTGTAAATTCAGCACCATCCAAACTTCTCCTACTATAAAGATTATCCGACATTGACTGCCCCTGCAGCCTGCAAAACATTATGAATGAGCATAGCCACAGTCATCGGGCCAACTCCGCCGGGTACAGGCGTTATAGCGGAAGCTACCTGAGCCACCTCATCATAGGCCACATCTCCCATCAAGCGGTACCCTCTAGGAGCATCAGCATCCTCGACGCGGTTTATACCAACATCCACAACGATCGATCCCGGTCTGACCATATCAGCGGTAATACAACCTACCCGCCCAACAGCCGAAACAAGAATGTCCGCCTGTCTAGTATAAGCACCCAAATCGGTTGTCCCCGTATGGCATATAGTCACTGTAGAATTCGCCTTACTGCTACGGCTAGCAAGAAGCACCGCAAGAGGCATACCAGCCAATTTAGACCTTCCTACTACCACTACGTGAGCACCGGCCAAATCCACTCCATACTCAATCAAAAGCCTTTGCACACCCAAGGGGGTCGCGGGTACAAAGCGCGGTTTTCCAGCCAACAGTCTACCCGAATTTTCATAATGCAGACCATCCACATCTTTAAGAGGAGATACACTCTGAAGGATAGCCTCCTCGCCCAGAGAAAACCCTTCAGGAAGCGGAAGCTGCGCCAGAATACCATCAAACCTATCATCCCCGTTCAAAGCCGATACTTTAGACGTCACCTCTTTTGCCGTAGCGTTTGCGGGAACCCGAAACACCTCAGCCATAATACCTACCCTTCGACAAGCACGTTCTTTCTCTCGCACATAAGAGACGGATGGCGGATTATCTCCGAACAAAAGTACCGCAAGGCCCGGACTTCTACCCTTCGCAGATGTTATACGATAGGATGTATGGCGAAGCTCCTCAACAATCCGATTGGCTATAGCTTTACCGTCCAAAATTTTTGCGCCCATAAAGAATCCTTTCCTCGTTTATATAAGAATGTGCAACATCCGCCTAAGCATGCAGCCCTAAAAACACCTTCCAATAATACAATATTGAAAAAGCCTATAGCACTCCCTCCCCTGCGTATCTCCTAAGAAGCAATGATACACCCCGCCGTAAAAGATATGAACCGTATACACAACAGCACATTTACTAAATAACAATGATATATACCGGCGTAGATACTATCGAGATAGAGAGGATAGAAGGCGTTCTGTCCCGATACCCCGCACGCTTTCTAGTGAAAGTCTTCACCGAAGAAGAGATACGCTATTCACGTGGAAGAGCTCATCACCTAGCTTCCCGTTTCGCAGCGAAGGAAGCTGTTATGAAAGCATTGGGAACGGGTATAAGGGGCATACCTTGGAAATCCGTAGAGGTGATTCGGCATAAAGGGCACGCACCTCAGATAGTTTTGCATCACAACGCAAAAGCCAGAGCAGAGAAGATGGGCATATTGCATATAGCCTTGAGCCTTACACACTCAAGGGATATAGCGATAGCAGTGGTGGTGGCGGAAGCCAGAGATGACGCATGGAGGCCTTTATGAAAATCGTAACCGCCTATGAAATGCGTCGGATAGAGGCGGCATGTGAGAGCAACGGCATCTCCGCGGATACCCTCATGGAGAATGCGGGCGCGGCTATAGCTCGCTCCATCGCTCATGAGTTAAAAGGGCTATCAGGGAAAAAAATAGCCTTACTGGTAGGACCGGGAAACAATGGCGGAGATGGGTTGGTAGTAGCACGAATCATCTCTAACATGGGTGGCATCGTCTCGGCGTTCCTCGTAGCGAAAAGGATCTCCACCGATACAAAGAGAACCCTCGCATACAAATCGGGAGTCATCATAAAAGATAGCTACAACAGGGAGGATCTGCATGAGCTCAGATATGCCCTGCAAGAAGCTGACTTGATTATAGACGCTGTTCTCGGAACGGGAAGAAGCCGCCCGTTGCAAAAGCATATATCAGACATTTTCGATATGGCAAAAAGCGCACATGCTCCAATATATGCTATAGATCTGCCGACAGGCATGGACGCCGATACCGGGGAGTTCGATAAGAACGGACTGCCGGCAGACATAACCTTCATGCTAGGACTACCGAAGGTGGGGCCACTCGTGAACGTCTCAAACGTACTCGCTATAGGAAAGGTCGTCGTTCTAGATATAGGCATACCCGACCATCTACACCGGACTTCAAAGACCGAATATCTCACCGAAGATATAACGGCATCACTCATGCCGAAACGCCACCCGAATGCCCACAAAGGAGAAGGTGGGCGACTCTTCATAATTGCGGGCTCTACAAAATATATCGGTGCTGCGTTGTTAGCAGCAGGCGCCGCCATACGTTCGGGTGTTGGGCTTGTCCACCTTGCCGTGCCCGAATCTATCTATCCAATGACAGCCGGAAGAGTGCCTGAGGTTATATGCCATTCGCTTCCGGAGAAAAGCACAGGCGAGATAAATCCGGATGAATCCGCACAAATAGTACTGAGTGAGACGGAAAATTTTCAAGCACTATTGATAGGACCCGGTTTGGGAACCGCTCCATCCACGTACCAATTTATACATCGATTGCTTATAAATGAAGTAGAGTCCCCTTCGGTTGTATTGGATGCAGACTGCCTCAACGTATTGGCATCTACTCCTCGCTGGCATGAGCGCGTAAAACGAAAGGCTATATTGACTCCACATCCGGGTGAGATGGCACGCCTGCTAAAAGTCAATGCTCATGATATACAAAGAAACAGGCTGGAGGCAGTTCGCTCTGCGACAAAATTCGGGAGAGTGGTAATCCTCAAAGGCGCACGGACGCTGATAGCGGAACCTTCAGGCAAAGTACGCGTAGCACCGTGGATCAATCCCGGACTTGCCAAAGGCGGAAGCGGAGACGTTCTAGCGGGTCTAACGGCAGGGCTTCTCGCTCAGATTCCTCAACGCATATTCGATGTCGCTTCGCTTGCCGTCTATCTACATGGAGCAGCGGGCAATATAGCCGTAAGAAGAAATAGCCTCTTCACCATGACCCCAAGCGATATCATATCGGCGCTCCCCGCGGCGTTTCAGGCATTTGAGAATAATAGGGAAATATGCCCTTACAGGGTAGATGATCAGACTCAGTAACGCGTATAATCAATAACAAATGGGATATCTGATGGCCGTAGATATCGGCAACTCCAATATCACGTTGGGCGCCATGGATGAAGGCGTTCTCATCGGTTCATGGCGCTTCGCTCCTGATCCCCGTAAAACAGCGGAAGAATACTCTTTGCTCATCTCCGGATTGCTAGCAATGGATGATTTTGAGGTTTCATCGTTTGAAGCGGCTATTATATGTTCAGTAGTTCCGGACATGACTCGCATATTGCGCACCGCTATTATCAGGCTGATAAGCTTGGAGCCTCTCCTAGTAAACTCCGGCGTACGTACGGGCATACGAGTCAGTTACGATAGAGTGCAGGACGTAGGACCGGACCGCATAGCAGACGCGGTAGCCGTAAAAGATTTATACGGCTGCCCCGCCATAATTATTGATGTTGGTACAGCATTGGTACTAAATGCTATTAACAAAGATTGTGAATATATCGGAGGTGCCATAGCGCCCGGGTTGAAGATGTCGGCCGATTCCTTGTACACAAATACCGCCATGTTGCGGCGTGTGGAGATAGAAGCGCCGCCTACAGCTATTGGTCGCAGTACATCCGCAGCCATACAATCCGGGCTCATATACGGCTTTTCCGAAATTATAGAAGGTATGGTTAAACGCTTCAAAAGAGAACTATCCCTGAAAAGAAACTCTCATTGCAAGGTTATAGGAACAGGAGGCATGGTCCATATCCTCGCGCCTTATACTCCGTGCTTTGATGAAATAAATGTAGACCTCACTATATATGGCTTGGGGATAATCTACAAAATGAACGTTGGCAGATAAGGCGCCTACACAGAGGAGAAGCCATCTGTAAAACTGCAATTATGGAAGCATCCGAAGATACTATTCAATTCATGCCTTTAGCCAAGCGCAAGATAGTCCACGGTGTAACCGGTTCTATAGCCGCGTATAAAGCCGCATACCTCTCATCCTATCTCATAAAAAGCGGTGCCATTGTGGACGTAATTCTTAGCCAATCCGCCGCGCAGTTCGTAGGAAGCACCACATTCTCGGCTATAACACATCGTCCCGTAACTAGTGATCTATGGAACCCGAACAGTGAGATGTCGATTGCTCATGTAGAACTAGGGCGTCGCGCCGATTTACTAATAATCGCGCCTGCCACAGCCAATACAATAGCCAAGTTGGCGTTGGGAATAGCCGACGATGCTCTAGGTGCAACCTTTCTTGCCGTAGATGCTCCGATTATCATCGCACCCGCCATGGACTTCGGCATGTTCCAAAGCGCGGCGGTTCAAAGGAACGTGAGAAGTCTGCAGGAAACAGGCGTCCATTTTGCAGGTCCGGTAAAGGGGAGGCTAGCTTCAGGCATTTCCGGCACCGGAAGAATGATGGAACCAGAGTGTATAGTTCAGCATATCCGTTGGCTACTGGGCAAAAGGGGCGATTACGCGGGAAAGCATGTAATAGTAACGGCAGCAGGTACACATGAGTCCATAGACATTGTCCGCCACATAGCAAATAGGTCATCGGGTAGGATGGGATTCGCTATAGCGGAAGCCGCCCGCGATAGAGGAGCAAAAGTTACTTTGATAACAGGCCCGTCTGCATTGGAGGCTCCGGAGTTAGTGGAAACGGTAAGAGTAGATACGGCTCTGAATATGCGAGATGCCGTTGACAGGTACTCCTCGGATGCGGACCTATTGATCATGGCTGCCGCTGTAGCGGATTTCAGACCGGCAGAACCGCGAAAAGAGAAGATCAAAAAGAAAGATGCACCGAATATCATCCGCCTCATACCAAACCCAGACATAGCGGCAGAGGCGGAAGGTAGGAAGTTGACCAAAGTTGTCTTTGCAGCTGAAACCTCTCTAGACATCATGGAAGCAGCGAGGAAAGCAAAAGCAAAAGGAGCGGCATTCACGGTACTCAATGACATATCCGATAAAGACTCAGGTTTCGGGAGCGAAACCTGTAGAGCGGTATTTGTCAGACCGGATGGGACTCGTGAACCGCAGCCACTCCTCCCTAAAAGCTTGCTCGCACATCGTATACTTGATAGTGCATTGGCAACAGTAAACATTGCATTTGCGAAAGGATAGGAACAAAAATGGCAATAACCGTTAACATACTTAATACCGAATACCGGCAGAAAAAACTGTAATGAAACTTTATTGGAGATCTAGAAAAAAGGGGCTGGACCTTTGTGTAGAGGATGACGAAGGCGCTATCTTCATAGTCGGTGGCGTTCGTGAGACAAAGCGCGGTGGTATAGAAGCATTGGCGAAAACCACCGGGTACGACCCGGGGCGTTCAGTGCGTAACCTGCCTTCATTCGATGAAGGGCGCAAATTCGTGGAGTACTTCGAACCTTGGCGAGAATTCTTTCCGAACGCGTCGATTCAACTGGAAAGCGATATACACAGGATAGATGATTGAGTTTATCCATTCTTCCAACCGAACAGTTTGATATTATACCGAAAGTATGATCACTCTTCTGATTTTACAAATTGAAAGTGCCCATACCGGCTTCGGCAACGGTCAAGATCATCCGTACCCTTTCGGAAAGATGATATTATAACTTCTCCGTTCAGCTGGGTATATTTGCCTTGGATATAATTGTAACCTGCAACGATTCAGTAGCCGAAAAAAGTCCACCGTTCTCAGCCATAATTCTAGATACGTCATTAGATCCGTATAGTTTACTCTTCTATTTTATATTCTTTTGGAAGTTTCAAATTTTTGAACTCAGGCATCTTTTCGACTAATTGACTAAATGTCATAAGTTCTAATTCATCAAAACTTTTGTTATCTAACGAATTTGTATAAATTTTCTTAATTCTTTTGTAAATATCAATTCCTTTCTGTCACGGCTAAGGGTACGATTTAACATACCTCTATCTTTTTTTAAACGTTGTAAATGGAAATATAGGATGTTTGGAATTTTTTCAGAAGGGTAAATGTATCTGAGTTCTTCAAAATTTTCATTTTTCAAAAAGTAAGTGTATTTTGTTATCTTGTGGAAACCTATATCACCTACTCCGGATATCAAATTCTTTCCAAGAAAATATATTTTGTTATTGTATCTATAAAGATTCAATCCTGAAAAGTATAAATACTTTTCTAAACCGTTTTCTCTAATAGATTTACAAACCTTTTCAAAATCTTCCTTTATCATCAAATCATCACCATCTATTTTAACAGCATATCTAAAATTACATTTCGATAGAGTATAATTATAATAGTTTGCAAGATTATTCAAATCATTGAACTTTGATTGTGCATGTTCTTGACTTCTAAATGAATAGACATAGTAATCATATCTGTAAAGCTTTATCTTGTCAGGGTACTTTTCAATCAATCTTCCTACAATTTCTTCCGTGCCGTCATAACAATTATTCAAGCAAATAACAAGCTCATCTAATCCATCAATGCAGGATAAAATCACATTTTCAATGGTTTCCTCTTCATTGAATATCCTCATGAACCCGCTTACCCCATCTTTTCTTTTCTTTGAGAACTCCTTTCTTAAACTTTCATATTCTTTTGTATCGGGATTATAGAATTTAGGATTGGAAATATCAGTATACAAAATATGCATTATCATATTTATTCGAGTTCTTATCTTAGTTCTAGCTCTTATCTTATTGACGATTGAGTTTAGATCCGGCATTTTCAAAATCCTTTATGGTTGCAACGTCTGATTTCACAGGTGCCGGATTGATTGAACCGAGGGTACATACCCCTTAAGGTTTCGGATAGTTAGATTGTCTTTGAGCATTTTTAGATACTTCCCACATAGAAATTTCATCACCTTTTACCATAATATGGTTACCATTATTCTATTTTATATTCTATTGGAAGTTTCAAATTTTTGAACTCAGGCCTCTTTTCGACTAATTGACTAAATGTCATAAGTTCTAATTCATCAAAACTTTTGTTATCTAACAAATCTGTATAATACTTTTCTTAATTCTTTTGTAAATATCAATTCCTTTCTGTCACGGCTAAGGGTACGATTTAACATACCTCTATCTTTTTTTACACCTTTTAAATGGAAATATAGGATGTTTGGAATTTTTTCAGAAACATATATGTTTTTGAGTTCTTCAAAATGTTCATTTTTCAAAAAGTAAGTGTATTTTGTTATCTTGTGGAAACCTATATCACCTACTCCGGATATCAAATTCTTTCCAAGAAAATATATTTTGTTATTGTATCTATAAAGATTCAAGCCTGAAAAGTATAAATACTTTTCTAAACCGCTTTCTCTAATAGATTTACAAACCTTTTCAAAATCTTCTTTTATCATCAAATTATCACCGTCTATTTTAACAGCATATCTAAAATTGCATTTCGATAGAGTATAATTATAATAGTTTGCGAGATTATTCACATCATTGAACTTTGATTGTGCATGTTCTTGGCTCATAGCTGAATAGACATAGTAATCATATCTGTAAAGCTTTATCTTGTCAGGGTACTTTTCAATCAATCTTCCTACAATTTCTTCCGTACCGTCATAACAATTATTCAAGCAAATAACGAGCTCATCTAACCCATCTATGCAGGATAAAATCACATTTTCAATGGTTTCTTCTTCATTGAATATCCTCATGAAACCGCTTATGCCATCTTTTCTTTTCTTTGAGAACTCCTTTCTTAAACTTTCATATTCTTTTGTATCGGGATTATAGAATTTAGGATTGGAAATATCAGTATACAAAATATGCATTATCATATTTATTCGATTAGCTCTAACTATATTCTTATCTTAGTTCTAGCTCTTATCTTATTGACGATTGAGTTTAGATCCGGCATTTTCAAAATCCTTTATGGTTGCAACGTCTGATTTCACAGGTGCCGGATTGATTGAAACGAGGGTACATACCCCCTAAGGTTTCGGAAATATATGTTTTTGAGTCAAATTGTCTTTGAGCATTTTTAGATACTTCCCACATAGAAATTTCATCACCTTTTTACCATAATATGGTTACCCTAGCCTTCTCACAAAAAGAGAGGGATGCACTTGCATCATTCTCAAAAAGCAAGAAACAACTGCAGGATAAAATCACATTTTCAATGATCCTCATGAAGCCATAGGCTCTACGGTTGAGTTCACCACTCGCGATTTATGATAGATCGCCTATCTACTACGCACCACTACACGCTATAATCATATTACACAATATCCTATATAGAACAGACAGAATGTCCATTACCCCCTAGATGAAGGCACTTGTTTAGCTATGCAGCACAAGCATAGCTAAAGGGCTACATGTGAATATCCGTTTTGGCATTGACCCGACAGGGTATGTTCACCGCCTCCTGAAAGAAGGCATTACTATCCAGCTAAGCAGTGCAAGCGGAGTAGATGCTAAAGCACTGATAATCAGCGTAGTGCGTATGCCGAACATTTCAGTGAGTGCCCCACCTATGAGCCATCCCAATGGGAAAACTTGCGAAGCTGCAAGAAACACGCTAAACGCTCGCCCGCGCATCTCAGGTGACGAAGTATCCTGAAATATTCTGATAGCAGCAGCAAACCACAAAGAGCCCGCTATACCCATCATTAGCAGTATCAATAGACTCGACCATAGCGAGGCCTGAAACCCAAATAACACCATGCCCCCGTTCCATACTATGCCGCCAATCAGCAGAGTAGCGCCGCGCCTCTCACGAAGCCTGCTCACTGTTTCAGATACCACAGAGCCGATGATTAGCCCGCCTCCAAGAACAGCCGACATGTAACCGAAACCAATGGCGCCTCTATTGAGCACCTCGGCAGAAAATTGAGGTAGTATCGGGTATATTGCAACGCCGGTAAGGCTGTGCATCAGGATGATGAGGGTCACCCAGCGCAGTGAAGGCGTATTCGCAACAACCGAAAATCCGCGGCTGACTTGTCGCAATATGGAGTGCACATCATGGATAGGAGCGTATGCAAGAGGTTTCGGGAGCCGCAATAACAGCACGGCCGCCCCTGAGAACCCCGCGGTCATTATCCAGAATGCGAAAGGCTTTCCCAAAGTTGCTATGACTATGCCGGCTATGAAAGGACCTAGCGTCTCCCCAATCTCTGCAGTAAGTGAACGCAAGTATACAGCATGCGACATCCATCTTTTGGAGGATGATTGCCTAAGCATTGCAAAGGCGGCAGGTTCACTGAAGGCAAACAGAATTCCGGCAGAAGCAGACAAGGCGAGCAAATGCCATTGCTGAATTTGACCCGATGCAACCAGCAAGCCCGTAATTGCCGCTAGTATAGCAAGCAAAGATCTATCCAAAGCTACCAGTATTCGCCTGTCTACCAAGTCGGCCATGGCGCCGCCGAGCGGACCAAGCACTATCGCCGGCAAGGCGCGAACAACAATCGAAATGCCCACGGAAAGGGAGGAGCCGGTCATATCGTAAAGTAGCCACGAAAGAGTACCAAGACGCAGACCGCTCGATAAACTCGCCATCGTATTCAAAGTCAGCACCCGCCGAAATTGTCCGCTCCGCAGAGTAGCGCCTATATACTCGATTGGCTTTTCCGGAACGATGCACGGAAATTCTTTCATAAATTTCTTGCTTCCTAGAGGCGAACTTCACACGTAATCAACAGGTGATTTTGCAAGCGCGAGTAAAACATAAACTATAACTATATTCTCGATGAGTGAATTCTACCCGCATAAGATACCCTTTGCTTCGATTTCATGAGCAAAGTTAAGCATATCACAAATTCACACCATACAATACTAAGTGAATAAGCACATGTTATGTACCATTCCGTGCCACGCAGAAACAGCCTCGATATGCTACATTCTCTACTAAAGAAAAGAAAAACAGCCAATGCCAGTATATGACAAAATTAATGATATATCGGGTATAGATGTATCCGCACTGCCTAAACATTTCGCCGCCGCCGAAATAGAACAGAGATGGCGCGAAAGATGGAAAGTAAGCAGTATGCGGAAATATGATGAAAACTTTGCCCGTAAAGATGCTTTCGTAATAGATTCACCGCCTCCCACCGTAAGCGGCTCTCTCCACGTAGGGCATATATTCAGCTATACCCATCAGGATATAATAGCTAGACATCGTCGCATGATGGGGATGAAGGTCATCTACCCTATGGGATGGGATGATAACGGACTTCCCACAGAGAGACGCGTCCAAAATTACTATGGGGTGCAGGCGGATGCTTCAATGGCATATGATCCGCTTCTGAATCTAAAGGATAAGGCGGATGATCAGAGTAAGAGCAAAAGTTCTAATTCTAATATGAAGGTCTCCCGCCTCAATTTCATAGAACTTTGCGAAAAGGTAACATCCAAAGATGAGGTGGCATTCGAGGGGCTGTTTCAACGAATGGGCTTCTCCATAAGCTGGGATGATAAATATACTACACTAGGCCATAAGGCGAGGCGAATTGCCCAACGCAGCTTCCTAGATCTGTTCGAGAAGGGTCATATCTATCAGGCAGAATCTCCTACGATGTGGGATACCGATTTTCAGACGGCAGTCGCACAGGCGGAGGTGCAAGATAGGGAAATGTCCGGGACATATAGTGATATAGAATTCGGGCTGCACGGTGAAGAAGGCTCTTTCGTCATTTCCACTACCCGCCCCGAGCTACTAGCCGCATGCGTTGGTGTAACTGCTCACCCTGAAGATAGGCGATATGCTCACCTGTTTGGTAAAACTGCCGTTACTCCCTGCTTCTTTGCCAAAGTTCCTATATTTCCCAGCACTATAGCAGATCCTGAGAAAGGGACAGGCATAATCATGGTTTGCACCTTCGGAGACCAAACGGACGTGGCATGGTGGAGGGAAAAGCGGCTGGATCTGCGTCAAATAGTGGGGAGAGACGGTAGGCTGGAAGAGCGGACTTTTGGGGTGGATGGATGGGATTCTTTGAGCCCGGAGCAGGCAAACAAAAACTATGCCTTTATAGCTAATAGACGCATTTCATCCGCAAGGCGCGTCATGTTAGAGATGCTACAAGAGCCCGCTAACTCCCCTTCCGGAAAAAGCGCCCCGCTTGTAGCCGAACCTCGTACCATAAGGCATACGGTGCGTTTCTACGAGCAGGGTGAGAGCCCGTTAGAGTATCTTACGACCCGCCAGTGGTTCGTGAGGCTGTTGGATAAGAAAGAGGAACTCCTCAAATTCGGACACCGAATACGATGGTATCCTGATTTTATGCTGAAACGGTTTGAAAATTGGACACAAAATTTGAACACCGATTGGTGCATAAGCAGGCAACGCTTTTCAGGTGTGCCTATTCCCGTTTGGTACCCGCTGGATGAGCATGGAAACAGAAACTATGCCAAGCCTGTACTGCCATATCCCCATGAGCTGCCCGTGGATCCCCTATCCCAAATGCCCCACTCATCCTATGACAAGGAGATCCCCTACAAGAATAATTTCGCAGGTGAAACGGACGTATTCGATACATGGTTCACTTCATCTTTGACACCGCAGATAGTGTCTAAGTGGGGAGAGCCGGACAGCGAAATGGAGCGAATGTTCCCAATGGATATCCGCCCACAAAGCCACGAAATTATACGCACTTGGGCATTCTATACGATTGTCAAAGCGATGCTGCATCACGGAGAAATTCCATGGAGAAATGCTGTTATAAGCGGTTGGATACTGGATCCCGACCGCAAGAAGATGTCTAAATCACGTGGTAACGCTGTGATACCCGCCGCCTTGTTGGATAAGCACGGAGTAGATGCTATCCGCTACTGGAGCGGAAGTGCCAGACTAGGTACCGATACCGCCTTTGATGAGAAGGTGTTCAAGATAGGTCGTAAACTCGTTACGAAAATATACAATGCCAGTAAGTTTGTGTTAGGGCAATCCGCACCAAAAGGAAGAGTAACGAATGAGCTAGACTGTGCTTTTCTAGGCGAACTCATGGTAACAATCCGTAAAGCAACCGAGGCTATGGAAAGGTTTGAGTATGCTCTTGCACTGGAGGAGACGGAGAAATTCTTCTGGAATGCTTTCACGGATAACTATATAGAGCTTGTGAAAACTCGTGCTCACAGTGAAGATGATATACAAGGGCGTATATCTGCCGTAGCAACGCTGAGAGCGGGCTTGTCCGTGCTGCTGCGCATGTTCGCTCCAATACTGCCTTTTATAACTGAGGAGGTATGGTCATGGAACTTCGCAGATGAAACCGCTTGTGCTTCTATCCACTCCGCACCATGGCCCGGAACGGAAAGGGATTTGGGACAGTATTCTCTAGAGGGTATGCCCGCACCGGATAATGCGAAATCATTCCAATCCGCATGCGAAGCAATATATGCTGTCAGAAAGGCGAAAACAGAAGCCGGGATAAGATTGGGCGCAAGCTTGCAAGAAGTAGAGATATACGGACCTCGGGAATGGTTAGACCTCGTAAAACCGATAAAAGAAGACGTGATGCATGCCGCCGGCGCATCGGAAATCCTATTGAGCGAAGATATCAACGGCACAGATAAGATCATCGCCAAGGTTACGGCAGTATAAGCGTTTTATAAATGCGGATATGAAACAAATAACGTTAACATCTTCGCCATTATGTCTCGGCTTGGAGCATTGCAAGATTAGGATTTCTTCAATCAGACAGTCAGATAAACTTATAGGAAAAAGCTAACGGGAAATAGTATAATCAGAGGTTATTATCTGCTGCTAGATTCCAGATACTATAATCACGATTTTATTATAGTATAGTTTTTTGCTTTGCCAATTCAAGGTGAGATGTCAGTTCCGTTATCTCTATATGACAAGGCTTCTTGCCTCTACCCTATATGATGTCGTCACCATTGCTTTGCGCCGTCAGCACTAGAGGCAAGGATTTCATCACCGGATAGACCTATGAAAAGCATGCCTCTTTATCCGGCTATCGGCAGTAAACGCTATGCCAATTTACCCGTTCAGGCGGTATACAAATCCATCCGACCGTTTAATTCAGTGGCATTGGGCATGAGGCTGAATCTGTATAATCCTATCTTCATAATGCGTGCCCGCGTTGTTGTGGTGCGATGTAATTTTTTCTCTTCGCTGATAGTAGATGTACATCCTTTCCAATTGGTCTATGCCCTTTTTAGTATCCGAGGCTAGGCGAGCTTTATCCGATATAGCGAGACGACGTTTGAAGAGCCAGTAAGTAAATTCATCATACTCCACTATGGGTATGGAAACTACGCCTCCGTTGCAGTCGTCATCATTGCCTTTGAAGAGAGATAGAAGGTGTGCTTCTTTATCATCGTACAAATTGATAAATACGGCATCCGTCAAACCATTTTCGCACGCTATTCCCACGCTATGCTCTAACCGTTTCATCAACTCAATCTCTACCGCAACTTGAAGCGTCCGCTCGACTATCACACCGTAGTAATAGTTCAAGTGAGCACGATACCTCTCGGAGCCAATAAGACGCATCATATCCTGTGGAGGTATCCCGCCGCAAGGGTCCGGAGTCATAAGCCATTCTATCGCCTGATCAAGGGGTAGAGTTTGGGGAATCTCCCCGCAAACGCGCAAAGCCAGTCGTTTCCAATCGAACGCCTCACCGGCCACAAGGTATTTCACCTCATCACCTTGCATATTTTTTTCGGTCAGCTGCCACTTGCCAACCGTCTCTATGACAGCACGGCGCCAA
Organism: Dehalococcoidia bacterium; assembly: GCA_965206335.1. Lineage (GTDB taxonomy): Bacteria > Chloroflexota > Dehalococcoidia > Lucifugimonadales > Lucifugimonadaceae. Next base: position 1,210,743 of record OZ242209.1, on the reverse strand, counting down.
TCCGTTCCGGGTTCTTGTATATGCAGATTTAGGCGATTTATCAGCTGCATCAAGGTACGGTTCAGGGCAGCCGATGAATCACCGTGAGCAGAGTTTACCTTCGACTCATCAAAGGAGACGTTAGAGATTTTAGCAATCGATAACTTTTCTATGTCAATGGTAGGCATTGTTCTATATCAGTTCGCACCGTGGCATTTCTTGTATTTCTTACCGCTTCCGCACGTGCAGGGATCGTTTCTGCCTATTTTTTTGGCAGCGACTAAGGTAGCGGCTGTTTTGGCAGATATACGGCTGCGTCCAGTGCCGTTGCTATGGGTTAGGCGCGGTATTTGTGCGGGAGGCATTGTTCTGGCGGGAGCGGCATTGAAAACAGTACGCGCTACTGTTCCTTCTATCCTTCCTACCAAATCGGCAAACATGCCGTACGTTTGACGCTTGTATTGCACTAAAGGATCGCGTTGCCCTACGGCTTCCAGTCCTATTCCTTGACGCATACCATCCATAAGAGTTAGATGCTCTACCCATGCCTCATCAATAGTGCGCAGCAGTATAAGCCTCTCGAGTTTGCGAAATTCTCTCGGTGTGAACTCTTCCTCTCGGTGGTCATAGAGTTTTCGTGCTTTATCTATTAGGTGTGCGCTGATCTCTTCTGATGTTTCGGCGGTTGCCTCTACGTCATCTATAGCGAGGGCAAGTTCCGAAGATATGCGCAGCATATCGCGGCGCAACATATCCGCTTCCCAATTTTCGGGGCTTCCCTGCATCCGTTCGGATACTACCTTGGCTATCTCTTTTTCCAAGTAACCAAAAATGGTATTGCGGAGATCTTCCTGTTTGAGCGCTCGACGTCTCAGTTCGTAAATTACGGAGCGTTGGGTATTGATAACATCGTCATAGTCTACGAGGTTTTTGCGAATTTCGAAGTGATGTGCCTCCACCTTTGTCTGTGCAGACTCTATTGAGCGGGAAATAACGCGATTTTGCATCGGTTCATTTTCATCCCACTTCAGCATGTTCATAGTACCGCGTATACGATCTCCGCCAAAGCGTTTAATGAGTTCGTCTTCGGTAGAAGTAAAGAACTGTGTATGTCCTGGGTCTCCCTGTCTTCCTGCGCGTCCACGAAGCTGGTTATCTATGCGGCGTGATTCATGTCTTTCTGTGCCAATAACGAAAAGTCCGCCTTTCTCTATGATGGCATCATGTCTGCGCTTCCATTCCTGATTAGAGAGTTTTTGTGCGTTGGGATTGCCACCCAGTATGATGTCTGTGCCTCTTCCCGCCATATTGGTGGAAACCGTGACTGAGCCCGGGTTGCCGGATTGAGCTATGATAGCCGCTTCATTTTCATGGTTGCGCGCATTCAGGACATTCACCTTTACGCCGCGTTTGGAGAGCATATTCGAAAGATGCTCCGATTTCTCTATAGAGGTTGTGCCTACCAGTACGGGAATGTCCTCTTTTTGAAGAAGCAGCACCTTTTCTACTACTGCCCGCCATTTAGCCTTTTCCGTCATATAAATCTGATCCGGCGTATCCTTGCGTATAAAGTCCCTGTTGGTTGGTATTTCTATCACTTCTAATTTATAGATTTTCTGAAACTCCTCTGCTTCCGTAGTTGCCGTTCCTGTCATTCCGGCCAATTTATCATACATTCGGAAGTAATTTTGCAGGGTTATGGTGGCGTACGTACGCGTCTCTCTTTGTATCTTCACCCCTTCTTTTGCTTCGAGCGCCTGATGCATTCCATCTGAAAGGCGTCTGCCCTGCATAAGGCGTCCTGTAAATTCATCCACCAACATAACCTGACTTCCTTGCACCACATACTCGGTATCACGTCTGTAAACAGATTCGGCACGAATTGCATTCTCTACAAAGTGAGACATTTCCTGATTCTCGGGAGCATACAGATTTTCTACCTTCATGATCCTCTCTATCTCTTCCACACCTTCCTCTGTAAGTGTCACGTCACGTCTCTTGATATCCACCTCGTAATCCACATCCAGATCGAGTTGTTTGGCAAGGCGCGCAAATCGGTTATATTCATTCTGTACATCCGGTGCGGGCCCGCTTATAATGAGGGGAGTTCGTGCCTCATCTATCAGTACGTTATCCACTTCATCCACTATAGCGAATGATAAAGAACGCTGGCAGGCCTGTTCAGGAGTAATCGCCATATTATCCCTGAGGTAATCGAAACCGAATTCGTTATTGGTGCCATATACAATATCGCAAGCGTATACATCTTTCTTTTCGGCCGGCACAAGGTTATCACCCGCAACATCTATAAAAGAGGTGCTAGCGTCTTCCGATCTCTTATCTGTTGTATCCTTCTCTAAAAGTGCGGCTGCTTCAGGATCATATATGAAGGATGCGTTATTTTGGACACATCCAACTTTGACACCCAAGGCATAGTAAACTGCACCCATCCATGATGCATCACGACGCGCGAGGTAGTCATTCACGGTTACAATGTGAACACCTTTTCCGGTTATAGAATTCAGGTACGCGGGCAGAGTAGCCACTAGCGTTTTACCTTCACCTGTGCCCATCTCCGCTATATTGCCCTTATGCAGAACCATACCGCCGAGCAGTTGCACGTCAAAGTGTCGCATACCGAGATTGCGGCGGGCGGCTTCTCTCACCGCGGCGAAGGCATACGGCAATAACGTATATAGGTCATCTCCTTCATCGTAAAGAGCGGTGAGTTTTTCGGTGACTCCGCGTAGGTCATCATCGTCAAGAGACATCAACTCTTCTTCTAGTGAATTGATCTCATCCACAATATGATAAAGGGGTTTAAGAACGCGCTTATTAGCGTCCCCAACTATTTTTGTGAGGAGTCCTCCTAACATATTCAAATTTCCTCTGTTTTTCCGTCATTGAAATGAGGTTTTTATCATAGAGTGATGTCCATGGCTAGAGTTTTTTGCCGTGCATCTCCTTTGAAAAGTTCCCCAACAGACTTACCTAAGTGTATACGGTTTATAGCCTCTCCCAAAAGCTTGGCTATAGATATAGCATGGACTTTTGTCGATTGTTTTCCAAGAGGTAGCGGGAGAGTATCTGTAACAACTATCTCTTTCAATCCCTTCAATTCCGAAAGGCGCTGCACAGTGTCACCAATGAAAACGCCGTGAGTAGCACATATGTATACACCGCGTACATTATATGAAGCGATTGCATTTACGGCGGAGACCATAGTGCCTCCGCTAGTTATCTCATCATCCAAGAGCAGCACGGAGCGGTTTTCCACATCCCCTATAACATTGAGCGTTTCAACGGATGCCCCGTTATTGATACGTCGTTTTTCCACTATCGCAAGAGGAACATTTAGGCGTGAAGCGAGATCGCGGGCACGTTTGGATATACCAATATCTGCTGCTACTACCACCAATTCCGGTATTTCCTTATGTTTGAAGTAGCTTTCTATAAGTGGCATTGCCGTAAGTTCATCCACAGGGCAAGAGAAGAACCCTTGAACTTGCGCTGCATGCAAATCAATCAAGACCACACGAACCGCACCCGCCGCACCGATAAGGTCTGCAATGAGGCGAGCAGTGATAGGAACTCTCGGCTGATCTTTTTTGTCTGTTCTGGCATAAGAGTAATAGGGTATCACCGCCGTTATTCTACCGGCAGATGCGCGTTTTGCGGCATCTATCATTATCAGCATCTCCATGATGTGATCATTTACCGGCGGCACTGTAGGTTGAATAATGAAGACATCTCTCTCTCTCACATTCTCTAATATGCGAACAAATGTATTATCGTTACTAAACTTGAACACATCTATTTTGCCCGGGCTGCACTTAAGGTAATTGCATATCTTGACGGTCAATTCCGGATGTGCATTACCAGAAAAAATTATGGGGTTTCCATTAGTATAAGTCATCTATTTACCCTTTTATCTCCTCGCGTAAATCTTCTACAAGATACATAAGGTGGACAATAATGATAGAGTCAGTATTGCCATTTGAATCCGGATCCATACCCCAACCCACATAGTTAATTCTATCATCTCTTTCCCCTTGTCCTTTTTCAAGGTTATTAGTATTTAGAAGTAACAACGCGAGTACTCCAATACCGCCGGTGCGGTATATAACTGAAAAAATGCTCGAACCACCCTCTAGCCCCCCGATTAGAGGGGTGATATGTCCTTGCCTTATGCTGAAAAGCGGTACAATAATCACCATAACATTCTAGAGTATCTGCTATATAGATTGTTTAGTTGTCAATAAATAAATTGATTCTAGAAGTCCAATATTGTTGTAGAGTTTTTTTCGGGATAGTAATTCATTATGTTCACAGCGTCACAAAGATTGACGAGGCGCGTAAAGCGTTCAGTTTCTGCGCGTTTTATAAATATGAGCGTGTACGCTTTTGGTTTATCCGCTTTGTTCACCAGCACGGGGCTTGTAATTCAGCAGGTGAAGGTGGGTGAAATAGTGAGCATGCAGAGTGTTCGCATATTCAATTATGAATTAGGCCAGGCCGGTGCTCTGGGAATAATTTCTCTGTTGGGTTTGGTTGTTGCAGCAATAACTCAGCCCGTAGCGGGAATGCTTTCCGATAGGCTTGGTAGAGGCAGCATGTCCAGGTTACCGTTCATCTTGGTAGGGACATTTGGTATAAGTGTCGCGGCGTTCTTATTGGCGGGCTCTTCCACTTTTGTATCTCTACTGTTAGCCGTTATTTTTATGCAGCTGTTCGGGTCTATAGCACAGGGTCCTGCCAACGCTTTGATTTTCGATAATGTTGGTAGTGAACAGTTTGGGAAAGCTTCGGGAGTATTGAATCTACTCAGGATATTGGGAGCTGGGATATTCACCGCCGTTGTGCTTCAGCTAATGGGCTTCTATGATCCGGATACAAGCCGTCATTGGCTTTGGATTTCGGTCTCTATTCTTGTAGTTGTGGCTGTATTCAGTTCTCTGTGGACGGTTATAACTATGCGCACGGCAAAACTAAAGCCTAAAGTGTTTGATGCGAATCCCATAAGTGAATCGAGTATAGACTTTGATCATCGTGGGAACCAAAAGCAGTATGTAATGTTTCTTATAGCAATAACTTTCATAGTAGCGGCTCTCTCTGCTATGGGGCTATATGCCCTGTTCTTCCTAGAGGAAGTTGTAGGCTTGGAAAATCCTAGACAAGGCGCATTGCCTATATTGATTGCAGCTGTAGCCTCGGCTCTTATAGTGACACTGCCTGCGGGTTCGCTGGCTGATTATTTGGGTAGGGGTAAGCTACTTGGTTTGGGAGGTCTACTGGGTTTTTCGGGAGCTTGCTTATTACTTTTCAGGCAGGATCAGCTTACTACAGTGATAGCGGGAATGCTTTTCGGTGCGTCTATAGGAGTTCTCTTGAGTGTAACATGGACATTGGCCAATGATTTGGTGCCGAAGGTTTCAGTAGCGCGTGATTTGAGCTTGATGAGTTTGGCTACACTAGTAGGTGCGGGGGCGGGGAGAATCGGAGGAATTGGGGTAGATGCTCTGAATAAACAGAGCACTAATCTAGGGTATACGGCACTCATCGTATGCGTAGCGATATCTTTCCTTTTGGCGTCTGTGATGCTTTACAACCTTGGAAAAGGGGGAAAGGGGGTGCCCATTCATACAAAGCCGCAAGCTCTCTCTAGTGGGGGTATCCCTGAAGAGAGCCCTCCTAACTAAAGGGTGAGAAAATTGGAATATAGTTATAATCGTAAGCAATATCTACTTGGAGTATAAAGATGGAAGTTTTTCTGGCAAGCCCGCGTGGATTCTGTGCTGGTGTTGTACTAGCAGTAGATATAGTAGATTTGGCATTGAAGCGGTTCGGAAAACCTGTCTATGTAAAACATCAAATAGTCCATAATCCCGTAGTGGTAGCGGAGGTAGAATCGAAAGGTGCCATAACTGTCGAAAAGGTTTCGGAGGTTCCGGAAGGTTCTGTGGTAGTCTTCTCTGCACACGGGTCACCGCCCTCCGATTACGAGGAAGCTAAAAAGCTTAGGCTGAAGGTAATAGATGCTACCTGCCCGCTTGTTACAAAAGTGCACAACGAAGCCAAAAAGTACGCCGCAGAGGGAAAGAAAATAGTGCTGGTAGGACATCCCGGACACCAAGAAGTCATAGGGACTACGGGACAAGCCAATATGACTCTGGTAGATGATAGAAAGCCCGTTACTCTGCCGAAATGGGAAAAAGGAACCTCTGTGACGGTTCTCACACAGACAACTCTCTCGGTGCGTGATACGGCAAGAGCAGTAGCTAATATAAAACAGAGCTACCCGGACGCACTCATAAGAAACGATATATGCTATGCAACGACAAGCCGACAGAATGCGGTAATGCAACTAGCGGAAATTGTAGATGTAGTGTTGGTGATAGGCGCAAGCAACAGTTCCAATTGCAACCGCCTAAAGGAAGTAGCAGAGGCGAAAAGTGCGCAGGCATACCTGATAAATGGTCCGGATGATCTGGATATGGGGTGGCTAGAAGGTGTGGAACGCGTAGGTATAACATCCGGAGCATCCACTCCCGATAAGATGGTGATGGCTGTTGTGAACATATTGAACCCGGACAAAGTAACTCGTATAGGGTCTGGAGATGAGAATATCACTTTTAAACTGCCCAAGGAATTGAGGAATATACAAAGCAATCAGAAATAATGCAAAATAGCCTTTCAATTTTTCGCATTATGAGAAGATACCTATTATTTTCTCTTCTCCTGATAGTGATATATCCCGCTTTAGTCTTGACAGGGTGTGCAAGAGAAATTAGAGACGTTCCAACTATAATAGCACCCACGCCGCAAGCCTCTGCCATACCGACTACCCTGCCGGTAGCTTCGCCCACAGTCCCTCCATCGGATACCGCCGATTCGCCTCGGATAACCCCAACCCCCACCCTGTTCGTTACCAATGAGGATTGCGGAGGTATAAATCGTATCCGGCTCAATCAAATACATGTGACTTTAGAAAGCGAAGATATTACTAGAACAGTCATCGCAGAATTAGCGGACGAGTCTGCTGAAAGGAGACAAGGACTCATGTGTCGGAACTATGTACCGGATCGCGAAGGCATGCTTTTCATATTCAAAGAATCAGTAAGTACAGGCTTTTGGATGTACAATACATATACTCCGCTAGATATTCTCTACATCGGTTCCGAAGGTGAAATCGCAGGTATGGCGCGTCTGGAGCCGTGCCCTCGCCGCGATAATGAAGGAGACGGAGCATGGAGAGAACGTTGCATAGATGAGGCGCGGAATTACCGCTCTGAAGCGCCCTTTATAGCCGCTCTGGAACTGCCGGCGGGATGGTTGGATGAGGAAGGTTTTTCGATAGACGATGAAAGTCGGATATACTGGGATGCTAAATGACCCAAAGATCAAGAGCAGAGTCCGGACGCGTTATGCTGATAATTACAGATGGGCTGGGTTTCGATTATAAACAGCAGTGCCGCATCATAGAGAATGTGTGGGCTGATTTGACAGAGAATGAACGCGAATCGCTGATAGACAAGGCTCGTGCGGCTATCGCAAACCTTCGGCTCACCTCTGTGGAAGCTGAAGAGATAGCGCTTATGGTGCTATGCCCTATACATGCGGAGGTTCTTCCTTTGAATGTGAGTAGCCATCAAGCAGAGACGATGATTCAGGCAATGCGGGAGATAAAGGCGGAGATTCCTCCTCACACGTCGAGGCGCATAGATGAGTCAATCAGAAAGCATGCACATCGTGTCGCATACGTTCCTTGGTCATCGCATAACCCTTTTATTATCCGATTTCGCAACGCACACATGACCGCACCAACCTTAGCAGCCGGTGAATGGGTAGGTATGGAAGAATCACGCCCCCCCATTCAAGGCAATTCGGAAACGGGACATCAGCATATAGGCAGTCTAGTTATGGCACCGCAGACTGCGCGCGAGATAAGTACATCTATTGTCAATGGCAGTTTCTTCAAGAATGCCGCACTGACCCAATCTGTGAAAGAAGCCTTGAAGCGAGGGCGGAATATAAATTTTTGTTTCATGCTTTCAGGATTCACCACAAATGACGGAAGGGTACATTCAGCATGGAACCACCTCGAAGCGTTTCTTAGGATGGTATTTGTGAAGCTCGATGCCAATCCCGAAAGTGTGCGGATGCAGGCGATATTGGATGGCAGAGATAGCGATCCATACTCTTCCGTGCAAGGCGGCAGCAAAAATGGACGCTACCTCTATAAGCTCCGTGATCTGCTCACTTCATACGGTGCAGCCGATTCTTTGGCGTGGGTCATCGGGCGAGGCTGTGCTATGGATAGAGACTACCGTGAACAGAGCGCACGCATAGACTGGCAATTGCTTACCGAGGGCGCAGGGATTGCCGTACAAGGGATAGATGGAGCAATAGATGCCGTACAGAAAGCACATGCTCAAAGATTTACGGATCATGACATTCCGCCTATAGCAGTGATGAATAAAGAAGGCAATATACGAAAATTAGAGCATTGCGACACTTTCGTAAACCTCAATTTTCGCGCAGATAGACAGCGAGCTAAAGCGGCAATGCTGGCCGGCAATATCCATTTCCTGTTGCAGGAATCCCAAGCACGCAGGCGAAAATGGAAAGCCGAATGGCTGGATAATAGGCTCGCTCTGCACTACTGCTCTATAGCACCCGTTCACCCGGATATAGACTCTCTGCCTAACGTATCGGCTGCATTCACCGAAAGTGAGTTGCCTTGCTCATTGCTTACACTTTGGGGGCAGCCTGTAGGAGATGTAAGGTATGTACTGCTGGCGGAGAGCGTCAAAGCATCACACATGGGATATTTCATACGAGGACGAAGAGAGGCGCCGGTTCATCCCCGCTCCGAAGTCCGGATAATCATCCCTTCGGCCGGACTGGATGAAGGCGTGCGCTCCGATTCCGACTTCCACCTGACCCCCGCCATGAAGATGGAGGAGGTGGCGGATAAGGCAATAGAACATTTATATAAACCGGAGAACAGATTCATAGCATGTAACCTTGCCGCACCGGATATGCTGGGGCATCTTTTACCTGAAAGGTTCGGTGCGGCGGTAGCGGCTTATGAAGCTACGGATGCCGCCGTGCGAAGGATTATCGAGAGTGCATCTAAAGCCGGCTGGCATGTGATACTGACGTCCGATCACGGGAATATAGAGGCAAACAACCCTTCGCATACGGCTAATCCGATTCTGACTACCATAGCACCTCCGAATGGGCGTTACCGCTTTGCAAAGGATAACCTATTCATAGGGCGATTGTTCGACGTAGCTTATACAATATCACTCTTATTAGGGAATGAGAAGGAAGCAAGAAGCGCTATAGAGAAAAGCGCATATAAGCCCGGAAGCAAATTCGCCGGGCGCGGGCTCGTGGATATTTAGAGCATGTCAATGAGCCAATACCCCGCCATCTATTATCAGCTCTATGCCGGTCACCCAAGATGCTTCATCGGAAGCGAGGTAGAGTATTCCATAGGCTATATCTTCAGGGATTCCTAGCCGTCCCATAGGGGTCATAGAAAGGCGTTCAGTGCGTATATTGGGATCTGCATGTATATCACTTGTCATAGGTGTATCCGTGAAACCCGGATGCACAGAGTTTACGCGAATATTGTCTGAGGCATACTGCACTGCCGCCGCTTTCGTGAAAGTGCGAACCGCACCCTTGGAGGCATGATAAGCACTGCCCGCTTTGCTTCCCGCTATGCCGTAAATAGAGGAAACATTCACTATAGAGCCGCCCCTCGCACGGCGCATAGCAGGTATTGAGGCGCGTACTCCCAGAAACACACCGGTGGAGTTAACCGACATAACACGTTCCCAATCCTTCAGTGTCGTTTCTTCTGTACGTGCCCTGCCTCCAGATCCGGAGACGCCGGCATTATTCACCAGCACATGAAGCCCTCCCCATCTCTGCTCCGTATAGTCCACTACTCCTCGCCATTCTTCCTCCATTGACACATCCAGTTTGCGAAATACTCCGGCATCGCCAAGTTCATCGGCAAGGGTTAAACCTTGTGCCTCATCTATATCCGCAATAGTAACCCTTGCACCTTCAGCAGCAAGAAGGCGGCAGGAAGCCGCACCTATACCGGAAGCGCCGCCCGTCACTATTGCCACCTTCCCGGAAACACGTCCTTTTCGTATCATGGATGACCTCTCCAAAATGAAAGCGTATTTGCCGTCATACTTCAGAGTTTATTGGGATATTTTCCCATATTGATGGGTAGTTACAATATAGCATGTAGTCTAGCCGATTATCTCTCAACGATAGTTCAAATTTTTGTAAAATCAAAACAACACATCTTGACGATTTATGCGAATCATTTCATCGGCAGGAAACTATCGGTTTGGAACTAAGGCACTACTACAAATCATTTACCCTCATACACAGGAATCACAAGCGCGGGGAGAAATCTGCGATTGACCGCGAAATTCGTGTAGACTTCGCAAAAAGGAAAATTCAATGACACGGACAGAATTGGTCTTTTCGTTTTTCAAATCCCGCCCTGATCGCGCCATTGATCAGAATAAAGCGATCGAAATGATTGAGGGGCTTTCTTTCCAAGATAACCATTGATGACCGACAAAGTGCAGAAATCTCAAATCAAGCCGCAAGGTTACGGACGGAAGTGGACGCGCGAGGAGGCGATAGTCGCTTTTCGTCTTTACTGCCGAATTCCTTTTGCCAAGGTCAGCGCGCGGAATCCCGATGTGATTCGTCTCGCTAATCTTATCGGACGTACTCCGGCATCGGTGAATTTGAAAATCGCCAACTTCGGCAGTTTTGATCCGGCATTGCGAAAGCGCAAAATTTCCGGAATGGAACACGCCAGTCGTCTCGACGAGCAAGTGTGGCAGGAATTCAACGGCGATTGGGAGTCGCTTGCGTTGGAAAGCGAGCGATTGCTTTCGTCTTTTCGCCGCATTCGGCGGCTTGGTGCGGATGCCGTCGGCGAATTGCCGGTTTTCAAAGAAGAGGCGACTCGCTTGGGCGCGGAAAAAATTCGCCTTCGCAAGGAGCGAATCGGGCAGCAATTTTTTCGCGATGCAGTTCTTTCCGCTTACGAAGGAAAGTGCTGTGTCACCGGAATCTCGCACCCCGAATTGCTGACCGCAAGCCATATCAAGCCGTGGAGCAAATGCGATAAAACCGAAAAGGCAAATCCGAAAAATGGCCTCTGCCTCAACGCCTTGCACGACCGAGCGTTTGACCGTGGATTGCTGACGATTGACGATGATTATCGCGTCCGACTCGGCGGGGTTCTGGCGAAATCGCGCGACTCTGTCATCGCCGAAATGTTTCAAAAATACGATGGCAATGAAATTCGCTTGCCGGAAAAATTCACGCCCGATGGCAATTCCCTCGCCTACCACCGCGAGCGGATTTTTGTGGAATAATTCCGCTTGACACGGAGATTTTATTTCGCTAAAGTTCATTCGTGAAAGTGCCAACCGTGGACTGACCCACAGGAGTAAATAATGGCGGAGCAAAATCAGCAAATTGAAGAGGCGAAAAATCCCTCGTGCGGATGCGGAATTTCGACGCGAAAAGCATCGTACGAACTGAAGAATTGGGTCGCAACTTAGATTTTTCGAGTGCCGTCACGCCCGTGCGGAAACTCGCGAGTGTGCACCGACCTCAGCAGAAAAACCAGAAAAGCGGACGACTCTACGATGATGGATTTTTGTGATAAAGTTATAGAGCAATGTGCGCATCAAAGGAGCAAAAATGAAATTCAGTTTTAATCGCGTCAATCTCTATGATTTGCTGACCAAACCTTTGGATGAAAACGACAATTGGCTTGTCGTACCGCCTTTCCAGCGCAAGTACGTCTGGCGCAAAAATGACGAAGTGGCGGACCTCCTCACAGACTTTTTCGGGAATCTGGATGGACGGTTTTTCGGCGAAATTACCCTCAAGATGCCGCAAAGAAACGCGGTCGAAGTCATTGACGGACAGCAACGGCTGACGACTTTCACAATGATAGTTGTTGCCCTAATTGACCAAATTGCCGCCAACAGCGCCAATTGGTGCCCGAATAACGAGCAGAAAACTCTTAATCGAATCGCTCTGGATCTTGAACGTCTTGTTTTCAAGGACTCCCTTCACAGAAGAAAACCTGCGTTGGTTTTGGCCGATTCGCTCAAAAACGACTTTGCCAAAAGAATTTTGAGCGAGGGGAACCCACCCTTGGTCCCAGATAAAATCAAGGGGCTCAAAAAGTCAACCGGCAAATTTTTTAAACCCATCGCCTCTGCTTATTTGGCGGTCTATGATGCTGTTGGCGAGGAGATTGAGGGTACTCCCGTAGCCAAGAGGATGGCATTCATTGAACGCGTTCACTCCGCCTTAATTAACAAGGTGTATTTTGCCCAAATCTCAGTGAGCGAATACGCCGATGCTTATGAATATTTCGAATCGGTTAATGCACGAGGACGCGGGTTGACCGTCCCCGAATTGGTTAAAAACCTTTCGTTCAGAAAGCTCGCAAACGAAGAGAGGATGGATTCGCTCCAAGAACGTTGGGATGATATGGAAGGGCGGGTGAGCAATTTCCCGAACTTTATTTATCACTATTGGGCTTCGGCTGAAGAAACATGTCCCAAAAGCAAGATATACCGTCATATTTCGCAGACACTAGATAAGCGCAGTATTGAAGAGGTGGATGATTTTTTGTCCGCACTTGACGCTGCTTCCGAGCATTATGCTTTCTATGAAACCCCATCAAGTGACCAAGGGGATTATGGAACGGACAACGAAGCTTTTGCTCATCGCTACGCGACACTTCGCGGTTTGAAAGCGGAGCGTTGCTATCCGCTTCTTTTGAGCTTGGATCATAGCCGAGACGTTTTCATGCCACAAGAGCACTTGGATTTTCTGCAAGCGATTATCTCGCTGACTTTTTGGTACAGCGGTATTTACCAAAAAGACGCGAAACGGCTTGAATCTGAGTATCACTCAATGGCACGTGATATTCGCAAAGGAGGGAATCTACCTGCTCACCTCCCTCGTCTTGATAAATTCTTTGAGATCCGCGACTACCGCGATGATTTCATCAACGGCATTCCGCCACTTGGGATAATTAGAAATATCATCCTGCGCGAAATTGAAGATAACATGCGTGAGGATAAATCTCTCAAGATTTCTCGTTCCAATAAGACGGTTCATCTGGAGCATATTTTGCCCCAAACTCGGAAGTCGGACAGCGAGTGGGTCAATATCTTCCTCCAAAACGCGGAGATAGAGCAAGATAAGATTGGCAATCTTACTTTGCTTTACCACGCTTTTAACGAGTCCGTGAAAAACGGGACTTTTGCGAGCAAAATCAAGGAATACCGGAAATCCGACCTGAAGTTGAACGAGGAAATCGTTACCAAGTTTGACGATGGAACTTGGCCCGTTTGGAATGTGGATGCAATTAAGAGTCGCGGCGAATTGCTTTTTGACCGCGTAAAGAAAATCTGGCCCATTCCACCTGACAAAATTCGCGAAGATTAAGTAGAAACTGATTCTGCGGGTTGTACAATGACTGAACACATTCTAGTCGAAGCGGTTTGCGATTGTGACGGAATTACATCCCATGAGTCTCGTGCTGATTAAGCCACGAAAATAGCCTTGCACCTCCGCCACCGTACAGCCTGCAAATCCAACCCTTCAAGTCAATCGATAGAATTATTTGCAACCGTATCAGGATTTAGCTCCAACCCAAGTCCGGGTCTATCCGGAAAAGGACGCCAAAACCCGTTCTCCGTTTGAGGCACCTCCGAGTACCAAACCTTGTTAGATTCCGCCTCCACGCCGAGGTGCTCTACCACAAGCAGGTTAGGCGTGGCCATCGCACAATGCAGATGAACCAGCTGCACGGCATGAGGCGCAACCGGCAGATTGAAAGCATTCGCAATAACGGCGGCTTTCATCCATTCGGTAACACCGCCAACCCTTCCAACGTCCGGCTGAACTATATCGGCTCCGCCGCGGGCAATCAAATCCCGAAAACCGTACTTTGTGTACTCATGCTCACCCGTAGCAATAGGAATATCGGAGGCGCAAACTATAGCTGCCAAACCATCTATATCGTCCGCCAGAACGGGCTCCTCGAACCAGCCTACATTGTACTCTTCAAAGATGCGGCTCATACGTATAGCCTGCTTGACGTAATACCCGTTGTTGGCATCCACGTATATCTCGATGTCATCACCCAAAGCTTTGCGAACTGCTTCCAGTCGTTGCACATCTTCCTTTTCAGACTGCCCGAAGTCTTTGGCGACCTTCATCTTCACCTTAGTAAAACCTCTATCCACGTATCCGCGTTGTTCTTCCACAAGCTCCTCCGTGCTGTAGTTAGTCCAACCGCCGGAACCGTATACGGGCACTGAGTCATGCGCAGGCCCTAGCAGACGGTAAAGCGGTACACCTAGCGCCTTCGCTTTCAGGTCCCACAGAGCTATATCCACTGCAGATATAGCCTGAAAAGCTACGCCCTTTCTCCCAAACCCGCGCACGCTCCAAAACATTTTAGTCCACAGTTTCTCTATCTCAAAGGGGTCGCTTCCCTTCAGCAGCTCCGCAAGCGTATCGTGGATAATAGAGCGAGTAGCCCGTAGCCCGGACGTAATTCCAAGCCCTTCTATGCCTTCATCCGTATGAATATGTACGAATAGTTGCCGCCTGCCCCATAGTTCCTCCCTGCCGCGCGCACCCGGCGGAATAGTAGCATCTTGAATGGCAAACCCGTCAAGGTTTTGTAGCATAGTTGTAGAAACATTGGTTATCTTCATGTTCATCTTCTCCGTATGGTGACTGTATACTTCCCAATTATCTTATCCGTAGCATGCTGACGAAACTATCGGGGCATTTTTTGTAGTGATACGCGGTGGTTTCATCACTTTATAATCATATAATAAAAACAGATAATAACAATTCTACCTATACCCTAAGCACAGAGCATGAAGCGTTTAAGATAAAACACATTTTCACTATTACCACCGCCCCGCAAAGTTATGAATAAAAGAAGATGGCACCATTCCCAATTACGACCTATCACCGATATAGCCGATGAACTTGGCATATCCGCAGAAGCTTTAGAGCCATACGGCAAATATGTAGCAAAGGTGCCTTTGAACGCATTTCCGGAAAATTCTAAGCGCGCACGCGTTGTAGTGGTAACCGCAATAACACCTACCCCTTTTGGAGAAGGCAAATCAACAACAGCCATAGGCCTCACGGACGGTATGGCGCATATAAACAAAAAGGCATGCCTGACTATACGCCAGCCTTCATTGGGTCCGGTCTTCGGTCATAAGGGGGGTGGAACCGGAGGAGGTTGTGCAATGATAGAACCCGCTACAAAGATCAATCTTCATTTCACGGGAGATTTTCATGCAATAGAATCCGCCCATAACCTCCTTGCAGCAATGACCGACAACGCCGCTTACAGGAAATCTATACCACATTTGGAGCCATACGGTATATCTTGGCGACGCGTTACCGATGCCGAAGATAGAGGTTTGCGGAACATAACCGCAGGATTAGGCAAGGGAAACGGTCCTCTCCGCGAGGCGGGTTTCGACATCTCGGCCGCATCTGAAATTATGGCTATAGTTGCACTTGCGGATGGGTATAAAGCTGTCCGTGAGATGCTTTCTAATATAGTTGTAGGATGGACGCGTGAAAGAGAACCCGTGACCGCTGCAGATATGAAGGCTGTAGGCGCTATGATGGCTCTGCTGAAAGATGCCGTAGAGCCAAACCTAGTCCAAACCAGAGAAGGTAATCCGGCTTTTGTGCACATGGGACCATTTGGCAATATCGCACATGGATGTTCATCTATCATTGCGGATATGCTTGCCGTTAGATGCAGCGACTATATCATAACCGAAGCGGGTTTCGGTGCCGAACTTGGCTTCGAGAAGTTTATGGACATCAAGGTTAGGCGCGGAAGCCCTAAACCCGATGCGGCTGTTGTAGTAGCAACCATAAGAGGACTCAAGTGGCATGGAGGCGTACCCATAAAAGATATGGACATCCCAAACGAGGAGGCAGTTCGCAAAGGATCCGCCAATCTGAAGCACGCCATAGGCATCACGGAAGCTTTCGGCGTTCCCGCGGTAGTTGCAGTGAATCGTTTTCCTAGCGATACAGACCTAGAGATTGCGGCAGTGAAAGAGGAAGCTATTTCCGCAGGCGCACGGGACTGTATAGAGGCGCGAGGTTTCACGGAAGGCGGAGCCGGAATGGCGGATTTGGCTCATAAGGTTGTGGAAGCCTGTGAACAACCCTCCACACCCAAGCTCCTCTACGAAGATGATATACCGGTAGAGGATAAGGTGGAGATTATGGCAAAAAGGCTTTATCTGGCAGCAGGTGTAGAATGGTCTTCGGATGCTAAACGCTCTGCACGTACGCTGAATGAAAGAGGATGGAACTTCCCTATCTGCATGGCAAAAACACACCTCTCTATATCCTCCGACCCTAAACTCCGCGGTGTGCCGTCCGGTCACACACTTCACATCAGAGAACTTCGCCCGCTAGCGGGAGCGCGGCAGATAGTGGCACTAGCAGGAAATATCATCACATTGCCCGGTCTTCCTTCCACCCCTAACGCATGGGATATAGATGTAGACGAACATAAGAATCGGATAATAGGAATACTCGGCTCATCGTAGTCTATCTTAGGAGCATGTACCTATGAAAAGAGTTGGAATCACTTTTGTATGTACCATATGCGGTCACGGCATACATTCGCGTTTCTTGCCGGACACGAAGCCAAAATGTCCTTCCTGCGGAGGAGAAACAATCGCTTCTACAGACAACACAGAAAAAAGTGTGCGTTCATTCTGCTCTTCTTGTCACTATGAAGGTGAAGCGTACAATACGCAAGATTGCCCTCGCTGCATGAGACGATGGAACGGGTTCCCGGGACACAGACCTCATGATTATCTAGTATTACCTTCTAAATTCAGATCGCCCGCTAAGCAAGGACCCACAGGCGGGGTATCTCCCAAACCGTTCAGAGGCTTGTAAAGTCCGAATACAAGCGCATTATCGATCGCATTTCTCTAAAAAAACTGTCCTTCATTTTGAAAAGGTACACTCCTTACCTATTCCGTTCTGTGTTACTCTACAAGGTTATAGCTAATGCAACATAGAAAATACAGATTACATTCAGTAGGCAAGGTAATCGATAAGGGGATACTTATGAATTCAGAATACTACAAAGTCGGGAAGAACGCGGTTGTCGGGATTTTAGCAGTATCTATAATGGCACTTCTTACCATCTCATGCAACAGATCATCAGAGGAAACCAATGCAGAGGAGTCTCGGCTAACAGTTGTTACCACCGTATACCCTATAACCTACTTCACAGAGCGATTAGTTGGAGAGCGGCAGATAGATATAAAGCCTCTCATAACCGCAGGTGTGGATGCACACGATTTCAATCTTAAGCCCAGTGATATCCGACAACTCCAAGAAGCAGACAGGGTGATTTTTCTTCATCCTTCCTTTGAGGGATGGATAGACGACACGACGTCCGCCATCCCCGACATAAACGCGGTCCAGATAGCAGATCTGAGCGAAAGTCAAGAGGAAGAATCACTTGATACTGACGGCCACCTTGAGAATGAAGACGGCACAGATCCGCACATATGGCTCAACCCGTTCAAAGCTATAGAAATGGTGGAAAGAATACGAGACGTTCTAATAGAGTTGGATCCTAACGGAGCTAACACCTACAATGAAAACGCAGCCGCTTTGAATAAAGACCTGCGTAAAATCGATGAAGAAGCAAGAGCGGCGTTAGCCGAATGTCGAATCTCATCATTCGTGACTTCACATGCTGCGTACGGACACTTGGCGGAGCTTTACAACATTGAACAGATACCTTTGGCAGGTATCGTGGATGAGGTAGAATCTAGCCCCAGAAGAATAGCCCTAATAATAAACAAGATCGAGGAAAGGGGTATAGAGTACGTGCTCACAGAGCCGCTTTCATCTCATAACCTCGCAGAAGCGGTAGCCAAGGATACAGATATAGAACTGCTGACTCTTCATCCTTTGGAGTACATAACATCAGAGCAAGAGCAGGCAGAAGAAGATTATTTCTCGGTTATGAGATACAATATAGGAGTGCTGAGCAAAGCGTTAGATTGTAGTTAAAGCTCCTCTTGTAAGCAAGCAGATTTACTCATGCTTATCTGTGCTCCAACTTATAGTGGGCTGCAAGTAAATCCTCTCCCCAATCATCCTCGAAATCCCGTAGCACCGAGTGGATATGGTTCGCGTTATTTTGTGTGTTATCATACTCGATGACAAAGAGCCGACCTTGAACAGTATAATAATGCCCTTCATTGCGTTTTTCGGAGCCTGCCCATCCAAAAGACAAGCCGATCAATCCGCCGGCTTCGACTCTGCGCCAATAGTTCGCGGCGAGTTCATCGGCTGCGCGAGTCACATAATGTCT
Organism: Dehalococcoidia bacterium; assembly: GCA_965206335.1. Lineage (GTDB taxonomy): Bacteria > Chloroflexota > Dehalococcoidia > Lucifugimonadales > Lucifugimonadaceae. The sequence continues at coordinate 1,192,271 of OZ242209.1, read as the reverse complement.
GACCAGATCCACAAGCGCAACCCGCTGAGTATCCGACAACTCATCAAAGGTTATCCCTAAGGGTGTTGCTTGCGGGTGGGTGATTCTGTAATTGCGTGTAAGGATATCCGCAGGTGCTGTCGCATCCACTATAGCAATCTTTTTCTGATCCGGTGATAACATTCCTAGCAGTTGTCTGGCTAGATCTTCTTCCGCAGCCAAAATGCGTTCGCCTTTTCGTTCACCGTGTTTGATCTGAGCCGGGTTTGCACCTAGAAATAGCGGATTCACCGTAACCTTACTACCCTCTATCACCGTAGCGCTCAGCCCTATGTGGTGCCCTCCTACACGAAACCCCCAAGGATCCATAGTTCCCGGCTCTCCGAATATGGAGAACCAGTACCGTTTTGGGTTCCTTTCCCATGAGCTGATATTCCCCTGCATCTTTTCCCATTCCCCTAGCACCGTTTCTAGCTCTATGATGGAACACGCTTCTCTGAAGGATCGGGTTCCGTAAGCGGTCTTCATCATCCTAAAAGCCGCATCCGCCTGACGGGGCGTCATTTCAGATAGTAGCAATCCGTTCCTGTCTATAGGCGTGTAGTGCCATTCATAACGTTCATCATCTTTGAATGGAAATAGCGCCTTCTTTCGTTGATTTTCCGTAAGCCCCGTAAGGAATTCCCGCGCTGCTTGTGCCATAAGCGTCGCCGTCTTTTCAGCGTGTGCGTTCCATATTTCCTTATCGCTCATACTAACCGCCTTTTTAGGAAGATGACTGTGCCGAACTATTATATGTGTTACTGTTTATATGAATAATCCTATTTCTATTTATACATAGGTACTTACTGTAAAGATTACATATTATGAATAACCGGGAAAGTAATACAACCCTTTCTATAGACAGAAGATGGTTCCTACTTGTAGTTCTACTCGCTTTCATAGGGTTGTCTGTTTATCTGCTGCGCAGTATTCTGATGCCGTTTTTGATTGGTGCAGCCATAGCTTACCTGTTCAATCCTGTCGTGGTCTCTCTGGAAAAGCGCGGCATGTCACGGACTGCGGCAACATTTACAATCGCTATACTATCCGCCGTATTGGTGATACTTGTAGGAGCGTTAGTGTTGCCGATTTTATTTGATCAGGCGATGTCACTTGCCTTTAATTTACCAATTTATATAGCTCAACTGTTGGAGCGAATAGAGAACGTAGCAGGAAGTTTTGGCATATCTTCAGAAGATTTGTCAATGACCATTACCGATAACGTATCACAAAGAGCGGGGGATATAGCTGCGTGGGGCTTCGGTCTAGCAGGGCGTGTTGTACAAAGCGGCTCAATGCTCGTGAATCTTATCGGGCTCATATTTGTAACACCGGTGGTAGCGTTCTATTTGCTTAGAGATTGGAGACGTATACTGGCTACTTTTATATCTCTGCTTCCCTATAGATACTCTCCTGTGATCCTAGAACAGATGAGAGAAATGAACAGCGTTTTGGGCGGCTTCCTGAGGGGACAGGCTCTGGTAAGCCTTAGCCTTGCGGTTTTCTACGGTATTGGTCTTTGGTTTAGCGGTTTATCCTTCGGTTTTGGGTTGGGCATAGCTGCAGGGCTGCTTTCTGCTATACCGCTTATAGGAGGTATTGCAGCATTTGCAATTATAACGGTGTTTGCATTATTTCAGTTCGGATTAGCACAAGAATGGGTTAGACTAGGATTAGTGGCGGGAATTTTCGTTATAGGTCAGGTATTGGAAAACAATATACTTACGCCTAAACTCATAGGGGATAGGATAGCGGTTCATCCTGTATGGATTATATTTGGCGTGCTAGCAGGTGCGGCGCTTTTGGGTATACCGGGTGCGATAGTAGCCGTTCCTGTGGTATCCGTAATCGGAGTTTTGGCACGTTTTATAGTGAAACTGTACACAAAGAGCGATTTCTTCTCGGATGCACCGCGAGATCCGCCGTATATACGGGAATTGGACGAAGCAGAGGGACTTCAAGAGAGAACACAGAATGAATAAAAACAGCAGAATGACTCACGGGATACCTGTCAATATAAGGCCGTACAGTTCGGAAACCGATACGGAAGTAGCAGCGCGCTTATTGAAGGAAGTAGGTTGGCTCGACTCCTCATCATCGGTGAAAATGAAACATTTAGACACGTTCTATTCAGCGGGGCGCACACTAATAGCCGAGCTGGATAGGTCACCTGAGTGCATGGGGGCTTCCATTCCCGCTAAAATGCTCTACAGAGATCGAGACATAGATATTTCGGCGGTAACTTCGGTCACTACGGGCATAGCAGCCAGAAGGCTTGGGCTTGCACTGGATCTAACGGCGCAACTCATAGCGGAAGATGCCGCCGAATATGCTGACGTAGCGATGCTTGGCATGTTTGATCAAGGTTTCTATGACAGACTCGGTTTCGGTGCGGGTCCTTACGATAATATAGCGCGTTTCGATCCCGGGGATCTTATATCGCCTATTCGCCCCAGGCCACCTCATAGGCTGACTGAAAACGATGGCGAAGAGATACACAAGGCAATGCTAGCTAGAAAACGAGGGCATGGGGGCTGTAATCTACTCCCACCGGCTTTCATAAAGTCGGATATACTGCTAGATTCAGAGGCGGGTGAACAGTTCGTAGGCATGGGTTATCACGATGGCTCGAATGGTGAATTGACGCACTTTTTTTGCGGTTGGATGAAGGGTGAAAATGGCCCGCTGCTAATAAAGTTTAGTGCATGGCAAAACAGGGAACAACTGCTAGAGTTGATAGGTCTGATTGGATCGCTGAGTGATCAGATATGGTCTGTAAGATTGGAAGAACCGGCCGGAATACAAATACAGGATTTGTTTTCGCGTCCGATAAAGCGTTTTTCTATGACCAAAGGCGGGGATGCTCGTTTTCGCACGTCAATAGATGCTATGTCTACTTGGCAGGCTCGCATCATGAACCTACCCAACTGTATAGCGCGAACACAAACGAGAAACGGACAGGTGAGGTTCAATTTGGAGCTAGATGATCCCATAACTGCTAAGCTAAGTGAAAGGTCTCCATGGAAAGGAATCGGCGGAAAGTGGATTGTTACATTCGATTCGGAGTCTTGTGCAGAGGCGGGGTACGCTGATGATTTGCCGACTATGCAGGCATCTGTAGGAGCTTTTACTCGTATGTGGCTTGGCGCCGCTCCCGCAACAGGCATAGCCACAACGGATGCTATGCAGGCACCGGATACGTTATTGGCGGAGCTAGATGAGGCCTTGATGATGCCCAATCCAAAGCCCGCTTGGTTATTCTAATACTATTATGAGAGTACTATTATGAGAGTTTTAATTACAGGTGCAAGCGGTTTCATAGGTTCACGGATCAAGGATGAACTGGATAAGCGCGGCGATGTGCCTATAAAGTTGATTCGGAATGAGGTGGGCTCTAGTCCCGCTCAAGGAAAACCTTACTGGGATCCATCAGAGGGGGTATGCAATTTGAACGGGCTAGAACCCGTTGATGCCGTAATAAACATGGCCGGAGAGACGATACTAGGCTGGTGGACAGATGCGAAAAAGAAAAAGATAAGAGATAGTCGCATAAAAGGCACTGCCGCTCTATCACGCGCTTTAGCCGAGATGGATCGGAAGCCGTCTGTGATGATATGCGCTTCCGGTTGTGGGATATACGGTGATAGAGGTGATGAGATACTTACAGAGGATAGCCCAACGAACAGGTTTCACTTTCTTGGGCAGGTAGGGTTTGAGTGGGAATCTGCTGCCGCTGCCGCAGTTTCGGCGGGTATTCGTGTAGTTTATTTACGCTTTGGGTTGGTGTTATCCGGCAAGTCCGGCGCATTTAAAACGATTTTGATGCCCTTCAATTTCGGATTGGGTTCTTGGCTAGGTAGCGGGAAGCAGTGGTGGCCATGGATAAGTCTGGAGGATAGCATAGCGGCAATTCTTTTCTGTGTAGATAATGATTCCCTAGAGGGCGGTGTGAATATAGTTGCACCGGATCAGATAACTAATCTAAAGTTCACAAAAGAGATAGCCAAATCCTTATCACGTCCGGCCTTCTTGGGAGTGCCGGCGTCTGTTTTAAAGCTACTAGGGGGCGCAGGATTTGCCGAAGACGTGCTGCTGCCAAGCCGACGCGTTCAACCGAAGAAGCTATCAGAGGCGGGTTTTAAGTGGAAGCATGCGGAATTTGTAAGCGCGTTGCCGGAAATTCTGAACGGATAATTTCCGCCGCTTCTCTACGCCCAGGCAAGCATTTTACGCAATACGAAGGGTAGCAGCCCGCCGTGCCTATAGTACTCTAACTCTATAGCCGTATCTATACGCGCCAGAGTCTCGAATGTTTTTTTACGACCGTCATCCGTAGTCGCGGTAACCTCTATAGTGGCGCCCGGCTGTAGTCCGTGAGTTATGCCTTGCACATTGAAACTTTCATATCCGGTTAGCCCTAATATATCGGCTCCATCACCTTCTTTGAACTGTAAAGGCAGCACTCCCATACCAACCAAATTCGCCCTGTGTATCCTCTCATAGCTTTGGGCTATAACCGCCCGCACTCCTAGCAGCATAGGACCTTTCGCCGCCCAATCGCGTGAGCTGCCGGTGCCGTACTCTTTACCTGCCAAAACTATCAGAGGCACCTCTTCTTCACAATACTTCATAGCCGCATCATATACGCGCATCTCCTCCATATCCGGCATATGCACAGTCCAATCCCCTTCTCTTTCCGGGCTCAACCGATTTCTCAATCTCACATTTCCGAAGGTTCCCCTAACCATAACATCATGGTTTCCTCGTCTTGCGCCATAAGAATTGAACTCACTGCGCGGCACGTCTTCGGCTATGAGGTGTTGGCCTGAAGGAGCGGAGAGAGGTATAGAGCCGGCAGGAGATATATGGTCGGTAGTGACAGAGTCCCCTAGATAAGCAAGAACTCGTGCCCCGTTTATCTCTTTTAGCGGCTTCGGCGATGCTTCAAAATCATCGAAGTAAGGTGGGCGCCTTATATAAGTAGAGCCGCTATCCCACGCAAATTTATTACCTTTTGGTGTTGCCAGTTCCCGCCATTCAGGTGAGCTTTCAGGGTCCAAGGCGTACTGTTTTCGGAACATTTCCGGTTTGATACTTGCCTCTATAACATCGAATATTTCCCGCTGCGTAGGCCATAGATCGCGCAGATACACTTCACTGCCATCTGAAGAAATACCTATCGGTTCGGAGGTGAGAGATACGCCCATCTGACCTACGAGTGAATAAGCAACTACTAACATGGGCGAGGCGAGGTAGTTGGCGCGTACCTGCGGATGAATGCGCCCCTCAAAGTTACGATTACCCGATAGAACAGCCGCCGCGGTCAGTCCGGTATCATCTATTGCGGAAGCCACCTCAGGTATTAGAGGACCTGAGTTGCCTATACATGTTGTGCATCCATACCCTACCGTGTTGAAGCCTTGTGCGTTCAAGTCATTGTCCAGGCCTGCATTGTGCAGGTATTCCGTGACTACGCGTGAACCGGGCGCCATGCTCGTTTTTACCCAAGGCTTAGGGCGCAATCCGTGAGCGAGGGCATTTCTTGCAACTAGCCCGGCACCTACCATCACAGAAGGGTTAGAAGTGTTTGTGCAGGATGTTATAGCGGCTATAACAACGGCTCCGCTATCCAGTTTAGCTTTTTCACCGTCTATCTTTATCTCTGCGCTGATGTCGTTCTGAAAATTCTCTCTGAAGTTAACGGGCACATCGCTCATAGGTATTCTGTCTTGGGGGCGTTTAGGACCGGCTAGGCTAGTCTCTACAGTGCTAAGGTCGAATTCCAGATATGTAGAGTACTGCGGCTCGACAGATGGATCATGCCACATCAGGTTCTCTTTTGCGTAACGCTCCACTAGATCCACTGCGCTGGGATCTCTTCCCGTTGCCTGCATATATCGTATAGTTTGCTCATCTATAGGAAAGAACCCGCAAGTCGCTCCATATTCCGGCGCCATGTTGGCTATAGTCGCCCTATCTGCAACGGGCAGTGTAGCGAGGCCTGGCCCGTAAAATTCGACGAACTTTTCCACGACGCCCGCCCTTCTCAAAATAGAGGTAAGCATAAGGACGAGGTCGGTTGCAGTGGTACCTTCCGGAATTTCACCCGTAAGGCGAACTCCTACGACATCCGGCATTACCATATAGTAAGGTTGCCCTAGCATAACCGCTTCCGCTTCTATGCCGCCCACTCCCCATCCCAGCACACCCAAGCCGTTAATCATAGTTGTATGAGAGTCTGTGCCTACACAGGTATCCGGAAAGAGCAAAGGAGGATCTGTCTTTGCCTGCCCTACAACATCCGCAAGGTACTCGAGGTTCACTTGGTGCACTATGCCTATTCCCGGCGGCATTATTCGCAAGTTACGAAATGCACTTTGCGCCCACTTCAGCAGCTTATAACGTTCTATGTTTCTTTCAAACTCTCGAGCGATGTTTTTTGTGATTGCCTCCGCAGTTCCAAAGTAATCCACCTGCACTGAGTGGTCTATGATTAGATCGGTTCTTACAATAGGGTTTATTATATCGGGATTTCCGCCGGAAACTACCACGGCATCCCGCATGGCTGCCAAGTCTGTAATCACCGGAACTCCCGTGAAATCTTGTAGCACCACCCTCGCAGGCATATACGGGAATTCCGAGCGTTTGGTATTTGGTATATCCGTATCCGGTCGCCATGAGGCTAGAGTAGAGATGTCATTTTCATCCGCTACTCCTCCGTCCGCCTGCCTGATGACATTTTCTACCAATACCCTTATGGAGTATGGCACTCTTTCGATATTCATCATTCCCGCTTCTTCAATAGTACGGATATTGTAGTAGAGCATCTTACCGTGTGGAGTATTCAAGGTTTGGCGGGCTCTCTTTGATATAGAACTTTTATTCATTTCTTCACTGCTCCTAATTGCAGATTTAGCATTTAGCAAAGTTTGGATTTTTACGTTTATATTTGCGTGCTACAATAGATATTTTACCTATTATAAGGTGCGCTGTAGTATTATGGTCATTCCAATTTTCCTTAGCAATCGTATACCTTTCTTTTACGGTTGGGTTGTTACTATGGGGAGCGGTTCTGCGATGTTCGTCAGGAACGCCGCGGCTACGTTGACCATATCCGTTTTCATAGTTCCTATGTCGGATGAGTTGGGTTGGTCGCGCACGCTGATAGTTGGCGCATCTTCCGTAGCCGGGTTGGCGGCGATATTCGTTTCGCCTCTTTTTGGGCTTATGGTGCAACGGTATAGCCCGCGGATTGTGCTTGTGCTATCGGTAATTGTTCTGGGGGCCGTTATCATGTCCATACGCTGGGTAGACAGTTTCATACTGTTTTATCTGCTCTTTGGCATTGGGCGTATAACCTTTGCGATTCCCGCTCAAATAGCGGCTAGCACAATCGTGGCGCATTGGTTCAAGAGAAAGCGCGGTAAGGCTATGGCTGTGCTGGGAATTATGCACTCTGCAGGTATGGGGCTTTTCCCGCTGGCGGCAAGTTTTCTGATAAGTGCCGAAGGCGGCGGCTGGCGCTTGGCGTGGTTTTGGATGGGGATAGCGGTTTGGATAATCGCTCTGCCGCCCGTGTGGAGCTTGATTGTAGATTATCCGGCAAAGCTGGGGCTGAAGATGGATAACGATAAAGTCTCCTCTGAATCTTCGAGAGTATCTGCGATAACAAACAGCGAACAGTGGACGCTGGCGGAGGCGCGCAAAACTCCCACCTTGTGGCTGATCTCGGTTACTACGGGCATTCTGTTCCTCATACATACGGGGGTAAATATACATTCCGCGGCTTTTATGTACGATAGGGGCATTGCGCCTACCACGGCGGCGGCGGCTCTTTCCGTAATGGCTGCAGGCAGTCTATTCGGGAGTATCGCATGGGGCTGGTCTGCCGATCGTTTCTCGATAAAGATAACGTATATTGTAGCGGCTCTATGGCTGGGAGCGGCATCGCTGATATTCCTCACTATCGAGAACCCTCTTTCGGCTTTCGTGGCGGCTGCGATATTTGGGGTTGGACTCGGAGCGCTGCTGGTGCTGCCCGGAGTGGTGGCGGCGCATTACTTCGGGCACGTATCTATAGGCTCAATAAGGGGGGTGACGGAGATTTTTGTGGCTGGCGGACAAGCAATAGGAGGCGTAGCGGCGGGGCTTGTGTATGACCTATCCGGCGGCTACGAGTTCACCTTTCCCGCTTTCGCCGCCTTCTCTATAGTTGCCGTTATCTTGATTTTGTTCACAAAGACTCCTTCCAAAATACCTACCTCGACTGCAACCAAAGATTAACGCCAAAACACACAGACGACAATACTAAAGCAATAACCCGAACTATATATGAGGTAGTTTGACAAGGCACGCAATGAGAATGGCGCCCCCGGCGAGACTCGAACTCACGCACCCGGCTTCGGAGGCCGGCGCTCTATCCAACTGAGCTACGGGGGCTAATATCATATTATACAAACAGCCTTACTTCCCAAACCCTTCCAAACATCCCCTCGCTCCTTCAAGTATCCCCTCGCCCTCTGGGAGAGGGTTAGGGTGAGGGCGCCTCAGTCCCCAGCCCCGCTACGGAACTCGCCAGATGTCGGACGGAATTGACCAACATTTCCCCAGCATGACACTGTATTATCTTCCATAAGTCCGCATGTGTGCCCCCGTCCTGCGCTTACAGTTTGAAAGATGCCTGACGGCGGATAGGATTGACCCTGATGATCAGCTCCCCAGCATGACACTGTATTATCTTCCATAAGTCCGCATGTGTGACTACCTCCTGCGCTTACAGTTTGAAAGATGACTGATGGCGGGGAGGATTGACCAAAACGATCAGATCCCCAGCATGACACTGTATTATCTTCCATAAGTCCGCATGTGTGCTCCTCTCCTGCGCTTACAGTTTGAAAGATGCCTGATGGCGGAGAGGATTGCCCTTCACGATCCCGTCCCCAGCATGCCACTGTATTATCTTCCATAAGTCCGCATGTGTGATTCCCTCCTGCGCTTACAGTTTGAAAGATGCCTGATGGCGGAGAGGATATACCTTCACGATCATCTCCCCAGCATGCCACTGTATTATCTTCCATAAGTCCGCATGTGTGAGCCCCTCCTGCGCTTACAGTTTGAAAGATGCCTGACGGCGGAGAGGATTCACCTTCACGATCATCTCCCCAGCATGCCACTGTATTATCTTCCCTCAGTCCGCATGTGTGATCCCATCCTGCGCTTACAGTTTGAAAGATGCCTGATGGCGGAGAGGATTCACCATCACTATCAGATCCCCAGCATGACACTGTATTATCTTCCATAAGTCCGCATGCGTGAGCCCCTCCTGCGCTTACAGTTTGAAAGATGCCTGACGGCGGAGAGGATTGACCCGAATTATCCAATCCCCAGCATACCACTGTATTATCTTCCATAAGTCCGCATGTGTGAGCCCCTCCTGCGCTTACAGTTTGAAAGATGCCTGATGGCGGAGAGGTTCGACCATCACGATCATCCAATCCCCAGCATGCCACTGTATTATCTTCCATAAGTCCGCATGTGTGAACACTTCCTGCGTTTACAGTTTGAAAGATGCCTGATGGCGGAGAGGATTGATTATAATCAAATAAACCTTCATCAGCGTTAGGATCCGAACCCAAGCCCCAGCATACCACTGTATTATCTTCCCTCAGTCCGCATGTGTGCCCCCCTCCTGCGCTTACAGTTTGAAAGATGCCTGATGGCGGAGAGGATTGCCCTTCACTATCATCTCCCCAACATGCCACTGTATTATCTTCCATAAGTCCGCATGTGTGCCCCCCTCCTGCGCTTACAGTTTGAAAGATGCCTGATGGCGGAGAGGATTGCCCTTCACGATCCCGTCCCCAGCATGCCACTGTATTATCTTCCCTCAGTCCGCATGTGTGATCCATTCCTGCGCTTACAGTTTGAAAGATGCCTGACGGCGGAGAGGACTGGTCATAATCAAAGCTGCCCTCATCAGGTTAGGATCCGAACCCAAACCCCAGCATGCCACTGTATTATCTTCCATAAGTCCGCATGTGTGATTCCCTCCTACGCTTACAGTTTGAAAGATGCCTGACGGCGGAGAGGATTGACCATAGAAATCCCTTCCCCAGCATGCCACTGTATTATCTTCCATAAGTCCGCATGTGTGAGCCCCTCCTGCGCTTATGGTTGTGTGTGCAATATCGGGTGGCGGCGGTGTAGGTGTTGGCTGAATAACTACAACATTAGTCCCGCAGGCGCCTAACATTAGAGCACCTACCGTAAGTAGTGACAATAACAAAAATATGACTGCTAACCTGTTCATCTCCGTCTCGCTCTTGGGCTTTCCAATAACACTTATAGCGAATAGCCCTTAGCCGCAATTATAAACAAAGACACATCCCGAATGAGCATCATACCGCTCACAGCCTCGGATGATATAAAGCATCGGCAAGATCAAGCCCTAATGTTCAGGCACAACCACATCCCTCCTCCACGAAATCGCTATCCGCTTCCGCGCAGAAGCATAACACCCTAGTAACATCCAACGAGGTGAGTTATCAGTAACATCCCCTCGCCCTCTGGGAGAGGGTGAGGGCGCCTCAACCCCCAGCCCCTATGCGGAACTTGCCTGATGGCGGAGAGGCTTGGTCATAATCAAAGCCATCTTCATCAATGTTAGAATTTATGCCCAAGCCCCAGCATACTACCGTACTGTCTTCTTTCAACCCACATGTGTGATTATCGCCTGCGCTTACAGATAGAAAACGGACGCCTGATGGTGGGGTGGATTGACCATGGGAATTGGCGCCCCAGCATTCCACCGCACGGTCTTCTCTCAATCCGCAAGTGTGACCATCGCCTGCGCTTACAGATAGAAAACGGCTAGATGGTGGGGTGCTTTGACCATTGCTATCTCTTCCCCAGCACTGCACCATACCATCTTCTCTTATACCGCAATTGTGCCTCCATCCTGCGCTTACAGTTTGAAAGATGCCTGATGGCGGAGTGGCTTGATCATCTCTATCCCTTCCCCAGCATGCCACTGTGTTATCTTCTCTAAGTCCACAAGTGTGATCCTCTCCTGCGCTTACAGTTTGGAACCTGTCTGATGGCGGAGTGGCTTGATCATCTCTATCCCTTCCCCAGCATGCCACTGTATTATCTTCTCTAAGTCCGCAAGTGTGATTCTCTCCTGCGCTTACAGATTGGAACCTGCCTGAGGGAGGGCTTGTTTGGCCGGTTCCATTATTTCCCCAGCATGCTACTGTGTTATCTGCCCTAAGTCCGCAAGTGTGAAAACCTCCTGCGCTTACAGATAGAAAACGGACACCAGATGGGGGAGTGGATTGTCCCTCATCATTATTTCCCCAGCATGCCACCTTACCGTCTTCTCTTATACCACAAGTATGAACAAACCCTGAGCTTATAGTTGTGTGGGCAATATCAGGTGGTGGCGCAGGGATGGGTGTGGGCGGCACAGGCGTGGGCGGCACAGGCGTGGGCTCAGGGGTGGGCGGCACAGGGGTACTTGTAGGCAAGGGTCTTGGCGTAGGCGTGGGTGTGGGATCAGGGGTGGGCGGCACAGGGGTACTTGTAGGCAAGGGTCTTGGCGTAGGCGTAGGCGTGGGATCAGGGGTGGGCGGCACAGGGGTACTTGTAGGCAAGGGTCTTGGCGTACGTAGGCGTGGGATCAGGGGTGGGCGGCACAGGGGTGGGCGGCACAGGGGTGGGCGGCACAGGTGGGTTCTGGCGTTACTGTTACTACTACTGTAACCTCTCTCACTATGGGTTCAGGTGTAGGCGTTGCTGTTACTACCACAGTTACGGGCGGTGGTGTGCCACAGGCACTTAGAACACCTACCGTAAGTAGTGCCACTGACAAAGATATGACTGCTAGCTTGCTCATTTCCGTCTCCTTCGTGGTAGGGTCAATACCATATATAGCGAATAAAACTTAGCTACAATTATAAACAAAGACACATCCCAAATGAGCATCATACCGCTCACAGCCTCGGGTGATATAAATCATCCGCAAGATCAAATCCTAATGTTCAGGCACAACCACGTCCCCCTCCTCCACGAAATCTCTATCCGCTTCCGCGCAGAAGCATAACACACTAGTAACATCCAACGAGGTGAGTTATCAGTAACATCCCCTCGCCCTCTGGGAGAGGGTGAGGGCGCCTCAATCCCCAGCCCCAATGCGGAACTTGCCTGATGGCGGAGAGGATTCACCAGCATCATCCCTTCCCCAGCATGCCACTGTATTATCTTCCCTCAATCCGCATGTGTGATTAAATCCTGCGCTTACAGTTTGAAATTGTCCCTATGAATTACTAATGGCGGAGAGGATTCGCCCTCATCATCCCGTCCCCAGCATGCCACTGTATTATCTTCCTTAAGTCCGCATGTGTGATTCCTTCCTGCGCTTACAGTTTGAAAGATGCTTGACGGCGGAGAGGATTGACCAAAATTATTCAATCCCCAGCAGGCCACTTCATTATCTTCCTTAAGTCCGCATGTGTGACGCCATCCTGCGCTTACAGTTTGAAAGTTGCCTGATGGCGGAGAGGATTGACTAAAATTATCCAATCCCCAGCAGGCCACTTCATTATCTTCCTTAAGTCCGCATGTGTGAGACAATCCTGCGCTTACAGTTTGAAAAATGCCTGACGGCGGAGAGGATTGACCATCACCATCCAATCCCCAGCAGGCCACTGTATTATCTTTCTTAAGTCCGCATGTTCTCGTGAGACAACACCTGCGCTTACAGTTTGAAAGTTGCCTGATGGCGGAGAGGATTCACCAGAACCATCATCTCCCCATCCACTGTATCCCCAGCATGCCACTGTATTATCCTCCTTAAGTCCGCATGTGTGATCCCCTCCTGCGCTTATGGTTGTGTGCCTAATATCAATCTCAGTGTTAGGTGGGTGGAACTCGCCTGGCGGCGGAGAGGATTCACCAGAAGCATCATCTCCCCAGCAGGCCACTGTATTATCTTCCTTAAGTCCGCATGTGTGATCCCCTCCTGCGCTTACAGTTTGAAAGTTGCCTGATGGCGGAGAGGATTCACCAGAACCATCCAATCCCCAGCAGGCCACTGTATTATCTTCCTTAAGTCCGCATGTGTGATCCCCTCCTGCGCTTACAGTTTGAAAGTTGCCTGATGGCGGAGAGGATTCACCATCATCATCAGCCCCCCAGCATGCCACTGTATTATCTTCCTTAAGTCCGCATGTGTGATTAAATCCTGCGCTTACAGTTTGAAAGATGCCTGATGGCGGAGAGGATTGACCCGTAGCATTCCATCCCCAGCATGCCACTGTATTATCTTCCCTCAGTCCGCATGTGTGATTTCCGCCTGCGCTTACAGTTTGAAAGATGCCTGATGGCGGAGAGGATTCACCATCATCATCCCTTCCCCAGCATGCCACTGTATTATCTTCCATAAGTCCGCATGTGTGAAACCCTCCTGCGCTTATGGTTGTGTGCCTAATATCAATCTCAGACGAAGGTGTTGGTGTTGTTGGCGTAGGGGTAGTGCGGAACTTGCCTGATGGCGGAGAGGACTGACCATCAAAATCATTTCCCCAGCATGCCACTGTATTACCTTCCATAAGTCCGCATGTGTGATCCCCTCCTGCGCTTATGGTTGTGTGCCTAATATCAATCTCAGGGTTAGGTGGGGGGAACTCGTCTGGCGGCGGAGAGGATTGACCAAAACGATCAGATCCCCAGCATGCCACTGTATTATCTTCCATAAGTCCGCATGTGTGCCCCCCTCCTGCGCTTACAGTTTGAAAGCTGCCTGATGGCGGAGAGGATTCACCATCACCATCCAATCCCCAGCATGCCGCTGTATTATCTTCCATAAGTCCGCATGTGTGATCCCCTCCTGCGCTTACAGTTTGAAAGCTGCCTGATGGCGGAGAGGATTCACCATCATCATCAGCCCCCCAGCATGCCACTGCATTATCTTCCATAAGTCCGCATGTGTGATTAAATCCTGCGCTTACAGTTTGAAAGCTGCCTGATGGCGGAGAGGATTCACCAGAATCATCATCTCCCCAGCATGCCACTGTATTATCTTCCCTCAGTCCGCATGTGTGATCCCATCCTGCGCTTACAGTTTGAAAGTTGCCTGACGGCGGAGAGGATTGACCATCATCATCCAATCCCCAGCATGCCACTTTACCGTCTTCTTCTCGTATACCGCATGTGTGACCCACTCCTGCGCTTACAGTTTGAAAGTTGCCTGACGGCGGAGAGGATTGACCATCACTATCCAATCCCCAGCATGCCACTGTATTATCTTCCATAAGTCCGCATGTGTGATGCCTTCCTGCGCTTACAGTTTGAAAGATGCCTGATGGCGGAGAGGATTTACCGGAGTCATCCAATCCCCAGCATGCCGCTTCTCCGGTGTCTTCTCGTATACCGCATGTGTGAGCCCCTCCTGCGCTTATGGTTGTGTGATGCAATATCGGGTGGCGGCGAGTGTAGGTGTTGGCTGAATAACTACAACATTAGTCCTGCAGGCGCCTAATATTAGAGCACCTACCATAAGTAGTGACAATGAAAAAATTATGACTGCTAACCTGCTCATTTCCGTCTCGTTCTTGGGTTTACCAATAATACTTATAGCGAATAAAATTTATCTACAATTATAAACAAACACACATCACGAATGAGCATGATACCGCTCACAGCCTCGGATGATATAAAACATCGGCAAGATCAAGCCCTAATGTTCAGGCACATCCCCCTCCTCCAAATCCACGAAATCGCTATCCGCTTCCGCGCAGAAGCATAACACCCTAGTAACATCCAACGAGGTGATTTATCAGTAACATCCCCTGCGAGGATTTTACGTCCTATGGGAGAGGGTTAGGGTAAATGGAAGTTCGTAATCCAATAGATACCGACACGAACGTATGTAAAAACATACAAGCATCTACGTCAAAAAATCTCTATTGTATTAACCGAGAAACTACTTACTTACCGCCGAAGTTCTTCAGAGCTTCTTCCAACGCACTCCATGATAGTAAAGCGCACTTGATTCGGACAGGATACCGACGGACTCCGGACAAAGCCTCCAAATCTCCCATCGCTTCGAGTTCATCATCGCTCAGTTGCTCACCCTTTAGCAGTCGGCGAAAATTTTCCCCGACGTTACGAGCTTCGAGTATACTCTTGCCTCTAACGGCCTCCCCTAGCAGAGAGCCTGCCGATTGGCTTATTGCGCAACCTCTGCCGTGCACGCTTATATCCGCAATAGTCGCACCATCCGCGCCGCCCGTGTGGCGTAGTTGTACCGTTATTTCATCACCGCAAAACGGATTGTTCAGGCTTGCTTCGGAGTCGGGATTATCTAGAGGTGCGGAATTTCGCGGGCTCCGATAATGATCCAAAATAATAGTTTCGTAAAGATCGTTCAGATTTTGCAAACTGCCCGACATTTCAGACATCATTTCAGGAAGTACGCCTCCGCCCGCTTCAATCCTGCGATGAGAGCGTCTATATCCTCTTCGGTATTGTATATATAAGAACTTGAGCGGGCAGCCGCCACAACACCGTAGCTGTGCACTAGCGGCATAGCGCAGTGGTGCCCCGTCCTGATGGCGATGCCGATACTATCCAAAGCTGTCCCGATGTCGTGAGGGTGTATATCTTCGTGTATAAATGATATGACACCGCCGCGGTTCTCCATAGAAAGAGGTCCCATTATGCGGAACCTGTTCATATCCTGAAAACACTCCAACGTATACTCTCCAAGTCTCTTCTCATGTAACCACACGTTCTCCATCCCTAACGAATTCAGATAATCCACCGCGGCACCCAGACCTATTGCCCCCGCTATATCGGGCGTCCCCGCCTCGAATTTGTACGGCAGGCTATTCCATGATGCGGATTCATAAGTTACTTCCAGTATCATATCCCCGCCGAAGAGAAACGGCGGCATCTCTTCCAGCAACTCGGTAGAACCGTAAAGAACACCTATGCCCGTAGGTCCTAGCATCTTATGTCCGGAGAAAGCCATAAAGTCGCATTCCAGCGTTTGCACGTCTATCGGGAAATGCGGCACACTCTGAGCGCCGTCGACAACCATCACAGCCCCGTGTGCGTGCGCTTGACGTGCCAGCTCCTTGATTGGATTTACACAGCCTAGTACGTTAGACATATGTGAGGCGGATACGATTCGCGTCTTATCATCTATCATCGTTTCAGCGTAGCTCATATCTAGCCTACCCTCTTCACCGACAGGCAGAAAACGCAGCTCGGCGCCTTTACGAAGCGCTAACTGCTGCCATGGCACAATGTCCGAATGATGCTCCATAGCAGTGGTGACTATATTGTCACCACTCCGCACATTTGCATCTCCCCAACTTCGCGCAACTAGGTTGAGTGACTCCGTAGTGTTTCGGGTCCAGATGACCGATTCCGAAGAGGGAGCATTGATGAAACGCTGAACTTTAGAGCGGGCATCTTCGTAAGCTTCTGTCGCTTCTATGCTGAGAGTGTGGACGCCTCTATGAACATTAGAGTTGGTAAAACGATAGTAATCGGATATGGCATCAATAACCTGCGTCGGCTTATGAGTCGTAGCGGCGTTATCCAGATACACTATAGGGTGCCCGGCGATTTTCCGTTGTAGGATAGGAAAATCTTCCCGTATCCGCCGAGGGTCAAGGCAGGAGTCAGACATCGATATCAACTTCTATCGTTTCTCCGTTTACACGCGCAGGAAAAGTAGCAACCGGTGAAGATGCCGGAGGTGAGAGCGGCTCGCCTGTAGTAACATCAAAGACGGCTCCATGCCTTGGACAAGTAATCTCCTCATATTCTAAATGCGCCTCCGAACCGAACGAGGCACCGTCATGGGTGCATTCATTCTCCATAGCGTAGTAGATACCGTCTACATTGGATATAATAATGTTCACGCCTCTCACGTTTACCGGCAATATCTTGCCGAGTTCGATATCGTGAATGCTAGCAGCCGGGTAATACATTTCTCTTCCTATATTGCACGCGGTGCCGCAAGGTTAGCCGAAGCTAGAATACTAGGCATTACATCTTCAGTCACACCTTCGGCATAGGTGCGAAGTTCGGGTAGTTCGAATTCATCGACTATCTCGCTAGCGAAGCCGCGAATCAGCATGGAGCGTGCGGTATCCATATTCAGCCCTCGCGACTGCATATAGAACATAGCCGAAGGGTCTATGTAGCCGGCGGTTGCCCCGTGTGCGCATTTGACATCATCCGCATATATCTCCAAACTTGGCTTGGTATCTATTTCTGCGCCGCTGGATAGCAAGAGGTTGAGATCCTTCTGATTCGCTTCCGTCTTCTGAGCGCCTCGCTCTACTATGATTTTGCCGCTGAATACGGCGCGCGATTTTCCGGAAAGTATGCCTTTAAAGAATTGATGGCTTGTACAACTAGGAGCAGCGTGGGTTGTGCTAATTTCGTTGCTCTGATGCTGAGACTCCGTCGTAAGATAGATGCCATGTATATTGCACTTGGCGCCGGGTTCTGCGAGCTGCGTATGAATATCGTACCGACCTATGGCTGAGCCTGTTGCGTAGGATGTGGAGTCAAATTTTGTATCGCCCGACTGATGTATGCGTTCAATAGAGATATGATAAGAATCGCTGTTATCCACCTGAAGCCTGTAATGGCGCATACTGGAACCTTCCTCCATTTTGGCTTCCATTACAGCCGCCGTAAGCTGCGGTCCGTTCCCAAGGTTTATATGCGTCTCTATGAGAGTGAGGCTACTATTGCGTCCGCACAAAATCAGAGACCGCGGATATGATGCTTGCCAGTCCGGTCTATCAGAGGTTATGAATAGTAGTTGCACCGGCGTTTCTATCTTCGCATCTTCTTCAGTCTTTACCAGTGCGGTGTCTCCCATGAATGCCATGTTCAAGGATACGAAGGCATTTCCGCTATGTGTAGCGAAGCGTGATATAAATCCTTCATCGCCGTTTGGTGATTCGGTAAGGCTTCGAGCGTAAATCCCGCGGGATTCAGGAAAGTTGGACAGATCCTTGCTAAAATAGCCATCCACAAAGGTGAGGGTAGTCCATGTATCATGCCAAGGGATCTTGCCAATAATATCGGCTAGTTTGCAAGAGGATCTTTGCGCAATGCGAAATTTTGCTCGCGCCAGAGGTTGCAGATTCGTATATTTCCAAAGTTCATTGCCACTCCTCGCCAGAGGGAATCCTAAGCGCGTGAACTCTTCCCATCCTTTTTCGCGGAACGGCTTTACCCATTCCGGACCATCCAGATTCAAGAAGTCTTCCGTGTATGCCGAAGGGATATTTATAGGAGAATACGTATCAGCCATTGTCTACTCTTCCATTTACGATATGCTCGTAACCTAGCTCCTCTATCTCCGCCGCAAGTTCCTTATCACCTGTGCGGACAATCCTACCTGCAGCCAAAATATGCACTACGTCCGGCGTAATATGGCGAAGGATGCGATTGTAGTGAGTCACAATCAGGAAAGAACGTTCCGGAGAACGAAGAGCGTTTACAGATTCAGAAACGATTCGTAAGGCGTCTACATCCAAGCCCGAATCCGTTTCATCCATAATAGCCAGTCTAGGACGAAGTACAGCCATCTGCAGAACTTCATGCCGCTTCTTTTCACCGCCGGAAAATCCCTCATTCAGACCTCTTTTCATCAGATTCGGATCAAAACCCATCAGTTTTACAGAATCATCAAACATGCGTGAGAATTGGCGCACGCTAGGTTTTTCCCTTCCATTCGCCTCTTGTATGGTGTCATATGCGGCTTTGAGGAACTGCCAAGGTCGGACGCCCGGTATTTCGGCAGGGTATTGAACCGCGAGGAATATGCCTTTATGCGCACGTGCATCCGGGGGCTCCTTGAGTATGCTTTCACCGTCCAGAAGCACGTCGCCGGACGTCACTACATAATCCGGACGTCCCGCCACTACATTCGCGAGGGTAGACTTACCGGAACCATTGGGTCCCATAATGGCATGCACCTCTCCATCCGCTATTTCCAAATCTATCCCGCGTAAGATATCTTGTCCTTCACCGTCCAAGACATTAGCGCATAAGCCCTTTATTTTTAACATGACACTCCAATACCGTTTATCCAAAAGCTATAATGGTAAATCTCATCTGCCTCAAATCTGCCGCTGAATTGTGCGATGGCAGAACAACAATGCTCCAGCGTTCAATCCAAAAAAATTATGCAGAACCCACACCTTCAGTCATTATTTTACACATTCCCGATAGAGGGGTGAATACCTCCAACCTGCTATTTTGCCGGTTTGCGCTGAATATAGGCATAAGAACGTCACCATCACTACTAAGCAAGAGGGTTATATAGCATCATACCTATTGAGATACGGCGCATGTGTCTACATTGACTAAACCTATACTGAGAGGTCCTTCCAAAGAAGAAGCGGAAACCTCGAGTAAGTCTTGTAGTAAATCACCGGGGTATCCGTCGGGAATATCGAGATTAGTTAACCTCAGTGAGGAGCTCATATGCTGCTTGGATAAAGTAAATCCTACATACTCATCTATTTCCAAATCTTCACATTTTTCATAAAATATCGGCAAATCCGGAGATACATCCAGTCTGCTGTAAAGGGCCTGCTCTCTATCTCTGGCTACAAGGATTTCCTCGTAAAACATATCCACTATACTCTCGAATTCCTCTTCTATGTCTATCAAAGCTTTCTGAGAATCCGGGAGTGCCTCGAAACTTGCCTCGAGTTCAGGACGAATGAGCGCAGCTATATCTTCCTTTGTTTCTAATCCATGTTGGAACGGACTGCCATGCCACCCTAAAACAGCGCCTTCTCTAAGTGTTTTCTTATCGGCGGATGGGAAAATATAATTTGCGCAGGATGAAAAACATACTGTAGGCACTTCTATGTCCAGTCCGGCACTTTCTACCCACTCACCGAAATCCAACCCTAAGCCCACGTCACCACCCAAAGAATCTATGACCAATCTCTCAAGGCCGGAGTTTGAACCCATACTTGTAAGTATAGATATACTCACCTCATCATCCAAGTTGCCAAAATAATAAGCTGTGTCACCTACCACAGCCACTGAAGGGTCTCCGCTAGCTCTCATCAAACGCTCCGATAAATCCTCAAGGGTGGCCCAACTGCCCACAGGCACAAATTCAGGTAGAGCCTCTTCGGAAGGTTCAGATAACGGAGTAGAGGTATTTTCACCCGGAGTACATGCGATAATAATCAACACAAAAACAGCGGCATAAATATATAACTTAATCATTTTACCCTAGTATATCTCACACTGTGCCAATATTTAACTTGGTTTTGCGTTTGCGTACCAAACGGTAAATACTAATCAGAAAGAACTTACCCCACAGCCCCTTCAAGGCTGACCTTGAGAAGCTGCGTCGCCTCTAGTGCAAACTCGAAAGGTAATTCTTTTATCACATCGCGGCTCCACCCTGTAATAATCATGTGGTGCGCTTCCTCTTCGGATATGCCGCGGCTCATCAGGTAGAAGAGCTGTTCATCGCTGACTTTAGATGTAGATGCTTCATGCTCCAGCCTAGCGGTAGGATTGCGAACTTCTATGTATGGCACAGTGTGGGCACCGCACCTATCCCCTACAAGCAATGAATCACATTGAGTATGATTCGTAGCATTTTCCGCATTCGGCATTATGCGCACCATCCCTCTGTAGGTATTCTGCCCATGCCCTGCGGATATTCCCTTAGCCACGATGGTAGATTTGGTATTGCGGCCTATATGTATCATCTTCGTCCCCGTATCCGCCTGCTGATGATTATTGGTAAGAGCTACAGAGTAGAACTCTCCAACGGAATCATCCCCCTGAAGGATCACGCTCGGGTATTTCCATGTTATTGCCGAGCCTGTCTCCACCTGAGTCCATGATATTTTAGACCCCTTCATCGCCTTACCCCTTTTGGTAACGAAGTTGTATACACCGCCTTCGCCCTCTTTTGTACCGGGGAACCAATTTTGCACCGTACTGTACTTGACTTCGGCATTATCTAGTGCCACCAATTCCACAACGGCGGCGTGGAGTTGGGTCGTCTTCCTTATAGGTGCTGTGCATCCTTCCAGATAGCTAACATAGCTTCCCTCATCGGCTACTATCAATGTACGCTCAAACTGTCCGGTGCCTTCGGTATTGATACGGAAGTAGGTCATCAGTTCAATCGGGCAGCGAACTCCGGGAGGAATATAAGCAAATGAGCCATCGCTGAAGACGGCCGAGTTCAAAGCTGCATAGAAGTTATCAGTATAAGGTACCACCGTACCGAGGTATTTTCGCACTAGATCGGGGTGATTATGTACAGCTTCACTAAAGGAGCAGAATATGATTCCCAACGCTTCTATCTGCTCCTGATAAGTTGTAGCTACCGATACGCTATCGAAAACCGCATCTACGGCAACACCTGCCAGACGTTCACGCTCATGCAGCGGTATACCTAGTTTATCGAAAGCGGAAAGCATCTCGGGGTCTACTTCAGCCAGACTTTTTGGCTGCTGTGTGTGGGACTTAGGGGCGGCATAGTAGTACATTCCCTGAAAATCTATAGGAGGATACTTGACCTTTGCCCATTTGGGTTCACCCTTTTCTTCGGTGAGTTTAACCCAGTTCCTGTACGATTTTAGACGCCAAGCCAGCAACCATTCAGGCTCCTCTTTCTTGAACGATATCAGCCGCACAATATCTTCATTGAGACCCTTAGGGGCAATGTCTGTATCTATATCTGTTACAAAACCCCATTTGTAATCGGTATTTGAAAGATCTGTTTCTCTAGATATGATTTTGGGCGTGGCCATTTACTCTCCCCTATATGAACATATGAATACGCCGCTTGTCTTTACAAGGGGCGAAATTATAGTACCCGTAGTTGAAATTATACACCACGAGCACGCTCAAACAATCGAAGCCGTGGGGCGCATGTGCCGCCGGATTCCGACGAATCTGTGCAGTTTGTTTGTACGCTTATTATGCTTCCCGTTCCAAGGCTGCTTTCAAGCCGCTCGAGAAATCGTCTACACTACCTCCGAAGGATGCGAGCATATCCGCATCCAAGAGCGTAACGAATCCCGCATCAGTCTCACCCACTACGCATGGAGTTTTACCTTCGGTGAATTCCCGCAATGCCGGCGTTCGTTCGTTTAAATGGAGGAGGCTTATGGGTAATTCGAAACTCACTTCGCATTCGCTCCATTCCTTCTTTTTCCATGCCATTCTGTGGGTAATATCGCACAGCGTGCAGTGGCGGTTAGCAAAAATTTTGCCCGCCAAATATGATAAATCCCCCATCATACCGCCGTTGGCATGGTATATGCCAAATATTTTTTTAATCTCCATTATATATATCCAAATCCTCGAAATTACACAGGAAATCCTATCGCGGAAGTGCTTTGCTTATGCCGGAATCACGAAACCACAGTGTGTATATGAACATTATACTACTTGATTAGAGAGTATGATTATTTCTCCGATACTACCCGCTACACTATAATTGAGTACGGGCAGGTAAAAGACAAAGTTTGTACGACGTACTTCCCTTTATGATTGACCTTTTTATCATATCACCGTAAGGCACAATGGAAGATCACTACGCGTTTAAACCTCTATGAAACCGCTAAATGGTACTTTATGCCTTATCTTTATAATAAATATCTTGTAAAAGTAGATTAGTAGATTAAAAGTAGATCGGAAGTATAGTGACAAGAAGCAATTTCTATGAGTGAAAAGGAATATATCACCGCCGAAGAATCTAAAGTCCCTGCTACAGAGAATATAACGGGACAGGCACTGAATAAATCATCCAACCGCTTATTGACGTGGATGAGCCTTAACAGACATATTTTACTGTGGGCCGTATGGGGACTATTGATTATATATATAGTAATCGGTGTTATATTATGGAGGTTTGGCTATCTGGAACCTCGCACGGTGGGACTGAGCGGGGTTTTCCTTATCAACCTCGCAGGTTCGGCTACCATTTTCATACCGATACCCGGTATAGCTGCCGCCTGTGGCGCAGCCTCTCCCGGTCTGCATCTGAATTTGATATATGTAGCCTTACTGGGCGCGGCAGGTTCCACATTGGGAGAAGGTACTTCTTACCTCATAGGGTACGCTTTGGCGAATTCTAAACGCGGGGAGAATATACGCCAAAATCATAAGAGTTACCAAAGGGTAAAAAATCTTGTCGAGAAGAGAGGCGGCTTGACGTTGTTTATCCTTTCTGCGCTGCCCAACCCTATTTTCGATGTGGCCGGAGTAGTGGCCGGGTCTCTGGGATATAAACTCTCATCCTTCTTTTTATTGGTAGGAGTAGGAAAACTTATAAAGTACACGTACACTGTCTTCGCGTGCCAGATGGGTATAATCTGGATACAAAGGCTGTTATCCGTTTAGGCTGAACCGAATGGAAGATAGAACCGAAGAGCAGTATCAAGAATTGAAGGAACCCCTTGATCTGAAAAGAAAACCGTGGCTCATACGAAATGGAAATATGCTGCTCAGGATTCTTATAGCAGTCGGAGTGGTGAGTATCGTTGTTACAAGCATCGTTTTGTGGCTCAGTGGCAATTTTCAGTTGAGCTCGGTGGGATACACGGGTATATGGGTATTGAATTTGATGAGCGCAGCTTCTATAGCCATACCTATACCCGGACTTGCCACAACATGCGCAGCAGCCGTGCCGGCAGTGGGCCTCAATCCCTTCTTGCTGGGTTTAGTGGCAGGCTCCGCGGAAGCTATAGGAGAGTTGACAGGCTACATAGCAGGAATGGGAGGGGAAAATATCATAAAACGGCATGCCCTGTACAAAAGGGCAAAAAGTTTATTGGAGAGATACGGTGTGATAATACTGTTTATAGGCAGCGTGATCCCAAATCCTCTTTTTGATTTGCTGGGCATCGCAGCAGGTAGTACTCGCGTCCCTTTACGGAAATTCATACCGCCGGTATTCCTTGGGAAAGCTATAAAGTCCGGATATATAGCGTGGGGATGCCACGCCGGAGTAGAATGGATTACGAGGTATTTTGTATAAATGACTCATGAGATAAAAACCGGAGCCGTTTTGGTTGCAGCGGGATCTGGTGAACGCTTTGGCCGGGATAAGCAGATGGCAGAACTTCGCGGCAAGCCCGTGTTTGTTCATGCGTTGTCCGTTCTAGAGGCATCTCCGTATATATTCGCCATTGCTACCATCTTCTCCGAGAATAATATAGAAGCCGCACGTGAGATTATACATATGGAAGGTTTCCAAAAGGTGCAAGCCGTATTGTGTGGCGGGACGCGAAGACAGGACTCGGTCAGGGTAGGTTTGGAAGCACTGACGCAAACACAGGGATCTCTTGATACGATATTGATACATGACGGAGCACGACCTTTTATAGATGAAGCCATGATAAAACGAGGTGTAGAAGCAGCTATGAACATCGGCGCTGCTATAGCTGCTGTTCCTGCAAGAGATACAATCAAAATAGCAAGACCCGCCGGGGATACGGTAGATACGACGCCTGACAGGCTTCGTATGTTCGTAGCTCAGACCCCGCAAGTCTTCAAAACCGAGCTGATATGCCGCACGCACGCAGAAGTCACTGAAGATGTTACAGATGACGCGCAGATGGTAGAACGGCTTGGAAGACAAGTAGCTCTGTTTAGAGGATCGGATTACAATATTAAAATCACTACACCGGAAGATATGACTATAGCCGAAGCGATTTACGATGCCCGATTCTCCAAAGGGAAAAATAGCGTCGAATGGCGATGGGGTACAGGTTTAGACGCACATAGATTCACTGAAGGCGGTCCTCTAAGATTGGGCGGTGTAGATGTGGATTTCGCTATGCACCTTGAAGGGCACTCTGACGGTGATGTACTATTGCATTCTCTGGCAAATGCTATTCTGGGAGGAGCGGCTTTAGGTGATTTGGGGGTACACTTTCCATCTACAGATGAACGTTGGCACCGCGCCGATAGCAACGTTCTTCTACGAATAGCAGCCGAAAAAGCCGAAAAAGCCGGCTGGCAAGTGAATGGTTTGGACGCAACAGTAATAGCTCAGAAACCCAGACTCGCCAAAATGCTCACCGCTTTCGAGGCCTCGATTGCTCACACATTGGAAATACCATCGGAAAGCGTTAATGTGAAGGTAACTTCCACCGATCATCTGGGGACTATAGGCGCGGGGGAAGGCATAGCGGCACAATCGATCGCAACTATGAAACGATGCAGGTATAGCGATGCTTCTACATAATACCTTTTCCAGACGGAAGGAGGAACTGCCGAAGGATAATCGTGAGTTCAAGATATATGTATGCGGATTGACCGCCTATGATCGCCCCCACTTAGGACATGCTCGTAGCGCTATAGTGTTTGATGTACTCCACCGCTTCATGGAATGGCAGGGTATGCGTGTTTATCGCGTGCAGAATTTCACGGACGTAGACGATAAAATTATAGAGCGCTCCGAGAAGGCGGGAGAAAACATTTCCGTTTTTGCAGAGAAGTACGCAAGGGCATTCCTTCAAGGGATGGATGCCCTGAATGTGAAGCGAGCGGATTTATACCCACGAGCAACAAAGGAGATGCCACATATCCTCCAGTTCATAGAAATTCTGGTTAACAAGTGCGCCGCATATCAGAGCAATGGTAACGTTTATTTTCGTGTATCCGCATACCCGGATTATGGAAAATTGTCGCGTCGGTCCATTCCGGAGATGCTGAAGGGAGTACGCATAGAGTTGGATGAAGGCAAAGAACATCCGGCAGATTTCGTACTTTGGAAGGCAGCAAAACAGAACGAACCATACTGGGATAGCCCATGGGGACCGGGCAGGCCGGGTTGGCATATAGAATGTTCCGCAATGGCATTACACCATCTGGGAAAGCGCATAGATATACATGGCGGAGGTATCGACCTACTATTTCCACACCATGAAAACGAGATAGCACAAAGTGAGACGGCTCTAGATCTTCATCCCTTCTCATATTTCTGGGTTCATAATGGATTGGTGCAACTGGCGGATGGAGAAAAAATGAGCAAGTCTATAGGGAATAGCGCATATGTAGAGGATATTCTTGAAAAATACGACCCCGACGCTGTACGGCTATGGCTGCTTCAAAGCCATTATAGAGCACCTATCACTTTACAGAATGACTCCATAGGTAATGTACTGCCTGCTTTGTATAGCCTTCGCGATTCACTGAAGGCACGTTCGGGCTATGGAGAAGCGCTAGATCCGACGTCTTTCCGCGAAAGGTTCACCAAAGCTATGGAGTATGATCTAGGGACACCTCGCGCACTCTCTATCCTGTTTGACTTGCGAAGAAATATCAACCAGTGTGCAAAAGCAGGCCGCAGTGTAAAAGATGCACAAGTAACAATGAGAGAACTTGCAGGGGTTTTAGGACTGACGTTGGAGGAATCTAAAGGCGAGGAAAATCACCTATCCAACGAATACATTGAATCGATCATATATAAGCGCGATAACGCACGTCGCGAAAATCGTTTCGCGGAAGCAGACTCACTGCGTGATGAATTGGCAAGGAAAGGCGTGCTACTCCACGACTCACCGCAAGGTACCACCTGGTCCAAAATTAGGTAGCTGTAACATGGCCTATAAGCAAAGGCTCACCACAAAAGGAGAAATCATTATTGAAGAAAACCTCTTCAGTACAGGAAAGTATGCATGAAGCCGCAAGAAGGGATGATGCCGCCGCTATTATGACTATGCTGGATAAAGGAGCGGATATTGATGCCGCTTTGGATAGCATGACTCCTCTTCACACAGCAGTTGAAAACTCATCGTTTAACGCGGCGAATGTGTTGCTGAAACACGGAGCGGAGCCTAACGCAAAAAATGATCTCAACTCGGCACCCCTACATTTCGCAAAAAACGCGCATATTGTGAAGATTTTATTGGATAACGGAGCGGAGCCTGATATCCAAGATTTTAACGGCACTGCGCTCTTGCATATCACCGGTGATACAGATGTGGTAAAACTCCTTTTGAAAAGTGGAACCGATCCAAACATAACCGCTGGAAGTGGTAGAACTCCTCTGCATACTGTGAAGGATCCCAAGATAGCCAAGATTCTCTTGGACAATGGTGCAGATCCAAATATAGTCGATATTTTTCGCCAATCACCCCTACACTACGCACCCAGTCTAGCCATAAATCAACTGCTTCTAGAAAACGGCGCCAATCCTAATTGGCATGACCAGACAGAATCAACTCCGCTGCTTCGTCAGCTGGAAACCGATAAAAGCCAAGATGAACTCTATAGCATAATAAAAGATTTGGTAAAAGCCGGTCTGAAAGTGAATAAAATAGCCGCGCAAGAGATGAGGAGATCCATAGAAATATGCGATAGGCAAGGTTACTCTTCTATTAAAAATTTTCTGATGAATGCTCACGTGACTTGGTGGAAAAAGTTACTGCACAAATTTTCCGCCGAGTAACATCCTATTCTTGCCTATACCCAATCAGAAGGTGCTTACAATATCTCGCTACTCTCTATAAATTAGGTATCAGCCAAATATTGCGTTCAGCAGTGCCGTACCTATGAACACTACCCCTATTACTATAGTCGCACGGAAAAGGATGCGCTCCACACCTCTACGGGAATGGAAAGTACTCTCACCGGGTCCAAATAACCCTCCCGTAGTACCACGGGCTTGTATCAATAACAACACTATGAGTACAATTGCAAAAAGGAGCAAAAGTAACCTAAGAGCTATTTCCATGATATTTCAATCTTCCTGTACATTTATCCATAATTTAAACTATCGATTCTAGGGCGTGTCTTGCTGCTTATCAACAGACGCCAATTCTTCCTTTATGATACTCAAAGCTACTGCAGGGTCGGCACGTCCCTCCGTACTTTTCATCACTTTCCCAACCAGAAACCGAGCAGCCGTAACTTTGCCACGCAGGTAATCTTTAACAGCATTGGGATTGTTGTCAATCGCTATCTTTGCGGCACTCCTTATAAGAGCATCATCATTAACCTTACCCAAACTTCTCTTTTCTATAATTGAAGAAGGGTCCCCGCCTTTGCGAAACATCTCTTCCATTACTTGCTTAGCTACATTGTTGGTTATCTCTCCCAGACGAAACTTCTCAACAAGCGCCACGAAATCGCGAGGATTGACCTTCCCGTCACTTATCGAAAGCGTCTCATCTTCATGAAGCAGACGAGTTACTTCCGTATTCAACCAGTTCACTACATTCTTAACGGCGTA
This sequence comes from Dehalococcoidia bacterium, assembly GCA_965206335.1. Classification (GTDB taxonomy): domain Bacteria; phylum Chloroflexota; class Dehalococcoidia; order Lucifugimonadales; family Lucifugimonadaceae. The sequence goes on along the minus strand of OZ242209.1, from coordinate 1,163,980 downwards.
AAACTTATCAGCATCGGGAGTTTTCCCCAGAAAAGAAACAGCATCATCAAAATATTCGGCGGTAGAGCGTTCGGCTATTATCTGCGAGGCGTCATAATCAGAGATGCCCCACTCACGAATAAAACGTTCCTTGCGCTGTGCCGGCAACTCGGGTATGCCGGAGCGGATCTCTGCTTGCCACTCCTCGTCTATTTCTATAGAGTATAAATCCGGCTCCGGAAAGTAGCGATAATCGTTCGTATCCTCTTTACTTCGCTGCACTTTCGTAACCCCCGCTTCCTCATCCCAACCGCGCGTCTCCTGAAAAACTCTGCCGCCCTTCTCATATATAGCGGTCTGCCTCTTTATTTCATACGAGACAGCACGTGATACCGCTGTAATTCGGTTCATATTTTTTATCTCTACCTTCGGATTGAGTATATCCGATCCTCTCGAACGAACGCTCACATTGGCATCGCATCTAAAAGAACCTTCCTCCATGTTTGCGTTTCCAACCTCCAAGTACCTTATAATCGACTGAAGCATTTCAATATATAAGGATACCTGATCAGCTGTTCTAAAATCGGGCATAGTCACTATCTCTGCGAGCGGGACTCCGGAGCGGTTAACATCCAAAAGAGAATACCCATCTTTGCCCGATGCAGCGTCTATATGTACAAGGCGAGATACATCCTCCTCCAAATGAACACGCTCTATGCGAATTCTGTGCGGTGGGTTGGTGGGCAGCTGCAGTTCGCCATTACTACAAATTGGCCGGTCATACTGAGATATTTGGTACCCCTTCATCAAATCCGGATAGGTATAGTTTTTACGATCGAACTTGGTAACAGATGCAACTTTACAGTTCAAAGCTATGCCTATCAATATTCCCTGCGCTATCGCGTGCCTATTGACCACAGGCAATGATCCGGGCAATGCAAGGCAGACAGGGCAAACGAGTGTGTTTGGCTCTACGCCATGATGATCTGCGCTACAAGAGCAAAACATCTTACTTTTGGTGGAAAGCTGAACATGTGTTTCCAATCCAATGACAGCTTCCCAATAGTTCAAGTTAGGCATACCTAATATATCCTACCAGATAAAGCACGGCGGTCATGCGTTCATCAGAATAGTAAATTATAAAGTCCGTCAGAAAAGCCGCCTACGGGAATAGTATCCCCTACTGTGCTGCTACCTCCAGCTCTACCGAAGGCGGAGGGGAAGCAGTAGTGGAAAAAGTCAAACCCGTTTCATCAGCATCTACAGTCACAGAAAAACCTTCCAAAAATTCACCGGAAAGTATAAGCCGGGAAAGTTCGTTCGCCAAATGGCGTTGTATAGACCGTTTGAGAGGACGTGCGCCATACATTTTATCGTATCCATCTCTCGCCAGCCATTCCTTAGCGGCTTTAGTAAGCGTTAATTTCACATTCATCTCACCGGCTCGTTCTGCGACTTCGGATGCCATCTTATCCACTATATCCAGTATCTGTTCCCGTTCCAAAGGGTCGAAGATGATAATTTCATCTATACGATTCAGGAATTCGGGTCTGAAAAAGGATTTGAGCCTCTCATTTATTTGCCGGTGAATATTCTCAGATTCTTCTTTTTCCGCATCTTCACCCTGAAATCCAAAGTTCTGATTGTTAACCAGATCCGAGCCTAAATTAGAAGTCATAATCACTACTATATTCCTAAAATCTACTGTGTGTCCCTGTCCATCCGTCAGGCGTCCATCATCCAGCAGTTGCAACAAGGTATTGAAAACTTCCGGATGTGCCTTCTCTATCTCATCGAATAGGACTACACTGAAAGGGCGTCTTCTCACCTCTTCCGTCAGCTGTCCGCCCTCTCCATATCCAACGTACCCGGGAGGCGATCCTATAAGCCTAGAGACGGTATGTCTCTCTTGATATTCGGACATATCGAGTCGTATCATATTATCTTCTTCACCAAAAAGAAGCTCGGCGAGTGAGCGCGCCAATTCGGTCTTTCCTACTCCGGTAGGTCCCAAAAATATGAAGGAACCTACCGGGCGTTTAGGATCCTTCAGTCCGGTACGCGCCCTGCGAATAGCGTCCGATACTGCTACAACGGCATCGTTCTGCCCTACTATCCGTTCATGCAATCGTTCTTCCAGATGCAAGAGCTTCTCGCGTTCACTTTCTATGAGATTCGTAACGGGTATACCCGTTCTTTCCGCTATCAGGTCCGCTATAACTTCCTCGGTCACCATATCGGGAACTTTGTGTTCATTTCCCCATTTGTTTTTGGCGGCATCATATTCGGTCTTCATTCGAAGCCATTCGGAGCGTTTTTTTGCTGCGGTTTCATAATCGCTCCGTTCGGAAGCGGTGCTTTCTTCCTGCTGAAGCTGCTGCAGAGTTACTCCCATATCCTTTAACTCTTTCGGCATAGATTCTCTAGATATGCGAATCTTCGCAGAGGCTTCATCTATAAGATCTATAGCCTTATCGGGGAGTTTCCTTTCCGTGATATATCGGGCACTCAGGCGAACGGCGGCAGTGATGGCGCCATCATCTATACGAAGTCCGTGATGTTTCTCATAACGTGGCCGCAATATCTGCAGCATCTCCACGCTAGTCGCTATATCCGGCTCATCCACCCACACAGGTGAAAAACGACGCTCCAAAGCCGAGTCCGACTCTATGTATGCGCGGTACTCTCTGGGGGTTGTAGCGCCTACCGTTTGCATATCGCCCTTGGCTAGGGCGGGCTTCATCATATTGGAGGCATCGAGAGCACCCTCGCCTGCGCCGGCACCTACAACGGTGTGTATTTCATCTATAAAAAGAATAATCTCACCTTCAGCGCGTTTCAGTTCATCCATCACTGCTTTAAGCCTTTCTTCGAACTCTCCTCTGAACTTGGAACCGGCAACCAAAGAGCCAACCTGTAAAGATATGACCCTTCTGTTCTTGAGGGAATCCGGCACATCGCCTGCGAAAACACGTTGCGCCAAACCCTCTGCTATAGCGGTTTTGCCCACGCCCGCATCACCTATAAGGACGGGATTGTTCTTTGTTCGCCGAGTCAGTATCTGCATTACACGCCTTATCTCTGCTTCACGCCCCACCACCGGATCCAAACTTCCTTCCTTTGCCATCTTTGTAAGGTCGATACTGTAACGCTCAAGAGCTTTGTACTTGCCTTCCGCATTTCTATCCGTCACCCGTGCGGAGCCGCGTACTTCCTGCATCGCTTGATATACCCTTTCCTGCGTAATGTTATATTTGCGAAAAATTCTGAAGACCTCGCCTTGCGTCTGCTGTGTCAAGGCGAGAAGAAGATGATCTGCGCTTACATACTCATCATTCATTCTGCGTGACTCTCGTTTCGCTGTATCCAACACATTCTGTATTCGCGGTGTAGCGAATATCTGCCCTGTGGAAGATGAAGCATTCGTTTTTGCCCCCGCAGAGAGAATACTTTCCAATTCTGAAGTAAGCGCGGAAACATCTGTGGACAAATGTTCCAGCAAGCGCGCGGGTGTGCCATTTTCCAGCCGAAGCAAGCCAAGCAACAGGTGTTCCGCGTCCCACTGAGAGTGACGATATTCTAAAACAGCCTGCTGTGAACGAGCCAGTGCTTCCCGTGCTTGTTCTGTGTAATCTTCTTGTCGTAAAACCATACGTTCCATACTCCTTGTTTTGATTCAAATCTATAACCTAATATTGGTTCTGATCACTGTGTTGTTCAAGCAAAGCTTTGAGAGAAGCCACTTCATTCTCTAGATCCGTTATTCGGCTATGTAACCGAATCATCACATCTACGCCCGCTCTATTAAGTCCCAGCACATCCATCCATTCCCGTATTTTGCCTATGCGCTCTAGATCAGCCTGACAGTAGTATCGAGTGCCTCTTGCGGAGCGATTAGGGCTTACCATACCCCACCGTTCATAGTTCCGCAAGGTATGCTGATGAACACCGAACATACGTGCAACTATGCCTATAGCGAAAAGTGGTTCGTTTCTTTCTAGCTTCATTATGTGTACTCCTACTGATCTTTCATACCTATATTAGACAAAAGTTCTCCAAAATCTCTACGTTGTTTTTCCGTAAGCGGCACAGGCAGAACTACCCGCACAACCACCAATAAATCCCCGCGTTCATTCTTTCTCCGCAACATACCCTTCCCCCGCAAGCGAAAAGATTTTCCGTTCTGCGTATTTGGAGGGATGCTCAAAGCAACCGCCCCATCAATGGTTTCCACTTTCACTTCACCGCCAAGCAAAGCAACTGCCAGGGGTGTGGCAATTTCAGTGTGCAAATCATCACCGGTTCTAGTAAACCGTTCATGAGGAAGTACAGAAACTCGCAGATTTATCTTGACTCCTTTATGGTGTAAAGATATTTTATCGCCATCTCGTACACCCGGCGGTATCTTCACCTCTATAGCGGATTCACCTCCCTGGCTCATGATCGAAAGCCTTCTTACTGTTCCCTTGAAAGCCTCTTCCAGAGTAACCTGCGCATCAGCGTTAACCTGTGCCGGTGTGTGACCGGTATTACCTGTGTCAAACCTCTTCCCGAAAGAACCTCCAAATTTGTTCAGGATATCGTTCAAATCGAAGCGCTCTCCTCCCCTATAAGAAAAACCGTGCCGCCCCGATCTGCCTTGTCTGATCTCATCCGCATGCTCCCAGTTACTACCGAACTCATCATAATTTTTACGCCGCGTTTTATCTCCGAGAACTTGATAAGCCTCGTTCACTTTTTTGAAGCGCTCCTCTGCTTCCGGGCTCCCGGGGTTTACATCCGGGTGGAGCTGGCGCGCCAACTTCCTATATGAAGATTTGATTTCATCATCAGAGGCGTTTTTGGAAACTCCAAGGATTCTGTAGTAGTTCTCCATCTTTTCTCCTTGAAACCGAACATTTATTACCTTTTCTACTTAATCTATATTAAATCATATAATATAACTTCACAATGATATTATAATGTTTTATTATAATAATTGTAGGAGATATCCCTCTCCTGAATATTCGGACAGGTAGGTTGTCCGGTAAAAAAAGAGTACACATAAAGGAGTACAAAGTAATGAACATACAAAAATTCGAACCCCTTGCGGACATGGAACGCATACAGCGCGGTCTACGGAGGGTATTCCCTGCTTGGGATTCTTTCCCTTCGCTAAACGAACCATGGGGGATACCTCTGGATATAAAGTTGGATTCTGGGGAAGTAGAAATATCCGCTTCACTGCCGGGTGCCAAGAAAGAGGATATTTCCATAGACGTGGAAGATAATGTCCTCACAATAAAGGTGGAGAGCAAGAGCGAGCAAGAGGAAGATACGGGCAGATACATACTTCGTGAGGTACGGAAAGGCTCTTTTCACCGCTCCTTAAGACTGCCGGATGTGGTAGACACTGAGAAAGCTTCTAGCTCTTATCAGGACGGTGTATTGAGGATCACCTTCCCAAAGGAAGAATCTAGAAAAGCGCGTAAAATAAACATCAATTAGAGCGTTCCAACGTAAACGAAACAGTAAGCGCGGCTCCGTAAATGCGAAGTCGCGCTTATTTATTACCTAACTATATATCTCTTGTAGTAGCATTATCCAAGTAACATATAAAAGTTAGTATATAAAGAGTGCTGAAAATAAATGGAGCGCAGATGAAAGCACCCGCAACTAAAACGAGAATAGAGCCGCCTGATGTTCTATTCAGGTACCAGCCATATATACAAGCAGCTTTGCAGCAGTGTCTGTCTGAGCAAACAGAGCCGCTCTACAATATCCATCGCTACTGCCTCGGTTGGACAGACACAGAAGGAACTCCACAAGAACACGAAAAAGGGAAGGCTTTGCGCCCAACCCTCGCAATGCTAGCATGCGAAGCAGTAGCAGGAGATTTTCAACGCGCTCTTCCGGTTGCCACCGCCATAGAGCTGGTGCACAACTTTTCACTGATACATGATGATTTGCAGGATGGTGATGTGTACAGACATCATCGCCCTACGGCGTGGGCAATATGGGGAAAAGGAAAAGCGATAATAGCCGGGGTTGCAATGCTGAAAATCGCAGACAAAGTAGCGGACAACCTTACATCAATAGGCATAAAGCCTAACGTTGCCGTAGAAATTCAACGCGAGCTCACGCATGCTTACCTACGCATGATGGAAGGGCAGTATTTGGATATAAAATTCGAGTCCCTACCTTCGGTAACCGTGCAGCAGTACCTGCACATGATCCGCCAGAAAACAGGGGCTTTGATAGAGGTATCTATTCTGGCAGGCGCACTTTCGGGAATAAAAGATAGCACGGATAGAACATTATGCCAAGGACTGAGCGCAGTGGGGCATGAAATAGGCAAAGTATTTCAGATAAAGGATGATATTCTAGGTGTGTGGGGTGGAATAGGTACAGGAAAACCTGTGGGAGCAGACATAAAAAGAAAGAAGAAAGCGCTACCCGCCGTGCATGCTCTGAATAACGCCAAAGGTGCTGACGCGAAACGAATACATCAAGTTTTTGCCACACCTGAACTAGGCAAACCCGAAATTGACGATGTACTGTATATAATGAACTGTCTGGATACTAGAAAGTGGTGTCAAAATCTTGCTGAAGAACATTGGAACACCGGGCTACATGTGCTAAATTCTTTAAGTATTGGAAATGAAATAAGACAAGATTTTGAGGCACTCGGAGAGTTCCTGCTAGTAAGGGAAACATAAAATTAGGTAGATAAAATAATGGAAGATACCCTCTTTACAAAGCTACACACGCACACCACGGAGGAATAAAATGGGAAGACCGCTAGAACTAGGCATTCGTATGGGTTGGTACCTATTCTTTAAAAAGTACTTGAAACGTGAGAAACGTTTTCCTTTTGTGACGATGCTTGAACCATTGGAAGCGTGCAATTTGGCATGTGAAGGATGCGGACGCATAAGAGAGTACGAGAGCGTCATTCATCACGAGCTTACTGTCGAACAGTGCCTGAACGCTGTAGAACAATCAGGAGCACCTATTGTAACCATAGCCGGAGGAGAACCGACTATATGGAAACCACTTCCGGAACTCGTAGCCGAGCTGACACGCAGGAAGAAGTTCATGTACGTTTGCACTAACGGCCTCCTTATGGGCAAAATAATGAAGGATATACCGCCATCCAAGTATTTCGCATGGGTAATTCATTTGGATGGAACGGGCGAACATCATGACACAGCGGTATCTAGGAAAGGTGTTTACCAGATAGCCATGAAAAACTCTGAAAAAGCCATCGAGAAAGGCTACAGAGTATGCTCCAATACTACCCTCTTTAGCGGATCGGACTCGGATGACCTTCAGACACTATGGGAGAAGACTACCGCTATGGGATTCGAAGGTGCAATGGTAACCGCCGCATATGAATACGAAAATGTACCGAATCAACAGCTATTTATGAAAAAAGAAAGGTTTATAGAAATTTTCAAAAAGGTGCTAGACCCGCAGACAACAAAAAATATACAGTTCTACAACAACCCTCTCTATCTGCAGTTCCTGCGAGGTGAGAGGGAATACAAAACATGCACCGCCTTCTCCAATCCCACTTATACTGTTCTGGGATGGCGCAACCCATGCTATCCTTTGGCTGATAAACACTCCCAAGAACTCGGTGATCTTATGAAGGATGAAGTATGGGAAAAGTACGGAAACGGTGAAAAAGACCCTAGATGTGCTAACTGCATGATGCACTGCGGTTTCGAGTCCGCCACCCTGCTAGATGCGATGACAAACCCTAAAGATATCTTCCGCATGATCAAATCCGGTGCAGCATTGCGCGGAGGAATAACAGCAGGCTGACATCTCTATTAGAATTTCTACATCACCGATACTTTCTAGAAGATCCATCCAAAGAACTATGCCGACCCACCTTATAACAGCAGCTTTACCCGACGAGATATCCGAATTGTTACGTTACGGTATAATCAGCTCGGATTCAATCGAAAAGGGAGAAGAAACGAACTACTATCACTTTGTAACATCAGAGGAAATAGAAGCCCATCTGGTATTAACAGGTGTGGGAGGTAAAAACGCCGAGAGTGTTGTAGGAAAAGCTATAGCTGATTTCAAGCCGTCATCCATTACATCTATAGGGTTCACAGGTCTAACGCGTGCTGATATCGAGGCGGGCGTGCTTCTCATAGCAGATGAGGTCACTTCTATAAGCAAGGCGCCTACCACGTGGTGTACCAAAAATCTGAGCGAGCCCATTATCTGCGATGAGCTTTTAAAAAAATCGGCACTGAGCTTAGCAAAAGATGCGGGTCTCCCTACCCAAACAGGACGCCTTTTGACTTTACCTATTCTTGCCAGAACCACTCCTCTCAAAAAGTGGTTGGGTAAAACTCTAGATGCTACAGGTGTGGATATGGAAAGCTACACTATAGGACGCCTTACCAGAGATGCCGGCATTCCATTTATCACCGTCAGAGCGGCAGTAGACGTCATTGATCTAGAATTGCCGGAAGTAGTTAGCGAAATAGCCGAATCGAAACATCGGTTAAAAACTATAGCGCTTTACCTTATGAAGAATCCTCAAGATTTAGGACGCTTTGTGACTCTTGGGGTCAGTAGATTGAAAGCGCAACGGGCACTGGCTTTATTTATAAAGCACTATATGGAATTTCTATCGAATTCATCTGTGCTGATTAAGCAGGCGGTAGGTTAATGCGGTTCATGGTTACCGGAGCCAGCGGCTTCATTGGAAGTGCTATTGCCAGGCAGCTCGTAGATTCAGGCCATGAAGTAAGAGCTTTTATCAGGCCGTTTTCAAGCATCAAACCTCTAGAAGGTCGATCAGTAAAGATATTCAGAGGAGATCTCTCTCAGGTAGATGCTTTGCGGAAATGCGCGGAAGGATGTGACGGTATATTCCATGCAGCAGCGATTTACTCTTTCTGGTCAAGAACCCCTTCACGCATCTACGAGGTCAATGTAGAAGGTTCAAAGAATGTTATGAAAGCAGCGCTCGATACACAGGTGAAACGTGTTGTGTTCACAAGTAGCGTAGCTACTCTGAAATGGCATAATAATGATGATATAGCGGATGAAACTAATTTAGCGACGGTAGATGAACTTCCGGGATATTATAAGAAATCCAAACTGCTGAGTGAACAAGCTGTAATCGCTATGAATGACAAGGTAGAAGTAGTTGTGGTTAACCCCTCCGCACCCTTCGGACCGTGGGATATACGCCCTACTCCTACTGGTAGAATAATAATGGAATTTTTGACGCATCGCTTCCCGATGTATGTAGATACGGGCATGAATGTTTGCGATGTGGATGATGTGGCGGACGGTCATATCTCCGCCTTTCATCAGGGAAAACAAGGAGAGCGATATTTGCTAGGGAGTGAAAATTTGACCCTTAGGAGAATTTATCAGAATCTAAGTGATGTAACAGGGCTTAAAAGATACCCTGTAAAAGTACCTTGGAAGCTAGCTTTTTTCGGCACTTTCCTTAACGAACAAATACGTGGCCGCTTACTAAAGCAAGACATTACAGCAAGTGTAGAAGCTATCAGAATAGCGCGCCATGCCATTTATATATCGCACGCAAAGGCCTCTCGAGATCTAGGATATAACCCTCGTCCGGCAAAAGAAGCAATCAGAAGAGGTGCGGAATGGTTCAGAAGCAGGATGAAAAGGAATGAACAGGTTTACTGAATGACTCTTGATATAGGAGAAAAACAAAGAACATATAAATCTTTTGCTCCATCCGTAAGAAAGTACGTAGCAGAACCGCCTAGAAATAGTACAAAATACTTGGATGAAGCTATAAGGTTAGCACAAGAATTTCTTTACGCTCACCAAGACGAAGAAGGTTACTGGTGGGGAGAGCTGGAATCCAATACGTCTATGGAAGCAGAGTACGTGATGCTTATGCATATTATGGGAGAGTACAATGCAGAAAGGATGGAGAAGGTAGGACGCCACATAGAAATGATGCAAAATAAAGAGGGTGGCTGGCCTATGTACTACGGAGGCGCAGGTGACCTCAGCACATCCGTAGAGTGCTATACCGCTTTGAAGATTATAGGATATGACCCCGAATCAGAGCCTATGAAACGGGCGCGTAGACTTATACTTGCAAAAGGAGGCGTAGAAAAAACTAGGATTTTTACTAAAATATGGTTGGCTATCATAGGACAGTGGGAATGGGAAGGCGTTCCATACCTTGCACCGGAAATAATACTCCTGCCAAAATATTTTCCCTTGAATATATACTCCTTCGCCAGCTGGACACGCGCAACTGTGGTGCCTATGACTATCATCCTTTCCAAACGCCCTACCTGGCCGCTCCCAACAGAAAAGAATATAGATGAACTTTATACAAACGGCAGAGAAAATGCCGATCATTCATTGAAAGCCCCTCCCGGTATTGGATGGGAAAAGATCTTTCACTCCGCAGACCGTATACTGCATAGGCTGGAACCACTAATTAGACTCAACCCAACACGAAATAGAATATACAAGCGAGTCGAAGAATGGATACTAGATCATCAGGAGGCGGATGGTTCATGGGGAGGCATACAGCCGCCATGGGTTTACTCTCTCATAGCACTGAAAGCTTTGGGGCATTCTAATGAAAGCTCGCCGGTAAGACTCGGTATAGATGGTTTTGAAACCTTCGGCATAGAGGACGATAACAATAAGACGTGGCGCCTTCAGGCATGCATTTCACCCGTATGGGATACATGCCTCGCTCTGAATTCTCTTATAGAAACAGATGTATCTCCATCTGATCCCGTTATAGTAAGAGCTGCAGATTGGCTGATAGCCCACCAAATACGGACACCCGGCGATTGGAAGGAAAAGGTTAAAGGTTTGGAACCCGGCGGCTGGGCATTCGAATTCGAAAATTCAATGTACCCGGATACCGACGATGTAGCAGAGGTTCTTTTGGCTTTGTCAAGATGTCATGCATCCGATGAAGCAGCCAGAAAAGAATCGTTAGAGTTAGGACTTAAGTGGGTTATGGGAATGCAATGCAGTAATGGCGGCTGGGGATCTTTCGATAAAGACAACACCTCCTATATAGCCACAAGGTTGCCTTTCTTTGATTTCGGAGAAGTTATAGATCCTCCCAGCGTAGATGTAACAGCGCACATTCTGGAAGCAATTGGCGTTCTTGGAAAAGTAGAAGAATATCCCAATCAGGTAAATAGAGCGGTAAAATATATATGGCGAGAACAGGAGGATGACGGACCATGGTTCGGGCGATGGGGCATAAACTACATTTATGGCACCGCTTCCGTTCTTCCCGGACTGAAGATGGTAGGCACAGATATGTCCAATAAGCGAGTACAACAGGCCACAGACTGGATAGAGACTCATCAGAACGAAGATGGAGGATGGGGTGAATTACCAGCCTCATATGCAAACCCAATGCTACGCGGAATTGGTGAAAGTTCAGCATCTCAGACAGGATGGGCACTTATAGCTCTCATTGCCGCAGGACGTGCAGACTCCAAAGCAGCACAACGAGGTGTAGCATATCTATTAGAAACACAAGCGAAAGACGGAAGCTGGAGTGAGTTACAATACACTGCAGCCGGTTTCCCAGGATATATGACTGGAGATAGAGTATTCAAAAAGCCATATATAGAAAAGGAAGAAATTCTTCCAGAGGAACTACCAGCCAGTTTCATGATTAAATATCACATGTACCGCGTATATTGGCCGCTACTCGCTCTCGGACGCTACCGCAAAGCGATGAGAAAGAGTAAGCATAGCGAAGAACTCAGGGGGGAGTAGTTTGCAAACTTCTAATGCAGGTAAACACACATATAATCCTGTGGTGGCAGATGTGACTTTTCTGAACGGGTATATGCCCAGCAGTAATAAAGATGGTCACTATAAAATCTGCTCGCAGATGATAGAGGTAACTCCCAAAAATACTCCGGATTTCCTTGATATTACAAACGCCGTCAAAAAAGTGGTGGATCAAGCTGGCATCCGTGAAGGAAACGTTCTAATATACAGCCTTCACACTACCGCCGCTATTATCATAAACGAGAACGAACCTCTGCTTATAAAAGATCTTTCAAACTCCCTTTATAAATGGGTCCCGAAAGACTGTTACTACGGCCATAATGACTTCACAATCCGAACGGTCAACATGCATGAAGGTGAATGTCCAAACGGCCACTCTCATTGTCAGCATATCCTTCTAGGAACCAGTGAAACCGTACCCGTGATATCGGGGCAGATGTTGCTTGGTGAATTCCAGTCCATATTTCTTGTAGAACTGGATGAACCCAAAGAAAGAAAAATCTGCATCCAAGTTCAAGGAATATAATATATGATGGACGCCTACTCTCGTGAGTGTTCCCGCGAGTAAGATAAAGTTCTCACATAAGGGACAGGAAAATATGCCCCCGGATGTATCTCGGGCGTTCGAAATTTGCGAACGCCTCGCAAGGAGGCACTATGAAAATTTTCCCGTAGCTACCAGATTGCTCCCCGCCGAATTCCGAATTCATCTTTACTCTGTGTACGCTTTCTGTAGAGGCACAGATGATTTGGGCGATGAAGCGGATGGAAACAGGCTCGCATTGTTGGATAAGTGGGAACAGCAGCTAGATACATGCTATAGAGGCACATCTTCGCACCCTTATTTCATCGCACTACAAAGCACTATAGAGAAATTCGAGATACCGGCGGAGCCTTTTCTGAGACTGATAGATGCAAATAGACGCGATCAGTATGTTCATAGGTACTCCACTTTCAGTGAACTATTAGATTACTGCAACCTCTCAGCCAACCCTGTTGGTCACATAGTGCTTTATATTTTCGGATACAAAGATAAAGAACGGCAGAACGCTTCCGATAGCACCTGCACCGCACTGCAACTCGCCAATTTCCTACAAGATATAACCAGAGATTATGGTAAAGGACGGGTTTATATACCTTTGGAGGATATGTACCGCTTCGGTGTAGGAGAGGATGTTATCGAATCTCGCCGTATGACGGAAGGGTTCAGACATATGATGCGTTTGCAGGTGGAAAGAACACGAGATATGTTCTCAAAAGGGTGCTCTCTACTTGATATGGTGGATGGTAGATTGAAGGTTGATTTAGCTCTTTTCACACTAGGAGGGTTGGAGATACTAAGAAGGATAGAAAAACAGAACTTTGATGTACTGGTTAGACGTCCCAAAATTCCGCGTATGAGATTTTTGCGGATGTTTCTCAGTGTGTTTATGCGTTCACGTCTAGGCTTTGCACCTATACCGGCGAGCGCTTTCCAGTATAAGGAACTTCGCCGGTGAAGACCCGTTCCCTTGACATCAAGGGAGAGGTCATTGAAGAAGCTTACAGAAAATGTGCTGATGCCGCTAAGAATGCATCAAGCAGTTTCTATATCTCATTCCAGCATTTACCGAAAATTAAGCGCGACGCTATATACTCCATATATGTATTTTGCCGCCTCTGTGATGATGCGGTGGATGATCCGGCACAAAAGGATGAAGCATCGAGGAGGTTGGATGACTTGAGTGTTGCTTTGAACGAAGCCTACAAAGGAAATGCCACGGATTGGTATTGGATAGCTCTCAATGATACAAGGCGGAGATTCGGTCTGAACTTTGGCTGTTTGTCCGATGTGATAGAAGGCTGCCGTATGGATATTAGAGGAACAAGGTACGAAACTTTTGAAGACCTTGTTGTTTATTGTAGGCGAGTGGCAAGTTCGGTAGGCATTGCATGTCTGGAGGTTTTCGGGTACGAGGATGAACGAGCTCCGGGTTATGCTATTGACCTAGGTATAGGCATGCAACTTACCAATATAATCCGCGATCTCGCAGAGGATACTCCGGAAGGCAGGTTGTATATACCTTTGGAAGATATGGAGCGCTTCTCTTACTCGGAGAAAGATCTTGCAAATAACCTAGTAAACGAAAATCTGCGTTCATTGGTTAGGTTCCAACTGGAGAGAGCAAAGGATTACCTCCAAAAAGGAAAGAGATTGTTGCCTCTATTGGATCGCAACTCACGGCTCTGTTCGGAATCTATGGCGGTTAACTATGGGTATCTACTTAGGCGGGTAGAAGCAGAGAATTACGATGTGCTGAATAACAAAATAAGACTCCGAAAGTGGGATAAGTTCAAATTAGCTATGAGTTTTTTGATAAAAAGACGCATCGGCAAAATCGGTTATAGAGATGTCTGAATGTGAGGTGTTTCGTCTACCCGAAGGAGGTAGAGTGATTGTTATAGGCGGAGGTATTGCGGGTTTGGCTGCTTCTGTCAGGTTGTGCTCTATGGGTTTATTGCCTATCTTGCTGGAGAAAAGACCCTTTCTTGGAGGGCGCGCTTTTTCATTCAGATACGATAGCACAGGGGAGGAGGTAGATAATGGACAACATGTTATAGTAGGCGCATGCAGAGAATACCTATCCTTTCTGGATATTATAGGTGCCAGTTCTAACCTCACTATGCAGCAGAGCATGAATATCCCCGTCATTGGAGCGAAGCGTACCGTAAATTTGAAAGCCGCCTCCCTACCGGGCTCTTTAGCCAATCTTGCCGCATTAGCACGTTATAGCCACTTGTCTTTTTATGATAGGCTGCGCGTTCTATTGGGGCTCGTTCGAATACGTTTTATGAAAGACGAAGCATCGAGAACTTTAGATGGTGTAACATTTTATGATTGGCTGATGCAGCATGGCCAAAATGAGAATACACTGAAATATTTCTGGAATTTGGTGGCACTTCCGACATTTAATGACGATATACACGATGTGAGCGCAAGCGCGGGTGTAATGCTATTTAAGACAGCAGTGCTGAGCGATCCTGAAAATGCGGCTTTGGGATATTCCAGAGTTGGGCTTTCAGAGCTTACAGGTAAGAATGCACGCATGTTTATAGAAAGCCACGGAGGAAAGATACACACTAGAGAGGCAGTAGTAAGTGTGAAATTCCACAGGAAAGAAGCGGCATCTGTAACAACTACAACAGGAACGGTGATAACGGGAGATTGCATCATATCCGCACTACCGGCTTCGAGTGTTATGGAATTGTTCCAAGATTATACTGAGGAAGAACGGTTTTTTCAATCGGTAGGATATATAAGGTGTGCTCCAATAGTATCCATTCATATTTGGTACGACAAACCTGTGATGGACTGCCCATTTGTTGCGACTGTGGATAGTATAGCGCAATGGGTTTTCAACGTTTCCATGATGCATAATGATCCTACAAGATATCATATCGCTATATCATTGAGTGCAGCATGGAGATGGAAAGACATGCCCAAAAATTCACTAAAGACTCTATTTTCGGAGGAGATGAGAAGACTTTTTCCGAAAGCTGCTAAGGCAAAGGTAGAGCATATTCTCATAGTTAAAACACCTGAGGCAACTTTCAGAATGCTGCCGGGTGCGGAGCAATTTCGTTTGCCGCATTTAACACCCATACCCGGACTTTTTCTGGCGGGAGATTGGACGAAAACCGGCTGGCCCTCCACGATGGAGAGCGCGGTTATAAGCGGTAATCTTGCCGCAGATAATGCCGCTCAGTGGCTGACAGGCAGACGGCAGTCCGGATGAATGAGAGTATTAGTACTTGCTCCATTCCATATAGAATTGCTCACAAGGCTTGGGCGGGAATGGGATGTGGTTTATGAAAGCTGGCTTGAAACAGATACTATACAAGATCCGGAGGAATTGGGAAAACGGCTTCATCGTGAAAAGTTCGAGGCTGTTGTTATAGAAGCGGATTTTTTATTGGAGGAAACTTTTCAAGAGGCGCCGAGGCTTAGGATAGCAGGTGTTTGCCGAGCAGCGACGAATCACGTGGACATAGATGCAGCAACTAAAAACAGCGTGGCTATAATCAATGCACCCGGACGAAATACAGCGGCAGTAGCAGAGTTAACTATAGGGCTTATGCTAACCGCTGCGCGTCGTATTATAGAGGCGGATAGTTTCATACGAGGTGGCAAGTGGGTATCCCCAACCGATGCTTATCGCCATATGAGAGGCAGGGAGTTGAACGGCGCTACTGTGGGAGTTGTAGGACTGGGCTCTATAGGCTTAAAAGTAGCCGCTTTGTGTAAGGCATTCGGTATGCGTGTTATGGGCTATGATCCGGCCGTTGGGGCGGATGTATGTGCAATGGTAGGTATAGAGTGGATGGATATAGATGCTATGCTGCCGAATCTGGATTTTCTAACGTTGCATGCTTCTCCGCAAGCGGGTACGATCTTGAATTCGGAACGCATAAAAAAACTTCCAAAGGGCGCCATAGTCATAAACACTGCCGTAGCCGAATTGATAGATGAAGCCTCTTTAATAGACGCACTTGCAGCGGGAAACCTTTCGGCCGGCTTAGACAGTGTGTATTCACACCCCATAGAGCCCGGTTCCGCTCTACTGAAAATGGATAATGTAGTGCTCACTCCTCATATAGGAGGTGCAACTGAAGGGGTTATAGTTCGCCATTCACAGATTATCTCGGAAGATATGCTCCGCTTTAAACGAGGACAGCACCCCGTCAATCTGGTCAATGAAGAGGTTTGGGATAGGATAGTTTGACAAAGTCACCACTCTATCTGGCAATAGACTTTGGAACTAGTAGCGTCCGATGCGTTGCAGGTAGAGGTACGGGAAAAACTTTCGCTACCGCCCGCATACCGCTTAGATTCACTATGCCGGATGGCGGACCACATACGGCTCTGGAAATTCCTCCCGCCGAGGCATGGCATGCAGTAACTGCAGCTGTTAGGAACACTGTTGCAGCTTGCGGGTCCATCGCCGAAGAGATTAAAGCTATATCCGTTACCGGGCAGCGGTTTGGGATAGTTTTAATGGACAAACAAAGAGAAGCAGCACGCATATGCCCCAACCGAGATGCACGCGCCGTTTTTCAAGGTGCCGCATTGGATGAGACAATCGGAGAAAGGCTATGGGATGCAACAGGGCACGGACCCGCTATGCTGACCGGATGGGCAAAGCTGAGATGGTTCAAAGAGGAGGATCCGAATACTTTCGCCGGTTTGCGCCACATAGTGAGTATACCCGATTGGATTTGCTTCCGAATGACGGGTAATCTCTTGGCGGAAAGGGCGCTTGCGGTGGAATCAGGTATGGCGAATGTGTCTACAGGTGATTCAAATACAGATATTGGGAAGTTGATAGGTATAACCGAGGTGGGACTTCCTCAGATTTGCGATGCCGGTGAGATTATAGGTTATCTTACTACCGAAGCATCATCTGTGTTAGGTATTCGCGAAGGCTTGCCGGTCGTATCCGCAGGACCCGATACTCAGGCGGCGCTTATAGGTATGGGTGCAGTGTCCCCCAGAGATATAGGGATAGCAGTAGGATGGAGCGGATCAGCGCAAATGGTTTTGGCGTATCCGGCACGAGATTATACAAATAGAGCATGGTCCGGACGCCATGTAATCACAAAGCGATGGGTGCTGGATGCAAACTTGGCTGAAATGGGTGGAGCTTATTCATGGTTGGGTTCTCTACTATATTCGGATACGGATGAAGCAGATGCTATGGAAAAAATGAACGCTGAAGCAACCCGTTCCCTCGCAGCCGCTCGAGGAATATGGTCACGGCTGGATACCCCTAAAGTAGGAGCACTAAAACCGGGGATGTCTTACGGCGGATTTCGTTTTCCTGTTCCTCTGTCATTTGAGCCGCCGGATAAAGGAGCTCTAGTAAGGTCGGTGCTGGAGAGTTTCGCTTTTGAGTTACGGCGAGGCATAGAGCATCTGGAGGAGAAGGCTGGCTATGCTCGTTCCATATCTATCGCGGGGGGAGTTACCCGTTCATCCCTGTTTATACAAATACTTTCCGCAGTGATCGGACGCCCCCTAAGAGTAACTTCCGGAGGGGAATCCGCAGCTTTGGGAGCGCTGTCTCTGGCAGAATCAGCATGCGGCTCAGTGTCTCTTGAAAACCTCGCACTTTGCCGTTTTGGTGAGGCTTCGGTATTGGAGCAAGGTTTAGAGGATGTACTATCTTATGAAGATTTCTATCGTGAATGGCTAGACTGGCAAGAGTAAAGCTTTGTGTATAGTGCCGTAAAGAATGGCTGAGGTTTGATATTGTTTATATTATGGTGACGAACCTAAAACAGAATCGCAAAGCGCAGGCGCGAGTTTTTCGCGACTTGCATACTTCGCCCGGCATTTTTGTAATGCCTTGTGCTTGGGATGCGGGGTCGGCGCGGCTTTTGGAATCGCTTGGTTTTCAGGCGATTGGCACGACCAGCGGCGGAATCAATTGGAGCGCAGGGCGTTTGGATTATGTATACACGACTCCCCGCGAAACGATGCTCGTCGCTTGCGGCGCAATTGCCGAATCTGTCGGCGTCCCCGTCAGCGGCGATCTTGAAAACGGCTACGGAGCATCGCCCGAACAAGTCGCCGAAACAATCCGTTTGTCCGCCGAATGCGGAATGGTCGGCGGCAGCATTGAAGATCGATCGCCGGAATCCAGGCAGGGATTATCCAAGCCCGGATTAATTCCGCTTGAACTCGCCATTGAGCGAATCCGCGCCGCCAGAGAAGCCGCCGATTCGCTGGATTTTGACTACACGCTGACCGCCCGCGCCGAATCGTATTTCGGAGGAGTTGACAATCCATTCGACGACGCATTGGAGCGTGCATCGCGCTATCGTGCCGCTGGCGCGGATTGCATTTTTGTCCCCGGCTTGTCGGATATTGATGCCATCAGCCGATTCGCCGATTCGGTGGACGCGCCGCTGAGCGTGGGCATTGGCTCGGGCGGCGGCGATATTTCTTTGTCCACTTTGCGCGATGCCGGCGTGCGGCGTCTCAGCACCGGCGGAGGGTTGCTGCGGCATCTTTACGCCGTCCTTGAGAAAGCCGGAAAGGAGATTCTCGAATCGGGCTCTTTCGCTTTCACTTCGCTCGCCAAATCCGAAGACGACATCCACGCGCTTTTTTCTCGGAAACCGGATTATGAAGAATCACACCGCTGAACGAGAAGTTGTGATGTCGGCTGTGCAGTGTCTCTATGATTTATCACTTGTGCAAGGCTCCAACGGTAACATGAGTATGCGTCTGAAAGCAGAGGGAGAGCGGGAATACTATCTTATCACCCCTAGCGGCGTGCCTTATGAATCTCTGGATGCTAATGATCTGCTAGTGGTAGATAGTGAATTGAATGTGGTCGAAGGGGACGCTGCACCATCTTCTGAGTCTTACCTTCACCGTGCTATTTACAGAGCCCGCGCGGATGCTTGTGCCGTAGTTCATACCCACTCACTGTACGCCGGCATAGCTGCCGTAGTAGGCAAACCTGTGCCGCCAATACTGGACGAGATTGTAATATACATCGGCGGTGCGATAGAGGTGGCTCAATACCGTTTCCCAGGAACGGAAGAGCTAGCG
Organism: Dehalococcoidia bacterium; assembly: GCA_965206335.1. Classification (GTDB taxonomy): domain Bacteria; phylum Chloroflexota; class Dehalococcoidia; order Lucifugimonadales; family Lucifugimonadaceae. Next base: position 1,144,617 of record OZ242209.1, on the reverse strand, counting down.
GAAGAGGTTGTAAAATCACTGGGTGATAGAAAGGCGGTTATACTTCGGAATCATGGCTTGTGTGCGATAGGCACAAGCATGAAAGAAGCCGTGAAAATAGCGATGCTGGCAGAGCATGCCGCTCAGACAATGATCAGCGCCATGATGATAGGTGCTGTGAATCCCATACCGCAAGAATCTATTGAAGCGGAGAGAGCCGTATATCTGATGCGTTCCGGTCTGGGAACAACCGATAATTAGATCTAAGGAGTAACTATGCCTAAAGTTCCGGATTTTCTACTGCGCAGGCTTTATGTTAAGGGTAGCCTTAGTAACTTGGAGGACGGCTGGCGCTTCTCGCTGAGGAACTCTCTCGGTTCCGGCTACGCCCGTCAGATGCGCCCTCTTATACTGGATGGTGAACATGTGCCTATGGAGAGTACATCTTTTCTGAAGAATGGCAAGGAGATGACTTTCGATGCAGTTTCGGAAGATAACACATTTGGGCTGCAGATGAACCGAGAGATAGAGATTACCGTTCATAGAGACCCGCTGCCTCCGGGCGTTCACAAAATAGAGATGAGGTTTATTGTGCCGGGTTTCGGCGAAATAGGTTTTAGCTTTATCGACCAAGTATAAGGGGCGATAGAGTTACATGGAGAAGCGCATAGCTATAACGGGTTCTGCAGGCTTCCTAGGAAGAGCTTCCATAGAAGCGTTATCCAACGCAAAGTCTACGGAATCTATCACGGGGATAGACCTGCTGCCTACCCCCAAACCAACTTTCGGGCGTATGAACTTCGTATCTGAAAGACGCGATATCCGCGAGGATATGGGGGATACTCTAAGGAGTATGGATGCAGACTGTGTAATACATCTAGCGTTTCATATGCCGGGTAGTCGCAACAGGAATAGCGCCTATAGTGTAAACGTAGAAGGTATAAAGACTACCCTAGAATCTTGTCGTAACACATCCGTCCATAAATTTTTCTATATAAGCAGCACCAGCGTATACGGTGCTTACGCCAATTGTCACAAACTTTATTCTGAGAATGAAGAGCCCCGACCATTGAAAGGTTTTCCCTATTCAGAACACAAGATGAGAGCGGAACAGATATGTATGGAATTTGCAGAGAAAGAGTCTAATTTCTCACTTTGTATTTTGCGCATCTGTATAGTGATGGGACCAGCCGCGCGAAATTTTATGACGCCCATACTTTCAAAAGCCGCTCTGCCCGCCGATCTGTACCTAAATCCTCAGCTACAGATTCTGCACATCGATGATTACAAATCCGCTTTATTGGCGGCAATATCTAAAAGTGCGGAAGGCATATATAATATAGCTAGCAGGGATTACATGAACTGGCGCGATATTATAAAAACAACGGGAGGTCATGTAATACCTCTCCCTTCACCTCTGCTCAATTTAGGAGTAGAGGCGGCATGGATGCTCAGGTTGCAGAATTTCTCACAGACGCGGGGAATAGACCTCATACGCTATCCGTGGAACGTCTCTATAGAAAAGGCAGAAAAAGATCTAGGCTGGCAACCAAAGTACGGAGCAGTCAATGCTCTGAAGTCTTGGAATGAATACACACAATACAATAAAGACTAGGAAGGCAGCCATAAGAACTATATGCTGCGTACATTAAATGCAAAAAAAAGACCTTGAAAGCATTCAGAAACGTTTGCTGAATATTGTTCAAGCCGATTTTCCGCTTTGTCTCAGGCCCTGGCTGGAGATTAGCCGCCAGCTAGGTATAACCGAAGAAGAAACTATTGCTCATGTGGCAGATCTGAAACGAAAGAATATCATACGAGAGATAAGCGCCATCTTCGATACAAGGCGGCTTGGCTACAGTTCTACCCTCGTAGCAATGCGCTTCTACCCGGAAACATTGGATAGGAGCGCACGACTCATCAACCTCCACCCGGGCGTAAGCCATAACTACTCAAGAGAGAGCTACTTCAATTTGTGGTTTACTTTAGCGGTGCCGCCTACGCGCTCATTGGAATCGGAAACGGTTAAATTAGGTGAAATCGCAGGAGCGAAAAAATTCCGTATAATGCCTACTCTGCGTTTTTTCAAAATCGGTGTCAACTTTGATATGGAGAGGAAGGTATCCAACGCAAAAGCACATAGGCCTTCCGCGACTACTTCAAAAGATGTCAACATATCTTTCAAAGACAAAAAAGCTATAATCGAACTGCAGGAGGATCTGCCTCTGGTGCCCGAACCCTTTGAGGAGATGTCCCATCGCGTGAACATGCCCTCGCGGGATCTTTTGAAACATGCCGAAGAGTTGAAGAATCGGGGTCTGATGCGTCGTTATGGAGCGGTACTACACCATAGACGGGCAGGGTTCTCGGCGAACGCAATGGTGGTGTGGAATGTCCCTGAATTTCGAGCCGAAGAGGTAGGAGAGGTCATGGCTGCTTCACCTTCCGTTACTCATTGCTATGAGCGTCCACGATATCCGGATTGGCGATTTTCTCACTTTACTATGCTACATGCGACTACCCGTGAAGAATGCGAGAGGATAGCCGTCGGGCTTGAAAACGCCATAAAAATAAGAGATAGGCTCTCACTATACAGCACAACAGAGTATAAAAAGCAGCGCATACGTTATTTCGTAGAGGACGATTTCGATTTGAATGATATCGTCGATTTACAGGATTTGAAATGAAAGAAGTAAGTCAACCATATTATGGCGTCTTTGTAGATGTGAAAGAACGCAGATGTTTGGTGTTCGGGGGCGATGCTCGAGAGGGTGAACGTAAGGTGAACGGTTTGCTGGATTGTGGTGCGGATGTCGTTTTGTTTGCTCAGCCGGATAACATCTCCCCTACTCTAGAAGAGAAGGCTCAAGCAGGAGAGATAGAGTGGGTAAGAAGAGGATACAGTAAAGGTGATTTGGAAGGTGCATGGATAGCTATAGTCGCAGATACATCTAACTCAAGTGTAAATAAAGATATCTATGAAGAATCAAAGCGCAGGAATGTGATGTTGAACGTTATGGATGTTACCCACCTTTGTACATTCATCGCACCCGCCTTGACGAACCGGGGTCCCGTTACGGCTGCCGTATCTACGGGAGGTGCATCCCCCGCCCTCGCGAGGAGGCTCCGCGAAGAGATGAGCGGCAAATCCTGCAGCTGCATGAGGTGGGCAGACGCAGGAGATATACTCGCTAAAGTGCGTGCCACTTTGCGCAATCGCGGGGTTATCGTGTGCCCTGACCGCTGGCAGGAAGTGATGACACCCGCTTGGTTAGACAAAGCTAATAGCGTGCATGCTGAAGATGCGGAAAGGGAACTGCTCAAAGACCTCACAGCAGCGGATTGTGAGGTGTGTCGCCCTTATGGCCACTGTATGCGTTTGGTGAATAGAACCCCCGAATGATCGGAGCGGCTTTATATAAGCGCGTCCCGAGCTTATACAAGATGCACTGATGGTTATCATAGGCACGCGTGGGAGCAGATTGGCTATGGCTCAGGCTACATCTGTTGCTTCCCTTCTTCGCAAAGCGGCGCCGGATACTATATTCGAACTGCGAGTGGTAACGACTTCCGGGGATATGGATACGCGCCAAAATGTCAGTGATATAGGTGTAGGCATATTTGTGAAGAAGATTGAAAGAGCACTCGCGATGGAAGAGATAGATATCGCTGTGCATAGCCTAAAGGATATACCTGTACCGCTTGAAGATGGCTTCAAGATAGCCGCAGTTCTTGAACGACAAGACCCCAGAGATGCTCTGGTGTCCCGCCGCGGGGAAGCACTGAAAGATTTGCCGATAGATGCAAAAATTGGGACAGGCAGCGCTAGACGCAAGGCGCTGCTTCTTAGCAAAATGCCATATCTGCAAATAGAACCCATAAGAGGTAATATTACGACTCGCCTCGAAAAATTGAAAATGTCCGATGATATGGATGCGGTAATTCTTGCTACAGCAGGATTGGTAAGACTCTCGATGGAAGATCTCATATCCGAGAGGTTGCCCGTAACAGATTTCATACCGGCATGCGGACAGGGTGCTCTAGCATTAGAGATACGGGCGGATGATGCCGAAGTAGAATCTATCTGTAAATCTGTAAATGAACCGAATGCTCAACTCATTTCAGAGGCTGAGCGTCGCTTTCTGGCGATGATGGGGGGAGGATGCTCAGCACCCGTTTCCGCATATGCGGAAACGAAAGACGGCGAGATTAGGATTTGGGCGTTTGCCTCAGATGAAGAAGGGAAGATAGTCCTGCGAAGCTCCTCCTCAGGGCGCAAGGAAGACAGGATGAAACTGATTGATACCGTTGCGGAAGATCTTATAAGCTCAGGCGCCGCAAGTCTTATTCGTCCTTTCAAGGATAGGCAAATATGAAGGCGACCGCGCCGGGCACGGTTTACCTAGTAGGAGCAGGACCCGGGGACCCGGATCTTATAACTGTACGCGGTTTGAACATACTACGCGAGGCGGATGTAGTTGTGTATGACAGGCTAGCACCCGCAAAGTTGCTTGAAGAGACAAAGGCTGAAGCAATGCTGATAGACGCCGGTAAAAGACCCGGTGAGCATAAATTGACACAGACGGATATCAATGAAACGCTCATACGATTTGGACGTGACGGCAAGTCTGTATGCAGGCTCAAAGGCGGGGACCCTTTCGTGTTTGGACGGGGCGGCGAGGAGGCGCTTGCAATGGCAGAGGCGGGTATCCCGTGGGAAGCGGTTCCCGGCATCAGTTCCGCCATAGCCGTTCCCGGATTCGCCGGTATTCCCGTAACCCACAGAGGGGTTGCCGCTTCTTTTGCAGTCTTTACAGGCAATGACCCCGCCATTATGGAATGGGATACCATCGTTCGCTTTAGGGGTACGCTCATATTTCTGATGGCAGGAGGCACCGCCGAAGTGATAGTCAAAGAGATGCTGAGAAGAGGTATCCCACCTACGAGAGCAGCTGCAATGGTGCGGGAAGGCTCTACAATGAGGCAGCGCACAGTAGTAGGTACTGTGTCAAATATAGCAAGCCTTGCTAAACGTTCCGGTATATCGGCTCCCGTTGTATTGGTTATAGGCGACGCGGCAGGCTTGGGAAACCAACTAGATTGGTTCGAGTCACGCCCTCTTTTTGGCAAGAGAGTTGTAATAACACGCGCCAGAAGTCAGGCGAGCAGTCTCAACAGAAAGCTCTCCGCACTGGGCGCAGAAGTGGTTGAACTTCCGGTCATACGCGTAGTTCCGCCACACGATGACGCACCTATGGATGAAGCCCTTCGCAGTATAGAGCGCTACGATTGGGTAGCCTTTACAAGTGCAAACGCCGTGAACTATTTCTCTAAGAGAATGTATACTCTCGAGATGGATGCACGCATCTTGGCAGGTGTAAAATTCGCTGCTGTGGGTCCGGCCACAGCTAAAGCATTACGGGAGAAGATGTGCATTGAACCCGATCTTCAGCCTTCCACATACACTGCGGAAGAGACTGTGGCGGAGTTCCGGAGTAGAGGTATCAGACCGGTACGAGTTTTGAATCCGCGTTCCGGTATTGGCAGAGAGTCTTTGCCTAAAGGGCTCCGTTCTATGGGTGCGACGGTAGATGAAGTCATCGCTTACAACACAGTCATAGCAGAGGAATCTACCGCAAAGGCTACTCGCGTATATAGCGATTACAAAACTGTTCCACACTACACTGTATTCACTAGCTCTTCGGGTGTAAAAAATATGGTGGAAATATTGGGGGGGGAAGTCGCAGGTATCAACAAAAGTTGCGTCATTTCAATAGGTCCTATTACATCGGAGACATGCGGGAATGTAGGAATAAATGTGGCAAAAGAAGCGGAAACACAAACAATACAAGGGTTAGTAGATGCTATATCGTTAGATAATAAAGGTAATGAAGCATAGAGGTAAATATCGATTTATAGGCTGATCTAGTTCCCTAGAAACAGTCACTGAATATGGACACACTCAAGACACTATACGTAGCCAATAGGAAAGAATGGCGTGAATGGCTTGTTAAAAATCATAAGACCGAACGAGAAATTTGGCTAATCTATTATCGTAAAAAAACAGGGACACCACGCATCTCTTATAACGATGCGGTAGAAGAGGCTCTGTGCTATGGATGGATAGATAGTACTGTTAAAAGTTTAAATGAAGAACAGTTTATTCAAAGGTTTTCTGTCCGAAAGAGATCAAGTGAATTATCACAGATGAATAAAGAGCGTATTCGCAACCTCATCTCTCAAAATAGGATGACGGAAGCGGGGTTGGATGCCGTAGCTCATGTATTTGATCCCGATAAGGATAACCCCGATGATTTTGTCATAGCGTTGGATATATTGGAAGATCTGAAGGCTAATGAGGCGGCATGGAAAAATTTCCAAACTTTTCCGGAGAGCTATAAGAGAATTAGAATTGCGTATATAGATAGCCGCAGACGCCACGGCAATGAGATGTTCGAGAAAAGCCTATCGCACTTCATTAGGATGACCGAAAAGAATAAGCGTTTCGGTTTTGTGAAGGAGATGAAGTAGCATTTTATTTCTACTGGTACGTATGTTCAACATAACGGCTTTACAAATATGATATACCCATATGGCAGATTTGACAGGCTGCGCATTATGAGAAAGACGGCTAACATCCGACGCTTGGCGGCAGAGACTACACTGACTGTAGATGATCTGATATTACCCATTTTCATATCGAACGGTAAAGGTATAAAGAAGCCTATAGAGAGTATGCCGGGGATCTATCTTTTCTCACCGGACATTGTTGCAGAGGCTGTGCAGAGCGCCGTGGATAAAGGAATAGCCGCCGTATTGCTTTTCGGCACGCCGGAGACAAAAGATGAAAACGGAAGCACCGCAGAAGATCCGGAAGGAGTTGTACAAGAGGCATGCAGGGAAATATGCGCTTCGTCAAAGGTGATGATCATTACGGATGTGTGCCTTTGCCAGTATACGGATCACGGGCACTGTGGCGTATTGGATAATCAACATCGCATAGATAACGCATCCACTCTGGTTAGGCTTGCCGCTGTTGCGCTTTCACACGCAGAGGCGGGGGCGGATATGATAGCCCCATCCGCTATGATGGATGGCCAAGTAGCAGCGATAAGAGCTGCTCTGGATGAAGCAGGGTATACGGAAACGGGGATCATGTCTTACTCCGCAAAGTACAGTTCCGCTTACTATGGCCCCTTTCGTGATGCCGTTTCGTCATCGCCTGCAAAGGGTGATCGTCGCTCGCATCAGATGGCGGTAGAACAATCGGACGAAGCCATGCGTGAGATGGAGGCGGATATATCCGAAGGGGCGGATTGGTTGATGGTCAAGCCTGCTTTAGCTTACCTAGATATAATCCGAAGGGCAAACGACTACTTCAATCACCCAATAGCGGCATACAATGTCAGTGGTGAGTATTCTATGATAAAAGCTGCGGTGGCAAAAGGTTGGCTAGATGAACGCCGCGCGGTGATGGAAAATCTTATTGCTATGAAGCGAGCCGGCGCACGCGCTATAATTACATACCATGCGGAGCAGGTCGCTAAATGGATTCAGGAAGGGTAACCAACCCCTAATGCAAAGGAAGACGCGGATGAATGCAATCAACGAAAATACAAAGCGAATAATCGCTGAACTTATTGCCACGTTTACGTTCGTATTCTTGGGCGTAGGTGCTGTTGGAGCCGCCTCCGCGGCAAATGTGCAGTTCGGCTCGGCTCTGATATGGATAGCGATTGGGCATGGCATAGGCATCACACTCGGCATTATCGTTTTTGGGCGTATATCCGGGGCACATATCAATCCTGCCGTCACATTCGCGGCGCTAATAGCGGGCAGGATATACTGGGTAGACGCCATCCGCTATATGGCCGCTCAACTTTTTGGGGCTATTGTAGCCATACTCCTGCTTAGAGTAGGTTTTGGGCAGGTAGAAAACCTAGGCGTGCACGCTATAAGCGGTAATATAAACGTTGGCCAAGGCCTTGTGATCGAAATCATACTCACTTTCATCCTCGTTTTTACCGTATTCGCCGCCGCCATGGACAAGAGAGCGCTTGCTCTGTTTGCGCCATTTGCCGTAGGTCTTGTGGTTCTTGCGGAACACCTCGTGGCCGTTCCGCTAACCGGTGCATCCATGAATCCGGCGCGCTCCTTCGGCCCCGCTCTTTTAAGCAACGCTTGGGCGGATCATTGGGTCTATTGGGTAGGACCTCTTATAGGAGCAGCACTTGCAGCTGTTGCATATACCATCATATTCGGGGATGAGAATGACAGACGACTTATGCGCAGGGCACCCGCCAATCCCGATAGTTGAAACAACAAAATGAAACCATTAGAGCAGAGCTATCGGCATGCAGCTGAGGATAGAACAGAGCCTTTCTTCAATCGCTAATTTGATACACGTACTTTACCGACGATGGCCGAACGGTAAATTTTCCCATAGTCCCTACTATCTTTTGAATGCGTCCGATTGTCACCGAGTACCACGTACTCACCACCTTCTGTACGCCAAACGAAGCTCCCGCGCGAGGTTCCCTTCGCGTAACACTCCTCTATCTTCATACCACTCACATAAAGCCCATCCGCTTCCAGTGCCACAACCTCTCTTGGCAACCCGACAATACGCTTTACAACCCTGATATTGGAAGTAGGCTCACGCAGCATAACTATATCAAAGCGGGAAGGTTCTTTCTTAATATAAGCTAGCCAATCCAACAGCATCCACCCGCCATCCTTTAGTGTAGGTTCCATACTTTCACCACTCACCCTCTTCACTACATTAAGACGAAGTAAGAGCATGCAAGTTTCTGCGAAATTCATAATAAAAGACCACTCTAACATGATAAATTATGAACAGTGACGTTAACAGAAACAGAACGCTTCATCTATGCGCGTCCATTCTAAACAAGGAGAAACTAGAGTGATAAACAAGATACGTAAAATAGCAGGAGACATCTTGCCCTTCGGGAAAGTACACGCCCACTGCGATATCCCCTGTGGAATCTATGATCCCCGAGATGCTATTCAAGCTGCTCAAACAGTCATAAGAATGACGGAACTCATAGGCGAGCTGGGCACAGATCCCAGCGCGGCTAATCGAAATTCTATGATACGATACGTAACCGTAAAGGAGCTCCACGCCAAAAAGGCGAAGGATGAAATCCTCATAATATGGACAGATTACTTCAAGCCGGAACATCTAGAGCGCTGGCCTGATCTGCATGAGAAAATCTGGAAAGCGTGTAAACTTGGTTCTTATGTGAAGCAACATATCGATATGGATAAGGCGATGGAATTCAAGAGCGCTTTAGAGGAAATAGGCGATATTTTCTGGGAAACTAAAAAATAGCATCAGTCATCACTCGGCTGCAACTGACCGCCACTTAGGTAATCTTCCCGTATAGGCGACCATATATCCAGTGCTACACAAGGAGTATCGCCGGTTTTAACCTCATGCTCTACCCCGCCGGGTATTACATAATGATCGCCTTCCCGAAGAAAGCGACGCTCCTCGCCAACGATAAACCACGCACCCCCGTATAAAATTCTGCCGCACTGCTCATGATGATGCGAATGTTTGGGCACTACCGCATTGGGAGATATATCTACTATTCCCATCATAACCTTCTCACCCCAAATCAATCTAGCTTTCACACCCGGTGCTATATCCCGCACTTCCACCTGCTGTTGATCATAAAAATAGGACATATGAGTCTTGCTCCTTACATAATACTTCCTGCTTATATTTACTATCCATGAGAACCGAGCTTCCGTGATATCGCGCTTTCGGCAACAGGGCTTATCACCGGTGCAACTTCCACATCCACAAGAGCCGGACCATCATAAGCGAAAGCGCGTTCCAAAGCAGGTAGCAGATCCTGCGGTTCAGCTACCCTTTCACCCTTCGCACCCAACCCTTCCGCCACCTTATCCCAGCGCGTAGGGAGCAAATTCGTCCACACAGGCCGACCAAATAGACCCTTTTGTATCTGCCAGTCTATACCCCAAATAGCGTTATTGCCCAAGACGATTTTAACAGGCAAGTTATGACGCACCATAGTATCCAGCTCCATCCCATTGAACCCAAAAGAACCGTCGCCGGTAGCCAAAACAGTCAGCACATCGGGAAGCGCCACCTGAGCGCCAAGTGCATATGCTACGCCCACGCCTATCATTCCAAACGAAGAAACATTATGGAAGCGAAACGGTTTCTCTATCGGTATAGAAGCTCGCAAGAAGTGGCAGAAATCGCCCCCATCGAACGTAATATGGGTATCATCATCCATGAATTTACGCAAAGCGGATGAAACCAACATAGGATGTATAGGAGATTCTACAACAGCCAGAGATTCCAGACTATCCAACCAACCCAGATGCGCTTCTCTCAATAAAGACAACCAAGATACTCTAGAGGCGCATCTCCTGCCAATAGAAGCATCTGCCAACTGCGAAATTACAGAACCTACATCTCCCAAAATCCCCACCGATACAGCACGTCCCCTACCAATTTCAGCCGGTGATGGGTCTACAAGTATTTGCTTGACATCCGGATGAAACGGCGGAGTCCCACCAAAACCCATAGTATAATCCAGACGTTTCCCAAGTAACAGAACTACATCCGCTCTGTCAATGAATCTAGACGCGGCATTCAAAGGCAAATATCCCAGCCCAAACGACAATTCATGAGAATCCGGTATCAACGCTCTTCCGGAATCGACCGAAAAGAAAGGCGCTCGCAAATTTTCCACAAGCCGCAGCATATCGGACGGAAAGACAGTAGCACATGCACCCGATCCGGCAAAAATCATAGGGCGTTCGGCAGCGCATAACAAATCCACCGCTCTACGCACCTGTTCCTTATCACCCGATACCCTTCTAGGGCTACCGTACTCTTGCGGATAGTAACGTTTCAAAACCTCCTCATCAACTTCGGCGGCTTGAAGATCGTGAGGTATAGTCAGATGCACGGGGCCACACCTACCGCTCAGGGCAGTACGAAACGCAAGGGATACATACTCCGGTATACGCTCAACCGAAGGCACTTCCCATGCCCCCTTAGTGACCGGCTTCGCCACACCTACTTGATCGAACTCCTGCATCGCGCCTCGTCCCAAGTTACCGGATTCGGCTGATCCGGCAATATTCACTATCGGCGCCTCTGAGTGCATCGCGTTCGCAAGCGCGGGTATAGTGTTGGCGTGACCCGGCGTTGTAGATAAAACCACGCTCGGCCTACGCAAAATCCTGCTATACGAATCCGCCGCATGAATCGCCGCAGATTCATGGCGAGTATCAACCATGCGGAACGGTTCATCGAACATCACATCCAACAAATGCAGTATATGATCTCCCGCAATCCCAAAAACTACATCGACACCTTCCCATCTCAGAGCCTGCACAATAATATCAGAACCAGTAACCTTTGCCATTAGTGATCTCCTTCACTGTTTTTCCTCTCGCAGGTGTTGTATGCAAATTGGAACCCGTCTCCAAAAACATGAACTCACTTCTGCGAAAGATCCAAAATCTATATCACAACTCCATGGTAGTAGCCTTGCTTCGATGTCCAATGACATTGGAAGCCCAAAGAACAATTTGCGCCCATGCGGATACACTATCAAACATGACGGAAGGTATCCCGCACATGTTGTAGACAAGCGAAAAGTATAACTCAGATAAGGGGTATTTCCCATATTCATTTCTAGCTACAGATTCGATCGCATCCACTACCGCCAGTTTACATTTATCGGCATTACTCCTAGCTAGCCTTTCCGCCCAAACGCGGGAATGGTAGATGAAATTTTCGTCTGCGGCTTCCAACTGTAGCGAACCAATACCGGGTACTGCCCTGCCGGAGGAAAACATATGGCGTGTAGTCTTAGCTGCAGCAGAAGGAATATCGAATTGAGTAATCCATTTTAAAGAAGCGCTGCCTATACCGCTATGTAGCGCTCCGCCGGCAGCAGATAGCGCCCCGCTTACAGCAGAGTAGATATCCGAAGTACCATCCGCAATTATCTCCGAAACATGCCCGGAAGGGGATGCCGTTTTGCCATGCCGCACATGCAACGCTAGGATAGCATCCAGTGCGCAGGCTTTTTCCACTTCAACGTAACTTGAAGTCAACATACCAAGGAAGTGAGAAGCAAGAGTAGGAGCATTCGTTACCGTCGATATCCTCTCTTTCCTCCTAGAGAACCTGTACCAATAGGCGAGAACACCGGGAATTATCCCAAGCAGGCGATAAGTGGCGGAGGTGAGATAGCGCCTTTCGGTAGATGCGGGCTCTATCAGTGCCAAAAAAGATACGGTATATCGCATTATATCTAGGGGTTTAGAATGAGCGGAAAACTTCTCTAGGGAGTCGGTGAGTATCTGGGGCAATACCCTGTAAGAAGGTATCCTCCGGTAATAAGCATCCGTTATAGATGGTTCAGGAGGACGATTGTATATGACGGTATGTATAATTTCTTCGAAAGATGAGGTGGCATTCTTGGGTTCTGAATTCCGTTCCATATCACGTGGTGCGTCCTCATTGAGCATAGGATCGGGGTTGTATGGTTCATAGGCGCCCATCTCATGCACCTACCGTGAATGCTTGCCATACCATAAGTGGAACAAGCATAAGAAGAACCACTCCGGCAATCAGCCTTATACGATCCGCCTTTATGCGTCCAGCTAAAATGACACCTACCAGCATACCTAAAATAGCACCGCCAACTATGACACCCAGAAGTTCAATATCAAAGTGACCGCGAGAGAAATGCCCCAAAAACGCCGCCAAACTCAACAGAGCAGTTATCGCAAAATTTGTAGCTCCGGCTCGTACGGGATCCATCTTGATGAGTTGCATCAAGACAGGCAACCTAACCACACCCAAAGCTAAACCTATTGCCCCACCTATACCTCCTACAGCGAAACCGATGGCAGATTCACGAATCAGTGAACTCCTTTTAACAGAATGCTTAGCTACTTCGTCTATCGGCAATTTTCTTCCGGAATTTTCATAAGAGTTCAGCGCGGCATAACCTTGTACAATCATCGCGATAGATGACCATAGCAAAAAAAACGCCACCAAGCCAAAAAGTAACCGCAAAGGAAAATATTCCGAAAACCATCCGCCTATAAAAGCTCCTACAATACCGGGGGCTCCAAAGAAAATGACTATACGCGGCACAATACGGTGGCGCATGAACTGTGGAATTAAGATGCCGGCGGAGGCAATGGTAGTAACGGCAAGGTTAGTCCCCGCGGCTATAAACGGGTCTACTCCCAATATAATCATCACGGGCAGCCTTATAATACCCAATGCAACACCTATGAAACCACCCAAAACACCTATAAGCATAGATAGGATCCCAAGCAATATCAGCAGTCTGACGGACAAACCGGAAGCGAAATCCGAACAACAGCCATCCATCAGGCTAGGCTAATCCGCATTATTCGAACTCCAGAAGTGTCTGACCATGTAGAACAGTTTCGCCTTCTTCAATCGAAACAGACCCTATAACACCATCCAAAGGCGAAGTTACAGTATTCTCCATCTTCATAGATTCTATAACAGCCAACGCTTGTCCTTTTGTCACTTTATCCCCAGTAGAAACATTCACCGCTATTACTCTCCCGGGCATCACAGCACGCACAACGCCATCCTTTGCATTCAAATCCGAAGACGGACGCTGGTTTAACGCAGGCCTTCGCATGCGCCTTCGTCTCCCAGCTTCTACAGAAACTACATTACCTGCGCTTCCAATGGATACCTCAAATGATACATCGTCAACAGTTACAAGGAAAACATCTGCCAATTCCTTGATAACCTCCAAGTCATACGTCTTACCATTCAAGGATATGCTATAGTGCCGAACGCTCAACTGTAACATCTCAATCTATACTCTACAAGTAAACGAATCATAAAACATTCCCTCTCTTGCCTATACTCATTACCATCGCCGGATATGTACATCGTAAATTACATCTTCTACTTCTGCAGTTGAAAAAACCATATCCTCCTTACAGTTCACAGAAACTTGTATCTGCTCTCCTTCAACCTTCACCTCCTTACGTATAGGATGATAGCGAATAAGCGGCGTATGCAATAGTTCACGTTTGCGAATAGCAGCCAGTTTCTGTGCCTGCTCGAGTGTTATTCGTTTGAACATTATTGTAGAACCGGGAAGCGTCTGAGCCACTAGCGGAATATCGAAACTCGCCACCACTCCGATCTTAGCGTATCCGCCTGTAGGCTGACGGTCTGCCATAAGAATAATGGGCTGGCCTTCTCCTGTAACCTGTACCGAACCGAGCGCTACGGCATCGGAGATAATATCATAGCTGCCCGTAGTAGACTCTATGGGAGGTCCCTGTAAGCGAAAGCCTTGCCTATCGGAATATGTTGTTATTTCGTATTCAGACGAATAAAACGTGTCTATTCCTTTAGAAGAAAAAACGTTCTCTTGAGGTCCGGGTATAACACGCAAAACAATTCGAGATTCATATTTTGGAACCACATTCCGATCTACGGTAAAATGAGACATTATGAAATCGTGAGGTCGCCCAGCTATATACAAAACATCGCCGGGCATGAGTCTACCGGGACCAACACCGGAGGGCACATGAGTAGAGCGTGAACCAAGTACCTTTACCGTATCGAACCCGTCAGATACGCAAAGATATGCACGTGTTCCGGATTTGGCGGATCCAAACTCCAGGATAGAATCCGCAGGTGCCTGCATAGAAACCCAATTCGAGATGCGTAGTCCGTTTAAGCGAGGTTCCAAATCGGCTCCGGTAACGGCTATCCATACGCGGCTAGAAAAGCGCAATCGTGCTTCACCTAGTGTTATCTCCAACGCTGCCGTACCGGGCGGATTCCCAACAAGTCGATTCCCCAATATCAACGATTCTTTATCCATAGCACCACTTACGGAAACGCCAAAGCGTTGTTTTCCATACCGGCCTAAATCTTGAAGAGTCATCAAGTAACCTGAAGACAAAATTTCCACCGCTGCTTTGTTCAAAACGATTCTACCTCCGGATCAGGCTTTATCTCTCCTTTTTGTGCCATTTTTTCTAGCCGAGAGTATTCATCATTTTCCACAGGAATGAATCTTATGTAAGAACCTTGTTGGATAATAGCGGGCGGATCGGCTAACGGATCAAACAATGGAACAGGCGTTCGCCCTATAATCTGCCACCCGCCAGGGGAATCTATTGGATAGACACCCGTTTGGGACTCGGCTATTCCAACCGATCCTGCATGGACAAGTATGCGAGGTGTTTTCAAGCGAGGGCAGGCAATCCTCTCATCCATACCGCCTAGGTAAGGAAAAGCGGGAGCAAACCCTAGCATGTAGACTCTGTAAAGCATATTTGAATGAATAGATATTATGTCATTAGCGGATATGCCGGTATATTCCGATACCTGCTGCAAGTCCGGTCCAAGTCTTCCTCCGTACAACACAGGCAAACTATAAACAAGCTTGTCTAACTTTGAATTCGTCTCTGAAAGAACAGGCTCATCTCTTTCCAAAATAGAGCGCAGCTTACCTATCAATACAACTCCGCTCATTTCATCCGGCTTGTAGTAAACGGCAACCGCACAGTAGCTCGGCACCAGTTCCACAATGCATTCCAGCCTCGCCTCAGATACCTTCCGAGTGAAGTGAATGACTCTTTCATTCACTTCCGGCGTTATTTTGTTACCCAGCTCTACTATTAGCGCCTCATCTCCCAAAGGAAGTATGCGAGGCTCGAATTGGCAATAGTGAGACATATCCGGCAGTATCAGATCACTATCTCTGACATGGAAACCACGTTTACACCGTACGTCTCCAGTGCCTCTCTTACACGTTTCGCAAGGTTTACAGCCCCTGCGGTATCGCCATGTAGGCACAAAGTATCCGCTTCCATCTTCACGAAGTAGCCATCCACAGCCTGCACACGATGTTCGGTTACAATCTGCAGAGCCCTAGCGATAACTTGCTCCGCCTGATGTATAATCGCACCGGGCTGACTTCTTGGGACAAGCTGACCATCTGAAGTGACGGCGCGGTCTACAAAGCATTCACGCGCTGTAGGCACACCTTTTTCACGCGCCACCTCTTCCCACAAAGACCCGGATAATACAACGTGCACTACCGAAGGGTCGAATTCCTTGATAGCATCTACAACAGATTCAGCCACGTGCGGGTCTTTCGCCGCTCTGTTGTACAAAGCGCCGTGAGGTTTCACATGCTGCAACTTTCTGTCCTTTGTAAAGCCGGACAAAGCACCCATCTGATAAAGCATTATATGACGTATTTCTGAAGGCTCCAGAGACATATCTCTCCTGCCGAATCCCTGCAAATCCGGATATGCAGGGTGAGCGCCAATAGCCACGTTCCTATTTTCCGCCATAGAAACGGTATAAGCCATCCAATCGGGATCACCCGCGTGGAAACCGGTAGCGATATTGGCGGATGTTATGTGAGGTAAGATCTCCTCATCCATGCCCATCTTGTAACCGGCAAAAGATTCCCCGATATCAGCATTAAAATCCACATACAGATCCTTGTCAGGTTTAGCCGGCTTCATGGGTATATCCTAAAGAATAAAGTAAAGCTTATAAAAATTACACTGCATACACCAAAATAAATGATATATGTAGCCATATAAAAATTATATAGCAGGATAGATTTTATAGGCAAATTTGCACCTAGCTACCTGACCCAAGAAGCTTCCATATATTCGCGCAAGGATACCCAGCGCCCATGCCCTATGATAACGTGATCCAAAAGCTCTATGCCCAGAAGCTTCCCGCACTCCGTCAACCTTTTAGTTACCTCTATATCTTGACTGCTCGGTGTAGGATCACCGGATGGGTGGTTGTGTACAACTGCAATGGAGGTAGCATTTCTCTTAATCCCATAACGAAAAACCTCTGCGGGTCGCACTATCGCTGCGTTAACACTGCCCGCATACAACTCCTCCACGTCCTGAACATGATTCTTTGTGTTAAGAGCGATTACCTTGAAGTGTTCACGAGGTAAGTTTGCTATATCGCTGGATAATTTGGCGATGTCCTCCGGCGAGGATATTCTGGGGTGATCTTCCGGCCGAAGATCACTGACTCGCCTGCCGAGCTCAATTGCGGCAAGTATCTGGCATGCCTTAGCAGTCGATATACCGTCACGGGCAACCAAATCATCAAAATCCGCGTTGGCTACGCCGCGGAGGTTTTTGAAGGATAAAATCAAACGTTGCGACATAGTAAGTACATTTTCGCCGGCTTTGCCTGTACGCAAGAGGATGGCTATCAGTTCCGCGTCGGAAATACTTTTCGCGCCTATGCGCTTCAGTTTCTCTCTTGGTCTTTCATCAATAGGAAATTCATGAATAGTAAGCGGTTTGGTATCCGCACCGGATGAAGTTTCGTATCTTTCCGACATGCCTCATACACAAGGTTGATCAGGGAAGAAGCAGCCGAACTTTTTTCTCTGTCTGCCAGCTTTCAGTCACTGCATCCGTCCACTCCATATACTTAACTCCGTCTGTGAAGTTAGTTCTGGTAACGGGTTCTATCTCTCGTATGGCATTCACAAATTCCTGCTCCACACGCCATGTCCCTTTTTTCTCAGGCAAAATCTCTACATTTTTCAGGGAGGCATCTCCACGCTTGCCGCCCATCAAACGGAGTTCCGGCGCGGCTGGGTTGGAAAAGTCGGAAGATGTTATTCGCAATACTCCTTCCGACCCGTGTAGCCACATATCACACTCCGGAGCGAAGCCGGACACTGTAGTCACAGACATATTCATAGTTCCGCCGGCTGCAAGATCGCATAGTATATCCAGATGATCGGGTATTGTAACAGAATGGATATGTCCGTTTTCATCCTTCCTTCGTTTTACCACAACCTGCGCATTAGCCATGACAGTGGTCGCCTGTCCTACCCACCGCATGATGGCTTCATACCATATACCCATGGTCATAATATTATTGCCCGATAGTTCACGTTTATTCCGCCAATGTAAAGGCACACTGAGATCGGGAAATCCGCCGCCCGCGCCTATACAGATCCTTACATTTACCAGATCTCCTAAAAACCCTTCGTCTATCAAGTCAATTATCGTGCGGTCTAAAGGCAGCGTATGGGGTGCGGGCACTATCTGGCATGTGAGGTGCGGATTCTCTCGTGATGACTCCAACATATCATAAGCTTCGGCAGCACTGGAAGCCATACGCGCCTCACACAGAACATGTTTATCAGCATTCAGTGCGGCCAGCGTAAGAGTAGAGTGCATATATGGCCATGTACCTATACATACTGCATCGATATCTTCATCCTCTATAATTTCCATCCAATCTTCGCATGCCTGCGGTATCTCGAACTCAGAGGCAACCCTCTCGGATGATTCATGTGAACGGTTAGCTACAGCGACGATTTCTACATCCGCCTCCGCACGCAACCCGGGTATATGTCTGAGGATTGTGTTAGCGCCTGCGCCTAATAACCCCACCCTAATTTTCTCTGGCATAGTGTATACTCCTTAGTTAGATAATAGCAACTCCCCTGCTTTAGGGGAAGGATAACACCCATCATATCCAACAATACAACATATCCGCATAAGATAGAGCTTTGCGAAGACGGTCTTACAATTTTGTGGTCAAACGGTCTGGAGTGCACCTATCCATATATGTACCTTCGTATCCAATGTCCATGCGCCCAATGCGTGGATGAGATGAGCGGCCGCAAGGTATTGAATATAGCAGCTGTACCTGAAGATATTATAATAGCAGACTACCTTCAAGTAGGTAAATATGCCTTACAGTTTTTGTGGTCGGATGGTCACCAAACAGGCATATACCCTTACAAAATGCTCCTTCGGTTATCAGAAGATGAAGCTGTAAGATGCAAATAGGTGAGCATAATATATAAAATAACCCTATGAAAGTGAAAGCAATAGTTCTAACATATGATAAACATCATGCTATTGCGGATCACATGATATTTATGTACAGCAAAGTTTGGCCGGAGCATCCGTTCACTTTCAGAATACCCTACCAAGATGAGTCCGCTCTGAGCCGTTCTACTGCGGATGACCCCAAAAAAGAACACATAAAAACACCCGTAGGTATGTCGGATACAGTATTGGGGTTGACAGAAGATTTGGATGATGAAGAATGGGTTTACTGGTGCTTGGATGATCGCTACCCTGTTTCCATAAGAACGAATAAGCTGAACAATATAGTAAAGTGGTTGGAGAGTGAAAATCCTGAAGGTGTAGATTGGGTATCTCTATTTTACAATACTCCCCACTTGCAGAGTTTTGAAGACACAGGTGGCAAGCGCATACATGATAGTAAAGGCAACACTTACTACCCCATGAAAACCTATATCAAGATGTGGGAGCACCAGTTCATAAGAGTAAGGACACTGCGCTTGATATGGCAATTGCGCTATACTTCCAATAGCCACGAAGAACTTTACAAAAATTTCCACTGGCCACTTACGAAAATGCCTTTGGAAGAGGAGATGCAGCACAGATTTTGTTCTACCAAGAGTCTAGGGCAATATATGGAAAGTACTACGAAAGGAATGTTGACCAGTCAATGCTACAACAGTATCGTAAGTAACGGATTGCCACTGCCGCCTAACATGAAGGTTACCGATGATTTTGATTATACACCGGCGATAATGACCCTGGAATTCTATGAGGAGTTTCCCAAATGGGTTTTATTCAAACTTCGCAGAATCAAGAGGAAACTAAAAAAGTATATGAACCTATGAAAGCAATAGTTCTCACATATGATAAACATCATGCTATTGCGGATCACATGATATTCATATACAGTAAAGTCTGGCCGGAGCATCCGTTCACTTTCCGAATACCCTACCAAGACGAGTCCGCTCTGAGCCGCTCCACTGCGGATGATCCCAAAAAAGAACACATAAAAACACCCGTAGGTATGTCGGATACAGTATTGGGGTTGACAGAAGATTTGGATGATGAAGAATGGGTTTACTGGTGCTTGGATGATCGATACCCTATTTCCATAAGGAACAATAAGCTGAACGCTATAGTAAAATGGCTGGATAGTGTAAATCCTGAAGGTGTGGATTGGGTATCTCTATTTTACGATGACCTTTACATGGAATATTCTCAATCCACAGGCGGTAAACCCATATACGACGATAATCAGAACTCCTACTATCTCATGAAAAGCTATCGTAAGATGTGGGAGCATCAATTTATAAGAGTACGCACACTACGCCTAATGTGGAAATTACGCTTCACTTATGGATTGGATGAACAGTATGAGAATTTCTCCTGGCCATTTGCGGAAATGCCTTTGGAAGAGGGTATGCAGCACAGATTCTGTTCTGTCAAGAGCCTAGGGCATTATCTGGAAAGTACTACGAAAGGAATGTTGACCAGTCAATGCTACAACAGTATCGTAAGTAACGGATTGCCACTGCCGCCTAACATGAAGGTTACCGCTGACTTTGGTTATACACCGGCGATAATGACCCCGGAATTCTATGAGTTTCCCAAATGGGTTCTATTCAAACTTCGCAAAATGAAAGGAAGCCTTTTGAAATCATCGGGCAGAGTAAAGTAAAGAATAAGTTAGTAAAGTCACACACACTTTTCGGCTTTTTATAAACGCCACTAGCCAAGCGCCATTATTCCTATAAAATCTCCGCAGCGTGAAGCATAGACGGATGAATGATGAACTAGCGACTCACTTGAGGTTCAACATTCGCCTCACTGTTGTCACCACGTCTTCGGGTTGCGGCATGAAGGATCGTTCCAAATCTCTGTTATACGGTACAGGGGTATGCGGAGCCGTAATACGTTTCACCGGAGCATCCAGATAATCGAAGGCTTTATCAGCGGCAATCGCAGCCACTTCGGAGGCTATACTAGCAATAGGCGTATCTTCATCCACTATGACCAGCCTATTCGTCTTCATAACAGACTCCAAAAAGAGACTGTCATCCAATGGCGAGACGCTGAGCAGATCCACGATTTCACAATCTACGCCTTCCTTTTCCAGCATTTGCGCCGCGAGCCAGCACACAACAGAGGTGTAAGACATCCCCACCAATGTGACATCTCCGCCGCGACGGAGATACCTGCTTCGCCCTAGTTCTATGACGTAGCTCTCATCGGGAACAAACCCCTGCAAGTTTATCAATTTCTTGTCATTCACAACAAAAACGGGATCATCATCACGGATAGCAGCCGATAGAAGACCTCTAACGGTATACGGATCGGAAGGCAAAACGACCTTCAAGCCCGGTATGTGAGCCAATATAGAGTAAAAAGATTCCGAATGTTGAGCGGCATGGCCTGTTCCCCCGCCGGAGCGGGCAAACATAGTCATAGGAACCTTCGTTTGACCGCCAAACATATAACGACTCTTTGCAGCATTAGAAAGCACTTGATCAAATGCAACGGTAACAAAATCGAAATACATCAAATCCACTACAGGCCGCAACCCTGTGAGAGCCGACCCTATAGCCGCCCCCACAAATCCCGCTTCGGAAATCGGGCAGTCTCGGATGCGCTCTACTCCAAACTCCTGAACTAGCCCTTTAGTGGCAGCGAAAGGACCTCCCCATGCGTCTAGGGGTTCCCCTGTTTTTTTGTCGAAACCACCCGATATATCCTCGCCCATTATGAAAACAGACGGATCGTGGCGCAGTTCATCACGAAGTGTCTTATTGAACGCTTCACGATAACGCATTTCGGCACCGGGTGCATTATAACCTGGGCCCGGTTGATCTCCTTCGGGTGTCAATTTCACTTGAGATGCAGTAGTCATTTAAAATTCGTTCCTTTATATATAAAAATAGAACCAAAGCTTCACGGATTATCGCAGTGCTTCCAATGAATTCGGGTAGGATACGTATACATCTTTAGTCAGTTCCTCCGGAGAAGGCATAGGACTCTCCAAAGCGAACTCAGTTGCCGCTATCACTTCGGCCTTTACGGATCCTCGTATCTCCTGAAGTTCATCCTCATTCATCACGGCGGAATCGAGGACTCGATTCTCGAATAGAATGATTGGGTCGCGAGAGCGATAGTACTCCTCTTCCTCTACGCTCCTATATTTATGCGGCTGATCTGCGTGGAAATGTCCGTGAAATCTGTAGGTCTTCAACTCTAGGAAGGTAGGACCCTCGCCATTGCGGGCTCTCTTCACCGCCGCGCCTGCGGCATCGTATACTGCGAAAACATCCATGCCGTCCACTTGCATTGAAGGCATTCCGTAGCCTCTAGCTCGTGAAGCTATATTATCTCCCGCCACCGCGTACCACGTGGGTGTAGCCTCGGCATACTGGTTGTTCTCACATGCGAATATGATAGGAAGCTTCCACACAG
Source organism: Dehalococcoidia bacterium (assembly GCA_965206335.1). GTDB lineage: Bacteria > Chloroflexota > Dehalococcoidia > Lucifugimonadales > Lucifugimonadaceae. Next base: position 1,122,267 of record OZ242209.1, on the reverse strand, counting down.
AGGCGAGATTCATACTTTCATACAGTATTCCCTGGCTAGTTGCACCATCCCCGAAGAAGGCAACGCTCACAGATTTTTTTTCCTCTTTTCTGTATTTGGAAGTAAGAGCGGCACCTACGGCGAGCGGAATACTGGCTCCTACTATAGCATTGGCTCCTAGCATACCTTTGGAGAAATCGGCTATGTGCATAGAGCCGCCTTTGCCCTTGCATTGCCCTGTTGCTCTGCCCATGATCTCTGCCATCATCCCTTTAATATCCAACTCTTTCGCTATGCAATGGCCGTGTCCTCTGTGAGTGGATCCTATCCAATCGTTTTCCATCAGGTGCGCGCATATCCCTGTAGGAACCGCCTCCTGTCCGTCCGATGAATGTGTAACACCCATAGCATTATTTGCGAAAGTCTGCTCTAACATAGCTTCTTCAAATTGCCTTATGCGTTGCATCGTGCTATAAATCCAACGCAGTTTATCATCGGGTATACTCATTATTGGGTCTTCCTCCGTTCTATATTGCCTATCGAAACCGTCTCATTCACAATAGTGATATTATAACAACTTTGTATATATTTTAAATACGCTGCTTGTGTATAGTGGAAGGTTTTTATCGGTGGTAGCGTTGCACAAAAATATCTAAATATGCATGTGTTTTATTGCGTTTCACTTGACCGGATAGGCTGAAATGTGATATTTTTCAGATTAGAGGGTCAGCCGGATAAGATGTTATGCGGGCGTGAGCACCATGCCACCGGTATACCCTGGAAAATAATATCCTCCATATGGAACCACAACAACTCACAACCGCAGAATGGGCTCAAATAGGTAACGCTCTTAAGATGCTCTGGATTGCACTGGGTGCAGCCATATTTACGAGCGCATCTTTAGTGACGGCTCATGCCATAATCCCTTCGGCTTTATCTACTAACACCATAAGCAGGCGATGGGCTGGCATGAGGCGCTTATTCTATGCTGCCGGCGTGTGCGGTTTAGTTGCACTAGGGGTGTTCCTTGCACTAGCGGCACTGCAAATGAGCTGGCTAAGGATTTACGAGCGTTTCTGGCAATGAAAAAGACAGACTCTATGCTAACCCTCCACCTTTTAATTAGGACAAATAACTCTTGCTTGCATTGTTAAAGTTCATCAAAGAAAAGAACCGTACAACACCGAATTGGCTAAAAGTACTACTCCCTCTGCTTGCGACCGGTGGCTTGGGAGTAATAGTGATAATAGCAGGAATAACGGCATTCATTATTACGGCGTGGTTCGGGCAACCGATACCTACATTAGGTTTTGAGCAAACTGTAGAGCAACCCATAGCATTCCCGCACACAATACATGCGGGAACGCAGCAACTACTCAATGCGGATGGAACAGATGTAACCGGAATAGGGCTGGACTGCACATACTGCCATAGAACGGTTACAAAACAGCCCAACGCCGGTGTCCCGGCCGTAGAGTTGTGCGCTTTTTGCCATAGAGTTGTAGGAACGGAAACTAATGTCGAAATAAGCAAATTGCGGGATGCAACAGGTATAGTTGGGCGCCCTGTAGAACCGATCAATTGGCGAAGAGTTCATCGTCTTCCTGACCACGTAAGATTTGTACACTCGGCTCACATACAATATCTAATGGGTAACCCTTCTGCTATTCGCAATTCACCGGATGCTGAAACAACATCGCTGGAATCTGTTCGCCCTGCAAAGGTTTGCTCCACCTGCCACGGAAATGTAGCGGCTATGGAGCAAGTTCACCAAGTAGAGCCCCTGAAGATGGGGCAATGTGTAAATTGCCATCGCGATAATGGCGCTCCTACCGACTGCGCCGTATGCCACCACTAGAGAGTAATTGATTTAAACTAATGGAAAAAATTACACGAAGAGAGTTTCTTGCGCTAGGCGGTAAAGCCGCAGCAGGAGCTGTCATACTTTCAGCATGCGGTTTACCGGAGCGTGAGCTGATAGTGCAAAGTCCGGCTGAATTGCCTGAGGATCTAGTCAGAGGTGAAGATGAATGGTACGCTACAACATGGCCGGATGCACCCGGTGGAGATGGTTTGATTGCGCGAGTAGTTCGGGGTCGAGTGAAAAAACTGGCGGGGAATCCCGACCACCCTGTGAATATGGGGAAACAGACGGTAGCTTATGACGCAGCCATACAGCTGCTGTATCACCCGGACAGGATAAGAGAGCCTCTTTTTAGGCGTTCAAAGGGTGCACAGTTGGGAGCGGTCTCATGGGAGAAAGCGATAGAAGAGGTAAAAACTCTGTAGAAGGTAAAAGAGTAGTCGTAGTCACAAACCCCCTACGAGGGCATTCAGGGTGGGTAGCCGATCGTTTCACAGAACGGTATCGAGGTCGAAGGCGTATTTTTCACCCGCTAGAGCAAGGTGTTTTGCATAATGCGGTAAGGCGTACCTTCAATACAAATGTTCTGCCGGATCTGGATATAGGTAATGCCAGGACTGTGCTATCTTTTGGTGCGGATTGGATGAGCGGATGGGTCTCCCCTACACGATACGCCTCACTTTATGGCAAAATGCGAAGCGGTCAAAGAGGTTTCTTGATTCATACTGAACCTCGCTTCTCTCTTACGGCAGCAAATGCCGCTCTATGGCTGCCCGCAAGACCCGGCACAGAAGCGGATATAGCTCTGGCTATAGGGCGCATAATCGTGGATGAAGGGCTCGCATCGGATGGTGAAATATCCGCTTTTATGGCGGGTTTGCCTGCGGGTATCCTCTTTGGCTACTCGCCAAGCGATGTAGCGGCACGTTCCGGAGTATCGGAAGAAAGTATACGGCGTGCGGCTCGCCGCTTCGCAGAGATGCGCCCAAGCATAGCATTCGGCGGAGGCAGTACAGCAGCGCAAACGAATGGATCTTTCGCATTGACCGCTATTTATGCTCTAAACCATCTGGTAAGCTCCACAAGTAGCACCGGGGGTATCGTAATAAATCAAGAACCGCTACTCTCTGAGCTATCCGGTTCCGGACACGGCGAACCATTCTCCAGCTGGGAGGAAGAGGTGGCACAGTGGCGCGCAGGATTTGTAGATACCGTAATAATCAGAGGTGCGGATATCGTTTACGGTATGCCCGCTTCTATTGGGATACGGGGTGCTCTTGGAAATGTACCCCGGGTAATTGTGTTCGGCAATGTGACGGACGATACGGCCGCTCTTGCAGATTTGGTATTGCCGGAGACGACTTTTCTAGAAGAATGGGGGACAGATGTACCGGAGCCGGCACCCGGTTATCAAACGGTGAGTTTTCAGCAACCTATCACCGGCACGGAACCCGGTAAGGAAAGCGAACTGCCGCGCAGTTTCGGGGACGTGCTTCTTACCGTTATGGGGGGCATAGGCAGCGATAATAGTATGCGAGACGTAGTCAGACGAACTTCAGATAGCTTGTTCGCAATAGGAGGGGGGTCTATATCGGCGCCCAGCCGTGATCTGTTTTTTAGAGGGGTTCGCCAAAGGGGCGGATGGTGGAATATTTCCTCAACCTCAGTAGGCGGGGCGAGATCTGTAAACCCGTTCCAGTTCGACTCTACCGCAAGATTTTCGGACATACCCGCATCGGATAGCGGAAGAGTATTCAGCCTCATACCATTCGAGTCAAACTCATTGATGAACGGTAGGCTAGCACCCACGCCATGGGCACAGCAGTGTCCGGATCCGCTGTCTACCGTAGCATGGGTAACATGGGCAGAGATGAATATGCAAGATGCCGAAACCATGAATGTGAAGGAAGGAGATATTCTCTTAATACGTTCGACTGCCGGCGAAATACAGGCGGCCGCATATATCCATCCGGCAGCACCTCCCGGTGTGGTAGGTGTGCCTATAGGCTTTGGATCTGAAAATGGCGGAAGGTACGCTGAGGATAGAGGAGCCAACGTTATTGAAATTCTGGTGGATATGAAGGATGAAGACAATGGCGCTCTTGCATGGGCAGCCACCAGAGTTGCCGTAACTAAATTGGGTAGGCGTATAAAAATGCCTAAGTTTGAAGGAAATGTAGAAGCATTCCCTAGGGAGCCGGGTGTTCCTGTACTTGTGGTGGCGCCGGGGGAGACGGCAGAAGAGGCGGAAGAGGCTAACCACAAACTGTATCAGGAACAGTTTCTAGGTAGGAACAAGTCCGAGGATGAAGGAGAGAGCGAAGGTGAACTTGAAGAATAAAGGATACGCACGTTACCGCGTCATCGGAAAAGAGGAATTTGCATAAATGACTACTGCAGGATATGGGAACCATAAATGGGGTATGGTGGTGGATGTAGACAAATGTATAGGTTGTCAGTCGTGCGTTCTTGCGTGCCAGGCTGAGAACAATGTGCCGCTGAATACTCAAACTCACTTCGAGAGAGGGCGCGTTATATCTTGGATCCGCATAGAGCGCTATTGGGAAGGTGAATTTCCTAACATAAAGGCACGATTCATACCGATACTCTGTCAACACTGTGGAAATGCACCTTGTGAACCGGTCTGTCCCGTATTTGCTACATACCACAACTCGGAGGGTATGAACGTTCAGATTTATAACCGATGCGTAGGCACTCGTTACTGTGCTAACGGCTGCCCCTATCTGGTGCGCTTCTTCAATTATAATGAACCCGTATGGCCGGAGGCTTTGAGAGAACATTTAAATCCGGATGTGACTATACGTAGCAGGGGTATAATGGAAAAATGCAGCTTTTGTATTCAGCGGATAAGGCGAGGTGTACGAAACGCAAAAGAAGAAGGACGTTCACTAAAAGATGGTGAGATCCAGACAGCCTGCCAACAGGCATGCCCTACGGATGCTCTGATATTTGGCGATCTGAATGACCCTGATTCACGCGTGTCCAAAATGAAGAAGGATGATCGGCATTATACTCTATTGCCGAATTTGGCGACTGACCCAAATGTAATTTATCTAGCAAAGGTAGACGAAGATAGAAAACCTGCAGAGGTAGCACATGGGTAACACTCACAACAAAGAAGATCAACAGCATGAAAGCTGGGTGCCCGTGTCCGCAATGCAAATAGCCAATGATCTTACAGCCACTACCCTAACAAGCCGCCGATTACGATCCGTAATTATAGGTCTTGGTGTGATTAGTTTAATAGGGATAGTATCCCTTATAGTGAAATTTGTAATAGATAATGGGGACCAGGCAAAGTGGGGATATACAAGTGCGCTCATGTCCTTCATTTTCACAGTGAGTTCGGGAGCACCTATGGTTGCCATTGCGGGTATGCTCGCTAAATCACATTGGAGCAAGCCTCTTCAGCGAATCTCCGCCATATTCTCTATAGTCGGCATAGTCTCCACAATTTTGCTTATACCCCTACTCTTTCAACTTCCGCCGCTTGTCACTCAGGGAGCACGCCGCCGATCGATATGGTTCGAGGGACCGGATTACAGCCCTCATATATGGGGGCTTATAGCCATCGTAGGCTTACTTGTAACCGGGTTGGTATTCTTATACGCATCAGCCCTACCCGATTTAGCAGCTATGAGGGATCATTCGCATGGTTGGAGGAAAAAGGTAGGTAACTGGTTAGCACGCGGCTGGGTAGGTTCGGACAATCAGTGGCGTTCTCTCAGGCTCCGCATAGGAATGGCGGGCACCCTTTACTTTCTTGTACTTGTCTTTACACACTTTCTTATATCGACCGATTTCAATATGAGTCTAGTTCCCGGTTGGCGAGATGCTATATACCCCATGTATCATGTTGTAACATCATTTCAATCAGGCATAGCGGTTGTGGTTCTACTGACATGGATTGCAAGACGTTGGCTAGGTGCACGCAGATACCTTCTTTTGGATCAATTCTGGGCTTTAGGGCGTCTTCTTTTTGCAACTACTCTGCTATGGTTTTATTTCTGGTTTTCCGGGTTCATCGTCTTCTGGTATGGTCGGACGGAAGCGGATCAAGCATTCCTTAATTTATTGATCAGAGGGCCTATGGTATGGGCATTCGTAATAGCCGCATCTTTGTCATTCCTTGTGCCGTGGTGGTGGCTGATATGGAACCGTGTACGCACTAGCGTGAACGGTCCCGCCATAGGGGCTATCATTGCATTGTTTGGTATATTTTTTGACAGGCTTCGCCTGTATGTACCCGCATGGTCTGTGCCGCCGGAGCAGATACACGACCGCTATTTGCAAACAATCCCCGCCACCGTATGGCCCGGTGCATTGGATATGATAATTATAGTTGGAATGGTGGCACTGGCAGCTCTTCTGGTTGTGCTAGTGACTAGAGTCATACCTGTAGTTTCCGTGTGGCAGATACAGGAGTACAATCTTCTTGCAAAACCTGTGAAGTATCTACGTACGCACGGCGTACTTCTGGCAAAGCCGGACTGATTTCTGGGAGTATATATTTCATGCAGCAGCTCCGAACACTCGATCAGCCTTATACAAACAAAGTATTACTAAATGGGCAATTAAACACTCCAGGATGGTGGCTACCTACGGTAACACTTTTGGGAATCGGTGTATTAATAGGGTTCATAGTAATAGGGTTTATGTTCAATCGCGGACTTTGGATAACCGGACTGAACAGACCCGTCTTCTGGGGACTATTCATAACTACCTTTGTGTTTTGGGTAGGCATTTCTCACGCGGGCATTATGATATCCGCCATACTGCGTCTAAATCAGGCGGAATGGCGACGCCCTGTCACTAGAGCCGCCGAACTTCTTACAGTAGCTTCCCTATTCACAGCGCTACTGTTTCCCGTATTTCATGCCGGCAGACCGTGGCGCATAGTCTATTGGATATTCCCCTACGATTTCGCACGAGGTATATGGCCTAACATACGCTCACCACTCATAATGGATCCTGTAGCCATAGGCACTTATCTTATCGGTTCTACCCTATTCCTTTACGTAGCCCTGCTGCCGGACTTGGGGAACCTTCGTGATAGAACAACAGGTCTCAAGCATGCCTTCTACACAATACTCGCTCTAGGCTGGCGAGGGAATCCTAGACAATGGAAGATGCAGACGGTAGGCGGTATACTTCTATCTGCGCTAATGCTGCCTATATTCATATCCGTACACTCGATAGTGTCTTGGGATTTCGCAGTCACGCCTGCGGTAGAAGGTTGGCATTCCACCATATTCGCGCCTTACTTCGTAATAGGGGCTGTACATTCGGGCGTATCAGCCGTAGTAACTATGATGGCGGTAATGCGGTGGGCTTGGAAATGGCATGACTTCATACGTCCGGAGCACTTTGATGCTCTGGCACGTCTTTTGATAGTGGTTGCTACTGCATGGCTAGGATTTACATTCCTTGAGCTCATATTTGCACTATACGGCTTGGATGCTCCGGAGATAGCTTTAAGAGAGTTGCAGATACTACAGTGGCCATGGAACTTACTATTTATCATATTCCTCTTCACCGGCTACATTATCCCCGTTACAATGTGGCTTTTCAAGAGAGTCCGAACGAATATAGCTCTGATGTTTTGGAGTTCTATACTTGTTAACATAGGCCTATGGCTAGAACGGTTTTTGATTATAGTGCCGGGACTTGCGCGAAAGACCCCTTTTGTTTTCACTTGGGAGGCGTATCGACCGAGCGCTGTAGAATGGACAATAATGGTTTGGTCCTTCATGTGGGTCATATTCCTCATCCTTCTGTTTTCAAAATTTTTCCCGCTAGTGCCGCTATTCGAGCAAAAAGAGAGCCAGATATTCTCTAAAACAATAAAGATAGGCCGCAAACATGTACCGGCAATAATAAGGGAACAGGAGTAATCTCATGAGCCAAAGCATCCTAGGATTATATGAAGACCCCGAAAATGCTGCAAATGCCATGGATGGATTGAAATCCGCAGGGTTTGAAATGGGAACTTTCGATGTACTTACGGGAACACCATATCCGGAGGGAGCCTTCGGTGAGCACGTTCCGCAGCATCGCCTGTTCCGTTTTCCGGCATTTGGAGCTATAGTAGGCTTCACTCTAGCGCTACTCTTCACGGCAGCTACCCAGATCGCATACCCCCTAGTAACCGGTGGTAAACCCATCCTTTCCATATTCGCAATGCTCATAATCACGTACGAAATGACTATGCTTGCCGCTGTAGTTATGACAGTAGTAGGGATAATATTCGAATCACGCCTACCAAACCTCACCCGTAGCGCATACGATACTCGTATCACGGAAGGTTATATAGGCGTTGTTATAACCACAGATGAAGAACGAACGGATAAAGCAGAGGGAGTACTGCGCGGTACGGGCGCACTTTACATAAAACGCTCCTAATATGAAAATTCCCGAACAGTTTATACTACCCAAACAGCGATTACGCCTTTATGGGCTCACAGCTATAGCAGCTCTTTTGCTGATTATTATGACCGGCTGCGCTGTTCAGGAAAGCAACACATATCCTATAGAAACATTCTCCGAAATGCACTATGCCCAATCCCACAGAGCTCAGGAGCCCACTAGGCTGAATCCTAATCCGGAAGCGGTTCCTTTCGTCAGCGCCAATGCATCGGAAGCCGTGCAAGAAATATCCGAGAGTAGAGAAGAGGCTTACGATACCGAATTAGCCTCGGATCTTTACCGAATCAACTGCTCGGTATGTCACGGCATAAGTGGCGAGGGTGACGGACCGGTAGCACTGCATCTGATAGCACCCGATAGTAATTACGCCTCCAGATACGGCGAACCTTACAAAGGACCGGCGAATCTCATAGAGGTAATAGGACGCTACGATGGTACAGAGGACATCGGACAAGATTACATCGTAATAACCGCTACTAACGGCATATGTAGCGCAACACCCAATCCCGATGAATGCATAGAAGTCATGCCCGCTTTCGAGAATCTGCTTTCTGAAGAGGAATTAATACAAATAGCCATATATGTATTTGACGAGCAAGCCGGTTTAGGAAGTATTCGTTAACTGAAATTGTGAAATTACAACAGTTTACGTAGTAGCTCGAGGAAATCCGTGCCAGCTCATCGCTGAAGGTGTGGCCTCCTGCCCTACAGGTGTCTAGCCATGCCTTAGCACTAGTAGAAGAGTAAAAGAAACCAAAGCGAAATCAGGCAAATTTCAAAGACAGCATACGAAAAAAAGCATTTTTATCAGCGCAGAGAAGATACATAAGTTCGCAGAGATTCCACATACTCATCCGGAAGGCAATGCTCATTCGCTCCCTGAATTATCAAATTCATATATTCATAGGAAGGCTTCCGAGCATTTTCTCGATTCACAACAATGTATGCCGTCGCGTCCACAAGCCCATTTAGAGTAAGTACCCTTACGGCATGGCGTTTGTAATACCCTTTGGCAACTCCCTCTTTTTTATCCAGTTTATTCATCTGTGCTGCAGATACTCTGTAAAGGACTCCCCATACATGCGAACCCTGACTCTCCACAATATCGGCAACATATCCTTTGCGTCGGTCAGACCACAATGTAAAATCTATTGCGTACCCTTCCAGTTGGGCAGGGGTAACGGTGATGAAATCCCAACCTACAACGGAGTAAAATTCTTTGGTACACATATTACTCCCGTAAGCAAAATAATAACAGAACTCTCCGTGATCTTTATCCATCTTTCAGCGCCTTGCCATTGTATATGGCCGAATTTTCTTACACAAGAGTATCATTCAAACAACTTATAGTATAACTATACGTTAGTAGTTTATATCACATATATTATCAGTCCGAAAAAACACCCTAACATAGGCAATATTGTACCAAACAAATCCGTGAAAGCTATAGTTCTCACTCACGACAAAAACATCGATATAGCCGATCATATGATACTCAAATATCATCAGGTATGGCCTGAGCACCCTTTCGAGTTTTACATTCCCTATCAGTCGGAAGATGTGTTGAAGCGGCCTCTTGCCTCAGCTCATAACAAAAAGCATATACGGACTAACAAACCTATAATAGATACGGTTCTAGGGTTGCTAGAGGGTATAAATCCGAATGAATGGGTATACTGGTGTCCGGATGATAAATTCCCAATAAAACTGAAAACCAAAGAGATCCAGCAGGTAATAGACTTCCTACCCGAAACAGATACTCGCCAAATAAACAGAGTTTCTCTTTTTGATGTAAGAATGCACACCGAAGCTTATGCTACAGTATTGAAGCTACTAGAGAAATCCGAGCAATTAACAGATGACACGGTCGGGAATGCTTATGTCAACCTACACCCACAATACTTTCTATTTGGAATATTCTTACATCATTTTATACGGGTAGGGCTCCTTCGGTGGATTTTCAAAGCATTTCCATCGAGAGACTATACTAGTCTCCGCAGAATGGATGATGTACATTATTTTCCGATGTATTACCAAAATTTTCTCACGGAGTTCAGATTTTCAAAAACCACTTATATGTATAAGAAAAGTCTTGGATTATACGCTGAAAGTATGGTGGGGGGAGAGATAACTTTGCCCTGCTACAATAGCATGAAGCGGAATAGGATGTTATACCACAAACAGAATATAAGAATAACAAAGGAAGAAAAAGGAACTTACTACACTTGGATTTCCCCGGATTTTCTGAGTTGGCACGAAAAAATACATTATCTTATTCTGCCGCGTATCAATCTTACGCCGCGTATCTATGTTCTGCCACGTATCGCTCACCGGCACATACAAAACTTCAAAGTATTAAAACACAAAATAAAACGAGTCTTATACCTAACATTAAAAAGACCTATAGACATACTGGTAGAGAAATTCATCAGTACATAAAGAAATATAAACGTGCACCTATCCTGATAGAGGCGGTAAATATGAATTTTGTACAACTCAAAGTAGCAGTATATCTTCTAGACTATATTATGAGAGATGCAATGTTTAATCAGGATTTATCATGGCTGCACGTGGTAATAGTCCATAAAGAGGCTATAAGGTAAGTAAAATAGAAGGTAGAGGTAATGCTACTTTGAAATATCCACAAACTTCTCCTATATCTTTCAACTCTCCCTGTTTTGTACGTGCGGTTATCATGGGTGCAATTGCTACTTTACTGGTACTCTCCATCAACTGCATCCGGGAGGAAGATCTGACGCTTGAGCAACGAGAGCACCGCTTGACACGAGAGCTGATGTGCCCCGTGTGTAATGGGCAAACGCTAGACCAATCGCAGGCGCAGATATCCAAGGATATGCGCCGCATAATCGGCGATAAACTAGCAGAAGGTTATACTAGCGGAGAAATCAAGGAATATTTTGTCATTCGCTACGGCGAGGATGTGCTTGCCGCGCCTAGTGGGGGCGGCTTGAATAACCTCGCATGGATAATGCCGGGGCTCATATCAACGGGAGGCATTGCCATAGTGGTATTTGCATTAATGGGTATGCGAAGCAGGCAGAATAGCGAGGTCACTCCGCGTACAATTAGTGAGTTGGAGCCTTATCTGCGTAAGGTAGATGAGGACATAGGATCAATAAGCAATGGAACATTTGTGAAAGGCACGGATGAAGAATCCAAACCTCGTATGGATAGAATATAGATGGCGGAACTTGGTATTTTTGCGATTGGCCTTGGCCTTATCCTATCCTCATATGCCTGTATAGGTTCGGTCATCGGGCAAGTGCGAGGATTGCCGGAGATGATTGTAAGTGCAAGGCGAGCGCTTTATATGTCCTTTGTGGCATCTCTTACGGCTGGTGTGGCGCTGATATACTCCTTCGTCACAAATGACTTTTCTATCAAATATGTTTTCGAGCACTCTAGCACAGTCATGGATAGAGCGCTTACTTGGGTGGCTTTCTATGCAGGAAATGAAGGCTCACTACTATACATCTTGATAGCTCTTACCGGTATGTCTAGCATAGCTGTCCGGTGGTCACCGAAAAATTTTACTAGAGGTATCCCCTATACTACGGCCGTATTAGCAGGCGCGCAGGTTTTCTACTATATGTTACTGTTATTCTTCGCAAGCCCGTTTGAACCTCTTGGCAGGATAGAGACGGAAGGATTAGGACTGAATCCACTTCTCGAGCATCCGGGTATGTTCAGTCATCCGCCTCTGCTTATGGCGGGGCTCGTGGGTATCACTATCCCTTTCGCATTTTCTGCCGGTGCTCTTATCTCAGGGCATGTGGGGGATGATTGGGTAGATGTGAGCAGAGTTTGGAGCATAGTTATATGGGGCATATTGGGCACCGGGTTACTGATAGGTGCATGGTGGGCTTACACCATCCTTGGCTGGGGCGGTTACTGGAGTTGGGATCCTATAGAGAATGTTGCGCTTATGCCTTGGCTTGTGATGACGGCATTCATACATTCCGTCATGGTGCAGAAGCGACGCGGTATGTTCAGAATGTGGAATGTAGTCCTGTTGAACATAGCTTTTGTTCTGGCTCAGCTCGGGATGTTCATCAACAGGGGCGGTCCTGTTGTATCCGTGCACTCTTTCGCTTCATCTACATTGGGTTTTATATTCCTTTCATTCATGCTGATTTCACTGGTATTCGCCTTTGGAGTTTTTCTTTGGCGTTACCCGTTGCTGAAAAGTGACCGGGCTATGGAATCATTTCTATCCCGAGAGGCATCTTTCCTCGTGAACAATTTCCTACTGCTGGCAACAACTGCGTCCGTGCTGTGGGGCATCCTCTTTCCCGTTCTTTCAGATTTGGCAAGAAATGTAGATGTAAGTGTAAGCGCTCCATACTTTAACCGAACCGCGGGCGTTATGCTGCTTGTAACAATAGCAGTCATGGGTATAGGGCCTATTCTCCCGTGGCGAAAAGCATCTCAACGATCTCTGCGAAAACGGTTATTATGGCCGTTGGCCGGCGGGGGTATTACAGCAGCAGGGCTATTAATCTCGGGCATACGAGAGCCTGTGGCTGTGCTGGCGTTTGGTGTTATAGCCTTCGTTTTAAGCTCCATACTGGAGGAGTGGTATCGCGGTGTACGGGTAAGAATGAGATCCGGCGATAATCCTTTACTAGCTTGGTGGAAGCTTATCAATGGGAATCGTCCGCGCCACGGCGGGTACATTGTACACCTTGCAATTCTGGCGCTGGCGATAGGCGTGGTAGGGACGCAATTTTTCGACCAACGAACAGAGGCGGCACTCTCCCCCGGGCAAAGTGTGGTGCTAGACAACTATCGGGTCGAGTATGTAAGGCGCAACTCGGAAACGCGCCCCGATAGGTTGGCGCAGTGGGCGGATATGAAAGTATACAAGATAGACCCCTCTGAGTATTCCAAAGAGTTGCAGATCGCTCGCTCTGAAGGTCGGAACGGTTTCATGTTCAGCGGTGAACCTAGAGAGGGGGACAGTCTTGTGGGTACATTGCAGCCATGGCACGGATTCTACTTCGCTTTCAATGAAGTATCCGTAAGGTCAGGCATCCGTTCTACTATATCGGAAGATCTATATGTAATACCCCGCGATTTTCTGGATGATGGGCGGTTGTCCCTTTCCGTCAGTATAAATCCGTTAGCGATGTGGCTTTGGATAGCCGGGCCTATATTCGTCCTTGGGACTATGGTTTCACTTTGGCCGCATCCTACCTTGGAAAGGGAGCGCGCAAGAAAGGTGAAACAAGCCGCAACAATGAGAACAAGAACAGCCTGATGAGGAGGTTATGAGATGGGGATCGCTATTGGTGCGGCCTTGGCTACAGTAGCGTTTGCCATAATCATTTGGCCGCTTTTGCGTCATAACGCAAAGGCGGATATAGGCAGTGTGGTAGGAAGTGTGGATAGAGAAAGATTACACTCTGAAAGGCTCTCGATATATCGCAGAATGATAGACCTGAAGGAAGATCGGAAAAACGGCGATATCGCAGATGACGAATGGCAAACTCAGATGGATCGGCTTAGATTATCGGCGGCGCAATTAATGCATGAGGAGGAACGCCTCGGTGTCCCTAAAAATGCAGAGGCGGAACTGGAAAAAGAGATAGCACGCACCCGCAGTGAGCGGAAGTTGGAGCAGAAAACCGGGAGCATAGTGAAAGTTCATGCACAGGAAGAAGACGAAGCAGCGATATGAGTAAACGCATAGCCTTGCTTCTATTGGCTGCTACACTACTAATGCTGCTATCTCGTATAACTACGCCCGCAGCGGCGGCGGATATAAGCGGCAACGTCATAAACGGAACGAATGGAGCCCCTTTACCCGAAGGGTTGGAAATATTGATGCTCGTTATAGAAAACGAGACTGGTACGGTGTTGGAACGACGACGCGAAACTATAGCGACAAATGGCTATTTCATCTTTAGTAACGCAATGGATGGAACCGATGTGGCTTACAGAATGGTGGTAGAAAATACAGGATACTCGCCGTTTGTAGATATCGCGCCCGGCGAAGGCACGGAAAATATCATGATCACGCTGTGGGAACAAACTCAGGATCCATCCATATTGAGAGTAGGTGATTATAACGTACTTATCGCTTCTGTCGATGGGCGTGAACGTCTTGTAGAGGTGCTCGCAGCAGCAACTATTCGAAACACAACGGACAGGGTATGGGTTGTAAAACCTATTGGTGATGGCATAACCGGGCTCGACTTGCTACGTTTCAACCTGCCGGAGGGATATAGCGAACTGACTGTAGAAACAACTCTCCCGGCAGGGAGTGTGCTAGAGATAAATACCGGCTTCGCACTGACAACACCCGTACCTCCGGGAGAACATTCGATACTCATCCATTACTTCATTCCCTATGAAGGCGAACTCCTTCAGGCACCGTTCCGATTGGCACACGGAGCGGATAATGTACGCTTTCTTTTACCGAAAGGCGCAGGGAATGTAAACGGCAATCGGCTGCAGTACGAGGGCATTAGTGAAGCTCCATCAGGTGAAGATGTGATAAATTTCGATACTTATACCGGTGTGGATTACTCCCCCGGAGATAGTATTGAACTCGAGATAAGCGGGTTGCCTCAGCCTGCATTCATAAACCGGATACAAGATTCATTGAACGGAAGAGTATACGCATTAGCAACGTCAGGGATAAGCGGAGTGTTACTGCTGTTTGCGATTGTTCTGGTGGTTCTTCGGCGACAGAGTGTTCATCGGAAAATGGGAGCACGTGCAATAGATACAAACTATAGGCACACGATAGTAAAACAAATAGCAGAATTGGATGATTTATACGATGAAGGGACTATACAAGAGGAAGATTACCAAAAACGACGGAAAATTCTAAAAGAGGCCATCCTGAACGAAGAGAATGCCGCCGTAGATCAAGGAAAGATATAAAGTATGCGTTCTCGTGCGTTGCCATTGATCTTGTTGGTTATTCCGGTTGCCTTCGTGCTTGTGTTGCTGATATGGGGGTTAGTGAGAGATGGTGAAGGTAGTGGGCGCCCCGGTGTGAATATCGCCTTTGGAGAGGTACCTGTAAGCGCGCCGGAAGGTTCTGATTTTCAGCTGCCTCTGCTAGGAGGAGGCGAGGTCAGTCTGTCTAATTTGTCCGGAAAAATCATTGTAGTGGATTTCTGGTCTTCATGGTGCCCGCCATGTAATGCAGAAGCTCCGGTGCTTGCGGATGCTCATAGAAAATGGCGCGACCAAGGTGTAGAGTTCATAGGTGTGGCTATATGGGATAATAGTGAGGAAGTTCAGAAATTCGCAACAAGACACGGCATAGAGTACCCTGTGGCTTTGGATGAAAAAGGTGAAGCGGCTATAGAATTCGGCTTGACCGGCATACCGGAGAAATTCTTTATCACTCCGGACGGTCGTATTACAAAGAAGGTGGTAGGACCCAATACAAAAGAATCTCTTGAGCGGATTCTGGGTGAACTTACCGATGAGCACTTCGGTATATCGGCAAAGGCGGATAAAGGCAGTTGAGTATCAGCAGGAGCAAAGCTCTGGAGTATGGGTATAGCCTCATTTCCAAGCCAAGAGGAAATATGGAAGTGGAACTAATACAGAATAGCCAAGGGATAATTTTGAAATACAAAGGAAGAGTGCTGACTAGAGCATACCTGAACAAGAGTGGCATGAATGCCGCTTGGGCCATGGCAGAGGCATTGATGGTAAAGCTTCCTTCGGAGGGTCACGGCACCAAAACAGTAGTTTCGACAGGCGTTTTACATCGTGTATTGGCAATATCCGAATTGGACTTCCGCAATGAAGTATCCTTTGAGGTGGCGGAATCTCTCATCCTCGAGGCGCATTCACTTAGAGGTACACCATCTATAGAAGCATGAACACAGAGTAAGCAGCCCTAACGATAATGGCAAGCCCCCTTCGGCAAAACGCAAGAGACATTCGTAAGGAACACTTCAGGCGGTTCAAACTATAGAAACTTTTACATCAAATCAGCGAATGTGCACCTGATAAAACAAGGCATTACTATCAAAGTTTGGCTGAGATAATATCAACAGTGCTTTACTATCTACAAAGAAGAACCTGTAACAATAGTAGATCCGCGCACTACTAACAAATGGCTTTCCCCTTAGATTTCTCGAATATATGGAGCTTTTTCTGATCGAATACAAGGGAGACCTCTTCACCAATACGGCCTTTAAAAGCGGCATCCACGGTAGCCGTTGTCTCCATAAAACCGGACTTCATAGCGATATAGTATTCACGCCCTAGAAGTTCGGTAGAAGTTAGCCGAGCCTTGACGGGGGCGTAAGAAACCAGATTTTCCGGTATAAATCCCTCTACATATATATGCTCCGGTCTTATGCCTATTATCACAGGCTTGTTTGCATACTCTGCAAGATGATCTTTTGGCTTTCCAAGCAAAGGAATACGGAAATCTTTGACATCTGCAGAAAATTCACCATCCTCGTAGTGCAATACGGCATCGTACAGATTCATACCGGGGTTGCCTATGAATTGTGCCACAAATGTATCGCTGGGGTTTTCGTAAACTGCTCTCGGCGTATCGAACTGTCTCACTTCACCGGCATCCAGTACAACTATCCTATCTCCCAACGTCATCGCCTCTACCTGATCATGCGTTACGTATATAAATGTAGTTTGTAGCCTGTTATGAAGATTGCTTATTTCTGCGCGAGCAGATACGCGCAATTTGGCATCCAGATTGGATAGAGGCTCATCCATAAGGAACACAGTAGGTTCACGGACTATGGCACGGCCAACGGCTACACGCTGTCGCTGGCCACCGGACAGTGCTCTCGGTTTGCGGTACAGGAAGTCCGAAAGGCCGAGCATCTGTGCAACATTAGTAACACGTTTTTGTATATCCGCCTTGGGAACTTTACGCAGTTTCAAACCAAAAGCCATATTGTCAAAGACGTTCATATGAGGGTACAAAGCGTAAGATTGGAATACCATAGCGATATCTCTATCCTTAGGTGTCACATTGTTCACAGCTCTATCGGCTATGAACACCTCACCCGATGTTATCTCCTCCAGCCCGGCAAGCATACGCAGGATAGTGGATTTGCCACATCCGGAAGGTCCTACCAGAACTATAAACTCTTTGTCATAAACATTTAGATTGAAGTTTTCTATTACGGAAACTTCACCGAAACGCTTGCATACATTTTTAAAGGAAACGCTAGCCATAAAAATCTCCTACTTTAACCCTTTGACTGAACCGGCAACCAGTCTGCGAACAAATAGACGCTGAAGAAATAGAACCCCGGCAGAGGCTAAGAAAGCTCCTGTCGTAAGGAGATACCAGTCTTTGCCGCGTGTTCCTACAATGCTTGCGAGACATTGAGTCAAAATTTGCCTCTTTCGGTCTTGTTTTATGGATATCAATGCCACAAGATGATCACTACAAATCCACAAAATCTGAAATATAGCGAATGGCAATATCACAGGTACGGAAAGAGGAAGAGTCGGTCTGCTAATACTAGTAAATGTAAAGTGTGAGTTAACATCTATGAGTGGAGATTTCAGAGACAAGTTAGATACGCAATAGTTGTATATAAGATACATCGCCGTAGGCATTCCAAATCTTTCATGCGCTATCCACACCGATATGAATTCGCCGCTCATCCTAACTCCGCCTAAGATATATAAAAAGGGTATCATGGTTACCGGTAGTATTAATGTAACATTCGCTCCTAATCCGAAAGTTCATGAAGAAACCCTCCCGATAAAATCGTGTAGAAACTACGTGAGTATCTAAACTGCTGCGAGTTTCCGTCTGAATCATATGGACTATTTTTATGTTCAAGATGACTCTAATTGTACCTAGTATCAATATAGTTGAAAGTATGTACGGGAGCATAATGCCAAAAATATACATACACTCCTACCCGCACCACCTCTATACATTCACACGGTTAAGATATACATATTAAGTCTACACTCTATAACGACTTTCGCCATAGTATCCGCCACAGATTCAGATTATCCGGTCATACAAAGGCCTTTTTATAATAAAACGGTAAGATTCATAATTTCACTACCCGCAACACTTCTCTAAATAGACCGTTAACTTCTTATAAGATTCCTGACAACACCATATTTAAATTTCAGTAATATAAACGATATCAATAATTAATCAGTAAGTGGCACCAATTACTTTCTTTAGAGAAACGGGTAACAGCACCGGTTGTTTAGTGGGAATAGTTGCTATTGCCATAATCCCGACATTTTCCTTCGGACTCTTCGTATAGGCCAACTAGCTAGCCGTCTCACTAATGACCAATCCGCGAATAAAGACTGTTCATCATTCTGTACCAGCTTGTAGCCAGTTTGGATATCCCCGACTCAGACCACTCCTCTTCAAAGATGCTACGCGCATACTCATATATCTCATATTCCGGACTATACGCTTCATAGAAGCGTGAAAGCAGATTTGTATCAATAGTATCAAGGATATCAGCCGTCTTAGGTCGACCACGACTTCGATTCTTTATACGATAATAAGGAACTCTCCACCCTAGCTTGCGTGAAAGAAGAAATACAAAATCTCCAAAGCGCTCAAGTATACCTACTTGAAAAAAATCCTCACGCAACTTCCTCTTGCTTTCTTCTATCATTTCATTCACTGAGTACGGGTAAAAACCACGCCATTTTCCTATTCTCGGTATATCGCGGAGTCTTTTCAGATTTGGATAAAGAAGGATATTCAGGATTCCTCCGCCGTAGAAATTTTCAATTCGTTCTACTAAATGTTTTTCCAGAGTAATCTTTTCTTTGTTGTACTCTTCATGCCTCGGATGTTCCGGTTTAGTTAACATAAAGTAATAGTCTGAAATAGCTCTTTCCAGAGGTTCACGAAGTAATACAATATAACGACAAGGACGAGAAATAAAATCGTGCATACAAGGAGGTATGTGTCCTGTAATATAGTCGAATTCATCACGCTTTTCATAGCTCATTTCCAAAAATGTTTCATAGTCTCGAGTATCATCAAAACGGAATACCTTTCTCTGATAGAATTTTTCAATAAGAATTTCATGTAATGTAGTACCACCCGTTTTAGGAAAGTGCGTGAAGACCAGTACCGGTTGTTTAGTGGGAACGGTCGTTATTGCCATAGTCGCGATATCTTCCTCCGTACTCTTCGTATAGGCTGATTGGCTAACCGTCTCACTAATGACTGATCCGGAAATCTGTTCATTATTCTGTAGCGGCTCATAGCCAGTTTGGATATTCCCGACTCAGACCATTCCTCTTCAAAGATGCTACGCGCATACTCATATATCTCATATTCCGAACTATAAGCTTCATAGAACCTTGAAAGCAGACTTGCATCGATAGTATCGAGAACATCAGCCGTATCAGGTCGACCATGATTTCGGTTCTTTATACGATAATAAGGAACTTCCCACCCTAGCTTGCGTGAAAGAAGAAATACAAAATCTCCAAAGCGCTCAAGTATACCTACTTGAAAAAAGTCCTCACGCAATTTCCTCTTGCTTTCTTCTATCATTTCATTCATTGAGTATGGATAAAAACCACGCCATCTTTTTATTCTCGGTATATCCGAAAAATGTTTCAGATTTGGATAAAGAAGGAACTTCATAATTGCTGTGTTACCGTTATATTTAATTTGTCTTTCTAAATGTTCTTCCAAAGTAACTTTTTCTATGTTGTATTTTTCATACATCGGATTTATTGGGTTAGTTAGTATAAAATAATAGTCTGAAATAACTCTTTCCAAAGGTTCACGAAGTAATATAATGTAACGACAATGACGAGAAATAAAATTGTGGATACAAGGAGGTATGTGCCCTGAAATATAATCGAATTCATCACGCTTTTCATAGCTCATTTCCAAGAATGCTTCAAAGTGTGGGATATCCCAAATATGAATCGTCTTTCCCTTAGGAAATTTTTCAAAAAGAATCTTATGTAATGTAGTCCCACCTGTTTTAGGAACGTGCGTGAAAACCAGTACCGGTGGTTTAGTGGGAACGGTCGTTATTGCCATAGTCGCGATATCTTCCTCCGTACTCTTCGTATAGGCTGATTGGCTAACCGTATCACTAATGACTGATCCGGAAAACTGTTCATTATTCTGTAGCGGTTCATAGCCAGTTTGGATATTCCCGACTCAGACCATTCCTCTTCAAAGATGCTACGCGCATACTCATATATCTCATATTCCGGACTATACGCTTCATAGAACCGTGAGAGCAGACTTGTATCGATAGTACCGAGAACATCAGCCGTCTCAGGGCGACCATGATTTCGGTTCTTTATACGATAATAAGGAACTTCCCACCCTAGCTTGCGTGAAAGAAGAAATACAAAATCTCCAAAGCGCTCAAGTATACCTACTTGAAAAAAATCCTCACGCAACTTCCTCTTGCTTTCTTCTATCATTTCATTCACTGAGTACGGGTAAAAACCACGCCATTTTTCTATTTTTGGTATATCGCGGAGTCTTTTCAGATTTGGATAAAGAAGGATATTCAGGATTCCTTCGCCGTAGAAATTTTCAATTCGTTCTACTAAATGTTTTTCCAGAGTAATCTTTTCTTTGTTGTACTCTTCATGCCTCGGATGTTCCGGGCTAGTTAACATAAAATAATAGTCTGAAATGGCTCTTTCCAGAGGCTCACGAAGCAATATAATATAACGACAAGGACGAGAAATGAAATCGTGCATACAAGGAGGTATGTGCCCTGTAATATAATCGAATTCATCGCGCTCTTCATAGCTCATTTCCAAAAATGTTTCATAGTATGTGCTATCTACAAAATCAAACACTTTTCCTGAAGGAAATTTTTTACTAATAATTTCATGTAATGTAGTCCCACCTGTTTTAGGAAAGTGCGTGAAGACCAGTACCGGTTGTTTAGTGGGAACGGTCGTTATTGCCATAGTCGCGATATCTTCCTCCGTACTCTTCGTATAGGCTGATTGGCTAACCGTATCACTAATGACTGATCCGGAAATCTGTTCATTATTCTGTAGCGGCTCATAGCCAGTTTGGATATTCCCGACTCAGACCATTCCTCTTCAAAGATGCTACGCGCATACTCATATATCTCATATTCCGGACTATACGCTTCATAGAAGCGTGAAAGCAGATTTGTATTGATAGTATCGAGAGCATCAGCCGTCTCAGGGCGACCATGATTTCGGTTCTTTATACGATAATAAGGAACTTCCCACCCTAGCTTGCGTGAAAGAAGAAATACAAAATCTCCAAAGCGCTCAAGTATACCTACTTGAAAAAAATCCTCATGCAATTTCCTCTTGCTTTCTTCTATCATTTCATTCATTGAGTATGGATAAAAACCACGCCATCTTTTTATTCTCGGTATATCCGAAAAAAAATTCAGATTTGGATAAAGAAGGAACTTCATAATTGCTGTGTTCCCGCTATATTTAATTTGTATTTCTAAATGTTCTTCCAAAGTAACTTTTTCTATGTTGTATTTTTCATACATCGGATTTATTGGGTTAGTTAGTATAAAATAATAGTCTGAAATAACTCTTTCCAAAGGTTCACGAAGTAATATAATGTAACGACAATGACGAGAAATAAAATCGTGGATACAAGGAGGTATGTGCCCTCTAATATAATCGAATTTATCACGCTTTTCGTAGCTCATTTCCAAGAATGTTTCATATTTTGGAGTATAATCAAAATCAAATACCTTTCTATGAGGAAAATTTTCAACAAGAATCTTATGTAATGTAGTCCCACCTGTTTTAGGAAAGTGCGTGAAGACCAGTACCGGCTCTTCAGCGGAGAGTTTATCAGACATTCATTTCTTCAATCTTACATATGCGGGGAGTGAAATAATCTACCTCCAAAGTCTATCTTTTTATTATAATACACTAAGGGTACTCAGTTCTATTCTTGTACATTAGGTTCATTCAAATTGTATTCAGGGCGGTAAAATTCTTTAGCGTATACCAGCCCCCGCATAGGTAAAACTCATATATGCAGAGTAAAAACAATATTCAGAAAGGTACAACTTTTGGACCATACCTAATGTCTTTGAGTACTGAAGATGCTCTTCTCTACAAAAAAGCGGTTAGTAGCAATATTCCTCACCGCAACGATGAAACATTGCCGCCGCTATTCCCTGTAGCCGTTGCCATTGGAAATCTGCTGAGAGAAATGCCTTCGAGTAACGGTACCGTTCATGCCAGACAGGATGTAACACTCTATAGGCCGGCTATAGCCAATGAACCGCTTACCGCCTCTATTACTGTGGAAAAGGTTACTAAACGTGGAGAGAATAGATTCTTGACTATCTCCATTGAGATTGTGGATGAAAACGGATTGAATGTAGTCGATGCTTCAAGTATGGTGATTTACCCGCTGTGACTGATTTTTCATCACGAATTCCGCAGGTAGGTGCAGGTCTGGCATGGCTGGAAAGGTTGGTAACTCAGGAAGATATCCATGATTATGCCCGTGCTACGGGAGATTTCAATCCCGTTCACCTCGACGAAAGTTTCGCTGCCGAGACCAGATTCGGTAGACGGATAGCCCACGGTATGATGATCCTAGCGTTCGCAGCAGAGATGCTAGAGATGAATTTCCCTGAAATATGGACTAATGGAGGTTCTCTAAGCGCCCAATTCAAAGCTCCCGCTATACCGGGAGAAGTTATACGAACAGGAGGCTCTATAGTTGAATTATCGAGGGAAGGTAGCGGTTGTATAGTCATAGCGGATATATTCTGCCATAAGCCCGATGGCAGTGAAGCAATAAAAGGCAAGGCAAGGATACCGTATAAAGGAAGTATGAAAGATGAATGAAGAAAAGATTGGTATGAATAACATAGATGACGAGGTTGTACCCGTTATTCTGGACGCTATGGGCGGAGATTATGGACCATCCGTAACGGTGCCGGCTGCAATTGCGGCCGTTGAAAGAGGCGGTGTCTCAGTAGCCCTATCCGGTGATTCGGATATTCTGGAGCGTGAGCTGGATAAGTACGATAACACAGCAAAACGGCTAGTGAAGATTGTACCCGCAGAAGGTATAGTAGAAGAAGGCGAAAGCCCGGTGCAATCTATGAGAGAAAACCCCAATGCCTCCGTATTTGTATGTGCGGCCGCAGTGAAGAAGGGAACATTTAGAGGATTTGTCAGTATGGGTTCCACAGGCGCTTCTATGGCGGCGGCTACAATAATGTTTGGCACTTTGGATGGCATAGAACGGGGTGCTTTGGGCGGCTCTATCATAGGGTATTCTCCTCATACGGTAATCATGGATCTGGGTGCGAACGTAGATACTAGGCCAAAACAGCTAGTAGATTTCGCTGCATTGGGTTCGGTAATGGCTCAGACAGTTTACGGAGTCCGTAATCCTAAGGTGGCATTACTAAGTATAGGCGCAGAAGAGAAAAAGGGGAATAATCTGGTTAGGCAGACACGTGACATACTACAATCCATCAGTATAAACTTTATTGGGAATGTAGAAGGGCATGAACTCGTGGGATGCAGAGCGGACGTGGTGTTGTGTGACGGTTTCGTGGGAAACATTGTCCTCAAATTGACCGAAGGACTTGGTAGAGCCATATCTAAAGAGATAATAGAGGAGTTGGGTAACACAGATCAAGCACATAAACTCGCCCGTAAAGTTTTGGATAGAACATCCCAATCTACTAGCTATGGCGGCGGACCAATACTAGGAGTAAACGGTATATCGATAATAGGGCATGGTGCATCAGGAACGAAAGAGGTAGTAGAGGCTATACATACTGCAAGAGTGATGATAAAATCTAGGTTAGTTGAAGCACAGGCAGAAGCACTCGCAGGTATCAGGGGACAAATGTAACTTCCGTAGTAGAACCCACGGAGACTATTTATGCAAAATGCTACCCCCCCTGAAAAGAGAACTGCTCTAGTAACAGGCGCTTCGCGTGGTATAGGTAAAGCTATAGCTATACGTATGGGGGCGGAAGGCCATCGCGTGGCCGTGAATTACAATTCACACGCCGATGACGCAGCAGAGGTAGTCGATTGTATAAAGAGCGCAGGTGGTGAAGCATTCATGGTAGGCGCCGATGTATCGGATAGTGTGCAAGTGAAAGAGATGGTAGCGGAAGTTAGGGAAAGGTACGGCACTATAGAGATATTGATAAATAATGCAGGCATAATATCGGATTCTCTAGTGGTACGCATGAAAGATGAAGATTTCAACCGTGTGATAGACGTGAATTTGAGAGGTGTCTACTACTGTTCTAGAAATGTGGTGAATGATATGGTGAAAAGACGATGGGGACGAATAGTGAATATATCTTCGGTAGTTGGTAGTCACGGTAACGCGGGACAGGCAAATTATGCAGCTTCCAAAGCCGCAGTCAGCGGGTTCACCAAGTCTCTGGCAAAAGAGTTGGCACTGCGAAATATAACTGTGAATATCGTGGCACCCGGCTACATAAATACAGCCACATCCAATGTGCTCAGTGAGCGTATGAAAGAAAAACTCCGAGAATTTATACCTGCCAGACGGTTTGGTGAGCCCGATGATATAGCACCTATGGTAGTTTTTCTGACGACTAAAGAAGCATCATACATAACGGGACAGGTTATTAACGTAGATGGCGGAATGGGAATGTAACACATGACGCAAAGTCGGGAAAATATGCTAGAGCTCCCACTTGTTGGCAAAGTTGCACTCATTACGGGAGGTTCGCGAGGCATAGGTCTAGCTACTGCAAAAGAGTTGGCGAGGAGAGGGGCATCGATAGCTTTCAACTACATGAGAAATCATAAGGCGGCACGTGCCGCAGAGCAAGATCCGGTTTACGCCAATACAGATGTTTTGAAGATACGCGCTAATATCGCAGACAAAGAAGCTGTGGATACTCTTATAGAAACGGTTTACTCACATTTTGGCAGGCTGGATATAGTTATCAATAATGCTGCTTCGGGCGTGATGCGCACGGCATCCGAAACTGAACAGAAGCATTGGGATTGGACAATGCAGATCAACGCAAGGGCGCCATGGATGGTGGCGGTGCGCGCTGCAAAAGTTATGGGAGAGGGTGGCAAGATAATCAATGTATCATCTCCCGGTTCCGCACGTGTGATATCACCGCCCTACTTCGCTGTGGGAGTATCGAAAGCCGCTCTGGAAGCAGTTACTCGATACCTCGCTCTAGAGCTCGGCGGGCGAGGTATCGCGGTGAATACGGTGTCCGCAGGTTTTGTGATGACTGATGCGATAGATGCTTTTCCCGAAAAATGGGAGGTTCGAAAGATAGCGGCTAGGCCAACGCCGGCAGGTCGATCCTTGACAGCGGATGATGTAGCGAAGGTCATAGCTATGATGTGCGGTGAAGACGCATCTATGATACGAGGGCAGGTTATATTGGTAGACGGCGGGGAAACTCTAAGGGTATACTGAACTGAACGGTATCTGTGCTATAGATGCCTCCACACCTTCCGCATTGAGGATTGTGCCTTTGGTTTCGTATCCTTTGCGCACGAATCCCAACCCTATGTACCCATACTTTGGCAGATTTGCACAAGAGCAAACTACACCTACCTTACGTGTGCCGTCTTTCAGTAGAGCGCCTTCGGTGAGAGGGTTTTGGGAGCGTAAGCCGGTAAGACTTCTCTGGGTTTTGCCATACGTATCAAGCCGCGCAACCACCTCTTGGCCTATATAGCAGCCTTTATCGAAACTTATCATAGATTTCAACCCTGCTTCAAGAGGGTTTACCGCATCCGTTAATTCATGCCCTACCGCGGGGATACCCTTCATTATGCGGTAATTGCCGAACTCTTTTGAATTCGCCTCTTGTAAATTCATTTCGGATAGGATTTTTTTCAGTTTTTCAACCTTTCCCCGTTCGGTAATTATCTCCCGGATATTACAGATATTAGTGCTATCATGCCAACTGCGCTCAATAACAGTCCACCCGTCATTGCTCAAATCGGATGCGCACTTATCCAAGTCATCCCCAAAAAGTGATACCTGCGCAGTGTCTTCGGAAATATCCACAAGAGAGGCATCTTCTATTATCGTGTATCTATCTATAGCCGCCAATAAAGGTGACGGATGTCTTATATCCGAGAGCAGAAGCAAAGAGGTTTCCGATTCTCTCATAACGAGGAAAACGTCCAGTATACGCCCTCGTTCGTTAAGCATTATCGTTTGACGAGATTCACCGACTTCCAAAGAAATCAGGTCCGCAGTGGTGAGACGATGCAACAGGTCCAACGCATCATGTCCCAAATGTCGCATACGTACCGTTTCAAGGGTTCGTTCTACAAATGCTGCGGCTTTGGCAGTATTGCCCAATTCACACATATACAATTCAATAATGACGGGCAAACATGCCGAGTATACTTCAGTTCAGATGCGCTGTTTGCAAATGCTTAAACGCTGAAGGAGTTGCCACAGCCGCAACTACGCTTAGCATTAGGGTTTTTGAATTCGAACCCTTTGCCGTTAAGACCGTCCGAAAAATCCAGAACCGTTCCGGCAAGAAATATAAAAGCCTTCTTGGGAACATATATCTCTATACCCTTGTGCTGAATAATTTTGTCTTCCGCATTTGGTTCATCGACCAGATCCAGAACGTAGAGAAGTCCGGAGCATCCGCCACCCTTGACCGCTACTTTCAAGCCAAATTTATCCCGTCTCTGCTTGTGGGCAAATTCTTTTACTTTTGATACGGCTTTATCGGTTGCGTATATAGTATTGAGAGGTATTTTAGGTTCCGATGGGATTGTTGTCATCTGATTTTCTCCGCTTATGAAAGATTATACCCGGCATTATCTTCATACAATAATGATATAGTACATCTCACTACCACAACGAGGGAAGATCTATAGACTGATGAAAATATATACTAAACGAGGTGATAAAGGTGAAACGGGGCTACTTTACGGCGGACGGGTACGCAAGACCGATGCTCGTGTGAATGCCTACGGTACCTTGGATGAAGCAGTTTCTTTTATGGGTATGGCAAGGGCGATCTGTTCAGATGAGGAGGTTGCCGGATATATAATCAGAGTCCAACGCGAAATGTTCACAGTAGGAGCGGAGCTTGCCACAGATTCAGATTCGCTGGATCTGCTTCGAAAACATTTCACTACTGTAACTCCGGAAATGACGCGGCGGCTTGAAGCGGATATAGATGCTCTTGGTGAAAGGGTGGATTTGCCACGGGCTTTTATAATCCCCGGAGGGTCTCCCTTATCCGCCGCTCTCGATGCCGCACGCTCTACCGTCAGAAGAGCCGAACGGGCTACCGTCGGCTTGTATGACGCAGAGCAGCTGGAGAATAAAGAGATACTTCGTTACTTGAACAGGCTCGCCGATTTTCTCTTCATGCTCGCCCGTTTTGTAGATAGAGATAGACCTCCGGAGGTGCTTACAGGGGATAGTAAAGGATGACTACCCCCGTAGGTATAATAAACACTAGGTCCGCTAACTTTCGCAGTGTATTCAAGGCACTTCAGGCGGCAGGTGCAGAACCGCGTATCGTATCTTCCGCTGAAGATCTACGGGAGGTTCCCGCTGCTGTTCTTCCGGGTGTAGGCCATGCGGCAACCGCTATCAATAATATCCTGCAAAGCGGATTGTATGAGCCGCTACGCAAGTTTGCATTTTCAGGGCACCCTTTGTTGGGGGTATGCGTAGGCATGCAACTTTTATATGAGGCATCAGAGGAGGGAAATATACCCGGGCTTACAATACTGGAGGGGCGTGTTGTCCGCATGGAAAATTTTCCCACCCCCACCGCTGAAGGGCAGCGAGTGAAAATACCACATATCGGCTGGAATAATCTTATACAGGGACCCGCAAACAAGCATCCGCTGTTTCGTCATCTGCAAGGTGGAGAGGAGTTTTACTTCGTTCATTCATACCACTGTGTTCCAAAAGATCCGGAACAGGTTGCCGCCACTGTTGTTCATGGGAATGAGATATGTGCCGCAGCCGCATCGGGCAACGTAGCAGGGGTGCAGTTTCATCCGGAAAAGAGTGCCGAGAATGGGTTGCGCATGTATAGGAGCTTTGTGAGATGGGTAGAGTCTTATAACAGTAATGGAAATGGTAGCTAAAACCGAATGGAGGTGATACCCGCTATAGATATTAGAGGTGGCCGGTGTGTTCGCCTCATAGGTGGGGACTACTCTCGGGAGGTTGTCTTCGATGAGTATCCGGCAGCCGCGGCAACCCGATGGGCGGATGCCGGCGCAGAACGTATACACATAGTGGATCTCGATGGAGCTCTTGAAGGTAGAAGAGTAAATACTGAGGTTATCAGAAGCATCATAAAGGCTTTTCACGGAAGGATACAACTGGGAGGAGGCATACGTACCTCAGACGAAGCGGCACATATTCTGGAGATGGGTGTAGAAAGGGTTATTTTTGGGACTGCAGCTGTAGAAACACCCGACGAAGTAGAGGAGGTTATCCGAAGGTTCGGTTCGGAACGTGTAGTCGTATCTGTAGATGTAAAACAAGGACGAGTGAGAACACACGGATGGCTTAGAGAAGAGGAACGCCTTACACCATTGGGTTTTATGCGGAATATGGCGGATATCGGTGTAAATCGCTTTATATACACCGATACGAAACGGGACGGAGAGTTATCTCATCCTGACTTCGCTGTTGTGGATGAGGTGCTTGCAGAAGCGGCAAAAGCGGGTTGGTCTATTATAATTGCAGGAGGGGTGACGACTATAGATGATATTCGTCGTCTCGCTATTGCCGGGGCGGAAGGAGCTATAAGCGGTATGTCTCTTTATACAGACACCCTAGACTTACGCAGCGCAATAGAAGAAGCATTGAAGCATCCTCTATAAGGTAGTATAAACCCGATATTATAGTAAATGAACTATGCCAAAGCACGTAAACTATTCACAGTATCGATCACTGTCACCGGAAACACTTTTGAGTCCGTCTATGGAAGATCTTGTAGACCCCAACGCCTTGATTACTGCATTGCCTATCAGTAAGTATCAGACAATAGGAGATATAGGAGCAGGTAAGGGTTACTTTTCCATACCGCTTGCAAAATATGTCTACGATGGGCGCCTGTACGCTATAGACACAGATAAAGATATGTTGGAGTGTACGCGGAGTTCGGCTGATAAAAATCATCTGCAGAATATCGAGACTATAGTCTCCAAGAAGTTGTCTATACCTCTAGAGAGTGAAATTTTGGACGGTGCTATAACATCGAATGTTCTTCAATATTCCGGACGCCCTAAAATGTTCCTGAAGGAGGTCGCAAGGCTAGTCAAAAAGGGGGGTTGGTTGGCAATTTTAGAGTGGGATTCAAGTAAAGAGCGTGTGACGCCGGAACAGATGCTGACCTATATAGAAGACCTCGGATTGCGGTACACGGTTACTCGTACACTGAGAACGGGTCACTACGCGATGTTGCTTCGCAAAGCGCAGACTTAGATCTGCGATGCTGAAATCGAGAGTAATACCTTGTCTGGACGTGGATGCGGGGAGAGTTGTGAAGGGGGAAAACTTCCTGAACCTGAGGGATGCGGGGGATCCCGCCGAACTTGCCGCCCGATACAACGAAGAAGGAGCGGACGAGTTAGTCTTTCTGGATATCACCGCCTCTTCAGATAGCCGTTCGACTATGTTGGATGTGGTGAAGGAAGTGGCGGAGAAGGTTTTCATTCCTCTGACTGTGGGCGGAGGTATACGCTCGATAGAAGATATGCGCGTTATGCTAAAAGCTGGGGCGGATAAAGTGGCTGTAAACACCGCTGCAGTAAAAGACTCCTCGCTTCTGGCAAGATGCTCCACGGAATTTGGAGCACAGTGCGTTGTTCTGGCGATAGACGCTCGGCGTATAGAAAACCCTCTGCAATTGAAAACGTCCGTAAACGGGAGCCGTATGGCGGAAGCGCCATGGGAAGTTTGCGTGCGAGGAGGCAGAACATCTACTCCCCTTGATCCGATAAAATGGGCGCGGATTGGTGAACAGCTGGGCGCCGGGGAGATTCTACTTACTAGCATGGATACGGATGGAACTCGCAGCGGGTATGATCTGCCTCTGCTGGAAGCTGTTACTAGTGCCGTAAATATCCCCGTTATAGCTAGCGGCGGCGCAGGAACACCCGAACATCTGGCGGAGGCTCTGAAGACGGGAGCAGATGCCGTGCTCCTAGCCTCCATACTCCATTTTGGTGAATACAGCATACAGGAACTTAAACGATGCCTCAAAAGCTACAACCTCCCTATAAGGATTGACGAATGAGCACAGCCAAAACAAAAGCTCCAAAGGCGATTATTTTAGACTGTTACAATACTCTCTTTGCCAATAATCCCGAAGATTGGATAACTACCTTTGCGGATATCGCGGATGAGCAAAATATAATGATGAGCGGCGAGGATCTGTGGCGCCTTTGGAAACTCGAAGAGGTGCAGTTCAGAGAACGACGCACAAACTTGGAGCACCCCGAAAAATCGCCCCCTTTTCAAACTTATCGCGAGGCATGGACAGAGTGTTTTCTCACCGTGTTCCGAGAGACGAAAAAGGACGCAGATGCGGACTTAGCCGCCCTCAGATGCGTGGAACACATGGCTAAACGCCCTATCTTCTCAGATGCCGTAGAAGTTCTTACATTCCTTCGGAAGTATGTAAAACTCGGTCTATTCTCCAATGCAGACGATGCGTTCCTAACGCCGCTCATACTTTCGGAAGGTATAGAGTTCGACGTCATTGCATCTTCGGAGTCCGCTAGAGTTTACAAGCCGGCGAGTAAAGCGTTCCATACTGTCCTGACAGTTCTAGGTATAGAACCACAGGAAGCATGGTATGTTGGAGATCACTTTTACGATGATGTAGTTGGTGCCGGTCTCGCCGGGCTTACGCCGGTATGGATAAGGCGAGAGGGAATGCCTTTGCAATCAATCCCCAATAAGTGGAAGGGCGATTATAAAGAGATATCATCACTAACGGCACTATCATACTTGCTGAGCGATTCTTTAAACGAAGATTTATAGAAAGAAGAAAAAAGGAAAATAGTATATGGGCGAATCCTCTCCACTACCCGATAATTTTATACTCCAATTTGATGACCGCGGTTTGATAACCGCCATAATTCAGGACGTGGCATCCCTAGAAGTGCTGATGCTCGGGTGGATGAACAAAGAAGCGTTGCGCCTTACTTTGGAAGGTCCAAACGTTTGGTTTTTTTCTCGCTCCCGTTCCAAATTATGGCGGAAAGGTGAAATTTCAGGAAACACGCTAGAAGTAGTCGAGGTAAGAGGAGATTGTGATGGAGATGCTCTTCTTGTGAAGGTGCGCACACTGGGGACTGTATGCCATAAGGGGACATTTTCCTGTTTCGACAATTTTGAATTAAAAGAATATCCGCCAAATATGAAGGTAAAGGAAGGTCCCGGAGTGATTTCGGCTCTTCTGAGGATAATTGAAGACCGAAAGGATACTCTACCCGCAAATTCTTACACGACTAAACTGCTAAAGGCGGGAGTGACGAGGGTAGCGCAAAAAGTAGTAGAGGAAGCAGGTGAAACAGCAATCGCAGCATGCTCAGACATAAGCACCTTGCCGAATGAGGTCGCAGATCTCATTTATCATACTCTTCTACTGCTATTAGCCACAGACTCTGACCCCGCCGAAGTCTGGCGAATACTAGCGGATAGGGGTGCTTTCAATCACAAGGCGCCTGAGTAGGTAATCACTACCGAACCCTAGCAAATAAACAATCGTATAGATTGATTGAAGACGGAATTTGCCCCGAGACATCTAGCCCTGTCTTCTAACTCAGTCCCGCCGATAAATTGAGATATCATATCGGATTGTTATGAACGACTGTATACCCTTCGTGCACCTACGACTATCAGAAGGACCCCTGCCAGCGTCACAAGCACCAAGCCCCATAATGGCATCTGCACACCGCCGGTCGGAGGAAGAAGAGCGCCCGCATCCACAAAGCCTAGCGCGTAAACCGAGAACTCATTCGCATTACCGCACACCTGCTCAGTCTCCGCATCATACATGCTCGATATCTCCTCCCATGCAGATGGCTCTTCCATAAGGTGGTATATCGTCAGTTTCTCATAGTCGCCATTTATTCTCTGCGTAATCTCATCCGTAATTGGAAAACATACCCGCAACGCCTCTTCCACTATCGTCACATCCGCTCCTGTAGAGTCGCGAAGGGTAACATCTACACCATACAGCAGTGATACGCGCAAAGGCGGTCTAACTTCTGCCGCCCTGCGTACAAGTTCTTCGTCATCGAGTTCATTGATAACGGTTTTATCGACGTCGAACTCGGGAGTATTACCGTTCAAAGTCTCCAGCATCACTACTTCATTCGGTGAAGATATGGTGACCGGCTGCGGAGATTCTTGCGTTTCAGCAGTATCCGAAGTATCGATAATATCGTCGGGTTCATCATTTCCACCACCGCCACCGCCGCCGCTACGTCTTCGAGGAGATGGTGGGGGAGATGAAGTTGGCACCGGAGAAGGACTAGAAGGGACCACGGCTGGAGAGGGATTATCATTATCCAATATAGTCACTATTGCCCTTGACACAGACAGCGACAAAACATCACTTGGTGTCGTAAGGTGAACAGTGAAAGTTTCCGAATCTTCCACAGATGCGTCATCATTTATATCTATAGACACTGTTTGAGTCATCGCTTCAGAAGTAAACGTCAATACCGTATCTGTAAGACCTGTGTAATCTCTGTCTGCAGTTGCAGACACATCCATAGTACTCACTCCAATCGTCACTCTTTCATCTGCCTCTATACCCCCGGATAGCACAGACATTGTCAGCGTTACACTACCGGCGACTTCAGACACACGGTAGGCAGATTGTACGAAGCCCACCGTAAGAACATCGTCATCCTCTATCGTCACCATAGCCGTAGATGCCGATATCATCACATCTTCGCGTAGCGTCGTAAGGTGAACCGTGAACTCCTCTAAGCTTTCAAGCAACTCATCATCGTTTATAACTACGGACAACGTTCGAGTAGTCGCTTCAGAAGTGAACGTAAGAACGCTCTCTATGTATGCGTAATCATTGCCTTTAGTCGCAGACCCGTCCATAGTGCTCACGCCAATCGTCACACTTGCACCTGATACTAAACTGCCGGATAGCACCGACACCGTCAGCGTCACACTGCCCTCATCCTCCGGTACGCTGTAGATCGGTTGCACGAAACTCACCGTAAGAACATCGTCATCCTCTATCGTCACCACAGCCGTAGATGCCGATATCATCACATCTTCGCGTAGCGTCGTAAGGTGAACCGTGAACTCCTCTAAGCTTTCAAGCAACTCATCATCGTTTATAACTACGGACAACGTTCGAGTAGTCGCTTCAGAAGTGAACGTAAGAACGCCCTCTATGTATGCGTAATCATTGCCTTTAGTCGCAGACCCGTCCATAGTGCTCACGCCAACCGTCACACTCGCACCCGACTCTATACCCCCGGATACCACAGACACTGTAAGCGTCACACTATCCTCATCTTCCGATACACGGTAGCTCGGTTGCACGAAGCCTACCGTGAGCACATCATTATCCTCTATAGTTACCAATGCCGTAGATACTGATATCATCACACCTTCGCGTAGCGTCGTAAGGTGAACCCTGAACTCCTCTAAGTCTTCAAACAATCCATCATTGTTTATATCTACCGACAACGTTTGCGTCGTCGCTTCAGAAGTGAACGTAAGAACGTTCTCTATGTATGCGTAATCATTGCCTGTAGTTGCAGACCCATCCATAGTCCTCACCCCAACCGTCACACTTTCACCCGCCTCTATACCCCCGGATACCACAAACACTGTAAGCATCACACTGCCCACATCTTCCGATACACGGTAGCTCGGTTGCACGAAGCCCACCGTGAGCACATCTTCATCCGATATCGTCACCACTGCCGTAGACACCGATAACGTCACATCCCCACTAACACGCGTAAGTCTAACTGTGAAATTCTCCAAGCCCTCGACTAATGCGTCATCGTTTATATTTACCGAAACCGTTTGACTAGTTGATCCAGAACTAAACGTAAGATCACTCGCTATCGCCGTGTAATCGCTACCGGCAGTTGCAGAACCGCTCTCACCACTCGCTCTAACAATCACACTCTGACCAGTTGCAAGCTGACCGGATAGCACCGATACCGTCAGCGTAACACTCCCATCGCCCTCCAATATTCGGTAGGCAGATTGTACGAAGCCCACCGTAAGCACATCATTATCCTCTATCGTCACCATAGCCGTAGATGCCGATAACATCACATCCCCACTAACACGCGTAAGGCTAACCGTGAAATCCTCCAAGCCCTCGACTAATGCGTCATCGTTTATATTTACCGAAACCGTTTGACTAGTTGATCCAGAACTAAACGTAATATCCCTCGCTGTCGACGTGTAATCGTTGCCGGCAGTTGCGGAACCGCCCACTACACTCGCTCTAACAATCACACTCTGACCGGTTGCAAGCTGACCGGATAGCACCGATACCGTCAGCGTAACACTCCCATCGCCCTCCAATATTCGGTAGGCAGATTGTACGAAGCCCACCGTAAGCACATCATTATCCTCTATCGTCACCATAGCCGTAGATGCCGATAACATCACATCCCCACTAACACGCGTAAGGCTAACCGTGAAATCCTCCAAGCCCTCGACTAATGCGTCATCGTTTATATTTACCGAAACCGTTTGACTAGTTGATCCAGAACTAAACGTAATATCCCTCGCTGTTGACGTGTAATCGATACCGGCAGTTGCAGACCCATCCACTACACTCGCTCTAACAATCACACTCTGACCGGTTGCAAGCCGACCGGATAGCACCGACACCGTCAGCGTCACACTGCCCACATCCTCCGGTACGCTGTAGATCGGTTGCACGAAACCTACCGTGAGCATGTCGTCATCCAATATCGTCACCATAGCCGTAGATACCGATAATGTCACATCCCCACTAACACCCGTAAGGCTAACCGTGAAATCTTCCACGCCCTCAACTAATGTGTCATCGGCTATATCTACAGAAAATGTTTGACTAGTCGATCCAGAACTAAACGTAATATCCCTCGCTGTCGACGTGTAATCGCTACCGGCAGTTGCAGAACCGCCCACTGCACTCGCTCTAACAATCACACTCTGACCGGTTGCAAGCTGACCGGATACCACCGATACCGTCAGCGTCACACTGCCCTCATCCTCCGGTACGCTGTAGATCGGTTGCACGAAACCTACCGTGAGCATGTCGTCATCCAATATCGTCACCATAGCCGTAGATACCGATAATGTCACATCCCCACTAACACCCGTAAGGCTAACCGTGAAATCTTCCATGCCCTCAACTAATGTGTCATCGGCTATATCTACAGAAAATGTTTGACTAGTCGATCCAGAACTAAACGTAATATCCCTCGCTGTCGACGTGTAATCGTTGCCGGCAGTTGCAGAA
Organism: Dehalococcoidia bacterium; assembly: GCA_965206335.1. Classification (GTDB taxonomy): domain Bacteria; phylum Chloroflexota; class Dehalococcoidia; order Lucifugimonadales; family Lucifugimonadaceae. Next base: position 1,086,498 of record OZ242209.1, on the reverse strand, counting down.
CCGCCCACTACACTCGCTCTAACAATCACACTCTGACCGGTTGCAAGCTGACCGGATACCACCGATACCGTCAGCGTCACACTGCCCTCATCCTCCGGTACGCTGTAGATCGGTTGCACGAAACCTACCGTGAGCACATCGTCATCCAATATCGTCACCATAGCCGTAGATACCGATAATGTCACATCCCCACTAACACCCGTAAGGCTAACCGTGAAATCTTCCAAGCCCTCGACTAATGCGTCATCGTTTATATTTACCGAAACCGTTTGACTAGTTGATCCAGAACTAAACGTAAGATCACTCGCTATCGCCGTGTAATCGCTACCGGCAGTTGCAGAACCGCTCTCACCACTCGCTCTAACAATCACACTCTGACCAGTTGCAAGCTGACCGGATAGCACCGATACCGTCAGCGTAACACTCCCATCGCCCTCCAATATTCGGTAGGCAGATTGTACGAAGCCCACCGTAAGCACATCATTATCCTCTATCGTCACCATAGCCGTAGATGCCGATAACATCACATCCCCACTAACACGCGTAAGGCTAACCGTGAAATCCTCCAAGCCCTCGACTAATGCGTCATCGTTTATATTTACCGAAACCGTTTGACTAGTTGATCCAGAACTAAACGTAAGATCACTCGCTGTCGACGTGTAATCGTTGCCGGCAGTTGCGGAACCGCCCACTACACTCGCTCTAACAATCACACTCTGACCGGTTGCAAGCTGACCGGATAGCACCGATACCGTCAGCGTAACACTCCCATCGCCCTCCAATATTCGGTAGGCAGATTGTACGAAGCCCACCGTAAGCACATCATTATCCTCTATCGTCACCATAGCCGTAGATGCCGATAACATCACATCCCCACTAACACGCGTAAGGCTAACCGTGAAATCCTCCAAGCCCTCGACTAATGCGTCATCGTTTATATTTACCGAAACCGTTTGACTAGTTGATCCAGAACTAAACGTAATATCCCTCGCTGTTGACGTGTAATCGATACCGGCAGTTGCAGACCCATCCACTACACTCGCTCTAACAATCACACTCTGACCGGTTGCAAGCCGACCGGATAGCACCGACACCGTCAGCGTCACACTGCCCACATCCTCCGGTACGCTGTAGATCGGTTGCACGAAACCTACCGTGAGCATGTCGTCATCCAATATCGTCACCATAGCCGTAGATACCGATAATGTCACATCCCCACTAACACCCGTAAGGCTAACCGTGAAATCTTCCACGCCCTCAACTAATGTGTCATCGGCTATATCTACAGAAAATGTTTGACTAGTCGATCCAGAACTAAACGTAATATCCCTCGCTGTCGACGTGTAATCGCTACCGGCAGTTGCAGAACCGCCCACTGCACTCGCTCTAACAATCACACTCTGACCGGTTGCAAGCTGACCGGATACCACCGATACCGTCAGCGTCACACTGCCCTCATCCTCCGGTACGCTGTAGATCGGTTGCACGAAACCTACCGTGAGCATGTCGTCATCCAATATCGTCACCATAGCCGTAGATACCGATAATGTCACATCCCCACTAACACCCGTAAGGCTAACCGTGAAATCTTCCATGCCCTCAACTAATGTGTCATCGGCTATATCTACAGAAAATGTTTGACTAGTCGATCCAGAACTAAACGTAATATCCCTCGCTGTTGACGTGTAATCGATACCGGCAGTTGCAGACCCATCCACTACACTCGCTCTAACAATCACACTCTGACCGGTTGCAAGCTGACCGGATACCACCGATACCGTCAGCGTCACACTGCCCTCATCCTCCGGTACGCTGTAGATCGGTTGCACGAAACCTACCGTGAGCATGTCGTCATCCAATATCGTCACCATAGCCGTAGATACCGATAATGTCACATCCCCACTAACACCCGTAAGGCTAACCGTGAAATCTTCCATACCCTCGACCAGTTTGTCATCGGCTATATCTACAGAAAATGTTTGACTAGTCGATCCAGAACTAAACGTAATATCACTCGCTGTCGACGTGTAATCGCTACCGGCAGTAGCGCTTCCGTCCAGCGTCATCACACTCACCGTCACACCCGCACTATCCTCTATAATCCCGGACAACACAGACACCGTCAACGTCACACTACCCGCATTTTCAGATATGCGGTAGGCAGGTTGCACGAAACCCACCGTAACTATGTCATTGTCAGGTACAAAAGTCGCATGAACAGTATATGGTCCCGTTACCCTGCTAGAATAGCCCGTTACAACAAGAAAGTATGTGCCCGGCTGGGCAGAGTATTCAAATCGGAAATTGAAGCCTGTTCCGGCATCGTCACCGGTACGCAACCTTACTAGCTCATCACTATCAGAGTTTTGCAATTGCCCGGTAGTGTCAATAGAACCGGTAGTAAAAAGAACTAAACTCCCAGGTTCTGTTACAACGACTCTGTAGAAATCTACATCGTCACTGATTAGACTGCCCGATGACGAACCGCCAAACGTGAGATTAATTGCCGTTGATATGCTGTTTGCTATGCCGTCGCTGGCGATCACCGTAATCCTGAAAGTCAAAGTAGCCGTATCTCCGTCGGTATCCCGCGCCGTCAAAGTGTATGTCGTCTGCGCCCGTCCGGATGTCGGTGTTCCTGTTATTTGGAGGGTGGACGGGTTGAAGATCAAACCCGCGGAAAGGGACGGAGACAAGCTGTAGGTCGGAGAACCGTTACCTTCTCTAGCCGCAGGAAGGGTCAAAGATGTGATTTGAACGCCCTGTGTATACACCTGATCGGTAACTGATGTACCTCTGAACGAGGGCATAAAGTTATAGTCCGGTTCAAAAGTCGCATGAGCAGTATATGGTCCCACTTCAATACTACGAAAGCCCGTTACAGCAAGAAAGTATGTACCCGGCTGGGCGGAGTATTCAAATCGGAAATTGAAGTCGGCTCCGGCATCGTCACCGGTACGGAACCTTACTAACTCATCACCATCAGAGTTTTGCAATTGCCCAATAGTATCAAGAGAACCGGTAGTAAAAAGAACTAAGCGCCTAGGTTCTGTTACAACGACTCTGTAGAAATCTACATCGTCACTGATTAGATCGCCCGATGACGAACCGCCAAGAGGGAGATTAATTGCCGTTGATATGCTGTTTGCTATGCCGTCGCCGGCGATCACCGTAATCCTGAAAGTCAAAGTAGCCGTATCTCCGTCAATATCCCGCGCCGTCAAAGTGTATATCCTCTGCGTCCGTGCGGATGTTGGTGTCCCTGTTATTTGGAGGGTGGACGGGTTGAAAATCAACCCCTCGGAAAGGGCGGGAAACACACTGTAGGTCAGAGAACCGTTACCTCCCATAGCCGGAGGAAGGTCCAAAGATGTGATTTGAACACCCACCGTATACAACCGATCGCGAATTCCGATTGAACCAAAAGTCGGTATAAGGTCATTGCCGGTTACAAAAGCCGCATGAGCAGTATACGGTCCCTCGTCAATACCGGAAAAACCCTTTACAACCAGAAAGTATGTACCCGGCTGGACAAAGTATTCAAATCTGAAATTCCTGCCACCTCCGTCATCATCACCGGTACCGAACATTACTAACTCATCACCGCCGGAGCTTTGCAATTGCCCAATAGTGTCAACAGAACCGGTAGTAAAAAACCCTAAACTCCCAGGTTCTGTTACAACGACTCTGTAGAAATCTATGTCGTCAAGGATTAGACTACCCGATGACGAACCGCCAAGAGGGAGATTAATTGCCGTTAATATGCTGTTTGCTATGCCGTCATAGGCACCGTCATCAATTTTAACCGTAATCCTGAAGGTCAAAGTAGCCGTATCTCCGTCGGTATCCCCTGCCGTCAGAGTGTATGTCATACGTGACTGCTCGGATGTCGGTGTCCCTGTTATTTGGAGAGTGGACGGGTTGAAAATCAAACCCTCGGAAAGGGCGGGAAACACACTATAGGTCAGAGAACCGTCACCTCCCATAGCCGCAGGAAGGGTCAAAGATGTGATTTGAACACCCGCCGTATACACCTGATCGGTAACTGCGCTTGCACCAAAAGTCGGCATAAGGTCTGCGTTCACCGTAATCGCAACCGTAGGAGTATCCGCTGTGAAAGCTATCATCCCCGTTTCTTCGTATACAAACTCTATGCCGGCGATGAACGCATCACCTCCCGTACTGAACCTTTCCGGAATGGGCGGTGCTAAGTAAGCTAAACTTTCTCTAGGCGGTGAAAATGCCGCACCCTCCACACCTTGCCCCTCAAAGGTAAAGGTGAACTCCCATCGAGGAGTATCACTGAGCTCCGCATTAACGGGTTGGAGGGAAATTCTCCCAACTATAGTTTCGTGATTTTGAGGCCTATCTCCGCCAAGGTTTATATCTAGTTCTATGAAGCCGTTTCCACGAAACTCATATGCGCTGCTGCCAAACCCGGATAAGTTTGCATCACCGCCGTCCAGATAAAGCGCAGCCGAATGAGGCAGATGCTCTAGAAGATTTTCTATATCTGCGGGTGTGAGAGGCTCTCCCGATGCATCGTTACCGTGCAAATAAACCTCTAAACCTGCAGGCAATCCCGAGAATATCTCGTCCGTCAGTGAAGACAGGTTATTACCGCTGAGGTCAATCCGTTCCAGATTAGGTAGCCCGGAAAATTCCGAGACCTCCAGAATGTTTATATCTCTGTCTCGCAGATCCAGTTTCGTAACGAGTGAAAGGTCTTCCCCGCAACGATTTGCCGAGCCTGCAATCGCCAACACTTCACCTAGAACCTCTCGCGTTCGTCCGCAAAAATAGCTGACTGCATCCGTTCTCTCTTCTTCAGACGAAAGCTCAGGGAATACCTCTTCGAAAACTGCATCTATGGGGCTAAAAGCATTAACACTGCTATTTCCTCCCCAATGTACCCCAACCAAATCTACATAATCGGAATCTTCACTATTTCTTAGGAACACGGGTGAACCGCTGTCGCCGCCTTGGCTGTAAAAATCTGAATCGGTGTTGCATAAAATTACCTCGTTTAAGAAACTGGCTACCCGACTATCACGGCACGTTTCCAACACAACCCCTTCAGTCCAGCCTGTCGTTCTACCCACCTTGTTGACAGTTTCACCTAAAAGCACGGAGTTAATGCCTGCGATTTTGAAGTAAGGGTTATCTCCGTCTATTGCGGTTACTCGCCGAATATCTACAGCTGAAATTGGCCTTATCCGCCCTGTATAGAGTACCTCGGGGCGCGCTATCAAACCCACTGCAATCGGGACTTCGCCCGCCCCCTTAGCATAAGCGGCATCACTATAACGGCATTTATCGACTGCGGAGCCGCTGAATTGCATTTCACAGCGCCCGATGCCGGCGGGATCCGAGGTGTTGCCGGGGTCTCTTGTTTCCACCGCCAGAAGTTCCTCATCAACGGTATACAAAAACTCCGCGCCATCCAATGCATTCTGCACCTCTGTACAATGACTGTTTGTAACTATACCTACCTCTCCAACCAAACGAACACCAAAACTCAATGTGCAAGAGCTGCTGGGAATGGTTAACTGTGTTCCGCCTACAGCGGGAGGAAGGGGTTCGCGCAATGTTCCATTATGGGAAGAAGTAGCATACGCATAGTCACCTGAAGGCAACTCAGGCGGAATAAGAGGGGGAGGCAAGATATCCACGATTTCATCTTCATAAACCACAATCGCCTCTTCAGGTATCTGCAGATCATCCGCAAGGCTATATACCCTACCCTTTGTACCAGCCACACCCTCCACACCTATGCGCAGCCTATTCCCTCTCTCATCCAAATCAAGCGAGATTACTTCTTGTATATCCCACACCCGTTCACGCAATGAGGCATGCCAGCCGCTCAGATCCCCTATAGTATAGTCCGCTTGTTCTCGCACAACAGCATCGAAGGAGCGGCCGAATATCTCCACAACCGCACGATGCACCTTATCGGTGGCGGTGAAAGCTCCTTCCTCGCCGCCTGTCAGCAGAACGTGCAAGGCATTACCCTCTTCGGTAGTATCCACCCATACCCCTCCAAAGCGAGGCTCATATTCCCATATTATGTACAAAATGTCATTATGGTTTACATTAGAGGCGGTATTGACGGGCGAGGTTGGTTGCATCGCATGCGCAACTTCGGGTAACATGGTATCAACCGCTTCCGTAACCGGCGAAGTTTCCTCTACTTCTAGAGGCACGGTATCGACCGCTTCCGTAACTGGTGAAGTTTCCCCTAATTCAAGCGGCACAGTATCGACCGCTTCCGTAACTGGCGAAGTTTCCTCTAATTCAGTTGGCACGGTATCCACTGCTTCCGTGACTGGTGAAGGTTCTTCTACTTCAGGAGGCACGGTATCGACCGCTTCAGTAACAGGAGAAGAATTTTCTACTTCTAGAGGCACGGTATCGACCGCTTCCGTAACCGGAGAAACAGGCGAAGGTTCTCTTCTAATTCAGTTGGCACTGTATCCACTGCTTCAGTGAGCAGCGAAGAATCTTCTACTTCAGGAGGCACAGTGTCCGCCGCTTCCGTTGCGACTAGATTCTGAGCAGATACACTGCCTGCATTACCGGAAGCAGTATCATTCAAAAACAAAACAAAGAAAAATACCGCAGACGCTAACAGAAGAACACTTGAAAGAAATATCTTATGCTTGATTATCATTAACGCCTCTTTTATGTCAATGCACCGCAGATATTGCTATGATTGATAGCTTAAACGTACCCGAACTGCCCTTGACTGTCAAGGCGGAAGTATTAGAAGATCAAGCAGCACCCGACATTGCCGGCGCGTAATACAAGGATTACGCAACAGACTCCTATTGTCGCAGTTTCTAGGATGTATCTTCAGGAATATCCGCTATGTTCTGCTCCGAATACGCCGCATACCCATCCAATGCCAATGCGGATCTCATAGCATCCATCGCAACCTCTATCATAGAATCGTCAGGCACACGCGTAGTTATTCTCTGTGTCAAAAGATTAGGCAATACAGGATACCTTACCCACCATCTAACTCAGTCACACCGATAAATCAAGATATCATATCGGATTGTTATGAACGACTGTATATCCTTCGTGCACCTACGACTATCAGAAGTACCCCTGCCAGCGTCACAAGCACCAAGCCCCATAATGGCATCTGCATCCCGCCGGTCGGAGGGAGAAGAGCGCCCGCATCCACAAAGCCTAGCGCGTAAACCGAGAACTCATTCGCATTACCGCACACCTGCTCAGTCTCCGCATCATACATGCTCAATATCTCCTCCCATGCAGATAACTCTTCCATAAGGTGGTATATCGTCAGCTTCTCATAATCTCCATTTACCCTCTGCGTAATCTCAACCGTAATTGGAAAACATACTCGCAGCGCCTCTTCCACTATCGTCACATCCGCTCCTGCGGAGTCGCGAAGAGTAACATCCACACCATACAGCAGTGATACGCGCAGAGGCGGCCTAACTTCTGCAGTGCTACGCATAAGTTCTTCATCATTGAGTTCATCGATAACGGTTTTATCGACGTCGAACTCGGGAGTATTACCGTTCAAAGTCTCCAGCATCACTACTTCATTCGGTGAAGATATGGTGACCGGCTGCGGAGGTTCGTGCGTTTCAGTAGTATCCGAAGTATCGATAATATCGTCGGGTTCATCATTTCCACCACCGCCACCGCCGCCGCTACGTCTTCGAGGAGATGGTGCGGGAGATGAAGTTGGCACGGGAGAAGGAGTAGAAGGGACCACGGCTGGAGGGCGATTATCATTATCCAATATCGTCACTATTGCCCTTGACACAGCTGGCAACACAACATCACTTGATGTCGTAAGGTGAACTGTGAAAATTTCCGATCCCTCCGCAGATGCGTCATCATTTATATCTATAGACACTGTTTGAGTCACCGCTTCAGAAGTAAACGTCAATACCGTATCTGTAAGATCCGTGTAATCATTGCCTTTAGTCGCAGACCCGTCCACAGTACCCACACCAATCGTAACATTCGCACCTGCTACTAAACTGCCGGATAGCACGGATACTGTAAGCGTAACACTGCCCTCATCTTCCGATACGCGGTAGGTGGGTTCTGCGAAGCCTATCCTAAGCGTGTCATCATCCAATATCGTCGATTCTAATGCGGATACTGCAAATGAAAGAACAGTATTCAAGGACATCCCAGGCCGAGCAGTCGGAAAATCGTTCAGCCTAACCGTAAAGAGTTCCCTTCCTTCTAGTAATGCATCCTCTATCGTTGACACGGCGAATGTACCGGATACTGAACCTCTGAGTATCTTCACCGTATTCACATCGCAGGGGGTGCCGGCAAAGTCGGAAGGTGTCACACCTTCGTTGCAGTCCACAGTCCAAGCAACCGTTATATCTTCGTCCGCTGTCACTCCATCGGGAACAAGGCTAACTTCAAAGGTGAATGTTGAACCTTCCGACAGGGAAACATCAGAGGAGGTCAAAGAAAGTTCTGCACGATCGCCGTCATTTATAGTAACAACAGCAGATGTCATTTCATCGATCACTATCGAACCGTTACTCAGGTCTGTCCCGCCTTCACCGTCAGGATGCACCAATAGCTTGAAGCTTTCTTGACCTTCCAGCAAGTTATCAGTGGATATTGCAATAGTTACCACAGTCATCCTTGCACCAGAAGGTATTTCGGCAATGCCGGAAGGACAATTACCGCCGGAACCTTCGAAATCTGATGCAGTTATTCCGGAACTAGAGGAGACACAATCCAACCTCCAGCCTACCGAACTGTCATCCGCTATCACATCATCTAGGGCAAGCATAAACACTGCGGAATCACCTTCATCTACCTCTGCAGGAGAAGGTTCCAATATAGATAATATATTCCGACTATCACTCAAAAGAATCACACTCGAATCAAGGATAATCTGAGCTGAAGGTGAGAGCCCGTCGAATATCTCATCAGGAAGGTTAGTGAATTTATTGTTCTCTATCTGTAAAGTCTGTAAATTTGGCGTACCTACAAATAAACCCCGAGGAAGGCTCATCAAGTTATTCCCATACAAGAGAAGTTCCGTGAGGGAACGAAGGTTAGCAAATATTCCCGATGTAAGGGTAACGAGATCATTGTTCTGTAAAAATAGGACTCGGAGGTTAGAGAGATCAGAGAATATTCCCGCAGGCAATTCAACAAAATCATTGTTGGACAAGTCAAGGAAAGTAAGAGATGTAAGATCGGTAAATATTCCCATAGGAAGTGTAGAGAAATCATTGTTGCGCAAAATTAACCGCCTCAAGTTAGTATTACCGGAAAATATACCATTAGGGAGAGTCTTCAGATTACTGTAACCCACTTCAATAGTGGTGACGGATGAGAGGTTGTCGAATATCTCAGCAGGGAGAGTATTGAACCGATTGTTATTCAAAAGTAACCTCTTGAGTTTTGAAAGATTGTCGAATATCCCTGTAGGGAGAGTAGTGAACTGATTGTTATTCAAAAATAGCCTCTCGAGTTTTGAAAGATTGTCGAATATTCCTTCAGGAAGTGCACCCAGTTCGTTGAAACTCAAGTCAAGCCTGATGAGGGATGGAGTATTTGCAAACACTTCTATATGAGTGTCTCTTAATCCATTCATGTGCAAATCGAGAACGGCGAGGGCTGAAAGGTCACTGAAGGTTGCTGCGGTAATGGTAGTGATTCTGTTGTCTCTCAAAAGTAATTCCGTCAAACTCGTCAGTCCGTCGAAGTCGCCTGCCTGAAGTTGAGTTATGCCTCTAGCGCTTAGATCCAAATTTACTATGCTCGCAAGTTCTCTACGAGGAACAGCGTCACAGGATAAATTTTGGCCTATAGACGCCAAAAGCGCTTCTTGTACCTGTGCGGACCTATCGCATATATTCTCCAGCTCATCATCCTCTATTATCACCAACGCTCTAGATACCGATGATAACCTCAAATCTTCACTTAAACTCGTAAGGTGAACTGTGAAAGTCTCTGCTCCTTCCTCCAATTCGTCATCCTTTATAATTACCGAAAATGTTTGAGTAGTTGACTCGGAAGTAAACGTAAGAACTCTATCTATTTCTGTGTAATCGCTGCCTGCAGTTGCGGAGCCATCCATAGTACTCACCCTTACCGCCACACTCTGACCCGCTAATAAATCGCCAAATATCACAGACACCGTAAGCGTCACACTGATGGGTCCTTCCAATACGCGATAATCGGGCTGCACGAAACCCACGGCAAGAGCGTCGTCATCTTCTAATGTCACCACAGCCGTAGATGGCGATAACATCACACCCTCATGAAATGTCGTAAGGTGAACTGTGAAAGTCTCTACTCCTTCCTCCAGTGCCTCATCTTTTATAATTACCGACACCGTTCGAGTAGTCGCTTTGGAAGTAAACGTAAGAACTCTATCTATCTCTATATAATCGCTGCCGGCGGTTGCAGAGCCATCCATAGTACTCACACTAACCGTCACAATCAAACCTTCCGCTAGCCCCCCCGACAACATTGAAACCGTCAACAACACACTGCCGGATTCCTCCACTACTCGGTAGGTGGGCTGAACGAAACCCACAGTAAGAACGTCTTCATCCTCTACTGTCACCAACGCTCTAGATACCGATACCGCCACATTTTCGCGTATCGTCGTAAGGTGAATTGCGAACACCTCTAAACCTTCAAGCAATGCGTCATCGTTTATGTCTACCGATAACGTTCGAGTAGTCGCTTCGGAAGTAAACGTAAAAACTCTATCTATTCCCGTATAATCTCTGCCCGCAGTTGCAGAGCCATCCATAGTATTCACGCTAACCGTCACACTCTCGCCTTCTGCTATACTACCCGACAGCACCGAAACCGTCAACGTCACACTCCCCACATCCTCCGATACTCGGTAGTAGGGCCGAACGAAACCCATTGTAAGAACGTCGTCATCCTCTATCGTTACTACTGCCGTAGATACTAATAAAATCTCATCGTCGAGTAGTGTCGTAAGGTGAACCGTGAACTCCTCTAAGCTTTCAAACAATGCGTCATCGTTTATGCCTACAGCCAACGTTCGAGTAGTCACTTCGGAAGTAAACGTAAGAACGCTTTCCGTGGCTGTGTAATCACTGCCTGTAGTTGCAGATCCATCCATAGTGTTCACGCTAACCGTCACACTCTCACCCGCCTCTATACCCCCGAGCAGTACAGACACCGTAAGCGTAACACTGCCTTCATCTTCCGATACGCGTGAGGCAATATCTTCGAAGCCTATCCTAAACATATCACCATCCAATATCGTCGCATCTAATACGAATACCTCAAATGAGAACACGATAAATAGGGGATCACCAGCAATACTCGAATACCCGAGCAGTCTAACCCTAAAGGGTTCATCTCCTTCTAGCAAAGCATCTTCTATGGTTGACACGGCGAATGTAGCGGATACCGAACCTGCAGGTATAGTAACTGTATTCTCACCACAGGGAGTGCCGGCAAAGTCTGCAGCTGTTATATCTTCGTTGCAGTCCACAGTCCAATAGATAAGCAGGTCCTCGTCCACCGTAACATCAGTCGATAACGTCACTGCAAACGTTAAAGATTTCCCCTCAGACACGGTAAGCTCATCTCCTGAAAGCCTCCAAACACCTCTGTCTAAATCAGCTATACGCACAAAATCGGATTCCATTTGATTGATTCTGACAGAACTAGGCAGATCCGTACCGCCTTCACCGTCCGGAAGCAGCAGTAGCCTGAAAGGTTCGAGCCCCTCCAGCAAATTATCGTTTACCACTGCGATAGTTATAGTAGTCACACTTGCATCCGAAAGTATCTCAGCAATACCGGAAGGACAAGCGCCTCCGAATCCGGTGAAATCCGCCGCCGTTATACCCGGGTCCGAGTCAAGGCAATCCACTCTCCAGCCCACCGAAAAAGTATCGGCTATAATATTGTTCAAACCAAGCCTGAACACTGCGGGATCACCTTCAGACAAGAACCTTCCCAAACCGTTCTGATCCAATATAAGTAGATTGGAATCATGATCACCTACAATCACATGAGGATCCAGGTGAACGGTAGGAACAGCACCGAATATGCCTGCGGGGAGTCTAGTTATTTTATTGTTAAACAAGGCGATAGTATGTAGAATTGAAAGTCTATCGAATATGCCAAAGGGAAGCCCGCTCAATTGATTATCATTCAATTCAAGTGCCCTGAGGGATGTAAGTTTATCGAATATGCCCAAGGAAAGCTCACGCAATTGATTGTTACTCAAGTTGAGGTAAGTTAGGGATGTGAGTTTATCGAATATGCCCAAGGGAAGCTCACTCAATCGATTGTTACTCAAGTCGAGGTGATCTAGGGATGTAAGGTTATCGAAAGTCCCTCTGGGAACCTCACTCAATTGATTTCTATTCAATAAAAGAGTTTCTAGGGATGTAAGGTTATTGAATACTCCCGCGGGAAACTCACTCAATCCAATATCACGCAAGGCGAGAGATTTTAGAGATGCAAGATTATCGAATACCGCTGTGGATAATCCGCGCAGTTGACTATTAAAACTCACTTCGAGAAAAGTTAAGGATGTAAGATTATCGAATATCCCTGTAGGAAGTTTACGCAAATCATTGAGACGCAAGTCAAGATGATTTAGGGATGTAAGATTATCGAATATTCCAGCGGGAAGTTCGCCCGATCCAATACCACCCAAGTCAAGGTTAGTTAAGGATGTAAGATCATTGAACAAACCCGGAGGAAGATCAACCGATTGATCATAAAAGGGTCTATCACTATGCAAGTCTAGGTTAGTTAGGGATGTAAGACCCGCAAACACCGCCGCAGAAAGGGTAGTCAGATTGTTGTTAGTCAGGTCTAGGTGGGTTAGGGATGTAAGACCCGCAAACAATCCCACAGGAAGATCACTCAACGGGTTATCACTCAAATTCAATACTTCCAAATTCGAGAGAAGGTCAAAATCTCCTACATCTAGTCCCCTTATATCCAGTGAACTTACATCTAGTTCCGTGATTTTTACAAGGTCTTCTACAATAACCGCATCGCAGGTTCTATTATCGCCAATAAGCCTCAGAATCTCTTCCCTTACCGACTCCGACCTGCTACATATACTCGCAGGAACATCATCATCCAGAATCCTTATCGTAACCATAGGAGTATCGGCAGTGAAAGCCGTCGTTCCGGTATCTTCGTACACAAACTCTATACTAACGGTGAATGTTTCGGTACCTTCTACATTCACATCATCCGGAATGTGTGCTATCAGATGAGCTATAGTAGAATCGGATAACGAAAATGCTCCATCTCCGCCTTTCAAAGTAAGCTCAAAACCTCCGAAACGAATTTCAGACGCATCTATATCATCCGAGGAAACGGAAATTATGCCCCTTACAGTCCTGTTATCCGAAGGTATGATGTCGCTCAAATTTATCTCCATACGCAACTGCCTCCCCTCTGTGAATTCATAGGTGCTACGAGAAAAGCCCGTATTACCTGAATCTTCTCCGTCCAGATAAAGAACTACGAAATTGGATACCGGCAGGTTACCCGGAAAGATAGCGGTAGTAGGCGATACGGTAGGTGCAACCGGATTGTTGCCCTGCAAGTATATCTCCACGCCGCCGGGCAATCCGGATAAAATTTCTTCAGGAAAAGAATCCGAGTTATAGCCGCTCAAGTCCAGTTTGTTGCCGCTCAGGTCTATCCGTTCCAGATTCGGAAGCGCTAAAAAGTCCGATACTTGAAGATTTTCTATATTCCTGTTGCGCAGACCTATGCTGGTAACTTGTGAAAGCTTCTCTCCCTCTTACTTCTTCGCAGGGAAGTGAACCCGTAGATAACAGTATTTCATGCAGCACCTCTTCCGTTCTACCGCACAGATGGACGACCTTGGCTACTCTCTCTTCTTTAGGTATATCCGGAAACAGCTCGTCGAAAACTGCGCTAATAGGGCTAAATATACCCTCGCCACCGTCAAAACTCCCTCCCCAATTCAAACCAACCAGTTCTACATAATCGGAATCTTCACCTTTTCTTATGAACACGGGTGAACCGCTGTCACCCCCCCCACTGAAATAGTCTGTAAAAGTGTTGCATAATCTTATATCGGCTCCGAAAAGAGTATTTTCATCGATGCACGTTCCGGTCACAGTCCCCTCAGTCCAGCCTGTCCTTGTGCCCACTTTGTTGACAGTTTCACCTACAAGCACAGAGCTCAGCCCGACAATTTTGAAGTAAGGGTTGTCTTCGTCTATCTCTGTTATTCTACGAGCCGCGTCCTCGGAATTTGGTATTCGTTGTTCAGTATAAAGTGCCTTCGGACGTGCTATCAAGCCCACTGAAATCGGAATATCTCTTCCCACGGCATAAGCGGCGTCACTATAACGACAACCGGTGAAATCGATTATCTTTTCCATACATCGTCTTATACCTTCAGTATCCAAGGCTTGGGTAGGGTCTATAGTCTCTACTGCCAGAAGTTCCCTATCAACGGTATACAGCAGCTCGGAACCGTCCAGTGCATTGAGTATAGCCGTACAATGGCTGTTGGTAACCACGCCTATCTCATCAACCAAACGAACACCAAAACCCAATGTGCAGAAGCCATTGGTAGGTAAAATTATACGTGTTCCTCCTACGGCAGGTGGAAGGGGATCGTACAGTGTTCTACTATGGGAAGAAGTAGCATACGCATAGTCGTCTCGAGGCAAATCGGGAGGGATATGAGCGGGTGCGGGCGGTAAGATACCTACAGTTTCACTTTCATAAACCACAACCGCCTCTGCAGGTATATCCAGATCATCCGCAAGGCTGTATACCTCATCCTCTGTAATCGCCAAATCCTCCACACCTACGCCCAGATTATTCTCCCTCTCATCCAAATCAAGGGTCTTTACTCCCGGAATATCCCATACTCGCTCTCGCAAGGAGGCATGCCAGACGGTCAGCTCCCCTATAGTATAGTCCGCTTGTTCCCACACAACAGTATCAAAGGAACGACCGAATATCTCGGCAGCTGCGCGGTGTACTTTATTGGCGGCGGTGAGAGCTCCTTCTTCGCCGCCTGTAAGCAAAACGTGCAAGACCTTCCCATCTTCGTTAGAAGACACCCACATGCCGCCAAAGCGAGGCTCCTGCTCCCATATCATGTACAAAATGTCATTATGGTTTACACTAGGGGCCGTATTGACGGGTGAAGCTGGTTGCATCGCATGTGCAACTTCGGGCAGCATGGTATCCACCGCTTCCGTAACCGGTGAAGGTTCTTCTACTTCCAGTGGTACAGTATCGACCGCTTCCGTAACAGGCGAAGAATCTTCTACTTCCAGCGGTACAGTATCGACTGCTTCCGTAGCTGGCGAAGAATCTTCTACTTCCAGTGGCACAGTATCGACTGCTTCCGTAACCGGTGAAGGTTCTTCTACTTCCAGTGGTACAGTATCGACTGCTTCCGTAGCTGGCGAAGAATCTTCTAATTCCAGTGGTACAGTATCGACCGCGTCCGTAACAGGGGAAGAATTTTCTACTTCAGGTGGTACAGTATCGACTGCGTCCGTAACAGGGGAAGAATTTTCTACTTCAGGTGGCACAGTATCGACTGCGTCCGTAACAGGGGAAGAATCTTCTACTTCCAGTGGCACAGTATCGACTGCGTCCGTAACAGGGGAAGAATCTTCTACTTCCAGTGGCACAGTATCGACCGCCTCCGTAACGGGTGAAGGTTCTTCTACTTCAGGTGGTACAGTATCAACCGCGTCCGTAACAGGCAAGGTTTCCAGAAGTTCAGGCGATGTTGTGTCCATCGGTTCCGTATCTACCGATGTGGTTAGGGTCTGAGCAGACGCACTATCTACAGTAAATGAAGCAGTACCATTCAAAATCAAAACAACAATAAAACTCACCAACGATAACAGAAGGAACGTCGAAAGAAATGCTTTATGCTCCCATATCATAACTACCCTCCTGAAGTCTGACAAAAAAGATACGCAAAGTAGGACATTCTAATTTAAACAATACACTAAAACTACCTACCCCTAGCCACTCTATTTACCTTGGAGGCAACCCAAGTAAATGAAGATTCGGTGAAGGCGGGCATTCTCTAGACATAAGTACGTGCATTCTGACGGAAGGCGCCTGAGTAGGTAATCGCTACCGAATCTTAGCAAATAAACAATCGTATAGATTGATTGAAGACGAAATTTGCCCCGAGACATCTAGCCGGTCTTCTAACTCAGTCACACCGCTAAATCGAGTATCATATCGGATTGTTATGAACGACTGTATACCCTTCGTGCACCTACGACTATCAGAAGAACCCCTGCCAGCGTCACAAGCACCAAGCCCCATAACCGCATCTGCACACCGCCGGTCGGAGGAAGAAGAGCGCCCGCATCCACAAAGCCCAGCGCGTAAATCGAAAACTCCTTCGCATCACCGCACACCTGCTCAGTCTCCGCATCATATATGCTCAATATCTCCTCCCATGCAGATAACTCTTCCATAAGGTGGTATATCGTCAGTTTCTCATAATCTCCATTTACCCTCTGCGTAATCTCAACCGTAATTGGAAAACATACTCGCAGCGCCTCTTCCACTATCTTCACATCCGCTCCTGCGGAGTCGCGAAGAGTAACATCTACACCATACAGCAGTGATACGCGCAAAGGCGGCCTAACTTCTGCAGTGCTACGCATAAGTTCTTCATCATTGAGTTCATCGATAACGGTTTTATCGACGTCGAACTCGGGAGTATTACCGTTCAAAGTCTCCAGCATCACTACTTCATTCGGTGAAGATATGGTCACCGGCTGCGGAGGTTCTTGCGTTTCAGCAGTATCCGAAGTATCGATAATATCGTCGGGTTCATCATTTCCACCACCACCACCGCCACCGCTACGTCTTCGAGGAGGTGGTGCGGGAGGAGTAGAAGGGACCACGGCTAGACGGGAATTATCATTATCCAATATCGTCACCGTCGCCCTTGACACAGATAGCGACAAAACATCACTTGATGTCGTAAGGTGAACAGTGAAAATTTCCGAGCCCTCCACAGATGCGTCATTATTTATATCTATAGACACTGTTTGAGTCACCGCTTCAGAAGTAAACGTCAATACCGTATCTGTAAGACCTGTGTAATCGTTGCCGGTAGTCGCAGACCCATCCACAGTTCTCACGCCAGCCGTCACACTCGCACCCGCTACTAAACTGCCGGATACCACAGACACTGTAAGCGTAACACTGCCCTCATCCTCCAGTACACTGTAGATCAGTTGCACGAAACCTACCGTGAGCACGTCGTCATCCAATATCGTCACCATAGCTGTAGATACCGATATCATCACATCTTCGCGTAGCGTCGTAAAGTGAACCGTGAACTCCTCTAAGCCTTCAAGCAACTCATCATCGTTTATAACTACAGACAACGTTTGAGTAGTCGATCCAGAACTAAACGTAAGATCACTCGCTGTCGCCGTGTAATCGCTACCGGCAGTTGCAGAACCGCTCACAGCACTCGCTCTAACAATCACACTCTGACCAATTGCAAGCTGACCGGACAGCACCGAAACCGTCAGCGTCACACTGCCGCCATCCTCCGATACACGGTAGCTCGATTGCACGAAGCCTACCGTGAGCACATCATTATCCTCTATCGTTACCACTGCCGTAGACACCGATAACGTCACATCCCCACTAACACGCGTAAGGCTAACCGTGAAATCCTCCAAGCCCTCAACTAATGCGTCATCGGTTATATTTACCGAAAACGTTTGGCTAGTCGATCCAGAACTAAACGTAAGATCACTCGCTGTCGCCGTGTAATCGCTACCGGCAGTTGCAGAACCGTCTACTGCACTCGCTCTAACAATCACACTCTGACCAGTTGCAAGCTGACCGGACAGCACCGAAACCGTCAGCGTCACACTGCCACCATCTTCCGATACACGGTATCTCGATTGCACGAAGCCCAACGTAAGAACATCGTCATCTTCTATCGTTACCAATGCCGTAGACACCGATATCATCACATCTTCGCGTAGCGTCGTAAGGTGAACCGTGAACTCCTCTAAGTCTTCAAACAATCCATCATCGTTTATATCTACCGACAACGTTTGCGTCCTCGCTTCAGAAGTGAATATAAGAACTCTCTCTATGTATGCGTAATCTCTGCTGGCAGTTGCAGACCCATCCACAGTACTCACGCCAACCGTCACATTCGCACCCGATTCTATACCCCCGGATACCACAGACACTGTAAGCGTCACACTGCCCACATCTTCCGATACACGGTAGGCGGGTTGTACGAAGCCCACCGTGAGCACATCATTATCCTCTATCGTCACCATAGCCGTAGATGCCGATAACATCACATCCTTACTTAGCGTCGTAAGGTGAACCGTGAACTCCTCTAAGCCTTCAAGCAACTCATCATCGTTTATAACTACGGACAATGTTCGAGTAGTCGCTTCAGAAGTGAACGTAAGAACTCTCTCTATATATGCGTAATCATTGCCTTTAGTCGCAGACCCGTCCACAGTTCTCACCCCAACCGTCACACTAGCACCTGATACTAAACTGCCGGATAGCACAGATACTGTAAGCGTCACACTCCCATCGCCCTCCAATATTCGGTAGGCAGATTGCACGAAACCCACCGTAAGCACATCATTATCCTCTATCGTCACCACTGCCGTAGATACCGATAACGTCACATCCCCACTAACACGCGTAAGGCTAACCGTGAAATCCTCCATGCCCTCGAATAATGCGTCATCGTTTATATCTATTGACAACGTTTGAGTCCTCAACCCAGAACTAAACGTAAGATCACTCGCTGTTGACGTGTAATCGCTACCGGCAGTTGCAGAACCATCCACTACACTCGCTCTAACAATCACACTCTGACCGGTTGCAAGCTGACCGGATAGCACCGATACCGTCAGCGTCACACTACCCTCATCCTCCGGTACGCTGTAGATCGGTTGCACGAAACCTACCGTGAGCACGTCGTCATCCAATATCGTCACCATAGCCGTAGATACCGATAATGTCACATCCCCACTAACACCCGTAAGGCTAACCGTGAAATCTTCCATGCCCTCAACTAATGTGTCATCGGCTATATCTACAGAAAATGTTTGACTAGTCGATCCAGAACTAAACGTAATATCCCTCGCTGTCGACGTGTAATCGTTGTCGGCAGTTGCAGAACCGCCCACTACACTCGCTCTAACAATCACACTCTGACCGGTTGCAAGCTGACCGGATACCACCGATACCGTCAGCGTCACACTCGTCACCCTCATCCTCCGGTACGCTGTAGATCGGAAAATTGCACGAAACCTACCGTGAGCAGCATGTCGTCATCCAATATCGTCACCATAGCCGTAGATACCGATAATGTCACATCCCCACTAACACGTTACCACTGCGTAAGGCTAACCGTGAAATCTTCCATGCCCTCGACTAATGTGTCATCGGCTATATCTACAGAAAATGTTTGACTAGTCGATCCAGAACTAAACGTAATATCCCTCGCTGTCGACGTGTAATCGTTGCCGGCAGTTGCAGAACCGCCCACTACACTCGCTCTAACAATCACACTCTGACCGGTTGCAAGCTGACCGGATAGCACACCGACACCGTCATCCTCCGGTACGTCACACTGCCCCCATCCTCCGGTACGCTGTAGATCGGTTGCACGAAACCTACCGTGAGCATATCTACAGTCGTCATCCAATATCGTCACCATAGCCATCCACTACACTCGTAGATACCGATAATGTCACATCCCCACTAACACGAAACCGTAAGGCTAACCACCATAGTGAAATCTTCCATAACACCCGTAAGGCCCTCGACCAGTTTGTCATCGGCTATATCTACAGAAAATGTCATCGGCTATATCTACAGAAAATGTTTGACTAGTCGATCCAGAACTAAACGTAATATCCCTCGCTGTCGACGTGTAATCGTTGCCGGCAGTTGCAGAACCGCCCACTACACTCGCTCTAACAATCACACTCTGACCGGTTGCAAGCTGACCGGATACCACCGATACCGTCAGCGTCACACTGCCCGTAAGGTGAACCATCCTCCGGTACGCTGTAGATCGGTTGCACGAAACCTACCGTGAGCATGTCGTCATCCAATATCGTCACCATAGCACGTAGATACCGATAATGTCACATCCCCACTAACACCCGTAAGGCTAACTGTGAAATCTTCCATGCCCTCAACTAATGCGTCATCGTCATCGGATCCAGAACTAAACGTATCACTCGCTATCGCCGTGTAATCGCTACCGGCAGTTGCAGAACCGCTCTCACCACTCGCTCTAAACCAGTTGTTACCACAGACACCGTGACTAGTACACGATCCAGAACTAAACGTAATATCCCTCGCTGTCGGTGACGTGTAATCGCAACTCATGCCGGCAGTTGCAGAACCGCCCTCGCTGTCGACGTGTAATCACAGAACCGCCCACTACACTCGCTCTAACAATCACACTCTGACCGGTTGCAAGCTGACCGGATACCACCGATACCGTCAGCGTCACACTGCCCCTCATCCTCCGGTACGCTGTAGCCGTAGATCGGTTGCACCGAAACCCATACCGTTTGTCAGCTACTACAGAAAATCTAGTCGATCCCCTCGCTGTCGACGTGTAATCGTTGCCGGCAGTATCGTAGCACCGATACCGTCACCCCTCATTCTCCAATACGCTGTAGATCGGTTGAACGAAACCCACCGTGAGCATGCCGTAGATGCCGATAACGTCACATCCCCACTAACACGCGTAAGGCTAACCGTGAAATCCTCCAAGCCCTCGAACTAATGCGTCATCGTTTATATTTACCGAAAACGTTTGACTAGTCGACCCAGAACTAAACGTAAGATCCCTCGCTGTTGACGTGTAATCGTCGACAATCACACTCTGACCGGTTGCAAGTTGACCGGATACCACCGATACCGTCAGCGTCACACTGCCCTCATCCTCCGGTCGCGGTCGCCGTGTAATCGCTACCGGCAGTTGCAGAACCGCTCTCACCACTCGCTCTAACAATCACACTCTGACCGGTTGCAAGTTGACCGGATACCACCGATACCGTCAGCGTCACACTGCCCCCATCCTCCGGTACGCTGTAGATCGGTTGCACGAAACCTACCGTGAGCACATCGTCATCCAATATCGTCACCACTGCCGTAGATGCCGGTATCATCACATCTTCGCGTAGCGTCGTAAGGTGAACTGTGAACTCCTCTAAGCCTTCAAGCAACTCATCATCGTTTATAACTACGGACAATGTTCGAGTCGTCGCTTCAGAAGTGAACGTAAGAACGCTCTCTATGTATGCGTAATCGCTGCCTGTAGTCGCAGACCCATCCACAGTTCTCACGCCAATCGTCACGCTCGAACCCGCCTCTATACCCCCGGATAGCACAGACACTGTAAGCGTCACACTGCCCCCATCTTCCGATACTTGGTAGTCGGGCTCTGCGAATCCTATCCTAAACGTATCATCATCCAGAATTTTTATCGTAGCCGTAGGAGTAACCGCCTGTGAAAGCCGCCATTCCAGTGTCTTCGTATACAAACTCAATTCCGGCGATGAATGTTAGTCGGCACCTTCCACATCTGAATCTTCCGGATAGAGGAGGTGCTAAGTAAGCGAAACTTGCTCTAGGCGGTGAAAATGCTTCGTATACGCACCTCGCCCATTGAAACTAAAAGTGAAAACCCCCGCAGGAATATCATCGGGTTCCGCAGTAACGGGTTGGAGAGAAATTTTCGCAACTATAGTCCCGTGATTTTGGGGACGACCTCCGCCAAGGTTTATATCTATTGACATGAAGTCGCCTTCACTAAACTCATATGTGCTACTGCCAAAGCCCGATAGGTTTGCATCACCGCCGTCCAGATAAAGCGCAGCCGAATGAGGCAGGTGCTCTAGAAGATTTTCCACGCCGGCGGGGGTGAGAGACTCTCCCGATGCATCGTTACCGTGCAAGTAAACCTCTAAACCTGCAGGCAATCCTGAGAATACCTCGTTCGGCAGAGAAGGTAGGTTATTACCGCTAAGGTCAATACGCTCCAGATTAGGTAGCCCGGAAAATTCCGAGACCTCCAGAGTGTCTATAGCTCTGTCTCGCAGATCCAGTTCGTTAACGAGTGAAAGGTCTTCCCCGCAGTGATCCGCCGAGCCTGCAATCGCCACCACCTCGTCCAGAACCCCTCTTGTTCGTCCGCACAAATAGCCGACGGCAGCCGCTCTCTCCTCTTCAGACGAAAGCTCAGGGAATACCTCGTCGAAAACTGCGCCTATGGGGCTAAAATATTTTAGTACTTGACCTCCTCCCCAATGTATCCCAAGCAACTCTACATAATCGGAATCCTGACCTTTTCTTATGAACACGGGTGAACCGCTATCACCACCTCCGCCGTAAAAAAATGCCTCAGTGTCGCATAAAAGCACCCACCTTAAGTCAGCAGGAGTGAATAGACTAATATCCCTGCACGTTCCGGTCACAGGCCCTGCAGTCCAGCCTGTCGTTCTACCCACCTTGTTGACAATTTCACCTACAAGCACGGAGTTAGTGCCTGTAATTTTGAAGTAAGGGTTGTCTTCGTCTATCTCGATTACTATAAGTGCCGAGCCCTGCGTTATCTGCTTGGGACGCGCTATCAAACCCACTGCAATCGCAACACTTCTTCCTGTGGCATAAGCGGCATCACTATAGCGGCATAGATCGACTGCGAAGCCCCTGAATTGCGTTTCACAGCGCCTGATGTCGTCGGGATCCGAGACATTGCCGGGGTCTCTTGTTTCCACCGCCAGAAGTTCCTCATCAACGGTATACAAAAACTCCGCGCCGTCCACCGCATTCTGCTCCCCTGTACAATGACTGTTAGTAACTATACCTACCTCCCCAGCCAAACGAACACCAAAACCCAATGTGCAAGCGCTGTTGGGAATTATTATCTCTGTTCCGCCTACGGCAGGCGGAAGGGGTTCGCGCAATGTCCCCAGATGAGAAGAAGTAGCATAAGCATAGTCGCCTCGAGGCAACTCGGGAGAAACAGGAGAGGGTGGCAAGATGTCTACGATTTCATCTTCATAAATCACAATCGCCTCTTCAGGTATCTGCAGATCATCCGCAAGGCTATACACCTTATCTCTTATAGCAGTCACACCCTCCACGCCTATGCGCAGCCTATTCCTTCTTTCATCCAAGTCGAGCGAGACTACTTCTTGTATATCCCACACCCGTTCACGCAAGGAGGCATGCCAACCGCTCAGCTCCCCTATAGTATAGTCCGCTTGTTCTCGCACAACAGCATCAAAGGAGCGGCCGAATATCTCCACAACCGCACGATGCACCTTATCGGTGGCGGTGAAAGCTCCTTCTTCGCCGCCTGTCAGCAGAACGTGCAAGACCTTACCCTCTTCGGTAGTATCCACCCATACCCCTCCAAAGCGAGGCTCATATTCCCATATCATGTACAAAATGTCATTATGGTTTACATTAGAGGCGATATTGACAGGCAAGGTTCGTTGCATCGCATGCGCGCCTTCGGGAGGCACAGTATCGACCGATTCCGTAACCGGTGAAGTTTCCTCTAATTCAGGTTGGCACGGTATCCACTGCTTCCGTGACAGGCGAAGACTCTTCCATTTCGCGAGGCACGGTTTCGACCGCGTCCGTAACTGGTGAAGACTCTTCTAATTCAGGTTGGCACGGTATCGACTGCGTCCGTAACTGGCGAAGGCTTCCTCTACTTCTAGAGGCACGGTATCGACTGCTTCAGTGACAGGAGAAGACTCTTCTACTTCAGGAGGCACAGTATCGACCGCCTCCGTAACTGGCGAAGGTTCTTCTACTTCTAGAGACACAGTATCGATTGCCTCCGTGACTGGTGAAGGTTCTTCTACTTCTAGAGGCACGGTATCGACCGCTTCCGTGACAGGAGAAGACTCCTCTACTTCAGGTAGCACGGTTTCGACTGCGTCCGTAACAGGGGAAGAATTTTCTACTTCATGTGGCACAGTATCGACCGATCCCGTAACTGGCGAAGACTCCTCTACTTCTAGAGGCACGGTTTCAATTGCCTCCGTAACAGGAGAAGGCTCCTCTACTTCTAGAGGCACGGTTTCGACCGCGTCCGTTGCGGCTAGGTTCTGAGCAGATACACCGCCTGCATTACCGGAAGCAGTATCATTCAAAAACAAAACAAAGAAAAATACCGCAGACGCTAACAGAAGAACACTTGAAAGAAATACCTTATGCTTGATTATCATTAACGCCTCTTTTATGTCAATGCACCGCAGATATTGCTATGATTGATAGCTTAAACGTACCCGAACTGCCCATGACTGTCAAGGCGGAAGTATTAGAAGCTCAAGGAGCACCCGACATTGCCGGCGCGTAATACAAGGATTACGCAACAGGTTCCTATTGTCACAGTTTCTAGGATGTATCTTCAGGAATATCCGCTATGTTCTGCTCCGAATACGCCGCATACCCATCCAATGCCAATGCGGATCTCATAGCATCCATCGCAACCTCTATCATAGAATCGTCAGGTACACGCGTAGTCATTTTCTGCGTCAAAAGATTGGGCAATACAAGATACCTTACCCACCATTGACCGCTGTGAGTCCCCGCATAGCGGATGATCTCATAGCTCAACGCTGCAATGAAAGGTATCAACACGATACGGGAAGATACGAGCAGCCACAAAGGCTCTCTAGGCAAAAGCGAAAATACGATAACAGATACTATAACCACCGTCAGCAGGAAGGATGTGCCGCATCTAGGATGTTCCCTAGGAAACCGACGCACCTCCTCCGTATCCAAAGGCCTGCCCGCTTCTATTGCGGCTATTGTCATGTGCTCCGCTCCATGATAACCGAATACACGGCGCACATCGGGAATAAACCCTATTCCCCAAAGATAGCCAATGAAAATGCCCAGACGTATCGCACCTTCTACAATGTTGGCATAGAGCGGACCAACACCGGTATTCTCCACTAGCTCGGATAAGTAAAGCGGAAGCAGAAAGAACAGCCCTATCCCTAAAACAATCGATACCGCAAAGGTAACACCGGTGCCGATTTTAGACGCCATCCCCCTTTCAGCGGTAGTCTCTTCCCCGGCTACAAGCCTAGCGGATAGATCCAGAGTCTTCAAACCCATTATCAACGTCTCAAGCATAACAAGTATGCCGCGAGCAAATGGAAAACGTTTGGCTTTCCCGCGAGACCATCCGGGCAAATACAACCGACGCCTAACTATAGAACCATCGGGAAGACGAACGGAAAGAGATATGCCATTATATCCCCTAATCATTACCCCTTCCATGACAGCTTGCCCACCGTAAAGGTGAGAAGGCGGCTTGCTCTGATAAGTCAATGCAGTTTGTTTATAAACCGTCAGGAAGAGTCTGGCAGATTGAACCGCCGACGCAGGCGCTCCACTCTGCCTTCCGTGTCCACAATGCGCTGTTCCCCCGTCCAAAACGGATGGCAATTGCTGCATATTTCCACAGAAATACGTTCCTTTGTAGAGCCTGTAGTCCAAAAATTCCCGCAGCTACAAGTAATCGAAGCCGCTTTGTAATAAGTAGGATGAATATCTGATTTCATGTAACAACCAATCCTATAAAGCCTAAGATTCTATACTCACGCAACGCTTACCACCCTGAGCCCAACCAAAAACAACCTTCCCATCCGTTCTGGCATAAATAGTATAATCCCTACCTATACCTACGTTACGACCCGGGTGAAAACGAGTGCCGTGCTGTCGGACTATAATAGTCCCTGCGATAACCTTTTCACCTCCAAAAGCCTTTACACCCAGTCTACGCCCTCTACTATCGCGTCCATTTCTGGATGTACTACCTCCTTTTTTATGAGCCATATCACTCTCCTCCAATCTGTCCCGTTTCGTCATGTTCAACTTCAACTATAGATTTTATAGTCACATCGGTTAATTTCTGCCGATGCCCGCGTCTTGTCCCCTGCCTAGTTTTATTTTTATAGCGAAAATGAATCTTCTTTTTATCTTTGCGCTGTGCTATTATCTCTGCGAAAACGCTCACACCTGCTACATGAGGAGCCCCTAATTTTATATCGTTTCCCACCGATACAAGCAGAACTTCATTGAAA
Source organism: Dehalococcoidia bacterium (assembly GCA_965206335.1). Lineage (GTDB taxonomy): Bacteria > Chloroflexota > Dehalococcoidia > Lucifugimonadales > Lucifugimonadaceae. Next base: position 1,060,339 of record OZ242209.1, on the reverse strand, counting down.
GCCACCTCATCACCGGGCACTCCATATATTTTTTCGATAGACACAGTATCACCCGGGCGAACACGGTACTGTTTGCCGCCGGTAGAGATGATTGCGTATTGAGTAGATTCCATAGTTTGATTATACAATAGGGTCACACCTTAAAAGTATAAAGATTCACTTACCAAAGTCAAATAGGCTCGGGCAGCACTTGAATATCGATTTCTGCGCGCATCTGTGCGGAAAATTTCCTCATAAAGAGAGCACACCCAAACCTTAAGACGAGCTGCATAAAAACTACCCGTCTAGAAACTGCCTACTACTATAATAGAACATTCATCAGGTGACATTATCGGTGCATAAGCCCTCAAAAGCAGGGCACCAAGACAGAATCTCTTATAGCAACTTCACGCTCCGATGAGGGTATCCGCATAATCTGTGAGTGGGAAAGTTCGCCGTAAACTCCTTCAGTAATAGCGGAAAGTTCGGGAAGGTCTTCACGCCAGCATGAGGCGTAATCATCCCATAGCCTGCCGCCTTCGGTGTAGCACCAAGGCGCAAGCCTCATACAATCCTCTCTTTTTTCACGGCTAACCCGTTCATCGGCGGAAGGTAGACTATCACCGAGTGGTCCCGTAATGGCGTTTATATAACTCTCTAGCATCTCTTCATGGTTATAAGAAGAGTTAACGATAGCCCTACCTTTATGCGGATCGTAGTCGGATATGACGGAAGGCACCGCCTCCGCAGCCTCGCGCACCGTGCCGTGCGGGAAAAGACGGATGCCGTATATACTGCGAAATTCTCGCATCCCTCCCACTTTAGCAGCAATTACAGGTGTTCCACAGGCTATAGATTCCAGTGGAATTATGCCAAAACTCTCTATGAATGAACCCGGGCATAGGGTTATGTCCGCAAAGGCATAACATGACCGCAAAGCATCCTCAGGCAACCAATCGTAAGTCTCCACAAGTACTGAGGGTGCTAGTTCTCGTGCAAGCATACTGACATTCGTTCGTTCCATATTTTCACCATCTAGGTTTAAATGTGTTGGAAAATGAGCTACCACAAGTCGTATCCTTCGGTGAGGCATGATATAGGCTGTACACTCCGCTATGCGAAGAGCATCAGCAAGACCTTTTCGAGGATCGGGACGATGTGGGAAAAACATAACGAGGTCTATAGGCTGCTTAGAGGCTATACCTTTAGGCGGATTACTATCGGGAAGCACATCGGGAACCGATACACTATTGTGAATGGTCAATACGGGTTCATTCGGTCGTGCCGTCAACCTTATACAATCGCGCAGATATTCGGAGGGCACTATAGTGAGGTCTGCCCTCAAGGTAAACGCGGAGAGAAGAGATTCCTCATATATAAAATCCTGTAGGCATCTTATTATAGGCTTTCCCAATAGAGCGGAACGAACATATATTGCATCGCCATGAAGGTATATACGCTCCGCCCAACGCGAGGCGGATTTCAAAGAGTTGTATGGTACGACCGATACGCGCAGGCGTCGTTTGCCACGGCGCGGGAAACCTTCCGCTAAGTAGCAGCTCAGACCGAAAATTCACTTTACCTATCCGGAAGCCGTATGAATTCCCCGGAGCCTCTGTACACAACACGTCCACTTCGTGCCCATCTGCTGAAAGTGCGCCTACAACATCGGTGAAGATGCGCTGAGAACCTCCAATGACGGTATTCGAGAATAGAGGCGCAACAGATATAGCGAGAATACGCAACTTATGCCCTGTTTAAAGAGGATACGAACCGAATTTACTTTGATACCATACAAGAGCATCTCCGCCAACGGCTTCAACCGCCTCAACTTCCGCAATGAAGATAGTATGATCCCCCGCTACATGTTCGGATACTACAGCGCAATCCATACATGCTATAGCATCTGCAATCACATATGAACCGCCGAGCATCTTCACCGACACCGGCAAATCGATAGGGCGTTCTTCATTAGGCATATTGAAGTAATATGCCGCCTCCTGCTGATCCGATCTCAGTATGCTAATGCCGAAACGCCTCATCTGCGAGATGCGAGAGTAGGTATTGCGCTCATGTCCTACTGAAAGAAGCACAAGCGGCGGCGCCAGACAAACCGACGCTATAGCATTGGCAGTCATACCGTGAAAGGACTCGCTTTCACCGGTGGTAATAATAGCCACACCCGTCACAAACTGTTTCCATGCGTTCCTAAAATTATCTGAAGTGCTTGTCTGATGATCCAATTCAGTCTCCAAAAGTACGTTTGCTTACAGAGGTTTTATATATTCACATTCACCATGAATTATAAGCCCTCGGCGGATTGTGTGCGGCAATACATCGCCTCATCTGCCTTCGGTATCGCGCCACTCAATAGGAGGAGGCGTAGCATATCCGCTCAGCTCCGTATATCCCTGTCCGGTTACAACATTGCCTCCCAATACTCCGGAAACGGCCGTCTTGCCTTCCCAGTAAACAGATGGGGAAGGTAGTCTTGAGGATATACTACTCAAGGTATCCTGTTCTTCAGAAGCAAAGGCGGAGGCTATATTCGGGATGACTTCTTGGTCATCCAATACCGCCTCCACGTCCAATATGGCATCTATGACGGGAATCGTAATACGCCAACTAACAGGGTAACGAGTACCTGTGCGCGGGCTATCCCAGAAACTTTGCTGTAGCACCTCTATATCACTCTCTTCTATATGAAGATTATTCCCTTGTTTATCCTGATAAGTGGCATACACGACTGAAGGCGCGCCCGATACATCCCGTGCTTTTGTTACTTTCAGGGAAGAACCGTCATCCAGCTGCATAGCAAACCACTCCCAGCCGGCAGGGTTACCCACAACAAAGAAATCTCCCCATTGATGATCGAACCAAGTTTCTCCCGTAACTTTATATGTGCGTCCTTCTATAGTCAATTCACCTTCTGTGCGCATACGCGGCCATGAATAGTAGTATGTCCAGCCTAGATATGCAAACCATCCGTCTTCGTGGTGAATCATGGGAGGCGTATAAGGAACTGAACGTAGAACGAGAACATCTTCAATCCTCTCGGAAGTTCTTATTTCATGCACACCTTCGGATATGCGCAGACTCCAGCCGTTCATATCCAAATTGAGTGTATGATCTCCGTTATCGCCCGCATCCGTAGTGATGACATTCGCTCTCTCTATATGCCTGCCGCCCGATGCGTCGGTGATTGTGAATTGAGCAAAATATACGGGTGAGCCATTTCCTATGCGTTGTTGGAAAATTACAAAGTGATAACCGAACATTTCGTCGGTTTCCGTGGTCAGGTGGCCGTTATAGTACCACCACTCTAGCCTGTTCTCATGAGTTCCCTCGTCTTCGGGTAAGACTATGTTACGAGGTGCCGGTGTGGGAATAGGAGATGGCGGAGGCGGAACAGAGCGGGATGGCACAGTGGGCACACAAAAAGCGAGGAGTAGAAAAAAAAGAGCCGAAGAAGCGATTATAACCTTACCCAATATATCCCACCTTAGGCAGTATCCTATCCAGCCAATTCGGAATGTACCAGTTCCATTTTCCAGCCAGTCGCATTATAGCCGGCGCAGCAAGTGCCCTTACCAAAGTTACATCGATAAATATCGCTACGGCGAGGCCAACGCCTATCACCTGAACAATAAGCACATCCGCAAAAGCGAAACTAGCGGCAACGATTATAAGTATAGCCGCAGAACCCGTAATAATAATTCCGCTCTTTTGCAGACCTTCAGCTACGGCATTTGTATTATTGCCCGTTCGCTTGTACGCCTCCGAGACGCGAGCCAGAAGAAATATCTCATAATCCATACTCAGACCAAAAAGTATTGCGAAGAGAACTATGGGCGTGGTAATTTCCAATATGCCCATAGACTCGAACCCGAGAATGCCGCTGAAGTTCCCATCCTGAAATATGAAAACAAGAACACCGTAGCTTGCAAGTATGCTCATCATGTTCAAAACGATAGCTTTCAAAGGAATCAACAGTGAGCGGAACATTACCATCAGCGATATATAGGTTACAACTAACACGGCGGCTATAACCCAAGGAAAACGTGAATAGAGAGCATCGTTTATATCCAGAGAACCGGCAGGGCCTCCCGTAATATGGGTTTCTCCATTATCCGGTTCCAGAGAGCGGACTTCTCGAGTTAGGTCTCGTGCGTCCGGTGAAAAAGGATGCAGCAGACTCTCGACGATAAATACGGCCACTCCCTGCCTCAATGTTTCGCGCACAAGCCTAGCCGCTTCACCATCCACTACAGCTTCGGGGATTGTGTAAAGCTGTATATAATCATCAGCACTCAGGGACGGATCCAAATTGACAAAGCTTAACACATTGGATACATTTTCCAAAGACTCCAACGTTGCGCCGTACGCGTAGAGATTACGAATATTCTCAGGCTCGAAAGGATCGCCTTCAAAAGTGTACGCTATCGCCAGCTGAGATGTTGTGGCGAAGCCAAATTCTTCCCTCAGTATGTCCAAGCCGCGCCTCGATTCAAATGAACTCGGCAGTATTGTAGCGTCCACTGTGCCAAGCCTGATATGAGTTATCGGTATCGCTAATATAACTAAGATCCCTATTACAGGCAACAGTACGGCAATAGGGCGCGCCATAACCCACCTTGACAAAGGAACCCAAAAAGAAGGCAGCCCATTCCACCGAACTCTGAAAGAGAAGCGGTTTATTCTATGGCCTAAAATTCCTAAAACCGCGGGCAAAAGCGTAAGGGTAGATGCAAGCGCCGTAATAATAACAAGCACCGCTCCCAGTGCTATAGATTGCAGAGCATTAGGCGAAAATACAAACAGGCTCAGCAGCCCGAAAAGGCTTGTAAGAGCCGAAAAAATTATCGCTAGTGCCGCCTTGGAGTGACTCACCAAAAGTGCCTCCGGAACCGTTTTCCCAGTAGCGAGCTCCTCTCTGAAACGACTAGTGTAGAACAATGAGTAATCTATCCCGAGAGCAACTCCCAGAAGGGTGGTTATATTGAGAGCAAACACGGATACATCCACATTTCGCGATATTAGGAAGACGGCACACAAACCCAATATCGTGCCCGCACCTCCAACCGCCAAAGGCGTGAAAGCAGCTACTACCGTTCCGAAAACTATAAGCAGTGCAATCGCGGCAAGAGGGAAGGCAAGCCGTTCCCCTCGTTGCAAGTCGTTTGAGCTGGCTACGCTCAGATCCCTGTAAAGAGGCGGTGCACCGGTGATTATTACCTCAAGTGGAGATGCATCCAAAGCCGGTATCGCTTCCCTCGTAAAATCCACAGAATCTTCTAGAGATAGATCCAACCCTACAGTTGCATAAACCGTATGCCTATCGGTAGAAACTTGATTCAGATTCTCTAGATGAGAGACTGTGTATATAACCTCATCCCGCTCGGATAGAGTGGAGAGCGCATTCTCCACACCGTTTATAAATCGAGGTTCGTAAGCCGTGAGATCGGGATGGGTAAAGATCACCTGTAACTCAGACGAGGCAACACCGAATTTATCTGAGAAGACTTCTAAAGCCTGAATGGATGGGAAGCTATCATCGGTAAAGCCTCCGGGTTTCAGGTATCTATCCACTTGCAGAGCGAAAGGTGCCGCCGCCGCAACTACAACAAGCCACAACGCAAGTACAATCCACTTTCTACGATACGAGAAGAAGACGATGGCTTCCAATACCCCGTGCCGTTTACTCCCGAACACCTTAAAATTTCTCTGATACTATCTCATTCATCTCGGTATTGTCTTGGTTGTCATCCTGTCCAAATGAGAGTTGTGCTTCGTCCAGATTTTCGGTTTCCGGGCGACGGTGCGGTATAACCCTTACGGCAGAGATTCTATCGCCTCTATCCGGAGATACAAGGCGAACCCCTTGAGTAACACGCCCCGTAGAACGTATTTCGGATAGGTTGGTACGCAAAACTTGAGCCCTAACGGTTAGCAGGAATAACCTGCCTGTAGAATCATTACGCACTTCGGGGGTTATGACTGCCGCACCTGCAACGGGTCCATTTCGTTCGGTGATTTTCAAAGTTCGTAGACCTTTGCCGCCGCGCATCTGGGAACGATAGTGCTTGAGAGAAGACATCTTGCCGAAGCCTTTCTGAGTCACCACAAGGAGTTCATCATCTTTATTGGCAACGCACATACCAATCACATTATCGCCTTTATTCAGCCGAATACCCCTCACTCCGGACGCCGCTCGCTGACGCGGTCTCACATGCTGGGAGTTGAACCGAATAGATATCCCCTGTTCTCCTACTATTACCAAATCCTGATCTTCGCTAGCTAGGTTAACTGCTACTATTTCATCTCCCGCACGTATCTTGAAGCAGCTCAAGCCGGAACGTCTGATATTGCGAATCAGAGGCAAGTGCATGCGTTTGACGGTGCCTTTTTTTGTGCACAGTATCAAGTACAAATCTTGCAACAAACTGGATACCGCAAGTATAGAATGAACCTTCTCATTGGGTTCTATCCTGATGATGTTATTCACCGGTGTCCCTCTTGATTTGCGAGACTGATCGGCAGGTAGCTCAAATACGCGGTTGCAAAACACTCTGCCCCGGTTTGTAAAGAACAGGAGATAATCATGGGTATCGGCAACCTGCAGCCACGTTGTAACATCATTATCCTTCGTCATTACCTGTCCGCGAACGCCTTTACCGCCGCGATGTTGGGCTCTGTAAGTAGAGGAATCGACGCGCTTTACATATCCGTGGCGGCTCAAGGTAATCACCACTTCTTTCCGAGGTTCCGCATGCTCCCTAAGCCATTCACCGAGCTCCTCTTCGTGGATCTGCGTCTTTCGCTTCTGATAATGAGACTGCCTCAATTTCTCCGTCTCTTCCTTTATCACCGTCCGCACACGATCCGGACTATTGAGAAGACCTTCCAGATCAACAATGCGCTCAAGCAGATCTTTGTGCTCAATATTTATCTTTTCTATTTCCAAAGCCGCCAACCTGCGCAACTGCATATCCAGAATGGACTGTGCTTGTATATCCGATAGATTGAACCGATTTATCAGATTCACACGAGCCGTCTCTACATTTTCGGAATCACGTATAATCGCTATGGCTTCATCAAGGTTGGCAATGGCTATCAGCAGCCCTTCTAATATATGCACACGGGCGCGTGCCTTCTTTAAATCGAATTCTGCGCGGCGGCGTATAACTTCTTTACGAAAATCTATATAATGCTGTAAAGACTGCTTCAGGTTCAGCACCTTAGGCGCACCGTTTACAAGCGCAATCATATTGATCCCAAAGGTCTTGCGCAATTCCGTATATTTATAGCACTTGTTAAGGATAAATTCCGCAGAAGTACCGCGCTTGAGTTCTATAACAACACGCATCCCTTTTCGGTCGCTTTCATCCCGAACCTCGGAGGCGCCTTCAAGCTGCCGCTTCCTTATCAGGTCGGCAATCTTCGCCACAAGAGATGATTTGTTAACCTGAAATGGAAGCTCTTTTATGACTATCCTGCTTTTATCACCGCGGCTAGTATCCTCGAATTGGTGGTCAGCCTGCAAAACTATTCGGTGTCGTCCCGTAGCGTATGCCTCACGTATACCCTCCCCGCCCCAGATATGTCCGCCGGTCGGAAAGTCCGGCCCGTGCACAAACTCCAGCAAATCGCTTACCCCTGCAGAGGGGTTGTCCACAAGGTATAGAATCCCATCACACAGCTCAGAGAGGTTGTGAGGCGGTATATTTGTAGCCATGCCCACCGCTATGCCGGATGCTCCATTCACCAAAAGGTTCGGAAGGCGGGCGGGAAGAACTGACGGCTCTACCAGAGATTGGTCAAAGTTATCTTTCCAATTCACAGTATCACGGTCCAAATCGGATAATATGGCGTCTGTGATACGAGATAGACGGCACTCCGTGTAACGCATCGCGGCCGGGGGGTCGCCATCCACAGAGCCATAGTTACCCTGGCCATCTACCAGAGGGTGAAGCATACTGAAATTCTGCGCCATTCTCACTAAAGCTTCGTAAACGGCAGAGTCTCCGTGAGGGTGGTATTTTCCCAAAACTTCTCCGACAACGCGTGCGGATTTCTTATACGGGGTGCCCGGGCGCATACCTTGATCATGCAGGGCATATAGTATGCGTCTTTGCACAGGTTTCAGACCATCGCGCACGTCGGGCAGAGCTCTTGCAACAATTACAGACATAGCGTAGTCCAGATAGGAGCTGCGCATTTCCTGTTCTATTTCTATTGGGCGGATATCACCGAAGCTATTCGTTACCATTGGGACTCCGAATTCGGTAAAGGATTGAAATTTACGAGTAGAAGCATCTCTAATAAGGACACCAGTATAATTTTACAGCATTATACTTCTCACATTTCGCATTACTTGCCGACAAATAAGCGCAAGTCATCTAATTCTCATACTAGCCCGCTCTATCATTGAGGGGATAAAATTATCGAATCCTTTCGGAAGTAAAGAAGCTTTCTCAGCGGGCCAGCTAACACCTACAACCCAGTTTCTTCCGGGGCTTTCTATTGCATATAAAAGCCGCTCCTCCGAATAACAGGAACCGAACAACTCGGAAGACAAATCCCTGATGGAGATATTACACCCAAGTAATGGTACAGCCACCCATCCCGAACCTCCTATTATATGAGAAACTTTCCCCCCGGGTGAGAGGAACAGTACCTTTCTCGCAACTGGATCCTCCGAAGGCGAAAGCGATATACCGCCATACGCAAGGTTAATCAACTGCATTCCATACCCTATACCCAGCAAAGGTATGCCGCGTTCAGCCCCAAGGGTAATAACTTCCTTATACCGTTCAGCTTCGTAAGATGTAAACCGGCTCTTGCCGCCTACAATCGCTCCAACAGTATCTTGACGGAGATCTTCAGAAGATGAGATACGATGAGGCTCGCCGCCATTTTCTATAACACTCTGAGCATATAAATCATAATCTCCGTCCGCCTCACTCATCACGCCTATTACAGGAACTTTCACAATATATGCCTTACCAATTCAGTCGATCCAACTTTCTCTTGCCGGTTTCCAAATATTGGCTAAAGACAAAAGCGGGCTTACAAAGGAGGGCTTCATAAAGCGCAAAACAGCCTTACGCACTCTTATTTTTCCCACTGGAAGCGTTCGTACGAAGGTTTTTCCGACATCTCACGCGCCATCTTTTCCAATCGTCTTATCCTTTCCTGAACAGGCGGATGAGTAGAAAACAGTCCGGAAATGCCGCCCATAGCGGGAATGAATAAAAAGGAATTTGCAGGCTCTAAGCGACTCTTCTCTTTACCGTTAGCTTCCGCAACGCTTACATTTATTTTGGCTAGCGCAGATGCTAAACCTATCGGATCACCGGATATCTGAGCCCCCGTATGGTCGGCGCCGTACTCACGATAGCGAGTCATCGCAAGAACAAGTATCTGGAGGATGATGTGCACCATTATAGAAACCACATAAACAGCGATGAGGATGAGCCCGATATTTCCTCCTTCACCGCGTGACGATCTTCCGCCGAACATACCCTGAAAAAATAGTGAGTATAGAAGCAGGGAAGAGACAAATCCCACTATAGTGACAAAGAAATTCGCTATAGCCATAATGCGCATGTCTCTGTTGGTAATATGTGCTATTTCGTGTCCGAGCACAGCCTCCAGCTCCCTTGCGGACAGCCTGCGACGGATGCCTTCAGTGACAGCGACCAGAGAGTTCTTTGGGTTGCGTCCGGTTGCAAATGCATTCGGTACATCACTGGGTATAATCGCCACTCTCGGCATAGGTGTGTTCACACGCGCCGCAAGTTTCGCAATCATAGCGTGGAGTTGCGGCTCCTCTTTTTCGGATACGATTTTTGCCCTTGTAGCAGCCAAAACTATCTTTTCAGAGAAGAAATATTGCAGCAATGCCAAGCCGCCTACTATGATGCCTATGAATGCGAAATGCAATCCCAATTGCCAAAGTAGTATGGTGAAGCCTGCATAAATGACACCGATAAGGAACATGGTAAACATGACGCGTGCCATGAGTCCTCTATCGCGTCTTATAGTAAAAGAATTAGTTGTGGTCATCTCTCTTCCTTAGAATAGAATTCAGAGTGTAAACAGTAGCGGCAATGTTTGTCGCATCATCTACAATTTTATACGATAATCATACTCCATCAGTTCTTTTAAGAAGAGGAGATTCGTGAAGCAAGATAACACAGAATATACATGCCAACTCGATTCAAAAATTATAGAAGCCCTCGGAAAGGTATCCGCTGAGGCTTGTACTACGGCGGGAAGTATAGTTTCAGGGAAATTCCGTGGAATATACCAAGTCTCCCAGAAAGCGGAGAAAGAAGGGGAAGATCTGGTAACCGATGTAGATAAGGAATCGCAAAAGGTTATTTATGACATTGTGCAGTCCCATTTTCCAAATCATACTCTGCTGGGTGAAGAAGATCCGCCGGAGGATGAACCTTCTATCGATGATTTTGTTTGGGCGGTGGATCCTATAGACGGCACAAAAAATTTCGTAAACGGTTCACCTGTTTATGCCGTATCTATTGGCGTTCTGTATAAGGGCGTTCCGGTGGCGGGGGCTATATGGTTACCATGGCCCGGTGAAAAAGAGGGATTGGTTATACATGCCCGGTTAGGCGGCGGAACATGGATGAACGGAGAGAGACTCACCATAGACTCTCCGAAAAAAAATGATGGTAGCCCACACCCCGGAAGGCTTTCCTCACTACCTAACAAGTTCCGTGAAAGATACAGAACGGCTACACCGCTCCGCCGAAGCATCGGCGAAGTGCGAATTATGGGCAGCACCGCTTATGAGATGTGTCTGGTGGCGATAAATTCCCTTCAATATGCGCTGAGCGGTCCCGCACATACATGGGATTTTGCGGCAGGGGTGATTATAGTCAAGGAGGCTGGAGGAACAGTTCTTACATCGGATGATATGGGGCGTTTTCGGGAGTTTGAAGGCTGGCAATCGTATATCAACGAAGCTAATGCTTATAGCAATCTGCGTAATTGGCTTAGACCTATGCTGGCAGGGTCGAAAGAGGTAGTAGGGTTTGTAGGGCATAGCCTTCAGATGCAACGCCCAAGTATTTTGAGAAGAACTGCGGCACGGTTGCGTATCCCTATGGCGTAGGAGTGAAGATATGGATAAGGACGCTTCAAATAAACGGATAGGGTATGTTTATACTTGCGTCGAAGGTCGGAAAATGCTTACTTTTTGTCATTTGACCGGCGCGTTCCTCGAGTGCCTCCACAACGTCAGACCCTATAAGTGAAGCTAATTCTATGAAGAGCTCGCCTCTTTTTTTTAGGTTTCGCTCCGCCTCCCCTACTCGCTTCAGCAGGTCGGGCGGGTACGGTTGTCCGCTAAACTCTAGCATCACCGTCCGAATGTTGGTTTCATAATTGAAGGTGAGCCCATGGTCTATAGCCCACAGGAAGCCTTTCTGATCATGCAGAACGGAGCCGCCTTTTCGGTCGGCATTGTTCACAAGCACATCAAACATTGCAACAGGTGCAAATCTCTGGAGGTAAGCATCCCGCATAGAGAAGAAATGGTCGGATGGGTCATGATCTATGAATAGCTGAAAGCTGCCCTCCCCATGTGGCCCGTTGCGGATTACGGTTGGCGGTATGGTTGGCCATCCGAGGTATCTGGAGAGTATGAAAGCCGCACGTTCCCTAAGGTGCAAAGTCCCGTAGGAGAAGTCTCGCAAAGGACGTTCACCGGCAGCGGGTTTATATATGCAGTAAAGATCTTCGGGCTTCTCTTCTATGCTATCTGACAGTAGCGCCACAAATACATAGTTGGAGCCCCCGGGGTGAAGACCTATGCCCGTTACTTCCCACTTTGCCATACGCTCTAAACAAACATTGAAGTCGCCGGTATGCCGGGTTTCCGAAAGGTTCACCAATTCCACTCACTAAAACAGATCCGATGCCGAAGCGTGTCCATTCATCCGAACGCAGGAATGATTGTTCTCGGGTGTCAGTGGTTCATCGCACAAAGGGCAGAGTTTTCTTCCGGCGGCTACCACTTGCAACGCATCGCTTGAGATCTGTTCCCCTTGTTTGCGGGAGAAATCGAAAGTGATGTTCCTGATTTGGTCATCATTTTCTCCATCACCGGGATCTCGTGAATTCAAAGTGAACAGTCCTGTGCTAGGGTCGTATTCAAGGGATACATCAGACGCTTTGAATTCTACATTTTTTGGCAGATTTGGGTCCTTATATTTTGTTGCTTCGGGTTTTGCGTACGTTTCAACTTCTTCATTCGTATCCAGTAAATGACGAGCCATTACACCTATATAAGCCAGCTGTTCCTTTTCCATCCAAATAATCAGCTCGGCATAATCAAAGTGTATTGTAATGTTGAATGTCCTATTCCCGGGCTCACCGTAAGTAAGAACCTCTACCTTTTCGGCAGTGCCAAAATCCAGAGTTATATATTCGCTCACTAAGCACCTCTCTATCGGGTATTGTAACCTTTCGTACCTGTATAAATGTTAATCTAAAATAGTGGTCACTGAGTATATACTGTATAGAAAATGAGCAAAATTGAAATTTATGATGCAACCCTTAGAGATGGTGCACAGCAAGAAGGCATTTCACTATCGCTAGAAGATAAAATCTCCATAGCTCACAAGTTGGATGATATAGGCATTCACTTTATAGAAGGCGGTTACGCAGGGGCAAATCCTAAAGAGGATGAGTTTTTTTCTCGCATGAAAGTTCATCCGCTCAAGAATGCTACGCTCACTGCATTCGGAAATACGCGCCGCGCAGGCATAAGCGCGGAAGCCGATTCTACGTTGCGCGCGATGCTTCAAACCGAAACGTCTGTAGTTACGCTTGTAGGTAAATCTTCAAATTTCCATGTACGACGTGTGCTAGAAGTATCGCCCGAAGAAAATCTGGCGATGGTTGCAGACTCTGTCCGCTATATGCGTCTGCGAGACAGACGAGTCTTCTTTGATGCGGAGCACTTTTTCGACGGCTATATAGCAGACAAGGATTACGCTATCCAAGTAATGAGAGCCGCTTTGGAAGCAGGAGCCGAAAGGTTGATCCTCTGCGATACTAACGGCGGCACACTGCCGGATGATATAGTGCATACTATCAAAGAAGTAAAAGATGCCCTGCCTGAAGCCGTTCTAGGCATTCATTGCCACAATGATACGGAAACGGCGGTCGCATCAACCATAGCTGCAGTCCCTGCCGGTGTTACGCAACTGCAGGGTTGCGTGAACGGCTATGGGGAACGCACCGGCAATGCGAACATAATCTCCGTCATAGCCAACCTTGTCACCAAAATGGGCATACAGTGCATCAGCGATGAGCAACTTTCTCTGCTCACATCCACAACTAATTTCGTAGCCGAAATCGTGAACCGAAGGCCTTCTCCTTTCCAGCCTTATGTAGGTTCAAGCGCCTTTACACACAAAGGCGGACTTCATGCCGCGGCTATAGAAAAGTCGCCTGATACTTATCAGCATATAAACCCAAAAATCGTCGGAAATAGCAACGCCGTTACCATCTCCGAACTATCCGGGCAAGGCAATGTTATGAGACGAATCCGTGAAGCAGGGCTGGCAAATGCCTTGGGTAAAGAGGATGCCAGACGGATAGTTAAATACATCAAAGAGCAGGAATCTAAAGGGTTTGTATATGAGAGCGCTCATGCATCCTTTGATCTTGTGATGCACCGCCACTTAGAGAACTATGAAGCACCCTTTGAACTGATGGATTTCAAAGTGCTGGTTCATGCCGAAAGGAACGACGCCATGTCTTCCGAAGCTACAATCAAAGTAAAAGTAGATGAAGAAATTTTACATACCGCCGCAGAAGGTCCAGGTCCGGTAGCTGCGCTAGATAACGCCCTACGAAAAGCGCTTACCCAATTCTACCCCAGCCTGAAACAAGTCAGATTGACCGATTACAAAGTTCGGGTAGTAGATGAAGGTTCTAGCACCGCCGCACTGGTGCAAGTTACAATAGAATCGGCGGATGCTAAGAATCTGTGGACTACTGTAGGCGCATCTGACAATATCCTTGAAGCGAGCTGGCTTGCACTTGCCGATAGCCTAGAGTGGTGGCTAATTAAAAGAAACCTTTGACATTGAAAAAACGAGGAAGCTTATGTCTAATGACAAACCAAAAACATCACACAAAACCAACGGTTTAAATCATAAAATCACAAGCCTTGACGAGGAAGGGTTCAATTTGATTTTTATGGAAGCTCGAACTTATAACGCATGGCAGGAACGCCCTGTAGATGATAAGCTACTGCGAAAATTATTCGATCTAATGGTGCTGGCGCCAACCAGTGCGAATTGTCTTCCGGCTCGCATAGTTTTTGTAAAGTCACAAGACGCAAAGAACCGACTTAAAGACGCATTGGCATCCGGCAACGTAGAAAAAACTATGGCGGCACCGGTAACCGCTATCGTTGGATATGATCTGGAGTTTTACAAAGAGTTGCCGCGAACATTTCCACATGCGCCGCAAATGGTTGAGATGTTTCAGAGTAGCCGTGAACTTTCGGATACTACAGCATTCAGGAACGGCTCCCTTCAGGGAGGATACATGATCCTCGCAGCCCGTTCTTTAGGGCTAGACTGCGGTCCCATGTCCGGTTTCGATAATGCCAAGGTGGATGAGCTGTTCTTCAAAGGAAGCACCATAAAATCCAACTTTCTTTGCAATATAGGGTACGGAAACCCTGAAGGTTTGCATCCTCGCGCTCCTCGTCTTTCATTTGAAGAGGCTTGTCAAACAGTTTAAACTCACTCGCAAAGCGGGATCAACTACACTGCTCTACTTCATACAGTAGGTAATACAGATGTTGCATTTGTAAAAAGCATCCTCCCATATAAGCGAACTCAAGATGGAAAGATGCTCCACTCAAATCATTCTTTACTTGTACAATCACCAACTTATAGATAAAACAAGGCGAGGTTAGAACCCAATTTCCAAAGCATTGTCAATTCTTTCTACCACGTCTACCGGTACAAATGAAGTCCACCTCTCGCGGTAGTTCTGCAAATACCACACCGCCGCATTCTCGTACTCTTCATTATTATCTGTCAGCCATGCTTCTGTAGCGAGGTGTTCATCAGCAGAGAAAGACCAGTCATTGAGGAACTCTATCACTTCGGGAGCCCTTGCCACAAGTGATTTGTGGGTAGCAATTTTGATCTCAGCCGTTGGATAGCCGCACTTTTTATCGCTTTCCCAGCATTCTACCGTATAGGGTGCCTCTTCCAATACAACTAGATCCAGCTCCGTAGCAGGTTTAGTTGGTCCCCACAAATAACCTATCCATGGCTCACCGCGCCTGTATGCTCCTTCCAGATCTGCAAATAGTGCAGCAGCAGAGCCCGGTGAAATTAGCTCCACGTACTCTCCTAATCCGTAGCTTTCATACTTTTCCGCATTTGCCACTTCACACGCCCACCCTGGGACGCAAGTCACAAGGCGTGCTTTACCATTGGAATCAGATGTGACAAAAAGATCACTGTGTGCCTCTAAATCCTCTATTGATTTAAGATTGGGATTCTGTTCTTGCACATATCGAGGTATAACAAACATACTTTGCCAATTGTCATCTAAACTCCTGCCCGCATAAACCACAGTGCCTTCCGCGGTCGGTTGTTCCAAGGCTTCCCGCTGATTCGGCAGCCATATCTCCATCACCAAGTCCACGTCACCTGAGATGAGTGCCTGTTGTATAGAGATGGTATCACCGGCGATGATATCCACAGGGTAGCCGTAACCATTGCGCACAATGAATGTAGCTATATACGCCTGAATAGCCGCGCTATCCCAATTCAGCTCGGCAATTACCACCTGTTCCTTTTCTTCTGCCGTTACATTGGGCGTAGGCACCGGTCTCGGTGTGGGTGTATTTTCTTCTACTGCTTGACCGCACCCAGCTGCAATAACCAAAAACATGATGGCCATCAACCCGGTTACGGCTATTTTGAATCCGCATAAATTAACTCTAAATCTATAATTCATCCGAAATTTTCTCCTCTTACATTTGGACTATTTCTAGAACCTATTACCTGATCTTTTGTATGAAACCTATATCATATGAAACCGCTATTAATGATGGGGATAGAGAAAAAAAGGTTCATATTTTTATTTCCAGTGCTTGCTGACGCTTCTTCGTATACGCCTGAGTCAGCCTATCGATAATTATCGCCATAAATACTATCCCTAGCCCTGCTATAAAAGCATTACCGGATTCGAGTCTGCCTAGAGCACGCCAGACATCCAGCCCTAAACCGCCAGCTCCTACCAGAGCGGCTATAACTACCATCGAAAGAGCCAGCAAAGTCGTTTGGTTAACACCCGCCATGATGGTGGGTAAAGCAAGAGGCACCTGTACTTTCAACAAAATCTGGCGAGGGGTTGTCCCAAAAGAGCGCGCAGCCTCTATAGTCTCCTTCGATACCTGCCTAATACCAAGATCAGTCAAACGTATGACAGGCGGGATGGAGTATATTATTGTAGCCATAACTGCCGGAACATTGCCGAGGCTGAAGAAAGCGATAGCCGGTACCAGGTATACAAAGCTAGGCATAGTCTGCATACCATCCATAACAGGCTTTATTATGCCGCGTATCCTATCGTTTCGTGCCAATAGAACACCTATAGGTATCCCTATCGCCATAGACAAGGTAACGGTCACTATCACCAGGGTTATCGTTTCTATGGCGCTATCCCAAAGTCCCATAAAACCCAAAAACAACAGAGCCAAAGTGGTAAACGCAGCCATTTTCCAATTAACTATACGCCATGCCAACATTGACAGAACAATAACTAAAGCAGGCCATGGAAACCACATCAGTCCATTCATAATACCGCCAAGGAAAAAATCCACGCCGGTTTTGATAGAACGAAAAACCGAAGAAAAGTTATCGGTAGCCCAATCTACTCCAGTCTGTATATATAAACCCACATCACGGCCTACGTCAATGGGGAAACCTATACCGGAGCCCCACACTGAAATCACAATACCTACAGACGCTGCAGATACCAACACCCACAACAGCCAGAAAGGAATCCGAAGCATGGTGAATAAACTTCGCACGAACGGAATGAAAAATGTCTTTTTAGTTTTGCTTGCCACAAAAAGTCCTTTTATTTTTTATATTGAGACTACTTAGCTAAACTCACGGCCTCTCGTATAGCCTGTTTTTCGAGGTATCCTAAAACAGGTTGCATCTCATTGTCATCAAAGGAAAAAACACTCGTATCGGCGGCAAGAAAGTTAGCTATAGCAGAGCAATGCAATTCTCCCACCAATTTTCCTTCATCGTCCACCACAGGCATAAGATGCTTGATTGACATAAGTAAAGGGATCATATCTTTAAGCAGCGAATCAGGCTGAACCGTATCGGAATTGTCAATGTAGCATTCCCCTGTAGTAGCCACCTTTCTGCGCACTCCTTTGAGTGCCTGTTCCAAAGAGAGAGAACCTTCATATTTCCTGCCTTCCCCTATGACCAACACCACAGGAGAGTCGCAACGTCGCATCTGGCGGAGAGCCGTATCAAGAGATGCGCCGGTATGAACAACCGCTGTCGGATCAACCATCACTTCCTGAACTGTCACTATCTCTTCCGAGTGCACATCACGGGTAAACTCACCCACATAATTGTTGGCGGGTTCCATAACAACTTCTTGGGGTGTACCTATCTGCACTATACGACCATCTTTCATAATCGCCACACGATCACCTAGCTTCATAGCCTCGTTAGGATCATGTGTTATAAAGACTATAGTCTTTTGTATATCCGCTTGAATTCGGGTAAGCTCATCCTGCATTTCACGACGTATAAGTGGATCCAACCCGCTGAAAGGTTCATCCATCAACATTACCCTAGTATCCTGCGCCAGTACTCTAGCGATGCCTACCCTCTGTTGCATCCCGCCGCTCAACTCGCGGGGATATGCGTTCTCACGGCCTGAAAGCCCTACAGTCTCTATAGCATTTTTAGTCAGGTTCTCTTGAGTCTTCTCATCCTCTCCTCGCACTTCCAAAGCCCATTTCACATTTCCACTCACGTCTCTATGAGGTAGGAGTCCATAGTGCTGGAAAACCATAGACACTGTATTACGGCGCAATTCTCGCAGTTGTTTCGCAGTAGCGGACGTAATCTCTTCACCGTAAATCTTTACAGAGCCCGCATTAGGTCTAAGCAACAGATTCAAACACCTAATCAGTGTAGATTTCCCACATCCGGACAAGCCCATGATTACAAAGATTTCCCCTTCATAAACATCAAAGGAAACATCTGCGAGTGCTAGAACTGCGCCTGTTTTTCTCTGTACTGCCTCCTTTGAGGCATCTTCACTTATCATCCGCAACGCTTCTTTGGCATTACCGCCAAACACTTTGGAGATTTCCCTGACTTTTATGGCCGCTTCTATCACAAATATCCCTCCTGATTGATGGTTACTTCAATACAACTCAAATACACTGTTCCATCAAAGTACCTCGCGGTGAATAAAAGAAAGGCACTAAACAGCGTGGCTAGGTTGTAATCATAGCTTCGGTGACGATATAAATCCATACACCGGGGAGGGCGAAACAATAAAACGATGGCAACCCTCCATGAAGCAAAATAAATTCATCTTTCCTTTCTATGATAGCACAGTCACATCGAGTCTGTCAGGGCACCTCAATCACTATGCGGAGCCTCGCTTTACAAGCAGAGCGGGTTGTGCAGGTAAATATACATTGTGGCAAAAGTAAACCTCATACTGAGGAACCCCGGTACATCTTGCCATCGGTTGTTATCACTTTCTCTTTCACAACTCCATCAGCTCCTATGTGAAAAGCGCGCACTACGGGACGTGTCTTTTCTACAAGTGAGACGATGATATGAAAAGGATCCGTCCAGCCGCTTTCTACAGCATTCCTCACATCAGTCTCAGATGGATAAGCTTGAGTATAAGTATGGGAATGGTATATCCCTACTATTTCGCTCTTTCTTTTATCCGCCTCTGACTGCACCTCTAGCAGATCATGCGGAGATACCATATAGCGGTTGATTTTATTATCATGCACATTCACCGTACGGCGCGAATAATCTATTCTCGTAGCCGTGCCGAGCATCAAACCGCAACATTCGTTAGGGTCATCCTGAAGTGCATGGTATATTATTTCCGCTAAAACGCGGCGAGGAATTAAAATGGACAATATAACCTCCGACTAATCTAATCAGTTCACCATCAGATATTATATCCTATATCAGAAATGCGGTAAAGAACATAACATCCTCCGATCAGGTTAGAAAAAACCTTCGGGAATCCTTTTATCTCATAAAAAGGTAATTCCCCATGAATTACGGCTTCAAGAACCCTTTGAAAATGCTCGCCGGCACAATCATATCCACGATATGCCTCATTTTACCTCCACATCTATAAACACCCACAACTACCGGCTTTGCATATACCACGTCCAAGACGATTCTAACCGAGTGCATACTAAGCAGCAGTATCAGGCTATCCAACACAACAAACATGGATTTAAAGAAACCTCTAAATTAAACTGCTTCTCTAATTTTCATTGATTTCTAGGATTTTTTCGAACGATTTTTACTTTAAACCTTAAATAGAAGTAAGGGTTTGATTATATACTCATAAACCTTCCGGGGCACATACGATTACAAATATTTAAATCTTTTTAAAAGCTTTATAAGTATAGGTTTTATAGAATTTATCCTTTGGCGTATAGTTATTGAAGGTAAATCAACATCAATTATTGGAGGTAAATCAACATACTCCGGATTGATTGACATACCTAGATACATTCGGTGTTTATCTATATCATTAGGGAACGGGTAGAAATTTTCGCCCACAAAACCATACGTAGATGAATGGATGAGCGCTCGAGATGCAATCACCGGATATAATACCTCTGACAAAAATATTCGGTCAAGATCAGGACTATTGCCGTCTTGAGATGCGATAAATTTCTCTATCTCACTACGCATATCGAACACAACATTATCACCTCTTCTAGATCCCCACAGTTTTGGAATAATTCTAAATTTATGACTCCAATGGTCACGCATTATATGGTAGAACTTGTCACTTTCAAGCCATTCATCTACAGCATACTTCTCACGTAAACTAACTCGGGCGCTCACATCGCGTACTAAATTGACCTCTACATCTTCCTCATCCCAAGGAAGAAAGCAGCATAAATTCCGGAATGACGCCTCAAACGCGCTATCCATTATTATAATCTCCGCGTCAGAGTGATAAAATTGATCCACAAAGTACTGCGGAGCTTCTTCGGATACATAAAAGCGATAGGTCCATCCGGGATATATACTTGGTAGCAATCTCAGATTTTCCAATCCGCATAGATAAAATGAGGTAGCGTTGTAAACATGAAAAGAGATCAGCTTCTTCTTACTTTCGCTACTGCTCTTTCTTTTTACTATTACTTCATAATTTTTTCTATTCATCAAACATGATAAGGCAACACATGAAACGCTTATATTACGTATTATTCATAGCACTCAATGTAAATACTCTACAGCTAATGTTATACAATATTAGACTTCCGATAGGCGGAAATTTGTACGGATAGAATAAAAAAAGCAGTGGCTCAACCATTAGCCGAACCACTGCTCTTTTTTGTCTGGGAACGTTTCTACTCAGAGCTTTGTCATGTGGAGAAACGAATCAAACGGATTACCGCCTCTGTGAGAACTTGAGATTACAGTGTTACTGGAATCTCGCAATATGTTCTCGCTAAGCAAGCGGGAATGCTCATATACACGAGGCGATATAGCACGCGATGTAAATGTCGCACCCAACCCGTTGACCGTATCAGATAACCATCTAAACATTTGTGATAATCCTTTTAATTTAAAGACGACTTGTACCGCCTTCCTATTGTTTTTTGTAACGCACAAGACCCGCCATCGATATTGCAGGCCTTATATATGTATTATAGGGGGTTTCTACGCTTTTTTGCAAGCATTTTCTAATACTTTTTGTCTTTCGTAGTAATTTATGCTTATTCGATAATATATCCACTTAATAATACGTAATTCGCAACATAGCCATTTACAGAATATAGAAATTACCCGTATATGCCTATATATATGGCTCGAGGCATTGAACAGATTCAGATTTTTTCTGAATTGTGTGCCAATCCCACAGTTGCGGAATAGTTTCAATATTCGCCCAAAGTGCCTGCTGGTCTATATAGTGAGAATTCCCGGGGTGACCGCTTGCACCTAGCGGCACTACCCAGCGGCCAGTGGTCCAGTCTGAAGGATTGAATATATATCGATTGACAGATGCCACAGCATTGACAAAGTCCAGAAGGTGTAATCCCGCCAATGGTGTATCATTGTCTCCATGCGTAGGAACCGCAGGAGGGTTCAGAGATGATGAGGCAGAAGGGAATATTTCGGATAAAGGGTGGGTATGTCGGGTCACATGCAGGTCTCCCCATCGCCACCGTGATGGGTTGCTACCTAACCTTCGTGAGAGTGTACGGAGTGCTTGCGGCATCGCTTCTGCGATGAGAGTCTGCCAAGTCATTCCCTCACCAAGGATGTGTGTTTGATTGTATCTCATCTGTGAAAAAATCATCGGCCTTATGAATCTATGTATGTGGTCAAGGCCTGAAAGGCTACGCCCGGATAGTGCACTCTCAGCAAGGATGCCGAATCTGCGACGAACAACAGTGGCGATTATCTCTTCACTTAACGCTGCGTAAATTGCGGCACCATTGGAGTCTGCGTTCATCCGAGTGTCCCAGCTACGGAGTATCTCTAGAGCAAGGTTAGTTTTTCTATCGAATGCTATATGGTCTAGGTTGGCTAGCATTGCGAGAAGAGATTCCGCCGGTATAGATAATGATTCGCCATGTATATCTGCCATATCGGCGGGAGTTGCGGGCTGTCCGCTGACTTCGTCTATGCGATGGGCTATACGACGTGCGCGGTAGTCGCTTGACCACCAGTTGGAAAGAAAGTAAGGATATGTTTCGTCCACTACGCGCTGGTTGCAGGTAACTATCCATCCTTCTTTCGGGTTTCGTGTGCGAGGAAGTTCTGAGGGTGGTATGAAACCTCTCCATTCATGTTCACCCGTCCAACCCGGTGCGGGTCCAAAGGCATGTGCACGACTTCGAACGGGCACAAGGCCTGCAAACCTGTAGCCGAATTCACCATTTACATCTGCGTATAGGTAGTTATTGACTCGGTCTGTCCAGCCATCCAATGCAGATTCTAAATCGTCCGCACCTTCAGCCTTCATAGCGCGATAAGCGGATGATATCCAGTGCGTGGTTTGCGCGCCCGGATCCGCCAATGCAAAGCCGTATCCTTCCTCAGTTTCACCGGAAATTATTTGCCCGTGATGTGTCTCCATAGTCACTATTTCACGACCGCCACCGCCTCGTGACTTTATAGTCTCTCTTGTAGAAGCTACTGTACGCCACTCGCCAAGGAAAAGGTACTCCTTTCTATCGGATGTGTTCCGCAGCCTTTCGGCGAAAATATCTTGCGTTTCGGCTCTTCCATGTGTCATACCCCATGCCACGCTCTCATTATGGCAGAAGTGAAGTACGCCGGGCCAGCCGGGGATTGTATAGCCCAGAACTGAAAGTGTAGGGGAGAAAAGATGTACCTGCATGTATACGTTAGGTGTATCCAACACACGGTGGGAATCACCTGCAATCAAAGGCAATCCGGAAGCGGTGCGTTCGCCGGATATTGCCCACGCGTTGCTTTCTCCATCCGGGGAGAGGTTCATACATGCAAGCTTTGCCGATTCATTCAGTTCATGTAAGGCGTTCTCTATAGCGCCTTCGTATACACTGCCGGGTGGTATGGTGAGCAGCTGGCCGGGCAGGTATCCGGGCATGAGTTCCGCGGCATTTTTGGCACCTATTTCAGCGCAAAGATGGGAGAGCCATATCTTGTTCATGTATGTCCCCTCTGCCGTGTTGCGGATTTTGTATACTGCCACGCAGTGCCATGGCTCCCATGGTTCGGGTTCAGATTTCAGGAGGGAGTACTCTATAGGCAGGGATTGGGTTGTACGGAGAAATGCGTTTACGCCTGCTGCGTATGCGTCCATCATATCTCTCACGGGGCCGTTTGTAGCTTCATAGTCATTGCGTGCCGCTCTTCCTAGTTTACGACGTCTCATTAGGATATCGTTTTTTATTGCCGTATCTCCGGCGTACTCCGCCCAGCGTCCTAGGCAGCGCAGTCTATCGTAATCCATCTGAAAAAGCCTATCCTGTGCCGTGGCGAAACCCTGCGCGAAGAAAACGTCATGTTCATTCCGGGCTTTTATATGAGGGATGCCCCATTCATCTCGGTATATGAGAACGGGAGCGGTTAGTCCTCTAAGTTTGAAAGTAGACGTGGTATCCGGCAATGCGGCGGATAAAGTAGTTTCAGATATGGATTCTGCGTGATTCATTTTCTGTATGGGTAACTCCTTCAAGATTTGAGATTAATTGGCCATCATTTATCGTTTTTTTAACGCACGAGATACGCCGCCACTACATAGGTACTATATATGTATGCACTATTGTACTATGTGCTTACTTCCGTTCAGCCCGCAATATGACCGACTATAAGCTCGCTTATCTGGGATGTACTGAAAATTCGTGACCCTTTGCGAGCGATATCGGCAGTACGTACTCCTTCGTCCAGCAGCGCCTCTATAGATTCTTCAATAGCTGCGGCTTCTTCATTCAACCCGAATGACCAACGCATCATCATAGCGGCGCTTAGGACAGATGCCATAGGGTTGGCTATTCCGCGTCCTGCAATATCCGGAGCTGATCCGTGTATGGGTTCATAAAGAGCGGGTTTGAGTGTCCGATTCTTTTTGGAGCGGTTCGTCTTTTCCGAGAAGGGTGCGGCAGCAAGGCTAGCGGAAGGCATTAAACCCATAGAACCTCCTATGGCCGCTGCTTCGTCCGAGAGTATGTCACCAAAGGTATTTTCGGTAACTACAACATCAAACTGAGAAGGATCTGAGATAATCTGCATAGCGGCATTGTCTACGAGCATGTGAATCAGCTCTACATCCGGGTATTCATCCCGTCCAAGTTCTGTGGCTATCTCTCGCCATAGGCGGCTCGTCTCCAGAACGTTCATCTTATCCAAAGAATGGAGGCGACCTCTGCGCTGACGCGCCAGAATGAATCCTACTCGTAGCACCCGCGCAATCTCCTTTTCACTGTATGAAAGCGTATCTATTGCACGGCGTCCCCGTGAGTTTTGCCAACGTTTCTTAGGAGAAGCAAAATAGAGGCCTCCCGTCAGCTCACGAACTATAATGAAATCCACTCTTCGCAACCTGTCCGATTTGAGCGGGCTAGAGGATACCAGCTGAGGGTAGGCGCGCACGGGCCTCAAATTTGCGAACAGACCTAGCTCACGCCTAAGTCTAAGTATGCTATCTTCAGGGCGTACTTTTGCCTGTGGGTCATCCCATTTAGGACCACCGACTGCACCGAACAGAATGGCATCAGCACCAAGAGCAAGAGCGAGAGTATCATCCGGCAGTGGATTCCCTGTGGAATCTATAGCAGAACCCCCGATAGGCGCCGTTACAAACTCGAATGTGTGCCCAAAACGATCCGCAATAGCCTCCAAAACCCTAGCTGCTACAGCAGTTACCTCTGGACCCACACCATCACCCCCCAATGCGGTAATTCTTGCCTCCATAGTAATATCCTCCTTACAAAGAATTTTGTGCGTCTTATTCTTTACCTACCGGAATGTTCACGATATATATCGCAAAATAACACTAAGTACGCCGGTATGCAACAATGGAAAATTTACCATATAAACCGACGGTATGATCTCTTTCGCCTATGTATTCGTATGATACTATAATTGTGGATATGATAACTTCGCTCCGTGTACGGATGCCCAAATCTACTTCGTTTCTTTACAGATATTGTAAACGTCATGCTGTTGTGTCTCTCATGTTTGTAGCACTTGCAACTTTAGGGATGATATCTATGGCATGCGGTCAGAATGCCCAAGAATTACTAGAATCAGCAGATTCTACACCTTCATCTGAAATAACCCCACCTCCACAACCTCCAAACACACAGCCTACACAAACGGCTACACCAACTGAAAACACTCCAACGCCAACTCCGGATACGCTTGATACACAACCCACACAAACGGCTACACCAACTGACACTCCTACACCAACTCCGGATACGCTCGATACACAACCCACACAAACGGCTACACCAGCTGAAAACACTCCAACGCCAAATCCGGATACCCACAATGCGCAACCCGCACAGACACAGCCGGACATAGAATTTCCGTTCAACTTGAATGAATTACGAACTTATGGAGACATGAATAGTCCGGTAACCATTGTAGAATTCAGCGATTTTCAATGCCCTTTTTGTCGCAGGTTCCAATCAGAGACTTTACCGCTCATAAAGGAAAAATATATCGAGCCCGGCACAGTAAGCATAGCATTCATAGACTCACCACTGGAAAGCTTCCACTTTGAGGCACGCGCCGCAGCTAGAGCCGCTTGGTGCGCTGATGAACAAGGAGCATTCTGGGAGTACCATGATCTGCTATTCGAGAATCAGGACAAATTCGCAGGGGACACCTTTGATGCCAACGCGGCAGGTTGGGCAAACGATCTGAATTTAGACGCTACCGCTTTCGGCATGTGCTATGAAGACACAAGATCCAACGATAAAGTGAGCCAAGGGGTAAACATCTCTGCATTTCTTCAGGTAAGAGGCGTTCCGTTCTTCCTGTTTTTCAAGGGGGATGAATTTATAGGTTCCCTAAGAGGTGCCCAGCCTTATGAAGCCTTTGAACAGGCTATCGAGATTTCACTCACCTCAACCACTGACCAATAATACTATAAAGTAAGTAAGAAGTTGTCACCTATCAGTAGATAGTATCACGTTTCCCCTCAAACTGCTCTATGGCGTCTTCATGCTCTAGGGTAAGACCTATATCATCTAAGCCGCTCAATAGGCAATCACGACGGAACGGGTCTATATCGAAATGCTCGGAAAGTCCATATCCATCATGGACAGTCTGCGTTTGGAGGTCAGCGGTCACCTCATAGCCTACCCGCCTTAACGCTTTACCCATGATTTCATCTACGGCGGTATCCTTCAATTCTATCGGCAACATGCCATTTTGATAGCAGTTGCTACGGAAAATATCCGCGAAAGAAGGAGCAATGATAGCGCGAAAACCGTACTCTTCCAATGCCCAAGGCGCATGCTCTCGTGAAGATCCGCAGCCAAAGTTGCTACCGGTCACAAGTATAGTGGCCCTCCTATACTTCGGCTGGTTCAAGATGAAGTCCGGATTTGGGATGCTACCTTCCAGATAACGCCAGTCGTAAAATACGAATTGTCCAAATCCCGTGCGCTCTATACGTTTTAAGAACTGCTTGGGGATAATTTGGTCAGTATCTACATTGACGCGGTCAAGCGGTACTACTAGCCCCGTATGAATGGTGAACTGTTGCATATCTTCCTACCTCTGATTTGCTCTTTGGGCGGTATCCTTTTCTATGAGATCTTCCAGCGGGTCACGCGGCAACGGAGGCCGCACCACTATCCTACCAACGTGAGCGAATTTTTGCTCTTGCAAACGGTGCAAGCTCAAAGCTACTATCAATGTTAGCAGGGCAAAAAGGATCATAATAATATCGCCTACAAAAAATCCCCAAGTGGCGGATATCAAAGATGAAAGACTACCATCTACAGATAACCACACTCGGCCTATTGTCAAGGGATTGAAAACCACCATGGCTACAAACAACGCACCCCATATATAAACAATGAAGGCAACTTTTCCTTTATTTTGCCATGCGGTATCTTCGCCAAGTGGCACAGTCGGGTCGGATGCTTTGAACATTTCGGAGAATGCCCGGAATGACCTAAAGACGGGTAACGCGGGTATTACAAGAAACACAGGCGCTATCCAATCTGGAAACAAGCGAAGAGGAAGCAGTATAAGCGCCAGCAAACCAAAAGGAAGGAAGAGCCACAATACAGCCATCTCCGGCCTGAAACGCTGCCCGGCGGACCGCAAAGTAAGTAAGTTGCGACTGACACGATAGGTAAAAGAACCCAACGGAAAAGCGAGAGCAATCATCGCAATAATAGTTAGGAAAAGCATCGAATCTGTCCGAGTTCGTGTATCTTGGAGCTCCGCAACATAGTTCCAGATACGCAAGCAAGGCCTATCTCCTACGGATTGATTATTCAGGTCATCTACCGCCTCCTCTAAACCGCTACAGGCTATACCTTCCGCTCTTGCGAACTGCAGAAACCCTTCTCGCAAATCGGTAGGGGGGACAGTCGTTATGCCTTCATTGCGCCAGCCTGAATAGACAGATACGTTGGAAAAATCGAATACAGCCAGTAATGATGAAAACAGAATCCACAACAACGCGAAGATAAATAACCATCGCAGGGCTCGCCGGCCGGATTCATACTGATAAGGCTTATATCTGTCTCTGCTGAACTCTTCGAACTGACTACGCCCCGTAATTTTGTCCCATATACCGCTCCCGACCGTTTTTCTCGGGTACCATCTCCGCGCCGATACGCGGCACGGCGCGGAGGCCGAGGAGGGGGAGCCCTTCTGCCGCTGTTTGGATTTGCCATCAGTATCTGATATCCCAATCCCTTACGTCTACAAAATGCCCCGTTATTGCAGAAGCGGCTGCCATCGCAGGGCTGACTAGGTGTGTAAGCCCTCCTTTCCCTTGTCTACCCTCAAAGTTGCGGTTGGATGTAGAAGCACAACGCTCACCGGGCAAGAGTATATCCGGATTCATACCCAGACACATCGAACAGCCTGACTCTCGCCACTCAAAGCCTGCTTCTTTGAACACCTTATCCAGTCCTTCTTTCTCAGCCATTATCTTGGTCAATGTAGACCCCGGCATCACTTGAGCGCGTACACCCTTCGCTACCTTTCTGCCTCTTACAACTGAAGCGGCAACCCTTATATCATGCAGGCGTGCATTTGTGCAGGAGCCCAAGAACACTCTATCCAGCTTTATATCTGTAACGAGCATACCGGGTTCCAGCTTCATATACTTCAAAGCATTCATTGCAGATCGGCTCTCTGCAACATCATGGAAATCGTCAGGATCCGGCACCGTTTCACTTATACCGACTACTTGGCCGGGGTTAGTGCCCCATGAAACGCAAGGCTCCAAAGAAGAACAGTCTATCTCCACCAATGCATCGAACTCGGCTCCTCCATCTGTATGCAACTCAGACCAGTCACGTACAGCCCTATCCCAATCCTTGCCTTTAGGCGCAAATGGGCGTCCTCTCAGCCATGTGAATGTAGTTTCATCCGGGGCAATCATACCCGCGCGTGCGCCACCTTCAATACTCATATTGCATATTGTCATACGCCCTTCCATCTCGAGGTTTTTAATAGCTTCGCCCGTATATTCCACTACATAACCGCTACCGCCTGCAGTAGTTATCTGTCGAATAGTGGCAAGTATCATATCTTTAGCTGTTACACCTTGAGAAAGTTCGCCGGAAAATCTTATTTCCATAGTCTTGGGTCTGCGTTGACGAAGGGTTTGAGTAGCCAGCACATGTTCCACTTCCGAAGTACCAATTCCAAAAGCAAGGGAGCCAAAAGCCCCATGTGTAGATGTGTGGCTATCACCGCATACAATAGTCATACCCGGCTGCGTATAACCTTGTTCGGGTCCAATCACATGAACAATGCCCTGCTCATTCGAGTTCACATCATACAATCGTATGCCGAAATCGCGGCAATTCTTCCTAAGCGCTTCTACCTGCCGACGTGCTATAGGGTCTTCAATTTCCTTCATACGTGAGCCGTCCGTAGGTACATTATGATCTACAGTGGATATAGTCAGATCAGGTCTCCGAGGTTTGCGCCCAGCCAGTCGAAGCCCTTCAAATGCCTGCGGAGAAGTGACCTCATGAACCAAATGCAAGTCTATATACAATATCGCAGGCTGGCCTTCAGGCTCTGCGACTGTATGGCGTTCCCATATTTTCTCGAACATTGTCTTTGGAGTCATACCAAATCTCCCGCATTGCTTGTGCTCGAATTCATGTTAATCCGAAGTGTTTTTTATTGTAAGGGGTACCGTGTGAATCTATAAACGGTGAGGAGGTAGCATACACGGCATTACTCCGGATACCTTGCCTCATTATCCATTATCCGGTGGGTCGGGTTTTTTCTTCTTCTCATACCGAATCTTGAACCCCAATGGTAAGGGCACGGTTAACAGCGTTTACATAAGCCTTGGCGGATGCCACA
Organism: Dehalococcoidia bacterium; assembly: GCA_965206335.1. GTDB lineage: Bacteria > Chloroflexota > Dehalococcoidia > Lucifugimonadales > Lucifugimonadaceae. The sequence goes on along the minus strand of OZ242209.1, from coordinate 1,031,009 downwards.
ATTATATCGGTATCGCTCCCCTTACCGGAATAAACGGCACCATTCTTTTCTATACGTATAGTCACATCCCCCAAAGCGTCAAGGCCTTCGGTTATAGAATTCACTGTAAGTTCCGTGAGTCTTATAGATTCACCCACCGCTTCATCTATGGCTTTGCATACTGCATCTACGGGGCCTGTGCCTTCTCTTGATACCTTTGCGATTATACCGTTCGGTTTCTCTAAAATAATGGTGGCCCTAGGGATTTGGGCAGTACCGCACAATACTTCGACCGAAGTGAGCCGGTAACTGCGTGAGGTATCCGTCTGCCTATGGTGCTCAGACATAAGAGCTTCCAGATCTCTATCGGTTACCTCTCGTTTAGTATCGGCAAGTTTCTTAAACTCGCCGAACACATCAGCCAAGTCATCATCTGTGAGTCTGTATCCTAACTCAAAGAGGCGAGATCTAAGACCGGCACGTCCGCTCAGTTTTCCCAATACCAATGCCTCCCCTCTCCATCCAACTGAAGCAGGCTCCATAATCTCAAAAGTGGTACGCTCCTTGAGGTAGGCATCCTGATGTATACCTGAGGAATGACGAAAAGCGTTCTGACCTACTATAGCCTTATTGTACTGTACGGGAAATCCGAATACGGAAGATATAAGTCTAGAGGTAGGTCCAATCTCCTTTGTATCTATGCGTGTGGAAAGCCCAAAATACTCGCTTCGGGTTTCTATAGCCATGATAACTTCTTCCAAAGCGGCGTTGCCTGCTCTTTCACCTACGCCGTTGATACATCCTTCAATCTGACGCGCACCGCTCTCTATAGCGGAGAGGCTATTGGCAACCGATAAGCCTAAATCGTTATGGCAGTGCACACTGACGACGGCTTTGTGTATGCCGCTCACATTTTCGAATATCCCCTTTATCAATAGCCCGAATTCCTGAGGTGTTGTATAGCCAACGGTATCGGGTATATTCACCGTAGTCGCTCCGGCGCGTATAGCACCTTCAAGGATAGCATAAAGATATTCGGGCTCGGTTCTAGTAGCATCCATAGGGGAAAACTCTACATCTTCCACAAAGCTTTTGGCACGTTTAACCGCTTCTACCGCCATATCCATAACCGCTTCTCTATCTCGTCGCATCTGGTGCATAAGGTGTATATCTGAAGATGATATAAAGGTATGTATGCGTGGGTGTGCTGCGTCCTTCAGTGCCTCTCCCGCTATGTCTATATCACCCGGCAGTGCGCGAGCCAAAGTGCAAACGGTTACATTTTCCACCTCTCGCCCTATCCTACTCACAGCTTCGAAATCACCCGGAGAACTCGCAGCGAAGCCTGCTTCTATAACATCCACGCGTAGAAGTGTCAGTTGCTTCGCTATACGAACCTTCTCATCTACAGTTAACCCCGCGCCCGCCGATTGTTCTCCATCGCGCAACGTTGTATCAAAGATTATTATCCTGTCATCGGCTTCATTTTGGTTCATTTCAATCACTCTTTACGCTACTCTTGAACATATATCAAGTCTTGGATTCTTGGAGAAATGGCATCATTCCGCGTAGTTCTTTACCTATATGTTCAACCGGATGATCAGCGTTCTCCTTCCTCAACTGTTTGAAACGGTGGAGGCCTTCATCATTTTCCGCTATCCACTGGCGCGCAAACTCTCCCGATTGTATTCGGCGTAGAACCTCGCGCATATTCTCTTTCACTCTGTCATCTATGATCATAGGTCCGGAGGTATAATCGCCGTATTCTGCGGTATCGCTTATAGAATATCGCATATACCCCAAACCGCCCTGATATATCAGGTCAATAATCAACTTGAGTTCATGCAACACCTCAAAATAGGCGGACTCCGGTTGATAACCGGCCTCCACCAGCACCTCATATCCCGTTTTTATAAGCTGCGTCACACCCCCGCACAACACCGCCTGCTCACCGAAAAGATCCGTCTCCGTCTCTTCTTTGAATGTGGTTTCCAGTATACCTACACGTCCGCCGCCTAAAGCCTTGCCATACGCAAGGGCTATCTCTTTCGCGTCACCCGTTGCGTCATTGTGAACGGCCACAAGGCACGGCACCCCTAAGCCGTTCTGATACACCGTTCTCACACGGTGCCCAGGTGCTTTTGGAGCTATCATAACTACATTCACATCATCGGGAGGGGTTATCTGCCTATAGTGTATGGCGAATCCGTGTGCAAACAACACTGTTTTACCGGGCGAGAGATGAGGCAGCACATCCTTCTTATAGACCTCCGCCTGCTTAGTATCCGGAAGCAGCAGAGTTATCAAATCCCCTATTTCCGCCGCAGCTGCGTTATCCAGAACTCTAAAGCCGTCATGTTCCGCCTGCTCTCTGGAGGGACTTCCTTCATAAAGCCCTACGACCACGTTTACGCCGCTATCTTTCAGATTGAGCGCGTGAGCATGTCCCTGACTGCCATAACCTATAACAGCCACCGTTTTGCCCATAAGTGCTGTATCTTCAATATCTTTATCGTAATAGAGTATAGCCAATATAAACCTCCACTGACTAGATAATTCCTATACGGAACCGCTACCATAATTCATAACCTCAGATTGCAAGGTGCCGTAATTTTTCACAAACTCCCCTTCCGCGCCCCCTGAGTAGAGAGGGCTTCTCAGAACAGCTATACGCCCCGTGCGCATAACTGTGATGAGATAATCTCTACTGCGCAAAAGTTCCACCAGCGAATCTATCTTGGAACGTCCGCCCGTTATCTCCATAATCAGGCTATCGATGCCAATATCCACAATATTGGCGCGGAATATCTGGCTAAGCTCCAAGATTTCGCCGCGAACGTGTGATTCAGCTTTCACCTTTATAAGAGCCAGTTCACGCCATACAAAATTTTTATCTGTAACATCCTGAACATCCACAATATCCACAAGTTTATCCAGCTGTGCGGCTACAAAACTAATCACGTTTAGTTGCCCTTCCACCACAAACGTCATGCGTGAGAATCCGGGGTACTCCGAGTGTCCAACCGCAAGACTCACGATGTTGAAGCCGCGACGGCGAAACATGCTCGCTATACGCGCCAAAACTCCGGGCTTATCCACAACAAGTGTAGTTATTGTGCGTTTGTGAAATTTTTTATTATCTTGCATAATATTATTTTCCAATTATAAGAATTTTTATAATGCTTCTTCCAGCAACTCAGCCACACTCTGACCTGCAGGTATCATAGGGTATACACTCTCTACTTTCTTTATGATGAAATCTACAATTACCGGACCGTTATGTTCATTTGCCTCCTCAATAGCAGGAATGAGTTCGGCTGCCTTGGAGACTCGTAGCGATTTTATGCCATATGCCTCCCCGAGTTTTACAAAATCCGGATTTCCCGTGTAAGCATCCGCCTGATAATCACCTCCATAGAACATTCCCTGCCATTGAGTAATCATTCCCAGATGGTTATTGTTCAAGATGGCATATTTGACAGGCAACTTATTCTCCACAGCTGTAGCAAGTTCCATCATCGTCATCTGAAACCCTCCGTCACCGCAGATAGACCAAACAAGTTTATCCGGGCATCCAATCTGTGCACCTATAGCCGAAGGCACTTCAAAACCCATCGTACCCAATCCACCGGAAGATATGAAAGAGTTAGGCATGGTAAAAACATAGTGCTGAGCCGCCCACATCTGATGCTGTCCTACACCTGTACACAGTATCGCATTCCCTCTTGTCACATCGGAAATTGCTTTCACTACGCGTTGGCCTAAAAGCTCATCCGTATCTCGTATCCTAAGGGAAGGGTGCTCTTCTTTTATACGCTCTACGCGTTCTAACCATCTCTCATGTGAAGCAATCTTTACAAGCGGGATAATCCGGCGTAATACATCCTTAGCATCACCGCAAATAGCCAAATCCACCTTTACAGACTTATTGAACTCTGCCTTGTCTACATCTATCTGTATCTTCTTTGAACGAGGGGAAAACCGTTTCGGATCCCCAACTATACGATCATCAAAACGCCCGCCGATGCAAATTATCAGATCCGCCTCGTCCAATACCAAGCTGGCGTACGCCATACCGTGCATACCGGGAAAGCCTGTACTGAGAGGGTGGTCTTCCGGAAACGAAGATATCCCGAGTAGAGTCGTTACTACCGGTATAGAAGCTTTTTCAGCAATCTCTCGCAACTCATTGAAAGCGCGGGATATTGTCACGCCGTGCCCGGCAAGAATAACCGGCTTCTTAGCATCGTTTATAATATCGGCACTAGATATTATTTGTTCCGCAGATACCTTCATTGACACGGAATAACCGGGCAAATTAATCTTGCGATCTTCTTCAGAGAACGAAACTTCTTCCTGAAAGACATCTTTGGGGATGTCTATCAATACGGGTCCCGGGCGCCCTGTTCTAGCAATATAGAACGCTTCATGAATAGCAGGAATGATCTCATTTGTATCCATCAGCAGATAGTTGTGTTTGGTTACAGCCATCGTAGCACCTGTGATATCCGTCTCTTGAAAGGCATCTGTGCCCAATGCGGCTCGTCCTACTTGTCCGGTGATTGCAACTATAGGCACGGAATCCATCATTGCGTTAGCCAATCCTGTGATAAGGTTGGTTGCTCCAGGTCCGGAAGTCGCAAAACATACACCGACTTTGCCTGTTGCGCGTGCATATCCATCAGCGGCGTGTGCTGCGCCCTGCTCATGGCGAACTAGTATGTGCCGCAGATTCGGATACTGTGAAAGCGCTCCGTAGAGTGGCAATATTGCACCACCCGGTAACCCAAAGACAACTTCCACTCCTTCACGCAGAAGCTCCTCACAAACTATACTACTCCCTGAAAGCCTACATGCCATAAATTTTCTCTCTTTCTAATAAGCCTTTATCTTTGAAAAAATTCCGTCAAAACATTAAAGTCTGTAATACTATTCCTTGTAAGTGCTACCTTAACGCTTTAAATCGGTGCTGTTGGCATTGACAATACACAGACCTTGGTTGTCTTCAACTTGCCAATCAGCCAGACCTTGAATAAGTTCATACGATCTGTGGTATAAGGTGCTCTTTGACTCATAAACAGGTATCATTCACCCCAATATTATTGGAAATTCATTCGCTCGTTATCGGTTTTCCTTTACAACGCTTATTCAGATTATAATTCTAGTTAGATAAACGAAGTCTATCCAATACCATATAATACAGAAGTCAATTAAATTATAAACACAAAAATTGTACGTACGTACCGAACTATTACCTTATAGTAGTATCCTCTTTCACAATAATACACGGAGAAATTTTCAAATATACACTAGCGGCGCCAAATTTCAAACATGCCTATATATCCTGATGTAGTATATAAGAGCATGTATTGCAAAAGACCACGCGCAAGGTTGAATCTACTTCCCCCTGATAAGAAGACATGATAGAAAATGAAGGCTAATCCCCAAACACGTTTGTTCCAATGGGGAGATTTGGAATCTCTGGCTAATATTATTTCACGCCGTTCAAGAGGAACTATCATATCCTTATCATCCAGACCCCACATATTGCGAGAGGAGTTACAGGAACCACGCCTACATCCTACAAAAAACATTCTCATTGCAGAATATAATGATCGACTGAACGGCTTCGCAATTGTAACGCCTGAAATCAACATTGGGAGAAGTATCATATCCGTATGCACTACCAAAAGCGCGCCGCCAAATACCACAGAGATCTTGATAGACGATGCTATCTCGAGAGCAATAGAACAAGGAGCCGAGGTGGCTCATGCCATAGTAACGGATGATTCATTGGAATTCAGAGCATTCCTAGAAAGAAAAGGGTTCAAATATATCAGACATCTCCTAAATATGAAGCTGTCCGATAGCAATATCAATATGGCAAAGGTGAAAGACGCAAGATTCAAAATAAGAAGAATGCGCAAGAGTGAAGAGATTCAGGATCTGACTATTTTGCAAAACCTCTCTTTTCGCTCCCACTTCGGATATTCCCCAAATACCACGGAGGAGATAGAGTACAGGTTATCTTTGCCGGGAAGGTTTCAGGAAATCATCTTTGCCGAAATGGAAGGCGGTCTGATCGTTGCCTTTTGTTGGATTAGCACAACAGAAACTGAAGGGATAATCAAAGGAAGGTTGGATATGCTGGGAGTTCACCCGGAAAGCCGAAGAAAAGGGCTGGGAAAGGTTACATTAGAAGCAGGCATCGAAGCTTTGCAGCAGCAGGCTGCGGAGTCCATACATCTGGATGTAGACGCGGAAAACGTTTCGGCAGTTCACCTATATGAACAAAGAGGCTTTTATAAAGTCTCCACTAATGTCTGGCTGGAGCGTAAATTGCCATGATGAGACATAGAACCATTCACAAGATCGCGGAATAGGTTCATAAGATCATTTATAGATGAATCCCAATCCAACGCCTGAGCGCGAGCTCGCGCGGCAATACCCATATTACGTCGCAAAGCATCGTTAGATATAAGCAAGTTCAGCTTCTCAGCGAATGGTTCGGGGCAACGCCATGGCACAAGATAACCTGTCCGTCCGTCTATAACGATATTGTCTAGACCACCGACTTTGAACGCAACTACAGGCTTTCCACAAGCAGCCGCCTCCAGAGCAGATAGCCCGAAACTCTCATAGTAAGAAGGAAGAACACACACACTTGCCTCCGAATAGTGATAAGGCAGCTCCTCCCTTGTTACCGCCTCTACGAACTCTACTCTGTTCGCAAAATTAGAAGAGTCTCTCACGTCGTGCATAAGTCGCTTCATTTCACCTTCACCATAAGAGCCTCCAACTATACGCAACCGCGCATCTTGGTGATCCAGAAGTGAAAACGCATCCATCAAAAGATAAAGTCCTTTAATTTTTGTCACACGACCTATATACAAAATCAGAGGAGGTTTTTTATCCGGTACAACGCTAGGAGAATTGAAGGGTTTGAAAAAATCACAGTCCACACCCGGAGGTATTATGACTAATGTTTCAGGATTTGCGTCATAGTAACTCATCAGAGATTCTCGTTCATGGTGTGTCCATACGATAATGCGATGAGCCTCCTTGACAATACGCCGCTCGGATAACAAACGCTCCGGTGCTTCAGTTTCCCCAGGACGAGCACGATACTTCAATGCCGCGGTAGTATGAAACGCGGTAGCATGAGGAACTCCCCATAAACAAGACAACTCCATACCAACCAATCCCGATAGCCAGTAATTAGAATATATCAAATCATACGCCGTACCTTCTCTTTCTATAAAAGAAACAAGCCGACTCCTGAACAGAGGCAGGAAAGAATAGATATCCGCTTTAGGCATATAAAGTGGTCCCGCTTTCAGGTGCACAACGCGCGCACCCGGCGCTATATCCACAATCTCAGGGTCACCTTTCTGATGGCTTCTTGTAAATACATCTACCTTAACACCCTTAGCCGCCAATCGTCTAGCCACTTCCAGCAAATACACATTCATTCCACCCGCGTCCTTCTCACCCGCGCGGGCTACAGGACAGCCATGAACACTTATGATAATCAATCTCAAGTCCCACATCCCCCTATTCCGATAGTTCAAGTGTGATGTTGATAAGACGTTTCTGGTACGCCCCCAAATCAATCTTGTATCGTTCTGCCCCTCGCATAAAATCAAACACGGTAAATCCCTCCTCTATAGAACGCTTAATATTGTAAACATGATTGAGAAGCCCTACAGCGAGACTGCCGTAAGCAGGATTATACCCGGAATTGTATAAATATTTTATATCGCCTACCACAAATGACAAAGAAACCGCCACGCGCTCACCATCCAATTCCAAAAAGAGAAGGCGTACCTGTTCTCGGTGTGCCAGGGATGCGGTCATAAGCCGGAAAAAGGCTTCACGTGCATCTGTCATAAACCCTTTTTTCTCATAGCTGCTCATCCTATGAAGAGCGAAGAACTCATCCATGCCTGCTGAAATTTCCGAATGGTCAAACAACTCCGTAAGGTGAATATCACCGCTACCTTCCAAGCGTCGCAGCTTCCTCCTTAATTCATGCCTATTCTTCTTACTCAGCATCGCTAGATAACCCTCCCAGCTATTCGGCAGAATCAGCCTAGGCGCCACGTCTTCATACTCCATTCTATATATCAGCCTTAATTCATCGGATATTCTGATTAGGTTATCACAAGTAGGTGAATCTTCCTGCAGAGAGCGGAGATTTATACGCCTTACGCCTTCCAGTGAAAATAATGCCTCTATAGCCGCTCTTATATACGGATAGGAAGAAGGAGAATCCGCAGCATAGATGAAATCGTGATAATCCGTTAAATCTTCCCCTCCTATGTAGTGAGCTATGCCGTCGGATATATTCATAGACGCCACAAGTTTTACCTCTCCATCACTACGCACAGAGGCTATAAGAGGTTCTCCAAAACCAAAATTCTCCCACCAGACTCTATGCCACAGAGATGAATTGAATACGAAAGGTTCACGGGAAAGAGAATGTAGCCTATTCCAATCTTTCTCCGCCTCTGTGAATCCTCCAAATACAACCTGTAGTGAACTGCAAATCATAGGCAATATCAGCTATTCAAAACAGTCATAACAGATTCTAGATCAGGCTCAACATATTCCAATTCTACCGATGCACGACTTTCGGCAGTGCCGGGATCTTTCAAACCGTTACCTGTGAGAACACAGACTATCGTGCGCCCTTTGACATCTATACCCAGCTCAGGCAGACGCATCAGCCCGGCGACACACGCGGCGGAAGCCGGCTCACAAAATAGCCCCTCTTCCCTTGAGAGCCGCAAATACGCCTCAATTATATTTGCATCTGTGACAGCTTCTATAATACCGCCCGAATCATCACGTGCCCTGATAGCAGTCTGCCAACTCGCGGGGTAGCCTATTCGTATAGCAGTAGCCACCGTTTCAGGGTTTGGCACAGGTTTACCGTGGACTAACGGCGCAGCTCCTGCCGCTTGAAAGCCCATCATACGAGGTAGATTATCGCACATACCCATAGATTTGGCTTCAAGATAGCCTTTCCAGTATGCGGAAATGTTGCCGGCATTCCCTACGGGTATACAGTGCAGATCAGGCGCTGCACCCAACTCCTCCACTATTTCGAACGCGGCTGTCTTCTGCCCTTCTATACGATAAGGATTTATAGAGTTTACAAGAGCAATGGAAAAAGAATTTATGAAACCTCGTACTAAGTCCAGAGCTTGATCAAAGCTGCCGTTTACAGCTAGTATTCGGGCACCGTAAGACATGGCCTGCGCCAGCTTGCCTATCGCTATTTCACCCGCAGGAACTAGAACGAAAGTCCTAATGCCATAGCGACTGCCATACGCGGCAGCGGATGCGCTCGTGTTGCCTGTAGAAGCGCATATCATGCGATCATGGCCTTCTTCCAACGCTTTTGCGACAGCCACCACCATCCCGCGATCTTTGAAAGAACCTGTGGGATTACAGCCCTCCAACTTGAAGTAAAGATTGCAACCTAGCTCAGGGCCTATACTCCGAGATTCCACAAGCGGAGTATCGCCTTCGCCAAGTGTAACAAATGGGGTATTATCCGATACGGGTAAAAATTCCCTGTATTTATAAATGATCCCGCGGGGATTACGCACCGGTCATCTCCGTTATAGCAGGCTTCAAGCGTACAAATTCAGGAAACATACATAATCCATCATTGCTTCACCTTATATAAGGAAAAGCCTCTGCGAAACGAGGGCACTAGAAACGAGAAATTCAATTCTATCACCTCTCGGTAAACCCAGCGAAAGGAGACTCCGGAGTTGGAGAAGGTATCAAAGATGAGTTCTGAATCTGTTTTGATACCCATTCCTCATTCGCACTTGTGAATTCTGAAAAGAATTCGTCTTCATCAAAGCGGCGTCTCTGCTCTGCAATAAGAAAATCTGTAAGAGCCTTTTCCGTTAGTTGCTGAAAGTGATCATCGGAGATGGTGCGTGCCTCCGTGTATTCACTAATTATATACACGTTATATCTGCGTGTTTCGCTATCGAAATACACATCACTTGGCTGACCCAACGGTAAAGATCTTCTGCCGTCTTCCTCTACACCAAAAAGGATTGGGTCTAGACTGTCCAGCACTCCTGCGGGAACCCAACCCACTTCTCCTCGGTAGCGTTCTATATCGGGGTCATCGGAAAATTTGGAGGCTACTTGTTCTACAGTTTCTCCCGCTTGAAATGAGCGGTTTATATCCCTGATAGTCTCCGTAGCGGGAGGGAATTGGAAATTTATACTATAAAGAAAGATGTGCGGCTGTACCCTAGGTATATCCGCAGATATGACATCACGCAACTTATCCCGAAAGAGTGCTTTTTGCAAGAATGAGCGCCAGTCATCTTCCGATAAGCCCGTCTTATTAAGGAACTGACGTTTTGCCTCTATAAGATCCGCCTGATAGCCGGCTGTAGAGATTTCATCCTGTTCTACAGGCACAATTCCCAATATGATAGCTATATTCCTTTCCACTTCATCCGGATGCACCGTTATATTGAAACGAGGCGCAGCTTGATAAGAGAGTTCATATTCTATAAGAGTACTGAGAGTTGAAATAAATTGAGGAGAAAAGGCAACACCCGCTTCCTCAGAGACTCGCTGATTGAATCGGATAAAATCCACTACATCCCCGCGAGTATATACAGTATCGCCCACTCTCAGTATGACATTCCGTGGCGGAATAACAAAAGCGGATATATAAGCATACCCTATTACACCGGCAAGCAAAACCAAAATAACGGCGCCAATTATCACGAAGGGACGTTTTCGCCTGTTCTCTTCTCGCGTCGCATGAAGATACTCAAAGCGGCTTCGCCCCCTCTTCTTGATGATGGAGCGGCGTCCCATACTCCAATCTTCAGATGGAACGCCTTCACTCTGGACTTCATCCGAAGTAGCCATTAGTTTATAGATTCTCCGGCGCATCTTCAAGCGCCTGAATATAACCACCCATAATCCACCACCTCTTCTCATTTGGTATCAGAGATTTTCTATGTGGAAGTTTTAATTCCCGCGTCTTATACGTGGGCAGAAGCATCACTCGGATCTACTTAGTTTTTTGTTTCGGGCAGAGGTTCAGACTCTGCATTCTGTTCCAAACTATTCTCCGCCTCATCATCTGCGCCGTTTGTATCTGCAGTAGAATCAGGAGATGTTTCATCGGATAGGACAGCCGTGATGCGAATATGGTCAGCCGCGTAAGGAAGAAGTGCAAGGAATCTGGCTCTTTGCACAGCCTTCGTAAGACGCCTATGACACTTGGCGCAATTTCCTGTCCGCTGTGCAGAATCCATTCTACCTCGGTCATTTACATAACGTCTGATAAACGTCACATCACGGTAAGTAACATCCCCAAATTCTCTGCAGTAGCATTGCCGTTGGCGTTTTACAATGAAGTTGCGCCGTTTCCGCTGGGGCGAATTTGTCGTTTCTTTACTTACCACGGCAAATCCTCTGCTTCTTCAATTGGAGACTCGGTAGCACCCTGTGTATATTTTCCAGCCTGTTCTTGCATAACTCCGCTTGGCGCGGATTGATCGGCTCTCTCCATGAATACTACACGATCTGCAACTACCTCATTCACAAAATGTTCTTTTCCGTCATCACCTGTCCATGTCCTGCTACGGAGCCTTCCGGAGACAAGCACGCGTCTGCCTTTGGTAAGATACTGATTTACCGTCTCGGCAAGACGATTCCAGCAGACAACAGTAAACCATTCAGTTTCATCTTCGCCACCGCTTCTTTTGTAATTCACAGCTATAGAGAAATCGCATACTGGGGCGCCGTTAGGTGTGTACCGTAAGTTCGGATCCTTACCGGTATTACCGGATAGAATTATTTGGTTAAAGCTCATAATATATCCTCCTATTGCCTAATCTAGTCAATCCGTACAATCAAGTGACGTAATATAAACTGGTCTGCCTGTACTGTATGATTTATTTCAGGCACGGAGCGACTGTCTATTGAGAATTTCCCAACACAGTAAACACCGCTAAGGTGCTTTTTTATGGGATAAGATAGCTCTCTTTTCTCCCATATTTCGGCACTGGATACTTGCCCTCCTTTGGAACCTATTGCTTCCTTTACGGCATGTATAGAATCTTCTATATTTTCATCAGAAGATTCTCCGGGCAATATCCAAGTTATTTCGTAATCCTGCAATCTACCGGGACTCCTTGCTGACTGCATCGCTGTATCAAATTTTAGTATAGCATGCCTGTACCATGAGAGTATGGAACTGGCATATAAAACCGCGAGGCAAAAGCCGAGACTTGTTCTTTTAAAACATCAAGAGTACTTTTCGAATCCTTGTTATGAAGTGCACAGAGTATAAACTGCGCCACCTGCTTCGCGTCTTCCGTATTCATGCCTCTAGTAGTAACTGCAGCACTGCCAATACGTATGCCGGATGAAACACGCGGCGGTTCGGGATCGAACGGGATTGTGTTCTTATTGACTATAATGCCTACATACTCTAGGATCGCCTCGGCTTTGGCGCCCGTGATGCCTAGTGAGCGCATATCTACAAGCATAAGATGATTATCTGTGCCGCCCGATACAATACGCAATCCGGCAGAGGTAAGTTCATTAGCTATAGATTTAGCGTTCGCTATCACATTGTGAGCGTAATCTTTGAATGATGGGCTGAGCGCTTCCCCGAATGCTGCCGCTTTGCCCGCTATGGTATGCATCATAGGCCCGCCCTGCGTACATGGAAAAACAGCTGAATTGTACTTTCTGGCGAGCTTATTGGAAGTCATAGCTATAGCGCCTCTTGGCCCGCGCAAAGTTTTATGTGTAGTTGTAGTCACCACTTCTGCCAACCCTACAGGTGAAGAGTGGCATCCGCCTGCCACAAGCCCTGCTATATGTGCTATATCCGCCAAAAGGACAGCACCCACTTCTTTGGCAATTTCGCTGAATTTCACGAAGTCTACAGTGCGCGAATATGCGGAATACCCTGCTATTATCATTTGAGGCCGGAAGGTTCTAGCCTGCTTCGCAATGTCCTCATAGTCTATCACTTCCGTTTCCCTATCCACTCCGTAATGCTGAAATTGGTAAAAGCGCCCGGAAAAGTTAACAGGCGAACCATGTGATAAGTGGCCGCCATGGTCCAAAGCCATAGAAAGTACACGATCACCCGGCTCAAGGACCGCAAAACAGGCGGCCATATTAGCCTGTGCTCCACTATGAGGCTGTACATTCACATGCTCGGCGCCAAAGATCTGCTTAGCGCGCTCTATTGCCAAATTTTCCAACTCATCCACGTATTCACAGCCGGCGTAGTAACGCGCTCCGGGGTATCCTTCCGCGTACTTATTTGTAAGAACAGAACCTGTAGCGGCCATCACCGCGGGAGATACATAATTCTCCGAGGCTATCAATACTATAGTTTCTCGCTGTCTGCGCTGTTCCATGAGGATAGCATTTTGCAGTATCGGATCATCCTTTAGTATTACAGTCATCTTTCAAACCTTTCCAAATTGTTCATCTAGTTCTACCCTAACGCCAGCCCTCTAACATATCTTATAAATATTATGGTGCCCGGATGCAGTAGGCGATGGAAGTAAGCGGCGGCAATAGTCACAAGAATACCTAAGGCCACACTCCCCAACACGTCGGTAGGATAAAAAACACCCGCATATACACGGCAGAATCCCAACAATAAAGCCAGTATGAAAAGCAACGCCCCAAGACGTCGGTTAACCATCCAAGCCGCCGATGCTGCCGCAATCCCAACAGCCACAGGGTTTGCAGGGAATGAAGGATCTGTAGAAGGGTAAAATAGCAGGTTAGTATCAGGCAGTGCTATAAAGGGGCGCGGACGCGGCCATATAAATGTAATAATGAGAACCGTCAGACTAGACAAACCCATTGAACTAGCTCCAACGAGTACCCACCATTGGATGCGGAACCTCACTCGGCGATTTTTACCGGAGAACCACAAAGCGAATATAGATGCGGCAAATATTACAGGTAGCAGGTAATCGCTTGCAAATATAAGGACAATCGCATCTACGAAAGGCTGTCTGCCTCCGAGCCCGTTTATCCAATAAAATACATTTTCTTCCAGATATGTCATTTGGCAAGGATGTTTTTTATTATCTTAGGCAAAGCCCAGAAAGGTGAAAAGTGTAAAGCTAATCTCACATAAAGTATGAACTGACGCCGAAAAGTACGAAAAGATGAGTGAGCAGATAATGGCCATGGCGCTTCATCAAGTAACTCCAAGCCATCTACAGCGATTCCTTGAGGCTTTTTCAAAGAGGGAACTCTTCTGTGTAAGTACGTCCACACAGAACCGAACAAAAGAGATACCGCAATACTAGCACCGGCCGCAGCGGGGAATAGCCAAGCTTGCGTGTTGGCATTCAGCCCGCCATCCACATCATTCACATTCCGCGCATAGCCCAGATCCCGAGGCTCGGCCTTTCCCCACATACGGAAAGATGAGTCGGGCGCTACACTGCCCGAAGCCCATGGACCTTCTACCCACAGGGGCATAGTAAAGAAGATAACCGGCCCGCCTATGAACAGCATGATGCCGCAAACAATGTTAGCCTTTCGAAAAGGCACAATATACAATCCGGAGTGACGAGCCGTACTGACGGCAATTTGCAAGGCGCCAAGTGATAGGATAAATGCCATCATAAAGTAGTGCACCGTGAATAAATTTCTCACCACTAAAGGATCCGCAAGCATCAGCATCTCCTCAAGGTTAAAATCACAGATATATATTTGATGAAAGCATCAAACAATAGTGCACCAGTGGAGATATTTCTCATTACCGCCTCTAATAACAGAAAAGTACAACTTTTGTAAAGCCTGAGTAATCGAACCCGGTTTGCCATCGTTTATCCGCCTATTATCGAGTGATCCTACGGGTGTGATATGTGCGGCGGTGCCTGTCAAGAAAACCTCATCCGCCAAATATAGTTCGCTCCTATTTATACGACGCTCCACAATTTTCAGACCCATCTCCTCTTTAGCCAGCACTATAACCGAACCACGGGTAATACCCATCAAACAATTATCTGTCTCTGCCGGGGTGTACAAAACACCATCCCTGACCATGAATATATTCTCACCGCTGCCCTCCGATACGGAGCCGTCATGATTGAGCAGTATAGCCTCCTGAAATCCCGCTTTAATCGCTTCTGTCTTGGCGAGTATACTCGTTGTATAAAGTCCGGCTAGCTTGACACCTGTCGGTATCATTGAGTCTTCAGGACGGCGCCATGATGAGGTCATGCAATCTATAGGGCCTGTACCATCTATATAATCCCCAAAAGGCATAACTATGATACAAAGTTCATTCTGTAAATCGTGCAATTTCAGATTCGCGATATGCCTAGAGCTCTTGTAAGCTAAAGGCCGGATATAAACATCCTCACTGTAGCTACACTTTCGCAGCAGCTCGATAGTAAGGTCGCACAGTTCATCGAGATTGTAAGAAATATCAACCATAAGAATAGAAGCGCTACGCTCCAACCGTTCATAATGCTCTCGCATACGGAATACGAACATCCTATCCGATTTGCTGTTCCAATTACCGCGGATACCTTCAAAACATGTCGTTCCGTAATGCAGAGCATGAGTCATGACGCTGATTTTAGCTTCTTCTATAGGGATGTACTCTCCGCCCAAAAAGGCGTATTGCGTTGGACTCATATATATTTTCTCCATTACGGGAATTTCTGTATCAGTGTTTGCTTACCAAGTTATCCGAGATATAATCGAAATTTATATCCAACCCAAGACCAGACCGTTTTGGCATATGGATAAAACCTTCGCTGTCCATAGGATCTATTATGGAGTTGAGATAAGCGGGCGGTAGGTTGTAATCTATGAAAGGATGTAGCAGCCCACGTTCGTACCATCTCGCATTTTGTATAGCGCCGAGAACCGCAAGGTTACCTTCGCCGCCGCCGTGTATTTCGCAATCCATGTTGAACGCTTCGGCAAGGTGTGCCGTTTTCATACACGGTCCTATGCCGCCTACGTCCATTACACCCGCACGGAGTATATCACACGAGCCTGAAACCACCCAATCGGCGCGTGCATGGAACTTTCCTTCCACGTATTCGGGCGCAAGGATGGGAATATCCAGATTTTCGGCTAACCATCTGTAAGATGAAACCGAATGTTCATCCATAGGCTCCTCGTACCAATAATACCCTAAATCCTGTATACCTTTCCCTAATTCATAAGCCTCAGTCCGACTGTACCAATGGTTAGCATCCAACATAAGTGGGAAATCTTTGCCCGCTGCTTCCCGCACGGCGGCACAAGCGGCTATATCCATCCGAACGCTAGGCGCCCATGATACCGGTGGCATCCATGTATGCAGTTTAATAGCCTTGTATCCCATGCCTATCAGCCGCTCGGCGAACTTGCCGTAATCTTCCGGGGTTGCAAGACCATTCTCCATCTCATCGCCGCACATTGTACTGGCATACGCCGGCACCTTATCACGATACCCCCCAAGAAGGCGCCATACGGGGAGATCATGAGCGCGCCCCGCCAAATCCCACAATGCCATATCCACCACAGAGAGCGTGCGATCCGTAAGCTGTCCGCCGGAGCCGCGCTGCCACCGCGCCATCCCTTGCCAAAGAGCTTCTCTATCTAAGGGATTACTATCTATGAGCACATTCCGCACGAAATTATCCAGCACATAAAGCCGAAGTGCCTCTATCGGACCAAAGCAGTAGCCTTCCGAGCCGTCATCAGCAGTGATAGTTAGTAAAGAAGCTTGCGCGTCATGCTCAGCCCCCGGGTGTGAGTGTCCATCTGTATCATGCACAGTAGAGGATTTGTATATGAAATTTACTACAGATAATCTTTCTATTTTCAATCTAAACTCCTATTATCTATTCTAAAATATGCTACAGAGGATATTTTACAAACAGTAGAGGCTATATAATCACCTCAAACGGCGAAATTTCGATACTTTTATCTTCAAATTTGCCTCGCGTACAAAGTGTTAAAAATGCCCGCAATTTTTCGTATTTCATTGCCGATACTCCTCGGTCCAGATTTTTTCCCGCAACAAGTGCAACAGAAAAAATTCCTTCCCCTCCTTAAAGAACCAATACCGCCAGCCGTTGCAGGACGGCGCATTTTCAAGGTGAGCACCGACCCGATGAATCGATCCCTCGAAATCATCGAACTTCAGATTACCACTTATCAGCAACTTTGCCGAGCGGTCGCGTATGCTGCCGCTTTTGGGATATAACAGTTGGCCGGGTTTAAGGTAACCCTTTTCCATCAATTCCTTCATAGAAATCCTACGCGGTTTATTCAGTTCCGCCACATCGTAAGCATCTAATTCGGGATGGACAACGCTGAGCCGTTTTTCGGACAAGCGGACGTATTCATCCTCCTGCTCAATGCCAATGCCCCTACGGCCGAGTTTGTAGGCAACAGCAAGCGTCGTTCCGCTGCCGAGAAAAGGATCCAGCACGATTTCACCCGGACGAGTCGTGGACAAAATTACCCGCCGCAAAAGTTCCTGCGGCTTCTGCGTTGAATGCAATTTGCGGCCTTGGGAATCGCGCAAACGCTCCTTTCCCCCGCATAAAGGAATGCGCCAGACATTCGTCATCTGCTTATCTTCGTTTATTTTCTTCATCGCCGCGTGATTGAAGAAATACCGCGCGCTCTCCGATTTCTTCGCCCAAATTAAAGTTTCGGTGGCGTTAGTGAATCTCACTCCGCGAAAATTCGGCATCGGATTTGATTTGTGCCAGACGATATCATTCAGAATCCAAAAGCCCAAGTCCATCATCAATCGCCCCAAGCGAAAGATGTTGTGATAGGAGCCAATCACCCAAATTGCGCCATCGTCTTTGAGGATGCGACGGCATTCGCCGAGCCACGATTCGCAGAAGGAATCGTAGGCGGCCGGGGAATCGAAGCGATCCCACGCATCATCGACTCCGTCCACTCGCGTCATATTCGGACGGTAGAGTTCATTTTTCAATTGCAGATTGTAGGGTGGGTCGGCAAAGACAAGATCGACGGATTTCTCCGGCAGCCGCGGCAGAATTTCGCGGCAGTCGCCGGACAGAATCCGCCATCCTTCTTCCCCAACTGCATCGGGGAACTCCTTTTCAACTTCGCTGAAAGAAATTGCGTTCATCTCGCTAACCTAAAAAAATAAAGATATCAACTATACCTATTGCAAACTAAACACACTTGAAAAAGTAGTTCTCTCTCCTAAAGAAGAGTACCTTCTTGTATATCCATTCTAGTGTAATGGCAAATAGTACTACGAAACGGTGTGAATGAAGCGGTAATTTTACTATCGCTTTGGCAAAAATCGTTATATCTTAGAGAGCATAAAGTATCATTAAAATCTATCATATTTGATAGTTTTTGCAAAAAAAATTCTGCGAAGTTTGAAAATGGCTGAAAACCTCATTCTGAAATTTCTCTCATCTAAAAGAGGCCCTATAGCAAATCTGCTGGCGTTGCTGGCATTTGTGCTAGTGTTGGTCGGCGTTTTCGTATGGATAAGAAATCAATCCGGCGGCGGTATAGAGGTAGTTGTTCCGGAACCTGTGCCGGTCTTAGTTCAGGCAAGCGGAGAGGTTAGATTGCCCGGCGTCTATGAACTTCCGAGGGGTTCTCGTGTGGAGTCTGTGATAGCAGCAGCGGGCGGGTTCACAGATTCGGCTGATATATCATCCGTTAATTTGGCGCGGATTCTGGAAGACGGAGAGCATCTCCTAGTTGCCGCCCTCCCGACTCCGACTGCCGTGCCAACTGCGACATCCATACCGCCGCGAGTTGTAGGTTCGGCAATCCCTTCCGCATCGGCTACCACGCAGCAGCCCGCCGATAGTACAGCATTGGTGGATTTGAATACGGCGAATTCCGATGACCTACAAACACTGACACGCATAGGTCCGCAGCTTGCGGATAGGATTATCGAATGGCGAGAGCAGCACGGCTTCATCGAACGGCTGGATGAGCTGCTAGAGGTATCCGGTATAGGAACGGCTACATTGGACGGTTTGCGGGATATGGTGGTGCAGAAATGAGACTGTTAGCATCTTCGGGGGCATTCATCGCAGGCGTTGCTTTGGGGGGATACTTAGGCTGGGCGCCCGGATACGGTTTGCCGTGGGTCAGCTGGTGGATATTTCTTGCCGCCGCCATCATATCCGGAGTAGTTCTGAGGCTGAAACGGAAGAGCATCGCGGCATCTGTACTCGCTGCAATCCTGCTGATTGGAATAGCAAGAGGTGCGGTGCTAGAGTCTTCCGATGAACCGGTATTGGAAAATTTCCCTGAAGAAGGCTCTCGCGTAACGGTTACCGGGGTTTTGGTAGAGGATCCGGCTCCCGCAAGCAGTGGGTTCAGGCTACGGCTCGAATCCGAATACCTGCAATGGGAGGATGTATCTTCTCGCAAGCCTATAGTGGTGGATGTGTACGTAGGGCGTTTGCTAGGAAGCGAAGAACGTTCTTTTGATGGGTTCAGGTACGGGGATAGATACAGGGCTAGCGGCAGGTTTGCAGCCTCCCAAGAAGGTGCGCGGGCTGTTGGCTATATATCCGGCAATTCGGCTTTTTTGCTGGACGGACAGAGTGGCGGCACAATCCGTAGGAGGCTTGCGGAGATAAGGGAGACACTTTCCGGACAGATGGCGCAGCTGCTGCCATCCGATACGGCGGGCCTTGCCGCAGCGCTGGTAGTAGGAGATAGAAGGCGCCTAGATACGGAGATATCTTCCGATTTTCGCGATGCCGGTCTATCTCATGTCCTCGCAATATCAGGGCTGCACGTTTCGATAGTGGGAGGCATTCTGCTGGGTATATCCGCTGCCGTGCTGGGAAGAAAACGCCAATTGTATCTGTTGGTACCGCTAGCGGGGG
The DNA here is from genome assembly GCA_965206335.1 of Dehalococcoidia bacterium. Classification (GTDB taxonomy): domain Bacteria; phylum Chloroflexota; class Dehalococcoidia; order Lucifugimonadales; family Lucifugimonadaceae. Next base: position 1,011,123 of record OZ242209.1, on the reverse strand, counting down.
TATGGGGGTATGCCTTACTTGCGGGCAGCTCCCCTGCGGTCATTCGTGCAGCCGGCATGTTTAGCCTTGTGCTGGCTGCTCATGCGTTTGGAAGGCAGCAGAACTCACTTCCGGCATTAGGATTATTGGGCGGGATTATGATAGGGCTAGACCCTTCGCTGCTCGATTCTTTATCGTTTCAGCTGAGCTTTGCGGCGGTTGCCGGCATAGCGGCATTCACACCTGCCGCTTTACAATGGTGGCAAACACATATCGGCACGCCCGAAAGGGCAAATATCCCCCTGCTGAAGCCTGCAGGGTGGGTCTATTCCGGCCTAGCGACCTCTATGGGTGCGACAATTATGACGGTTCCGGTGGTGGCGTCTACCTTTGGTGCTACACCGCTACTAGGACCAATTGCTACTTTGCTTGCGTTGCCTGTGCTACCGCTTCTCGTATTGTCCTCGATGTTCGGTGCGGCTACGGGTCTCGTATGGACGGAGTTTGGGCAGGTGCTATCATGGCCTGCATGGCTGACGGGCTCTTATCTGATAGTGTTGGCTAATCTTTTCGCATCCGTGCCTTACGGGGTTATATCCTCGGATTCGGTGCAGGTATGGGGAATAACACTGTGGTATATGGCGTTGGGAGCCGTCTATTTCCGCAGGGAGCTGTACATTGCGATAAAATGGGCAATCGCCAGACTGGAAAGGCTGCCCGGTCCTGTGCCGAGGGCGCCTTTGTGGGCATCTTTCGGGCTGTTAGCAATAGCGGTTATAGTATGGGGCTTTGTGTGGGTTTCCAGACCTTCGGATGAGATGGGTATTACATTCTTCGAGACGTCCGTAGGTGATCTGATACTTATCGAATCTCCGGGCGGCTCGACAGTGCTGATAGACGGCGCACTCGATCCGAAAGAGGCTATAGATGCGCTCGATTCATCCCGACCCTTCTGGGATCGTTCACTGGACGCGGTTGTGCTAACCCATCCGGACGCAGATCATCTTGGCGGCTTGCAGGGGGTGTTGGATCGCTACCGAGTGGAGGTAGTACTCGATTCTCAGTCGCAACATAACAGCGCTCTCGCCCGAGATTGGCAGCAAAGACTGGCGCACCGAAGCGGTGTGATAGTAGCTCGGCAGGGAATGGCTATAGCTCTTGCAGGCGGCGGCACCTTGGAGGTGATCTGGGCGGGTAGACCTTCCCCCAACGCACCCATAAACGATGCCTCTACAGTCATGATGCTGCGATATGGTGAAGTTTCGGTGCTACTGACCGGAGACATAACCGGAGACGTGGAGAAGGTATTGGCAGAGAACGGAAGCATACGCTCGACAATTCTGAAAGTGGCGCATCACGGCAGTAACACTTCCTCCACACAGGAGTTCCTAGATGCCGTATCGCCCGCCGGAGCCGTGGTGCAGGCGGGATGGCGCAACCGTTTCGGGCATCCTACGGAGGCGGTCATGGGCAGGCTTCGCTCAATAGTGCCGCAAGGGCAGGTATGGGTAACCAAGGAAGTCGGGGACGTTCATATTCGCACCGATGGGCGCACCGTCAGAGTGACGACAAGCGGCGTCAAGTATGCACCTCCGGAGTCGGAATAGGTAATAAGAGGTATCAGAACCCGCGCCCGATGACGGGATCGGGGATGCCTTTCCAACGTGAGTCCCCTTGTGAGCGCAGTACCGCTATAGTCTTTACCACCTCCGGGTTGGCGAAGCCGTGCATAGGCTTTCCGGTAAGAAGGCTGACTGCATTCTCCGCCCATCGTCTTGCTCCCTCTATGGCGGTAAAGTGTGATGAGCCCGCTATATGCGGTGTAATAGTGAGGGTAGGAAGATTCAAAAGAGGGCTTTCGGCATTCAGCGGCTCAACCTCGGTGACGTCTATGCCTGCGGCGGCAATCGAACCCGTATCCAACGCTTCATACAATGCCGCCTCGTCCACTATTGGACCGCGAGCGCAGTTCACTAGGATTGCGGAGGGTTTCATCTTGCCGAAGGCTTCCCGTCCAAAGGCGTGGTTATTCTCCTTCGTAGACGCGGAGTGAATGGAGATAAAATCCGATTCTGCCAGCAAGACATCGAAAGATACCAGTTCTACCCCGTACAAATCAGCCGTTGTTCTAGTCACATAAGGATCGTACGCTATAATTCGTGCAGGTCCGAAACCACGAATCCTTTGCGCAAATGCTCTGCCGATATTCCCCAAGCCGTATATTCCTACGGTATTGCCGGCTATGCGACGAAGCTTCATGCGAAGGCTACCTATCTCTTTCTGTCTATCGCTCCATCCGCCGGAGCGGGTCCATGCGTCCAGTGCGGGTATAGAGCGAACTATCGAGAGGAGGAGTGCCATTGCATGATCCGCCACCTCGCTAGTATTCACGCCCGGCGTATTCGTTACGCATATACCGAGTTCGGTAGCGGCTTCCAAATCCACAGAGTCCACCCCTACTCCGCTACGCCCTACCATCTTGAGGTTAGGCAGCGCCTCCATCACACGGCGCGTAGTGTAAGGAACGGTGCTTATCAGAAGAACATCCGCATTGGCTCCTGCGCGAATGAGTTCTTCCTCCGTGTGACATGGGACATACTCATAGGATAGGCCGGCATCATCCAAAACCTTCAGCGATTCATCGGAAGGCGGGCGGTTGTACATTGTGATAACGATACGATGAGTCAATTGAAACCTCCGTTTATAAAATTGAAACTACACACGGTATCTATCTTACAACAAGGAAGCCGATGACCTAGCGCGCCAATATCCGCGCTTTACCGAATATTTCGACCGACAAAGCGAAGGAGTGACCCAATTGGCGAGGGTGTGACGCATTTCAAAGGCAAACATACCCCCTACTTCATCTGCGCAACCGGATAAACTATCCTCTGCCGCCGGCATCTCGCAAGATTTTCTTGATAGATTCATCCCGCGCATAGTCCAGCGGGGTTTTGCCCCACCTCTTCGCACTCACATCCGCACCTGAACTCAACAGATGCTTCACTATTTCCACTCCGCCTTTAGCAGCAATATGCAAAGGAGTGTCGCGACCTCTACCCTTCGCATTCACATCCGCACCTGAACTCAACAGATACTTCACTATTTCCACAAACCCGCCTTTAGCAGCAATATGCAAGGGAGTTTCGCTAACGCTGCTCTTCGCATTCACATCCGCATCTGATCAACAGATTTCACTATTTCCACAAACCCGCCTTTTCAGCAGCAATATGCAAGGGGAGTTTGCGACCTACCTCCGCATTCACATCCGCACCTGAACTCAACAGATACTTCACTACCTCCGGAAATCCACCTTTAGCAGCAAGATGCAAGGGAGTTTCGCTAACGTTGCTCTTCGCATTCACATCCGCACCTGAACTCAACAGATACTTCACTACCTCGAAATGTCCCTTGACAACCGCTTCGTGCAATGGAGTTCGACCACTCCAAAAAGTCTTCGCGTTTGCATCCGCGCCTCTGTCTAGAAAGTAGATAACATCTTGAAAATGCCCAACGCGTGCCGCTTTATGCAAATTGGAATTTGTGGGAACATACAAATTCTGCTTAAAATACAAAAATTGCTTAATAGATTCATCCTGTGCATAATCGGATGGGGTTTTTCCACTATTATCCTTCGCATTCACATTCGCACCTGAATTCACCAGAAAGATGCTGCAATGGCCATCCGCCAAACCTGATCGACCTGTAGCCGCTAAATGCAATGGCATCCTGCCATCATCACCCTTCGCATTCACATCCGCACCTTTCTTTACCGCCACCACCTCAACCGCTAATCAATGTCAATATGCTGTGTTTAATATGCCTCTTTCGTACCGCTTCATGCAAATTCGAATTTGGGGGGATATACAAAATTTGCTTAATAGATTTATCCCGCGCATAGTCCACTGGGTTTTTTCCATCATTATCCTTCGCATTCACATCCGCACCTACGCTTACCAGATGGTTCACTACCTCCACAAATCCGCCTTTAGCAGCAATATGCAAGGGAGTTTCGCGACCGCTACCCTCCGCATTCACATTCGCACCTGAATTCACCAGATGCTTCGCTACCTCCAAAGACCCATCTCCAACCGCTAAATGCAATGGTCTTCAATAGTGGCATCCTGCCATCATCACCCTTCGCATTCACATCCGCACCTGAACTCAACAGATACTTCACTACCTCCGGAAATCCACCTTTAGCAGCAAGATACAAGGGAGTTTCACTAAAGCTGCTCTTCGCATTCACATCCGCACCTAAACTCAACAGGTACTTCACTATTCCCACAAATCCACCTTTAGCAGCAAGATGCAAGGGAGTTTCACTAAAGCTGCTCTTCGCATTCACATCCGCACCTGAACTCAACAGATGCTTTACTACCTCCACAAATCCGCTGAATGATGCAAGATGCAAGGGAGTTTCGCGACCTCTACCCTTCGCATTCACATCCGCACCTGAACTCAACAGATGCTTCACTATCGCCACAAAACCGCCTTTAGCAGCAATATGCAAGGGAGTTTCACTAAAGCTACCCTTCGCATTCACATCCGCACCTAAACTCAACAGGTACTTCACTATTTCCACAAATCCACCTTTAGCAGCAAGATGCAAGGGAGTTTCGCGACCGATACCTTTCGCATTTACATCCGCACCTTTTTTCAGAAAGTAATCAATGTCTTTAATATGCCGTTTTTGCGTCGCCTCGTGCAAATTGGAATTTCTAGGGACATACAAAGCTTGCTTAGTAGATTCATTACTCGCATAGTCCAATGGGATATTTCCACTATTATCCCTCGCATTCACATCCGCACCGGCACTCAACAGATGTTTCACTACCTCCGGAAATCCGCCTTTACACGCACGATGCAGTGGGGTCTCGCCATGATTAGTCTTTGTATTCACATACGTACCCAACATCACCAGATGCTTCACCACCTCCGTAGATCCGCCGAATGCCGCACGATGCAATGGAGTTGCTCCGTGTTTATCCTGCGCGTTCAAACTCGCCTTGGCTCTCAGCAGACACCGCACTATCTCCAAAGATCCGCCGAGTGCTGCGGAATGCAACGGAGTTTCTCCATTATTATCCTGTGCGTTCACACGGGCTCTGGCACTCAGCAGACACTGCACTACCTCTAGAGACCCTGTAAGCACCGCAACATGCAATAAAGTTACTCCGTTATTATCCTGCGCGTTCACATTGGCTTTGGTGTTCAGGAGATACCGCACTACCTCCAAAGACTTTGTACGCACTGCAAAATGCAACGGGGTTTCTCTATTGTTCATATACCCGTTCACGTCGGCGCCTTCTTTCACAAAGTAATCGATATCTTGGAGATTCCCATCGCTTATAGCTTTATGGAAATTTGCACTAACGGGAATGTAATCCGTGGGTAAATCCGATTGGGGTGCGAAGGATGCCGCTCCATACGTTCTCTTTAAGTATTCATCTATTATGCCCTTAGCGTCATCTAAAGGAATTTCAAAGAACTCTTTACCGCGCCTAATCCTGTAATCTGCAAGAAGGTTAAATATAGCTTGCTCGGCAGTATGCGGATCCCTTACACGAAACTTGGCACGCTCTTCCAGAGGGTAAACAACACCGGTTGCGCTGTTGAGTTCACGCACTCTATCCATCTACCGTGCGGGTAGTCATGCCTATCTTTAGAGCATTCGGAGATTCGGATGAGGAGAGGATATAAATCCAGCCGTCATTTTCCATAAGGTACCTCTTTCGTAATCACCGGCATAGGAAGCGAGTTATAAACGTCATTGACCTTTGTATTCATATCCTCACCCGCATCCACAAAGCGGATAATGTCTTCAACGTGCCCATTGCTTACCGTTTCATGCAAATAGGTATTAGCGGGGACATAGCCCGAGGGTAAATATGATGAATTCATCTCTATAGTCTTACTAGAAAAGTCTCGTACGCGGAGCTGCTACTCATTATATTCCGTCACATTTGGATGCGTCCGGATAACGTTTCAATAAAAGTTTATAAAATCTGCCGCTCGGTTGGAGGCTCCGTTTATAAAACAGTATCGACTATATGCACGCAAGCCTACGCCTGCTTCCCTTCCAGTTCAGCCCGGTGAAGGTGGACATCGCTCTGCGGGAATGGAATCCGTATGCCCTCTTCGGCGAACCTCTCATAGATGGCAAGCATAACATCGCTCTGGGGTCCGAAGCGTCCCTCTTTCACGTCCGCCACTTTGAAGATGAGCAGGAAATTTATACTACTATCACCGAACTCACGAATGAAACAAAGAGGCTCATCGCTCGGGTCTTTGAGGGCGTTCGGGTGCGCCCGTGCCATTTCTATAGCTATCCTCATCACACGGCGCAAATCGGAGCCGTACGCAACACCGAAATTTATATCTACTCTACCGCGATTGTTGCTCAAAGTCCAATTCGTAACTTGATTGACCATGAGGTCTTCGTTAGGAATCAACACCTCACGCCCGTCGAATGCTTCAATGAGGGTGAAGCGCAGCGATATGCGGCGGATGAAGCCATAAACACCGGGTATTTCGATAATATCACCTATCTGATTCTGGTTTTCTATCAGCAGTATAAGCCCTGAGAAGAAGTTGGATGTTATCTTCTGTAGCCCTATACCGATGCCTAAACCCAAAGCGCCGAATAGAACCGTCAGAGTGGTCAGATCTATACCGAGGGCGTCTATGGTTACCAGAGTGAGAAAGGTATAGATGCCTACCGTCAGCAGTTTAATGAGAAGTTGAGAAGCGTTTTTATTGACTATACTCTGGCGGTCGATGAAACGCCGCGCCAGTTGAACCAACAGCGCAGCCGACCACAACATCAACGAAATCAGCACTGCCGCTCGCAATACAAACCAAGCAGATACGCGAAAACTCCCCAGCGAGTAGGTGAAAGGCTGCATATCCAGCAGTTCCTGCAGACCGTTCAGATACCCTAATGCGTTGAGTAGAAGCAGAACTATTAACAACAGAGGCGGTAAAAGGATTAGTATGTATCGGCGTTTGTGATTCAAGATAATCTCATACTGCTGCTCTCATCCGCCAAGATTTTTCAATAAAGAGGTACACACCTCAAGAGGTATCTCTTTCAGGAAGCTCCCTATTGTACCATTTGATCACTTTGACGGGAAAGCGGCAATCTTCGGCGCGTTGCAAACACAAGCAGCCCCAAACCACTCACCATCACCGAAAGCGATACTATAATGCCAAACCGCTCAATCCCGTTGTTCTCATTAACAGCGAGTATAGACGCCTGCAGAAGCGCCACAACCCCTATAGCGGCCGTAATAGCACCCATAATCAGCAACCTTATCATATCGCCGGCGGCGTATCGAGAAAAGGCCATCCTTATAGATGCCACGCCGAAAATGATTATGGCTACCGAAATTAGAATTACGAATATACCGGAAATTTCCCACGGGCTTATCAAAATTAGAGAACCCAAGAGAAAGTACAACGTAGAAACCAGCAGACGCACTCTATGCTCTCTCCATCTGTTTTGTGGAATAAATACCCGTAGTATCTGAATACCGCTGACAATAATCATCAGCACTCCAATGATTATCACCAATGTAAATATCGCCACAAACGCTATCCCCGCAACCGCAGACAACACAACTCCCGCCAATCCCACTAAAACAAGCAGTACCCCAAATATATAGCCAAAAAATCGTGAGGCACCGGAGATACCCATTATACTCTTGCTACTCTCCATATCTCTCCTCCTATTAAATATTTCAGTAAATACTGCTACTACTTAATATCATATTAATATCATACAAGTTTTAAGTCAGGGAGTTTAGATTAAAGCTCCACAAAGTAAAGCGTAGGCATCAAGGTGAACGTCCGCGGCAAAATGATAAACAGGATCACCTTACATTTCTCGTACAAAGTCCACAGATACCGAAAGAGATGAAAGCCGTCACCCCTCTTTGAACTTATGCAGCACCGTTACCAAAGCGGCACTAACCGGGACAGGCACACCCATACCACGGCCTAACCTCACTACCTCTCCAAGTAATCCCTCTATCTCTAAAGGCCGCCCGCGCATCAAGTCCACATGTAGCGATGCTCTGTAACTTTCGGCTTCAGCTACGCCCTCTTCCAACTTGCGCTCCACAACATCCGCAGGCAGCGATACTCCCACCGCTCGCGCTACTGTTGCTATTTCCTGCATAACCGCGCGAAGTGTGGCTTCCCCCTCCGGCATAGACAGCACTTCCGGCAACGATGCTCTAGATGCCGCCAGCACCGTCCCGAATGCTCCCACGCTTACCAGTTTCGTCCACAATGTAGCGTAAATATCATCGATAGCAGTCGTTTGAATTCCCGGTTTATCCAAAACCGAGATAACGCTGGGCAGGGTTCGTCTGCAGCGTGCATCGCGGGCTCCCACCTCGATGCGAGCCGCAGAGCCAATCTGTTCCACAACACCCGGCTCCTTCACTATGGCCTCTATATATACGGCGCCTTCCATCACACGTTCCCATCCGTACATCGAAGCAAGCATCTCCCCGCTCCCGATACCGTTCTGCAATGTCAGTATCAACGTATCCTCTCCAACGAGGCACCCTATCTTAGACGCCGCTTCTTCACCGGAATAAAGTTTGACACAAAACAACAGCAACGAAGTATCGCCGGCCTCCTCCATTACAGATACAACACGAGGATGAACAGTGAAGTCCCCCCAATGTGAAAATACATTCAAGCCGTGTTCACGCATTACCTCCGCATGCTCACCACGAGCAATCAACGTAACATCCTCACCGTGCCGCGCCAGCACCCCGCCGAAGTAACCTCCAACAGCACCGGCTCCAACAACCGTTATCCTCATAAAACCTCCTATTATAATGCGGTATAAAGTAACCTTTATTCATTATGATAAGCGCGGGCGGATAACAAATCCACAGACAGGATCGACCTACCCGCTCAAAAAAGAAGCACCCGGATATAGATTATGGCATACAATAGAAAAAGGCGCGAATAAGGTGTCGATTTTTGCACAATTCACCGTAAGATAAACCAACTCACAATCTCCAAAGGCTGCATAATTAAAGTGCGTCGCATATCCTCGGTAAGCCGCGGTATTATCGCGGCGTGCAAATCACAAAGAGGTAAAATAGGCAATGATGTCAATAACCGCTGTATATGCACTCGAGATACTGGATTCACGAGGTAACCCTACCGTATATGCCAGAGTAACCCTCGATAACGGAGGGGTAGGCATATCCGCTGTTCCCTCAGGTGCTAGCACAGGCAAACGAGAAGCGGTAGAGCTTCGGGATGGAGATAGAGACCGCTTCGGCGGCAAGGGCGTACTGCAAGCTGTCTCACACATAAACGGGGAGATTGCGTCTGTGCTTACCGGTATGGATGGGGAAGATCAAGACAAGATAGATGAGACCTTGATAGAGATTGACGGAACCCCAAATAAATCAAGATTGGGTGCAAATGCAATGCTTGCCGTATCTATAGCGGTGGTAAGGGCCGTAGCATACGGTGCTAAAAAAGAGGTGTTCACTCGTTTTGCGGAGATTGCCCAGATGGATACTCCCACAGAAGAGCTGCCGGTTCCCCTTTTGAATATCCTCAACGGCGGTGTGCATGCGGCAGGCTCTACGGATTTTCAGGAATTCATGGTAGCACCTATAGGTATGCAATCCTTCTCTGATGCACTGCGCGCAGGCGCGGAGATTTATCACACATTGGAAAATGCTCTCGGCGAACAAGGACTCTCCACAAATGTAGGGTTTGAAGGCGGATTCGCACCGCATGGATTATCCAACCGTCAGGCGCTCGGCTTTATAACACAAGCGATAGAGGAGAGCGGTTACTCACCGGGCAAGGACATCTTTATAGCCCTTGATCCCGCAGCCAGCGAGTTCTATAGCCAAACTACAGGGCACTACAACCTTAGACGAGAAGGACGGCGGATGACCTCCGATAGGATGATAGAAGAGTACGAAGCTCTATGTAAAGATTACCCGATATTCTCTATAGAAGACGGATTGTCTGAAGATGATTGGGAAGGATGGACAAAGTTCACCGCCCGCTGTGGGAATTACTTGCAGCTCGTAGGAGATGACCTCTTCGTCACTCAGGAAAGATATATCGAAAGAGGCATACGTGAGAAGGCGGGTAATGCCGTGCTAATCAAGTTCAATCAAGCGGGAACGGTTACCGAAACTCTGGCGGCCATAAGAAGAGCTCGTGATGTGGGTATGGGTCTGGTAGTCAGCCATCGCTCCGGAGAGACGGAGGATACTACTATAGCAGATATGGCAGTAGGTTTGAAGACAGGGCAGATAAAAGCAGGAGCACCCGCACGTAGCGAACGTGTAGCTAAGTATAATCGGCTACTCAGAATAGAAGAGCTATTGGGAGAAAGGGCATCTTACGCAGGGCCTCGCATACTTGAGCGGGTCAAGGCCACGTGAAATACCAATTACCGATGCACATGATAGGAAAGATATGAACACTACAAGGCGAATACCAATAGGGATAAACGGCTTCGGAAGGATAGGCAGGCAAGTTTTCAAAGCCATAAAAGAGAGGCACTTTGAAATGCTGCAGGTCGTAGCCATAAATGATCTGGGAAGCCCCGAGGCAAATGCACATCTTCTCAAGTACGATTCCGCTTATGGACGATATAGTGAAGACGTATCCGCCAAAAAGGATGCACTAGTGGTAGGTGGAGAAGAGGTGAAGGTGATGGCTGAAAGAGATCCCGCATCTTTGACGTGGAGGGAGTTAGGGGTGCGCCTGGTGATAGAATCTACGGGAATATTTACCGATAAGAAATTAGCGGAAAAACACATTACCGAAGGCGGAGCCCGGAAGGTCATAATATCCGCTCCCGCATCGAATGAGGATCTGACAGTTGTACTAGGCGTAAATGAAAAGGAGTACAACCCTGAAGAACATCACGTGATCTCGAATGCCTCATGCACAACTAACTGCGTTGCACCTATGGCGAAGGTGCTGGATGATACCTTTGGCATAGAAAATGCACTGATGAGCACTATCCACTCATACACAAATGACCAGCGCATTCTTGATCAGGTGCATAGCGATTTGCGCCGCGCACGCTCCGCAGCCGTATCGATAATACCTACAACCACCGGTGCGGCAAGGGCGGTTACAAAAGTGATACCTCACCTAAAGGGGCGCATAGACGGTATGGCATACCGCGTGCCTACTATCACAGGCTCGGTCACCGATTTGACCGCCCAACTGACAAGGACGGCAGCCGTGCATGATGTAAATGAAGCGTTCAAGAAAGCTGCCGCAGAAACTATGAAGGGTATACTATCCTATAGCGAAGAGGCATTGGTATCGGTGGATTACATACGAAATCCGCATTCTTGTACAATAGATGCTTTATCTACCTCGCAATCGGGAAACCACCTCGTGAAGGTAGTAGGTTGGTACGATAATGAATGGGGCTACGCTTCACGTACAGCAGATCTTGCAGCTTTTATAGTGGGCAAGGGAATTTGATCCGGCAATCCGGCAAGTATGATGATGCACACGAATATCCGAACCCTGCATATACAATAATAGAAACTAATAGAATCCGCATCACATTCGCCTTCTCGCATTGAGCTGCCTTCGCAAGCCTTCAACCCACCAACTATTATTGGATGAGGCTATGTTTCTAGCATCCCTACTCGCTGCTCTCTCATCATCGAATGCCAGTACAGCCCCCAAAGCCGCTACATGCTTTAGCGTACGCATATCCGCGTTAGCAGCATCTATCAGACGTTTCACTATGCCCGTATTATAATTACCTCTGCAAAACTCTTCCGACTTCAATATACGCACCAGCAACTGAATATTTGTAGTCACACCCTCTATCCGAAATTCCTCCAGCGCAGATATAAGCTTTTGCCTAGCATCTTCCCTATCGCTGCCCAACACTATCACCTTACAAATCAAGGGGTCATAAAACAGCCCTATCTCCGAACCTTCGGTTATGCCGCTGTCAACTCGTACCCCCTTCGGTTCTCGGTACACCTCTATTCGTCCGGGGACAGGTAGCATAGTTAGCGGATCCTCAGCCAATACTCGCGCCTCCATAGAGTGCCCTGAACGCTTCACATCTTCCTGACGAATCGGCAAAGGATGTCCCGCTGCAATCAGCATCTGCATCTCTACCATATCCAGCCCCGTTGTCATCTCCGTTATAGGATGTTCAACCTGCAAACGTGTGTTCATCTCTATAAAGAAAAAGTTACCTTCATCATCTACAAGGAACTCCAACGTTCCCACTCCGGAATAACGGGCATTTCGAATAAGGTTACAGGATACCTCCCATATAGGTTCCAGCTGTCGCTCTGAAAGTTTGGGTGTCGGCGTCTCCTCTATAAGTTTCTGGTTACGACGCTGTACAGAGCAATCGCGTTCAAAAAGGTGAATAAACTTTCCTTCTCCATCACCCAGTACTTGCACCTCCACGTGGGAAGTTCTTTCCAGATACTTCTCCAAATAAACCTTTGAATCCCCGAATACATTGAACCCTACCGTCTTAGCATGCTCCAAAGCCGAGGCTAGATCTTCCTTAGTATTAGCCACCTGTATGCCCATACCTCCCCCTCCCGCCGAAGCTTTGACGAGTAGAGGATAACCCAACCTCTCCGCGCATTCCTTCGCATCCTCTAACAACACAGCACTATCCGAGCCCGGAAGAACGGGAACATTGGCACTCTGCGCAAACTGTCGCCCCGAAAGCTTATCGCCCATAATGCGCATCACTTTCGGCTCCGGTCCTATAAATACTATATTTGCAGAGTGGCAAGCTTCAGCGAAATCCGGATTTTCGGATAGAAAGCCATATCCGGGGTGTATAGCATCCACACCCGCCTCAATAGCGGCGGACAAGATATTTCCCCCATTCAGGTAACTATCGTGAGGGTGAGGGGAACCTATATTATAAGCCCTATCTGCAGAGAGCACATAAGGCATGCCCGCATCGGCATCCGAATATACAGCCACGCTCTCTATACCCATACTCTTGCACGCACGGACTACTCTACTCGCTATCTCACCACGATTTGCTATCAAAACAGATTTGAACATACTTCAATCAATTTGGGAATTTGGGAATTTGGGAATTTGGTTTTCACAAAGCAATCGCAACTATTTGTAAGAGGAAAATTTATGCGATAGACAGGTATCATGTATATTATAATACAATGAAGAGTAAATCAAATGCCCGCTGTCATGGAACTAACTGCGGGTAAGCATAAGTAGGGAACCTCATTATGATGAAGACCACTAAATTGAACGAAAGAAGCCAAAATATATCGACTGCCGCGCATGCAGGTGTTTGGGGAAAGGATGACAGAGTAGAGGTAGGCAACTGGCGCGTGAAAGGCGGGCTTGCCCAGATGCTAAAGGGCGGTGTGATTATGGACGTCGTTACACCGGAGCAAGCCGGTATAGCCGAAGCAGCCGGAGCGGTAGCCGTGATGGCTCTAGAGCGGGTCCCCGCCGATATTAGACGTGACGGCGGTATTGCTCGCATGTCCGATCCGTCACTCATCCAAAGGATAATAGATGCCGTAAGCATACCCGTTATGGCAAAATGCCGAATAGGCCACTTTGCGGAAGCGCAAATCCTGGAGTCACTGGGCGTAGACTATGCCGATGAATCTGAAGTATTGACACCGGCAGATCCGGATAACCATATAGATAAATGGAACTTTACTATGCCTTTCGTCTGTGGTGCGAGAGATCTCGGAGAAGCATTGAGACGAATAGGGGAAGGCGCCGCAATGATAAGAACAAAGGGCGAAGCCGGTACCGGAGATGTGATGGAGGCGGTAAGACATGCCCGAACTATTATAGGACAGATGAGACGCCTTCAGACACTCGATTCATCTGAGACTATGTCAGAGGCCAAACGTTTGGGAGCACCTCATGATCTAGTTCTGGAGGTTGCAAGAACAGGAAAGCTACCTGTGGTAAATTTTGCCGCAGGCGGTGTAGCCACTCCTGCCGATGCTTCCCTGCTTATGCAAATAGGGGTAGAAGGCATATTCGTAGGTTCCGGCATTTTCAAGTCCGCAAACCCTGCTAAACGCGCAGAAGCCATAGTACATGCCACTACGCACTATAAAGATCCGCACACAATCGCCGAAATCTCAAAAGACCTTGGTGAACCTATGTCAGGCATAGATACCACCAAGATGAGTGAAGACGCAAGGCTTGCTGTACGCGGATGGTAGCCGATAAGGCAAAAAACGGATACGGCGGAAAACATCTACGGGATAAGGTCGCTGTAGGGGTGCTTGCCCTACAGGGCGACTTCGCTGAGCACATAAAGGTATTACGAAGGCTGGATGTAGATGTATATGAAGTAAGGCAAGTATATCAACTGGAGCGCTTGGATGGCTTAATTATACCGGGCGGAGAAAGTACTACAATATCGAAATTAATCGACCTGTACAAATTCCGTGAAGCCATCTTGGAATTCGCAGCTAGAAAAGCTGTGATTTGGGGAACTTGCGCAGGGCTCATACTGATGGCAAAACGCCTGACGGATCCTTACCCGATGCCTCTTGGAATTCTGGATGTTACCGTGTCCCGAAACTGGTTCGGAAGACAGTCGGATAGTTTTGAAGCGGATTTGGAAATATTGGATATGGGAGCGTCCCCATTCAGAGGTGTATTTATACGAGCACCGATAATACAAGAAGTAGGCAAAGATGTAAAAATCATAGCCGCCTTGCCGAATGGCCATCCCGTAGCCGTAAAAAGCGGTAACTTACTAGGGACTGTGTTCCACCCGGAACTCGTGGAAGATGACCGCTTCCATAGAATGTTCCTGAAAATGGCTACTCAGACAATACCCTTGAACGCAAGCGTATAGATGGAGGATGAGTATGGATTTTCTACAATACCACATATTGGATGATCTGGAAGCTTTCCTGAATGTGATGCCGCCGCGCTTGAAGGTGCAGTTAAAAAGTTATGATTATATAGATACCCTTATAGAGGTGGTGATGGATCTTGGACGTGTTGCTGAAGCGAGGTTTCCGTATGGTTCGGTGAGTTTGGAAGAGGGCGCTATTAACAAAGAGGATATAGAAGGTGTGATAGGGCGGGTAGGCCACTTCGGAGATGATAATCGTGCGGGTATAGAGCGTACTCTTCATCGCATATCGGTTATGCGCAATCGGGTCAATGAGCCTATAGGATTGACTTGCAGAGTAGGACGCGCCGTTATGAGCAGTGCAAGATTGATTGGGGATATTGTCAAGAGCGGTAATAGTGTGCTGCTGCTGGGCAAGCCCGGTGTGGGTAAAACTACAATGCTTAGAGATGTTGCACGCGTGCTGGCAGATGAAGCCAATCAGCGAGTGGTTATTGTAGATACCTCTAATGAGATAGCCGGGGATGGAGATGTCCCACATCCTGCAATAGGCAACGCAAGACGTATGCAGGTAGCAAATACTTCTCTCCAGCATAAGGTAATGATAGAAGCGGTAGAGAATCACATGCCGCAAGTTATCATAATAGATGAAATGTCCACTGAATTGGAAGCACTCGCAGCTCGCACTATCGCAGAGAGGGGCGTTCAACTGGTGGCTACGGCACATGGTAAGACTTTGGAAAATGTTATCCTGAATCCTATTCTGTCCGATTTGGTGGGAGGGATACAAGCGGTTACCTTAGGAGACATTGAAGCGCGTAGACGTAGAAGCCAAAAGACGGTACTCGAAAGAAAACATGCCCCGACTTTCGATGTAGTGGTGGAGATAAGAATGTGGAATCATGTAGTGGTGCACGGTAACGTCGGAGAGGCTGTAGATCGTATAGTAAGGGGTTTGCCCGTCAAAGTGGAGCTGAGCACTCTTCTCCCAGATGAAACTGTGAAAACGGTTATAGATGAAATACCGAAGAGGGATGAAGGCGCCGTTATGCGCAATGCGTTGGAAAGAGCTGTAAAATCAACTAGTGCAAGAACATCGCATGAATTATCACCCGCAATAGCCGAACTAGATTATGCCGACTCGCCTCGTATTAGGCAATTCTCTATATATTCATTTGGAGTATCCAAATCCTCACTGGAACAGGTTGCAAGGGAAAACGGTACGCACGTGCAGGTAACCGATAATCCACAAAATGCTCAGGTTTTTGTAACTACCAAATCACACTACACCAGACGTCCGGCAGCTCTTCGGGATGCGGAACGGGACGGGTTGCCCGTATACGTTCTTCGCCGTGCTACCGACGAGCAGATAAAACGTTTTCTGAGTAGGTTCCTCCCAACTCTAGAAAGTAATAAGTCGGATAGAAAAGATAGGACGGTGACCACCGCCCTTACGGAAACGGAGAATGCTATAGAAAAAGTTCGCTCCGGAGAATCGCAAGTAGTGATGACACCGCGAAATGCTTTCATACGTAGACTACAACACAAGCTGGCAAACTTTCATAATGCGGATTCTGTATCTACGGGGAGTGATTCCGAAAGAAGAGTAGTTATAAAAAATTCCACGCGGTAGATCTGTTAATATCGCCAAAAGAGATAATAGACAATTGGAAGCCAAACCGCGCCGCCACCAGACATTCACAGCCTTCAATGTAAAAGAGACAGGACACCCCCTGGAAATACCTCGCGGAATAGTCATCACTTTTGAAGGTGGAGAAGGTTCCGGCAAGACTACGCACTCTATACGGCTGTACGATAAACTTCAAACCTTCGGATACAAAGCGCTACTCACAAGGGAGCCGGGAGGCACGCCACTAGGGGAAGCGGTTCGTGCAACGCTGACCCGATACACAAAGAAACGTTCTAATACACCGCTTGCGGAAGCTTTTATGTTCGCGGCGTCTCGTGCGCAACTGTGCGAAAAGGTAATTGAACCCGCCCTGAAGAAAGAATATATAGTGATCCTAGACCGTTTTATAGATTCCAGCATCGCCTATCAGGGTTACGGGAGTGGGCTCTCTTTAGAAACGATAAGGGATATCAACAAAATCGCTTCTCGAGGTATTACCCCAGACCTTACTTTCCTGATGGAAACACCTCCCGGCGATCCGCTCCAACGACTTCGTATAGAACAAGGCCGGATGATAACGGGAAGCGATAAGAAAACCTCTCTAGATAGATCGGATAAAATGTCACGCTTCGAGAACGAAAGTATGGATTTTCACAAACGTGTAGCCGAAGGTTATCGCCAGATGGCATCACAATCCGAAAGATGGTACACTGTTAAGGTAGACGAGAATCCTGATAATGCCGCAGAAGTAATATGGCAACGGGTGGTATCGTTTATGAACGAATTGAATAAGCAGGATGTATAAATATATATTAAATCGCTAGAACCTAAAGATTCTGATTCATGCCATAAGGAGAGCAAAATATATGCTTAAGAACACTCTCAAAGAAAAGTTGAACAATAACCAACCCACATTTGGTCCATTCGTAGGACATCCATCACCACACACAGTAGAAACTATAGGCTGGTTAGGGTTCGATTTTGTAATTATAGATTGCGAGCACGGTCCTACGGATTATGAAACTGCCGAACACATGATAAGAGCAGCCGAACTTTCGGATATAACACCTGTGGTGCGGATAGGATTAAACAAACAGCAACACCTTCAGCGTTACTTGGATGCAGGAGCAATGGGTGTTTTGATACCGCTTATAAACTCCGGAGAAGAAGCGCAAAGAGTGGTGGATTCTGTAAAATATCCCCCTATTGGCAAGCGAGGAGCATACGGTGGCCGCAGTGCCATGTACGGACTCATGGATTTTGCCGAGTACATTCATGAAGCGAATAAAGAAACACTCGTCTGTATCCAGATAGAAACGCCGCAGGGAATAGACAATCAAGACGATATTATAGCTACAGAAAATGTAGATCTGATCTTCTTTGGTCCCGGCGATCTATCGGTAAACTTCGGCATGCCGGGGCAACCGGAAGCACCAAAGGTAGTAGCTACTATAGAAGAGCTAGTCAGCAAGACACGCGCGTCCGGTAAGCATTGTGGCACACTCGCCGGTTCCGGAGCTCAGGCAAAGTTCTGGCATGATCGCGGAGTAAACTGGCTTGTAAGTAGCACCACACGCTTCATGGTTATGCAGGCTAAGAGTTACCTCACTGAAGTTAAAGAAGCCACGAAAGTCTAGACGGGCTTGTATATTCTCTGATCAAATAGGCACGTAACTCGACTGCAAAGCATAGTCTTCTTTACACGAACGCGGAGCGAAGTGCTAGTACAAATAGTTATAAGGACGAAGCGCAACCTCTAAGGTTGAAACCTTAAAAGGTTACTTGGCTTATGTACCATTTGGTTCAATAGGTACGTAAGCAGAAACATCTTGCTCTTCCTTCTCTGCATTGTGGGTATCCGCAGTTCTGCTTTTGTGCTTAACAAATACCTCATCTATACTTTGAATGTTTCCAATGGCAGATTCTTTTTCAAGATAGCATGCGGCTGCTCTGTTCACTCCCGTTCTATAAAGGGGCGGTTGGCTCACCTTACATTCCTCCATCACAAAAGGGCATCTGGGAGCAAACTTACACCCTTTCAATGTAGCCGCAACACCTGTCTCATGCGGAGCCATATCACTGCCCCACCGCTGTTTCGGATCCGGCTTGGGTATAGAATCTACAAGTAGCTGTGTATAAGGATGCCTAGGGTCATTTATAACCGTCTCCACCTTGCCTGTTTCCACCACAGTTCCTTGATAAAGAACAATGATATTATCACTTATCTGCAATGCCGTAGTAAGATCATGGGTTATATAAAGCACACTTATGCCCATATCATCATTCGCTGCGCTTATTCTCTCCAAAATGTTTGCGCGCAATGAAGCGTCTACCATAGACACGGGCTCATCGGCTACTATCACTCTTGGCCTTAGTAGCAGTGCGCGTGCAACCATAATTCGTTGTCGCTGACCTCCGCTCAATTGATGGGGAAAACGTCCAAGAGTTTCAATAGGGCGCAACCCTACCGTCTCGAGGGCTTTCTCCGCCATATCGGCTGCCTGTTCTTTGGAATCCGCCATATTGAAATTAAATATCGGTGTGGTGAGGACATGATCTACTCTGTAGAATGGATTATAAACCTCAAACGGATCTTGGAATATGGGCTGCACTTCTCGTCTATATTCTCTTTGCTCCTCTTTACTCATAGAGCGCAGCTCTTTGCCTAAATACAGAACCTTCCCGGAAGTAGGCTCTACTATACCCAGCAATAAGCGGGCAAGAGTTGTTTTACCGCTACCGCTTTCGCCGGCAATAGCGGTTATACCCGGGTTCTCCTGTTTTACCTGAAAAGATACGTTATCCAAAGCGGTAGTCGAATGTTTTTGGAAGAACCCGCTACTAAACACTTTGGATACATTTCTAAGATCAAGAAGAGGCGTTGTCATCTATTTCTCCGGAGTATAAATGGCAAGATACATATCGGTTTGGCATAATTTCTTTGATATGCGGATCTTGTGTACTACAATGTTCAAGCATAGAAGGGCATCTAGGGTGGAAACGGCACCCTGAAGGTGGTTTGATAAGCGTTGGAGGAAGGCCAGGTATACCAAAGAAATCCTCTTTCACTGTAAAGGAAGGTAAGCTTGATATAAGTAATTTAGTATATGGGTGTAGAGGATTTTCGAAAATTTCATTTATAGAAGCCAATTCTACTAGCTTCCCTGCGTACATCACACCTAATTTATCGGCGAATTGTGCCATGAGCCCCATGTCATGGCCAACCAGCACAACCGACGCTCCAAGATCCGCTTGCAACTTTTCCAATGTAGTCATAATTTGTCTTTGTACAACAACGTCCAAGGCACTTGTAGGTTCATCCGCCACTATGACTTTTGGTCCCAAAGAGGTAGCAATAGCAAGAGCTACTCTTTGCTTCATTCCTCCGCTCAGTTCATGAGGATGCATTTTAGAAACCGCGGGAGATAAGCCTACGCTAGTCAGCAATTCCGCCACACGGTTATTCATTTCAGCCTTGTCAAGTCTTGAACTGCCTTTGGTATGGCTTACTATACCGTCTATTATCTGCGGACCTACCTTTATAACAGGATTCAGGGAATTCATAGCACCTTGAGGGACAAGTGCTATTTGCGAAAGGCGCACTTCATCCATAACTTTTTCAGTCAACCCAAGCGTGCTTGTACCATTGAGTAAAATATCGCCGGAAATTATATGCGCAGGCGGTTTAGTAAGCCGCATCAGAGCCATAGCTATTGTTGTTTTACCTGAGCCGGACTCCCCTACCAAGCCTAAACGCTCTCCTCGTTCAAGAGTAAAGCTTACATCATCCACCGCTTTGACTGCACCTCTAGGGGTATCGTAGTAAACTTTGAGGTTTCTTACCTCCAAAGCGGGAGTTTCGGTTTTAAATTCGTTACGAGGAGTAGATCCGGTGGTCATATCCTACGCCTCAATCGCGGGTTAGATATCTCATCCAAGCCGGCCAACACCATAAACAATCCCGTGAAGAGCAACACTATCACCGCTATCGGCGGGCCAAACCACCACCATGTGCCTTGAAGAAGAGAAGCGTTAAAAATATTCAAGTATATTGTAGTGCCAAGTGTAGGTGAACTAAGTGGACCCAATCCTAAAGACTCGATACCTATAGAAGCCAACATAGCAGAAGCTACAGCGTTTACAAAACTAGCAAAAATAAAAGGGGTCAAATTCGGTACCATCTCTTTGAATATGATTCCAAAAGCGCTTGTGCCGGACATTTTAGCTACCTTTACATACCCGCTTTCACGCATTACAAGCACTTGTGACCGAATTGTACGTGTGGGGAAAAGCCATGCCAAAGCGGCTAAAACAAACGCAAGCTGATCTACTGTTATACCTCCTGCGGTATCAGGTAATGAAACCGCTATCAAAACCAGCACCAACAAACCGGGGATAGTCAAAAAACTATCCACCAAAATTCTTACAACAGAGTCGAATGTTCCACCTATATAAGCCGAACTAAAACCCAACACCATTCCTATAACCACTCCCACAGCTCCGGCAATCAGGCCTACCCGCAATGTGAGCGGGGTACCTACAATCATTAACGCAAGAATATCTCGCCCTTGAGTATCGGTTCCTAAAGGATACTCTAATGAAGGTCTTTCTCTTGCAGGCACAGACAGAGGTTCTGTCAGTGAAACGTCATAAAAAATGTAACCGAGCACAACAAAAGCGAGCAGCCCAAATAGAATAGCTAACCCAAACAATAAGATAGGGTTCCTACGCATATACCTAAGGAGAGGCAATACCCTATCATTATAAAAACTGCCTAGATCCGGAGGCTTCTCACTTTGGATTTCCGATGGAAGATTCTCATTTTGGATTTGCGTTTGCTGAACCACGTTAATCTATCCCTTACGCTTTTGAGTACCTTATACGCGGGTCTATAAACGGGTAAAACATGTCCAATATAAAAGTTCCTATAGCTATAGATAGTATTATAATAAATACCACTCCCTGCAAAGTAGGGAAATCGCTTTGCTGTATTGACTGCAAAAGCAATCCTCCTATACCCGGATAGCCGAATACTATCTCCACTAATACAATATTAGAGACTATAGTACCAAGAGCCAGAACTAATGCAGTAGTCTGAGGCAGAAGCGCATTACGCACAGCATAGCGAAAAAAAACTCGCAACCCGGGCAATCCCTTGGCTTCCGCCAATAACATGTAATCCTCCCCTTGAGTCGTAACCATCATGCCTCTCATTCCGAGTGCCCAAAACCCTGCATTCGCCAGCACAATAGATAGCGCGGGTAAAATAGAATGGTACCCTACATCCAGCCAAAAATTCAGGCTTGACCAATCCGGTGTAGCACCTATGCTATACCCACCTGTGGGTGGAAACCATGGATTGAGGAAAGCAAAAAACCAAAGAAGCACAAGCCCTAGCATAAAGTAGGGAACTGCTGAAAGTGTTAGAAGTGGCATGACTGCATACTTTGTGTATCCTTTCGCCCTACTCCAGCCTATCAGCGCACCTAAATATGTTCCCACCACAAAACCAACAATAGTAGATATACCTCCCAACGCAAGGGTCCAGAGCAATGTATCTGCCACCAGAGAATTCACTGTTCGCGGAAAATTCACTATAGACGTCCCTAAATCTCCACGAAGTAGATTCAGGAGGTAGGTACCATACTGTACATAAATAGGTTTATCCAAGCCGTACTTCGCTTCAAACGCTCTTACAGTTTCATCGAGGTTACTTGTTAGAAAACCACCGCGGGTAGCTTCTTCAAGCAAACGTTGGCGGATAGGGTTTTGTCCCGAAATTCGCGGCAAAAAGAAAATTATCGTAGCCGCAGTGAATAATACAATCACAAAAATAACCAAGCGTCTCAGTACATATTCGGGAGACATATCGTTATTACTTCCTGTCCTTGTAGTATATGTATATAGAAACTATTATTGATAAGGTCATATTTTTATCTACCTATAAAAAAGTATATCATAACATTTACTACTTACTGAAATCTGCGTCATGGTATATCCACCCTTCCGAAACTCTCAACAAGAAACCGAAACAACTCACCCGGACTCATAAAAAGTATAAGCACAGGTATCACTGAAAGAACCACCGCAATACCAAAGGGGATAAGTTTGTAAAACGCCCCAAGAGATCTGTAGGATATATGAGTCACTACAAGAAAGAAAATGCCTGTTACAAGCCCTATATAAAGTCCATTAATTCCGTATACATACGCAAAAATCGGTATGCCTACGATTTCCCGAAACAACGCATCAAAGAAATTCACTCTTCCCAGAAGGCCGTTGGCATAAACATAAAAAAGATCTGCTATGGGCTTGAACAGTCCTATACCAAACATTAAAATCAACCCGAATAGTCCAGCGGCTAAAAGCCAATTGCTTAGCCGTTTCGTTGCCAATTTGGAAGGGAGAAAGAAGGACATACAAAGAGCACCTAAGCCTGCTCCCACTATTACGCCGGGCCATGATGTCGCAAGGAACTGATATATACTCAGACGTGCAAATTCATATTCATAATACCTGATACCTGAAGAGGATACCCTTACAGCCTCTATCGTCTCCATAAGATACAAAGCGCCAAAACCCAAAATAGCACCGCTAGCGCCTGCCAATAACGCAAGCCGCCTTTTGAAGGATTGCTGCTCTCTGTAACGAGCTATCTCTTCATTTTTTCTAATGTTTATAGGCTGCTGCATATGTAATAAAAGGGGCTTGGCCAGAATAAAATTACCCGACCAAGCCCCTCTTCTTTCAGGATTACCGAATATACGGCAAGAAGGTTACTGCACCGCCTCAAGTTCGTTCAGTATAAGCTGGAAGGTAAGATGCCAAAAGGCTCCGTTAGTGTAAGCGTTCTCCGCCGTAGGCCAGCCTTTCCAATAAGTAGTGTTCATAGGTATACGATGGTACCACTCAACTAGTTGAACATCCGGCAACTCCTTCAGCCATATCTCCATCGCTTCACGCCACAGTGTCTCAAGCTTATCTCCGTCCTTTATACCTGTCTGCCCTACTTGATCTGTAAGCTGATCAAAACGAGTGTTGCTCCATTTATAAAAGTTTGCCTGATGGTCTGCACCGGGTGTCAATTCACTTTCGGTTTGGTAAAGAACCATCGTGAAGTAGGGGTCGCGAACACTTCCGCCATGCCCGCGCATAGCGCAAGTGAAATCACCCGTAACCTGCCTATCCCCAGCATCCGGCGGAGTAGCGAAACTAGTTTCCAGTCCCATTTGATCCAGCTGCGCTGCCAAAACAGGGCCAATATCAGAGAATATACCAAAGCCTATTATGTCACATTTCAGTGTTCTGCCTTCGGAGTCAGCCCATTTGTCGTCCGAATTCTTGGTATAGCCAGCACGCGTAAGGAACTCATCTCCCTTTTGTGGGTTGAACTCAAGTGTATTATACTCTCCTCCCAGTAAGTCACTTAAAGAATCCCGATAGCGCTGCAGAGGAGAATAAGTCGGTATAGGCAAATCTGATGGAGTTCCGGCGCCATTCCATCCTACCTGAATGAGTTGCTCTCTGTCTATGTAGTAGCTGACAGCCCACCTGACATCAGGGTTATTGTAAGGTGGTACGGAGTCATTGAAGAACAATGAAATAGGCCACCAGTCAACATATCCGTATGGGGATTGGTCACCTGTGTGGGTGGTGATTTTGGAATTACTCCGAAGAGTCTGTACCATATTAGCAGGTCTAAGTCCCAGGCTCGTATCTACCTCATCCCGAATGAGCAACTGGGCAGTCTGCTGTTCGCCGGGGTTGGGAACATAAATGATGCGTTCCACTTGCGGAAGACTCTCTACCAAGCCTTGGTCTACGGCCCACCAACTGTCGGCGCGATCTATTATTTTCTGTTGAGGGGAAGTTTGCACAACTCGCCAAGGTCCTGTAGTCAAAGGCCAACCTTTTTCAATGTCGAAGTCTGTGAACTCTGCCCAGTCTTTACCTTCGTACACATGCTGGGGGACCATGTACACCCCTATATCAAACTTATAAGTCATAAAGTAGAAAAATTTCGGGCGAGGACCAATGAAGTTTACTTTGACAGTGTTACTATCCACCAATTCCACAGATTCCACATCTCTCACTATTTGATCTCCAAAACGGACCAACGGACCTATTTCTCTCAGATTATCTATAGTAAAAGCCACATCTGCGGCACTGAATGGCACCCCATCACTCCATGTTACACCCTCGCGGGTTTTGATAGTAAGCTGAGTGAAGTCATCATTGTAGTCCCAACTTTCGGCAAGCCAAGGGTAGGTAGTGTCATTGAACGCACTGTAGTACGCCAGAGGCTCATGCAGGATACCTGTACCGTTTTGGTGGATAGTACCGGGAGCATAGGGGTTCCATATTTCATGGTCCGTATATTGACCCGCCGAACCGACACCGCCGGCTCCTCCCCATACTAACCTTAGCTGTCTTTCCCGTGGAACATCTTTTATACCGCCGGTAGTGCCACTACTAGCAGTAGGCTCAGGAGCACTAGCAGTAGGCGTACTACCGGTAGTGCTGACACTAGTAGGAGTAACGGTGGGTTCAGGATTACCACACGCCAAAAATAAGATGGGGATACCCGCAGATATCGCCAAAACCGTTATAAGTGCTATTTTTCTAAGTTTAGACATTCGCAACCTCCCTATTAGGTCAACAGGTAATCTTTACAGAGCTACTTCCTAGAGCATCCTTAATACTTACATTAACGCACCTATGGTGCTGTGTCAAGTGATTTTTCTCTTCAATCTACAAAGCGCTCAAGTGAGAAAAATACTTATTTCAAGGGTATCAGGTATTGAAGGCTAAAGAGTTCATCCGGATCAACCCACACACGTTCCACGTAGAAGCCCGAACGTTTCACTAAATCAGCGAAACGGTTCGGTGAGTATTTGTAAGAGGACTCTGTATGGATACTCTCCCCTTTTTCAAATACAATCTCATCATCCCCTACCATAACGGTTTGGCGTATCAGACTCACAAGGTGCATCTCTACCCGCTCTAGTGAAGGGTTGTAGAATGCATAATGGCGAAATTTGCCCGTCGCGAAATCTGTACCGATTTCGCGATTTATACGAGCAAGCATGTTCAGATTGAATTTAGCCGTTATTCCCGCAGCGTCATTGTATGCGCGATGCAAGATGAGAGGATCTTTTGCTAAATCTACACCTATCAGCACTCCGCCATTTGCGCCACAGATAGGTAGCATTCTTATAAGGAACTCTTCGGCTTCGGAAGGGGTGAAGTTGCCTATGGTCGAGCCCGGAAAGAAGATAACGCGACGTTTCACTTTACTGATCAGCTGCGGCAATTCGAATTCACGAGTATAGTCAGCGATAACCGGCAGAATTTGTATATTGGTATAATCTGCCTCTAGCCTGCGAGCAGAGTTAGTAAGATATTCCACCGAAATATCCACAGGTATATAGGCCACAAGGTTTACAACATTATCCAAAAGTATCCTTACTTTATCGCTGCTGCCGCTACCATATTCTACAATTGCTGCATTCTCGCCTATAAGTTCTATAATTTCATCTATGTTGAGTTTCAGAATACTTATTTCGGTACGCGTGAGATAATACTCATCTTGGGCTGTTATCCTATCAAAGATTAGTGAGCCGCGCTCATCGTAAAACAGCTTGCAAGGTAAACTTTTTGGAGAATTACGCAACCCGGAAAGCACTTCATCGAATAAAAGCATATTGAGTAAAAAAGATTAAGAAGTAATATAATGAGAAAGAGTTAACTCAAACGGAAATCGTCTTAGCAAGACGGAAGCCCGAAAACTGCCAGCTCGAGTCCGGATGGAAGAAGTTGCGATATGTAGGCCTGATATGAGATGCTGAAGTAGCACATGAGCCACCTCTGAGAACGAATTGATTTGCCATGAATTTTCCGTTATACTCACCAAGCGCACCCGGGGGAGGTTTATATCCGGGGTAGGGCGAGTAGTGGCTTTGCGTCCATTCCCACACGTCACCATACATTTGAGATAGCGCGCCTGAATCTTCATTTTCTATAACGGGTAAAGGGTGATATATACCATTTTCCGCAAAGTTTCCAACTATGGGAATATCCGATGTTGCGACCTCCCATTCAGCTTCGGTTGGGAGTCTGGCGCCTGCCCATCTAGAAAAGGCGTCCGCTTCATAGTAGCTCACATGGCAAACAGGTTCATCCGGGTTGACTTTTTCCATGCCGTAAAGAGTCATAACCCACCAACCATCGTCTCGTTTCTCCCAGTACAGCGGAGATGTCCACTCTTCATTCTGAACTGTATCCCATCCCGCAGAAAGCCACAGATCCGCACGTTTGTATCCGTCACTCTCTATAAATTCAAGATACTCTCTGTTGGTAACCAATCGGGAGGCGAGGCGAAACGGCTCAAGAAAGACACGATGGCGTGGTGACTCATTATCAAAGCTATACCCCATACCATCATTGCCTACCCAATATACGCCTTCCTCAAAGTCTACCCACCGAAATGGGACAACTCCACCATCATGCTTATGTTTGCGTTGTTTATAAGCGGGATGAAGAGGGTTTATAGAGAAATTGTGTTTTAAATCTGTAACCATCAATTCTTGATGTTGTTGTTCGTGATTCAGACCAACCTCTACAAGAGGACCCCATACCTCCAACCCTTCGCCATCAAGTGATTGCAGGAAATTCGTCATATGTCTGTTCACATGCTCACGATAATCGCGCACTTCTTCTACCGTAGGACGAGAAAGCAAGCCTCGCTTGGGACGACAGTGACGCTGTCCGGCAGCTACGTAATATGAGTTGAAGAGATAATGGTAATTTTCATTTAGAGCATTATACCCGGGCATCGCTTCTTTGAGTATAAATGTCTCGAAAAACCACGTAGTATGAGCAAGGTGCCATTTTGTAGGGCTGACATCAGGCATGGATTGTATAACATAATCCTCTGTAGCGAGAGGCTCACAGAAAGCATCTGTGAATGATCTTACGCCGTTGTACCTGTCGAGAAGGTTTTTAGCCGATAAAGGAAGGACTGTTGTCTCACCGGATACGCGGGCAGGAGTAGAATGATTGATTTTGTGTGTCATATATCTTTATTCCAAATATTTCTTTAAGGAGTATATCAGGTTAATTCACATTATATTCAGTATATTCAATTTGAACAGGTTATGATAAGCCTGAATGCTAATTATTTGAATTTTCCTAACTATGAATATAACATAAAAAATCGGTCCTTATATCCATAGAAGGCATGTCAATAAAGATCTTCTATATCTATAGGAGATGGAGTTCCGCTATACTGCCGAAAATTCCGATGGTCACTATACACTCTGCGCAATAACATAAATGACCCCTGCTAGCACTCCTAATACACCTATTGCAGCTGCTGCCACTCTTATTTTGCTCAGCGGATACTCGCCTTGCACTTCTCCCGTCTGAGCATTAACCACAGCAGTATATACTTTGCTCTTATATCTGTATGTAAAGACCCACACCGGCAACAATACATGAGACACTTTCAGGTTTCTATAGTCGGTTCTGATAGAGTCTACCTGCTGCGCCTGTCCGCCTATATCTCCTGTAACATCGGAGCGGATCACTTTCTCCATTTCTTCTTTGGCGTTTTGGAAACCTTCTGCGGGGTCTACCTGATATGACTGTGCCTCAAACCCTGCCAGATATTCTTCCGAATAAGATACCATGTTAGGTAGCTGCCACGGCTCCAGCTTATCCAGATACTTTTTTGGGACCGAATATGCAGACGGAACCAGAAAATCATCGAAAAAACGAGAGACTGTGCCGCTTACCGGAACCCATTGTATGTGCGTTGTCGTGGTGTTTTTGCCGGTACGAACCGTGACGCTATGCCCGCGCTTGCCTCTGTAGAAGGTAACGGCGTTCGTATCGAATTTCCAATATGGCAGATAGACGCCCTTAGGTGCGTTTTCGCGTGCGTACTTCTTAGAGTGGCTTTCCGCGAACCAAAGCTTGCTGAGCCACTTTCGAAAAGCATCTCGGGATTCCTCCTGAGATACTGCAAAGGGCAACACTGCGTGAGGACGCATAAGATTTTTTGTGTGATCAGTCTGTATGAGGGTCAATCCACAAAAGGGACAGTCCATAGATAAATCGTCTTCGGGGTTGTGAACGTTAGCACCGCACCCTTTACAATTGAACTCACGAACCGTTTCCATAGTATCGCCGGCTGATGAGGCTTTTAATGCCACGGCGAAGTCTATATCCGGTATCTCTTCTTCAGATTGGGGGATATTCTCTTCGTTCCCGCAGTATTTGCAAACTAGTTTTTGACTGGAAGGGTCAAACTGCACATCACCTCTGCATTGAGAGCATTGGAAAGTTTTATGCTTGGCGGGCGCTGTTTCTATAGTCTGGCCATTGTTCATTGGTGGAAGAGGTGCCGAGGAATAACTGAATATACTTCAGAGTTCATAGCTGAGGAGGAGGTGGAGGAGGCATAGAGGCAAACATCGCTTCCACTTCCGCAACTTGACTCGCTCGCGCCCACTGTGACATACCTTGCTTCCACACATAAGTATCCCGTCTTATCGCTCCACTGCTGACTTGTTGGCGTATTACCTGCAATGGGAAAGGTCCGGTTTGCTGTCCGCCTAATAGCACGTATAACTGCGTTTGAACAGGAGGCGGCGGGGGCGGAGCGGCGGATGGATGAGATACTGCTGAAGTCATCTGATTGGCAAAGCCAAAGCCCAAACCTGCTGCGAGGCCGCCTGCTGCGAGGCCGCCTGAACCTTCGTTATTTGCTGCGTCCAATATAGCGGCACCCGCCTGATACTGTTGAAATTGGCGCATATCGCCTACAATACCCATGCTGCTTCGCGTGTCTAAAGCTTTTTCCACCTCAGGAGGCAGTGATACATTCTCTACGAGTAGCTTGGTCAGATCCAAGCCGTAAACCTCTATTTCCGGCGCGATTTTATTCAGTAGCCCTTCACCGATCTCATCGTAATTTGCCGCAATGTCCAAAGCGGGTATGCCCGATTCTGC
Organism: Dehalococcoidia bacterium; assembly: GCA_965206335.1. Classification (GTDB taxonomy): domain Bacteria; phylum Chloroflexota; class Dehalococcoidia; order Lucifugimonadales; family Lucifugimonadaceae. The sequence continues at coordinate 981,619 of OZ242209.1, read as the reverse complement.
CAATGCATCTCCAAATCGCGAAACCACAATGTTGCTCAACTGTTTATTAATTTCTTCTATAGTGAAATGACCATCCGTACCTACAATTTCCTTTATCAGTGTTGCGGCGTCCTTGACACGAAATACATAAGTGCCAAACGCTCGCAGCCGAACGGCGCCGAAATCCGAATCTCTCAGCATAACAGGGGATTTGGTGCCCCATCTCTGGTTGGTAAATCGCCTAGTAGAAGCAAAATAGACCTCTGCCTTGAAAGGGCTATTGAAGCCATACAGCCATCCTTTCAATGTAGAAAGTATCGGAAGGTTTTTGGTAATAAGCTCGTACATGCCCGGCTGAAACACATCGGCTATCTTGCCTTCATTAACAAATACGGCATTCTGACCTTCTCTTACTGTCAGCTTAGCTCCATATTTTATTTCGTTATTGTATCGTTCAAATCTGAATACCAGCGTATCACTGGAATCATCTGTCCACTCAACAATATCTACAAGTTCGCCTTTTAGTTTATCCCAAAAGCCCATATGTAACTCCTTTATCGGTGAGCCGCTAAACCTATTCAATGCTTAACGAAGCATGTATACAGCCTGCTTGAATCAAGGCGGAAGGATAGCCTTGAACGCTGTACATTCATAAAAGTAACTATACCATCTCTGTAAGCCCAAGAGCTTACATAATACTTATGTATTATCTACATAATAACCGAAATAAACGACATGAATATATTCGTGATTTCTTTGGACAAATGACATAGCACAAAAGAGCAACAGAGAGGGGGAGGGTTGGTCAGCCTCTAGAGCGTTGCATAGGCAAGAATATCGCTATTATTACTCCGATTGCGGCTATCGTGCCGGAATATATAACAACCCCTTGAAAGTTGTAGACAGTATATATTGCACCCGCCGCCAATGGAGATAACGCGCCTAGTATAGAACCGCCTGCAAATATCAAAGCAGTTGCGGAACCTTCGCTGCCACGGTCTATCTGATCCATAGCCGCCGCCGTAATGATGGGCATCACAGAGAAAAAGAAGAGTCCAAGAACAGCTATCAAAACGGTCAGAGGCACACCGGAGTTGAAGAATAGAAAAAGAAAAAGCAGCCCTGTCATAATGCTCATCGCAACTACTATCACAATCTTCCTGCCTACCTTATCCGAAAACCACCCCATGATAGGTGTAGAAACAATGCCCGCCAAGGTAAGTAGAGAAACGTGCAACCCCACACTGAATGCAGATAGTTGAAGAGTTTCATACATGTACAGCACAACGAACACCTGAAATGAGTTATGCACCGCTCCTCTGAATGCACCCAGAGTAACCAACCCCAACACCCTGAAGTTACCCAATAGCCTGCGCACAGAAGTCAGATATTCGCCGAAATCCAGATTTCTCTCCACTTCTATTCCGGCTGTCTTGAAACGCAGCATAACCATCAGAGCAGTCAGAGCCATAGGCAGCAAGAGACCGCCGGCAATCCATCGCCAGAGGATACCTTCAAAATGCCACGCGCCTATAGTTCCGCCTAGAAGAAAACCAATAATTATAGGGCTAGTGGTATTGCCTATCTGAGCACCTGTGAGATGTGCCGCTATAGCTAAGCCGCGTCGCTCTGGATATCGTGCCGAAAGCGTTCCAAACGCCGGAGCATGCCAAAGGCTAGTACCAAAACCCACAAACATAACCGCTAAAATCAACAACCAGTACCAAGGACTAATGCCGACAAGTAAATATCCGGTACCCACCATCATCATGCTTATAGCCAGTACCAATGCAACCTTTTTACGGTACATATCGGTAAGAATACCGGCGGGTATATTCGCCACACCTGCCGCTATAGATTGAGCGGTGAATATGCCGCCGAACGCCACTTCGCTCAATCCAAGCGTAGCTCGTATAAACGGAGACATCACAAGCAAAGCACCCTGACCAAAATGCTTGACGCCATGCCCCGCGGAGAGGCCCAGCATAAGAGAGTAAGATTCTCGTTTACGCTTCGGCGCAGAGGTAGGGAACGTTGAAGGGGTATCGAATTTCAAACGCGGTTCCCGGGATAGCTTAGAATGAAGAAACGGTGCATCCGCATTATATATGAACCTGTAAAATCCGTAAAACTGCCGTAATACTGTAGGATGCAACTGCCCTGTTATCACCGGTTATTGTAGAGATCATCACTTATACAGGGCTTGATATTATAAGGTGATTTGTAGCGATTACCGAGTGCCTTGTATACCTGAAGATACTAGAAATCAGTTTGCAATTAAGCATTGTGCTATAGCCGTATAGAATCCGGATTGTAATTGTGTTTACCCCCAAGACGACTATACAACAAATCCAGAGACAAAATAGAGACAGCACCCAGTAACATCAAGCCGATTAATAAGACGGTATCCGCTTCCAGTGGAGGTAGTGTATAATTTCCTTCATCTTGCCATGGCCAAATTTTTCGCATACTGCCTATCACAAATCCAAGAAAGAACGCCGTAGTAGGTACGTAGTAGCGCCTTATAACACGAGAGAGCAGCTGTGAAAATAATAGCACTCCAATCACTCCGCCGGCTGCAAAGTATATGAGCGTAAACAAATCCCGTTCATTCAAGGCATTTAGAATATATTGATATTTGCCAAGCAGAATAAGGAGAAAGGAGCCGGATATCCCCGGCACTACCAGCGCACATATTGCAATAGCACCACTTAGAAAAATGAACCAATTTGCGTTTGTTGTTTCGATTGGTACAATTCCCACCAAGAAGAACGCCCCAACAGCTCCGACCAAAGGTATGAGAACAATAAGAAGATTCCAATAAGGAATACGTCTGGCTATTGTATAGGCAGATGCTCCGATCAGCCCGAAAAAGAAACTCCAGAGGTAAATAGGTCGATTCTCTAGCACCCACTCTACTCCACGCGCCAATGTAAGCACCGCCACGCCGATACCCATAAGCAGAGCTATAAGGAAGCCGAGATTTACAGAACGCGCCGCGTCTTTGAAGGATAAATTTATCACATTCCGCCAGAATTCAACGCTCACAAAGGCGCGTATAGACTCTATCAATTCGTAATATATACCTAATATAAAAGCTATAGTGCCGCCCGAGATGCCCGGTACTACATCCGCACAACCCATAAGAAAACCACGCCCGGAGACCGATATATATCCTCTCAATGTCCTATGAGTGGTATAACTCCGGTTCGGTTCAATTCCGGAGGCGTTATGCTCGGGTATAGCACTAATAGGCATATTTGTCATGTTTAATCCTTTGAACAAATGAACAAAGCTTAATGCGGGGAACATCTGCATTTTGTAAGGTATCCGTAACCTACCCAGAACTAACTATACCAGTCCAAATAAAAGAGAAATATAGGCATCTTTGCATTCGGCAAAATATAGTTGCGCTAAACTATTCATTTGGGATGGAAGGATTCATCATATCACCTACATGCCGGCTATTAGTTATCATAAGAAAACCTTTCGGGTAAGCTATCTATACACACTGTTCATAATGACCCTAGCTATGTTCCGAGCATCGGATACACCTCTATGAAGAATATCATAATCGGGAGATATGCCAAGTCTGTAAAGAGCTCCTTGCAAACCTTGCTTCTTTCTAATACCGAATTTAGAGATGAACCACGATTGAAAAACTTTTTTTAGGTTTATATGACTATGGGAAAAAGGATACTTCACGCTATGCCGTTCACACTCTAATCTTAGCTGATTTTTGTCATAGTCCCCCCAAGAGGAAAAAACACAATCATTCTTGAAATCTTTCAACCAATCTCTGAATTTGGCGAGGGATTGAGGGAAGACCTCTGCGGTATCTACATCCCGCTGTGTAATCGAAGTAAGATTCTTGCAGAACGGAGTGAGAATTGGATACAAAATCGGTCGAACAAATATCTGGAATTCACCCGCTATCGAACGTTCAAACGGCTCTAGCATTACCGCACCTATCTCGATAACCTCCATCCGATTTCGAGGAACTGCCCCATCGTCAGAGCAAGTAGCCTCTAGATCCACTATCGCCAGATATTTCCGCGAAATATCCACCATTCACCTCCCTTTCCATTTCTCTAGCCTTACTAAAAGCATATAAGGTACATTCCGATACAGTGCTACCTTACAGCTACAGTAGTGATAATGAGTAATTTGTTCCCTCTGAAGGTGGTTCTTAAAATACAGCAGAAAGCTGTCTACTTATGTTCACTTGTTGTATATTTACTTTAGATTATAGCAGGTTTATAGTAATATACAGCATGCTCTGAATTATTTCACTCTAGGAGGTGAATCTTATGTCCGTCAAATCTGTAGGTATTCTCAGCCCGGGAGATATGGGAGGTAAAGTAGGTGCGGCACTTGCACAGAGTGGTTTCCATATTCTGACATGCCTCCATGGGCGCAGCGAGCGCACAAAAAAACTGGCAGCTGAGGCGGGTTTTCAGGATACGGATTCACTTAAAGAGCTTGTAACACTGTGTGATTTGCTCTTATCCATCCTCGTCCCAGATGCCGCCCCGGACGTCGCCGATGCGGTAGCCGATGCGATAAAGATAACCGGCAAGGAGTTGGTGTTTGCCGACTGCAATGCAATATCGCCTAATACTGTCATGGAGATGCATAATGTAATCACAAACGCAGGCGGAAAGTTTATAGATGTAGGCATTATAGGCGCTCCGCCCTCTGTAATCGATGGAAATACCCCCCGCTTCTATGCTTCGGGAGAACACGCACACATACTCGGAGAGCTGGACGGGAAAGGTATAACTGTACCTATAATCGGAGGCGGACCGGGCAAAGCTTCCGGGCTGAAGATGTGTTACGCATCACTGACGAAAGGAACCGCCGCCTTACATACTGCGGCATTAGTGGTGGCAGAGCGAATGGAGATGTACAAGGAGCTTATAAGAGAGCTGGAGTTCAGCCAGTCGGGAATGCTAAGGAAAATGGAAAGCGTAAACGGACTCTCTGCAAAAGCCTTCCGCTGGGTAGGAGAGATGGAGGAGATAGCCAACACTTTCGAGGCGGTTGGGGTAACACCAATGCTACATAAAGGAGCCGCCGACGTTTTCCGCATGATAGCCGACTCCCATATTGGAGAAGAAAGGCCGGAGACTATAGACAAGTCAAGAACACTCAATGATACGGTGCGCATCTTTGCAGATAGTTTGGATGAAGAATAGACCCGAGATCTGATCACTCCCATCAAAGATAAAAACGTCCCATATGTAAGCATCTAATAGCCAGCATAACCGTTCTAAAAGCGGTACACTAACCTCGCTTCTGTTAACCGATATAGGCATGGTAGACAATAGTGCCCTCGCGAAAAATATACAATTATATCTAGAGAGGCCTTAATTCATTTTGTACTTATAGACTTGCCAAAAGTGAAGAGTTCACCCTTACTTTAGCATAGCGAATAAGAAGAAGAGCGCGGGAATGCCCCGCTTAAAGTAGACAGTTGTTAGTTTCAATCTATCTACTTGACATCTACACAACTAATTGTTATATAATTCAAAATAACGATTAACGGCTATGTAATGGATAGTTACTATAGTATATGGAGATTTCCGCGATGAACAATGGTAGAATCGGGTATAATCCATCGGTGAACAACAGCAGGAAAGGAAGCAAACAATGACGATGCAGAAGCCCGCCTATTTAGTGGCGAGTTCCATCATGCCTGAGAATCACGGTTCGCTGTCGGCTTACATGGAGGGCGCGCATCCGCTCTTTGAAAAGTTTGGCGTGGAGATTGTTGCGGTCGGAATGGCGGGGCAGATGATTCGCCAATTTGAGGGCGACTGGCCGAAAGACGCATCGTTGTCGCTGTTTCGATTTCCGTCTATGGATGCGCTTTTGGAATTCTGGAATTCGCCGGAATATCAAGCCATCAAGCACCTGCGGACGGATGTTATCGCCCCCCACTTCACCATCGGCATAGAGGGCGAGTGAAGATTAATGCCCCGCTTAAAGTAAACAGTTGTTAGTTTCAATCTATCTACTTGACATATACACAACTAATTGTTATATAATTCAAAATAACGATTAACGGCTATGTAATGGATAGTTACTATAGTATATGGAGGTTTCAGCGATGAACATTCGAAAGCTTAGAGTATGGGCAATGCGTTTCGCAGTAGCAACATCCGCTTTGGTAGTAGCAGGCATCCTCGTCGCTTGTGGCGGGCGAGAAGAAGAAAACGTGAGGGTAAGAATCCTGACACTAGAAGGGAATATAGCTCCGGCTCTTAGATCCCACATTGAAGAGTTCAGAGATGCCACAGGGATAGAGGTAGAAGTAGATGGAAAACCTTTCTCCGATATCTATTCGACAGTTCTAACCGACCTGAGCTTAGGCGCCAATTCCTACGATGCCTATGTATTCGCGCCTCAGTGGATTGTAGACTTCGCGGATGGTCTAGAAGATCTGACAGATGATGTAAACGAAGATCCTTCTATTCAATGGAATGATATATCGCAGTTCTTCCGCGACTTCAGTTCCAAGTTTGCCGGTAAAATTTATACCGTCCCCCTTGATGGTGACTTTCAAATGGTCTACTATCGCACAGATATATTGGACGCTTTGGGTGAGCAGCCTCCCAACACTTGGGATGATTATATACGCATTGCAAGTAGAGCAGATGGAAAAGATACAGACGGAGATGGTACCCCGGAGAACGGTTCTTGCATAGCCAAAAAAGGCAGCGCCCAATCATATTGGATGTTCATATCCATAGCCAGTTCATTTCTGCAGACAAAAGGCACATCTCAGGGTGCTTTCTTCTCCACCGACAATATGACCCCGCTCTACAATAATGATGCCGTAGCAGAGGCGCTGCGCATATACAATGAGACCTCTGACTATGCCCCGCCCGATGAACTCAACCTAGATGTGGGTGATACACGCGGTCTATTCACAAGCGGCAGGTGTGCTCTATCTATAGATTGGGGAGACATAGGAACCCTGGCGATAGCCGAAGGCTCGAAAGTGAACGGCAAAACAGGCGCCGTTATCCTACCAGGCACCTCAAAGGTATTGAATCGCGAAACCAACCGGTTAGAGGAATGCAGCTCTACCTTGTGTCCATTCGCAGACTCTTCTAACGTAAACCATGCTCCCTTTTCCGCTTTCGGCGGGTGGTCTGGTGCGGTAAATGCCAACTCATCGAACAACGTCAAGGACGCCGCTTATAAGTTTCTATCTTGGGTATCCAATCCTGCACGCTCCAACATAGATGTCACAATAGGAGCAACCGGCTTCAATCCTTACCGCGAATCTCAATTCAGCAGCACAAGTCTGTGGGAAAACGCCGGTATGACTAGAGAAGCAGCGGATCTATATTTAGGCGCCATCGGCGATAGCCTTAATAGTCCTAATTTGGTACTAGACCTGCGCGTTCCCAGCAACAACTATTATCAACAGACAATCCTAGATACACAGCTAAGCCTATTCCTCGCAGGCAATCAGAGCGTAGAGGTAACTATGCAGAACATAGAAAGTGCATGGGAAGAGAGAACAGAAGAGCTTGGGCGTCAAAGCCAACTTGACGCATATAGGGCTACGCTCGGGCTAAATTGATACAATTTTGTCAAGCCCAAACCAAAGAGCAGACAAAACGGAAGTGGTTCTTACAAGGACACTCACTCTACCTACTAGAGTGAACACGTATGTCTGCTCTTTGGTTTAGATAGATCTTGCCAACAAGCTCAATCGAATGATTACCCGCTTAAAATTCTTTCTACCCTCAGGGAACTCTATGTTCATATGGCCTGTGATAGCCATTTTGATGTTTTTTGCGATATTTCCTCTAGTAGTTTCACTTTGGCTATCTTTTTCCCGAGTCACTCTACTAGGCGGCATAAACATAGAGTTTATAGGCACCGATAACTATGCCAAGATTTTTTCAGGCTCACAGAGCGAACGTTTTCTAGGGTTTCTCTCGGGTCCTTCTATATGGGGCTGGGTGATATTGGGGCTATCTATAGCCGGCCTGCTTTATTGGCTAGTCCGTTATACTGCCGGCGTAGATCGCACTATCCTAGGCATGATAATGCGTACTCTGATAGCCGTAATGGGCGCACTGCTGATATGGCTTCTAGCAATCACCCTTACGGGTAGCGGAAGGCCGGGCTCTCTTGTTATCACGCTAATCTTTGTGTATCTTGGCATAGCGGTACAATATCTGCTAGGGCTAGGGTTAGCCATACTTGCCAGCAACATCACGCGTGGTAAGAGGTTATTCAGGGTTGTGTTCCTTATCCCGTTGATGATTACGCCCATAGGCATTGCTTACACTTTCAGGATGATGACAGACTCCATAATAGGCCCGCTAGCGCCAATTTTCGGCCTGTTTGGGCTGCAGGACTTCGCATGGATAGCTAGTCCGTGGGGTGCTCGTATTGCAATTATCATAGCCGATTCGTGGCAGTGGACACCCTTCATGTTCATCACCTTACTATCAGCGTTGGCATCCCAACCCCAAGACCCTCTCGAATCGGCAAAAGTGGACGGTGCCAATCGTTTCCAATCCTTCTGGTACATAACTCTCCCCGCCATCCTGCCTATCTCTACGGCTCTGCTGATGATCCGCATGATAGAGGCCTACAAAATTATAGACTTGCCCCGAATTCTTACGGGCGGCGGACCGGGTCTAGCTACACAGTCTTTGGCCCTCCACGCTTACGATTTATGGCGCGCATTGGACGTAGGCGTATCTTCAGCGGTAGGGTACGTACTGTTGGTAGTCGTCACCGGCACGGTGCTTGTGTTCGTCAATCTGGCTAGGCGCAAGGTAACGGAAAACGTTTGATGGCGAGTTTTTTCAAAAGACAAAGCCTAAACACTCCATCGCCGTCAGAAAGAATCCTCACTTACGCTGTCCTCATATTATGGCTGGGCATATGCCTACTCCCCATATACTGGCTGATAGTAACATCATTAAAACTGCAAGGCGATGTGTACGGCGGACCCAGGTATATCCCTTTTGTAGACTTCCAGCCTTCATTCAATGCATGGCGCTATGTGTTCCTCGAAACCCCTATAGCGCGACCTTATATCAACACAGTTGTCATAAGCACCTCCAGCACTGCTATAGCGTTGATTCTAGGTGCATCTGCTGCGTACTCATTGGTGAGGTTTCGGTTCAGGCCTAAGATCGGGTTAGTAGTCACCTTCGTGCTTTGCGCCACAGGTGGAATCGCAGCCGCTCTCGCAGGTGTTCCGTTTGCCTTGGCCGCAGCGTCTGCCATAGCCCTTTACATCATAGTAGCGCTGACGGTAGGAAGACGCTTCTCTGCATCATTCAAGAACAACGACATCGCATTTTGGATAATTTCTCAGCGGATTCTTCCGCCTGTGGCTGTAGTTATACCGATATATTTCCTATTCCTTAACCTCAATCTACTAAACACTCATATCTCACTCATCGCCACTTATACCGCCGCCAATCTGCCGATAGTAGTATGGTTGTTGCGAGATTTTTTCAACTCCATCCCCGTAGAACTTGAGGAGAGTGCTCTTGTAGATGGTGCAAATCGTCTTCAAACATTCTTCAAGATAGTCCTGCCGCTTGCCATCCCCGGCCTAGTAGCGACCTTTATATTCACACTTGTATTCGCATGGAACGAGTACATATTCACACTATTTCTCTCTCGCTCGGATACACAGACGCTACCTCTACTTGTAGCCGCTCAGCAAAACACTCGTGGCACACAGTGGTGGAATCTATCGGTACTAGTACTCATCATGATAGTCCCTGTTATCGTAATGGCTATCATATTGGAGCGTTTTATACAGCGCGGCATCCTCATCGGGGCTGTGAAAGGGTAAGAACCTCACACTATACATATATAGAAATCTATAGTCTGAGTAGAAGCATATATGAAATCAGACTATTATTTGGCGGTTCTTGGACGATTGTATTGGTTACGACCTGAGCTTTACCTGTAGATAGAGTAATGAATCCGCTTGGCGGGCTATATGATCTATGCTCCCCTGTCACTGACGCATTTCTCCCCTGCGCTTTTCAGATATTTCGGAATTAGAATAAGGCTTCCTACAAGAAAGTAAATGTAACGGCCAATATCCGATTTTACCGGCTAGATCATACCCCGCAGGTGTCAGTCGTTATAAAAAGGTTTTAAAATCTACCCCCCATAGCTAGGTTCTAGCGGGTAAGAATTCCCATAGCGGTATCTGCAGGAGATAGGTTGCCTTAATTTCGCCTGTCTTTAATGCGGTCTCTACTATAAACTATCGCTAGCCATGATACAACCACAATCGCGAAAAATATACCGTGCTCCAGAAATTCCGCACGGTCACCGAAGATAACATCAAATAAAGCGAATACGGCGAATGTAGCAGCGCTGAAAAATAGCCCTACTGTGGTAAAGCTCCAGCGCCTATCATAATTGGCAAGATATAGAATGCCGGCTATCAGGAATGGCACCCCCCACTATGAATTCCCATATACCAGTGAATAAAGCAGCAGGCCTGAATTTTCTCGAAATAACCGCTGAACTGCCATTTTATCTTGCATTCTTGTACCTCCTATAGGTTATATAATCCATTCACTTTATGCTTTAAAATTTAACCCACACGGATAACTTTAGCAATCATGATTTAGGTATGGTGTTTTCTAACCTTCCCTACCTTCGGGATTGAGGCGATGAGCGGATGTGCCAGAAATCGCTCCTGAGAATATACGAACTATATATTAGTGCTATGCAACGCCTAACTCCTTCTCGGCAAGGAGCGTCCCTGCGACTCGGGCGCGTATTTTGGCGAATGCGATATCGCGAGATGTAGATGTATCATCGCCGAAGGGCGAGAACCCGCAATCGTCGGTAACGCCAAGCCGTTCGATATCTATAAATTCCGCCGCTTCTAGAACACTCTTCATAACCTGATTCGGTGTCTCCACTTCCGGGTTTATGGGATCTATAGCTCCTATAAATATGGTCTGCGAAGGCTTGGAGGTTTCCGAGATGACTTTCAAGACGCGTTTACGATCAGGCTCACTTGCGAGTTGCAGGTAGAAAGAGCCTGCATTTATCTCGAATAGTAACGGTAGTAATTCGGCATAATCCACATCTGCGCTGTGAGTTGAATCTTTATCACCGCCGGGGCATGTGTGTACTCCGATTTTTTGGCGTTCCTCTTCACTGAAATGTTCAAGTACGCGGTTGTTGAGTGCTACGAACTCTTTCAGCAGATTTAGGGAAGGATCTATCTTGACGGCGAGTCTGCCTTCCGTGAAGTCTATCTGAACATTGTAGGCACCTTTGAGCAGGCATGCCCTTATTTCCTCTGCGGCTTGGTTGACAAGGTCATTTAGGAACTGCTCACGGCTATAGTCCGGTATACCTTCGGTAGGGTATATTAGGCTCAGGGCGGAAGCTGCAATGACGGTCTGCTTCACAGGTAGGTCTGTGAGTGTTTTGGCTTTAGCAAGGTAGGCATCCGCATATATTGCATACTTGAAAGGTCCCGCGGTAAGACGGGGTAGCCGGCGGGTATGCCCATCCGCAAAGGGTATAGCTACACCATCGGGAGCGATGTTCTTTATGCCGTGGATAGGATACGTTGCAAAGCTGGGCTTGGTCTGTTCACCGTCCGTGATGACGGGTGAACCTGTCGCCGTGAACTGCGCAATCGTATCGAGTAGGGCATTGTCGTAAGCGCCGGCGAGTTCATCCTTAGAGATTCTTCCCTCTTGGGCGTCTGATACTGCTTTCATCAATTCCGCAGGGCGAGGTATGCTTCCTACGGGTTCGGTTGGGATATTTTTCATGATGTCTCTCCTCTGATAATGCTGAAATATAAGGGCGGATACTGTAACAATTATTAATATTGTACAGAAATATATCGGAAATATGCTCTCCCCTTCTCTTTAAATTTTGCCTGCGTAGGAAATAGAACAACTAGTAAATAAAGTTAAATTTTATTCACAAGGAAGATGATATTGTCCAGTTTCTATATTATAGCAACTATAGCTTTGGTCAATATAATCATACAAATAATCAGCTCCCTGATGAAATTGATTGAACGGATATTCGCTTATAGGGTTATTGCCTATCGAATATATTCCAATAATAAATGGTATTCCTGTACAGCCCCACAACCCTCTAACCCGTCGAATTGTATGTGCCATAAAACTACTTTGCATTCATGTACAGGTCTGTTAGGACGGGCAGTACGAGACGCCAGTTGCTGTAAACCATGAAGCCATTGCGGCAAGCAATGTCACCCAACATTAGCACTATATAAGGCTAAACCGCCCCCGCCCACTGAAGCAGAGATGCACATAAAGCAGCTCGTAAAGAATGAACTATGCCTATTTGAACCGTTCCGCTTCCTCCGAACCTGTCGTAACATTTCCCGCACTGTAAGAGTGAGCCCCGGCACCTGCCAAACTGCCTCCCTGTACTATGAGGTATTCGTTCCTGATAGGTTTACCGTCCAACCAACACTCCAGTATCTCCCGCACCCCTGCCGCGTACCTCGCCTGTGCGGAAAGTGAAGTCCCGGAAGTGTGTGGCGTCATGGCATGATTTGGCATATCCCGCCAAGGATGATCCTTAGGTGCGGGCTGTGGGAACCAAACATCGCCGGCGTATCCTGCCAGCTGTCCTCCGCGCAATGCATTAGCGACGGCATCTCTATCACAGATTTTGCCGCGAGCGGTATTCACAAGGTACGCGCCCTGTTTCATCCTGTTTATCATATCGTCATTGAAAAGGTGTTCCGTCTCGGGATGGAGTGGGCAGTTTATAGTTACCACATCGCATACACTGACCAGAGACTCGACACTGTCATGGAAGGTCAAGCCCAGCTCGTGCTCTATATCTGCCGATAGGCGATGCCTATCCGTATAATGCAACACAACATCGAACGGCTTCAAGCGCTTCAAGACAGCCGTTCCTATGCGTCCGGCGCCTACCGTCCCAACTGTCATACCTTCTAGGTCATACGAACGGCTGACACAATCCGCTATATTCCAGCCCCCTCTGATAACCCAACCGTAAGAAGGGATATAGTTCCGAACAAGAGCGAGTATCATCATAACGACGTGCTCGGCAACACTTATACTATTGCAGTATGTAACCTCGCAAACCGTGACGCCTTTTTCTGCGGCGGCTTGCAGATCCACATGGTCAGAACCGACACCGGCGGTAACAGCCAGCTTCAACTTCGGCGCTTTGGCTATACGTTCGGCGGTCAGATATGCAGGCCAGAAAGGCTGAGAAATTACCGCGTCGGCATCGGCAAGCTCCCGCTCGAAGACCGAGTCCGCCCCGTCCTTGTCTGAAGTCACCACAAGCTCATGCCCGCGCGCTTCAAGGAATTTGCGTAACCCTAGTTCACCGGATACGCATCCGAGCAAAGCACCCGGCGCAAAATCTATACTTTCCGGCGAAGGCATAGCCTGACCACCGGGGTACTCATTCAGGCGAGGGATGCTCTCACGTGCATATTTCGGCGGATAGCCGCCTAGCGGGTCGTCATAAAGAACACAAACTATTTTTGCCATCAGAAATATCCTCCGTGCCATTGTCTACTAAAAGCGAACCTGTCTCATACACCCATATATCAGCATACCTGAAGAAACGGCGCAGAGGTACCGAATAGTTTTCACCGGATACGTAAATAGTACGATATATATGTACACGCTACCGGTGGAAAATATGTTTACGAGCAACAATAATATAGCTTACTAAATACTAAAGATTTTCTCTCAAGTAAAGCAATTCCCTATGCATTCCATTGAAGTGAGATCAGAGTCACTTCCAAGTTCGTGCCTTTTCTTTATAATTTTTACCGCTTCAGGTAGTGGCACCATTAAGGATGTTAAATACGCCTCTCCTCTTCCTGCTTCTACTGAACGTTTAGAACAAATTTCCTCCATACGAACGGCCTTCTCGAACTCTTCGGGATGATTATAGAAAAGCTCCACCCATCTGTCTAAAGTTTGGAATGGGCAGAATGTGCAAGCGCTTCTTGGAGGCAATGGCAATCCTGCTTCTTCTATTATTCTTTGACAGTCTTTCCTACTTATACTTAGGGTGACGAGGGGATATATATTCGTTATATAGCGTTGCCTAGCCGCTTTCATTCTGAAAATTTCATCCCGAGTCATTGCTAACTGAGTTGTAAACGTCTCTGTTGCGCAATCGTTACGAAGGAACCGATTTATTACATTCATTTTGGAGCTGACGGTACACTGTCTCCGTCCAATAGCCCTACTATCCTTCAGGAAAATAGGTATAGAGTTAGATTTATTATGCACCCACCATGTAAGATCTCCTTCCCGTCTTCTTTCATCCCATACACTATAAAATTTCATCCCGTGCCCTTCGGCATACTTATAGTAATCAATCAGATATTTATAAGTATCCGGGTGTTCCGAACCGGGATCGGCGAATACTACGATATCGGCTTTGGGTCTAACCATCCCAATTGCATTCAGTACCATAAGAGCCACCGAAGGAGGCCCTCCACCAAAACTAAGAACAACAAGGTTTGCCTGACTAAATTTTTGTTCAGAGGTTTTCCTTCTACTAGGAATTATGTATTTTGTGCGTTCCATCTTCATAGCCTCTCACGAATCCGAATCATCTTCCTGAGAGTATTTGGATATCTTGGTTATTATGGGTAAAAGAACAAAGGCAATAGCAGAAGTAGCATCACGGACAAATTTATCTATATCCATGTAACCTCTATTATCATCATTCGCTTCATAATCTTCACGCTTCTCTTCATTTCCAAGATCCAAGTCACTATATCTGCGTACAAGCGCTACCATAACAAGAGTCATCCCTGCCAAAAATCGTCTTTTTATACTCTCAGTACTTCCATTTGCCTTCTTCGCTTCTTCTTGAAGCCCTATATCAAGGAATTTATTATTGACATTCAGAAACAAATCGTAAGCAAATCCATCAGAGTTTGAATCCTTGGGAATTATACTTCCGGCCGAAAGTTCAGTGAAGTCATGATCACTCCAGTCCTTTTTTTCTACATAGGTAACAGGAGGAATGGTGCTTGTTTGAGGTTGCTCGGGCAGTTTAGGCGGCGCTTTTGGTCCCGAATGAGCGGGCTCTTCCTTTACTCTAACGGTGAGCTCATTGATAAAGGAGTCTGTCGAAGGGTTATCATCCCATATGACAAATCTGATTTTGAAACGATTCCCTGAGACGAAGTTTTTGGTATTTTCCCTACTAAGGGAGAAGCGAGCTTCTCCTTGGTTAGGACCTGCCAAAGTCCAAAGATTTCGCAAAGGGATTCCATTTTCATCTAGAATATTATAATTCCCTTTACCGTTATCACTTAAGTAATCATTATTTGCATCCGTCTCACAGTATATATACAGAGGAGAGTTCGGTGCTAACTCACGAGACAATTCCGATAATGTCTCTCCTTCGGGTCCGCGACCCGGACTGGATTTAGATTTTTTAAACTTGAAATATGTCGGATATTCTTTCAAGCGGAGCTCTATTTTAGGTTTTTCCATACGCTTATCCGGGTTTTGCACTTCACTCTTCCCAGTTATAAGCCATTCTTGCATATCTTGAGGAACTGCATCCTGTACAATCTTTGCTAATGAAGCATCGGAGGTTGCCCCACTAGTAAGTTCTTCTCGGCGTCTCCTAGCAAGCTCTTTCAAAGCGCTGATACTTACCAGCCATTCGTCAAGGCTTTTATTGATAGCATCCTTGAGTTTACAGTCGCTCATTCTATCTCGGCTTGCCATGAAAAGATCCTCGAAATCTCGCGAGGAAATAGAGGTGCAGTCTACAATCACAAGAAGATAATCTTTGAGGATAGCTAGTCCCAACTTTTTAAGTCTAATTAAGCCAATAGATGTGGATGAATGAGTTTGTCCGTTGAATGTATAAATTATTACACCATTGGAAGAGCCTCGGTTGGAAGCGACTCGGTATTCATCGGCTTTTTTCTTATCTTTGAAAACATAAATTTTAACGGGGAATGAGTAACCCTCGGAATAATCGATAGCCATCGAACCATTGTGAGGTTCAAAAGATTCTTCGAACAGTTTTAAATTTCGCTCCTTAGCAAGTTGATTTGTAAGCCCTATAATGTTCTGTGCTCGGTAGGAGGATATCCCTGTGAAAGGACGACATTCATACACTCTAAAAGGCAAAGCCGGGGATGGAAGATGCGCCCTGAGAGATTTAATAATGGCGTTACCCCCTCCCATAGTTACTCCCGTTTGCTTCAAGCCATACTCGTACAGTTTGACCAGTGTGCCGTGTTCACTTTTCATGGAGTATGCCTTGTCTTTTTTCGGGAATATTGGGAAGTCAGGAGATTCGAATGAAAGAACTTGATTTCCGTTTTCCGAAACAACCGGAGCAAGGTATTTATATATGGATGACCTTTCACCTTCTTTAGGATGAAACCGCCGAATAATAGTGAAGCCCCACTCACTATCTCTCCCTTCGCTTCCATTGATAAATTTAGGATTCCTGCGCGAGATTAACATTTGAGTGTGAGCATCTTTCCCGCAAAATCTAAGTGCGCCTGTACCTCCCATATTGAACCTTCCATAAACAAAATTTATTTTGACTTTATTAGTCTTATTCAAGGAACACAAAGTATTAGGAAATTCATCGGGGCTCTGCCCTTCGCCGGCATCCGCAACACTTATAGATGGCAAACTGACTTTTGTCTTATATGCTTCACCTGTCAAGGCAAGTGTAATTTTTTCTCCTTCTTCGCGTAATTTACTCTCGTCCCACAAAGCCAAATGTCCTGATTTTTCATCAGCATATCTACGGTGTTCGAAAAATTTGCCCACGGCTTCTTTTATAGTTCCCGGTGCATTAGGGGATTCTGGCCTGATACCTTTCTCAAGACACGCATTAGTAAGCCGTGCATCTATACTGTTGGTTATCTTTTCTATCAGCGCTGCTACAGGACTGCTCTGTTGGTTGCCGGCTGTGCCATAGTTGTTTTCAACATCACCCAATATTCTCCAAGCAGCGGGATCGTCCCAATAACCATATTTCTCGAGTATATCTTTCACTTCCTCTTCCCGGTCTGCTTTCAGTAGTTTCCAACAAAGCTCTTTGTTATTCATTTAAACCCTCCGATGCGGTAGCTTATCACCTACATTGAATTATATTATAGATTCAACTCTCTCCCTACCTTACGTATCACCTTTCTTGAAGAAGTGCCAAAAGTAAGGATAAGCTTCCCTTCCGACATCTCCATGACTTCCCGTAGTGCCCGATATCTAAGCTACTATGAAATTCTACAAATCCGCCCTTACCTGCCATGCCTCATTCTCAATGAGGATCTTACTTATTGTCTAGCGCATGATGTATGTTGTTACTGCGGCATAGCATGACTGCCTCCAGCTCACGTCTTACTATTAGCCAATGCCCAAAACGCCCCAAAATGCCGAGTGGCATTTTGTAGTCGATCGTGTCTGTGACGCGGACGCCGCCCGCTTCGTCTGTGAAGAGGTGCTCGTGGTGCCATGCGGCGAAAGGACCGCCATGCTGGGTATCGGCGAAGTTGTGACCGGGATTCCATGATACTATCTCGCTGTACCAGCGGATAGGGATACCGCGAATTCGCATTCTGTAGGTGAATATACGCCCTTTGTACATGGTGTAGTCATCCTCTGTAGGTATGAAGACGAGTCGGGGCGCATTCACATATCCGTTGTTGGCGGCGTTGCTCAGAAAGCCGAAGGCGCTTTCACGGGTGGTAGCCAGCCAAACAGAGTGGCGCATTCGGTACATGTTACTTCCTAGATAGCGGAAGGAGGGCGGCTCGTCAATGGGGTGAATGTTGCTTGTTTCGTTGGCTTTCACTTTTGGGCGGGTCTTGCGGCTGGTGTTATGCTTGCTCGCTCCATGGCTGCTACTTTAGAACGGCGCGCGTTTGCGTTCCTGCTACTTTTATATCATCAAATAGTTGGCTGGCAGAAAGAAACTTGTTTAGCTGATTAAACCTGTACTCTTTATAATCTATACCTTTATTTTTCAATTTAGAACCTAAGAGGCCTAGAGGTACACCTTCGGGATTGTCGGATGCTTCCAATGATTCTTTATATACTTCTTTAATCACCTTTTTTGTCTTCTCATCTATGATCTTATGAATATCCGAAGATCCGGGTTTTGCTTTCTGATTACTTATATATATAACTTCATCGTAAGCGTTTACAGTTTCTTTCGAGGATATTTCTTTTATCAGAAAACCTATAACGAATAATCCGGATTCTTTTATTCGTATGACAAGAGGTACATAGTCCCTATCACTCGAACAGATGCAGACGGCATCAACGTTATGGTGGGCATACATGTAGAGAATATCCATGGCATCTATAATAAGCGCCATATCCGTAGAGTTTTTACCGGGAACCCCGAATTGATGAATGGGACGGAGCGCAAATTTTCGGCACATCTCTACCCAGCCTTTCGTATACGCTGAGTTCCAATCTCCGTATGCACGTTTGATTGTAATTTGTCCGTGCTGTTTCGCTTTATCAAAGATTTCTTCCGCGCAGTTCGCACTAATGTTGTCGCAATCAATGAGTAGCGCAAGTCTGCGGGTTGTTATGTCTGTTTTATGTTTTTGCAAAGATTAGCTCCTCGTGTGCTCATCTGCGGTTTGGTTTATATTGTAATGTTACGAAATTGTTGCTTGTGTATTATCCGGAGTGCTCCGAAAAGTTTGTATTGCTAGATTAAGAGGGTGGATTTTGCATATCGCAATTGCTATGCTCACATGTTTGGTAGTTTGTATGTGCAGAGATGTAGATTCCGGGATAGATTTTCGTTTTGCGGTGACGTTTGTCTGTAGGTATGTTGGGGTTTCTTTCTGTCAAGCGTATATGTTAGCCCGGCTGGGGCTTGAACATGTTCACTCCCCTTCATTGGAATATTTTTCGGCAGGACGTTAATTTCGCAATAAGTAGGCTTGCTAAGGTATTATACCGTTGTCAGCGATAATCGCCGACGCTCTCGCCGGTGATTGACAGCGCTCTGGAGGAGGAACATCGCCAAAGGTATGATGAAAGGATAGGAGAGCCAAATTATCCGGCCACTCTGTGCAACCATACAACAGGCTAGCCCATAAACGCTTATAGCCAATACGGCACCAAGTCCGGCAAGAAGTGGCAGCATTCTTCCTATGTTATCTCGTAAAGATTCCCTTTCGGTGAGTACCAGAAAGGGTAAAATCAAGTAAGGAAATCCAAGTGAAAGCAATATCCTTAACCCGAATCTATTCGCAATGTTATTTATAGTGTTCTGCTGCCAGTTGGCTAGAGTGCTGTGTCTGGAAGCACTAATACCCCATATATGCCCAATCTCTTCTACAGGGGCAATTACACGTGCCAAATAAAGCAGCCCAATTGTAACTCCGGAAACTAAAAGAAGAATAGGCAATGCTTTTCGCCAGCTCGAAAGATATGCCACCTGAAAGAAAAGTACAGGCAGCAAAACCAAGGACGTTTCCTTTATCAGAGGACCTACAAGAAGAACTATCGCAATAACGGCGAAAACCAACAGAGATGTACCCTCCTTTTTCAATGATACGATAGCCAATGTAGCTATGGAGACTACTCCTGCGGTTGCTCCATCTACATACCCAACAGACGCGTACGACAAGACGGGTAGAGAAAATACGTACATAGAGCATCCAAGTATCCGAAGCGGATAAGATATATCGAAACGTTTCAGTATGAAGTAAAGTGCATAAAGCCCACCCAATAAAAAGACGAGGTTAACTACTGCAAGAGAGATTAGCGGAGGCAGAGGTATTAAGGAGGCGAGCCAAGGAACTACAGGGCGATATACGAAAGGTTCTTCAAGGGCGTCTTGCACAGATGGAGAGTTAAATACTGTCAAAAACGGTTCTACATACAGTGATGAGTCAAGAGAATCTCCCCTCAGATATTGTGTGTATGCAGCATAGAAAAGAGGGTCATACAACGTTCTAACAGGATTTGCCGGCGGCTCTCCTATAAACCAAAAGCGTCGTGCCGTTTCTTGTATTTCCGGTGATAGCACAGAATGGAACACATACGTATCTAAGCGGGCAAATCTTGGCACCGCAAGCAGTAACAAGAGAAAAGACAGCACAATCATCCATGCTATAGTTCGGTTTCTTCTATATACCATGCTGGCTATTACTTCGGGAGTAGTTTGCATTTTGACATACATTCTTTAACATTCGGTTACAACATATAAGATATAAGCGCCTCACTCCTACGTGGCAGTATTTAGATGGCATCGGATAGGTTGAGATAATCGCTTCTTCTATAATGAGTAGACCACAATAATTATAATAACTTACACAAAGGCTCAAGCAGGTTATACCGCTTTACAAGTTCGCTCTATTGGGAATACTTGCCGCTACACAGTGCGGGATAGAAGGCACATATGTTTAGAATAGACCCTGCCGAGTTGGAAAAAAGCAGCAGCCTACTCCTTCTAGGTAGCAATTACATACCCTCACGTTTGACATTTTCGCTAGATGAGCTAATAGCATCGTGTTTCGCAGGAATGCGTCTCGGCGATATCCCTCCCGTCAACTACAGAGCGATGATAATACGGGGGGATTTCGTCTTGGCTCATGCGGCATTGCAGCAAAGAAGGTTCCGCATATACGAAAAAGTTCACAATGGCTACCTTCTCGGATTTGTTTGCACGGATGCCAAGATGAGACATAAAGGACTAGGTACACGGGTTACCAAATCGCTTATACGCCAATTAGATAGGAGCAAAGGCGATTTTGTAGTGCTGAATTGTGGCGAAGATGTTGCGGGCTTTTACTCTAGTATGGAATACGAAAGATTGGCGAGAAAGGCGGAGTACATCAGAGATGGAAGGACGGAGATAGATGACGATCCTGTTTTAGGGAAATCTATCAGGGATGGGTTCAGTCTTGAATCTTTACGATGTGAAGTGTTTCCAGTCGGGAAAGATTTCTAGAATCGTTATGTGTTGGTTATAGGGACTATCTCGAATTTTTACGATATCCGAGAGTCGCATTGCAACTTTTATGAACTTTGTCCGTTATAGCTACAAAACAGAATTCACGAAGATATACCCTCAACATGCTGCAGTATTACCCTTGCCGCTACCTCCATGAGGTCTAGGCTCATGCTAGGCGGCTTCGAGCTTAGGTGAGCCGCCTCCGCAGGTAATAGAGGCAGGTGCACAAATAAAGATCTGCTCATATCCGATACTTCGGAAGTGCGCAACCGCTCAGATGTAAGATAATACGCGAAGTTGCAGAGATACGCGCCCGCTTCGTGAGATACTTTCGCAGGTACGCCTTTTGAGATGAGCTCTTCCACAATATCCCGCACAACAAACGCCGAAGAATAAGCGACAGAACCTTTATCGACTACCTGAGTGCTCAAATGTGAGACGCCGTCTGAACCGTCAAGCGAAGGATCGACTACATTGTGAGCGAACGCCTCCAGCCGAATCGCACATTCGCCCGGCGCCGCTCCGAAGCCGATTGCCGAGGTTATATCGTATTCTTCAAACAGCCGCGCTATACCTTGCTCTACCTCTTGATAAGAAACTGCGAAGGTATGAAAAACAGCCGCCTGTTCAGGCACCGACTTACGAAGCCGCTCTATAAGGGAACTACTCGGGTTGTTCCGAACTTTGCCGTAAGAACCGAAGCCATATATCAGTATCGAGGACATTTATAACAAGCCTATTTTTGCGGATTAAACCTACCGTAAGCCTTTCGTAAAGGCACTAGAAAGAAATTTTACAAACGTATATATAGAGGACACCTTGGCTATCTTCTTGGCATCTGCCTAACCCGACTTTTTGCCTTGCTTTTCCATGCGAGAGAGGATGTCTCGTATATCCTTTAGAAGATCCCTCTCCATAAGTAGATTCTCGGAGGCTGCTTTACTTTTGGATTGTGCTTCGTCCGTTATTTTGTCTCGCTGGTCTAGCACAGCCTGTCTGAATTTATAAGGATCTATCACACCCGGCATGTTCCCCGAGCCGCTTACCAAGGTTTGCCCCGCCGTCTCTACGGTGATGCCGTGTATGCCGTACCATCGCATCAAAGGACCCTGGGATACTGTGAGGTCTGTAATCCTATCAAGCGGTATAGTTGTTTCCTTACGGAAGATTACGCCACTGCGCACTTCTAGAGATTTTTCAGTCAGAAGCATAGAGTGATACTGGTTGTAGCGATTTCTATACCATACCCAAAAAATCATCATGAAAGGCATAAGCGGTATGCCGACTATTGTTACGGTGAGAAAAAGAACTCCCATGACAAATAAGTATCGGTATAGATTTTCATCCAGCTCTGTCTTAAAGATATATTTCGACTGTTTCGAGGTCATTTCCGCAAGGTTCCTTTACTTTTTGCTTAAGTGGGTTATTACCTCTGACCCCTGCTACCACCAATAACCCGCTTTATAAAATCTTTGCCGAGCTTTTGCTTAGGCGGGTTATTACCTCTGCCACCACCGGAAGGTTTACCTGTTTTACTCGGTAAATTGGGCGGGTTGCCGGATGGACCTTTGCCTGATTTAGACATTGCTTTACTCCTGTCAAACTGCTAAAAATGGGTGACCGCTCGGTTTTGACGAGTGCCTTTCTCTTCAATATCTTTCCTTTTATATCAAGAGGATATCAGAAATTCATATCCCGTCAAGAGTTTCCGTAATGTCCGATTAACCTCGGTTAGGGAATGTTTCCCGCCAGTCGTCCATGCGGTCTCGATAGAAAGCGAGGTAGCCGCCGATGGCAACCATCTCGGGGATCGGGTTTTCGTAGCTCCACACGGCGTTCTCGGAGGTTTTGCCGTCGACCTCAATGCTCCAGTAGCTCGCATTCCCTTTGAAAGGGCAACGCGTGGTATGCGAGGTGCGAAGGAGTAACTCCATGCGCACGTCTTCACGCGGGAAGTATTGGACGGGAGGGAGGTTCTGCTCGCATAGAAGTAGCGCGTGCGTGCTATCCGCTACGCATACGCCGCCGAATTCTACCTCAATCCGACCTTCATAAGGCTCGACTGTGATGCTGTGCCCTTTTTGTACGTTTGCGGCTGGGCTTCCTGTAGGGTGTTCGTTGGACATGGTGTCTCTCCTTTTGTTTCCGGTTTTTATGGATGAGATGCACGGGTTTAGTTCTTATTTCGGTACCTCTCTTAGCTTCAAAAGTATCACAGTATTGTGCTTGGCATGGAAGGATTCGATACTCTTGCTCTTTACGATGGCGGTTTCTAGACGTGGTAACGGTTGCTTTAGGATACGTTGGGAGGGGGCGTTAGTAAGCCTGTAGGGCGCCCGTAAGGGCGTGGCGAAGCCATGAGCGTTTAGCGAAACCCGTAAGGGTGCGACCGATGGCGCTTGCGCCGGCGGGAACGCTATTTTATTGTGTTGCTTTTTTGTGGTATTATTTCGTTTGTATATGTTGTGTGATTTCGTTTTCCCTAAGAAGGAGTTTGTTATGAAGATTACCGGTTTGGAGACTCTGTTGCTGGATAATATTGAGCCTTTTCGGGGCGGGCGCAAATGGCTCTTTATTAGGTTGCTGACGGATGAGGGTTTGGTAGGGCTCGGTGAGAGGGTTACCGGACATGCGACTAATCTGAAGTCTCAGATAAGCCTTTTGCATGATCTGTGCGAACGGTTTTTGATTGGTAATAGCCCCTTTGATATAGAACGGATTTGGCAGGCGATGTATGGGACTTTGCATGATTATCGCCACCCTAGCCTTTACGGGACTCCCGCCTTGAGCGCTATTGAGATGGCTTGCTGGGATATTGTAGGTAAGGCGACAGGTCAGCCGATTTATAATTTGCTGGGGGGTATGTGCCGTGATAAGGTTCGGGCGTATGCGTACATGCCGACGGATGGGGTTTGGGATGACCCAAGTAAGGCGGGCGCTATTGCGGAGAGGTTGGTGGCAGAAGGTAATTCCGCCTGCAAGATAGATCCGTTTCAGCCTCTTTTTCCGGCGCCTAGGGATTTTCCGCTGAAGGTTATCAAGCACGCCGCGAAGATTTTCGAGGCGATTCGCGATGCCGTTGGGGATGAGCTGGAGGTGGGGATTGGGACGCACGGACAGTTCAGCACGGCTTGCGCTATTCGGGTGGCACATGTTTTCGAGGAGTTCAATCC
This sequence comes from Dehalococcoidia bacterium, assembly GCA_965206335.1. Taxonomy (GTDB): domain Bacteria; phylum Chloroflexota; class Dehalococcoidia; order Lucifugimonadales; family Lucifugimonadaceae. The sequence continues at coordinate 957,479 of OZ242209.1, read as the reverse complement.
GTATTGGTTCGAGGAGCCGGTTTCGCCTGAAAATATCGATGAGATGGCAAGGGTGGCGGCTCATACGAGTATTCCTATCGCTTCGGGTGAACGGCTTGTTACTAAGTATGAGTTTTCGCAGTTGCTACAGAAGCAGGCGGCACAGGTTATTCAGGTGGATGTGGGTCAGTGCGGCGGGATTTTAGAGGCGAAGAAGATTGCCGCTATCGCAGAGGCGCACTATGCTATGATTGCGCCGCATATGTATGTGGGTCCTATCGCTGCGGCGGCGGCGGTTCAGCTGGATGTGTGCTCCCCTAATTTCTTGATTCAAGAGTATAACGCGAATAGTTTGCATAGGGATATCTTCGTGGAACCTATCATTTTCGAGGACGGATATATTACGCCGCCGAGTAAGCCGGGACTCGGTGTGGAGCTGGATGAGGCGGTGGTGAAGAGGCAGCTGACGAAGGAGTAGACGGCGGGGGGGTGACGCGGGCGCTGAAATTCCATAGAATCCGCAAATTTCGCAATCTGCCAATCGGTATAACCAAACGCTTCCCTATCATCGTAGCGCCCTATCGAAAGCTCGCTTGAATAGACGGCGCAGGAAAACCGAACTGTTTACAGGCTTGGCGATTCGAGGGCCAAGCCACACGTATATTTTTATAAACAGTCTGCCGTAAAGATGGTTTGCTAATGTTTTGTCGCGGAAGTTGCGGAGTCGTAGCACTTGCGGGTGCGATGGGTTTTCGTATACGGCGGTCGCTACGAAACATCCGAAGTCGGTAATCTCCGCTACTATGGGGCGGTCTCTCATGCCGCTCGTTTTCTTTAGATACGCGTCTATTATGCTCTTGGCATCATCTAGGGGGATGTTGAAGAATTCTCTATCTCGTCTGATTCTGCGTTCGGTAAGGATTTTGAATATTGCTTGCTCGGTATCAAGGGGGTTCTTTACACGAAACTTGGCGCGCACTTGCAGAGGTATAAGTACTCCTGTGGCACTGTTGAGCTCTCGCACCCTCTCCTCGACTGTGCGGGTGGTCATGCCGATTTTCAGAACATCCGAACCTTCGTATTCCGAGAGGATGTAGATCCAGCCGTCGTTTTCATTTTCCATAGGGCAATATTTTCGTAATCATCGAGTATTATCTCTATCGTCTTTATTATCGCTTATATCGTGGGGTACCTAGAAGGATGTTCGCCATGGTGAAGTGTTATACCAAATCAGCGATAAGAGAAGGATACCATACGATTTCTTGTCGTATCGATCGCTTAGGGGAGGCATACTTCGGAGACACTGCAGATGTAGGACGCGTTAGCAGCCTGCAGTGCGCCCGTTAGGGCGTGGCGAAGCCATGAGCGTTTAGCGAAACACGGAAGGGTGCGCCCGCCGACGCATCAGCGGCGGAGGGAACGCCATAGTATCCTTTCGATGCGGCTAGCTACGTTATCGATTACCGGATACAATTTTGGGCTATTCGCTCAATGCCCCTCTTTTGTTAGGAATATGCCCTCTTCGTGTGAAAGGTTCTATCGCTAATCATAGGCTAAGGGCTTGAAGGTATTCCTTCACGTAGTCTTGGATGAAGCGGGTTTTATACTGCACAATGTAGCGCGGGTGAGGTAGTGCTACAAGGTTGTTACAGAATTTGTGCCGCTCATTCCATTTCGATAGGAATGTGAAGTTTTTGCCCTGCCCAAGACAGAAGACTGTGTTGAGTTCAATGGGCATTTGCCGATACTGCTCCATTGAATACGAGATGAGCGGCGAGGCGGCGAGTTTTATGGCGGGGTTATCGTAGTAGTTGGCGTTCACGAGGTTGCCTCTGCTGTTGCGCACTAGTAGCCCCAACGGCATCGGTGAGTTTATATAGAAGTTTCGGTAAAAGCGTTCCGCCCCGCCGTAGGCATCTATCAGAAGGTAGATGAATTTTGCGGAGGGTTCGCGGGTCTTTATCCCGTGTGTGTCCAACCCTATCCGCTCAAGATGGACGCTGTCCGTGAAGGGTACTCCCGTAATGCCCGCACCATGCCTGCCGGGGTTGATGCCGAATATCAGACGACGCTTCGCCTTATCAGAGTAGAACTTACGATAAAAGTCGGTGCTTATGCGGAGGGCTTTGCCTACTGCGAATGGGTTCATGATTCGATAGCCGCTCGGTAGGTTCATAGTGAACCGCTGCTCAATAGCACTTAACGATTCGTTGAACTGTATGGCGAAATCGGAGAATTGGGTGGGTTGCATTGGTATGGGTTGCGTGTGCGGTAACTTTTCCCTCTATGTCTCATCTATACACATTAGGGTATCCCTTTATCAGAGTTATTACCTTCGTTCATTAGGTGTAGGTTTTCCTAGGGTATCCTTTATTTTGCACTCCGCTAGCCGAAGCATAGAGGTTGTGGATATCGCTACGGCGTTTTAGCGGTTTCTAGTATGGCGTCTACGTTTTCTAGGATGCGGAGACCGCGAGCTCGAAGCCTTTGGAGAAATTCATAATTGTCATTAGACGCAGATAGCAAGGTCAATCTTCTATCAACATCCTCAACCCAACCGGAAAACTCTTCTCGCCAGAGCAGTATCCTGGCGCGGAATACATCTACACCGTCCACTCGGATGAGTCCGTCAAAACCTGATGACTCGCGCCATTCATTCCTAAGGGAGCGATATGTATCGGAGAGCCTATCAGCCCATTCTGCGGCAGAATTATAATTGGGCACATTGGCTCTCATAATGACTTCAAGTGTATCAAGCCTTTCATTTACAGTGGGCGCAGGCGTAGGTTCTGGAATAGGTTCGTCGTTGCATGGACAGGAGCAACTCGCAAGTATAGATGCTACAACTACTAAAAGAAGCAATGATGCAAGAATTTTCGTCATTTATTTTTACCTCACTTTTATCATGAATTATAGTGCTAATTCAAACTCGCTCGCTATGCCTTACTCCGCGAGCCCGAGCATAGGATGCGGAGATGGTTTTGGGCCAAGCCCTCGGACGGTTAGTGCTACTCAGAAGGACGGGTAACCGTTATTACACAGCAACCGTTACTGTGGTAGCAGAGGAAACAGGCGGAGGCACCTCCGCGCCTTGCTCGCGTAGTTCCGTAATGTGCAACTCTATCGCTTCGGTTATCAGCCGAAGTACCTCTTCTTCCGTTTCGGCTACGGCAACGCATCCCGGTATATCGGGGACGAAAGCTCCGTAGCTTGTCTGTCCTTTTTCTATAACTATAGCGTAGTCCATATCAGTTTTCCTTCTTCAGTTCCGCACGTTTGATTATCTGTGAGAGCATACCCACAGGTATGTCTACTCCCATTTTACCGGCGATTGTAATTGTGCCGATCTTAGTGTGATGCTTGAACTGACGGTGGCTTCCGCGGGTTCAGATAAACACGTTACCGTGCTCTGCCTCCGGTGGTTTATGAATTCGATGAAAACGCAGATTTGAGCCGCGGCATCCAGCGGGTGAAAAGTTCTACGGCCTTGGCGTCCTGCCTATCGGGTGAGAATACATGCCGCCCGACAGCGCTTGGATTCCATCCCCACCATGCGGAGTTCCCAGATAGAGGCAGGCAAAATATACCGCTCGCTCTACTGCCAATGGCAACTATGCCTACAGCGTTATACCCGATTGCAATAACGCCAAAAACATTCAATCCGCCTATCGCAATAACTCCCACCGTGTTAACCGCCCCTATAGAGACTATGCCTACACTGTTGACCGGTGAGAAGGCAACTAAACCAACAGAGTTCACGTAGCTGAAGGGTACAAGCCCGATAGCATTCACGTAGCTGAAAGCCACAAGCCCGATAGCATTTATGTTGCCAATCTCGAGAAAGCCCGTTGTGCTCCCCGCCATTTGGCTAACCAAAATCGGTACAACGACTATTACCGACACTAAAACAGGCAAGACGATGATAAAGCGTCTCAGAAGGTATGACCTGCCCACTTCTCTAAACTTTTGCGGATTGAATGACTTGCCCAATGTAGTTTCTCCTTGCTGTGCTACCAATAGCATGAACTCTGTTTAAACGGACGCTACGGCCATTTTAGCACGGAAAAATCTTTTCACGCCTCGAGAATGAATTTAGCCGAACTTATCGGTGAAGTAGCCCGAGAGTCAAGCGTTCGGCAACTCTCTAAGAGCATTCTATCTTCTATCCTGAAGGACAAGTGCAATAGCTTCAGCGAGGCTATCGCTTGCTTCTTCTTTGGTGCGCCCTTGTCCGTTGGCTCCGAGTATTTCGGGGCAGTATGCTATGAACCCGGCCTCGATCTTGTTTGAATATGGCGGTGAATTCGTTAATCATAGTTGCACCATAGCGCAAATGCGAGGGTTGTTTATTCACAATATAGGATGAAAAGAGTCATGGTAAATAACGGACGCGTTAGCAGCCTGTAGTGCGCCCGCTAGGGCGTGGCGAAGCCATGAGCGTTTAGCGAAACACGGAAGGGTGCGACCGCCGACGCATCAGCGGAGGAGGGAACGCCCTATATAATTCGTTACTATGAATAGTTAGATTATGCATTCTGCGAGCCCGAGCATCGGATGCGGAAATGGCTTTGGCAAGCCCTCTGACGATTAAGTGCTACTCAGAAGAACCCGATAGCCGCTACACTACGCACTCTATCGTTTAAGTTCAATCAAGCCCGCGGCTTTGCCAATTACGGTGATCCCGACGATAACCAAACACGAACCCAACACTAGAATCGACCAAACAGCGCCTACATACTCAAATGCCGCTCCTAGCGGCAGCAAACTGAGCCGTACCAAGCCGTAAGCCAAAAAGAATACCGCCATTGCGCGTGATCTGTAGCGGTCGCCGGCTTGACGAGAGATTGATGATTGCTGCATCGGAATGAACATCGCTATTCCCAGTCCCCACAAGGCACTGATACCGAAAAGGATGAAGGAGTAACTGCCGACAAACGCCAGCAGCAAAAATCCACAGCGATGCGTTTTTGACATAGCGCGCCAACAGCAACGAGCCAATTACTCCGCCAACACCGAGAGAGCTGATTAGCCACCCGACCTCTACTGCGGTGGATCCGTATACCTCCAGAGCGAATACCGGGAGCAGCAAGCGCGCCGGCATGAATAAAAGCAATGCTCCTACCGCATGCAACATGATAAGGCGCAACTTTGTGTCTCGCCAAATGTAGCGCAACCCCAAAGAGATATTGTGCACTGTAGAATCCCGCATGCCTGTCTGCGCTGCTGGCTGACCGGAGGCTGCCGGTAATCGTGTCAATAGAATAGCGTCGCCCATCAGCATCGCTCCGACAACTACAAACGCCCAGCCTGCTCCTAGAGAAGTATATAGAACACCTCCGCCGGCAGCCGCTAATATATTCACTAACCCTATGGACAGCCCATTGAGGCTGAAGGCATTTTCCAATTTGCCGGCAGGCACTAGATCTGCGATGAGCGATTGTCTTACGGGTGCTTGGATGGCGAAAAATACGCCCTGAATTAGCAATGTTCCCAGCAGGGTAGGCAATGTGAGTAAACCCGCGAAAAACAGTACTCCGAGCAGTATGTTCAAAACCGCTCCGCCTAATTGGCAAATCTGTGTTACAAAGCGTTTATTGAACCGATCCCCCAATGATCCCCCGTACAGAGAAAACAGCAGGATGCCGGGTACCGCGCTGGCAACCACAAGGCTGGCTACAAACGCATCTCCGCCGGATATCTCGTAGCCCAGCAATGCCCGCACCAATATCCCCAGCTGATAGCTTCCTATCGAGATAGTCGAAGCCAGCCAGTACCATCGGCAGCCGGGATACCTCAGCGAAGTTCCTATTGACCTGATGGACTTCATCTCACTACGGCTTCAATCGATATGAATTGACTAAAGCATCTTTTAGATCTTGAGACGAGCAATTCAGAGTATGGAATATTAGCGAATCTCATACTCGTGGTTATATAGATAGAAACTCATTGTAATTGTGCCTGTCTTCGTGTTACGTTTGAATTGACGATGAATCCCTCGTGTTCTGACTTGAACCCGTCCATCGTCTTGCAGTAACTTTATAAGATCCCTTACCTTCATTAGAGGTTACCTCAGGCATTCTTTTTTTGCCCTGCGGGATAAGTGCAATAGCATCGGCGAGGCCTAGCGTTTGCTCCCGCTTTGGTACGCCCTTGTCCGTTGGATCTGGGTATTGCGGGGCAGTACGCGATGAATCCGTCTTAGTTTTGTTCAAACATGCGGGCTATTCCATCTAAGGTAACGTTATGCGGAGGCAGCCGGAGATTTCCCTACTTTATTCGCTTCTTTGATAATAGTATCAATTTGACTATTCAAGCTGTCTAATTTTTCTTGGATATTAGTAATTGCATTCGCGCCTTCACTCGAATTAGATGAAGCCCACTCTTCTTGATGAATTAACTCTTGCTTCTTACTCTCCGCAAATTTAACTTCGTAATGCTTCATAGCATTAGTGATCTCACATAACAACTTATAGATTGATTTTCGAAAGTCTTGACGATATATTTCAATTTTTCCATAAATGAATTCGGCAAGTTTCTTTTCTTTTTCAGTTAGTTCTCGGTTTTCAGTTTTTTTCATTTTCAGTTTTTTCAGGTGATTCTTCTGGTTTTTGATCTTCATTATTTTCAGTTTGATCATTTGTAGGGAACTCACTAGAAACCTCTTGCAGTAATTTAGTTCCGATCGATGAAAGGTTTGCTACAGACTCCTTCCTACCTTCAAATATACCTTTACAACGTTTAATGGCTTCCTCGTTACCTCGAAACTCCTCTTCAATAATTTTATCAATCTCGCTAAAGAGATTTCTAAAAATTTCTTTTTTTGCGTTGTCAGTATTCTCTTTGATTTTTTTAGCGGATTCTTCAACCACTTCCATAGGGTCAGCATAAAATACATCTTTCGCTAAACGCGCTTGCGAAATTCTTCCATGCTCATCGATTTTTGCATCAGTTACATTAATAATTTTAAAAGGTTTCTTCTCTTTGATAAATCCCTTAATTTCTTCCAGATTAACCTCATTAATACAAAGACCGTCTACTTCTTCCAACGTAGCCGCATCAATATTACTATCATTATTATTACTTGGAGCTTTAAACTTTTGAATTACTTTCTCGTATTTGTCTCGAAATTTATTTCGCGTGTAGTCTTTACCAAAAGATCTCATTGTCGCATCAATAGACTTGGTATCTGCCATGTATGTAATATTCTCTGTTTTCTGGTATTCATCTTTTACTTTGTCCCACATATCGCTCAGTTCTTTTAGAATGGCATTCTTCGCGTTATCCGCAGAGATTCTTAGGAAATTTTCGGGTTTTGCACGACATAATATTCCATCGTTAAGAGCTTTAACTTTTTCGTCTTCTACAAATTGCTCCCAGTTACCTATTGGTACCTGCTCTTCTTCTTTTTCTACAAATTCCGGTATCTCAAGAATATCATTCGAGGACATTTTTAAATCACTCGGGGTGGATTCTATAAATGTGTTTTTTTCCTTTTTCTGACTATCCCTATACTTGTTTGCAACAGGTATAAATAAATTTTCCTTATTATCGTCAGATACATTTTTAAATGTTTCCACAAGCTTATTTAAAACTGACTCTATATTTTTTGTATTAACTGCATCAAGATTTTGGATGTATACAAATAGGTGAGCTTTTCGAAATTCTTCTTGAGTGATATGATCATCCATATGGTTCGCACCTGTACCAGGATAATCTTTTAGCTCAACATTACTTGTGAGGATGCTATTTTGCGGCGGGCTAATAAAGATACACGCCTCTTTTAGACAAAGTGCCTCATTTTTTATATGATTATTCATTCTCTCTATAGCATCATTGTCAGAAAGGTCTATAAAATTACTAAATTGTCTACCGGATTGTCCATTCAGTAAAACTTCCTCCAATTTTTTTTCGTTATATTTCACACGATCAACAAAATCTATAGACTTTTCATCTATAGACTTTTCATCTATAGACTTTTTTTTAGTATAGTCACAAAAACCCCCAACCCAATCTTTATCACATAAACTGCCTATACCCACCCCAGAGTTTTCATAACTCTGACACATTTCCTTCATAAAAGTATTATCACCCAAATGATAGTTTCGTACCCTCTGATAAAATTCATCCATACTACCCAAGTAATTCATAATGTAACGTTCTTGTCCATTATCAATGATTTTAGAAACTACAGTCGGGACTTGAGTAGTAGGTACCACGCTCGTAGGAAGTATTCTCTTACCCACAAGCAGGTTAATAATGTAAGATTTGCCGGAACTAAATTCACCAAGAAAGCAAATCCTCAGATTATTTCCGGATAGTAACAGTTCCAGTCTTTCTTTCTCCGATTGACACCTTGCAATCAGTGTTTCATAGCCATCTACCTCCTTCAGATTATTAACGCGGCGAATGAGGTTTCTTATATCATCATACAAGTTATACAATTTATTAGCATAATTTTCTCGAGACTCGGCGATGCTTTCTGATGTCATTAGTATTTCCCTACCTTCATTTCTATACGAGTGGATTTACCTAATTACAGCATAGCACAAAAGAATTACGGTTGATTGCTGCACGCGTTAGCAGCCTGTAGTGCCGTCCGTTAGGGCGTGGCGAAGCCATGAGCGTATAGCGAAACACGGAAGGGTGCGACCGCCAGCGAAATTGCTGGCGGTAACGCCATAGTATTTTTACTCAATATATGTAGATTCTGCACTCTGCGAGCCCGGGCATCAAGATGCGGATAAAGTTTAGGCAAGCCCTCGGCCGATTAGTACCGCTCAGCTGAACACGTTACCATGCTTACACCTGCGGCCTATCAACCCGGTAGTCTCCCGGGGGCCTTACCCTCCAGCCGAAGCTGAAGGTGGGACATCTCATCTTGAGGTGGGCTTCGCACTTAGATGCTTTCAGCGCTTATCCCGTCCGAACATAGCTACCCGGCGGCGCGGCTGGCGCCACGACCGATACACCATTGGTTCGTCCACTCCGGTCCTCTCGTACTAGCAGCGGATCCTCTCAAATGTCCTACGCGCACAGCGGATAGAGACCGAACTGTCTCACGACGTTCTGAACCCAGCTCGCGTGCCGCTTTAACGGGCGAACAGCCCGACCCTTGGGACCTTCTTCAAGCCCCAGGATGCGACGAGCCGACATCGAGGTGCCAAAGCTCCCCGTCGATGTGGACTCTTGGGGGAGATTAGCCTGTTATCCCCGGGGTAGCTTTTATCCGTTAAGCCACGGCCCTTCCACTCGGTACCGTGGGATCACTTTGTCCGGCTTTCGCCCCTGCTCGACTTGTATGTCTCGCAGTCAAGCCACCTTATGCCAATGCACTCTACGGCTGATTTCCATCCAGCCTGAGGTGACCTTTGAACGCCTCCGTTACTCTTTAGGAGGCGACCGCCCCAGTCAAACTGCCCACCAGACACTGTCCCCTCACAGGTTAGATACAAAACTCAGGCAGGGCGGTATTTCAAGGGCGACTCCCCCCGAGCTAGCGCCCGGGGTTCATAGTCTCCCGCCTATCCTACACAGCCTAAACCTCGAATCAGTGCCAAGTTACAGTAAAGCTCCCGGGGTCTTTTTGTCCTGCTGCGCGTAACCCGCATCTTTACGGGTCCTGCAATTTCACCGAGCCCATCGTCGAGACAGCGCCCAAGTCGTTACGCCTTTCGTGCGGGTCGGAACTTACCCGACAAGGGACTTCGCTACCTTAGGACAGTTATAGTTACTGCCGCCGTTCACCGGGGCTTCAGTCGCGAGCTTGCACCCACTTCCTTAACCTACCGGCACTGGGCAGGCGTCAGCCCGTATACATCAGCTTTCGCTTTAGCACGGACCTGTGTTTTTGATAAACAGTCGCTTGGGCCTATTCTCTGTGGCCTCCCGCGCTTTCAGAGTAAATCCTTATACGCAAGAGGCGCCCCTTCTCCCGAAGTTACGGGGCTATTTTGCCGAGTTCCTTGACGATGGTTCTCTCGGTCGCCTTGGGGTATCTACCCCTGCCCACCTGTGTCGGTTTGCGGTACGGTCGGTCTGGAACCTCGCAGACGAAGATTTTCTTGGCGGTCTGGAATATACGCAATTCTGCAAGGTGTCCCTCACAGTCTTCGCTCTCCTCAGGTATTGCGCAGCGGGTGGTTTAATCCCCTCTGCTCCCCTACAATTGCAAACACACCATGTCCAATGGGTATGCTACGTTTATCCTTCCGCGTCTCTCCTTCTGCTCAAACGGTTCAACAAACCGGCGCTGGAATTTTGACCAGCTGTCCATCGATTTCGCCTTTAGGCTACACCTTAGGACCGGCTTACCCTACGCCGATCAACGTTGCGTAGGAAACCTTGGGCTTTCGGCGTGCCGGATTCTCACCGGCATTGTCGCTACTCATGCCAACATTCTCACTCGTCACCGCTCCACCGCCCCTTACAGGTACGACTTCTACGCTGATGACGACGCTCCCCTACCGACCCACGCTCTTTTGTGTTCTGCCTTGCGTAGAATTATGTAATCTGCATTAATATTGTTTGATAACCCTCACCCAACCTGTAAAGCAAAAAAACGTTTACTTATCAAACTTTGCCGAGTAACATAAAGGTGACTACACGGCATTTCAATAAGGTTAGGTTGTGCTATATTCAACACTACTCTCTACTCTTTAACTATGCAACATTACAAAAGCTGTATAGAGTATCAAGTTAACAGACTACATTCTCCTACGCAAGACAGAACGAGCATAGATCCCGCGGCTTCGGCGGTATACTTTAGCCCCGTTTATTTTCCGCGCAGGATCCCTTGACCAGTGAGCTATTACGCACTCTTTAAAGGATGGCTGCCTCCAAGCCAACCTCCTGGCTGTCTAAGGAATCCCACTTCGTTTCACACTTAGCATACACTTCGGGGCCTTAGCCTGCGGTCCGGGCTGTTTCCCTTTCGACAACGGCGCTTATCCGTCGCTGTCTCACTGCCAGGGCTATACTTTACGGTATTCGGAGTTTAGTTGGGTTTGGTAAGCTTATGCCCCCTAGCCCATCCAGTGCTCTACCTCCGCAAAGAGAAACCTGACGCTGCACCTAAATGCATTTCGGGGAGAACCAGCTATCTCCGTGTTCGTTTGGCATTTTACCCCTACCCACAGCTCATCTCACCACTTTGCAGCGTAGACGAGTTCGGCCCTTCACGAGATGTTACTCTCGCTTCAGCCTGGCCATGGGTAGCTCACACGGTTTCGGGTCTACCCGATGCGACTTGAACGCCCTATTCAGACTCGCTTTCGCTTCGGCTCCGGAGCTGAGCTCCTTAACCTTGCCACACCAGGTAACTCGTTGGCTCATTCTTCAATAGGCACGCAGTCATCCATACCACCCAAAAGATGGCACAGACTCCTACGGTTTGTAGGCTCACGGTTTCAGTTCTATTTCACTCCCCTCTCGGGGTGCTTTTCACCTTTCCCTCACGGTACTTGTTCACTATCGGTCGTCAAGAGTATTTAGCCTTGGAGGGTGGTCCCCCCAGATTCCAACAGGATTTCACGTGTCCCGTTGTACTCAGGAACGCACCAGAAAGCCGTTCATCTTTCGCTTACGGGGCTATCACCCTCTATGGCCAGCCTTTCCTGACTGTTCTGCTAGATGAAACGATTTGTAACTTCACTATTGGTGCGCCCTACAACACCGAACCTAAAAGATTCGGTTTGGGCTTTTCCCCTTTCGTTCGCCACTACTCAGGGAATCTCGGTTGATTTCCTCTCCTCGGGGTAATTAGATGTTTCAGTTCCCCCGCTTACCTCCATGCCCTCACAGGCACAGTGTCCCGATACTACGGGACGGGTTTCCCCATTCGGGTATCCCCGGCTTAGTCTGCTAGACGACTAACCGAGGCTTATCGCAGCCTTGCTACGCCCTTCTTCGGCTCCAGACACCAAGGCATCCCCCGTGAGCCTGTAGTAGCTTGCCGGACACCAAATCTTTATCTGATGCCCGGACTCGGAGAATGCAGAATCTACTATTCAATTGTAAAAATGGAGAACCTGCCTTGTGGGCAAGCATATGACCTTTCGAGAAAAATCTCTAGGGCACCAATTATGAGTATATCCCTGTAACCGCTTCGCGTGCAATAGCAGATTACACGTGGAAGTATGCGAATTATTGAAAACTTTTGTGCAAACAAGAGGAAAGCCATAGGATATTGTGCATGTAAATGCCACTAGGTTTAGTTTACGGCAGGTGCAAGCGAGCCACACATAAATGCGATTATCATACGCTTGAAACGGGTTATCCTTTGTTATTATCCGACATATTGCCGTAGTGTTGAAAAATCGACTTCCGTTTACCCTACTTTCCTTGTATAAAACAGTCACCTTCATAGGTGTTGAATGTTAAAGTATGCTTTCGCGTTTCGTAAGCCATTCAATAAAATCTGAGAGGTATTTGTCTCTACCACAAAGACCCTCCTGCTTACGGTTTCGGACATAGTTTCTAGTGTTGCATACTAGAAAGAGAATGATTCGCTTGAATATAAACCCCCACTACGATTTATATATTCCTTGCCCGTAAACGCTAAAAGACGTTTGTCACCTATTACCTATCCGGCTAGGCTGCGAATTATATGAGTTCGACTACGATAAAGGCGAGGTGCTGAAAAGCACATTAAATGGCACGCAGTAAATGACGACTGAATTGAATTGGGATATATTTACATTTTCAGGTATCTCGTAGTTTTGGTTCCCTCTGTTGCCTTTCAATTGGCCAAGGTCTATATAACCTACCCCAATTCCCTCTCCTCTAACTCCCCTGCTGGATTGCGGGTCTTTTGCGGCGCTTAGATAAACGTGGAGCTGTGGGCCGTTGGTGACGCTGAAGTTCTCTAAACGAAGCAAGCGCCCATCCGGCAAATCGTATATAGTGGCAGAACCGCTTCCTCTATGAAAGCTGTCTGCGCCTCTGAAGGTTCCTGACTTCAGTTGAACGGGTCCCTCGGCTCTAGGGACAGTGGTAGCCGTTGGCGCCACTGTGGGAGCGATAGTTGGTTCGACGGTGGGAGGAGGGGCAGGATTCCCAGAGGCAGAAGCCCCCTCTGCGTTAGAGTTAGGCGTAACACTCACGGACGGCACTCCATCCACAACAACCGTTTCAGAAAGCGGCTCCGAAATTTCCATATCCTCTGTTTCGGCTAAAATCATAATCTGTTCCGCTTCTTCGCGCGTCATGCCGGACGGTATCTCCGCGGAGGCGGTACGAGGGAATTTTTCATCATCTGCGTTGGTGTTACTCTGCGAAGTTTCAGCGGATGTAGTGCTTTGTGGGCTATCTGTCAAGGTAGCTACGCTGAAGATGACATGGAACGGTAAGCAGTAGATCACTACTGAGTTGAACTGGGATATATCCACGTTAGTTGGTATCTCATAATTTTGGTTTCCTATGTTTCCTTTTAGCACACCAAGGTCTTCAAACCCTCCACTCGTAACTTCCGATCGTGATTCCGGGTCTTCTGCCTTGCTAAGAATTACATGCAGCTCAGGCCCGTTAGTTACCCGAAAATCCTCAAACCTCAAGATCGGAGGACCTTCCGGCAAATCATAAATAGTAGCTGAGCCGGAGCCTGTGTGGAACCTGTCCGCGTCTGTAAAGGTGCCCATTTTCAGTGCTATTGGGTCACCTCCATCTATAGACATAGCTTCCGGCCTTTCTTCTTTAGCCTCTTGGTTGTTCATTTCTGCGGCTACCATTAGCTGCTCTACTTGTTCACGTGTCATGTCCGGCGGTATTTCTGCGGAGGCGCTCCGAGGAAACTGTTCGCTAGATATTGGAAAAGCTTCGTCTACAGTCATGTTAATGAAAAGAGGAGAGCCCAACCACCACCCAAGCCCTGCTAAAGACCCCGCGGCGACGATCATTAATACTCCCAAAGCACGCCCCGGCCAAGTATGTAGAATGAAATCTCTTGTCCTTGTAATAATCGCTGCCATAAACGTCTCCTTATTTCATTGAAATTTTCGGGAAAATAGACCGATGTGTTTCCTCTTTGATATAAGAATATACCTATTCGGTGTTATTTTGGTGCTGCTATCAGCACATTTTCCACTGTCTATATTCTATCTATTAGGTATGGTTACACCCACATAACAGGAATCTAAAAAATAATGGATGGTGCTAGTAGTTCCCGGTAGTATAGACCACTATGGTAGAATCATATAGGCGAAACTACTTATATAAATATCCGGCTGAGCACTACAAAAGGAGAGCAATAGATGCCTGTGTACGCGGTGATAGGAGGACATTGGGGAGATGAAGGTAAAGGCAAAGTCATAGATGTTCTGGCAGATCGTGCTAGCATAGTCGCTAGGTTCGCCGGGGGTAATAACGCAGGGCACACTGTTGTTGTACCGGAAGGCACTTTCAGCTTCCATATGCTGCCATCCGGAATGTGTAGAAAAGACACCGTAAACTTGATAGGAAACGGAGTAGTGGTAGACCCGGATGTTTTACTGGAGGAGATATCGCTGACTGAAAGTTCCGGACTTCCCGGTAAGGCTATAGTTAGTGATAGAGCGCACTTGGTGATGCCCTATCATCTACTACTAGATCGCCTTGAAGAGGAAAGAAGAAAAGGAGGAGCAATTGGGACAACGGGGCGCGGCATAGGACCGGCGTATGTGGATAAGGCGGCAAGGAGAGGTATAAGAGTGGGTGAACTTCTTTACATAGAAGAATTGCTGCCAAGGTTGCGGGAGATAGTGGAATTCAACAATTCACTGATTACCGCCGCATACGGCAGCCCTCCTATAGATTTCTACGAAACCGAAGATAAAGTCCGTAGATGGTCGACTAATCTAGCCAAAGTCATCGGTTCGGCAGAACAGATCCTTTCCGATGCCCTAGAGCGCGGCGATAATGTAATAGCAGAAGGAGCACAGGGGACACTTCTGGATATAGATCATGGCACATATCCTTTCGTGACATCCTCCAACTCTACCGTAGGGGGTGCCGTAACCGGATTAGGTGTTGGTCCTCGCGCTTTTGCGGGAGTAGCGGGTGTCTTCAAAGCGTATTGCACACGAGTAGGTGCGGGACCGTTTCCAACTGAAATGAAAGGTGAATATGCCGATTCTATGCGGGAAGAAGCAGGAGAGTTTGGAGTAACTACAGGGCGCCCGCGTCGCATAGGGTGGTTCGACGCTGTAGCCGGACGTTACTCAGCTACTGTAAACGGGTTAGATTGTATGATACTGACACGTCTCGATACCCTAGATGGACGCGGCCCAGTGCGTTTATGCCACGCCTATGAACTAAAAGGTGAAAAACTTTCCACCTTTCCTCTAGATTCGGCGCTACTAGGTGAATGCAAGCCAATATATGAGGAAGTGCCCGGCTGGAGCATCTCTACAAAGGGCGCCCTACATTGGAAGGATCTACCATATGAAGCTCAGCATTATGTCCGCAGGCTGGAAGAACTTCTAGAAATTCCGACGGTTATGATCTCTACAGGGCCATCTAGAGAAGAAACAATAATGCTCGGAGAGTTTGTAACTTGACAAATTTTCTATTCACATCGGCAGTATCTGCGTCAGGAATTTATCCATCAGTATAAGGCAGAATCTGAAATTACTCACAAATAAGTAAAACACACATGTATCCATTAAAAATTCTCGAAAAAGCATTCAATGACACAAGCCAGATTATAGCCACTGTCAGATATGCCCAGATGTTCAACCCTACACCTTGCTCAGAATACGATGTGAAAATGCTGATTAAGAATACCGTTCGGTGGACGCGGTTTTTGGGAATGGCAGCGGCGCGTGAGCCGGTTTCGGAAAATTATCAATCTTCCGAGCAGGACAATTCTGCGGCGCCTTTCTATGACGCGGGCAGAGCGGCTATAAAAGCATGTGGCAGAGAAGGGGCGCTGGATGGTGAAATCACTATGCCTTTAACAGGGAAAATGCCCGCAAGCACTGCATACGTGATCAACCTCCTGGAATTCGTTGTCCACGGTTGGGACATTGCCAAGGCAACAGGACAGAAAACAGCGATACCCGAAGAAACGGCGACCGCCGCCCTGAAATCTGCAAAGATAATTATACAGTCAGGTGCACGCGAAAGGGAGAAACCCGCCTTCGGGCCTGAAGTGAGTATCCCGGAAGGCTCCTCCATAGGCGATCATCTAATCGCTTTCCTAGGGGGAGGCACCCTCTAGAGTAGGCGAGCATGCGCAAGGGGGATGAACGATCTCTTTCTTTATCGACCCGAACGTAATCCGCCGCGTCTGACAAGAGTTATCTCGCTCATCACAGATAGAGCTATCTCTTCAGGCGTATGTGCTCCAATTTCGATGCCTGCAGGAGCCCTGACATGTGACAAGGCATCTTCAGTGAAACCTTCTTTGCGGAGATAATCCAAAACCAGTTCAGTCCGCTTCTTGCTGGCAATGAGAGCGATGTAGCCCGTTTCCAATGACAACGCCCGTTTCATAGACTCATGGTCACCTTTGTGCTGAGTAGCAATAACCACAAAATCGCCTTTCTCGGGACTTAACCGTTCATAATCTCTATCATCTGTAATTACGCTTTCCGCTCCGGGGTATCTTCCATGCTCCGCTAGGACATCGCTTACAACGACGCGAAGATCCATCAGAATCCCCAACGTAGAAAGAGCTTCCGCAATACTGCCATGCCCCAATATCCAAAGTGTAGGCTGCGGCAAAACCGGCTCTATATAAACCCGCATACTGCCGCCGCATGGCATGCCCGCACCCAAGACCTCTTCATTCAGATCAATATCCATAATAGTCGTTTCCCCAGACGCTATACAATCCAATGCGGTTTGTCTGACGGCAGACTCCGCACAACCACCGCCTACCCAGCCGATAACAATGTGCCCGGCTGAATCTATAACCGCCTTTGAGGCGGTTTTGGCAGAAGATGAGCCTAACGTCTCTATAACAGTAGCGACCGCAAAAGGTTTGCGCGCAAATTTCATCTCTTGCATGACCTTGTAAACATCCATATCGACTTACCTCAGCATCAAGTAACGGTAACTTCAGACCGCCTCACTAGTCTAGACAAAAGGCGTCTATAATCGGGCGGTGTATCCAAATCGAATACAGTATGGTCATTATCCATACGGACAGCGGCTACAATGTTCGGATTATCCTCTATAATATGACGACATCCTATGTTAAGCTCACTGTCAACTATCTGCCGGCAGTGTGCATACGGCACAACAACCGGATTTCCTCTCCTCCCTTCATGCACAGGCACGACTATAGAAGAGGCGCCTCGGCTATGAAATGCTTCGACGAGTACATGAAAATCCAAAGAGCACAACAAAGGCTGGTCGGCGAGGCTTACAACCACTCCGGAGTATGGCTTTCTCAGTGCCTTTATACCGCAGCGTACAGAAGTCATCTGGCCTTCCCGAAAATGTGAATTCTCCACAATTTCAACAGACAGGTCTCCCATAAGCCGTCTCGCCATCGTCGAACCACCCCCTACAACTACAACTATCTCGTTAAAACCTGTTTCCAGTAAAGTTCGAGCAGCTCGGGCAATAAGAGGCTCCCCTTCTATTAAAAGAGATAGCTTATCAGTTCTTCCCATTCGCCGCGATTCGCCGGCTGCGAGGAGTATAGCGGAGACTCCTTCTTTCAAGAGGGTTCACCACTTACGGCAGCTTCCGCATATTTAGACGGCGCTTTCCGGAAATCGGTCATACATGCCTCACGACAGAAAAAGTAGGTTGCGCCGAGGTGTTCAATCTTGTACTCGGCGGTCTCCGTATCTACCCGCATATTGCAGACAGGATCTATAGCTTCCCGCTGGTCTGACTCATGCTCTGTGAAGGCATTTGGTCCAATAGGAACTATCAACGAAGGTTCACGCCGCGCTTTGACGAGGGCAGCTAGAACGGAAAGAGCTATCTCCTCCGGCGTAACCGCTCCTATATCTATGCCCGCAGGTGAGATCATCGCATCGACACGCTCATCATCATGCCCTCGCTCCTTCATATAAGAACGAAGCTTATTGGCTTTACGTTCGCTGGCGATAAGGGCCAAGTAGCTAGCACTTGTCCGGAGTGCCATTTCGAGTCCTTCTTCGTCCTTCCGTCCTTGCGTTGCCACAACGACGAAGCGAGGGTTTGCATTGGAAGAAGCCGTAGCATCTCCCGAATCAGGTTCGTCTATGCCTCGGAAGGCGGAAACCACCGAAAAGCCCACTTTTCCCGCCATATCGGCAAGCGCACGCGCCGTTGGTGAAGCACCTATCACAAGGAGTACCGGCTCCGAAGCGAATGGATCTATAAATATATCCAGAGTTCCGCCACTGTGGCACGTCATACGGAACTCCACAATTCCCTCCTCTGCCACATGTTTATCGGACGGGCTAATCCTTATCAACCGAGGCGCTCCATCTGCGATTGCCTTCTTGGCGCTGCTGATTACAGCGGGCTGCGCGCAACCGCCGCCTATCCAGCCATCTATAGTTCCATCTTCAGTGATTATAGCTTTGGCGCCGGGTTTCGCAGAGGCGGGTGATTCACAGCGAACAACTGTAGCTAGCACAAACGGAACATTTTGAGCGCTTAGTTCTTGTGCTCTCATAAGTAAATCATCCGATGCAGGCATATTCGAGTCTCCTTTTAAAGACGGATCAGGACAGATTCCAAAGACATAAGCCCTTCCAGATTGTAAGCCGAAGCGAAAAGGTCTACATGCGGAAGAGCTGCTGAAAGTGATCCGGTAATAGGTTCGTAACCTTTTCTGCCAAGCAGAGGACTCAGCCATACAATCTTGCTGCAAGCTCGCCGCATCCTGCGAATTTGTTCCCCCAGCAAAGAAGGCTCTCCCGTATCTAATCCATCACTCATAATAACTACAACTGTACGAGATGTTAACAGGCGTCTGTACTTCTTATTGAAGTAAAGCATAGACTCTCCAAGACGAGTCCCGCCTGTCCATCCGGAAGAAAGCAAAGCCAAAGTGGTTTTTGCTCTGTAAATACTTCTATACCGCAAAGCCTCTGTGATGCGCATAAGCCGAGTATGGCATATGAAAGCTTCCGCACCCGTGAAAGCTTGCAATATCCCCCGTGCAAACCTGAGGAACAGAGTGCTGTAAAGAGACATCGATCGGCTTACATCTATTATAATCAGCAAATTCGGACGGCGGAGTGAATTACAGCGTAATACGATGTCTATGGGTTCCCCATCGTATTGCAAGCTGTTGCGAAACGTTCGTCGGAAGTCGATCCGTCTACCGCGTTTACCCGGAGATGTGCGTCGCACTATACGACGCTTCATTCTCAAAGCCAAACGCTCGGCGGCTTGCTGAAGCAGTAGCATCTGTTCGTCATCCGATATCAAGCTGATATCTCTCTTAGTAGATGCCGAGGATCTGCTAGCGCTCCCATGAGCCGCTTCTCCGTAATGTATATTATCCCTGCCTTCAGAAGGTTCGAGGATTGAGGAAATTGAATTGGCCGCATACGGTGAAGCTTCAGACAGCCTCCGCAATGGAGATAAAGTCCGTTTACTGCGGTTGAAGGAAGATTCCCGATAGCCTGCAGAAAAACTAGGACGCCAATAATGTTCAAATAGCTCATCAAAACGCACCCACTCCTCATAATTCGAACACATAAGACTGCGCAGCCCATTGCGCAACCCGCGCTCGTTGAACACTCCAACCACGTTTGCTATGCGTTGCGAGGCTACATGCTCATCCAGCCCTACGCGAAATCCGCTGGTGCGCAGATAGCAGACAAACCCCGCTAGCCGCTTCTCTAGTGCGGGAGGGTTATACTCTGCTAATGGTGCTTTCATTTCAAACAGCAGAGGCAACCAAACGTTTTACTTCCTCTTGTGTCAACATATCCATATCCTCTTTAGTTTTCACCAAACAGGAGAGAGATGAGATGATCTCAGATATGCTATCCTCCAATGAAGAGACCTCCAGTCTGACAAGAGCGGCGGCCCAATCCAAAGATTCTGCTACTCCGGGGCGCTTTTGCATATCGCATCCACGCAAAGATTGAATAAATCCCACTACCTGTCGGGTCATATTGACGCTCATATCCGGTATAAGTGTTTTCAAAATACGCATCTCTTTATCGAAAGATGGATAATCCAAATAATAGTATAGGCAGCGTCTGCGGAGAGCATCGCTCAGCTCACGTGTCGCGTTGGATGTAAGCACTACCCATGGCTTAGTCACAGCCTTTATAGTACCCATCTCGGGTATACTTATCTGAAAATCGGATAATAATTCTAGAAGGTACGCCTCGAACTCTTCATCCGCCCTATCCACCTCATCTATCAGCAGCACGGGCGGCTCCTTGCGCGTGATCGCATCGAGTAAAGGCCGCTTGAGCAAATATCTCTGGCTGAATATGTGCTGTTCAGCTGCTTCTACGCTTGCAATCTCATTGTTCAGTACCTTGAGTGCGAGAAGTTGGCGCTTATAATTCCATTCGTAAACGGTTGTATTGATATCCAGACCTTCGTAGCACTGGAGGCGTATCAGAGGACATCGGAGCGCCTGCGCCAAAGCTTTGCCAACTTGAGTTTTGCCTACTCCTGTCTCACCTTCAAGCAGGAGCGGACGTTTCAATTCAATTGCAAGAAATACCGCCGCAACAAGGCTGCTTTCCGTAACGTATCCAACTTCAGTTAGACGCTTATGCAAATCTTCGGCATGACGGAAAATTTCCATATTTCAGAGAGTTCCGAATGTAATTTTACAGGGTACACATAACAGCAACTCGCCAAGGAGCACTATCACTTCTTACCGCCTCTTTTGAAGAACCCCGATGCTACCGCTTTGATAATCGAAACACTATCCAAAGCTGCCGCCGGTTCCTGCGCATCTTCTTGAACAGATTCCGAATCTGCCGCGTTATCGGAAGATCCCACCTTGCTCCTTGCAACCACCTTCTTGGAAAAGTTCGCCCCAAACTGATCCAAAACCTTATCGGCTACCTGACCCATTATACGCCCTCCAAAGGTGGCGGCACGGCCTGTAACTGTCACTATGGAGGAGCCTAGCAATTCAAAGGAATCATCATCAATCTCGTTAATCTGAGCAGTCAAATCCATTTCTGCTGAGGAAACGCCGCCCTTATCTTGCCCGCGCCCTATCAAGTGTATGCTTCGCTTTTCGTCATCAATGTTCTCTATCTCTATTGTGCCATTGAAGCTCAGCGCAGCAGGTCCAAGCTTCACCTTTACCGTGCCTTTATAGTTCCGTTCATCGATAGTTTCCGTTATTGCTGCGCCGGGCATGCAAGCAGTAACGCTGGAAACGTCCCGAGTGAAGTCCCATCCTACCTGAGCCGGGGCTTCTATCTTAAACGTCTTATGTACTTCCACCTTCATATCCAGACTCCGTTTACATTCAGCTTATGATGATACTGGGCACAAATGCACTTATCGTATTTCATTTTATGCCCAGCGCCTTTATTTGCTCCCAAACACGGTAAGCGGTATGGGGTAAGTCCATATGCGTCACATCGTAATGAGCGAATGCATCCACAATAGCGTTTGTAAAGCAAGGGATGCTGCCTACATGAGGCGATTCCGCTACTCCTTTAGCACCGATAGGATGATGAGGTGAAGGAGTCACAGTATAATCCGTCTCCCAATGTGGTGTTTCCACAGCAGTAGGCACAAAGTAATCCATTAGCGTATTGCCATTCATATTGCCTTCTTCATCAAAGAACAGCTTCTGCCCCATAGCTACAGCGAAACCTTCCGTCAAACCTCCATGTATTTGGCCTTCTATTATCATAGGGTTTATGCGTGTACCGCAATCATCCAAAGCATAAAACCGTCGCACCTTGACCTCGCCTGTGTACTTATCTATATCCACCACGCAGAGGTAAGCACCAAAGGGATATGTAAAATTAGGCGGGTCATAATAATCCACAGATTCCAAGCCATTCTCCATACCTTCCGGTACATTGTTGTATGCAGCCCATGCTATCTCCTTGATAGTCTTTTCCTGTCCCGGTACTCCCTTCAACCGGAAGCGATCTACATCCCATTCCAAATCATCCTCTGCAACTTCCATCAGGTGCGCGGCGATCTTTTTTGCCTTCGCCGATATTTTACGAGCTGCTCTTGCGGTTGCGGCTGCACCTACAGGTGTAGAGCGTGAACCGTATGTGCCCAGTCCATAAGGTGCCGTATCGGTGTCACCTTCCTCAATCTGAATGTCCGAAGAAGGTATGCCCAATTCTGTAGCGATTATCTGAGCATAAGTAGTCTGATGTCCTTGTCCTTGAGACATCGTGCCCATGCGGGCTATTGCCGCACCTGTAGGATGAACTCGTATTTCCGCACTATCGAACATGCCTACACCAAGAATATCGCAATTCCGCGTAGGTCCCGCCCCAGTTATCTCTGTGAAGGTGCAAATTCCTATACCCATCAGTTCGCCATTTGCTCGTTTTTCCGCCTGCTCTCTTCTCAGTCCTTCATAGTCTACCGCCGATAAAACCTTCTCAAGCGCTGTGGGATAGTCGCCGCTATCCAACTCCCATCCCAGAGAGGTTTTATAAGGGAACTGTTCAGGCTGTACAAAGTTCCGGCGACGTATCTCGGCTTTATCGATATTCAGTTTTTGCGCTAGTACATCTATCATGCGTTCTATAATATATACAGCTTCCGTCACACGGAATGAGCAGCGATATGCCACTCCGCCGGGAGCTTTGTTAGTGTAGACACCATCTACTTTTATATAAGCAGCCGGAATATCGTAAGAACCCGTGCATATGCTGAAGAAGCCGGCTGGCCATTTCATTGGCTGAGCATGAGAATTGAAGGCGCCGTGGTCGGCCAAAGCAGAGAAGCGCAAAGCCTTTATTCGTCCGTCCCTATCTGCAGCCAGCTCACCTTTCATGAAATAGTCTCGTGCCCAGGCGGTAGTAGATAGGTTTTCGATGCGCGTTTCAACCCATTTGACGGGTCTTCCCAACACTATGGAAGCTACAATAGCCGTTACGTACCCGGGATAAATGCCTACTTTATTGCCAAAACCTCCTCCAATATCGGGCGCTATTACGCGTATCTTGCTTTCCGCAATACCGGAAAGTAAAGAGACAACGGTACGAACAACATGGGGAGCCTGAGATGTGATGTATACAGTGAGGGTACCATTTACTTTATCGAAGGAAGCCACGCAACCGCATGTCTCGAGAGGGCAAGGATGCACACGAGGATACATCATTTCCTGTGAAACCACCACTTCCGAGCTTTTGATGACTTGCTCTACCTGCTCGGCATTGCCTACTTCCCATGTGAAAATGTGGTTTGGGTGAACTCTTTTCCCCTGTCCTACATTCTCCTTATCCTTTGCGTCCTCACGCAGGATTGGGGCATCCGGGCTCATAGCTTTATGGGGATCCACGAGAGCAGGCAAAGGCTCATACTCCACTTCTACCAACCCCACGGCATCCGCGGCAACATAGCGGTTTTCGGCTATAACCACAGCCACTTCCTGATGCTGGAAATGAACTTTTTCATCTGCAAGTACTGCCTGCTGATCACCTGCGAGGGTAGGCATCCAGTGAAGGTTGAGCGGTTTCAGGTCTTCAGCAGTGAGGACGGCATAAACACCCGGGAGTGCTAGCGCTTTATCTTTATTTATGGATTTTATACGGGCATGAGCATGAGGGCTTCTTACAATATCCGCGCTGAGCATGCCGGGAAGTTTCACATCATCCACATATTTGCCTTTGCCTTGTATAAAGCGAGGATCTTCGCTACGTTTTCTAGAATAGCCTATACCCTGTAATTTGTCTTTCTTTTCTTTCATCTCTGCTTCTGTAGTCATAGTTTAGTTCTCCGTTCAGGAAGTCATTAGTTTATTAGAGGCAGATTTCACAGCCTTGACTATATTTTGGTACCCTGTGCACCTACATAAATTCCCTGACATTTCCCATCGAATTTCTTCGTCTGAAGGGTTGGGGTTATCCTTGAGTACGCGATATGCTCTCATTATCATGCCCGGGGTGCAAAAGCCGCACTGCAATCCATGCTCTTCCATAAAAGCTTCCTGAATAGGATGTGGAGCACCGTTTGACGCAAGTCCTTCAATGGTAGTTACTTCACCGCCATCCGCTTGCACAGCGAGTACGGTGCAGGATTTTACAGAATTGCCGTTCAGGTCTACCGTGCATGCGCCGCAGTGTGTAGTTTCACAGCCTATATGTGTACCTGTTAAGTTCAGCTGTTCTCTTATAGTATGGACAAGCAGTTCTCTATGCTCTGCCAAAGCCTCTACGCTCTGCCCATTGAGTTTGAATTTTATATGTTTCTTTGCCATGTAGCTAATCTCCCGCTCTTGCGACTGCGGCTCTGATAGAGCGTTTTGTCATTTCAGCTGCCATTTTGCGTTTGTATTCCGGGCTACCGCGCAAATCCTCTCCAGGATCACATACATCCATCACCGCCGCCGCCGCTTGCTCTATAACCTCATCCGTCAAAGTATTATCTATGAGAACCTTTTCTGCTACCTGAACGCGCATAGATGCGGGTCCTGCATTAGTAAGGGTTATGGCTGCATCTGTACACACATCCCCTTCTATCCCGAGGATTACAGAGGCACCGGCGGTAGCATAATCGCCTGTTTTTCGTTTGAGCTTGGAATATCCAAAGCTGGAATTGGATGCAAAAACCGGAATATGTATCTCCTTCAGCAGCTCACTTTCTTCCAGTTCTGTCCAGTAAATTCCGTGAAAGAATTCGCTAGCCGGCACTGAACGTTCACTCCCAGACTGCCCTACAAGGATAAAATCCGCTTTCGCGGCAATCATAACGGCGGGGTGATCATTTGCGGGATCGCCATGCGCAATATTCCCTCCGATAGTTCCCAGATTTCTCACTTGGGGGTCTGCTATGTACTTCGCAGCTTCCGGAATGATGGGGCACTTGCTCCACAGTAAATCCGATCTTATCAGGTCGGTCTCAGTTGTCATAGCGCCTATTACAATAGTGCCATTTTCCTGACGTATCCCTCGCAGTTCTTCTATGCGGCTGATGTCTACCAGATGATCTATATCAGTAAAGCGCAATTTCATAAGCGGAAGAAGGCTCTGACCTCCGGCGAGAATTTTTGAATCTTCATGTGTCGAAAGTATTTCAAGAGCCTCTTGTATAGTGGATGGGGAGTGATACTCAAAGTTTTCCGGGATCATAAATTACTCCTAATTTTGTGGTTTCAACTACCCGTTAGTATATATAACTGATTTGAATTGTACATGTATCACGCTAGAAATGTGGTCAATATATCAAAGTGAATTTTATTTTTCGGAGGTTGCGATGGAGATTATAGCCTCACCAAGTGCCTGTGGGTCGTGGCGCAATGGTAGTAGGTTCTTGTTTGAACTGGCAATAAAAATTCCCGGTATCGTTGAATTGACGTAAGGGTCGAGTTTATCCTTATCCAGCAGAACGGGTTTAGCGCCATATTTCGCGTATTCGGTTATCACTTCAGTATTGATTGGAGCATTGTTAACTAATATTTGATCTATCCTTCGCCCGTTTATGTGTTCTGAAACAGCACGGATAAAATGTGAGGCACTATAGTTATCCGTTTCGCCGCGTTTTGTCATAAGATTGCACACAAAGATCAGTTTGGCTTTTGCCTCCGAAACGGCATGTGACATGCCTTGAGGGAGCAAGTTCGGAAGAATGGATGTATAGAGGTCGCCTGGGCCTAGTACTATGGCGTCGGCTTTCGTTATAGCTTCCAGAACTCGAGGGTTCGTATTGACAGGTTGGCTTAGAAGGATGCGTTTTATATTAGGTATAGGAGTATCTCTGGAGTCTATATCCGCTTCTTCATAGAGCATATCTCCATTGGCGAGTTCTGCTTGCAAATGTGCATTGTCAAAAGTGACTGGGAGAACCTGCCCTGTAATTCTTAGCAGAGATGATACTTCCGCTACAGCTTTTTCAGTGCTGCCGCATACGTCTGTGAGCGCAGTCAATAAAAGGTTGCCTACGTTGTGGCCGCGGAGGGTTGAAGTTTTACCAAAGCGGAACTGCAACGCAGCGGTTAGGTTAACTACTATTTCATCTGAGGATGCAAGGGCAAGAAGGCATTGACGAATATCGCCGAATGGAGGATATCCGAATTCTCGGCGCAGTTGGCCGGATGAACCGCCACTATCGAACATAGTAACTATAGCGGTTATACTCCGGGTAAGTTGCGCCAATCCTTTCAGAAGTACAGACATACCTGTCCCGCCGCCTATGGTTACTATACAGGGGTGTATTGGATATTTGCCTTTTCGGTCGGTTCGTGTTAACGGTTTGTATTTCAGACATTCAGGATATCCATCACATACTTCTCCGCTACTTTATCGAAATCTTTTTTGAAATTTTCCGAAGGCTCTACCATAGGTAAGCGCGGCGGTCCTACAGAAAATCCGAATCGATTTAATGCGTAGCGGACAGGTATTGGATTGGTAATCCAGAAGAGGGCATTGAAGATAGGCAGTAGTCTTTTATGTTCCGTGGCAGCCGCTTTGAGTTCACCTTTCAGGAGGAGATTTATCATATTTTTTATCTGCCTGCCTATTATGTTACTCGCTACGCTGACTACCCCAAAACCTCCGGCAGCCATTATAGGGAATGTTTCATTATCATTGCCGCTCCATACTAGGAAGTCTTTGGGGGCGTCTCGTATGATTTCAGTGATTTGATCTAACATACCGGATGCTTCTTTAACCCCTGTAATGTTGGGTATTTGTGCAAGTTTAAGTGTAGTATCCGATGTCATGTTAACGGCTGTACGGCTAGGCACATTATAGAGTATGCCGGGTATAGATATATTTTCAGATATCGCTTTGAAGTGCAGGTACAAGCCTTGTTGAGTGGGTTTATTATATGCCGGCACAGTCATGAGAATTGCATCTGCTCCTATTTCTTCCGCTTTACGAGATAGATTTATGGAGTGACGAGTATTATTATCTGTAGTGCCGGCAATAACGGCGGCTTCGTTGCCTACTTCTTCCTTGATCTCTTTGAAAAGTCTCAGACGTTCTTCATCGTCCATAGACGGCGCTTCACCTGTCGTTCCTCCTATGACGAGGCCGTCACTGCCGCTTTTTATTAGAGCGCGTGCAAATTGACGAGCCCTTTCATAGTCCACGTCTCCAGACTGTGAGAACGGAGTCACCATAGCTGTAAGGAGATTTCCTAGTTTCACCATTTTTGCAGTTTCTCATCTTTAAATTTGTGTATTCATATTCTATCAGGAGCATCGGGCATTCTGCTTCTATTGCTTACGAATTATTTTCTAGCGCTACTATTTCGTGCAAAATTTGCAGAGCGTTAAGTGCCGCACCTTTACGAAGGTTATCACAAGAAAACCACAGGCTGATAGAATTTTCTCTTGCCATATCCTTTCTTATGCGACCTACTATGACTTCATTTTTGCCTTCCGAAATTCTAGGTGTAGGATAGCATCTCTTGTCTGGGACGTCCATTACCGATATTCCGGGAAATTCGACGAGCGCTTCGCGCACATCTTTGGGTTCTGTTTGCCGAGAGAATTGTATATTGACTGCGGCGCTGTGCCCTCTCTTTACAGGGACACGGACGCAGGTAGCGGATATTCTAAGATCCGGGCTATGAAGTATTTTTTTCGACTCCTGCATAATTTTTTGTTCTTCTAGTGTGTAGGCATTTTGTGAAAATGTGTCTATTTGAGGTATCACATTGAAAGGAATAGGGTGCGGATAATTCTCAGGCTGAGGCTCTTTACCCGCAATGAAGGCGGCTGTGCTTTCCATAAGTTCACGATGTGCCGCTTCGCCCGCTCCCGTAACCGCCTGATATGTTGAAACTATAACGGATTCTATGTTTGCCAAGGCACGCAGAGCCGCAAGAATCATAACGAGCGGCGTGGTAGAACAGTTTGGGACGGACACTATACCGTAATGGTTTGCTATGTCATCAGAGTTCACTTCCGGAACTACCAGAGGAACTGCGGGATTCATCCGAAAGGCGGAGCTATCATCTATAACGAGCGCACCACTCTTGACGGCTGCAGGTGCAAGCGTTTTGCTAACTTCACTGTTCGCGGAGATAAAAACGACATCCGTATTCTCAAAAGATGAGACATGCGCCTTTTCTATGGTAAGTTCATATCCGCCATACTGCATATGCTTACCCGCAGAACGATGAGAACCAAGAAGAAGAAGGTTTTCCGGCGGGTGCTTTTGTTCTTCAAGAAGACTCAAGGCAACACAACCAACAGCTCCGCTCGAACCCACAATCGCTATTCGCAACTTACTTGCGAGGCGTGAGAAATCACTTGAAGTATTACACATTCCGCATCAGAGAAAACGGATATATGCTAAATCAGCGTAAGCGTAGTAGTAGTAACTATATATGATTAGTTAACCTGATTGACTTCACCATCTAACGTTACATTTGCATGAAGAATTTCTTCAGCGGACGAAATTGTCAAAGCCACATCCGATGAGCTCACCTCTGTACGGCGCGGCAATTTGTCCGCCAAGCTAAGCCATGTAGTAACTTCCGCTGTATATTCATCAAAGGATAGGGTTGTATCATCTATAGGCTGATACGATGCAGCAGGCACACTCAACAATGTAATTACGCGAAACGTTGAACGACCATTCAACTCTTCTATGGCTACAATCGTATTTTCCGAGGTGAATCTAAAAACTACATCCTCCAACCCGCCGAGAGCATCACTACCGAGATCGTTAAAAGGAATTTCGTGAGAGGTGCTCCATGTGCTACCAACAGCAATCTCTACATCTTCCGGGAGTATCAGCGGCAGGTTGGCAGCGAAACCCGGAGAACCAGGCCCTACTAACATCCTTGGCAGGTTGGAAAGGTTTGATCCGTCACGCTGTACAATTTCGTCATCATTGAAATATACGCTCAATGAGATAGGTTCGCCTTGTTCATCAATGACCATGGAAACATCCAGGTCTAAACGTTCATCGAAATCTCTCAAAGGTAATAAAGTATCTCCTATTGTTGCGGCATCTACGTGTATACCTGAATCAAGGCGAAATGTGCCTTCGTCGGGTCCATCGGAAAACATTACGTTCTGAGTTCCGCTTATACCGAATTTCAAATCTGTGACGCCATTGAGAAAAGGAATTGAGCGGAGAGCGTTCAGAAATTCCTCGCTAAGGTCTCTGGTTTGTCCATCGCTCGTGATTCGAAGATCATTGACCGTTATACCATAGTCGAATTCATATTCTATCTCATCACCTAGCTGGAAATCATACTTCAGAATGGGTGCACCTACTCCGGAGGATGTAGTAGGTGTGGTACATGAAACTATAAGGAGTGCCGAAGCTAGAAATAAGATCGGTAGTAAAAACGCAAAATGCTTCATAATTATTCACCTCCAAGCAATTTCAAACTTACATAACAGCAAGCTCACATCAGACAAAACTTTATATATTTATTGTAACATCACACAAAATATAAAAGTGTAAAATATTTTGTTACATATAGGTATGAGAAGATATATTCGGTATATTTTATGGGTGTTTAACTTATCAAGTGCACATAAGCGTATTAGCAGTATGTGCAGTATGTGCAGCCTCCAGATATCAGATAGAGGAGGAGCAAATATATATTGTACCCCCCATCTTCGTATTGAAAACGCCTATAGGTAGGTTCACATATCGAGTAAAGAATCCAGCCCTACGGTGAGATTGCTCATGTCAATAACCGCTCTGACTGCCATAAGAACGCCCGGCATAAATGCCTCTCTGTTCAAAGTATCGTGCAACAGGGTCAAGGTTTGACCTGCTGCGCCTAATACTACCTCATGACGCGCAATGCGACCCGGCAAGCGTACAGAATGGACGTTTATGCCCTCCATGTCAGCTCCTCGCGAAGATGTGAGTATTTGGCGTGTAGTTTCACCTTGCTTAAATGGTGCGGAGCGTTCTTTCAGCATAGATCGCATTATCGATAAAGCCGTGCCGGAAGGTGCGTCTTTTTTTTCTTCGTGATGGCTCTCGACAATGTCGGCATAATCAAAGTATCTTGAGGCTATAGCACTCAAGCGCATGAGTAGCACCGCACCTAAAGAGAAGTTGCTAGCGCTGATTATGCCCGTTTTGTTTTTTTTCGCAAGATGGGCGGATTCCTCATAATCTTCATCGGTGAGACCGGTAGAACCTGAAACTACGTGTATGCCTTTCGGTATTGCAGTACGGATAGTCTCCATAGCACCGACCCTGTTTGTAAATTCTATTATGACCTTCGGTTCAGTGCGGATTAGCTCTTGCACACTTTTCCCGAGTTCCACATATTTGTTTGCATAAGGGATACGATCCTCTTTTGCGGTAACATCTGCAGCACCTACTAGTTCTGTATCAGAGCAATTCTCTATTGCCTGCAGTACCGTGCTACCCATTCTCCCTAGCACTCCATTTATGGCAACGGAAATAACCATTTTACTATATACACCGCATACACATAAAACGGTTATAGATCACCACTTGGGCGGAGAAGGTCGCCTACCTTCTTTTCCGGTTCCTCGTATCGGGCGTCTGCGAGTGTTAGAATCTCCACCATCACGTCCACCATCACGTCCACCATCACGTCTACGGTTTTGTCTACTATCACCATCTCTTTGTCTACTATCACCATCTCTAGGAAACGCATTTCTGCGGTGGGGCGGCTGTCTTGTGGAATCAGACGAAGAGGGAGAAGAAGTATAATAACTATCATCTCTCTCTCCCTTCTCGTTAACACGCGCAGAAAGGTTGATCCTGCCCATACCATCCACTTCGGTTACTATCACTTCTACTTCATCACCGATATTAAGAACAGACTCTACATTTGGAATACGTTCATTGGAGATTTCGCTGATATGAAGCAACCCGTCTTTTCCCGGTGCTAGTTGCACGAAGGCACCGTAATGCATAATGCGCACTACTTTGCCGCGATAAACCTGCCCCGCTTCCACATCACGAACCAAAACATTTATAGCCGCCTCGGCTTTCTTTGCAGCTTCACCATCGCTGGAACCTATTATAACTACGCCGGCATCGTCAACATCTATAGTCACGCTATACTCATCTATCAACCCGCGTATAACGGAACCGCCGGATCCTATAAGTGCTCCTATCTTATCGGTAGGTATGTTGAGAGTATACATCTTAGGAGCATATTTACTCATATGTTCTCTGGGTTGTTCTAAGGTTAGAGACATATGGTCGAGAATTTCTAGACGCGCTTTATGTGCTTTTCCCAAAGCGTCGCGAATTATTTCCATAGAAACGCCCTTTATTTTTATATCCATCTGCAGCGCTGTAACGCCTTTTTTTGTGCCTGCTACCTTGAAGTCCATATCACCTGAATGATCCTCAGCGCCTTGTATATCGGTCAAAATTTCATATCGACCATCCTCACCTATGACCAACCCCATAGCAATACCCGCCACAGGATCGGATATAGGAATGCCGGCGTCCATCAGGGCAAGAGAGCCTGAACAAACACTAGCCATAGACGTGGAACCATTTGAGCTCAAAGCCTCCGAAACCGAACGTATTGTATATGGAAAATCTTCCTGACTAGGTATAACAGGCATCAAAGCACGCTCTGCAAGAGCGCCATGCCCAATCTCCCGACGACCGGTAAATCCAAAGCGTCCTGCTTCACCCGTAGAGTAGGGAGGGAAGTTATAATGATGAATGAAAAATTTTTCATTCTCCAAACCAAACCCGTCTATACGTTGATTTTCTTTAGAAGAAGCCAATGTGACCGCGTTTAAAATCTGCGTTTCACCACGAGTAAAGAGAGCGGAACCATGTACACGCGGCAGCAATCCCACTTCTGATTCGAGATGCCGTATCTCATCCATACGCCTCCCGTCCGGGCGAATCTGGTGATTCAAAATAGCAGAACGAATTTCCTCTTTCTCTATCTTATGGAGAGCATCTTTTAGCAGACCCTCATCAGAATCTTCCGCAAAAATTTCCCGCGTCTCATTCATAATCTTTTCCAGAGCATCATTTCGGCTTTGTTTGCTGCCGGGAGAGCGTAAAACTTCCGCAATAGAATCACCGATTCGACTGCGAACAGCCTCCTCAATCTTCTTTGCATCAGGAGATTCAGATGGTGCGGGCCACTTTTTTTTGCCAACAGCAGCCTGCATTTCCCGTATCTTCAAAACTATACGAGCATTCACTTCCTGTGCTAATTCAAGAGCCTCTACGAGAATATCTTCGGAAACCATGCGTGCATCAGCTTCTACCATCATGATCGCGTCAGCTGTACCTGCTACAGTCAATTCTATTTGGCTTCGCTGCAAATCCTGATAGGTAGGATTCACAACAAAATCGCCGTCTATCAAGCCTATCACGCACGCACCCACGGGATCATCAAAAGGTATATCGGATATAGCCAAAGCAGCTGAAGCAGCCGTTATAGCAAGTGACCGATAAGGGTTTATTTTATCCGCTGAGAGTAGCGTAACGATAATTTGTGTATCGTTGCAGTAACCCGGCGGAAACAACGGCCGGTGAGGGCGATCGCATAAACGCGCTGCCAGTATAGCTTCCGTACTTGGTCTTCCTTCTCTCTTGAAGAATCCTCCGGGCAAACGTCCCGCTGCATAAAATTTTTCCGCTACTTCCACCGTCAGAGGCATAAAATTCGCGCCTACCTTCGGTTCTTTTGATGCGCAAGCGGTAGCAAGAAGTATAGTTTCTCCGCTGTAAAGAACCACAGCCCCGTTGGACTGCTGCGCTAATTTGCCAACTTCAAAAAGTATCTTGCCGTATCCTATCTCTATTTCATATGTAGACCGCATTTTTACATTACTTCCTTCTCTATTGCTCTAATCAACATTAGAGTATTTTCTTAACCGGTTTAGAACAGGTTACCATCGTTTTTCCTTGACCCAATATAATTTTCAATCTAATTCAGGAATCAAAAATAGGCACACAATATCACAAAAATCGTACGTAAATGAAACCAAGGAAAAATATCAAACTCTACCTTTATTATCCTGCATAACTACTCCGCAAACAGCACTCAATACCTTCAAAGGTCGTGGTAAAGATATCACCATCAACCTCTGATATTCAATTTAGAGAGCAGCGATTTGTACCTATCTTCATCCTTATTGCGAAGGTATCTAAGCAAGCTCCTACGATGACCAACCATCTTCAGAAGCCCTCGTCTAGAAGAGTTATCGTGTTTGTGTTCTCTTAGGTGTACAGTAAGTTCGCTTATCCTATTTGTAAGCAAAGCTACCTGTACTTCGGGAGAACCCGTATCACTAGAGTTGATTCTATGTTCTACGATTATAGGTGTTTTATTGGCTTTATCCACTAATATTCAAACTCCGGTTCATATTGCCTCTCATCTCATGTCTCACAGACTCCAAAGGGATAAGAGTTAAATTTCTGTGCCCTTACCTATAAATATAATAACATTTATGGACAAATTACAGGAAGAAACAAGACAAAAGGGCTGATATATGTATATATTTAAGTTAACGAGTATATAGTAAATTGTTGTCATATCGTATGTGGCAAGTCTTGACATAAACGATGATATATGTTTACTATTATTATGGTACCTGTAAGATTAGGAGTGCTTTTAGCAAGCGCAACGAAACAGGTTGAAATGATGCAAATCCGTTTAGGGTGAAATAATCTCTAGACGGTAATAAATGGATTAAAACTTTCAGTTAAAGGTTTGGAGGACTAAGGCATATGACCGGTCTATTTCCTAAAAGGCTAGGAGCCTTATTCTTGATAATAGCATTGACTCTGGTCGCTGCTGTAACAGTTGCAGCATGCACAGGGTCTCCAGGGGATGCTGGACCAGCGGGTCCCGCCGGAGCTAGAGGAGCAGCAGGTTCCGATGGACAGGCCGGATCTTCCGGACCTTCCGGACAGAGCGGAGCTCCCGGCACGCCGGGTTCTCCCGGACCCCCGGGACCTCCCGGACAGAACGGTACAAGCGGTTCTTCAAGTGCAGTAAAAGTGTACGATATTACATCTTCCGATCTCGCTGGACAAGAAGGTACTGTAGAATTCCGTGAGCAAGAACCATTCTCACGGATTGAGATAGCTGCTTTCGGTTTCACAGCAGGTCAACCTATCACCATTTTTGTTCAGGTAAATGGTCAAAGAGTGCTACTTGACGGGTGCTCAGGAACAGTCAATCAGAGTGATGCTTTCTCCTGCACTGATGTAGCGTTACCGGCTTCTGTAACACTTCCAGTAGACCAGTTGTCAACTTCTTACACTGTATATGCTGAAACCGGCAATGGGGAAGTTTCACAGGGCGGTATCTTATTAGTGAACAAAAACCCTCAAAACTGATAGGTATCTCTAATTTAGCCTAGGCATAAAAAAAGATAAAACCCCGGACTTTCAAAGGTCCGGGGTTTTATTTTTTTATCTTTATAAGTATCTTATGCTTATGCCTAGAACTTAGTTTGCTTTGCTCACCTTATTATTATCCGTCAACTCACTGCTAGTAACCCATACTCCATATTGCAAGTATCATCCCGATAAACCTTTAAAAAAATCAGCCTTGATTGGTAGATCATAAGATTCTCTCCCGAACGGGCGTGTACTCATTCATACGCATAGTGTTTTAAAGTCGCACAAAGATTGCGGAGTGCATTACAAATCAGTCTAACGTTTGCAGGTTTTATAGGAGAGTAGAGTGAAAGCGTTCCCTAATCTCGGTGAAGAACAATCTACCTGTCGTTTCCCAAGCAAAGATATCACAATACTAATATTGTTTTTTTAACAACAAGACATTCATATAATTAATATATGCCTTATGCTGTATCTGGTGTCTCCTCATAACGTCTAGCACGAACACGCCTAATGCGGCGCCCAGATATTGACTGGACGGTTAACCTCACACCATCTACGGATACTTCATCACCTCTTTTTGGCATATTACCCAATTCATGATAGACGACGCCTCCTACCGTATCCACACCATTGAACTCCAACTTTGATCCCAAAACCTGATTCAGCTGGTAAACAGTAGTACCCGCATCTACTTCCGCATCGCCATTCTTCAAAATCTCTACTTCAGGAAGTTCCTGATCAAACTCATCCATCATTTCGCCAAAGATCTCTTCTACCAGATCGGTCACAGTTACTATACCCGACAAGCCACCGTGCTCGTCGAAGACTGCTGCTATGCTCGTCCGCGCTTTACGGAAATTCTTGAGCAGTATTTCCAAGTTCTGTGACTCAGGGACAGACATAGGAGGACGCAGTAGGTCTGTTAGTGTATTACTATTTTTCTCTTTGCCTTCCTGCAAAGCTCCCATGATATCCCGAGTATGGGCTACTCCTCGTATATCATCTAAACTATCCCCATAGACAGGTATCTTACTATAGCCGCGTCGAGTCATCAAGGTAGCTATCTGGTAAAGGGATGCAGTAAGAGGAGCAGCAACTATATCCGGGCGTGGTCTCATAATTTCTCTAACTTTAACATCATCCATGCGCAATATGCCTCTTATCATTTGTAACTCCCCTTCCTGTGGGGATGCATCCGCCTCTTCCAATAAGCTGAACCCTTCTCTTATAGTGGCATTCGCTTCTTCGGTTGGTTTTTTCATAGTTCTGGGTTTTGTCACAAAATCCAAAAAATAGGCAGCGCCGGAAGCGGATGACAATATGTTGAACCCCCACACTAACGGTCGGAATACTCTGTGCAGATTGTCACGGTAGCGGTCCAATACGCAGGAAATTACCACGTAAGGTAATCCCCAAATGAGTAACCCTATACCAGCCACAGCAACAAATATCACTATTCCGGCATCTTCCGATGAAACGGCATAGGCAGCCGCAATCACTCCACCGACAAGAGTAACCGCTTGTACTGTGGTAGCCAGACCGCGAGATTTCAAATCTAGATAGAGCGAATTTCTATTATCTGCTTCACCATTAATATTTTCCGTTACACGTCCGGATGCAACAGTGCGGCTGGGATATACTGCAAGCATCATAGTTATAACCGTATGAAAAATTACAGAAAGTGAGACAATTACCCATGCAATGATAATACCCGGCATTATTTATATCCTGCCGAATCTTCGTTCATATTCCTTCTTCCTACCTATCTACTTACTATCACTATCGCCTATGTATTATAGAGCGCGCAGGTGAACCCACTACCCTATCACCTTCTCCAACGTCACGCGTAACCACCGCACCAGCACCCACGATAGCTCGTTCACCTATCTCTACAGGTGCTACGAGCATAGCACCTGAGCCTATAAAAGCTCCTTGCTTTATTGTTGTATAGTGTTTCATTGTACCATCAAAGTTACATGTCACAGCACCCGCACCGAAATTGACACCACTACCGAGAGACGCATCACCTATATAAGAGAAATGCCTCACGTTCACACCTCGTCCTATATCACCAGCCTTAATTTCTACACAATTACCTATATGTGCTCCACGCCTTAGTACTGCGCCGTCCCTGATATAGCAATATGACCCCACCGATACGTTTTCTTCAAGACGGCTCTTCTCCACATGTGAACCTCCAATTGTAACATGGTCCCCTATATCGCTATCGGTTATGATGGCGCTAGGGCCTATTTTGCATTCACTCCCTATAACAGTACCGCCCATAAGCCGGGTGCCCGGCAAGATAACAGTATCCCGCCCTATTCTGACATCTTCCTCCACATAAGTGTTATTTGGATCTTCGATTGTCACTCCCCTCATCATCAACGCCCTGCATACTCTATCCCTCAGGCATACTTCAGCCCGAGCCAATTCTACACGGTTATTTATGCCTTGCACTTCTTTCGGGTCAGTGGCATGCAACCACCCTGATTTGTCATCCTCTGCGGCTAAAGAGAGTAAATCCGTCAGTCGTCTCTCATGGAGTGATCCGGTTCCGAGACTGTCCATAGCATTCCACAACCAATCAGATTCAAAGCAGTACAAGCCAGCATTGACCTCGGTTATGTTTTTTTCTAAGTCGCTGGTATCAGAATCTTCCACAATTCTGCATAGATTACCCTTATCGTCACGGACTATTCGGCCTAATCCTTCAGGTTCACGCACACTGGCGGTGAGTATCGTCATGGAATGCGATGCGGTTTTATGCCGTCTAAGCAGTTCGCAAACAGTACTGCCGGTCACAAGAGGAGTATCGGCATAACCTACAATAATAGTATTGAAAGGTGCGCAGGCTTCACGGGCTTCATCCAATGCGGCCGCCGTTCCTCTTCCTTTACTCTGAAGAACTATGGTGGAATTGGTTGCGTTAGCAGCATCCAGATCTTCTCTCATACCTACCATAGCATGAGATAATACAATAACTAAGTCGGATATGCCCGCACTGCGCATAGATCTTACAGGATAGAATAAGATAGGTTTGCCTAGCAAAGGATGGAAGGGTTTAGGTAACCTAGAAACCAACCTTTCACCTTTGCCTGCAGCTAGAATAACTCCGCCCACATTACCCATTTTGACTACCCCGCACATTGAGCGCGCGAAAAAAAACTTTCATCATCGCTCGAATGCGAAAGATTCCGAATTGATGTATATTCGTAGTAATAGACGCTCAGTCTTGAATAGTAAAGTATTTATGTAAAAATGGTACAACATAATTGAGAAGTTTTCACGAAAAGTATGCACTCAAATCTTTCTTTTGTATGAGAATCTGCTGCTATACTCAAAACGCCGGAGAGGTGGCTGAGTGGCTGAAGGCGCCGGTCTCGAAAACCGGTATACGCTTTTATGCGTATCGCGGGTTCGAATCCCGCCCTCTCCGCCAATAATGGTGTGTTCGTAGAGTGGAAAGAGACTGTACTATAAACCTCAGGAGAGGTGCCAGAGTGGCTGAATGGGCACGCCTGGAAAGCGTGTGTGCACGTAAGTGCACCGCAGGTTCGAATCCTGTCCTCTCCGCCATTGAATACCTCTTGTAAGTATGACCACTAAAAGAGAAATTGCAGATATAGATATAAAGTATTGGGTAGCGATGCATCGCGTTCAAGGAGTAGGGTATAAAAGATTTCTGAAAATGGATGCTTTCTTTGGATCTATTGAAGAAGCTTGGAAGGCATCTTCAGAAGATTTGGCAAACGCAGGGTTGGATAAACGCACTATTCAATCTATTTGCTACGCAAGGGAGAAAATAGATCCGGATGAAGAGATGGAATGCCTGAAACGTTTCGATATAACGCCTATACATTGCCATTCCGAAAAATATCCGTCTCTGTTGCGCTCTATCAAGGATCCTCCAAGCTTGCTGTATATTCGTGGCAACATAGAAACGGACGAAACTCGTCTTTT
This sequence comes from Dehalococcoidia bacterium, assembly GCA_965206335.1. Lineage (GTDB taxonomy): Bacteria > Chloroflexota > Dehalococcoidia > Lucifugimonadales > Lucifugimonadaceae. The sequence goes on along the minus strand of OZ242209.1, from coordinate 919,191 downwards.
AGCAATTGTAGGGACTCGTAGAGCGACACATTACGGGCTGAAGGCTACACAGATAATATCGGAAGGCTTGGCAAAGGCTGGTGTTACTATAGTGAGCGGTTTGGCGGTAGGCATAGACGAGGAGGCGCATCGCGGAGCTTTAAAAGAAGGCGGACGCACAATCGCCGTACTGGCGGGTAGTTTAGAGAATATATACCCTGAATCCAACATAGATCTGGCAACTGAGATCTCTCATAACGGAGCATTAGTCACTGAGCATCCTTTAGGAACACGTTTGAGGCCTGAACTCTTTCCGCGCCGTAATCGTATAATTAGTGGGATGTGTTCAGGTGTACTTATAGCGGAAGCAGGTATGAACAGCGGAGCGCTACTGACAGCTTGGTATGCTATAGAAGAAAGAGGGCAAGCCGGAGACAAAGTACTTATGGCTGTGCCGGGAAGTATTTTTTCAGATTACAGCACAGGGTGTAATCTACTCATCCAGCAAGGCGCTAAACTGGTGACTTGTGTAGAGGAAATATTGGAAGAACTGAATTTGCTTGCAATAGGCAGGCCAGAGGTAAATACCGAAAAGGTAGAGCTAATGGTTCAACCAAAAGCATCCAGATACACTAACCCTATATTGGCTATCCTTGCATCGGCCAAACACCCCATACATATGGATGATCTGGCACGCAATACAAACATGACGGTTATGGAGATTAGCTCTGCGCTGACGCTTATGGAAATACAAGGTGAAGTGAGGCAGATAGCACCGGCGCTGTTCGAAATTGCATAGATATATAGATATTCGGAGAAATCATGGATAAAACAAAAGATTCAAAAATCAAAGGACTGGTGATTGTGGAATCACCTACAAAGGCGCGAACGGTTGGCCGTTTCTTAGGTAAAGGGTACGACGTAAAAGCCTCTATGGGACACGTAAGAGATTTGCCTAAAAAATCTTTCGGAGTGGACATAGAAAAGGATTTCACCCCCACGTATGAGCCTACCCCGAAGAAAGGTTCCATTGTAAAGGAGATAAGTGAGGCTGCAAAAAAAGCTGAAAATATATACCTAGCAACTGACCCTGATAGGGAAGGAGAGGCTATATCATGGCATCTGGTAGAATCTGCAGGACTCAGCAAATTAACCAACTTGAAGCGCGTTGTATTCCATGAAATCACAAAGCACGCCATAGATGAAGCTTTCTCTACTCCGCGTGAAATTGATATGGATCTAGTCAATGCCCAGCAAGCACGGCGCGTGCTGGATCGTATTGTAGGCTACGATATAAGCCCCATACTTTGGCGAAAGGTACGACGCGGACTTTCCGCGGGAAGGGTTCAATCTGTCGCTCTTCGCCTCATCGTCGATAGAGAACATGAAATAGAGGCATTCAAGCCGGAGGAGTTCTGGGTAATTTCGGCCGATCTTACTGTGGATGGCAATCTCTTTACCGCTATTTTCCACGCACTTCCGGGAAAAACTACAAAGGCAAAAGTGCCTGACAAAAAGACGAGCGATAAAATAGTGGAGGCGTTGCGGACCGCATATTATTCCGTAGCATCGGTTACAGAGAAAGAGTTACAACAAAAGCCACAGCAACCATTCATAACAAGCACTCTGCAGCAGGAAGCCGCCAGACGCTTTCGATTCAGCGCAGAGCGGACTATGCGAATTGCACAAGGTTTATATGAAGGTGTGGATATAGGGGATGGTCAGCCGGCCGGATTGATTACATACATGCGAACCGATTCGGTTACACTTTCGAACACAGCGCTGAATCAGGCACACAGTTTTATACTCGGAGAGTACGGTGCGGACTATACGGACGGACCGCGCAGATACCGGACAAAGAGCCGCAATGCTCAGGAGGCGCATGAGGCTATACGCCCCACGGATATTGCCAAAACTGCGGAGAGTTTGCAACCGCACCTGACAAATGAACAATGGCGATTGTATGACCTGATATGGAAACGCACAGTAGCAAGTCAGATGAAAAACGCCATACTCGAATCTACTACTGTGAAGATCTCCGCCAAGTCTAAAATAGATAATGAAGTATATACTCTTCAAGCCAACGGATCTGTAGTAAAGTTTGATGGCTTCAGGAAACTGTATATAGAGGCAAGTGATGATCCGAAGGAAAATGATAAATCTATCTTGCCTGCAATGAAGCAAGATGATATTCTTCAACTTGTCAAAGATGGCGTAAAAGCGAAACAGCGCTTTACACAACCGCCACCGCGTTACTCCGAAGCGATGCTCATAAAGATGTTAGAGAAAGAAGGCATAGGAAGACCTAGTACCTATGCATCCATCGTAGGCACCATTGAGGCGAGGGAGTACGTATTGAGAGATAACAACCGTTTCAAACCCACTAAGCTAGGACAGGTTGTATGCGAGTTCCTCGTGGAAAATTTCCCCGAAATTATGGATATAAGCTTCACCGCCGAAATGGAGGAAAGATTGGACGCTATAGCAGAAGGCAATCTGGAGTGGGTCATAATGCTAAGAGAGTTTCATACACCTTTCGCCGAAAGGATAGGAAGTGCGAAGAACTCACCTCGCGTGCCTAGTGACAGATTGACGGAGGCAACTACTGAGGTGTGTGAAAAGTGCGAGCGGCCAATGAGGATACTTCACGGAAAACATGGAAAATTCCTCGGATGTAGCGGCTACCCGGAATGTCGCAACACAAAGCCGCTAACAATCGGGGTCGCTTGTCCATCGTGCAAGGATGGTGAATTATCCGAGAAACGTAACAAGAAAGGGCGCCCTTTCTACGGATGTAATCGCTACCCTGAGTGTGACTTTATTGCGCCGCGCTTACCCATGAAGACACCTTGCCCTGATTGTGGAGGGCTTGTCATCGAATCCGGAACACGCGGAAAGGTTCAGTGCATCAATGAGTCTTGTAAACGAAGTGGGACAAAAAGTGAGATGGGCGCAGAGCAGGAAGAAGCAAAGTCCGCATAGGAAACGAATATATAAATGGCAAAGGCTAAATCTGCACAAATCGAAACTCTAGCACCTCTCAACTTACGCCGAGCTGCTATGGGTAGCGTTTGGTGGGATGCCATTATCAGCTATGAACGGGATTTGCTAGCGCGGCAGCTCTCCAAATTCACTATAAGAAACTATCTGAATGACCTCGCACCTTTGTTTGAATACATGCATGAGAATAAACTGACCTCTTTAGACAAGATAGAGCGCAGCTCCTTGCGCGCCTACATGGCATGGGTGCACAAAATAGGTTATGCAAAATCCAGTATGGCGCGGATGCTTTCTACATTACGTTCATTCTATAGGTTCCTCCGTGAGAACCGATATGTACGGAATGATCACACTAATAACATCTCCCCCGTACGGAGAGATCGAAATTTGCCATCCGTTGTCTCCGTAGAAGAAATGGAGCGTCTCATGAATGCCATAGACACTTCATCTCCATACGGAATAAGAGATCGTGCACTCCTAGAAACAATATACGCCAGTGGGATCAGAGTAAGTGAAGTGAATGGCTTAGATCTAGATGATGTAAACCTCCCTGCAAGAGAAATGAAAGTGTTAGGCAAAGGCTCTAAATATCGCCTAGTGCTCATAGGGCACACCGCGGCTGATTGGATAAATCGTTACATTTCAGAGGTACGCCCTGAATGGCATCCTCGTATGAACGAAAACGCCGTGTTCTTGAACCGGAGAGGTAGCCGATTATCTGTGCGCAGTATTCAGAGTATAGTAAAGCGCTACGCATTGGCAGCAGGTTTGGATTACAACACACATACTCACACCTTGCGCCATTCCTTCGCTACACACATGCTCGCCGGAGGTGCTGAACTTCGCGCGGTACAGGAGCTGCTTGGGCACGCAAACGCAAACTCTACGCAGCTTTACACACACATATCTTTGACTGAAGCACGTAGAGCCTATATAAATGCACACCCTCGAGCGCGCTGAATAGTCACAAGAGCTCGCACGCTATAACAAAACCCCGCATGAAAAGAATCTCGATAATAAACGGACCTAACCTGAATCGCCTAGGCATGAGAGACGTTTTGCACTACGGAAGTAAAACTCTTGCCGAATTGGAAGAAGAGGTTACTGCCAAAGCGGAAACACTCGGAATAACAGTGAACTTTTTCCAATCCAACCATGAAGGCTATATAGTGGATTTTATACAAAAAGAATCTCACTCCTCCTCTGGTATAATCATAAATGCGGGAGCATTGACGCAAACCGGCTATTCCATCTTGGATGCCTTGCTGGATGCTGGCATCCCTTTCGTAGAAGTACATATATCCAATATTTACTCGCGGGAGGATTTCCGTAGTCGCTCCATCTTTGCGCCTTATAGTAAAGGGCAAATCGCCGGTTTAGGATACCACGGCTACCTTTTCGCTGTAGAGTTTATAGCACATATCACAGGAAACCAACATAATTGAGCAACGAAATGTGTTTCACCCGACGGCTGAAGAAGTTGCGCGATGATATACAATTACGCGGAATAGACGCTATCCTAATATCCGATAAGGCTAACCGACGCTACTTTTCCGGCTTTACCGGTTCGGCTGGGTACTTGCTAGTCACACCTGCAACAGCCATACTAGCAACCGACTCCCGATATACCGAACAGGCACAGGACGAAGCATTGGGATGGAACATTCTAAAATTGAGTGCATCGCAGGAATGGCTGACAAATACCCTATCCGATTTTAAAGCAAAGAATCTCGCCATCGAGGCGGACAATATCACCGTCAGCAATATGAAAAAGATATGCAAGACGTTTGAAAGCAGCACCCTACCATTGGAAGTGATCCCTACCACAAACATAGGCATTAACCACCGAGCAATAAAAGATGAAGAAGATTTGCACTCCCTCATACGCGCAATTCAGATCAGCGATGAAGCATTCAATGAAGTAGCCGATGAGATTGAGCCGGGACAGACGGAAGTGGAGATAGCGTGGCGGTTCAAGCAGGCAGTGCATGACAGAGGAGCTGAAGATACATCCTTCGACACTATAGTCGCTGCTGGGGCAAACGCTTCACGCCCTCACCACCGAGCGGGGAATAAGCGAGTGGAAAAAGGCGAAACTATCGTATTCGATTGTGGCGCTCGCTTCCAAGGATACTGCTCTGACCTCACGCGCACCTTAATATTGGGAGAGGCAGGGGAAAAAGAGAAGACAATCCACCGAATAGTGCAGGATGCTCAGCAAGCAGCAATAGATGGTATAAAGGCAGGCATGACAGGATGCGAAGCCGATAGCATAGCCCGCTCTGTAATCACTGAAGCAGGTTATGGGGAGAATTTCGGACATAGCCTTGGACATGGTATAGGCTTGGAGGTACATGAAGCACCGGCAATCAGCTTTAACAATAACGATAAGCTACAAGATAAAATGGTCTTTACCTTAGAGCCGGGTATTTATATCCCGGGTTGGGGAGGAGTAAGAATAGAAGATGTGGTAATTTTGGAAGGAGAGCACTGTAAAGTTATCAGCAAGGCATCTCGCAGGATGCTGCAATAAATGGAGTGAGGAATAAAGGATTTAAATGACTATATCTTCCAGTGAAATTAAACGCAATATGACCATACTATTAGAAGGGGAAATCGTCCAGGTGCTGGAGTGGAATCACAGGCAAGCCCCTAAAGCTCCGCCTACATTGACTCTCAAGGTTCGCCATCTTGGCACAGGCAGCGTTTTTGAGAAAAAGATAGCAGGTAACCACAAGCTGACACTTGCATACACAGAAACGCGTAACTGTCAGTATCTGTACAGAGACAACAATTTATACAACTTCATGGATAACGAAACTTTCGAACAATTCCCAGTAGAAGAATCGCTTGTCAAGCATGCTTTGTCATACATTCCTGAGGGTGGATCCGTAGATTTTCGGTTCTATAATGATAAACCGCTTATAGTAGAGCTTCCTTCTGCGGTTACATTGACAATAGAAAAAACGGAGCGTGGACTACGAGGAGATTCTCAAGGCAGCGCTACGAAACCAGCAATTACCAATACAGGCCTAAACATTCAGGTGCCCCTATTCATCAATGAAAATGACCGCGTAAATGTAAAAACAGATACGGGGGAATACCTCGGACGCGCCGATTGAAATATTCTTCGATGAACACCTCCGGAGCGGATACTATACTCACCGTCAGCGAGGTGAGCGCTTATCTAACAGATTACATCAGTCGAGATCCTATCCTTTCGGACATCGGCATAACCGGGGAAGTAGCCAACTACAAGCAAGCAACGTCCGGACATCATTACTTCTCTTTGAGAGACAAAGACAGCGTCCTCCGTTGTGTAATGTTCAAACCCGGTAGGGGGGGATCATTCCTAGAAGACGGAAAACAAATCCTCGTTCATGGGCATATCTCTTTCTATGTTGCACGCGGCGATCTGCAGATGTACGTGGCTGCAGTACGCCCATACGGTATCGGCGCACTGCAACAAGCATTTGAAGAGATGAAAAGGAAGTTAGACAAAGAAGGGCTCTTTGAGCCAACTCGCAAACGTATGCTCCCTGCGTTCCCGTCTTGCATAGCTGTCATAACATCCTCATCCGGCGCAGCTCTGCAGGATATACTAACTATTTTAGATAGACGTTACCCAATAGGCAACGTTATTGTTATACCTGCCACAGTTCAAGGCAAAACAGCCTCTGAAAGTATCGTGCACGCATTCCTCCGGTTAAATGCCATCAAGGAAGCGGATGTATGCATATTAGCCCGCGGCGGCGGTTCATTGGAAGACTTATGGCCATTCAATGAGGAGATAGTAGCCAGAGCCATCTTCGCATCTTCCGTACCGGTCATAACGGGAATAGGGCATGAACCGGACATCACCATATCTGATCTTGTCGCAGATATTCGCGCTCCTACACCATCGGCTGCTTCCGAAATCGCCACTCCAAACCTCCGCAGATTTCAGATGAGAATAATACAGCATGCGGATTCACTGAAAAATACTATAGATAGGAATTTGCGGCACACCCGCTCTACCCTGAATATAACAGCGGATAGACTTGTGGATAATCCTCCGGATACCGATATGCGCTTTCGTTTTGTAAATGACCTAGTACACAGAAACTCCCAAGCTTTCTCGCATATATCGAAAACCATGATATTGCATCTTAACCGTACTTGTGCGAAGATGGAAGCTCTAGAACCGTTAGCCGTGTTGAACAGAGGCTATGCTGTAGTCGAAAAGGAAGATAGCATCATTACAGATGCAAGAGATATAGCTGACGGTGATATTCTGAATATAAGGCTGGCACAAGGTTCAATATTAGCGGAAACTAAAAGCACATCGGTATATACAGGGTAAATTCCTGAAGATATATAGGAAATGCAAAATGCCTAAAAATACCTCCCCGCGTAAGAAACCTTTGAGCCGTTCCGCATCATTCGAGAAGGCGTTTGAGAGACTGGAGGAAACGGTACGACTGCTGGAGAAAGGACAGATGTCACTTGAAGAATCAAAGAACCTCTTCAAGGAAGGGATGGAACTAGCTTCACACTGTAATAAAATTCTTGAAACTGCAGAGCTGGAAGTAACGCGCCTCAAAGAAAATTTTGCTACGCAGATGAGCATTATGGGCAATATGAACGACCCGGATGATGACGATGATCTGTGAGAGCAGAAGCAGATACGAGCTCTATAGGTAATGGTTAAATTGCTATGTTGAATATTGGCTGGCTTTCCACAGGGAACGGTGTGGGTTCTTACGGACTCCTCAAAACTATAGTAGATGCCATAAGAGGCAATAATCTGAGCGTACATTTATCGTTCGTATTTTGCAACCGTGAATTGGGCGAACATGAAGGGTCTGATAGATTTATCCGCCTCGTAGAAGATTATGGCATACCTCTTGTAACTTTTTCTTCGAGAAAATTCCGTAAATACAACGACGATAAACCTTGGCAACATCTGCGCGAATGCTATGAACGTGAAGTACTCGAGAGGCTTTCAATCTTAGATGCTCCAGACATAATCATAGGGGCCGGCTACATGCTTATAGCGCCACTCCTGTGTGAAAAATTCCTTATGTTAAACCTTCATCCAGCCTTGCCGGGAGGACCTATAGGGACATGGAAGAATGTCTTACGATACCTGATAGATCATCGAGAGAAAGAAACGGGAGTCATGCTCCATATTGCCACGCCTGAAGTGGACAAAGGGCAAATTATATCGTTCTGTCGTTTTCCAATACCTTACAAGCCTGTAGGAGAATCTCTCAGTGCAACCGAATTCACACCCACTGAGACCACAAACAATCATGCTTCAGAGTCACTTATTAGAGAGATTCGGGGATTAGGGCTTCAAATGGAGCGTCTGCTGCTGTTAAAAACTTTACATGCGATATCGTCTGGTGAAATAACTATTGCGCGTAACTATAACTCGCAACCTCTCGATATGACGGAACGGATAGAGTCCGCACTGGAATCTATAAATACAGCCCATATAGGAATATAAATGCCCCACATAGAGTATGGAGAGTTTGTGAAATTTTCATTCTACAAGCTCCGCAGAGATTGTATGAGTTTGCCTGATGATGTCCGCATGAAAGGGTTAGAGGAATTTTGCGGAGTCATGGATGAGGTTGTGTCCACAGGACGGATGACAACTTACAGCACTGTGGGAACACGCGCCGACGTAGATTTCCTGACCGTCTTATCATCAGCTAATATACAAACCTTCCACGATATACAGGCAAGCATAAACCGCACATTCCTAGGAAGCTTTTTGGAACAACCGCACTCCTATCTTTCGGTGCGAAGAAGAACGCAATATAAGCATGGCGGCAACCGAGATATAAAGAAGGACATGGCTTACTTCATCATATATCCAATGGTAAAGAAACGTGAGTGGTACGCTTTATCATTAGATGAACGCCAGAGGATAATGAATGAGCATTTTCGCGTAGGGAAAAGCTACCCCGGAGTGAAAATCAATACCACATACTCTTTTGGATTGGACGATCCTGAATTTGTGGTCGGGTTCGAAATGGATGATCCATCCGAGTTCGTATCGTTAGTTATGGAGCTCAGGGAAACACTCGGAGCACAGTACACAGCATCCGAAACGCCCATTTTTACGAGCATCCGCATGCCTATGCGAGAAATTTTGATAGCAACAGGTGTATAGATTAGTATCTAACTGTTTTCGCCCGGCTGAGAAGACTCATAGTCATACTCATAGTTGAGCTTGATATATTCCTGTTGATCTTCCGGGACTTGATCCTCTGGAAAAATAGCATTTACCGGGCATGCAGGTTCACAGGCAGCGCAATCTATACATTCTTCAGGATTTATGAAGAGCTGTCTATCCCCGGGCTTAGAATATATACAATCTACGGGGCAGACGTCTACGCAAGCCCCATCCTTCAGATCTACGCAATCTTTGCCAATAATGTAAGTCAATTATACCTCCAGATATCAGAATCGTGGGGAAATTCACTTAAACCGTCAATTGAAGCATCAACCACCGCACCCACAACTCCCTCCACATGCACAGCCACTCGCAAAATTCGGGTTGGAGATAACAAAGCCCGAGCGGTGCATTCCTTCCACATAATCGATACTAGATCCTTGGATAAGAGGTATAGACTCTTTATCCACTAGCGCTTTTACATTACCTTCAACAACAGCATCATTCTCACCTAGGGAATCTTCCAAGGCGAAATTATACATTGGTCCATCATTCTCACCCTTTGTTACATTGATGCGAAGATAAGACTCATTTGCGCTTTGTTCCTGCATAAATTCCTGCAACTTAGACTTTGCAGTCTCTGTAAACTCTATCATCACTGTTCCGTTATAGCTCATTTGAACCTCCACTGTTTCAGTTAACTCAATACTCGGGCTACGACTACTCCTTATTATAAGGCATTACTCAATATGTTAACACTTAAGCAAACACCCAAGTTCCTAATTTAAGTTCAGGCTACTCCCCTATCGCTATGAGGTGCATCCTTTATATATAATAAATTATAGAGATGGAATCGTTTCTATATGAATGAATCCCTTTCTAAAATATAACAAGCCACCTCTTAAAAAAACAGATTGTCTAAAGAATTTACCATAAGAGCAGGACTCACCGCAGGCGCTATATCAGCACTGATCGCCTCTGCGGTATCCCTTCCGCTTCACTCTCCGCATGATGGCATATTCAACACTGCCACTATAACTGTAGCGTCTCTTTTATCAGGGCTGCTAGCCGGACTGACACTGATGATTGCATCTAGAAGAAACGATAAACACTACTTATTTCTGGCAATCTGCCTGATTATATTATTTGTATCCTCTATCGTGAGTGCAATAGTACTAGAAGTTTATATCCTTCAAAGGAGTATATCCTTTATAATCCCCCTATCGGCTATCGCTCTAGGCACTATCGGCTTAATTATGCCGTTCCTTTTGAGGTTTCGCCTGTTGGAAAATATCTACTACGCCCCATTAGTCATTTTGATCGCTATAGGGTTTGGGCTAGGGTTATCCGGCCAAGGCGATGCTACAATAACCCATCTAGAACTTCCGGAGCGGTGAGTTAGATGCTTCTAAGCGCACATTGCAAATCAATGAATTTATACTATCCTTTTATACAAGAAGGCAATACAGCTTAAGGAAGGCCTACATGCAATTATGAACATGCGTAAATTTATCACAACAATAATATCTTTAGTCATAGTAGTAACTTACTTCACACTACCGGGATGCAGCAGTGTGGAAAATTCGGTACCCACAGCAATTCCCGTGCCAACAGCCGGTGCAGCATCGGAAGGCGCTTCATCAGACCCATCGGAGCCCAGCAGCGCTGCTGAAGCATCAGATAGTTCCATCCCTGAAACCGCTGATGTAGTCCGCTCGGCGGGTAAATTCGAAAACATTACATTTTCAGTAGTTTCCGAAGGTGAGAACAGTTCAAGAGCCATCTTCAGGGTTGAGGAGGTACTAGACTTCAACCCCAATACCATCACAGCGGAGCTCGAAACGGATTCGCTTTCAGGCGAGGTTCATTTTGATGGACGACCTTCAGTGATACAGCTCGATATTCATCAACTTAGAAGTGATCAGGATTTCAGGGACAGGTTTGTAAGGAGTAGGTTATTTCCAGACAACCGTGAGGCTGTTCTGACCTTTGATAGCCTTCTGCCTTTGCCGAATGGTTTCGGGGAAGGAGAGACGGTAGATACAGAAATTGAGGGGACTCTGAAAGTGAAAAATACGGAACGCACCGTGAAATTCAGTATCACTGCGCGTGATGACGGTGATTCGATTTTCGTATTAGGCAAAGCCACCTTTACATGGGAAGACGTGGGACTGACAAGGGAAAATGTAGAGGCGGGGGGACCGGTAGTTTCGGTAAGTGATGAAGTGACGACCGAAATACTCTTGAGACTGGTACCGAAAAATTAAAGCCCTGAGAGGAATTCTCGGGGTGTTTCTCATTTGAAAACAGGCGAAGAAGTATATCATTATAAGAAGACGGTAGTTACCATATTGAGGTTTGGCATTGCATGGACAAAATTGATTACAGTATAATCACTATCCTACAAAAGCATCTTCGCGCATCTAACGCTTTTATATCCAGAGAAGTTGGTGTTAGCGAAGGAACTGTCCGAAGAAGGCTCAAGATTATGCAGGATATGGACATGCTGGGAGTTGCCGTTCATGGGGATCCTGCCCAGCTAGGCTTTGGAACCGAAGCACTTATAGGTTTCCAAATCAGCCCGGATAAGGTAGATATAGTGGCGCAAAAACTCGCTGATATTGTATCTACCCGATGGGTATCCATCACTACCGGAGCATATGATGTTTTCGCTTTTGTATCTTTGCCTTCTCCGGAAGATCTGAGCCGATTCTTACGGGAAGCATTAGGTGGTATAGAAGGAGTGAGTCATACCGAAACATTTGTGACTTTGTCTGTTCTGAAGCGGGATTATGGCTTGTCACCGGATCTATTGAACTCAAATTACGCATAGGTAACACTTGTACCTTCGGACAAAATAACGTAATTGGTAGAGCTCGGCGGTAGAAAATGGGAATAGCTGACGAAATACATAGTAGACATAACCGGATACATGCGAATGTTAGAGTGGTAACCTTTCCTTTTGGAAAGAGTAGTCCCTCTCTGCTGGAAGCTTTATGGCCATCCGCTTTGCCAATCCATAAAGCAGGAGCGGCAATCTTATTTGTATTTATTATAGCCGCGTTGGCACAATGGGGAAGGTTTTATCTACCAAACAATCCTTTACCTATCAGCTTGCAAACCTTTGGCGTGCTACTTGCCGGCGGGCTGCTCGGATGGAGATGGGGAACTGCTTCCCTTGTAATTTACTATCTTGCAGGATTGCTGGGCGCTCCCATATTCGTGAGCGGAAGCGGTGGATGGGATTACACCGTTTATGGTGTATCAGGAGGCTATCTTTTAGGGTTCATACTATCGGCTTGGACTGTGGGGTGGTTGACTCAAAGAGGATGGAGTGGCAGCCGTTCACTTTGGGCTACATTGATCGGTTCGTTCGTAGTTTACATTCCGGGCTTGCTATGGCTGACTATATTCGATTTCGGCTGGCCGGCGGAAGGGCGGTTATTCTCCGAAGCTCTATACCCTTTCATTGCAGGTGACCTGCTAAAAGCATTGGCAGCATCATTAACGATGGGCGGCTTATGGCGGATAGCAATCAAAAGGAACAAACACCGTCTTGTATAAGGACAAAGATTGCAGCACCCTGCGCAGAACTCATGCGGGAGAGAGAATAACCCTAGCAGGGTGGGTTCATCGTAGGCGTGACCACGGAGGTTTGATATTCATAGACATTAGAGATATGTCCGGATTATTGCAGATAGTGTTCAACCCCGATGTTTCTGCGGAGGCACACAGACTCGCAGAAACTCTGCGTACGGAGTGGGTTATACAGGTTAAAGGTAGAGTGTGCATGAGGAAGCCCGATGCTATAAACCCTTCCCTAGAGACCGGTGAAGTTGAGTTGTCTGTGGAGGAAATAACCGTACTCTCCAAAGCCAAAACGCCGCCTTTTGAGGTGGAGGATAATGCGAAGGTATCTGAAGAAACTAGGCTCAAGTATAGATTTCTAGACCTGCGCCGTCCAAATATGCAACGGCTGATGCGACTACGGCACGAAGCCACACGGTTTATATGGGAGTATCTCAGCAAACAAGGTTTCCTACACGTGGAAACTCCGATGCTCATAAAGAGCACACCCGAAGGCGCCCGTGACTATGTAGTCCCCAGTCGCATCCATCCGGGAAAGTTCTACGCTCTCCCGCAATCTCCCCAACAGCTAAAGCAGATACTTATGGCTTCAGGAGTGGAGAGGTATTTTCAAATAGCTCGCTGCTTTCGTGATGAAGACTTACGCGCAGATCGTCAGCCGGAGCATACTCAGCTGGATTTGGAGATGAGTTTTGTACATCAAGAGGATGTGCTAGAGGTTGTAGAAAGACTTTATGCGAAACTTGTGAAAACGATTTTACCCGAAGCACGCGTAGATACACCCTTCCCACGTTTATCGTACAAAGAGGCAATGAGTAAATTCGGCACAGACAAACCGGATCTAAGGCTGGGGATGCACATAGCGGATATATCCTCCGCGTTGAGGCAAACAGAGGTACGTATCTTCTCGCAGGCATTGAAAAGTGGTTTTGCAATAAAAGGGTTTTCTGCGAAGGGTTGCGCAAATTTCACGACCAAACAAGCAGATAACCTCGTTAGTACTGCGAAAAGTCTGGGTGCAAAAGGTCTTGTTTGGATATCTTTGCATGAAGATCCAGATAATGATGACTTCTCCACAGATAGTATTCGCAGCCCTATAGCCCGTTTCTTGAACGCGGATGAAATCAAGGAAATAGCGATACTTACCGACGCCGGCAAAGGTGATATGATACTAATTGCCGCAGGTCCAGAAAATGAGACGAATGAGATATTAGGGCATCTTATAACCGGTTTAGGCAAGCAGCTTGAAATTGAGGATTCAAAAGATTTTCGTTTCGTATGGATCACAGATTTCCCACTATTAGGATGGGATGATGAGCTAAAAAAATGGGAGCCCCTGCACCACGTTTTCTCATCCCCTAAACCGGAGCACCTCAGCTTATTGGAAAGTGACCCGGGTGCTGTCTATGCAAATCTATTCGACCTTGTATGCAACGGGCATGAGCTCGGTTCAGGTTCTATACGCATACATGACCCCGAAGTTCAGAAGAGGGTATTTAAAGTAATCGGTTACAGTGAAGAAGAAATAGAAGAACGGTTCGGGCATATGTTGGCTGCTTTCGGCTACGGCACACCGCCACACGGAGGTATGGGGCTAGGGCTGGATAGACTGGTTGCACTCATGGGAGGAGTAGCCTCTATACGAGATGTGATAGCCTTTCCAAAAACACAAACAGCGGTAGATCTGATGTTTGAATCTCCTAGCAATATTACAGAAGAGCAGATGAAGGAGTTAAGTATACTGATGAGAGAATCGATAGTACCAGACAAAAGTGTATCATCCGGAGAAACTTGTGAAAATAACTAGAGATGAGATAAGAGATAGGCAAACTACGCTCCATATAGAAGTGGATGATGAGACTAAGGCTAAACATATGAAGCAAGCTCACTCAAAAGTGGCGAATAGCCTGAATATTCCCGGCTTCCGCAAAGGAAAGGCGCCGCAGCAGATAGTAGAGCAATACTACGGCAAGGAGAGGATGCTTATGCTCGCACTTGAAACTCTATTGCCGGACGTGGTAGATGCCGCTATTGAGGAAGAAAAGTTGGAAAAATCTTCCACGCCGCAGGTTTCCATTTTGAAGCATTCCCCTAACTTGCAACTGGACGTTACTGTGCCCTTGGCTCCTATAGTGGATATAGGTGAGTATATGTATATAACTCTGGATAATGAAATCCCAAAAGTATCCGAAAAGGATATTGATGATGCGTTCCAGAAATTGCGAGAAGCGCGCGCATCATGGTTAGAATACGATGGGGCAGTTCAATTGGGAGATCTCGTGACTATTAACTCACGCGGGGTTGTAAAAGATGAGATCATTGTGAACCAGGAGAATACCCAGTATTTGGCATCCCATGATAATTCTTACCCGCTGCCCGGCTTTCCTCAACAACTGGAAGGGATGACACCCGGAGAAAAACGTGACTTCATCCTTACGGTGCCGGACGGATACTCACGAGAAGATCTTATAGGAGAGAATATGCAGTTTGAGGTTTCACTCGAATCTGTGCGCAGGAAATCATTGCCGGAGCTTGATGAAGACTTCATGAAAAGCCTCGGACATAAAGAGTTTAGCTCCGCTGAAGAACTACGCGAATACATAAGAGACACTTTGCAAGATGAAGCAGATTCTGAATACAAATCAACACTAGACCAAAAAGCCGTTGAAGCTCTGGTGGATTGCGCAGAATTCGATATCCCACCGCTAATGATCGAAAATGAAGCAGCACACATGCTGGAGCATCAAAAAGAAACCATGGCTAAGCAAAATATAGAATATGAAGATTATCTGAAAAGGAACAATCTGACCGTCGAAGATATGAATCAACGAGCAAAAGAAGTAGCTTCTACAAGATTGAAACGTTCATTGGCTATACAAGAATTCATAAAGGTTGAAGA
This sequence comes from Dehalococcoidia bacterium, assembly GCA_965206335.1. Lineage (GTDB taxonomy): Bacteria > Chloroflexota > Dehalococcoidia > Lucifugimonadales > Lucifugimonadaceae. Next base: position 903,559 of record OZ242209.1, on the reverse strand, counting down.
AATAGAGGTCTCGGATGATAGCGTCGAGGAAGCATTCCAACGTCAAGCCAAAGCGGGCGGAGATGAAAGCGAAAAAGAAAGCAGCGAAGAGATAAAACAGAAACTCATATGGAATGCCGCTATTTCAAAAGCCGTAGAGATTATGACAACCCAATCACGTGAAGATGATGCAAATTCATCACCACTCTGAACCATTAAGGAGATTCGAGAAATGGTAGAAAATACCCCACAAAATATCATACCTATGGTGATTGACAGAGGACCAAGAGGAGAAGAACGCGCTTTCGATATATATTCGCTGCTTCTCAAAGAGCGGATAGTTTACCTTGGGACACCTATCAACGCCAGCGTAGCGAATGCAATAGTAGCTCAATTACTTTATCTATCACGAGAAAATTCGAGTAAGGATATAAGCATTTATATAAATTCTCCGGGCGGAGATGTTTATTCAGGGCTGGCAATCTACGATACAATGAATACAGTTCCTTGTGATGTAGCCACATATAGTATAGGCCTCACCGCGTCTTTCGGTACTATCCTGCTGTGCGCGGGAACCAAAGGTAAAAGATACGCACTCCCTAACTCTACAGTACACATGCACCAAGTGATGAGCGGATCTCAAGGACAAGCATCCGACATTGAGATCCACGCTAGAGAAACTCTGCGCCTTCAGGATAAATTGCGGCAGATATTTTCATACCAAACCGGGCAACCTTACGATACGGTAGCAAGAGACACAGACCGAGATTTCTGGATGACAGCGGAACAAGCCATGGAATACGGTCTTGTGGATAAAGTACTAGAACAACCTTCTAAGCCTACTGTGCCCAAACCCGCTTGATACCCTCCGATAAATCACAGATGTCTCCACATAAACAGGGAAATTCAAAAGATGATAAGGCGGCTGTATGCTCTTTTTGTGGGCAGCACGGAGATGTGTTCCCAACCTTCAGGATAAAAACAGAACCTGCCTATATCTGCAAAAATTGCGCCGCTGAAACTGCAAAAACGTCTCGTAGGCCAGATACGCATATACCGGAAATCAAGACGCCCGCCGAAATTTTTAAAGAGATCAGCGAGCACGTAATAGGGCAAGAAGAAGCAAAACGAGTTATGGCTGTAGGTGTATACAATCACTATAAGCGAACGAGAGCACATTCTACAGCGCAAAAAGTAAAGCTGGACAAAACGAATATACTCCTGATAGGCCCTACAGGCTCCGGTAAAACCTATTTGGCTCAAACATTGGCGGATATACTGAATGTGCCGCTCTCTATATCGGACGCGACTTCGCTTACAGAAGCGGGTTATGTAGGGGACGATGTAGAAAATATACTGCTTCGATTGCTACAGAAGTCTTCCTTCGATATGCAGGTTGCAGAAAGAGGAATCATATATATAGACGAGGTGGATAAGATAGCACGCAAACAGGCGAACCCATCTATCACCAGAGATGTTTCAGGAGAAGGAGTACAACAGGCACTACTGAAGATCATGGAAGGAACCGTAGCAAATATACCGCCACACGGAGGACGTAAGCATCCGCAACAAGAGTTTATACAACTGGATACATCCAATATACTGTTTATATTCGGGGGCGCATTCGAGGGCTTGCAGGGTATTGTGGAGCATCGTGTTTCCGGAAGCGGAGGCGCCTTGGGATTCAGTAACGAAGACAGATATGAGGGAACGAGCGAGTCTATTGGGAAAAATGTTGCTCCGGAAGACTTAATCCACTATGGATTTATACCCGAATTTATAGGTCGTATACCTATGATTTCAGAACTCAATGAGCTTACAGAGGATGAGCTTATCCGTGTCCTTAAAGAACCCAAAAACTCCTTAGTACGCCAATATGAAACCCTGTTTGAGTTGGATGGTGTCTCACTGCAGTTCGAACAAGACGCACTGGACGAGATAGCACATCGAGCATCGGCGAGTAAATCCGGCGCGCGCAGCCTGCGCTCCATAATAGAGGAGATTCTGATGGACGTGATGTTTGAGGTACCTTCTCTAAAAACTGTGCGGAGGTGCATAGTTCACAAGGAATCGGTTATTCGGAAAGTATGGCCTATTATGCTTGATAGTACCGGACAGAGGATAGATACTATTTTACCCGCACGGAATAAGGCGGCGTAGGCCGATTTATTCAATTGAGCATTCACACTAGCTCCGCCTTGCAAGTTCATATAAAATCATTCTGCGCTCCATAGGGAAGGTAAGCGAGAATTATTGTCTAGGTTTTAACTGAAAGAGGATGATAAATCTGTAACCGCTTTCGGGTTGATGCCATATTGATGCACGTGTTCAAGCAGTTGTTGATTCGACGACTCAGAAAGGCGTTAGGTAAATAGGCCAACCCTTTTCTTTCTCAGATAAAATATTTTGACGAGAGTGATCCGCCTAAATATTGAAGCTAACCATAATAAGGGAAATCAATGACGCTCAATGCGGGCGTATCCGGATTAGAACAATGTAGATATTAAACTGGATACGCTGTTTGAGGCACCTTATATGAAACCAACGCTTATAAAGCGTAATTACATAGTTCGTAAAGACGCTGTAACTTGAAAGTTACATAGAAATAGTATGCTGCAAAGTGTATATCACCCTACCCGCGCGGAATCAGGCTGATTAGCCGATATTTACATTGCGCATTCTCCCTCACCACGTTGCAACGCGTACGGAGTCGTTTTTCCCCAATCCATATAGTTCGATATGTGCTCACGGTCGAGCGGACCAACTTTGTTCTTGAAACAAGCGAGCAGATCTTCGAAAGTCTTTTCACCTACTCTATCTACAAATTCATTGAACTTTTCTTGATGGCGGCGGTTTTTTTTGTAATGGTCCAAAAGTGACGTCAGCGCTTCAGGTACCATTTTGGCAGGAACACGAGCTTTCAAACGACGCCCTATCCTCACATCACCTTTGGTCTTTTCATAGTTGCCACCTATGAACACCTCGTAAGCAGGCACCTGTCCGCCTTTACCTTTCAGGACTGCCCCGTGGAAGCCTATATTGGCTATATGGTGCTGGCCACAAGCGTTGGGGCAGCCACTGGCCTTGATATGAATCTCTGATACATCAGGGTCAGACGTGTCCATGTTATCAAGCATTTCTCCTATGGCCTTGTTGAGTCCCATAGAAGAAGTTATACCGAGTTTGCAGGAATCCGTCCCCGGGCATGTTACTATATCTCTTATCGTTTCGCGTCCCGCCGCGTTCATACCTATACTTTCCAAAGCCTTATAAAGATCATAGAGTGATTCGGTGCGGATCCATCTGAAGACCATATTCTGCTGCTGGTCTATTCGGACTCTGCCTCCGGCGAAGCCTCTAGCTATATCGGCAAGGGCTTTCCATTGATTGACGAAGATATCCCCACGCTCTATACGAACGTAAACCATATTGAAGGGCGATTGCCTTTGCTCAACTACATTTGTCCGTTTCCACAGCGTATAATCACCCTCCGAAGCGGGCTCAGGCGTTGGCTTCTGCGTAACAGGAGGGGCATCTATAGATTCATCCTCAATAAAAAGGAGTGAATCTAGATTTATTGTTTTTTTTGCCCACTCCCCTTCCAATTCTTCCTTTACCATCTCACGTATCCGTTCTATACCCAGACGTTTCACAGTGAACTTAATGCGCGCTTTCATAAGGTTTTTGCGTTCTTCGTCTTGTCTATCATATATACGAAGCAGAGCCTCCGACCATTTCAGATAATCTTCAACAGATACAAATTCGGCCAGCGTATAGGCAATCTGCGGCATGATAGACAAACCGCCTCCAATCACCATCTTGAACCCTCTGCGTCCGTCCCTTATCCGTGCGATAAAGCCCACATCATGTATGGCCGTAATAGCTTCATCCATATCTGAACCGGAGAAAGCGGTCTTGGATTTACGCGGCATATTCTGTGTAGTTGGATGCCTCAGGAAATAGCGGGCATATGCGGCGGCATAGGGTGTCACATCGAAAACTTCGGTTTTGGATACGCCGGCGCTCGGGTGAGCTACCACATTTCTCACGGTATTTCCGCATGCCTCGCGTGTAGACAGTCCGACATCTCCCAGCATTCTCAGCATTGAAGCGGTTTGATCAAGCGGGACATGGTGAAATTGAATATTCTCTCTAGTAGTAAGGTGTCCTTTCTTCAAAGGCGCGTACTGTGCGGTTATTTCGCTCAGAGCCTCCAGCTGATCTGCCGTGAGTCCGCCGAACGGTGCTTTGACGCGAATCATTTGAGTATCGGATTGACGCTGCCCATATACACCCTGTCTGAGGCGAAACCGTGTAAACCCTACAGCATCCCATTCTCCCGCCTTGAAACGTTTGACTTGATTAGCAAAATTTTCAAGCTCCGGACGATCGACTCGCAAAACGCGCATGCTGTCTTCGCTAGGACTCTGTTCGGTGGTTTCACCGGTAGTAGTTGTCATTGAGTAACCTCCTTAACAAACCCGCGTGTACGCGGGCGGGTAAGATTTATATAAAGTAGGATAACATAACCTTTTCCATTCACAGAGATAATCACAATGTAGGCACCTTAGTAAATATCTATATGCATTTCTAATCAGTACAGTACACAGAAAACTCTACGACTGCTACTTTCAGGATAATAAATTACAAGACACTTTAAGAGCAGATATGCTCTCCGAATACCTATATTTTAGGTGAAATTATTTGCTTGAAGTCGGATTCATAGAGTATAGTGAGGTGTCAGTATCCTTGACTGTGACTGTCTGTTAGTATTAAAAACTGCTTTACTGCTCTATCTCAGCTTTTGAATATACTTTCGCAGTATAACAAGTATCTTTGACCTTCCCTCTATCTCTGCAATATCAAAAGGTGTTTTATCGTCATGATTTTTGACGTGCATATGTGCGCCATTCTTTAGAAGGGTTTCCACAACTTTTACCTGTTCGTCCATTACTGCGAGATGCAGAGAGGTATTACCTTCCGTAGTCTGCGCATTCACATTGGCACCTCCGCGCAACAAAGCTTCAGCAACATCGTCATTTTCTGCATAGTGCAAGGGCATATCCCTGTGATCGTTCGTAGCGTTCGGATCTGCTTCTGCGGATATTAGTGCCTTGACAATACCCGCTGTACCGGCATAATGCAAAGATGTCCAGCCTTCTTCATCCCGTGCGGTTATATCCGCTTTATGGGATATCAGTAGTGCAACAATCTCAAAGTTACCTTCCCTAGCAGCAATTAGGAGAGGAGTCATGCGATATCTCCCTTGTACATTGATATCGGCATTTGCTTCAATAGCTTTCTGTGCTCTGTCTTTATCACCTTTCTCCACTGCGGTAAGCAATATTGCCGTCGCGTGTTCTCTTTTCTGCCGTTCTATAATAATTTTAAGCAAATACTTAATCTCCTCGTCGTCCTTCTCTTCAGCAATTGCCAGAACCGTCTTACCCCGTATATCCGTCACATTCGGGTCTGCATGATAACATCCCAATGTCTCCATAACAGTAGAGTATCCATTCTCAACCGCTGTATAAAGGGGCGATCTGCCTTCAGAATCTTTTGATTCTATATCTGCTCCATGAGATATCAGTACATTGGCAACGTCCGATCTTTTTGCGACGTGCAAGGCGGTCATACCGTTATAGTCTTTTATTCTAACGTCGGCTCCATATGCCAGAATAATCTTCGCCACTTCTCCCGTAGTCGCTTTGTGCAGAGCAGATCTCCCATTGGTATCCGTCTCATTTACATTCGCTCCATTCCTCAGGGCCTGCATTGCGCCATCACTATCTCCGTCTTCAGCCGCACGCCAAAGGCGATGAAGGTTCAACATCTGGAAGATGTTCGGATTGTTGATTAATTTCGCAATATCGAGAGGTGTCATCCCTTCGTCATTTTCTATTGTGAGACTCGCCCCGCCAAGCAGCAAGGCTTGCGATGTATCGAAATGGAATTTATCAATAGCAAAGTGAAGTGGCGTCCAGTTATGGTAATCTACAGAGGAGGCATATGTTCCATGAGATAAGAGAATTTTAACAACCTCCGTATATCCTCTTTCGGCAGCCAAATGGATAGGAAGTTTGCCATACTTCGCCCTTTTATCTACAGTAGCCCCATTACGCAAAAGAAATTCAACCACGTTAGTATGACCTTTACTGGCAATAGAGTGAAGAGGTATCTTGCCATCATGATCAAGAGCATTTACATCAGCGCCAGCTTGCAGTAAAATCTCAGCAGATTCCAGAGTAGTGGCCCAGTGAAGAGGACGCATACCGTAATTGCTTTCTGCATTAACATCAGAACCTTTCGAAATCAGGAGGTTCATTATATCCAGATGATTTTCCTTTACTGCTGAAAACAGAGGTGTTCTGCCATCCTTTGCCTTCAGGTTTATATCTGCCCCAGCCGAAAGAAGTATACGGGCAATTTTGATGAAGCCCCTTTCCGCGGCAATGTGAAGAGATGTCTTCATCTGTCTAGCTGCAGCATTCACATCGGGCTTTCTTGACAAAAGCAGCTTCGCTACACGAAAATGCCCTCCGCTCACGGCAAAGTGCAGAGGAGTGAAGCCTTCATTGTCAGTAGCATTTACATCTGCCCCTCTCGATATTAGAACCATCACAACATCAATACATCCATCTATGACTGCAACATGAAGAGAAGTTCTACCTTTATTATCTTTACAGTCTAGGCATATTCCGGCATCTAGCAGTACCTTAGCCAAAGTTCTATTTCGTGCATAGTGAAGAGGTGTTGCCTCGTTTCCAGACTCTTCGTGATCCTCTACTTTCCATCTAGCAACTGCGCCTGCAGACAATAGAGCCCTGACTACATCCCCGTGCTGATTCCGAACAGCAATGTGGAGTAGTGTATCTCCGTTTTCATCCCGCGCATTCATATCTGCTCCACGAGATATTAAATCATGAACAACTTCAATTTGTCCTTCGCTCACCGCATTCTTTAAAAGAGTAATGCTACTATCTATGGTGTTCACCTTTTCTTCTCCTATCCACCGTTCAAGGAACGGCGTTTGAATCGATAATGAATAGTCTTTTGTAGGTAGAACCTTACTGAGGAGACAGCTTTTTATAAATATTACACTAAATATATTTTAAAAGTAAGAATCAGTAAATCAAGAAATATTCATATAGAAGCAAATATGACTGCAACCTACAAGAACAATCAAATAAGATCATGCCTCTATGATAAAGTTTGCCTCACTATCAAGAAAATCCTATACGTTCTGATATACCCCATCTTTCTTCGTGTACTCTCACCAAGTCACTGAGTATTCTTCTATATTCATCTGTATGAATAGGGGGCGTCGTCATCACAATCGAATCTTCTCCATTATCAGTATAATAATTTTTTCGGATGGCGACTTCACTAAAGCGGTACTTTTTGTATAGAAATTTAGCTGCTGAGTTAGAGCACCTTACCTCCAAAGTCACAACCTTTGACTTTTTTTGCATAGCAATCTCTATAGCGCCAATTAGGAGTAGTTCACCTACGCCTTTGCGTCTATCATTCTCACGCGTACCTATGGTGACAATATGTGTCTCATTATCCGGTAAATGCCAGGCACCCGCCATTCCCACCATCATGCCATCCTCCCCTTCCGGCTGGAGATTTTCTTCCTGGTTTTGGTAAAAGATCCGCGATAACCCTCGTTTTATACTGTTCGCAATGCTTGCCGGAGCATCTTCATTACTGTTCTCCACTTCTATTTCTTGATTTTTAAAGTCTCGAATAGCCAGCAAATATACGGCATTCCCGCGTGCCATCTCTTGTCGTAGTGTAGCTCCGACGGGTTGAGGGTTCATAATCTCCTTCTCTAAAGCCTCCATAGCCCTGATATCTTCATTTCGGGCTCTTCTCAAATAATATGGGTTGTGCGGTATGGCTGTACTTTTGTCATACTCTTGGATAGGCTGCAAAATCTCCCCTTCGTCGCCAGTCGAAAGTATTCTTCCTTCGGTAGAGTTCATTTTCACTGAGTGTATCTCCTTTTTACAAAGAGTTGTGGGATTGTTTAGGGTTTAAACTAGGTAGACAGGTTATATTTTATGGGAGTTACAGACAAACACCAAGAATAATTGTAGTACTGTACCCATTACATATTTACTATACACAATGTAAGCTTAGTATTGAAGTAGGTCTTATTTCCCTATGATTTTAAATTAGTGTATGCACATTACATATTATTCCTTTGAGGGAATGTACTAACGGCTTTGAATCATTTTACAGTATCATCGCAGTCGCTTCAAAGGGATGGTTTATACATAAAGCAAATTTCTCCCATTAATCGCATACTCCGGATGGCTATGCGTTATAGGTTTCGCGTTATATTGGCGATATCGGCTATTCTGGCGGCTGCTTTCTTTCAGCTGCTGATACCGTTATTTCTGGGACGGAGCGTAGATCAGGCTATACAGCTTATATCAGGCTACGATGGAAGCAGTTCATCAAGTGTTCTAATTTCTCTCACTATATCTGCATCCTTACTTGTAGGTGCTTCCATTTTGAGGGGTCTGCTAGCTTTCACACATGCTTATATAGGCGAAAGCATAGGGCAAAGAATAAGCTACAGGTTGCGTCTGGCTTATTATGAGAAACTTCAGCGTTTAAGTTTCAGCTACCATGATCACAGGCATACGGGAGATCTGATAACACGCGGCATAGTAGATATAGAAGGTATAAGGCGTTTTATAAACATGGGTTTCCTGCGTTCCATTTTCATTGTTGCAATGATAGCAGGCGGCGCTTTTTTCGTAACATCCATAGACCTCACAGTTGGTTTACTGGCTTTATCGTTTGCTCCTATAGTTGCGTGGCGCACTATCACCACGCGGTTGAAACTGCGCAGTGGATGGCTGGAAGCACAGGAAAAACTATCCGATCTTACTAAGGTTATGGATGAGAACCTTGGCGGCATAAGGGTTGTACGTGCTTTTGCCTCGCAAGATTACGAGATGAATAAGTACGAGCGGGCGTCTCAAGAGGTATTCGGAAGGATAAAGGCATTGATAGGTGTACGCGTGCTTAACTCCTCACTAATGAACTTAGCATTCTTCATATCTGCGGGTCTAGTCCTGCTGTTTGGTGGGCTGAGGGTTATAGAAGGTGTAATGACTATCGGTGACCTGACAGCTACGGTCACTTTCATGGGGATACTTCAGCTGCCTGTCCAACACTTGGGGTTAGTGGTCAATGCGTACGCTCATGGCTCTTCTACTTCCAAAAGGCTCTTTGATGTGCTGGACATTCATTCGGATATAGAGGATTCTCGAAACGCCGTAGATGTAGTTGTGAAAAGAGGGGTACTCAAGTTTGAAGATGTTCACTTCTCTTATAAAGACCATCCCACATTGTTCGGTGTATCTTTCACTGCAGAGCCCAACCGTACCATAGGCATAGTTGGACCACCGGGCAGCGGCAAATCCACCATAGCGCACCTCATCCCTCGCTTCTATGACCCCACAAGCGGACGCATAACTATAGACGGTATAGATATAAAAGACATGACACTAGCTTCATTGCGCAAATCTGTGAACGTTGTGGAACAGGATACCTTCATGTTCACGACTTCTGTGGAGAACAATGTGGCATATGGAGATCCGTGGGCAACTATGCAGCAGATTGTGAGTGCTACTAAAGATGCCCAACTCCATGACTATATAGAACGTATGCCGCTGAGATACGATTCAATTGTAGGTGAGCGCGGGGTTTCTTTATCCGGCGGGCAGAGGCAGCGGTTATCCATTGCCCGAAGCATGATGCTGGATCCATCCATAATAGTGTTTGATGATTCAACAGCCTCGATAGATGCCGTAACGGAACAGAGAATAAGATCGTCTCTTGAAAAAGTAACTAGAAAGAGAACGGTCATAATCATCTCGCATCGCCTTTCTTCCCTCATGCATGCTGATGAGATACTGCTGATTAAAGACGGTATGGTTGCCGAGCGTGGTTCACATCGGGAGTTACTTGAGCTTGGCGGCGCTTACAGAGCCCTGTACGAACTGCAAGTAGGACCCGCGGATATCCATCCGCCAAAGGGAAAATGACCTCCGATACTGTAAATCAGAAAAAGAACCGTCCTCCGCACGCAGACACTACGAATTCCCGCCGTATGACGGAGGAGGAGATGTTTGCCAAAGGGTTCAACGGTCATCTCCTGAGGCGTATATTAACCTTCGCCTTGAAGTACCGGAAATCTCTGTTAGTCGCTTTAGGTGCTACCCTCCTGTTTACAGTTGCTGAGATATCCCTACCGTTGATTGTTGGCACTGTAATAGATACATCATTGGCATCGGGCAGCTTCAACCGCACCGCCTTGTTCATCGGTGTAGGTTTGTTCTTGGGCTTTGTATTCATGCGCTTCATGTCCAGTTATGTGCAAGAAAGAATCGTCAGCAATGTTGGAGAGCTGATAATCATAGACTTGCGGAGAGCGATGTTTTCCCATCTACAAAGGGTGGCATTTTCATTTATGGATAAAACAGAAGTAGGCAGACTCATGTCCCGCTTGCAGGGCGACACTGCAGCACTTGCAGAATTCATTGAAACGTCTGTGGCATCTGTCCGTGATTTCATTATACTTTTCGCCATAATCGGTATCCTGCTTTATCTGGATTGGAGGCTAGGGCTCCTCAGCATGGCTGTGATGCCCGTACTGTTCATCATTCGGCTGATCTGGCTTCCCAGAGCTCGCCGAGCTTTTATACACGCCAGAATCACCAGCTCACGTGTTAGCGGCGCTCTGGCAGAAAATATAAACGGTGTCAGGATTGTAGAAGGAATGAACAGACAGGAGGTAAACTACAACCTTTTTGAAGAAACGGCCAATTCTAACCTCAGGTCACAGCTAAACGCTTCTCGCCTCAGTCAAGTCATGATACCCACTGTGGATATTCTCACCGGATTAGCGCTAGCATCCGTCATCATAATGGGTGGATGGTTAGTTGTTACGGGAGATATAACACCCGGTAAAATGGTATCCTTCTTCCTATACGTACAGCGCTTCTTCGATCCGATACGGACGCTGACCCTACAGTACAACATCTTCCAGCGGGCTATGGCATCAGGTGAGCGCATCTTTGAAGTCTTAGATATACCGTTACAAATAAAGGACAGCCCTAACGCAAAAAGTCCGGCAAAGATCAACGGTTCAATAGAGTTTCGCAACGTTACATTCGGGTACGAACCTGACATTCCCGTGCTGAGGAACATATCCTTCAGAATAAACCCCGGAGAAACTGTGGCACTAGTAGGGCCTACCGGATCAGGAAAAACCTCCACGACAGCCCTCATTCATCGCTTCTACGAAATCTGTTCCGGGGAGATACTTATAGGCGGGCACAACATTCAAGATCTAACCCAAGAATCTCTCAGTAACCACATCGCCATGGTACTTCAGGAGCCATTCCTATTCTCCGGCACGGTGTTAGAAAATATACAATACAGCTCCAAGAACACTACACGTAAGGATGTAATAGAAGCAGCGAAAGCAGTAGGTGCTCACGGCTTCATTATGAACCTCTCAGACGGATACGATACCACTTTAGATCAGAGAGGCGGCAACCTTTCTGTAGGGCAGCGTCAACTCCTTTCATTTGCGCGCGCCATAATAACAGACACTGAAATATTGGTGCTAGACGAAGCTACGGCTAACATAGACTCATATACAGAAATGCTTATACAACAAGCCCTTACAAGGCTTCTCAAAGGGCGCACAGGGATAGTCATCGCTCATCGCCTCGCCACCATACGTGATGCAGATCGCATAATAGTCCTGCAAAACGGCTCTCTCATCGATACCGGCACACATCACGAGCTTATGAAGCACCGTGGACTATATGCTCGCCTATACTCAATGAACTACGCATCCTTTGATGACATCCCGGACGAATTGATACAAGAGGCATCTCGTGAGACCGCGGGAAGCGCTACCTAAACCATTTCGGCTTCCATACTAAACCGGTTTGGTCTGTGTCATCGGAATCAATGGACTCAACGCATCTTGCTTTATACGGATAAGCCTATTACAAAACTGTTTGATTCAGAGAAGGCGTTTCTGTTGACTATCGTCACCGGGCTCTTCTTCTAACATGGAGCCGCATACATGGAACATGCCGTCTTGTGTAGCTTTGCGTCCTTGCGGCGTTCTAACTATGAAGCCTATCTTCAGCAGGAACGGCTCTACTACGTCCACCAGAGTATGTTGTTCTTCATTCAAAGTTGCCGCTAGTGCTTCGATTCCAGCCGGACCTCCTCGATAATTCTTCGACAGGGTTTCCAAATAAAGCCTGTCGAGACGATCCATACCAACTGAATCCACTCCCTCTATCTCCAATGCCTCTCGTGCCGTAACAGCATCTACGTACCCGTCTTTCTTTATTTCTACGTAATCTCGTACGCGCCGTAATAGCCTATTCGCTATACGAGGTGTACCCCTAGAACGAGTAGCTATCTCCATAGCGCCCGCGACATCTATTTTCACCTTGAGTATTTGCGCGGAGCGCCGCACTATCAGCGCCAGTTCCTCGTCAGTATAAAAATCCAGATGATACTGCAGCCCGAAGCGCTCCCGAAGTGGCGCACTTAACATACCCGCCCTCGTAGTAGAGCCTATGAGGGTAAAATGTCTCAGCGGCAGATTTATAGTACGAGCAAACGCACCTGAGCCTGTTACAAAATCTACCCTGAAATCCTCCATAGCAGAGTATAAATACTCCTCCACAGCGCTAGAAAGACGATGTATCTCATCTATGAACAGTACATCGGAATCATCCAAATTAGAAAGGAGGCCCACAACGTCTGCAGGGCGTTCTAGAGCCGGACCGGAAGTATGAGCGATGCGAGCATCCATAGCCCGAGCTATAATGTGGGAGAGGGTTGTTTTACCTAACCCGGGAGGTCCATGGAACAACGTATGATCCAAAGGCTCCACGCGCTTCAAAGCCGCTTTAACTGCCACATCCAAACTCCCCACGACCTGCGCCTGGCCTACATACTCTTCAAACCTAGTTGGTCGCAGGGTACGAGCAAGACTACCATCCTCTTCCCTATAAGCGGCGTCATAAACAGAGGTTGCCTGTTTTTCTTCTGCTTTCTTCTCTATAGACATATCACAATACAGTCAAATATAAATTTACCCTTCACTCCTTGTAGCAGCAGAGCTGAATACTTCCCGCACCAAAGCCTGCGCATCTTCTGCCGTTTCAGGGGCTCGTTTAACCGCTTCCTTTACAGAGAGTCTCGCCTCTGCTGGGCGGTAACCCAAAGCGATGAGCCCTTGAATCACCTCTAACTGCACATCCGGTAAAATCTGCCGGATGCTAGACGATGGAAGCTCGGCTTTAGAAGGAAACGCCGATTCGGCTATCCTGCCTCGCAGCGTAGCTACCATTTTCTGTGCAGCCCTTGAACCTATCCCCGGAAGGCGAGTTAGCGTACTCAAATCTTCTCTTTCTATAGCCTGAGCTATATCAGCGGGCGGCATAACCAGCGCCGTTATAGCCTTAGAAGGACCAATGCCCTCCACTTCCAGAATCTGCTCGAAGAACCGCTTATCATGCGCGGAAAGAAACCCTACAAGGTAAGGCCTAGGCTGGCGTTCCGTAACATGGTAGTAAATTTCCAATTCCACCTCTGAACCTTCACCGATACTATGGACGGAAAAAGTCTCGTATACATATACGGGTAGGTTCACCTGATAGCCTACCCCTCCTGCAATTACGATTACATAAGGAGGTTCCTCGGAAATCGTTCTCACCTGACCTTTGAGGTAACTAATCACCGGTTCGTAATAGAGGCAGATACAGGGACAGATGTTCGTAGAAGATGGCACAAAGCCAACGCTAGCGCGTCCGCTATATGTTCATCACTACCTGCTCTCTCATCCTTCAAATGCGCCGATATAGTCTTCATCATCTGTAGTTTATCTGCCCGACCGGAACCTGTGATAACATTCTTCGCTTGTGTCGGCTGATAGTTAAATACCGGTATGCCGGCATCACCGGCCGCCATAACAACTACGCCTCGGGCATGCCCCATCAATATAGCCATCTTAACGAATCGAGCGCGTGAGTGTAGATCTTCAACCGCCATCTCATTCGGCTGGAGACGTTGTAAAAGACCGCGCACCTCCCAAAATATCTTGCTCAACCGTAAAGGCAAAGCATTATCAGAGCGGGTTTTTATCACACCGCATTCCACTATTTCAGGATATCCCGGCCGCTTCTCCAGCACTCCATAGCCGGTATGAAGAAGCCCGGGGTCTATGCCAATCACTCTCATGCCTCGCTAACCCCGATTCTTTACAAAGCTCAATATAGTGAAGAAAAGAGACCGCAACAGAATCGTCCGGATTTACCAAAATTTCCTGTAGTAGATCTCAGCTAGGACTATTGCATCTTAGCCTAAATAAAGGTTATCATTATTCAGTAGATGGGCGTTATGGTATAAGAGAGTATATCGCATGATCTTCAATGTCTCCAGCCTGATGAGAGTCACAACTGGGAAAGTAAATCGCTATAAAATCGAAAATGGATCACTTGAAGCAGAAGATATGTTTTTAGAGCATATCAACGGTAAGGTGACACTCATGAAGACAGATTGCACTATCTTGGCAACCTGTGATGCATCAGCCGAGGTAAATGTAGAATGTGCCCGCTGCCTGACGCAAATGGTGACTAGGTTATCTGTCCATTTGGAAGAAGAGTTCACACCTACGAACGATATTACGGGACAGCGTCACCGTGCTTCGGTCAGTGTAGAAGATCCGGCGCTTATCATAGACGAAAAGAACATGCTGGACCTTAGCGAGGTATTGAGACAGCAGTTCAGAATTAGTATGCCTATATCACCGCTTTGCGATCTCAACTGCAGAGGACTTTGTACCGTATGCGGCTATAACCGTAACCTAGGCGAGTTTGGGTGCAAATGCCGGAAACTTCCTCTGTATAATAAGAGTGCCGTTGCAACTGCAATGGAACAACCGCCATATGCTACAGTAAATAAATGTAGCGGTACATAATCAAGAAATTTACCTGAATGCCCCCATTACCTAAAAAGAAACATACGCGCGCACGGAAAGGCTGGCGCAGGAAGCAATATGCTCTTTCCATACCAACCGTTAGTGAGTGCCCTGAATGCGGTTCGCACCGTTTTCCACACCGAGCTTGTTCAGAGTGCGGCTACTATAATGGACGCCTTATACCGGGAATAGTAAAAGCTGATGATGATGAGACAGAGTAACATCCTCACTAGGCATAAACTGCAGGGAAACATTTATGAATGAACTGACAACCACCGGAAAGACCGCTTTCATATTTCCAGGTCAGGCCGCACAAACGCCCGGCATGGGAAGGGATCTTTACCTGAACTCGGAAGCAGCGAGAAGTGTGTTTGAAGAAGTGGATGAAACGCTAGGCAGACATTTCAGCGAATTGATCTTCAGCGGTGATATTGACGAACTGACGCTTACAGAAAATGCACAGCCTGCAATAGCAACAGTATCACTAGCAGCATGGAGCGCAATAGAAGAAGCCATCGGCTGCCCTCATACTCCTCATTTTGCTGCAGGACACAGCCTCGGTGAATACTCAGCTCTTGCCGTAGCAGGTGTTATGAATGTTGCAGAGACAATAAGCCTGATAGCAGAAAGGGGTAGGTTGATGGAAGAGGCGTGTCGCATAAAGCAAGGTGGAATGGCGGCTCTAGTAGGTATAGATAAGCAAACTGTAGAAGAGGTATGTGCACAAACAGGGGTATACATCTCCAATATAAACACTCAGCAGCAAATCATCATCAGCGGTGATCAGACACGACTTGCTCAGGCTATAGACCTAGCATCTCGAAGAGGTGCAAAGCGCGCACTTCGCCTGCGTGTAGGTGGAGCATTCCACACGGAACTCATGGCACCCGCACAGAATAAGCTGGAGGAAGTTATAGAGTCTATGGAGTTTCACGACCCGATAATCCCCATTATAGCCAATGTCACATCGGAACCTCTCACAACTGCAGAGGAGATAAAAACAGAGCTCAAGACTCAGCTGCAATCATGTATCCAGTGGAGTTCATCCATCTTTAACATGGCATCATATGGGGTGAATACTTTTGTAGAGGTTGGACCGGGAAGTACACTTACAAGTATGGTAAAACGCATAGTGCCCGGAGTACGTGTAATGAGCATAGGGAATTACGAAATGGTGGAACGTTACGCGGAATCCGCTATATGACACAATGCCCGATATAGAAATATCATCTGCACCAACTATAGAATCTTTATCGGAGCATGAGGAAGAGGAAGATTGGTTCAAACCGCTCTATAAATTTAAAAAATCCACAAAGGCCAGAGTAGCGGCAATGATGGCGTTTTGCGAGGCTGATTTGTCCAACCATGACCCTTTAGAAGCTTTATCGCGTCTGGACATCTACAAATCGCTCAGTTCCTATGGAGCACAGCGTGCAACTAAAGTTGTAAAATATGTAAAAGAAAAGCAAAGGTACCTAGATAGTTGTATAGAGCAACACATACATAAAGGGACATCTCACGAGATACCTCTTATAGATCGAAATATAATTAGAATCGCTTTTGCGGAAGCAAATTTAACGCCAGCAACTACATACGTCCCACTTATTAGAGAATCTACGGCGATAGCTGAAGCTTTTGGATCTGATAGATCATCCGCCTTCGTCAATGCATTACTCGGCGCCCTGCTAGAGGGAAAGCGAAGCAAGGCGCCCCATAACTTAACAAAAACCTGAATCCCAACTTGGAGGTCGCATAAAATGGCATCAATTCTGGATAGAGTCGTCACAATAACGGCAAAAACTCTTAGCATAGAAGAGAAAGAAATAACTCCCGCTTCCTCTTTCACAGAAACTCTTAACGCAGACTCTTTGGATATGGTAGAACTTATCATGGCCCTGGAAGAAGAATTCGGGACGGAGGGTACTCCTTTCGAGATCTCGGATGAAGACGCCGAAAGTATAAAAACTATCAAGGATGCTGTAGACTACATAAATGGACGGGGATATGACGAAGAAGCATAAGAAGACTGCCTTTGGATAATCCCACTCATATGCAACCGTCCCCTCAGCAAAATCG
Organism: Dehalococcoidia bacterium; assembly: GCA_965206335.1. GTDB lineage: Bacteria > Chloroflexota > Dehalococcoidia > Lucifugimonadales > Lucifugimonadaceae. The sequence continues at coordinate 886,464 of OZ242209.1, read as the reverse complement.
GTGGGATTCTATAGACTCAATAGCAGATGATATACGCTCTTGCACCATCTGCCCGCTTCATAAAACCAGAACGAAAGCCGTTCCGGGGGACGGTTCTTCATTTGCATCTTTCATGTTTGTTGGGGAAGGACCCGGACAAAATGAAGACTCTCAAGGGCTTCCGTTTGTTGGAAGAGCGGGGCATATTCTGGATGAGATGCTCTCATTGGTGCCGCTAAATCGAGAGGACGTCTTTATAACCAATGTTGTCAAATGTCGTCCGCCAAGCAACAGAGATCCTCAACCGGATGAAGTAAAAGCATGCGCCTCATACCTTAATGAACAGATACGACTACTCAATCCGAAAGTCATCGTTCCTTTAGGTCGTCACTCTTTGCAATGGTTCTGTCGGGAAGGCAAAATCGGTAACGACCACGGGCGAATCATAGAGAAGGACGGGCGGGTACTTTTCCCCTTGTACCACCCTGCCGCTGCTCTGCGAAACACTCAGGTGATGGAACATCTCCGGAGAGACATAAAGGGTTTGCCAAAAGCACTAAGACATGCAATATCGATGAAAGCCAAAGCAAGTTCGGCAACCGATGAGTTCAAGAAAATGTTATAGGTTCGGGTAAATATTGAAGCACAATAACATAATAGTATAAAGATTTATATATATGTTCATAATATGAAACGGTAACGCGGGATTATAATCACAACTCATATATGCTGAGGATTAACCGTTTTTCTAAATGCTCTATTGGCTTCTCCCGTTTTCACAGTAAAAGTTCAAATGCGTATACCCGAAGAATTTGAAGCATCTCATCATAAGGTATATATGTTCTACATAACAAATCATGGCTTGGTGAATGAATAGCGCTCTGCTCACAATAAAAAGATCTATGCCGTTCAACATTTTGTTCATTTCCATATTCGCGTCTACACGAGTGGAAGCAGATGTACGTACGAGCCTGCTATATCCGCCAGTACATAGACCAGTACATATAAAGGTATAAGTTCGGTATGAAAGCACCTATACATATATTGCCGCTAGGCGGGCTTGGAGAGGTAGGGAAAAATATGTGCGCACTGGAATATGATGGGGATATCATCATCATAGACGCAGGGGTGCAATTTCCACGCGGGAACAGCGTAGGGGTAGATGCTATTGTCCCCGACATGGGATGGATAAAGGCCAATGCAAACAAGGTGCGCGGGCTGTTGATAACTCATGGGCACGAAGATCACATCGGTGCTATACCGCACCTGCTGAAAACGGTAAATGTACCTGTATTCGCCCCACCAATGGCGATGGAATTGATAAGCGGACGTTTAGAAGAGACACATCTGCTCAAAGATGCTGATCTGAATATAGTGAATGATGGAACGAATATTAGGTTCGGTAATATGACCGCAGAATGGTTCGGTGTTCGTCACAGTATACCGGACTCTATGGGGATTGTTGTAGATACACCTATCGGACGTATAGTTCACACAGGGGACTTCAAGATAGATAATAACCCCGTTTATGGTGAACCGACGAATTTCACAAGGCTTGCCGAGTTGGCACGCTCCGGGGTGATGCTACTGATGTCGGATTCCACTTATGCGGGCAGGAAAGGGTACTCCGGTTCGGATGGTATGTTGGCAAGCAGTATCCTTGATTTGGCGAAAAATGCGGAAGGGCGGTTATTCATCGCTTCTTTCGCGTCTCAGATAGCGCGGATTCAGATAGTAGCCAATACGGCGGATACTCTCGGGAAGAAATTGGCTTTCGCTGCACGTAGAATGGCTCAGAATGCGGATATAGCGGAAAACCTCGGGCATATATTCATGCCGGATGGAGTAAAGGTACCCCTCTCGAAAGCCCTCGCCATGAAGGGAGACGATGTCATAGTAATGGTATCCGGTGCTCAGGGAGAGCCTACATCTTCCCTGTCCCGCTTGTCTCGCAATGCACATAAAGGTATCCGCGTCAGAGCAGGTGATACAGTAATCATCTCTTCTACGCCTATACCCGGTAGTGAGGTGGCCGTGCAGGCTGTAATCAACAATCTTACGCTCTTAGGTGCGCGCGTTATAACTAACACGGATTCTATAACCCATGTAAGAGGACACGCCCACAGAGAAGAACTGCGAATTTATTTGAATATACTCAAGCCGAAATATTTCATACCTATACACGGTGAATATCGCATGCTGAAATCTCATGCAGAGTTGGCTATAGAACAAGGGGTAGAACCCGAAAGAGTGTTTTTGATGACGGATGGAGATGTTCTAGCTTTGGGTACAGAGGGCGGTAAAATAACAGATCGCATCTCTCTCAATAATAAAATGATACGAGGCAGGAGTATGCAGCAGGAAGATGAGCATACCCTCGCAGAGCGTCTCTCGCTTGCACATAATGGTGTAGTATACGTTACCTTGGCGCGGGAGAAAGGCACCAATTACCTGATCGGTACCCCGGAGATAGATTCTGCGGGAGTAGCCGGAAATAATGAAATCAAAGAAATTCTAAAAGATGCCCAAAATACGTTATCCGTTGCTCTTGAAGAAGCTTATGAAAAGAATTTAGAGTGGAAAGGGACAGAGAAGTTAGCTATTGCCCGTCTATCGCGGTTGTTCGCGAGAAAAATCGGCAGGCATCCATTCATATTCGTCAAAGCAGTTGAGATCTAAACAGTCAACCATTGAAACATCCATAGAGTCCAATAACCGGCTTCCTAGAGGAAAACCTGATGCAGCTTTCAGAGGCATCGGAGCTCTTTTCAGTGCAATATTCCTTAGCACTACCGGTCGTCTAATACTCTTGTCCTTTACTGTCACTTTGATAGCTGGGGTCATTTATCGTGATGAATTTCTACTGTGGGTTAGATGGTCCGCATTACCTTTAGGTCTTTGGTTCGCATCTCTTACGATTCCACTCATAACACACCCACGCGTCTTTAAACGAACGTGGCGCTACCTCATAGGTATGTTAGTTTTGGCATTTACTCTGGCCGGTATTCTGGCTTTCTTCAACGCAGGCGCTTTGGGCCTTGGACCCGATGGCGAACCTGTTGGCGGACGTATCAGCCGCATCATCACGACTTTACCTTTTTCTCCTGATGAAACTCGTCAATTCTATATAGGAGGTATCATAAGGTTATCCATACTCTCCATAATAGGATTTTTAATCCTATACCCCAGAATTTTGATTATTACCAAAAACGGGCTTCAACTCTTCATAGCTCTTGTACTGATCGCGATTGCAGGGGCTATAAGTAAGTTCAGGTCTTCCAAGTCAAAAGTGCAGGTACAGATTGCAGACAAAGAACGTGATGGCATGGAAAACATCAAGCAAGATCTGCTAAGTGCTTATATGAATAATAAAGAGACAACTCAAACAACACAGACCCCATACCACTCTGAAGAGAATAAACGGTGGCAAGGTACCACCAAATACCCCGATGCCGAAGAGCTTCCTTCTGCACTGTTTCCAAATCAGCCGCAAAGAGAGAATCTTGAGGATACTTCCGGTGGAGTTGTGCAAACCCTTAACATATCCCGCACAAATGAAGGATTAGTTGGTGACTATTCACGTATAGAGGAATCCAATTTAGCGCCTAGCCCTACAGAAAGGGGCGCGAAGTCAGGACTTTATTCTCGCTATAAAGGGACTCTCTCGAACACAGATGTAGATTCCATATTGAGTAATATGCGGGGTACGCCTATAGATGATTCATCTCAGCGAAGAACACAGAGTCGCTTCAGCTCTTCATCACGGTGGCGGCCGCAGTTGTCCTCCGGAGAAGCGCAGAACGATACCGATTTTTTCCAAACATCAGAGGATATCGGTTTTGAACGTCGGGCAGATGCGAGTGGTGCTGTCACTATGACAGGACAGGAAAGCGATATCTATAACCTCTCAGGCGTTGTATCTATTGACAATGATGCCTCTTTGAAAGAAAAGAGAAAGCCGCCTATTAGAGAAAATTTCACACGGGCATCTCATGCTTCTTCAATGGCAAATCAACATGATGCATTTTCATTCTCGCAAACAAAAAGATCATCCATAACCGGCAGCAGATTTGAGGCTTTACATCCCAATGAAGAGACTCACGATGAACTACAACTATCCACCGCTAGAGGTGGTCGCCATATAGACTGCCCTGTACCCGATAAAAGTTTGCTATTGGAAGCAACACCCGGTGGAATAACACGCGAAGAAACCGAACGAACGAGTGCCTTGATAGAAAGCAGTCTCGCTGAACATAGTATACAGGTTACAGTAGATAAAGCCTTTGTAGGACCTACAGTGACAACATATGGACTGACGCCGGGCTGGCGACGAGGTACCGATAGTCCCGTACGTGTAAGAGTCGATAGCATACTAAGCCGTGAGAAGGATTTGGCATTGGCACTCGCATCGCCATCCTTGAGGTTCCTGACTGTGGTGCCTGGTGAATCAATGGTTGGGCTTGAAGTTCCTAACTCTAAGCCTACACCGGTGACTTTGCGTTCGGTCATAGACACGCCTGAGTGGTCGGAGATGGACATCTCTAAAGCACTCCCGTTCCCTTTGGGAATCAACAGCAATGGCTTACCGGTAGCCGCAGATTTGGCAGATATGCCTCATTTGCTGGTAGCGGGTGCAACAGGTTCAGGAAAGTCGGTTTGCATAAATTCAATCATTACGGGTCTTCTTCTATCTCGCACACCAAGGCAGATGAGATTGATTCTGATAGACCCGAAACGCGTGGAACTAACTCCTTATGAAGGCATCCCGCATTTGTACTCGCCCGTGATAGTGGAACCAAAGGAAGCGGTGACAGTGCTCAAAGCTCTAGTCAAAGAGATGGAAAGAAGGTTGTATACTATGCAACAGATGGGCGCAAAAAATTTATCGACTTTCAACGCTTTGAATGATTCCGAGCAGATGCCTTACATAGTAGTGGTTGTGGATGAGCTCGCAGATCTGATGATCACGGCATCCGCAGAAGTGGAAAAATCACTGATACGCCTTTCACAGTTGGCGCGTGCTACGGGTATACATATGGTACTTGCTACTCAGAGGCCGTCCGTAGACGTGGTGACAGGGCAGATTAAAGCCAATTTTCCAAGCAGGATATGTTTCTCCGTGATGTCTCAGGTAGACTCACGAACGGTTTTAGATATGGTAGGTGGAGAGAAGCTCCTCGGTAGAGGGGATATGCTCTTTCTGCCTTCTACACTCATGCACCCTGAAAGGATTCAGGGCGCTTTTTTATCCGATATGGAGATAGCAAGAATTATAGAATATTGGAAACGGATGCCGGTACCTCCTGATCTACCTCGGTTGATGTTAGAAGATGACTCTTATGATTATGATACGCCCGAAGGGAACAGTGCTATGGGAGATTCTCTATTTAAATCTGCTGTTGCGTTGGCACGAAATCAGAAAACACTGTCCGTCTCGTTGTTTCAAAGACGGTTGAAAATAGGTTTTCCTAGAGCCGCTCGGCTTATGGATGAGCTGGAAGATGCGGGAATAGTAGGGAGCGGAGAATCCGGTAAACCGCGACAAGTTCTTTTGAACTGATTAAGTTGTACCTCACATAGGTGCTAATGTAGCAGTTGTTCTATCTTTCATTTGCTGTAATTCAAGCCACTTCCGCAAATCCGGAGCATATCTTCTTTGTGGATTAACAAGGATTGGAAAACATAGTAAACAGTGCTAAGTTTTTTTAGTCTGAGTAAATTACCTTGCATGGGTAATATACAATATTAGATATTACGTAACAGCCGCGCTATCTTTCGTTTGTTAGAAAATAAGCAGATTTTGCAATTCCGGAATATTTCTTGCACATGGTAAGTATGGACAAAAACAGTCAGGATAATCAAGAGTATCTCGATGAAATAAATCTGGAAAGGCCTCTTAAAGCTTGCCTTAAGTGTAGTAGAGAGCAAAGTGAATCTTGGTTATATAGACAGTTGCGCGTATGTCCGTATTGTCGTTTTCATCATTCTATTACGGCTCGTAGGCGTATCGCTACTCTTGCAGATTCAGGCAGCTTCAAAGAAACGAATGTCTGGATAAGTTCGCTCGATCCCCTCGAGTTCTCCCTGAAAGCCTCTTACAACGATGAATTGGAGCAAGATAGAGCACGGACAGGTCTGAAGGAAGCTGCGGTAACAGGAATATGCACTATAGGCGGTATCAAAGCAGTTCTGATAATTTTGGATTTTGGCTTTCGGGGTGGCAGTATGGGAGTAGCTGTAGGTGAGAAAATTGCGCTCGCTTTCGAGTTGGCGGCTCGTCGTAAGATAGCTTGCGTCTCCATCATAACGAGCGGAGGCGTTCGGTTGCAGGAAGGGATGCTATCTCTTACACAGATGGCAAAGACTTTGGTAGCCGCTGAAAAGCTCCACAAAGCAGCGGGGTTGTCTATCTGTGTGCTGGGTAATCCGGCCACCGGGCAGGTGCTGGCATCCTTTGCATCACAGGCAGACATAGTTCTGGCAGAGCCGGGAGCGCGTATCGGGTTCGCTCCCATGCGAGCCGTACAAGACGCCGAGTCCGAGGAGTTAGGCGAAGATGAATATTCGTCGGAAGCATTCCTACAAGCAGGCCAGATAGACAGAGTAACGGATAGAGAACATTTAAAGCACGAGTTAGCAACATTTATGGATATGAGGTACGGCTCCAGATTGAAGACTACCAGTCAAGTAGAGACTCCCATATCATCCTCCAGTCAATCCATAGACCCGCAGGATGTATTGCAAGCAGCACGCCATAAAGACAGGCCAAGATCTGCAGACTATATAGATTACATCATCACTAACTTCATGCAGCTACATGGCGATAAACTGCATAGAGACGACCCTTCGGTAATCGCAGGTATCGGAAGACTTGGAGGTGAGGTAGTTACCGTCATAGCCCAGCAGAAAGGTGTACATACTTTAGTTTCGGCAGGCGATGGAGATGTAAAAGACTTCCGCGGTGAAATATCGCCCGCAGGTTTGCGAAAAGCGTCAAGAACAATAAAGATATCTGTAAAATTTGGTCTACCGTTGATATCCTTCATAGATACGCACGGCTTCGGGATCGGTAGGCGATTCGAGTTTACAGGTTTGGCAAGTGCTATATCGGGATTACTCACCGCTATGCTGACAGCAGAAATTCCTACCGTCTCCGTCATCATCGGGGAGGGTCACGGGGAAGCCGCGCTAGCGTTTGGTGTAACAGACCGCGTTCTAATGCTGGAAAATGCCGTTTATATGACAACGTCACAGGGTGAAATAGATACTAGAAGATACGATGCAGAACCTGAAGAAGAAGTAATGCAGACATTGATTACAGCGAACGAGTGTGTAGATGCAGGAATAGTAGATTCTATTGTTCAAGAACCAAAGGGTGGTGCTCACATAATGCCTATAGAGTCTGCGCGATTGCTAAAGATGGCTCTCATAGTGAACCTTGCCAAGATATCCGAAAGTAAAGGACGTTCTCTGGCGAAAAGCAGGCGCAAAAAATTCCGAAGCATCGGAGAACAAGGCGGGCGTGTCCGTAATGCCGTTGCAAATGAGGTCAGAGCATGGCAGGCAGCATTGAAAACAGGAGCACGTATGATCAGTAAAGGCAGTAACGCTGACTCATCGTCCGATGCCTCTTAACTTTACACAATGACTCTGACTCTACACTAGATGGTCTCACTAACCAAAAATGAACCTGTTTACCGCTTTAGCTAAACCATCCCCAGCCATATCATCGGTTATAAAACGAGCCCCTTCCTTCACATCATCAGGTGCATGTCCCATCGCTACGGAGATACCTACAACATTGAACATAGGTAAATCGTTAGGTCCGTCTCCTATAGCCATTACGTCTTCAAGAGAAACACCCACCTCAGCAGCAAACTGCTGTGCTCCGCGCCCTTTGTTCGAAAGAGGATCAGTAAACATTACGTACCACTGCCCTGTAGACGCCATAGCGATTTGGGCTGCCAAACCTTCTATCCGTGAAAACATCTCACACAGAGATAAGGCGGAAACTTTGCTCCCCGCACACACACTTACTATAGACACTCTGTGATCAGCCAGATCTTTTTTATCGGACACCATGCTATGGCCTAGGGAGGCATAAAAGCGCATCCCTAGATGACTCAATCTGTCTATCAGGTAATCCAAAATCTCCCGTTTCAAAATCGTTTCGTATAAAGTAAGGCTAGACAAAGGGTCTATCAACCGGGCGCCATTCTCCACAACTTGCGGCGCTATAAGTCCCAGCTTCCTCGCGTAGAAAACCGTATCGCCGGCAAAACGGCCTGTAGCTATGCCAACCGGCATATGCCGAGCCGCTTTTTTTATACTTTCCAGAGCGTAGTCAGTATAGGCATCCCGACTATCTATAAGGGTACCATCCAAATCTATAAGGAGCGCTGAAGGCAGTGGCAACTTGGTCATCGCTAAAAAAGAGGAGTATGGGAAGTTTTGAAAGCGTTCATATTTTATCGTGAAATTTCGACCTACTAATAGATTATAGAAAGTATTGCAAACCGATGCATATGAATTATCCCTCATGCAATAAGCACATCATCTATGAATAGTAGATATACAATACAACACGTATTCAAAGTTAGCTACGGCTTACACTCATTGCCTACATACATTTATACATTCACCGCCCAGTTTTTTCTATCGCTACCTCTTTTAATTTGGGATATCTCTACAAGTTATTTTACGCTTTCAAAGAATAACCCGTATTTGCAATATATAGATTACTGCCAATCAGCCTATCCGCCACGTGCGGTGGGGCGTATAAGAGGGTGAAAATAGCTGTGCCTGCAGAGTATCCTTTGCGCTAGGATAACTCTAGACCCATGTTAAATCATCATAACCTATAATTGATATTGAAACCTACCACAAACCCCAAATGAAGACACCTCGGAGTATTTATGTGCGATGAACTGATAATAGCGGAACACAGTTTCAAATCGCGTCTCATCACAGGTACAGGAAAATACCGTTCAGTATATGAGATGGAGACGGCATTAGAGGCATCAGGCTGTGAAATCATCACAGTAGCTATAAGAAGATTGGACCTGGACAATCCCAAAGAAAAGACACTGCTGGATCATATAGATTGGAACCGTTATCGTATATTGCCGAACACCGCCGGAAGTAGAACGGCGGATGAAGCCGTTTTCATTGCCAAATTGGCGAGAGAGGTAACGGGTTCTAACTGGATAAAGGTAGAAGTAATCCCAGATCCTCTCTACCTACTACCCGACCCGATAGGAACACTGGAAGCCTCTAAGCAACTCATAGACGAAGGGTTCGTAGTCCTGCCTTATATCAACGCGGATCCTGTTTTGGCGAAACGTCTGGAAGATATAGGATGCGCAACCGTTATGCCGTTGGGGTCTCCTATAGGCTCGGGACGAGGTGTGCTGACCGGTGAGGAGATATCTATCATAATCGAGCAAGCAAAAGTACCCGTTATAGTAGATGCCGGTTTGGGAGTTCCATCGGATGCCGCTAAAGTTATGGAACTTGGTGCGGATGCCGTTTTGGTGAATACCGCCATCGCACAGGCGGAAAATCCGCTCATAATGGCAGATGCTTTTAAGCTAGGTGTGAAAGCCGGACGCAAAGCCTTTATCGCAGGTCGCATACCTATACGAAACGAAGCGATACCAAGCAGCTCTGTGGAGAATGTTCCTCGCCGATCTACAACCTGATATCAAGAGCGGTGCATTCTTCCTCTATACCTTCGCCCATCTTGTGTGTAGTCACAAATCTGGATACTGCAGGGAGTGAAGAAAGGCTAGAATATTTACTATCCGAGGCAGCAAAAGGTGGTGTAAATATGATGCAGGTGCGAGAGAAAAACATCCCCACAGGTGATTTGATAAGATTAACAAGACGCATCCGATATAAAGTTTCACATACTACCTTGATTTTCGTGAACAGTGATGCCGAAGCAGCACTTGAAGCAGAGGCAGACGGCCTGCACCTCCCGGAAGGGTTTCCAATGCCCGTAGATACAGGCGACCTTTTGGTAAGCCGCTCAGTACACTCAGTAAAAGCCGCCAGAAATGCGGAAGATGAAGGTTGCGACATGCTGATTGTGGGAACGATATTCAAGACAGCATCACATCCTGAGAGTAAAATACAAGGAGTAAAGGTTATTAGAGATTGTATAGAATCTATAAGCATACCGGTAATTGCAATAGGAGGCATAAACATATCCAATATACCTGAAGTGATGGCGACAGGCGCCGCCGGTGTGGCCGTTATAGGCGCGATACTAAGGCATTATGACCCGTACATCGCCGCCTCTGCCTTGTATAAAGCAATGAAACGATGATGACCATGATAAGCGTAATACTGAATGGATCAAGACGGAATTTGCCTGAAGGATCCACTATAAGCGACTGTATGCTTTTCTTAGGAATAGAACTTGATACAGTGGCCATCGCGGTAAACGGCATAGTTATCGCAAAGTCTGACTTTGATGAACTAAAGATAAAGGAAGGAGATGAGGTAGAGCTGGTGAGGCCCGTGTCAGGCGGTTAAACATTTGCATAGACACTCCCCTCGCACGAACTTTAAAACGACAGATAGATTTACTCGATATGAGCTTTCACACAAGGTAAAGCCATATCTTATAAAAGTAGCCGGTTCAATCCAAAGAGAGGAACTTTCAATGAAAACAAACAATATTTATCGACCAGTATTACTTATCACATCCATCTTTCTTTTCGCGTCGCTGTCCTTTGCATGTGGGAGCCTCACCACCGCAGAAATAATCGAAACGGAAACATCAGAAGGTAGAATAAGAAACGCTACAGCTACAGCAGTAGCCAGAGTAGCCAGAGGAGATGCTGCACCTGATACAGGCGTGAATGCCACCGTAGAGGCACAGAGAGCGTCAGCATTGGCAACAGCTACCGCTTTGGCGCTAGCAACACCAACACCAAACCCTCAGACCGATGTTATTCAAATCCCTGAAGGTCCCGCCCAAAGCGGTGAAGTAGTTGTCAAAATAATGAACAGAGGTGAGTTCGATCCTCCTGTAGTGAAAATAAAACCGGGTACGACTGTGATATGGGAAACCGAAAGACGAACCGCCAGTACCGTGTCTGCATATGAAGGGCAGGATGAATTTTGGGATTCGGGTCCTCTCAATAAAGGAACCTTCGACACAGAGCCGAAACGGTTCTCCTACACCTTTACAACTCCCGGATGCTTCAGATATCGTTCAATGTTCCCGGGTGACGTAGGACAGGGTGCGGTATGCGTTGTAGAATAGAAGGCTCGCGGGACATTCACTGAAACTGAAACGCCTCATATACTCTGGAGCAGATGTTCTAATATCCGGACGCTATGCTAGCTGCCGTAGACGTGGGTCCAACTTATCTCGAAGCCAGTCACCCAAGAAATTGAGCGCCAAAACAACAAAGAATATGGCACCGCCGGGTATGAGCACCAAGTGTGGGGAAGTATTCAAAAAATTACGCCCATCGTTGGTCATGACACCCCACGCAGGCGTAGGTGGAGGTATGCCCGCTCCAACGAAACTGAGCACAGATTCGGATAGTATCAATCCGCTTGTATTGAGTGTTGCGACAACAACTGCAGTGTTAAGAACTCCAGGCAAAAGATGGCGCAACATTATACGCATATCACTTGCACCATTCACGCGGGCAGACGCAACATAGTCCAGACCTTTCAAAACCAGCACTTCCGACCGTATGACACGAACGAATGCAGCCCATGCTATGAGAGCAAGAACTATCATAAGTATCCCCAGACCGCGTCCAAATAGGAGTGTAACCACCAAAGCGATAAGCAAGAAGGGAAGCGCATACCAAATATCCACGACCCGTGTGATAATTTCGTCTATAACACCACCATAATAGCCTGATATCAAGCCCAAAGCAGTTCCAAGCAACATTCCTGAAGTTAGGGACACGAAAACCACCAGCATAGATATTTGAGCACCATGCAAAAGCCGTGTGAAAATATCACGCCCTATTTGATCAGTCCCCAACAGATAGAAGCCATCTGGCCAAAGATCGTACTTTGGTATCTCGAATGCATCCAATTCCTCAATAGGAACGCGCGATGAAGAAAATGGACCCAAGAAATTGTTTGCACTATCACCAGTATCGCGCTGGTAGGGCGCTACGGTAGGACCTATGATCGCAGCGATGACGAGCAGTAGCAAGATAATTCCGGGCAGCACAGGATACCGTCTAGTAATACGCCAAGATACAGCCAGAGGAGCATAAAAAAATCTTATCGCCTTTAAGTTCATCTGTTATGCAGCTCCACGAGACTATTGAAGCCTGACTCGGGGGTCGATAATCGTATAAAGGATGTCTGCCATCGTGGAGAATACAAGGAAAACAAGTATAAAGAAGAAAACGCTCCCCAGCAGCAGAGGAAAATCATTATCGGTGACTGCGTTCTGAAGTGCTTCAACGCCTACGCCGGGCCATGAAAACACAATTTCCACAACCAAAGCACCATTCAACCAGTTAGAGAACAGTATCAGGGCGGATGTAACAGGCGCTATAAGAGAATTGCGCAAGGCATGCTTCAATATAACCTTTTGGCGAGTAACCCCTTTGGCGCGAGCCAGTTTTATGTATTCGGAATCCAGAACCTCAAGCATAGAGGAGCGAGTGAGCCGCATCAATCCAGCCGCAGCGCCCCATCCCAATGCGATAGATGGCAATATATAATCCCGAATATCGAATTCAGGCTGCCGTTGGCCCGCGGGCAAAACCTCCAAAAAGACGGCAAATACCCAAATCATGACCAACCCCGTGACGAAAGGAGGCGCAGCCTGACCGACAAGTGCTATCAGGCGCGCAATATAATCCCATATTGTCCCTCGTCTAACAGCCGCCATAACACCGGCAGGGATACCCAGCATAATCGCGAATATCCACCCTCCTATGGCAAGCTGGATAGTCGCTCCTACTTTACCTCCAAGAACAGATGTAACAGACTGCTGTCTTGCCAAAGATACCCCTAAATCTCCACGAAACGCTCTGCCTATCAAAGTTGTATACCGTTTCCACCAAGGCTCGTTCAATCCCAGTCTTTCACGCAAGTTTTCCAACTGTTCTGCAGTCAGTCCGAATCCGGTATCCGGTATGAAAAGGTTAGTAGGATCATTATGAAATAGGGTCAGGACGAAAACGATGTAAGTCGCGCCAAAAATAGATACTATAGATGATAAAAATCTTCCGGTGATAAAGCCCATATCAATCTCCAGAGAAAGGTCACGGGTAGGTATACTCAACGGGGAGCCTAGCTATGTGCCAAGCTCCCCGCCTGTAACCTACATACAACCTATCCTAGCTGAACCATTCCAAGACTGCATACTCCCATCCAAGATTTGGTTTATTTGGAGAGTACAATGAATTCAGGATTCGTCGAGACATTTTGATAATGCTGCTGAAATCCCTCCCAGCTCGCTACTCTATTATTTGAAACGATTCCCTTTGGCACTTGGAAGACACCGGCGTACTGAACCCAGAACAGGCTATAATCCACCCACGTCTGATGCAACTCTTCTCTGCGAGATATGTCCCGTTCGGCAAGTATTTCGGAAAGCCATCCGGCGCCAGCCTGAGACTCGAAGCCTACTCCCCAACCCGGGCGGCTCCTGGATGTGTCTACAGTAGGTAGTGGCCAGTCCAGCGGGTACAAATTGGAGTGGACATCCCCATTCTTCAAGACTGGGAGGAACTGTTCACGCCGCCGCATTCTAGGGCTGATTACACCGCCATAATCTTCGTTCGAACCTTCTACAGTAAGTCCGAGCTTCTGCCAGTCACCGATAATTAGCTGCGCAACATCAAGGCCTACTGGGCCTGCTTCAGCCGCGTAAGCCTGAAGGGTGATTGTCGAAAAGCTTGTTCTTGTTCCATTCGAATCTTTTTCATAGCCAGCATCATCCAAGAGCCTGTTAGCAATACCGAAATTTGTGGGCAGTTCCCAAGGTATGGATTCCAAAGTGCCGGTACATTCAACTACTTCACCAAGCCAGTCATAGCACAATGTTTGTTTAGATGCGTCCCATCCAGGGTATTCGGGTCCCATGTATTCCGAATATATCGGAGTACCTACGTTTTGCAGAAGGTTGAGATTTATCGCGTCACGGTCTACTGCCATAGAAAGAGCAAGACGAACCAAGCGCGCTTGTTCCATGTCATCAATACCGTCCGGGTTATTAGTATCGGTGTAAGATGCGTCTCCACATCCTTCGTAAGACTCACCATTGGCAAGTGTCTTAGGACCCGAAAGTCCGGGCGTCCCCTGCTTACAAGGCTGGTCCGCTGTGCCCCAAGGATTGCCTATCCAAGGGTAATCCTTCTCGTAAGGAAATGTTCCGAAACCAGGTGTTCCTTTGTGATTATCTTGAGTTTGCCATGGTCTGAGGGGCGCTCCTGAGATGGCGTGAAATTCCTCCCAGAGATTCCCGGGGAATAGAATGGACTGTCCAACAAATCCGCCACCAGGCAAAGTCTCTATAAACTTGAAGCGGCTATCCGCGACCAAGTTAGAGAGAAGAAGTCCATAATCTACTTCTGCCATATCAATAGAACCATTGCGAAGACTCGCTACTCGCGTCTGTGCTTCGGGTATATGAACCCCTACCAGAGTGGCGACATTGGGTACCTTCCTCCAATGTTCCGAAACCGCATGAAGTGTGCACCTGTCGCCGGCTACACACCTTTCGCCCTGCACATAGGGGCCTGTGCCCACGTGGTGAGCTCGCGCCCATTCGAACCCTTTACTATCATCATCCGCGGTAGTAACTTTGTGAGGTCCTCGTGCTGCAGAAAGACAGCCGAACTGAGATATAGGCAGGCAGAAGAAAACAGGTGAAGCCAGATCCACATACACTGTATACCCCTCGACAAATTTAATCCCGAGTTGGTCACTTGTTATTTGTACCCGCTCTACGCCGGATTTTTCTTCGCCAAACACAAATGCCTTCCCGATGAATCCGCCACTAGGGTCTTCCGGGGAAACGCCAGTAGGATCTTCCGCGACAATACGAGCCCACTCGAAAATCGCTCTAAGGTCACCGCCATCGCCGTATGTGGATTCAGGATTGGTAAAAGCGTTGGAACGGTTAAACCACTCTACTACTTCTTCCGCATCAAGAACGCCGAAATCAAAATCCTCGAAACCTCTCGGAGCCTGAAATGGTATACCTTCGCCATTTGGGAGTCTCTTTATAGTGAAGACGAAGAAATCACCTGCAGGTGAAATCTTCCACTCATCTATAAGCTGCGGGGAAAGTGGAGAACCGTTATCAAAAATGAAGAAACTTTCTTCAACACCACCCCACTGATTTGTGGCAGGTGTCCGATATGGACCCTGGTATCCGATACCATAAACAGGTTCGAGTCTATTCCACGCACGAATAACAGTGCTCTCCGGATCAGAACCAACACTGCTGCTTGGCGTAGCCGTAGCCGCCGGCCTCGGTGTAGCCGTAGCTGCTGCCGGCCTCGGTGTAGCCGTAGCCTCCGGCCTTGGTGTAGCCGTAGCATCCGGCCTCGGTGTAGCCGTAGCTGCCGGCCTTGGCGTTGCTGTTGGTTCCGGGTTGGCACATGCAACCAATCCAACAGCAATAAGTGCACTAAAAGCCGACATCACGAGTAATAACCGCGATTTGACTAACCAATATTTCATTACTGTGTCCTCCAGTATCCTTGCCGTGAGTTACTCACAACAACACTATAGCCTCTCTATTTTCTCACCACTAGAGAGATATTCCTAAGCTATTACTATATACTAGCACAAAAATACGCAAAGGTTCAATATAATTCACTAATTTTAGAAAATTACCCGCTATTTTATAAACGGTATCATCTCATTCTCAATGGTTATGCTAATCTAATGAAAAGTGCCGTAATGTACTAGGCATACAAAGTATCCGTGTATCCGTGTTTTTGACATATGACTGTTCTGAAGTAGAAGGCGGCTAAGGTTTAAACATGTTGCCAAAGTTACACCTGCGTGGAATATGCTAGAGTATTCTCAATACGCGGGTGCTCTGTACCCTTGTAAATAAGCAATCATACTCATCTTGCAGTACAACCTCAAGATAGAGATTGTGAAAATATATTTATGGTTAACTGCTGCGTTGTAGAGAGTCGGCTTATTAGATGAGAGGTCATTTCAACGTCACGCGGCGAACTACTGATAAATCGCAAGGGCTATTTCACGGTACATAGTTTTCTGCGATAAAGTGTAAACTCCATCTATAATTCAAAGCAAGGAGAATAGAGAGTATGAAAATAACGGATGTGCAGCCCCTTTTTTTGGACCGTTATTTACTGGTAAAGGTCGAAACGGATAAAGGCATATACGGCATCGGTGAATCGGGTGCATGGGGATTTCTGGAGGCATCGGCTGCTGCTGTAGAGAAATTCGGTCGTTACCTTATAGGAAAGGATCCTCTCAAGATAGAGCACCATTGGCAGTATATGTACCGCTTCTCTCATTTCCGAGGAGCCGCCATAATGGGCGCTTTGAGTGGGATAGATATAGCACTCTGGGATATAATGGGGAAGCATTTCAACGCACCGGTGCATCAACTGCTTGGCGGAAAGGTTAGGGATAAAGCACGTGTATACTACCATGTATTTGGAGCAACTAAGGAAGAACTGGTTTCAGGGATAATTGACGCGAAACGAAAAGGCTTTACAGCCGTGGGTCACCTCACACCATTCCTAGATGAAGAACGGGATACGCCTTACTTCAAAACACATGCAGATAAAATGATGGATGCTATAGACACCGTTCGTCAATATAGAGAGGCGGTAGGTAGCAAAGTGGACCTGTGTATAGAGATACACAGGCGCTTGACACCTACAGAGGCTGTCCAGTTAGGTAGAGGTATAGAGCAATACTTCCCCTTCTTCTATGAGGACCCGGTAACTCCGGACAATTTCGATGAGATGGCTTATGTATCTGACAATATCTCCATACCTATAGCTACGGGTGAGCGTTTTTCTAGCCTTTGGGAATTCGAGATGGCGCTATCTAGGAATGCTGTCCAATATATACGCCCGGATGTGTGCCTTGTGGGCGGCATATCGGGTGCAAGGAAAGCATCTGTTCTTGCAGAGGCGCGCCATGTAGGCGTAGTTCCACATAACCCTTTATCGCCGGTAAGTACAGCCGCGTGTCTTCAGATAGCCGCAACTGCAGCGAATTTCTCTCTGCAGGAATACCCAATCGGGGAGGATAGTCCGCCTAAATCCGATATGATAAGCGGCATAGCAAAACACGATGGTAACGGTTTTCTGGTAATTCCGGACAGTGCCGGTATCGGCGTAGAGTTGAAGAAGGATGCTTTGGAGAAATGCCCGCCAATTCCTCGTGAGGTTATTACTCGGCTACATGTGGACGGATCAGTCGTAGATCAATGATCTACGACCTATATTGACGGTATAGGAAAACTCATCGGCGGAATATTCTAGCGATACTATACGACGAAGGCAATCTACCGTAAATTTCAAATAAGATATTATATATTCCATACCGCCTTCGGGATTCAGCCTGATAATCGCATAAGATTGACGCAAATTCAAAATAGCTATACATTGTATCTGAGGAGACAAAATAGAAATGCCGGCGATAAAAGACGTAGAGTTCAGACAATTTTCTGCCGCACATAAAAACGCCCAGCGCAATTGGCTGATAGTAAAACTGAATACAGATAAACCTTCTTTGTACGGTCTTGGTGATGCCTCCTCAATGGAAGATGATGAAGAGGTGAAAGGATTGATCCGCTCCTGGGTGGAGAGGTACCTGTCCGGAAAAGATCCTCTAGATTCGGAGGTGCTGTGGACCACTCTTTACCAAGACCCACATGCACGCGGAGGCAGGCTCGCTACAACGGCACTGTCCGGTATAGACATTGCATTATGGGATATAAAAGGTAAAATTTTGAACGAGCCGGTATACAAATTACTGGGAGGGTCACACAGGGAAAATATAAGGGTGTATGCAAATGGCTGGTACACAAACCCCGGAACACCCAAGCAGGTCGGAGAGGAGGCAAAACGTGTTATAGATATGGGTTATACCGCGCTCAAGTTCGACCCGTTTGGACAGGAGAACTATTACAAAATTTCTCTCTCGGAAACACAGCGTGCGGAAGATAGGGTTGCAGCCGTGAGGGAAACCGTAGGGCCTTATGTAGACATACTCATAGAAGCTCACGCTAAATTCAATGTCATGAACGCTATTCGGATAGGGAAACGAATGGAAAAGTACCATCCGTTATTCTATGAAGAACCGGTGTCTGAAGAGAGAATATCGGAATTGGAAGAGGTACGCAAAAAGGTAGGCATTCCTATAGCGACCGGCGAACGGTTATATACAAAATTTCCATTCGCCGAGATAGTAGAGCGCCACGCAGCCGATGTACTGCAACCCGATATAGCGAACGCAGGCGGGATAACGGAACTCAAGAAGATAGCAGCTATAGCAGAGGCAAAGCACATCACTATAGCACCGCACAACGTCTGCTCACCAATAGGCGCTATCGCGGAAATGCATCTGGATGCCTCTATAATCAACTTTGAGATACAGGAGTATCACGCCGAATTTTACACAGAACATTACTTCACGGTGTGCCGCGGTTTTCCGCGCCAACGGGATGGTTTCGTCGCTTTGACCGACGATCCGGGACTGGGTATAGAACTGGATGAGAAGGAGATAGTGAAGTATCCTCCAAGGCTAAGTGTTACCTCACGCGGCGGCTATACTAAAGGAATATAAAGGACTATGCCAAAAGGTTTATGAAAAACCGGAAGGCGGATTGCGAAACTGCAAAGGAAAAAATGATGATAGAAAATTCCATACTCAAAGCGAATTATGACGGACGGAAAGCTCTTGTTTTCGGGTTGACTTTCCCTTCGCTACATCTTGTAGAGATGGCGGCTCACGTTGGCTTTGATGCTATAAATATCGATGGCGAACACGGCTACTTCCCACTAGATGCCGTAGAGGATATCTGCCGTGTGGCGAACGGCTTCGGTATGTCGGTTACCGCCAGAGTGCCCAATATAGCGGCTTTTCAGATAAACCTATATCTGGATAGAGGTATACAAGGTGTAACCGGACCCCATATAGAAACGGGTGAGGCGTCCCAAGACTTGGCGGATGCTTGCTTTTTCCCGCCAAGCGGCAAACGCTCATGGGGCGGCGGACGCGGCACCGAGTTCAATGACGAAATCACCCTGAAAAGTAAGTACGGGGGTAAGAAGGGTTTTGCCAAATGGGCAAACGAAAACATGTTAGTGATAGCCCAAATAGAATCCAAGCAGGCATGGGAGAACTTGGACGATATCCTCAAAGTAGAAGGATTGACAGGGATAACAGGCGGTCCAAACGATTTCGCCGCATCGCTAGGTCATCCCGGAGAACCGAATCACCCTGAAAGGATGGCAGCGACGCTGGATGTGGAAAAAAGGGTAAGAATTTACGGAAAAAAGGTAGCGGGAGATATGATAGCTTCTATAGATATAGCAGAGCTTATGCTTGGAGAGGCGCGAGAGTTTGTAGACAAACATTCAAACGATAAAATATGAAACAGGTGATTTATTGATTAACTCCGCTTCGGGACTTATATCGAAACAACCGAAGATAATTGAACTATACTCTCTGATGTACGAGCAATCTGCTCCTCTACTTATATGCGGCACAGATGATTTTCTCGCCGGCTATAGGTACAGAAGCAAGCAGCATCACACTTATGCTCGGCAAAACGAAGGTAAAATGTACACGAACTACCTCAGTGTGTACGAATCCGGGGCAAAAAGAAAATTACCTCTCACCGAGAAAATCCTGCATGCCGCATGGGTGAAAGCCGGACAAAAAGGATTGAGAGTAAAAGGACGCGACGGCACGTTGTACAAAGTCATTTATGCAGGAAGGCCATCTCCGGGGTATGGCCCCGATTTCCTAGACGCCGTCCTTGAGGGACAGTCTGGGGAAAGGATGTACGGAAATATAGAAATACATGTACGCCAGAACGATTGGCAATCTCACAAACATCATCGTGACGAACGGTATAACGGGGTACTGTTTCATGTATGCCTGGAAAGTGGAGGGACTGATGCAATTACAAAAGAAGGTCGGAAAATTCCTTTGCTTTTATTATCGCCTTGCATAGGTTCAGGTAGTAAGGAAGGTGCTTCGGCGGAAAAATCGCGCCTACCTATAGCCTTTCTGGATATGGGAACCGCAGGGGATAAACGCTTCGCTGACAGGGCAGTTTACTTTGGTCTGGAAATAGATCGTTTGGGTATCGATCAGGCGCTGTATGCGGGCATCATGGAATGCCTCGGTTATCCTAATAATAAACGCTTTTTCTATATGCTTGCCTCTAAAGTGCCTTGGGTTGTGCTGGCGGCAGTAATCGAAAATCATCCCGGGGTAAAACATATCTATAATCATCTGCTCTCGGCTGCCAATTTGCCTGTGGATCTAGCCGATACAAAAGCATTGAAAAAAGTGCATCCGGAATGGGTGCCTCACACAGGTAGACCGTATAATCACCCGTTACGAAGAATAAAGGGCGCAGCTAGTATGGCGGTACGGATGGCATCCGCCGGAGGACCTTCGGCATACTGTGAAAGATTTTTAGGAAAATCTACTCACACTACTATGGCAAAGTGGTTTATCGTCGGAGAAGAAGAGGAGCACGCATTTATAGGCAAGGGAAGAGCAGGAGAGATTATCATAAACGCAATCCTGCCGGGGCTTTACGCGCTCGCTCGCAAGAATGGCGATGAGGCTATCATGCGCAAATGTATGGGCATCTATAGGGAATACCCCGCCCTACCCTCCAATTCCATACTGCGCGCAGCAGTTTCTTTATTGAAAGCACACGGGATACCTATAAGCGGTGCCGGAGCACGTGAACAACAAGGGATGATTCACTGCTACAGACTGATGGTATCCAAGGCGCCTCAGCCCAGACAGCTTGCACTCATCTGATATGCTCGCATCTTAAAGTTTCAAAATTCAAAGATGAACCGAGTAGAAATCAAAGGCAGCACCCATGTAGGAGAAGAGAAACGCAGAGGACTTTTGAAAACCGAGCAAATACTCCAAAGGATGGAAGGTGCTGAAAATGGCACATTTATCCTAACAAATCTGCGGGTCCTTTATACAAGTAATGCAACAAGAGGTAACGCTTTCGCATCGGCGAGATTAGAGCACTTAACCGGGGTATCGCTGGAGCGGAAGAACATTACCAGAAACCTTATTTGGGCAATAGCCGGATTTTTAGTGGCTTTCAGCGTATGGCGATTGGCACCGAACAGTTTCGTAGGAACTTTTGGAGGGGCAGTCATAGGCTTCGCTGCTCTTCTGCTCCTTGCGGATTACATTTTACACTCTAACGTATCGGTGCTTTTGTTCATTACCGCGGGAGGATCAGTAGGCGGTAAGCTAAAATCAAAGGCACAAGGCAAAGCGGAAGATTTTGTAGAATCTCTGGAATATGCCCGAACAGCGCGCCTCATAGCCTCGCGTCCGTCACCGACTGAACGTCTGCCCGCCGAGGATTGGCCACCCCCGAATTTGTAACATTATCATACCGAACCTACCTTCAAGCCGGGCTGTACATCCAAATCAAAGCAGCTGCTATACCCAAGTGAGTGGAGAAAATAGCCTCGCATAGCTATCATCGCTCCATTATCTGTGCACAAGGAAGCATCGGGAAAGAAAACAGGTATAGGAGAACGTTCACTAAAAGCTGAACGTAAAGCACTATTGGCCGCTACGCCGCCCGCCACAATCAATGCGGAAGATCCATACTCCTTTGCCGCCATCAAACTTTTTTCTACGAGTACATCCACTACCGCCGATTGTATTTCATCAGCGAATGCAGCCACTAACGCTTCATTACCGACCTTACTTACCTTACCGGGAGAAGGGTAAATTCCGTTTTCTACAGCGCGATGCAAAACAGATGTTTTGAGACCGCTAAATGAAAAATCGTATGTGTTTCGTAACCATGCTCTAGGCAGTGGCATAAACGGGATACGGGCATTCATAGCCGCACGCTCCAACTCAGGGCCGCCAGGGTATCCAAGCCCAAGTATTCGTGCCGTTTTGTCAAAAGCTTCACCCGCCGCATCATCGCGCGTCTCCCCTATCAGCTCGAAATGTTCGTGGCTATGCATTAGCACCAATTCAGTATGACCTCCCGAAACTACAAGGCACACTAGCGGGCTATCCTTCAACCTTCTTTGCAGCTCATCATAGAAATTTATCCATGCAGCAGCAATATGTCCTTCAATATGATTCACACCCACCAGAGGCACATCCAGTACTAAAGAAAGACCTTTGGCAGTATTCAAACCTACCAACAATGACCCGGCAAGCCCGGGACCATAAGTAACAGCCACAGCATCTATAGAATTCCACCCATTCTCAGCGCCTAGAATAGCGCTCTCCATAACATGCCCCATCTTTATAACATGCTGGCGTGAAGCGATTTCAGGCACTATCCCTCCATGCGAAGCGTGCAAAGCCGTTTGAGAGTACACAACGTTAGAAAGCAGTTTACCATCATTACTCACAATGGCTACCGCTGTCTCATCACAGGAAGTTTCTATCCCAATTATTGCCAAAGATAAACCAACATTTAAATGCGCGAACCTGACTCAAGTAGTATAAGTAGTATATTATTATTATTAATGATTACAAGCGCCGCGTGAGGGTAATCACTGAGATAATATTTCTAAATATCATATCATTGAATGATTAATGCAAAATCCCTTTCGCGCGCTTTACAAATTTTATATATCTAGCGTTTAGCTAGTGTTGAAAGAGGATGGTGAAAATTGGCAGACCACACAGATTGGCCAACTTGCAAGAACTGCACAGAAGGTGTTTTAGTCCCTTTATCGGATTTCGGTGGGCAAGGTGCATCCGTACACTATAAAGCTTGGGTTTGTACCGACCCTCATTGCGGATTTAACCTTAAGATACGCAATGGAGAAGTACACATGAATGAACCGATACTAAACGGAGCGCCTGTGCGTCACAGGTAAATCTTTATCAATTTCACCACATAACCTCTTTGAAGGAAAGCTAAGTATATGCGCATTGCCAAAAGGCATCTTCAATTGATGGCGAGTGTAGCTACAATTCTGATTGGTCTAGCTATTATAGGCTTTGTAGGATGGTACGGGTACATTTGGTTAAACGCAGGCAATGACAGCGAGGATTTTATTGTAGAGCTGTCGCCGGAAAGAGAAGAGGTGGTTTTGGGTCATGTATTGGAAACTTACAGTACAGACTCTCTGGTAAACCTCTACCCGGCAAGCCGCATAAATCCAAAGTATTGGGGTGCTTCCGATGATATAGAGGATGTGCCGTTTGGAGGTCCTACCATACCGGATGGTTTCGAGCCGGTAGAAGCTGGAAAATGGGAATTGTCAAAAGACGAATCCGGAGATACTTCTATCGCGGCCACACCTTCCGGAAATTCTAGACGCATCAACACAGAGCAAAGTAGTTCCGACGATAGCCCATCTGACCTCAATACATCTCCCCTTGTTCCAACAGTACCCCCTGCTGTGATCCCTTCTCCTAGAGATATTGTTTCGCCAAATGAAAACACAATCGACTTACAGGACGCTACGCGCATAAGGATACCGGCAATAGGGCTAGACTCATCTGTATCAACACTAAATCTCATAGATTTAGGAGACGCTCAACAGTACGAAACGCCTAAGAATACAGTCGGTTTCATTCCCGAGACCAGCCCGCCCGGCGGTGGGGGTTCCGGATGGTACTTCGGTCATTTGGAAAGTTTCGGACATGACGAAGGCAGCGTATTCCGTAATCTGCCGAATATCGCTGAAATGATAAAGAAAGACCCTGTGGATATCTTCGTTACCACAGAAGACGGGGAGTTCCTATACCGTGTAACACGGACGACACAGGTGTCCGCGGAGGATCTCGCACTAGTAGATTACGGGCCGGATACCATAACTTTATGCACCTGCTGGCCTCCGAAAGTATACTCAGAGCGCATACTCGTTACAGCAGAGCTTATAGCCTTCAAGAAGGTAGCATAGACTGCGGCAATGAGCATGCCGGTTATGTTTATATAAGCTCTAGACGTCCATCATAATTCGCAACTTACAATACTTTGATAACCTCCAAACAGGGAAGCAAATTGAAGCGGGATGCTCATCCATCATCTACGAGCATATCGGATGAGAATATATCCGGCAAAGACCAAACGAACTATGATCTTGACCTCAAATCAAAGAAAGTATTCAGAGGTGACAAGTTGCTTGTGGTATTATTGGGGTTTTCGGTTCTGCTTGCCGTTTCACAAATAACACTAGGGGGCGTTGTCAGAGTAACCGGATCGGGTGATGGATGTCCTGATTGGCCACTATGCTTCGGAAGCATAGTGCCCCCGTGGAGTAATTTCCACGCCTTAGTGGAATGGAGTCATCGAACAACCGGTGTAGCGCTAGGTTTGGTGATGGTAGGTTCCATTTTGAGAGCATGGCGAGGCAATGCACCTTCAAAATTATTATACTTCATAACGTCAGGGACAATCTTAGTAGCAATCATCGGAGGGGTAGGCGGCGCAGTAGTTCTAAGCGAGTTAGACCCGGTTATACGTACTATTCATCTTATGCTGGCTGAAGTTTCTGTGCTGATAATTATATTTGCCATGGTCGCTTCCACTAACCGAGGCATAACTATATTCGATTCACAAGGAGCGGGAAAACCTCTGACGTCTCTGCTATTGTGGGGAAGTGCCATAGTGTTACTTGGAATACTCTCGGGTTCTTATACCGTGTTACGTGGGGCGGGTATTTTTTGCCCTTCCTGGCCTTTATGTACAGGGTTAGAACTGCCGCGTTCCGAGCTGGAGTGGATACACGTTATACATCGTCTTGTATCTGCAGGATCTGCCATAGCAGCAGGGTATGCCTCATACAAAGCCGCTAGGTCTCCGGTGATATTCCTTCGTATTGTAGCGCTGTTAACCCTGCTCATGATTTCCTCTCAGATTTTCGTAGGCGCAGCAAACCCGTGGACGGATTTTTCCCAATGGGCTCGAGCAACTCATTTAAGCATAGCGACTATAATATGGGGATTGATGGTCCTCATGGCTGCTATAACATGGAAACACAGCCTAGTGGAAAGAGAGATTTAAATACAATGCACGAAAATATAAGACGCAACCGTTTCCTCATCCTACCACCGCAGGTGAGAGACTACATAGCACTTACAAAACCGAGAATTATGAGTTTATTGTTATTCTCCGGTATAGCGGGGGCATTCCTAGCCTCACGCGGTGTTCCCAGCGCAAATGAAATTGTCGCCGTACTCTTGGGGGGTGCATTAGCATCCGGTGGAGCCGCAGCGCTCAACATGTATCTGGAAAAGGACCTAGATATTCGCATGGGTCGTACCCGTTCGAGACCTGTAGCAGAGGGTAGAATTCCTCCGCGTAATGCGCTGATATTTGGATTGACGTTGAATCTACTCTCTTTTGTTTCAATCATTTTGCTCACGAATTGGCTGGCGGCAATACTGGCAATATTGGGGTCTATATTGTATATAGGCCTCTACACTATACTTCTCAAGAAAACAACCACTCAGAATATTGTCATAGGTGGTGTAGCAGGGTCTATGCCTCCATTGGTGGGTTACGCAGCAGTAGCCGGAACGCTTACGCTGGAAGCATGGTATTTAGCTGTAATCATATTTTTCTGGACGCCGCCTCATTTCTGGGCTTTGGCTCTGATGATCAAAGAAGATTATGCACGTGCAAATGTGCCGATGCTTCCTGTTATAAGAGGAGAGGATTTCACACGTTTGCAAATATTGCTTTATAGCGTGCTACTCGCTGGTCCTGTGATAGCATTGACATTCGTATCACAAGAACTGTCGTCACTATATTTTGGAGGAGCGATTGCTGCGAGTGTGGCACTGATTTGGTTTAGTGTAAAACTCTGGAGGGGAAAGACTAAGACGGAAGCATGGAAGCTTTATCGTTTCTCTTTACTATATCTTTTCCTTCTATTCACTTTGGTGATTGTGGATTCCTCAGTGTCTTGATAGAGGCTGGAACAGTCCCTTTGTCTATCCGGTTCATGCGCGGATACGGATAATAGTAAAAAATCTCTACGCTATGGTGAGGGCAGCCTTTGCTCGGGACACTACAGCCGTGAAAGCATCCGGCTCAAAAGTAGCGAGATCCGCCAATGATTTTCTGTCCAGATTCATTCTGGACACCTTTATCCCTTCAATCAATCTACTGTAACTAATCCCATTAATACGAGCTGCTGCGTTGATGCGAATGATAAATAGGGCTCTATTTTCGCGCTTCTTCAGCCGTCTGTGCCGCGTAGCGTAGTCTAGAGCGTGTATCAAAGATTCTTTGGCTACTTTATACCGCCTGCTACGAGAGCCGCGATGACCGCGTACAGCTTGCAAAACGGCTTTATGTCTTCTTCTAGTAACTTTGCCGAATTTAATTCGCGCCATTATTATTCTCCAATATCGGCAATCTGTTCAACCATTAGTCAGGAGTCTTATACGTTTACTCAATTTTTTGGAATCTAAATGCACCCGTGAGATAAACAGCCGTTTGACTCTTTTAGATTTTTTCCGACGCAGGTGGCTTTTAGGCCCTTTAACTCGCATCACCTTACCCCCCGCCGTTATATGGAAGCGCCGAGCGGCACCTTTGTGCGTCTTCATTTTAGGCATAACTGAACTACCTTCAACCCAGCCTGGTCCTATACCAAGGCACTTTTTTTCTTCTTTATATTCTGATATAGCGGAATAAGCATAATACTCACTGTTCTGGAGTCTATCTGAGGTTTCTGTTCAAGGCGCGCAATATCCTTTACTTTTTCTGCCACTTTGCGCAAAACATTGCTAGCTATATCGGGACGAGCTCTCTGTCTTCCTCGCAAGAGAACAAAAACATGTACTCTTGCTCCCTCTTCCAAAAGGCTTTTCACTATGCGAGTCTTAGACTCCAAATCATTCGGTGATATGTAAGGGGTAAGACGCACTTGGCGCTGCTGAGTGATAGCCCTTGAAACACGTTTTGCCTCTTTTTCTTTCTTGGATTGTTCATACTTAAATCTGCCGTAATCCATGATACGACAGACCGGCGGATCTTGATCAGGCCCAATTTCCACCAAATCTAGACCAGCTACATTTGCCATATCAAGCGCCACTTGAATCGTTACCACAGGTGCGTCGTTCCCATCAGAACTTACAAGGCGCACCTTTGCAGAATTGACCTGATTATTGATTCTATGTCCTCTAGGTATCCTATCCTCCTAATTTTATAGATGCAAAGAATTATTCCTGTTAACTATATACATTTTACATGATAATCGCGCTTTATTGTTAAAGGGACGTAACACAATTTTTCAATTTCTACATATCTCACAAAGTAAAGATCGATAAAAGAAGTTCAAGAATTCCGTATTACATTTATTGCATAGATTTTATCTCCGCATCGCCAAATCTATGTGAAATTCGGATCAATTTGCAAAGAAATAACGGGCGAGGGTGATTTCATTCTTCTCTAGAACATTCAAACAGCTGCCGTTGTTATCTTACCGTCTTTTCTGAGAGTAAAACCCATACCCCAATCGACTATGTGGTAATATTGTTACTGTAAAGGGATTGAACTTGGTAATATTTTTTTGAAGCAACTTCTATGAACAGCCGATGGGTCAGGAATGGTCTTATATATCTCGTCATAATCGCAGGCGTGATAGTAGGATTGATATTCCTTTTTAATAGGGGTGGGGAAGACTCGGATGAGGTGCCTTTATCCCGAATTGTCTCTCTCGCAAGAGAGAACGGTTCTGCTACCTCACCGTTGGAAATAGTGGCACGCGGCGATGAAGTTACAGCCACAGATACTAGTACTGGTGTTGAGGAAATATACGAAGCGGCAAAAGTAGATTCCGATAATCTCTATCAGGTTCTGATAGATGCGGGAATTCCTCAAGAGAACTATACATATACGGTAATACCTTCCGGCGGTTTTAGCCGATTCTTCGGTATTTTGCTAACACTGCTACCCATTTTGTTAATAGTAGGCTTTCTGATTTTCATACTTAGGCAGGCGCAGGGCAATAATAGTCAGGCGTTCGGCTTCGGTAAAAGTCGTGCCCGTGTATTCGTGGGTGCGCGGACCGGTATTACTTTCTATGACGTCGCCGGCGTGCCGGAAGCAAAAGAGGAACTGGAAGAGGTGGTGGATTTCCTCAAATTTCCCGAACGCTTTCAAGCTCTGGGAGCACGTATTCCAAAGGGAGTGCTTATGGTAGGCCCGCCCGGGACAGGTAAGACTCTCCTAGCGAGAGCCGTTGCAGGCGAAGCAGGAGTGCCTTTTTTCTCTATATCCGGTTCGGAGTTCGTAGAGATGTTCGTGGGAGTAGGTGCATCCAGAGTGCGTGACCTCTTTGAGCAGGCAAAGCGCCACTCTCCCTGTATAGTGTTCGTAGATGAGGTGGACGCGGTGGGAAGGCATAGAGGCGCCGGTGTAGGCGGCGGAAACGATGAGAGAGAACAGACTCTGAACCAGATACTGGTAGAGATGGACGGGTTCGATACCAACACGAATGTGATAGTTGTAGCCGCTACGAACCGCCCGGACATACTGGATCCTGCATTGTTACGTCCCGGTCGTTTCGATAGAAGGGTTGTACTGGATACGCCAGACGTGGCAGGACGTGCAGCCATTATGAATGTACACGCAAAGGGTAAACCGTTTGAAGATGACGTAGAATTGGATTCCATAGGACGCCAAACACCGGGTTTCTCAGGTGCTGATCTAGCCAATCTGATAAATGAAGCCGCACTCCTTGCCGCGCGACGTAAGAAGAAATCTATAGGTATGGGAGAGCTGACAGAAGCTATAGATAGAGTAAGTATAGGACCGGCACGTAAAAGCAAGGTCATCTCCAAGGAAGAACGGGAAATGGTGGCTTACCATGAGTCAGGGCACGCAGTAGTCTCACATTTCATCTCGGAAGGTAAGCCTATCGGCAAAATATCCATAATATCCAGAGGGCATGCCGGAGGTTTTACACGCTATGAACAGGAAGAACGTTCACTCCACACCAGCGGCGAGTTGGAAGCACTTATCGCTTCTGCAATGGGCGGACGAGTAGCCGAAGTGATCAAATTCGGTAAAATTACAACAGGTGCAACCAATGATATTGAAAATGCTACAAGAATAGCTCGCAGTATGGTGACTCGCTTTGGTATGAGTGAAACTTTAGGAGCGCGCCTCTTTGGAAAAAAAGAAGAAGCCATTTTCCTTGGACGTGAAATGTCCGAGCAACGAGATTACTCTTTGCGTACCGAGGTATTTATAGATAAAGAAATAGACGCTCTACTTAAAAAAGGACAGGATGAAGCTAATCGTATACTCGTGGAACGCAAAGCCGAGTGGGAAACATTGACTCAATATCTGCTTAAATACGAGACTATAGAGGCGGAAGAGTTTAAACTTATTATGAACGGCGGAGATTTAGACGCTCTGAAGAAGAGATATGAAATTAAAGCCGCAGAAGAGGAAGCAAAGGCTAAAGAGAGGGAATCTGGGAATCTGAGATTTTACCTGAGGAAACGGATATTGTTCCAAAGAAAATCACCCCTGAACCTCAACCCTCCAGATAGGAGCGAAATGTTGCTATGCCAAGTGTGTACAACGGTGAAGCTTGGACAATAGACTGTTTTGTATCAGGGTTTTCTAACAATTCTTTCTTGATTACATGCCGTGATACAGGTAAAAGTATCATAATAGATGCCCCAGATGCGCCTACAAAATTAATTGATGCCGCACGTTCTACAGAAGTAACCGTAATACTTATAACTCACAATCATTGGGATCATATACAAGGCCTAGATGAAGTGGTTCACAAATTTCCTGCACCGGTAGGAATAGGCACTGCCGATGCGGATGCTTTCTACAACAAATACAATCCCTTGCCCTTCAATGTTACCACTATAAGCGATGGCATGATATTCAAAGCCGGTAGTATCATATTGCGCTCCATCGAAACATCAGGACACACTTACGGTTCTACCTGCTTCATGCTACCTGCAGAATCTCCGAGCTTGGCACCGCATCTATTCAGCGGAGATACACTCTTTCCCGGTGGTCCGGGTAAGACTGGTAGTCCGGAGGCATTTTCACAAATTTTGGAGAGTATAGAAACTCGTTTGCTGACGCTTCCATCGCATACACGTGTCCTACCGGGCCACGGTCAGTTTACTTCCATATCCAAAGCAAGAGCAGAATATGCCATTTTCAAATCAAGGCCGCACTCCGGCAGTGATTTTGGAGACGTACGCTGGACGGGTTGAGATCACACATTGAACGTCCTTCGTTCACCATAACCGCTATACTGGCTGGGTCTGCATCGGCGATATTGCTGATAGCAGCGTCAGTATTGGTTTTAGAGAGCCTCTTTCCAAGAGATGGTGAAGAATCTATCCGGCTAGTTTTAATATTCACAGGAATACTGGCCGCAATAACGGTAATATTTATGGCATGGATAACCGGGCATAAATGGAAATTGCTTGCTGTAAGTATAGTTGCCATGTTTGGAGTAGCTATATCTGCGGTATTTACCGGGCGTTTTCTTACTATGAATCCAGATACCTTCGCACAGGATGCAGTGCTAATACTGGTCAACGTTTCCATTTTTATCACTATCGCGGCAGTTTACGGACAGGTGAGGGGAAGTGGGAAATCGTTCACATCCGTGATGATACTTCCTGAACCTAAGAGGTTATTCTTGCTACCTGCTCTTCTTTGGGGGGCATCTCTGCTACTGATAATCGGAGTTGTGAGTTTGCTCCCGGAGTATCTACGTCCTATCTCCAATACATCCGACGCGTTGGAAAGAGTCGGGCAGAGTTTGCCATTGGCTATAGTAATAGTGGGCATACTTACCCCTATCGGTGAAGAGATTTTCTTTCGGGGATTTCTTCTACGCATGCTCTCTACAAAGTTCACAGGGAAAATTTCCATAGTGCTATCATCGGCTTTGTTTGCATTGTTCCACATAGACTACAGGCTCTTTATTCCTATATTCATATTGAGTCTAGCCTTAGGATTAGCGTTTATATGGACTCAATCTATATGGCCGCCTATAATCATACATATGGCGCAGAATATAACCGGATTGATCATAGCTACACAGGAATTACCTCTACAATGACCGATAGAATTCAAGCATCCTTTGAAAAGGCCAGGGAAGAAAAACGCGCCGTTCTTATAGCGTTCATTACTGCCGGACATCCCTCGCTAGTATCTACACTTAGAATAGTCCGTTCCATTGAATACGCAGGAGCGGATATTATAGAATTGGGTTTCCCTTTCAGCGATCCGATTGGAGAGGGTCCCGTAATTCAAAAGTCTAGCCGCTCTGCACTAGATAATGGAATCACAACCGATGTTTACTTTGAAATGGTCAAAAATATACGCACAGCAGGGGTTTACGTACCTATTCTAATGATGGGATACTACAACCCTGTTTTGAGATATGGCATAAGTAGGTTCTGCTCACTTGCCGCGGATGCGGGTTTGGACGGCTTAATAATTCCCGACCTACCAATATACGAAGCTTGCCCTTTGATAGAAGAAACGGAAAAACGGGACATGTCGCTCATACCGCTTATTGCGCCAACTTCTACGGATTACGCCATAGAACAAGCATGCAAAATAAGAAGAGGTTTCATATACTGCATAACAGTTACAGGTGTAACCGGCGCAAGAGCCGAGATAGGTTCATATATACCCACACTAGTGAAACGGGTGCGTAAATTTACCAATCTACCCATAGCGGTAGGATTCGGTATATCCGAACCAAGGCATGTGAAAGAGGCAGCATCTTTCGCCGATGGGGTGATAGTCGGCAGTGCCCTTGTGAAAAGACTCACCGGCTTAGAC
This sequence comes from Dehalococcoidia bacterium, assembly GCA_965206335.1. Classification (GTDB taxonomy): domain Bacteria; phylum Chloroflexota; class Dehalococcoidia; order Lucifugimonadales; family Lucifugimonadaceae. The sequence goes on along the minus strand of OZ242209.1, from coordinate 854,483 downwards.
GAAAGGTCGGCTACAGAATGCGCGGGCGATTTCATACGTTCCTTAGTGAACGAGACACGATTCGCAGATCGATAGACATAAAGCAAAGGAAAGAATACTCAATATGATGGTACGAGGTGTAAGAGGCGCTACCACTGTAAACTCTAATACGCCGGAAGAGATTATCGATGCTTCCGCTGAGCTCCTAAATGAGATGATAAGACGTAACGAAATCAACCCGGATGATCTAGCAGCCGCCTATTTCACTACAACTTCCGACCTGAACGCAGAATTTCCTTCGGTAGCAGCCCGAGAAAAACTCGGATGGACTGAAGTCCCTCTTCTAAATGGCAACGATATGAATAAAACAAATTCTTTAATACGTTGTATACGCGTACTATTACTGTGGAATACCGATAAACCTCAGCACGAAATAAAACCGGTATATATAAAAGATGCAAAACGTTTGAGGCCGGATATAGTTTCCAAACAGAGTTGAAAAATCAGGATAGACCTTTCACAATCTCCAACTTATACCTATACTATATAATAGGAACTAGCCTAAAACTGTATTAATTGTGCCGCTGCTCTTACGGCATACGGTAAAGCACTACATATGAACAAATCACAGAATACAAACTCGTACTTCCCTATTCACTCTCGGCTAGATAGTTAAGATTGAGCCGTTGAACTTAGGTTGGAACTTTATAATCCATCTATAAATACCTATTGCATTATCTCAAAATGAACGAATCCGTATGAATATTGGAACGAAAATCCTTGCAACTACCTCAGAGTCCCTCGTAAGTATATGTGAGTCTTCCAAGAACGCTGAAAGAGCTTTCTTCTATAGACTTCTTTAAAATTCCGTACACTGTGTATATCCAACTTATAGCCCTTATGAGCGCATATACTCTACAAAAAAGTGCTCTCTAATACTTGCAGGAAAAAGACATGTCACAAACGATAGACATACATATACAAAAAATATCTCCCCTCTTACCTCCGCGTCGCTTGACGGATCGCATACCGCTGACGGCCAAAGCGGAAAAAACGATTCTAGAAGGAAGAGAACAGGTGCGGCGCATCATCCACGGGGAAGATGATAGGCTTCTGGTATTGGTGGGGCCATGCTCTATCCATGATCCGGAGGCAGCTATAGAATACTCAGAGCGTCTCATAGGTCTCGCAAAGGCTGTAAAAGAGAATATTCTCATAGTGATGCGGGCATACTTTGAGAAACCCAGAACTACATTAGGATGGAAAGGCTTTATCAATGATCCACGCCTGAACGGCACCTTCGATGTTGCCGAAGGAATGGAAAAGGCACGGCGTTTTCTGATGCACTTAGCCGAAAGTGGTATGCCGGCTGCTACCGAATGGTTGGACTTACTCACGCCTCAATACTTTGGCGACCTCATATCATGGGGAGCTATAGGTGCAAGAACTACAGAAAGTCAATCACATCGTCAGCTGGCAAGCGGGCTATCATCCACCATAGGTTTCAAAAATGGAACAGGTGGAAACATCCACAGCATACAGATAGCCGTCAACGGCGTAGTAGCCGCACGTTCATCTCATGCCTTTATAAGCACAAACCTAGATGGGGCCGTATCTGTAGTTATCACCAAAGGTAATCCGGACACCCACATCATTCTAAGAGGCGGATCGGACGGGCCGAACTACGATGAAGCTTCGGTAAAAACAGCGCAGGAACTTTTAGAAAAAGCGGGTTTAAAACCTCTGTTGATGGTGGATTGTTCACATGGCAATTCAAATAAAGACCATCGTCGTCAGTCGGTAGTGCTAAAAGATTTATTGGAGCAGCGTTTAAAAGGCAACAGAGGCATTGCAGGCATCATGCTAGAAAGCCATCTCAAAGAAGGCAACCAGAAACTTTCCGAACCATCTGTGCTTGAATACGGAGTCTCTATTACAGATGCCTGTATCGGTTGGGAAACTACCGAGGCGCTACTGCTAGAAGTGAGCAACTCTCTGACAAACCACAAAATGCGCACTTGACAAGCCGGCGGAGGTAAACAGCTGAACTCTTTACTAACCCTGAAGCAGCAGTTAAAAACCGCAAAAGCCGCCCCTTCCGCTGTCGCCGTTGGCACATTTGATGGGGTTCATACAGGACATCGCCACTTACTAAAAGCGTTGGTAGAGGAAGGCAAAGCAAGGCAAATGAAATCGGTTGCCATAGTCTTCAGGCGGCAGCCCCGCGAAACGATAAAGCCCAATGAACCCGCCTACTACCTATCCACATTGCGAGAACGTCTTCAGATGATAAACTCTATAGGCATAGGTGATATTATAGAGGTCGATTTCAATGAAAATATCCGCTCCCTGACCATAAAAGAGTTTCTGAAAACCTTGTATAAATACACAGGCTTGCGAGTTCTAGTATTAGGCACATCGGCAAAAATGGGAACCGACCTAGCAGGTATTGAGGCTATCACGGAAACGGCAAGAACCCTAAATATAGAAACCGTTCGCATCTCCGAGCATTGGCTTTCGGATAAAATCATGATCTCTTCATCCGCCGTGCGTGCGGCATTACATAAAGGAGACGTGAGAAAAGCACAGGCGCTACTCGGACGCCAATACGCGCTAGAGGGGACGGTGGTAGAGGGAGATAAACGAGGCAGACTGCTAGGATACCCAACCGCAAATATCGACTTGAATGAAAATTTAATGATGCCGGCAGATGGCATATATGCCACAAAAGTAAAAATGGAAAATGCACTCTACCTTGCAGCCACATCGATAGGGTTACGTCCCACATTCGGGGGTACGCAAAGGACAGTAGAGACCCACATCCTAGATTACGAAGGTGATCTGTACGGGGCGTCGATCAGAGTCCAGTTTGCAGAACGATTAAGGGAAGAGATTCGGTTCAAAAGTTCTGAAGATCTGATATCCCAGATAAAACGGGACATAGAGAATATACGGAGGATGCCCAACATACTGCAATGAGCAAAGATTTCAGCAATGTTTACGATGATATGAAGTGGCGCGGCGCCATCTCCAATGCTACACCCGGCGCCAGAGATATGCTCATATCAAAGAAAGTAACTATGTACATAGGATTTGATCCTACATCCGCAAGCCTCCACATAGGAAACCTTGTACCTATAGTAAGCCTCGCAAGAATGCAGCGCTATGGTCATTCTCCTATTGCGCTAGTTGGCGGCGGCACAGGCATGATAGGAGATCCATCCGGAAAAGACAAAGAACGCTCTTTACTGTCCAAAGAAGATATAGACAAGAATCTAGAGGCGATACAGAGGCAGATGGAGAATTTTCTGGACTTCGAAACTAAAGAAAACCCCGCCAAAATTATCAACAACGCAGACTGGCTGAGATCCACTTATCTCATAGATTTCCTCCGAGATGTCGGAAAACATTTCACCGTCAACAGCATGCTATCGCGGGAGGTCGTAAAAAATCGGTTGGAAAAAGGGATTTCCGTCACTGAATTTTCCTACCAGCTCTTGCAAGCTTATGATTATCTGCAGCTGTTCGATACGCACGGCTGCACATTTCAGGGTGGCGGATCAGATCAATGGGGCAATATCCTGAGCGGAGTGGATCTGATAAGGAAGACACGTTCCGCAGAGACGCACGCTATGGTTTACCCGCTAATAACTAGGGCTAGTGGAGAAAAATTCGCAAAGAGCACGGGAGGCGTTCCGACTTTGAACCCGGCAGATACCTCTCCATACAATCTTTACCAATTCTTCTATAACTCTACGGATGAAGATACAATCCTTTATCTGAAATTTTTTACTTTCCTAAATAAGAAAGAAATCGAAGATATGGAAGAGGCTATACGCTTAGAGCCATATAAGAGAACCGCCCAACGCATTCTTGCCGAAGAGGTGACTCGAATGATACATGGCGGAGAAGGCCTCAAGCAGGCAAAATTACAAACAGATGTTTATTTCGGTGGGGATATTGGAGCGGAAGCCATAGCAAGTGCAGCAAGAGACGCGGTGAGTATAAACTCCTATAACTTATCGGAGTTCAATACCCTCGCAGAGCTTATAGGGAAATTATTCCCTAGCACAGCTACAGTGAAACGTTTGGCAAGGCAAGGGGGTTTGAACATAAACGGTGTTCCAATCTCTGAAGATGCACTGTTCATAAAACCTACAACCGCCAATTTTCCTTTTGAAGCTTCGGATGGTAGAATGTTCATGGTAGTACGTCAGGGCAAGAAAATTTTCAAAGTATTGATGCTGCACAAAAATAACACGCAAAGTCAGGGTATAGAATGTGAATAAGGCTAAATCACTGACTGGAGATCATGCAATGCATAACAGTAAAGAATCCAATCTACGCATCCCGGGACCCGTCCCATTGACCGCTACTATTCGCGATATCGCTGCATCGCAGATGATCAATCACCGCGGTCCAGTCTATGCGGACATGCTGAAACAGATGACGGCTGACCTGCGCTCTATTCTTCTGACAAAAAACGATGCTTACTTTATTACATCATCAGGAACGGGAGCTATGGAAGCTGCTATAGCCAACACACTATCACCCGGTGATTCTGTCCTTGCAATAAGCATCGGCGGGTTTGGGAAACGCTTTGCAGATATAGCGAAAGCATACAAAATGGATATAACACTCTTGGAGTTCAAGCAAGGCTGTGCAGCCGATCCGGATGAGGTTGGAAAGAAACTGAAGAGCATGGAAAAGGTCAAAGCCGTCCTAATCACGCATAACGAATCTTCTACGGGTGTCACAAATCCGCTCGCCGAATTGTGCGAAATCATTCATAGAGAATCAGATGCTCTAATATTGGTGGACGCTGTCTCATCTGCCGGCGGAATTCCCATACATACGGATGCCTGGGGGATAGATGTGATAGCTACCGCTTCGCAGAAGGTATGGGGAGTGCCGCCGGGTATATCTATGATCACATTTTCCGAGAAAGCATGGCAAGCTTACGAAATCTCCGGCTCACCTCGTTACTACTTTGATGTAGCGCAATACAGGGACTATCTGGCAAAAGGTCAACCGCCTTTTACTCCGTGCATATCTACCATGTTCGCCTTGAAATACTCCATGAACAAAATACTCGAGGAAGGGATAGAGGAGACATTACTGCGCCACCATTCTATAGCCGATTTGGTTCGTGATGGAGTGATATCTATGGGTTTGGAGATATTGCCCGATGCATGCTATGCTTCGGATACTGTCACGGCTGTACGCTTGCCGTACGGAACCGACGGAAAAGAGTTTCTTGCTCGCGCCGAAAAGGAACATAATGTGATATTTGGGGGCGGACAGGAAAATCTAACGGGGAAGATATTTCGTATAGGTCATATGGGTTGGGTAGAAGAAAGAGAAATTATCGAGGCTCTAGAGGCTGCAAAAATGGTATTGTCGGATATGAACTCATGAATATAGAATACGCAAGATTCAAAATAGAGAGTGCAGCTATAAAACGCATAATCCTTTCACTAGTTGCCGGATTGGCACTGATATTGACCGTTGCAGCTTGCAGTAACGTGTATACCTCAGAAGGGAACAGCTCTGATGTGGATTCATCGCGCATTGAAGTAGGTGATACCGCTCCAACCTTCGATCTGCCATCCGTCTCACACGGCAATATCAACCTGATCGACTACAAAGATGATAAGCCGGTTGTGTTGGTTTTTTACAGAGCATATTGGTGCAGTGCTTGCAGACGTCAGTTGAACGAACTTAACGCTCATTATGAAGATTTCACAGAGGCGGGCGCAGAGGTTATAGCTATCACTACCGACAATCTGGAACCTACTCGCGATTTAGCGAAAAAAGCAGGCTATAAATTCCCCGTACTTTACACTTCTAGAGATCCGTCCGTTCCCGAAGCATATGGCAGTTTCGATAATTTCGGCGATGGCTTAGCATCGGCAGCAGCCTTTCTCATAAATTCGGAAGGAGAAATTGTTTGGGAGGAGTTAGGAAATAACCCTTACTATTTTATAAAATCCAACACAATCATAGAACAATTGGAAAAGCTACCCTCATGAGACTCATTCTGATAATACATACGTATCTTTTTAAGTAAAGATAAGGAGGATAAAAGAAATGACAACGAAACACTTCATAACACCCATGATCGCTCTTATTGCTATTCTAGGAGTGCTTTCCCTTTTATTGGTAGGCGGCACATCCTCTAAAACTGTGAACACATCGGGAAATTCAGACCCAATCAGCACAGCAGACGCACTACCGAAAACAGAAGAGATTATTCCCGACTATAATGAAACGATTTCCATAGATGCAGTAAACGCGGATGATACAGTTATCACAACTATTGATGCTGATACCTCGCCGAAGGCCATTTTGGGTACCCTAGATGATGACGATAAGCGGGCATCTTGCATGTATGCGCGAGGAGCCACCGCGGATTCGAATGCGGCATCACACACCGCTTCGGATGTTATCGACTATGACGATGATAGGCACGAAGGTATAACCCACTCGGACGACGCTGTGGAAGGAACGGTTTCCATAGATGCGGTAGACGCATCGGACGCGGATGACATAGTCATCACAACTGTTATCGACTATGAAGATGCGGGTATAACACACTCGGACGACGCTATCGTTTCCATAGATGCGGTAGACGCATCGGACGCGGATGATATAGTCATCACAACTATTGATGCGGATACCTCGCCGCAAGCTGCTTTGGGTCTCCTAGACGGCGACAGGCATGACGATGATAACTAAATACCACACAATCTCGCTATTTATTCTGGTCGCTGCCATAGGAGCGCTAGCTCTCTTATCGACAGCTTGCGGCGTATCGGAAACAACGGACAAAGTCAGTACTTCCAAACCTATTGAGCCTACAAATACCCCCACCGAAAATGGGTCTGCGGATACACTACGCGATACAATCGATTCCGATGTAGAAGCAGATTCCCTAGACTCGGATAACGCTATAGATATGGATGCTGGCGGTGACCTCAGTATTGATACAGATACCTCGACACAAGACGGTGTGGATTCAACCGATACCGATATGGATGATAGCGATGACATCCGTATCGATAAAGATACATCAACACAAGATGGTGCGGATTCAACCGATACCGATATGGATGATGAAGTAGTCTCCATAGACGCGGATAGTATCGCGGGCATGGATACAAGTAAGGATACAACTCTTGATGTAGATACCCCACCACAAGCCAATGCGGATACTGCAGACGATGATGCCCTCCGAGAAGCAGCTAGTGGCTCCGATACAATAGTAGAAGCTCCATTTCCCCCTTCGGTAGGAGATACAGCGCCAACCTTCACACTACCATCGGTATTACATGGTGACGTAAGCTTATCCAGCTTCCGAGAGGATAAAGCTGTTGTGCTAGTTTTCTACAGAGCTTACTGGTGTACAGCATGCCGAAAACAGTTGAACGAGATCAACAACAGATATGAGGATTTTAAAAACAGCGGTGCCGAGGTACTGGCGATTACAACCGACAATCTCGAAAACACAGGGACCCTGATTGCAAGATCGGGATACGATTTTCCTATACTTTACACATCACGTGATAACACCATTCCAAAGACTTATGACCGCTTCAATAAATTCGGTGATAGTCTCGCTTCTGCCGCAATATTTCTTATAGATACTGATGGCCGGATTGTTTGGGAGGATCTAGGTACAAATGCTTACCATTTTGCCCGTTCAGACGAAATATTGAAACAGCTGAATAAGCTTTCTACATAAATTGAATATCTTCCGTCGTCCAAACGCACTATTCGCGTAATGTGCGTATAAGTTTTTACTATCTAAATCTCAATTACAGTGCACCATGCAAGGTCTGAATTACAAAACCGGCAGGCGGTTTAGGATAGAAATTCGTCACCTTAGGAGGCAAAATTTTACTCTGGGTTGTTATCTCCGTGAATGTTTCCATAGGGAGCGGTCGCATAACAAATACCATTTGAATATCGCGATTCTTCAATGAAGTCAGTACCTGCGGTAAATCGTAATGAAAGCCGACAATATCTTCTTCACGCCCGGGTGGCAAAGTATTACCGAATACAACACGATGTAATGCTCCATAATCGGAGATTGAGCCTTCATCATCATTGGTCTGTAGATCATTCAGTTTCGCAATTCTGAATCTGGGCGGGCTACCTGTGCATACACCGAATAAGACCTCGGTTTTTCCATACTCGCCAAGCTTTGTCATAAAAGATTCGGCAACCGCAGAAAGTGTTTCCTCCGTAGGTACCCACTCGGTGAAAACCGCACTCTTTGCAAGAGCATTTTCCAACTTTTCCAGAACTTCGGGCGGCGCTCCTTGAATTATGCGATGATACCCGCGGGTAACAAGCCCTGTTCCGGTGGCGGAAACGAGAAGCATCATACGGTGATTCGCAGACATATCCTCTTCCATTCTCCGACCATGAGACAACAGGTTTCTATAGCGCAAAGCTGCTTCGTAACGATGGTGGCCATCCGCTATTACAATCTGCTTATCTGCAAGGGCGGCTGATACCTTGCTAATTTCGTTCTTATCTTCAATTCGCCATATGCGTAGCGACTGCATATCCGGAGGCTGCGCAACTGCGAAAGGTTCAGCAGAGGCAATTTCATCGAGAAGTGTTAAAATTCCTCCGTCCTTGTCCTGAAAAGTGGCAAGCAAGGGGCTGTAATTGGCCTGCGCCGTTTCCATAAGCCTGATCCTATCCTCTACCCATTTACGACGTGTCCGCTCATGCGGCAGTACAACTCCGCTTTCATAGGGTTCAAGTCTTATAGCCGCCACTACTCCTTTACGTTCCACCATACCGCCGCCGTGAGCGAAAGATTCCTCTACAACATATAGGCAAGATTCTTTTCTACGCTCCAAAACACCTTTCCGTATCCATTCTGTTTGTGTTTGTGCTGTCTTCAGATAAGCATTGAGGGCGTTTCTCCGCCGCATACGTTCCAAGCGCACTATGTTGTAAGGCGACCTGCGAAGAAGGTCGGTTTCCAAATCGGCATCTATAGCATCAAACGGCGGGCATAGATTCATTCCTAAAGGCCCTGCTACCTGTTCATTGTAAGTTGCGCCTCTAAAAGGCCTAGCAATTACCATATATTCTGTGCGCAAAGCTTCACCGCTCTGCATCTCCTGTATGCAATTATATTGAAAGGGAGGTATTAGATAAGAGGCATCTAATGGTTCTAAACGATTCGCAAAGTTCAAAAAATGCTATGAGACAGAGAGCGCATGAACTTCGTTCACTGTTGAATATAGCCAACTATCGCTACCATGTCCTAGCTGATCCGGATATTTCGGATGAGCAGTACGACGCTCTCTTCATTGAGCTCCTTGAAATAGAGAGGCAATTCCCTGAGCTTATCACGCTCGATTCACCCACCAAAAGGGTGGGCGCTACTCCTAATGAGAAGTTCGCCGAAGCCGTGCATCGCGTGCCTATGCTAAGCCTTGCCAATGTATTCTCTAAAGAGTCTTTTATGCAATGGCTTCAGCGTTTGTCTAATGAGGCGGAAATTGACACTGTAGAGTTAGCATGCGAACCCAAAATTGATGGACTCGCTATAGCCATAGTATACGATAAAGGTGTACTAGTTCGCGCTGCTACGCGGGGTGATGGAGAAAGAGGGGAGGATGTTACGGCAAATGTCAGGACTATAAAAACCATACCCTTGAAATTGCAGAGTAAGATTATACCCCGTCAAGTAGAAGTAAGAGGAGAAATCTTCTTTCCACGCAGTGAATTCGAGAAGTACAACAAGTATCGTGAAACGCATGGGATGCCTAGGTATGCAAACCCCCGCAACTCAGCATCGGGCTCACTCAGGCAGCTAGATCCTTCCAAAACTGCAAAACGTCCGCTAGATGCTTTTTTTTACTCTATAGGCTGGGTAGAAGGCGGATCCGCACCTTCCACACAATCTGAAACACTGGAACTATTGAGGCTCTGGGGATTCAAAACGGCGCCCTTTTTCAGGCTCGCCGAGGTACCGGAGGAGGTATTCGATTTCTTTGATGAAGCAGTGTCTAAACGGGCATCCTTCAATTTTGAAATAGACGGGGTAGTGGTAAAGGCAAACGATATCGCGCTTCAACAGCGCCTAGGGCATGTGGGACGAGAGCCGCGCTGGGCTGTGGCGTATAAATTACCCTCGGAGCGCATAGTTACGAAAATAAGACGCATACATATAAACGTAGGGAGAACCGGCGTTTTGACACCGTGGGCTGAATTGGACCCCGTGCTTATAGGCGGCGTGACGGTAAGCAGGGCAACACTCCACAATAGAGAAGAGATCATTCGCAAAGACATTCGTGAAGGTGATTCGGTCATAATCCAACGGGCTGGTGATGTGATACCCCAGATATTGGAGCGCTTACCAAGAGAACCCTTCCGCTTTCCTGAAAATTGCCCTTCCTGCGGGGAACCTGTCACCGCCTCATCCGACGAGGTGGCAATCCGATGTATCAACTCCGCATGTCCCGCACAGTTTGAACGCCTACTAGAACATTTCTCTTCACGTTCGGCTATGGACATAGAAGGGCTAGGAGAGAAAATGGCGCAGATATTGAGCCGCTCATCTCTTGTATCCTCCCTATCCGATATTTATCACCTTAGTGAGAATCGTTCAAAGCTGCTGGAACTGGAAGGTGTAGCAGAAAAAAAAGCGGATGCTCTTTTGAAAGGCATAGAAGATTCAAAGGGCAAGCCGCTCCACAGGTTGATATTCGCACTAGGCATAAACGGCGTAGGTGCGGAAACGGCGCACTCTCTAGCTACTAGATTCGGCTCTATGGCTAGTCTCCGGAATGCGGATGAAGCCGCACTAATGGATGTGGAAGGGATAGGCAATATACTAGCATCCTCTATATATAATTGGCTGCGTATACAGCATAACATGGCATTGATAGAGAATTTGCGCGCTGTAGGAATAGACCCCAAACAAGATGCATGGGATCCTCCAAAGGAACATCCCCTGAACGGTGCGACAGTAGTATTGACGGGAGTGCTGGAAAGTATCCCTCGCCAAGAGGCAGAGGCTAAGGTAAAGGCATTGGGAGGCAAGACTAGCGGTTCGGTATCTAAGAGGACAAGCTATCTCATAGCAGGGAAAAATCCGGGTTCCAAACTGGATAAGGCAAAATCTCTAGGTGTCAAGGTACTCAATGAAGAGCAGTTCACGGCATTGCTGGACATAAGGGAAAACCCGAATATACAAGAAGGCAAGGTGGAGTGATAACGGTTTTACACCCACGTTCCGAATGAAATGCAAGAGGTAGACAGAAAAAACTCAGCGAAAACGATACTTCCGTGGCTTGTTGTTGGGATTGGCAACCCGGGCGCGAAGTATGAAAATACTCTACATAATATAGGTTGGCGCACCCTAGACATATTGCGCTCTCGTCTGAACTATCCGCCTCTGCTCAAAAGCGATGTCCCAGCCGTTTATGCGGAAGCCGTTCTTGATGATAGACGCATCATATTGGCGTGGCCACTCACTTACGTGAACAGGTCCGGTGTAGCCGTTAAATTTTTGATGAGTTACTTCGGCATAACCGCATACAGGATGGTTGTAGTATGCGATGATGTGCATCTGCCGCCGGGAAGATTGAGAGTTAGGCGTAAAGGCGGGTCAGGCGGCCACAACGGCTTGAAGTCCATCATAGAGGCTGCCGGAGATGAAAAGTTCGCACGTATAAGAATAGGGGTGGGAGAGCCCGCAGCAGGTATGCAAATGGAAGATCATGTACTATCGCGCCCTAGCTCCGATATAGAGGAGACGCTAGAAAAAACCGCCGAAAGAGCGGCGGAAGCTGTGGAGATGCTAATAACCGCAGGCGCAAGTAAAGCGATGAACCTATTCAATTCTTGAGAATAAACATAACAACAGCCGAAAGCATTACGCCTTACTCCACAAGAACAGCCACGCCCGCGCCGATGGATACAGAATGTGTCCTCACCCATGATATGTCAGATATCCGAATAGCCCGTGAAAGAACACCTTGTATAGAAAATTGACACCATCTATAAAGAATGGAAAAGTCGCTATCTCGAAATCAGAGTAGGTTATATAAATCTCTCATAGAATTTGTGAGAAAATCCATGAGGTGCTATGAAGCAATAATCAGCTGCGAAGCCATTCTGCGGCCCAACTCAATCCATCCTCTGTGCGCCCTTTCGGGCTGTACTCGCAGCCAACCCACCCGTTGTAGCCAATCTCATCTAGAAACTTCAGCAAGAATTTGTAGTTAATTTCACCGGTGCCCGGCTCATGTCTGCCCGGGTTGTCCGCAAGTTGCATATGCCAAATAAGGTCCAAATTAGACTCTATAGTTTCGGCTAAGTTACCTTCCATAACTTGCATGTGAAATATATCATACAACAGACCGATATTAGGATGGTCTACATCCGTTATCAATCTCCGTGCGACTTCTGTGGTGTGTATATAAAAGCCGGGTTTATCTCGGGTATTTATAGCCTCTACCAATGCTTTGACTCCTATATTACCCAGCTCTTCGGCTGCCAGACGTTGATTTTCCACAAGCGTCTCCCATACTTTCATATCGTCTTCGCCTTCGGGAAATTCTCCAATGCCCGTATTCACTCCATCACATCCCAAAGCCGAGGCGTACTCTACCGCCATGGCCAACCGTTCCTTGAATAGATCCCGTCTATCGGGGCGAAGCGGTACGTTATCCAGATTGGTATCGGGGTCACGCGCCAAAACATTTATTATTACCTGCTTGAGACTGTTCCGTTCCAGTCGTTCCGCCACCGCTTCAATCGTCGCTTCATAAGGAAACTGCAGCTCTACGGCGCTAAATCCGGCCTTTGCTGCTGCATCGTACCTATCGAGTAAGTCATATTCCTTAAACATAAAAAATAGATTGGCGTTGAGTCTTGGCATTACCGTAACCTCCTGATAAAATGAATTTATTAATCTCTTGCTATTTGCGGCCTGTCTTGTGTGTTCATTCCGGGCTACTTCTACTCCACGACTCGAGGCAGTTTCCTGTGGAACTGCGTCGCTTCTTCAAAGGAGAGCGCCATCTGGAGTACCCTCATATCATCATAAGGTTTTCCTACTATCTGCAAACCTATGGGCAATCCATCCGCTGTAAATCCTGCCGGTACGGATATAGCGGGAGAACCTGTCACCGTTATTGTGTAGCATGGCCACATCCAATCTACGTAAGAGTTCATAGGACGTCCTGCTATCTCATCGGGGTACTCCCATTCAATAGGGAACGGCGGCAGACTAGTAACAGGCATGCATAGAAAATCGCAACCTTCCCAGAACTTCGCCATACGTTCCCATATCTTTGTCCGTTTCTCCTCGCTTTTTGCGATATCCAAGCCCGAAAGTGCGAGGCCTTTTTCGGTATTCCACACGATAGTCTGTTTTAGTTCATCACGGTGATGTTTCAGATGTTCCGCGTGATTATGTGCAAACAGGTACGCCCGTATAGTCTGGAAAACGTCATCCGAGTCTGAAAGATCGGGTGCTTCATCCGATACTATACATCCCATTCCTTCCAATACTCCACGCGCCGGCTTCAGCCCTTCAATTATGCTGTCTTCCACCGGTCTCCCGCCAAGGTCATTACTCCATGCAATACGCGCTCCTTTCATATCCTGCCGTGCCATATTTGAAAACTCTATACTTGATCTGCCGACTGAGAGCGGTACTCTAGGGTCTGCTCCGGTAATAGATGAAAGCATCAGCGCGGCATCCCTAACCGTCCGTGTCATAGGCCCGTTGACCGACATCTGCGACCAGCCGAGCGCAGAAGGCCAGCGCGGTACCAACCCTACAGTGGTACGAAACCCTACCACATTACACCATGCCGCGGGGTTACGCAAAGATCCTCCAAAATCCGATCCTTCGGCTATAGGGACCATCCCGCACGCAACAGCCACGGCAGCGCCGCCGCTAGAGCCGCCGCAAGTTTTATTCGTATCATAAGGGTTGCGAGTAGACCCGAAAACCTGATTGAATGTATGAGAACCCGCCCCAAATTCAGGCGTATTCGTCTTACCGATTACAATAGCGCCGGCCGCTTTCAATCGTGTCACTATCAAATCATCCTGATCCGGTACTGTCGTCGCATAAATCGTTGAACCCATAGTGGTGCGAACACCTTTTGTAGCCGTCAAATCTTTTATAGCCACCGGCAGACCAAAGAGAGGTCCGACTTCTTTGCCCTTGGAAAGAAGGTCATCCGCAACGCGGGCGGCATCCATAGCCTTTTCTGCTACAAGTGTACAAATCGCATTTACTTTGGGATTGACGCGTTCCACCTGCGCGAGGTGTGCTTCCATAACTTCCAAGCATGAAATGCGCCTTTTATGTATATTTGCGGCAATATCTACCGCATCCATAAACACAATTTCGGAATCATTCATATCTCATCTATACCTTGCCGTAGCGAACTACCACCAGACTTTTCCTTCTATTTCGTCCCGGATTTTATCGAAACTGCTGCTGTATATGCCGGAAGAAAGATATTTCCAGCCGCCATCTGCAAATATAACTACTATGCTGCCTGTTTCACCCTCGCGAGACATCCGAGAAGCTACTCTCAAAGAGGTAGCATAAGTAGCACCGGAAGAAACGCCTACAAAAATCCCCGCATCTGTAAATAGGCGTTTTGTCCAATAGAACGCCTCTTCAGCATCTATCATAATGCGTCCGTCCAGAGATTCCAAATCCAAAATTTGCGGAATGAACCCTTCTTCTATAGAACGGAGGCCTTGGACTACGTCATCGGGATGGGGCGCGGTAGCTATAACTTTCACTTTGGGATTGTGTTCATGCAAGGCACGTCCAACACCCATCAGTGTGCCGCCTGTTCCCAAACCTGCTACAAACCCTTTCAGGTCGGGAACATCTCTTATAATCTCCCGCCCCGTAGTACGATAGTGGATGTTAGGGTTAGCCGCATTGGAGTACTGATCAGGCATAAAAAAGAGTGGGTTCTCATCCGCTATCTGCCGGGCTACTCTAATAGATTCGTTCGTACCCTTATCGGCATCGGACAAGATAATTTCCGCACCTAACGCACCAAGCAGATCGAGCCTTTCCTGCGATACGGAACCCGGCATAACTACCTTCAGTTTGTAACCTTTCAATCTTGCAACCAGTGCGAGCCCTATGCCCGTATTCCCTGAAGTAGGCTCCAGTATTGTATCACCCGGCTTCAGGTGTTTCCCCGCTTCCGCATCTTCTATAAGCGCCTTAGCAACCCTATCTTTGATACTGCCTGTAGGGTTATAAGACTCCATCTTTGCAAAAATACGCACACCCGGAACAGGCGAAAGGCCGGTAACATCCACCAGAGGCGTGTTGCCAATAGAGGCGAGCATATCAGGCTTTAAACTCAACGTCATACTAACCTTTTAAGGTTGGATAAGCGATGCCGATATTCACTATACGCCAACAGGAGCAACACCGCAGAAAACTTCGTAGTCTATGAGCTCTTTAATTTCCGGATTATCGCCGCACAGCTTACAATTGAGGTCACGCCTATATTTGACCTCACGAAATTCCATATCGAGGGCATTTATCAGCAAAAGCCGTCCAACCAAAGGTTCACCAATATTCATAACTAGCTTCATCACCTCCAAAGCCTGAATGGAACCTACAAGACCCGGCAGAGCTCCAATGACTCCAGCCTCCGAACAGTTCGGCACTTCTCCCGGAGGAGGAGGTTCCGGGAACAAACAGCGATAGCACCCCTTCCCGGGAATATAAGTTGTAGCTTGACCATCAAACACAAGTATCGAACCGTCGGCAAGCGGCTTCCCTGATAAATAAGCCGCATCATTCACAAGGTAGCGGGTAGCGAAATTATCCGCTCCATTTACCACCACGTCATAATTTGGAATTATGGACATAGCATTACCCGAATTTATAGGCGTTTCATGAATTTCGATATTCATATCAGGGTTATGCGCCTCGAGTGTTTCTTTAGCCGAGATGACTTTGCGACGCCCTACGTCTGCATCTGTATGAAGTATCTGACGTTGCAGATTAGTCACATCCACATCATCAAAGTCCACCAACCCTATAGTGCCAATGCCTGCAACTGCCAGATAAAGTGCCACGGGGGAACCAAGACCGCCCGCACCTATAATAAGAACACGCGCACCTAGTAGTTTGCGCTGTCCTGCGCTACCCACGTTTTGCATAATAATATGGCGAGAATACCGTCTAACTTGTTCAGGTGTCATTTGTACATTTGGAAATGTCGAATTCATATTTATCCCTCTTGTGTTTTCTCTTTTTATGCTACTGTATCCTCACCTGAAATAAACCTCTCTACCGTTTTGGAAGTCAGGTATAAGATCAAGTATTTACCCATACAAGTTTCTTCTGTTTTGCTGCGAGTTCGCTTATACGTATATTATCCAGATATTCAAGCAGCATCTTTTCAATATCGCTCCATAGATCACGCTGAGAGCACGCCATAGAGAAGCTACATTTATCGGCATCGTCCACACAGTCAACCGGAGCCAGTGAAGAATCCAGCGCTCTGACTACGTCCGCGACTGTAATTTCGGAGGCGGGACACCCCAAACGATGTCCTCCCAACCTTCCGCGACGCGAATCCATTAATCCGACACGTTGAAGCGCCCAGGATATACGCAAAAGATAGGCTTCCGGTATATGCTGAGACTCCGATATGCTATCCGTAGATGTGTATACCCCTGAAGGTGTCATTGCTAGATGCACAAGCATACGGACTCCGTAATCTACTTTTATCGGTATGAGCATATAGGCTACCCTCAAAGTAAATGGCAATACTGTACACTATAAATTCTATATCCTTCGTAGGGTCTCCGTCTACTCATGCTCATGAATTCACCGCACAAACTATAAAACTTCACGCGGATTGCACACTATTTAGAAAGATCATTTGTCATATACTATATTTCGGAATGTATCACGTATTGAAGCGTAGATCGCCTTTACACACCTTGTATGAGTATACCCATGACTAATGATATTTTGACACTCGAAGCGAGTCCTAGAACTGCACTAGGAAAGAAGAACGCCGCAATTCGCCGATCAGGGCTGGTTCCATTGCATGTATACGGGTTAGACAAAGAACCGAATTTATTACAGGCGGAAACCCGCATGGTGACAATTGCCATTCGCAAATCAGGAAGAACGGCACCGGTAAGGATATTAGTAAGCGGGCGGCAGGAAGAAGAGATGACACTCATAAGGGATGTTACCGTCCATCCCGTAAGCGGGCGTATACTGCATGTAGATTTTATACGAATTTCAAAGGAGAAGCCTGTAGATTTAGAGGTGCCTGTAGTTCTGGTGAACACAGACAGAGCGCCTGTAACTCGCGGTGCGGCTGCCAATATAACTCAAAGCGTCTATAGGGTAAAAATATTATGCAAGCCCTTCATTGTGCCGCAAGTGATAGAGGTGGACTGTTCACTACTTGCAAAAACTTCGGATTCTATAGTTGTGGGTGATCTACCCTTGCCTGAAGGAGCTAGCTTAATTACGAATCCTCTAACACGAATTTTGTTTATACAGATTTCACGAGCAGCACGATCAGCAGCAACTGAAGCGGAAGATCCGTCAAAAAAGTAGATGTACTTTACAGACTGCTAAAAACAGGCGCTGAATAGAATAACGGTATGGTTCTACGAAGCTTGAAGAGATCACTAATTCCAACTTCAAATAAATATCTCTGTAGATATCTAAGTGTATAGTCATACACTTCTCATATACTTCCTTATTGACCTATGAGCATACTACATAATATAATTAAGTTTAGGGGCATTTTACACGGAATGAAATGTCTTTAACCATTACAGTTAGGGGGATCTAATGATTACTACTATTATCCTCATATCTGTGCTGTCTTTTATTGTTGCCATAGCGCTGGGGGGGGTGGCAGGTTACTTTATCAGGGGAAAGATCACCAAAGACTCTTTAATAGCTGCTGAAAAGGCTGCAGGACAACAACTGAAACGTGCGGAAGCGCGTAGCAAGGAAATCCTTATTGCCGCTAAAGAAAAAAGGCTTCAAATAAATTCGGGTCATGAATCAGAAATTAGAAAGTCACGCCAAGAACTTCGCCAATTTGAAAATAAGATAACAGCACAGGATAATCAACTTCGTCAACGCTCTACGCTCTTGGAAAAGAAAGGGAAGGACATCGAGAAAATACAAAAAGAACTCATGATAAAGCATCGTGAGGCAGACAAAATTATTTCCAATGAGCTTGAGCGTCTGGAAAAAATTTCCAACCTGAGGTACGATGAGGCTCACGAACTCATAATGAAGCGGACTCAGGAAGATGCAAAATTTCAAATAGCACGCAGGTATAGGGATATAGAAAATGAGGCGAAACACACCGCTGACCAGAAAGCACGTACAATACTTGCCGAATCACTCCAACGCCTTGCTACGGATATAGTTTTCGAAAGGACAACAAGCAGCGTCTTGATACCCGGAGATGATATGAAAGGACGCCTTATTGGGCGTGAAGGACGGAATATCCGCTCTATAGAAGCCGTAACCGGAGTAGATCTTATAATAGAAGATTCATCGGATATGGTGACAATTTCTTGTTTTGATCCTATACGCCGTGAGGTGGCACGTGTAGCTTTGGAGTGGCTCGTAAAAGATGGCAGAATACAACCCGCGCGCATTGAAGAAATGGTGGCAAGGGCACAAAAGCAAATCAATGATGATTTAGGAAGAGCCAGTCAGGAAGCACTGTTTGAAACCGGCATCAAAACACTACACCCGGAACTTATGAAACTTATGGGCAGACTCAAATTCCGTTACTCATACGGTGGAAATGTTCTACAACACTCCATAGAAGTTGGGCTTTTGTCTGCTATGCTGGCAGCGGAAATAGGAGCAGATATAGCAACGGCAAGGATGGCGGGTTTCCTTCATGATATAGGCAAAGCACTCACCCATGAAGTGGAAGGACCTCATGCCGAAATAGGAGCGAATTTAGTAGCTAAATACGGCATACCAAAACGCATAGAGCTTCCTATAAGAGAACATCACGATAGCGAAATGACGAGCCCTGAGTCTTTCATAGTAGCCGCCGCAGATGCTTTGAGCGCGGCACGCCCGGGCGCTCGCAAAGATACCACGGAGAAGTACGTGGCAAGGTTAGAGGCGTTAGAGGAGGTTGCAAGAAGCTTCGAAGGTGTGGAGCGATGCTTCGCCATACAGGCAGGTAGAGAGATCCGCGTAATGGTAAATCCGGACGGAGTGGATGACTTGATGGCGGCTTCTTTAGCACGCGATATAGTGGCACGAATAGAGGATACATTGGCTTTCCCGGGGCAGATAAAGGTAGTAGTAATACGGGAACGCAGAGCCGTAGAGATAGCATCTTGAGATTATGAAGCAGTCGTGAAAATTTTGATGATAGGAGACGTAGTGGGTAGAGGTGGAAGACATACGCTTTCCGCACTCTTACCCGGAATTCGTTCGGAATTTAACCTTGACGTGGTTTGTGTTCAGGGAGAGAATGCTGCAGGAGGGTTCGGCATCACCTTGCCGGTAGCAAAGGAGATTTTTTCCGCAGGAGCGGATGTAATAACATCCGGAAACCATATATGGGACAAGAAAGAGATTTTCCCTTATCTCAAAGACGAAAATATGCCTATACTAAGACCGCTGAACTACCCAAATACTACACCGGGACGCGGTGCGTTGGATATAGGCGCTGTGGTAGTGATGAACCTGATAGGGCGCGTATTCTTAGGTAGTGCCGATTGCCCGTTTATAGCAGCCGATACGTTCCTAAGTGAAGGATTGTATCCCAACAAGCCGATTATAGTAGATATTCATGCCGAAGCCTCATCAGAAAAACAGGCCATGGCATGGCATCTAGACGGTAGAGTATCGGCGATATGCGGAACTCATACCCATGTGCCTACTGCAGATGCCCGCATCTTCCCAAATGGAACCGCATTTGTAGGAGATATAGGCATGGTTGGCGCCGTTCATTCTATTGTAGGTATGAGCTACGAGGCATCATTGCAACGCTTTCTTACGGGAATACCAGAACGCCTCAAGCCCGTGGAACGCGGGCTTATGCAGTTCAACTCCGTATTGATAGAAGTAGATCCGAATACCCTCAAATCTACAAATATTGAGAGGGTGGATAGGTTTTTCGAAATTTGACCTACAAAGATATCTTCTCACGCTACGATAACTCCTCTGCTCCGCCTAAACCTCTTTGGGTAGTAGAAGAGGATATGCACTTGCACACTACCGCTTCAGACGGAAACTTATCTCCGGAAGATCTGGTAGAGCGTGCGGCAGATGCAAACATGAAGATAATAGCCATAACCGATCACGATACAACCGAAGGGCTTGTAAGAGCCGCCAAAACTGCTTTATCTCGCGGGATAACTTTAATACCGGGCGTAGAACTAAGCACAGAGTTAGATAACGGATCGGAAGTTCACCTGATAGGCCTTTTCATAAGACATGATGATGATGATTTGCAGGGTATTCTCCGGAATCTCGCAGAAGAACGCATAAAAGCAGCGCGCTCGACTGTGGAAAAGCTCGAGAGCATAGGATTGAAGTTATCGTGGGAACGAGTGCGGGAGCTGGCGAAAGGAGTTGTGGGAAGACCGCACATAGCAAAAGCTATGTTGGAAAAAGGTTATGTACAGAGTATTCAAGAGGCATTCGATAGATACTTGGGAGATGGTCAGACGGCGCGAGTAGCACGCACGCGCGTCACAACTATAGCAGGCATAGATATTATTCATAATGCCGGCGGCGTGGCCGTAGTCGCTCACCCGCGCACCGTAAAAGATTTGGAACTTTATATTCGGGAACTTAAAGAGGCCGGGTTGGACGGTATAGAAGTTTACGCTGAAAAGTATATGGTAGAACACCAAGATTACTATCTGGATCTATCCAAAAATTACGGGCTTATAGCTAGCGGCGGTTCCGATTATCATGCATTCGGCCACCAAAATGAGGTGGATATAGGCATGAGCGGTCCTCCTCGTAATACTGCACGAGCATTCCTAGAGCGCGCCCGTGCTATGCATGGTAGCAAGGCCGGTTCCGTTTTAACCGGCACCGTTTGACTTCTCAAATGGAAATATCTGTATCTGTTGCGGTAATAGTGGGTTCTTATCTGTTGGGTTCTATTCCTTCCGCATATTGGTTGGGGAGGTTGGTAAACGGGACGGATGTACGTGAATATGGCACAGGTAATGTGGGGGTATCCAACTTCGCGAAATTAGTGAGTAAGAAATGGGCTGTTCCTCTCGCTCTGTTTGATATTATCGGAAAAGGCACGGTGCCTGTGCTGGTGGCATCGGCCAAAGTTCTGGACTTAGGTCCATGGATAGAAGTGGGTGCCGGATTGGCGGCTGTAACCGGTCACAACTGGTCTTGCTTCATCGGTTTCAAGGGTGGTAGGGGTATGACAACCGTATTGGGAGCATTGGGTTCTTTGAATGTGGTTCTGTGCACTATATACTTGCTTATAGCTTTCTTTACTTGGCTTATAAATCGTCGTAGGGATAGCGTTATAGCTTGGAATGCAGCGATTTTTATGCTTTTGCCTATTGCCGTAGCGCTCTGGCTGTGGGCGGACCTTTCCTTCTATAGTCTAAACTTCGAAGTTGTAATATTCTGTGCCATATTCATAGCGATAGTGTTGACTAAAAGATTAACCTATAATCTGAAATTTACAGGAATCGACAATACCTCCCCGCGTGAAGTTATGATAAACAGACTCTTGTTGGATAGAGACATTAAAGACAGAGAAGAATGGATATCTAGGAACTCAACACGATGAAAGCGGGATTGATATAACATGACACAATTTTCCGGCGAGACGAGATGTGCAAGGCATCAGGGAGAGGCTACAAGGCTACGTTGTGGGCGTTGTAATGATCCAATATGCCCGCGATGCCTTGTCCAATCACCCGTAGGCGCAAGGTGTCCGAAATGCGCCGTAATAGGACGACCCACATTGGTAATAGCAACGGCAAGAGATTTGCTACAAGCCTTCGGTGCTGCCGTAGTAATAGGAGCAGCGCAAGGAGCAATAATAGCGTACATATTGAGTTTTCTGTTTTCATTTGTGCGTCTTGGCCTACTGGGCGGGTTGTTGATAGCGGCACTCTTTTTCGTATCGGGGACTATCGCGGGCATTACTGTCAAGTGGGCCGGAAGATATAAAATAGATTTTAGATTGCGATATATAGCAGCTCTAGCAGTTCTAACATCGTACACGGTGGCTATATTCGTCGGGAACATCTTGAATATAAACTGGATGGTCTTCGTTACATTCCTGCCGTTGATAGGCTTTGCACTAGGCGTATTAACCGCTATGAAACGAGCGCGCTAAATCGGATTCAGGAATCCGCGTATTGTGTATGATATTGTTTAAGGATAAACCTAAAGAAAGTGCGGGAGTAGCTCAGTTGGTAGAGCACCTGCTTCCCAAGCAGGTGGTCGCGGGTTCGAGTCCCGTCTCCCGCTCCATATAGTATGGTGTTATAAGTAGTATGAATGCATCGACAGATAAGCAGGGTGAGAAGGTAGAAAGACCATGGGGCACCTATACCGTGCTCGCCAAAGGTCCTGGTTTTCAGGTAAAACGCCTCACGGTCAAGCCGCTTGCAAGGCTTTCATTGCAATGGCATCGTCACCGAGATGAGCATTGGGCAGTGGCACGGGGAACGGCAAAGGTAGTAGTAGGCAGTGAAGAGTTCACACTTGGAAGAGGTCAATCGCAAACTGTGCCGCGAACCGTCCATCATAGGATAGCCAACATATCATCCATAGATCCTTTGGAGATAATAGAGATCCAAACCGGTGATTATCTAGGTGAAGATGATATTGTGAGGATGGAGGATGATTACGAGCGTGAATAATAAACTACTTTGAAACTAGAACGTATAGTAATCGCCACACACACACTGATAAACCCCGCTAAGTATCGCTGATCTAGTCTAGCGGGCATTTGAACTGAACGGAATTCACCGTCTAGCATGGTAACTATGCTTTAAACGTTTGCCTAAAGGAAACTAGCTCAAGAGTACACGCGGCACTCTTATTTTTTTACCGAAGAGGTGTTACCCCTGCGCCGCGTGCTTGATCCCAACAAATCCAATCCGCTACGAAACTAGATCAAGAGCACACGCGGCACTCTTATTTTTACCGAAGAGATGCTACCCCTGCGCCGTGCGCTTGATCCAACAAATCTAATCCGCTACGAACCTGCCCGAGAATAGTCAGAGTTCGCTCTTCAAGGCCGAAGAGGACCTCTCTTGCGTATTCATCTGCGCCCTTGCGACGAGTCTCTATCTCATTAGTAGCTTCGTTTAAAACCTTATTCGCCTTTATATCAGCCTGACGAATTAAATTTTCCGCCCTAGTCTTGGCTTCTTTTTCTATAGTTTCGGCTTTGCGGCGCGATTCTTTAACCAAGGTATCATTCTTTATCAGATCAGCCACCTCCTGACGTGTCTTGTCGATCATTTCATTGGACTGATCTTCCGCCATACGTCGTATCGTATTAGCTTCTTCATCTGCGTATGCACGTATTCGGCGAGCTTCTATCTCACCTTGCTTTACTACGCCGTCCTTCTGGCGTAATATCGCTTCAGCCTGCTTGATCTGTTCAGGCAGGTCATCATGCATATCCTTCAGTATCTGCTGTGCCGCATTGAGGCTTACCATAGAACGAGACATACCTCGCACACGGCCATTTATCAACAGCGCTTCCATTTTCTCTATGTGGTTTGTAAATAGCATTACATCCTCCTGTCATGTCTGTCTTGTTTTATGCTTTTCGGTGGGTAATCCGATCTTTTTCAGAAACATTTTATAAACGTTAGCCGGCACAAGCGTCTCAACGTCTCCGCCAAGTGTCAATATCTCTTTCACTCTAGATGAGCTTATAAACTGATTTTCCAGAGAGCTGATAAGACACACAGTATCCGTCACTTTATCCAGATGGCGGTTCATCAATGCCATCTCTCGTTCGTATTCAAAATCGCCTCCTATTCGCAGACCTCGAACCACTACAGTTGCGCCTACCGCCGCCGCCGCTTGCACGGTAAGACCGCTATAAGGCACAACATCTACATTATCCGCTATGCCTTCCAGTGCAACCTTCATCATCGAAACTCTATCATCGGCGTCAAACATAATCGCCTTAGGGGGATTTATGTAGACGCCTACCACCAAGTGCGTGAACATTTGGCATGCGCGTCTCACCAGATCCACATGCCCTATAGTCACAGGGTCGAAAGAGCCCGGATACAAAGCTGTCACCATCAGGCTGACTCTCCTATCTTGTAAACGTAAACGGTTACAGCGGTATCGCCATAAACCTTACGAGTACGCATCCCAACTCCGGCGAGGGTTTCAGGCAACACCAAACCCTCGTCATGCTCCATGAAAACGGTGCACCCTTCCGCAAGCAAAGAGAGGCGTTTCATCTCCTCCATCAAATGGGCGAAAGGATTCACACCATAAGGCGGGTCTGCGAATATAACCTTATAAGAGCCTTGCAAATGTTTGAGTACAGAGATCGCCTCGCCGCAGTATACGGTGGAAGAGATACCCAGCCCGCGCTTTTCCAGAGCCGTGCTTATATAGGAGCATAGCCGTGCCGACTTTTCCACGAAATTAGCTTCGGACGCACCGCGCCTAAGAGCTTCTATACCTAGCGCTCCTGTTCCTGCATATATATCAAGGATCCGCGCTTCATGCACGCCTTCGGGACCCAGCATAGAGAACATTGCTTCTTTAACCTTCGACATAGTAGGCCGAACTCTCAACCTGTGCGGCTTTCTTATTTTTCTCTGCCACATTCGCAACAGTGAAACCCCCGCCGTATCGGATAAACTTTACCGTACGGACTAAAAATTATTATCACTGCGCGCACGTCCTAGTGTTTTAGTGTGCGCAGTACAGATTTCATCGATTTTATTTATTGACGAAAGTTGTAAAATAACCAATGAAGGTGTGTACATGAACGAAATAAATTCGGAAATCTCTCCGGAAACAAAAAGCGAAACCGACCTGACAACTCACAAGCTCTCCAAGGAGCGCGTAAAAGATGCGGCACTACTTCGGGAAAGCGGCATAGACCCGTACCCTACGCGTTGGCGCAACACGCATACCCTTTCGGAGGCGCAAGCGTTATTCAATGAAACGGAACGACGCAGAGCTTCCGGTGAGGATGGAACCCCGCAGGGTGCTCGCACGGAGACTGAGAGTATCCGAATAGCAGGCAGAATGACCGCTTACCGTAGCATGGGCAAGATGAGCTTCGCAGATGTGAAATCCAACGGAGAACGCCTGCAAGTACAGTTCCGCAAAGAAATCCTAGAAGAGAAAGCAACCATATTCGATAAAATAGCTATCGGCGATTTCATAGGAGTTGCGGGTCCGCTCTTCAAGACAAGAACGGGTGAGATAACCATAGAGGCGCGAGAGATAACTATTCTCACAAAGACCCTCAGACCGCCGCCGGGCAAATGGGCAGGCATTCGCAATACGGAGATCAGGCACAGAAGGCGCTACCTAGACCTCATAGCCAATGATAAGTCTATCCAAATTGCATATTGCAGAGCGGCCGTTGTTGCAGCAGTGCGGGAGTTCATGCAAAAAAGAAACTTCGTAGAAGTGGAAACACCCATACTCTCATCTGTGGCGGCGGGAGCACAGGCGCGACCGTTCCTCACGCATCACAACGCGCTGAACCGTGATCTATACTTGCGCATAGCTACGGAGCTACCGTTGAAGAAACTGATAGTGGGCGGCATGGAGAAGGTCTTCGAGGTTGGGCGCATATTCCGCAATGAAGGCGTAGACCATGACCATAACCCGGAATTCACAACCATAGAAGGGTATGAAGCTTACGCATCCTACGTAGATATGATGGAGATTGTAGAAAACCTCGTCTACCATGTCGCTATCAGCGTGAACGGTTCACCAATAATCAATGGCGCCGCAGGCGAAAACTTGGATGTTACACCGCCTTGGAAAAGACTGGATTTATGTGAGGCGATAAGAGAAATGTCGGGAATAGACATCATGAAAGCTCATGATGAGGAGGCATTGATAACGGCCATGCGTAGCGCGGGTATACCTCCGCAAGTCGGAGCTTCGTGGCCTAGATTGGTGGACAAAGTTGTATCCGCTAATGTAGAGCCGAATCTGATACAGCCGACCTTTCTTGTAGACTATCCGGTAGAGATGTCTCCTCTGGCAAAGCGGAAACCCGGCAAAGATGGGATTGTGGAACGGTTCGAGGCTTTCCTGATGGGCACAGAGATAGCCAACGCCTTCACAGAGTTGAACGACCCCATAGACCAAAGGCATCGCTTCGAAGAGCAGGAACGTCTCCGAAGAGACCACTCCGATGATGAAACCGATAGACTAGATGAGGATTTCCTTCTAGCAATAGAGTACGGAATGCCGCCTACAGGAGGCTTCGGTTTGGGCATAGACAGGCTGGCGATGATGATAAGCGGCCAAAAGAGTATCAGGGAAGTCCTGCTATTCCCTACATTGAGAGATTGAGATATATATGCTCGACCTGCAGGGCATAAGGCAAAATCCCTCATATGCACGCGAAGCCATAGAGCGCCGCGGTGCCGATACTACAGCCCTTGACGAGGTGCTAAGTCTTGATACACACCATCGGCAAATCATAACCGCTCTGGACGAAGCACGCTCCAAAAGAAATATTGCAAGCAAACTCATCGGGAATGAGAAGCGAAAGCCAACAGAGCAAGAGCTACGGGAGCTACGCCAACTCGGCACCGCCATAAGAGATATGGAGCATGAAAAGGACGAGGTGCAGATTCGCCTACACCAAGTGCTACTGACAATCCCAAACTTCGCCGCACCCGATGTGCCCTATGGTTTGGACGAATCCGGCAACCTACTGATAGAGACCTTCGGCACTCCGCTCTCTCCGGACCACTCGGAGCCCCACTGGGATGTAGCGCCTCGGCTAGGCATACTGGATCTGGATGCCGGCGCGTCCATGTCCGGCGCTAGATTCTACATTTTGAAAGGAGCCGGAGCACGGCTCAACAGAGCTCTTGCAACATGGATGCTAAATACAAACACCACCGAATTCGGCTATACGGAAGTAGAAGCGCCGCTACTAGTACGCAGAGAGACTATGACAGGCTCCGGCAATCTGCCCAAGTTCGAGGACAACCTATATCGTGACAAAGACGCCGATTTGTGGATGCTACCCACCGCAGAGGTGGCACTGAACGCTCTGCACATGGGACGCATAATAAGCCCCGGAATATTGCCGCTGAAATACGTAGCATGGACTCCATGCTTTCGCAAAGAGCACACGGCCGCCGGCAGAGATGTAAGAGGTATAAAAAGAGTGCATCAGTTCCAAAAAGTGGAGATATTCCGTTTCGAGGAACCGGATCGCTCAGCCGATGCACTGACGGAGATGGTAGCGGAAGTAAAGACGATGTGCGCAAGGCTAGGGTTGGTATACCGGGTAGTGCAACTGTGCACAGGCGATATAGGCTTTCAGGCAAACAAAACTTTTGATATAGAAGTATGGTCTCCCGGCTCGCAGGAATGGCTAGAAGTGAGCTCCGTGTCCGCATGCGGCGACTTTCAATCTAGGCGAACATTTACAAGATATAGACCCTCCCCGCAAGAAAGCACCAAGTTTCCACATACCCTCAATGGCTCTTGCCTTGCCCTCCCTCGCATATGGATAGCCGTGATAGAGAACGGCTTGCAACGGGACGGCTCAGTCGTTATTCCGGAGGTGTTGCGGCCTTATACGGGCTTCGAAAGGATAACACAGCCCGTATGACTCACCTCCTCTACCCGAGGCTATTACAAAGCAAATATACCCGCCTCATAGCGGATGCGATATCCACAGGCTTCGGTAGCGGTCTATGGCCGTACGCCGGCAAGGGCACCGTAGCCTCTGCGGTAGCGGTTGCTATCTATTGGGTTCTGCCGTTTGGGGGTAGCTCGGTTTGGATATTCGCAATGGTAGCTATAACTGCGGTCATTGGTACGATTGCCATCTACTTCAGCCTCAGACCGGGTGAAGCCGATCCGTCCCGCGTGGTAATAGATGAGTGGCTTGGAGTATGGGTTGCGGTGCTGTTTCTACCTAAAGAATGGCCGTGGCTGGTAGCGGGATTCGCTCTGTTCCGACTGCTAGATATATTGAAGCCCATAGGCATAAGAAGGTTGGAGCGTTTGCATGGGGGCATTGGTATCATGGCGGACGATGCCGCCGCGGGTGTGGTAGCTGCGGGTGTATTGAACGGCATAAGGCTAATATTCTTCGCGTAATTCCTAACCCGACCGGTTTGCAATACCATCCTTTGGGCGGAAGGTAAATTTGCCGCACTTCGTAATACCATCTTTATCCAGAAAAGTACTTGTGATACTTGCCTGAGCAAAAGCTTTGAGCCATAGCAAACGCCCTACGCCGCGTCCTCCGCGTGTTTCTTTGTAATCGCTATTGAGTGTGTGAGTAGTATTTGGTATATGGCAACGCTGTGTTTCGGGGGCGACCGCGTAAGTTTGTAGCGATGTTCATAAAGTTACCTCCCCATTCATCAGCCGCGGTAACAGAAGGTCGCGGGCTTGGATTAGTCGAAGTATCGAACGCTTCAAACAACGAACCTGTTGAAGATTGTCAGACACGATATTCGAAAACTCCATTACGAGAGAATTAGCTGGAACAATAATATTCATTCCACGAAAACGCCCTTTATTTATCTCTGGGTATGTCGTACCTTTTGCATTGCTACGAATCTCAATGACCCTGCTGATTAAGTTAAAGAGCAGGTAGATCCTCATTTCCTTATTATAAGGAATAATACTGATAAACCCCTGATTTGTACAGATTTCGGTATCCATCAATGCAAAGAATCCGACAGACGCACGGCTTGTCATCAGGATAGTCCCAGCCGAGTTCTTCGCAGAGATAATCCGCGGCGGTCTGCTGGACAAGGGTCGCTTCGGTGTAGGGGGTGTGGGTCATTCTTTTATCTCTTGAGTTTGTATGAGTCTTTTCATCCGTGTATAGTGTTCACAATCCTCATTCTTCATAAGATTGAGAATTGTATTCATCACTTTTTTAGTTTCCGCAAGTGCCGATAGATTAGGCTCTGATCCACCAAACCCGTCTGAATGCGAGTAGCTATGAAGAAATCTTATTATACTAGTTTTCTCTGCTTGATCTATCTTGGTATGTTCGATTTGTTTATGAAGTCCTTTCTCAGAGTCTGGAAAGCGGTAAGCCAAAAATATTTCGAGCAGGCGACGAGCAATATTCGGCATACCGTAATATTGTTCTAATCCGGAGTTATATGAAGTTGCCGTGTCATGTACCTGCTTGAACAAGAAGTGATAGTCAGAATCGAAATCTTTAAGCAATCGATCAAGCTCTGAAAGTGTTGCTTGCCGCTCTCCGCCGGCAAATTTCGTTGAGAGCCAATAAAATCGACCGCGACCTTTTTTCAGATAATAGAACCAGTTTTTGACTTGGCGAAAGAATGCATCGTTATGTGTGAGGATGAATAGCTGATAGCATTCTTTTGTCCGTTCTTTCATGTAACCAAAAGCCGAAAACAGCGAATTAGAATCGAGACTAGATACCGGATCATCAATCACAACAATGCCAGTCTTCATGTCGAATTCCCTGTCCTGTAGAGTCTTGAGAAAATAAAGAAATGCAATTGCCGTTCGCTCGCCCTCACTTAAGTATTGAGCCGGCTGTGCGCCTCGCATAAGCATATAACCGGTATCTTTGGTTTCGAGTCTTAATTCATCGTGTCCAAGATATTCTCTAATCTCTTGATTCAATTCTTCGGCCGGACGACGATGCTTGATGATTTTATGCTCCATTTCCTTGATTTGTCTTACCAAATCTTTATATCTATTTTCGGCGTTAGTAAAGGCACCATCTGCTTCTATTGCAGCCTTTTCCAATTCTTTGAAACGTGGCAGTGCTTCTAATACATGGTCATCCTCCAGAATTTTGTAGGCTTTTTCAATTTCACCTGCAAAGCTCGTAGTAATTTTTTTGTGCTCTTCAATTATTGCATTGACCTCATCAATGGCCACTGAAAGTGAATCGACAGATGACTTCATAGCAGACTCAGAAACTTCCAGAGTAAGAGGCTTAAATGGAGCAGACTTTTTTTCTTCCAATGCGCTATTGAATTGATCAAGCATGCTATTAATGGCTACGATTCTCTGTTTAGCGAATTCTATAGCTTCACGTGCTTTATTAGATAACTTATCATAAAAACGTGCTTCATCTGGGAATTCCGATCTACCCAAAAACTGTTGCTGTGTTTGAATATTTTCTATAGTTTGTTCAATGTTCCGTTGGAAAGATTCGAAGGCATCATTGAAATGCGCCTCAAGTTCTTCACGGCGCTTTTGCGAAAGTTCGTTTTTACAAAACCGACATATATTTGTCTTGTGAACACCTTTATGAAGAGATAGTCCTTGATGCACCCAATCACTAACCTCATGATCGCTCTTTAAATCATTTATAATTTGCGAGACAATTGTTTTTTTCAGTAACCCTAACGTTTGTAAGCACAAATTTTGAATATTGGAAATTGATATTGAAACTTTAGGAATAGACGCCTTAACTTGCATTCCTTTTTGTCTTATAAACTCCTCTTTTTGCTGATCCGATAGTCTCTGTAGTTGGGACGACCTATTTTTCATCTCCGAAACTGCAGCATGAAAAGTATTTTTATCATAATTTGCGTGCTTAGTAGAACCGAGCAACGCCTCTTTGATCAACCTTGCTTCCCCACTATTAGAGCGATCAATCTCCTGATGAGCATGTACTTTATTGTTTGTAAATGTATCTAATTCCCTGCGCACATCAACAAACTCGGTTTTCAGAGTTTCAACCTGCTTCTGTAGTGCGACACTTTCTTCACCTAGAATGTATATTGGGTCGACATCACCCTTATCAATTGCGGCAATGGTGTGGGCAATGAAGTCACGATTGAATACACGGACAGATGGCACGTTTGCATTGGGAATCTCATTACCGTGAATCTTCCGCATGTCATCCAACTCAAACACCACCTCGCCTTCGGAAATGGCGCTTTTTTTCTGTAAATGCTCAAACAAAACCGAGAGTGCAGTCTTGCCGGATCCATTCCACCCGTAGATGACATTGAACTGGGCAAACGTAGGCAGTTCTTTGTTCCATACGAAATTCCGAAATATTCGATATTTTTTTATTTTCAGAAAGCGGGTAATCATCACACACCCACCTCCCCATTCATCAGCCGCGGTAACAAAAGGTCGCGGGCTTTGGTGAGCCTAGTACTTGTTTTTTGTAGTTTCTCAATTTGCAGGTCAATCGGTTGTACGTTTTCCACGAATATTTTAACAATTAGGTCTGGAGGCTGCGTCAGATTAACCCCATGAAGATCTTTTTTCATAACCGCGGCGAAGATAGTGCCACCGCCTATTATGTCCTCTTTGAAGAAATGGTTTTTCAACGCATAGAATAAATAATTTTGCTGATTACGGTTTGATCTGATTGACGCAATACCGCGCCCAATTACGATTTTGTCTAATGTAATGTTGATTCGCCCAACAGGAGCTCTAACACTAAATAGAATATCGCCGGCTTTTGCAAGGCGATTTTGAACTGTGCAATATGTTTGATGTGATGGGAATCTACTCCCGAAATTAGTAACACCTTGATGGAATGGGATTCCATCGCCGCTTTCATTGTAATAGACCGACTTAGGACTTTGTCCCATTGTAATATCAGCCAGCTCACCCAGAGTCCTCCTCTCCCACCCCTCCGGTACGCCGTCCTCGATAGTAGCGTGTTCATGCCCCGGAAAGCGCATCTGCACAAACCACTCCTTATACAGTAGCCGCGCCGCCTGCTCCAACAACCGTATCCGCCGACGGTTGTTCTCTATTAGGTCGTCATAGGCGGATAGGACGGAGGCAATTGACCGTTGCCGTGACAAACTGAAACTAGGTATTTCGCCACGCAGGATAGTATCCGTATCTACCGCAGGATAAGCTGTCCCCTTTGCGTTATTTGCCAAGTACCCGGTGAAGCGGTTGTCTGTAATTGCATAATAAATAAAACGGGGATCTGCATTATCTTTTACCCTGATAACAGCGAACCCAGTGGATGCAATAGTGTTGTCTTCGGGCTCTTTGATAAACAGAAATGAGCGCAAGTTAGGACGCACTGTTGCAAGGA
Organism: Dehalococcoidia bacterium; assembly: GCA_965206335.1. Taxonomy (GTDB): domain Bacteria; phylum Chloroflexota; class Dehalococcoidia; order Lucifugimonadales; family Lucifugimonadaceae. Next base: position 822,225 of record OZ242209.1, on the reverse strand, counting down.
TTGTGTCCTCATTTCTCACTATCCGCTTTGCTCGGCTAGGTGCTACATTCAGGGGGAGCAGTTTTGGTGATTCAACAAAGAAGCCTGACCCTACTGATGATATGTCAATGTACAGTATTTCATCGTGAGGATAATTTTTTGTGATGCCTTCGGGATTCACTTCCACAAATTTACCAAGAGGGTCTGTATGATTCTTCACACCCTCACCTCCCCATTAATCAGGCGCGTCTGCAACAAATCGAGGGGTGCATCAGCATCAAAGCTTATCGGGCTTATATACCGCATTCACCGTCCCAGCACGGCGCGCATCGTCTCCCCTATTGCGGTTGCGGATTCGGCTATATGAACCCCGGCAGTGCGCAAAGCCGCTATCTTGGACGATGCAAGCCCCGCCTCACCTACTATCACTGCTCCGGCGTGTCCCATACGTTTGCCGGTCGGCGCCGTCTGCCCTACTATCGTTGCTACAACCGGCTTGGAGACTTCCCGCTTTATATAATCCGCCGCTTCCTGTTCACGGCTCCCCCCTATCTCACCAATCAGCACTATTGCCTCCGTCTCATCATCCGCTTCGAGTAGGCGAAGGGCATCCACAAACGAAAAGCCATGCACGGGATCACCGCCTATACCTATGCAAGTAGTCTGGCCTATGCCGCAGTTCACCAGTTGATCTATCGCCGCATAAGTCAGAGTGCCGGAACGGGACACAACGCCTACCGTGCCCGGCACTACGATTTCATGGGGAATTATACCTAGTTTAGTTTTAGCGGCGGGAGTAATGAGTCCGGGGCAATTGGGACCTATTAGGATGGTATCCTTTCCGTCCAGATACCTCTTCACACGTGCCATATCTTGCACGGGTATACCCTCTGTGATACACACCGAAAGCGGCAGCCCTGCGTCTATCTGCTCTACTATAGCATCCGGTGCGGCGGGCGCAGGCACGAAAATGATACCCGCATTCGCTCCCGTCTCTCTGACTGCATGCTCTACAGTCTCGAAGTAAGGTACCGTGTTATCGAACTTCTGCCCCGCCCTGTTTGGATGAACGGCCGCCGCGATATGTGTCCCATAATCCATCATTCGCCGTGCCTGAAAAGAGCCGTCTCGCCCTAATCCCTGCACTAGCACGCGAGTATTTCCATCTACAAGTACAGCCATTATTCTTCCTCCAGCAGCTTGTGCAGACTCACCGCCGCGCCTGCGAGGTCAGCCGCAGATACAACGCGCAAAGAGGATGCGCTCAGTAAGCGACGCCCCTCCTCCGCGTTTGTCCCACGCATAGCCACCACTATCGGCAGAGTCGTACTAGAGGCTTCGGCGGCGGCTATAATACCTTCAGCCACCACGTCCGCCCGTGCGATGCCTGCAAAAAGGTTTATCAGTATAACCTTCACCTCCGGATCCGCCATTATAATGCGAAAAGCCTCCTCTATGCGTCCTTTATCCGTAGAGCCTCCCACGTCCAGAAAATTCGCAGGTTCTGCGCCTGCATCCTTTATAACATCCATAGTCGCCATAGCCAGCCCTGCGCCATTCACCATACATCCCACGTTTCCGCCATCCAGTTTTACGTATGATATCTTCGCCTTTGCGGCTCGTAGTTCCAGTTCATTCATCTGGGAGGGATCTTGCAACTCTAGCATATCGGGATGCTTGAAGAGGGCGTCATCCTCCAGTGTCACTTTTCCATCTGCTGCCACGACCTGACCTTCACCGGTCAAAATCAGCGGATTTATCTCTACAAGTGAGCAATCCTTCTCCGTAAACAAACGAAACACACCCGTTATCACATCGCGCACAGCACCTCGATTCTTTATAGGAACCTCGAGGGCTTCGCATATGTCCCTCATTTTGTAGGGGCTCAACCCTACTATGTGGTCGGAATAGCGCGTATGAATCCTTTCCGGCGTAGACCGCGCCACCGATTCAATATCCACTCCGCCGTCCGGGGATGCCACCACCATAGGAGCGGCAGGATTTGTGCTCATTAACATCGCTAGGTACCACTCCTGCCGTATATCTACCGCCTCCTCCACTAATACGGCATGCACCGGAGCACCTACCCCACCCGTCTGGTGAGTAACCAAGCGGCCGCCGATAAGGTCTTTTGCCGCCGATGCCGCCTCTTGCGGCGTTTCCGAAATGCGTATCCCGCCCGCCTTACCTCTGCCGCCGGCGTGTATCTGTGCCTTCACAACTACCCTACCGCCCAATCTTTTCGCTATCTTCGCCGCTTCTTCGGGCGAAAATGCCACATCGCCTCTTGGCACAGTCACACCGAAGCTCGAAAGAAGCCTCTTCGCTTGATATTCGTGTATATTCACATAATCATCCTTTTATAAGTATTAGCGGGTGTATATTCGGGCACTCTACAAATTTTGCAAAGTGATCTCCAAATTAGCGCGCCCACATTAGCACTGCGGAATAGCAGCGCCTATCTACATCGTCATTTCATTTCAGGGGCGGAGTATAACCTATCCCAGCTCCAACAACGCCTGTTCAACCACCTCTGTCAATGCGGGGTGTACATACATAGTATTGCGTGCGACGTCATCCGCACTTTCGCCGAGATGGACGGCGTTCACCAGTGTCTGTATCAGTATCGAGGCATGAGGGCCAATTATATGCGCACCCAGTAACTTCCGTGTTTCGGGTGAAGCCAGCACCTTTACAAAACTGTCTTTATCCTCCATAGCCCAACCGTAAGCGGTAGCGCTGTAATCTTTCCGACCTACCACATAGGGTATCTGCTTAGATTTCAGCTCCTGCTCGGTATAGCCTATACTTGCCACTTGCGGAGAGGTAAATACAGCGTGGGGCGTAGGCAACATCTCCATAGGGATGCGGTTATCCGGATTGGCGATGTTATGGACGATCACGCGCGCTTCTCGGTTTGCCCTATGCTTGAGCGCTATGGGTGAGCTCAAATCACCAAGTGCCCATACGCCCGGGCAAGTCGTTTCCAGATACTCATCAGTTACTATCCGGCGGAAAGAGTTCACCTCTATGCCTGTTGCTTCAAGATTCAGCCTATCCGAATTTGGAACCCTGCCTGAGGCAATCAACACCGTATCGACAGTCACGCTCGAGCGTTGTTCCCCGTTCCCATCTACCACCTCCAGAGAAGCGCCCTCGTCCGTGCGCTTAACGGCTACGACGCTGCTATTCAGCATCACATCGCAATGTCTAGAGAACACATCCGTAAACCGTTCTCTCACCTCAGCGTCCTCACTCATCAGCAGGTGGCTGCGGCGTTCCAGCATAACGACCTTCGTGCCCATTGCGCTGAAGAAGTGTCCCATCTCTGCGCTGATATAACCGCCCCCCACTATCGCCATTCGTTCGGGCTGCTTTGGCAGGCGCATCACCGTATCGGAAGTGTGGTATGCTACATCTTGCAATCCGGGTATATTGGGTATGTAAGGGCGTGAACCTGCCGCGATTACAAAATGCTCCGCCGTTATCCGTTCACCCGCAACCTCCAGCAGCTTCTCCCCTATGAAGTGTGCCCTTCCTTTATAAACCTTAGTGCCCGATTGCCGACCGCGCCACCTTTCCGCTTTTTCCGGCAGGGGGTCTATACGCTGCCACACTCGCCCTATCACTCGTTCCCAATCTATACCCTCTATACTGCCGTTCACCCCATAAGTAGAAGAGTTTCTCACAGTATTCGCCACATCTGCGGCATAGATCAGCATCTTGGAAGGTATACACCCTCTATTCAGGCAAGTCCCCCCGAATTTATCCTCCTCCACAACGGCTATGCGGTAGCCTTCAAAAGAGGGGTTGGGGATCATATTCCCGGAACCTGCGCCCACTATCACCAAATCGAACTTTTCAATCATACATACTCTCCAAACATATATCTACATTATCCTAATTATCCTAATTCTAACGAAATAACCGAGCCCTTCACATATATATATAAGGCATCGCGGACATATTGCGGATAATCTTTGATTTTCAATGCTTTTATTTCATGATTTCATAAATTTAACTTACGAGCGGTAATTGCCGTGCCTTCTTTCTTATCGAAGACAAATCGGTACATCCCATCTCTTTTGAAAGCTTATCTATATCTAACATTCTCAGTAACTGTACAGTTATCGGTCTCTTACTGTCCCGGAAAACAAAGGAGTTGTAGAAGTCCTTTGCCACATCCGAGTTGAGTAGTTCGGCTAACTTTCGGGCATCCTGCTCACTATCTACCGCAATGAAATTGACCGTATCATCAAAATCGGCTCATGCATCTTTTTTAGTTCTCGATCCCAGTCCCTAGAGAAAAAGTCGGCTACCTCAACCTTTGCTTGTGGTAGGTCGGAAAGTCTCTGCAATCTTTTCTCGAGAACTTTTATATATGAGCTATCTATATCAAAAGCAAAACCGCTTTCAGATTTTGAAAAAGTCTTCATAGCAGAGATAAAGAAATTACCGACTCCACAGGTCGGTTCCAAAATACTTTTGGGATTGTATCCGGACTTTTTCAATAAATCACACGTCTCATCTGCAAGACTATCGGGAGTTTGGAAGTCGCCGTATTCAATTTTCTTTGTCTTGCTTGGGTTGGTCATATACAACTCTATAAACTATATACGCCGTCTACGCCGATTTATATGTACGCATAGTCGTATCTCGATTGACACCATAGCGAGTCTGTATTCTGCAGAACTGGCGGAGGAGGCGGGATTCGAACCCGCGGTCCCGTTAAAACGGGACAACGGTTTTCAAGACCGTCGCATTAAACCGCTCTGCCACCCCTCCGTAGTGCTTCATATACAAGTCTACCTAACTGTACCCATACCCCGAATATATCATCACCCCGAACATATAATCATACAAAATACCCTCCGCCTTTAGAACCCATCGGATAAAGGCAAAGAGATAATCACAGTAAAATATAAACGACCAACAAACGGAAAGATTACCATAACCTCACGCACAATATCGGATCTATCAAAAACGGACACACTCATCCGTCCATCCTCACGGGAGAGGGTGAGTGATTTCAGGGGAAAAATATGAGCCAGCCGGAGAATATCGAAGCAATAGAAAAGCGCCTATGGAGCGCGGCGGATACGCTGCGGGCAAACTCTAACCATGCCAGCAATGAATACTTTCTGCCCGTGATGGGTTTGATCTTTCTGCGGCATGCCTACAGTCGCTACCTTGCGGTAAAGGATAACATCGAGGCAAACCTGCCAACTCGAGGCGGCAAGAAACGCCCGCTTACCAAAGAGGACTTCTCACAACAAAGCGCCATATTCCTGCGTAAGGAGGCACAGTTCGATTACCTCGTGGCACTCCCGGATAGCGAGGATATCGCCGGCGCCATCATTGAGGCGATGGAATCGATAGAGAATGACTACCGAAGTCTGGACGGCACGCTTCCCAAGAACGAATATCAGGAGTTAGGCAATGAGGTCATCGGTCAGATCCTGCGCATATTCAACCTAGATGAACTCAAACGGATTTCCGGCGACGTGTTCGGGCGCATCTACGAGTACTTCCTGACACGATTCGCAGACCAGAAAGCGCATGACGGCGGCGAGTTTTTCACACCCTCTTCGCTAGTTTCGCTAATAGCAAACATCATCGAGCCGGAACGAGGCTTCGTGTTGGATCCCGCATGCGGATCCGGCGGCATGTTCGTACAGAGTGCGCGTTTCATGGAGAAGCGAGGACAGAGCCCTACCGACTTGCTTACCTTCCGAGGTTTGGAGAAGAACCCCACTACCATACGCCTCGCCAAAATGAACCTCGCGGTGCACGGGCTAGAGGGCAACATAAAAAAAGCCATCACCTACTATGAAGACCCCCACGAGATGGTAGGCACTGCCGATTATGTGATGGCTAACCCTCCCTTCAACGTGGATGAGATAGACGCCGATAAGATCAAGAACGATAGACGCTTACCGTTCGGCATACCGGGCGTCAATAAGAGCGGCAAAGTCTCCAACGGTAACTATGTATGGATTAGCTACTTCTACAGCTACTTGAGTGAAAAAGGGCGCGGCGGCTTCGTCATGTCCTCGCAGGCATCCAGCGCAGGCGGCGGCGAGTCACAGGTGCGCCGAAATCTGATAGAGACCGGCGATGTGGATGTGATGGTCGCCATCGGTTCCAACTTCTTTTATACCCGCACAGTCCCATGCGAGCTGTGGTTCTTCAACCGCGCCAAGCCGGAAGAACGCCGCGACAAGGTGCTGATGTTGGACGCACGCAAGGTGTACCGCAAGGTTACGCGCAAAATATACGATTTCAGCACGGAGCAGCAACAGAATCTGCTTGCCGTTGTGTGGCTCTACAGAGGCGAAACCCAAAGGTATCTAGACTTAATCGCCGAATACTGCACCGGTTCCCTTCGTGAAGGTGGGGGGTGCTTCGGCGCAATGAATGAGGACGGAGACGCAGTAGAACCTTTGCGGGATTTCCTCGCATCCGTTACCAACCTGCGGCATATACTATCACCGCTCCTCCATACCATTGGCGAAGAGGGCGCGCACGTAGAGGCACACAAGGAACTGATAGACTCCCTACCCGCCTTTGAGGTCGCTATAGAATCTTTCAAAGAGGCTATCGAAAAGCAGCAGACGGCATGGGATGTGCAAGAAGACATCACAAGCGAAACCGCTAAGGCTGCGGCGGATAACCTCACACCGTTAGCCGAATCTAGCCGAGACCTGCTCAGGCGGATCGATGCCATCAACAAGCTCACCACTCGCCTGATAGAAGCTTGCGAGAAGGATCACAACGCCAAAGCCGATAATGCACGGGTATACAGGGATATCAGATATGCCCGTAATATAGCCGATACATCTCGGCGGGAGGTGGCGGAAAGGCTAGAGCGAGTAAGCTACCTACGGCAACAGGCGCAATGGCTCACAGAACGTTTTCCGGATGCCAAACTGAGGGATGTGAAAGGATTGGTCAAACTGGTGTCTCGCTCCGAGATAGAGGCTAACGACTGGAGCCTGACCCCCGGCCGCTACGTTGGCGTGGCACCCGAAACGGAGGATAAGGATTTCGACTTCAAGGAGACTATGCTCGAGATACACGCAGAGTTGAGGGAGCTGAACGCGGAGGCGATAGAGCTGGCGGCAAGGATCGAGAAGAACTTCGAGGGGTTGATGATGTGAGCGGCTGCAAGAAAATCATCATCATTGCCGGCCCAAACGGCGCCGGTAAAACACTGTTTGCTCGAGAATACCTGCCGAAAGAATCCAACTGCCCTGTTTTTGTCAATGCAGACCTCATCGCCGGCGGGTTGTCCCCTTTTATGCCGCAAGCCGCCGCCGTCCGTGCCGGGCGCCTGATGTTAAAAGAGATCGACAGATACGCGAACAAAGGAGAAAACTTTGCCTTTGAAACAACCCTCTCCGGACGGGGCTATATGAAAAAAATAAAAAAATGGCGCGCAGACGGCTATACCGTTAAAATCATCTTCTTATCGCTGGCAATACCGGAAGAGGCGGTTGGCAGGGTTGCCATGCGCGTGTCTCAAGGCGGACACGATGTCCCCGAAGCGGTAATCCGCCGCAGGTTTCATACCGGCTTGCGCAATTTTGAAAACAGTTACCGCCATTCCGTAGATTTTTGGCAACGCATCAATAACGGCGGCGATACACCCATCCTGATTAAAAAAGGAGAAAACCAATGAACAAAAAAGCCAAGCGCCTGTCCATTGACGACGATCCGGACATGCAAGGCGTCATGCCCGCCCTTTTGCGCGCGGTCAAACGCGCACATAAAATCGCCCACCAGACCGGCACCTATATCGTTACTATGCGAGACGGCGAGGTGATGCACGTGCCGCCGGATCCGGCGATGTATAACGATGATGAGATATGATCAGGACGAAACCGAAGGGCATGGTAGAGATTAATAATTTCAGTGCCGAAGAGGGCACGCCGCCACCGGCTATCAAGAAGAACTTTGCGGAGCCGACGATATGAGTACAGTGCCGCCATATAGGATTACTCCTAGTATTATTGGCCGTATCGAGGAGATAGGTGAAGCGATTGGGCGGGTAGACGAGCCCGGCATTTCGCAAGACCTGAACCTGCAAAAAATCGATCTCATCCGCACGATTCACGGTTCGCTTGCCATCGAGGGCAATATACTCAGCGAGGAGCAAGTCGCCACAATCCTCGACGGTAAACCCGTTATCGCTCCGCTGAAGGATATTCAGGAAGTCCGTAACGCGATAAAGGCATACGATGAATACCGAAAATGGAGAGCCGCTAGTGAGCCGGACTTGCTCAAAGCCCATGAGACGCTAATGGCGGGTCTGTTGGATGCTCCGGGGCGCTATCGCATCGGCGGGGTATCGGTGGTGGGACAGGGCGGAATAAAGCATATTGCCCCACCCGCCGAGAGGGTACCGAAACTGATGTCAAACCTGCTGGAATGGCTGGGAGAGACGGATGAGCACCCGTTGATTGTCGGCTCCGTCTTTCACTATGAGTTCGAATTCATTCACCCATTCGAGGATGGCAACGGCCGGATGGGCAGGCTATGGCAATCTTTGATACTGACCCGCTGGAGGGCACTGTTTGCCAATATCCATGTGGAGAGTCTAGTCTATGCAAGCCAAAGCGACTACTACGAAGCCATCAGTCGGAGCTCGGCACAGGGTGATAGCACTCCGTTTATCGATTTTATGCTGGGTACCATTCTCAAAGCCATCCGCACTCCCCAATTAACCCCTCAAGTAACCCCCCAAGTAACCCCCCAAGTGGAAAGATTAATGGCGGTGTTAAAGGGGGAGATGTCACGGCAGGAGATTCAGGATGCGCTCGGACTAAAAGACCGCAAATCATTGAGGCAAATTTACTTATTGCCCGCATTGCAAGGAGGATATATCGAGATGACGAATCCGGATTCGCCTAATGCAAGGAATCAGAGATACCGCCGAAGTGTGCGGGGCGGGCGGATGCAATGAAGAGGCAAGGATTCGTAGGGGGTGAGGGTGTGAGCTGGGAACACTTGCCTTTTAGTGATTTCGTGATATTGCAAAGAGGCTTTGATCTTACAAAATCACAAATGAAGGAAGGCGATATTCCGGTGATTGGCTCTAACTGCATCATCGGGTTTCATGACAAGGCTAAGGTGAAGGCACCGGGTGTTATAACGGGACGTTCAGGCACTCTTGGCGTCACTCAATACACAAATCGGCCTTTTTGGCCACACAATACCGCGCTCTGGGTCAAAGATTTCAAGAAAAACGATCCCAAGTTCGTCTACTATAAACTCCAGACTCTTCATTTAGAGAATTTCAACGGCGGAGTATCTGTTCCAACACTAAATCGAAACGTACTTAATACATTGCCGGTGAGAGTTCCGGATATTGCCACACAAACCCGTATCGCCTCCGTCCTCTCCGCCTATGACGACCTAATAGAGAACAATCGGCGGCGGGTTCAGCTGCTGGAGCAGGGGGCGCGGCTACTGTATAAGGAGTGGTTTGTGCAGATGCGCTTTCCGGGGCATGAACAAGCTACCATCAAGGACGGCATACCGGAGGGGTGGGAGAGGAGGAAGATAGCCGACGTATGTGAGACTGTCGGTGGTGGCACTCCTTCGACCAAAGTTTCAGAATATTGGGGCGGAGATATAACTTGGGTTATTCCTTCAGATGTTACCAAGAATGACAGCTTAATACTGCTCGACTCAGAACGAAGAATCACCGAGAAAGGTCTTCGTGAATCATCTGCCAAAATGGTTCCGCCTGATACTATCCTGATGACAAGCCGCGCATCAGTCGGATTTTTCGCATTGATGGATACCGAAATCTGTACAAATCAGGGATTTATCAATATTATTCCTTATAATAAGGGAATGAGGATGTACCTGCTCTTTAACTTAATCAGCAGGGTCATTGAGATTCGTAGCAATGCAAAAGGTACGACATACCCAGAGATAAATAAAGGGCGTTTTCGTGGAATGGACATTATTGTTCCAGCGAACTATCTCGTAATGGAGTTTGCGAATATCGTGTCTAACAATCTTCAACAGGTTCGTTGTTTGAAGCGTTCAACACTTCGACTGGCCAAAGCGCGTGATCTTTTGTTGCCGCGGCTGATGAGTGGGGAGATAGTTATATGAAAAGAAAAATACAGACATCATATTCGGCGGATTATCATGGCTAGTCATGAGATACAGTTGAATTTTCTGCAAATATCGGGCACTATCCCAGACTTCATTATTTATAGACAACGCCGAAAATCGCCCCAAGACTCTCGCCCAGATAAATCAATTCAACTATACAAACTTCCTGAAAATATTGAATCCTTTGAAGATAGTGATCCTTGGCACTACTACTGGGTAAGCTACGAGAACCTTGAAAATTTTACTGAATATAAAATTTCAGCAAATGTCAATCATGATGTAACCTGCGGTGCGATGTTTTGGGCACTTTCTAAAGTTACTCAAACTCTGAATACTGACGAATTTTCAATTCTTAATAAGGGATTTATTAAGCAAGTAGAATTCGTTCTTGAAAAACATGATGAAGGTAACGCAGTTCTTATTCTCCAGCCATATTTTCTGAAGATAAACAGACAATTCGGTTTTATAGCCGATTTTCATTTTCGTCTCTCTGATGGCGTGACATTTTCGAGACGCGTGCAACAACTCAGCCTAAGTTTGGATCGTGACTTTAAGCGCAACTTGGACTACTACACAGACAAATGGTCTCGAATACACACTTTCCTTAGAAGAAGACAAGATGTCCTGAAAAGTATTTGCTTGCCCGGTACAAATACTGCTCTGAATATTGCTGAGGAATTTATTAATCTTCCAGCGCATCGTTTGGCAAGTAAGATTTATACGTTTAAGGGTAGACAAACATCCGATCACCAATTCGCTGGGCTTCGTGATTATGGTCCCTTAAGACAATTAGAAAACGATGTAAGTCTATTTTTCATTTTTAGAGAGCAAGATAGGCAATTTGCTCGCACTCTTGCTAATGATTTGAGGAACCGTCAGCCTAACTTTCCGGGATTCACCGCTTTGTTTAGGCGTAAACTTAAGATAGATCCAGGTCCATTTGTAATTCATAATTTAGAAGAAAAATCTATTAGAAAGGCGTTGGAAACTACTAATAAGAAGAAGCAACAGCAGTCCGACTCTATATTGGTTCCCGTACTTATCTTGCCAAGTGATGACGATAGCTATTTTACTCAAAAGGCATTTTTTTCCTCTGCTCAAATCGCCAGCCAAGTCTGCACATTGAGAACTTTGAAGGATGATAATTCATTGAAATGGGCTATAGCCAATATCGCGTTGCAGATATTTTGCAAAGCCGGAGGATATCCATGGAAGGTAGTTCCTTCTATGGATACATCTCTTATTATCGGCATAAGCCAGTCACATAAATTCAAGGAGATTAACGGTAAACGAGAAATTGAAAAATATTTTGCCTTTTCTGTTATGACGGATAATAGCGGGTTATTCCAAAGTTTGCAAGTTCTTGGTGAAGGAGAGAATGAATCTGATTACATCACCACACTGCAGAATAACCTGAGGGAGATGCTCAAACAAAAATCTTGTGATTTCTCTCGTATTGTTGTTCATACACATTTCAAATTACGGCAAAGTGATATAAAAGCAATTCAGCGTATCGTTAAGGAAGTTAGTCAGGACAAAACATCGCGTTGTCAGTTTGCGGTTGTAAAAGTAAATGAGAAAAGTCGCTTTTTTGGAGTTAATAAAAGAGTCAACAGTCTTGTCCCTTATGAAGCAACTTGTGTTAATTTAGGAGGTAAACAGTATCTATTATGGTTTGAGGGAATAGACCCTACTAGAACAACTGTTAAGAAAGCCTTTCCTGGTCCAACACATCTAGAAGTGCTTTACAACGATGATATTGAGCATAATATACTGTTGCAAGACTTAGTTAATCTATCGGGGGCAAATTGGCGCGGATTCAATGCAAAGAGCTCTCCCGTGTCGGTTTATTATTGCCGTTTGATTGCAGATTTCATCGGTGAATTTCATAAGCGCGACTTACCTATTCCTGAAGTAGAGAATGTTCGTCCTTGGTTTCTTTAAGAGTCAATAATGGCAACTATTCAATCTAATGACATCATTCTTCTGCTTGGTGCCGGTGCAAGTGCGGATGCAGGGATTCCCACATCCGCTGAGATGATTAACCGTATTGAGAAGAATCTTAAGGACAATGATGATTGGAGAGAATATTTAGATCTCTACAATCATATAAAAAGTGCCATTTATTATGCGGCAGGGTTACAAGGTCATTTTCGACAGGATGTCAGCTATAACATCGAGACTCTCGTGAATACACTATATGAATTAGAGAGAAATGAAGAACATCCGCTTTATCCATTTATAGCATCTTGGAATTTTCGTTTTGTCAATTTGGCTAACCCAAATTTTTCAAATGTAAAAAAATTTCGTAGACTCATTCTTGCCGAATTAAAAAAATGGATGAGCCCTGACGATCCTTCCGCAGGTGATTACTATTCAGGATTTATAGACCTCCAAAGAGACCTAAACTTTCCTTTGCGTATTTTCTCTCTTAATTATGATTTATATGTAGATCGTCTTGAAAAACATGTAAGAGAAGAATTTAAAGTAGAATGCGGATTTAAAGGCTACGGACCTCAATCCATCTGGGATTGGAAACGGTTTGACGAGAAAGTCCACGACCTATCTCCGCAGATAATCCTTTACAAACTCCATGGTTCAATAGATTGGAAACGTGACGAATCAACAAAACTGCCATTTTCTGTTGAACAGATAGAAAATGTTCCGGCGGACGAGATGGAACTAGTATTCGGTCGAGATTTCAAGCTTGAAGCTGCCGATCCATACCTCTTCTACATATATGAATTTCGTCGTTATACATTACTGGCTAAACTTATTGTCGTCGTTGGGTATGGCTTTGATGATACGCACATTAACAAAATTCTCTCCCAAGGACTTCAGGACGACGCAAACAGAAAGATTCTTATTGTACAGCCTAAATCAGAAACCTCTAAGAATAAGGCAGGAATTGCGCAGAAGCTTAAATTGCAAGAAGAAAGGCACGACCAATTAATATCATGTGAAAAAACGGCAAAAGAGTTTTTTGAGATGTCAGATTTATTTGAATATTTAAAGAGGAATGTCCCAGAAGATAACGACGATCCCTTCTAAAAGCAAAAACACACAATGACACTTACCGCTTTACCAAGATGTTTGAGATAAAACTATGACCCCGCCCCCCTATACCGAAGCCTCCCTCGTGCAGGAGACCACCGCGGACTACCTCAGAGACGAACTCGGTTGGGAGTCTGTGTATGCCTACAACAAGGAGGGACTTGGACCCGATAGCCTGCTAGGTCGTGCCTCCGAGCGTGAGGTGGTACTGACCCGCATACTCCGCGAGAGTCTAGTCAATCTGAACCCCAACCTACCCGAATCCGCCTACGACGAAGCTGTCCGAATGATCACCTCGGCGGTCGCATCCCAAACCATAGTCGCCGCCAACCGGGATAAGTACGAAATGATCCTCAAAGGCGTCCAAATTACATTCAAACACGAAAACGGCGAACGCGAAAAGAAGACGCTACGCCTCTTCGATTTCAAAACGCCCGAAAATAACCGCTTCCTATGCGTGCGTGAGTTGTGGATAAAAGGTGATCTCTACCGTCGGCGGGCGGACATCATCGGATTCGTCAACGGTTTGCCGCTGCTATTCATCGAATGCAAAAACATAGACAAGAACCTCAAGGTTGCCTTTGAGGAGAACTACTCCGACTATAATGACACCATACCGCAAATATTCCATTACAACGCCTTCGTAATGTTCGGGAACGGCGAGCATGCGAAAATCGGCACCATCACAGGCAAGTGGGAGCACTTCCACGAATGGAGTCGGCTAGCGGAGGAGGATTCGGGCGTAGTGGATATGGAGACGATGCTGAAAGGCGTCTGCAATAAGCGCAACTTCATGGACCTGCTGGAGAACTTCATCCTCTTTGACGAGTCTTCGGGGGAGACGAAGAAAATCCTCGCTCGCAACCATCAGTTTCTGGGCGTCAACCGTGCCGTAGATGCCATTGCAAAGCGCAAGGCACACGAGGAGCACAGGTTAGGCGTATTCTGGCACACACAGGGCGCGGGCAAGAGTTACTCTATGGTGTTCCTCACCCGAAAGGTGCACCGCAAACTCGGCGGCAACTTCACCTTCCTCATACTGACCGACCGCGATGACTTGGACACGCAGATATACAAGACATTCGCCGGTTGCGGTGTTGTAGATAATGACAGCGACCCCTGCCGCGCATCTAGCGGCACACACCTGAGGCAACTGCTGGCAGAGCAAAAGTCGCACCTGTTCTCCCTAATTCAGAAGTTCAACAACGATGATATAGACCCTCACAAGGGCTACACTCTGCGCGAAGATGTCATCGTGATTAGCGACGAAGCACACCGTACCCAATATGGCAATTTGGCACTCAATATGCGCAGAGCCCTGCCAAACGCCGGCTACATCGGCTTTACGGGCACACCGCTCTTTACGAATGATGAGATAACGAGGCGGGTATTCGGTGAGTATGTCTCTACGTATGACTTTCAGCGGGCGGTGGAGGATAACGCTACCGTGCCGCTTTACTACGACGCCCGCGGAGATAAGCTGAAGATTGCCATCGACAACCTGAATGAGCGCATCATCGAGAAGATCGAAGAATGGGAGGTAGACGATATCGATGCGGAGCAGCGGCTGGAGCGCGATCTCAAACGCGAATACCACATCATCACCGCCGATAAGCGCCTAGACCGTATCGCGCGGGATTTCGTGCAGCACTACTCGACGGCGTGGGAAAGCGGCAAGGCGATGCTGGTCTGCATCGATAAGGTGACCTGCGTGCGGATGTATAACCTAATCGCCAAATACTGGAACACGCACACCGAACGGCTGGAAACAGAACTGAAACAAAGATACGCCGAGCGGAAAGATGACCCCCTGCAAAAGCGGGTAGATTGGATGCGCGAGACCCGTATGGCGGTAATAGTGAGTGAGGAGCAGGGTGAGGTGGAGAAGTTTCGTAGGCGAGGCTTGGATATAATACCGCACCGTAGACTCATCAGGGATGGCATTGAGCTGTCCGAGGCGATGCGCAACGTGCCGAAGTTTCGCAACATGCTAAGGATGGAGCCGGACGAGGCGTTCAAAGAGCGGGAGCACCCCTTTCGCATCGCCATAGTCTGCGCCATGTGGCTAACAGGGTTCGATGTGCCGAGCCTCGCCAACCTCTACATCGATAAGCCACTCAAGGCACACACGCTGATGCAGGCCATCGCCCGCGCCAACCGCGTGCACGAAGGCAAGAACAACGGCCTAATCATAGACTACTGCGGCATCCTCCAACACCTGCGCAAGGCGCTCGCCACATTTGCCGGCACCCTGCCCGAAGGCGAAGGCAGAGTAATCGATCCCGCTAGACCGCATGAAGAGCTACTCGCCGAACTGGCGGAGGCTATCGAAGCCACGCGGGCATTCCTACGGCAACGAAAAGCCTCACCGGACGATGTTATCCAACAGGACAAATTCAAGCGCATCGCCGCCGTTGCAACTTGCAAGGAAGCGGTTAACGAGAATGATGAGACACGCAAACGGTTCGAGCTGCTGAGTCGTGAAGTGTTCCGAAAGTTCAAGGCGTGCATCAATATCGAGGGTATAAACGAGCATCGCACATCACGGGATGCCATCGACATTATCTACAAGAGCCTGCAGCAAGATCGGGACAATGCCGATATTGGCGATATACTCCGCAAGCTACAGAATGTAGTCGATGAGGCTATAGATGTGGAAGCCGACCAAATGAAGGAGCCTTCAGAGCTCTACGATATAAGCAAAATCGACTTCGAGCGGCTGAAACGGGAGTTCGGGCGAAGCCCCGCCAAGCGAACTACTATGAGGAACCTCATGTATGCCATCGAGCAGAGGCTGAGGCGCCTCCTCGAGCAGAATCCGCTGCGCGCCGACTTCCAACGTCGTTACGAGGAAATAGTAGCCAAGTACAACCGTGAGAAGGATCGCGTGACTATAGAGCAGACCTTCGAGGCGCTGCTCGATATGACGCAGGAATTAGGAACTGAGGAGCTCCGTGCCGTTCGAGAGGGGTTAGATGAAGAATCACTGGCAATCTTCGACCTGCTGAGGAAGCACGCCCTCACTCCGACGGAGATTGCACGGATCAAGAAGGTCGCGAGAGACCTTCTGCAAACCTTGAAAGGCAAAATCGGCGAGTTGGATCATTGGCGCGAGAAGGAAATAAACCGCGATGCCGTGCGGGTTATCGTTCGCGATTTCCTATGGAGTGACGAGACAGGCCTGCCACCCGAAACCTACCCTCATAATGAAGTGAACAGAATCATAGAGGATGTTTTCCGGCATATACATCATGCCTACCCCACAGTGCCCTCGCCGTACTACCCGCAAGCGGCCTAAGCTTGAAAAAGCGCCTACCGCGCCATGTAGGAAGTTCGCATCTAGGGCACCGTCTCGCCCTTTGAGAGAGGACTAGGGCAATGGTATAAAATAAAACCGAACCCATAATATAAGAGGCATACAAAATGGCTATAGAAGACGAACCCACAAAAGAACCCCGCACTACCGATAACCTCCATCTATCCGTCAGAAACTTCGGACCAATAGCCGAAGCTGAAGACATAGAGCTGCGACCCCTTACGATTTTCGTAGGACCCAGCAATACAGGCAAATCATACATGGCAGCGCTTATCTACTCAATGCTTCAATCGTCCGTGTCTGTTATGCATACTGACATTCCTCACCGGAGAGAAATGCTCGGTTATAATCATGAAGAAACAAAAAGTTTTCTAGAGGAAATATTAAGTATATACCAAGGGCGTAAGGAAGATATCTATTTCTCCGATAGAGCAAAGACTTTTTTGAATGACCTTCTTTCAGGAAATATTTCGGCAATAAAAGAGGAGTCTAAGAAAGAACTACTCCGTTGCATGGGTGTAACCTCTTTGAGCGATCTGACCCTTAAAAACGCAGGAGAAGTCGAAATAGAAACGCGTGATCCATTCTCTAGGTACAAATGGTTTTCCGAAGAAGAGGATTATTTTCAGATTGACTACACGAATCTCATTGTTGACGATGAACGTATCTTACCGCGAATAGAACGGATATCTTCTAGAATCACTCGCCGCACGTTAGCATCGGAAAATGACCAAAGACATGCTAAGGCTGTTGCGCTTTTGAGTGAGTATGATTTATATGAATTGTCATCACTTCTTTCAAGTAGAATATTTCACAAATTCCATTTATCCTCATTTTACCTGCCGGCAGCTAGGACGGGCGTGATGCAGAGCCATCGGGCAATCGCAGGCGCTCTGGTTAGGCGTGCCTCGTATGGCGGGCTCGAGACTGTATCGATACCAACTCTCAGCGGTGTGCTTGCGGACTTTCTGGAGAAATTGATTCAGGTAAACAGAGAAACCACTGAAGATACGGATATAGCGTCGATCGCCGCCGATATGGAGCGAACCGTGCTCGGCGGTTCTATCGATATAGACCCTTCGCCTACGGGCTACCCCACCTTCCTCTATAAACAGGGCGATTCATCCATACCCATCATGAGGTCTTCATCCATGGTCTCCGAGCTGGCTCCTATAGTGGTGTTTCTGAGGCACTACGTAGGTAAAGGCGACCTCATCATCATAGAGGAACCCGAGACGCACCTGCATCCTGAAGCACAGAGAGGCATCGTCAAATCCATCGTGCGTTTGATAAAGGCGGGTGTGCGAGTGTTGATAACTACTCATAGCGACTACGTTCTGGATCAGATAGCCAACTATACCCACCTCTCTCGGCTTCCGGAGGAGGACATTCAAGAAGTAGTAGGTGAAAAGGAACTCTACCTCAAAGAGGCGGAGGTAGGAACTTATCTATTCGCTCGAAGGAAGGAAGGGACGGTAGTCGAAGAGATTCCATTCGACGAAGAAACAGGCTTCTCCACAGATCAGCATGACATTGTAGGCGAAAGCCTATACAACCAAACAGTCAACATACTGAACAGGATCGATCCTGAATAATGGTAGAACTGATAAAGCATATTGAGGGCATTGTGGGAACGGCGGCTAAAAGATCCACATTGAAAGCGAGAGGAAGCATTTGCGCCATAGACATCAGGCCGTTGAAGAACATGTCTTATGTCGCTATCGATATAGATGCCTTAGATAATAAATGCATCCCTTCCATCAAGGGAAGAAGGTGTGACTATCTGATTATCGTGGATAGAGGAAATTTCTACCTTGTGCTTCCGGTAGAATTCAAAAAAACAATAGCAAAAAGCGGCGGCAAGGTAAAAAGGCAAATTGAAGGTGGCCTAAAGATATTTGAAAGCCTGACTCTAGACCAGAAACTACACAATGAGAGAATAAAGTGGGTACCGTGTTGTTTAGCTAGGTCAGCCTCAAAAATATATGAACCTAAAGACAAAGACAGCGTTGAATTCAGAGGAAAGAAAAAACCATATATCACTATAAAATGCGGTAAAGACTTTTTCAGTAGAGTAGAGGAACAAATCCCAGCTCACTAAACACAGCCCGTATGTCAACCTACCTAGCGGGGTTCGGGGTATATCATAGTTGCGAGGTATGCCGTATATGATAGATCTACGCTATTGAGGAGTATAAAAGATGCCAATGCCGAAACCTTCTAATAGGGGTATAAACTCCTTATACGCACAAAGCTAAAGAGTCAGCTAACAATCCACCCGTTCGTCTTGTCAATCCGCTCGCCTAATCGGAAAAACTCCCCCGCTATCCGTCGCACATCGACACCCAAAAGAAGGCGACGGATAACGTCATTGCCGTTTGAACCTTGCAAAGACAGTAGAATCTCAGTTAAGATAGTGGATAATAAAGAGGTTCAGAATTTGACAGCGGTGAGGATTGTGGAGATCGATCGATGCTAATAAGCAATATAGAATTAAAAAACTGGCGTAACTTCACTAATGTGAATGTCAATTTGCAAAGGCGACAGTTCATAGTGGGTCCAAATGCTTCCGGTAAATCCAATCTTCTGGATGCTTTTCGCTTTCTGCGTGATATTGCAAAGCAGACGGGAGGAGGGCTGCAGGAAGCGATTGAAAAAAGAGGCGGCATGTCCAAAATCCGCTGTCTGAGTGCCCGAAGTGACCCGGAAATTGTCATCGCTATTGCCCTTGCCAATGCGGAAAACGAGTCCCCTCCAAAATGGCGATACGAGATAGGCATCAAGCAGGAGGTAAGAGGCTACAGGCAACATTACCTGACATACGAAAAAGTATGGCGTAACGGTGAGATAATACTGACGCGTCCTAACAATCAAGACAAGGCGGATGAGGTACGCCTGAAACAGACCTATCTCGAGCAGGTGAATAATAACAAAGATTTCAGGGAGATAGGAGATTACCTCGGCAAAATTACCTATATGCATCTCGTACCTCAACTACTGCGCCATGCCGACGATATACAGAGCAGGGTTTTAACAGATGACCCGTTCGGTCAGGGCTTGCTTGAACGCATGGCGAAAGCCGCACCAAGGACTCAAAAGTCCCGATTGAGAAGGATAAACGATGTCATCAAGATTGCGGTACCACAACTACATGAAATATCCTTTGAACGTGATGAACATACCGGAAGGCCGCATATTAGCGCCTTGTATTCCCATTGGCGGGCGCATGGAGCACGACAGAGAGAAGATCAGTTTTCCGACGGCACCCTACGGTTAATGGCGTTGATCTGGTCTTTGCTGGAAGGCGATTCTTTGCTACTACTGGAAGAGCCGGAGATATCGCTACATGCCGGGATTGTGGAAAAACTAGCGCCGCTTCTCTATAGGGCACAGCGAAAAAATAAACGGCAAGTGCTGATTAGTACACACAGCGCCGAACTGTTATCCGACAAGGGGATTGACGGTGCGGAAGTTCTGGTGCTTACTCCTACCGAAGAAGGAACAACGGTAGATGCTGCCGCTGACATCGAAGATATAAAATCTTTGCTCGAATCCGGCGCTTCAGTGGGTGAAGCGGTGATTGCTCATACTAAACCCCCAGATATTAACGCACAACTAAAGTTACGTTGGTAATGCCCATCCCTCTCATCCTGATAGTTGAAGACCCGCTCAGTGAGGCCGTGGCGAGGAGAATCCTCGAGAAAGCGGATAGAAGTTATGAAGTCGTAAACGTCTTGCGTTGGAATAAAGATAAAATCAAGAGGAAAATAAAAAATATCAACCAAGCGGCTAGGGGTTTTGCGTATTTTGTTCTCACCGATCAGGATACGGAAGATAGATGCCCTCCCAATGCGATAAGTGAGCTACGCGAGCCTGTCCACTCGAACCTGCTATATCGGTTTGCCGTGATGGAGATAGAAGCGTGGGTTATGGCGCATCGAGAAGCAGTCTCGAGTTTCTTGTATGTTCCTATAAACAAAATCCCCGATGATGTCGACGACATAAAAAACCCAAAAGAATACTTGATAAATTTGGCAAGAAAATCTCAATCCAGCCGAATCAGGGAAGATATTCCGCCTCGGAATAAAACTACAAGCAAGGTGGGTCCGGATTATAACGGCATGCTTATCGATTTCGTGATGGAACGATGGGATATTGATGTTGCCGCAATATACTCACGGAGCCTGAAACGTACTATTGAAAGGTTAAGGCTTTTCTCTTCGGTGAGGGATGTGTGATCCCCTACCGCTTGTAAATCGAATCCACCCCTCCGTTCGTCTTGCCAACCCAACCGCCTACTCACTCCCCCGCTATCCGTCTACGCCTCACCGAATGCCCTACCCTGCCTTCACCGGCAACTCCCTCGAATATTTGATATGATTAAGTTGATAAAGTTGGTGTCAGAATAGACAGGGAGCACCTTGCGCCGAGTAAAGAAAGCGGAGGTTTTGACACTTGGAATTCATGAATAGACCGCTACCCGTAATTTATATTGGGATGATGGATTATTTGAAATCTATCTACATACAATTCAAAATTTTAGTTCATCTGTGGCAAAGTCAAAAGTTAAATTGAGAGGAGAACAAAGCAATGATAGAAAACAGTTACTATTCCCAAGACAATCACGGACCCTATGAAATCCACGACCTAGGTGATTTTCCTTTGGAGAATGGCGGTGCTATTCACGATTGCAAACTTGCGTATGCGACATTCGGTAAACTCAATGCTTCCAAGGATAACGCCATTTTGGTTCCCACTTGGTATTCGGGAACAAGCAAAATCATGGAGCAGGTTTACGTAGGCAAAGGACATGCGCTTGACCCTGATAAGTATTTTATCATCATCGTAAATCAAATAGGCAATGGATTATCGAGTTCGCCTCATAACACGCCGTTTCCCAATGGTATGGGGAACTTTCCACATGTGCGCATCGGCGATGATGTACGTGCTCAGCATAAATTAATCACTGAGAAATTTGGCATCGAAACCCTTGCCTTGGTCGTGGGAGGATCGATGGGCGCACAACAAACGTATGAGTGGGCGGTTCGCTACCCGGATGTAGTCAAACGCGCCGCGCCAATTGCAGGGACGGCTAAGAACACGACGCATGATTTTCTTTACACGCAAACTTTAATAGATGCCATCACATCCGATCCCGCTTGGGCAGGCGGGTTCTATAAAAACTCGAGTGATGTCCATTGCGGATTGCGAAGGCATGCGATGATTTGGGCGGTCATGGGTTGGAGCACCGAGTTTTTCAAAAAAGAACGTTGGCTCGCACTGGGTTTCTACTCCATGCAAGATTTCATCACAGGCTTTATGGAGGCTTATTTTGGCGTGATGGATCCCAACAACTTGTTGCGCATGGCTTGGAAATGGCAGCGCGGCGATGTAAGTCGCAACACCGGAGGCAATTTGAAGGAGGCGCTAGGGCGGATCAAGGCTAAAGTGTTTGTTATGCCTATCAATGAGGATATGTTCTTCCCGCCACGGGATTGTAAGGCGGAACAAGAGATGATAGCCAACAGCGAGTACAGAGAAATCAAGAGTATTGATGGACATTTGGCTTTATTTGGCACCGATCCAAACTACATCGGGCAGGTTGATACCGCTTTGAATGAATTACTAGCCATTAAGGTTTAATTCAAAGTAGATCCATACTCTCTTCAAGACCGGCTCCGTCTATAGGAAGCACCTGTGCAATCAAGGTTTAGTATCGACTAAACGCGCGACCACGTCCACAAAGAACACCCTTTAAAAATCGGCAACCCTCATTTCCAAGCCCCTAGCCGAGCGCGAGGCATGCCGTCTATGACAGCCTTATGCTACCAAGGAGTATAAAAATGCCAACACCCAGGCCTATACGCACGAAGAAAAGGAGCAAGTGAACAATAGACCGGACCTATGGGATTGAACAGAGCTCCAATTCTCAGCCGTTCGTGAATAAGCGAGGCGTCAATCAGGCGAAAATTGAACACGCCTAATTCCGCAGGCTATTTTAGCCAACGCTGAAATTGCCTTGGTATTCCATTCCCGTACTTCGCACAATTTGTGTAATCCGGCTTTCATTGTAAACGCAATCTTTTCCTTAAAGGGTTTGTTGCCTGCACGTCGTTGATTCTCTTTTGAATCAAGCAGAGTAAGGTTGCCTATTCTCCAGACGAAATGCTGTCTGTCCCTGCTATCGAATTCCTCCCAGCCGTCCCCCGGATTTTCAGGAAATATGTTCAAAATTGTACCACTAGAAAAGGCGCTACCGCTTTCCTGCTCTTCAATCGAGAGCAGTATATGCTTTGCCAACCGTAGTGAAAAATTCTTTTGCCGCAAAAGCCTCTTGAACCGACATCATCAAGGTAGACAGGCTTTAGGTGAGGAAGCAGATCTGCGCATTTTCAGCCCCGTCCAATAGAGCACCGACAGCCTTGGCAAAAGCATTCTCGAGGTCATTCGAAGCCGCCAAACGGAACGCGAAAGGTGATAACAATACCTGACCGTATCGGTAAACTGCTCATTTCTGTCCCATTTTTTGAATGCGGCAAAAAGAAGCGGAAAATGCTGACTGCTGATAAGGAAAGAGTCAAGGTATTTTTTCTGTTTGCTATTCCACTTTCTCCCTGCGGTTTGCCATTTCCGCGTATATGTCGGCAACATTTACAATATCATAAAGGAATTTAAAAATCTCTTTGCCTCCGAAACTCTTCGCGGACGGCGCGATAAAGGTTGCTCTTCCTCACGGCATCCGCGTTCTCGAGTTCCAAGTATCTGAGGAATTTTGTCATATTCTCGGACACAAGGAGTTGCATATCATCCCAAAGACTCTCGAGTCGCTCAAGGGTTTCATCCGAACGGTCTTCAGCATAAACAACCGAGAATAGTCTGTTTTTGAGCAGGTCGGGACTGGAAAGTTCCACTCCCCTCGCATTCAGGGTTTCAAAAACGGTAAATGCTGCTTCTTCATTTTCAACATTTAGAACTGTAAAAATAAGCCCTTCTCCCGTTTTCATATCTATAAACTCGGCTATTTTCGCATCCTCATTTCCACCGAACTTTTTCTCTATTTTATTCACAAAGTATTCAAACGCAGACCACATTTTTCTATTGGAAAGGTGCTGTCTCTGCATAGAAACGGGTCTTTTCAATTTCAGCAGATGATTTGCATAGAAATTGTTATTTGTTTTGTTGAGTTTCAGGCGGCTCTGAGGAACAAGTTTCGTCACACTTTCGGGTAGTAAATAACTCTCCAAAAGTTTGTCCCTGTGTGTTTCATCTTTAATGCACTTTGCCGCCGCAAGTATAAGAATTGAAAGAGTGGCGATCCGTTGCTGACCGTCAACGA
Source organism: Dehalococcoidia bacterium (assembly GCA_965206335.1). GTDB lineage: Bacteria > Chloroflexota > Dehalococcoidia > Lucifugimonadales > Lucifugimonadaceae. The sequence continues at coordinate 798,409 of OZ242209.1, read as the reverse complement.
TAAGGTATTGCCTACTGCTTTTTTTCTGAAGAACTATATAGCCCATATAATGTTGCTCGGAATCATTATTAGGCAAAGCCATCAAATCTTCCCAGAGGTCGTTCCATTCTTCCTCGCTCCAAGAGTAATTGCGCTGAAAAGTCGGCACCTCATAGACAATGCTGTTGCTCATTAAAGAGCGCAACGATGCCATATGAGGATTGACAATAAGTTGAGACATCTCTTATATCCTGAATTTATTCCAACTTTTAAACATACCCGACAACCGAGAGCGATTCGCAGTAAGCGAACCCGACTTACATTGCGCCTAATGCGTCCATACGAGTCACCTCTCTATACAAACATCATACAAGTACACCGTGCTTATTGTACAAGTTTAACTAAATCTACCCATGCCCCCGCACATCGTCATAAAAATATACCTTGTAAAGTAAGGTAGAGGAACAAACCTAAACTCACCAACCCCCCAATATGACCGCTACACGCCTACACGCCAACGAAAGCCCTACCCTACCCGCGCCTTATCCGCAGAAAAGCAACCTCCCTTAAAACACTTGATATGATTAAGGTCATAAAAGCCTGTGTCAATCTGTGCCTAATTGTGCCTAATTGTGCCAAAATGAACCATAGACACCGTACCCCCCAGAAAGAAATAGATAGGAAACATCCCCGCCTTGACCACAAGAAAAAAACAGAAGCGCCAAATATTTTCCTACTCCCATGAAGGAAAAAAGCGGGCTAACAACCCGCCCGTCGGGCTTGTCAATCCGAACACCGACTCTGACGAGGGGCAGAAGCGGACTTACTCCTACGACCCGCATATAGACCCGCAACTCCAATGGGCGGGGAAAGCCGAACACACATCGTTTGAAGTGCCAACACAATCTCTGCACGTGCACGAGCGCATTGACCCTCGCACAATTATGGAAGCCGTCAGAAGACGCAACGGCAACGGAAGCGGCGGGCAGGCGAGTATGTTCGAGGCAATGCGCGAAATTCCGCTTCGGCAGGAGATAGAGTTTTACAAACATTCCAACGACTGGAGCAACCGCCTGATTGCCGGCGATTCGCTGTTGGTGATGAACTCGCTGCTGCAAAAGGAGAATATGGCTGGGAAGGTACAGTGCGTGTATATTGACCCGCCTTATGGAATTAAGTACGGTTCAAACTTTCAGCCGTTTGTGAATAAGCGCGACGTCAAGGATGGCAAGGACGAGGATTTAACCGCCGAGCCGGAGACGATAAAAGCGTTCCGCGACACTTGGGAATTGGGGATACATTCGTATCTGTCGTATATGCGCGACCGCTTGTTGCTGGCGAGGGAGTTGTTGACCGATAGCGGGAGTGTGTTTGTACAGATTTCGGATGAGAATGTGCATCATGTTCGGGAAATTATGGATGAGGTATTTGGGGCGGGAAATTTTGTGAGTTTGGTTAGTTACAAGACGACCACAGGGTTAGGGAACAAGAACTTACAAAGCACGGGCGACTATCTCGTGTGGTATGGCAAGAACATTGAAAAGATAAAAACTAGGTCTATTTGGTTAGACAAACCCATTATCCCAGATGACTTGTACAGACACATTGAACTTGCAGATGGCACACGCCGCCCAATGACAAAAGAGGAAAGAGAAGGATACAAACATTTGCCTGTTGGATGTCGTATTTTTCGATATGACCATATAATGAGTCAAAGTGGTGGAGAGAAAGGACGTTTTCCAATTGAGTTTGAGGGTAACACATTCAGAATTACTCAAGGTAGTTGGAAAACAAACAGGTCGGGCATAGATAGTTTAATCAAAAAAAATCGACTTGGTATTATTGGAAATAAAATCAATTACATTCGTTATATTGATGACTTTCCTTGCAAACGTTTAACGAATATGTGGGCAGATACGGTTATATTTGCCGGCGAAAAAGATTATGTTGTCCAAACCTCGAACAAAGTCATCCAACGCTGCATCCTCATGGCCACCGACCCCGGCGACCTCGTCTTCGACCCAACCTGCGGAAGCGGAACCACCGCCTATGTCGCCGAGCAATGGGGCAGACGCTGGATAACCTGCGACACCTCCCGAGTAGCTCTTACCCTTGCCAAACAACGCCTCATGACGGCAACCTTCAATTATTACAAATTAGCCTATCCCGATGAGGGCGTCAGCAGTGGTTTTCAATACAAAAAAGTCCCGCATATCACCTTGAAATCCATCGCCAACAATGAACCGCCCGCAACGGAAACCCTCTTTGACCAACCACTCAAAGACACAAAGCGAGCAAGAGTAACCGGCCCCTTCACCACCGAAGCCGTACCCGCTCCGACCGTCATGCCCATACATCCTCCCTCGCCCTATGGGAGAGGAACCGAGGGTGAGGGCACAAGTAAGGTCGTCAAAACTCCAATAAACCCAACCCTCCTCAAACAAGCCCGCCAACTCCGCAAAGAACAACCCGATGCCGAACAACTACTCTGGCATCTGCTGATAAACAACAACTTCTACGGCTTCAAATTCCGGCGTCAACATCCCTTTGATCCGTATGTTTTGGATTTCTACTGCCCCGAAGCACACCTCGGCATTGAACTGGATGGCGGACATCACAACGAGCCCGACCAACAACGCAAGGATAAAGAACGGACGGAGTTTTTTATAGAGCAGGGTGTGGAGGTTATACGCTTTCGGAATAATGAGGTGCTGCAAGAGACGGAGGGGGTGCTGGAAATGTTGTACGACGCCCTCTCCCCGGCCCTCTCCCAAAGGGAGAGGGGGGCAAGCTCTGCACTCTCCCGGAGGGAAGGGGAGGTAATTGCGGATGAATCTGTTGCTCGGTCTGGGGAGACGCTTCGACAGCAGGAATGGCGGGATGAGCTGCTGAAAGCCGGCATTCGCGGGAAGAGCGGGCAGCGGATCGCTTTTTCTCGTGTTGAACCCCTCCCCTGCCGATGGCTTCATGCGGATGCTGAAACCAAGCCGGATGACTCGGGAAAAGACGAGATAGGAGATGAGGCAACGGCGTATAAACCTCGCCGTGTTGTAATCTCTTTCGGACCCGAACACGCTCCGCTGGAACCGCGACGGGTCGAAAACGCATTGCAGGAAGCGGCAACCCTTATGCCAAAACCGGAGATTGTCGTATTTGCCGCATTTCAGTTTGACCCCGAGGCGTCAAAAGACATAGATGAAACCAACTGGCCCGGCGTAACCATGCTAAAAGCGCACATGAACGCCGATATGCAAACCGAAGACTTGAAGAAGAAACGCGCCGGCAACGAGAGTTTCTGGCTAGTCGGACAGCCGGATGTGGTAGTGGATAGTGAACGGTGGATAGTCGATAGTAACGGGCGGGAGGCGCTGGCATCTTATGAAATCATTAAAACGTTATCGGGAGTCGATAGTCCGGCAAAAATCAATGGCATTGACCGAGGCGATCTATCACTGTTCATCGCTATCGCCGAAAGAAGAGACCTATGGAATGCGGGCGCAACTGACGCGGGCGGCAGTGTCAATTCCGGCGAACATAGCGTAGAGACAAGCGCTACACGGAACGAGAGAGTTTCTTCATTTTCTGGGAATAGCGCGTGGCTCCCTTGCCGAATTGGAGAAGCCGATGCTTTTGTGTCAGAGATTGAAAGCCTTCCCGAAAGAGACCGCAGGAACCACATTGACCGACTGCGAGGAAATCGGGAAATTGCCGACCGGGCTCGTCAAATCACTGCGTCCCTGCCAGACAAACTATCCACTATCCACTATTCACAAGTCACCGTCCAAGGCTTCGACTACTTCAACACCAAGACCGGCAAGCTTGAATCCGGTGATGCAGACAAAATAGCCGTATGGATGCTGGACACTGACTACGATGGCAGAAGCCTGTATCCGCGTCAGGTATTCTTCCCAATGGCGGACAGTAACGGCGGATGGACAAGGCTCGCCAAAAACCTGAGAGCGGAGATAGATGAGGATATGATAGAAGCATACAAAGGAACGCAGTCATTGCCGTTTGAGCTTGGGAAGAACGGCAGGATCGCCGTCAAGATAGTGGATGATAGAGGGATAGAGAGTTTGAAGGTGGTGGAGATTATTCAGTAGGAGAGAAAATGATGACAATAGAAAGCAATATGAAAATTTCAGTTAATAACTACGGTCCTATTGCGAAGGCAGAGGATATTGAACTTTGCCCGCTGACGGTGTTTGTTGGACCGAGTAATACGGGTAAGTCGTATCTTGCGGTGCTAATCTATGCTTTGCTTAAACCTTTTGAAGGAACAAGCCAAAGAACAGGGATTCTAGATTTTGACACCGTATCTACGGATGAAAGTATAGATAAATTTCTGACAGAATTATTCAAAGAAGATAATGAGAATTTTAATTTTTCAGATTTTCCTGAAGAATTTAAAAAGTGGATTATCGAAAAAATAGGAGAAGAGACAAACAAAATTTTTCATCAAGAAATCTCTCGCTGTATGGGGGTTTCATCGAAAGAAAATCATCCAATAAGCAAGGAATTCAATCTTAACTTGGAGATCAACCAACAAAGGTTGATTTTGGGAGCATCCGGTATTCCTCCCAGCATGGATATTAAAGAATTGGATTTTTCTAATAAGCATTTTACAAGTTTGGTTAGATACTTAGGTCGCAAAAGAGAAATTCCAAAAAATATAAGAGCAATGCTTCTTCTTGAAGAAATAGCAGATCATATTTTTCATCCACATAGTAAAACAGAATCTTTTTATCTGCCTGCGGCAAGAACAGGTATCATGCAGAGCCATCGTGCCATAGCAGGAGCACTTGTCCGGCGGTCCACTTTTGCGGGACTGGAAACTTTTTCTGTTCCTACATTGAGCGGCATCGTATCTGATTTTCTTGAAGAAATTATACTAATGAACACAAGTAGAATAGCTGACCCCGAAGTAAAAAAAGTGGCGGATGAGATGGAAAAAAATATACTTCATGGTTCCATTCAGTCGGAAAGTTCAGAATCAAACCAATATCCAGAATTTACATACAAGCAATCAATGGATTTGAAGTTCCATTGCTACGTTCCTCATCAATGGTTTCGGAACTCGCGCCGGTTGTTCTTTTCATTAGACATAGAGTAGGAGAAGGTGATTTATTGATTATTGAAGAGCCCGAATCGCACTTGCACCCTGAAGCCCAGAGAGGAATTGCCAAAACTATCGTGCGGTTGGTTAGATCAGGTGTTCGTGTGGTGGTAACAACACACAGTGATTATTTTCTCGAGCAACTTGGAAACCATGTTCGTTTGTCAAAATTAACGAAAGCAAAACGCGACAAATTCCCCGATAGTCAGAATTTGTTTCTAGAAGAAAATGAGATTGGGGCATATGTATTTAACCAACAAAAAAAAGGAGGAACAGTTGTTGAACGATTAAATTTTGACCCAGAAAGCGGCTTGTCTCCTGACGACCACAATAAGGTGTCTTCAAATTTGTATAACGAAACCATAGAAATCCTTGACCAAATGGAAGATAATGAATAATGGCCAATATCTTCTCGCTGAATCTGAAAAGTAGGTTCCCTAAATGCGTTGAAGATACTTGCAAGGTTGAAACATGCAAGGTTAAAACATGCGAGCTCAAACTGGACGGATTCCCAGGCACAAGGGTTATTCTTAATGTTGACTGTATTATAAGATCTCAAGATTCTGGTAGGAGATGCGATTATGTAGTTGTAGCAGATGAAAACGGGGAAACATTCTTTTTGCCAATAGAGTTTAAGTCTGGAAATTCTAATATTGGAAAAATAAAAGGACAATTGGAATGCACCATACAATTTTTCAAAGACTATCTTCCCAATCAATTTACGCTTTATCCGGTACTTGTCTCTAAAAAGCTCAGCACGCATGAAAGGAATAGTCTTTTCAAAACTAGAATAAGCTATGGTTCAGTTAAAAAAAGAATTAAACATGTTCAATGTAATCATTCCTTGAAGTGGAACAAAGTAAAAAATGAATCTTAATGCCTGAAAAATTCGCCTCCCTCATAATCAATTCCCCCTACTCCGTCCCTTCCGAACACTGGCAATTCGTTGAAGAAGGACAATCCCTCGAGCTTGTGCAAGGTCGCCGCCGGGCCGGTTATATGGTTGCAGACCCTAACGCAAAACCTTATCGGGACAAAGGAATTTTTGAGCCCCTGCCGCTCGTCAATCGAATCCGTCAGCGTGTCGACGGGTGGCGCAAGGCGGGTTATCCGGGGATTACCGGCATTACCAAAACATTGCTTGAACATTGGCAAGACCCCGAGCCCGAGCGAAGAGACTTCCCGTTTTTCTTTTGTCAGATTGAAGCGATTGAAACGCTGATATGGCTGATTGAAACTCCCGCTTCGGAGAAAACCGGAATTGACATTCCGACAGACGGCGGAGAGTTTCGCCGTTTGTGTTCAAAGCTCGCTACAGGCACAGGGAAAACCGTGGTTATGGCGATGCTGATTGCATGGCAGGCGATAAACCGCATGACCTACAACAGAGACGGGCGTTTTTCTCAACATGTGTTTATAGTCGCTCCAAACCTTACGGTCAGGGAGAGACTTTCTGTCCTCAATCCTGCAAATACAAAAAATTACTATGACGAGTTCGGCATAGTCCCACTGTCTTTGAAAGAAAAACTCAGGCAGGTGAAAGTCCTTATACGGAACTGGCACGCGCTCAATTGGGAAACGGAAGAAAAAATCAGGAATAAAAAAGGTGTGGACAAACGCGGAGCGAAAAGCGATGAGGCATATACCCATGAAGTCCTCGGCGATATGGCAAACGTCCGCAATCTGATTGTGATTAACGATGAAGCCCACCACGCTTGGCGCGTGCCCGCCGAATCGAAAATAAAAGGCATTGCAAGAGAAGATATAGAAGAAGCCACAAAATGGATCGGCGGGCTTGACCGCATCCACAAGACTCGGGGGATTTTGAACTGTTTCGATTTCTCCGCAACCCCTTTTGCGCCAAGCGGCAAGAAAACATCGGAAGAGGCGCTGTTCGGCTGGATTGTGAGCGACTTCGGACTCAATGACGCGATTGAATCGGGGCTGGTCAAAACGCCGCGCATTGTGGTGCGTGATGATACGCCGCCGGATGCGAAAACTTATAAATCACGCCTTTATCACATATACAACGACTCCTCAGTCAAAGACGACCTGAGCCGCAACGCGGAAGCGCACGAACAGCTGCCCGACCTCGTAAAAAATGCCTACCTTTTGCTGGGTTCGGATTGGGAGAAAACAAAAGATAAATGGGCTGGGCGTGAAACACCTCCGGTAATGATTACGGTTGCAAACCGCACGGAGACAGCGGCGCGTATCAAATATGCGTTTGACAATAAAGATATACTGATCCCTGCACTTTGCGAACCCGAAGGCATTCTGCACATAGATTCAAAAGTATTGAAAGAAGCGGAAGAAAAAGAGACGGAAACCCAAGCCGTGAGAACGGAAGACGGAGAGGAGAACGGGACAAGAAAAATCTCAAAGAAAGAGCAAGCGGAGATTCTCAGGGAACAAGTGAATACGGTCGGACAGGAAGGCAAGCCCGGAGGGCGAATACAAAATGTTATCTCTGTGGGAATGCTGTCCGAAGGGTGGGATGCACGGACGGTTACGCAAATTATGGGTCTGCGGGCGTTCACAAGCCAGCTTCTCTGCGAGCAGGTCATCGGGCGCGGACTGCGGCGCGCTTCTTATGAGATAAATGAGGAAACCGGATTGTTTGACGCGGAGTATGTCAACGTTTTCGGAGTGCCGTTCAGTTTTCTACCCCACGAAGAAGAGGCTACAGACCCTCCGCCACCTTCTCCTAAAATTACCGTTAAGCCTGTCCATGAGAAAAAGGATTTTGCAATCCAATGGCCTAATATCATCCGCATAGACAGAACTTATAAACCCGAGCTCTCGATTGATTGGGAACAGGTCAGTCTGTTGAAACTTGAAGCAAGCGATACTCCGCAATTGGTCGAAATTGCTCCTCTGGTTGATGGCAATCCGGATGTTTCCAAAATCAAAGACATAGACCTTGAAAATCTGATAAAACAGTTTCGAAAACAGACGATGATTTTCAGAGCGGCGCAAAGCGTCTGGAAAGAGATGAAGCCGAGCTGGAAAGCGTCCGAGTTCGCACTTATGGCGGAACTTGTGCGCCTTGCGGAACAGTTTATAGGATCAGACCGCATACAAATATCGCCCGAGCTTTTCAATAGGGATAAAAAGAAACGGCAAATCGTCATAACGCTCAATATGTCAAAAATCATCCGCCATTTCTGGCAGGCGATAGAGTTCGACAACACAGAGAAAACCGCTCTCGTTCTCGATACCAACCGCCCTATTCGCTCGACCGGAGATATGATTCCGTGGCGAACCGGTAAGCCGTGCGAAAACACAGAGAAAAGCCACATCAACTACTGCGTGTTTGACAGCACTTGGGAAGCATCCGAGTCTTTTGAACTGGACCGCAACAAAGCGGTTGCAGCATGGGTAAAAAACGACCACCTAGGCTTTGATATTCTTTATGTTTATAACGGCACGGTCAAAAAATACCGCCCAGATTTTCTCATTAGACTGATGTCCGGAGAAATTCTGGTGCTTGAAACAAAGGGACAGCAAACCGAGCAGGACGATACAAAACATGAATATATGAAAGAATGGATCAAAGCCGTCAATGAATACGGCGGATTCGGACAGTGGAAATTTGCGGTCTCGAAAAAACCGTCGGATATAAAGGACATCTTGAACAAACGTTGATGCGTCTGCATAACATCTTCTATATGTATCGGTCTAACGCCCCAATATCCTCAAGACATGTCCCCCCAGTTTTCCCCGTTCTTCAAATCCACCACCAAAGGCACGGATAGATCCAAAGCGCTCGGCATGAGTCTGGAAATCGTATCACAAAGTGCCTCCATCTCGCCGGGTGCCACCTCGAATATAAGCTCATCATGCACCTGTATAACCATATGCGATTTCATACGGGAAGATCGCATTTCTTCAGCGATATTCACCATCGCCACCTTTATCACGTCCGCCGCCGAGCCTTGTATAGGCATATTTACAGCCACGCGTTCCGCCGCGGCTTGCACCATTCCGCCCGCTCTTATATCACGAAGGTAACGCCTTCTACCAGTCACCGTTTCCGCGTATCCTATGGATGCCGCCTTTGCCTTCACATCATCTATAAACTTCCGTATCCCCGGATACTTACCAAAATAAAGTTCTATAAACTGTTTTCCCTGTTCTTGTGAGAGGTCGGTCTGACGTGCAACCCCATGCGGACCCAGCCCGTATATCACACCGAAATTAAGTATCTTGGCTATCCTACGTTGTTCGGCTGTAACCTGCTCTACCCCATACATAGCTACCGCAGTAGTCCGATGTATATCTTCCCCTTCACGAAAAGCCTTCAAAAGTCCGGGCTCTTGCGATAGGTGAGCCAAAATACGCAGCTCAATTTGAGAATAGTCCGCCGAAAGCAATAGCCATCCGTTGCCGGCGTCCGCCTTGAATGCACGCCTCACGCGTCTGCCCAGCTCAGTTCTAACGGGTATATTCTGGACATTCGGGTCTGTGCTAGACAATCTGCCGGTAGCGCTTCCAACCTGATTGAAGGTAGTATGAACTCTACCGGTCAACGGGTTTATCATCATGGGGAGAGAGTCTACATAGGTAGACTTCAGCTTGGTTAGCTCACGATGACGAAAGGCGCCACTCGCAATCTGGTAAACTCTATCATCCAGCCCCTCCATAGTCATCAATCTTTCCAATGCGCTCGCGTCCATAGACCAACCCGTCTTTGTCTTTCTAGTACGCGGCGCTTTCAAGTCATCTATCAGCACCTCGGCCAACTGGCGGTTAGATCGCAGGTTTATCTTATGCCCTCCCAATATCCCTGTCACCGCATCCTCTATCTCTACTATCCCTTTCGCAAGCTCACCGGACATACCCTCGAGAGTAGAAACATCCAGCATCATCCCTCTCAGTTCCATATTCACCAAAACGGGCAGAAGAGGCAGCTCTATTTCATAGAATACTCTGTTCTGTCCATGGCGTTCTATCGCTTGCCGAAAGTGTTCCCGCAGGCGCACAACCATTTCCGCATCGGCGGCAGCGTAGGCGGCGGCATCCTCTATGGAAACCTTATCCATCGTTATCTGTTTTCGCCCAGTGCCGATAAGCGCCGTTATAGGTGTCATCTCTTCTCGCAGTATACCGAGTGCGAGCTGTTTGAGCCCTATAGCCTGATACCCGCACAAAGCAGCCGCAATCATCGTATCGAATACTTGCCCGCGCACTTGTATATTTGCTCTCGATAGCACAGTCATATCAAAGTTGGCATTATGTGCCGCTTTAGAGATTGTGTCGTCCTCAAAAACAGGGCGAAGGACATCCATGACAACAGATTTAGGTAGCTGAACGCCTTCTATGTGTCCCACCGGTATGTACCATCCGAAGCCCGCCTTTATAGATATGGAAAGCCCTACAAGATCCGCAGATACTGCATGAGTACTATTTGTTTCCGTATCGAAGGCAAACGAGCCTGTTTCTTTCAATGTGTGCACGAGATTTTGAAGCAGTTTCTCGTCATTCACCACTTCATACTCTATGCGGGCGGGTTTATCGGGCGCGTCCGATGGCGGAGGATAGGAAGAAGCCAAAGAGAGCTGCCCATGAGTAGCAGGTGAACCTCTAAATGGGTCGTTTGGGTCCGGAATTTGCGGCACAATCGAGCGGAATTCAAGATTCAGCAACGCATCTACAACATCTTGACGCTCATAACGCCAGAAGCGAGCATCCTCCATACTGAAATCCACCGGTACGTTTTGGTCTATAGTCGTCAGTTTCCACCATACTTTCGCCTCTTCTCGATGATTATGCAACCTTTCCTGAACCCTTTTGGCGCCTCTAAGATCCTTGATACTCCCCACTTCACCGATATTATCAAGCAGTGCGTCCAGACCTCCGAACTTTCCTAGCAAGAAGCGCGCAGATTTGGGACCTATGCCGGGCACTCCGGGTATATTGTCGGATTTATCTCCCTCAAGAGCTTTTATCTGCGCTACGAATTCAGGACCTAAACCATCATAGCGCTCCTTTACGGCTTCGATATCGTACACTCGTGAATCCCCGAATCCGGAATACATAAGCACCTTCACAGATGTCGAAACAAGCTGCAGATGATCCGCGTCACCTGTCAGGATAAGTGTGTTGCCATCTTTTTCAGATACCGCTTGGCTTATAGTTCCCACAACATCATCGGCTTCATAGCCGTCACACTCGTAAACGGGCACTCGGAAAGATTTTAAAAGCTGCTTCACAACGGGTATTTGAGCTATCAAATCAGGATCTACAGGTGGACGATGACCTTTATAATCCGGAAAAATTTTATCGCGGAAAGTCGGTGCGGGAGTATCGAAAGTAACGGCGGCATGAGTAGGTTTGTGTTCACGCAACACCTTGAGAAAGGTGCTCGTAAAACCATAAACACCGTTCACATTCAAGCCGGCAGACGTACTCATCCTTTGAGGGATGGCGTACCATGCGCGGAATACTACAGAGTGGCCATCTATAAGAAGCAACAACGGCTTATCCCGTTCTATATCAGAGTAATGTATGTGTCCTGTCATGGGATTTATTTTATATTATAGACGTATGAGAATAGGCAATATACTTAATAATACGATAGGTAGCTCCGGACGTGAGAGTGAAGGAGCGTTGGAAGGTATCAGAGTTGTCGACTGTAGCCAAATCCTCGCAGGTCCGTTTTGCTCTATGCTGTTGGGAGATATGGGGGCTGATATTATCAAAGTAGAAAAGCCAAGCATTGGAGACGATATGCGAAGATGGGGTCCGCCGTTCTTGGCAGGTGAGTCTGCTTCCTTTCTTGCTATAAACCGCAATAAATCCAGTATTGTAGCAAATATAAAGACGAAGGAAGGAGCAGCAGTGGTAAAACGGCTCGTGGAAGGTGCGGACGTTTTCATAGAGAACTACAGGCACGGAGCAATGGAAAGGGCGGGATTAGGATACGAGGAGATGGCAAAGCTAAATCCACGCCTGATATATTGCTCCATATCGGGTTTTGGACGCACAGGACCAAAAAGGAAAGATCCATGCTTCGATCTCATAGCACAAGGACTGAGCGGGTTGATGAGTATAACAGGCTCTCCTGATGGCCCGCCTCTTAGAACAGGTGTACCTATCGCAGATTTGAATACGGGACTATTTGCCGCTTTTGGAATAGTGTCCGCTCTTGTGGCACGTGAGCGTATCGGAAAAGGGCAATATATAGACGTATCTCTCGTAGATTCCGGAATAGCATACACGGTTTGGGAATCTGCGCGGTATTTTACTACCGGTGAGGTTCCCGGACGTCTCGGATCCGCACATAGGCTATCGGCACCATATCAGGCGTTCAAATGCTCAGATGGCTATATCAATATTGCCGCACCTAATCAGACAATCTGGGAAAATTTATGCAACGCTCTAAAGCGCGAAGATCTGATTCAGGATGTACGCTTTATAGATAATAGGGCGCGTATGGCAAATCGAGAGGCGTTGGAGATGGAATTGGAAAAAATTCTTATTGAAGGTACGCGTGAATATTGGCTAGAAACTCTAAATAAGACAGGAGTGCCCGCCGGACCTATTATGAATATGGCGGAAGTTTGGGAGAGTGAGCAGGTACAGGCGCGTGAAATGGTTGTGGAGCAGGAACATCGGACAGCAGGAAAAGTTCGCACGATAGGATCACCTGTGAAGATGAGTGAAACACCATGCAGGCTGAGAAACGCCGCGCCTCTGCTTGGTGAACATACCAAGGATATACTCCAAAAGGAGGGCTATTCTGAAGCTGAAATCGAAAGAATGACAGAAGACGGCACTATACAACAATGACAGATTATTATGCCGTAGCCGGCCTTGGAAGATCCGGCACTACTATGTTAGTGAGAAGTATTTCAAGAAATTTACGCGAAAATGGACATGCTAAAGAAGTTGGTGCATTTGTATTTGCTTTAACCATAAATAATGGAGATAGCATGTTGTTGCAGGAACAACCTATTTATGATTTTAATATACATTCGAAAGTCGTATCCATGACAAGTATTCCTTATAGTAAAATAGAAGAAGAACCTTGGGATAAATTCAGGATGCACAGATTTTTCAAAACTCATGCGTTTCCCCCTGATATGAAATTGCCAAAAAATTTCAAACTCATATGGATGTTCGGCAATCCTATGAATATTGTTTTATCAGCTGAGAAAGAACGTTATAATAATAAAGATATTGACAACTGGCTCAAACTTCACTATATAAACAGCCATTCTCCATATTATGAAAATCACAAAGATATATATATATCAGATACTCTTCTGCTGGAAAAACATTTCGATGCGTGGTATAAATCTCAGCCGTTTGAGTTCCTTTCATTGAGGTACGAAACACTCTACAATCCCGAAGTGAGGAAGGGGTTGAATGAATTTCTTGGCTTCAAACTCGAGCTAGAATCACAAAGACAGCGTAGTACAGATTGGCGGTTGCATCCCAGACGAGCAGAACTAGAAGATACGTACAAACGTCTAAATAGTAAAATAGAAGCAGCGGACGATATAAAACACTGGAAACCACAATAGGCAGGGTTCGCTGTTTATGAAATATCTCAACAAGACAAGTAACTTTTCCCAAATCTTTCATTTATGAACATAGATACACATCAAAAAGATTCAGCCGTTATACTCTCTCATCTCGTGAATGGGGGAGCAAAAGCACTGAAGGCAAACCTACAACAGATCAACGCTCTCAACGTATTCCCCGTGCCGGATGGCGATACGGGTACCAATATGTCCCTTACATTCGAAGCAGCGAGCGATTACATTAAGGATTATGAAGGAAAAAACGTTACGGTATTGGCGGAAAACATAGCTAGAGCCGTTCTATTGGGTGCAAGAGGTAATAGCGGACTGATTCTCTCACAGTTCTTTAAAGGGGTCAATGAGGCGATTCAAGCTACAGAGACACTAGATGCAATTACACTAGCCAAAGGAATACTAATCGGTACAGAAGCAGCCTCACGCGCGATGCCCAATCCGAAAGAGGGAACTATACTGACTGTGATGCGCGAGGCGGGATTGGGAGCGGAGGAGAAGGCAAAAGCCGGAGGAACTTTGGAAGAAGTATTGGAAGCAGCAATTGTAAGAGGTACTGAAGCGGTTAAGCACACTCCGGAGCAGCTGGATGTTCTGAAAGAAGCGGGAGTTGTAGATGCGGGCGGGTTCGGATTAGTTATAGCCTTACAAGGCTGGATGAGTTTGTGGAAAGGAGAGGATCCGGAAGCAGTAAGGCTGGAACTAGAGGGTGTACGATTCGATGCGCTGAATGTATCTTCTCATTTCTTGGAAAAGCTGGAAGATGATTGGGGATACTGCACCGTTTTCGCAATTATAGGCGAAAACCTGAACGTAAACGATATAAAGGAAGAGGTAAACAGTATGGGACGTTCGGCAGTGGTAGCGGGAGAAAATACTATGGTTAAAGTACATGTTCATGTGGATGATCCGGGCAAGGTACTTAGCGCAGGTGTATCCCGCGGATCTCTCACGAGTATAGAAATAAGCAACATGGATCAGCAGGTGCATACTTGGTCGGAAGGCCACAGAAAGGAAGCCTCTCAAAAAGAAAGATTCAATACGGCTATAGTAGCGGTAGTGATGGGCAAAGGTATGAAGGCCGCTTTCGAAAGCGCAGGGCTTGGCGCTGTTACCATAGTCAGCGGCGGGGATACACTCAATCCTAGCGCACAAGATATATCCGAGGCGGTGGAAGTCGCACCATCCGAAAATGTCATAATATTGCCAAATAGCCGAAACGTAGCGGGCGTTGCGAACCTTATCCCTGAAATATCCTCTAAAAATATCAGTATAGTTTACTCGGATTCTATGCAGGCGGGCATTGCGGCATTGCTGGCATTCCTACCGGAAGAGGATCTAAAAACTAACCAAGAATCTATGGCTTCCGCCCTGAAAAATATAAAGAGCGGAAGTGTTTTTCGCTCTACTAAAGACTCCAACGTAGGCGGGTTGGACATTCAATTGGATCATTTTGTAGGAATGCTTGAAGATAAACCCGTAACAACAGCGAAGACGGCACGGTTGGCGCTAATGAAAGCCTTGGCGGATATTGCCGAAGATGGCGCGCTGGTAACTATATATTACGGGAAGAATGTAGATGATAATGAGGCGGAGGAGATAAGCGAAGATATTCACCAGCGGATAGAAGGTGTAGAAGTGGAAATTTTGAATGGCGGACAACCAAATTATGACTTCATATTTACTATAGAGTGAAGATATTACCCCTAAGGAGGAATACCATGTCCATAGCCGTAGTTACAGACAGTACAAGTGATCTACCAAAAGATGTCGCAGAGGATATGATGATAACTGTTGTTCCTCTAAATGTCCACTTCGGTGATGAAACGTATAAGGACAATGTGACGCTGAAGGCGGATGAGTTCTATAAAAAATTACAAGCCTCCAAAGAACTACCGAAAACCTCTCAGCCTTCGCCCGCAGAATTCATAGCTGCATTCGAAAATCTTGGTAAAACCCATTCACATATAATCTCCGTTCATATATCCTCCAAAGTGAGCGGCACTTTCGCATCCGCCCTCACCGCAGCAAACGAGATTAAAGACAAAGGGTCTAAAGTGAAGGTAGAAGTAATAGACAGCGGACACGCATGTATGGGATTGGGCTTGGTTGCCATGGAAACCGCCAAAACTATAAACGGCGGCGCTTCATTCGAGGAAAGTGTAGAAATCGCCCGCTCTGCCGGGAAACGTGTGCGCTTCCTTGGATTGATAAAAAATCTAGAAAATCTCTACAAAGGAGGACGCATCGGAAAAGCGCAGATGCTGATGGGCTCTCTTTTAAATATCAAGCCTATGCTAGAGGTTGTAGATGGAGAAGCGAAGGCATTAGGCAGATTCAGAACAGTTCAAAAGGGGTTCGAGGAGCTTGTAAATCAGGCAGCGGCAAGCGCACCGCTAGAGGATGCGTGGGCGCTGTACACTACTGAGAGGGAATTAGCCAAAAGTATGACTCAAAGATTGGCACCGCTTACTAAAAATAAGAAAGCAGGACTGGCACAAGTAGGACCGGTTGTGGGAACTTACCTAGGACCCGGAATAGTAGGCATAGCCACCATAAGCGCCAAAAGCTGATATCAAAGCCCGGTATGGATACATACGGTGAAAAGAACCGCAGTATCTCTCCTGAAGATGCTCTGCGAGTACTAAGACGCGAACAAGATCTGAATTTTAACAACACTGCCGTGATAGGCGGATTGGATAATTTTATAGCAAATGCCTCACGTAATTTGCCGCTGATAGATCCTCCCGCAGGTTGGACATATAGAGGGTTACACATAGAAAAGCGACGCTCTTGGGTACAGGCAGCTATTCAAACTCTTGATGTTGTAGCAAATAAATCCATATCGGCTAGAAGAAAGCAGACAAAGCCAAATACAACCCGTAGACATCCCCAAAAATCTATAAGCCTAGATGCACCTATAGAAACTCTTCCTTACTTCCCACGTCGCTTCAAGTCCCATTTCTATCGCATGGGCATACAAACCGTACGAGATGCCCTATGGATGGCACCTTCACGGTATGTGGATCGCTCTAAAATCGTCCAAATATTCTCTCTATCGTATACAAAAGAACGGCAAGAAGTAACGGTTGAAGGACACATCGTAGATATACATCGTTCTTCTATAGGCGGTTCACCCGGAGCTACAATAGCCACCGTATCCGATGCTACGGGTATCTTGAAAATAATATGGTTTCGCCAGCCTTACCTTGCCGAACAACTTAAAGTAGGATCGACACTTACCGTAAGTGGTGAATTAAGCGTGTTCAAAGAAAAAGTGTCTATGATCAATCCCGACTATGAAATAATCTCAGACAAAGGCGGCAAGAGTGTGCACACAGGAAGAATAATACCCGTGTATCCGTCTACGCAAGGGCTATACCAGCGCACTATAAGAACCGTAACTCGTTTGGCATTAGATTCGACCGACGGCGTCCATCGAGAATGGCTGCCTCTTTACATATTGAAGAAGTACGGATTTCAGAATTTGCAGGATGCACTCGATAAAACGCACTATCCGCCATCTGTACAAGATGGAGAAAAGGCACGCAAAAGGCTTGCCTTCGGAGAGCTCTTCCTGAATCAACTTTCTATTCTCAAGCGCAGAGATGAATGGCGTTCACGTAAAGGCGGAGTTCCCATTACGGACGCTACGGATACGGTGGTAGGTTTCCTGAAAAGTTTGCCTTTCGAGATTACCGCCGACCAGCATGCCGCACTAGAAGAGATAATGAGCGACTTGGCAAAACCGGTACCGATGAGCAGAATATTACAGGGTGAAGTCGGTTCCGGTAAGACTGTAGTCGCTCTTGCGGCAATGCTTGCAGTATCTGCGAAGGGTCACTCAGCCGCTCTCCTATCGCCAACCGAAGTTCTAGCAGAGCAGCATTTCCTAAGCATTTCTCAACAGTTGGGAGCGGAGGAAGAAGGTATGATAGATACGCTTCGTATAGCCGTAGATGAGGTATCCGGACGAAAGATCAGGATAGGTATCATTACAGGCAGTTTATCAACACAAAAGAAGAGTTTTATGCAACATGCCGTCACCAGTGAAGTCGACATTATAATCGGTACGCATGCACTTCTACAAGATAAGGTAGCCATCTCTAATTTAGGGCTCGTTGTTGTGGATGAGCAGCATCGCTTTGGCGTTGAACAACGAGCAGCCCTAGCAGACCGTACTCCTCGGCCTCACGTGCTAGCGATGTCTGCAACCCCTATTCCTCGTACACTGTCTCTAACAGTATACGGGGATTTGGAAATATCTACTCTTAGAGAGATTCCGCATGGTCGCCGTCCAATCGTTACTAAATGGGCATGGAATGAAGAAACACGCGAAGAGGCTTATAAACTGGTGGCAGGTGAAGTTACAGCAGGCAGGCAGGCGTTTATAGTGTGTCCTTTTATAGAAGAATCCGAGATGTTGGAAGCTCGTTCCGCCATTAAAGAGTATGAATGTATGCGGATACGATTTCCTGATGCCGATATAGGACTCTTGCATGGTCGGATGCCGCTTAGAGAGAAGCAAGCGATCATGAACAGATTTAGATCCGGGAAAGTAGGAATCCTCGTGGCAACTCCGGTTATAGAGGTAGGCATAGATATTTCAAATGCTACGGTGATGCTAATAGAAAGTGCGGATCGTTTTGGACTCGCACAGCTGCATCAACTACGCGGCAGAGTTGGAAGAGGGAGTATGAAAAGCTGGTGCGTAATTCTTACGGATAATGTGGCACAGGAGTCAAAGGCTAGGCTGGAGACTTTTGTTAAAACAGTGGATGGCTTCACGTTATCCGAAAAGGATTTAGATCTGCGCGGTCCCGGCGATTATTTGGGAACAAGGCAAACCGGTTGGCCTATTATGAAAGTCGCTAGGTACACAGATAAAAATTTACTGGAGGCGGCACGCCAAGAAGTCAAGCAAATACTAAGCAGAGATCCAAATCTTGCCCGCCCTGAGCATGCTACCCTCGCCGCAGAATGGACAGCATATGACAAAGGTTTACGAGATGAAGCGGAACACTCTTGATTTATGCTGTGCAGTTAAACCATAACCTGCCCACCATCACACTGTATAGTTTGCCCTGTGATGTTGCGGGCATCATCCGAAGCCAGAAAAGTTGCTAGAGCACCTATATCTTCCGGAGTTTGCGGCCTTCCAAGTGGGATGACATCCTTTGCAGCAGACTCGAAGATACTGTACTTATCCAGTCCTAGCACGGAAATATCCCCCTGCCGTTCTCTGTTTTCCATCCAAGTCTGATGGAGGGCTGTCCATATTCTCCCCGGGGCTATAGCGTTCACATTTATATTATCCGCTGCGAGTTCACGCGCAAGTGCCTGAGTATATGCGATTACCGCCATCTTGGTAGTAGCATAATATGCCGTAATGTAGCGAGCGGCACGAGCCGCAACTGAAGATATGTTGATTATCTTTCCGTATTTGCGCTCTCGCATTTGTGGCACTACCGTTTCCGTCACATCCGCCAGTCCTTTCACATTGACCCGCCAAGTGAACTCCCAGTCCTCATCGCTGAACGAAGTGCCGGTAGAACCGGAGGTTCCGGCAACACCGGCGTTATTCACTAGTATATCTATACGTCCGGCATACGTCAGTGCAGTGGATACACCTTCCTGAATAGAACGTTTATCCGTTACATCCATCCTGATAGTCCATGCTCTGCGCCCCATAGCGCGAACCATCTCCGTAGCACTTGATGCTTTATCCTCATCGATATCTGCTATTGCAATATCTGCTCCTTGCTCAGACATCTTCCTGACCATCCCCAAACCGAGCCCCTGCCCTCCGCCAGTCACAAATGCTATCCTGCCCGACAGGTCTGCCATCATAATATTTTCTCCTACTGATATTGTGCTATCGCCTCATCATGCCTATACAGATGATTATTTATAGTATACATAAGCATACACTCGCGTACCATTCTAAAGGTGCGTAGTATATATGTTATATCTATATATGCAAGTTTTTCGCACTTCCAAAGAGTATCGTGCAAAAATAAACTACTCAATACATTGCTCAATCCGGCAATTTCACGGATTGAAAATAGCAGTGCAAGGCATAAACCGTAAAATTGTCTAGCGTGATTGCTCTATTACGTCTTGCAAGATTCTATACATTTCGATTTTATACAGGTTTCCCGAGAAACTATGCTTAACTCAACACAGAATTGCGCATACGAAAAAATGATAAGACCCACACGGATAGGATGAGCTAAATTTATACAAAGAACCTTTTAAGGAAACTTTTCTTTAAAATAGAACGGCTACTTTCTCTTAGCGCAGGGTATTTATACACTACCGAACGAATAGTATACGCTCCATACAAAAATCCATATACGAAATAGTAAGCTATACTTCCTCTTTTCTTCCTGACATTCATCAAGAGTGAATGATACCTAGTGTCTACTAGTATAGTAATTATGTGGAAATTATTCCGAACACCGCGATAATCCGAATGGGATAAATGGCGGACAGGAAGAGGGTTATCGGGAGTATTGAGTGGACGCGGTTTCACTCCATGCTTCATAACCAAAAGAGAGAAGAGGCTTTGATCATGCAAGTGCCCTCTGAATTCGGGCAAATTTTCACCTACTTCATTCTTATCATCCGTGATGATTCTAGGGTCTTCCGCATACTTTAGAAATTCTCTAAAAAAGTCAATAGATTCTTTGCATTTAATGATACCGATAAAAGTAGCGGATATGTGATCTGCATTGTAATATTTTTCAGAATCACAGTCTGTGAGGATAAACATATCCCGCTTTGCCCATTTTCGACATTTTTCATTTCCCCATATGGTAGCCCACAGGAACTGCCCGGATTTCTTAGTATATTCAACAGTTTGGTCTATAGAAGTTAGAAATGCCACGTCACTATCGGAATAGAATATGAAGTCTCCATCGGCTATATCTTCGCGATTCAGAGTTTTGAGTATGACATATGGCTTCCATACACCAAAGCCAGCCAATTTCGCCCTGCTGAGCAAATCATGGTTGCGCTGTCGAAAATCTTCATCTAGATCCAGAGGTGAATACTCTATCACTCTATCGAAATTGCCAACGGACATGCCGGACTCGGTATTTTTCTTTTGAGTCTTAACATGGCTCTTGGTCGCATAATTAATCAATATTTTCTGTGGCTTCATATTCAAACAAAACACTCCCGCTAACGTTTACTGAGTCATGTTACTCTTGGCACGCAAGGCATATCCTTAAAATATCAGATAGTTTACCAATGTGCAAGAATTTTGAAATGGCGAGCGTTATTCCTCAATGGTTCTTCATCAATTATATATAGATTGCCGGAGCGGGTGATTAGTATGAGGTTGCGTTTCTTTTTTCTAAAGTAAGACAAAGCAGAAGCGAATTTGATAAAACTTGTTCCATAACTTCCTACAATATAGTCGCAATCACTCAATAGATAAATATTCTTCACAGCAGTCATAGTTTCAATTTTCTTCATATCGGGATTATTGAGCAGCATCAGGCTATTGGATGTATCATGGCGTTTCTCTTCATCATCATATATAAATGTTATCCCTGAATCTTTTGGCAATTGTTTAATAGTTTCAGGAGAGTCGGTAGCTATAAACACATTCTTTACACCGGTTTTGGATACCACTTCTTCAATTGTTGCCATATAGTCCGACAATTTGAATCGTCGAAACGCCAAATCTGATTCAGTCATAACGTCGCCTTGTCGTATATGAACGCCGATTATAGGTTTATATGATTCCATGTTCAGATATTTTCTGCGTTCCCGAATATGCAATTCGTACTCATCTTTGAGCTTTAAAACAGAGTCCATTATAAGACCTGTGAAATAAAAGAAGCTATCCGGTATTCTACGTAAAGGATACGTAAAGCTTATCGCGCGGCCCCTATTCATGCCTCGTCTCAGTATAAATCTCAGATAGTCCGATACCGGCATGGCAACTACTTTTTGAACCGACGAAGAAAATAGAAAGCGTTTTTGTTGATCCGGAAGAGTAATATCGGATATCATCGATTTTGAATGAGAGCAAATGGGGGTTTCAAAACAAAATTCGTATGGGGATGATGTTTCATCGAAAATCACCGTGCGGTTATGTAAATAGCCAAATGCAAATGCTTCGGTTATACGTTTCAGAATGGAGCTAGAGAAGCCTTCATCAGTTGAGGAGGAGGTTATAAATTTCGCATCCTCAAAGGGGGTATGAAACTGCAAGAATTGGATTTTCTGTACTGCGCTCTCATCAAAGGCTCGTATGGTTTCTTCAGAATAAGGAATAGAGATATCATCCTTCTCCAATTTATAAAATCCGTTACTTATCTCAGGAAGGTAGTGCCGATAATATCCCCGCTCTATGTAGAGTCTATATTTCACTTTGCCGGGTAATAGATCGAGAGGGTCTTTTTTTACAAATTCAGGAAGCCGCATCGGAATACTATTACATTGATTTATCGTAGATAGATGTTATTGTGTGAAGTTTCTTATCACATGAGGTATTCTTTACTTTATGCAGAATTTCCGAATTAGTAGGTGCCTCTGTTTCTACATTCTTTACATGTGATATAGCGTACCTCATTTTACGACAAAGCTCACCAATCGTCCCGATACATATAACTTCCGCAATATCTCACGTCCTACGATATGTCTTTGCGCTCCCGGAGAATGCAGTGCCGCCGCCAATACTTCACTCTCCTCTGCAGAAGTAGGAACGGATATTTTATCGCGGAGTTTTCCGTTTACCTGCACGACAATAGCCATCTTCTCTGAAATTACTATGTTCTCATCCCATTTCGGCGTTGCCTTCAAATGTATCGATCCGCTATAGCCTCTGAATTCCCACAACTCATCCGCTATGTGCGGTGCCAATGGAGCCAGATGTAGCAGAAGCCGCTCAATTGCGGCACTCCACACACGAGGAGACGCAGAAGCATCTTCGGCAAAACGTGCTAGGGAGTTTGTAAGCTGCATCAATGAAGCTATGGCCGTGTTGAATTTGAAGTGTTCCATATCATGCACCACTTGCTTGGTTGTAGAGTGGCAGATGTGTTCCAGTTCCTTATCCGCTGCGTCTAGGAGATCTCCCGTTTGTTCATACGGTAGGTGTGCAAGTTTCCAGACCTTTCGCAACCAGCGTTCAACACCCCGAATGCCTTTACCCGACCAATCTCCTCCATGCTCCCAAGGACCAAGGAACATAAGGTAACAGCGTAAAGTATCCGCACCGTATTCTTTCACTAACGGTTCGGGATTCAAAGGGTTGGATCTTTTGGAGATTCTCCTATGCTCTCTTATAAGTTGTCCCTGATTGAAAAGTCGCGTGTAAGGCTCGTCGAAATTTATGAACCCAGTATCTCTTAGCGCTTTGTTGAAAAACCGGGCGTACATCAGATGCATTACGGCATGCTCAGCACCGCCCGAGTATTGATGCACCGGCACCCATTTATTCACCTTTTCGGGTAGAAACGGCTTATCGGTTTGTTTTGGGCTGGTATAGCGCAGGTGGTACCATGCCGAATCTACAAATGTATCCATAGTATCCGTTTCACGCTCTGCGTACCCGCCGCAGCGATAGCACCTCATCTCTACGAATGATCTATCACGTTTCAACGGTGATTCTCCGTTGGAGAGAAATTCGGCATTTTCAGGTAGCAGTATAGGGAGTTCTTCATACGGAACGGGAACTGTGCCGCATGTTTTGCAGTATACGATTGGTATAGGTGTCCCCCAATAACGTTGCCGAGATATGAGCCAGTCTCTAAGGTGGTATGTAACTGTTCGTTTTCCCCAGCCTTTCGTTTCCGCTGTGTCTAGCAAACGCTCCGCCGCATCATCGGAGTTCAGCCCGTCGAATTTGCCGGAGCCTACCTGTATACCCTTCCCCGTATAAGCATTTGTAAGGGCTTCCCCTTTCCAATCGGGCGGCTTTATAACAACCTTTATCGGCAACGAGTATTTCTGTGCGAAGGCGAAATCGCGCACATCATGCGCAGGTACGCCCATGATTGCACCGGATCCGTAGGTAACTAGGACATAATCCGCTATATAAATTGGCACCTTCTCACTTGTGGCGGGATTTATAACATAACCGCCTGTGAATACGCCCGTCTTGTCCCTATCTGTTGCGGTGCGTTCTATATCGCTGAATAGCCGTGCGTTTTTCACGTAATCATCTACCGCGGCTCTCTGCTGATCGGTTGTAACTTTTTCTACAAGAGGGTGCTCCGGAGCAAGAACTACAAACGTCACGCCGTATATGGTATCTATCCTAGTAGTAAAAGTCTCCAGTGCATCTCCTTCGGGGTTATCGGCGAGCGGAAAGCGGATGGTTGCCCCTTCGGAGCGACCGATCCAGTTGTGCTGCATTCGCTTGATATTTTCCGGCCAGTCTATAGCATCCATATTCAGTAGCTCATCCGCGTATTCGGTGATGCGAAAGAACCATTGCATAAGGTCTCGGCGTGTCACTTTTGCGGAGCACCTCTCACACGCTCCGTCCTTCACCTGTTCATTGGCGAGGGTTGTATTGCAAGAGGGGCACCAATTCGCGGCGGCGCGTGCTCGATAGGTCAGTCCGGCCTCCATGAATTTCAGAAAAAAGAATTGGTTCCACTTATAATATTCCGGCTGACACGTGATGAGTTCACGGGATAGGTCGTATGAATTCCCCATAACCGAGAATTGTCGCCTCATATTTTCTATGTTGCGAAACGTCCATTCGCGAGGGTGTATACCTCGTTCTATTGCGGCATTCTCTGCGGGTAAGCCGAACGCATCGAAGCCTTGAGGTTGCATGACGTTGTAACCCGCCATTCGCATAAAGCGGGCGTGAGCATCGGCGGGCGTGTATGCATACCAATGCCCAATGTGAACGTCCCCTGAAGGATAAGGGAACATCGTCAGGGCGAACCAGTTTGGTTTGTCCGGCGCTTCATCTTGGGCAATGTACATACCGTCTCTATCCCATCGCTTCCGCCACTTAGTCTCCACATCATGCGGTATATAGGGCGGCACGTCCAAAGATTCATCCAGTCGCATTTTTTTGTCCGTTTTCAAGCTTCGATATTCTACAATGAACTGAAGCGGCGCCATAGATAGCGCCACTTTCTACAGGTACAAATTATATCCGAACAGGCAGTATACGAGTACACAATCACAACTAACAACTCCTGTGAAATAACCAGTGGCATTCACCATAACCGATTTTTATTCGACATTCATCGCAGGTTTACACATAAGAAGCTCCCCATAATCACCTAGCGGCATCATAGCAAAGCCTTAACCCATTCTCACACCCAAGATTTCACCGCCGTGAATTCCCCGACTCGTCGAAGTACGTCCTGAGCTCCGGATGCTCCTGTATATAGTCCTTGACGTCCATAACGATATTTTCCTGCAGTTGAATCGATAGGCCGCCATCTACAGGCAAAGTAACCCCCGTTACAAACCCGGACTCGGGTGAACATAAAAACGCTACGGCATTCGCTATATCCGCGGGGATGCCCGTCCTCCTTACCGGGTACTGCAGCTCAAACAGATGGAACCCGGCCTCATTGCCGTGCTTGCGCCATATCTCCTCAATGCGCTCGGTAACTATATGGCCCGGTGCAATCGCATTCACGGTTATGCCGGATTGACCAAAATCCAATGCCATCTGTCGAGTCATTCCTATAACCGCCGCCTTACCCGTCTCGTACACAATCGCATCGGGCGCCTGCATGATACCGTGCACGGAAGATATATTCACTATCCTCCCAACATTCTCCGCGGGGCGTTCACCCTGTCGCAACCCCATGCCCGCCCATGCGCCGGGTGTCCATGAAGGAAACGGACCGGATTCCACCATAGCGGGCACGGCATACTTTGCCCCGAGATACAACGCACGAACCAGCAGCCCCATGCCGGAATCGAATGCGGATTCGCTCACATCCACGGCGGAGCCGCGTCTCTGTTCAGACCCTCCGTAGGCATTCTGCACCAAAATATCCAACCTCCCCCATTCGGAGAGGGAGCGATCCACCATTTTGCGGGCGGTCATAGAATCAGAAACATCGCCGCTCATCCATACCGCAGCGCCTCCCGCTTTCACTATCCTATCCGTATTTGCCTCCGCTTCTTCCTCCGCCACGTCCGCAATCAGCACTCGCGCACCATTCGCCGCAAGTCGCCGAGCTATCTCACCTCCTATCCCCAAAGCTCCGCCCGTTACTATTGCAACCGTATCCTGTAAAAATTTATCCATCGAAATCCTCCCTATATTCATTCGACTAGTTCCCCTCCGTAGGTTATCCTAAAATCATACTGCCAAAATATCACCAAACCCCCAAGAGTATAGAAACATACAAGCATTAATCACATAATTGATATTATAATATCGGTATGGCATTCGACATTCTCATAAAAAACGGACAAGTTATAGACGGAACGGGCACTCCGCCATTCAAAGCGGATGTAGGTATACGCGGCAAGCGGATAGAGGCCTTGGGGCAACTCGACGGCGCAGAAGCGGAGCACACCATAAACGCCGAAGGGTATACGGTATCTCCCGGCTTCATAGACGTGCATGCACACTCTGACGGAGCGTTGCTGAACGATGGCGCACATGCCTGCGGTATATTGCAAGGCGTTACTACAGAGATAATAACGCCGGACGGCATAGGGTTGGCACCGCTCACAGCGCAAAACTACCGCACACACCGAAGATACCTATCAGGCATACTCGGCCTGCCGCCCGAAGACTTGGATATGTCTTCTATAGAAGCGGCACGGCGCAATTACCATAACCGAACTTCTTGCAATGTGGCTATGTTTGCCGGACACGGACCCATTCGGTTAGAGGCTGCGGGTTTTACGGATACCCCCCTCAATGGAGAGACACTGAAGAAGGCGATACGATTGTTGGAAGAAAGTTTGGAGCAAGGAGCATGCGGCTTTTCGACGGGGCTATCATATTACCCGCAATCCTTCTCCGATAGCGAGGAGCTGGTGAATTTCTGCAAAGTAGCCGCAAGGTATGATCTGCCCTTCTCTATACATCTAAGGAATCACGAGACGGATAGAGCATTTCACGAAGGCGGTGTCTTGGAAGCTATAGAGGTTTCCAGACGGAGCGGCGTAAAGCTGCATCTGGAACACTACCGAACACAGCCGAACACAGCGGGAAAGGTGGAGCAGCTACTGGAGCCGGTCGAAAAAGCACAGGATGAAGGGCTGGATATTACTATGGAGACTTATGCCTATCCCGTGGGCTCTTCTTATCCCTCCTCCTTCTTCCCCGGATGGGTACATGACGGCGGCACGGATGCTATGTTGGAACGATTGCAAGATCATAATATGCGCCCTCGCCTCGTGGAGGCGATACGACAACAGATGCCCGACGGAATAGACGGCAACTGCTGGACGTGGATAGGCTCACCCGAGAACAAAGCACTTCAAGGGCTGTCTTTTTCGGATGCCGCCGCTTTGCGAGGCGAACGGGTGGAGGATATGGTGGTTGGAGTGATGGCGGAGGAAGGATTGACTTGCGGCTTTAGAGGCATGCCCCCTCAAAGCGTGGCAATATGGCGTCAGGTAGAAGCGGACATTATGGAGCTGCTGCAAAGACCGGATTATATGGTAGGTTCCGATGCCATACCAATAGGCCTACTGCCGCATCCTCGGGCGTGGGGCTGCTTTGTACGAATACTGGGGCGCCTGCGACGCCGTCATAATATACCGTTGGAGACACTTATACAGAGAATGACCCGAAACCCTGCGCAAAGGTTCGCTCTCAAGGGGCGCGGTGTCATTCGGGAAAAGGCTTTCGCCGATATTGTAATTTTCGACCCTGAATATATAAATGATCGCTCCGCCTTTGAGGATCCGGAACAGCCCGCGGAAGGTGTTCACTTTGTGCTGGTGAACGGACGGCTGGCTGTGGAGCATGAGCGCACAACAAACGTCCTATCCGGTGAAGCGATACCCTGAGACCGATGCACGCATACCTTCAACCGTCTTCATATACCTTCTTTCCTCTTGCGAACAACTTATAAAACGTAGCACACGTTATATCCACCTTCGGTAAAGCACCGAGCGGCGCCGTTTTATCCTATATTGACTATCGACACAAGAGAATAGTAGTTTATATTAGCTACTAATGTCCGGTGACTACTTTTCCTTACCTTTCTCCTCTTTCCACTTTCCTGCCTTTTCTATTTCGTTCTTCCGGGCTTCATATCCATATTCTTCATGACAAGGGTGGCACTACGCAGTGTAACTACCGTGCATCCTTTCATAAGCCCTTTCGGAAGAGATAAGTCTTTATTCCATCTGGATGAAAATGAAGAACCACAAAAGAGCTAGAACCTTTCGGGAGGCTTCCAAGAATAGAACGCGGAGGTAGTAGTTACAATCGGAGTATGACTCTTACCAAACCTCCTCTAGATTCACCGCACACGGTGAATCTGCTCCCTACACTTAGCTTTTCTGAGGAATGTGAAGCTCTTTATTGGATAACGGTAACCGCATTGCTTGTTGCAAGGGTTATGCTATTCGGGTTCACTTTCTTCGAAAAGTTTGAACTTCAATCGCCTTGGTTCATACCCGTCATAATACTTCATAGTTTATACATCATTGCACTTCTAATTGCTGCATATACCAAGTCTGCAAGAATGATACAGTTCGCTCTATACGCTTTCGCAGGGTCTATGATAATGCCCTTTCTCTTTTCAGTTGAACATTTCCTTGCTTTCATCGCCGGCGGGTGGCCAAACCTTCCGCCTATCATGCTGATACTCTCCGCACCGCTTGTGCTCCTTTACAGCAACAGCGATATCATTCACAAACATCGACAAGCATTTCAGAAAACATTTCGGTTGGTGGCAATCATAACTCTCTTATCCATCGTTATGTATTTTTTAGTTACAGTTATTGTACCCAATCCTTTTTTTTTTGACCTGAAAATTTTTTCCCAGTAGATTCAACGCGAAATACTCTTGAAGTCATATACTATATCTCCGCTCTTATTCTTTTTTATTTTCTTTTCGGGGGTATAGGACATATCCCTATGTTAGCTATGGTTATAGTATGGAGATACTTGGATACAAATCGCTTCAATTCTATATTGAGAACCTTGACAACAACCGCTACAATTGCCGTGCTAGGTTGGCTATTCGTCTTCGGAGTGTTAGGCCTATTTGTAGGCTTCCTTGCGGACCCTACCTCTCGTGTCCTCATCTTTTTTATTTTTATGCTTCCGGGCTTCATATCCATATTCTTCATGGCAAGGGTGGCACTGCGCAGTATAACTACAGTGCATCCTTTCATAAGCCCTTTCGGAAGAGATAAGTCTTTATTCCATCTGGATGAAAATGAAGAAGAACCACAAAAGAGCTAGAGCCTTTCGGGAGGCTTCCAAGCATAGAACGCGGAGGTAGTAGTTACAATCGGAGTATGACTCTTACCAAACCTCCTATAGATTCACCGCACACGGTGAATATGCTCCCTACACTTAGGTTTTCACCGGAATGGAAAGCTCTCTACTGGATAACGGTAACCGCATTGCTTACAGCAAGGGTTATGTTATTCGGGTTCACTTTCTTTGACGAAAAGTTTGAACTTCAATCGCCTTTGCTCATACCAGTCATAGCGCTTCATAGTTTATACATTATTGCACTTCCAATCGCGGCATACGCCAAGTCTGCCGTAATGATACGGTTCGCTCTATACGCCTTTGCAGGATCTATGATAATGCCTTTTCTCTTTTCAGGTGAACACTTCTTTGCTTTCGTCGGCGGCGGGTGGCCAAATCTTCCGCCTATCATGCTGATACTCTCCGCACCGCTTGTGCTCCTTTACAGCAACAGCGATATTATTCACAAACATCAACAAGCATTTCAGAAAACATTTCGGTTGGTGGCAATCATAACTCTCTTATCCATCTTTATGCATTTTTTAGTTACAGTTATTGTACCCAATCCCTTTTTTTTTGACCGTGAATTTTTTTTCCCAGTAGATTCAACGCGAAATACTCTTGAAGTCATATCCTCTATCTCCTATCTCATTCTTATTTACTTTCTTTTCGGGGGTATCGGACATGTCCCTATGTTAGCTATGGTTATAGTATGGAGATACTTGGATACAAATCGCTTCAACTCTATATTGAGAATCTTGACAACTGCCGCTACCATTGCCGTTCTAGGCTGGCTATTCGTCTTCGGAGTGTTAGGCACCTTTGGGGTTGGGGAAGCGGATTTACTTGCTCGTGTCGTTATCTTTTTTCTTTTAACGCTTCCGGGCTTCATATCCATATTCTTCATGTCAAGGGTGGCACTACGAAGTATAACTACAGTGCATCCTTTCATAAGCCCTTTCGGATACCCCATCTTCAAGGTGTTGGGTCCCAAACCTATCGCCTCTATAGAGCGTGACTTTAGCAAACCTACATTGGGCGCAAATCTCCTCGCTGCTTACAGAGACGATTCTTTATTCCGTCTAAGCAAAGATGAAGAAGCACATATTAAAAGAGATAGAACCTTTCGGGAGGCTTCCAAGAATAGAACGCGGAGGTAGTAGTTACAATCGGAGTATGACTCCTTACCAAACCTCCTATAGATTCACCGCACACGGTGAATCTGCTCCCTACATTTAGGTTTTCCCCGGAATGGAAAGCTCTTTTCTGGATAACGGTAATCACATTTCTTGCAGCAAGGGTTATTTTTTTCGGACTCCATTTCTGGTCAACTTTCTTTAAAGAAAAGTTTGAACTTCAATCGTATTGGTTCATACCCGTCATAGCGCTTCATAGTTTATACATTATTGCACTTCCAATCGCGGCATATACCAAGTCTGCCAAAATGATACGGTTCACTCTATACGCCTTTGCTGGATCTATGGTGATGCCTTTTCTCTTTTCAGCTGGACATTTCTTTGCTTTCATCGCCGGCGGGTGGCCAAACCTTCCGCCTATCATGCTGATTCTCTCCGCACCACTCGTGCTCCTTTACAACAACAGCACTATCATTCACAAACATCGACAAGCCTTTCAGAACACATTCCGGGTGGTCGTAATCATAACACTATTATCCACCGTTGTATATTTCTTTCTAGCTCCTACTATCTTTGAAACTAATCTCTTTGGAGGACCTGTCGAAGAAACAGACTTAAACAGAGGCCTTCAAATATCTAATCTATTGGGTGTTCCTTTTAGTCCAATCAATAATGTTACCCTTAATTTTCTGTTCGGCGGTTTCGGGCATGTCCCTCTGTTAGCTATGGTTATAGTATGGAGATACTTGGATACAAACCGCTTCAACTCTATATTGCGAACTTTGACAACTGCCGCTACAATCGCCGTGCTAGGCTGTCTATTCGTCTTCTTCGGAGTGTTAGCCACCTTTGGGGTTGGGGAACACGTTACTGTCCTTTATTTTTATTTATTTCACGCTTCCGGGCTTCATATCCATATTCTTCATAACAAGGGTGGCGCTGCGCAGCATAACTACAGTGCAACCTTTCATAAGCCCTTTCGGATACCCCATCTTCAAGGTGTTGGGTCCCAAACCTATGCCGCATGATCCCAACAAACCTACATTGGGCGCAAAGATCCTCGCTGACTACAGAGATAAGTCTTTATTCCATCTGGATGAAAATGAAGAACCACAAAAGAGCTAGAACCTTTCGGGAGGCTTCCAAGAATAGAACGCGGAGGTAGTAGTTACAATAGAGATAGTTAGGCAACTTGTAATTACGAACAAGTATCCGTAGGCACCTTAAACATGGAAAGGAATCACATCGCTATGACTACACACAACTATAATCTCGATGACATCACCGAGGCAGTCCAAAAGCACTATTCGGGAATAGCAGAAAGAGCACGAGAAAGCTCTGTCGGATGCTGCGGCACATCCGAAGTAACCTTCGGAGAACAACCAAAAGAGCGCACAGATGCCGATAAAAGCGGATTATACACTCTTGACGAGTTGAACGGAATGGCGAATGAAGCGGTCGCCGCTTCTGAAGGATGCGGAAACCCCATAGGATTAGCAGATGTACGCATAGGCGAAACTGTTCTCGACCTCGGTTCAGGCGGAGGTATAGACTGCTTTCTAGCCTCTAATGCGACAGGACCTACGGGCAAAGTGATAGGCATAGATATGACGCTTTCTATGGTGGAGCTAGCTCGTGAGAACGCCGCTAAAATGGACACGGATAATGTAGTGTTCAAACTCGGACATATAGAAGCGGTTCCGGAACGTGATGGTAGTGTGGATTTGGTTATATCCAACTGCGTTATTGCACTAGCTCTAGATAAAGGTGCCGTCTTCGCGGAGATATATCGCATACTTCGCCCTGGCGGTCGGTTCGTAATTTCCGATATAGTCGTGGAAGAGGCTCTACCGGATGAAGTGCGCGCATCTTCTGATTCGTGGGTGGAGTGTGTAGGCGGCGCCGGACTGAAAGAGGCTTACATGAAAGGGATAGCGGACGCCGGCTTTGAAGATATAGAGGTACTAGAAGATAACCCCGGCGGCTGTTGCGGAGATGGTACCGGCACAAGCGATGCTCAAAATGTTCGCAGTATCACGGTCAAAGCCTTCAAGTCCAGCCCGGCGGCATAGCACCAACCGTAATCACTTCATAGGGTCGAGTACGCGCCCCATGAAAAGGATTGTGTCTATGCTTTCATCGCCTAACGGTTGAGAACCCACTATAAAGTAGATGAAAGGACGATCTACCGTAAGGTCTTGTATCGGTTCCAAACTGCCGCTCAAAGCCATAGCGAAGCCGGTAACGGCGGTAGCCTCCGTACCTTTTTCATCGACAGTTATAGTGGCTTTGTGCACGGCATCCGTCAGGAAAATCCCGGATCCTATGCCGGAGAAGTTCTCTTGGTTAGTAAACCCCATATTGTTCAAAACCCCCAAAAGTCCTGTTATATCCGTTTCATAATTGAATTTGGGAAAGGATAGATTGGCTGAGGTGCCGTTAAAACTATCTAATAACTCGGCGAGATTTGCACTATTGAAGGATGCTTCCACCTCCTGAAACCTGCCTTCTTCAGGAACTATCATAACCATCTTCGTTCCGGGCTGAATATATGGTATTAGGACAGCTTCATAGCCCTCACCCGAAGCATAAGGTAAAACACCATCACCACTGTAGATAAACGGCACATTGACTTTATCCCCGTTCAACAGTGTGAATGTTCCCACATCATCTTCGACGAAAGGATACAACCACGCACCTTTGAAATAGACGGCATTCGCTCCTATTAGCACCGTATCCAAGGGAAGACTTTCAAACAATTTATCTATCTTGCCACGTGTCTTTTCCCTTACCCACTCGTTGATAGCATTCAAATCCAAAGGCATTATAGCGGCACCATAATTAAGAGCAATCGTGTCTAGGTAGTCTTGATTGAAGCTTCCTTCTCCCCATAATGAGTTGGCTATTAAAAGCTCAAACTCTTCAGAGTCGGTTTCTTCTAGTTCAGTACGAAGAGTCTTGAAGGCGGGATGCAGATACTCCTGAGGTATATTATATTTGAAGACTTCCATCATCTGAGAAGCCGTCTCGCCTTCGGATCCGGCGTATGCCATGGCAAACACCGCCGATATGCCGTATGGAGAGAAAATCAGGTTTGCCCCATTGAATTTCCTTTCTTCACGTATGCTGTTGTAGAAATCAAACGCGAACTGTGAATTCCCCGCGGTGAGAATTTTCAATGCCTCTACACTGTCGGTGGGTGTAATTGGAACGACCGACGAAGCGTCTGAAACGGAAGCAGGGGTGACGTCGGTAGATATCGCATCAGGAATGCTATCGGAAGTGGTGCGGGTAGATTCTAGCGTAGATCTATCGGAAGGAATGGTAGAAGGCTCATCAGCCATGCCACACGCTATCGTAAAGACACCCGCTAGTGTTATCAGAAGAACAAGAAATCTCATCCGTATTATCCCTTTTTTGTCGTCGTGCCTCGCGTCATATTAACAGCAATTTCATTGTACAAAGTTAGCGTCTGCCACCGAAAATAAACGGCAACAGACGCACAACATTATGGTAAAGAGGCGCACCTTCCTATGCCTTTGACACCCCTAATCCACCATTGGGCTGGAACCGTTCGCCACTGTTGGGCGGTAAGAGTCCCTCCCTGCTCGGTATCAAACTCTCCTTACCGCTAAATGGAGAGCCGAACCTGCGAAACTCAAACCCGGTTCCATCGGTGCCAAAGGAAAAACGCCTCTTATCTTCAAAGGTAAATTCTTTGCCGCCTGCGCCGCGGACATTATCGTACACCCCCTCAAAAACCTCTTCAAGCGCCTCTCTTTGATCATCGCCAAGAGCACTGATAGCATCCGTGAAACGACCCTTCAAAGAACTTGCTTGCATTATAAAAGCTATATAATCCACAGAGCCGTCCATTAACGATTGCCTAGCATCTTCGATAAGCTGCAACCCAAACCTCATCTATGATCGTCTCTTCCAGCTCCGTTCTAGTAGCAGAGTCCAAACTACCGATCTACATCACCCAATGCAACACGAGTATCAGCTTCAGTATCGTCTCAAATTCATCGAGGAAAAAACCTGCCTCTTCCTCGCTAGGCTCATCCAAAGGATAGAAGGAGGCATCGTCCAAGCTAAAATCGTTAAGAGCTTCCGCAAGTATGCTACCCTGCCTCTTCCTTGCTATCTCCCAAAGATAGAAGGAGGCATCGTCCAAGCTAAAATCGTTAAGAGCTTCCGGTATGCTACCTATCGAGTGCGTCTATACTGTCTATAAAACGTTCAAGCTCCACACGTATCGCAGCCGTTCCCAACTCAGCTTCAATCCTCTCGATGCTCTTTACGGATGGAGATCCAAACCTGTAGACCTCGAAACTGGTGCTACCTTTGCCAAAGGAAGAACACTCTTTATCTCCAAAAGGAAATCTTTTGCCGCCTGCGCCGCGGGCATTGTCGTACACCCCCTCAAAAGCCTCTTCAAGCGCCTCTCTTTGATCATCTCCAAGAGCACTGATAGCATCCGTGAAACGACCCTTCAAAGAACTTGCTTGCATTATAAAAGCTATATAATCCACAGAGCCGTCCATTAACGATTGCCTAGCATCTTCGATAAGCTGCAACCCATCATCTATGATGCCTTCCAGCTCCGTTCTAGTAGCAGAGTCCAAACTTTCTACATCACCCAATGCAACACGAGCATCATTCAGTATCGTCTCAAATTCATCGAGGAAAAAACCTGCCTCTTCCTCGCTAGGCTCATCCAAAGGATAGAAGGAGGCATCGTCCAAGCTAAAATCGTTAAGAGCTTCCGCAAGTATGCTACCTATCTCATCTCCAATTTCCGGCGCGAGTGCGTCTATACTGTCTATAAAACGTTCAAGCTCCACACGTATCGCAGCCGTTCCCAACTCAGCTTCAATCCTCTCGATGCTCTTTACGGATGGAGATCCCAATCTGCGCAACCCGAGACGGGGACTATCTTCACCAAAGGAAGAACGCTCTTTATCTCCAAAAGGAAATCTTTTGATGCCTGCGCCGCGGGCATTGTCGTACACTCCTTCTAAAGCTTCCTCAATCGCCTCTCTCTGGTCATCTTCAAGAACACTGATAGCATCCATAAAACGACCCTTCAAAGAACTTGACCGCGCCATAAAAGCCACATAGTCCGAAACCGAACCGTCCATTAACGATTGCCTAGCATCTTCGATAAGCTGCAACCCATCATCTAGGATGCCTTCCAGCTCCGTTTTAGTAGCAGAGTCCAAACCTTCCACATCACCCACTGCAGCACGAGTATCGTTCAGTATCGTCTCAAATCTATCTAGGAACATACCCGCCCTTTCAGTGCTAGGTTCACTAAAAAACTTGTGCCCGCCATCATGCCCGAATGACTTACCTCGCTTATCGAAGTCGAAATCACCCCTTACAGATTCCAGCACGGGAGAAAGAGCCTCACGCAATGCGCTTATAGTTTCATCATCCCCCTCCAAACTACCGACAATCCCACGGAACCGCATGAATAGCATTTTGAGTTCGTCCTCCAAGGAGGCTTCGTCCAAGGTGCCATCGATAGCGGCTTGTTCCACGCTATCTATGAACTCTATGGAGTCTGCTATTATGCTATCTATCTCCGCTCCAATTTCCGGATCGAGTGATTCTACCTCGTCTACTGCCCGCCCAACTTCCATCAATTTATCTCTCATATAATCCGCACATGCTGCAACCGCCTCCGAATCCAATTCTGCGGCGTCTCTGCTTTTTGCGGATTCAGTCGCCTCTTTGCACCTTTCATTAGAACCGGTTAAGCCAAAACCGTAAAACCCTACAACGGATAGAGTAGCGGCTACCACAAACAACACCACGAAAAATACCTTTTTGTTCATTCATTATCTCCTAAACTTCCGATATAACAATTGAGCATCTCCATGACCTGCTCATAATATGGATACGCACGTTAGGTGTGGTTGGTTTCAGGAAATTTCAGGGCTTAACTACGGACCCATCAGCACGTCTGACAGTATCCCATGCTCCTCCGAATGCTCGGTCTTTAAAAGGAAAGCGCGCCGCAAGTTTCTCATCTATATCTATCCCAAGTCCGGGGCTGGTATTAGGCCACATCATACCTTCCCTTACTTCGGGGCAACCCGGGAAAACCTCTTTGGTATTTTCCTTGAAGATGGCATACTCCTGTATGCCGAAATTCAATGTATTCACATCCAGCGCAAGGTTGGCGGCATGACCTACGGGAGAGGTATCCCCCGGTCCGTGCCATGCTGTTCGGACATTGAACAGCTCCCCCATAGCGGCTATCTTCCTACAGGGAGTTATACCGCCCATCTGGGATATATGTATCCGAATGAAATCTATAAGGCGGTCTTTTATCATAGGTATCACCTCATGAGGGCTATTCCAGAGCTCCCCCATTGCCAGCGGCGTGGCGCATTGGCTGCGCACCATGCGAAAATAATCATTATCTTCAGGACTGAACAGATCCTCCAAGAAGAATAGCTGATACTTCTCCACAGCCTTGGCAAACCACACACCCAATATAGGCGGAATGCGTTCGTGCACGTCATGCAGTATCTCCACCCCGTAGCCGAACCTATCGCGTATATACTCAAATAGATCCAGAGCAGAGCGCATATAAGGTTTCGGCTCGAATATACCGCCGGGGTGAGCATACAAAGTATCCGATGAATAATCTCTAAGCCAACTCGTCACAGGTACGGGACCTCTGGATACATCCCTATTGTGTGCCGTTTCGCTTCCTTTCAGTGCTCCGCGGTTCCCATACGTGGCATACCCCGGCGTGGACATTTGCACGCGTATATGATGAAATCCCTGCTCCATAAGAGACTGCATCATATCCCCTGTCTCCTCTCTGGAATCTCCGGAAGCGTGCACATAAACGGGCGCCGCCTCTCGTGCTCTGCCTCCGAGAAGATCATACACAGGCATCCCCGCCATCTTTCCTTTGATATCCCAAAGCGCCTCATCTATCCCGGACATCGCATTATTCAAAACGGGGCCATTTCGCCAATAAGAGGAAACATAAGCGGAATGCCATATATCCTCTATATCGCTCACCCGCCTGCCCGCGAGGAAAGGCGCAAGGTAATCCGTTATAGCGGTGGCTACTGCGGTTGGGCGTTGGGTAAAAGTAGCGCAACCCAAGCCATACAGACCTGCTTCGGAAGTTTCTACTTTCACTATGACAAGCCTTATATCATCGGGCTCTGTGAGTATAACCGAAATATCTCTTATAGTTACCGGTTTCATAGGGAAGCACTCCTTATAATGTGTTTGACGAAATACAAGTTCAGTAATAGTTTCGCATATCCGGAGGCATCCCTTCAATAACATCTACAGCATGAAAACGAGGCATTTGCATACATGCGACAATAGAACGCTCCAATGAAACTAGCATCTATAAAAGCGAATCCACTCCATAATGCACACACGATAATATTCGACCCGACAATCTCACGGCTACTCACCAAAAATGTCGCCGCATACCGGATTCGATATGCGCATCGGCGGACATATAAAAGGGGAAGGTTGTCTTGGAAAAAAACATCCAAATATACACAGCCCTATGAGAAGCTATCGAGGCGCTTTACGGTACGTCAACAATCTCCGTCAGTTCCACATAGAAGTGTAGCTCGGCATTTGGCGGTACTACAGGCGGTGAGCCCGCGGCACCATAACCAAGTTCGGAAGGTATGATAATCCTACGACGCCCACCCTCACGCATACCATCCACCCCTATAGCGAAACCGGGTATCAAACCGGCCAGCTGAAATTGCACCGGATCCTCATTTCTAAGATATGACGAATCAAACAAACAGCCATCGCTGAACCAGCCGCTATAACGCACGGATACAACATCACCGGATGCCACAGATTCTCCTTCGCCAACCGCTATATCCACCACCTGCACACCGTCTTGCTCAATCAGATCTGAAGAACTATCTATCTCATCAAAAGGCGGCGCATCGGAAGGGTAACTATCATTCCTACAGTTGATGGCAGGCATAGGCGCCCCTATTCCAACAAGCTCCACATCAAAATGCAATTCAGCATTCGGCGGTACTACAGGCGGTGCGCCCGCGGCACCATAACCCAGCTCAAACGGTATGATAATCCTCCTACGTCCACCCGCGCGCATACCATCCACACCTATAGCGAAACCGGGTATCAAACTGGCCAGCTGAAATTGCACAGGCTCCTCATTTGTAAGATATGACGAATCAAACAAACAGCCATCGCTGAACCAGCCGCTATAACGCACGGATACAACATCACCGGATGCCACAGATTCTCCTTCGCCAACCGCTATATCCACTACCTGAACACCATTTTGTTCACGTTGTGAAGAAGAATCCACCCCATCGAAGAGCGGCGCATCGGAAGGGTATTCATCATTCCTACAATTGGCGATAGTCATAGGTGCCCCTATTGAAACAATCTCCACATCGAAATGCAATTCAGCA
Organism: Dehalococcoidia bacterium; assembly: GCA_965206335.1. Classification (GTDB taxonomy): domain Bacteria; phylum Chloroflexota; class Dehalococcoidia; order Lucifugimonadales; family Lucifugimonadaceae. Next base: position 759,788 of record OZ242209.1, on the reverse strand, counting down.
TTCGGCGGTATACCGGGAGGCAAACCTACCGCCCCATAACCAAGTTCGGAAGGTATGACAATCCTCCTACGTCCACCCCCGCGCATACCATCCACGCCTATAGCGAATCCGGGTATCAAACCGGCCAGCTGAAACGGCACAGGCGTCTCACCTCGCAGATACGAAGAATCGAACAGGCAGCCATCACTTAACCAGCCGCTATAACGCACGGATACAACACCCACATCGGATGACACAACCTCACCATCGCCAACCGCTATATCCACTACCTGAACGCCATTTTGTTCACGTTGTGAAGAAGAATTCACCCCGTCAAAGCGCGGAGCATCGGAAGGATATCCATCATCCCTGCATGAAATAGGTGACATAGTAGGCTCCACAACGGGGATAGTCGCAGCACCGGAAGGATCCGCACCGCTGCCCCTGCAACCTACGATAACCAAAGTAAAAAAGACTGCAAGTAATAGAAAGAGCCTACTCGGCATATTTAGACGATGCCCTGCCTGCAAATTCACGCGCACCCTCCGCTATCCATTGAGTGACTGTGGTGAAAAGCAACCTCGCACCGGACTTTACAGCCCATGCTACCGTATCGTTAGTCGTAAGAGTTCCCGCCGTTCTTCCGGACTCCGATATTCTGCGAAGAGTGTTCGTAATGACGTCCTGCACCTCGGGATGGTCAACATTGCCGATAAAACCCATAGACGTAGCCAAATCCGAAGGCGCAACGAAAAAGACGTCAATATGCTCTACTTTCAGAATTTCATCAAGATTCCGTACAGCCTCTATATCTTCTATCAACACTATAAGAAGCGTTTCATCATTCGCTTTAGCAAAATAATCAGGCACTCCGTAACCTTGTCTGCTCATGAACATGCCACGCTGCCCTATGGGTGCAAACTTACCGCCCTTTACCACGTTCTCCGCCTCTTCTCGCGTGTTCACATGAGGCACTACGATCCCCTGTGCGCCTCTATCCAGAGTCCGATATACGAGAGCTTGATCGTTCCTATTCACCCTTACAACCGAAGTAAGCCCCCACAAATCACATACACGAGTCAGATTACCGAGCTCATAAGGTGTAACTCCGCCATGCTCTCCCTCCAGCCATATACCATCAACACCATTATCCACAGCCGCCGTTCCAAAAGCGTCTATATCATCCGGATGGGTAATTCCGCCGACAATAAGGGCTATTCCGCCATTTTGCAGTTTCCTCTTTATTTTATTATGTCTAAGTTTAATAGTAGTCGCTCCTTATTGAAAAATGAAAAATCTCACCTCTTTTACATCTATCATATACAAGATATCAGCCCTAGCGCGCCACTACATGTGTGATAAAGCAGTGCGGATACTGCAAACTTCATACATTCTCTTTAAAAAATATAGGCTCACTTACCCGGCAATCGTCCGGGACTCCACGCATGGGCACGAGCAACGTTCTCATCTAGGTCTACTCCCCAGCCTGCCCCTGACAAAATATCGAGTGCGCCGCCGGAATAATCCATCGCGCCACCCGTCAGTTCATCCTTCCACGCTACATCATCTACGTCCACCTCCATAATACGCACATTCGGGCATACTGCGCACAGATTCAGGGCCATAGCCGTGGCGAGGTGCGAATAGTAGTTATGAGGCGCTATATTCAGCTCGTAAGATTCCGCTAATAAGGCTACATCTTTGGAACGTGCAAAACCATTCCACGGGATATCCACCATAACCACATCCATAGCCTTTGCCTCAAAGAACGGGCGATATCCACGGATGCCGAACTGATTTTCACCGGAAGTAATAACGCAATCGGTGCTTCTTTTCACATCGGCAAGGGCTACAGGGTCATACATATCTATCTCTACCCACATCGGCTCAAACTGTTCCATAACCCTGCAAATGCGAATAGCGGCTTCAGGCTTGAAATTGAAATTCAGGTCCAAGGCTATTCGCACGTCAGCACCTGCGCCATCTTTGAGAGCACCGATATACTTTTCAATATGACGAAGTGTCTGTAACGTCACAGTCTGATCTGTGGTGCCGGGTCCTCCTCCAAATCCGTCAAAATGAACGTGTGCCGGATCTCCGGGAAAGACGATGTTGGTTTTGAGAGCGGTAAACCCGCGCTCGCGTACCTCCCGCCCTAAGTCTCTTACGTCTTGCATAGTTTTTAGAGGTCTTGCGCCCGGTATTATTTCATAATTATGTGCTCTAGAGGTTCCGCAATGTGACCAGTAAACGGTTTGCCTATCTCGTAGAGGTCCGCCGAAAAGTGCATGCACGGGCACGGAGAGAGATTTGGCACGAATATCCCAAAGCGCAAGTTCTATACCTGCTATCGCCTTTGCAGCCAAACCGCCGGTAGATTGCCTAGACATACGGTATAAATCCCAATACCGAGCTTCTACGGCAGTTGCTTCTTTGCCTATCAATATAGGCTCGAAATCCTTTACCGCGCCTATTATACCGAAGGGGTTACGTCCATCTGACATCTCTCCATAGCCGGTTATACCCTCTGAAGTTCTGACCGCTACAAATTGCCACGGCCGCCAACCTGCATCCACAACAAATGTCTCTATATCGGTAATCTTTATCATCATATACCTCCTAGCAACTTTTACGATACTTTCCACTCAATAAGAGTATATATACTACAATAATAAGTTAAAGACAATATAATAAGTAAATGTATGAAAGATACTATAATCAAAGCGCGTCCCGGGTTTCAGGAAACTGTCCGTGCATCAACTGCGCTATATATGCTCGCAGGGCTGCTACTAGGTGGCGGGCTTGGAATAATAACCGGTTTCGCTGTACTTGAAATTCTAGGAAGGGGTTCAATTGCAGGTTCTGCTAGCATATTCCTCTACGTAATAGGGTTCGTTATTGCCGCCATAGCGTTGGTTGTACTTAACGGACTTCAGATGGACATTGTAGTAAATAAAGAAGGACTGGAGTGTAAGCAGGGTATCACCCGCAAGCGTATTCCTTGGTCGCAAATAGAAAGAGCCCGCCCTGTAGATAAAAGCCCGCCCATACTTTCAAAAGAGTTCATAGTGGGAATGGTAGCTAAAAAGGTAGTATGGAAAGTTCCGCTTCTTAGCACCGGTGTCGAAGTGGTTGTAACCGCGGAATTACTTTATAGCGTCTTCTCGTAGGCATGAGCTGGCATCTGTACTGAATGTGGGGCGGAAAGCAAGTAAATGAAAGATAAGATAAACTATTTGAGTTTTTCTCATAGAAGAGCCCCTTATATATGGTTGGCTTGCTGCTAATTTTGTTAGTACTGATCACCATCCCGCGCTTCAATCGTCAGGATTTATGGTTTATAGACAACTTCACCACGGATGGTTTGCCTGCGGCTTCCTCTGTCGTGCTGGCGGATGCCGGATCATATATTGCACATGTAGAGTACCTTCGCGGAGAGCCCGCCTCGGAGAATCTCAAGAGTCCTTTTGTGTACCGCCCTTTAGTGCCGTTGGTTGCCTCGATATTACCGTTTGAGCCAATGACCTCCATAAACGTAGTAAACCTTCTTTTTCTTATAGCAGGCTTGGTATTTCTTTGGGCTACGCTGGCCCGCATGGTAAGAGTATCTCTGCAAGTGTTAGGGGGATTTCTTTATACAGTGTCTTTTGGCACCTTTTTCTACGGGACTATAGGTTACATAGATGCCTCCGCAGTAGGAATTATTACGATAAGCTCTTATTTCATAGTCAGCAGTCGCTGGCTACCTTTGCTAGTTGCTTTGACGGTGGGACCTTTTATAAAAGAGCAGGTACTTGTGTTGAGTCCCGCTTTACTGGGCTATATGCGTTTTTCGATACGCCATACATGGATCAAATCGCTAGCGATATCGGGAGCGTCCGGGATATATATGGTTGTGCTACTATACATAGCACGGGTAATAAGCCCTATCGATATGAACTCTGCAGGTCTGAGCTTAGCCAATATCCTAAATAACTGGCCTGTAAGCATAAGTGCTTTGCTGCAAATCCAAGAGGCGGAAGAGGTGTTGAAGTTATTTCTAGGCTTTGGCGCTCCTGCATTGTTGTTTGTACTGCTCTTGTGGCCTGCGCGTCATAATTTAAATAAAAGCTTACCCATCATTGCTCCCTTCCTCGGCGGTGCAATAGGCGTGACTATATTTGTAATCTACGCTCAATTTTGCTGCGCAACCGCGGGACGTTTTTCATGGATGACTGCGCCCTTTCTGATACCCATAACGATGTATCTGCTGGAAACATTATTCCGTGATAAAGAAAATCAAGGCGTAGAAAAAGAGAGAGGGTCATCAGAAGGTATGAGGACTATCACCTCGCCTTCCATATAGAGAAATTCTGAAAATCCACCTTCACCCCTACGGGTTGTGAGCCCGCATAGTAGCCGGTAATAATAGAAACCTCTCCGCCGAGCTCTCCCGTGTTTATAGGCAAAGAATCTATAAACAATTCATTAACAAACATCAGAGCTTTATCACCCACTATAACCAGACGGACTCTATTTTGTTGCTTGGAGCCTATTTCTAAATAAGGAAGAGATCCAACGGCTACCTCTATATATTGTCTCGATCCCGGAACAAGGCGCCCGTGGTGCCATCTTTTCCTGTTTTCAAAAACGAGCACGTCGAACCCTGAATCTCCGTCCCCGACGCTACCATTGAAGATGAATCCGTAATCCCAAAGGTGTTCAGACGCACTTGCAGGGTTGAAGAATGTAGCCGATATAACACCTTCAGCAATCTTTGTATAAGTTGGCTCCTGTCCAATGTACCGTTCACTTGTGTTTTCTACAGTCCCGAATTCACGCGAGTATGAATTTTCCATACGATTTATAGAAAATCCTTCGTATCGCACAGACTCACCCTGTACACCATCGCCGGAGAAAAAACTGCTTACCGCAACAATACTACCCTCCTCGGTTAAATCGGCAAGGTCGAGTTCGGCTATGTAGCTACCGTTCACCACAACCCACCCGCTTTCGCCGAGTATCACCATTTGGATCCTATTGTAGCCGTTCGCACCTGTGTCTATAACGGTCGCCATGCCTTTTGCAACCGTCCGGTCGGTTGATTCATTCCCAACCCGTACGATGTGGTGCCATGAGGCATCGCTGGTGATTATAAATGAGTGGAAATTATTTTCGCCGGAAGAGCGAAACAGAAACCCAACCGACCATGAACCTACTCTTCTGGAGTAAGGGTTATGGAATACGGAATCGAGGGTAAAATCTGCAGATATTACATTAGGGTCAAATTCGTCTATAAAGCTGTCGGATGTATCTAGGGGTATAGAACCTTCGTAGGGTCCCCAATCGCTTTCTCTTGTCTGTTGTATGGGAATTGCGGTGGGTAATGGTGAAGGAGTAGGGGGAAGTTCGACAGTCAATGAAGGTGCTATTTGCTGTTTGAACTCTGTCACAATCATTTGGAACGTTTCACTTGCCACCGCAAAATTTATTCCTGTAACGGGTCTGCCTCCAGATGTTGTTTCGACTCTATAGGTGTTTATTCCTACGAGTCTACCGTCGTCTAGCGTAAGAGGTCCGCCACTGTTGCCGGGGTTTATAGCTGCGTCTGTTTGTATTTCCCATCTAGCGGCATCATTGTTATAGCGCCGAGCCGATATTGTTCCCTTTGTCACAGTTACTTCGTTACCTAGACTAGAACCCAAAGGGTAGCCGAGAGCTATAACGCTGCTCCCCTGCTTGACATCTTTTGAATTAGCTATAGGAACGGCTTGCCAGTCTACATCGCAGCATATTCTAATTAACGCCAGATCTCGTCTTGAATCTTCTCCTATCAAGGTTGCGGCGTACTTTTTACCGTTTATCTGCGCGGTTATCCTTTGTCCTCCCTGAGTGACATGCTCATTGGTAAGCAAAAGCGCAGAACCATCGGGGTCTGTTTCAATAATGACCCCTGTCCCGGAGCCGCTACGCGCTATTATACTAGCAGTGGATTTAATGATTCTTTCTATAACAGTGCTCTGATCATTCTCGCTTGGGGTGGAAGGCTGCTGCTCTCCATCTATCCGATTAATCAGTTCCTCCAGATTACTACGCAAGCGCTCTATTTCCTGAGAGACCGCATTGGAAGGTGGTTCTACCGTAGGCGTCTCGTTCTGATTTTCCGCTAACTGCCTCCTGAGATCTTCTATTACACTCTGGAGTTCATCCATTTCCTGTTGATTATTATCTGCACCGGAGGGAGTTGGCAGCACAGTTGGCTGAGGAGTAGGGATCGGTTGAGGGGCAAGGGTTGGTGTTGGTTCAGGGATTAAAGGCAGTTGACATGCGAAAAGCAATAAACATAAGCATGCGCTGAATAAGAGGAGGGTTCTCGGTAAACTAATCATTCAATATTTATCCAATCGGTCTGCGTATATCTGATGGCGTAACATGTATATCAGAGTGATGCGTACTGATTTTATACGATGCGGTATATAGAAAAGTTTTATCTTTACTTCTTGCGAGCCATGTCGGAAACCCTTGTCCTATGCAGTCGCAATACATCTTATCTTAATTACCGGACTGATTAGAAATGCTTCGATAGCAAAGAGTAAAAGATATTTACCTTTCCGGCACATTATCCCATCGGCTAGCGCCTGCGTTTCGCATAACGGCTATTCGCTTGATTACATCCGGGTTAGCGATGCCATGCAAAGGCCTCCCTGTAAGGGCATTCACTACGTTCTCCGCCTGCTTGCGTCCGCATTCTTCCAGAAATATGGGTGAGAACCCTGCTAGGTGAGGCGTTATAAACGCGTTCGGCAGAGAAAGCAAGGGATCATCCGAAGCGATAGGCTCCTGTTCGGTCACGTCCAAACCTGCGTAAGCTATCATGCCTTTTTCAAGAGCATCCCGCAGAGCCGCCTGATCTACTAGGCCACCGCGTGAGCAGTTTATAAGCACAGCGGATTTTTTCATCTTTGATAGAGTTTCTGCGTTTATCAGCTTATCCGTCTCCGGCGTGTGAGGCGCATGTATAGAGATGAAGTCGGATTGTGCCAGAAGGTAGTCTAGGCTGACCATTTGCACACCGTGAATATCGGCTGTTGCTTGAGATACGTACTTATCAAAAGCTATCACCGATGAAGGTCCAAATGCTCGTATACGGGCTGCAAACGCCTTCCCGATGTTACCAAGACCAATTATTCCTACTGATTTGCCGGCTACCCGCTCTACCTTCATCTGAAAATCACGCAAAGCCGCGGTATCGCGCCCCCAGTCGCCGCGCCGTGTATACTCTATAGATTGCGGCAAACGTCTAGCTATCGCAAGGAGCATAGCCACGGCATGTTCGGCAACCTCTCCCGTATTTTCGCCCGGAACGTTGCACACAAGCACTCCCAATTCAGTAGCGGCGTTCAAATCTATCGAGTCTACACCCACGCCCATCCGAGAGACTACCTTGAGTTTAGGACATTCATCCATTACATGCTGCGTTGTAAGAGGTTTGGTAGCAACCATAGCGCCATCCACTTCACACAGTGCCTCAATGTATTCGGCTGTGCTGCCAAGTGTGCCGTGATAGTCCACGTCCAGATCTATGCCGGCATCGCGCACAGCTTGCCAGACCATCTCTAGATCGGTAAAAGTTTCACATGTGACGGCTACTCTATATTTCATATATATCCTCCGTTCCGAAAAAAACGTTCGCTAATATCTGCACTTATCCATATTACCATTAATTGAAGCCTATCACCATAGCTGCTCTTCAAAGCATTACGTGAGACGAAAATATTTCCGACAATTACCGCATCAACCGAAAGTATAGCGTTCCGCAATATAACCGCAGGATTTTATGTAATGCCAAGGTGATGATGTTTCAATACCTCCGTAATATCTGCAGTATAATACATGTGTCTCATTGAATTCAGGGCTCATCCGCTATGGAAGCTCAGGTGAAAACGGAAATCTAGTACGAAGAGAGCCGCTCACAATGCGGACGGCACACCGTATCCCGTATCGGCTTGGCGAACAGCCGTACAAGCTCGCTTTTGTATATACTTTTGGCATGAGAATTCCACTATCGATAAATAACGGCATCTTGCGAATTTTATTATTTTCGGTTCTTATACTTCTTCAAACAGCATTAGTAACCGCATGTATACAACAACCGGCATCAAGAGATTTACAAGATAGATATTACACTTCCGTAGATGATATTTACCTAGCCGCCGATAGAATAGTAACGGGCCTTCTAATGGAAGAGACTGCAGAAGAAGTAGATGGACAGATGCTGATTTACCGCACCTACGTAGTTACAGAGTCGGTCAAAGGTTCTGCGCGTGAAAAGGATGAGATACATGTTGCGATGCCTGCGGATTTGTCCATCGCTACGGTCATCGGCGGTGAGCCTTTCGTGTTCCGCGTTGGTGATGAACACGCATTATTTCTCAAGGGAAGGGCTAGGAATACCAGTTACCCTTCCGAGTACGGCGGCACTGTATGGACATTGAATGGAGAACCTTCACTGTCACAAGCGAGTGAAGACGGTATGCTGGAGTTTGCGGTTAGCAGTCTATACAAGGAAGTCACGGGAATAAACGAGCATCTTTTTTCAGCTTCTTGGCTAGATTTCGTAAATATCAGTAGATAAAACAATCCGCCGACGCGTAGGACACTTACAGCATTGGCTGCTAAAGTGTACACTGATAATTAGGCTATGTTTAACTCTTTCAGAAACACACTCGATATAATAAAGACCTCATGGCACGTGTTACAACAAGATAAGGAACTGACTGTTTTTCCATTCTTATCTCTCGTATCGGCGGCTATTTTTGCATCGATAGCAGGTGTGGTTATATCGATATCCGGCGGTATCACTACCCTCAATGCGGGTACAATCATCGTATATTTTGTAGCTTATGTAGTGTTCTTCTTCGTAGTTAACTTTTTTAACGCCGCTTTAATTGCCGGTGCTTTGGAAAGGTTGCACGGCGGAGATCCCACCATAAGATCGAGTTTGGCAAAAGTTACAAAAAAATCACATTTAATACTCGGATGGGCTATTATCAGCGCAAGTGTAAATTTAATAATTCAATCCTTGCAGTCCCTAACACGACAAAGAGGAGGAATAGGAGGGGTTTTGGCAGCGTTGGGTTTATATGCCCTACTGTCTCTTTGGAACATAATGACTTTTCTGGTCGTGCCTGTGATAGTAGCTGAAGGTTTAGGTCCTATCTCCGCTATAAAGAGATCTTTTTCCCTACTCAAATCCACATGGGGAAATCAGCTCATTGCTTCTTTCGGGTTTGGGATACTGTACATAATTGCCGCATTGCCGGGCGTGCTGCTAGGGTTTCTGTTCTCCCTGCTTACGCCTGCTGCGGGTATATTGATAGGGCTTATAGTAGGAGCGATAGGTATAGGAATAGTTCAGACCCTTGCTTCCATATTCAAGGCGGCTCTTTACAATTACGCAGTAGGAGGCAGCGTTGCATCTGCTTATTCCGATGGGGGCGCCAAGGAAACTTTCCAACGAGATACTCTTAGGAATGCCTACAAATACGATCCGGGTTATAGCAGATCTAGAATATAAAGGCACATTTAAAGATATCCGGCACGAGCCGTGTATCTGCTTCCTATAGGTTCTTTATGCAGTTTCGCACCTATATAATCTCTAGTAGAATGCATAGTCTATTTTCTCTTGTTGCTTTGGCTTCCATCTTCATAATGCTTGGAGGTCCCGCCATAAACCATCATTTCGCAGATATGCTACCGTCTCACACTCACATATTCGCAGAGCATGACCTCGAACATGAGCACATTAACGGGTCACATATACATACAGATGATAGCGAACATACTACCGCCAACATTGTGAGCCTTGAGTGGTTCGGTATATTTTCATTGATTGCCATACTAGTCTATACTGCAGCAATTGCGCTTGTACAGCCGGAAGCCTTGCGCATAGAATTTCCCTCATGTACCAGAAAGCCCAAGGAAGTAGATTTTGAGCCGCCTGTTGCACCTCCAAAATTGTCGCCTGTTTATTAATTGAAATTGGCGGCAACAATACCTTATCAGGAGGTAAAAAATGTTCAAAAAAAATATCTTTATAGCCATTGCTATAGTATTTGCTAGCGTAGTTACACTCGCAATTCCGCCGATGGTCTCGGCTTCCGCACATGAGAACCGTGAGGCTCAAGGCTTAGAGCTTACCGCAGGTTTTCTAGAGGAGCCCGCTTATGAAAACGTCCCAAACGCGGCGCTTCTGCGTATAAATCGTCCCGATGACCATCGAGATGACGAAGATTTACTGTATGAGGAGGGTGCTCTTTTCAACGCTGTAATTCAGCCTGAAGAGAGTTTCGTTTACACTGTGCCGGAGGTTGCGGATGATTTGGAGGTTCTCTTCCACGCAGACGGCATAGATGCCGATACGGAAGGTCGCATAAAGATAGAACCATCAGGACATGGAGAAAATGCAAGAGTGGATATTACCGTACAAGGCTTCACACCTTCCGAACTGACTGTGAGTGCAGGAGCAGATATAACTTTCCATAACACCGCAGAGCAAAGCGTAACTCTAAGAAATAACCCTGTACTAGAGGCGCATAATTCGGAAAAGGTATCAACGGAAAATATGGACATCCACACGATGCTAGAGGTCGAGATAACACACATACCCACAGGTGAGAATGTGATACTCAGGATGCAGCCGAGCGTTAACGGTGTAGCAAATGAATTTATAGCACCTTTCATACCGACTGCATTGGGCGCGTATCAGTTCAGGTTTTTCGGAGAAGTGGAAGGAGAACCTGTGGATGAGACCTTCAAAGGCGGTCCGAGTACATTCGATGAAGTGATATCGCCTCGCACTATCCAGTTTCCCTTTGAGGTGGCAAGTACGCGCGAGCTGGGGAATGCCACCGCAGGCGCACGCGAAATAGCGGAGGATGCACGTTCAGAGGCACAGTCCCTCAGCACCATTACATGGGCGTCATTTGCTATTGGCATAGTAGGACTTATAGCAGGCATCTCCAGCATAATAGTAGCTATATATAGGGCAAGAAGGCTCAAGGTGTGATTTCTGCAAAATCTCTAGAACTAGCGGAGATATAAGCTAAACTTTCACATATGGAACAGGAATAAGAATGACATTTTTCACAATTACCTATCAGTTCCTATTACACGGAGCAGGGTTCAATTATTGGGATGAGATCCTGATATTCGGCGGAGTAGGTATTGTCATCATTGGGCTTCTGTTGCTTTCATGGAGAGAGGGACGCAAAAAGGATAACCCGGATAACCCGAAGAGAAAAACGGCGGTGAAATCGGCTTTACTGATTTTAGTGCTGTTTGGAGCTATCTCGTTTGTATTCACCGAAGCACAATCGGTGAGCGCTCATGCAAATCAGGTACGTTCACAGCCGGAGGCCGGAGAAACTTCGGAAGATTCCCCCAGCCGAATAGTCATTTGGTTCTCTGAGCCTATAGAAGAAAAATTCAGCGAAATCCGCGTTCTAGATTCGACAGGAAGAAATTTGGAGCACGGCCAAGCGATGCTAGACCCTACCGAACCGCAAGCCTTGATACTGCCTTTATCCTCACCGTTGGATGATGGCGCATACGTGGTAGCATGGAGCAACGTCTCTACGGTAGACGGTCACCGAGTATTCGGCTCTTTTTCCTTCGCGGTTGGAGATGCCGAAGCGCTCGGGTCTGTATCCGCTTCGGAGCAGCCTCTGATACAGGCGCGGACTGATCCGTGGTTGCGCTGGCTATTTTATATGGGCGCCGTCACAATAGCGGGAGTGCTGTTTTTCGAAATTTTCGTAATCCTCCCTGAAGTCAATCGCGGCGGTGCTATGGGAAAAAGCGGACTCTTTCTCTTCCGTAGAGTGACTCCACTTTTATTTCTTGTAGGGTTTATCGTCTCCATAGGAGCACATGCAGGAATACTGATACAGCAGGCATTTATAACGAGCGGCGGAGAAGAGATAGGCGGCACAATACTAGGGATCCTTTCCAATACCGCATGGGGCAGATTCTGGATAGGCAGAGCTATCAGCCTAAGCCTAGGTTTAATATTGGTTACTCTCGCTCTCAGGATAATTCGTAATGATAAGGACGTTTTCTTGACGGAAAACATCCCGGGAAGATTGTCTATAGCGGCTGCTTTGAGCGTATTGCTCTTTACTTCTCTTACCAGCCACAATGCGGCGGCACCTGCGGATTTGCGTTCCATCGCCATAATCACCGATTTCATACACCTCACATCCATCTCTTTATGGGCGGGCGGTTTGATAGCAATAGTGGCCGGTACAGCCTACACGATTCGGCTAGAGGGTAGACAAGCCGGTGGCGAAGTTATGGCTACTATGGTTTCTAGGTTTACCCCGCTCGCTATGATATCTGCGGGAGCGGTTATTGCAAGCGGCATCGTATCCGGATGGCTGCAAGTTACCATTCCCGCAGCAGCAGCCACACCTTACGGATGGACGCTTATAGCAAAGATATCACTACTTTCTATACTCATATCCATAGCGGCATTCAACAGGTTTGTACTTAGCCCTAAACTGCCATCAACAGGCTTTACCATATATAGGCTCGCTGCCGTAGAAGTGGTTGTATCCGTAATGATTTTATTAGCAGCCGGTTGGCTTGCCAGTTTAGAGCCCGCTCGCCAGTATGCCGGTCGTTTTGGAATAGGCATATCGGATGATGTTTCAACACAAGTGCGAGACCAAGGCGCAACGGTAAATATCCGTCTTGTACCGGGCAGGACAGGTGAAAATTCTCTACATGTAGATATAAAAGATAGAACAGGCGACGCCTTAGATTCTGTACAAGATGTGAGGGTGCGCATTCGTTCTTTAGAACAGGACCTCGGTGAACCGCTATTCTCTTTGGAACGTCAGGACAGCGGGGAATGGATGAGGGAAGGTTATAGTATACCTATCGCAGGTCTTCACCAAATCGACATTGTAGTAGTGCGCTCGGATGCTTTGGACACCCGCGCATCATTCAGATTCGAGGCTATTGCCGGAGGGGTTATCGGTGATCCTATAAGCCCGGACGCCGATACGGGGTGGGTACTGCTGGGATTGGAAATCCTCATCATAGGCGTTTTGATAATATTTGCTATGAACATAAGGCGTAATATAAAATTATCTGCTTCGAGTTCATTCATGGGTGCCGCTCTTATAATCGTTGGGCTGCTTGCTATAGCCAATCCTTTCACAACCCGCTTAGGGTTGGAAACTCGTCTAGTCAATCCAACACCTGCAAATGCAGAGTCGGTAAGCTCCGGAGGGAATGTATACCTTGCGAACTGCTCTACGTGCCACGGTGAACGAGGGTTAGGCGACGGAGTAGCAGGCATCGCTTTGCCTATACAGCCGGCAGACCTCACCGTGCACGTGCCGCTTCATACGGATGTAAGCCTTTACGAGATAGTATCGGAAGGCATTATAGCTTCCGGCATGCCCGCATTCAGGGAAGTGCTTTCGGACGAAGAGGTATGGGATTTGATAAATTTTCTTCGCGCTCTTTCAGATGGCACGGTGGAAACTGTAGACACTTCCTAATTTTGTAAGAGCAAATATTCATAAACGGTAAGTTATCCGCGGTAACGTCAGAAAAAGTAATGCCTCATATAAGCAACATACTCGCACATAAAGGTATTACCCTTATAAAGGACATACAGAGATTTACAGAGCGGAAATAGTGAGAGGATATCTATGGCAAAGTGCAATATATGCGATAAGCGTCCTATGTTTGGAAATAACCGCAGTCATGCTATGAATGCTACACGTCGTACTTTCAAGCCCAATCTGGGTAAGCGGCGTCTTATAATCAACGGGCGTGAGCAGCGCTTGAACGTCTGCAGGCGTTGCATTCGCACATTGGAAAAACAGGGTCTACTGAAAATTCCTACGGACTGATAGAGAGGAACAGTAGCGCAGAACGTTCACTGTGCGGTGCGGTGTATTTTTGCAAACTACTTCGGGTATCCTTCAGGCTGCGTACCGATATTGACCGCCGAGCTGCTGCGTAACTCCGATACTGCTTCTACCATACTCCTACTCCCGAATAAAAAAGCACCGGATACCAAAATATGCGCCCCCGCACTCACAGCAAATGGAGAGGAGCGGCTATTCACTCCGCCATCTATGCAAATCTCCATCTCTATGTCCCGCGCGGATGCCCATTCCGTTATTTCCTCTATCTTGGGTAACATTTCCCGCATGAACGATTGTCCGGAAAATCCCGGTAGTACAGTCATTACCACCACTCTTCCGACATTTTTGAGAATCTTAAATACGGCACTAGCAGGCGTATTCGGTGATACTGCTAAACATGGTTTCATGCCTGCCTTGCGCGCAGATTCTAGAGCCTCCGCAGGTCGTGAAGATTCCGCATGGACAGTGTAGATATCCGCTCCCGCTTTCGCAAACCTCTCTACAAATTTCAAAGGTTCATAAACCATCATATGCGCATCTATAGTCAGGTTAGAATGTTCACGGATAGCCGCTATGGTATCCGGACCAAAAGATAAGTTGGGGGCAAACCTACCGTCCATGATATCCGCGTGTATTTCATCGCATCCCGCCGCCTCCGCACGCTTCACCTCAGAGCCTAGCGAGGCATGGTTAGCAGCCAGTAAGGATGCTGAAATTTTCAGAGGCTTTTTACCAAACACAAGATCTCCAAATATGGCACTATCGCAACGATTCCAATATAGAGATCACCGTGATGCCGCCTTTAACCACAAATCGTTATCCGGCGGATTTGGAGCATTGAGGGAAGCCGCATGTAGCCTGCCGTATGCCGCCTGCAGCTGTCGAAGAACTTCCGTGTATGCCGTTCCGCCCTCGACGTTGCGAGAATCCGCAGAGGCGGTACAGGTCAAATCAAAGACATCCGCCTCGAACAGTTCGGAAGCGGCCTTATATTCATCCAAAGATAGATCCAAAAGCGTTTTGCCCATGTTCCTTGCAGTTCGGGAAATATCCGAGACTATTATGTAGGCTTGCCTGAACGGAAGCCCTTTTCTCACTAGATAGTCCGCCATATCCGTAGCGACGGCATGGCTCTGCTCCGCGGCGCGAAGCATATTATCCTCTATAACCGCCATACCCTCCAGCATACCTTCGGCGGCACTCAGAGATGCCCTTACAGTATCGGCAGCATCGAATAATGGCGGCTTGTCTTCCTGCAGGTCTCTATTGTATGCAAGCGGTAAACCTTTGAGTACGGTATGGATAGATACCAAAGCACCTATTGTTCGTCCCGTTTTACCTCTCACTAATTCAGCGAAGTCTGGATTCCGCTTTTGGGGCATAATACTGGAGCCTGTAGTGTAAGCATCGGATAAACGTATAAATGAAAATTCATCCGCAGACCACAGGACTATCTCCTCTGCCATGCGGGATAGGTGTAGCATACACATTGAAGCGGCATGTATGAATGAGCAGATATAATCTCTATCCGCTACCGCATCGAGTGAATTACGAGTCACATCTCCAAAGCCTAGCAGTTTTGCCGTGAATCTTCTATTCAAAGGGTAAGGGACACCGGCCAGCGCGCCGGAGCCCAGAGGGAGTTCATCCGCATCTTTGCATACGGATGCGAAACGCTCCGCGTCTCTATGGAACATCTCGAAGTATGCCAGCATATGGTGAGCAAAGTACACAGGCTGCGCACGTTGTAGGTGAGTATATCCGGGCATAACCGCGGACTTGTAACTCTCGGCTAGATTCAAGAGCGCACGCTGCACACCTCGCACCCGTAGCAAAATCTGAGCGGCGGCTCCCTTGACGAAAAGGCGAGTAGCCGTAACCGTCTGATCGTTCCTTGAGCGTGCCGTGTGCATCTTGCCGGCCGTATCACCGATGATAATGTGAAGAGCAGCCTCTATATTCATATGTATATCTTCCAAATCGCTTCGCCATTGGAATTTGCCTGTTTCTATATCCTCTCTTATGACTCTCAGACCTCGTATTATCGTATCCGCATCACTCTTGGATATGATACCGCCGTGTGCAAGAGTAAGCACGTGCGCAACCGATACGGCAAGCTCCTCCTTGTAAAGGCGTCTGTCAAATCCCAGAGAGGATGTGAATTCGTCGGCTAGCTCCGCTCCGCGCACCGCCGCAGCGGGGTCTACCGATTCGGAAGGCGGCATATTCAGTGGGATTCTCGCATAGTCTGTTTGCGAGCCTGAATACGTGCCGGAAGTGTGTATATATCTATAAAGCCTGTAGCGGAAGCATGATCGAAAGCATCTTCGGTGGAATAAGTTGCGAGGCCATAGTCATACAAGGAGTACTCGGAGCGATGCCCGGTGATAACTACGCTACCCTTGTACAATTTCGCGCGTACATCTCCCGTAGTATAGCGTTGAATGCTGCAGATTGCGGCGTCTATGTCATCCCGCAAGGATGTAAACCATCTACCGTCATAAACCAGATCGGCATACATTGAGGCGAGGGTAGCTTTGAAACGCTGCTGTTCTCTGGAGAGGGTAGCGGTTTCTAGGGATGTAAGTACCGGAAACAACACGGCGGCGGCGGGCGTCTCATAAATCTCACGCGATTTTATGCCTACAAGGCGGTTTTCGGTATGATCTATTCTGCCTATCCCGTGTCTTCCCGCTATTGTGTTGATCCGTTCTATCAATGAGACGCCGTCCATAGGGGTACCATTCAATTTCCTCGGAATACCCTCCACAAATGAGATTACTACCTCCTCCGGTTCATCCGGCGCATCTTTGGGAGCGACAGTCCATGAGAAAGCATCCTCAGGAGGAGCGACCCATGTATCTTCCAAGTCTTCGCCCTCTATAGCCTGCCCCCATAAATTACGGTCAATAGAATAGACACGTCCGTCATCACTCACCTCGCGAAGTTGTATGCCGGCTTTAGAAGCGTACAGTTTCTCTTCATCGCGCGTCATCCCCCATTCACGGGCGGGCGCAACTATCCTAACGGACTCCCCGTGTGCCGAAAGGGTCTTTATAGCGGCATCAAAGCGCACTTGGTCATTTCCCTTGCCGGTGCAGCCGTGCGCCACAGCTACGGCGCCTACTTCGTGAGCCGTTTCCACAAGATGCACAGCCATCAGCGGGCGTGCCAACGCGGTGGATAGCGGATAAGCATTTTCATATAGAGCACCTGCGCGTAGTCCTTTGAAGACATACTCCTCCACAAATTGGGAGCGGACATCACGAACAATAGCGTCCACAGCTCCGGCTTCGATAGCTCTTTCTCTTACACCCTTCAACTCGGTTCCTGCGCCGAGGTCTACCGTAAGGGTTACTACATCCAGATTGTACTGTTCATTGATCCATGGTATAGATATAGTGGAATCCATTCCACCGCTATAAGCCAGGACACATTTACCTCGCTTCATAATTACATTGAACCTATACTCTGAAAATTCATCCTATAGCGCCTAACACCTTATCCAATATAGCTTCCGCTTCATTGATCTCATCATCGCTAACGGTGAGAGGCGGCATGAGTCTTATCGTATCGGGGCGCACGGCATTCAGCAACAAACCTTCTTCTAGGCTGAGCCGCACAACATCCGCGGCCTTCTCTTTCTCGAGTTGCACGGCGATGAGCAAGCCCATCCCTCGTACCTCTTTTATATAGGAGTAGATCTCTTTCAGACTATTCAGGCGTCCCATCAGCCTATTGCCAGCCTCCATTGCATCTTGTGCTATACGATTTTCCACTATAAATTTCGCCGATGCCGCACCTGCGGCAGTAGTCAGGGCATTTCCTCCGAAGGTAGAACCATGATCACCCGGCTCTAAAACCGCCACCTCTTCTTTACATGCGAAAGCGCCCAAAGGAACACCGGCGCCAAGTCCTTTGCCTAACGTGATCACATCCGGCTGTACCCCGTCGAAGCGCTGGTACCCGAAGAGTGTGCCTAGCCGTCCCATACCCGTCTGAACTTCATCGAGCATAAAAAGAATCCCTCTAGAGCGGCACCATTCCTGAACCTCGTACAAATAATTTTCAGATGGTATATTCACGCCGCCTTCACCCTGCAAAGGTTCCAAGAGAACGGCGCAAGTATTATCATTCGCGGCTGCTTTCACGGCATCTATGTCATTGTATGGCACATTCACGAAGCCGGGCATAAGCGGACGCCAAGCATCCTGATAATGCTTCTGTCCGGTAGCCGCCATCATCCCCATAGTCCGACCGTGAAAGGAGTTCAGAGCGGTAATTATCTCATATGCGCCATTCAGATTCATCTTGCCCCATTTTCTGGCTAGTTTGCATGCGCCTTCGTTCGCCTCTGCGCCGGAGTTGCAAAAGAATATCCTATCTACGCAGGAATTATCCACGATAGTCTGTGCCAAATCCAATTGCGGGGTAGTATAAAACAGATTCGTCATCTGCATAATCTCGCCTGCCTGCCGTCTTATAGCGTCAGTCACTGCCGGGTGAGAGTGGCCTAAATTCAATACGGCCCATCCGGCGGTAAAATCCAGATAACCCTTACCGTCGTTGTCCCACACACGAGACCCTTTACCGCGTACAAGAACCGGCGGCATTCGCCGTACTACCTGCATATAGTACTTCGCTTCTATCTCTTTATATTCGCCGGTATTGGCCATTACATTATCCTCCAACCGTTTACAAATCTATCCTTGAAGATAGCCTACTCTTGCAAATATACCATCCTAAAAGGTATTCACGGCTTACCGCGCAAAAGTGAGGCGCCTCGTGCAAAGCTCACATTTCCTCTCTTTTCGGCGGCGAACCTTCGGACGTTGTCATAGAGACCTACTAGACTATACGAGTTCCCACCTCATTACCCGCTATACATTCTAACAGAGAGCCTGCTACCCTTCCGTCCACAATGTGAGCCGAACGTACAAATTCCAACGCCTTTACACACGCCTCCAGCTTGGGTATCATTCCTCTAACGGCTACTCCGGATGTGATCATATCCTGTGCCTGACCACGCGTCATTCTGGGTATCACTCTACGTGATTCGTCCATAACGCCCGGGACATCTGTCTGAAAAATTATCTTCCGACCTCGCATTACACATGCCAAATGGCCTGCGGCACTATCTGCATTCACATTGAGAATTTTCACCTCGTCAGTATCACTGACGGAATCAAGTGCCATAGGTGCTACGACAGGTATCCCGCCGCATTGTAAAATCGCTTCCACAATATCGGGGTTGGAGTGTACAATCCTGCCCACGTACCCCATAGAAGCATCCATCCTTTCGGCGGTGAATATCCCGCCGGATACCCCCGAGAGTCCGACTGCATTGACCCCCATGCCGCGCAACTCCGCTACTAACTCACAATTGACCTTGCCGCCAAGCACGGCTATAGCCACGTCCAAAGAAGCCTTATCAGTCTTTCGCAACCCTCGCACAAACTCCGGCACTATGCCCTGTTTACGTATCCATTCGGAAATAAACTTCCCGCCGCCGTGCACAATGACTATGCGACGATTCTCCTGACAAATCCTCACAATATCTGAGATGGTGCTATCGCCTTCGCCTAAGGTGGATCCCCCTATCTTGATGACAATTACAGCATCCGATGCCGGATTGTTTTGATGCTGCATCTGCCTACTCCTTCTTCAGGTAGTGTACGCAGAATTGAACACCACATACTCCTCCGTCAGATCGCATCCCCAAGCTCTTCCGCTACCATCGCCTATATTCAGGCAAACGTGTATTTTCACTTCCGGGCTCGCTAGCGACTGCACTACGCTCTGCACATTGAAAGCTATAGCCTTTCCATATGCCACTATCTGTATGCCGCCTATGAAGACCTCCATATTAGATTCATCTAGGAGTACTCCGCTCTTGCCAACCGCCATTACGATGCGACCCCAATTGGGATCCTTACCGTAAATAGCCGTCTTTACAAGCACGGAAGAGACTATAGCCCTAGAAGCCCGCCTTGCCTCTTCATCGGAGGCTGCGCCATCTACAAGCGCTTCAATGAGGTGCTGAGCGCCTTCTCCATCGCGTGCTATCTCCTTTGCCAGATGTTCGCATACCGTCATCACTGCCTCCGCAAAAGCTGCCGATGCCTCTGAGGAATCATCGGATAAGCGAGGATTGCCTGAGGTGCTATTCGCCAGTAGGAGTACCATATCGTTTGTGGATTGGTCACCGTCCACGTCTATTTGGTTGAAGGTGGCGGTTACTGCATTTGAAAGCGTCTTCTGTAGGAATGAGCGCTCGACGGCTGCATCGGTCGTAATAAAAGCCAGCATAGTGGCCATATTCGGATGTATCATGCCGGAGCCTTTTGCTACGCCTCCTACAATAATAGGGTTTTCCGAATTTATACGAACGGCGTACTCTTTGGTGCGCGTATCGGTTGTCAGTATTGCATGTGCGAATTCCCGCCCTCCCGTTTTGCCGGTTTCGATAAGTGGGATGCCTTTGCGAATGAGTGCCATAGGAAGCTCCACCCCTATCACTCCCGTAGAAGCCACCAACACCTCTTCAGGTTTGGCGCCCCCCGCATGAGCAGCGGCTAAACCGGCTATCTCCTCCGCATCCACTAGCCCCTGTTCACCTACTGCGCAGTTTGCGCAGCCGCTATTTGCTACAACAACCTTCACCCTCCTCCCTTCTTTGACGGCACGCCTTGTAATTACTACGGACGGTGAGAGGATAGAGTTGCGGGAGAAGGTGCCGGCTACTTCGCATGGCACCTCGGAGGTGATCATACCCAAGTCTCGTTTTTCTTTGCCCGGACGCTTCAGCCCTGCGAATACACCGCCCGCCGCGAAGCCGGAAGCTGCAACAACCCCGCAGGAGATCGGCTCGATTTCTAGTTTCATATAACGCCTTCCATCATAATTGGCAGACTAGAGCCTGTCATCTTGTATAAACTGCCCACGCACTATATATACATGTGTAGCACATTGAATCCTTCTACCTACGATAATACGCGCCCCGACCCGAAATGATATAAAGATAAAAGCGCGCCCGTTCAATAAGGTAATGATACAAAACCTAATGATACAAAGAATAATACGGAAAGGTAGAGATTTTCATTTTTCACGAGGCACGTCACCTGAAGAAGGTGAGGGGTATGCCCGACTTTCACATTCTATACTCTGCTAAAATCCGCTATGTATAGATACTTACAGGAGCTTACTAACATGAACAATACAGCACAATATATAGATGTCATGATTGCAGGGCGCGGCGCGGCTGCATACGCGGCCGGTCTTTATACCGCTCGCTACAGGATGAAAACGGTCATAGCCGCCGCGTTGTTCGGGGGTGAGACAGCCACAGGAGGGCTCATAGAAAACTACCCTGGCTGCCCTGAAATAGACGGCTACGAACTCATGAACAAATTCGCCGAACAGACACAAAAACTGGAGGTGCCCGTCATCTCTTCCGACCTGCAGGATATATCGAGGCATGGACAAAATTTCATCTGCACATTGACAAACGGCACAAAGTACGAAGTATCCGCCGTCATTCTTGCAATAGGGCGAGAGCGTCGCACACTGGGCATCCCACATGAAGAGGCGTGGATGGGCAAGGGCGTTTCCTACTGCTCCACCTGCGATGCCCCGCTATATCGTAACAGTGAGTCCGTGGCGGTAGTAGGAGGCGGTAACGCCGCTGTAGAAGGCGCTATACTGCTGGCGAAATACGCCCGTACAGTCTACCTCACATACAGAAAGGATAAGTTCACAAGACCGGAGCCTATACTCTTGCAAACTTTGGCACAGACACCCGCCATAAAGCCGCTATTTATGACAGAAGTAGCAGAACTGATAGGAACCGACGAAACAGGACTATCCGCTCTGCGCATAAGCAGACCTTACGAAGGTCAGGACGTCCTGAAGGTGGCGGGGCTCTTCATAGAAGCCGGAGCAGACCCTCGCACAGATATACCGAAAAGTCTAGGGCTCGAGCTAGACCCTATTACAAGGGAGGTGAATGTAGATAAAGGACAGCGAACCAACATGCCCGGCATATACGCAGCCGGCGACCTCACTAACGGCTCAGACCTGAAACAGACTATCACGGCAGCCTCACAAGGCGCAATAGCAGCTCTTGCCGCATACCAGCACGTGATGGAGATGAAAGCCAAAGCGGCAGCCGTCGTATAATCCGGTAGAACCCTCAGGAGAATTTCAAATGTTCTATATACCTATAATTCTAGGCAGCACACGCAGAGAAAGGCAAAGCCTCAAAGCAGCCCGTTTCATACATGAAAGGATGTGCCGTTATGAACGAGTAGAGACCGAAATATTGGACCTTCTGGAATACGATTTCCCAATTATGGAGGAACGGCTACGGTTTCGCGATGACCCTCCGCAAGGCTTGCATCAATTCAGCAAATGTATCACACGCTCCGATTCGCTCGTCATCGTAGCACCGGAATATAATGGCGGCTACCCCGGAGTTTTGAAGAATGCGCTGGATTACTTTCTACCTGAGTATCGCCGAAAGCCAATGGCTATCATCCCCGTTTCAGCGGGCGGGTCCGGCGGAATGAGCTGCTTGAATCAATTGCGTACAGTCATGTTCGCCATCGGCGCCATACCTATCCCGGCAGCCTTTTTTATACGTCAAGTGCACAAAAGCCTTGATGATGACGGCAACCCAAAAGACCCTTCATACGAAGAGCGCTCGAAAAAATTTATCGATGAGCTTCTTTGGTTCACCGAAGCCATCACCACGCAGAAAGCCAAGCAGGTATAGGCGCCGGCTTATGAAAACCTCCTATTCTTCCTAAATGTAAAGCTTCTTACAACAGGAAATTACATCCGTAGAATCCGTAGTTATCAACCCATCTTCACTACTTCGTCTTTATGAGCGAAATCGTCAGCGACAACGCTTTCTACAAGAAACCCCGGCTTCACGCAGCTTATCTACTTATGTATGCGAGTGAGTCGAGACAAATCTTCGGATATTTTCTTTAGTACTATACGCAGCGTTTCTAGGTAACGATAAACGTTGGGAAGAGATAATAACGTAGCTGTGATATGAGCGACCCTACATTAAATATAAAGAGCCGGGCAATTACGAATTCTGTCTATTCTTGTTTTGCGTTCATAGTGATTTATAGTCGGCAGGCTCTCTTTATTTATAATACGGCGCAAGCGAGGCGTTGTTCGTCCTTTTGGTATGATAGAGTATGTAAGTAAAAATCAAGATACCCAACCATCTCTCCCTACCTTAGGAAGAGGAAGGAATATCTCGCCCAATATAGGAGAATACCGAATGGCTGAAGAAGAAAAAACGGATGACGGGAGTCCTTTAGAAGAGGAAAAAAGTCAGTCCGAAGTCAATCCTGAAAAAGAGCTCAAAGGCTTCGCAGTGTTCAAAGGACTTGCGAAGCTCAAGAACCTCGAAAAACTCAAGGATCTTGAAAATCTCAAATATCTCGAAGCGCTCAAGGACCTAGAAGGGATCGAAGATCTAGAAGAGATTAAAAACCTAGAAGGAGTAGAAGAGTTAGAAGGACTCAAAGAAGCCTTAGAGGCACTTGAGGATCTGAAGAAGGACTTCAAAGGGCTCAAAGGGCTCGAAAATCTCAAAGATATCGGGAAATACGCGAATCTAGATAAACTGAAAGACCTAAATAAGCTCAAGGGGCTCGAAAAGCTGAAAGACCTAAAGAAACTCGATGAACTAAAGGGACGAAAGAAATCAAATAAATGAAACCGCGAGATGCCTTAGGCATCCGTGTCCTCGCAATTTTTCCGATACCTCAAGTGCACAAAAGCCTAGATGAGAATGGTACCCCAAAAGATCCCTCTTACAAGGATAGATCCAAGGATTCCACCGGTGAGCTTCTTTGTTTTATCTAAGCCGTGACCGCGCAAAAAGCCAAAGCGCAATGAACTCACCCATGTAAGAGTAGCCCCTACTTTTAGAGCATCTCGTCTACAGACTTTTCAACATCGGATGCGCGATGGGTGATTATTGAACCAAGGCTTAGATGTAACTCTTATACCAGTTGGCCCTTCGTCGGTTGTTGGAAAATTGTAGCGCCGCGGGGTAGCCGCCCGCCAATACATGAGTTGTGACATTTTCTTTGACAGACTCATCCCGCCTATGTTTAAAGCCGTAGGAAAACAGGGCATCGAGAAATTTGGGTTGTGTCTGTGAAATTTCGCTTTGTGATAAGGGATGCAACTCAATTATTCGCATACGACCTGCAAGTGAATCGGTTATCCGGCGCACTTGCAGGACATTCACCGATCCGGTCAGGATGAACCGCCCCGGTGCGCGCTTGCTGTCGACGGTCAATTTGATTGTGGAAAAGAGTCTGGGAACCTTTTGCACCTCGTCCAGTATGGTACGCTCAGGCAAGTCCCTTACAAACCCGACGGGATCCGCTTCCGCAAAGCTGCGAGTAGCTTCATCGTCAAAGCTCCTGTATGCGTATCCGTCAGACTCCCCTACCATCTTAGCGAGAGTTGTCTTACCGCACTGGCGAGCTCCCTGAATCAATACGACAGGAAAATCCCTCAACGCTTCTTTCAAGCACGTCTCGATTTGGCGCTTGTAAATTGTTTTCCCCATCTTGGTAATTATAACGTCAAAGGGTTACAATTTGTAAGTTTAGTGGGTTACAAATTGCAAGTTGGGAGGCTACCAATTGCAAGTTTAAGGGGTTACTAATTGCAAGTTTAGGTGGTTGCAAATTGCAAGTTTAGGTGGTTGCAAATTGCAAGTTTAGGTGGTTGCAAATTGCAAGTTTAAGGGGTTACAAATTGCAATAGTGAGGTGTCGCCGTGCAAGCATACCTCACACAGCCACCCACTCATCCGCCATAAGTTCCGACTGCTCCAGTATCCTGTCGGTCGCCAGCTTCTGCTCATCAGGTGGATAGCCGTATCTTTTCAGCAGCCTCTTGACTATGGTTCTCAGTTTTGCCCGTGCGCTCTCTTTTATCGTCCAGTCAATCGAGGTGTTCCTTTTGACATGCTCCACAAGAGCTTGCGCGAGCTTCCTCAAAGTGTCATCGCTCATCACCGCTTTTGCGCTCTCATTCATCGCAAGCGCGTCATAAAACGCTACTTCGTCTTCAGACAGCCCCATGCCGACCGCCCTTTCATCGGAGGTTCGGATCTCTTTGGCTATCAGGATCAGTTCCTCTATCACCTGTGCCGCCGTCAGCAGATTGTTTTTGTATCTCTTAATCGCCCCTTCGAGCATCTCGGAAAACCTTTTGCTTTGGACGAGGTTCTTTCTCGTTCGGGTATGTATCTCATCGGCGATGATTTTTTTGAGTAGTTCCAGCGCGAGGTTTCTGCGCTTCATTCCCCGTATCTCCTCCAGAAAATCATCGGAAAGGATCGATATGTCGGGCTTTCTGATTCCGGCTGCGTCAAAGATGTCAATCACTCCGTCCACAACCACCGCACGGTCGACTATCTGCCGGATGGCTGTTTCCATCTCCGCGCCGCCGTCGCTGCCGCCGTCCCGCTCGAATTTTGTTAGCCGCGCCTTTACCGCCTGAAAAAATCCAACCTCCGCTTTTATCTCCATTGCGCGCCGGTCGGGAACCGAAAGCGCAAACGCTTTCGACAGTAGCACGACCTCACGGGTAAACCTTTCCTTGCCGTCTGCAAGACCGAGGATATATTCCTCGGCTTCCAGAATCAGAGTCATCTTTTCTCCGGCATCGGCACGGGAGTATTGCCCATAATCAAACTTGCCAAACATTGCAGCGACCACATCATATTTTTCCAGCATCTTCTCAATCGCTGTTTCCTGCTCGAACGCCGGTGTTCCGCCGCCGCCGTTTTTCGTGTATGCGACCAGCGCCCGCTTCAAATCCGAGGCTATGCCGATATAGTCAACCACCCGTCCGCCGGGCTTGTCCTTATAAACCCGGTTCACGCGGGCTATCGCCTGCATCAGGTTGTGTCCGCTCATTATCTTGTCAACATAGATGGCGCCCAGACACGGAGCATCAAAGCCTGTCAGCCACATATCCCGCACAATAACCAGATGCAGCGGGTCGGTCGGATCCTTGAATCTCTCCCGGAGTTCTTTCCTATCCGACTTCGTGGTTGCGTGTTTGTGCCACTCTGCGGGGTCACTCGAGGATGAGGTCATAACAACCTTTACCGCTCCCTTGCCTTTATCATCATCGTGCCATTGCGGACGCAGGGCAATTATAGCGTCATACATCTCAACCGCAATACGGCGGCTTGTGGCGACTATCATCGCCTTGCCTGCAAAGATTTCCCGCCTTGTTTCAACGTGGCGCACAACATCATCCACAACGGTTTTGATGCGGTCTTTGTGTCCGATAATCGCTTCCTGTTTCGTCCATTTGGCTTTTGCTTTTTCGGTTGCGGTCGCTTCCTCGCTTTCGGTTATCTGTTCGATCTCGGTGTCCAGTTTGTCCTTCTCTTCCGGTTTGAGATGCACCTCGACAAGACGCGACTCATAGTAGATGGACACGGTCGCCTTGTCCGCAACAGCCTGCTCTATATCGTAAACGTCTATGTAGTTGCCGAAAACCGCCGGCGTCGAGGCATCCTCTTTCTCTATCGGGGTGCCGGTGAAGCCGATAAAGGAAGCGTCCGGCAGGGCGTCTCGCACATACTTGGCAAAGCCGTAGTTCGTCTTCACACCGTCTTTGACAAAATGGGTTTTCATCTTGAACCCGTATTGGCTGCGGTGCGCCTCGTCCGCAATAACGACGATGTTTTTCCTGTCCGAAAGCAGTTCAAAGTTTTCGCTGCCGTCTTCCGCTTTGAACTTCTGGATGGTCGAAAAGACAACGCCGCCGCCAGCCGTTCTCAAAAGTCGCTTCAAATGTGTGCGGCTTTCCGCCTGCTTGGGCTCCTGCCTCAGCAGGTTTTTGCCTGCCACAAAAGCCCCGAAGAGTTGGTCATCAAGGTCGTTGCGGTCGGTAATCACAAGGATTGTGGGGTTTTCCATTTCCCGATTTACAGCAAGCATTCCGGCATAGAAGACCATGGAGAGGGATTTTCCGCTGCCCTGCGTGTGCCACACAACGCCCGCCTTACGGTCTCCTTTCGGCTGATCTTTGACGCCGGGCAGTCCGTATTTTTGCGGCTCTTTCTCTACGGGCAAGGTGACCCGCTTTTCCCCGTGGGATGCTCTTATTGTGGATTGAACCGCTTTTTTGACGGCATGGTATTGATGATAGGCGGCGATTTTCTTCTCCGACCTGACGGTAACGACGCCCGTTTTCGGGTCTTCGTATCTGGTCGGCTCAAACACGGTAAAGTGTCTGATCAAATCAATCAGCACGTCCGGGCGGAGCATTCCCCTGATAACTGTTTCAAGCTGCGGCGTTGTAGCGGAGTCTTCCCTTTCGCCGTCCACGGTTTTCCAAGCCATAAAGCGGTTCCATCCCGCAGTCAGCGAACCCGCCCGTGCGTCGAGTCCGTCCGATGCCACGAGCACGCCGTTATAGCAGAACAGACTCGGTATCGTCTCTTTGTAGTTTTGCAGTTGATTGAACGCTTTTTGAACGGTTGCGGTTTCATCGGTTGGGTTCTTCAATTCAATCACCGCCACGGGCAAGCCGTTTATGAACACGACAACATCGGGGCGCTTGGTGATGTTGTTTTCCGTAACCGTGAACTGATTGCAGACTGCGAGGTTGTTGTTATGCGGATTCTCAAAGTCGATCAGCCGGACTCTTGTGCCGACCGTCTCGCCTTCTTTCTGGTACTCTTCGGCGACACCTTCAACCAACATTCGATAGAACTCCTCGTTGCTTGCAATCAGGCTGTGACCGGAAAGGGAAAGCACCTGCCGTATCGCCTGCTCCCGCACGCCGTTTGGGACATTCGGGTTGAGGTTGTCAATCGCGGTTTCGAGGCGGTTGCGCAGAACGACCTCGGAAACGCTGTCTCTCTCGGTTTTCTGCCGTTCGGGGGGGATGTAAGAGTAGCCCTGCCGCTCTAGCAGTTCTATCGCAAGCTTCTCTACATCCGATTCGTAGAGGGCGGATGAGTTTTGGGCTTTGTTAGTTCGATGTTTTTGATGATGCTATCAATTTTTTCTATGGTTTTACTTAAATTAGAAAAAGTGTCTAAAGGCAAGCCTTCTTTTGCACGCAATTCTCTAAGTGAGTTTACTGGTTCATGGGCAATTTGATTTCTAATCGAATTGAATTTTCCAATTAAATTCTGATCTAAAGCTACCGGAGAGAAGTTCTTTGCAATATCTAGTTTCTGGGGAAAAGACAAGTATTTATGTAGTTTTCGATATAATTTTTCATGTTTGTTTCTATGTTCTTCTTTCTCCGGCTCTTTGTTATTAAGGAATGTATCACCAATACATCTGTCAAGTTCAGCATGTTTGCTGATTATTTGATTTTTAACATGGTTCAATAGCGCTTCTTCTATTAGTGCTTTTTCAGCTGTCGGCTCAATAGCGTTTTTATTTGTAAAAATAAGAATTTTATATTTATCTTTATATCTACTGCTGACACGTTCAGGTAATTCTATGTCAATACCCTGATGTTCTTGGATATATTTGCTACTAATATATACAGTAATTTTTTCTTCTTTGAGATTGTCATTCAACTCCTTAAATATGGACATAATTTTGCTGATTATAAGTTCATTACTATCTCTCTCTTTGATGCCTGTCAGATGCAAGTCGCAGATAATGTGCTTTATTGAATGCAGATGAGAAGCATCCAACCTTTTTAAATCTTCAATTTCCCCTGTTGTCCATATTACCCTGAGATTCTTCCGTACCAACTTTAAATATAGATGAATTGCATTTTCTGTCCATGAGACGTCTTTGCTATCATTCGTGAGTGAGAAATCATCATCAATCATTAAAATATCATAAAGCATGTTTTACCTCTTGTTGTTTTTAAATATTAGCTTCAATACTGCACCGTCAGTAAATTCATCAGGTAATTTTTCATCCTTTGCACTACTGCTTGTGAGAACTCCGCCATGAGCTTGCATGATTTGGTCTGCTAAATGAAGGCCGATTCCCATGCTACTATCGTCCATACGACCTGATATGAAAGGTGCAAGGGCAGATTCAAAGCTGATATTAAACCCTTTGCCATTGTCTGCAATAATCAGATTTATATCATTACCAATCTGATATGTTTTGATGTATATTTTTTTTGATTTGACTTTGTAATATTCCAGCCACCAAACCGAATTGTCAAAAATGTTAAGTATCGCTCCGATAATCAAGTTTCTCTTTCCCACTATCTGAAAAGATTCATCCGTTTCCGATAACACTTCTATTTCGTGGCATTCAAATCTATAGGCAAAGTTGTGTATGGATTGATTGACAATTTCTTTAAGTGAGTGACGAGAAGATCGCCTGTCTATCTTAATAGTGTTTTTGTAAGACGAAACAGTCTCTTTTAAATGATTAAATATAGATACTGAACTTATAAGATCTTTTTCTTTGAGGTGGTGTTCTAATACATCAAGGATTTTGTCGATTTCATGGACAACAAAACTTAGATTAAGTCCAGTCTTTGATGCGGTGAGGAAAATATTTTTTGTAGTTTCAAAATCTTTGGAGAAGTCTTCTAATTCTTTTACAATTTTATTCTTCGTGACATCTTCAACATTTTGTAGTTTTCTTACTGTGTTAATGATTTTTTTTATTCTATCTGTAATTTCTCCTTTGTCGCTTATTTTACCAAAGTAAGCATTTGATAATCTTGTCTTGTCGTCTTTCCTGAAGAGGTTGACTATTTGTAATGATCTGTTTAATACCTTGCGAAGATAGTCAAATTCTTCATTATGGATAAATCCTTCTCTATTTGTTTTTTCTACTAAGGCAGTGCTACTTTCTCTATCAAGTTCAACGCTTGCCAGCAGTTGGTTGAAACCGATGTGGTCGCCAAGTCTCTTTGCTCTTTCTTTATCTAAATCTAAAATGTCGTTGTCTTTGCCTTCTTCTCCGTAATTATAAACTCTCATTGAATCTCTGTAAACTCTTATCCCACCATTTGCTACAAGATAATCTTTGATTTGTTTCTCAAGGGTTTGTCCCAGTGTTTGAGACAGTTTGTATTCGTAGATGTATCCTATGAAACGAATATTGCCTAAATCTACGGGCTTTGTATTAGTAGGATCTCCATCTTTACTTATCTTAAATAAATTTGTGCTTATATTTGACTTGGATAAATCCTGCGCGCAAATTTTCCTAGGTTTGATTTTGTGGTGTTCTTTTGTTTTTAGTTCGTAGTTAAAATCTGTTATTTCGTCCTTGTTTATAGTAATAGAAAACGAAATTAAGGATTTTTCTTTTATATACTCAACAGGTATCAGCTTTGTCTCTTCAAATAGTGTGTCGCCATAAAAGAATTCAATATTAAAATTATCTATTGATGTAAAAGGAGATAGTAATTTTTGTAAATCACTGCTGACATTTTTAATATCTTTCTCGGTAAACTTATGCCGAAGTTCTCTGATGATGATTCGTGTTCCTGTCTTGTTGCCGGTAAATACTATTGGAGTGTCATTCTCTACAACTTTAATTGGTTCTAGCTCATCCAGATTGTCTTCGTTTTCAAAAAGACTCCAATCAATAGTAAATCTGACTTCTGGGGCTGTTATAGTTTTTGAGTATAATTCAATAGAAGCACCAAGCCGATGAATTCCAAATCTACCAATTCCTTTTTCTCCCAGTGGTGATCTTTTATATTTTTCTGTTCTTTTAGGTCTTTTTTTGTCTTTAGTGGTAGTGCCAGGTTTCAACCAAATATCTCTTATGATGTTGATATCCATTCCAGCACCATCATCGTCAATAATAATGCTATTTTCTTTAATGATTAGTTTTACTTTATTTGCATCGGCATCATAAGCGTTTTTCACTAATTCCGATATAGCAATCTTATGATCGTGAATAAGCTCTGATCCCAGCAAGACAATAATTTTTGGTGAAAAATCAAATTTTAGTGAATATTCTTTCATTGTTTACGACCAATAACAATAAATTCTTCGGCATAGATTCTTTTGCATCTTTTATCACTAGTGAACTTTCCGCTTTTTGTTCGGTAGGGGGTCAGCAACTTATTGAAGGTTTCTCTCCTTCTGACGTCAATATCCACAAATCCAGCATTGAACATACTTTCTACCAAATGCTTTGCATTATTAATTCTTACCTGTTTGTATTCCGTATTGCCAATAACAAATAAAGCGTATCCGCCGTAGTTCAGTAATGAGTAGGCTTTTTTAGTGCTTTTCTGCATATCAAGAAAATATTTTGTAACGCTTTTTACTCTTCTTTTGTCAGCCTCTCGGAGTTCTTCAACAGTCAGTCTGGCAGTTTTGTTCAGATATTTTATGCTTGTTTCAGTCTCGTTGTTGTATGCGCTGCCTACCGTCCCCCGCCTTAATTCTCTGAAGTCGTCAGTAAAATCTAACCATAATGCAGACATCTGATGTAAGTCAGCATACTCGTAAGACGTTACATAGGGAGGGCTGGTCACCAATAAATCCGCCTTGGGGTTTTTAATCCGCCTATTGACGATATTGAATGTTTCAATTTGTTTAACCCTTTTCCTTCTGATGTTTTCTTGATTTTCTTGACAGGCTTGTTTCATCATCTCAAACTGTGTTTTGAAAGCTTCCCGGACATTGACCGTTTTTTTATTAGGATCTATCGTAGGTTTAATTGATTTTTGTAGCCATCTAGATGTTATTTTGAGAATATTAGAAAAAGCGCAAAGAAAGAACTTTCTGTATTTACCCCTACCTCGAGTAACTTCATGTATAGCAGATTTAATCTTTAATAATTCTCTAATTTGTTCAGTTTCAAACCAATAGTGGATGCGTTCATTAACACCATTAATTTCTTTCTTGCTAATCATCTTGGAATCAGCTTGGAGTTGAATGCGGGTAAAATATCTGTTCAAAGTATCAATTATATAGCTTTCGCTTTTCACTTTTGCAATGAGTGTAGCAACTGGGTTTATGTCGCATCCCCAGAAGTTCTTATCGTTGCGAAGTGCCTCGTAAGCGGTAGTGCCACAACCGCAAAATATATCGGCTATTGTGTTCACCTCGTAGTTCTTCGATGAGACATATTCCAGAGCTTTCCTCGTAATGAATGCTGGAAATTTAGCAGGATAAGAATGAATTCTGTGCATTTTACTTTCTTTTTTATCTTCTAAATTCCAGCTTGAGTCAATGCCTATGTCCTCAAACTTGGTGGTTTCTAATTGTCTTTCTAATATTTGCATGTGCCTATCCTAAATCAGTTCTATTAAGTTATACCATTGATCTAATTTGTCCACTTATCAACTTCGGCAACAAAGTATCGCGTAAGTTTTTGAGTGTGCCTATTTGCTTGAAGTTATGTATCACTGTAGATTCCATTGGTACCGCGAAAGATGTAGTTTCCACCGGAGTATTTTTCTATTATGCTGTTTATTAGGTCTTGTACTTCTTGCATGAGTGAAGTGTTTTCGGCGCAGGGTTTAGAATTGTTGTCAGGATTGTATGATTTCGGTTTTCACTTGCTGCTTCTAATGGCTAAACGATAAGCGTATCCGTGATTGGTTGTTGTTACCTCACATTATAGCGGACATGTTCCCCAAACTGCGGTTTCGAGGCGGTTGCGCAGAACGACCTCGGAAACGCTGTCTCTTTCGGTTTCCTGCCGTTCGGGGGGAATGTAAGAGTAGCCCTGACGCTCTAGCAGTTCTATCGCAAACTTCTCTACATCCGATTTTCGTAGAGGGCGGTCATTTATGGTTTATTATTCGGAGGGTTCATATTTATGAAAGTCATTGTTGTTTGCAAGCTTTTAGAGTCCGACTCAATAGCTTCATGCCTTGAAGTTGCAGGATCACACTTGATATCTTCAAAGACATTCTTCATGTTGGCTTGTCCTGTGGATTTGCTTCGACCTAAACCCATTCCTCCAAGTTCCAACAGTTTCTTATTCCCGCGGGCATCAACTGACATATCCTCATATTCGGCGACATACAGCGGCGTACTATACCTGAGTGTTTCCATACCGGCGCTCATAGTTCCTCCTTTCTCCCCTGCTTCAATGACTATCATGGCTTTGCTCAATCCAATAATCACCTGATTGCGTGCCATAGCGCGATAACCTCTCCACGCATCATCCGGGTTGAATTGGCTTATTACCAGAGTCCGTTCCCAGTCCCAGACTGATGCTAACGCTCGTTTGATGCGGAAATGGTTAATGCCTTCGGGAAGAACGAGTATTGTTGACCCTCCGACAGAAAGTGCGCGGAAATGTGCTTCGCTATCTATCCCCGCAGCATTACCGGAAACTACAGTGAACCCGGCTGTAGCAGCTTGTTCAGCATATTCTCTGACTGTATCAATCCCTTTCGGGCTGGATTTTCTTGAACCGCAGAAACCGATACTATCCCGATCCAATAGCTTGCCATTTCCCTGAAGGTAAAGCGTGTCCGGAGCCTTGTTCCTCAGTACAACAAGCAATCGCTTTGGATAAGCAGAGTCGTTCTGCTCTATCTGCCGGATCTCAGGTGCTGCTACTGCACAGATTTTCGCTAT
This sequence comes from Dehalococcoidia bacterium, assembly GCA_965206335.1. Lineage (GTDB taxonomy): Bacteria > Chloroflexota > Dehalococcoidia > Lucifugimonadales > Lucifugimonadaceae. The sequence continues at coordinate 726,327 of OZ242209.1, read as the reverse complement.
ATTTGTACTCATAAATCAGTTCAAATTCTTACCGGTTATCCGTATCTCTCATTGTTTTGACCATACTTAAACCGTAAACTTCGGAAGCGCCAGCCATCTGAAGTTTCATCGCAACATACTGGATCGTTGTGCCGGACTGATACTTGTCGTCAATGAGAATAATCTTCTTATTCGTAATATCAATGTTATCAAATATCAGCTGAGACTCATCCCAAGCATCCCATTTGTCATCAAGGGATGCTGATTTAAGAGGCTGCTTTTTCGCGCCGAACGTGAAGTGTCCGGTGATGTCCTCTTTTTTAATCCTGTCGCTTACAATAGATACGACCTTAGAGGGTAAATCAAATCCTTTTTCCGGTCCCGGTGGGGTAGCACAGACCATATCCGCATCAAGATAAAGCTGAATTTCCTCAATCGTATTTATGCAATGCTCTGCAATCTCCTTAATGGCATCCATTTCTTGGCACTCCTTTGCACGATACTCAAGGTCACCAATCTCAGTTCTATCGCCTTCTTGTGGATCGGTAAAGTTGTGGCTCAATGCAATGGATGTATATAGACAATCACGCAGAAATACGCGGGGACCTTGTTGTCTTGCCCATGTACTGATCTCCTCGAATTCCTCCTCTGTGCGAATTGATCTCCATACAGAACCTTGGTGATCTTCATCTCCTTCGTTCGGAAAGAGTTTGTAAGGAAATATCTTGGAAAAGCCTTCGCCAAACGGAACATTGAACGTTCCGGCATAATTTTTATTTGTTGAACGCTTTGGCTCTGCCTTATGTGTAGTGGCAAAACAGATACGTTTCGTATCTTTGGATCTTGCCTGCTCAACGGATTTTTTGGTGATGGGGTCCATCCTGCATAACTCCTTATCAAGTTCACTTGCCTTGTTGTAGTCTTCAATGGCTTCTTCATGTCGGCCTAAGGCAGATTTTGCATTGCCGCGGTTATTATATGCCGCGGCATATTGAGGATTGAGTTCAATTGCTTTGCTGTAGTCTTCAATGGCTTCTTCATGTCGGCCTAAGGCAGATTTTGCAAAGGCACGGTTATTATATGCCGCGGCATTTCGAGGATTGAGTTCAATTGCTTTGCTGTAGTCTTCAATTGCTTCTTTATGTTGCTCTAAGGCAGATTTTGCATTGCCGCGGTTGTTATATGCTTCAGCATATTGAGGATTGAGTTCAATTGCTTTGCTGTAGTCTTCAATGGCTTCTTTATGTTGATCTAAGGCAGATTTTGCATTGCCTCGGTTGTAATATGCGTCGGCTGCTTTGATGTAGTCTTCAATGGCTTCTCCATGTTGGCCTAAGCCGGATTTTGCATTGCCGCGATTGATATATGCTAAAACATCTCGAGGATTTATTTCAATTGCTTTGCTGTAGTCTTCAATGGCTTCTTGATGTTGCCCTAAGGCATATCTTACATTGCCACGGTTATTATATGCCGCGGCATATTGAGGATTGATTTCAACTGCTTTGCTGTAGTCTTCAATGGCTTCTTGATGTTGCCCTAAGGCATATCTTACATTGCCACGGTTATTATATGCCGCGGTATATTGAGGATTGACTTCAACTGCTTTGTTGTAGTCTTCAATGGCTTCTTGATGTTGCCCTAAGGCATATCTTACATTGCCGCGTTTGTAATATGCGTCGGCATTTCGAGGATTGAGTTCAATTGATTTGCTGTAGTCTTCAATGGCTTCCTGCTTTTGACCTAAGGCAGATTTTGCACTGCCTCGGTTGTTATATGCTTCGGCATATCGAGGATTGATTTCAATTGCTTTGCTGAAATCTTCAATGGCTTCCTGCTTTTGACCTAAGATAGATTTTACGGTGCCTCGGCCGAAATATGCTTCGTCAAATTGGGAATTGAGTTCAATTGCTTTGTTGAAATCTTCAATGGCTTCCTGCTTTTGACCTAAGGCAGATTTTACAACGCCGCGATTGTAATATGCTGCATGATTTCGAGGATTGAGTTTAATTGCTTTGTTGTAATGATCAATCGCTTCTTCAACAGCTCCTTTTGCAAGCCCTTTGTAAAACTCAACCGCGGTGGTGGTGTAATTTTCTTCGTTGTCGATGAAACCTATAAGGTCGTTGTATATGGTGTCGGTATATATATTATGAAAATTTCTCAAATACTCTATGATTTTCTGTTTGAGTTTACTTTCGATTTCGGAAATGCCACAACTATTTTCGTCAATATATCCGTTTGGTGCAACAACAAAAATACTGCTTTGAGAAATCGTCCTCCTTTGGCTAGTTTGTGTGTTGGCGGGTTCTATAACTTTTATTTGTGGTTCTTTTTCGCTATAATCAATCTCTTTTACTGTATTGAGTTCATCTGTTTTCAATACTATTAATTCGCCGTCATTTTCAAAGTTACCATTACAGGCAAAAAACAGGGCTACATACAAGTTACGGCTAAAGTCTATCAACGTTACATTGCCGCCATAATGTCGTAAGTCGGTCAATATCTCTATGTTGCTAGTATTAGGCGGAAAGTATTTTTTCGCTTTGTCTACGATGTCTTGCTCCATATCTACAGGGCTAAAATATTCACTAAAGGGAACATCATTATCTTTTGCCCAGCGGTACAACGATGAATTGATGCCGTCTTTTTCCTTGCTGTAAACTTTTGGGGTTCCGCGGAAGATGTAGTTTCCACCGGAGTATTTTTCTATTATGTCGTTTATTAGGTCTTGTACTTCTTGCATGAGTGAAGTGTTTTCGGCGCAGGGTTTAGAATTGTTGTCGGGATTGTATGATTTCGGTTTTCATTTGGTGCCTCCGATGGTTGGATGGGAGGCGGTTGCACAGGATGACATCGGAAGCACAGTCTCCTTCGGTTTCCTGCCGCTCGGCAGAAATGTAGGAGTAGGCCTGCCTTGCTAACAGTTCTACAGAAAACCGCTCCATGTCAAATTTAGCGGATATTATCATGAGTTAAGTATACTTTGATCTATTATTTTCACATTTATCTCTCACAAATATTAACCATGAATCATACCAATACCATGTATTGACAACTTGTGTTCCAAATCTTTTTGATGGATTCCTTGCATCTTCTTTCTTCCATAGTTGCGTATGCTGGTGCATTTTAAACTTTTTAAATCCGTTTTTTTGCATTTCCTTGCAAATTTCATTCGGTAAATATTTTTTCTTCTCCGTTTCCTTCAGCACAAAATATTCCTTGTCTACCTTTTTTGCTATATCGGAATCCGGAGGAATGAACTCAATCACTCGATCTGCTTGCCCCCTTTCTATTAGCTATTTTTGGTACAAAAAGAACTCCATATGAAAATCTGCTATCATTGAGATGATCATCCGATAAATATTGTTCAAACTCTTGAATATAAGAAGAGATGTTTTTCGGTAAATCGCTGTGCTTAAGTAGCTTGTCAACTTGTTTTTCGCTCAAAGACGAAAATTGCAGGCTGAAAGACAAGTGCTTTTCAATGCCATCTTTATTTGGAAATAATTTTTTAAGATATGTATTGTAATTCAGACAACAAGATTGAAAGCGAGCACTTAAAAAATCATCAATACTTGTTGTCATTCTATGCTCTATTTCGTGTCTTAAACCAATTAAAAAATTTAAATTTGATGCTGTGACTTGATCAATTGGAGATTGCGCACAATCCAAACATTTTTTCAACTCCCAGTATTTATGAGCACCGTTTTTTGTGGTGTCAAATTTCTTCCGTTTTCCATTCATTTTAAAATATTTGTATTCTATTTTCTTTTCATGATAATGGGCGTGTAGCAAATAAGTCCAAGCAATAATTGAAAGAACAATGAATGACTCTGATTTAAATTGCATGTTTGGATTGTTAAAGATTTGAACAGCTGCCAACATGGCCTCTTTTGACTTACGGAGTAGTTCACTCTTTATAGAGCCGAATCTTTTCTTTTTGCTGACCATGCTATTAAAGTTTACTTATTCTCACATATCCACTCATCAATTTTGGCAATAAAGTATCGCGCAAGTTTTGAAGTGTACGGATTTGTAAGTAGTTTCCATTAATTTTATTGTAGAGGCAATTTACTTGCTTTGAAAACCGCTTAAGTAGCTGTTGAGGTGGCAACTTGAGTTTCATTACTTTCAAGTGGGTTGGTCCAAAGTTTTTCTGAACACTTCCATCCGCAAACCCTTCTAATGCTTCTATAAACTGTCTTGACTGAAGATACTGATACATAAACGAGTAATTTTCTCCATCTTTAGGACGAAAGCGAATAACACTTGTGTTTAGCAGTAAAGGTAAATGATAATTTCTGACGATTGCCGTTTTTCCCAGTGTTCCGGATGTTGAAACAATCATATCTTCTTCTTTTAATAAGAAATGTCTGTACTTTCCATTTGCTTCTTCATTGGATACAAAGTTTGATTTATGAGTTTGAATCTCTCCATCTTGGATAAGCCTTATGTTCATAAACCTTGTCCCTTTTTCTGTGTATTGCCAGTTTCTAATTCCAGGTCCTTCAAGAAAATCAAAGAAATCAGCAAAATTGATCTCCTCCCAACCTTCATCCGCATCCTCCACAAACCACTTGCGAAACAATGCCTGTGCCATATCCTCGAGTGTTTTGTTCTGGCGGTGGAGCAGGTCTATCTTGTCGTCCAGCGATGATAACACTTCGGCAATGGCTTTTTGTTCGGGGAGTGGCGGAATTTTAACCGGTAATGGATGGATATGATTTCTGTTTAATGTTGGAACACCAGAGCCCGCATTGTATTTTTCAAATGAAAGAGTTTTAAGAAAGTAATAGACAAAATAAATATCGTGCCCATGAAAATCTTTAACCCATAAAGTAGTATTTAACGGCCAACAATTTTCTTTGACAAGAAAAACCTTACCTATAGTGCCACTTCTTCCCGTAACCACACATGGCGCTTCTACTTTATATTCATTATGACTTCCATCCTGCCCATTGGAAACCATCAATGGGTATTTACCATTTGTCCTGTTTCTCTTTGGCAGATCAAAACCTCTTTGGAATGTAACCACATCCCCCAACCTAACCTCGCGCCACCCTTGCCGTTCTTTTTGCTCCATTTCGCTCATTGCTCCGAATATATCTGCTCTTTCGTCAACAGTGTTTTCGCCTTCTCTTCGATGTGCCGTCTCAGCGGCGGGTAGTCGACAAGGTTGAACACCTGCAAGTCCACCTTGTATGGCAGCGAACTCTCATCAAACAAAGTCCACAAACGGTCGGCGGTCGCTCCATCTATATCGCCGTAAAGCACCAAGTCAATATCGGAGTAGCTTTTGTAGTTTCCCGTTGCCCTTGAGCCGAGCAAGGATGCTTTTTCAATACCGGGGCAATGTTCGCGGAGAATTTTTGCGATACCGCCAATGTGTCGTGTGCTCAATCCATGCGTGGACATTGTCTCAGAATTCCTCTCCTAAAACTTCGTAAAGTTCCCCGAAACATGCGAGGTATCTTTTGCTGATCTGCTCTAATGCCTCCTCAAACTTTTTGAAGTCGTAGGTGCGGCTCATTTTATTACGCACATCCAAAGCCGTCATCCAGCCCTCGCCGTCGTGTATGAGATTTGCGGCAATCGCCTCTTTGATAATGGCGCGGGGAGTAACCTGCCTAAACACAACATTGTTGTATTCCAGATAGTCCTTTGCCGCCTTCCATGCAAGTTCCATGCAGTATTCAAAGCGTTGGATCATGCCCTCTTTTTCCAACTGTGTCATAGACCCATCACTGTATTTTTCGTTGGCCTCTTGTAGAAGAGTGTACGCTCTACTGAAATTGTTATAACGATATTTCCAGCGCGGTTTTTCTTCGCTCATGCTCTATTCTCCAGTCGTTAATGTCGGTAATCTGCAAATAAATTCGCCGCTCACCGGCGCGGATAGAACGAACCCGTTCCGGAAGTTCCTTGAAATAATCTCTACCAAAGACCCGCGTGCCCTGCTTGAGCCGTTGGTCATTCATGGCAAAGCCCTCGATAATATATTCTTTCAAAATTTGAGTCGCCCGGATGCGAAATTGTGTGGCACGCTTGGAGTTGACTCGATAGCCAACGGCAATGATGGCGTCGAGGTTAGCGTAACCTCGATTCGCGCATCACCGTCAGGTATCGTATAAAAGATAAAATCCGTGTTGTCTGAGGGTTGCATTTTATTTTTCATACTCGACCCTCTCCAGATTCTCCAATATCCGCTCGTTCAATTCCGCCTCTTCTTTTATCTGACCTTCAAACTCCGCTTTTAATGCCGTAAACCGCTCTTCAAAATCGAAATCATCCTCCGTCTCCGCCAGCCCCACGTACCGCCCCGGGCTCAGTACATAATCCAATTCTTTCACGCGCTCTATCTTGACTGAGGCGCAGAAGCCGGGGATGTCCCGATATGGGATGCCCTCCCCTTCTATTCTTCTCTCATAGGGAGAGGAGGGTTGGTGTTCTTTTCCGCTATCAGAGGGAGAGGTTAGGTGAGGGTCTTTCCGCCAAGCGTGGTAGGTATCCGCAACTCTTGCTATGTCCTCATCCGAAAACTCCCTTGTGCGGCGGTTGATCAAATGCCCCAGTTCGCCCGCGTCTATGAACAGGATCTCATCTTGGCGTTTCCTATCGCCGTTGTAGCCGTGCCGTTTGTTGGAGATGAACCATAGGCAGGCGGGGATTTGCGTATTGAGGAACAGTTTTGCGGGCAGGTTGACGATGCAGTCTACAATGCCGGCGTCTATGATGTTTTGGCGGATGACGTCCTCGTTGGATGATTTGGAGGTGAGCGAGCCCTTTGACAGCACGAACCCTGCTACGCCTTTGGGGGAGAGATGGTGTATGAAGTGCTGAACCCATGCGAAGTTGGCGTTACCGACCGGCGGCACTCCGTATTTCCAGCGGGTGTCTCCTTCCAACTGTTTGCCGCTCCAGTCGCTATCGTTGAAGGGCGGGTTGGCGAGGATGAAATCCGCCTTCAGATCAGGATGTGAGTTGTTCAGGAATGAGCCCTCGTTGTTCCATTTCACTTGGGAGCCGTCTATGTTGCGAATGGCAAGGTTCATCCGACAGAGGCGGTAGGTGGTCTGGTTGCTCTCCTGCCCGTAGATGGAGATGTTCTCGATGTTGCCCTGATGCTCTTTGACGAACTTTTCGCTCATCACGAACATGCCGCCGCTACCGCAGCAGGGGTCGAAAACCCTGCCCTTGTACGGCTCTATCATTTCCACTAGCAGCTTTACAATTGAGCTCGGGGTGTAGAACTGCCCGCCTTTCTTGCCTTCGTCTAGGGCGAACTGCCCGAGAAAATACTCATACACTTTGCCGAGTATGTCTCTCGATTTCGCTGCTTCATCGCCAAGTGCTATGTTGCCGACAAGGTCGATCAACTCCCCAAGCGATGCGTATGCGACATTCGGCCTAGAGAAAACCTTCGGTAGTATACCTTTCAGGGTGTTGTTCTCTCTTTCGATGGCTTCCATAGACTCGTCGATAATCTTGCCGATAGTTTCCTGCCTCGCCTGTGCTTGGATGTGACTCCATCTTGCGCTCGGCGGAACCCAGAAAACATTTTCCCCTCTGTATTCGTCCGCATCTTCGGGGTCGGCGTATTCATCCTCCCCTTCGCCCGCGGTGAGTTTGGCGTGAAGGGCTTCAAAGGAGTCGGATATGTATTTGAGGAATACCAAGCCTAGCACAACGTGCTTGTATTCCGCCGCGTCTATATTGTTGCGCAGCTTGTCCGCCGCTTTGAATAGCTGCGTCTCTAGGGTTTCCGATTGGGTGGAATTGTTCTCCGTCATATTACGTAGCCTCCGGTATAGGGTCTTGGAATAAGTTTATATAGCTTTGGTATGCAAATCTGCGGTTGCGGGTGTTTCCGGTTATCTCTTGCAGGATATCCGCTTTGGTCATCAGCGCAATCAGAGCCGTTGGCAGCCGGGTAGGTTGTGCCGGTAAGCCGCCGCACTTCGGAGACGGCGATAATCGGATTACCCTAACTCCCCTACCCTGAATATGTGCCGTAGATACCAACGCCGTGGTTCCTCATCGCTACGTGACAAGGTTTCACGGCGATTTATGCGTCTACATCCTCGTTGCCCATCTGTTTCTCGAATGCCTGACGCACCAGCCCTAGTACGTATGGGAGTTCATCCAGATTGCTCAGGCCAATCTCCGCGTCACCGTTGCCCCAGCGACCGATATTTGTCACGTCTTTAGCCAACCCATGCGGATCGTCCAGCTCGTGGAACTTGAGATTTAGCGACAGGCGCAGTCGCCTAGCCTGAGGCACCACATCGACGAAATTTGTCTCGGCCTTGTAGGCAATGTAGAGCTTGCGGAAGTCTTCAAATACGCACGGGTCAATGGCCAATACCTCCTTTCGGAATCTATCGAATAGGGGCCGCATGTAGCTTCCTTCGGCAAGATGAGGATGGTCATCTAAGTTGTACGCCCCCGGCTCTTTCTTCTTTTCGGGGCGGTAGACTTCAAGCTCTTCGGCAGGAAGGGACGGTGCTGACCAGACAGCGACAGCTTTCTGCGCCAAATGGCTGGCGCGGTTTTGGATCTCCTCCTCATTCCAGATTTCCAGTGTCCTCAGATACTCGTTGACACGGAGCGGACTATCTCGGAAGCCACCTTCCATGTCGCGTTTCTCCGAAAAAGGGCGGTCGCTCAACTCTGCGTTATAGCCGGTCAGCGTTAGGTTACCCAAGGTGTGTAGCCATTTCTCCTGCACCTGCTTCCACTCGGGTCCGAGCGCATCTCGCCATTGCTGCGAGAGATTTTCGTTCTGCGGAAGGATGTGCTCAATGGTGTATACATGGATGGACACCCGTTCCTTGCGCTCGTGGTTCTCGAGCCTGCGCAGCCAGTAGCTGCGATTGCGAAAGTTATAGAGATCACGGACCGTGATTTCCCGGCTGAATTCCTCGTCGCTCGGAAATCTTCGGTAGGAAGGCAGGAGCAGAAAATGGGCACGGATGCTATCCAAGTAGCGATCCTTCTTGAGGGTTCTGCCAAAGGTGGAGAAGGTTGTGTTAAGCGAATTGGTTGGGATGGCGCAGACGGCTCGGCGGAACACGTAGCTCTCCACCATCCTCACCGCCTGCTCCAGTTCATCAGCTGACAGCACTTTATCCGAATAGTCATGGTACAGCTCCAGTAGGAAGGGATAGGCGACGTCCACTTTCAGCTCGCGCAGGTCATGGAAGGCACGATCGAGGTTCCGGTCGGACTCCTTCCCCAGAGCCATCGCGCAATAGTAGCCGGCAAATGTATGTAGATCGGCGACAAGATCATCAACACTCGCCGATGTGTCTTGCTGTCCGGCATGAATTTTGAAGGCTTCGTAGACTTCCTTCAATTTGGGGATCTCACCGGTTTTGAGGGTGAGATAGTGGCGCATGAAGCCGTCAAAATGAGCGCTATAAGCTTCCTGACCGAATGCCTTTTCCATGGGGCGCCAGTGTTCGTTATAGAGTCGGGTTTGGTGATCCGGTCCAAGGCCCATCAGGATAAAGTTCCGAATCAGGTCTGCTTGACTGAGCTCAAGTCCGGTGGAATTCATGCTTTCGAAAATCAGTTGCGGATTATCCCGCTCGCGGTCCAACGAGATATCCACGATCATTAGCTTGGTCAGACCCTTGCAGAGGGGGGCGAGATCATCTCCAATATCCTTTATCCATCTCTCAAAATAGTCGAAATTCTCTTGCACGCGCAGAGAGTATTCGGCATGCTCGGCATGCAACGACTTCTGGTCCACGATGGAGAGCAGGCTTTGCTTATCGGTCTGGGTGAGCAGTAACTTATAGCGACGTTCGTTTTTTTCCTCCGGATTAAGCAGGTAGTAGTTGCGAAGTTTCCCGACGGAAAAGCCGTCAAGCGGTTCTGATTCTCCGAGACGGCGAGCAAGCGCCTCGATGATGAGAGACACGGTCGTCAGCCTCTGTTGCCCATCAATGACAAGCAACGGTGAATGGATGGAAATACTATAAACCCCTTTCTCAATGTAGACGATGGAACCGACAAAGTGAGCGGATATATCATCATTGCGACCTGCCCGGAGGATGTCATCCCAGAGTTGCCGGCATTGCGATTCTGTCCATGAGTAGGTCCGCTGGTAGATGGGAACGCTGAACTGTGACGACTTCTTAAGAAAACTAAGCAGGTTGGTCTCGGTGGCTTTCATTCGATTCTCCTTAAATTCAATCTTTCATAATTGTATCATATCCCTAACAAATCTCACCTCCCTCTCCAACAAAAGGGTAGATTCAATCCAAAGTGCAACGCCCTGTTTCCCATGAGCAATAAATTATCGAGAACAAAATCGCGGAAAATAAGGCGTGGGTGGGCACAAAATGATTGACCACTCCAGTTAGCGACGGATTAGGCTTACACTAATAATTTCCACAGGAACTTCAATGGCAGGGCGAAGGCTATAGTGGGGTACTACAATGAAAGGGAAACAGGAATGCCCTGTAGCCGGTTGGTTGGAGGATGTACCGACCGGCTCGGTCCAAGGACATCCCGCTCTTTCTAGTAGATTCCATAGCCAACGAAGTAGCTCATATAGCCGGATTTCACATCCTTAGTAAAGACAGGGTTTATTATAAGCGCCATTTATTACTCATATTAAAGGCAGCCTTTATTATAAACATTAATTCCGGACTGCATTAAAGGCAGCCTTTATTATAAACATTAATTCCAAACTATATTAAAGGCAACCTTTATTATAAACATTAATTCCGCACTGTATTAAAGGCAGCCTTTATTATAAACATTAATTCCGGACTGCATTAAAGATGCCGTTGTGTTTTGGCGTCGCTATCGGTGTCGATGGGTATATTCATCGTCACGCGGCGTGATTATCGGGAAACTACCGGCGCAGCCAGTCAATCGGCGTGCTGCTGAAAATCGCGTACGACCTGCAAAAAATCGGTGCCGTATCTGTATAGTTTCGCCTGCCCGACACCGGAGATGGCGGACATTTGCTCCAAATTGGCGGGTTGTGTCGCCGCCATTTGAATCAGGGTTGTGTCGTGGAAAATCACATAAGGCGGCACATTCTGCTTGCGTGCAAGCTGTAAGCGCAGCTCGCGCAGTTTTTCAAACAGCGGCGCGGCCGTTCCTGCGTTAGCCTTGGATGGACGAGGGCGGCTTTCGGCGGGGGATTGGCGGGCAGGTTTTCGCTGCGACAGTTTGCGAAAGAATATCTTGTCCTCGCCTTTCAGCACGCCGCGGCTCTTGGCGGTAAGGCTTAGCCCGCCGTGCCCGCTCGGTTCGGGGGCGAGCATGCCGGCGGAGACTAGCTGCCGCATGATGGAGCGCCATTGCAGAGCGTTGAACTCGGTGCCCACGCCGTGAACACTCAGCGAGTCATGGTGGAAATTCCGTATACGCTCGGTGTCTTTGCCGAGCAGGACATCAATTAGGTAGCTGACGCCGAACCTCTCACCGGTGCGATAAACGCAGGATAGCGCCTTCTGCGCGGCGACTGTCCCATCCCATGTTTCGGGCGGGTCGAGGCAGTTATCGCAGTTTCCGCACGGCGCCGGGTACTGCTGCCCGAAGTAGTCGAGTAGCGACTGCCGACGGCATTCGGCGGTTTCGCAAAACCCCAGCAGCGAGTTGATCTTGGAGCGTTCCCGCTGCTTGAAAGCATCATCGGCGTCGGAATCGTCCAGCATCTGCACCAGAATCATCAGATCCTGCAGCCCGTAGTTCATCCATGCGCTTGCCGGCATGCCGTCTCGTCCGGCGCGACCGGTCTCTTGATAGTACGACTCGATGTTTTTCGGCAGATTCAGATGAGCGACAAAGCGGACATCCGGCTTATCGATGCCCATCCCGAAAGCTATTGTCGCTACGACGATAACGCCCGCCTCGTTCAAAAAGCGGTTGTGATTGTGTTCGCGCTCGGAGGGCGCCATACCGGCGTGGTAGGCAACCGCCGAAAATCCTTTTTCGGTGAGCCACGCGGCGGTTTTCTCAACGCCGTTGCGCGACATGCAATAGACAATCCCGCTGTCGTTCGCATGGTTTTCGGTGATGAAATCGAGCAGCGACCGCCTAGCGTTGGCCGATTCGCTGATCATGTAGCGGATGTTGGGACGGTCGTAGCCTGCTATATGCTTGTCCGCGTTGCGCAGCCGCAGTTGCTCGGCGATCTCCCGCTGCGTCATCTCGTCCGCGGTGGCGGTGAGCGCAACCCGCGGCACATCGGGAAACAGCTCCGCCAGCACGGAAAGCCCCAGATACTCCCGTCGGAAATCGTGTCCCCAGCGCGATACGCAGTGCGCCTCGTCAACCGCAAACAGCGCAATATCCACCTTTTCCAGCAGCCGGAGCATAGACTCGACTAGCAGACCCTCCGGCGCCATGTAGATCAAATCAAACCCGCCCCGCAGGAAAGTTCGCACGGTGTCGCGGCGCTCCTCATACGATAGGCTGGAATTCAAAAACGCCGCACGAACCCCGTATTGGCGCAAAGCATCTACCTGATCTTTCATCAGCGCAAGCAACGGCGAAACCACCACCCCTGTTCCCCTGCGCACGATAGACGGAATCTGATAGCAAAGCGACTTCCCGCCGCCGGTAGGCATAACCGCAATAGCGTCCCTGCCGTCCAATAGAGTCCGTATGACCTCTCCCTGATGGGGGAGAAATTCCGAAAACCCGAAAGTCCCGCGCAAAACGTCAAGCGCTTTTACCCATTCAATTTCCGTTTGCATATGAGATTGGCCGGACAAAGCCCCCCGATTGGAGGACATACCTGCCGGCTCATTCCGAGGGCACATTGTCAATAACGAAGTTCATATAGCCGAATTTCATATCCTTAGTAAAGTGAAGGTTTATTATAGATGCTATTCATTACCCATATCAAAGGTAACTTTAATTATAATCGGCAACCTCGTCTATATTCTATATTGAAGGCGCCGTTGTGTTGTGGCATCGCTAATCGGTGGCGATGGGTATATTCATCGTTACAATGAGGACGTCACCCTCATCCGCAACATTGGCACTCGCGGCGTATCGCTTTCCGATTGTGTGCAGTTATTCTCCGCCGTATCCCATCAGTTCATGTAGCGCTCGGACGCTCTTCCAGTTTCTAGTAGTTGCGGCAACCTTCAGCTTGGCCTCGAGGAAGTTATTGGATAGCTTAGTGCGTCCATACCCGTCCGGGCAGAAAAAGTAGACGATGTCCCCGGCTATGTGGAACTGCTCAGATAGTTGCTTTACCCGATTCAGCTCGTCAATGGGGATGTGCTGCGGGGTCTGAAACAGGAAAGTAACGAATATCCTCTCATCATCAAAGGGTTTATCGTCCAGCACGCGCCGCATCTGTGGCGCGGTTTTGATTAGCACCCGTACATCGAAGCCGTAGCGCCGCCGAATACCGTCCTCAATCCGACTCGCCACCCGTGCGCCATCCTCATCGGCAGCCTCGAAGATGACGTTGCCGCTCTGAATGTAGGTGCGCACATTCAGAAAGCCCATAGCCTCGTAGAGCTGTGCGAGGTCTTGCATACGTATCTTTTTCCGCCCGCCGATATTGATACCGCGCAGGAGAGATAGGTAGGTCATGGGGGTATTCATTCAAACCTCCGCATCAATTCCATCCGCTCAAATTCGAGGCGGATTTCACCGTCATTCCCAATGCTATTGAAATAACTACCCAGTAAAATTTTCTCTTGTGGAATGTACCGGAGTTTAACCGTGCCCTTGTGCTCACGCATAGATTCGGCTCGCTTGGAGCTTGGCTCGTTATCGTAGGTATAGAAAAGGTATATCTCTTCGTTTCGTTCTACAAAATTCGCAACTACACTCTCCGATTGTGATCGTTCGTAGTAAGCATACACAACAATCTTGGAGAAGGTTTGCTTGATCTCTAAGTATGCGGGGATTTTTATATTCGCGCCGTTTTCCTTGTACGTAGAGCTCAGCGTGCCTTTCCAGCGACCGCGCAGATCGGGAACTCTGACTATACCAAGCAGCCTGAAAATTCCCCGACTCCAAAGATATCTTTCAAATAGCTTGTATAAAATGCCATAAGCCACAAATAAGGATATGCTTTGCGGCAGATAAAACGTATTCAATGTATCCCCCGGATTCCAAACCTCCGAAATGAGCGAATTGAAACCCATCGACAAAAAATAGCTCACAGTCGGCATAAATACCGCGAAAAAGAGGACGTTTGACTTTTTGGAAAGATCGACACCCATACCATTACGAACAATAAAGATCTTTAGCAACCCGAAAGAATGCCACCGCGTCGTTCTTGTTCCATTGCCACGGTTCTGTTCCAAAGAGTAACCGCTGCTGGTTGGCGGCACGCCATATTTTCAGATTACAATTCTTCAAAATAAAATCGAGTACGTTCTCTAAAGAAACCTCGATATCATCATTAAAATACCCGTTCGGTGCTTTATGGATCATGCACTCAATAAAGTAGGACGATGCAATTTTGGCGCCTATGCTAGGATCCTTGATAAGTTGCCTCTTCATATTCTTTACCACGCGCACCAATCGCGTGTACCTATTACTAGTAAGTTTATCTTTTAGATCACTTTTTTCGATGTGAACCTTTGGAAAATTAATAATTTCCCTACGCTGGTTATCACTAATAGCCCAAAATTTCATTCCTTCAATAAAATTGTTAGGCCTTCCCTTTTCATACTCCCAATACTGAATACAAGGTACAATATCGGCGTCGGTACGGGATACATCTTCCGTAAGCTTGATGCTCTTATTACCCGGCCTTACTAGGCTCGATCCAAAATAACTTTTGAGAGCGTTTATCACGTTGTGCCGGAAATCTTTCCATTCGTCGTATGTCGTAGCATAAGTGCTTTCGGGATTGATTTGTACAACGATATCCACATCGCTATCGTTGCGGATATTGGTGTGATTCGCATAAGACCCTTGTAAATAAACCTCACATCCACTAAGTACTCCGCTTTTTTGTAGAGCTTTACGGATTTGCAAGTGGGTATATTTGCTTCTATCGCTTGCGGGATGTTCGCCCCATTTTCTCAATTGAGATTTATCGATAGCCATAATATCTGTAAATAAATTTATAATAACCGCCCGTAGATACACTACAAGTATCGCACACCTCTCCCTACCATCTATCCCAGCCCTCGCCTCACACACGGCGGACACCCCGCCGTCGCGCCCCACACATTAGCGAGAAATCCCCTTACACACGTTACTCCGCCCCCACATTTATAACCACCTTTCCTTTGGCGTGTCCCTCTTCAAGATAGCGGATAGCTTCGGAGACCTCACCTAGCGGGTAACGTCTATCTATAACCGATGCAATTTTACCCTCCGCAAGAAGCCCTCTGATAAACAGCAAATCATCCTTATTCACTTTTGCCGTCCCCATGAGACCGATCCTCTTGCCTTTCTTTCTAGATACCGCCGCGCCCAGTAGCATATGCCGCAATAGAAGCCCCATCGAGGTGAAGCCGATGATGACACAATGCCCATTAGGATTCAAGGCGCGCTTGTAATCGAAGACAGAACGATTGCCTACATTATCGATGATCAGGTCATAACCTCGCTCACTTTTGGTGAAATCTTCTCGGGTGTAATCTATGACACGGTCCGCTCCAATCGATAGCACCATCTCCCGATTCCTTGCACTGCACACGCCGGTCACTTCGGCGCCAAACAATTTGGCAAGTTGCACCGCATACGTCCCTACACCACCGGAAGCGCCATTGATAAGAACCTTTTGCCCCGGCTGAACCCGTCCTTTGTCGCGAAGCCCTTGCAAGGCGGTAATCGCCGCCACAGGCACGGCCGCCGCTTCCTCGAATGTGATACCGTCCGGTTTCAACACCACAGCATTCTCACTAACGCATACATACTCGGCAAAGGCGCCCAACTCGTTAATGGACATATCACCAAACACCGCATCACCGGGCTGAAATTGCGTTACATTTCCGCCAACCGTTTCAACTACCCCCGCAACATCGGCTCCGAGCATCCTGTTTTTCGGTTTTAGGAGCCCCATCGTCAAGCGAACTACAAAGGGTTTACCCCTCATGATATGCCAGTCGAGCGGATTTGCGGATGCCGCCAGAACTTTTACCAGCACTTCATCCCCTTCGGGTGCGGGTTGTGCTACCTCTTCGACCTGCAGGACGTCCGGCGCCCCATATTTTCTATATACAACGGCTTTCATGAGTATCACTCCTAATTTGTTAGATTATAGCATTATACCTCAAGGTTATGGCTATATCACCCTGCTTGTGCCCGGCCGCAATATAGCAAGGGCATCGGCGGCTTGTTCCGGCGGGTAGACTCTTTCGATAGTTGCGCGGATACGTATCAGTACCTCATCGTCCTTGAGGCTCGGCTTCTCGATTTTTTTTCGACCTGCAGGACATCGGGCGCCCCACATTTTCTATATACAACGGCTTTCATGAGTATCGCTCCTAATTTGTTAGATTAAAGCATATACCCAACATCTATGACCGCATCCCACTGTGTGCCCCAACTCCGATATAGGATATCTCGACGCGTGTGACTGCGCTAGTGTGGTCGGTGCGGATCTCCGAGTAGCGGTCAGAACGGGTGCGTCAAGGCGCTTTGTGCTCATCGTAGGTGATCCCAAATATGGTATCCTTCATCCAGCGTCGGAACGACTCGCTATCCGTGAACTGCTTGAACGGTTCCGCATCGTCTTTGAGTAAATTTGCCACTACGCGCCTCAGGGCCTTGTCATGCTCAAGGGGTTGGTTTCCTCTGTTGTTTCAGCCTGCTCTCGCTGACCTCATAGTTCCCCAAATGCACCCGCATCAAGCTCCGCCAAAGCCGGCCATGATTAGGCACAGAAAAGTGCAGCAACTCATGCACGATCACGTAATCCCACAGCTCCCGATCAAGGTCGAGAAGCTCACTGTTGAAATTCAGATGCCCATTCGTCGAGCAGGAGGACCACTTGTTCCGCATGGGGCGAACCCCCAGCCAAACGACGGAAACATCCAGCTTCGCCGCCCATTGGTAGACGCTTTGCTTGAATGTTTCTTTGTTACCGGGTTCCATTAGATACTATTCGCGCGCTCGAGCAGAGTGAAGATCTGTTTGACGAGTTTGGTGGCTTCTTCGAACTCGTCCACTTCGGGGAAGATGGCGAGGGTTACTTGATTGCGTAGATAACGCCAGGCTTTGTCGCTATTTTTCCAGTTTGGGTGAGCCGCGAAGGCGGCCCCGATCTTTCTGCTGACGTCTTCGGCGTGGTTGACGCCGGCGTCGATCAGGCTGCGATAGACAAAGTAGGTCAGCCCGTCAAAGCCTTTGTCTGCCTGATCTTTTTCGCGTACTGTTTCACACTCAAGTTCATTGAAAAGCTCTTCGAGCAGTTTTCCGGCTGTTTCCTGTCGTGCCTCAAAGCGCTCTTGAATGGCGCGGACGCGGTCGGCCATCGCGAGTAAGACGGGGTCGTCGCTGTTTTCCTCAGCGTGTTTTTCGATACTCTTGATCAAGTTGATCACCTTCGAGCCGTTGCCGCCGTCCCTGGCTTTGATGATCTCGATGGTATTGCCATCAATTTTGCAAAGCCCCTCAGGCTGATCGATGTGGTAAACCCCGATGTGTTCACGCACGAGCTGCTCGGTTTTTCTTTGAAAATCGATATCGACATAGACCTTCCTGGTGTAGGCCTTGCGAACGATGGCGTAGATTGCAGAGAGTGCGCCGTAGTCGTCAATAAACGGCCGCAGAAAGGCATCCGGAGAGATAATCTCGTAGAGCATCTCGATCTCCTTGTATTCCTTGAAAAATTCCTTCCGGCGCTCGGGATCCCGGAAGTGCTCGATCAAGTTGTCGACGTCCTTGTCGTTGAAGTTACGCTCGATCAAACCGAGGTAGTCCGGCACCCCGGACTCCATCTTGCTCTGGAACAGCACCTTCAGCAACTTCAGATCCTTGACGATGGCGTTGATCTCGTCGCTGTCGAAAGCGAGCGCTTTTTCGAGCTTGTCGAAGATACCGACAAAATCGAGGACGAAGCCATGCGGTTTCACCATCTCCTGCGCCTCGTTTTCGTACGGGCGGTTCACCCGGGCGATCGCTTGCAGCAAGGTGTGGTCGCGCATCGGCTTATCGAGATACAGGGCGTAGAGCACGGGCGCGTCGAACCCGGTCAGCAGTTTCTCGGTGACGATGAGGATCTTCGGCTGCTGGTCCAGCTTGCCGAAGTGCTTGCGGATCTGCCGCTCCTTCTTCGGGTCGAGGTGGAATGCCTTCAGCAGCGCGGAATCGTTGTTGCTGCCGGTGTAAACGACCTCGGAATACTCAGGCGGCAGGAACTGATCAAGGGCGCGCTTGTAATGGGCGCAGGCTTCGCGGTCCACGCCGACGAGGAAAGCCTTGTAGCCGAGCGGCTCGACGTTCTCGCGGTAATGCTCGGCGACGAACCGCGCCACCTTCTCGATCCGATCCCTGCCCTTGAGGAAATTCTTCAGGTTCACCGCCCGGTCGAGGATCCGGTTCAGCTCCCCGATGTCGGCCACGCCCTCGGCTTCGGCGAGAGAAAGGAACTCCGTGTCCAGCGTCTCATACGGGACGCGCATTTCATTCGGCGCGAGCTGGTAGTAGAGCGGCAGCGTGGTACCGTCCTCGATACTGTCGGCGATGGAGTATTTATGCAGGTAGCCCTGGTCGTCCTCGCAGCCGAAAGTCTTGAAGGTGCCCTTGCCGTAAACGGTCTTGTCCACCGGGGTGCCGGTGAAGCCGAGAAAGGTCGCATTCGGCAAGCCGGCCATCAAGAAGTTGCCGAGATCGCCGCCGGTAGTGCGATGGGCTTCGTCGATAAGAACATAGATGTTCGAGCGCAGGTTGAGATCCGCCGGCAGGTCGCGGAACTTGTGAATCATCGTCACGATGATGCCCCGATAGTCGTCCTGCAGCAACCGGTTGAGCCGGGCGATGCTGCCGGCGTGCTCCAGATTACCCAGGCCGAGCGCGGCAAGGTTCCTGAGCATCTGGTCTTCCAACTCGTTACGGTCGATCATCAGCAGCACGGTCGGCTTATCCGCCTCGGGCGCGCGAAACAGCCGCTCCGCCGCCTTGATCATCGTGAAGGTCTTACCGCTGCCCTGAGTGTGCCAGACAAGGCCGCGGCTGCGCCCGGGATCAAGGGCACGCCTGACGGTCGCCTCCACCGCGCCGGTCTGGTGCTGCCGCAGGATATATTTGTTCAACTCCTCGTCCTTCTCCGCAAAGAGGATATAGTCCTTCAGAAAAGCCAGCACCTGCGAAATAGCACAGAACGACTTCACCCTGCCCTCGAACGTACCGGAGGGGGGACATTCCTGCCCCCTTTTTTCTTCTTCAACCAACCCCGTTTCCCGCTGATATAAAACAAACTCCCCCTCCCGCAATCCCGCCTTCACCGGATTTTCCCGGATATACTCCACCACCTTAAAAAAGTGCCCCTCATTCCGAACCAAACGATCCCAATACTCACTCTGCCAAAGCGATCCCGCCTTCCCGCTCCGCCGGTTAATCTCCCGCGCCGTAAAACCTTTCCAGGATTTCAAAATCTCCACCAGAGCATGATCCCCAAGCGGCCGAAACAAAACATGCACGTGATTCGGCATCACCACGAACGAGGCGATCGCATACCGTTCCCCATCGAAATGCCGCAACGCCTCCGCCACAATATTCGCATTCGCCGGCTCCTTCAGCACACACGACCCACTTCCCTGATCCAGCCACTCATCAATTTGCCGTGAAAAACGGTCGTGATACTCGGCTTCCGTCTTCTTGTCCCACGGCTCGGAGTGGAGGGAAAGCCAGATCGCCCGCTCCTCCTTCCACTGATCCAGCTTCACCTTTGGGAGGGAGTCCCCCAACCGCCATGTCACGAACACCCAGCACTCCCCCTGCTGCCAGTGCGGGAGGTTTCGCCGGTGTTCGTCGACATCGAAATCGGGGTTATAAAAAGGAGCACGGACATTCCTGTCCGTGTTTTCCGTGTTTTCAAAATCAACAAAATCAACGGGTTGGAAAACCCGTTCTTCTCCTTTCCAATTAAAAATATTCCGCCGCACCGTATTCCAACTCACCCCGTAAGAAAAGCCAATCGCATCGGTAGCGGTGAAAATCTGCTGCGGAACAAACAACTCCGGCGTCTCGCGATGGTAACGGCGAATCTGATCCACCCCCAGAGCAATCGCCTCGTCCTTATTGGCATTCTTGCACTCAATCACCAGCACCGGGATGCCGTTGATAAGAAAGACAACGTCTTCCCGCGTACCGTAGTGGCCGTTGTGAAAGGCCCACTCCTCGGTGACCTCGTAAACGTTGCGCCCCGGCTCGTCGTAATCAATCAGAATCAAATCCCGCTCACGCTTCTCCTCGTGGTCGAAAAACTTGCCCCGGTTGCGCAAGTGCTCAACGAATTCCCGATTGCCGTAGATGGAGGAAGGGAGACGGCGGAACTGCCCGAGCAACGCGCCTTCGGCCTCGGCGTAGCGCGGGTTGAATTCCCGTACTTTGGCGTCGAATAGGTCGTCGAAGAAAAGACTTGAATTCCTGATTTCTAATTTCTCATTCTTAATTGGGGCGCTCCCGCGCCGTCGCTCCGATTCCTCACGGGACACGATCGTCCAACCGATCTCTTGCGCATAGGCAAGGATGCGAGCTTGAACGGTTTTGTGTTCGGTGGGGGTGGGCATGGGGCGTCCTATTAGCTTACGCCCTCCAAATACTTCGCCCCTCTGTTATCAAAAGCGGGTCTCGTGCCTTCCAGTATGTCAACGATGAGCTTGTTAATGTCTGGGTTCTCGATTGCCCCAGAAGCGTAGCTCAAGCGATTCCCGTCATGCTTGTCGATTGAGCAAGCGATGATCTGCTCGGCGTCACACACCACCGCAAGATTTGGATTGTGGGTAATTACGATAATTTGCCGCCGCTTTTTTGCTTCCTTGATACAGGGAACCAAGAGATTGAAGACGGTTTGGTTGTCCAGATTCTCCTCAGGCTGATCGATAACTAGCGGACAATCGTTCTGGTCGACGAGCAGATAGAACACTAGGAGGAGAGCACCTCGCTCACCGGGAGAAAGTTCAGCGAGGGGTTTGCCAGCAATCCCCAATGAGTATTTCGGCAGAAGGTAATCTAACCCGTAAACAAAGTCATAGAGCGATTGAGCGGATTGCCCTTTCTTGACCAAATCAGCTACGTTTGTCTCCGTCGTGGAGTCCCGCTCATCGACAAGGAGGCTTTGGATCAGCTTCTTAACGAAATCCGCGACCCCCTCTTCACTGGAAAGATCTGAAGCCAAGAGGAGCTTTTGCAGCCGTTTCTTTCCTTCATCGGCACCGCAATAGGTACCACGGCCCCTTTGGCTTACGTAGGAAAAGAATCTGTCCTCGAAGCCAACATCAGAAATCTGAACATTGAATTGTAGCTGAAGTTCATCCCTGGCGATGGGGCTTGAATCTATGAACTCTTGGACAGAGGCATGGAGTTCACTGTAGGTGTCGGCAAGGCGGTCCTTCTCGCAAAAGATTTCCTTCGTTTTGTTCTCCGCGTTCTCTCTCTGAGCAGCCAAATCGGTCGGGATAGCAGACAGTTTTTCCACTTCGGCTTTGTAGTATTCGATGCTCTCAGGGGTGTTCGCCGTGCCAACGAGTTTCTCGTGCGCTTTTTCCCATTCCGCTTTTCGTTCGAGGTATGTTTCGTACGCTTTACTGGGAGCATCAAGTTTTCCTTGGATAACCTTAAGTTCAGCAGCAAGGTTGTTTCGTACTGCTGCTTTCGAGCTTGACTCCTCTGGTTTGAGATCTGCCTCAAGCTTGTATTGCTCAGCAATGAACGCCGATATCTTTGCCGTTACTGGGCCCATCAAAATTTTGATTGATAGGATGTCCTTCTCCTCCAAGCCAAGAGCTTCAATATGTGGTGCGATGTTAGTCTTAAAGGAATTAGCTTGCCACTCAAAATTCTCCAATTGTGCGATTAACCGGTTAGCGGTGGACAAGGAAATGTTCACCTTCGAAAGGTCTTCTCGGATTTTCGCAATTTCTTCGTCCGCCTTTGCCAACTCCGCCCTCTTCTCGGAAAGTTGCTTGCTGAGTCCCCCGGCTTCCTTTTTCTGCTCCGGAATCTCGGTTGGCTTGTTCTCGTTGTGACTGTCCAGTTCGTGCTGTTTCGCTGCTAGGGCACCCTCAAGGTTTGTCCGGTGCTCCGCAGAGGCTCGCCTCTCAAGTGAGACGATTTTCTCTGTGGTCTCTCGCAACTCCCTTTTGAGGATATCAATCTTCTTATTGGCTTCCGTCGTCTTGTAATGAATAAGGTTCTCAAGGCTTGTTTGACCCAACCGATTTTCGACGCCTACGTGCGAGAAGATCACTGAGCGCAGTTCAGAGTCGAATCCTGTCTCGCCCACGGAGACCAACTCACTGCAAAGTTTCTCAAGATAATTCTGGGGAATGTATTTGACCAGTTCGTATGCATTCCGATCGGGGTTCTGATTTAGATTTCCCTTCTTCTCACTATCACTGAGCCAAGTCAGTTTTCCTTCAAAATGTTCAGCTTTGTTGTTTTTCGACTGCCGAAATCTCTTGCCACTCAAGAACGAAAACGCGCTTGCGTTAGCAGTCTGCCCGAGCAGGCCGACAGTTTCCCCTAAAGCACTCTTTCCACTGCCTTTGTTTCCAATAATCGCAACCAACCCAGGATTGATTGGAAGGTCGCAATTGAACCATTTCTCAAGAAGTGTTGATCCAGTTGTTTTCTTGATTGAGACAGAGGCAATAAACTTGGACGGGTGCTCGTCTACTACCTTCAATTGCTCAGGGCATTCGCCGATAAAGACGCGCCCCTCAGGCTCGATAAGAGTCTTTTTGAGACCCTCAAATGTGGGATCTGCCTTGATCCAAGTGATTCGATCTCCTGGGAATATTCCGTAGTCCGAGATTTTGTGAGCATCGCTTCCTGAAATCGGTGGCTTTGGCCTCCCTCCCATTGTTTTGAGAAAGTTGTTGAAGAAGGACTGATTGGCTTCGGTTTTCCGGCCGAGGAAAAGATCCACATTCCCCGGTGCCCTAGCCTCAAACATATCCGCGGATTGCATGAAGTATTGGGCCGCACTCGGGTGCTGTGCCCACTTGAGCTTCTCGAGGCCATCGGAAGTATCCCAGGGAAGTATGATCAGACATGTCCCTTTAGGAATCGCCTTCTTGGCGTTTGCCAAGGATTCTCGGGTAACTTCCGCAGTGTAATTACCGAGAATTAAGAGTTTTTCGTCGTCGCCCGCGTAGTCTCCCTTGAAGCCGTGTATTTTGGCTTTATCAGGCGATAGACTTTTGGCAAATTCAATCAAAGCCTCTTTTGAAATCGGGCGTTCGGAATTCCTAATCCTAAGACGAAGAGCAGCTTTAAAATCTACTCTCTGTTGACGAGTAAGCTGATCGGACAAAAGGACTTGGACATTCAGTCGGTAATCGACCGGTGCTTCAACACGCAACTCCATGCCCGGAAACACAGTCTTGTTCAATTTCGTCCTGCCAGAGTCGACGTGGGCGCGGAGTTCTTCAAACCCGTCGAATGTCCAATAGTCCATAATCGAAAAGACCGCGACATCAGATTTGTTTAGCGCTTCAACGATTTTGTCTAGAGATCTCTCTTTTTCTTCCGGGGCCATATCCGCGAATCGCTTTCCATCATTCCAGTGAAACGAGGCTGGGGTATGTATGTGGAGATCCCACTTTCTCCAGTATGAGCCTCTTGGATCATTCATGATTGTCGTCAGTTATATTTAGCTGGTGAACGCGCCTCTTCGCGGTCATCAGTTCGTGGAGGAGAGTGCGGAAGAGGTCTTGGAGTTGTTCCAGTTTGCCCCGATGGACGGCGAGCTTCCGGTCCAGTGCCTTTGCGTGGGCGACAATTTCCTTCTGTTCATCCAAACCCGGGTTGGGAACGGGGAAGCCTTTCAGCCGTGTAGCGCTGATGTTGCTTTGGCTGACTGCCCGTATGGCGATTGACTTCAGCCGTGCCTGAATCTCGTCCGTGTTGAAATAGCAATTGAGAAAGAAAGGATTTAGCTTCTTCTCGTCTGTTCGGAGACGAATCAAATACGAAGCAAACACGAAGTCGCCTTCGATATTGAAAATCGCTGTCCGCCCTACAAGATCAAGGCTGTTGGTCCGGTTGAACAAGATGTCTCTTCGCTCGACTTTGAATTTCTCAAAGTCGCCGTTGTTGATCTCAACATATTGGAGATTGCGACCGACTATCTGCCCATTGACCTGATTCGTCATTCGGAGAATTGGGTAGCTCCCCTTGGGGTTTCCCTTCACCGACATCCCATATTGAGCGATTGTCAGCAGATCACTCAACTCTATTATCTCCCAGCTTTCGGGGATAGGGCCGATTTCGGTTTGTTTTTGGGGTTCGTTGCGGAGGCCTTCGGTGAAGAGCTTGTGCATGAGGGACTTTTTTAGCTCGGTGGTAATCCGAATGATCCGCTCCTGCGCTTCGATCGCCCGCTGCACCGTCGAAAGGATGTGCGCGATCTTCTTCTGCTCGGGGAGTGGTGGGAGCGGGATGGGCATAGTGTGCACTCGGTGCCCCGGAATCGAGGGTAGCGCTCCGCTGTTGGAAAGGTCACGCAGATCAATCGTTTCAAACCAGAATCGTAGGTAGCTGAATGCGCATACCTCCGGGTCATCCACAACGACAGCCATCACGTTGTTGTCGATTATCGACTCTTGAGTGAGAAGGCGCTTTTTGTTTGTTGCGACAGCAGCACCAATTTTGGGAAAGATCACTGCTCCCACTGGAAACGTCCTCGCTTTGATCTTCTTTCTGGTTGTTTCGGTGATCCAGTTGTTGGCGACCCCCATAACCCTTTCGTTGCCCGGAAGGTTCATGTCTGAAACCTTGTAGAAAGGATAGTCTCCCTCATCGTTGCCTTGAGCGGCTGGTGGAAAACGTGAGCCTCCCGTAGCTTTGGCGAAATCACCAATCTCGCGCTTTGCCCAATCTTTCGGATACTCGACGCTCATACCCCGATATTCTCCAGAATTTCCTTCAGCGCCTTGTCCGTCTCCCGCGCCTCCTCTTCAATGACCTTCAGTTCCTCGACGATCTCCGCAATCGGCCGGTAGGTTTCGGCGTCGCCGGTGTGGATGTAGCGGCTGGGGGAGATGTTGTAGTCGTTTTTCGCAAGCTCGGCATGATCGACGATGCGGCTGAGTTTTGCCTCTTCTTTCCAGCCGATGAGGACGTCGGCGATACGCTGGATATCGTTGTCCGGGATGAAGTTCTTGGGGTCGCCCTTTTCGAAGACTTGGCTGGCGTTGACGAGGAAGACCCTGCCCTGTCGGTCCCTCGGTTTGTCTCGGTTGAGGAAGAGGACGATGCCCGGGGCGGTGGTGTTGTAGAACAGGTTTTCGGGCAGGTAGAGGACACTCTCGATGAGGTCGTGGTCAACGAACCACCGGCGGACGGTTTTTTCCTTGTTGGTGCCGGCATTGCCCGAGCCGCGCGAGGCGGCGCCAGTGTCGAGGACGATGGCGGCGCGGCCTGTGGCATTGAGGCTGGCGTGCATGTGCTGGACCCAGCCCCAGTCGGCGGAGGATTTGCCGGGGAAGCCGGCCCCGGCGGGGAAGCGGTCGAGTTCGTCGTTGTCGTAGTCGGCTTCGGTGTATTCGCCCTGATTCCACATGGGGTTGGCGACGACGCGGTCGAAGGTGCGGAGCTTGCCCTGTTTGTTGCGGAATCCGGGGTTCCTGAAGGTGTCGCCGATCTCGATCTGGCCCTCCATGTCGTGGATGATCATGTTCATGTTGGCCATGGCCCAAGTTTCGGGGATGTATTCCTGACCAAACAGCTTCAACGGAGCGCGGGTTTTCTTACCCGCGTCCGCGTCTTTTTCTCCCTTTCGCGGGTTAGAAAACCCGCGCTCCTTTTCGTCCGCGTCTTTATTTACATTTCGCGTGTTGGAAAACCCGCGCTCCTTTTCGATCTCGCATTTCACGAGGAGGCCGCCGGAGCCGCAACAGGGGTCGTAGATTTCCATGCCGGGCCCGGGTTGGATGACCCGGGACATGATGCTGCCGACCGCGGGCGGGGTGTAGAACTCGCCGGCGCTCTGGCCGCCGCCCTCGGCGAACTTACGGATGAGGTATTCGTAGCTTTTGCCGATGATGTCGGCCTCGACGTCGGCCAGCCCGAGGCGTTTGGTGCTGATGGCCTCGATGAGATTGGAGAGGCGGTCGTCGTCGAGGTCGCGCTGGCCGTGGGTGGTGGCGTTGAAGTCGACGCGGTCAATGATGCCCTGCAGGAGCGGGTTTTCCCGGGCGATGGCACGTATATGGGTGGTGACGCCTTCGCCGATCCGGTCGGAGAGCTTGCGGATGACGGACCAGACGGGCTGTTCAGGGTCGTCCGGTATGAGGGGGAGGTAGAAGCGAACGAGCTTGGGGTCGCCTTTGACCAGCCGGAATGCTTTCATGCGTGAGCCGACCCCGGCGGCAATGCGGTTCAGTTCGTCGTCGAAGACGTCGCAGAGGCGCTTGGTGAAGATGAGCGGGAGGATGTAGTCCTTGTATTTGGGCGCGTCTCTGGCGCCGCGGATGGAGCACGCAGCGTCCCAGATCCAGGATTCCAAAGATCGGGTTTCGTTATGTGCGCTTTTTCCCATGGGTTGATTGTCCGGCTTGTATATCCTGATTGATAAACAACTATAACTTGACGGTCTGCGCTTCGCCACACCAACAGCATGACGGAAGGGGCATTCCTGTTCCCCTTTCATTGTAATACCCCACCATAGCCTTCGCCCTGCCATTGAAGTTTCTGTGGGAATTATTAGTGTAAGCCTAAGCCATCGCTCGCCGGCGTCAATGGTCATCGGGCATTCCTACTCAACGCCAATGCTCTCTCCTCTCCATATTGCCTGAACCCGAAGCCCGCCCGCAGAGGGCACAGATCAGCGTCCCTTCTTGCTCTTCCGGCCACGTCGTGCAGTCCCCCCTTCATATGGGGGTCATCTCAAACATACGCTTTGAAGCGATATTTGCACAGGTAGGGTGCAGTCCCCCTTTATGTGGGGGTCATCTCAAACACTAGATGCCGTTCTTGTCAGGGATTACATAGGTGCAGTCCCCCTTCATGTGGGGGTCATCTCAAACTGGCGGAGGTTTGCGTTAGCAGCACAAATCGGGTGCAGTCCCCCTTCATATGGGGGTCATCTCAAACGATAAATAAGATGTATATAAGAGACGATTCGGTGCAGTCCCCCTTCATATGGGGGTCATCTCAAACCACAATGAAAGCCGGACGTATTGAATTCAGGGTGCAGTCCCCCTTCATATGGGGGTCATCTCAAACGAAATGCGGATGGTAGTCCACCCAGAGAAAGGTGCAGTCCCCCTTCATATGGGGGTCATCTCAAACGCGGGACTAACCGTATCGGATTATCTACAAGGTGCAGTCCCCCTTCATATGGGGGTCATCTCAAACGTTTTCAGAACAAATGAAACAAGCCGTGAAGGTGCAGTCCCCCTTCATATGGGGGTCATCTCAAACGCAGGGCAGTTTAGGCATGTTGTCAGTCACGGGTGCAGTCCCCCTTCATATGGGGGTCATCTCAAACCGATAGCAGAAATTGTAAATATATTTCACAGGTGTAGTCCCCTTCATATGAGGGTCATCTACGGCAGTTAACTGATAACGCATTAATATATAAAGAAAATCCTGCTTTTCGCGATAAGAAAACATTTTTTATTTTCTTCGTTGACCGCCTTGTTTGGTGCTTTTTTATTCTTTTTTTTCGACGCTTTTTTTGCCTTCCTCCTTGTTTGAGTTTATCAAAGTCTTATGAAGTGACATCCCTGATGGGCAATGCTCTACCGGCAAAAAGATCCGCAGCCATCTTTATGTAGGTTGTTCCGCACAGGTTCTCCTTGATATTTGTCTTAAGGTGCCGGGCCTGTTTCGTTCTGACGGTGGCATTGGTCAGACAATGCTTGTTGTCGGCTTCCCAGCGCAAATCGAGCTTTTCACGCGCACATAAATCCTTCACAGATTTAGAGACCGCATTCTTCAGCTTGCGATCATAACCCATGAGTGATCGGCAGTCGTTTACCAGTGCTGTCAGGTTCAGGGGTACTGCGACTGTACCGGCGTCGGGGTTTCGCCCTGAACGCAGCATATTGAAGTGCATGAAATTGTTCCTGATCCGGATATTTCCGCCCCCGGAAGTGAAGTCCACATCAAAGAGTTGTTCTATTTCCCGTTTTATCTCCCGCCCCGTATCCTCATCAATAATTCCGCGGAGCGCCTCCACAATCCTGCCTTCTTTCAGGAATTCAATCCCTTTCTTCTTGAATATCGAACGCGGCTGCGCATTTTTCTCTATCATCAGGCCAAGCACCGTGAAATAGAGATCGCGTTCCCACAAACCCGCAAAATCAACCATCCTGCCCAAAATCTGCATCAGGAGATAGTAAAGCTGGACATGATCACTCAGGCGGACGCGGTTAGCAAGATGCCGATGTTTCGTGACAGTTGCCAGCGCATTCCGATAGCGCCGCTTCTTGTTCTCGTCAAAACCTTTAGGACGGGCAGTCCAATCATCGTGCAGTTTCTCACGCACCTGCTGGGCGCGCACGATTTCCGATTCACCGCCCTCCCCTCTATTCAATTCCAAATACCCGGACACTTCCTTGCCTGTGATCCGATGGGCTTCGAAAATCGGTTCCAGATATTTCAAGGCGCCAAACCGCTGCATTTCCCGAAGACCGCGAAGCGGCAGGTGCGCTTCATCAAGCGCCCCATCTTGTTCGGGAAAAATCTTTTTGCAATCCCGTCCAGATTCAAACCATCGAGGCAGCGCATCGCCTCTCATCAGACTCTCGCCGCCCTCAAACTTGGCGTCGTGCATATCGAGATAAAGCGTGAGCACCTCGAAAAGACGGTCAGCATCCGTCAAGGGGTCAAAGGCTTCATCTGAACGTGCGGAATCAGGTTGCCCACTCCGGCTCCCGCTCGCAGATTGCGGTGTAAGAATGTTCCACTTTTGAACCTGATGGAGCAGGCGGGAAACTTCACCGACAGGGACGAGATGCAAAATAACGTAAAGAACATGCTGCCATTGGCGTATGTCGTCGGTTTCGGCTGTGGGCAGCTCAGGCAGATCATATCGCGGCATATTCTCTTGACCGTCCTGCAGTTTAAGCAACCAGTTGAATTTCTTCTCATTGAGAAAGTCGCCAAACGCCTGGAGCATCACGTCACAATTCAGATTGTCCAGATAAGCCGACTTTCTGCGGGCTGCTTCGGGATCAGGGTTGTATCCCTTCTGCACGCGGATTTCCGTCGCCGTCTCTGCCGCCAGACGGTAAAGGAAAATAGCAATAGTGTCGCCGTCATCCAGATGGGCTATATGGGCAGCGCGCGCAATAGCCAACTCATCTTTATTGATCTTTTGTGCATCCGAGGTTGCGCGCTCAACTGCCCTGTCAATCCATCTTCTCAATTTACCCGTATCACTGTCTTTGAGCCATGCCGGAAAAGCGCGCTCGTAGAGCAGTTTCAGGCATGCGTACTGGCAACGAAGCGCCGAGGACTCTTCCATTTTCTGACGGTTCGCAGGCGCAGGCAGATCCACAACAAAAGGCTTTTTTGACCAGGATGTGTCGCAACGCACCAGAACCCGCCGAAATCGCGGCAACGGAAGCATGCGGGGTGAACCGGCGCTTATCTCCAGAATAAGCTGTTTGAATTGCTCTTTGTCGAGGTGCCGGTCTGCCTGGACACCTTGCAGTGTTTTGACCAGATATTCCGACCGATCATCCCTGTCCTGTTTGTACAGGTCGATACGAACATCGGACTCGAAATAGAGCTTGGCAGCAACATTGATGGATTTTGTAAACCCGTCCATCCCCTTGAAATGGAAACTGCTATGCCGAAGTTTTGCTACTGCTTTGCAAATAGTTGACCAGCATTCTTTTTTCTTCTCAAGCGACAGGCTTTTCATATCCTGCGCCCGGTTGCCAAACAGAACAGATGCCTTGCGGTCGAAAGCGGCACTATCAAGTATTTCGCGTGCTTTTTTCTTGCCGCGTTCTAATATATCGGCTCTAACCCTGCCTTCCGGGTCAGCCCAATCAGTCAAAGTCAGGGCAGCATGCGCCAGCACCGTGCGCCAGACACGGACAAACGCATCGGTCCGTTTGATTTCCGCCTGACCATCGCTGGTCCAATACAAACTGGCAGCAAGACGATCCGCCGGCCAGTCATCAACGATATGCTTCGGGGCGGCTTCATAGTGGGCAATCTTTCCGATTCGGATCAAATGGCTGATCCGGGCATTCTGCCGGGCGCTATGAACCAATCTGAAAAGCTCGCACATGCTATCGGGCAGCACTTCGGCAACCGATTCATGTCGGACAGGTTTGTGACCGGACAGGCGACGCTTGTAAACCTCTTTCACCGCCTGATGCAATGCAAAGAGGCCGGGATGTTTTTGCACGGCTTGGGCGATGGATAGCGCGGTATCATTTTCGCCGTGGAACAGCCGCCCATACTGCCCGAACAGCACAGGAGCGACATCGCGCATGGATGCCCTCTGCGACTTCTTACCCTTTGCAGGCACCTCCAGTGCCTTGATCTTCCTCTTTATCTCTGCGGCGACATTGCCGCCTCGGGCGTATGCTTCCTTGTCGGCTTCAGTCCATCCACACCCGGACGGGGCTGAACGCTGCAGCAGGTTGCCGGAAATTGACTCGGCGCGTGCGGCGATCAAGCCTTTGGACTTGTTCGGGAGATTCAGGTGAGTGGGCGCAATCCGGTATTCCGTTTCATACAGGTGCTCAAAGATTTTGTCCGGCAGATCACTGAGATCCGCGTCAGCAGGTTTCGCATCGATCAGGAAGCGTTTGTACCACCTGCCCTCGGGTTTACCCTCACCACCGGTCTTTTTCGGGTGCGATTTATCCGCTATCGGTTTGGCTTTCCTGGGCTTATCCTTGTCATCAGGCTCCGGATATGGATGAACCTTTGACCAGAATTTCTGCTTCAACTCCGGCGACAATATCTCCTTTGAAGTCAGATACGGCCAAAGCACTTCGCCAATCTTCTGGCGAAACTTGCGCTGGGCTTCCGACGGTTTGCTTCGGCCGGATGGCTTGCGGGCAATTTTATCGACAATAGAAATCCATTGTGCAAGAACCAGCGCGGGGTGTTCCCGGCAGAATTGCTTGAAATCACGGTATTTACCATCATCCCGTTTACGCAGCACTCTGCAATGTTCCCCCGAAGCGGGGCTGGTTATGGCGCTCCTGCCATACGGTTTAACAATAAGCATGGTCTTCCCCCGATTCCTGCTCTAACGTACCCAAATCAATAATATGATATATTCCGGTTGACGAACACTGTCTCGTCAGGTTGATTATAACGTGCCCGGCATCGAAGGAGCAATGCAGAACCATTGTGCTTCCCAGTGCCGACGGAAAGCGGATGTATCCCGCAAAAACCGCATCTATCCGAATGCCCGGAGATTGTATCCGACCGAATTCATGGGCAATGTCGCCTTCATTCGACCGGCGGCACTAGCCCGATAGCGGCGCCCGTTCTGTTTCCTCGCAGGACACAAGCGTCCAACCGATGGCTTCGGCGTAGGTGAGGATGCGAGCTTGGACGGTTTTGTGTTCGGAGGGGGTGGGTATACGTGCGCGTTAATTCCCTGACTTCTTGAATTTAAAAACCCATCTCTTCTAGGAATCGAGAAGGTCGTTTGGGGTATCCGTTGTAGGTCAATGACCAGCTGATATTCAGTGTTTCCTCAGCACGCGTGATCGCAACGAAGCAATTTCTTCGCTCTTCTTCGATCTCCTTGCTCTCAGGACCTTTCTTTGTGGCTTGATAGGAAGGAAACATCTCCTCAGCCATCCCCATCAAAAACACATGCTTGAACTCCATTCCCTTGGAACTGTGCACGGTTGAGCAACGGACAGAACCGGGGAATTGTACAGGTGCTTTTGATTGAAGGTCCATCTTTTGCAAGTAAAGATAGAGAGTCATGTTTTCTGGCTCGTACTCTCTGGTCAAACTCGCATGGATATCCTTCCAAGTCGCGATTTCTTCAGTTTCCTGATCGTCATCTAAATAAGTAGCCTTCCAGAATGATTCTAGGAGTTTGAGAAAATCGATACGATCAACCAGCGTGTCACTAATTTGCGTCAACAGTTGTGCATGGGGTTCCCTCGGTTTTTGTGAAGACGCAGTGTTTACCCAAGCCCGAAGGAAATCCCCGCCATCAAGAGAAGACTCGGCTTCAACGTCCTTGAACTTAATGGGCGATCCGGTAAAGTCGTTCCACGCAACACAGACCCGCCGAAGAAGCTCCCTGTCGTGACGTCCGTTTGCGAGACGTAAGACAGAATAAAGCCATCGGACTGCTGGACTTTCGAACTCAGTTTTGCGCTTTGCGACAAAAGGCCTCAACCCGTGTTTCGTAAGTGCGCTAGCGGCTCTCTCGAGCAATTTGGAGTTGCGCGCAAGCACCGCACATTCCTCGGGGTTCCAACCAGATTCAATGATCACTTTCGGAATGTTGGTTGCCTCTTCGTCTTCGCTATTGAACTCCTCGACATTCAGTACTGGCATTTCAGTGGGCGGCTTCCGGGCAATAAGTTGCTGCTTTCCCTTGGAGTGGGTTTGGTTACAGGCAATCAGACTGTTTGCCAATTGAATAATGACAGGCGGACAGCGGAAGCTTTCAGGCAGCTGGATTACATCCATTCCAAAGTCAGAACGAAGATCTAGAAGGCGCTCTGGGTTGGCACCGTTCCACTGGTAGATAATCTGGTCATCATCAGCCACCACGAACAGGTTTGGACGCTCTCCCATCGCGAGAAGGGAAAGCAGGTCATACTGCGCTTTGTTGGTGTCTTGGAACTCGTCAACGCTGACATATTGCCATGTAAGACGGGTAAGACGCGCGACGCCAGCGTTGCTCGAAAGGAGCATTCTCGCAAAATGGAGCAGTGCACCGAAATCTAGACGATTGATTGACCGAAGCATCTCACAGTAGCCTTTGAACAGCGGCGGGATCCCCGGGGGAGTCTTGGTCATCCCTGGCGCGCTCGGCTCCCCGTTATAGGATTCTGCAAACAGACGATCCAAAAGGAACAAGAGATTCTTCCGATCGGTTGGCAGCGCCGAGGTGTCGCAACTCAAACTCGCAATGACATCTTCTAGAACGGCAATACGATCTTCATCGTTTATCAACATGGTGAAATCGGGTTGTATTCCGACATGGCTTCCGTGTTGGCGTAATACGTCACCTGCAAAAGAATGAAAGGTGCAGAGGTGCGCTCGATCCGCCCGGCCACCCATTAGCTCATCAAGACGCTGCCTCATCTCGTCTGCTGCCTTCGTCGTAAAGGTCAGCGCGAGTATTCTTGAATCTGGATACTCCTGAAGGATCCGGGCTGCTCGAAGAGTAAGCACGAAAGTCTTACCTGCTCCTGGTCCAGCGAGCACAAGAAGAGGACCATCCGTCCATTCAACAGCGGAGCGTTGATTTGTGTTAAGAGTGTCGAGATTCGACTTCATTGTAATTTCGCTAAGTCTGCGGCTGTGATGACTGCTCTCTTCAATAAGCAGGGCACCGGGCGCCCATTTCGGATCTCTTGCAGAACAGTCTGAATTGCGACGATCTTATGTTTGTTCACAGCCTTGGTCACCTGCTTCCAGTAGGTGGGATCGGTGTTTGCAACGGTTACTTGCTTCCTGGTTTGGGCGGTGAGGAGGTTCTCATAAATATCTCCGAACCCATTCACACAAAGATGCTGTTCAAGATCGTCTTCCGGTAGTACGTGCAGCATGTGTTTTTCACTTCTGCCGTTCAGTGCTGCCTGCACTTTCTGAATAGTCGATTGCCCCTGTTGATCGCTGTCTGTCAGAGTAACCCACGGAATACCTAGTCCATCCGCTAATGTAAGATACAGTCCAATATCAGATTGCCGGAATGGAACACAGCGAACACCAGTTCGCTCAAGATTGAACCCCAAGATTCGGGCAATCTCAGGGAGCAGAGTAACCTCGGACTCACCTTCTCCGAGCAACCACCCCTTTGCGAACAGGAGTTCGCCGCGAGCGTGGCGGATATGGAAATTAAATTGTCTGGTCTGAGAGTCTGTAAGATCTACACCGGAAACCGGCCACGCCCCCAATTCACCTGCCACGCGCGCAAGCCTCACGACTGCCTGCGGAGGCACTTCAGAAAGGAGGTCACCGCTGTGCGTTGAAATTATCTTCTGACCGGGAATCTTTTCGATTAGCTGCCAGAGTGCTCTGACGGCACTTGGATGCAGGTGCGCCTCCGGCTCCTCAAGTGCGACGATCGCATCCCCTTTGTTCCACGCTCGCAAATAGGCATTGAACAGAGTCAATACCGCGAGGCTCTGGGTTCCTTCGCCGTGGCGGCCGACTGGGATCTTCGCGCCGGTGGTTGTATTGATGGATACCGTGGCTTTCGCCAGCATGTCAAAAAGCCTACCGGGCACCGCGTCAATGGAAACAATATCATCGCCTACGTTTGCCATGGAAACGACATCGCGAACTTCCTTCAGATGTGAAACCACCTGCGAAAAGCTGGTGTGTGATGAAATGATCAGAGCGTTGACGTCAGAAAGCTTGGATTCAATTTCCGCGCGTTTTTCTGGAGTAAGCTGCGATTCCTTCAGGAAGGGTCTCCAGAACGGTCCTTTTGCGTCGAACTGCTTGCTGGCATCTCTCAAGGCTGAGAGATAGAAATACGAGACTTCCGAGTGGAGGATTGAAAGTGACGTATCAGATGGTATCGTCAGAGCCGCTCCCTGCGGGTTTTGAAACTCCCACCCTTGGATGAAGTCTTGCGATGTTGCATCGAACCTTGCCCCTACCTTCAGGATCACCAGTGAACATCCGGCACCATCGACTTGAAGAATTTTGGCATCGTTGAGCTTCGCCACCTGCCGACCCTCCCAGTCATCCGGTTGATCTTCTTTGAACGTCAGCCGAATTGATATTGCTGGCGCATCCGAAGGCTCCGAATTTGGGGTCGGCAAATGGAAGTCATACTCCTCAAACGCACATCCCCGTCGGCTCTTGATGATTCGCAGTGCGAATTTCAAAGCATCTAAGATGGCAGTTTTCCCTGTGTTATTTTCGCCGATAAGTACGGTGGTATCACCAATCTCTAGGTCAAGTTTGGTGATACCTCTGAAGTTCTCAATTTCTAGGCGTCGAAGTTTCATGCTATCCGAGAAGTTCCAATTCGTGAACGCGCCTCTTCGCGGTCATCAGTTCGTGAAGGAGGGTGCGGAAGAGGTCTTGGAGAGCGCGGTGCTTTTGTTCGGCGAAATCAATCTTTCGCCGGACGGAATCCAAAACTGTGGCGATCTCGTCTTGCTCTTCACGGCTTGGTATAACAGTAGGAAGAGTATTGACGGCGCTCTTGTTGAACTTGGCATTGATCGCGTAGGTCTGGAGTTTGACGAAAAACTCCGATTCCCTGAGGTGATTGAAATAGTAAAACAGATAGCGGCCGTTGATTTTTTGGGCGGGGCGAATTCGAAGAATGAAAGACGAGTGAACCCACTCTCCATCAAGGTCAAAGTAGGCGGTTTTGCCCACGTGGTATTTGCTTCCGCTCCGCCAGTTGAAGAGGATATCGCCCTTCCGAATAATTGTGGCAGTGTGGCGCTTTGACGTTAGCTCGAAATAGTTCAGTTTCTCCAAGTCGAAGCCTCCATCGAGTGTGATGTTCTTGTTCGTGAGGATTGGGATTCCAACGGCGGCAAGGTTGTTTGCGACCGCAGCTTGGATGCCGTAAACCACCTCCCCAATCGTCTTCAATTCTACCACCTCCCAGCTTTCGGGGATGGGGCCGATTTCGGTTTGTTTTTGGGGTTCGTTGCGGAGGCCTTCGGTGAAGAGCTTGTGCATGAGGGCCTTTTTTAGCTCGGTGGTGGTCTGAATGATCCGCTCCTGCGCTTCGATCGCCCGCTGCACCGTCGAAAGGATATGCGCGATCTTCTTCTGCTCGGGGAGTGGGGGGAATGCCATGGGCAACTCTGCTAACTTCGACTGCGAAAGGTTCGGGATGGTCGTGACATTGCCTCGGCCAAAGTAAAGTTTGGCCACTTCGAAGGCATACCATAGCCAATAGGCGCCGAATTGTGGATGAGCTTTGTCGCCCTTCGCGCGGAGGCGATGGAGATGGTTTTGGTGAAGGCAGCCGTTGATCTCGTTGTTCCAAAGCGCAGTCCGCCCAATCGAGCCACCTTCACAAACAAGCAGATCATTTGCGCGAAGTTCGAGGCGTGATTGCTCGGCCTCGCTGAAGTGCATTTGATCGAGGTCGGTCAATTCGAGTCGATTCCAGAAGACGTTCTTGGTACGGAGGAATGGGCGTTGGTGTTCACCATCACGGTTTTTCTTTGAGACCTGTTTCCCTTGCTGAATGTCGAACGCGGAATCAACACGGTTGACTTCCCAAGCGGATGGGAACTCGCCGATTTCGGTTTGCTGGAGTTGCACGCTCATACCCCGATCTTCCCCAGAATCACCTTCAGCGCCTTGTCCGTCTCCCGCGCCTCGGCTTCCGCCTCTGCTGGAACGGCTACGGCGGACAGGTCAATGACGGGAGTGGGGGTTTTGCTTTGCCATTTCCGCTTTGCGTCTGTCCAACTCCCGTTTTTGATATTGGCAGCAGGGGACAGGAATGTCCCCTCTCCGGTGATTCCTGCTCTCATTCCGCACCTCTTTCTAGCTGTTTTGCCGTCCGTGCGGTGAGCGTTTTCATCTGGCGGATGGCAATCGCATTGAGGCGCTCGAGGCGGTCGCTTTGCGGCAACTCCATATGGATGAACTCGGCGTTCATGTTTTCGAGGTTGGCGAGGACGAGAAGCTGCTCGAGACTGGCGTGGTCGCGCATGTTGCCGTCCTTACCGGGGTTGGCGTCGCGCCATTGGTGGGCGGTCTGTCCGAAGAGGGCGACGTTGAGGATGTCGGCTTCGTTGGCGTAGGTGAAGGCGGCCTGCTTCGGGGTGACTTTGGCCGGGATGAGATGGGTTTGGATGGCGTCGGTGTGGAGGTGGTAATTGACCTTGGCGAGGGTGCGGTTGAGGTTCCAGGTGAGCGAGAGGCGGCGGTTTTCGTCCTCCTTGAGGCGCTGGAATTCCTTGATGAGGTAGAGCTTGAATTCGACCGACACCCAGGAGGCGAATTCAAAGGCAACATCGGTATGGGCGTAGGTGCCGCCGTAACGTCCGGCCTTTGAGACGATCCCGATTGCGGCGGTTTTTTCGATCCATTGTTTCGGAGTGAGCGTGAAACTGTTCAATCCCGCCTGCTTTTTAATCCCGTCGAATTCGACGGGATTAAAACCGGAGTTGTGAAGCTGCTCCCAGATGCCAAGAAACTCTAGGGTATTGCGATTGCGCAGCCAGTTCCGAATGAGGTCGTCGGGGTGGTCCGGGTTCCTCGACTTGGCGATGTCGGTCAGGGAGATATAATCCTCGTCCTCCCGTCGGATGACGGCGATTTCCGTGCCACGGACGTTGATCCTGGCGTTGGTGGGTTTCTTTTTCATGTGCCATTCCCTGTTTGGTGAGAATCTCCTTCAAGGCCCTGTCCGTCTCCCGTGCCAATTTGTATTCCTGATTCCTCATTCTTCATTCGTAATTTCACGCCCCACTTCCTTTCTGCTTGAGGTCTTTCTCCCTCGTTTTGAACTGTCAAGGATTCCTTGACAACTGCTTCGGGGCGCAATTCGCCGTCTTCAAAGATGTTTTTGGCGTGGAGGCTGATGTTCTGTTTGGTTGTCTGGAAAAGCTCGGCGATTTCAAGCTGGGTGAGCCAGACCGTCTGGCCGTCCACCCGGAGATCCAGGCGTATCTTGCCATCGTCGGAGGTATAGAGAATCAGTTCGCTCACGACGCGGTTCCGAGTCCTTTCAGGATAGCTTTCAGCGCTTTGTCGGTTTCCCGCGCCTCCCCTTCGATGACCTTCAGTTCTTCAATGATCTCCGCAATGGGCCGGTAGGTTTCGGCGTCGCTGGTGTGGATGTAGCGGCTGGGGGAGATGTTGTAGTCGTTTTTCGCAAGCTCGGCGTGATTGACGATGAGGCTAAGTTTGTCCTCTTCCTCCCACCCGGTGAGCGTATCGGCGATGCGCTGGATGCTTTCGGGCGGGATGAAGTTCTTGGGGTCGCCTTTTTCGAAGACCTGACTGGCGTTGACGAGGAAGACTTTGCCCTGCCGGGCTTTGGGCTTGGCCCGGTTGAGGAAGAGGACGATGCCCGGGGCGGTGGTATTGTAGAAGAGGTTTTCGGGCAGGTAGAGGACGCTTTCTATGAGGTCGTGGTCGACGAACCACTGGCGGACGGTTTTTTCTTTGTTGACGCCGGCATTGCCCGAGCCGCGGGAGGCGTACAAGGTTTCTTCTGCGGTCGGGCCCGACAGGTTAAACCAGTGCTGGAGAAAATGGATTCGCAACATGCGTTCGATGCCTATCGGGGTACGCCCCGCTCCCTTTGGATGGGGGATAAAAGGGCTTGATTGCTTCTGCCAGTTCTTTCCAGAGGATAAGGATCTCCATCTCTTCCGGAAATTGCTCTTTACGGGTCTTCTTGCGAAATTTCTCGAATCCGTTTTCGGAAAGTGTTTGCTGCATGAAATTAATCCTCTGATAATGATGTACTGTATTATAAGCAATTATGACAATCAATCAGAGTTGCCTTAAGATATTGGCCGCAACTGTGCCTGCAAATGTTAGGGTTCAATACCGAGAATTAGTAACGGAACAGGAGGGCTATTCCGCCCTTGTCTCATTACATTGTAAACCTCGCTCTCATAACAAGCCACTCCCGAGGACATTTCTGCGTGCATTTTCTTTGTTGGTAGAATCTCAATACCCAAATTGATTACACCGCCGGAATAGAATAGCATATGCTTTACAAACAGGTCATATGCTACAAAAGCGTACTTGCCAAATTGAACTTCAACGGCAATTTGGTCTTTCACAAAGTCAGTTTGATTATTACTGTGAGTTGGTTCCTTTTCTCCATTCTTGATAAGAAAGTCCTTTTGTTCCTTATATGACATTAAAATACTCTTTTCCATCAACTCCCTGTTGAGTGTTATGTAGTAATTGTAACGACTTGAAGCCCATTTGCTTTTTGAGAACTCTTTGCGGAATGCTTTATTTAGGTCAATCGGGCTGAACAGTTTATTCCCTTTTTTTCTCTTTTCCTTGCTAACTTTCGTTTTAAATTTATTTGCATCAACTTCCGATATCACAGTTTTTATCTCTTTATAAAGGTTGTTATGATGGACGATCAAATATTCTTCGCCATTTAGATGTGAGTATTTATGAGCTATTTTCATCTAATGGTTTCCGCTACCGTTGAATAATGATCCGTTTTGCCATTCTTCTGGCGTTTTGGCGATTTTGTCCGTTGCTTTGGGCTTGTGGAGAGGTTTATTAATTGGTCTCAACTTCAGATCCCCTGATTTCAAGTCCTTTATTCGCTGTTTAGCAATGTCAATATATCTCTTTTCTCTTTCAATGCCGATCGCGTTTCGAGCATTTTTGATTGATGCAAGCATTGTCGAACCAACTCCTGCATACGGGTCAAGCACCCAACTGTCTTTGACAGTTAATGCCAATACGCAACGCTCTACAAGTTCTACAGGATATTGGCAGGGGTGTTCAGTTTTTTCTGGATGATTGGATTTTACATTTGGGATATCCCAAAGCTCATTTTCCCAGTCACTTAGAATGATTTCCCAAATATCCGACGGGTTCTTCCCTCTTGGATTTCCCGAAAGCTCGCCTCTTTTTGGTCCTTTGAAGTGTCGCTTGCCAGGATATTTGGCAGGAACTCGCACATCATCAAGGTTGAAAATATAGTCATCAGATTTGGTAAACCACAAGATTGTTTCGTAGCGACCTGAAAAGCGATTCGAAGCATGAAGCCCATGTCTGAAATGCCATATTATTCTGTTTCGGAGTTTTAGTCCGTGTTTCTTAAATATTTGATAATAGAAAATATCAAGTGGGAATATTTCGCCCTTGTCAACGTAGTTTCCAACTTGCCAGCAAATACTTCCACTGTCGGAGGTTACCCGAACTAATTCTTCTATGACATCCTCTTGTTGCTCAAGGTATTTTTCAATAGATTGTTTTGTTTCGTATTCCTTACCTATGTTATAAGGAGGAGAGGTAATTACAAGGTCAAATTTTTTATCCTCAAATAATCTCAACGTTTTGTAAGTGTCGCCAAAAATCATTTGACCCTCCGTTGTGTAGAGCTGTTCTATTATTCCTTTAATGGGTTCTTCTATCATTATTTATTTGTGGTCAATACTCAACGTCTAAAGTTACTTTTTGTAATACGAAATTGGTAGTCATTATTTTAGGGAATATCTGATGTTAATACGCGAAAATTTTGCGGTCAATGCAAAACTCTCTTTTATTATTCAGATATGCCTAATCATCCGTCGCCGTCAGCGTACAAACCGGCCAGCGACGTACTCACCGCCTGCAATGTCGCGCCGGTAGCCGGGTTCAAAACCACCACCGCAACGCCAAGGTTTTGCCACACCCCGTCCGCGGGCAGCGGCAGTTGCAATGACGCGACGCCGGTGCCGAGCGCAACCGCGGTCGGCGCGCTCCAGTGTCGCACGACAAAATCGTGGCGCAGGGTTTTGCCGCGGTTTTCACCGCCGCCGATATGGCGTTCGATCCGGTTCTCGAATACCGCCGCGTAGAGCACCGCATCGCCTTGCCGGTAGCGATTGTTCAGGGTAACCGCCGCATTGACCCGGTGCGACGACGACGATTCAAGCGTCAGCGAAATATCGACCGCCGCCTGTTCCATCGCAGCGGCACGAATGCCGTGCATCGCGGCACCATCGCCGCGCGTTTCTTTGCCCGCAACAACCAGCTCCGGCGTATACAGGCCTTGCTGCGCGTTGGCGTCGGCAACCTGTTTTTGCCGCGCCGTGAACCGGGCGCTGGAATACGGGTCGTTCCAACCCAGATAATTCCAATAATCGACGTGAAATGCCAGCGGCACCGCGCGCAAGCGGTGATCCAGCGCCGAGCCGAGCCGGCTCAGCCAGCGGTCGGCAGATGGGCAACTGCTGCATCCTTCGGACGTAAACAGCTCCACCGTCGGGGTAATCGTGGCATCGCTGGTGACGGTGATCCGCTGCTGTGCACTCGCGGCGGTCAGCGCGACGCTACCGGTGCGCGGCAGCATCAGCCGAAGGCCAGTTCGCAACGCTCGGTTTGCCGGCAGCGACATCGCTCGAACAACTCGCCGAAATTGCAGCAACGGAAGCATGCGGAGTGAACGGGTGCTTATCTCCCGAATAAGCCGGTCAAATTGCTCTCTAACGAGGTGCCGGTCTGCCTTGACACCTCGCAGCGTTTTGACCGAATATTTCGACCGATATTTCCAGCCCTGTTTGTACAGGTCGATAAGAACATCTGACTTGAAATAGAGCTTGGCAGCGACATTGATGGATTTTGCAAACCCGTTAATCCGCCTGAAATGGAAATCGACAAAAGAAATCCATTGGGCAAGAACCGGATGGGGGTGTTTCCGGCAGAATTCCTCGAAGCCACGGTCGACACCATCATCCCGTTTACGCGGCACTCTGCAAGGTTCCCCCGAAGCGGGGCTGGTTATGGCGCTCCTGCCATTTGGTTTAACAATAAGCATGGTGCTTCCCCCGATTCCTACTCTAAAGTATTCAAATCAATATATGACGTATTCCGGGTGACGAGCAATGTCTCGTCAGGTTGATTATAACGTACCCGGCGCTGAAGGATCAATGCGGAGCCATTGTGCTTCCCGGTGCCGACGGAAAAGGGATGTATCCCGCAAAAAATCATCTATCTGAATGGCCGGAGCTTGTATCTGACCGAATTCATGGGCACTGTCGCCTCCATTCGGCCGGCACTAGCCCGATAGCGGCGCCGTTTCATTGGGCAATTGCAACGCCGCTTCGCGCACGTCGAGTTTGCCGGTCACCACGTCGGCGATCAGGCGGGTGTGGTATTCTTGCAGCAGGTCGATTCCGCGGCGGATGCAGGTGATGGCGGTGTCGGAGGTTTGTTCGGGGAGGGGTGGGACTAGACAAGGCAAGTATTTGAAATCACCCCACTCCAAATTTTGCCGCAACCCAGACCCCAGCCCGTAAAAAATCTTTTTCAAATCGTACGCATGAAGTAGCAAGTATCCGTATTGTGGCGTGAGAACCGGCTTTGTGCGAAAACACATATACGCGGATGTAATAATTCTTTTTGTGCCCGCCAAACTAAACCTAAGGCTATTCCAATCATTCTACAGATCTGTTGGTCGAATGACGATATCATTAGGTTCAATTATCTGATATGTCTCGAACGAGGCCGGAACTAGCCTATGTAACTTTTCGGGTGGTTTTATGATGATCTTACCGAAACTGTGGGATAGTACTGTGTCAATCTGAAGCCGGTATTTGGGATTTTTTCTCCTGATAACATGTGAGGCCGGCAATTGCTTCCACTGCTTCGGCACTTCCCCCAGCCATTCAACGCCGGAGTCCTTCATCGTGGGATAGGGCTTGAGTTCGGCGATCATGCTTTGACCTCCCGATGCAACTGGTCCGGATCCCAGATCTGCTCGGCCAGGTCGCAGTAGAGGCGTTGGCGGGCATCCATCGCGGCCTTGTTGAACTTGACGTGTGCACGGAAAGGCAGCTCCGTCTCATCCATGAAGCGACGAAACCCCGGATCATGCTCATACGCCTTCTTGTACAGCGACTGGGCGAGCAGATTCTGGCCATAGTAGTGCTTTCGCTTCTCGACATAGGGCTTGTCGCCGTAGCTGGCGTTGAAGCTCTTGGGCAGAAGCAGTAGCCCTCCGATGCGGTTGCGGTACTCGGCGAAGTCATTGGGGTGTGCAAACTCCTCGGTGTGGCGTTCATGGTGGTCGGCCCAGATGTGCTCAATCTCGTAGCCGTTCTTACCGCTCCTCTGAATGTACTCGGCGTAGCGGGAGTGTCGACCGGAGCGGGTCTCGACGAAGTCGGTCATGCGCGCCAATAGGCGGTGGATCTGCTGTCTGTTCTGACCGTGAAGGTGGAAGCGATCGTTGCCGACGAAGGTCTCTTCCTCCGCATTCAGGCGACTGGTGAGGATGTTCGCCAGATCGGCGCTCGACTTGCCGCGAATCTTGAGGATCACCAGCTGGAACATGTTGTACTGCATGACCGAGTAGCCGATGGACTGCGAGTTCCAGATCCGCCGGGCGATGAGGATGTCAATGTACCCCGCCACGATGCGTAGCTTGCGCCGGATCTCCTCTTCACTGTCGCCCTGCCTCAGCGGCGCCAGCAGCGCCGGGTACTGTAAAGTGAAGTTGTTCTGGGCGTTGTAGTGGATCGTCTCCAGACCGAGTTTGAGGGTCTCCGCCGCTTCCCGGATGAACTGGTACCACGTGCTGTAGAAGGCGAAGTCCTCCTCAATGAACCGACCGAAGGTCGCGCTGTCCGCCAGGCCGAGTGGTTTTTCATGGTCACGGACCCAGCGATGGAACTCGGTGCCAATGAGATCGAAGTCGCGGGGCTGGGCGTCGCGCTTGCGATCGCGGCTGGTCTTGGCGTGCTGACTGCGCAACCAGCTCTTGATGGCGTCGGCGTCCTCATCCTTGCCGAGCTTCTGCAGTGCCGCGACCTGCTCGCGCCAGACCTTGCTGGCCGCATTGCGCCGATCGGCGTCTTTGATGTTGGCCAGCAGGTAGCCTTTGAGCATGTCCGTGGGTGTGAGAGACAGCCCGCGGTCGTTCATAGTCTCAAAGATCGTGTAGGCGTCGGAGTCGGCGTAGGCGGTAATCTCCACCAGACGCACGTTCTCAATGAGCCAGTCGGCGAAGAAGGGCAAGGCCTCTCCTTCGAGTTCATCGGGAAAACACCCCTCCATATCCTGATAGCGACGAAGGATGTTGACGACCGATTCCGGCTGGTCGTTTTCCTCGAAGGCCTGGTCACTGAAGAGCGCTTCCATGCACTGAGTGCGCTCGGCGACTTCAAGGTTGAAGGAACGTTTGCCGAACTTCTGCGAGAAAATTAGCTCCGCGAGTTGCCCTTTTTGCTGTTCGTCATTGATCTGGCGATAGATGTAGATCAGGAGCAGAGTCAGTGATGTGAGCCTCTGCTGCCCGTCGATGATGAACTTCTGCCCGTCCTTATCCGAGATGATGATGGAGCCAAGGAAGTAATGCCCGTAGTTCTCGACGGCGCTGCGCTCATTGTTGGAATCGTGGCTCTCGAGAAATTTGCCCGAGAGGTCATTGATCAGCTCGACGACCTGCTTGGTCTCCCAGCGATATTCGCGCTGGTAGTAGTCAATGGCGAACTTGGCACCCCCTAGCAGGGTGCGGATGTTTTTGACGTCGCCTCGGATTTCTTTCATTTCGATACCTCCCTGAGTAACCCCGCGGTCTCCTGCTCCAACGCCAAAATATCCGCCGGGATTTCCTCTAGCGTCCGCATCGGTTGCGGCTTATAAAAATAACGAGCAAAACTAATCTCATAACCAACCTTGACGCTATCTTCAGCATATCAGGCATCCGCCGCATAGGGTAATACCTCGCGTCCATTGTAGAAGGCA
The DNA here is from genome assembly GCA_965206335.1 of Dehalococcoidia bacterium. Lineage (GTDB taxonomy): Bacteria > Chloroflexota > Dehalococcoidia > Lucifugimonadales > Lucifugimonadaceae. Next base: position 681,678 of record OZ242209.1, on the reverse strand, counting down.
TGCCCTGCGGCCTGGCACAAGGCTTGATCCTGCCGGTCTATTCCCTCCTTTTCCAGCCTGTCCTTCATTTCTAGGACACTCTCTTTGGTTCCTTCAAGCATTATGTCTAGACGGCGCAGCACCGTCATCGGCAGGATAACGTCCCGGTACTTGCCACGAACATAGAGATCGCGCAGCACATCGTCGGCAATACCCCAGATAAATTCGTTATCGACTTCAGGTTGGATTGTTGCATATATCACCCGCTTGCTTATTCATTGGAAGACCGGTTAGGAGTGCCTTCCGTTTGCCCCGCCCGATATGGGATATCTTGAAGCGTGGGACCCCGCGCTAGTATGGTCGGTGCGGATCTCCGAGTAGCGGTCGGAACGGGTGCGTCAAGGTGCTTTGGGTTCATCGTAGGTGAGCTTGAACACGACGTCTGCCACCCAGCGTCGGAACAACTCGTTATCCGTGAACTGCTTGAACAGTTCCGTATCATCATTGAGTAAATCTACCATCACGCGCCTCAGGGCATTGTCATGCTCAATGCGTGCGTTCTGCCTGTCCGAGTTTTTCATGGCGTTCTTATATGCGGCATCAGCCGCAACACCATCCCGGATGTCCTTGGTGATGAGTTTAGGAATTCTGTCGGAGTTGCTCCATTTGATACCACCGAAAAGGTCGTTGAACTCACGGAGGATGTTTGACAGTTGATCCAACTCCGGCTCGGAGCGGTGCCCGCTCGTACTGGTCGGCACCGGGTTGATCTCGGCGTCCTCGTCCGCGAGCAGGATATTCTGCATCGCCTGTTTCTCAACGCGGTAGCTGTCCATATCGATCGCATCGAGGATGCCGCGGGACAGATCGTCCTCTTGCGGTGCCGGCAGTTTCGAGATCAGGAAGTTCAGGAATATCGAGCGCTGTTCCCATTGGGCATTGGTATAGGGCAGCACCGAGGATAGGAAGCCGTAGGTGCGCACGAAGCCCTTGGCCTTGCTCTTGAAGTCCACCTGACCATCTTCGTCGAGTTCCTTTAGATAGCTCGCTACACATGTGTCGAGAATTGGATCGAGCTGTTCGCGCCCCGCCCCGTTGAGGTAGCGTTCGACGAAGTCGTCAATTTGCTCCTGTGAATACACCTGCGTACGGTCAAGGTCCGCTTGCAGATCGTGCAGCTTATTGGGATCGGTCTCTTCGGACAAAACAGTCGCGCGATAATAGTCGGAAAACGAATCTTGAATCATGTCGATATCGTTCATAAAATCGAGCACAAAAACATCATGTTTCTTCGGATGCGCCCGGTTGAGGCGGGACAGTGTCTGCACAGCCTTGATGCCGGAAAGTGTTTTATCCACGTACATCGTGTGCAGCAGCGGTTCGTCATAGCCGGTCTGGAACTTGTCGGCGCACACCAGAAAACGATATGGATCTTCCCGGACATAGTCGGCAATTTTGCTCGAGGGGAAGCCGTTGAGCGACGCCTCGGTCACCTTCGTGCCGCCGTAATCGTGTTCACCGGAGAATGCGACGATAGCTTGATACGGGCTTTTGCGTTCCGTCAGATATTCGCTGATTGCGTGGAAGTAGCTGATTGCCTGTTTGATACCGTTCGTTACCACCATAGCCCTCGCCTGCCCGTCAATCTTGCGGGGGACACATACATGTTTATGGAAATGATCCACCATAATTTCGGCTTTGAGTCTGATAGCGTGCTCATGCTCTTCCACGTAGCGGCGTAGTTTCTTCTGCGCTCGCCGGGCGTCGAATTGAGGGTCGTTTTCTATCTTTTTGACCAGCCTGTAGTAACTATTGGCCGTAGTATAGTTTCCGAGCACATCAAGGATAAAGCCTTCTTGGATTGCCTGCTTCATCGTGTAGGTGTGGAATGGCAGGTGTCTGGTTTTTCCATCCGCCTGCGGTTCCGGTTTGCCGAAGATCTCCAGCGTTTTCCCCTTCGGCGTGGCGGTGAAGGCGAAATAACTGGCATTGGGCAATAGTCGGCGCGACTCCATCAGTAGGTTGATCTTGTCCTCGAAATCTTCATCCTCCACTTCCCTGCCGTCTTCCGAGAGTGCCTGTGACATCGCCGCCGAGGTTCTGCCGCCCTGGCCTGAGTGTGCCTCGTCAATGATGATGGCGAAACGGCGGCCATGTTGTTCGCCGCTAATCTCGTCAAGGATGAACGGGAATTTCTGCACCGTGGAGATGATGATCTTCTTACCGCTCTCGATGAACTTGCGTAAATCGCCCGAATGCTTAGCGTGGCCCACGGTGGCACCCACTTGCGCGAACTGCTTGATGGTGTGACAGATTTGCAGGTCGAGGATGAGCCTGTCGGTGACGACAATGATCGAGTCGAAGACCGCCTCGCCATCTTTCGCCAAGCCGATCAGTTGATGCGCCAACCACGCAATGGAGTTTGATTTGCCGCTGCCCGCCGAGTGCTGAATCAGATAGCGCCGGCCCGCGCCGTTCTCTCCAACGTCCGCCAGCAACCGCCGCACAACGTCCAGTTGGTGGTAGCGCGGCCAGATCTGGACCTTTTTCTTTGTTCCGGTTCTGTCGTCCTTTGTTTCAACTATCTGAGCATAGTTTTCGATGATATTGGTCAGGCTCGCGCGGGTCAGCACTTCGCGCCACAGGTAGTCCGTCTTGAGCCCATTCGGGTTCGGCGGGTTGCCCGTGCCGTCATTCCAGCCACGGTTGAACGGCAGAAACCACGACGCCTTGCCCTTGAGATGGGTGCAGAAGCGCACTTCGTGCTCGTCCATCGCGAAATGCGCTATACAGCGTCCGAACTCGAACAGCTTTTCGCGCGGGTTCCGGTCATTCTTGTATTGCAAAACCGCATCCGCCACGTTTTGCTTGGTCAGGCTGTTCTTGAGCTCAAAAGTTGCCACCGGAATGCCGTTGACAAACAGCGCGAGGTCGAGTGCCAGTCTCGTTGCGTCGTTGCTATAGCGCAACTGACGAGTCACCGAAAAGCGGTTGGTTGCATACAGCGCCTTTGCTTTCTCATTGCCGGGTGACGGCGTGCCGTAAAAAAGCTCGATCCGGTGAGGTCCGTGTTTTACGCCGTTGCGCAATACATCAATGACGCCGCGCTTGGAAATCTGGCCTTCCAGTCGAGCAAGGAACTTGCGCCGGATCGGGGTGTCCTCATTGAGGGCGAGCGACTCTGTGACCTGCGGCTGCGTTTCATGCAGGAAAACTGAGAGATGCCGCAAGTCCACGCAGTATTCGCGATTGTAATCGACGGCATCGCCGCACAGCCAGCCGGTAGAATAGTGTGCCGGGCGCTGAGCAACTATGCAGGCCGTACCGTCGGTTGCGCCCGGATGGACCGGATCACAATTATGCCCGGTCAGCGCCTTGCAAATCAGCCGCTCAAGGCCGCGTTCGGTGGTGTCGGTCGTCATCTTTGTTTTCCAGTCCTGCGGGTATCCAGCCCTGTTTTGCCAACACGCCGACAGCCACGCTGATCTGGCGATGCGAAAACTCTTTCTTCCGCTCATTCCACTCATAGGTTTTCGTAACAACATCATCAAAGGATTTCGGCGATTCGTTGCTTGCAACCCAGTGAACCGTGGATAACAGTTCCAGACCGGACGGCGATTCAAAACCTTTGACGAGATCGAAAACTTTTTCAAGGCGTTCTTGCGTTTCGGTTTTATCTGCAAGAAATTTATTCGCATCCTCGAGCGCACCCGGCACCAGTTCCAACTCTTTACCCGGCGCATCGCCGCCGTCGGCATAGCCGGATACCAAATGCCCTTCAATTTCGTTCAGTACGTGGCTGAGATTCTCGGCATAGGGGCCATAGAGCGCTTTTTCGTATCTCAGACTAAGCGTTTCGCCCGCATTCTGCATGAAATACATAAGTTTATGAACCTCCAGCAGCGTTACGAACGGATCAAGCAGACCGGCGAGGTAGCGGTGCATTAGGCTGACCAGTGCCGCCCTGCCAGAGGTCATGTTCGGTACCTTACGATTACGCATCATCTTGCCCGTTTCCGGTGCCCCGTCCGGTTCATAAACAATAATCCGAACATCATCAAAAGCCTTGAGAGCATCTTCTATGCGGGGGCGAACCTGCGACCAGTTCAGCCCGCCTAACCCGCTACCAAGCGGCGGAATGGCAATTGAACGGATATTGCGGTTTTTGATCTCCTTGACCAGTGACGACAACCCGGATTCAATATCTTCCATCAGGCTTGCTCCGCGCCAGTGCCGCTTGGTCGGAAAATTGATGATGTAGCGGGGATTGGTCATTTGGCGTGCTTCAAATACAAACATCCGCCCGGGCTGTACTTCCTTGCGCTTACAAGCATCAGTATATGCCTTGAAGTTTTCGGGAAAACTCTTTTTGAATTGAAGCGCTATGCCGCGTCCCATGATGCCGACGCAGTTAACAGTGTTGACTACCGCTTCGGCGTCTTCTTTTAAGATATCACCCGTTTTAAAGTGGATCATAGTGTGTCTTATAGTGTCAAATAGTGTCAAATAGTGCCTATATTCTAATAATACCACTTAGGTAGAATTTTAACTTGCGGTCTATGCCCTACGCCTTGAATCGCTTTATTAACTCGATTACAAATATCGGGCGAGCGAACACCAATACGTGAGATCAACTCCCAGGGAAACTGTCGCTCGATCAGAAATTCAGCCTGCTTTCCTTCTTTGATGGATGGCGAGATACCTCCGCCGGACCACCGTACGGCTTGCACCGCATCCCAGTTAATTTTGCTCAGATGTTCTAGTTTACAATAGTCTTCAAAAAATTTCGAGCCCGCATTTGACGAGGTAAATGCCCACCGCCTGCTATTTTGATCAGCCCATTTTACCGTCGCAGATAAATCCGCTTCCAGATGAACGATTGGCTTCTGTCCGTCACTATAGGTTAATCCAGGGGCATTTCCCTTATAAATTAGATACAGCATAATTGAGCGCGGACAAAAATAAAAGGGTACACAGTCTCCGACATGGAGATCAGGATGACTATTTAGCAGCAGATCTTCCCGCCGCCTTCGCTTAATCTCACTCATGCCAATAGTAGTGCCAGGTTGTGGGTTCCGATCAACTTTTGCATCACACCAGAGATAGCCCGCATTAATGATTGAGGACAGGCGATCTACATGGACGATATGGTAAATTTTCGGCTTGGTCGGTACCGACATACTCAATTCTCTGCCATCGCCGTTTCGGTTTCTTACGCGATTCCGTTCAGTGAGTCCGTTTCATCGGGCAACGCTGCCGCTGCTTCGCGCACGTCGAGTTTGCCGGTGACCACGTCGGCGATCAGGCGGGTGCGGTATTCTTGCAGCAGGTCGATTCCGCGGCGGGCGCGGGTGATGGCAGAGTCTATGTCCGCGGTTGCTTTGTCGAGATATTCGACGATGGCGGTTTGTTCGGGGATGGGTGGGAGAGGAATATTTAATGAACCGAATTTCTCTCTTGTAAAATGGGCGATAGTAGCTTTGCTATTAATAGCATCAAACCAGCCGATTGATGCCACCGCACTCATCACATACTGTAGATAATCATTTCTGCAACTATCCGCTACTCTTACTCGATGTAACGCATTTTGAATGATGTAGTTTGGTTTTATTTCTTTGATTAGGCCACATCGTCCCCCTTCTCCACCTTCGCAGACGAGGAGATCTCCTTTCAGCACGCCAAACTGTTCAATGTCTCTAGGGCTTGCCCACATCATCGGTGCATCTACTGTGCGGACAGAGAACCACTGTACGTGTTGTGCCTTTAGGTAAGGCACCTCAATATCTGTTGGTTGGTTTGGACGTGTCTGCAACATCTTGCCAAGCTGAATTGAGTAATGCCTCTTGACAGCGACAACCTCCCAATGCTCCGGCACCTCCCCCAGCCACTCAACGCCGGAGGGTTTGAGCGGAACATCAGGATCAAGCCCACGAGTAACGGCGCGGTGAATGACGGCCCTCTTCTCCTCCTCCAATAGCTTGATCAACTTTTGCTTGGTATGAATATAACGCCGAATCCGCCGGTCGAAATAATCAAGATAACGGACGATGGCGGTTTGTTCGGGGAGAGGCGGGAGGAGTATAGGCGCGCCCAAAAAAGACTCATCAGTTAGTTGTAGTCTTGATATCCAAATTCCTTTTGATCTGATGCGAAGTTCAAATTGGAAAGGGTTTGATCTTGTTAGTGTGTGCAAATACCAAGAATCGATATTTGTTTTTGAGCGAACACGATACACACCATAAGCAGTGCTTACAATTCCGTGATGTCGAGAAACCCCAAGCCCTCGACCCCACGCCCAAAGGCTATTGATTACCAGATCGCCAAACCAACAGAGTTTGTATCCGACATATGATTCCGCTTTGAACATGGTTACGTTGGCAGATCGCCGTGGTATCACTCCTCGTGTCGCCGAAACAGTAAGCAGCTCCTCTTCGCCGGTTTCCGAACGCTCATCAATACATTCAAAGATGTTCTTTCCTCGTTGAATCTCCCAATGCTCCGGCACCTCCCCTAACCACTCAACGCCGGAGGGTTTGTATTTTGAGTAGGGTGCCAATTTCATTGTCTATTCTTCATTCCGCTTGAGTGAGTTCTATAAGGCTGCAAATGTCTGGAATGCTAATTTTTGGAGAATATTCGTGTTGGTTTCTGTTATCAGAAAGGAATATAGTTAATCTCCTTGGATCTTGTCTAGTTCTTTTAGATAAATACTCCAGTTGATTTGGTGATTCGCCTAACGACATTAGATACGCCATGTGTAATGCCTTATCGCTTGTTCTATATAATCCAATTTCTATTAGAATAAGAACACGGTTGAGTTCTTCATCTCGTCTAGTGTCAGGAATCTGTTCATCAATATAGTCCATAACTTCACTGCCAAGAAGCTTGCCCTTAAGAAATTCTTGATAAAGAGGAGGGTTCTTCAAGCGTAAAGCGATCAATGCTCCGATAAGATAGGGGTACATATAATGACCTTCATGAATGTTTTTGGCTACAAAAAACATTGACCTGATGCAGGAATCAATATCTCTAAGAGATAAACCCAGATGATTATAAAAAGCGAGAAAGTCATTAGAAAATGTACGAAATTCGTTACTATGAGTATCAGCCAGAATATTCGAGATACTCTTTCGAGCGGTTTCACTCAATTCAGAAAATAGTTTATTCAATTCATATTTATCGTTGATCAAGTATTTGCAAAAATCTACTGCATTCGCATCCGGCAGTGAAAGGCTTATATCAAAAAAGCGCCGAAGATAGACGCCTGCATCAATTTCCCCGTAAACAGACTTAATTGATGAGCACAACTCTTTCTGATTAATGCCGAAAACAAAAACTATGCCGGGAACATCGAATATATGCTTTACTCTTTCCAGAAGTTCGATAGCGAAAGTTGGACGGCACCTATCGAGTTCATCGATAATAAATACCAAAGGTTGCCCGGTATCGTTCATCACTTCCTCTGACAATCTCTGTAAATGCTGTTTTAATTCTTTTTTCTGTTTTATTTGAGATGAATATTTTTCCAAAACCGAGTCTGTATGTTTTTCAAGAATATCTGCGGAGATAGCTATGCCGGTGGTTGCCCTTATAACACCAAGAATACCTTGAATGAGCAAAGGACCCGCAGATTCTTTGATTTTTGCTACTATCTCTTCGGATTTGCTACCTGTAAAGGCATTTGATATTTGCCCTATGATGGCTACAAGAGGATCATCGCAAAAGTCGTCTTCCCAAGCATTGAAATATATGGACTTAAAGCCTTCCTTTTCTAGGTCCGCCTGCCACCGCTTGAGTAAAAATGTTTTGCCTGTCCCCCAATCTCCATCCAAACTTACAACCAGTGAATCTTCCTGCATCCAAACAAGGTTGGTCATCTTTTCTGCCATCTTGGCTCGGCCTAAAGCGTCATCCGCCCATGGCTCATTAGCTTTGATTTCAGGTTCCGGCCGTTTCAGTCGAATCGTTTTTTGGAAATATTGGAAATAGTCGAATGATTGCGAGTCATTAGTCATTTTTTATTTTCTCCGGCAATCTCACTTAGCAATCTGTCCGTCTCCCGCTCCAGTGCAAGGATGTCGGCACGGATCTCTTCAAGCGTCCGCATTGGTTGCGGCTTGTAAAAATAACGAGTAAAACTAACCTCGTAGCCAATCTTGACGCTATCTTCAACATACCACGCATCGGGCGCATAGGGTAATACTTCACGTTTGAGAAAAGCCTCAATGCCGCCTAACTGAACTCAAAGTCCGCTTTAGGTGTTATCAGACAATACAACATCGTTTATTTTTACTCAGTGCCGAGTGGTAATACATCCCAATACTTCGGCACCTCCCCCAGCCACTCTAATACGGAGGGTTTATATTTAGGGTAGGCGCGGTACTTCTTCATCAGCAACACCGGGGGCAGTTACTCGCCCATCGCTATGTTGCGCATCAGAGGTGCCGCCTTGTTGCGGTTTTTGCGGTGGCGGCTCAATGACGTAAATGCCTGCGCTAAAAGTAACAAACGTATTTTTCATCATGAATGAAAGATTATCTGTCCTCGCAGTTCCTTGGGAGATGTAAGGCGCCAAGCCGGAGGGTTGGAACGCTTCTTCGGTTTTTTTAAGTTTGCCGCTTGTATCATTCATCGGGGTTATGCCTCCATCCTTCAAAATGGCGTTGGTCGCCGAATTGTACGCCGCGCATGCCGGATTGTGCTTCAAATATAACACGGGTCAAAGTGCCTTCGCTTATGAAAACATGTGAACCGCCCGCCACGCTTTCAATAAGCGCGCGCCGGAACGCATAGTCGTTTTGATCTTCGCCACGCAAGATGGAGTTCATTTCATATTGAGTGGTGAGCTCCAGTTCACCGGCAATATCATCATAGATATCCTTGATGAGACCATAAAATTCCCAAGACGGTATTTCAACGGGAAGCCTGAGGCGTTCCCGCGCCTCTTTGCGGTTAATAGTGTAATCATGGCTACCCGACTCACTGCACAGAAAATCCAGAATTCCCTCAATGTTTGTATGGTCGGTCATGTGACTTGATAGTAAGCGTTTTCCCAACATACGAATCTGAGACCGGACCCTGTAAGCATTCCCAAGCACAAGCGGATGAATGTACTGAGCCAATCTATCGAATGCCTGATCCATCGAAACATCGCCCAATGAATCCCTAGCATGTTGCAGGAAAGCATTAACATCTTCTACGTTTACGGGCACACGCGCCATCGGTTGGCACCCGGGAATAATGATTTCCCGGAAGTTGGGGATTCAAAGGCGTATTTACGCTCGGGTCAATAGGTCCAAGCGTAGATTGTTTGGTCATAACCAAGTTGTCCGCACCTAAACAAATCAATGTTCCCGCGCTGTAATACTTCACGTTTGAGGAATGCCTTGATGCCGCCTAACTGCACCTTGCGGGAATAATGATTTCCAAGCGATCACTGAAAGAGCGCAATAAATTGACAATGCTCCACGCCGAAAGCGTTTCCCCGCCTCTCGTATAGAGTATGAGGGAGATTTTTTCGACTACTTGAATATACCTATCGACTTGCCCCATTAGTTCTGATGTTGAGGTTATAATAGAACCAATCTTATCGAGGTGATGGACAAAAAAATCATGAACGTCTGAGGATATCTGAGTTTCGAGTCCACGCCGGTCTCCAGTCACATACGCAAGTACTTTTGTCCCTCTCTCTTGCTCTTCATCGGTTGCTATCTCATTTATTTTTCCGAACAATTTTTCCGCTGCTCGATTTTTTCATAAAGTGGTATTCTATTCAAGTACATAGTGCCCCCAATCAGAGTGGTTTCTCGAGTATATCAACCAACATTCCGCGGGAGAGGATGCTGATCTTATTGAGATTGTCGCACCGTCCTGCAATAAACCGGATTCTCGCACCAAGCCAATCCACCCAGTAATGGAATAGACGGTATCAATGATATTTGGTCTCTTGTTATGTTCTATGCCAATTTTTTCGTGTCAAATATAGACCAGCGAATATTCCAACTTGTGAAAGCGAATTTCCTCCAGCGTCCGCATCGGTTGCGGCTTGTAAAAATAACGAGTAAAACTGATCTCGTAGCCAATCTTGACGCTATCTTTAACATACCACGCATCCGACGCATAGGGCAATACCTCGTTTTCTCCCCTTCAGACTCATCAATGGTTTCTTTACATAACCTGAGGAATGCCCTGATGCCGCCCTCTTCCAGTAGCGGAATCTGTTCGGTGTCGCGCAGGTCGGTGTCGGGTTCGTACTCTACGATGGCGGGTTTGCCGTTGATGGTGGTTGCGATCATGCCGTGTAGCGGGTCCGGGGCGTCTTTCCAAGAACCTCCGGGCACAGAAGCCTTTCTTGTGAATTTTCTTGATAACCGGGGACGCCTCTTCGTTGAGTTCGTTGTTTTCCTTGAGTTGTTTAATCTCGGCCGTCTTATAGGCGCGTTCGGGATCAATGCCCCGGATACGTAGCGGGAAATATCGCGTATATCTTCCGTAAGGAATGTCGCTCTACGGTGATTTTCCAGTAGCCAAATGCCTCGTTTGGAAAAATCTTGCTTTGCTCGGTTTCCTTGAAGTCGAGGAAGGTATCGCAGATACGTTCAATGTCGGCTTTGCCGCCAAAATATCCGCCCGAATTTCCTCCAGCGTCCGCATTGGTTGCGGCTTGTAAAAATAACGAGTAAAGCTAATCTCGTAGCCAATCTTGACGCTATCTTTAACATACCACGCATCGCATAGTTACTTCTTTGAGGAATGCCTTGCCGCCCTCTTCCAGCGGAATCTGTTCGGTGCGCAGGTCGGTTCCGGCTCGTACTCTACCGGGTTTGCCGTTGATGGTGTTGCGATCATGCCGTGTAGCGGGTCCGGGGCGGTGCCTTTCTTGTGAATCTTGATAACCGGGGACGCCTTGCGTTGTTTTCCTTGAGTTGTTTAATCTTTGCGCGTTCGGGATCGATGCGGTGTTCTACGGATTTTCCAGTAGCCAAATGCCTCGTTTGGAAAAATCTTGCTTTGCTTGAAGTCGAGGAAGGTATCGCAGATACGTTCAATGTCGGCTTTGCCGAGTTCGCAGTTCTTCTTGCCGAGGTTTTTGCGCAGGGGTTTGAACCATTGTGTAGCGTCAATCAGTTGCACTTTGCCTTTTCGGTGTTCGGGTTTGCGGTTGGTGAGCACCCAGATGTAGGTGGCGATGCCGGTGTTGTAGAACATATTGAGCGGCAAAGCGACGATGGCTTCGAGCCAGTCGTTCTCGATGATCCAACGGCGGATGTTGCTTTCACCCTGTCCGGCGTCACCGGTGAAGAGGGAGCTGCCGTTATGTACTTCGGCGATGCGGCTGCCGAGTGGAGTGTTCCGCTTCATCTTCGAGAGCATATTGGCGAGGAAAAGCATCTGGCCGTCGCTGGAGCGGGTGACCAGCGAATACTCAGGGTTGTCCGCGTGCTCGATCATAAAACGCGGGTCTTTGATGTCGCGCTTGCCGCCCATACGCTCTAGGTCGCTTTTCCAACTTTTGCCATAGGGCGGATTGCTGAGCATGAAGTCAAACTCATCTGATGTGAAGGCATCATTGGAAAGCGTGGAATACTCGGATCCGCCGACGATGTTGTCTGCCGCCTCGCCCTCTCCCTTGAGCAGCAGGTCGGCTTTGCAGATGGCATAGGTCTCGGCGTTGATTTCCTGGCCATAGAGGTGGATGGACGCTTCCTTGCCATGCTCTTTGGCAAGCCTTCGCAGCGTTTCTTCGGCGACGGTCAGCATGCCACCCGTGCCGCAGGCGCCGTCGTAAAGTAAATAGGTGCTGGACTCGATGTAATCGGCAATCGGCAGAAAGATCAAGCGTGCCATCAGTTCTACGGCATCGCGCGGCGTCCAGTGCTCTCCCGCCTCTTCATTATTCTCTTCGTTGAAAAGACGAACCAGTTCCTCGAAGATTGTGCCCATGGCGTGATTGTCGAGGCCGTGATGTTTAACCGAGCCGTCGCCATTGAGAACCGAAGTTGGGCCTAGGTTGATATCAGGCGAGAGAAATTTCTCAATCAGTGTCCCCAATGCGTCTGCTTTCACGAGCCGGGGGATCTGGTTGCGAAACTCGAAATTTTCCAGAATGTCCTGCACGTTCTGCGAGAACCCTTCGAGATATGCCTCAAAATCGGCTTGCAGTTGTTGGCGGCTGGCGCGTGCCTTTAAATCATGGAGCGTAAACCTGGATCCATTGTAGAAGGCATGCCCTGCGGCCTGGCACAAGGCTTGATCCTGCCGGTCTATTCCCTCCTTTTCCAGCCTGTCTTTCATTTCTAGGACACTCTGTTTGGTTCCTTCAAGCATTATGTCTAGACGGCGCAGCACCGTCATCGGCAGGATGACGTCTCGGTACTTGCCACGAACATAGATATCGCGCAGCACATCGTCGGCAATGCCCCATATAAAATTCGTTATCGACTTCAGGTTGGATTGTTGCATATATCACCCGCTTGTTTATTCATTGGAAGACCGGCTAGGAGTGCCTTCCGTTTGCCTCGTCCCCTGATATGGGACATCTCTAAGCGTGGGATCACGCCGGTGTGGTCGGTGCGGGCTTCTCGACCTCTTCGACCTGCAGGACGTCCGGCGACCCATATTTTCTATATACAACGGCTTTCATTGAGTATCGCTCCTAGTTTGTTAGATTATAGCATTACACCTCAAAGGTTATGACTATATTCCCCTGCTTGTGCCCCGCCTCGATATAGCGATGGGCATCGGCGGCCTGCTCCGGCGGATAGACACTTTCGATAATCGACCGCATCTTCCCAGCCTCGATAAGGTCTCTGAGAAGTATGAGATCCTCGACCTTGTAGCCGGCAAACTCTAAAATTACCTTCTTGCTGCTTACACGCGAAACCCACAGCCCGCGAAGCATCTGAAACAGCCCGGCAGGGTTAACCAAGAGGTAGCGCCCGTTGGGTTTCAGCGCTCCGATACTGCGTGAAAACATCCCCTTGCAGATTACATCGAAGATCACATCGTATACCTCGCCGTCTTCGGAGAAGTCCTTCTCGGTGTAATCGATGACACGGTCTGCGCCCAGCGAGAGCACCATCTCCAACTTCTCCCCGCTGTCCACGCCGGTAACCTCCGCCCCGTAGTGCTTGGCAAGCTGTACCGCAAAGATACCCATACTTCCCGCCGCACCATTCACCAGCACCTTGTCCGATTTCCGTATACCCGCCTTTCTCAGAAAATGCACCGGATCCAACGCCAACGGAACCGCAGACGCCTCCTCGAATGTCATATTGGCCGGTTTTATAGCCACCTTCCCTTCGGGCAAGCAGATGTATTCCGCATACGCGCCAAAACGAGCGCCCGAGTAAGCAAAGACCGAGTCTCCCTGCTTGAATAGCGTTACATTGACACCGACAGCCTCGATAACTCCCGCCAGATATGCGCCTAACACCTTATTCCTTGGCTTTATAAGACCAAAAAATATTCGTGCTATGAACCATATCCCGTTTGGGATTTTGGGGCTTCGCAGCTCACAGTCTCCCTTCGTTACGGTAGTGGCACGGATACGTATCAGTACCTCATCATCCTTGGGGGTCGGCTTCTCGATTTCTTCGACCTGCAGGACGTCCGGCGACCCATATTTTCTATATACAACGGCTTTCATTGAGTATCGCTCCTAATTTGTTAGATTATAGCATTATACTCAATAGCTATGACCGCATCCCCCTGTGTGCCCCCAAGCGGTGCGGGTGCGACTTTCGGCATCAAAGTAGACAAAGGGATGAACATATTACGCATTCTAGCTATTATTGTCATAATTGACAGGCTCTTTTCATCTATGAAATGCATAAGCAATACGATTCTGATATACTAATAATTGAAAATAACTGACGAACCTTCCACCCATTAGGAAGGGCTAGATGAACAAAGGAGGCCACATATGGCTGAAGAACGAAAACCAAACGACAAAGGACGCAGGGAAGGGCTAGAGAAACACGAAGGGTATCCTACCCCCCCACCAAGGACTACTCCAAAAGGCAATCCCAAGAAAAAATAGATCTTTATACGCTATTTTTTCGGATAATACTTTTCACTAGATTCTTCATATATATCCAAATTTTCAAAAACTTATTTTCCCTACCTTTTCTTATTCTTAGATACTCCACTAGCTTCTCTATCTCTATCCAAGCTTTCGGGGCATTATTTCCCTCACGTGTCCACTCTATATATGATTCCAGTTCTTTCCATTGAAACCTAAAATCTGGTTCGAAATCTTCTACGAGCACTCGCTCCAAAATCTTCTCCTTGAGCATCGCAATAGATAGCAACTCTATTTCGCTCAAATAGGATTGTATCTTTCTGGTGTAGGACCTCTGTTTAGATGACAGAGGTTTATCATCGATAATCTTATTTAGCCAATTCGGTTCATTGTAACTTTTATCACCAAGCCATTCTGAAAATTCGGCTATTTTGGGAATTATGTTGCTGAAATACTTCAAAGTCTCCACTTTTCTTTGCTGACGAAAGTTCATCCATACAAGGAATGAACTTACTATAAGAGCCAATCCTGTTAAAGCAGATATTATTATCCCCGCTATCTCCAGCCCACTCATCACCCCTCCCCTTCTACCAACCGAATCTCCTCCGTCGTAAGTCCGTAGAGTTGGTAGACCAGCTCATCTATCTGCCGCTCGTACTCGCGTACTTGGGCTTGCTTGGTACTGTTATCCAAGTAGTCATCTTGTATTAGTTTTATGCTCAAGTGTTTTGTTCTGGCAGTGCAGGTGGAGCTTAGTGGAACGATTTTTAATAACCTTGTTATGAATTTTCACTCTGTTTGATTTGTTCAACAAACAGTTTTTCCCGTTCTTCTCTTTCCGCCCTTCGGTCTTCACTGGAATAAATATCTGTTTTGACGCGCTTGGAGCCACTAACAATATGATCGAAGTCTTTTTGTATTTTTTCAAGGCTTTGCGCAATGGCGTACAAATCCGGCTTGCCAAGTTGGTAGTCACCTATCAGTTCGCTCATATAAAGTTTGATTTCATCAGAGTACTTTTTCCCCGTAGCGCTCTTGTAATCAATCTTAAACGACAGAACGGAAGCTAATTCATCTTCTGTTGGTGCAGTGTAAGCAGAATATTTATTCTCGCCAGGACCAAAATGACGTAACCCAATATTAAAGAAATTTGACTTGGTAAGTTCGTTAAGAAGCTTTTTTGCTGAATCGCCGCCTGAAATAACAGATGGAGTGAATTGTAGGTCACATGCTGGGCCTAAACCAATATTCTTGATGTTTAGCCTGATAAAATTAATGGCAAAATAAGGGCTGCCGGCAGTGATATGGATTTTAGGCTCAGTCTGAACTTCCCTGAGTTTTCTAGTTTCGTATACCAAAAAACTAGTAAGGATTACGTAAAAAACCGTAGCTAACGTGACGACCGCAGCGAATATCAATGTCAGTAATTCAGAGCTCTGTTCAAGAAAATTCAAAATCCCAGTCCAGTCACAACTCTTTCTGACTCATAACGCCTTGCTTTGTGGCGAGGAAAATGCACTTCTTCAAACACTCCTTACCCTCACATTCCCACTCATCACCCCTCCCCTTCTACCAACCGAATCTCCTCCGTCGTAAGTCCGTAGAGTTGGTAGACCAGCTCGTCTATCTGCCGCTCATACTCGCGTACTTGGGTTTGCTTGACGGGATTGTGCAGGTAATCGTCGGATTGGGTGATGGCGAGGATCTTATCAGTATAGACAAATATACTTTGTTGTTGCGCTCTGGAAATTTCTGGTATGGGAATTTGGCTAATCTCTCTTTCGCTAATACGTAAGTATCCACCAGCTAATGCTAATGAACTAAAAAAGTATCTGTACCAAAATGAAATCAAAGAACTATTGAGTAATGGAAGTACTACTTTGAGAGGAAGTTTATTTTGCTTGTCGTCCAAGATAATAGTAGTTGATTTGCCAGCTAAATATTGCCCTTCATCATAGGCACATTCAAGAGCCTTTGTCATTCCAGCAATAATTATCTTCTTACACTCTGCCTGCTTTAGTCGTCGTTCACTTATACACAGAAGATCATCGTCCCTTATCATTGGATTAATATAAGACGATTTTATATATTGCATTCTTTTCTTGCCCCAAAGAAGCAAATATCTATCAATAGTGCCAGTATTTACAATTTTCTTAATATTTCTATCTTGGCATTCGGTAATTTTTTCTTTCACGTATTTCTTAATTTCGTACGCTTCGCTTACAGTAGCAGCGCCAGAAATTTTGTTGCAATAGTCAGATAATCGACTGAAAGTGGAAATTTTCAAAATTAGATTTAATATTTTCCTTGGTGCGAAGTATCTCGACCAATCCGTATCTCTATAGAAAATCTCAGCTGGTATTATGTTCTGCGTTCCTACTTCCTTAAGTGATTTCATTAAAGTCATAGTCACCGTTTCGCCTGATCCACAGTTCTGAATTAAGAAAACAACTGGGTAAACAGAAACTTCTTTAAAGACATTGACACGAGAAAAATCTCTTACTTCCTTTACGTATTTTTCCAATAGCATTTTCCTCAATATTGCTGCATACCTTGCAGCAATTAACTTATTCGGAACTATATAAGTTATAGTGCCCGCTGTTTTCAGTAAGTTCATACCCCTTTCAATAAAAACAACAAAAATATCCCAGTTTCCCTTTGCCGATTTATAAAGTGAAGAATATTTTACACGAGAGGCTGGATCTGTTCTTACCATAGTTTCTGAGTCCACATACGGCGGATTGGCTATCACCACGTCAAACCCTTTCTTCTCATGGAACACCTCCGAGAAGTACACCTCGAAATTAAACTCTCTATACCCATCGGTGATCTCATTGATAAGCACGTCGATCTCTTCTTTGTAGTCCCGCTTTTTGCCGGCGCCGGTTTCTATGAAGTAAAGAGACTTGAGTTCTTCAAGCCGTTTGAATAGATGATGATTGAAGACATTCTTCTCTACACTCAAGAGTGAGTTGCCTTGCACAATTTTGTAATCCAAGTTCGGCAGGGGTTGTATAGTCTCCCGCTTCTCCTCATCTACTACGAGCGAGAGCCATAAACGCAGCTTGGCAATATCCACCGCGCTAGCATCTATATCCACACCGTAAAGGCATTCTCTGATAGCGTGCCGTTTGAAGTCATAAGCCGTTCTCTCTCCGTTCTTTTGTATATAGGGCGTGAGCGCGCCTCTTGCCTTCACAATCTCATTCATCATCCCAACTATGAAAGCACCGGAACCTACGGCGGGATCGCATACCCGTATCGAGGCGAGTTTCTCGTCTATCTGCGCCGTACTGCTGCGGATACTTTCGGGAAGTTTGGATGGGTAAGTACCCGTTTCGCGTCCGATATCCGCTACGTGGCTCTCATTTTCAACTACCGCCTCGCCGTATCTAATCAACCGCTCTATATCTTCCCGTGTTACCTCTCCTTCAATCTCCGTAGCTAGATAGCCAATCAAACTCTCTTGGCACATATAGTGGACTATCTCCCTAGGGGTGTAGTATGTGCCCTTGGATTTGCGGTCTTTCACCTCCAGAAGATTCTCGAAGACTTTGCCGAGCATCTCCGGATCTATAGCAACCTCCTTTTCCAGCGGTTCATCCTCTTTGACGGTGAAGTTGTATCGGTCGAAAATATCTAGGATGCCGTCTCCCTTATCCCCTTCTTTAGTTTCGCGACTGTTGGAGAAGAGCTCATTGGGTAAGAGGATTTCAGTTTTCACCCAGTCGTAATCGCCAATAGGGTCGAACAAGCCTCCGTTCAAGAAGGGAATACGGCAATCGAATTGGCTATAGTAATCATCCACTCCGCCACGCTCCGCTCTCAATGCTTCATAGAAGAGGGGCTCTAGGATATCGTTGAAGAAGTTGTTGTAGTCGCTGTGCTTTTTATCGAAGAGCTCCCGCAGAAACCTTTTGGAACCGGCGCCCCACTCTTCGCCTCGCTTTACGCCAAACCATCCCTTCTTTTGCAGGAAGTAGAGGAATACTATCTGTCCTAATAGTTTCTTGGCGAAATCGCCCGTATCGATGTTCTTGGCGGTGAATTCGCCTTTGGCATCGGCGTATTTTTCTATGATTGCATCGAGGGAATCTTTCAGATGCAGAAAGAGGTTGCGGTATTTTTCAAAGAACTCCTTCGTTACCCGCTCTATACTAAAGGCATCTTCCAGTTTGCCCAGATCGGGCTCGCTTTTGTCATCCATGAGGAGCGGAAGGAGTTGGCTTTGTGCGGTGTGGCTGTTTTCATGTTCTCCCACCAAGAATGAGAAGCGCCTCGCGGGGGTTAAGTCTTCCTTGATCTTGCCTTCCTCATTGAACCTGTAGTCCATCTTGACAAAGGAGAAGCGCCAATCTTTACCGGTCGGCGCTACAAAAGCTACTAACGCCGCGTCTTTGAGTTGCCCGTCACGAGAACCGTTGAGGTACTTGGCGATGTAGTTCCTTTGCATTGTGCGCGCTCGCTCCAGAGAGGTCTCCTTCTTTAGGTGAACAATGAGGACGTCTACGGTTCTGCCTGTGTGATCTTCGTATTTGCCTATGCGCTCTAACTTACCGACTGAATCCGAGAAGGCATGAAATATGAAGCTGCCCGTGTAGGCAAATGATTTTTCCTCCGACATGTTGTGTAGGACGTTCTTTATTAGATAGGTGAAATTTTCTTTATCGAAGGGTTTCTCCAATGTTTTCCGAACAATACTTCTCGCCGTTTGTTTATCCATGTCTATCTCCAATTAGGTATTCGGACAGAATGACCTCGCTCGGCTTCAAGCTGCGCTCTTTGTTTTCGGAGATGTGGCTCTCCATTAATTCCGGCGGGATATTGTTTTGCAGTATGCCGAGAATCTGAAGCGGTTTATACTCTCCCCGCTCTATCGTTTTAGTCAGTACCTCCAGCAATGTTTTCACCGTTTGCCCGGGAAATGCTCCCTCTTCCAAGCGGTTCATAACCCTTCTGAGGTAGGCTTCCTGATCTTCCGTATATTGACGCGTATCCCTGCGTACCGCCTTGAGGGTTTTCAAGACTTTCACAGAGTTGTCACTGCCTCGTCTAGGTGCTTCTATCTCCGCGGCCTCTTGGGCAGTAGCTATCCGAAAGGCTTGCTTGTTTTCGCCGAGTTTATCGTAAAAGTCTGCTGGCATTTTTTCTCTATGCACCTCCGGCTTCACTTCAAGGAGTTCTGCCGTTTGGATAAAATCCTTCTCTTTAGAACCCCTTTTATCTTCGGTCAGAAAGAACTTCTGGATATTTCCTTTTCTGAAGTACGTCAGTAGCCTACTTGCCGGAGCGTTCCGTTTTCTGGCCGTTCTGGCCTTTTTGGGTAGCCGTTTGATATGTTCAAATAGGTCGGGGTCTTTATCTCGGATCTCGCGTATTATCTGCAGATATTTTAGCTCGCTTTGGACTTCCTCACCCTCTCCCGTGATGGTTTCCTTGGAGATAAGAAGATTGAAGAGCTCATGGGATTGTACGGTTTCATCTTCCGTGAGCAAGCGTGCATCGGTTCCTAGCAGGGTTATAAAGGATTGTATCTTGGATATTGCCAATTCTTTGAGTTTAATCAAGTCGTTTGCTTCTTCGGTTGGGAAGAAGTTGAAGGTGTATACTTTATCGAATGCGGTATCCAAGCGATTAACACGACCGACTCTCTGCATCAAGCGTGTTGGGTTCCAAGGGATATCGTAGTTTATGACTACGTTGGAACGGTGGAGGTTCATACCTTCGGAGAGGACCTCCGTAGAGACGAGTATGCGAAAGTCGTCTTTAGGATGGCGTGCGCTAGCATCGAAATTTTCCGTGACCGTTTCCCGAACGGATGTCGCCGAAGAGCCGGTAAAGACTAGCGTCTCATCGGAGAGGTTCTTATCTAGGCTATCTTTGAGGTACTCCGCCGTTTCTTTGGATTCAGTAAAGACGATTATTTTGTTTCGCTTCAAGACGTGATTGGATGACAGGGTTTCAATGAAGGATAGCAGTTTGGGGTCTCGCTTTACCTCGCTCCACATTTCCCGTATACGCTCTAGGATCCGCAGGTCTCTTGTGAGGTCTTCTTGCAATTCATCGCTAAAGTCTTTAGACGGATATTGTCTTACTCTGCCTTCACGTACCAATTCTTCTATTTTGTCTTCCTCATTTCCTTCCAGAAGTTCAAAGAATTTACCGGAGTATTCTTTGGTGAGATATACGTATCCTTTCTCGAATTCTCTTATGAATAGCGTGTAGTAAGAGATGAATCTATCTATCGTTTTTCTGAAAGCATAGAAGCTACTCTCCAATCTTTTAACAAGTAGGTTCTTCATAAGTGATTCCAGATTTCTCTGGGATTGCAGCTCTAGCGGTGAGAGATGTTCCTCGCCCCGATAATAGAGCATCGGCACATAGCGGGCGTATTTGAGTTGCCGAGTGAGCATCTCGGCGGTTTCCGTGAAGATACGGTTTTCTTTTGGGTTCAGCTGGTAAAACATAGGTTCCGGGTCTGCGATTTCCGGAAATTTGAGCTCTTGATTTTTTAGATCTTCGGCAAAGTAGGTTTCTATCTCCTTTCTTGTCCTTCTTATCATCAGGTATTTCAGGACGTTTTCACGGATACTTTGGGCGTTTTCTTTGGTGATTCTTATGTGGGTTTCTTTGTCTTCCTTTCTATCCAGTTTTTTGAGCCTTCTACTCAATTTGCGAAAGAATTCGTCTAGGTCCGATATGTTTGGAATGGTGCTCTTTTTAGAATTTTGGAATAGCTTGATTTGGTTCAATATATCTAGCGGTTTGTTGTTGAGAGGTGTAGCCGTAACTAGGATTACTCTCTTTTCACGGCAGATTCTAGCCAGTGCTTCGTAGGTTACATTTGTATCCGTCCTGAAGCGATGCGACTCGTCTATGAAGACGTTCTTGTACTTTTCCGTACCTCTGTGAATGAGCTGCTCTAGCTTGCCGTGTGATTCATAATCGGCATGTACTTTGAAATCGGAGAAGACGTTAGGCCAGGAGCCCGGGTTGGATTTATCCAAGAGCTGGGGGGGCGCTATCACGAGTGTCCTGCCGTTCAGTTGGTCTGCCAACATTGCCGAGATGTACGTTTTTCCGAGCCCTACTACATCGGAGAGGAAGACGCCGCCATATTCGCCGAGTATCTTTTTTGCACTTAGCACCGCCTGTTCCTGATATTCCAAACGTTTGAATCCTTCGGGGAGATACCGCAAATCCGTTTTATCTACTATAGGAAGTTCGTCCTTGAAGTATTCATAGAGAAATTTCAGATAGAGTTGGTACGGGGTGACTGTATCGTTCAGCCATGTTTTTTCCCTAATAGTTTGTATGTATCTCTCTTTTAGGTCTACGGCATCTTCCCAAAGCTTTTCAAATTCCGTTAGCGCAAATTCATAATCGCTGCGATTTTTCAGTTCTACGTTGAATTCTAGATTATCTACTAACCCGCTTCGGCTAAAGTTGCTGGAACCGGTAATGACTCGCCCTGCGTCTCTGTCACCTTCTAGAAATGACATGATATAGAGCTTAGCGTGGATATTCTGGGTTGGATATCCTTTAATTTCCATCTTGTCGCTTATTAGCCATTGCAAGAATTTCGTTATGCCTTCTTCTACGGGCTTGCTATCTTCTACGGCGTTCATTTCTTCTACGAGCTCATCGGAAAATAATTCCTCCGCTTCCCTGTGGGAATATTGCAGCCCCATCTTTCGAGACCGGTTTATAAGGTCGGCGGTTTCCCTATTAGTACCAATCCCTATGAGGATTCTTATCCTTTTGGTCTTCTCTAAAGATTCCTGCAGGTTATGGAAGCCGCTTGTATAAAAGTAGCCTACAAGCACATCGAAGAATTCCGTATCTTTTATGAGCGCCTTGAACCTTTCGCTGAGGTTGCGTTCGTTTTCGTTAGTGATGAATGTGAAGTCGGATCGGTTAGTCATAACTATTCAAGTAAATCACAATTCCAACAAATCATTCCATCTACATAGACGTGTGAGTCCGCCGATGTTCCGCCGCTAAATGGTGGTAGATGCCGTATGATTGCGCCCGCTCGAGGTGAATAAGCGAAGTGCTCCATTTGCGTTTGGCGGAACTCGGAAAGCATCATATAAGGCTGCGCTTTTCTATTCCGTTCGCTGTTCGGCTATGGCTGAACTTGTGGGAAGCGGTGCGGTTCCCGCCAAATCTAACTCTACCGCCGCAGCGCGCATACCCTCTATAGTCTCTGCAATAACATCACCCAGCTCCATCCCCAACTTATCCGCGCCCAGTTGAATCACGGCACGGTCTACCCCTGCCGCGAATGCCTTATCTTTCCACTTTTTCTTGACGGAGCGCACCTCGATATCAAGCACGCTGCGGGAAGGACGCATCAAAGCCGCGGCGGTTATCAAACCCGTCAGCTGATCCACCGTATAAAGTACCCACTCCATTCTGTGGCTAGGCTCTACTTCCACACCCGGCATAATATCCCACCCGTGACTCCTTATCGAGCGTATCCAATCGAGCGGAAACCCTTCCGGCTCCAACAGCTGCTGCGTCCTCATGCAGTGTTCATCGGGGTACATCTCATAATCGACATCGTGCAGAAGTCCTATAATACCCCACTTCTCCACGTCCTCCCCAAATTTCCCGGCGAACCGCCTCGTAGCAGCCTCGACAGATAGCGCATGTCTTATAAGACGCTCGGTTTTAGTGTAGCGCTTCAAAATTGTAAAAGCCTTCTCACGGGTAATTTCGCTCATAAATAATCTCCCTTCTATACTCATACATGCTATACATCGCCCTGCGTACGGAAACTCCGCGCTACTAATATATCATTGCCGCGCATTTACCGGTCGGAAAAAAACTCTCACCCGCGAAGAAGCCCGCCGAAAGAAGGCGCCGAAAGAAGGCAAAGGTAGATGAATCCTCGATATTCCTCTCCGATTACATTCGCCGCGCATACGCGCCATACCCGTATCTTGGTATTCTTACACTTGGAAGGCAGACGATGATTATAGAAACTAAAAAGGAACGCATACTCACCGGAATTCGTCCGACGGGCGCTCTTCATCTAGGGCACTATGTAGGGGCGCTAGAGCAATGGGTAAAACTGCAAGATGACTACGATTGCTTCTTCCTCATCGCAGACTATCAAGCACTCTCAGACCATTTCCATGATATAGATTTGATACGCCGCTCCGTCCATCAAGTAACCCTAGATTGGCTATCGGTAGGTCTAGACCCTCGGCGTTCATCATTCGTAATACAATCCTACATACCCGAACACGCCGAACTGGCGATGCTCCTATCTTTCATAACCCCTCTGGGAATGCTAGAGCGTAACCCTACATTGAAAGGAGAGCTAGAACAACAAAGCATGGAGCACCACTCCGCCGGCTTCTTCAACTACCCAATAAGCCAAATAGCGGATATACTCCTGCCGCGCGCCCACCTAGTGCCCGTAGGAGAAGACCAAGCTCCGCACATAGAGATGACCCGCGAAATCGCTCGTAAATTCAACCGAATGTTCGGAAAGGTATTCCCTATACCGCGCACCATTATCGGAAGAATAGGGCGACTAGTCGGAACGGACGGGCATAGCAAAATGTCAAAATCGCTAGGGAACGTCATACAACTTTCGGATAACGAGGATACGGTAATACGCAAAGTAAAATCTATGTACACGGATCCCACCCGCATACATGCCACAGACCCCGGAATAGTAGAAGGCAACCCCGTCTTTGAATACCATGACGCCTTCAACAAAGACAAAGCACAAGTAGCGGACTTCAAAGAACGCTACAGAAAAGGAACCGTAGGAGACGTAGAGGTGAAGAAGGCTCTGGCAACCTCAATAAACCTCTTCCTAGAGCCGCTGCGTGAACGAAGGGCATACTATGAGGCACACCCCAAAGAAGTAGAAGAGGCGCTCATGTCCGGCACAAGACGCGCCAGAATAATAGCATCAGAAACAATGCACATGACACGAGAAGCAATGTGCATATCCTCATACACCTCCTCATGGATATAAAAGATTCAACCTTCACACCCTCTAGAAAAGAGTTCCGACGGCTAGCGCGCAATGCAAACTTCATACCTGTATACGGTCGTTTCAGCGCGGACTTAGAGACCCCCGTCTCGGCATACCTGAAAGTACGCCGAGGGGCATACTCATTCCTTCTGGAATCCGTAGAAGGGGGCGAACGTCTCGGCAGGTACTCATTCATAGGCACCGAACCGTCCCGCATAATACGCACCGGCGCAGGAGAAAAAGACGGTAAAAGAGACCCGCTAGAAGTGCTGAAAGAATACCTGAAACACATAGAATGGACACCCGTACAAGGACTCCCTAAATTCAGCGGCGGCGCCGTAGGATACATAGCATACGATGTCATTCAATACTTCGAGCAGCGCGTACCGCCGGCAACCGAAGAACCAACAGGCATGAATGTACCGGAAGCGGTATTCATGCTCACAGACTCGCTGCTCGCATTCGACCACCTGCGCCACGAGATAGTCATAATATCCCACGCCCGCGTAGGAAAAGACCCCGATGCCGCATATGACAAAGCATGCGCCAGCATAGAAGAGATGGCACATCGCTTGGATAAGCCCCTCCCGCCGCAGCCGCGCATCTCCCCTCGTTCCGGTGCGGATACACTACCGCCCATATCCACAGAAGCGATAGAAGATATCCGAGCAGGTAGACCTCCGCCAAACTACCCAAAAGATGCATACTTCGCCAATATGACAAGGGAAGAATACAACGATGCCATATCCCAGTGCAAACACAACATCACAACCGGAGAGGTGATACAGATTGTTTTCTCACACCGCATGGCACGAAACACAAAGTCCGCTCCCTTCGATACATACCGTTCACTCAGAAGCATCAACCCTTCTCCGTATATGTTCTTCTTGGATCTGGACGGCTTTCAAATAATAGGCGCTTCGCCGGAACTACTCGTATCCGTGCAGAACGGAGAGGTGGCCGTCCATCCGATAGCCGGCACACGCCCAAGAGGCGCCTCAGATGAGGAAGACGATGCACTAGCAAAGGACCTACTGGAAGATGAAAAGGAGATAGCAGAGCATGTTATGTTGCTAGACTTGGGACGAAACGATGTGGGACGCGTCGCTGTACCCGGCTCCGTAAGGGTTGAAAAGCAGATGGAGATAGAGCGATACTCCCACGTGATGCACATAGTATCCCATGTAACCGGCAAACTAGATGAAAGGCTAGACGCACTGGATGCTTTGCGCTCCGCTTTCCCCGCCGGAACAGTATCCGGTGCCCCAAAGGTTCGCGCAATGGAACTAATCGCGGATCTGGAACCGAACAAACGAGGGGTATACTCGGGCGCAGTAGGATATATAGCATACTCCGGCAATATGGACACCTGTATAGCTCTAAGAACGATGATGGTGAAAGACGGCGTATCTTATATACATGCAGGCGGCGGCATAGTTGCGGATTCTACCGCCGATAATGAGTATCGTGAGACTCTTTACAAGTTGGGCGCACTGATGCGCGCTATTGAAGACGCAGAAGGTAGGAATATCCAAATTGATACTGCTAATAGATAATTACGATAGCTTCACTTACAACCTCTACCAATACTTGGAGGAGCTCGGCGCACATACAAGGGTGGTACGCAACGATGCTATAGACATAGAAGAGATGGACGCTATGCAGCCGGAGAGGTTAGTCATATCGCCCGGTCCCTCTACGCCGGAGAAGGCCGGCGTATCGGTAGATGCCGTTAGGCACTTCGCGGACAAAATACCGATATTGGGGGTATGCCTTGGGCATCAGTGCATAGCCGCCGCATACGGGTTGCCCGTTCGGCAGGCGATGGAGATAAAACACGGTAAAACCTCAGACATCCTGCACGATGGACGGGGCGTTTTCTTGGGAGTTCCACAGCGGTTTTCCGCCACACGCTACCATTCCCTAGTTATACCTCGAGAAAGCATGCGTGAACCTTTGGAAGTTTCCGCATGGACGGATAACGGTATAGTCATGGGGCTTAGACACAAAAGCCTACCCCTAGAAGGGGTTCAGTTTCATCCCGAATCTATCCTGACGAAGGAGGGCAAACGTATTCTCTCCAATTTTCTGCATTTGTAATTTTCAGACGTAGTATATAATAGTGTTTGGTATATATTGATGAGCTTGCTTGCATATATGGATAAATGATCTATGTAATCATACGAAAATTATGGTTTTGATTTCACATTCACATAGATTTATATACATCAAAAACAGGAAAGTAGCGGGAACGTCCATAGAAGCTTTTTTCGAAAAGTATTGCACGAAGAATCCGAAAAATCATACGTTCCATCATAAAAAGCGATTACCATCAATATCAAAGTACGGAATTATCGGTCCTAGAGGTGAATACGTTCCTCCGGGAAATGTTATAGAATATATAAAAGAATTTCGTCTACGTCTTTCTAATAAAATCCACGGTACCATTTCTTATCGTTCATATATAGATCATTTACAATTACACAAATTAAAAAAATATCATCCGGATTACTACGCTGAATATTTTAAGTTTTGCGCTATTAGAAATCCTTTTGATCAAGTAGTTTCAGAGTATTTCTGGAGATCAAGCAGATGGCCTAAATTTAAAGGATATACCTTTGAACAGTATATAAAACATATTGACAAAAGAAATTACAGTTACAATTGGGATATAATGGCGATAGATGATAAATTGACTTTTGATTTCTACATTAGATTCGAGAATTTGGAAGATGATGTAAAAGAAGTTTGCAAGAGGTTGAATATTCAAGGTTTCGAGTCACAACATTTACCAAAGTATAAATCCGGATATAGACCACCTAATAGTAAAGATTACAGAAAGATTTATAATGAAAAAACAAAAATGATAATAGAGAGAATATATAAAAAAGAGTTAGATGCATTTGGATATACGTTTTAGCTAAAATTATGTTTTGAAACTCCATAACCGCGAAGTTAGAACAGAGAAAGTCCCCTCTGCAAAGTGTCTCCGATTTTATAAAATATAAATGCTATGAAAATTTTCTACATGTATATGAGAAGATATTATAGATATGCCAATAGAAGGTTTGGAAACATGAACTATTACGTATGCATCTCATGAGAACGGAAATACAAAACACCATAGAACACGTAGCCTCCGGACGTCATCTGTCGATGGAGGACGCCGGAGCCGCAATGCGCCTGATGATAGAAGGAAATGTGACGGATGCACAGTTCGGGGCACTGGTGACGGCTCTGCGTATGAAGGAAGAAACGCCGGAGGAGATAGCAGGCATGGCAGCCGCTATGCGTGATGCCGCCGTCAAGGTAGATATAGGAGGTGCTTCCGCTGTGGATAACTGCGGTACGGGAGGTGACGGCAAAGGATGGTTCAATGTATCGACAGCAGCGGCCATCGTGGCGGCAAGCGCCGGAGTCGTAATGGCAAAGCACGGGAACCGAGCAATCTCCGGCGCTGCAGGCTCCGCCGATGTTCTGGAAGCGCTTGGTGCCAATATAGGGCTCGGACCGCAAGGGGTAGCGCGATGCGTGGAGGAAGTAGGCATAGCTTTTATGTTCGCTCAATCTTTCCATCCTGCTATGAAACGGTTCAGCCCGCTTCGCAGAGAGATAGGCATACCCACTATTTTCAATATGCTCGGACCGCTCACAAATCCGGCACATGTGAAGCGGCAGGTAATCGGCTGCTCTTCGCCGAAGGCTGCAGAGAAGATAGGCAACGCCGCGAAGTTGCTAGAGACCGAATATACTATTATCGTTCACGCCTTGTCGGGAGCGGATGAGATAGATGTAGAAGGCGATACTATGCTTTATATCGTTAAACCGGGCGTTATGAAAAGGATGCGAACACGCCCCGCCGATTTCGGTTTGCCAAACGGCGAAAGATCTCACCTTCCGGTATCTAGCACAGAAGAAAGTGCCGAAAGAATAAGGCTTATGCTGGCAGGTAAAGGCAGCGGGCATAACGCACCCAACTCACGGGAAAGATCCATATTCATCGCTACTGTAATCAATGCAAGCGCTGTCTTACTAGCGGCGGGTAAAGTATCCAGTTTTCAGGAAGGCGCAGATGCCGCACATGAGGCAATATCATCAGGCAAAGCTGCGGCTAAATTGGAGCAGCTTGTAGCAGTAACGAACTCGGGCGTGAGAGAGTGATGAGAACATATGAAGGCATTTTAGACGGTATCCTCAAAGATAAGAGATGGCGAATCAAAAACGCACGCGCTACCGTGCCGTTTGAGTGGATCTACGAAGCCGCATACGCTGCGCCGTCGCCCCTGTCTTTGACGGATGCCATCCGCTCATACAAAGGGTTGGCAATAATGGCGGAGATGAAGCGGGCATCTCCATCGGGCGGTATTCTGAATATCGACCTGCAGCCCGCCGAGACGGCACGGATGTTCTCGCTAGCAGGCGCAACAGCTCTTTCCGTTCTAACTGAAGCCAGTCAGTTTATGGGAACTCTGAATGACCTGAAGGATGCAAAGAATGCCTCTCTTCCTCACAATGTTCCCATCCTGCAAAAAGATTTCATAATAGACGATTATCAAATTTGTGAAGGTAGGGTTGTAGGAGCAGATGCTGTACTGTTGATGATTTCCGTGCTGCCCCCGCAAAGATACACGGCACTCTCGAGGATGGCTAAGGATCTGGGTATGACTCCTCTTACAGAGGTGCATGATGAACACGAACTCGAAGTGGCTATGAGGGAAAATCCGGATATCTTGGGGATAAATAACCGTGATCTGCTAAGCCTGACAACTACGCTGGATACCTTCGAGCGACTGGCAAAGCGCGTGCCTCCAAATGTGCTCATTGTAGCCGAAAGCGGTATCAAAAACAGCAGCGATGCACGACGTATGGCAAATGCCGGCGCTGATGCAATTCTCATAGGTGAGGCGCTGATGCGGGCCGGCTCGGAAGCTCCTTCCTTGATAAATTCCTTGAGGTTGGTATGACTGAGCAAAGTATCAAAGTAAAAATATGCGGGGTTATGGATGCGGATACCGCACTCGTAGCCGCTTCGGCAGGAGCGGATTTCTTAGGTTTCATATTTGTGGAGGGTGTGAGAAGGCAGATCACAGTGGAGCAAGGGATGCACATTATAGAAAATTTTCGCGTCAATGCTCCGGGAGGTGTCAAAGCCGTAGGAGTGTTTAGCAATCAGGATTGTGACTGGGTAAATGAAATGTCGGACAAGATAGGCTTGGATGTTGTGCAGCTGTGCGGAGATGAAGATGAGCGGTATATGGCTCGGGTAAACCTGCCCGCGATTAGGCAGGTTCGCGTCCGTGAAACACATACGGCGGATAAGATAGCATATGAGGTGGAAAGACACACTTCCGCAGGCCGCTTAGTGCTGTTGGAAGGCTTCCACCCTAGCGCACCGGGCGGGTCCGGTATAGAGTGGGATTGGGGCAAAGTTCGGGGCATCGCATGCACGGAAGGCGTCTTTTTGTCGGGCGGTCTATCACAGAACAATGTGCGGCAGTCTATAGTTTCTACTGATCCATGGGGAGTGGACGTGTCCTCCGGTGTAGAAACGAACGGCAAGAAAAACTCGGATAAAATAAGAGATTTCATACATGCCGCTCGAACTGCGCACGTGTAATGAAGGTATCTCCGGTATACTTCATGGCACTTATTCGTGTATATTCTGAATTGGTGGTAATCTCTATTGAACCGCACAGATGACCTCACACGAAAATATTATCGGTAAAAACCCCTATACGCAAGACGCACAAATCATAGCATTGGAGAGATAAATATGCCTTACATGGCCGAGTATATATGGATAGACGGAACAAAACCCACAGCTAAACTTCGCTCTAAAACTAAAGTGTTGGATGATGGGATGCATCCTCCGCTTTGGGGATTCGACGGCTCTTCTACCCGACAGGCGTCAGGGGAAGAATCTGACTGCGTTCTTAGACCCGTAATGGTCGTACCGGATCCTCTGCGCCTTCACCCGCACAAACTCGTCATGTGCGAGGTTCTCACTATAGACTTAGAGCCTCACGAAAGCAACACACGCGCTAACTGCGAAGCCGCAGCTAAAAAGTACGAATCTTACGATTCATGGTTTGGCCTGGAACAGGAATACACGCTATATGAAGGCATAAAACCCCTCGGATGGCCGGATAACGGCTTCCCCGCACCGCAAGGAGGATATTACTGCGGCGTAGGTGCGGATGAAGTTTTCGGCAGGCCACTTGTCAATCGACACATGGAGGCGTGCATATATGCAAACCTTCACATTTCCGGCATAAATGCGGAAGTGATGCCGGGGCAGTGGGAATTCCAAATAGGACCGGTCAGCGCTCCGCAAATCGGGGATGAACTGTGGCTGGGAAGATGGCTGCTTTACAGATTAGGAGAAGAATCCAAAGGTGCAAGCGGGCACAGCATATCGGCTACCCTGAACCCCAAACCGATAGCAGGTGACTGGAACGGTGCCGGTTGTCATACTAATTTCTCCACGAACAGTATGCGGGGGAAATCCGAAAATTCTTACGAAGCATGTATACAGGCAGCGGAAGCGCTCGGAAGTAGGCACGATCTGCATGTGCAAAATTACGGAGAAGGCATAGCGCAAAGATTGACAGGTATGCACGAGACAGCGTCATACAAAACGTTCTCATACGGCGTCTCCAACCGTAGCGCATCTGTCCGTATCCCGTGGCAGGTTAAAGCAGAGGTAAAGGTTATATAGAAGATAGACGCCCTAACGCTAACTGCGATCCCTATGTAGTGGCACAGCTGGTTATAGAGACGGTATGCGGCGCGGCAGAAAAGGATAATATATAACAGCCTTTATATCCGGCGGCGTACCCTCTTCAAGATAGGTTCCCTATGTTTCAATCGTTCTTCACGGTGTACAATAAAGCATCGTGAGTAGTGAACAGCGACTAGTATTTATTTTACAGCCCAGCTCCGCATCTAATAGATAGACTCTATAAGTCCAAATATCGCATAATAAGCCTATCCCTAAAAGATAAAGCAGACTATGCAACACATATAAGATTTATAAAGGCTGAGCTACTCATGATTTGTTCAAGTTTCGCAAAGCATTCGGAATATCCGCCATACCTGTTAATCTAGGGCATTTTGTGTAGTGAGGATACCAGCCGTACCTGTCCATAAGCATAGGATATATGCCGACTTCAAAGGCCCCCACTATATCAGACTCTATCTGATCGCCTATATGGACAGCGTTGAC
The DNA here is from genome assembly GCA_965206335.1 of Dehalococcoidia bacterium. GTDB lineage: Bacteria > Chloroflexota > Dehalococcoidia > Lucifugimonadales > Lucifugimonadaceae. Next base: position 650,451 of record OZ242209.1, on the reverse strand, counting down.
CGCCTCCACTCCCGCAATCTCCAGCGCCCGCCGAAAAATTCCGGGGGCTGGTTTTACAACTCCCACTTCGCCGGAGGTCACGGTGAAATCGACATAACCATCCAAACCCAAATGGTTTTGTACATCCGCTCCCTTGTCCGGCATATTGCTTATCACAGCGGCACGATACTTTTTCTCTTTCAAATTCCGCAGCATAGGGATAACATCGGGGAAAAGAGCCAACCCATACCGCATCTTGCTCATCTTCTCCCATATCTTTCCCGCAACTTCCGTAGAAACCTCTACGCCATCCCCTCTCAGCACCAGACATTCGAATTCTGCAAAAAAGCGTAGCTTCTCATCTTGATTCATGTAGCTGACAGGAGACTTAGCGTTTTGGCGCGCCATTAACTCATCGGCATCCTTATAGCCTCTATCCACTCCTTCCTTTGTCAAAGTGAATCCAAACTCAGCCGCTGCTTGGCGTTGAATTACATCCCTCGGAGGGTCAAACCCTGCAATAGTGCCATAAACGTCGAAAAAAATTATCTCTATATTACTCATTACTTTTTCGGACCTCCGGAATCTGTCGACGGAATCTGAACAATCATAACTCTCGCGCCAGTCCTAGCACTGCTACACTCAATGCGCCCGCACCTTTTAACTGTTCGGCGGCAGCGGAAATAGTGGCGCCCGTAGTAATAACATCATCCACCAGAATGAAACGAAGCCCCTTCGCACTCTCCGAAGCATGAAACGCATCTCGTACGGAAAGCATCCGTTCTTCACGGCTTCTCATGGTAATCTGTGATGCTGTATTTTTTACCTTCTTCAGAGTCTTTAAGTCCAAAGGTAGCCCCAGACGTTGGGCTACTCCGCGCGCCAGCAGTTCCGCTTGATTATACCCGCGCGCACGCTCTCTTTGCTTGTGACTTGCCATGGGAATCACACGATCCGCAGCCAAACGAGAGACACCCGGCATCTCTACGAGAAGATCGGAAAGAAGAGGAGCTATAGAGCGAGTATCGCGATACTTCAAAGAGTGTACAACCTTGGAGATGGTGCCTTCCATAATAAAAGCTATCAGGATATCATCCACGTTTGGAATAGAGAATGAACACCTTTCGCACCGCTGTGATTCCGTCACATCCGAAGAACCTGAATGACCCTCTAAACAAGCCTCCGTTGTAAACCGAAGGCACAAGCTTTTACAATACGGACATAGAAGACTGCCCTCTTTTCTGCAGTTCACACACTGCCTGGGGAAAAGAAAATCTAACGCCATATCAAAGGCGGATTTCATTGAATTTCTTGATGCCATTTCACGTAGACCTATCTAATGTATAATCGGGGTAATACACACACATTTATATATCACGCTCGGAGGTGAATTTTGGAAGAGTTACCGCATCCATAAATTCAACTATTGAAGATTACGATGAAATTAAACTATACAAACCCGCGAATCATCAGGGAGGTATATTTTCAGTAATCGTCTAATATTCTATATTTAATGCATATAATCATAGAATACCGTATACATCGTATCACACAACACTTTTGGAGGTGAACCTTGGAAATAAGCACCACATCTAGGAATTTAAATATCAGTGATGATCTGAGAGATTACGCGGATAAACGTCTGTCGAAACTTTCGCGGCTACTTCGTACAGATGCCTCCATCAGTTTGAAACTACGCAGGGAAAACGCCAAAAGCACAGATGATAGATTCATAGCGGAAGCTACTATAAAACTCAAAGGCGCTATACTACGCGCCGAAGAACGCTCACGATCACCGGAAGCGGCCATAGATATAATAGAGGAAAGGTTGGCAAGGCAGCTACGTCGCATCAAAACGCGTTACGAAAGAAGACGAAAAACCAGCAGCATACTAGATACAGAGCTTACAAAAGAAATCACAGATGCCGCCAACCTGCCTGAAAATGAACTGATAGAACTATCCTACGGCAGGGTAGCTCGCACCAAAAGGCACACCATTTATCAGATGAGTATAGAGGACGCTGCAGAACAGATGGACCTTCTAGGGCATACCTTCTACCTATTCCGTGAAAAAGATGGAGGCGATTTGCAAGTTGTATACCAAAGACACGATGGAGATTACGGCTTGATTATTCCGGAATAACTACCTCCGCTAGATTCAGCCGACCGTTCGTATATGACAGATGTGGCATCGGTGTAAATTCTGCGCAAATCCCCTTCTGATACCATATTCTCGAACTTTTGCAGCCCTTCCGAAGGATAAATCACCTGCTCAAGCTCGCCAACCACAATATACCGAACGTCATACTCATTCAGGAAATCGGCAGCCTCTTCCGGGGAGGTTGTACGATAAAACCGCTCCACATCTGCGCGCCTTTCCCTGACTTCGGTTTGATACCCCCAGCGCTGCTGCGTCTGATGCCATCCCCATCCAATGACGGAAGGCAACCCGGTATACACCGCTATCCGATTACCCCAGCAGTACTCCGCCATAAGCCCCTCTACGATGACCGGAGAACCCTCAACGTTCGTCTGAAGCCACTTTATAATCAAAAAGTCTGCCGATAGATCAAGCCGCTTCTGTTCCACATCCCCAAAGCACCAGTAAGGAATTTCGGCAGCCTGAGATCGCTCCATAAAAGCGGCACCATCCAAAGACACAAAGGAAGTATCGAAACGTTCCTTGAGGCGAGCGGGTATAGCCATCGCAGGATAAACTAGCACGACGAGGATCATCGCAACTACTCCAACACGCCAGAATATGCGAAAACCACTCCTGAATCTATTCCCATAAGTCCGGAGAGGATCTTGCCACAGCAGCCATACAAATACAGCGGCGGCGGCGGCCATAATCCACCATGCCTGAATATAAAACTTGAACACAGTATTCTGGCGCCCTATATCACCTTGAACGTTTACTAGTTCCACCAATGCGCCAAGACCAAGACCGCATAAAGCCAGTATTATAGGCAAAACAACAGCATTTCCTTGTCGATGCTTACGAGCAATCGCATAAACTCCAACCGCTATCAACCCCGCCGCAACGGCAAGTACAAAAGCAAAAGTTCCCCATGATGGGGCTGCAATAGCAACCGCTACTACTCCCGCAATTACGGCGACAACAGGGATCGAGACCAAAACCCGCCCTTTTTCACGCATAATACTATACAGCTGCACAGCGAGCCACGAAAGTATAGCCGCCAAAAACGGCATATGTATTATCCAATACTGCCACAAAGGAGTCCGCGCTACGCTAGGCACTATACCCGCATTGAATACTTGAAAGCGTGTATTGAATGGAATAAACGCCAGATAGCCAACACCAATGATCACGCCCGCCCACAAACAGGCGATGAATACACGTCTGATAAGCGTTTTATCCCTCTGCAGTAAGACCGCTATTCCCGTTATAGTCACAGCCAAAGCCGCTTGCACCGGAAAATCCCATGTATTCAAAGCACGCAGCGCGCCTATCGCAAGACCCAAAACGGCAAGCATAGGCAGCAGACGCCACCAGCTGCGCCCCGTTGTATAAGACGCGTACACCCCAATGGCAAGCCCCGTAGCCAATATAGCGAACGGAATGGCTATCATATGTGCATGCAAATCACCGTAGAGAAAGGAGAAAAAAGGAAATTCGGTTATCTCATAAGATGGAGGGTTCAGAGATATAAGCCGAGAGCTGCGCCAATAGTCGAAGCCGGTACCGATATTTCCGAATAATATTCCGACTGCCTGCACAAACCCATCCACATTTCCGGCAATCGCTATAAGCAGTACCGAAAATAACCCGACCATGATCAGCCCCTTGCCTCCTAACGCAAAACCTCGCCCAATTGCACGAAGGATAGTCCAAGCCAAGCCGTAACCAAGCGAAAATGCTCCGCCAACCGTAAAGGCGAAGACGGTAGGAATCGCCAGATTGTAAGCAATGGAAGATTCTATACCCGTCAAACGTATCAGCCAAGCAAACATGAACTGCCCATAGTAATAGTAATTCAAGTAGCCGCCTGAGAACCAAGGATCGTACGGGGGAATGACAGAGGAACGAGTAACAGCGTTCAAATATGCGAAATCCAGAGGCTTCTCACCGCCGCGCCAAGTATGCCACAAGTCAGGATTGGACATGCGGATAAATAGAAATGCAACGAATGCAGACAAAAACAACACCTCGAAAAATACCACCCGCCGCCATCTAAGACGCACGAAGGCGAGAAGATCACGCCTGATACGAAACCCCCAAACAAAAGACGCTGACATAACCAATATGAGCCCCGCAACAACACTTAATATCCCAAATTCCGCTACGCCCAAAGACACTATAATCCACGTAACCCAGCTAACACAAAGCAGCCCAAGCGGCCTAGCCCATAGCCAGCCCTTGTCCGGCATTGCCCTGAACATCGTAAAAGCGAAAGGCATTACTGCCAACCAAACAGCATAAATAGCCAATAGCCACGGAAGCCAAGCAAGCCACCATGGGATAAAGCGGAGAAATGCCACGTCTACCCATGTTCCGCCACTTCGATGCGCCAAAGTCTGCTCTCTATCCAGCAGCAAGGCGGAACCGCTGCTATTGATTTCGGCAAAAGCCTCTCTCTCCGTATCTATAACTTCCATCATCTCTGCGGGCTGCAGTCTACCTTTATTTTGAAGTATGATCACATGCGGATGGTCATAAACAGAGAAACTCTCATCAGCCCAACCCATAGAGATAGTCATAAAACGCCCTCTCGGCACCTCGAACCCTTCCGGGGGTTCTAACGGAACACGCACAAAAGGATCCTCATAGTAAAGCACACCTAGTCCGCTAATAGATCGCGTATCATTGAAAACAACCTCGTAGCCCAGCTCTCCGGAGAAAAGGGCTTCGTAATATTCGGCAGATATGGGGTAACGCTCAGGCAGACGAGGTATGGTGCCATAAAGACGATTACTATACAGCACAAGATAATCCGCCTTTGAAAGTGAGTCGAATATTTCCTCGAATTTCCATGATGTATCAAGGTCGTAAAGGGGAAGCTCGGAGGATACATATCGCACTCTAGAGCTCTTCAATGGAATCGCCTCCTCCCAATGTTCTTTGGTGATTTTTGAACCTGAAGGCGCATTATTTTCCAGCCATGCCGATGCGCGTAGCGCCGGATGTTCACCGGTGTATACATTCATGAAGGAAATCGCATAATGCAGCGTCAATAAAAGCAGCACCGCGGGGAGCGTCCATGCGAAGAGTCCTTTTCTACCGCCAATCTTGCCTCGCAGTTTGTCTGTAAGCCACAAAATTCCGGCGGCTCCGTAAATAATCATGAAAGGCGTCAGCGGTTCCATATATCGCATAAATTTCACACCGAATGAGCCGGTAATAGCAAAATATATCAAGACCCAGCTCATAACCACAATTTCCGCTTTTCGTCTGCGTATAGCGGTTAGAACTACTCCCCCGCATAGACCTAGCCACGCAGTGATGCCTAGCGCAGGTCCCAACCCCCATGTGCCAACCTGCAATATCTGGTACGCATAAGAGGGTGTGTCTATGTATTGCCTCGTGAAAGGCAAATCCGAGACGAAGCGCACCATAGCCGATTGCTCGGATACATCTGAAATGAAGTTTTGCCAATCCAGAATGGCATAAGGCTGACCCACAAAAAACGCAACGAGCGCTCCCGCCCCAGCCAGAAGCACACCCTTGGATGCATACCAACTGCGCCGCTTTTCTACCCCGCTCAAGCCTTCACCTTTTGAAGAAAGATGCAGCCCAACATGAGCAACCAGTACCGCCAAACCCAACGGCAAAGCCGCGAACTTAGTGGCGAGAGCCAACCCAAACGCCACTCCGGCGAACAAAGAATCACGTTTCCCGCCATTTTGCGCAACTCGCACCGAGAAGTACACACTCGCCACCACTAGCGCAGTAAGAATAGAATCTACAGTCAGGAAATGGCTCAGCTGTATATGCAGGACGGCCATGGCAACCAAAGCCGATGCCAGCAATCCGACGCGCCGCGAGAAAAGCCGCGTGCCCAAAGCATATACAAGCAACACAGTCACTATATCCGCCGCAGCGGATATCAAACGTCCCGGTATTCGTAAATCCGGGTACCCGTTACCCGTTACAATCTGAGATATTTTCAGCAGATACAAAGGCAAGCTGCCATAATTGAACCATCTGGGATTTAGAGGGCTCCTATCGGCAGAAAAAAAGGATGAAAAGCTCACATCTTCCGAAATGTCTCCGCCACAAGCAGAACGTTGCGCTGAACCTATACAATCTATAGTCCTAACCAAAATAGCGCGTTCATCAGGGTGGAAAATCCCGCCGTTGTCCCAATCCAACCCTATAAAACGAAACGCAATCGCCATACCCACTATGAGCGAAAGTACTACCCAATGTAGGCGCACAGCAGATACCAGAGCGGAAAAATGTTTGGGCTTAGATATCTCAAACGTTCCTTTTTTCTGAATAGAGCTTTGCATAATTCTCTCTTGCAGCTTGACCACGGCCACTACAACGCTTAAAATTCCATTATATTATAAGTGTAATAGTGTTCATTATGTACATTTTCATTTTAAAACGCTATTATTCGGACATTCTGAGGTCAATCGCATTGCCGCATTTTATCGGAGAAACTACACATATTGAATAATTACAAAAATACTCCACCATTTCGCCGATCGGAATGTACCGTACTTCCATCAGGATTACGCGTAGTAACAGCTGAACTTCCACATGCTCACTCTATAAGTGGATTTCTATTGTTCTCTACAGGATCTCGTTACGAAACGGACGAGGAATCAGGCATATCCCACCTCTTTGAGCATACACTTTTTAAAGGCACTAAAACACGCACCACTCCTCGTGATATCGCGGGACCTATAGAAGGCTACGGGGGGATACTGAACGCATTCACAGATAAAGAATCTACAGGTTACTGGTTCAAAGTTTCACATACTCGCTTTCTGAAAAGCTTTGAAATTCTAGCGGATATGATGATATCTCCCCTCCTACGCGAGGAAGATATAGAGAAGGAAAAGCATGTTGTATTTGAGGAGATACGCGCTACTCACGATTCACCGCAACGTAGCGTCGGGCTTAAAATAGATCAAATGCTTTGGCCTGATCAGCCTCTAGGGCGCGATGTTGCGGGAAGTTTCGAATCTGTAAACTCTATAACGCGTGAGCAGATGCTAGAGTGCCTGCGAACCCGGTATGTAACGGGCAACCTTGTTATAGCGATAGCGGGTCTTGTGAATCATACGGAAGTGGTAGAGCATGCCTCACGTCTGATGGCAGATCTGCCGAATGGTAACGGCAGCATGCCTTTTCCGTTTCGGGATACACTCAGAGAGCATACAGTTCATATTCAGGAGCGCCCCCTAGAACAGGCACACGTAGTTATAGGAATGCATGCACTTTCCTTCTTTGATGAACGTCGTTATGCTCTCTCGCTTCTTTCGGTGGTACTCGGTGAAACTATGATAAGCCGCCTGTACGAGGAGATAAGGGAAAAACATGGGCTGGCATACGATATAGGCAGCTCAATATCCGCATTCTCGGATACAGGCGCTCTATATATAGAATATGCTCTGGAACCGAAACATCTGGAAGATGCCACTAGCTTGGTCATAAAACAGATCGCAGATATAAAGTTCAAAGGTATTACTCCTAATGAATTGCAGCAAGCAAAAGAACTGATAAGCGGTCGTCTTCTTTTGCGCATGGAAGATTCACGATCGGTAGCGGCCTCCATCGGGTATCAGGAATTGCTGCGACGAGAAACATTGGAGATAAAGGATCTAATAAATAAAGTACATTCTGTAACTATAGAGGATGTGAAGATGGTAGCAGAAACCGTAATTTCCGATAAACTCGTGATGGCCATTGTGGGACCATCTAAGATTAACGTAAACCGTATAGAAAAATTGATCCGCCTCTGAAAATCCTTTATCACAGGTCAATCTGTATTACTGTTGTGTGTACTTACATACACTGCTTCCGTTATGCAGCACTATATAGTAATCTCGTATCTCGTACGTATGGCATGAATTGTATACGACGCTCTCTTTGAGGAATAAATAGATACGCTTTATTGCAGATCGCAATCAAGGTATATCCGGGTGGCGCGGGTAGCAATTTCAGGAAATTATCCGATATACTAGGCGTATGATATATTTTCATAGTATAAAGCCCTCGGTTATACCCACAAATTTCCAACAATCATTGTGGGTAGGTATGCCTTCGCCTCATCGGTTCCAGGGAGATGCTAGGAATTGTATATAACCTTCATTTTAGGTTTACAGAGCGCGCCTACCCCTAAAAGGGTAAGTACTCTATGCAGATTCAGCTCGGCATAATCGAATATAATAGGAGTTGCGAAATGGAAGAAAAGGATCAAAATTGCACATTCTGTAGAATTGCTGCAGGTGAACTGCCATCCAAAAAGCTTTACGAGGATGAGACTGTATTGGCATTTGAAGATATAAACCCGCTTACAAATGTACATATCCTAGTAATTCCCAGAAAACATATAAAGACATTATCTTCCGTACAAGAGGATGAAGAGACAATGTTGGGACATATCCTCCGTATAGGTGCACTCACCGCGCAGGATGCGGGGCTGTATAATGGTTATCGAATAGCTCTCAATCAAGGAAAGGATGCGGGGCAGGAAGTAGAACATCTACATTTTCATGTGATGGGAGGTGGAAACATGGGAACTATGGCAAAAAGATTCTAGCATGGTAGAATTTAAAATATATGTGGCGGCAGGATTTAAAGCATAAACTTTTAAGAGTAGGTTCTTTTACTTAGCCGCACACAGCATTAAACAAAATAAATATGCCGAGACGAGTTCGTTTTGTAAACGAAACGCCCTTCGGAAGCATTTAACACATAAGGAGACGAAGTTTTGCACCCTTTTGCATACATAGCACCTAAAACAGTTGAAGAGGCTGTCAAGGTTCTGGACAAGCACGGTGAACGTGCACGCCCGCTTGCAGGCGGCACCGACTTGCTGGTGCAGGTACGCGGGGATAGATTTGAGATGGACGCGATTGTGGATATAAAAAATATCCCCGATCTCATGAAAGTACAAAACGACTCCCACGGCTTGAGAATGGGAGCGGCCGTCCCATGCTATATGCTCTATGAGAATGAGGATATAGCACATAATTATCCGGGCATAATAGATGCCGCTTCGCTTATAGGCGGTATACAAATACAATCCAGAGCCGGATTGGCAGGCAATTTATGCAATTCTTCACCATCCGCAGACGGGGTATGCCCGCTAGTAGTTCATAGGGCAAAGGCGCATATAGCGGGACCTCACGGTGAGCGAGATGTAGCGGCAGAAGATTTCTGTACAGGACCCGGTCGCAATGTCCTCCAGAAAGGGGAAATGGTCACTATGATCGAAATCCCTAAACCAACATCCGGTTTTGGCGCCGCCTATGAAAGGTTCATACCGCGTAATGAGATGGATATAGCAGTTGTGGGATGCGCATCATCCGTAAATTTGGAAGGTGACGGCAAGACATTCACAAACGCGATTATAGCTTTGGCGGCGGTAGGACCAATTCCAATAGTTGCCAGAGAAGCCGCAGATTACTTGAAAGGCAAAGCCGTGACGGATGAAAATATCGCCGCCGCCGCTAAACTGGCATGCGAAGCTATATCACCCATCAATGATATGCGAGGTACTGTAACGCAACGCAAGAAATTATCAGAGGTTTTAGCCCGAAGAACGATAAAAGTTGCCGTAGAAAGGGCTCGGAAATCAATATAACTCATCCAATACAGGAGATATTTTCATAATGACGACAACTGAAACTCCCGCTAAAGTACATGTAAGAACCACTATCAATGGCGAACCTTACGAGTTCCTTGTGCCGCCCTACATGAGCCTGCTGGATACGATAAGGGAAATAGTAGGCCTGACCGGCACAAAGGAAGGCTGCCTCGATGGTAACTGCGGCTCATGCACCGTTAACATAGATGGCAGAATAGTCGACTCTTGCCTGGTTCTTGGCGCAGAAGTAAACGGTAAAAGTGTGGAAACGATAGAAGGAATGGCATCATCCGAAGGGTTGCATCCGCTACAGAAGGCTTTCTTGGAAGAGGCAGCTCTACAGTGCGGTATATGTACCCCCGGCTTCCTAGTCGCAGCCAAGGCGTTGCTGGATAGTGAGCCAACCCCTAGCGAATATCGCATACGACATTGGCTCGCAGGTAATCTCTGCCGCTGTACAGGATACGATAAGATAGTACGAGCTGTTAAAAAAGCTTCGACTACGGAAAATAACGCGAGCTGACTTCCCAAATCTTACATCGAGAAAAGCCTGAGAAATTCTTATAAATCCAAGGAGAAGAACATCATGGTAGCTACTTCAGATAACAAGCCAAAATACAAGGTGATTGGTACAAGACCAATAAGGCACGATGGTTTGGATAAGGTTACAGGACGCGCCGTATATGGCGCCGATATTAACTTGCCGGGCATGTTGTGGGGTGTTGTACTACGTAGCCCTCATGCTCATGCACGCATTAAAAAAATACACACCTCGGTAGCAGAAAAAATGCAGGGAGTAGTTGCCGTCATAACCGCCGCAAATTTTCCAAAGCCGGAAAGTAAAACGGTAGACTTAGGCGAAGGTGTGGTGAACTTTAAATGGGCCATGGACAATATCATGGCATCCGAAGGGGACAAAACAGTCTATAAAGGCCACGCTGTAGCGGCTGTAGCAGCTACCGACCGATACCTTGCCGAAGAAGCGGCAAAGGCCATAGAAGTTGAGTATGAAGTCCTGCCATCGGTTACCAACGTAGACGATGCGCTAGCAGAGGGCGCACCCGTCATCTTGGAAAAACTCGTAGGTGATGATCTAGGAGAAAAGGTTCACAACACCAATATGGCTAGCCATTTTCGGCATGAATTCGGGAATGTAGAAGAAGGCTTCGCTAATTCTGCTCATATAGTGGAACATGAATATACGCTCCAGATGGTTCATCAGGGATATATAGAACCTCACAACGCTACGGCGATATGGGATGAGGAAGATAGGATCCGTATATGGACGTCTACTCAGGGAGCATTCCCCGTCAGGACTCAAGTGGCGGGTATTTTGAAAATGGATGAGTCTCGTATACGTGTTACTCCGCTGGAAATTGGAGGAGGTTTCGGAGGAAAGATCCCCGTATACTTGGATCCTGTAGCAGCCGTCCTATCACGAGAGTCAGGTCATAGACCGGTCAAGCTTATTATGGAGCGCAGCTCCGTCTTTCAGGCAAGCGGACCCGCTCCGGGCGGGCGCGTTCGAGTGAAGGTGGGCGCTGACGAAAACGGAAAGCTTATATCCGCAGAGACTGATATAAAGCTGGAAGCAGGAGGATACCCAGGCTCGGCAGTAGGTGCAGCCGCTATATGCATATTTTCCCCCTATAACATACCTAACACTCGCATAGACGGTTTTGACGTTGTTGTGAATAAGCCGAAGTCTGCGGCTTATCGGGCTCCGGGGTCGCCGCAAGTAGCATTCGCTATGGAGACAGCTATTGATGAGTTGTGCGAAAAGGGCGGATGGGATGTTATCGAATTTCGTATGCGTAACGCTTCTAAGGAAGGAACTCGCAGAGGCGACGGGGTACTTTTTCCACTCATAGGAACTGAAGCTGTTCTGCAGGCGGCTCAGCAATCTCCCCACTGGAACACGCCCAAAGGAGATTCTATTGAAGGTTGTGAATTGCACGGAAGAATACGCGGCAGAGGCATAGCTAGCGGGTACTGGTTCAATGTTGGTTTGAAATCATCCTTGATTCTGGCGGTTAACAGTGATGGCACAGTAAAGCTGATAGAGGGTTCCACAGATATCGGCGGAACTCGCGCGTCTATCGCAATGCAAGCCGCAGAAGTTATGGGTATCCCCGCCGAAGATGTTCGCCCATCTGTGGTGGATACAGACTCAGTAGGGTATAACGATGTTACCGGAGGTTCACGCGTTACATACGCAACAGGTTACGCCGCATATAAAGCGGCTACAGCAGTGGTAGAGGAAATGAAAAAAAGAGCTGCTAAACTGTGGAACATGAAAGAAGAGGATGAAGGAAATGTGGATTTCAGCGATGGCGTCTTCTCGTCTAAGGCGGAGCCCGAGCTGAAAATAAGCTTTAAAGAACTCTCCTCTAAAATGGACGAGACAGGCGGACCTGTTTCAGCCGTTGGTAATGTGGATTTGAAGGACGCAGGAGGTGCTTTCGGCGTTCACATAGTAGACTTGGATATAGACCCCGAAACCGGTAAGACAGACGTGGTAAGGTACACGGTTGTCCAAGACGCAGGCAAGGCAATACATCCCGCTTATGTGGAAGGCCAGATGCAGGGAGGTGCAGTGCAAGGGATAGGGTGGGCATTGAATGAAGAATACTTTATGACAAAAGATGGTACTATGGCGAATTCTACCTTCTTGGATTACCGCATGCCAACCTCATTGGATACGCCAAATATCGATACAATCATAGTAGAAGTTCCCAACCCCATACACCCGTTCGGTGTGAGAGGCGTAGGAGAAGTGCCTATCTGCCCGCCTGTGCCGGCCATCGCCAATGCTATCCATAACGCGCTGGGAATACGTCTTTACGATACACCTATGAACCCCAACGCCATACTAGAAGCATTGGAAAAGAAAGACTCGTGAAAATATATAGCCGTTCACACTCTAGGCATAGATGGAGTTAAACACCGGTGGCAGTAATAGATAAAAGCACACCTCCCACTTATAAGGTAGTAGGCACACGTCCCATACGTCACGACGGTCTGGATAAAGTCACAGGACGCGCTATATACGGCGCAGATGTCAAAGTGCCGGGACTGATATGGGCGGAGGTTTTACGCTCTCCCCATGCGCATGCACGCATCCTCTCTATAGACACCAGCGATGCCGAACAGATGGACGGTGTTTTCGCCGTCTGTACATCCGCAGATCTTCCTCGCTACGAAGAAGATGAAATAAACTTGGACAGTGCCACTTCCGCCTTCCGCTTTCGTGCTATGACGATACTGGCACACGATAAGGCTCTTTACAAAGGGCACATCATCGCTGCGGTAGCCGCAACTGATAGAAATACAGCCAGAGAAGCATGCAAGCTCATAAAGGTAGAGTATGAACCTCTAGAACCCGTGACTAACGTCAGGGAAGCTCAAAGAGAAAATGCCCCCATCCTGCATTCCAATATAATTTGTGATCATTTGGGAGAGGCTGTGAAAGGTTCCAATATAGCTCGCCACTTCAGACATGAGTTGGGAAACCCTGATGCCGCTTTTGGAGAATGCACGCTGATTGTGGAAAAGGAGGTGAGTCTTAAAACGGTTCACCAAGGCTATATAGAACCACACAACGCTACCGCTCTTTGGGATGAAGAAGATCGGTTGACTATATGGTCCAGCACTCAAGGCATGTTCGGGGTTCGCGCACAGACGGCGGGAGTACTGGGTATTCCGGAATCACGCATCAAAGTCAATCCGGTTGAAATAGGCGGCGGTTTTGGAGGTAAAACAGTAATATATTTGCCTCCCATAGCTGCTATTCTGTCCCGAAAATCAGGGAAGCCTGTGAAGATAGTCATGGACCGAACCTCTATTTTCGAGGGAACAGGACCCGCGCCGGGCGGAGTGGTTAGAGTGAAGATGGGGGTAGACTACAGAGGGAAGATTCAAGCGGCGGAATGTGATATTAAATTCGAAGCCGGCGCCTTTCCGGGCTCTTCCGTCTCTGCTGCCGCTGTGTGCATTTTAGCGGCTTATGATATACCAAATGTGCGTATAGACGGGTATGATATTGTGGTGAATAAGCCGAAATCCGCCGCATATCGAGCACCCGGTTCACCACAGGCTGCTTTTGCAACGGAGCAAGTTGTAGATGAGATATGCGAACGACTAAATATGGACAAAATTCAGTTCAGATTGGATAACGCAGCACATGAGGGAACACGACGCGGAGACGGGGCGCGTTTTCTCAGGATAGGTTTGATGGAAACTTTGGAAGCTGCACGAGATTCCGAGCATTGGAAGACGTCTCTTGAACCTTCCAATAATAAGAAACTACGAGGTCGCGGTGTTGCCACCGGCTTCTGGAGGAATGGAGGTAACAAATCTTCGGTCACTTTGGCATTGGATTCTGATGGTGTAGTGTTCCTCAATGAAGGCTCACAAGATATAGGCGGAACGCGCGCCTCTATAGCAATGCAAGTAGCCGAAAGGCTCGGAATTTCCGCGGAGAGTGTCCGCCCTTCCATTCCGGATACTGATAGCATTGGCTTTACCGCCACTACCGGAGGTTCCAGAGTTACATACGCTACGGGGTATGCTGCTTGGCTTGCGGCAGGAAGTCTCATAGAAGAGTTGAAAAGACGCGCCGCCATTTTATGGGGCATCCATAGTGAACAGATAGATTTTCAAGATGGGTATTTCGCATCGTTATCGGATCCGGAGCTGAAATTGTCGTTATCGCAACTGTCAGGCTTGCTGGATGATACGGGTGGTCCGGTTCAATCTTCCGGCTCTGTTTACATGGAAGATGCAGGCAGCGCATTCGGTGTGCATATATGCGACCTCGAGATAGACCCCGAAACCGGAAAAACCGATATTTTACGATATACGGCAGCTCAAGATGTCGGTAAGGCTGTGCATCCGTCTTATGTGGAAAGTCAAATACAGGGAGGTGTGGTGCAAGGTATAGGCTGGACTCTAAATGAAGAGTACTTTATGACATCCCGCGGAGTTATGGCAAATTCTTCTTTTCTAGATTATCGTATGCCTACGGCGCTTGATTTGCCATATATAGAGACAATAATAGTAGAAGTGCCAAACCCTCTACACCCGTATGGGGTACGCGGAGTGGGAGAGGTGCCTATAGCGCCTCCATTAGGCGCTGTGGCCAACGCTATAAAGAATGCTACGGGTATAAGATTTCTCAATACTCCAATAAATCCCACAGCGATACTGGAAGCAATAGGCAATAACACACAAAACGGTATCACTTGAACGTATGGCAAAAATTTTCGTCCCGTATGCTCTTAGGAAACTCACGCAGGGGCAGACGGTAGTAGAAATTCCAGGAGATACACTCGGCGTACTCATAGACGCTTTTGATGAGAAGTTTCCCGGTGTAAAAGAAAAGTTAGTTGAAAACGGTAGGATAAAGCCGGGATTGGCTGCAGTCTGCGGACATGCACCTACTCGTCAAGGCCTTATGCAACCATTGGAAGCAGATACGGAAGTCCACTTCGTTCCGGCTATATCCGGCGGGTAACCTTATTGGGAACAGGCTACCTAATTTTATAAAGTATCTTCCCAAAAGCCGACGGAATAACAGTATGACAATCCAGCAAAATGTGCACGACTCTCTCTTCTCCAAAAATGAAGAGAAGAGGATCGAAGATAATATCGGTGTGGTAGTTCAAACAATTGTCGAAACGGTTGCGGCCATTCATGTGAACAGTACTTCCGATAACAGCACCACACATACGAAGGATGCCGCTATCAATATAGAATCCGTCCGAAATACTCCGAACAGAGTTGCACGCATGTACGGAGATTTGCTGGCGGGATACAAAATGAATCCTTATGAAATTTTGAATAAGGCTATGTTCGAAGTAGAATATGATGAGATGGTGACTGTTTCCAATATAGATTTCTATAGCCTTTGTGAGCATCATCTTCTGCCGTTTCATGGAAAGGTGCATGTAGGCTATTTGCCTAATATGAAGATAGTAGGACTTTCCAAAATACCGCGCATAGTGGATATGTACGCCCGAAGGTTGCAGATACAAGAACGTATGACATACCAAATAGCGAGTACATTTGAGGAGATATTGGAAACCCGAGGAGTAGGTGTAATAGTGGAAGCATGCCACATGTGCACAACTATGCGAGGTGTTCGCAAACCCAATACGCGCATGATAACTAGCACTATGCTTGGCATATTCAAATCAGACGCAAAGACACGCGAAGAGTTTATGAAACACATAGAAAAATCAGGAGTTACCTGAATATTGGATCTATCAGGAAAGACGGCACTGATAACAGGCTCTGCCAGACGCGTAGGGCGTGCGTTGGCTTTGGCACTCGCCGAACGTGGAGCAACCGTAGCAGTTCACTATGGCAAATCCGATGCAGACGCTAAGGAAACGGTAGATACTATACATGCTATGGGTAGTGAAGCGAAAGCTTTTTCAGCCGATATATCTCAACCTAATGAAGTAACCGCGCTGACTAGAGAGGTCATTTCCTGCTTTGGCCCTTTTAACGTCCTAGTCAACAGTGCTTCCATATTTGAGCGGGGATCACTCTATGAAGCCACTTTAGAGGATTGGGAAAGACATTTCGCAATCAATGTCAGCGCTCCATTCATCCTCGCACGCGAGATGGCGCTGAACCTTCCAAATGCATCACAAGGCAAAATTATAAACATAGGCGATTGGCGATGCGTCAGACCAAAACGTTTCTGCTATGGCGTGAGCAAAGCCGCTCTATCGGGGCTTACATCATCCCTCGCTCTATCTCTAGCGCCGCACATACAGGTGAATGAACTGGCTTTAGGCGCTATCCTCCCGCCGCGCGATGCCGAAAATGAGCCGATGACAGCACCGGGACCGGCAGGCAGGCTAGGAACTCTCAACGAGGTAGCATCCGCTATGCTTGCCCTCATAGAGAACGATTTTATAACGGGTGAAACGATACGGATAGATGGAGGAGATCATATTCAATAATGATGCTCTTTACCCACAGGCGGTGACAAGTTTTAAGTATAGACGGATGCCCATCATGGCAAAAATGTTAGGTACTGACGGCGTATTTTTCAAAAGTTCAAACACGGAAACACTAGCCGATCGGTACAAAAATGTCTGGCCTTTAACTCGCGGTTACACTTTGGCGGCACTATCTGACCCTGATGCTATGCCCTATCCGCGCTCTTACGGTGGGAGGTATATTCAAAAAAGACACTGCGAGTTTATTATCAATTTCATTGTGGATAATTTGAACGGAGCACTAGCTAGAGTAAATGAGCAAAGAGACGAAATAGTAGATGTATTCAGGAGTTATAGTATGGCATGTTTGGATTGTTTTGGATCTATCCCCCGGGCAGCAAGGTAGAATTGTGGGAGATTAAACAACCTGACTGATAAAGGTAAATGGTATACATTAGATGAACAAGGAGCGTGAGATTGTCGAGTAAGTATCTGGATGGGAAGGTTGCTGTGATAACAGGAGCTAGCGGCGGATTGGGGAGCGGTGTGGTCAAAGTATTCAAAGAGGCGGGAGCTAACACATTTACCGGTGATATGCCCCCGGGTGAACTGTGGTTTGATGCGGCGAATAAGGACAATGCCGGAAGAATTGTGCGAGATGTTGTGGAAGAGGCGGGAAGGCTGGATATTTTGGTCAATTTGGCAGGCGGTTACACTTTTCAACCTATTTTCACCGAAAATACCGGCGAAGAAGATGCCTTTGAAGAGATGCTCCACATTAACTTCACTACCGCAAGAATGATGTTACAGGCTGCTCTGCCCGTAATGATGAAGCAAGGCGAAGGAAGAATACTGGCTATTGCAGCACGTCAGGGACTGCATGGCTTGGCAAATAATGCCGCATATGGCGCAAGTAAGGCGGCACTCGTGAACCTGATACAGGCTGCTGCATCAGAAGTTCAAGGGAAGGGCGTTTCCATCAATGCTATAGCTCCTACCATCATAGATACCCCAAATAACCGTAATGACATGCCGAAAGCAGATTTTTCTAGTTGGGTAAACCCTGCGGATATTGGAAGTTTGGCTGCTTTCCTATGCACTAAAGCCGGAGGTGCTGTGAACGGCGCCATAATTCCAATTGGAGGTCCGCTACGATAGAGCCGCTTCCGTTGGATCGGATACGCATAGAAAATCTTGAGACTCCATGTATCATCGGGATTCGCGATACCGAACTACAAACACCGCAGCGAGTGGTAGTCAATGTCACTTTACATGCGGATTTGAGCAGCGCCGCCGGAAAGGATGATTTTTCCAATACAGTTGATTACGGGGCACTTTCTCGGAAAATTATAGCGGTAGCTTCTAACGGACATTTCAAACTTATAGAAGCACTCGCCGAAAGTATAGCAAGTGTTTGTATGGAAAATTTTCTTGTACAACGCGTAGATGTAAATGTTCGCAAGCCCGGCGCTATACTACGTGCAAGCGCCGCAAGCGTAGAGATAACTCGAACGCGGCTTCAGATATAAGATTCTTGGAGGCGGATGCAGAAAGGATGAAAATCACCCTTGATTACGGAACGGAACATATACACGCGGAAGTGCCGCGCGATAGGACGGAAGTTTTAGAACCCAAACATCCGCCGCCTCTGCGAAATATCAGAAGCGCGCTTATAGAAGCTTTACGAAATCCTATGGGACAGCTACCGCTAAGGTCTATTGCCAAACGAGGGGCGAATATAGGCATATCCGTCTGCGATATAACACGCGCACAACCGCGCCAACTAATGGTAGAGGCTATCATAGAGGAAATGCCGAATGTACGCCCGGAAGATATAACTATCTTCATCGCAACCGGAACACATCGATCCAACACCAGTGAAGAAATAAATGAGATGCTAGGCGATGAGATAGCGTCTTCGTTGCGAGTAGTTAACCACAACGCAAGAGATGAATCATCTTTGCAAAGAATAGCGGATACGGAAACGGTATCTCCCGTTCTAATAAATCGCGAATGGATGGAATGCGACGTAAGAATCACTACCGGATTCGTAGAACCGCACTTTTTTGCAGGCTTTAGCGGCGGTCCCAAAATGGTGGCTCCCGGCCTCGCAGGCATAGAAACGGTGATGATACTGCACAACGCCGAGAGGATAGCACACCCGAAAGCAACATGGGGCATTACATACGGCAACCCTATACACGACGATGTAAGACGAATAGCAGAATCTGTAGGCGTTCACTTTGCGATGGATGTTACGCTCGATCGCAGCCGGCGAATAACGGGCGTATTCGCCGGTAACTTAGTGCTGGAGCATACCGCCGCTTGTAAAGCGGCAAGGCTGGAAGCTATGCAGCCGGTACCTTCGCCATTCGATGTAGTCCTCACATCAAACTCAGGTTATCCATTAGACCAAAATCTCTACCAAGCGGTGAAAGGGATGTCTGCAGCCGGTAGGATTGTGAAACACGGCGGTATCATTATATGCGCCGCAGAGTGCAGATATGGAATACCAGAACCTAGCTCATACGCAGATATACTTCGCTCCGCAGATTCACCGGCGGAGATGCTACATAACATACAATCTCCAGGGTATGCAGTGCCGGATCAGTGGGAGGCACAAATACAAGCTCTCATACAATCAAAAGCAGTTGTAAAGATAAAAGCGGACGGCTTAACGGATGAACAGATCAGAGAGTCTCATCTAGAGCCCGTGCATGACTTGACGGAAGCGTTACACGAATCTTTGAACAATGCAGGTAACAACGCCACTTTATGCGTGCTGCCGCAAGGTCCCCAAACTATTCCATACATAACATAAATACCCAAGCAGGTAAGGGAGGCATTACCTGCAATAAAGGAACGGAAAATGAACACAATCCATGCAGAACATACCGTCGGTATATCCGAACTACATAGCGAAATGGTTAGGCAGGTAGATATAGGCCTGTCCCATGGGATAGCCGTATGCGCTATACGAGACGGAAGTAAAGTCAACCTCTTAGCAGGCAGTGCGGTAGAATCGTCTCTATTTTTTATCTTCTCGATGATAAAGCCGATGGTAGCCGCCACGTTGTGGCGCTTGTACGATCGCGGGCTTATCGGGTGGGATGACCCAATCATCAAGTACTGGCCTGAGTTTGACAAAGGAGGAAAGGAGAAGCGAGCAGTAACGATAGAGCATCTTTTATTACATACAGCCGGTATGCCTTCAAGCCCTGCCATACCTTACAACTCGTATGCTAACTGGGATGAGGTAACACTTTATCTACAAGAGGCGCCTTTGGAGTACCCCGTAGGCTCACGTTTCGAATACCATTCCCTCACATTTGGTTGGCTGGTTGGAGAGATCGCAGCACGTGTATCCGGGAAACCCTTTGCAGAAGTCTTCAGTGAAGAGGTTACCGAGCCGCTTGGACTTCACAATACCTCTTTCAGCCTCGCTCCTGCAGATAAGAATCGCATTATACCTATCAGTGAGTCCCCCACATTCGAGAGGCCGGGTTTAGCAAACAGTTTTATGGAAATTCTGGATGCCGGTGCAATCATCCCGGGGGCGGGAGGTATATCTACAGCCGAGGACGTTGCACGCTTCTATTCCGTCATGCTTGCGGGAGGTAAATCGGACGGTGAGCGTTGGCTCTCGCAAGAAACTGTGAATGAGGTCACAAGCCCGCGCTTCACCGGGGTCACTGAAGAGGGTGGATATTTTTCACGCACACTCGGAATGTCCTACGCCGGTTCACCGCCAAATTCATTCGGAGCACCGGAGCCGCTCAGAATTTATGGACACGGCGGTATCGGTACATCCTCCGCATGGGGAGATCCCGAGACAGGAATGGCAGCAGCTATTATTAACACCCGTCTACTGGATCAGGATACAAACCGCGAACGTTTACACCGCCTTTCGGACATAACGCGTAGAATAAAAAAGATGCAGCTTTGCACATGAACAATAAAGCACAAACCACTAAATCAGGATAGTTACAATGACGAACACTCTATATGCCCTCATCATAGCCGGAGGAAGAGGGGAACGCCTAAGACCTCTAACAGATAACCTACCTAAGCCTATGGTCCCTATTGACGGTAGGCCTTTGTTATCGTATCAGATCGAACGTATGGTAGCGAGTGGTGTTACAGATGTGGTGTTTCTGTGCGGCTACATGGGCAACATTATACGGGAATACTTTGGTGATGGAAGCACTGCCGGCTTTCGCGCGCACTACTCACTCGAAGAAACACCCCTTGGACGAGGAGGAGCTATCCGTAAAGGCATGAGCCTCTTGCCAAAGGACTCGGAAACTTTTGTAGTTGCAAATGGAGACAATATAACTTCGCAGTCAATAAATGCTCTGCTCAAAAGGCATGAAGAAACCGGCGCTATAGCCACAGTCATGCTAGTGCCCTACCCTAACTCCTATGGAGTTGTGATGACCGATGATGAAGGCCTTGTTACAAGATTTTCTGAAAAGGAGCCTCTTCCTCACTGGATAAATTCAGGAATATACATCTTCTCTAGGGAGATATGGCCGCTTCTTCCGGAGATAGGTGACCACGAGACAAAAACTTTCCCCGCTCTTGCATCTAAAAGGCGTCTTGCCGCCTACAAATCGAAAGAGATGTGGATGACTGTAGACAGTCAAAAAGATCTGAGGGAAATAAGCGAAATTCTATCTGCTCTCTAAAGTAATGACCCGCACAGGAACCTAGCTAGCCTTCGCGTAAAATTTGAGAAAATCGTGATGGGAAATCATGCCGACCGGACGTTTCGCGTCCAGTACAGGGAGATCATAGATATTGTGAGACATCATAACTTCGGCAACATCGTGAATAACATCATCCGGCTCTACCGTAGGGACATCTTTAAACAAGGAAGTATTATCAGAAATTTTTGTATCGCGCATATCGTTTATGGTGTCTATCAGCTGCGCCGGAGAACCCATATGCCTCGTTAGCATCATAAAAATCGTGTCACGCAGAAACGGCAAATGTCCTGCCTTAGGCATAAGCATGCGCTCTGAAATCAACCCTCTATAAAGCCCTTCTCCATCTACAATAATCATCGCTCCTACTCGTTGTTCCAGCATGCAGGCGGCAGCTTCCGCCAAAGTAGCATCTTCAACGATAGTATGCGGTGGTGTACTCATAATGTCTTTTACGCGTATATTTTCCATCTTTTTTGTTTGCCCTTGTACCTTATGTCGCCATGTCTCGAGTGCCCACTCTACTTTCTATGTTAACCGAAGCCGCCTCTATAATTGTGTGTGAGATATTCACGACTATTTCATAGAAAGAGACATTATCCGAGTCCGTGCCTCTCATTGAGATACTCTTGGAGATGACTTCAACCATCCTATATTACCCTTCTTGGATATATGATATACATTTTTTCGCTGCCTCATGTTGAAAATATGATTTATATATCGGATGATGCTCACTTATTCAAATAGAGTGTTACACACATGATGCACTACGCCTCCCCCATTGATTGATTAAGCCCCCTTTTTAGTCCAGATTTATTGCCTCTTAGGTTTGCTAAGTGCATGTCAATCTGGCGTCAGAGCGATAGGGCAGACACACTCTTTGACAAGCTTTGGTTATAGCGATGGCTCGTGGGGCTTGGCAATGTGTGTGTCTGTGAAGCGTGGACATTAAGTTTCATTCAATGTACTTTCCAATGTTGTTTTAAATTCATTTTCATTCGCATAATTATAGAACGGAACCGCAGTTATCAAATAAGTGTCCGTATGGATTTTGATAGTCTTTTGTTCTGTTCTGATTTCATTTAAAAAGTCTTCTTTCCATTTGTCGTGTGCTACCAAATGTGCTCCTTTGGGTTCTATGAAAACCTGAAAAGTCATTTGTTCTCCGTCACGTTGTTTGCAGAACAATAAAAAGTCGGGTTCAAATGCTCTTCCGAGTTTGTCAAAGATTTTGATTTCTCTTTCGTTTCGGATTAGGTAAATGTTTTCAAATTTCTGATTCAATCCTTCAAATCGTCTGGCAAAGAGTTCTACAAACTTCTTTTCTTCGCTTGTGCCGTAGTTGGCATTGTAAACATACCAAGGTTCGTTTGCCACCAATGTTTCCTGTCCGTTTGCTCGTTCGCTGTACTTGTAAACCTTGATTTCTTTGTCTTTGAAAACTTGGTGAATAGGTTGTTTGATATAGCCCGAACCTTCGTATTCTGTCGAGTTGCTCTTAATATCTGCTTCAATAGTCTGCAAAAGTCCGTTCAGGGCTTGCAAATAGTCAAAATGGCTAATTTCTTGCAGTCGGTTGTGTGTTCCGCTAAAAGTGATTTCCAAGACTGCTAAAAAGTCTGTACTGTCAATGAAGTTTGAAAGTGAACCCACACTTTGGAAGTAATGCGATAAACTGTCAAAATAGAAAAAAGGATTTTGACTTAACGCAAAACGGATAATGTGTTTCGGAATATCGGTCAGCTTTACATCTTTGGTTTTGATTACTTCTTCATTGGAAGTGGGATTTTCCATTTCAAAAAATGCACTCGACATTCTGCCAACTCCCGAAGATAGCGTATGACGATAGTTGGTCTTTTTAACGCCTAAGTCGGCAAATGATTTTATGTTGTCAAAACTCTTTGGCACCTTCTTATTGAAGAAAACGTGTCCATCTCGGTAAAAGTATGTTTCCTTAAAGTCCAATTTCAAAGTAAGTTGCTTTGTTACCAAGTTTTCATCATCTTCATAAATACCCGATTCCACAAGGGCGTTTTTCAATTCCGAAATGTAACGGCTATCTTCTTTGGTGTGATAATAGAGTTCTTCCAATGTTTTCAGGTCATTGGAAATATCGTCATCATATTTTCGGGTGTATTTGTCTTGCCCTTCTTCCAAAGCGAACGGATAATATCTCGCTCCACGACCAATTAACTGAGCTTCCAAAAGTGTGGTTTTCCCCGGCTTTCCGTCTTTTCCGTCCCGGTCTTCGTAAAGGCGAACTATATCGAACAAATTCAAAACGTCCCAACCTTCATTCAGTTTCTGCACGGCAAAAACGGCACGGACTGGATTATTTTCATCTTCCAAAGTATTGAGTAGAATCTGATTTTGCTCCGCTTCTGTATCATTGTTGGCACTCAGGCAGTTTTCAAGTCTGAAATTGGCTTGTATGCGTTTCACAATTTCGTTGGCTGAAATGCCTTTTGTTTCAAAAAATTTGAAAGACTTTTGAACGATTGGAACGGTAGAAGTTTTTTTGATTTTTTCCACCATTGCCATCGAAAAATCATCAATCAGTTTGTGAAAATTCTCTTTGTTCTGTTTAGATTCTTTGATTGTCTTTTTTGCCTTAAAGAGAATTACCGGCTTCAAATTGATATTGTTTGAAGTTGCCAATTCTTGACGATACAGGTTCAAAATCAAGGCTTGTATGATCCGGTCTTGCTCGTCATACAGGGAACGGATTAGATTGATTTCTTTGGAATATTTATCAATCCTGAATTGTGCAAGGTCATATTTGAAAATAACCTTGTTCTGATACTTGTCTACAATCTCTCGGTTTTCATAATCCAAAGTTGCGGTAAACTCCAAAAGGATATTATCAAGGTTTTGATTGAGTATTTCCAAAACCGTTCCTTCCCAGCTGCCGAATAATGTTCCATTGCTCTTGGTGGCTGAACTCAAATGATGAGCTTCGTCCGCAATCAAAACAATTTTCTTGTCCTTAAAATCTTCATAAGTTACACTGTTTTCTTTTGTGTTGTTCAGGTCAATATGCAGTTGCTGAATGGTAGTAAATTTGATATTGATATTTTGATTGTCGGCTTCTTCAAAATTGTCAATCTCTTTGATTAACACTTTTTTACCGTTAATCACAATTTTATCGTTGAACAAATATTTTGAAGCCTGCGGATTCAGAAAATTGTCTTTAGTTTTCTGAATGATATTGTTACTGTTCACGAAAAACAAAAAATTGCGATAACCTTTTTCGTAAAGGTGCAATATCAAACCTGCCATTATCAGCGTTTTGCCGCTTCCTGTTGCCATATTGTAAAGCAAGTGCAACGGCTTGCGTGGTTTGCCGTCAAATTCTTCTGTATGGCAAAGAATAAAACGCTGAAAGGATTCTACCTGATAAGGTCTTTGACCAAATCCGGGTTTTAGATTGTCGGTTATGTGATTGGGAATAGCAACTTGGGCAATAGCTCTTTTACCAAATTTCTGCAACAATATGTCATATAAAAATGCCATTTGTTTAGTTTTCAATTTGGTAAAAATCTTTGGTTACTTTCTTTTCTTCTTCAGTGCAGTTGAAATCTTGGTCGTTGAGCGAAGAAAGGTTTACATACAGTTGGTTTTTGTCCAACAGTTCGCAAAGGTGCTGTTTCTGCTCTTTCAGGCTCAGGGCTTTGAAATCTTCAATGTGTTCTTCCTGCTTTTTTATGTCCACATTGTAATTCAGAAACGACTTGACCTTCATCTGCTCCCAAACTTTCAAAAGCGTTTCGGTGTCTTTGGCTTCTTCTATCTGCTCAATAAAAGTTTGGTTGAATTTTTTCAGTTCGAGATAGATAAAATCACCTGAATTGTTTTGTTCAATAACTTTTTGAACCCGCTTTCCAGTTACAGTTTCCACGTAATCCATTTGTTCACACATAATGAATTTTCTGTTACCACCATCTTCTTTGTTAAGTTCTAATACAGCGTGAGCAGTTGTTCCACTACCTGCGTGGTAATCTAATACAATAGCATCTTTATCATTGCCGACAACTGCATATACACAATCCTTTACATTATAAAGCGATTTCGGAAAACTGAATTTATTATCAGGAACAAGTTTGCTGACAATTTTTGTCCCATATTCATTTGCATCATATTTTGGGTCTATCCAAACAGTTTTATATTGCCCAAAGTTTTTACCTATTTCAATATCCCATTGATCACTCTTTTTTCTTGTTCTTAGTAAAGGCTTAATTTCTTCAATTGATTGTCTTGCATAACGCCATTTTCTTTCAACGTTGTCATTATCAACTGGGTAAATATAAACTTTACCGTCTTTGATTACTTCTCTTTTATCTGGGTGAAAGTCATCGTTGCACACATCACCAAAATCAATTATCCCAGACGTTTTTGGATTTACAATAATTGGATAAAAGCAATTCTTTGCATCACTTCGTAAACTTTCACCACCCCAATTTCTCAAATTAGAAAAATCGATTTCACTTTCATCAATTATTCTATTTCCAATTAACTTTTTCCCTTGAGGAACGACAAAAAATGTATACTCGTGAGTGTAAGAAAAGTTGGTTCCTTGAACGCCCCTTGGATTATGAACAATTGTAATACAGTGAACTTCATAATTTTGAAAAAATTCCTTTAGCATTACTCCTAAATGGGGCTGCTCATTTTCATCTATCGCAACTATTAAAACACCATCTTTTCTTAATAACTCTTTAGCCACAGCTAGTCTATTATACATAAAAGTTAGCCAAATTGAGCGTTTGAAATTATTATTATACATAAAAGTATCACCAAGTCCGCCTGTATTATATGGCGGGTCTATGTAAATCAGTTTTACTTTTCCTGCAAATTTTTCTTTCAGCGTATGCAAAGCCAAAAGATTATTGCCTTTTACAATCAGATTGTCGGTAATAGTTCCGTTTTCGTCTCGGTTAAACTTATCAAGCGGTTTTTCTCCTTCGGCACTTATACGTTTGGCATTGGTAAAAACTTTCGGTTCTAAAAGCTGGGTAATTTCGTCTTGGGCTAAAATTTCATTGAAAAAAATCTCTTCTCGCTTGTCCTCTTCTCGGCTTTGTCCGCCTTCCAAAATGCAGTCCTTAAATGGCCAAATTAAAGCCACGTCATTGCGTTGTTTCAGGTATTTACCGTCAATGGTTAGTCCAACTTTGTTTTTGTATTGGGTGTAGCTGTCGTTCAAGTAGTTTTTCTGTTCCAAAAACTGCACAAACAAGTTTTGGTTAAAAACCATTACGTCCTTCACTTTTACAAAAAACTTATCTTTCAGTTCCGCATTTTCAAGCAAAAGCCCAATTAGTTCTGAGTCAAAATTTTGAGCTTTGTTAATTACAACCCACTTTTTCAGATCTCCATCATCCGTCACGAAGTTGGGTTCTTTCTTCAGTTGTTGTTCTAATGCTTCGTATAGTTTCATTTATGTCATCTCAAGTTTTCTAATTTTCTAATTTCTTTTTTCACATCTCGGTTTTCGTTCGAGCGTTGGCAAAAATTCAGGCTCTTTTGGTTTTTCAGCCCTTACCTGTGTTTCGGCAAAACCAAATGTGCCTATTTGCGCGATGGATTTTCCGCATGAAGCACAACGTTCAGTATAAGAATAGTAGCCGATTGCGTTGCACTTCCATGCCAAGTTACAAGAAAATTGAAGCGAGCGACAACCCTTGAAAATACTACTAAACCGGCTATTATTTTTATACATTGTTATGAGCTTTAATTTTATGGTCTAATAATTACTTTTACATTCATTCCATTTTCATCCGAACTTAAATCACTCTCAATGCCTCTTGGATTTCCAATTAGTCCTTCTGGGTCATAAGTAAAACAAATTAAATTTTCACAATCAGGATGAACCTTATATCGAGCTATATCTTCAATTAACTGTGACCCTAATTCTTTGGTAGTTAATCCATTTCGAGTCTTTTTTATCTCAATAACAATTTTCAAGTCCTTTAGTAAAAAATCCATTCTAGCACTTTTGCCAGCATAGCTCGGAGTCCATTCTTCCGGTCTAATGTCATCATAATAAAGATGAAGTAACGTATGAAAAAAGTCTTGCACATCATATTCGTCTTTAACATCTAATGTGTCCCTCGAATTATGACGACTTCTTAATTGGCGAACTAAAAGATGAAACTTATCAAATATGTTGAATAATGGAGAAGCTGGGTCACTGACTGAAGAATCATTAACAGTATGATTAAGTACTCCTAAGTTTAAATCTTCACTTATTGATCGTAATATTCCGATTCCTTCCTCAACCGAACTTTGGAAGCCTTCCTTTACATTAGCTTTAAAAGATAATATATACGGACTCTCTCTTGGTAAATTTGAAATCAAATAATTTAACACTTGAGTCTGCCATGCTGTAAATTGACCACTGTCTAAGGTTGTAAAACCAATCTCATTTGGATTATGAGTACTTAAAACAGTATTTCCTTTTTCTATAAGTTGCTTAATTCTTTCTTCTGTAATCATGCTATTGTTTTTATTGCCCTTAACGGTCGTGCATCCACTGTAGTTTTTTCTTCCTAAATATAACTATAAAAACCTATGGTGTATACACCGAAGCCTCCTCTATAATTGTGTGTGAGATATTCTCCGACTTATTTCATAGAAAGAGACATTATCCGAGTCCGTGCCTATCATTGAGATACCCTTGGAGATGACTTCAACCATCCTATATTACCTTTCGTGGATATATGATATACATTTTTTCGCTGGCTCATGTTGAAAATATGCTTTATATATATCGGATGATGCTCACTTATTCAAATAGAGTGTTACCCACATAATGCACTACGCCTCTTATTCGTGAGGTATGCCCAAACGCTGTAGCAGATCGGTAAACTCTTCAGGAGTAGATACACCTTCTATAATGCGCACCGCATCCGCTATAGACCCCTCACGCTCACGGATTGCCCATATTTGCCGCGGCACCTGACTGATGGATGCCCCTGTTGAAGAGTAATTGCCGTTGAATGCAAAGTAAGCTTGATTCAATTTCCTAATATGTATGCCATGCTCCTCTAACAGAACTACGCGCCGCCTCTCCATATATGCCTCAGCCTCTTCTACAAGATGCTCCAAGAGCAGCTCCTCCACCTCGAGTCGTGTTTCACGCATGAAGGATATGAAATTGAAGGTTGCTGTTTGTGCGGGCTGTTCGGACGATATTTCGGGATCTGGATCGGGTGGCGGCTGAACCGGATTAACATAATCGCCCGTAACTCTGTTGTAGGCTATGCGCCCTAGCTCTTGTCCGAAAAAGCCCGCCAGCACTTCATTTATCTCGGTTATGCGCCTATCTGCAAAGTATCCTCTACCCAAAGGTTTGAAGAAAAGATAGCCGTGCAGCCACTCATGAGTAGCTATCTCAAAGATGTTGCGTAAGCCAAACTCTTGCGATACTTGAGCCGGATATGTGGCAACCCCTCCGCCTCGCAGGACTACTGCGGAAAGATCGTTATTCTGCAATAGTGCCTTTTCTATATTTTCAGATTCTGCTATAGTCACTTCCGGGTCTATGAGCAACGCCTCCTCGATGAGTATGCGATCACGAGGTGAAGTTATAAGAACCCTTGTAGATGAGCCAAGTCGTATATCCAAAGGCGGCCACATGAACCCGTTTTCAGAACCGAATCCGTTTTCAATCAGGACTGCCGCTATCTCTCCCTCTATATACTCCTCCGTAGAATCTCTAAGACTCAGCCGCTCCTTATCCAACCTATCCATTTCTACCTGAATTCTCGCTTCCTCTTTATCATCCGATGCTGCAACAGCGCGCTCCAGCTGACCCCTCGCACGATAATACTCCTCCAATAACTCTACATACCGATTGAATGCTGCGCGTCTGTGTTCATCGGACGTATCTGTCCACGGAAGGCCGGTATAGACGCGATGGAGCCATTTAGAAGGAGCATTCTGTATCTCCCATGCAACTATAGAGAAGCGATTCTCCCGCGCCGCATAACTAGCGGTGCTAAGGTTTTGTGTATCGCCGCCGGCTAGCAGTAGCGCCGAAGCCGTCAGCATAATCGTTATCACAATTACAATCGACAGCAAAAAATGTCTGACTATCTTACGAACCATTGGCTCTTCTTAATTCGTTCATGTATCTTCACTTTGCAGCTATTGAAAGGGTATAGTAAAGAGGTACCCTACTCCATAAAGTGTACGCATAATTACAGCCTCGCCGATATGTCAGATAAAAACTCACAATTCCATAATCTTCCCGAAGCGACACTGAACGTCGTATCTTCTACGTTGTGAACACTAGAATAACCGCTCGGACTATCCGCCGCCGCATTATCTCCTTCCCTACACTCATCGCAGTTATGATAGGCGCTGCCACTTTGGGCTTGGCACTATGGCGGCTGTTCAGTTTCGAGTGGGGGGACCTTTGGGCGAATTTACAAGGTATCGAAGCGGTTCCCTACATTCTGGCAGCCGCCTTCTACTATACCAGCTTCTGGGTAAGAGGGATGAGGTGGCGCTTGATGGCTAATCATACCAATATAGGAGCAAAGAAGAAGATACCAAACACACCCGTCATGGCAATATTGATAATTCACGGCTGGTTCCTCAACGCGGTAGCATTTCTCCGTATGGGAGACGCCTACAGAGCTTGGGCATTAGCACGAGAAGCACAAGCAGAAATATCTTCCTCTCTCGGCACGGTAGCCGCCGAGCGAGCTCAGGACATTCTAACCGTGCTAATACTCATTCTGATAGCCTCCTTGTGGATAGCGTTAGGCGATACGGGCATACAAACCCCTACAATAGTAATTACAGGCGCTTTTACGCTTGCCGGTCTGCTAGGTTTGGGGATAGCCGTCATCTCACTAGGAGGTAAAAGGCTGGCTGAAAGGTTGCCTGTAAAAATACGCACGCCTTACTTGCGCTTCCGCATGGCAACGATTGTCAGCCTCAAAGGGAGACAGGTTCCGCCACAATTGGCGTTGGGCGTTATTGGCTGGATGTTGGAGGTACTGCGATTTCATTTCGTAGCGGATGCCGTAGGGATAGAGTTCAACTTCCTGTTTTCCATGATAGCCGCTCTTGCTATCGCCATGCTCACAACCATACCTACACCCGGTGGTTTCGGTTTTGTAGAGACGGGGCTTACAGGTCTGCTCATACTGCTAGGCGTTACCAATAATGCCGACGCCCTATCACTTACCGTAGCGGATAGACTCATAAGCTGGATAAGCATAATCATCTTTGGAGGAGCTACTTTCTTCATATGGTACGCTGTAAAAGCGAGGCGCAGAAGAATACGCTCACACATGCCCTAAAGGTGATAATATTACTGATGTTGCATAGGGGCTGTAGCTCATCCGGGAGAGCGCTTCACTGGCAGTGAAGAGGTAGGGGGTTCGAGTCCCCCCAGCTCCACCAGAGATTTTTTTCGAGTGCGAGAACCTTACTAGTATTCTTACTACAGCCCTACCCTGCTACCCACGTGGATTTGTATTGCTTGAGCCCTGATAGGGTTGTTTGTCTGTGTAGGTTGTTTATATATCAAGTTGCAGAATCTGCAAGACCTTTATAAATACATATTTCAGCGAACAGTATATGTAATTTCTCTGCCTGAGATATCATAGCTCACATCTTTATTTTCATCTGTGATATAGAACAGCGAACCGGATAATCCGGATGACATATTGGAATATTACGGCGAAGGCTTGACCTTGGACTATGTGCTAGCTCTACATGTTGAAAATTTCAAAGGGCATTGCATATTCGCAACCCAATCGCTCACCTGCGGCAGACATCGCAAATCTGAGGAAGTTGTCCGGGTCGAAATCACCGCTGCCCAGATTTGTGAAGTAAATCTTGTGCTCCATTAGTGATGCTATGGCATTATCAATATGATCGGTCACGTCCACAGCATGCTCCGAATCGCGCGAGGCGCCAACAAATATATACTTGATGCCATGCCAAGACGGATAACCCTCTTCTATCAACTCCGGGAATACCCAGCGATTGCCTGCATCGCGTGAGGCATCGAGAGTCGCAAGACCTACCGCTCTGTGGTCTGCCATGTTGAGGCTGCCAGCCGACCATTTCAGGTAGTAGCTCCCTGCAACAACTACCTCCGGACGATGCTGACGTATAACCCGTGCAATATCTCGCCTAAGCGATAAGCTATATTCGATAGTACCATCTTTATAACCCATAAAATCTACTCCGGTTACACCTACCTTGGCAGCACTTGCAATCTCTTCTTTGCGGCGTAGTGGTCCGGCTTCATTTGGATGCATAGAATCTATACCCGCCTCTCCATCGGTAACGATGAGATAAGAAACCTTCTTACCTTCCGATGTCCAGCGTGAGACAGCCCCTGACACCCCGTACTCTATATCGTCCGGGTGGGCGGCTATTACAAGTGCCGATGACCAATCATCAGGCGCGGCAACCAATTTGTTTTCGTTCAAAGCAATTTTCCTATCGGTGATTTGTGTCCGGTGCGCGGTTGACTTAGCGTGAAACCAAATCATGGCATAGAACCTAATAATACTTTAAATCCTATCACCTGAAACCTGAAGGATGATATATCCATCTTAGACAAACTCCGGACAAGTCAAAGATGCTAGCGTTAACAAAATATAGGATAGAAAGCGCGAAGAGTCGGAAGATTTCTCCCGTAAGAAGCTAAACCTTATAATAGTGCCGTACGTTTCATGCTCTATGAGTGAGCCATTCGACCATATTTCGAGAAGGAGACTATAGCACTCGAAGATGAATCCATGCCTCAGGAGTTGGAGATTTTGCGGCGGTTGGTTAACTGCCCCGTCCGATAGCGGCACACAGCCTATATCGCGGCATGCCGTGACTTTTCGGTCGTGGAAAGTTTATAGAATCTCGAGGAGCTTCTCAATGGGAAAATGGACGTGATTCGTATGTCGGAAGATGAAAGATTGCTCCTGTACCTCTCTTGAGTTGTTGTAACTACCTTTTGTATATCCAATCGAAATAAATCATTACCTGAAAAGGTTTGACAAAGATATTATATTAGTGCTATAATAAGTATATATGCTTACAACCTTTTATAAACAGGAGTGAATACAATATGAAGTTGACACCAAAATTTCTCGTCTTGGCTTTTATTCTTGCCTTAACTTCTGCAGTGTTAGCGGCCTGCGGAGATAGCACTAGAGCTAGTGAAAACCCTATACCTTTTGAAGAGGCAATGAATGTAAACATTTTTCATCCGGACACCGGGTTTGAGGAAAGAGATAGAACAGATCTTTTGGACGATACAGGCGCAAGGATTTATGGCAAGATAGGAACAGCGCTTTCAGCCGGTGATTCAGGCTGGGTAACCTATAGACGTTCTCGCCCCGGTGAGCAAGATAGCGAAAGAGATCCTTATAAATTGTCTTATGTTCATAGAGCAGATAATAATTTATACGTGGGTGCCGGCATCTGGCTAGATGAGAATAACCCTTATGCTTCCGATGGCGGAAGGATACACCAAATGAGGATGCTTGTGGATAGGGCCGCAGAAGTTGTAGAAGCCGATCCTACAAGCGGTAAGAGTCAGGCTTGCGGCGAATTCTTTGGTACCAATAGAGACATGTGGGTCACGGACGGAGGCGAAGCTTATCTATTCATCGGCACAATTGAACAGGGTTCTTCTACCATGATATGCCATCCACGTCCGTCTACTCTAGGCAGTAATATTTACGTTTATGAGGACGAGCTGGGCAGAGTTATCGGGAAAGATGCACTGCAAGAACTGCAAAACACCGACACCTCTTGGCTGGTTGTTCAATTCCCTAAATTAGGTGAACCCGATACCGCCCAAGACCCGGCAAAGCTCGTTTATTTTCGCAGAGTAGGCAATGTGTTCGTTGGCTCCGGCATATACCTCGATGAGAACAATCCTAATTCTTCGCCGAACGATAGAGCGGAAAGGGTTAGGACTTTGGTCAATGACGCCGTCAAAGATATACAGAGCAAAGGCAAAGAGGCTGCTTTAGAAGCGTTCGCCCAACCCGGCAGTCCATATACTACGGGCGAAGGAGGGCAAAACTATCTGTGGGCTTGGGAGAACCGATGAAATGTTCGGACTTATTGACGCATTTCGGAGTTAGCCGCATTTCCATGTAGCAGAGTTCTACCTTTTGCCAAGATGGTGAACGCATCATTGATCATGCTAAATCCGGTTTGCCTCAATCATAGCAGATGCTTCCGGAAACAAGTGAGCGGCATTAGTGAGCACACCTCAAGACAGCGTTAGTGAATACGCACTGCAGATATCCTCTTCACTCCTTTAGAAACGAG
This sequence comes from Dehalococcoidia bacterium, assembly GCA_965206335.1. Lineage (GTDB taxonomy): Bacteria > Chloroflexota > Dehalococcoidia > Lucifugimonadales > Lucifugimonadaceae. The sequence continues at coordinate 616,719 of OZ242209.1, read as the reverse complement.
GGCAATATTCATTCAGTGAGTAACAAGGGTAATGAGTTTGACGATATGACCGACAAATTACCCCTTGTTCAAATGCTCTTTTATCTTTTTTGCAACAGCCTCTATACCTGTTGTTGGAACGGTTATCGTTTTTTGGGGAGCGGAGAATTGGTTAGAGAGTTTATGTGGCAGTGGAGTGCGTGCCCAAATAATTATCAGCTGATGAGATTCACTTATAGAGTTGATCCGTTGTTCCGAAACTTGTTTATTCCCTTCTATGCAGGTGACCAAAACTTGACTGCATTCCTCTCGCATGAGATTCTTGAATTCATCTATGCTACTCTGATAGCCGCCAACTATGATAATGGAGTATATGCCATGTTGTTTCATGACAGGACACAAAGCCAAAACGGATCTTCTATTAGATGAATTTTTACAGATTTCGCACCCTTCGGGCGGCACAACAACAACATCTCTAACCAAATCGTTGCGAGCCTTCGTGATCTCCATGCAATGTTCGCAAGAGCGCAGGAATGTTTTGTCCAGCAATGCTTCCACTCTAGGCAATTTGTAATTCGCTATATTCGCCTTTTCCGGCTTCGTCAACCCTTCACGCTCTAAGGTTGCACGCGCCTTTCTCTGAGGTTCCGCACCAATAAACCCGGCTTTCGCTAAGAGATTTGCTATACATGTGGCATCTTTGGGCATAATCAATAACCTAAATATGCGTCTCGTAGGAATGCTTCGAGTATCTCGGGAGGTGATGCTTCAAAAGCGATACTGCTTCCAAGGCATTAGCGGCGGAAAACAGTTTATCATCGGGAATGTGAGGGTAGCGGATGCGTTCATCGATCCTTTTACCGGCGAGTTGGCCACTCCATCCTTCGGACTGCATACATATAATCAGCTTCCCAAACATCCAAGCATACGCAATTTCGGAAAGTGTTCCCGCACCTCCGCCTACGGCTATCACCGCTTGTGAATGAGCCACGATAGAGTTTCTAGAGTACCCCAGCCCTGTGGGAATAGCCACGTCCACGAAGGGATTCGCTGCAGATGCATCATTTCCGGGCAGTATACCGATTATGGTACCTTCTACCCACACATTGGAAGAACGTGCGCCACGACAAGCCGCCTCCATAATTCCACCCAGTCCGCCGGTCACTAGCGTGAAGCCCGCCTCAATAACTGCGCACCCCACCTCTTCAGCCAAACCATATTGCACAGACCCATGCATAACATCTGACCGCCCTATAACCGAAACATTCGGCCTTCTAGAAAATAGAACATCCTTCTTGATATTTTCACCACTCATAAATAAATTTTATACCGACAAAGGGATAGAGTATGAGAAGTGACCATATTCAATTTTATACGAACACTTGGAGGTATATATGAAGAAAACACCTAAAACCAATGTGATAATCACAGGCGGCGCGGGGCTGATAGGCTCCGTGCTGATAGATAAGCTCAGCAGTACGTATGAGATCTCCTCACTGGATGTGAAGCCCGCCGATGGTGTGCAATCGTTTATTGGAGACTTGAGCGACGCCGATTCGATTTTGCCTGCTTTTAAAGATCAGGACGTCATAGTTCACCTCGCCGCGGATCCGCGCGCGTATTCCGAATGGGACTCCAACTTGGCAAACAACTTCATCGGCACCTACAACGTTTTCGAGGCAGCGAGACAATGCGGCGTAAGAAAGGTGATATTCGCTTCCTCCAACCACGTATGCGGAGGGTACTATCTGGATGAGCCGTGGAAACACATAAGGGACGGCAACTTTGGAGCACTAACAAAAGGTGAATACCCTCTGATAGATGAATCTCACCGTGTACGCCCGGACGGATACTACGGAACTGCAAAGGCATTCGGTGAAGCACTAGGCAGTTACTACGCAGACTACCACAATATCCATTCGATCCATTTGCGCATAGGTTGGGTAATATCGGACGACGACCCTTCTTTCTCTCCATATGCCCTATCCTTATGGCTGAGCCATCGAGATTGCGCTCAGATAGTGCGCCTCTCCATAGAAGCGGCCAATTCTTTACGCTATGCCATCTTCTACGCTACTTCCGATAATAAATGGAAAATTTTCGATATTACAAACGCAAAGAATACCCTCGGCTATACTCCCGAAGATGGAGCCGCAGAAGATCTGAGGCTGCGTCCGCCAAGCCCAAGAGATAGATAGCGTGAACCAGCCGCACATCTCTTCAAGAAACGAAGTATGTGTCGGTCGATATATATCTCATAATCTCTAAAGTTCGGGAATAATATAGGAATAGGGGTTTATCCAAAAGAGAGCATAGCGCAACAGCGCGGGGGGTATAGTCAAATTATGTCACGTATCATCTGCTATATAGCAACCAGTGTGGATGGCTTCATTTCGGATGCCGAGGGGGGAGTAGAATGGCTTTCCGCATATGACAATAGCGGAGAGGACTATAACTATAGCCGCTTTTTTTCCGGTGTAGATGCCTTGCTCATGGGACGCAATACCTATAATCAGGTTCTGGGTTTCGGAGATTGGCCATATAAGGGTAAGCCTTCATATGTATTTACACACAATACACCGGATGTAGATCAGCCGGCAGATTTCTTATCGGGCGACCTCGAAGATTGTATGCGGGAGTTGAGAAAGACACACAAGGGGGATTTATGGTTAGTGGGAGGAGGTGAGCTCATAAAGGAATTTCGCAAGCGGAGCCTGATAGACCTCTACATCATTACGATATTGCCTCTGCTACTTGGGAAGGGCACGCCGCTCTTCCATCCTGTCGACTTCAGTGAAAAAATGCGCCTGACCAAGCACCAATCTTTCGATAGCGGTATCATCCAGATTTGGTACGAGCGAATGTCAGAAGGATAGACAAAGATAATAAAATTCCGAGGAGCCTTGATTTTTTGGATAGATTTGTTACTTTTGTACCAACACACTAAAGAAAATGTCCCTAGTTGTAAGTGTTAATATTTAAATAATGTCTTCCCCTGCTATCTCTGCTCAATCTATATCTCGTAAGTTTGGTGATGTGGAAGCCGTCAAAGGAGTTGACCTGTCGATAAATTCAGGTCAGATTTACGGTTTCCTTGGTCCCAATGGTGCGGGTAAATCTACCACCGTAAAAATGCTGGTAACCCTTCTTGCTTTACATTCCGGCAAGGCGGAGGTGGCCGGCTGGGATGTAATGTCGCACCCTACCGAAGTACGGATGCGTATAGGGGTTGCACTTCAGGAAGCAGGCCTAGACCCAAAGCAGACAGGTAGGGAACTGCTGACACTTCAAGGTAGGCTTTACGGCTTGTCTCGAGAAACTATCAAGCGGCGCGTAAAGGAGATGGAGTCTCTTATAGATATAGGTGACGCGATGGATCGCTTCATCGAAACATATTCCGGCGGTATGAAGCGAAGGATAGATTTGGCGGCGGCACTGTTGCATAACCCTAAGGTGCTGTTTCTGGATGAACCTACTACAGGGTTAGATCCTAATTCACGGATTAAGGTTTGGGAGCAGGTGCGAACTATCAATCAAACACAAGATGTAACCGTATTCCTCACAACACAATACCTCGAGGAGGCGGACCAACTGGCAGACCGCGTAGGCATAATCAATCAGGGCACGCTAGTAGTTGAGGGAACTCCGAGTGAATTGAAGCGATCTATAGGTTCCGATGTGATTGTAGCCAAAATAACCAGTGGCATAGATGCTGCTAAAAGCGCCATATCTGTCATCTCCAATATTACGTCTGTGGAAGTTTATGGCACTGAGTTATCTATCAGCACGACCAACGGTGCAGCGCTTATAAGTGAAGTAGCGCTTGCTCTTTCGTCAGCCGGTATAAAGGTGGAAGAGATCACCTTGCGCACACCTACTTTGGATGATGTGTTCCTTACAGTTACCGGCAGCCGTATATCTTCAGCGGATGAAAGTGAAAGTACAGTCACAGAGGCGGCAAGCACAGAATGACCACACTGAATTCAGAGGTAATTGCGAAACGCGGAGGTTTTTTTAACGATCTTTTTGCGTTGAGTCGGCGGGCTTTATGGTCGTTGCCGCGTGATCTGGAGGCTCTCTTACCTGCGCTTGTCATACCGCTCTTTTTCTATGCGGTGAATTTAGGCTCTCTACAGGATTTCGCTGAACAGATACCGGGTTTGGATTACAAGGCATTCCAGATACCTGTTGCTACTTTATTTGCGGTAACGGGTCTGAGCCGCGCTAACGTGCTGGTGTTGGATATACAGCGTGGCTACTTCGATAGGCTGGCTATCACGCCGTCTAACCGTCTTGCCATTTTGCTGGGTCTGATGGTGGCGGATAGCGTTATCGCAGGCTTTCTGAGTGTTTTAGTCATAGTGATGGGCTTGATTTTGGGCGTGTCTTTCGCTACAGGTATAGCCGGGATACTGGTATTTATTACCATAAACCTGTTTTGGGCAATAGCATACAATGCGATTCCTTATGGTATCGCACTTAAAACGGGCAACCCTACGGTGGTAAATACATCCTTCCTGATTTTCTTTCCCGTTATTTTCCTATCTCCGCTGTTTCTGCCGCGTGAAGTGCTGACGGGCTGGCTGCAGGTAGTTGCAGCGTTTAACCCCGTAACTTATCTGCTAGAAGGGTTGCGCTCCATTATTTCAGGCTGGGATGTACTAGCGATCGGCGGCGCCTTAGCGGCAGTATTCGGCTTTTCAGCGGTTACGATACCTTTTGCGCTGTGGGCTTTGGCAGGTCGTACAAGGCGTGCTTGAAACGTTCCTACAGTAGAAAAAACATATTACTATATTGTGTCTGCGGCTGCTATTGGGTTTGGAAGCTTGTAATGGATTTATAAGCGTATAGATATACTCTTTGTTGCATTCCGTATATTATCCGGCTTGTTCCTTTTTTGCCAGAGCTTTTATTTCTTCTCTAAGTGATCTTATCTCCATACGCAACTCATCTATAACCAGCATTTCACGCTTTCGTGAAGGTATATCATCTCGGCGCGTCAGGAATGAAGACAAGTTTCCGGCTATAGCCCCGAATACGGCAATGCCCGAAACCATTACAAAGACGGCTATCAATCTCCCGATAATAGTTGAAGGGACCGTATCTCCATAACCTACTGTAGACACGGTAACGAGAGACCACCATAGGGCATCGCCAAATGAGTTGAAGTCATCATTGCTGCCGCGTTCAATTGAAATCATTACTGTAGCAGAGATCAATATGAGACCCGACGCGATAATTAGCATATTGCCAAATCCAAATACTTCACGCATTCCGCGCGTCACACGTATTGTGAATAGAAGCACCCCAATCAACCGAATAGGACGTAAGAAAGGTAACAATACCACAATAACCTGAAGCCAGTTCTTTCTAAGGTAGGTGCGCTTATCTTGCACTATCCACACCTTTACAGCCAGTTCTATAGCAAAAAGAGCCCATATGACAATGCCTAATGTGGTAAAGATACGCATTTCACTCGCTGATAATCCCCAGGCAAGAGGTCCAACAAGTAACGGTATCATAGTCAATGCCAGAATCATAAATGGCACATAGGAGTATCGCTCAATTTTGTACAGCAGTGATAACTTCTGTCTCCGTAGAGATTTTGTACCCTTCGTCATTTTGTCCTCCTCTCTAGTTTCAAAGTAGCGCTAGAGCAATGTCAGTGTACGTGCGTACAGACGTACACTGACATTGTTCCTTTGAAACATTCCAATCTATTTGGGCAATCACGCTGGAAATTCGTGTTCCTTCTCTATTTTGTCCGTGTCTAGTTGCATGCTCATGCCCGGTGTTTCCGGAGCGGATATCATCCCTTCCGATGGACGAAGAGGGTTGAGTAGGAAATACTGGTGCACCTCATTCCATTTGAGAAGGTATTCCTGATAGGGGGTATGAATAGGCGACTGAGATAGAGAGAAATGTATACCGGCAGGTGTAGAATGACCGTGCGGTATAGTGATCCTGTCATGTGCCGTAGCTAGGGTGGCTATCTTGAGTGTTTCGGACAATCCTCCGCACCAATATATATCAGGCTGCAAAATGTCCAAAGCTTCCGCTTCTAGAATGCGCCTGAACCCCCATCGATTATACTCATGCTCCGCTCCGGATATGGGTATGGTGGTACGTTCACGCAGTTGGCGATAGGTATCTAGGCGGTCGGGTAAAGCAGGCTCTTCCAACCAGCGAGGGCTATACTCTTCGAGTGCCTCCGCGAGCCTTGTAGCATAAGTCAGGTCCATCGATTGCCAGCAGTCGAGCATAATATCGTCATCGTCACCTAGTGTTTCACGCAAAGTTTTGGCTAGGTTCACGTTCAGCCGAAAACCGTCTTGACCGGACATAGGTCCATGGCGAAAGAACCATTTCTGAGCTTTGTAACCTGCTCTTTGTGTTTCTAGTGCTCGCGCTCTCACCTTCCCCATATCTGTTACATCGTATCCGAGCATGGATGCGTAAGCAGGCACTTGATTACGAGTAGGCCCGCCGATAAGAGAGTAGACAGGGAGGTTCAGCGCCAATCCCTTCAAATCCCAAAGCGCACAATCCACAGCCGAAATGGCGAACATTGGAGTGCCTTGTCTTCCATGAACCAAGCTGCGGTGCATAATGTCCCAGAGGTACTCGGTCGCGAAGGGATCGCGCCCAATGAGGAGCGGTCGTATCTGCTTCGCTATAATGTACGCCACCACATCATCGAAAGGTCCGCCTGTGCCGATAACGCCTTCATCCGTTTCTATCCGAACAAAGTTGGCGGAGACGCGATAGTGCGCGTCATCTATCTGATTGGCGCTCGCATCCGAGCCCTGCGCGCGGAAGTCATCGTAAATATCGGTAGGCATTAGAAGCCGCTCTTCCCAGAGGGTGCCTGCGGTCTCCATAGTGCCTTCCAATGCACGAATAGCTATCTTTTTTATTTTCATATCTCTAATTTTCCTCTATGATTCAACAGGCTCATCAACAACGCTCATGCATTGCAAATTCGCCTTGTCTTGTAAGTGCCGTATAATTGAATGTTAATACTTTTTTATGTGTATTACCAAATGCGAAACGTCAATGGTGATGGGGTGATGGCGCGGCAAATATTCAAATGATTCCGGTTTGTTTGAATTTACCGCGTATCGTTTACATCATTATAATTAAACCTGTAATATTTAATTAGTGCACTGATGTTCGCATAAGTACGAACATTAATCATGTTGAGTAATCAGGGGGTAAAGAATGGAGCAGAAAAATATGAAGAAAAGCTTATCTCGCCTTTTGCTTATATTGATCATTACGATAACAGGTAGTGTGATCTTTACAGCTTGCGGCAATCCGGAATTTTCACAAGAGGCGGAGGATCTAAGGGTAGAGGTAGCCTTCCTTGCAAGAGATGTCGATAGCCTCTCCGAACGCATAGTTGAATTGGAGCGAACTGAAACCGCGGCAAGTAGAGCAGCTCCAATAACCATACCTACGACCACGCCTGAAACTCCTCAAGGTCCCCAAGAGCCGCTCAGAATAGGTTATTTGGCGGACTTTTCGGGTCCTCTCGCAGAGTTCGGACCTGAAATAAGGAAAGGCGTAGAGCTCGCAATAGAGCACATAAACAGCGCAGGCGGTGTAAACGGAAGACCTGTTGAATTGGTAGTGGGAGATACGGCACTCCAGCAAGTGCAGGCTCTAGCAGAAACAAGAAGGCTTATAGACATAGAGGGTGTTCACGCAATAGTTGGTCCTTTGGCCAGCGGCATAACACTTTCCGTAGTAGAAAGCGTAGCGGGAGATGCGGGAATCCCCGTCATATCACCATCCGCCACTTCGCCAAGTATCAGCAATGCCGATGATAGAGACTTTCTTTTCCGGTCTACACTTTCAGATGCTGCTCAAGGGCAGGTGCTTGCAGATCTGATAACGAACGATGGCGTAGATAACGTCGCAATTCTGTATCTCAACAATCCTTACGGGCAAGGTCTGCTGGCACGTTTCAGTGACTCTTATGACGGTAACATAACCGCAATATCTCATGAAGAAAATCAAATCTCTTACCTTGCAGAACTTCAGAAGGCGGCAGAAGGAGACGCAGAATTTCTTGTAACTATGGGATATGTAGGACAAGCGCAGGTATATTTGAGAGAGTCTCTAGAGCAGGGACTCTTCGACAAATTTTACTTTACAGACGGTACACGCTCGGAAGATTTGATAGAGGCTATAGGTGCTGAATCTCTGGAAGGTTTCAAGGGAACAGTAGCATCAAGCGATGAATCATCCGCCTCATTCACTGCGTTCAACAATGCCTTCTCCGCCAAATATGGCGGCAATCCTTCAAGGCCTTACGTTCGTGAAGCATACGATGCGACTATCGCGATAGGTCTGGCGGCAGAGATAGCGAATTCTCTAGAAGGTGCCACCATAAGAGATAGCTTGCGGAGGGTAGCGTTGCCCGGTGGAGAAACTATAACGGCGGGAGAGGACTCTGTCCGAAGAGGTCTCCAAATAGTTGGAGATGGCGGAGACGTTAACTATGAGGGAGCAGCAACTACTCTGGATTGGGATAGCGTCGGTGATGTAACAGGCGGGTTTGTAAGCATATGGACTTACCAAGGCGGCGAAATAGTAGACATTGATGCCGTGCTGGTGAATCTAAAGTAACCAAAAGTTTTCTAATACCGAGACGCGGCAGACAGGGCTGTTAAAACAGGATCAGCCCTGTTTTAATTTAGGTATAAATCGAGATACTTTTGCACGTTCCGGAACTATTCCTTGAGGTCTGAAAATCAGCACTAAAATAATCATCAACCCTAAGACGAATTGCCTTATCTGAAATATGTAACTTTCCACCCCTGCAGGCAAAAACCCTTGAAATAAAGGCACGCCAAACCACAAAAATCCTACAAAAAAGGCGCCAATAACAACGCCGCGATTATTCCCACTGCCACCCACCATCACCATAGCCCATACAAGAAACGTTCCAAATAGATCTGTGAACGCCGAAGGGGATATAGCGCGCACGTTATGAGCCCAAACGGCGCCGGCGAGCCCCATCAACATGCCGCCAACTATAAATGCTTGTGTCCTGAAAAAGAAAAGGCTTTTACCGGACGCCTGTGCGGTTTCTTCATTATCGCGTATACCGCGCAAAACGCGCCCCCAAGGGGAAAGAAGTAACCCGTTCACAACTATGTAAGACGCCAGCAGAATAGATAAAGATATGCCAAAAGCCACCCACCGATAATCCGAGCCATCCACAAAATCGCCAAAAAGTCTCGGAAATGCATGTAAGCCGGATGTCCTATTCACTAAACCCTCTACAGTACTGGCTACATTACGCAGAATTGTCGCAAGTCCTATCGTCACTATTGCCAAAAAGTCTCGCCTTAAACGCAGTGCGGGCAATCCAATGAGTAATCCCAAAAAAGCGGCAGCCACCATACCGCCTATCCAGCCCACAGGAACAGGAAGCGACCACCCACCTACATAAGATTCGAATTCTCCGGGCGCACCCAGAGTCAAGACTGCGCTCGTGTAAGCCCCCACCATAAAAAACGCAACAACCCCCACATTGAAAATACCGCCATAACCCCATTGAAGATTGAGAGCAAGCGCTAAAATAGCGAATACTGCCATATTCGTTAAAAAGCCTACCCCCCAATTCAAAACACCCGAAGTATTCAACTGCATAAGAAAGTCAACCGGCATTTTCATTACCCCACGATTATCACACTTGTGAGCCGAATATACCGCGAGGCCGCAATAACAAAGCTATAGTGAGGACTATAAACGGCACAGCCTCCTTCAAACCGGTAGGTATCCAGTAAGTGCTCACTTCTTGTGAAACACCAACTATCAGGCCACCTACAAGCGCTCCCCAAGGATTTCCTATACCGCCAAGTATCACAGCGGAGAACAAAGGTAGCAAAAACTCAAACCCCGCATCATGTCTCAGCTGGCTTTGAACAGCGAGCAGTACACCGGAAATCGCTGCTAAGCCGCCGGCGAAAAACCACATCACCAACCGCACTTTGTCCGTATCTACCCCACTAGCTCCGGCAAGCGCCGGGTTATCCGAAGTAGCGCGTATCGATTTGCCCAACCGCGTCCGATAAAGTAGCAGATAAAGCCCCGCCGCAACCACAACCATCAGCACCAACATAAATATTTGGTCAGGCTTGATCTTCAATCCACCCGGCAAAGTCAGTGCCCTGTTAATAGCTGAAGTATAGCGAAGAGGTGCTTCTCCCCATTGTGCCTGCACATAAGCGCGAAGCATAAGCGCCACACCTATAGATGCAACTAACGCGGTAAGTGTAGAAGCATTCCTCCTCCTGAGTACCCTGTAAACAACTACATCCAGCACAGAAGCCACCGTACCAACAACTAAAGCCGCCAATACAATCCCTACCACAAGCGTCCATCCAAAAGAAAAAGGGCCTATCGGCTCGGCGGAAAGGCCAACTTGGTTAACAACCACGAAAGCGGTAAACATACCTAACGTCATATAATCGCCATGCGCTACATTGGCAAACTTGGTTATACCGTAAGCCAATGTCAACCCCATAGAACCGAGAGCTATGATAGACCCAACCACCAAACCTATTATTATGAGCTGCACTATATCCATAGAGTTTATAAATCTGCTTCCCGTATAAACATTTCTCCAATACGCTCCTTTTCCAGAAGGTCGGAGGCTTTCATCTCCAAAATCTTCCTCCCGGATACAAAAACACACCCTCTATCCGAAACTTTCAGAGCCTCCCGGGCGTTTTGCTCCACCATCAGAACAGCCACACCGGTATCCCTTATGCGCTGTACCTCTCCAAAAACTTTTTGTCTGGCAATTGGCGAGAGAGCCGCTGAAGGTTCGTCTAACAAAAGCATATTAGGCCTTAGCATCAGTACTCTCCCCATAGCCAAAGTTTGACGCTGCCCGCCGGATAAAGATGAAGCACGTTCAGACAATTGACGGGATAGGTCCGGGAACATCTTCAGCACTTCGGATATTCGCTCCTTCAATCCGGATTTCAAGATATACCCTCCAATCTCCAGATTTTCATACACTGAAAGGCTAGTGAACACATTATCCGTTTGAGGCACAAATCCGGCACCGGCACGCACCAATAAAGGAGCTGTATAGCCGGTTACATCCTTTCCTTGAAGCATGACCCGCCCTGACATTTTGGATGCCAAGCCAAATATTGCTTTCAAAAAGGTAGATTTTCCTGCGCCATTCGGGCCTACGATAGTAACTATTTCCCCTGAATGAACACACAACGATATGCCGTCTACTATTTTTGCATCACCGTATCCCGCGCTTAGTTTTTCAACCTGTAGTATGGTTTTTTCTATATTATTCATGAAACTTCATCGAGGATTGGAGCCGCCAAGGTAAACTTCCTGAACTACGGGGTTATCTATAACTTCCGAGGGCAGCCCTTCCGTAAGAACGCGCCCGTTAGCCATGACTATAACATTATCGCAAACCCTCTCGACTGCTGCCATATCGTGGCTCACAAGTAGCAGAGTTACACCGGTTTCGTTTCTTGTACGTTGAAGGTATTCACATATTTTGGCGGACAATACAGGATTGACGCCTGCCGTAGGTTCATCTAGCAAAATCATCCTCGGCTTATCTATTAAAGCACGCGCCAACTCGAGCAATTTCCTTTGTCCGCCGGATAGTATTTCTGCGCGCTCATGTGATAAGCCATCCAACTCCACCAGCTGCAATGCACGAAGCGCCTTTTTTGCAAGAATTTTCTCTTGGCGGCGCACGCGATGAGGCATTATAAAAGGCATAAACAACCTTTCCCCCAGCTGCTTTTTTGGAGGCAGCAACAGATTCTCCAAAACTGTCAACCTTTCAAAGGGTTGAGGTATCTGAAATGTACGATGCAACCCGTATCTGAAAACCTTGTGGGAGGGCAGCCCGGTTATACGTTTCCCCTGAAATATCACCTCGCCGGAATCCGGCTGTAATTTGCCTGCTATACAGTTGAAGCATGTCGTCTTTCCTGCTCCGTTAGGCCCTATCAAACCTGTTATAGAGCCTTTGGATACTTTAAAAGTAGTCCCATCCACCACGCGATTTCCGCCAAAACTTTTCGTGAGGCTTTCGATTTCTAATATATGGTGGTTATTATTGAGCATCATCAAAAATTGCGACTGCGCCGGACTTTGGATATTGACAAATTGTCAGGCATTCTTCTTCATTATCGCAACAGCAGGACGGTTTTGTGTGCGTTTCTAAAGCTGCTGATACCGATATAATAAGATTTATCGGTAAGATCAATGAACGCCATATGTATTTTATAGGAGCCCAGAAATGCGAATAGTCCACTTCGAAATTCATGCATCCGACATCTCCCGCGCCAAATTATTCTATGAAGAAGTTTTCGGTTGGTCTTTCACACATTATGCTGAAGTGAACTATTGGGTGATAAAGACGGGCGAGGACAATAGTCCGGGCATAAACGGCGGCATGATGGAACGGAAGGGAGCACCGCCGGAAGACAATCAGCCTATCAATGGTTTCACGTGCATCGTAGAAGTGAATGATATCGATTCTATGATTACTTCAGTGAAAGAACGCGGCGGTCAGGTCACTGTGGAAAAATATCTGATAGATGGTGTTGGATGGGTAGCTTACTTCAAAGACACGGAAGGAAACATTTTCGGGATGATGCAGAACTTACCTATACAAAATTCCCAATCTGAATAGAGGGCTACCGAAATGTTGGAAATACTTTCAGAACGATTATCTGCCGCAATAGGAAGGATAACACGCAAAGGCACTCTATCTCAAAAAGATATAAATGATGCTTTGCGTGAAGTTCGTCTAGCGCTGTTGGAAGCGGACGTAGAGCTTGGCGTAGTTCGGTCGTTTATAGAGAATGTCCGAGAAAAATCATCCGGGCAGGATGTTTTTAGCTCTCTGACACCGGGGCAGACGATACTTAAAATTGTCCATGAAGAGCTAAAGGAGATATTGGGCGGTGCAGAAGCACCTATAGTACCGCCGGATAAACCGCCTGTTGTGATAATGCTTGTAGGTTTGCAAGGGTCGGGAAAGACTGCCACAGCAAGTAAAATAGCGCGCCTTTTGAAACAAAAAGGTCACAAGGTTATGATGGCAGCGTGTGATTTGCAGCGCCCTGCGGCAATTCAGCAGCTTCAGCAGCTTGGAAACTCTATAGACGTTCATGTTTATACAGAGTCACCCGCCAAATCGAATCCGCTGAAGGTTGCCACCGCCGCCATACAGGAAGCAACTAAGCGCGGGGCTACCTACCTGATTGTAGACACGGCAGGTAGGCAGGCTGCAAGCGAAGACGTGATGAAAGAATTGGAGAAGCTTCACTCACGCGTCAAACCCGTAGAAACACTCCTAGTACTGGATGGTATGACAGGCCAGAGCGCTATCCTATCCGGGAAAGCATTCCATGAAAAAATAAAATTGACAGGGCTTGTTCTATCCAAAATGGATGGCGATGCCCGCGGCGGTGCCCTTCTTTCAATGCGAGCCACAATGAACGTTCCGGTCAAGCTCATAACTACAGGCGAGCGCACGGATCAATTGGAAGAATACCATCCCTCGAGGCTGGCATCCAGAATACTCGGCATGGGAGACATAGAAACTCTCGTAGAAAAAGCACGCGCCAATATAGATACCAGCGAAACGGAAAAAATTTCCAAGCGAATAAGCAAGGGACACTTCAATATGAACGACCTCCTAGAGCAACTACGCGCAGCTAAAAGCATGGGGCCACTTTCCGAAGTGATGGCACTTATACCGGGAATGAACAAATCTTTACTTCGCTCCAATCAGGACGGAGAAAGTGAAAAACGCATCAAACAAGCAGAAGCGGTTATACTCTCTATGACACCGTATGAAAGAGCTAACCCGGATATAATCAAACGCTCCCGTAGGAATCGCATAGCGGCCGGAGCCGGACTCACCACTACACATGTGAACCGTATCCTTCAACAAAGGACGGAAATGCGGAAAGTAATCAAAAAAATGAAAGGAAAGGGCAAGGGAGTAAATCCATCATTGAATGATCTATTCCGTCTACGCTGATATAGAACTTTTAAGTTTTATAAAGCATATGTGCAAAGCGTAACCGCTATCTCTTCCACTCTAGACGAAAGCTTTAACCCGACAACACTAGTGCAGAATGTACCTTTCTCGATCTACCCTGTCAGCCGCTTGTAAACTACCCTTGTGCGTACTACATGCACAAAATCGACTGAACACATAGCAATATCCCCTTACACCAATCACTCTTCTTTCGCTAGACAGAGCACCTCATATTCTAGCTAAGCCGACCTTTTTGTCAACCCCTACCCCCGTACATCACTCACAGTATATAACAGGTCTTACCCACCGCCAAAACTCGCCATATCCTCAAGAAACTACATCCCCTAATCGTGCGCCAACTATCCTGCGGTGCCCGTTCACAAAATCAGTACCACTCATCACAGCGCCCCCCGAAAGCTGAACCCGTCTTATTACCAAACCTCCAACCCCACACGCGATACACAAAGTCTTATCATCCACAAAAACCATCCCGGGCGCCTCGTCAAGAGAAGGCAGCACGGAAACATCCAGCAGATTCAACCTCACACCTTCCCAATCGGTATATGTGCCCGGCCATGGAGAAAACGCGCGTACCATCCTCTCTATACGAACCGCCGAATCCATCCAATTTACCCTCCCGTTATCTTTTGTAAGTAGCCGTGTCATCGTCGCTAGTTTTTCATCCTGCCGATGCGGCACAACCTCACCGGTCGATAACCTCTCCAGCACACCCGACAAAGCTCCTGCGCCAACCGACATAAGTAGGTAAAGAAGCTCACTCGCACTAACTTTTGGAGCTACCGGAACAGGAGGAGATTGCCAGATAATCGGTCCCGTATCTATCCCTTCATCCAAAAGCATAAGAGAGACGCCTGTTTCCTTTTCGCCGTTCAATATAGCAGACGCTACCGGGCTAGGGCCTCTGTACTTAGGCAGTAGCGAGGGGTGTAGATTCACAACACCAAGACTCGGTATATTTAGAGCCGCTCGCTGAAAAAGTCGCCCGTAAGCAACAACCACAAAAACATCCGCCTCATGATTTCGAAGCACTTCCAGCACAGCCCCCTCATTCAAACGCACAGGAGTGAAAACAGGTATGTGAAAAGCTCGTGCCGCTACCGCTACAGGAGTCGGCACAGGCAAGGAATCTCTACCTTTACGCCTATCCGGACGAGTATAAACCGCTATCACCTCATGCTTTCCGGACAACAGAGCATTCAAAGCAGAGATAGCCTCCTTTGGGGAAGCAAAAAATACTACCTTCATATACCGCCCACCCGCCTGCACCAATCGCACCATAAAGGTGAGAAATCCTCACGCGTTCCGAATTTTCTGCGTACCCTAGAGTAGTACATTTCACAATAGTAATACACGGTAAAGCCCACAAAATGGCAAGTAATACGCTTGACGCATTACTACCATATCAGCTACTAAAAACCCCATCTCTGCATGGGTATAGTTTTCTTTATATACGGAGGAATTTGTTATTTGAGCAAAGAAGAAGCACGAAAACTATGGTCTGCAACTCTGGGAACTCTAGAACTTTTAGTTCCGCGCGCCACATTCGATACCTTCCTAAGAAACACCAGCGCCATATCTTTGGAGAACAGGTGCATTATGGTATCTGCAGAAAACGCTTTCAAATTGGAGTACATAGAGCAAAGACTATCCGAAACTATCACCTCTGCAATATCGAATATAACAAGAGATGTTACTACCGTTAAATACACTGTATGCGGCACACCTTCAATACGCAAAGAAGAAAAAGAACGAAAAAACGAAATTTCCGAATTTTATGGATTTAAGTTTAACCCTCGAATGACCCTCCAAACTTTCGTTACCGGGGATTGCAACAGAATGGCATACGATATGGGGAAACGTACGCTGTCCGAATACTCACCCGAATTCATACCCCTTTACATTTATGGTGCCACAGGTATGGGGAAAACACATTTACTCCAAGCAACGGCACAAGAGGCGGCAGCCAAGGGTATGCGCCCCCTATACGTAACAGGCAACAATATAACAAACGATTGCATAGCCTATGCGAGACATAACAAGAAAGAGCAGTTCAACCGCAAGTACCATGAGGCGGATGTATTGCTGATCGATGAGATAGAGTACATAGCCAATAAGAAAAACACGGAACTTATATTTCTGAACCTGCTGAATGAACTAACAATAAGGGGAAAAAGGGTAATTCTAACAGGAGTAGCACCTATAGAGATTTCGGGGCTCAACTCAAACCTCATATCCCGCATATCAGAAGGACTTTCAATTTCCATAGGTGAGCTGGATACTTCCATAAAGGAAGACATAGCTAAAAAATACTCCATACGGAAAAGCCTGATACTTCCCACAGAAGTTCTAGAAGCGCTAATCGCAGAAAAATTCAAGAACATTAGCATGTTCATAGGATCACTGAACTATCTGGCGGCAGTAAGCGAAATGGGAGAAAAGGTAACAGCGGATACGGTGAGAAAGGCACGAGCTCATGTAAACGTAGGTGATAAGAATAAGACAGCACCCAAACCGGAAAGAGTGATAGAAACCGTAGCAGAGGCAACATTGACCGATACCAAAGATATTATAGGAAGAAGACGAGATAAGCACATCTCCGCCGCCAGATGGGCTACCATGTTCGTACTTATAGAAGTGTGTGAGATGCCGACTAAAAAAGTAGGCGAAATTCTCGGCGGACGCAACTATCAAACCGTGATTCACGGATACAAAAAATATCGGGAACTCGTAGGAAAGGACGAGAATACGAAAAGAGTACTTGCAAAGATAATGCGCCTACTCCAATAGGATAGCTGCGAAAGGATAACATGCAATCCGGATTGCTATGCAAGACAAATGAGTAGGTAAATTTTCCGTCCATTAATCTTCGATATCGACAGCGCAGCGGCGTACTATGCCAACAACAGCACATTCCTTTACAGCCAAACCTAGCGGCGAAACTCGGATATCTTATATCGTTACAATAACTACTTAATACAAGAGCAGAGAAAGCGAAACAAAGACTTCGGTTACCTTGACATATCACTATATCATCAACTAAATTAGCTCTCAAAATAACATCGTATTATAGAGATACCAACATGTTATTAAGCACTTCTCTAGGTATTGAGTAAAGTATAAGTGAGTTTACTGTGTTACTTATCATAAGACGTTATTATTACTACTGATTCAATTAAAGATATTATCTTGTATTAAGCTTTAATAGAATAAATAAGTAACATGTTATAGAGGTAGTTATGATAGATACCATATCTATAAAGGTTAAAGGGGGTTCGGGTGGAAAGGGCTTTATATCCTTTAAAAAAGGAAAGAGAGGTTCTGTTGGGCCACCTGATGGAGGAGATGGAGGATCCGGCGGAGATGTTATTTTTTTTTCCGATGCTTCCGCAGATTGTAACTTAGAATACTTTCGTGGTAACAAACTATTTTTTGCCGGTGATGGTAAGGATGGAGGATCCGGCGGAGTGACCGGTAAGTCAGGGAATGATACCCTTGTTGCCGTTCCTTTAGGAGTTGCTGCTTACAGGGTAGTTTGTGGTGAGGAACAGTTTGTTGCGCGATTTTATGGGAGTGATGTTCGGGTTGTTTTGGCTAAAGGCGGTAGAGGTGGTAGAGGCAATGTGAAATTTTCTTCTCCTTCTATCAAGAAGCCTCTGCTGTCTGAAGTGGGTGAAGAATGTGAGGCGGTAGATCTTTTGCTACGTCTAACTCTTCTTGCGGATGTTGCTTTGATAGGGTGGCAGAATTCGGGAAAATCGAGTCTGCTTAAATTTCTTACTAATTCTAAGGTTGAGGTTAAAGATTATCCTTTCTCTACAATAGAGCCCCTACTTGGGGTTGTTTATGATGATATTCTACCTTTTACTATTATGGATACACCGTCTATATTAGCGGGTTCATCTAAAGGTTTAGCCTTGGGTATGGATTTTATGCGGCATGTCAAAGAATCGAAGGTGATTGTTTGCATAGTAGATTCTACAGATGTGGATGCTGTAGATCATTTTCGGTGTGTTTTGGATGAATTGTCGGATTTCGATAAATCCGTTTTGGAGAAACCTTTGCTAGTTTCTCTATGCAAGGTAGATTCTTCTACTGAGATCGTAGTGGATGCTTTGAAGGATAGAATATCTGCTTGCGCTATGAATACTTTGGGCAGGTCTTTGGATATATTTGGCTTGTCTGCGTTGACTGGCGAAGGACTGGGGGAGTTTGTAGGGTTCTTGCGTAATATGCTTAGGAATTATAAAAGCGATTCGGATTGTTCCTTTAGTGAAGAGGTTGTTCTGATGCCTATCTCTGATGTGATGCTTCGCGTGGATGATCCTATTGCGGAGAGGTGCGGAGAGGGTTCATACCGAATTTTGCATAAAAGGGCTGTTAGGATTGCGAGAAGGTCGAATTTGGATGATTGGACCGCACGGGTTCAATTTATCGGCAAGATGCGGGAGATTGGCGTTATAAAGGCTTTGGAAGAGTTGGGACTGAAGTACGGTGATGATGTGCTTATTGGTGATTGGGAGTTCGTATGGGAATAGTAAGTGACGCTATGCATAGAGGAGCCTGAATATGCGTATTGGCATTTTTGGTGGTACATTTGACCCGTTTCATAATGGCCATATGATGATAGTTCGGTATGTTTTGGATAATGATATAGTAGATAGATTGATAGTGGTTCCTTCTTCGGTTCCGCGTTTGAGAGATGAAGAGCCGAGCGCCTCACCGGAGAATAGATTCAGGATGGCGTGCATTGCATTGCACGGATGTAAAGGAGTAGATGTTTCGCGCTTGGAGTTAGATAAGCCCGGCACGAGCTATACAGTAGATACACTCACTGATGTAATCTCTTTGCATGGTAGGGAGCATGAGTATATTCTCATAGTTGGGATGGACGCATTCCTTAGAATGAGTGAGTGGTTTTCTTTGAAGAAAATTTTGGCGATGTCTAGAGTTGCGGTCATTGGACGGCCTTCGCAGCGATGTAGTCCAAACGCCTTTAGTGCTGTACCCTCTGCTAGTTACTTTGAAGGTATGGGTTCGATTGTAAGCGGGCGAGAAGTTCGCGGACGGATAAGGCGGGGTGAGTCTGTGTATGGCATGGTGCACCCCGATGTAGTGAGTTTTATATATGATAAAGGCCTTTATGACTGCCAAAGGTCACATGATATTCACGGAGGAGTTAAATGAATAATGATTGCCATGCCGCTTATGCGGAAGAGTTGCTGAATATCGCTCATGACCTAAAAGCGTTACAGACCGGAAATTTTGTATTATCGAGCGGAATATCTAGCAATTATTACTTCGATGGGCGGCTTTTGTCTCTGCATCCGGTGGCTGTAGCTAAAATAGCACGAGTTTTTTTGGATCATACTATCAAAGCTGGTGCCGATGTATTCGGGGGACCTGCTAGCGGAGCTATACCTATCACAGGTGCTATGTGTGTTCTATGCTCGGTAGGTTATGAAAGGTTGAGAGGCTTTTTTGTGAGGAAGTCTCCTAAAGGTTATGGTACGCGTTGCACGATAGAAGGTCATTTGCCGAAGGGTGCCAAGGTAGCGATTGTAGAGGATGTGGTTTCTACGGGTGCTGCATTGATTTCCGCTGTGGATGCGGTGGAGGAAGCCGGCGGGAAGGTTTGCTTGGCACTATCTATTATGGACAGGAAGATGGGCGGTTCTGAAGAGTTGGCTCGTAGAGGTATCCCCTTCTACCGTATGTGGGAGATTTCTCCTCATGGGCGGATAGAGGTCGTGAATGGCTATGCAAGCGGCGGCGAATTTTCTTAGAGGTATGGCGATTGAATAGCTAGGCAGATATGAGCTCGGGACGCATGTTGGCGTAGTGATGTGTGCTATTTTCATAACGGTCATTAGGGCAAAGTTTTGTATATGAGAATGAGTCTACTTTCGGAGTTGTCAGAGGAGACGTGTGGAATTTGCAACGGACCGGTACGAAGAGAGATTGCAGATATGAAAGAGGAGAATATTCATAGTAACGCCTAGTTTCCATTGAGGCGTTGGCGGTTTTAAACGTCTATATTTCGTGCTTCTAATGCGTGGGAGCGTATGAAGTTACGGCGAGGTTCTACTTGGTCTCCCATGAGGGTACTGAAGGTTTCATCTGCGCTTATCTGGTCTTCTATTCTAACTCTGAGCATCATTCGTTTTTCCGGGTCCATAGTAGTTTCCCAAAGCTGATCCGGGTTCATCTCACCTAATCCTTTGTATCGTTGTATATTGATTCCGGAGCGGTTCGTAAGATTTTCTACTCGGGTGGGCAATTCCTCCCATGAGAAGTCTATAGCTAAAATTTTAGTGTCCTTCTGAATTGTAAGATTTTCGGCGATTAAAAGAGGTTTTACCTTGTTGTACAGCGCTTGTACGTCCGCCGATGCGTTACCCTCTTGTATGTAATCGTATATCTCTCTATCACTCATACCCGTTGAGCGCAGATTGTTCATTTCTTCAGAGAATGCGGTCACGGCTGTGAGTATATTGGGAATTTCGTCACCCGAGATGGTAAGATATGGTTCGGATGTATTTTTTATCTCTAACCCTTTGTAAATGGTTTTTGTTATCCATTCATTCAGATGATCATCCGAGTATATCCACTCAAACGAACGTCCGCGAGATGCTTTGTAAAGTGGCGGCTGTGCTATCAGCAGATGGCCGTCTTCTATGAGCCTTGTCATGTTCCGAAAGAAGAATGTGAGGAGCAGTGTTCGTATATGTGCGCCGTCCACGTCTGCATCTGTCATTATTATGACTCTATGATAGCGAAGCTTCGTGCTGTCATATTCTTCTCCCAATCCTGCTCCTGTGGCGGTGATCAGTGCCACTATCTCCTCATGGCCTAGCATCTTTTCCGGTCTTGCTTTCTCTACGTTGAGAATTTTGCCTCGGAGGGGTAGGATTGCTTGGAATAGGCGGTCTCGTCCTTGTTTTGCGGAGCCGCCTGCTGAATCCCCTTCTACTATAAAGAGTTCACTTTTGCGCGGGTCTTTTTCTGTACAGTCGGCTAGTTTTCCGGGGAGGGAGCCTCCCTGCATAGCATTTTTACGTATGACAAGGTCCCGAGCTTTGCGTGCGGCTTCTCTTGCACGTGCTGCTGTGAAGGATTTATTCAATATGCGCATTGTTTCTGCGGGGTTATCTTCAAGGAATTCTGAGAGGCGTCGTCCTACGGCCTGCTCTACGGCTCCTTTTACCTCCGGGTTTCCTAAACGTCCTTTTGTCTGGCCTTCGAATTGGGGCTGGTGTAGTTTGACCGATATGACCGCGCAAAGACCTTCGCGAACATCTTCACCGGAAAGCGAGGCTACATCATCTTTGAAAAGGTTGTTTTTTCGTGCCGTTTCATTGATGACTCGGGTAAGGGCGGAACGGAAGCCTGTTACATGAGAGCCGCCGTCGCCTGTGCGTATACAGTTTGCAAAGGATAGGCAATTTTCGGAAAAAGACTCGTTATACTGCAGTGCTACTTCAATGGTGATATCGTCTATAGATTCTTCAACGTATACTATGCTTTGATGAATAGGAGAGCGACGCCTGTTCATGTTCCTTACGAATGATTCGATGCCTCCGCTGAACATATAGGCTACTTGGTTATGTGGCTCCATGCTGTTATGCCACTCACTTACAAAGCGGATGTGCAGACTTGGGTTGAGATATGCCATCTCCTTCAGTCGATGAGCGATGGAGTTGAAATCATACTGCAGGTCGGGGAAGATTTTACTATCCGGCATCCATGAGACTAGAGTGCCTGAGCCTTTTATATCGTCATCGTTGGCGGGTCGTACTGATAGAGGGCCGGAAGGTATGCCTCTTGCAAAGTCCATCCAGTATATATTGCCCTGCCGTCTCACTTCTACATGCATCCATTCCGATAGCGCATTTACCACAGAAGCACCAACGCCATGCAAGCCGCCGGATACTTTGTAGCCTTTGCTACCGAATTTGCCGCCGGCGTGGAGAGTGGTCATAACGGTTTCTACGGCGGATTTTTTCGTCTTGGCGTGATAATCTATGGGGATGCCTCTTCCATCGTCTACCACAGTCACTGATCCGTTAGCCGTTATGGTGATTTCTATCCTTCTGGCGTGTCCCGCTATTGCTTCGTCTACTCCATTATCCACTATTTCGTGGATCAAGTGCTGAAGACCTTCCGGCCCTGTAGAGCCTATGTACATACCGGGGCGTTTTCGTACGGCCTCTAGACCTTCCAAAACTGTAATATCGCGAGCTGTATAATCTTCGGAGGTGTGTGTGGTTGATGTGCGTTTGGTTGTGGAGCGGTTGGTTGTAGTGGACATTTGGTGACCCGGCTAATGCTACGATCTTTAAAGGATTTACTCTTTAAAGGTTACCATCTTTATACATTCTCAAGTATGCTGGTTCTACGGCCGAAATGTCTACAATAGGGATGTTGGCATGGGAAAATAATGGAGAAATCATATGGGAATAATATCTAAAGATATTGCACTGACTATGTTGGAGCGGATGTGGATCATTCGTAACTTTGAGCAAAGAGTCATGGAGGTGCACGAGGCAGGTGAATTTATCGGATCTGTGCACCCTTACATTGGTGAGGAGGCTGTGGCGGTAGGGGCATGTCTTGCACTTTCCCAAGGGGATTATATTGCGGGGAATCATCGCTCGCACGGCCACCCTCTGGCGAAAGGCGGCAGTGTAAAACGTGCTATGGCGGAGCTTTACGGACGTCAAGATGGCTACTGTAAAGGCAAAGGAGGCTCTATGCATCTTGCGGACTTCTCTGTGGGAATACTTGGCGAATCCGGTATTGTGGCATCGTCCGTGCCGGTGGCTACGGGAGCCGCACTGGCTGCGAAGATAAGCCGACGCGATTTTGTGACGATAGTCTTTTTTGGCGATGGTGCCTCCAATCAGGGCTCTTGCCATGAGTCTATGAACCTTGCTTCTCTGTGGCGTCTTCCTATAATCTTTGTATGTGAGAACAATCAGTATGCGGTTACCACTTCTTATAAAGAATCTCTGTCTGTGGAACACATATCAGATAGGGCGGCTGCTTACGGAATGCCGGGGATACTTGTAGATGGGCAGGACGTGGTGGCTGTGTACGAGACGGCTTCAGAAGCGGTAAGCAGAGCCCGCTCCGGTCAGGGACCCTCTTTGATAGAAGGGCTGACTTACAGATTCGAGGAGCACTCTTTGGGGCTGGCACGTGTGCGTAGAGGTGAGTACCGAACACAGGAGGAGGTTTCGGCGTGGCGTGAACGCGATCCTATATTGATTCATCAGCGCCTTATGGCGGAGGAAGGGTTAGCTAGCGAATCGGAATTTGAGGAGATACGTGAGCGTACAAAGAGACAAGTTGAAGAAGCTGTAGAGTTTGCAAGAAAAAGCCCCTGGCCCGCTCCGGAGGCTCTGTATGAAGATATGTGGGCGAATCCTATAGCGCAGCCATAACCCCCCCCACCTCGGTATTGATGAAGATGGATATTACGTAAGGAGATATTATGCCTCAGGTTACTTTTGTGGATGCTATCAATCAGGCTATCAGTGAAGAGATGAGACGAGATGAAGCGGTTTTTATCATGGGCCAGGATATTAGGCGTTCCGTATATGGTGCTACCGCCAACCTTTTTGAGGAATTCGGAGAGGAAAGAGTGTTGGATACCCCACTTTCCGAAAGCGGCTTTTTTGGTGCTGCCATTGGCGCATCACTTGTAGGCATGCGTCCTATAGTAGAAACGTTAGCCAGCTTTATGTGGGTTGCCATGGATCAGCTCATAAGCCAAGCGGCAAAGATGCGCTATATGTTCGGCGGTCAGGCGACTTTGCCGGTTGTGTACAGAGCTACTATGTATTACGGAGGAGGAGCTGCGGCGCACCATTCGGACCGCTCCTACCCAATGTTCATGAATATGCCGGGACTGAAACTTACCGCACCTTCTACGCCATATGATGCGAAAGGGCTTCTCAAATCTGCTATACGAGATGATGATCCTGTTATTTCGTTTGAAGATGGCACACTCTTCGGCACCCGTGGTGAAGTGCCCGGCCCGGATGAGGATGATGTTATTGTGCCGTTTGGGAAGGCTGCTATAAGAAGGCGAGGAAGTGACGTTACAGTTGTTGCGATAGCCGGAGCCAACCCGCACGCTCTTCTTGCAGCAGAAGAAGCCGAAAAAGAAGGCATCTCCGTGGAGGTGATAGATCCGCGTACACTCAACCCCCTGGATAAAGTTTCGATACTGGAGTCTGTAGAAAAAACGGGCAGATTGGTAATAGCAGACCCTGCTCACAGGGTATGTTCCGCAGCCTCTGAAATCGCATCTATAGTGGCTGAGGAAGGGTTCTGGAGCCTTCAAGCGCCTATACAAAAGGTAGCATCCGAGCAGGTGCATATACCTTACTCACCCGCACTAGAAAAGCTGGTATATCCAAACAAAGAAAAAATAAAGGCGGCTATACATACCACTTTATCCTGATGCATACTATGCCCGTAGTATGCGCTACTACCCTGCGCGTTAGCTATGTAATAATGAAGAACATAGATAATTCCTAGAGGCTATTGAGTATACTTTATTCGTATATACATTACATGTAGGGTAATTTACCCAATGGCAATATCCAAAGCAACGCGTGATACAGATTAACACGGAGGCAAGAGTAATGAATTTAAGAATAAGAACAGGTTTCCCGCAATGGAGATTTAGATTTATATTGGCGGCGATACCCGTGGCATTTTTACTTTTTGCGGTTTCATGCGTGCAAACGGAAGCCACTGTAGAGTACCGAGACACCTACGCCTATGCCTGAACCGACGATAGAAGCTACGGCAGAACCCCTTATAGATGAGACAAATGCCGTAGATTTGGATATGCTGATAAATCGCATATCTGAGCGTGCATCCGAACTTCGCGGGCTCGATTCGCCTCCATCTGAAGAAGTGGTCTATAGTGTTATAAATCAGGAAAGACTGGATGAAATTATAGAGCAAGAACTGTCGGAGGCGGATTCTCAGGAAGATTTTCGCTTGACGGAACCCATTTATAAACTGCTGGGACTTATGCCTAAAGAGGACAGCTTGGATGATGTTTATAAATTCGCTCTTTCCATGGGCGTTGCAGGCTTGTATGATCCGGATACAAAGGAGTTTCTGATATTACAATCGGATACCGAACTGGATTCCAGCCATGAATCTACCTTCGCACATGAATATCAACATTTTCTGCAAGATTACCACTTCGATCTGGTAAATCTGCAAGAGCAGGCTGAAGAATACAGCGATTCCTCTAGAGCAGTCGTGTTTCTTGCAGAGGGAGATGCGGAATTTTTCTCATCGATGTACACAGAGGCGGGTACCCTTTTGGATGACCCAACAACAAACCCTCTGGAGGATGAGCAGGATATTGAGGAGATATTGAGTCAAATCCCGCTGGTAGTTTTACTGGAGATATCGGCACCTTACGCCATAGGTCAGCAGTTTGTATTGACTGTATTCAGTATGGCAGGCTACGAAGAAGTGGATAATGCTTTTAGAAACCCGCCTGAAAGCACTGAACAGATTATACACGCGGAGAAGTATTTCTCTGATGAAAGATACGCCGAAGTTAGATTGGACACCACTATACTGGGTGAAGGTTGGACGGTTCAATCTAATGACAGACTGGGGGAATTTTTTCTGCTCTTGTGGGGCCAATCCCTTTGCGGTATTGAATGTGTACAAAGGAGTTTCATCGCGATTTTATCGGGGGGAGACGGTTGGAACGGTGATAATGCCCTGCTCCTACAAAACGATGCAGGTGAATGGGCATTGGCGGGGCTTGTAGCATGGGATTCACCCGAAAGGGATTCTCTTGAATTTTATGACGCACTTCAGGATATTATGAACGCGTCCGATGTTTTTACATCTATAGATAGCACAGACTCTAATCAGGCGTTCTGGGAAGGGCATTCCGGTGTATTCGGTATGCAGAGATTTGAACACTCGGAGCACGGGTTCGTTGTAGGATACGTAGTTACACCTTCCGAAGAACTGACAAGAGAAGCACTGGAATCTATGGCGAGAGGTTAAGATGTTGAAATTTGTATATAGTGAATCCTCCACGTTGAACCCGTGCCTGTAGATATTATCCTCCCGCAGTGGGGTATGGGTATGAACGATGCTTTGGTGGTGCGGTGGATAAAGGAGGAAGGTGACCGAGTGGAAAAAGGAGAGCCGCTGGTAGAGGTAGAATCAGCCAAGGTCAAAAGTGAACTGGAAGCGCCCGCAGAGGGCACACTTTCGAGAATATTGGCGGTAGAAGGTTCGGTAGCTCCTGTGGGTGCGAGTCTTGGTATAATACTTCTACCATCCGAGGATCCGGAATCTCAGGAAATTATGGAGCATATTGAAAAACTGCGGCAGCCCGTTCCGCAGGATCCGGTAAAACCATCGGAATCGGAAGTTGTAGCGCAAAGCCGAGTAGTGGCAACACCGCGCGCGCGGCGCCTTGCTATTCGGGAGGGTGTTGCTTTGGATGCGGTAAAAGGCTCAGGTCCCGGCGGGCGGATATTAGAAGACGATGTACGGCTCTTCGCAAGTATTTCCAATGCCTCTACCGCCGAAAGTTATGAAGGAGCCGCTTCCACTGTTAGTGATGTAGTGCCTCTGACTGGGATGCGAAAAACTATAAGCGCACGCATGACACAAAGCGCGCAGATACCGCAGGTTACGCTTGTATCGAGTATAAATCTGGGCGGGATAAATGTACTGCAAAAGAGGCTGGTATCGGCTTGGCGAAAGTATAAAATTCGTCCTAACTACCAAGATTTTGTTGTGATGGCTACTGCTCTTGCATTGAGGGAAACACCTCATGCAAATGCGCATATGGTAAGAGATGAGATACACCTGATGGCAGATGTGAACATTGGAGTCGCCGTTGCGGTTCCTGAAGGTCTCTTGGTTCCCGTCGTACGAAACGCGGATGCTAAGCCACTGCTAGAAATAGCAAAAGAGATACGACTGCTGATGCACGCTGCAAGGAAAGGAGATTTGAAGATTTCCCAAGTATCCGGCGGCACCTTCTCTATAACGAACCTCTCCGGCTCATGCGTCGATTTCTTCAATCCGCTGATAAACCCGCCGGAGGTGGGCATCTTAGGGCTCGGCAGAAAAAAGACGGAGGTAGAGCGTGTTGGTGAGGATGGTTGTGCCTCCGTAGAAAAAAGCACGATAACGCTTACATTCGATCATCGTGCTTGGGACGGTGCGCCTGCGGCGGCGTTTCTAGGCAAGATTGTAGATTATTTATCTGAACCGTCGTGGATGGTGAAGGGTGGCGAAGGCTAAGCATATCGCCTTACTAAATCTTACTTATTCGCAGACGGTTTCTCATTATTTACTGCAATACTGATATAAAACTCTCGATAATTACGAAAAAGTCTATTGCACAGTAAATTTTTTTGTTATAATTTGAGTACTAGTTCGTATTTGCTGTGTAATCGTTTCTATTTTCTAATTTGTAGAATGGCAGTAAATTTTCAGAGTATGGGAGGTGAAAAAATGAAGGTCCATTTATTTCTCAAATATAAGTATAGGTATGCCGTATTTAGCTCTGTAATTATAGCGCTTGTTATATTTGCCGTGGCGTCCTGCGGGCAACCTCAGTCCGATGATACACCAACCCAAGCTCCTGCCGATACACCTACACCGGTTGTAGCTCAACCAACCCAAGTTCCAGCTAATGTGGTATGGACGGTTGCGATTCCAGATGATGTTACTACCCGTAATATCTGGGATATACTCGGTGCCAATGCTACGGCGTATAATTTTGCGGTATTCTTGAACGCCTACCCTAACTTGATGGTATATTCAGATCAGCGTTTTGATTGGGTTCCTTTCATGGCGGATGGTTTGCCCGGTGATGTTATTCAGGAAGGCAGCAGTTGGACAGTAACAGCCAAGGTAAAAGATGGTCTGCAATGGAGTGACGGCGATGCTATGGATGCTAACGATATAGCATTTACAGTGAACACTGCTCTCCAACTTGAACTTACGGGAAACTGGGCGGGTGCTCTAGATGCTAACTTTATAGAACGCGCGGAGGCTGTGGATGATCTGACTATAAAGTACTACTTTAAACAGAAGCCCGGATTGTCCGTTTGGCAGTTTGGTACAGCACTCTTGACTATTGTGCCCGAACATTACTGGCGGCCGATTGTAGAAAATATCATAAGCCAGACCGATGATGCTTTAGAACGTCGTAATTCTCTGACACAATACGCGCCTGTAGGTGAGCCCGTAGGAGGTCCGGCACAATTCCGCCAATGGGAACCGGGCGCCTTCGTATCACTCACTAGAAACGATTTATTCAGTTGGAGAAACTCTGTAGTGAAGGAATACTCTAGCGGTGCCTACGAAGAAACTGTTCAAGGAGAAACTTTCACAGCATATGGTGAGCCTACCGGCGAGGTAGATTTGGAGATAACTCGAAACTTAGAACAGTCTGCCACTAACTTCAGCGTATTCAATTCACAAGACTCAGCTATACTGGCTCTACGGTCAGGGGAAGTAGATTATTTTCTTAGTCCGTTGGGTTTGAGTACAGGCTTGAGGAATCAGGTTCAAGGTCAGCCGGGTATACAAGTATTCGACAACCCTTCAAATGGGTTCCGCTACCTTGCGTTCAATTTTAGACGGCCTCCTAATGATGATATTAATTTCCGCACCGCAGTGGCAACTCTAATAGATAAGGAGCTGCTCACTAACAACATTCTCCAAGGAGCGGCACAACCCATATACACATTTGTCCCTGAGGGTAACAGTTTTTGGTACAACCCGGATGTAACTCAAACCGGAAAAGATTTAGATAGGCCAGCGCGCATAGCGGAAGCTGTGCGAATTTTGAAGGGCGCCGGATATAGCTGGTCAAGAGAGCCTGTATGGGATGAGAGTAATTTACGAGTGGTTCCCGGTGAAGATCTTAGAATGCCAAACGGTGAACTGATACCGGCTATGGAAATCCTTTCACCCGGAAACGGCTATGACCCTCTACGTGCTACATCCGCCATATGGATAGAGCGGTGGCTTACAGAGGCAGGCATACCCGTCACTGCAAAACTTACAGGCTTCAATGAAATAGTGGCGCGTGTCTTTGAGGATGAAAACTTCGATTTCGACATGTGGATCCTAGGATGGGGTCTTACACCATATCCAGACCATCTTGTAGATTTCTTTGTGGAATCTCAAACTAACGTCGGCGGGTTGAATGCCGGGGGGTTTGTTAGTCAAACGCATGAAGATTTATCTGCTAAGTTTCAATCTACTACGGATGTTGACGAAGCAAGAGACATTGTGTTCAGGATGCAGGAGAACCTTTCCAACGAACTCCCATATGTAGTACTGTTCGCCGTGCCGGTTTACGAAGCGTACAGGACAGAAGCGTTCGACTTCGCTTACACCGATGTTCTGGATGGGGTTCAAAACCTATTCTCAAGTACTACGGGACCACTGAGCGATACTGCTTTTTCTGTGGACTAACGACAAGCGAGTCAGCGGGGAGATGCCTCCTAATTTTTAGAGCATTTCCCCGCAGGCTTTTCTTGAAACACGATAATTTATTGAATGCAATGGAGGAAAAGGTAAAACTACAAAGCTTTCCAAGATAATGACCACTTTTTTATTAAGACGTTTCCTTCTCCTTGTGTTGACATTTTTTCTGTTTTTAACGCTTGTGTTCTTTTTGATTCAAGCACAGCCCGGAGATTTCGCTACCGCCTACACTCTAGATCCGAATATTACGCCGGAAGCCAAAGAAGCCCTTAAAGCCAATTTTGGTCTGGATAGGCCAGTTTGGCAGCAATACTTCATATATGTAGGCAACTTCCTTACGGGTGATTTGGGGACGTCCTTTCGGCATGCTAGGCCGGTTACGGATGTCATATTTGAACGATTACCGCGCACAATAATACTCTTCGTTACTGCGGCAGTCGTATCATTTTACTTGGGATTTATTACCGGTAAGGTGATTGCGTGGCGTCGTGGAAGGCTTATAGAGTACGGTGCTACTATTGGAGGTGTTTACCTATACACCATATTCACGCCATGGCTTGCGTTGATGGTATTGTGGCTGTTCGCTTTCCAGTTAGATTGGTTCCCTACCGGAAAATTTATAAACCCTTCTCTCTGGATAAATGCTCCGGTGGCAGCCAATCAAGTATTTCAATGGCTTATATTCACAGCCTTAGGGCTTGGCGGAGTAGGAATCTTTGCTCTTGTGTTTGCGCGTCGCCTCCGAGTAAAGTACCCTACATTTATAGTAGTAGGCGTTTTAGGGATAGCCTTGCTCTCTACTTTGCTTGGTTGGGGGTTATCTGACTTTCGTGTATATGCAAGCGATATTGTAAGCCGTATGATTTTGCCTATTTTGGTTCTGACCCTTATCTCTTTCGCCGGAACTATGCTGCTGACACGCAACAGCATGCTAGAGACTGTTAGGGAAGATTATGTTCTGGCGGCGCGCGCAAGGGGGCTACCGGAGAAAACGGTAAGAGATAAATACGTGGCACGAAATGCTATATTGCCGGTGGTAACATCTCTGGTTCTCAGCATAGCTTTGGCTATAGATGGCGGCGTTATAACTGAAAGCGTCTTTTCATGGCCCGGGCTCGGGCTTACATTGGTAGAGTCTGCGGACTCTGCAGATATACCGCTTGCTACGGGGGCGTTCCTATTCGTCGGCATTTTCGCTCTTGTGGCGCACATTGTAGTAGATATACTTTATTTATTTTTAGACCCGAGGTTGAGACACTGAATCATGGATAGAATAGATGCAACTGCAAAACCTACAACAATATTAGATGGTGGTGCGTACACCTCTCCTTTGTGGATAATTCGCTTAAAACTATTGGCGGCAAAACTTAGAGGAACATGGAAGGAATTCTCGAAAGAACGGATAGGTGTTTTGGGTTTGGCCATCATCGTTATTTTCGCGATAATGAGTATCGCTCACCCTATTCTTATGTCGACTGTGTGGGATTTCTCTACCTATGATCCTGTAACCGGGTTCGATTTCGATCTGGTACATCCTGCTCCGCCATCTACTAAACATCTGCTTGGCACAGATCCTATAGGAAGAGATATTCTCAGCCAGCTGATGTTTAGCGCGCGAGATGAATTCATACTAGGGTTGCTGGCAGCCGTGGTAACGTTGTTTATTGCCACTTCTGTGGGCGCTTTCTCCGCGTACTACTCAGGTGCTATAGATGCTCTGCTTATGCGTACTGCGGATATAGTCATTATGATGCCGGGACTTACACTGCTGATTGTGCTGAGCACATTGTGGAATTTGAATTTCTGGTCTTTGGCGATTATAGTCGGTTTCATAGCAGGCTTCGGAGGTGCTGCGCTCGTTCTTAAATCGCAAGCACTGACCATCAAAGTCAAGCCTTATATAGAAGCTGCACGTGCTAGCGGTAGCAGCGATTTCAGAATAGTGCTATCTCATGTTGTGCCTAACCTTTTGCCGCTTTCTTTCCTGTTTATGATGTTCACGGTAACATCCGCAGTGTTTGCAGAAGCGATATTGTCTTTTCTAGGTTTTCTGAATGTGCGTATGAGCTGGGGAATTATGCTTAACACTACCTCATCACAGGGATACCTTTTAAGCGGTTTTGAAACATGGTGGCTCATTGTTCCCGCCGGACTTGCGGTTACGTTACTGTGCGGTTCTTTCTATCTAGTGGGAAGAGGATTGGATCCGATAGTCAATCCGCGGCTTAGATCTAGATGACCGCGCCTGTACTGGAAGTATCCGGTCTGAGTGTTAACTACCTTACAGATGCCGGCGCAGTTCAGGCTGTTCGGGATGTTTCTTTCACCCTGAATAATGGCGAATCGCTTGGGGTGTTAGGTGAATCCGGGTGCGGAAAAACTTCTTTGGCACTTACCCTTCTCCGCGTATTGCCGGATAATGCCGAAATTGTTTCAGGCAAAGTTATGCTGAATGGGGTAGATTTGCTTTCACTTTCCGAACGCGATATGCGTCACTATCGTTGGGCGGGAATATCTATGATTTTTCAGGCGGCTATGAATTCATTCAGCCCCGTTCATACGGTAGGCGATCAGATAATGGAGATTGTGCGTATTCATAGTTCAGACTCATTTTCGGAAGCATCCGAGAAGATGAGTGAACTTTTCAACCTTGTAGGAATTGATAGCGCTCTTATCTGGCGATACCCGCACGAGTACAGCGGTGGTATGCGACAGCGCGCTGTTATCGCTATGGCGCTTGCTTGTGATCCCGCGGTAATTATTGCAGATGAACCTACCACCGCGCTAGATGTGCTGGTTCAAAACCGAATCCTGAAGGAACTTCGGAAGATCCAAGCTGAGAAGCAAACGGCTATCTTATACATATCTCACGATGTAGGCGTAATAGCCGAAATGAGTGATAGGATAGCCGTGATGTATGCGGGTAAAATTGTAGAGGTTGGCGGCGTGAAGGACGTACTGGAGAAAAGTATGCATCCGTATCCACGCGCACTGATGGACAATATGCTAAGCACACGCGGACCAAAAAAAGAACTGATACCGCTGGTAGGTGAACCGCCGAATCTCATAAATTTGCCGGTAGGATGTGCATTCATGCCTCGATGTAATAGGTCCTTGCAGTGTTGCAGTATAGAAAATCATCCCTTACCTTTCGGTGATGATGCCCACTCAGCGCTCTGTTGCAACCCTATTATCAGTGAAGATAGGAACTGAGGCGTAGCAGGATAAAGGCATGATGAACAGTGACCGTTTGAATAGTGTTACCGCCTCGCCGCCGATATTGGAGGTGGATAATTTGTGTAAATTCTTCTCTGTGAAGAGTGGAATTTTTAGCAGGAATTCCGCTAAGATACACGCTGTGGAGGATATTTCTTTTACCTTATCCAAAGGAGAGAGTTTAGGAATTGTAGGAGAGTCCGGATGTGGTAAAACAACCGCCGCAAGGTTGATAATGCGCCTTATAGAGCCTTCTTCCGGGAGGATTAAATTCACAACCTCGGACGGCACTACATTAGACGCCGACCACCTCAATAGAGCACAGATGAAAAGATTCAGGCAATCTGTGCAGTTGGTATTTCAGGATCCTTACGAATCTCTGGATCCTCGTAAAACCGTGCTAGATTCCATAGCAGAGCCACTCTCTGTGCACGGGGTGGGGAACGTTCAAGATCGTGTAGACCGTGTGGCGGAAATTCTGGAGGCTGTAGAGTTGATACCTTACAGTCAGTATATGTTCCGCTACCCGCACGAACTATCCGGCGGACAGCGACAGCGTACATCCCTTGCTCGTGCTTTAGTGCTACGTCCCGATGTGATTGTAGCGGATGAGCCTACCTCTATGCTGGATATAGCGGTGCGAACCTCTATAATGAAGTTGATGCTGGATTTACAGCAAGAGATGGGAGTCAGTTACATTTACATCACGCATGATATGGCTGTGGCGCGCTATATGTGCAATAGGATAGCCGTTATGTATCTGGGTAAAATCATTGAGATAGGCGAATCCGATGTAGTACTTCAAACCCCCGTGCATCCCTACACTCGCGCACTCATATCAGCTATTCTGGAACCCGGTTCATCGTCCATCAAGGCGGAACCCGCTATCAAAGGCGGCATTGCCAAACCTATAAACCCGCCTCCGCAGTGCAGGTTTCTAGAACGATGCCTTTTTGCTACGAATCAGTGTCGTACAGCACCTCACCCGCCGTTAGAATCTTTGAAGGATGGCAGAATGGTCGCTTGCTACAATCCACAGTCATAGTATTATCCTGTATTCTACCATTCCCCCGCGTAATCCAATCTATACGGAGACATCTGCAAAACCGTCCAATGCCTTTGCAGCTCTATAAGCTGGCGCATATGCAGCCAATCGTGACCAACCCATGAAGCGAAAATATCACCGGCAGCCATAGATTTGCCTGTTGGGGAAACATGGCTACTATTCCAATTAGGATTCCCAAGCTCTTGCAGCCATTCTATAGACTTTGCTCTTGCTATTAGGAAGGAATCTAAAGACTCCATGAAATCTCGCTGATTGTATCCTAGCTGAACAACTCTGCCACCCGGATCTATGGGTGGCCACGGCTCCTTCGGCTTATAGAGTGTATACTCCATACGTACCCGGAAGTCTTCCTTTTCCTCATCTGCCAAATGGTTTATAACTTCCAACATCGACCATGAATCAGACGCGGGTTTTAGCCTTGCTTGTTCATCCGGTACACCTTTCGACATGTAACGGATAACATCGGCATTCGATTGAAGACGGCGTATGAAAAATTCGAAATCCATATTGTAACCCTCCTTTTATTTATGTAATACATTATAAGCACTGTAAATAACGTATCACCTACACCTACACAATCCGATTATCAGCGATATAACACTGCTTCAATGCTGTAACCTTATGAAAGAGGAAGATTTTATTTTGTTTTGTATAGTATAGGAGCACAAGCCATGCCATATATCGTAAATCATATACATATCAAGTCCAAGGATCCACGTGAGACTGCCGAGTGGTTTCGGGACGCGTTCAAAGTGGAAATTGTAAGCGATACTGTACGGAACTTCGGTGATAGATTCATCGTCACAAAAACGGAATCCGGGCTGGCTATCAATATATCGAATGAGCGAACCGGCGAAACTTTAGGCACTTCGGATGAGGACCCGCATTATGGCTTGGAGCATTTCGGCTTCGATACGGATGATATTGAGGCGGATTTTAAACGGCTCGAGGCTCTTGGAGCTACCATAAAGGAAGGTCCACTAGATTTGGATGATGGGCGTCGTATAGGGTTCATAGCTGCGCCGGGTGGTACTCGCATAGAGCTGATACAGCAGGCTAAGTAGTAGCGCCGATATAAGGTACTTCTTCAACCGGTTGCGTTTTTCTATCGACTACCTATGTTAGCGGATGTTATGCTTAGAGACCTGCGAGAATGTATGAGTTTTTCGCGGTAGGTGTAAAAATAACGGACTTTGATAAGTGCGTCTATCTTTTGAGTAGACTTGGCGGTGTATTTGGTAGGTGTGGCAAAGGATGAATAGAGTTCATACATAATATCGGCGCTAGTTGGGTGTATGTTATAAACATTTTCCGCCTTTAGCGTTAGGTTACTCTAACTTCATCTATACCAACCCATGACAGGTGCTCACGCAGGAAGCGAGTAATAGCACCGTAATACTCTTTCGGCGTCGTAAGATCCGGGCGGTTATGGTCTGCTCCCGGCAAAAGGACAAACTCCTTTGGATAATGTGCGGCTATCCATATGTAGCGGCTGCATATGGGAGGCACTGTGAGGTCTTTATCACCATGGAGCACCAAAACGGGTGCATATTGTTTTGCCACGTATTGCTCAGTATCGAAACGACTACGAAGCAGCAGGTAGAGAAAAGCTAAAATCTTGGGTTTAGCCCGTATGAAACCCATTCTTCGCACGGATGCTATAGCAGATTCTAGTATCAAGGCATCCGGTTTTCTTACCATTGCTAGGTGTGCTACAACTGCACTGCCCAAAGATATGCCGTGGTACACAATAGGACCGGAACTGCGTTCCTCTGCCCATTTGGCGGCGGCTTCAGCGTCACTATTCATAGATTTTTCATCAGGCTGACCCATGCTAAGTCCGAAGTTTCTGTAATCCATAGCCAGAATGGACGCGCCTATCGTATCGTGTAGCATGCGAAACCCGTCCAGTCTGGTGGATATGTTGCCGCCGTTCCCGTGAAAGAGGAGCCATGTCAAAGGTGGTGCATGCTTTGGTCCGGGTATCCACCACCCATGCAGGCAGATACCTCGCTCCGGTTGGAGATACACGTCCTCATATTCCAGACCTACATGAAGAGGATTTCCCTTCAATGTCCGCTCAGGATGGTACAATAGAGAGCGCTCAAGTAAAGCTCTGGCTCTCATAATCATAGGAACTATTACGAAGAGCGAACCAGTAGCACCGGCTGCCCCGAAGAACGGATAACCCTATCGGAAACACTTCCTAGTACCCATCGTTTTATCCCGCTCATGCCGCGCGTGGTCATTACTATAAGTGAGCCCGTTTCACTTTCGGCTACTTCTATGATGCGGGTAGCGGGATGACCTATAGGAGTATGTCCCCGTGCTATTATTTTTCTAGATTTAGCCTTTTCTACAAAATCATCTAGGTATACAGAAGCCGAACGCCTGTAAGTGTTTATACCATACTCTGAAGCGTATAAATCTATACTTTGGCCGGATACCATATAGTACGGAAAATGCACCACCTGCATGAAGATGATGCTTGCGCCGCATGCTTCGGCTATGTCTAGCCCTAAGGCTACCGCCTCCTCACTTTGCTCCGAACCGTCAAGCGGCACAATGATGACGGATGGTGCATCTGCGTTTCCTACAAATGCGGAGAGCTCACGAGGGCGAATAGTCAAGACAGGCAGATTACTATTGCGTATGACCCTATCCGTGACGCTGCCTAGCAGACCTCGTGAGATAGATGAACCTCTGTGTGTGGCCATGGCTATCATATCGTAGGTGCCTGTTTGGGACGCTTCTATTATCTGTTCGGCTGCATTTCCTTCTTTCACACTTATATTTGTTGCTATTCCGGCGGCATCCATCCTTATTGCTTCGCTCTCCAAGTATGATTTTGCCTGTTCTAGCAAGGCTGCCTGTATTCTTTGGTTGTCCGCTTTCGATGAACCCGGGAATACCTTTTTAGTTGGGTCTACCACAGCCAAAAGTGTTACTTGCGCGTTCATCGCGTAAGCTAAGCCGGCTATCCATCCGCCTATGTGTTCTGCATTTTCTGAGCCGTCTAAAGGCACCAATATATTCTTGAGCATGCTGTGCTATCCTTCCGGAGTACCCGTACGAGGTTTACGTTATAGAATATTTACCCATAGTGAAGTGGGTTTGTAAATATTAGTGTATAAGTAGTAGCAATTGAATTAATCAAATTATACGCTTATACCCCTAGCTTTTATAACTGTCTCCATATCCTTATCGCCGCGCCCACTCATAAGTAGCAAAACAGTCTCATCCTTTCGCCAAGATGCAGCTTCTTTCAGGATGTAAGCCACTGCGTGGCATGGTTCTAGTGCCGGCAGTATACCTTCACATCGGGTTATTATTTCAAAAGCATCCAAAGCTTCATCATCGGTAGCTGTTGCATATTCTGCGCGTCCTGTATCGTGAAGGTAAGCATGCTCCGGACCTACGCCGGGGTAATCCAGCCCGGCCGATATGCTGTGAGCTTCTTTAACCTGCCCGTATTCATCTTGAAGCAGATAGCTTAAGGAGCCGTGTAGAACTCCGGGACTTCCTGCAGATAAGGTAGCGCCATGTAAATCTGTAGTTAACCCCATCCCGCCTGCTTCTACCCCTATTAGTCGAACGTTTTCATCATCTATAAACCCTCTAAAAATTCCTATAGCATTGGAACCTCCGCCCACGCATGCTATCACATAATCCGGCAGATTCCCCGCTTGATCCAGACATTGCTTGCGTGCCTCATACCCTATCACCGATTGAAAATTACGTACCATGAACGGATAAGGATGCGGACCTACAGCGCTGCCTATCAGGTAATATGTATCCTCTACATTGGTTATCCAATCCCTTATAGCCTCATTGACGGCATCTTTGAGTGTGCGGCTGCCGGATATAACAGGCTTTATACTCGCTCCGAGCAACTTCATCCTATCCACATTGGGCGCCTGCCTTGCGATGTCCAGCTCACCCATGTAAACAATACACTTCATACCAAGCAGAGCACATACAGTAGCTACGGCTACGCCGTGCTGACCTGCGCCCGTCTCTGCGATAATCCGGGTTTTTCCTATGTGTTTCGCCAAAAGCGCCTGACCCAATGCGTTGTTGATTTTATGGGCGCCGGTATGTGCAAGATCTTCTCGTTTGATGAATATGCGAGGGCCGTTTATGTGCTTTTCTAGGTTGAGAGCATGATATAGCGGTGTAGGACGTCCTACATAATTGTGCAACAGACCGCGTAATCTAGACTGAAAAGATGAGTCAGCGGAAGCATCCTTATAAGCGTGTTCTAATTCTTCAAGAGCTGCGGTTAGAGTTTCGGGAACAAAACGCCTTCCGTATTGCCCAAAGCGGCCATCCGCGCCAAAGGAAGATATTGTCGATTTTGATGTTGCATTCATAAATAAACTCTCCGCGTAACCTTTGCACAATGATTAGAATACCAATTACAACGCTCATAAAGTATTGGGAAACGCTTATGCCTTCCGGAAAAAATACAAGACCGGATATAGATGAATATATGATGCGAATAGCCCGCGAGGTGCAAAGTCGTGCAAATTGCCTAGGGCGCCATGTGGGTGCGGTTCTGGCGCGTGAGGGGCATATAGTCTCTACCGGGTATAACGGTACGCCGCACGGCATGCTCAACTGTGATGAAGGAGGATGCTCACGCTGTAAAAATCCCGAGCTATTTCCATCGGGAATGGCCTATGACGTGTGCATATGTGTCCATGCAGAACAAAACGCTTTGCTTTCTGCTGCGCGGTTCGGCATATCGGTCGTCGACTCTATCTTGTACACTACAACCCGCCCATGTTTCGGGTGTGCTAAAGAATCTCTGCAGGCAGGCGTGAAGGGTATTCGCTATAACCGTGACTGGCAGCATCCGAACTCAAACCTTATACCGGATTATGAAAGATTGATGGCTGCCTTTAAGGATAAGGAAAAGTGCTTGGAAATTCCGGACGATTAAGATCGTTATAATGCGCGCTTATTCATAGAGAATTCGTAAAAAAGCGGGTATAATTTGTGAAATGAGAAAGATAGCCCACAGAATGCAAAGCGTATAATGCGTATGTATACTACTATCAACTCGTACCATCGTACTTTGGTGAACGTAAATTGGGAAATTAGATGAAAATAACAACCTCTAAAATACAGGAAAAGAATATATGTACCTAGGAACTCAAGTGTCCGCCAGAAATGACGCGGATTTCGAAACATGGGCACAGCTGGGAGTGTTCAATGTTTGCTGCGACCCTCCCGGAAACCCGCATACGTGGACAAAGAATTCACTGGAGCAACATCGCGAAAAGGTCAACTCATACGGCATCACGCTGGATATGGTGCAGCTACCGCTCTCATCTCGCCCTTTGGAGGAATCTCAAAGCCCTAACATACTACTCGGTAAAAATCCGGAACGAGACAGGGAGATAGAGGCTATACAGAATATCATCCGCATGTGTGCGGAAGCGGGCATACCGTCTGTCAAGTACAACTTGAACATCATTGGTATACCACGCTCGGAGAATGAAAAAGGACGCGGAGGCTCCTACAATTCAACCTTTCGCTGGAGTAAAATCGACCAGAAAGCCCCCGCAGGTATAGCAGGTACATTGGATGAGGATACTAATTGGGAGCGCATAGATTATTTTCTCGAGGCGGTTGTTCCCGTAGCGGAAGAATACAAGGTGCGTCTGGCATGTCATCCGCATGATCCGTATACGCCCCCGGGGTACAAGGGTATAACTCGTGTACTGGGCACTGTGGAAGGTCTTGAAAAGTTTGTACAGATGCACGAATCTCCATACCACGGGCTGAACTTTTGCCAAGGTACTATTTCCGAAATGCTGGATGATCCGGGTGAGGAGATATTCGATGTAATAAGATGGTTTGGCACTCGCAAAAAGATTTTCAATGTTCATTTCAGGAATATACGCGGAAGGAAGCTGGATTTTATGGAGGTTTTCCCTGATGAAGGCTCTGTAGATATGATTCGCGCTATGCGGACATATCAGGAAGTGGGTTATGAATATATGCTGATGCCTGATCACGTGCCCGCTATATCGGGGACGGATCCTTCCGGTACAGCCTTCGCCTTCTGTTACGGTTACATTACCGCCGCTCTTCAGGCAATAGGTGAGCCTAGAAGGCAACCTTATATTATCAAAGAACCAACACCCCTAAAAGGATAATATCCGTAGATGCTCACTCTAGCTGTGCAAGGAGGAAATATCCCGGTATGATAAATACACTTGTCGATATTCTATATACCGAGAGGCCGGCGAATATCGCCATGATAGCGCCGGAAGGTAAAGCCGTTACCTATGCCCTACTGCGTCAAGAAGTTGAACGATTGGCGGGATTGCTGAGCGGGTTGGGAGTTAAGCGCGGAGAGTCCGTAACGATAGCGCTGCCGAACGGAATAGAATTTATAACGTGTTTTCTGGCAGTGACGGCATGCGGTGCTGTAGCAGCACCTTTGAACTGTGCCTATACGGAAGAAGAGTTCACATTTTATATGGAAGATGCGGAATCTGTTCTTGCAATAGCCCCACCGGGTACCAGCTCCTGCAGGACGGCCGCTCTATCATTGGGGATAGCGATAGTGGACGCAACTTTGGAGGATGGGAAGATATCTCTTCGTAAGGACGGTTCGATACTCCGTAAATCTATCGAGCCGGAATCTGCTTCCTCTGAAGATGTAGCGTTGCTGCTCCATACATCGGGCACTACCTCGAAACCGAAAGGGGTCCCGCTTAGGCATGTGAACATTGCGGCATCGCTCCGGAACATAGCGGACTCATACAAATTGAGCGATGAAGATATAGCACTGATAGTTATGCCACTCTTTCATGTGCACGGCCTCATAGGAGTAGCACTTTCGACCATCGCGACAGGTGGGACGATAGTAGTGCCGCCGCGTTTTTCCGCGGGAGCTTTCTGGCAAATATGTCGAAAAACCGAAGTGACATGGTACTCCGCAGTGCCTACAATACACCAAATCCTTCTGACACGAGCTGACTCCGATGGAGCACCGCACGAAAGTTTTCGCTTCATTCGCTCATGCTCATCCGCGCTTGCTCCAGCAATTCTTGACCGCCTCGAAAAACGGTTCGGTGCTCCGGTGGTGGAGGCTTACGGCATGACGGAGGCCACTCATCAAATGTCTTCCAACCCGCTTCCTCCCGGTAAACGAGAAGCAGGCTCAGTAGGGCAAGCAACAGGTATGGATATATCTATCATGGATATGGGTGATTCAGGTGAATTGCTGCCTTCAGGTAGTACCGGCGAAGTAGTGATAAAGGGTCGGAATGTTATGTGGGGATACAGAAACAACCCGCAAGCAACAAATGAGGCTGTAAAGAACGGATGGTTCAGGACGGGAGATCAGGGTGCCATATCTAGTGATGGGTACTTGACACTGACCGGCAGGATAAAAGAGTTGATAAACCGAGGCGGTGAGAAGGTGTCTCCTTTGGAGATAGACGCGGTTCTGCTTCAGCACCCGGACGTGGCGGAAGTAGTAACATTCGCCGTGCCGGATGAAAAGTACGGCGAGGCGGTTATGGCAGCAGTTGTTACTAAATGCGATATAGAAGAGAATGC
The DNA here is from genome assembly GCA_965206335.1 of Dehalococcoidia bacterium. Taxonomy (GTDB): domain Bacteria; phylum Chloroflexota; class Dehalococcoidia; order Lucifugimonadales; family Lucifugimonadaceae. The sequence continues at coordinate 575,281 of OZ242209.1, read as the reverse complement.
ACTGCGGGAATTCTGTAGAGAACATCTGGCGGATTTCAAAGTGCCCGATAATGTTTATATTACAGACTATATACCGCGTACAGCCACAGGTAAGATACAGCGTAGGCTCGTAGCAAAGCACTTTATAGAAGGTACACGCAACGGATAAGCTCCAACTCCGCGCCTAAAAGGTATAGTCTACCGTTCTCGTAGTACGGGCGCAGTCTTGGGAATATATAATATACTCTAATTAACTTAGCGACACGTCACAGCGGTAGAAAATAGAGTATACACTTTATCTGTTGCATACCGATGATGTCTATGATTGAACACAGAAGGCACATACCGAATGTCAGAACAACTGGAAATTCTACTCTGGGCTATTATTGCATTTCTATCAGGCTCCGTGCCTTATGCTGTTGCACTGACTCGTGTCTTATCTTCTGAAAATGTGCGCTCATTCGGGGATAGAAACCCCGGAGCTGCGAACGCATGGAAAGCCGGGGGCTGGCAGCTTGGGGTAGTGGTAGCCGTGCTAGATTTCGCCAAAGCAATTGTTCCTGTGGTTTTGGCGCAACAAATTAGTGACCTGTCCGGCTATGGACTGACGATTGTGGCTTTCATGCCTATATTGGGGCATGCCTACTCTCCTTTTCTACTCTTTCGAGGAGGGAAAGCTCTCTCTACTTCCGCAGCAGTCTGGTCTGTTGTTGGCTGGTGGGAAACGGCAGCGGTGCTATTGTCACTTCTGGCCATCGGTTTTATAATACAACGCAACAATGTTCTGACCGTTCTGGTGACGGGCTTAGGGTTGCTTATACTGCTGATTATCATGGGATTAAAGGATTATTTGCTTGTTCTATGGCTCGCAACCGCCGCCATGTTGTTATTCAAGCATAGGCATGAAATTATGCACATACCTGAGCCAAGACATTGGGTTATCAAACTCTTCAATTACTATAGATGAGTCTCATTATAGAAATTGCGGGCGGCTTAGTATTTGCGCTGGCATTCGTAAACATATCTATAACTATTTGGAATCTGTTCAATTTCAAAAAAGCTACCTCAAGGAAACCGACAACTAACAGGTTGGTCTCCGTGCTTGTGCCGTGCAGAAATGAAGAAGAGACTATTCGTGATTGTCTGGATGCCATACTATCGCAGAGTTACTCCAACCTTCAGATTGTGGTGATTGACGATCAATCAACCGATGACACGCTGAGCATACTGTCAGAGTACGCAGAGCGCGAACAGCGGGTAGAGGTGATGAAGAATGAAATACTGCCGGAAGGATGGATAGGAAAAAATTGGGCATGCTATCAGCTTTCACTACATGCAAAAGGAGACATCCTTCTGTTCACAGACGCGGATACTACACTGATAGAATCCGCTATACGGGAAGGAGTGGCGTCCATAGAGTATGATTCTGCCTCCTTCGTAACATTGCTACCGGAAAAGAGATCATATATATTTGCGGATAAAATCTTTTGGCAGCTTATTGGATGGTCTTTGCTTTCTTGGTTCCCTCTATGGGGAATAAAGAACATAAAAAACGCAATTTCCGTAGGTTTTGGGCAGTATCTTATGTTTACAAAGGATGCCTACCTCGCTTGCGGAGGGCATAAAGCGATCCATGATAAAGTGCTAGAGGATTTCGAGCTTGCGAGGTCGGTTAAGGCGGCGGGTTTGGCGGCGCGTATCTATGATGGTTCAGGAAGAGTGATCACTAGAGGGTACTCCTCCATGAAATCTGTACAAGATGGGTATGGAAAGGCTATTTTTGCCTTCTTTCGTTATAAATCATGGCTATTTTCTTTAGTTCCGGTCTTTGTTGTTATGATGGCAATCTTTCCCATATCGGTTGTTATATCCGCCGCTATATTTGCAATGTATAATTGGCTTTTCTGGCTAATGTTAGCTTCGATGCTTTTCTTTATGAGCTCTTGGGTTATTTCTTCTCTGAGGTTAGGGACGAATGTATTGTTTGCTTTGTTATATCCTTTAATCCTGCTGTTTATATTGTGGGTTTCACTGTACTCGTTCGTAAGTGCGCATAGAGGTAGTATCCTATGGAAAGGGAGACGGATTGGGAAGAAAGCATAAACGGAAAATATATGAATTTTTTCCCTGCACGCAAAGAGTCAATGATTGGTACCAATTTTGAACGGTGACATCTAACTGCCAAAACTATGCCAAAACTTAAAGTATCTTTTCGTAGCGTAGAAGGTGCTAGCACGGTGCTAGCTATGATTAAATACTACTTATGGTGAAACCGTATAGAAAGAGGAAATGAAAATCGTTACAAAGAGCCGCTGTAAGTTTGCTGCAGGTATACAAAACATATGCAGGGAAGGAATTAAATAACTATGTTGCTGGGAGTTGCCGGATTGGTGGAAGGAGATTGCCGAAGTATAACGGCTGAAGTTTTGGACCGTGCAGCCGAACTTGGCTTTAAAACGGTGCAGATAAGAGTAGATGACCCTGCCGCCATTACGGATAAACACCTGCGACGGTTGAAATCTCTTTATGCCGATAAAGGTTTCGCCATGCCGCAAACTGTCGGAAATTATGGCGGAGGGCTTATATCTGAAGATTCTTCTCACAGAGCGAAGATTATCAAGTTTGTCAAAAGGATGATAAACCTAACATCTAGGCTTGGGTCACCTAATACCTACTTTCGTCCGGGAAGCCTGAACCCTAATGGTCCTTGGTTGCCTCATCCGGAGAATCGCTCGGATGAGGTGTTCCATCGTCTTATCGACTCGGCACGCCAGATTTGCCAAGTAGCCGATAATGAAGGAGTCAAGTTGGCGATAGAAGGCGGTGTTGTATGCCCTATCTATTCGGCGCAGCGGGCAAAGGATTTTATTGACGCGGTGGGTTCCAAATCCTTGTGCTTCAATATGGATTTAGTGAACTTCATTGGCAGTATAGAAGACGCTTATGACACCAAGGCATTGGCAGGTGAATTTTATGACCTTCTCGGCACTCGCATCATAGGTGCGCACGCAAAAGATTTCACATTGGTCGAAGGGCTTCTGCCCCATTTTGAAGAAGTTATCATAGGCTCATCTGCGGCTATGCTGGATCATGTGGCGGTTCTTACAGGATTGGAGGCGGTATGTCCAAAGGCGCACGTTTTGATAGAACATCTCCCTGATAAGGATATTCCCGCGGCAAAAAAGGGACTTATGGAAGCTTCTCAGCGCGCAGGTATTCAATGGGATTAATGACTGAGGAGTAAGAATTTGCATAAAAGAGAACATATCTATCCAAGGCTATCTGAAAAGCGGATAGTAGTAACCGGAGCAGCCTCTGGGATAGGGAAAAGGGTTGCAATTGCCATTGGTGTCGCAGGCGGTCGCGTTTGCCTAATGGACATAAACGATAGGGAATGCACGGAAGTCGAAAGTCGGATAACTGAAGATGGCGGCGAGGCCTTCTTTCTGAAGACCGATATAAGCGATGAAGGTTCTGTAGATGCTTCTTTTGCCGAAGCGAAACGGCGGCTGGGTGGAATGGACGCACTGGTGCATCTTGCGGGGATATTGGATGGTGCTTCTATCCCGCTGGAGGATTTTTCCGCGGATGTATGGGATAGGGTGATTGCAGTGAACCTACGCGGTTCTTTTCTGGCGTCACGTGCGGCCGCACGCTCAATGGCGGACAGCGGCGGAGTTATAGTTCTTACATCATCCGGCGCGGGTGTACTTGGGGGATCTTCCTCATTCGCTTATGGTGCGTCGAAGGGGGGTGTGCATGGCCTCGCAATGGTGCTTTCCGAACGTCTGGATAGCAAAAAAATTCGTGTTATAGACGTCCTACCCGGATCGGTGGCAACTCCTCTGAAGATATCTCAGGTTACACAAAGCCATCGGCTGGAAAACGCATCGGACCCCCTCTCGGACAGAATAGAGGCGTTAGCTGATCCGGATGAAGTGGCGAAAGTTTTCGTGTGGGCTATAAGCGATGAAGCATCGGCGTTGCGTGGCTACTTGAGAACTGTTTGAGAGAGACTTATCGCATCTCATCCGTGAATGTCTACAATCAATAGGAGATACTGCAACCGTGAACAAGACTCAGAGACTGCAGAAATTTTACGATACACGTCCGGATTGGATGCTCGCTTCTTACGGTGAATACTACCACGTAGGTGCAAATCAAACTATCTTCCGCGTAGCTCTCAACGCTTATGAGCCTACCCGGAATGATAAAGTGCTGGATATAGCTTGCACGGTCGGAGGCAATGCTAGGTGGCTTGCATCCCTGTATGGCTGCAAAGTTTGGGGTATAGATAGAGACCGAGAGGCGATACAGACGGCTTCCGACTTGGCGGAAATAGAGAAGATAACCCCTTTATGTATTTTTAAATCTGCTAGTGCGGATGATTTACCTTTTGAAGATGAATTCTTTGATTTGGTTGTATCTACAGATATATTTGATGAGAAGGAGATAAGACGGGTACTGAAACCTAGAGGTCGCTTCATCCTTTCCACACTTATTACAACGCCATCTGAAACTTTGGAATCTCTGGCAGATGGCTTGGGCATGAAGCTGGAGTGGGGGATGGATGTGACAGACCTTGCGCTTGCCTTCCATCGTGCAAAAGAAGCTGAGGCGGGTCTGCTTCAGAAAGCAGGCAAAATAAATATGCACGATATTGTTACGCTTACAAATGAACACATTACGCCGTACTCTAAGGGCGGTAGGCATCTACTGATGCATTTGCGTCGACTAGGATGACCGATGAGGTGCCAATGAGTAGTCGGGCAATGTCTATAGACAACAGGGCTTCCGCATTTTCGGCAGTGCTTTTTGATTTGGACGATACACTTATAGATAGGAGTAGCGCCTATGAGTACGCGTATCGTTGTTTCTACGATGACACGCCTGCCATACACAATACGACCGGCTGGGAAGAAGCGCTTGAATTCTTTTGGTCCTTATCACCATGGAGTGCCAGTGACCCTCGCGATGCTTTTCTTGCTATCCGTGAACATTGGCCAGGCATTACCGGCAGCGCTGATGAGTACGAAATCTATTATTATGAGCGGTTGATAAAGGGGATGCGCCCCTTCCCGGAAGCACTGAAGATAGCCGAGATACTGAATAAGCGGAAGGTCAAGTGGGGTATCATAACTAATGGAGGCCCTTATCAGCGTCGCAAATTGGCTGCAACCACCTTCGATAAGGTGGCTCCTTTTTTTATCATTTCCAGTGAATTCGGAGTATACAAGCCGAATTCGGAGATATTTTTGGAAGGTGCTCGTATGCTTGATGTATCTCACACTTCTAATATCCTGTTTGTAGGAGATAACCCATACACGGATATAGAAGGTGCTCATAGCGTAGGTATGTTTACTGCTTGGTTATCTGCAGGTCGGCAGTATCCTTTGGATGCTCCGAAGCCTGATTATATCTTCATGTCCATTGGAGATACGATACCTCTTCTGGATTCTGTGCGTTATTTTGAGACGATAGATTGAAAATGGGACATTTTATACGGGAGTCAAAGATATGGTATACGGCGTAGCAGTGCTTGGCACAGGAAGAATAGGCGGCAGTTATATAGATGTTGTAAAGGCTGCGGAAGGAGCGCGACCCGTAGTAGTCGCGGAGCCTAGGCAGGAGGCAGTGGCGAAGTTGAAAGAAAAACATCCCGATGTAGATTTCGTTTCCGATTTCAGGGATGCAGTGAACAGAGAGGATGTGGATATAATTGTAGGCACACTTCCGCACTGGTTACATAAAGAAGCGGTATTGGCTGGGGTAGAGGCAGGCAAACATATTTATATGGAGAAGCCTCTGGCAGTCTGGGCACGCGATGGTGAAGAGATGCTCGCGGCTGCTCGTGCTCGCGGCGTAAAATTGATGACGGCGCACACTCAACGATACTACCCCGTAGTCAAGGCGGCGAAGGAGTGGATAGATTCCGGTAAATTAGGTGAACTCGTGATGATTCATGATGTTTGGTACAAACCGTACACTCCATATAACCGCCCTTCATGGATGCTCGATAGGAGCAAAGGCGGCGGTATGGGACAGATGGATGGTACACATCAGATAGATCGCATATTGTGGTTTGCCGGTTCGGATGTAGTATCTGTCAGCGCTATGGTAGGACAGATAACTTACCCACGTGAGCAACACAGCAAGATAGACTGTGATGATACGGCGATGTTATTTGTTCGCTGGCGCTCAGGCGTAGTAGCCTCTCTCGCCAGAATTGCGTGGGAAAAGGGCGCTACAGAGTACGGCGGCGATGTTTTTCTTACAGGCGGGATGATACGGTTTAGAATACGCTACGGTGGAGGGTCTTCACAAGAGACAGGACTATGGATAGCGGATACCCCTAACGGGGAATGGCGCAGAGAGCATGTTCCGGAGGTGAATTCGTTTCTGGAAGAGTTTCAATCATTTGTACACGCTTTGGAACGCGGAGACGCGGATACACCTGTACCACAAGCGCATGGGGTTAGAGTATTGGAAGTGCTTGAAGCTTCGGAAGAATCGTCACGTCTGGGCAAAGAGGTTCGGTTATGAGACGACAGTTGAAGTGCCATAATGGAATTAGCGCGTTTAGGAAGCTACCGAAGTCTTTGGGTCATCGACTAGCCGATATTGATCTCGCTTTATCGATATAGTGCATTCATTGTTTTCCATCCATATTTTCATGGGGACAGTATCATTATTAATGTAGTCAGCACCTGTGCTGCAATAGCAAGCCATCATACATATAGCGAGATTGATATATGAATCCAACCGAACTCAAGAAAACTTTATCTGAAGGACGCCCGGTATTCGGCTTTATGCTGTATGCCACAGATGGAATTAGGTGGGGGCGCATTTTAACGGGCTTACCTATAGACTATATAGTTATAGACGCAGAGCACGGTTCCAGAGATAGGCAGGAGATGGCGGCGCTATCTCTCATGTGTAAATCCGCCGGGCTCACTGCCATCGTAAGAGTGGCGGCACCGGACCCGGTTCTGGTAGCAATGGCACTAGATGCGGGATGTGACGGCGTTTTGGTTCCTTATTGTGAGACGCCGGAAGATGTAAGAGAGTGTGCGTGGAAGGTGCGCCTACACCCTCTCAAAGGTCGCGCCTTCAAAGACGCAATGGAACGCGATTTATTCCCCAGCGAGAAAGCTCGGTCTTACATAGAGGCAAGGCATAAGAATAACCTGTTTATAATGGGCGTAGAAAGCATAGCGGCGGTAGAGAAAATAGATACTCTTTTGGAATGCGCACCTATGGATGGCGTTTTCGTAGGACCTAATGATCTCACCACATCTTTGGGTATACCTGATGAGGTGGAACATCCGGACTACCTCGCTGTGCTGAGAACCATTGTGGAAAAGTCTGAAGCGCGCAATTTGCCGGTTATGATACACCACCAGAATTTGGATGCCAGTATGAGATCATTGGAAGTAGGTTCAAGGTTCGTACTGCATGGTAGCGATGCAACATTTATGCGACAGGCAGTGACAAGGGACTTCAATGCTTTAAGGGAGGCTGCCTCTAATAAATGGCAATTGTTAGAGAATACCGATCACGCGAAAGACGATATGGAAGCTATATGAAGCGATAGGCTTTAGCAGTTCTCGCCTTACCGAACTTCAGAAAGTGCCTGATCTTTATAAAGAAAACAGGCGCAATTTCTGTCCAGCTGATACAGAGGTGGCACTTCCGTTTTACAGGGTTCCATCACAAAAGGGCATCGAGATGCAAATTTGCAACCTCCGCCTACTTCTTCCATCTCTTTAGATTCAGCATCTTCAAACTCTCCGCCGTACCAATCTTGATCCGGATCCATCTGCGGTATAGACTCTACTAGAAGCTTGGTATAAGGGTGCTTTGGTGAACGTATCACCTTATCCACACTTCCGGACTCCATCAGAGAACCGCGGTATAGTATAAAAATTTCGTCTGCCACCTGATAAGCGGTGGTTAGGTCATGGGTTATATATATAAGTGCTATACCCAGGTCTTTGTTGAGTTTTCTTATACTCTCCAGAATAGTAGCTCGCAAAGACGCATCAACCATAGAAACAGGCTCATCAGCCAGAATCACACGAGGCTTCAGCAATAATGCACGTGCCACCATAACCCTTTGCCTTTGTCCTCCGCTCAACTGGTGCGGATACCTGCCCAAAGTTTCTTCCGGACGCAGACCTACAGACTCCAAAGATTCTACTATCAGATCTTTTGCTCTCTGTTTACTATCTGCTAAATGAAACATATCTATGGGTATTTGAAAGACACGGTCTACCTTGTAGAAAGGGTTATATACTCCGAATGGATCTTGAAAAATAGGTTGGACCTCTCTTCTAAACGTTCGTTTCTCTGCGCGTGTCATACGGCGTGGGTCTTTACCATTGAAAAGCATAGAACCGCTGGTAGGGCTGACTAACCCCAATAGCATTCTGGCGATAGTTGTCTTTCCTGATCCGCTTTCACCCGCGATGCATGTGATTTTGGGATTAGCCGCGTCTATATTCAGCGATACATTATCTACGGCTAAAGTAGCTTTACTACTGAATAATCCGCCACCGAAAATTTTTGTGGCATTTTCCAATTCAAGAATATTTGCCAAAGTATCTACCCGTCTTTTGTTTCTAGTAAATAGCATGCGGCGCCATGATCTATTCCTACCTCATACCACTTTGGAGAAGCTCTTAGGCACTCATTGAACGCGTGCGGACAACGAGGCGCAAACGAACAACCTATTGGAAGATTTACAAGAGGCGGCGGAAGGCCGGGAATGCCCATCAAATGACGTTTTTCTTTAAGAACGGGCAGGCTAGATATAAGCATCCGGGTATAGGGATGAGATGGTTTTCGCACAATATTTCGGACGGGTCCCATCTCCACAATTTTACCGGCGTACATAACTCCTACACGGTCTGCGAACTGAGCTACCAAACCCATATCATGCCCCACCAATATCACTCCCGCGTTCGTTTCCTTCTGTAGTGCTCTCAATGTTCGCATCACTTGGCGCTGCACAACCACATCCAAAGCGCTGGTAGGTTCATCGGCAACTATCACCACAGGGTGCATGGAAGTCGCCATAGCCATAGCCACGCGCTGCTTCATACCTCCGCTAAGCTCATGCGGAAACAGATTTGCCACACTTGGCGGAAGACCTACGCGCCCTAATAACCTCTCTATTTCAGGCTCTAGTTTCTTTGCATTTCCCGCCACGCCGTGATCTACCAAACCGTCTACTATATGATCGCGTACCTTGCGGACAGGATTTAGCGAGTTCATGGCGCCTTGAGGTACTAACGATATGCGGGCTAGCCTTGCCCGACGCATATCCTCCTCATTCAAACTGAGCATATCTACGCCATCTACCTCGATATTCCCACTCGCTATATATCCGGGAGGGCGCACCATCCTCATGAGAGCCAACGCCAAAGTAGTTTTGCCGGAACCGGATTCACCCACTAGAGCTATCCTTTCATTCCGAGCCAATGTGAAAGATACACCATCTACAGCCTTTACGGTACCAACATCGGTGCCGTAGTATACCCTTAGATCATTCACTTTGAGGGCTGGCTTCTGCTGGACTGGAACGGGAATCATTGTCTTCTATATTGTGCTCTGCGATGGCAGAAACTACACCTTATACTTATACCCGACGCCTCAGCCTAGGGTTTGACCACTCATCCAATCCAAGCGCTATCAGGAAAAGAGCGACGAACAAGACAACTATAAGAGCGACCGGAGGAACTATCCACCACCACCAACTGTTCTGCAAAGCCTGAGCCTGAGTGGCTCTGTATATAGTCATACCTATTGTGTTCGCTTCGAATGGACCTAGCCCGAGCGCTTCCACACCCACCGAGACGAGGATAGCCGTTCCAACTGCAAGGACAAAGCTAGCAAATATGAAAGGCATCATATTCGGTATCATCTCTTGGATTATAATGGAGGGTCCGTTCATACCCGATAGCCTTGCCATTTCCACAAAAGGCTTCTCTTTGAGCACCAGCACTTGAGAACGTATAGTGCGAGCAGGAGTCAGCCATGCGAGAGCACTTATGACAAATGCCATCTGCCATACACTGATAGTACCCGGTAAAGTAACCGCCACTATTATCACAACCAACAGAGCCGGTACAGTCTGCAAAGTATCTACAATACCCCTCAGAATATTATCCGTAACTCCTGCGTAATAACCGGAAGCAAAAGCAAACATAGTCCCTAGAACAGTTCCGACAATCCCTCCCACCAAACCTACAGCCAAAGTGAGGGGGAAGCCTTCCACCATAACAGCTAGCATCTCTCTACCCTGCAAATCGCTCCCTAACCAATACTCCGAAGATGGAGGAAGTGAAGGCGCTGTGGCTGAAAACGGCTGTGCCTGACGCGAATCGGTTATTATAGACCCAATGATCCAGAGAATAACCAAAGCAATCAATATACCCAGTCCAAAACCAAGGGTTTTATTTCGACGAAGATACCTATTCAGAAGAATGAGGCGAAATCCTAGAGTTTCAAACGATGTAGGGTCTCGAATAACTTCACCTTGCAAGTCAAGCCCTCCTGTAATTTATTCTTGGATCTATCAGAGGGTAGATTATATCTATTATTGTCGTAGACAATGCTATAGCCACTATTATAAAGAAAGTTATTCCCTGAATCAGAAAATAGTCTGAATCCTGTATAGCTGCTAGAAGTGTTCTGCCTATCCCGGGATACGCGAATACCACTTCTACCAATACCGCGCCGGAAACAATGTGCGCCAGAGAAAGAGCGAGCCCGGTAGTTTGCGGCAAAATAGCATTGCGCAAAGCGTACGTAACAAATATGCGCGAAGGTTTGAGACCGTTCGCCTCTGCCTGATTTATGAAATCTTCCCCTTTTGTGGTTACCATCATCCCTCTCATGCTCAGCGCCCAAAATCCTATTTGCGAAAGAACTATTGCAAGAGCAGGCAAAATAGAATGGTACAGAATATCGCCCACCAGCCTCCAGCTCAGTAAGGGTATAGTGCCCGGCTGGTACCCGCCAAATGCGGGGAATATCTCAAGTGAATACGCGAGCAGCCACACAAGGATAAGGCCCAGAATAAAGTAAGGTACCGCTGAAAGTGTAAAGACAAACGGCACTATGGCATACAATGCACGAGGGGCATTACCCCACCCTATAATCGCTCCGCCCAGCGTGCCTAACACAAAGCTTATAAGCGTAGATGTAAGTAGCAAGCCAACAGTCCATGGCAAAGTCCTCGCTACGATAGTGGTCACCTTTGTTGGGAAGCCTATTATAGATGTACCCAGATCTAGTCTAGCTATATCGCTCAGGTAGCTGAAGTACTGTTGCCACAACGGTTTATCCAGTCCAAACCGTTCCGTATATATCCTTACAGTTTCCTGAAAATTAGGGTTCCGTCCCATCACTGCCTGCTCTAGCTGCAGCCTTTCTTGTATAGGGTTTTGGCCTGTTATGCGTGGCAGAAAAAAGTTGAGAGTTGCGGCTATAAAAAGGGCAGCAACAAAAAACAGCAACCTGCGTGATATGTAACCGATGCTCACGTTCTCTTCCTCCTATTACCCGCTATCTCTATTACAGAGTCTGATATAAGGAGCCACAGATTAGCGCAAACCTTTTGGGGTGCCTCCGTAAATCGCTTGAATATTTTTACTGAGCGTTAGTAGCCTTCAATTGTAATAAGGTATAAGGAAAGCCTGTATGCAGGAACAAACCATTCATGTAAGGATTTTCAGAGGATGGCCAGTTTGTCCAGTATTTTGTAGTCCTTATGGGTGAGTTCAGGAATTGGAGCACAGGTATGCTGGGGAGATCTTCTATCCAGATTTCCATGCCCTCCGACACCTTCTGAGTGAACTCTGCTTCTTGAGTCACAGGGTTTACGACTCCTAACTCGGTAACCACCCTATCGTATTCGCTATTGGACCAATTGAGTACATCGGCGGGTCCTTGATCGCTTCGATAAAGTAACATAGTCAGGTATGGGTCTTTGTGTCCGCCATTGTTCCCTCTAAGGTCGCAAGTGTAATCCCCTTCAGCTGCTCGTGTCCATTTGTCCGTAGGGGAATTATATTCGGCTTCTATGCCATTCTGTCGTAACTGTTGCGCGATTACGGGGCCGGAATTGGTAAAGTGTGGCGAAGTTCCCAAAAGTTCGCAAGCAATACGATCACCGCTGGAGTCTGCCCAGAAACCGGCGCCATCCTTTGTATAACCCTCACCCGTCAAAAGTGCATCTCCTTTCGCTACATCAAACACACCTAAATCCTTTTCGGCTGCGATAGGCGCTAAGATTTCCTCATACTTATTCAGACTTTCGAACGCAGGCCATGGATAATTTGCTTTGAAGCCGTTTCCACTCAAACCGAACTGTATTACCTGATCTCTGTTTATGTAATAACTGATAGCCTTCCTAACCTCTTTCTTGCCCAAATGTGGATCATCATGATTCATATATATGTTGCTGGGCCACCATGAAACCAGTCCATATGGTCCTTCTTTACCGCTCCAGGTAGTCACGTCAGAGTTTTGGGATAGAGCTCGCTGTGCATTGGCGGGCTGAGTATCGTGGGTTGTATCCACTCTGTCCTGAATTACGGCGTTTACGTACTGAGTTTCTTCCAATGTAGAAAGAAGGACATATCGCTCCACTTCAGGCAAATTGCTGAAACCGGTACGACATGCCCACCATTCATCGCAACTTCGCACTCTATCTACTATGCGTTGCTGTATATCTGCGTGTGCTACTCGCCAAGGGCTAGTAGTTATGGGTCCTTTGCCATCGCGCCATGCGGAGTAAACAGTCCAATCTTTACCTTGCCATTCGTGCTCCGGTACTATCCAGATACCATTATCTCCGTTGTGGGTCATAAAATCATGGAATTTTGGAGCGGATTTCTTGAAATAGATCTTGACCGTTAAATCATTAACCGCCTCTGCTCTGTCTACAAACTCTTGCACTTGCTGACCGTTCCGTACCTCCGCGCCCATATCTCGCAGTGAATTGAGTGTATATACAACATCATCGGCATTGAAAGGTTCACCATCGCTCCAATTTACCTCTGAGCGAAGTGTGTAAGTCAATTCAGTAGAATCCGCATTGTATTCAAAGCCTGTAGCGAGCCATGCATACGTGCGATCTCCCAAACCGTTGTAATAATAAAGAGGTTCGTATAGTAAAGAAACACCTTTCTGGTGAGTACCGCCTTGAACATATGGGGTCCACTTATCGAAGTTTTGCGCTTCGTCCGTCCAGTTACCGGCGGATATTAGTGTGCGATTTCCGGGAATATTTCTTAGACCGGTCTCTACAATCACCGTCCTTTCCACCTCTACCGTCCTCTCTAAAATGACGGTCTCCCTAAGGAAAATTTACACAAATATTATATATTTACATTGTGTGGGATAGTTTTGATGTGTCAAGCTAATATGTAGATATGTTTATTCGAAACATGAAGGAACTGCTGCGATAACTCATGGTGAGTGGCTTCCTTTCTGTACCCATACCTGCCGAGATAATCGTCAATCTATCAGGCACCTAATGTAAAACGGATTCACAAGGACAGAAATGTATGACAAAAATAAACCGCATAGCCAATCTTGTCTTCAGAGCACTGTTTTAAGCCAATGATGCCGAGTGATGGTAAGATACGATGCCGGTGGGCTAGTAACAATGCCCTGCTTGCAACATACCACGACAATGAATGGGGAGTGCCTTTGCATGATGACCGGAAGCATTTTGAGTTCCTGCTTTTGGACGGCGCGCAGGCCGGTTTGAGCTGGCAAACTATATTGAATAAACGTGAAAACTACCGAGCTGCATTCGATAAGTTCGAACCGAGCAAAGTGGCACGATATGATGAACCAAAGATTATATCCCTTCTTGGAAACGCGGGTATAGTTCGTAACCGACTCAAGATACACTCTGCGATTGTAAACGCTAAGGTATTCCTAAACATCCGGAAAGAGTTCGGCAGTTTCGATACATACGTGTGGGGGTTCGTAAGCGGGTCTACCATTCAGAACAGTTGGGCATCATATGAAGATATCCCATGCTCATCAACCGAAAGCGATGCTCTTTCCGTTGATTTAAAGAGACGCGGTATGTCATTTGTAGGCACTACGATTATCTATGCGTATATGCAATCGGCGGGTATGTTCAATGACCATACAATGGATTGTTTTCGCTACGCCGAACTTTTAGGGTGAACTAGTAGAGGATAGATACTATAAGGCGTTGCTTCGGCTTGGAATACAACGTTGGCTGTCTCACAGTGGGAATATGAGTCAAGGGGGATGGATGTTGGTTGCTCGTGAGGGGAAGTGCCATGCTTTTTGTATGTGCTTCCCGATACTAGCAAGGTAGAGGTTTATGGTGAAGACTCGCATGTGGAATATATAGGACGGCTCGGACTCTTTTTTCTGAAACTAGGTGATGGTCCTTGAGGTCTGAGCCTGTCGAGCATTATCGTTGTGGAGGGGGATAGTATTTTTCCGCTTCTTCGTTGTTCGGCTAATATGTCCAAGGCGTGCTCACTCAAACCTGCCGGCGGTCTTATCGCTTCGTCTAGCTGCCTTATGCACCCTCGCTGTTCCACAAGAGCGGGTCTAGGTGCTGCGTTGTTGCATGTGTACGCCCACGGGCACATGTATGCTATGCATAATGTGGTCTCTCCTGTAAAGGGGGAGTTTCTGGAGAATCTGAACCTTTTCAGTGCCTCCGATGGTTTCCTTCTGATCATTCCGGATCGATACCTTGTAAGCCTGTGAGATAGTTTTACTTTGAAAATTCGGAAAAAATGAGGTAGTTTCCTGTTTATGGTAAAACGGCTTTCGGTGCTTGAGATACAAAAACCGTGAGCATTTACGCATGCGCCCGTTACCTTTACTTGTAGGATACCCTTCAAAAATTCGGAAAGGATTCAGTAACAGGAACGTATTTTCGATTTGTTTGTGCATCTAGAGGCGATATTTTGCGTCTGGCTATTTCCCTAGCAGTCAGAGCCACGTATTCCGCCGCTGATACAGTATCGGCTACAACGGTCAAATGCCCCATCTTGCGTCCTTCGCGCGGCTTCGATTTTCCGTATGTGTGTAGGGATACGCATGGGAAAGACAAGGCGCCGTCCCAATCAGGATTTCCTTCGGTTTCCAGCCATACATCTCCCAGTAAATTCACCATTGCGGCGGGACGAGGTTGAGTGACGGCTCCCAAGGGCAGCCCTGCAAGTATACGCGCCAACTGTCCAAACTGTGAAGTGCGGCATGCGTCTATGGTGAAGTGACCGGAGTTGTGCGGTCTTGGTGCAAGTTCATTTACAAACAGCCTCCCATTCTTCGCAACGAACATCTCCACGGTTAGCAAACCTGTTACATCTAATGTATCGGCTAGCAAAGACGCTATCTCTCGCGCTTTCTCGGCGAGTGAATCCGATATACGAGCGGGTGCAACAGTCCAATCCAGTATCCCGTTAGTATGCACATTTTCAGCTATGGGAAATATAACGCGTCTAGGCTTTTCGCACGATCCGTCACGTGCGACTATGACTGATATCTCCTTCTCTAGATCGATCTTTTGCTCTAGTATGAACCCATTCTCGCCTTCTTTTTCGCTCATTTTGAGTGATTGGAAATTATCCGAGCTAAACGATGGGTCATCTATAACCAGTTGCCCCTTGCCATCGTAGCCGGATGTGACACTTTTCAGTATTGCGGGAGTTCCTATTTCCGCTAACCCCGCCTCAAGAGATTTTACATTTGACACTGATGCAAATGGGACAATCGGTGCGCCTGCGGCTCTGATAGCCTCTTTTTCTTTCAGCCTATGTTGGGTTATGTTCAAAACCTTTGAAGATGGCAGTAGGAGGCTTAGACGTTCTACAAATGCAGCCGATTCTGAAGGGATATTCTCGAATTCATATGTGAAGACATCGCAGAATGTGCGCATGCGATGGAGAGCCTCTTCGTCGTCATATTCGGCTACCACAGCCTCATCTACTGCTTTCATTGCAGGGGCGATAGGATCCGGATCCAATGCGGCGGTTCTATAACCAATCCGCCTCTCTTCCAAAGCCAGCATCATTCCTAACTGCCCGCCTCCGAGTATGCCTATCGTAGAGCCTATAGGCAGAGGGCGAGGGTTGGTACAGTTATCTTCCGGTTTCATTTACCTGCTATCTGTACTCACAATATATTCTGCTTCCACCTGCGCAGAAATTTCGGAGCGGCGTTTTTCCAATCGATTCTGAATGTCCGGCATCTGCAAACCGATAATCTGTGCGGCGAACAAAGCGGCATTGGTAGCGCCTGTCTTACCTATAGCTACAGTTCCCACAGGCACTCCTCGAGGCATTTGGACTATGGAAAGAAGCGCATCTATTCCCTGCATAGCCCCTGATGCTACAGGTACGCCTATAACCGGCAACACAGTCTTAGCAGCAGTCATTCCGGGCAGATGCGCCGAACCGCCGGCTCCTGATATTATTACTTGTACCCCTCGTATCTTTGCGCCCTCCGCATACTTAAACATCAGATCCGGTGTTCGATGAGCTGATACGATTCTCACCTCATGCGGAATTTCCAGCTCTTCCAGAACATCTATGGCATGGCGCATAGTGTCCATATCTGAAGTGCTACCCATTATTACTGCTACCAAAGGTTTACTTTTCATAAAAAATTCTTTTTTTGATTTCAGGAATTAACCCTAAGATTAGATTATCATTATTTTCCGATTATTTCTGGTGCATTTATAAAATATCTTACTTTCCATTGGAGGGTAGACTTGTAAGAGTGAACCCAAAGTTATAAAGCACGGAGAAAGTGATGAACGATACTCATACGGAAATAGACAAACCCCGAAGGGCGATGGTAGTAGTGGCACATCCGGACGATGGTGAGTACGGATGCTCGGGCACAGTTGCAAAATGGACAAGAGAAGGGTGGGAAGTTGTGTATGTGTTATGCACCGACGGTAGCAAAGGAACGGAAGACTACTCTTTGACCTCCGCAGATCTAGTGCGAATTAGGGAAACCGAACAACTCAACGCAGGGAAGGTGCTAGGCTTGAAGGATGTTGCCTTTTTACGTCATCCGGACGGATATCTTCAGCCTTCGCTTGAACTGCGAAAAGATATAACAAGGCAGATACGAATTCACAAACCCCATATTATAATCACAATGAACCCCAGACGTGATTTGATGATACGCAGCTATCTTGGCCACCCAGACCACTTCGCAGCAGGAGAAGCTACCCTGTCCGCAGTTTACCCGGCAGCACGAGACCACTTCACATTTCCCGAACTATACACTAATGAGTCACTCGAGCCGTGGAAGGTGGAAGAAGTTTGGGTTATGATGTTCGGGGAGGAAGCGAACAGATGGAACCCGCTGACAGAGGAGGACATGGACAAATCTGTAGCCGCTCTGATGGAGCACAAAAGCCAAATTTCAGACCCCGAAAATTCCGGGAAGTGGATGCGAGAACGCCGCCGTGAGGCAGGTGAGAGCGTAGGCGCGCCTTACGCAGAATCTTTCCGAGTATTCGTTCTAAGGTAATAGCGCGTCAATTTCACCGTTTCCCTTGAAAAAGCTAAGGAAAGTAAACCGATACAACTCCGTAATCTAGAGGTTGTTTACGCCAATACTGAGAATACTTTGACCTGCAAGCTGTGTATGGGACATCATTGAAAAAGGCGCGCCTAGCAAGATAGCGGAGTGGCTTATGTGCGGAGGCTTATACTGTTTATTCAGGCAAGCTCAACCTCAAGGAAGTAAGAGGGCATTCATGGAATCTCTATTATTTCGTGAACCGTATTCACTTCTAAACCACTCAGCCTTTGCACCCTTCCGCTAGGCCATTGTATCTCGACCTCTTCGACAGTTTCGGCACTTCCTATACCAAAAATCAGTTCAGTGGCGTTCATGGATAAGAACGAGGACCCGCCGGATAATTCCTGTATCTGCTTACGGACATTCGAACCGTCAGTCTTTGCGGTTACGAATACCCGTGCTCCTATAGCATCGGCGTTGCTCCCCGTATTATCCACAGCCATGCGCCCTATCAAGCGCAGGGTAACCCAATTTTCATCCGTACCTCCATTTATCCATACAAACAGCGGACCGCCCAATATACTCAGCGCTCCATTAGATTGCGGACATAATGGGCTACTTGAATCTACCAACACTTCAGGCGTTATGAATCCGCAAAGAAACCCTCGGCTATTAGTTCCTACCAAATCCACATAACCGTCGCCGTTTATATCTCCCTTGGCTACACCTTTGCCATTTTCGTGGAACTCGTAGCCTATCCCTAAGTCAGCGGGAGACGTAATCATGTCAACCTCCTCCAGCCTATCGAAATCCGCACCTAACACGTCCAGCAGCCGAGATTCCACAGTTATATCCTCAAAGCTGCCATTCCCGCCGCCTCGTAGCATACGCCCGGGTCCGGGCCACAGCATCCCATTGGGACCTTGCCCTCTACCGGCCATAGCACCTAGCCAATAAAGATCTTGGTCACCATCGTTCTCGTAATCGAAAAAAGCAGTACCAAAACCGAAATCGTATGCCTGCAAGCCGGACGGCACTTCCTCCCATGAAGAATCGAATACTGACTCATCAAGTGCTTGGGAGGGAAGGAAAGGATCGGGTTCTACGGAGGTATCACCTGCTACGTCTGTGAACATTCCTACAACTCCGTCTGATGGCAAATCCTGCGGTCCATCATTGCGCAGCATATAGTGGTAACAAGTACCCCATTCGAACTGGTGTGCATACGCACAATCTCCACCCGGGCTTTGCGGTACCCCTCTTGTCAAAGGGTGGTACCCGATATTGGTAACGAAAACATCCAAATCAAGATCATTATCATAATCCCCTAAAGCGAAACCCATCCATGCTCCCGCTTTATCCAGCCCGGTAGCGTGACCTATAGATGTAAACATTGGCACATTGCCTATAGTATCGTTGCGGTATATCTTCAGGCGGTCTCCATCATCTGCTACCCAAAGATCGGGATCGCCGTCATCATCGTGGTCGAAAAATACGGCGGACAAAGTCTGCCCGGTAGGTTCACCTATGTTATTACCTCCGGCATCTACCTGAGTAGGATCGTAGCCTTCTATCCGTAGCCCCGTATCGGGATCAAGGAAGGTTATGGGATTCCCGCGGATATCTCGCATAATAATTGGCCCGCTACGTAGCCCAGCCTTTTCGGTTACGTCATCAAAGGTACCATCTCCATTGTTCAAATAAAGCACATTATAGTGGCCGTGATGCCATGCCGTATCGAAACGGATAAAATCCTGATCTGCGCGGTTGGATACGAATATATCCAGCCACCCGTCACTATTCACATCGCTACACGCGACACTCATGGCGGAACGCACATTGGCGTCTTCCTCAAGTGCGGCAGCGGTAACATCTCTAAAGGTGCCGTCCCGATTGTTGAAAAACAGCCTATCGGTTACAGCCTCACGCAAACCTTCCACTGCGTCTACGGAGCGATAGTCCAGCATATCCCCAATCCGTCCGTAACCTGCCACGTACAAATCCTGATACCCGTCATTATCGAAATCGCAAGCTGCTACACCCGTGCTATTGTGGTTTGCAGCTTCTACCCCTGCCTCTGATGCCACCTCCACAAAGCCAAGATTGCCTTCATTTCTGAACAATCTATTGGGTCCTCCCTTCGTCTCTATAAGAAAGTCTGCATGAGGCGAAGTCGCGTCTGCCTGTGTTACATAAATATCCAGATCGCCATCTCGGTCATAATCAAACAGAGCAGCGCCCGGATATACATTATCTATTAGTGCATCAAGCCCTAGAGCATCGAACGATATGTTGCGGAACGGTTGGACAGGCTCCTCCTGACGATTGGAGCATCCGACAACGGCGGCCAATAGGATAATGAGGAAACCCGAGAGTATCAAGAGGCTTTTTTTAATAAACAAATATGCAAACATACGTAATACCATGTGCGAAATTTTATCTACTTTGTGAAATTCGGAATGTACCTAATTAGAGTGTGATACATACTACACCTACAACAAAGGGTACACTATAGCACCGTCCGTAGAAGGTCAAATAAACACCTCCACAACAAACTCGAAAATGGCATAAGGACCAAAAAGAATAAGCCCAAGCAGCGTGAGAGAAACAGCCAAGGAGGTGACCAAAGGTAAGAGCCATGCCATTCGTCTCGCGGCATGACCGGACGAAGTGATAAAACCTATCGGGTATAGCATCACAAATAAGACTGCCCCGGACATCAACCCTATCCATAACCCTGCTATCCATTGAGTGATTATGAAAACAGGACTTATAGCTATGCTGAACAGTGTTGCATCTGCGTCTACTCCATCCCCAGTGAAAATATCCAGAACAAGAAGATTTAGAATTAGCAAAGCGGCAGTTACGGCAGGATTAGCCAACCCATAAATAACAGCGATGATAAGAAAATTCACAATACTCCGTACTTTACGTCTTACGAGCATAATGAAATAAGTGACTGCCAGCACCGTCAGAGCACCTCCTAGAAGTCCGGCGGGCATAATACGAAGAAACCTATACAAATCCGGGCGCATCAGAACATAGCGCGAAGACTCTGCTTCCTGCGATATGGGTATCGCGATGTATAGAGCAATTATCCCAAGAATCGCCCCAAGCGGCACTGCGGCCAATAATATAGACGTAATCTGTTTACTGCTACGATTTCCTCGTTCCACCTCACTACGCCGAAACGCGGCTAATCTATCTTTTGTATCGGGACTTGGTGAATTTGTCATAAATTGAACGTATTGAATATTGAGCAGATGAACAATCGACCCATTTTCCGCATATTAAACAATATAGACGCAATGCGCGTATAAAATGCCGAATGCCGGTAGAATTCAAACTTCGCTACACCGAATAATATACGCCATATTATCCTTTCAGCGATTCATTTAAACCACTCTGAAAGCGACTAATATAAGGGCATTACGGCTTGTGCCGTCGCGGGTTTTTCGATGTTTCACTCACTCTCATACCATGACGTGCCTTATACTCGGCTGCCTCACAAGGATTAGGCGTGCCGACTAGCACCCTTACAACCTGCCAATGCCTCCTCTCACATCCTCCCTTGCGTAGTTCTTATGTCACTCCTATCAGTTCATAAAACTGCAAAAGATCACACCTTCGTCTTCTGCTTTGCGAAACTCTTTTTAGTAACCGAACGACTTGCCGCCTTCTTTCCGGAAGTAGTGCCATTCCTCCTCGATACCTTACCTTGCCTGTGGTCGTGCCTGATTTATCTGGAACCTTCCCGATGGCAAATTCGGAGCCTGCCTTATCACCGAGGATCTCTCTCAAATAGTGGCCGGTTGCGGAAGCTTCTACAGATGCTATGAATTCCGGCTCACCTTCGGCTACTATCACGCCGCCTCTATCTCCGGCACCTGGCCCTAGGTCCACTATCCAGTCTGCATTTTTGATGAAGTCCAGATGATGCTCTATGAGGATCACCGTATTGCCGAAATCCACCAGACGATGCAAAACCTCTATCAACTTGGCGCAGTCATCAAAAGACAAACCTGTGGTTGGTTCATCCAATATGTACAACGTCTTCCCCGTAGAACGCCTCGAAAGTTCGGAGGATAACTTAATTCGCTGTGCCTCTCCGCCGGACAGGGTAGTAGCCGGCTGACCCAGCTTTATGTAACCCAATCCTACATCCAAAAGTGTCTTCAATTTATTATGTATAGATGGCATGCTTCGGAATAGAACCGAAGCCTCACTTGTTGTCATATCCAGAACATCGGCTATGGAGTGCCCTTTGAAAAGTATTTCCAGCGCTTCTCGGTTGTATCTTGCGCCTCGGCATACTTCGCATGGCACCGTCACATCCGGCAGGAACTGCATCTCTATTTTGACGTATCCCGCACCTGAGCAAGTTTCACAACGTCCGCCCTTTACATTGAATGAAAACCTACCCGCACGGTATCCGCGAGACTTTGCCTCCGGCATTTGTGCAAACAGCTCTCGTATAGGAGTGAACATTCCCGTATAAGTAGCCGGATTGGAGCGAGGGGTACGCCCTATAGGCGATTGATCTATGTTTATGATCTTGTCTATATACTCCGTTCCCTCTATAGAATCGTGAGAGCCCGGCCTATCCTTCGCTCTATGAAAATGCTGTGCGAGGGCTTTGTTCAATATCTCATTCACCAACGTGCTTTTCCCTGAGCCGGATACGCCCGTAACGCACAGCAGCCTGCCCAACGGAAAGGTAGCATCTACACCTTTGAGGTTATTAGCGGAAGCGCCGATGATTTTCAGAGAACCTATATCGGTACGGCGCCTCGTCTTCGGTATACCTATACTCATGCGTCCCGATAGGTACGCTCCCGTTAGTGATTCATCGCTGGCGATTATACTTTCGATAGTTCCTTCCGCCACAATATTTCCGCCGTGCTCCCCCGCACCCGGTCCTAGGTCTACTATGTGATCTGCGGCACGCATTACCGCCTCATCATGTTCCACTACAAGCACCGTATTACCTACATCTCGCAAGCTCTGCAATGTCTCTATCAAGCGCGAGTTATCTGCGGGATGCAACCCTACGGAAGGCTCATCGCACACATACAGAACGCCCATTAGTCTGGAGCCTATCTGTGTTGCAAGCCTTATGCGTTGGCCTTCACCTCCGGAGAGTGTAGCCGCCGCCCTATCCAAAGTGAGATAATCTAACCCTACCCTTTGGAGAAATATCAGACGAGATTCTACTTCATTCAATATCTGACGTGCTATCGTCTGCTCTCTTTCAGTGAGTGGATCTTCAGCATTCTTTCCCGACTTTTCGCCTAGAAGAGGAGGCCAAATACCCGTCCTGCATCCTTCTACCCATAGCAGTGCCTCTTCTACGGGCTGGCCGGTTACCTCCATGATATTCATACCTAGAATAGTTACTGCCAGAGATTCCGGCTTCAAACGTTTACCGCTACATTTTGTGCAGGGTCTTTGCGTCATATACCTCTCTATATCTTCTTTTGCCGCTTCCGATTCAGTTTCTCTGTACCGACGAGTAAGCTGCGGTATAACCCCTTCAAATGTGCGTTTCCATTTGTATGTATGGCCATTTTTTGTAGTGTGCGACATCTCGAAATCTATATTGTTATCGCCATTCAGGAGGGTATCCAATATATCTTCACTCATATCCTTCAGCGGTGTCTCCAGTGAAAAATCATAATGTCTTGCTAGGGATTCCAATGTGGATTGATACCATCCGCTCATAGTACCGGAGTTTCTCCATGGTACTATAGCTCCTTGCATAAGCGTCAGTGAGTAGTCCTGTACAACTAAAGACGGGTCTATCTCCATACGAAACCCTAGCCCCGTGCAGGTAGGGCATGCTCCGTATGGGGTATTGAATGAAAAGCTTCTCGGTTCCAACTCAGTAATAGATATATCGCAATAAGTGCATGCGAAATGTTCGGAAAATGCCACTTCTTCATCGGTTTTCCCTTTCCCTGTTCCCGTTAGCAGCACAGTCAGATTTCCTTTGGTGAGGTTCAATGCAGTCTCTACGGAATCGGTCAATCTGCCTTTATCCGTATCCGGTCGTATCGTTATACGGTCTACGACTATTTGGATATCGTGCCATTTCTTTTTGTCTAGGGTGATATGTTCATCTAGCAATCGCACCTTTTCATCCACTCTTACTCTTGCGAAACCTTCGCGGCGCGCTGTCTCCAATATCCCTGTGTGTTCACCTTTCATGTGTGTAACCACAGGGGCGAGGATCATTGAGCGTGCTCCTTCGGGCAGGCGGAGTATGGCATCTACTATCTGCTGTACGCTTTGCTGCTCTACCAATCGGCCGCATTTGGGGCAGTGAGGACGCCCCGAACGCGCGAAAAGCAATCGCAGATAATCATAAATTTCCGTAACGGTTCCAACTGTAGAGCGAGGATTACGTGATACTCCCTTTTGATCTATGGATATAGCGGGTGAAAGCCCTTCTATGTGGTCCAGATCCGGCTTTTCCATGAGGCCTAGGAACTGGCGCGCATATGCTGAGAGAGACTCCACATAGCGGCGTTGTCCTTCGGCGTATATTGTGTCGAATGCGAGGCTGCTTTTGCCTGATCCGGAAACACCGGTGATGACTACTAGCTTATCTCGCGGCAGTGATACGGTTATATTCTTGAGGTTGTGCTCTCGGGCGCCTCTGACTGTTATATGAGTGTCTGACATGATTTGCTAACGCTTACGATTTTATATACCATCTTTTCGCTGATGTTCCGGCTTGATTGAACGGGTTTATGCTTCTTAGAGTTCACGATCGACTGTTTATTTTTTTACCGCCTCGTTTGAAAAGTCTTCCTCTATTTGTACGTTTTCGGTGGCACAGAAATTTCATAACCGGCACACCGTAACCGCAGCTGGTAGCGGTCTTTTCTACATCCATCTGTATGAATCCCCGCACGGGTAAAATACCGCCGATTTCCGAGTCATTTAGAAACTGTTCGGATAGGGTGAACTCATCCACGGGGATATATTTGCCCTTTCCATATAAACGCACTATTGCGGCGTTTTCCTCTCCGAATGAGCAAAACATTATCGTCATATACCCTCCTGCTTTCGCATGGCGTGCGGTCTCATTGCCGCTCCCCTCATAATCCAGATAAGCGACTCTAGAAGGTGAGAGTATATGTATTAGAGCGTCTCCTTTGGGTGACAAGTTAACCGGTCCTATGTCGTTCGGTCCGTTGCTCAGCGAAGGTTCAGCCGAAGCCACGAAAAATATTTTCGATTCATGTATTAGGCGTGCTTGTTCTTCTGTGATTTCTTCATAGTAAGGCATGATCTTTTACCTTTGGGCAATTTGTTTGGCGGTATTGAGGGGTATATACTATCCCCTTTTGTATGCTACGGCCACATCTCTTATAAAAGCTTCCGACTTGAGGGTACGATTGGTGATTTCTTGAAGGTATATTTGCAACAGGTGTGTGGCTGTGGTTATATCTTCCGCAGGTATCCTTATTCTTTCTACAGCATCCCAATCCGCTTTATGCAGGAACCGCAGCCACTTGATAACGGTAACCGATGCCCGTATGCGTTTCTCATATCGCGGATGGCTGCAATTCCGACATATGAACCCGCCACGTGTATAGGCAAATCGATGCTGCATCTCAGGCAGCTTGTTCCTACATTCTATGCAAACGAATAGTTCAGGCATATAGCCGCTTATAGAAAGTAGTTTAACATCGAACCAGCAGGATAGGGAATTTGGGATGGCGGTATTTTCCAGAATGCTCAGATTTTGTATCAGCAGTTCAAAGAGGCCTGTGTTGGCTGTACTTTCTTCCGAGAAGTGCATAGCGAGTTCTGCTATTCTCATCCCATACCCAAACCTTTCTAGGTTTACGCGTATGCCCGGGAAGCTACTTACTGTATCCGCTTGTGTGATTTGCCCAAGATGGCGCCCCGAAGTGAATATGATGGATACATGCCTGAGAGTGTCTATATGCCCGCTCATTCTTGAACGCGGATGGGATACCCTTTTTGCAACGGCTCTCAGCAATCCGTGATGGGGTGTAATGAGCGTTACTAGCTTATCTGTTTCACCCAGTGGGAAGAGGGAAATGATTACTCCTTCAGTTTCTGAAGTTGTCTTTGCCATAGGCGTTATAGTTTCATCTATTGTGTTGCAATGGCATTTCCACTCGTGTTTCAAGGGCATAGAGCAAAGTAGAATCATCCGCGTATTCTAAATCACTGCCTGAGGGGAGGCCACGTCCGAGCTTGGTAACCTTCACATCCATTGTGGCGAGCTTACTTTGTATATACAGAGCCGTAGCCTCTCCTTCCAGATTGGGGTTAGTGGCTATGATAACTTCGGATGCGGATCCTGTAACTACCCTGTTCAAAAGTTCCTGTATTTTAATCTCGCTCGGTCCTATGCCGCGGATTGGCGATAAAGCACCGTGCAGCACATGATAAAGCCCCTTATAGGATCCTGTCTTTTCCAACGCCATTATGTCCAGCGGTTGTTGGACTACACACACTAGTGTCCCGTCACGGCCATCTGAATCGCAAATGGTGCACAATCTTGCCTCCGATATGTTCATACACATTTCGCAAAGCGTTATATCGTCCTTGACGGAGAGGATGGCTTCCGCCAGATCTAGCGCATCTTCACGAGGCATCTTTACAAGATAATATGTGAGGCGTTCTGCGTTTTTTTGCCCTATGCCGGGTAAGCGGCGCATAGCGTTTATGAGGCGTACTATCTGCGGTGCTATAGGTAAATTTGAGTTTCTCATTTGTAATTTTGTTGATTATCTATGGGCATGCCACCCATACCGCGTATGAATTTTATCAGAGGTGAATCTTCTTCCTTCTTGGCACTAGAGGCTTGAGGTGCTTCGGTTGGGGAGGATACTCTGATGTGCAGCGGTTCGCCGTAGGCATCTTCTATAGCTTGGCGAAGCCTTTCTTTAGCCGTTTCGTTCTTCATTGAATCGGTGAAAGCATCCCTCAGAGAGCGTTGTCTGAACCTAAGCAGAAGGACATTGTCTTTAGGGGTTGGCGGTGTTACATTGGTGAGCAGTTTGCGCATGCTTATCCTGCTATCATCGCTCTGGGATTTGAGGATTTCCAAAACTTTCCGCCAGCGGTCATCATCGGCGGGTAATACCGAAGTTTGAAGTGAGCCGCTTGTTTGGGGAGTTGTCATTGGCTGGTTTTGATTATGCACCGGTGTAGAAGTTGGCTGTGCTGTGGCATCTGAGGGAGCTGTTTGTTCCGTAAGCGCTCTTAGCACTGCCAATTCAAGGATCAGCGGTGATGATGAGTTCCCCCTGATATTGATTTCACCGAAAGCGGTCAATATTTTCAGCAGTTGCTGCATGGATGTTCCCGCCGATGCTTCTTGCATAACGGCTACCATTTCCTCGTTTTGTCCTAATGCGTCGGTAATGCCCGACTTTATCAGAAGAGCTGAGCGTATGGCATCTATTGTTCCATTTCGCAAAGATTGGAGGTTTGTGCCTTTCTCTGCTTCCCGGTTGATGATTTCTAGTGATGACCGCATATCTCCTGCGAGGAGATATTTTGCAAGATTTAGAGAAGACTCCGTATCGGTAAACCCCAATAGTGCATGAGCGTGTGAGCGTGTAATGCTACCGGTGTTTGTACCTGTTTCGCTCGGCACCGTACCTACGGATACTATAAGCTGTTCCAGCAGGTTTTCGGCATCTCGGAGGGAGCCCCAAGAGGCTCTGGCCAAAGCCATGAGAGCTTCGGGTTCGCAGTCGAATTTTTCGGCTTGTGATATTTTTGTCAAGCTGGAGAAAATATCCTCATTTGTCAAACGTTTGAAGGCGAAACATTGACAACGCGATACGATGGTTGCAGGTACTTTGTGGACGTCTGTTGTGGCGAGTATCATTACCACATGAGGAGGGGGCTCTTCAAGGGTTTTGAGCAGGGCATTGAATGCGTGCTCTGTGAGCATGTGCACTTCATCTATTATGTAAACTTTCAGTTTGGCAGCCGTGGGGTGGAGACGTGCTGAATCTCGGAGATCTCTGATATTGTCTATGCTTCTGTTGGATGCCGCATCTATCTCTATGAGATCTATAAAGTAACCTCCGTTTATGGCGATGCAGTTTTGACAGGTGTTGTCCGGTTCTCCGTTCGATGAGTTTGTGCAGTTTAGAGCCTTTGCAAGTATACGAGCGGAGGAGGTTTTGCCAACGCCGCGCGGTCCGGTGAAGAGGTATGCGTGTGCTACGCGGTTGGTTGCTACGGAGCGTTGCAATGTATGCCGTATGTGTTCTTGGCCTACTATATCTCCAAATATGCCGGGGCGCCATTTTCTGTATAGTACTTGCTCACTGATCATGATCTTGTTTTGTATCGATTTGAATAAGGTGGAGGGTATGTAGTGTGAATTTGGTAAATTTCCTCAGTCAATGTGCGGGCAATGTGCGGGTTATGATGCGGTTATATTTTGGTTATTGGTTGATATATCCGCGAGAATATGCGCTGTTTTTGCCATTATTCTTTCGGTCAATCCGAACATTCTAATCGCCTCATTCTCTTCTTCGTGGTCGTAGCCTAGCAGGTGGAGTGTTCCATGAACGGTTAGCATAGCCAACTCTTCTCGCCAGTCACGTCCTTCCTTTGCTGCTTGCATTTTTACCTGCCGGATAGCCACAACTAGGTCACCAAGCCGACTGGGGTTACCGCGTGCAAGAAAATCATCTTTGGTCTCATTTTTTTCACCTTCGTGCCAGCCTTCATCCTCGTTGAAAGACAATATATCCGTTACTTCATCCCGTCCTCGAAACTGCTTGTTCAGGCTTCTTATATGAGCATTATCTGTGATTAATACTGTAATGGAAAATCTTCCTAGATAGTGGTGTTCCTCCAAGGTTTTTTCGATTGCGAGGCGCACCATATTTGTGTCTATATCTTCATCTTCCGGCGGCGGTGTGTCTGTATCTAACAGAATTTCTATTAACGATTCGTCAGTCATGTTTGTGGCTCCTGTGTGCGGCACGGATGACCTCCTCTTGGAATGAGCGTATTTTGGAGAGAAGATACGCCATAGCGGGGTATGTATCTGAGATAGACTTTGCGGCGTATGAGGCTTTATCTACTGCAAGCAGCACTTCGGGTGCGTCTGTAAAACCTGTCTCTATGTATGTACGCGCCTCTAATAAAGCCGGCATCACCTCTTCATTTATACGGAATGCCGCCTCGCTAGGTAAAGGAGGAAGCGCCAAATCTTCTGTAATTTTCAGCACCTCCTCTATCATATCATTTATGGAATTTCTCATTGCGAAATATATTTATAAACCTGATGCTCAGAAACCATGCCAATACTGAAGATACGCTCCCTACCGTATTAGCCATAACGTCATATATAGACTCTGTACGCCCCGGCACATAAGATTGGTGCAGCTCATCCAAGAAACCATATGTGACAGTTATAGTCAATACGAGCGCCGCTGTTTTAACCTTGCCTACATTCCATGCCGAATATATAGCTATTATAGAAAAGACGCTCAGCACAAAATATAACCCCGCATGTGCGAACAAATCCATTATTTGAATACCTAGGAGAGCTCTGCTCACATTTTCCGTTAACTCCAATGCCTCTTCACCCGGCCTATCGGACAGCCAATAAATCAATCCGGCCCATGCGAGGGCGGGCAATGCCATAATGCCTTTATTCAAATGTCGGATAAAATCTCCCTTTGCTTGAGACATTTCGTGTAAAATGACCTAACTTAGCGGGTAGCGACTACCGCCACCCATTCGGGTGCGAAAAACACAGAATGTTGCAAAGTTAGCCGGAGATAGTTCCATTCGCGGCTTTTTGCATAAGCGGTGTATCTTTGTAGCCCGTGCATTGGATCTAAGCCATCCGGCGTAGTGCCGATAGCCTAGTACCGGCGCTAAAAATTTCTATGAGTTCGGTTTCGGCTGCTTTTAAATTTTTCAGAACTTCCTCATGGAATCGTTCATACCCTGCTATAGATGATAGGTCATTTTTCAAATCGATAATATATTTGAAAGATTGCATGATTTGAACCTTGATTATTTTGATGACTATAGTGATAGTCTATACCAATCGGTGAGCGTTTCGACAATGAGAGTAAGCGATGCAAATTCTTGAAAGTTACCGTTGCAGTTTAGGATGTCATGTATTTTACAGCAAATAATTTCCGTATGCGGTATTTGTTTTGGGGCATTGTATATTCATTCTTGAATTAATGTTGGCGAGTTTAGATATTCTATCTCTTTAATTTCACTTTCTGGTATATGTATTCCATTGAGTTTTTTATTACGAAAATAAGAAAGAGCGACAGCATTTTGTGTCCAACTGCTATTGCCAATAATATAATCACATTCGCTCAGAAGATGGATATTCTTTACAACAGTCATGGTTTCTTGTTTCCGTAATTCAGGATGGTCACGTAGCATAAGAGCGTTTTCATTATTATAACGTATTTCCTTATCATCATAGATGAAATTTATCCCTGAATTTTTAGGTAATTGCCGAATGACCTCTTCTGAATCAGTGGTCACAAATACTGTATCGATACCGGTTTTATCTACTACGTGTTTAACTATTTCAAGGTATCCTTGAGAAGATAAATTGCGGTATTTTGTAGAAAAGTTAGTTAGTGCATCTCCTTGTCTTATATGAACACCGATAGCCGGACTTTTAAATCCGAGTTCCTTCCTCTTTTCTTCTATATGCATCTTATATTCTTGTTTCAATTTCAAAAACGATCCTAAAATAAGACCCATAATGTAAAGTGAGTTCATTGGTAAAGATAGCGGATCAACAAAATTCACAAATTTAGAGCTAAGCTTAGGATAATGCAGACCTCGATCTAAATAAACGACTCTTTTTTGAGATAAATAGTTCTGTTCTACCATATTCGGATATTTATTTTTGACTTCTCTCAAAGAATGGGTGGAGATGGGTTCATAACAAAAATCATAAACTAGATTACTATCATCAATCAGGAACGTTCGATTGTACAAATAACTACATGCAAGCCCGCGGCACAAAGGAATTAGGAGAGCCCATCCAAAACCAACATGTGATAAATTATGTACAAAAAATTTAGATTCTTGAAATGGTATTCCAAACTGTAGCAATTGAAGCTTGCTGAGTATCATAGAATCCAATGTCTTGAATGTATCCAATGAGTATCTATACGGAAATGTTATTTCAGGTAAAGAATCCAATGTGTTCAATGTATCCAATGGATACGTAGGTATAGATACTATTTTAGGTAAAACTAACTGTGTCCTTTTTGCATGAACCTTAACCCTGCGAGTCATAAGATTATTTTGCATCCGATTTAAAAAAGGATATCTATATTTATATATTGTAAAGCGTAACTTTTGCGGTACGATTCTTTGCCAAAGTTTCTTTATTGAGGCTTTCATCTTTAAGGTTTATTGTTTGTTATAGTTTTTAGCATAAATTCTACGTTATAACCATCTGTGTTATTTCGCTTTTTTATAGTTATCCGATTGAGCTTTTTATTACGAAAATAATGCATCGCTACACTGTTGTAAACCCAACTGCTACCGCCAATAATATAATCACATTCGCTCAAAAGATGGATATTCTTTACGGCGGT
The DNA here is from genome assembly GCA_965206335.1 of Dehalococcoidia bacterium. Taxonomy (GTDB): domain Bacteria; phylum Chloroflexota; class Dehalococcoidia; order Lucifugimonadales; family Lucifugimonadaceae. Next base: position 544,142 of record OZ242209.1, on the reverse strand, counting down.
CATAGTTTCTTGTTTCTTTAATTCCGGATAGTCACGTAGCATAAGAGCGTTTTCATTATTATAGCGTATTTCCTTATCATCATAGATAAAATCTATGCCTGAATTTTTAGGTAATTGCCGAATGACCTCTTCTGAATCAGTGGTTACAAATACTGTATCGATACCGGTTTTATCTACTAATTGTCTAACTACTTTCAGGTATGTTTGAAGAGGAAAATTGCGGTTTTGAAAGTTAGATCCAGTTAATACATCTCCTTGTCTTATATGAACACCGATAATTGAATTTTTGAATCCAATCGCCTTCCTTTTATCTTCTATATGTGTCTTATATTCTTGTTTCAATTTCAGAAAAGATTCTAAGATAAGACCTCTAATGTAAAATGATTGCACCGGTAAAGATAGTGGGTGAACAGAATTTAAAAATCTAGGCAGAAACTTACTATTAAAATATTTACTATAGTTGAAATAAACAAATTTTTCTTCTTGCGGTAGAAAATTGAATTCTACTGTACTCCTACCTTTCTTTGTATATTGCTCATAGATTTCTTGGAAAGAACAGGCGGATACAGGCTCGTAACAAAAGTCATAAAGTAGCCTACTATCATTGACCAGCAAAGTTCGATTATACAAATAGCTATACGCAAGTACGTTACTCAAATTAGATAGAACAGCTGATCCAAAACCGGAAGCCGGTAAATCGAGTAGAAGAAATTTAGATGTTTTAAATGGCATTCCATATTGTAACAATTGAAGCTTGATAAGTATCATAGAATCTAACATTTTCAACGTATCCACCGGATATTCGGGTATAAATTCTCTTTCAGATAAAATTAACCCTGTTCTTTTTGCATGTAACCTAACCCTGTGCGATAGGAGGGCATTTTGCATCCGATTTAAAAAAAGATATCTGTATTTATATAGTGTAAAGCGTAACTTTTGCGGTATAACTCTTTGCCAAAGTTTCTTTATTGAGGCTTTCATCTTTAAGGTTTATTGTTGTTTGTTATAGTTTTTAGCATAAATTCTACGTTACAATCATCTGTGTTATTTCGCTTTCTTATGGCTACCCCATTGAGCTTTTTATTACGAAAATAAGAAATCGCGGTAGCAATCTGTGCCCAACCGCTGTGGCCAATAATATAATCACATTCGCTCAAGAGATAGATATTCTTTATGGCGGTCATAGTTTCTTGTTTCTTTAATTCCGGATAATCACGGAGCATATGAGCGACGGAATTAGTATAGCGCATTTCCTTATCATCATAGATAAAATCTATTCCTGAATTTTTAGATAATTGCCGAATAGCCTCTTCTGAATCAGTGGTTACAAATACTGTCGTGATACCGGTTTTATCTACTATTTGTCTAACTACTTTCAGGTATGTTTGAAGAGTAAAATTACGGTGTTGCTCTTCATATGTAGTTAATACATCTCCTTGTCTTATATGAACACCGATAATTGGATTTTTGAATCCAATCGCCTTCCTTTTTTCTTCTATGTGTGTCTTATATTCTTGTTTCAATTTCAAAAACGATCCTAAAATAAAACCTTTAATGTAAAGTGAGTTCATTGGTAAAGATAGCGGGTCAACAAAATTCACGAATTTAGAGTTAAACATATGATAAGGACTTCGATCTAAAGAAACGACTCTTTTTTGAGATAAATAGTTCTTTTCTGCCATATCCGGATATTTATTTTTGACTTCTCTCAAAGAATGGGCTGAGATAGGTTCATAACAAAAATCATAAACCAGATTACTATCATCAACCAGGAACGTTCGATTGTACAAATAACTACATGCAAGCCCGCGGCACAAAGGATTTAGGAGAGACCATGCAAAACCAACATCTGATAAATTATCTACAAAAAATTTAGATTCTTGAAATGGCATTCCAAACTGTAGCAATTGAAGCTTGCTAAGTATCATGGAATCCAATGTCTTGAATGTATCCAATGAGTATCTATACGGAAATGTTATTTCAGGTAAAGAATCCAAGGTGTTCAATGTATCCAATGGATACGTAGGTTTATCTACTATTTTAGGTAAAACTAACTGTGTCCTTTTTGCATGCACATTAACTCTGCGAAGTATAAGAGTATTTTGCATTCTTCTTAATGGAAAATTTCTGATTATTATCCATCTATATTTTTCCGGTATGATTCTTAGATAAAGTTTCTTTATTGATGCTTTCATCTTTAAGGTTTGTTGTTGTTTGTTATAGTCTTCAGCATAAATTGTACGTTATAGTCATCTGCGTTATCTCGCTTTTTTATAATTATCCCATTGAGTTTTTTATTACGAAAATAATGCATTGATACACTATTGTAAAACCAACTGCTATTGCCAATAATATAATCACATTCGCTCAAGAGATAAATATTCTTTACGGAAGCCATAGTTTCTTGTTTCTTTAATTCCGGATGGTCACGTAGCATAATATCGGCTCGATTATTATAGCGTATTTCCTTATCATCATAGATAAAATCTATCCCTGAATTTTTAGGTAATTGCCGAATGACCTCTTCTGAATCAGTGGTTACAAACACTGTCCGGATACCGGTTTTATCTACTAATTGTTCAACTACTTCAAAGTATGTATGAGGAAGTATTTTGCGATGTTGTGGTACGAAAGGTAAAGGTAACATCACATCTCCTTGTCTTATATGAACGCCGATAGTTGGATTTTTGAATCCAATCGCCTTCCTTTGTTCTTCTATATGTGTCTTATATTCTTGTTTCAATTTCAGAAAAGATTCTAAGATAAGACCTCTAATGTAAAGTGATTGCATCGGTAAAGATAGTGGGTGAACAGAATTTAAAAGGTTTCTCAGAAAAAGATTATGAAAATTTTTTTCACGATTGAAATAAACAAAAGGTTCTTTTTGCGGTAGATAATTGAATTCTACAGGCCTCCTACCGTTCTTTGTATATTGCTTATTGATTTCTTGGAAAGAACAGTCGAATATAGGCTCGAAACAAAAGTCATAAAGTAGCTTACTATCATTGACCAGCAAAGTTCGATTATACAAATAGCTATACGCAAGTGTGTTACTCAAATGATGTAGAACAGATGCTCCGAAACCAAAACCCGGTAAATCGGTTAGAAGAAATTTAGCTTCTTGAAATGGCATTCCATATTGCAGCAATTGAAGCTTGCTAAGTATCATAGAATCCAAGTTCTTCAATGCATCCAATGAGTAGCTATGGGGAAATGTTATTTCAGGTAAAGAACTCAAGGTGTTCAATGTATCCACCGGATATTCGGGTACAGATTCCCTTTCAGATAAAATGAAGCCTGCTCTTTTTGCATGTAGCCTAACCCTGCGCGGCAGAAGGTATTTTGCATTCTTTGAATACTTTTTGATGGAAAGGTTCTGATTCTATATATTCGCGATCTATATTTTGGCGGTATGTTTCTTTGCCAAAGTTTCTTTATTGAGGCTTTCATCTTTAAGGTTTGTTGTTGTTTGTTATAGTCTTCAGCATAAATTGTACGTTATAATCATCTGCGTTATCTCGCTTTTTTATAATTATCCCATTGAGTTTTTTATTACGAAAATAATGCATTGATACACTATTGTAAAACCAACTGCTATTGCCAATAATATAATCACATTCGCTCAAGAGATAAATATTCTTTACGGAAGCCATAGTTTCTTGTTTCTTTAATTCCGGATGGTCACATAACATAAGAGCGGCTTTCATTATTATAGCGTGTTTCCTTATCATCATATATAAAATCTATGCCTGAATTTTTAGGTAATTGCCGAATAACCTCTTCTGAATCAGTGGTTACAAAAACTGTCGGGATACCGGTTTTATCTACTAATTGTTCAACTACTTCAAAGTATGTATGAGGAAGTATTTTGCGATGTTGTGGTACGAAAGGTAAAGGTAACATCACATCTCCTTGTCTTATATGAACGCCGATAGTTGGATTTTTGAATCCAATCGCCTTCCTTTGTTCTTCTATATGTGTCTTATATTCTTGTTTCAATTTCAGAAAAGATTCTAAGATAAGACCTCTAATGTAAAGTGATTGCATCGGTAAAAATAGTGGGTGAACAGAATTTAAAAGGTTTACCAGAAAAGGATTATTAGAATTTTTTTCACGATTGAAATAAACAAAGTTTTCTTTTTGCGGTAGATAATTGAATTCTACAGGCCTCCTACCGTTCTTTGTATATTGCTTATTGATTTCTTGGAAAGAACAGTCGAATATAGTCTCGAAACAAAAGTCATAAAGTAGCTTACTATCATTGACCAGCAAAGTTCGATTATACAAATAGCTATACGCAAGTGTGGTACTCAAATGATGTAGAACAGATGCTCCGAAACCAAAACCCGGTAAATCGGTTAGAAGAAATTTAGCTTCTTGAACGGTGCTTCCAAATTGCAGCAATTGAATCTTGCTGAGTATCATAGAATCCAAGTTTTTCAATGCATCCAATGAGTAGCTATGGGGAAATGTTATTTCAGGTAAAGAACTCAAGGTGTTCAATGTATCCACCGGATATTCGGGTACAGATTCTCTTTCAGATAAAATGAAGCCTGCTCTTTTTGCATGTAGCCTAACCCTGCGCGACAGAAGGGTACTTTGCATTCTTTGAATACTTTTTAATGGAAAGATTCTCTTCACTTTTCTTTTTGCTGTTTCTTGCCGTAGAGTATCGTGTGTGTGGCGGTTAGTTGAATATTAGAAATGAATGGCTTCACCTGTGATGGATGCACCCGCTTCTTTGATTACCTCCGACAGAGTGGGATGGGCATGTATAAGCCGGTGCAGCTCCTCATTTGTGCCTTCAAGATATTGAAGCATCCCAATTTCGGCTATGAGCTCCGTAGCATTGGCTCCTATGATGTGAGTTCCTAAAATTTCACCTGTTTCCGCATCTGCGATGATTTTGACGAAACCGGCTGATTCACCGATAGCGACGGATTTGCCGGCTGCTTGATAAGGTGCCCTACCTACTGTGAATTTTCTGCCGCTATTTCTTACCTCTTTCTCCGTGAGCCCTATGCTTGCGATCTCCGGCTGGCAGTAGGTGCAACGAGGGATGTTCGTGTAATCTTCTAGCGGTTTGGGGTTATGCCCCTTTGCAGCCTCGGCTGCTATGATACCTTGGTCAAAAGCTACGTGCGCCAAAGGCAGTTTACCTGTCGCATCTCCTATAGCGTATATGCCGGTGATATTCGTTCGCATATACTCATCTATAGATATGAAGCCGTTTACGGTCTTTACACCTACTGTCTCCAACCCCAAGTCTTCCGTGTTTGCCTGAATCCCCACGCCTAGTAGAATCTTGTCACAAGTGAACCTATGTTCACCGCCATCCGGAGTTTCATATAGGATAACCGGTCTACCTTGAAAATCGTCTATTCCTTTTACATTAGCTGCTACTTCGGTGGCGATTCCTTTATCGTGGAATTGTCTTTCCAGTTCTTTTGAAACATCTTCATCCTCTTTTGGCACTAAACGGTCTAGCGCCTCTATAAGTAGCACTTCTATATCGTAAGCATTGAAGTAATAAGCGAACTCGCAACCTATAGCGGATGCTCCGATAATGACTATGGCATCGGGCTTGTCTCTCATTTCTAGAGCCTGACGGGATGATATTATACGCTCACCGTCCAATTCTATGCCGGGTAGGCCGCGAGGGCGTGCTCCTGTGGCGATTATTATATTTTGGGCGGTAACGATACCCGCACCTTCCACGTGCACTTGTGTAGATGATAATAATCTCCCTCTCCCTTGTATAAGGGTTACTCTGTTTTTGCGGAGCAGAAAGGCTATGCCTTGTGTCAAATGTTTCGATACCTTTCTACTACGGTCTACAGCCTTTGATATATCTACCTCTAAGTTATCTTGGATGGAGTGTTTCCCACCCAGTTCCGGAGATTTGAAGTAAATGCCCCATTCATTCGCCTGATTCTTCAAGTGATATATTAGCTCTGCGTTCTTCAAGAGTGCCTTGGATGGGATGCACCCCCAGTTAAGGCAAACCCCGCCCAATCCTCCGATGCCGGTGCCATCGTCTTGCTCTATGATAGCTACCTTCATGCCTAGTTGTGCTCCTCTTATTGCGGCGTGATAACCGCCGGGTCCCGCACCTATGACCGCCATATCGAAGATTGTGTCTGTGTACATCTTTTCCTTCCTGTATTATTTCCAGCCGTAGGTAGGTACTATGTTCTTTCCAAGGGCTGCGTTTTCGTGTTCATCATCATCAATCTACATTCAAAAAACGGTATATTTGGTGGAGCATCCATCCAATGCCACCGCCTATTAGAGTCGCAAATATCGTGCCGACCGCCAATATAATCACGTATGGCTGCCAGCTACGCGGACATTCCGGAAGCCCTAAGCATATGAAGGAGGAGAGGATAGCATAGGCGCCAAATAGTAGAATACCGATAAGGGCACCAAATATGCAACCTATTACAAATGTACGGCGGCTGATGCCTCTTCGGGAGGGTTTCCGAGCCTTATCTGCGTAGTTTTGGGTAGTTGTTTTTATACCGCTCACTTTCTGATTATAGAAGTGAATAACTGCTCCTGCTATGGTGGAATAGTAATTATTTGTGATGCCTTTATATGGGGTTTGTGAAAGTTTCCGTGCATTTTTGCAGGATGAGAAACATATTTACATAGGTATTTACCGGTTTATGGCATGGATCCAAGCTTCTACTGTATCCGGCTCTTGATAAGTGACTATGTTTTCCTTTGCTAATCTTTGGTAAATTGTGTATAAATCCTCAGGATTGCCTTTTAGAGTTTCATCATCTAGGATATCTATGAGTCGATGCACGTTTTTATACATATGGATCTCTAGGTCTAAATCTTTCATCAGATCATGTGAATTCCGTTTCTGATAAACCATTGGGGGCATATAGCCAAAGTAACCTTCATATTCCCACATGCACCTCTGCATTACGTACATTTTCAAGATATCGCAGAAACGGAAGGTAACCGTGGAAGGTAAGTACAATAGGTGAAAAATATCAGATTTCAGCCAAGCGGTAGCCTGCGTGTTACCTTGAGTATACACATTTTTGTCGCAGACGAAGTGTTGCCGGTTAGAAAAGGTGTAGTCTGTGTGAGAGTTGGGTGAAGTCAGCCTGAATATGGCATCCACGTCAGGGTTACCTTCCACAAGACTTTGCCATACGTAAACACTGCCTAAATCTGTATACGGTTCGGTTTTTATGGGCTGAGTTTCGTTGACTAGTTCCAGCGGAAAGCCGCGTGGCCATATATGGTGTTCGCTATATAAGCTCAGTATATTGGGTATTCTTGGAGAGATAATCTTATCACAGAGTATATCGTCAGTGGGTTTTCCTATTGCCAGCCAATCGTCAATTGGATAATTGTCATCGTCGGTCTCGAAGATAAAATCGTATTCATTCTTGATAGCGTGTAGGTAACCGATGTTTTTGCGGCTATATGAATTTAAAGGGATAGAATCTGCAAGATACGGGTATAATTTCCGCTGCTCGTCTATGCTTATATAGACAATGCCGGGGATGTCTTCATATTCGCGCGGAGTTTTCTCATCTCCTATGATGATAATATCCAAATCGAAAGCCTTATAGTTTTCTATGAAGGTTTTTGCATAAGGGTTGATAGTTGTCATGATGATGCATTTTTTCACGGAGGATATTGCCTTTGATGTATGAGCATCTTACGGGGTGGACTGCGCTAGCAGGTTATCTCAGATTTATATTCAGTTCCAGCTCCGCACCGATATTATCGAACCAATCTATCACCTCGGGATGGTAAGGGATACCGTTTTCCAATCTGTCTTTTTTGGTTTCGTCTTCCGGCTGCCCCGGAAATAGCACCCTACTATGACCGGGTGCAGGCGGGGTATCCGCCAATCCCGTCAGGAATTCGTCCATATCGTCTTTGAATTTATCTAAGTCTGTAAATGCTGCTATGTCGAATGCCATAAAGAAATGTCCCGATTTTCTAGAGATGAAGCCTGCGCCCATGCCTGAAAGTGTGCAGCACATGATATCCACAATGCAAGCGATGCCATACCCCTTGTGTGAGCCGTTTTCTCTCGATCCTCCAATTGGCAACATATACCAGTGACGCTCAGCTTCTCTTATGTCATCTTCGGGTACGGGTGCGTCTTCCATAATTGGGGAACCGTCTATATCTGCAAGCCATCCGGGCGCTATAGTCCTATTCATCCGTTGGAGCAGCCTGATTTTGTTTCCTGCGACCTGTGTGGTAGCAGCATCGAATATGAAAGGGGGTTGATTGCGCGCAGGAACCGCCCAAGCCAAAGGGTTTGTACCAAAACGCGGTTCTGCACCGAATGTAGGGAGCATTGCAAACCCTCCTCCACCCGTAAAACATACGCCTATCATATCTTGCTCTACCGCCATAAGTGCGTGGTATCCCGCTGCTCCAAGGTGTCCGGAATTGATAAGCGTGGATGATGCTACGCCGTTCTTCTTTGCCATTTCGATAGTGGCTTTCATAGCATGTGGTGCAGTGTGCAGACCTAGCCCGCCATCTCCATCAAAACAGGCTACGGAACCTACCTGCCTTATAGTGCGCATATTAGGGCGAGGGTTCGAAGAACCTTCCTGATAACCCTTGACATACATCCTGAGCATGTTGGATACGCCGTGTGTGTCTATTCCGTGTATATCGGCGTACATCAGAACATCCGCCGAAAGGTCTGAATCTTCGTCGGACAACCCCATCTTGATAAACACGGACTTGGTTGCCGCACGCATTTTGTGTGCATCCACTCTTATGGCTTCTTCTTCGGCTACGTGAAATCTTTCAAGCATTTTGTATAAATCCTATAAGCTGATACCTTTGAAATGGTCTTATCTTGCCGTTTAGCCGTATTTCTTTATACGGTGATTTTGGCTTTGTGTTTGTTCCTGCTGAGAGGAGAGGGATTGGGAAAACTTCTCAATGAACCTATACTTAGATATGATAATGCGGATTGGAGTCTAGAGTCTAGGATGCGTAAACTAGAAACCAGTTTTAATCTACGATATTCCGGCACAGAGTGCAGCTGAAGTTCCTCTAGCAACCCGGCGGTAGATATAACTATTTCTTCTAGATGCTTCTTGTCTATTCCTTCTTCATGAGTGTTCTCTCTAGAAGCACGCGGTTCTTCGCCTTTCTTGACCGACTCAGCGATGTATTCCGCCGATGTGTTAGGCAGCTTTTTCGCCCATCTGACTACCTTCTCTACATGCACGGAAGAAAGGTAACCGTTCAAGAATGGTTCCGCTATTTCCCTTTGGCGGGTGTGGTCATTGATGTCTGCTATACATCTTGCCTCTTTAAAAGTCAGCCGTTTATCTTCCAGCATTCGCCCGAGTTCAGGTGACAGAGTGTGTATAAGCGATTCGTAGTGATGAATGGTTCCCGCGGCGATGCCCGTCCTTTTTGCCAATTCCTGCTGAGTCAGTCCGTATTGTTCTCTGTGTTTCAGCATTGCCCGCCCCATCTCCATAGGCGTAATTATTGTGCACAAGTAACATTCGGAGAGATTGAACTCCAGTTGTTCTCTTCGGGAAAGTTTCTTTATAACCTTGCAATTCATATACTTCCCACCGGAATCCTTCATAGAAAGAAACCGCTTTGCGCCTACCAGAAGAATGTAATGATCACCCTTCTCCAGTACAACCGACTTGAACTTACTGTTTCGTGTGGAATTTTTCACTTTCCAATTACGGTTACTCAGCGGGTGTTCTTCAGAAAACCTGATACGTTCAATAGAAATGTTCATAAAATAATCCTCCTTTGCTTAGTTTTTTGTACTCTTCCCAATGTACCTCTACTAGTTTATAATTGATACAAAAGAGCAACTCCAAAAACTGTCCTCAGCGGTTCAAAAAGAAAAAATATAATGAACTATTTGTATCTGTATAATTGAAATATGATAGAAAAACCTTCAAATCTCAATACGATACGAGATAAGTACAAGCCGCCGTATGTAGCGTATCGCACTTTTAGAACCTTCATTGAATTCCTTAGGGAAAATGAACATCTGCCAAACAGGATAGATCGCAGTGTTTGGAAGGATAGATTTTCCGGCTCGAGTGGCAGGCAGCTTATGGCGGCATTGACTGCCTTAGGGCTAGTATTTCCCGATGCGCGTCCTTCGGAAGATTTGCGCCTCTTGGTTTATGGAGAGTCTCAAGAAAGACGTGATACGATGTGTAGGATATTGAAAGGCTTTTACAAAAATGTTTTCAGCATCACGAACTTTGAAAATTGCACAAACGCTCAGTTCCATGAAGCATTCCTTGCTTATAACTTTCAAGATAATGTAACCGCGAAATGCGAGACTTTCTTCATACACGCGGCTAAAGATGCGGGTATCCAACTATCTTCGTTCATCGCCCGTCATCGTGTCGTTAAAGGAAAGCGTTCAGTATTGAGCAAAGAGTCTACTCTTTCCAAACAAAACTCTCATCCTGCTAAAAGAAAGGATACTACGGCGTCTATGCTGGGAGTAAATAAGGAGAACCTTCCCGAATATCCGCCTTTCAATGAAGCATGGACACCCCAGGTACAGAAACAGTGGCTAGAAGGATATGCGAGGATTCATTCAGCCGGAACCCGAAAGGTATAGCTTGAAATTACGCCCGCCGCTAGTTTATATATTCTGTTTGTTAGTCGGGTAATATGTAACGGTCAATTTCAGTCATTTTACCGCATCCATGATTTCTATTGAGGGTTCCATTGAATTGTTGGCGGATTTTGCTTGCACATCTACAGTTTCGGGTTCTTCTAGCGGAGAGTTTTCCGCAACGCCTAGGCTTTCCATTTTACGTATAGAAGGAAGAAGCCTACTATCGAAAGAATTCACGCCGTAGTTGTAAGCTTTCACAGTTTGGTCAAGTTTTTTGCCTACGTCTGCTATGTGCTCCATGTATTTTTTCATGCGCTTATGAAATTCTGTTGCTTCTTTCAATATTCTGCCGGCATTCTCACTCAGATTGTGCTGTTGCCATCCGTAGGCTACCGTCCTCAGAATAGCTATTAGAGAAACCGGCGTGCATATCACGACGTTGTATTTCACGGCATCCTCTATTAGGTTGGGGTTGTTTTCCTCTGCTGCTGCAAAGGAAGACTCAATAGGTATGAACATAACCACAAAGTTTGGTGTGTGCTCTAAAGATTTCCAGTACTCTTTTGAGCCTAATTCCTTAGCACGTGAGAGGAGTTGCTCTGAGTGTTTTTTGAGGTGGGATAAGCGTGTATCTTCATCTTCCGCTTCTGTGGCGGCCAGATATGCGTCCAGAGGAGTTTTTGCATCTATCGCAAGCAGTCCGCCGCCCGGAAAGCGAATAATTACATCGGGGCGTTTCATTTCACCATCGTCAGTAATTGTAGGTTGTTCGTTAAAATCCACGTAGTTTTTCATACCTGCCAACTCCAATGTATTGCGAAGCTGTATCTCTCCCCAGCGTCCGCGAGTCTTTGGAGAGCGCAACGCTTGTACAAGGCGTGCCGTTTCCTTTCGATTAGACTTCAGCCCTTCCGCGACTGCTTCTACTTTAGACACCGTTTCAGTAGCGGCTTTTGTAACCTTCTCATATGCGTCCTCGCGTTTCTTTTCCAACTCCGTTACATGTTTTTTTAGACTTTCGAGGGTTTGCTCAGCCGGTTTGAACAAATTTTCAAAATTGTGCTGTTGCTTTTGGAGGTCTTTATCCGCCTCTGCCTTATACTTCTCGAAATTTTGTGTTGCGAGCTTCAGAAAAGAGTCGTTAGCGGCCTTTGTAACCTTCTCATATGAGTCTTCGCGTTTCTTTTCCAACTCCGGTTTTTTTAGACTTTCTAGGGTTTGCTCAGCCGGTTTGAAGAAATTTTCAAACTGTTGCTTTTGGAGGTCTTTATCCAATACTTCTCGAAATTTTGTGTTGCGAGCTTCAGGAAAGAGTCGTTATTCTTATCGAGTGCTTTAATGGCTAGATTCTCAAACCGTCTTCAGATCGGTACTTCTTCTTCTTCCTCTCTGACGCGAGATGCGGATTGTTCACCTTCCAAGTTCGCCTTTAGAGATGCGGATTTTTCTTCGGCGTCTTGTAGGCGTAACTTCGTTTCTGCCAGCTCATGCCGCACGGCTTGAAGATTTTTGATTTCTGAACGTGCCAAAGCATTCCTCATGGCAAGCCATAATGATACAGCCCCGAATATTAAAGCAGCAATAAAGCCGATAATTGTCAATACTGTTTCCAAGTTATTCTCTACTCAAAGATATTCTACCTTTGCTATTATTCATTCTTTGAACTGTCCGACCATCGCCCGGTACGGTAGATAGATCAAGAAACCGATAAGATAATATAAAGCCGCTCAAGATATCCCTGAGCGGCTTTACATATTTAATCGGCGAGGTGTATTTTTCTAGAAGTCCATGCCTCCTCCGGGTGAGGGCGGCATGTTTGGTGAGGACTCTTCGGGGAGATCGGCTATGAGTGCCTCTGTAGTGAGTATCATACCTGCAACCGATACGGCGTTCTCCACGGCAGAGCGGGTAACCTTCGCCGGATCTACAATCCCATGCTCTAGCATATCTCCATAAACACCTTTAGAAGCATCAAATCCGAAATTTTTCTCTTGACTTTTAGATATGTGATCTAATATCACAGCGCCTTCAAAGCCTGAATTTTGAGAGATGACTTTGACGGGTTCAAGCAATGCCTTCTTGAGGATTTCCACGCCGGTTTGTTCATCACCGTCTTCAAGGTTCAAGGATTCCAAAAATTTCGCGACACGTATCAAAACGGTCCCGCCACCCGGCACTATTCCTTCCTCTACGGCTGCTCTAGTAGCGGAGAGAGCATCTTCTACTCGCTGCTTTTTTTCCTTCATCTCAATCTCTGTAGCTGCTCCTACACGGAGTATAGCCACACCACCGGATAGCTTTGCAAGTCTTTCCTGAAGCTTCTCACGGTCATAATCGGAAGTAGTCTCATCTATCTGAGACTGTATCTCTTTCATCCGTCCCTTTATAGATTCTTGGGAGCCGCGCCCGTCGACGAAGGTAGTATCCTCTTTTTTGACGACGACGCGCTTGCATTGACCCAAGTCATCAAGAGACGTAGATTCCAGTTTACGTCCAACTTCGGTGGATACTACGACGCCACCTGTAAGGATGCTTATATCCTGAAGCATAGCTTTCCTTCTATCCCCGAAACCGGGAGCCTTTACAGCCGCTACGTTTATGGTACCGCGTAGTTTATTCACAACCAGCGTCGCCAAAGCTTCACCTTCTACGTCCTCGGCTATAACCAGCATAGCGCGCTTGGCAGCGAGAACCTTCTCCAGGACCGGCAACAAATCGGCTATACCGGATATTTTGCTGTCTGTAAGAAGAATGTAAGGATTCTCCAGCACAGCCTGCTGGCTATCGGGATTAGTGATGAAGTAAGGTGATAGATAGCCTCTGTCTACCTGCATACCTTCCACATACTCCGTCTCGTAAGAAAGAGATTTGGATTCATCAACCGTTATTACTCCATCCTTACCAACTTTGTCCATCACATCCGCTATGAGTTTACCCATCTCGTCATCATGCGAAGATAAAGTGGCTACGCTCGCTATCTGCTCCTTTCCGGATACGTTAGTGGACTGCTCCTTGATGGAGGTTCGGATAGAGGACATGGCCTTTTCCAAACCTCTCTTGATAGCCATAGGGTCAGCGCCTGCTGCTACGTTTTTGAAACCTTCTGCGATTATAGCTTGTGCTAAAACTGTGGAGGTTGTCGTTCCGTCCCCTGCATCATCATTAGTCTTCTTGGATGCTTCTTTTAGGAGCTGCGCCCCCATATTTTCAAAACTGTCCTCAAGGTCAATCTCCTTTGCGATGGATACACCATCAGAGTTGACCTGTGGCGGGCCAAATTTTTTGTTTACTACTACGTTTCGACCACGCGGTCCTAGAGTGACCCGTAGAGTGTTTGCCAAGGTATCGATGCCTCTTTTCAGGCGCGTCCTTGCATCAGAACCGAATTTTATATCTTTTGCAGACATTTGTTTAATTTACTCCGTTCAAATATCCCCGATTGACGGGGTATTGTTTCTAAATTCTCTATTCTCTATTTGAGCACCGCTAATATGTCACTCTCTCGGACTATCAGGTACTCAATACCATCCTGTTTATACTCGGTACCCGCATACTTAGAGTAGACGACTATATCACCGGCAGATACAGACATAGGTAAGGTTTTACCTTCATCTGTAACTTTTCCCGGCCCCGCAGCAACTACTTTACCTTGCTGTGGCTTCTCTTTCGCAGTGTCGGGAATTATAATACCTCCCACACTAGTTTGTGTATCATCTTCCAACGGCTCTATTATGACCCTGTCCGCCAAGGGTTTTAGCTTCAAAGCCAAATTTGTACTCCTTATATAGTAACTTGAATCTGTGATTTTATCCAAACCATGCCGAAAACACGGTGTTAACGAAATGGAGGGATTTCCTACATTAATTATTATACATTTTGCATGTATCATGTTGTCAACATCCGAAGAGATAGCGCCGCTACCTACTGATATTACTTGCTTCTTTGCAATAGATAAGAACCTATTATTATGGGTGGCAAACTTGCATAAAGCTCAAGACCTATCCCCTCACCCAATATAGCCCATGCAAGTAAGACACCTATGGCCGGCTGTACCAAGGTAAAAAATGAAATACGGCTGGGCAGATAGTTTTTTAGAAGCCATATCGACCCCATGAAACCGAAACCGGCAATTATGATACCTTGATATACAAGAGAGAAGGCAAGGCGTGCCGTGAAAAACCACGGATCATTCTCCAATATGAAGCTGGCTATGATAAATGTTACCGTGCCGCCTATGCTTTGCGCCATTAACACCTTTGATTGCGAAGAAACTTGGGCAATTTGCGAAATGTAAACTTGACGCATACCTATTAAAACAGCTGAACACAGTAGAAGGATATCACCGGTTATAAAAGAGCCTTCTGCTCTTATAATGCTTGGAACAAATAAAATTGCAACGCCGCTGTAAGCGAAAACGATACCGGCCGCACGCCTGATATTCAGCCTATCGTTCGGCACTATGAAATGAGCGAATACGGATACCCAGATAGGAAATGTGACTATTATCACACTTGCATGACCTGCCGAGGTGCGCTCCAGCCCGATGTTCAGAAGTGCAAGCTGAACCGAGAAAAGAATTCCTAAGCCTAACAAGCCGGGTATCTCACTTCTGCCGGGTATTAAAGATTCCTTCTTTGTTATAACCCAAACCAATACCACCAAACCGCCTAATATGAAACGCATCCATCCCAGTCTGAGCGGCGGAGAGTCTTCCAAACCGGCTTTCAAGGCTACAGGATTTCCGGACCATAGAGCGGCAAATAGTAAGGCGAGTACTCCCCCGAAAAAGTCTAGCGGCTTTCTTTTATGGGTGCTAAGGTGCTTATCGGTCACTGATATCTATCTATAGGGTTACTCGGAATCTTTTGACGGTACTCAACCTATCAGATGCTCCCGGCACCTTGCTTCTGTTAGCCGAGCGGATTGGGAAGACGATGCTTTATGAATTTGTTATAGCATATGTACCTCTTGGCACAGAAAAACCCTTGATTTCGTAGGAGTTATTCCCGTGAGTCTATACATTGCTCCGAAGAATTATGACCGGATGATATAAAGGATAGACTTAATTATGGGTAAAGTGGTTTGAGCTAACATCTGAAATTGGAGGAGATTTATAAATGAGTAAACGTACTACTACGCTGACTGAAAACCTTTATGAGTATATGCTCTCGGTATCTTTGCGTGATCATCCGGCTTTGGCAGAGCTAAGACAGGAAACCGAAAAGATGCCGAACGGAAATATGCAGGTATCCCCGGAGCAAGGGCAGTTCATGGGCCTGCTTGCACGTATTATAGGTGCAAGCTATTACCTAGAGGTCGGAACTTTTACCGGCTACAGCTCTATATCGGTTGGGTTGGCGCTTCCGGATGATGCTAAGATTGTATGCTGTGATATATCTCGTGAATATACCGATATAGCACGCAAATATTGGGACAAGGCAGGCATAACGGGAAAGGTGGAATTGCGTATAGGGACAGCACTGGAAAGTCTAACTTCTCTTCTGAGCGAGGGAGCTGCGGGCAGTTTCGATATGATGTTCATTGATGCGGATAAAGAGTCATACCTCCTTTATTACGAGGAAGGACTTAAGTTGCTGCGTGAAGGCGGTGTGATGCTGGTAGACAACGTTTTTTGGGGAGGCAGTGTTGCTAAAGAAGACGCAACAGATGCCGATACGGAAGCTATTCGGAAGTTCAACAAAGCTTTATCGAACGATGCACGTATAGATTTATCCGTTCTACCTATTGCCGATGGACTTTCCATTGTTCGTAAGCGATGACAATGGTGAGGTTAAGGTTCCCATCTGGTACCTCTTGCCTCTATAGCCACAGGGTTTATTCTGCAACCTATCCCGGGCATGCCGGACAGAAATATAGAACCATCTCGTATATCCTCTTCGGGTTCTATCGTTTCGTGCCTCCACTTTGCTTCGTTTATGGCATGCTCTAGAGGCAGCGCTCCCCCGATAGCAGCGGTCACATGGGCGGATGCTACAAGAGAGATGGGACCGGAAGGGCAATGCATAGACACAGTTCCCTTCTTTCTAGATTCCAGATCCACACCTATCCTATACGCTTCCACCGGTCCGCCACAAAATTTGACGTCCGGCATAACTATGTCTAGTATTTCCTCATCTACCAACTTCTGAAATTCTTTGGCTCCGTAGATGTTTTCGCCGCCGGATATTGGCAATGTAGCGCTTCTGCGAATGATTCTCAGATCATCAGAATATGAAGTAGGGTTGACAGGTTCTTCCATCCATGCCGCACCTGCCTGCACTAGGAGAGGCTCTAGTTCCATCGATGAGCTTAAATCAAACCGGGAGTGACAATCTACGTAAACCTCCATTGTGTATGGAACGGCTGACCGCACCGCTTCTATGCGTTCAATGCCCAACATCGCCTCTTTCGGAAATCCCGGCTCACTGAACGGAGCTTTACATTCATCGAAAGGCGCGCACTTTATAGTGGAGTACCCTGTAGTAACTGTGTGCTGTGCGGCTTTGGCAAATGCAGCAGCCTTTCTGCTGACGGAGCCATAGTCATTTGGCAATAAAGACCGGTTGATGTTCGCGTAAAGACGAATTGCATGAGGTGAATCTGATTTATCGCCATGTATAGCGCGTAAGTAATCCGAAAGGGGAAGCTCGGCCCTTTTAGCTAGCGCATCCGAGACGGCACAGCGCAAGCCGCTTACCGCTGTAGCTAGCTCATGATCCGCGGAACAATCCTCATCCGATACGCCTATGAGTCTCATCACATCCCCATCTGTACGTATCTTTTCTCCTCTCAGATAATTTGCAAATCTCGCCGCCAGATGCACTGCGCTACGGGGCATATATCCGCCTGTAACCTCAGCAGTTCCAACAAGGTGCCCTTGTTCACTTAACTCGAAAAATATCCATTCAGTTTGACCGCGAACCTTTATGGAGAAAAATTCCATTCTATCGGGAGAAAACCAATTTTCACTGTTCATATTCATAGTGCTATATTCAGGAGTATGGACCAATACATTACGTTACGCATGAGTGTGGACTATTACATTCTAACCATCAACACTTTAGATTGCTGAAGTTACTTAGCTTGCTCATGTAAGAAACTAATATATCATATCTTACATAGTACCATCCGTATCTTTGAGGTGAGGGATACATTCATATCGTAAATAGTGAAACATCATGCCTGTATCACGGCAGCACATGGTAGATTCCAGAAATAACAGAAAATGATTCACGTAAAAATTAGTCAGGGATTGGGAAACCAGCTTTTTCAATATGCATTAGCAAAGAGCATACAACTTAGATTCAAGACCGAAGTAAGATTAGATACTCTCAATTTCTATAGGGATATATACTGTATGAAAGCTTTATTTTTCCGTGATCCGGAAAATCTGCCTTTTATAGCTCCGTTTGGAAGAGGGTATTTACTCGATAAATTCAACATTGAAATTCCGATAAATAGCGTCCAAACAAGTTGGAAATTTCATCGAGAATTTATGCGAGGTAATAGATTGAGAAATCTTATCTTTAAAAAAATCTTTAAATATTTTTTCAAATAACGATTACCGATTAATCTCTCAGAGCATGAACATTCCATTAACTGAGGTTTACGAGTTTACGATGAAACAAGTTGAACAAAATAAACTTACCGAAGATATTTACTTACAAGGAGCTTGGCAAGTGAAAGATTTCGCTGAAGACGCTATGGATTCTCTCAGAGAAGAATTGACTTTGAAGGAAGAGAATAAATCTTCCGCGTTTTACCGAATGCAAACTTTAATACAAGAATCTGAATCTGTAAGTATTCATGTAAGGCAAAAGATTGAATCTGAAAAACCTTTTCATAATCCTAAACATACCTATCATAAAAAATTGATGTTGGATTATGCTTATTATTTAGAAGCAATCGAGATTATCCAAAAACAGATCAATCTTCCTATTAGATTTTTTGTTTTCACTGATGATATCGAATGGGTAAAAGAAAATTTCCCAACGGATGGGCTAGACGTTTTTCTAGTCTCCGAACAGCAGTCTTTAAAAGATTATGAGGAGTTAATTTTGATGTCATTGTGTAATCATAATATTATAGCTAACAGCACATTTTCCTGGTGGGGTGCTTGGCTCAACTCTTACCACAATAAAATATCGATATCTCCTTCCAAGAAGAGGTGGACTCTCGCTCATGAAGTACAAATAGATCCTTTATTTGGGAAAAACTGGATTCGGTTATGAAAGATGCTTCAAGTTGCCGCCGGCCAATATTTTGAATGTGAATTCCGGTACTCTAAAAATCGCAGGCTGTAATCTATTTCTATTCAGTCGGATGCAATGGAGATTCTGTTGGATTCAAAGTGAAATCTCGGCTCTTTTAACGAGCGCATACCATACGGACACGTCATTACATTCCAGCCATCGGCACTTTAGGTTTGTGCATTTCCTTTCCATGTAACAAACTGATATAGTATTTATTACATAGTGCCCTTTCATTTTCAATAAACATTACATATCGGAAGCACTAGGCAAAACACCCCGCTATGAGTTGCTTAATACACCTACGCCTTTGGATAAGGCCGAGAATCTACGCGAGGCTTTAACGCAAAAGATGCGCTTTATGTTCTGGCGCCATCCTATACATTCAATATTAAATCAATGATTCATGTAGGAATTAACAACGGGCTGGGAAGTCAAATTTTTCAATACGCCTTTGCAAAAACGATACAACTCAAATTCAAGACAGAAGTGAGTTTAGAACATGTTAGTGATTATAGAGATATTTATAGTTTGAAAGTTTTATTTTTCGGTAAACCGGAAAATCTGCCTTCAATGGATAAATTTGGACAAGAATATTTACTTGATAAATTCAACATTACACTTCCATCAAGCAATATTCGAGCAAGTTATAGGCTATCTATACACAATGGAAGTGTAAAAAATGAACTAAAAAAATTAATTTTTGTAAATAAAATTCTTACAATGAATGAGATATTCAACAGGCTAATTTTTAAAAGAAAATACCTCTCATATGAAAATTATTTACTTCTGAATAACAAACAAATTGGTTACAACTCTGCTTCGCCATTATCAATGCTCAGTTTGTGTGAACGAAAAATTGAGCAAATTGACCTTAGAAAAGATACTTATATAATAGGATGGTGGCAAGTACCAGATTTTGCTGAAGCCGCATCTTCCTCTCTTAAAAAAGAATTAACCTTGAAAGAATCTAGTAAATCTTCTGAATTTCATCAAATACAAACATTGATTCAAGAAACCGAATCCGTAAGTATTCATATAAGGCAAAAACTTACTCTAGAAGCAAGTCGATTAGAAGTTCCTAGGAACCGGTGGCGATCTACTCTTGACTATTCTTACTATTTAGATTCGATTGAATTTATACTAGAACAGATCAATAGACCTATTAAATTTTTCATTTTTTGCGATGATATAGGCGGTGATTATGTAAAACGGATAAAAGAGTACTTATCTTCAAAAAAAGTGGATTATTTTTTGGTTTCGGAGCGAAAAGGTTTAAAAGAGTATGAAGAGTTCATTTTGATGTCTTTATGCAAGCATAACATTATAGCTAACAGCAGTTTTTCTTGGTGGAGTGCTTGGCTCAATTCTCATCCTAATAAAATATCTATAGGTCCTTCTGATAATAGATGCCCGCTTTTTCGGGAATTGTATAAGAATTTTATTCGGTTATGAAAGTGCTTCAAGTTGCCAGCCGGCCAATATTTTGAATGTAAACTCCGGTAATCTAAAGGTTACGGACTGTAATTTATTTCTATTCAGGCGGATGCCAATGGAAATTTTGTTGGATTCAAAGTGAAAGCTCGGCTCTTTTAACGAGCGCATACCATACGGCCACATCATTACATTCCAGCCATGGGCACTTTAGGTTTGTGCATTTACTTTCCATGTAACAAACTGATGTAGTATTTATTACATATCACCCCTTTCCATCTTTAATAAATGGACATTCCTAATCGCAAGCAGTGAAACCTCATGTCTGTATCAAGACAATACATATCGGAAACACTAGACAAAATACCCCGCTATGAGTTGCTTAATACGCCTACGCCTTTGGATAAGGCCGAGAATCTACGCGAGGCTTTAAAGCAAAAGATTGGTCAATGCCCTCGCTTATTCATCAAGAGAGAGGATTCATCCGGCCTCACCGGGGGTGGTGTAGAATCGCGCCAATTCGAATTCATTATTGGTTATACATTGGAGGAGAAGTGCGATACGGTGGTTGTTGCATGCGATTACTACTCCAACCTTGCGAGTATCGCCGCCGCAGCATGCGCGCGTGTTGGGCATCGCTGCATCGTGATATCCGCCGATAAACTGTCTCTACCCATAACGGGTAATTTGCTGGCGGCCAGAATCATGGGAGCGGAAATTTATCGTGTTTCCAAAGATTACGTGTCTGCTTCACTGCATAGAATATTGGAAAAAGTCCGTGCAGAGGGAGGTAAGCCCTATGTGATAGAGGAAGGGAAGTTTGCCGATTGTAACGGCGCTATTGCTTTCTTCAGAGCCGGTTTGGAAATCGAGTCTCAGATATTGGAAGAAGGTATAGATGAAGGTGTGACGATATGCGGACTTACAGACCAGTCCATCGGCGGATTGGGATTGTATGCTAAGGCTCGCGGAATCAACTGGAAGTTACTTGCCGCCTCTCACAACCCGACTTTGAATGACTATATGGAAGATGTGATGATATCAGCCTCGAATTCAGCCGCAAAGATTCTGGGGTTGGATATATCATTGAATGCCGAAGATATAGAACTTGCCAAAGATTTCGCCTACAACAGCGATAAGGATGTGATATCTTCAGCCGTACTAGAAGCGATACACACCGTCGCAGGCACGGAATCTATCATTTTGGATCCTAACTATAGCGGTAAAGGAATTGCAGCATTGATATCTGAAATAAAGCGAGGCAGATTCACCGAACATGAAACTGTGATATTCATTCACCCCGGCGGGATGCAGCAGGTTTTCGCATTCGATAGAGAAATCTGGAGATGGCGGGAAGGTTGCCCGCCTATTGTCGGTGAAATTAGAGGCGGACAAGCTTTGTCATGAGTGCGCACCTCACATCCCGCCAGCTATCGGAACGTTTGGCGCGTCTGCATCGCGTAAGCATAGCTCAACTGCCAACCCCTCTTCATGACTTGCCTCGTCTCAGCAAATTTATGGGCGGGCCTCGCATACTTGCAAAGAGGGAAGATTTGACCGGGTTGGCATTTGGCGGCAATAAAGCCAGACACTATGAGTACCAAATTCCCAACGTGAAAGATGCCGGTTTCGATACACTCATCAATGTTATGGATTACCATTCCAATAACGCGCGTATGACAGCTGCCGCAGCCAACAAAACAGGACTGAGGTACATTCTGGTGTTGCAAAACGCAGCGGAACGAAAGCCACAAGGCAACCTTCTCGTGGAAAAGCTGCTTTCCTGTGAAATCCACCTGCTGAATCGTTTTCAATCACCAATGGCTATGGAGTATGCGCGGGAGATCAAAAGTCGTCTGGAAGCGGAGGGGTATCGTCCGTACCTCATACAAGATCACCTTTTCCCAAAGCTTGCCGGAGTAATAGCATACATTGCCGCAGGGCTGGAGATGCTGGAGCAAATACAAACACTAGGTTTGGAAAACGTTCACATCATCGGAGTTTGCGGGCGTTCCATGTGTGGGTTAGTGCTGACAGCCCGCAACTTAGGGCTCAATTGGCGGTTTACAAGCGTAAGAGTGGAGCACGAAACGGAATTTTCTTTGCATGATTACGTATTCAGACATTCCGAGGATATTCAATCGATGCTGGATCTGCCTCATGGATTTGGCATTGATGATATGCGTATGCTTTCGCAATATGTAGGTGAAAGCTACGGAACTATGACGGAGGCTGTGGCAGAATCTATATACATAGCGGGAAAAACCGAAGGAATTATATGTGATCCAAATTATACCGGCACCGCTATGGCGGCGTTGATAGATCAAGTCAGAAACGGAGGTTTCCGTAAAGATGAGACGGTGATAATGCTCCATACAGGCGGATTTCCCGCTATTTTTACCTTTTCAGAGAAGTTGCTACAGGTTCGCACAGGCACACAAATTCATTAGTTTTTTATCGGGAGGGTTATACCCGATCTGCGCTTCTCTTTCTTTTCCTGCCGTTCCTCCATATATAGATAGCACTCAGCAGAAGAGTGGCCTGCAAACTTATGAAAAGCCATGTGGCGGGCTGCACAAATACCCCTGAACGGGTTCTAGATGATATATCTTCTTCTAGCAATACTGCTACAGCACCATCGGGACCGCTGAGATTGAAAGTGAAAAGCCATGCCCCCGGATCATCCGTTTCTATGGAGGCGTGATAGAAAAAGGGGCGTAGTGGAGTATTGAGTCCTATCGATTTCTGCTTTCTGCCTTCTTCAGGCTGACCGAAAACTTCTACCATTGCATCATCTATAGCATTATTCTCTATATCGCGTATCTCTATAATGAACCTTACTGTACCCACTATAGCGCGCCTTGGAGATTGCCATACGCGGATACGGTAAGGTCCTTGTATCTCCTCTAGCACTGTTTCATAAGGCCCTGATTCACCCGGAGGATGGCGCACCTGTGCCGATGCCACAGGCGGTGAGAAGACCTGGAAAAGGGTTAAAATTATGGCTATGAATAAAATAAGACGCATTCTTTATTCTCTCTTTTGAATTATCGCGCTTTTACGGCACCTTTTTCGGTCATATCACCGCACGATGCGGCATGTCTGCTATACATTCATCGCGTAATCTTACAAAATGTACTATCTATGAAGGTTGTACGTGAACATTGAGGGTATCGTTGGCTTTCCGATGGGACAATCCGGAAGACGCGTTAGAGTAGTCTTGACCGCTATGGTTTTTCAATGTCGATAGAAGATCCAACCATATTGAATCATGGATCTGGAACGTACCGCCTCTTTGCGAAAGATAATCGACCGTACAGGCATTAGCACATTATCGAAGCTAGAGACGCGGCTGAGGTGCTCTTATCTTAACAGTAGACCGAATGAACCGATATTTAAAATTCCCTAATAATCGGTAAATCAAGGTGTAACCGTATTAACATCAACGCTTTACACGCCCGGCATTGTTTTCCATTAAAAGTGAAACTATCTCATCCTCTGTAGCTAGATTGAAATCACCGTGGATAGTGTGTGCAAGAGCGCTCGCTCCTACTCCAAAATTCACTGTCCAATCACCACTGCGCTCATTCATGTTGCAGAATATAACGCCCGCAGTAAATGCGTCACCTCCGCCTATCCTATCTGTCATCCCTTGAAGGTGAATCGAGCGGCCTCTATAGATCTCGCCCTTTTCCATATAAACTGCCGCTATCCGATTATCGTCGGCGTACTCTCCTGCTCGCATTGTAAGGCCTATGTGTGAAAATTTGAAACGATCGTGCAACTTTTGCAAACACTCTTCACCGGCTTCGTAATCGATACTAGCACCATGTGAATTACCGGGCTCTATTCCAAGGCAAATGTATGCATCTTCCAAACCGCCGAGTAGCACATCCACACCTTCCATGAGGGGCTCCATAGTCCTTCGACATTCGCTACGAGACCATAAAGTGGAGCGATAGTTGATATCACAACTTACAATCAATCCCGCTCTTTTTGCCGCTTCCGTTGCTTCCGCACATACATCGGCGCATGAAGCCGATACAGCCGCTGATATACCGCTGAAATGGAACCATGATTTATTTTTGAAAATAGTATCCCAATCTATTTCACCCGGCTTCAATTGTGAGAATGCGCTCCCTTCCCTATCGTACACAACTTTCGAAGGACGAACGGAAACTCCTATCTCCAGAAAATAAAGCCCAAGCCTGCCGCCTCTGATGAGGACATTATCGACTATCACGCTCCTGCTACGAACCGAATTTAGGAGTGCTCTGCCTATATCGTTATCGGGAACGCTTCCTACCCATTCCGCACTGATTCCGAAATTGGCAAGTGAAACCGCTACATTACACTCCGTCCCTCCATAAATGATATTGAAGCTGCTAGCTTGCGAAAAGCGTTCGTGGCGTGGCGTGCTCATGCGAAGTAACACCTCTCCGAAGGTTACGAAGCGATTAGTTTTCATAGGTGATGCTTGTGTCGGATGTTTCATAATCATTCTCGATTACTATTGGATGAGGTAAAATCATCGCCGGTGATAGAATGTTCAATATATTTAACATCATAGCCCGTTTTATCTCGCTTTATTATTTGTATTCCATTGAGTTTTTTATTATGAAAATAAGAAAGCGATAGACTATTATAAAACCAAATACTATCACTACCAATGATGTAATTACACTCAGCCAAAAGATGGATATTCTTTATAGAAGCCATAGTTTCTTGTTTCTTCAATTCCGGATGTTCCAGCACCATACCTGTATTGTTATTATCATAGCGTTTTTCTTTATCATCATAGATAAAATCTATTCCTGAATTCTTCGGTAGCTGCTGAATAACTTCTTCGGAATCGGTAGTTACAAATACAGTCCGGATACCGGTTTTATCTACTATTTGTTCAATTACTTCTGAGTATGTTTGAAAAGGAAAGTTACGGTGTTGATCGCGAGGATTAGTTTTTACATCTCCCTGTCGTATATGAACACCAATAATTGGATTTTTGAACCCAATTGCCTTCTTTCTTTCTTCTATATGCAACTTGTACTCTTGTTTTAACTTCAAGAAAGAACCTAAGATAAGTCCTTTAATATAGAGTGTGCTTAGTGGTAAAGATAATGGGTGAACAGAATTTAAAAGTGTAGATAGTACTGGCGGATTAATAGCTTGCCAATAAATAGGATGAACGAATTTTTCTTTTTGCTGTGATAAATTAAATTTTACTGATCCATCTAAGCACTTCTCATTAACATCTTTCAAATAATGGATTGATATAGGCTCATAACAAAAATCATACCTCATATGACTTTTATTGAGCAATAGCGTTCGATTATACAAGTAACTATAAGCAAGCCCTTTACTTAAAGTATCTATGAATGATCCAACACCGTAAGGCGGAGAACTAAGAATAAGAAATTTAGCTTCTCTGAATGTAATCCCAAACTGCAGAAGCTGAAGTTTGTTGAGTATCATGGAATCCAAAGCTTTCAATGTATCCGCGGGATAACTATGCGCGGGTGTTATTCCGGTCGTATTAGACGACAAAAGGATCCCTGTTCTTTTTGCATATAACCTAACATTACGGTTTAGAAGGATATATTGTCTTCTCCGTTTACCTTTTAAATAAAAAGTAATAAAGAAAGCTATGATTGTATGTATTGTCAATCTATACTTTTGCTGTACGATTCTCAGGTAAATTTTCTTGACTATCCTTTTCATCTTTGAGGATTAGTAGAAAATAGGAGTGCTCTACCTATATCGTTATCGGGAACGCTTCCTACCCATTCCGCACTGATTCCGAAATTGGCAAGTGAAACCGCTACATTACACTCCGTCCCTCCATAAATGATATTGAAGCTGCTAGCTTGCGAAAAACGTTCGTGGCGTGGCGTGCTCATGCGAAGTAACACCTCTCCGAAGGTTACGAAGCGATTAGTTTTCATAGGTGATGCTTGTGTCGGATGTTTCATAATCATTCTCGATTACTATTGGATGAGGTAAAATCATCGCCGGTTATCATATATTTAACATCATAGCCCGTTTTATCTCGCTTTATTATTTGTATTCCATTCAATTTTTATTAAGAAAATAAGAAAGAGCGATGCTATTATGAAACCAACTACTTCCACTGCCAATGATGTAATTACACTCAGACAAAAGACGGATATCCTTTTCATCTTTGAGGATTATTCCTTTTGTAGATTATCGTTGCTAATTATCGTATATTTAACATAATAATCCGCTTTATTTCCTTTCATCACTTGTACTCTGTTGAGTTTTTATTACGAAAATAAGAAAGAGCGCAGCTATTTGTAGACCAATGACTATCACTAACAATGATGTAATTACACTCAGCCAAAAGATGGATATTCTTTACACTAGTCATAGTCTCTTGTTTCTTTAATTTCGGATGTTCTTTCACCATAATGTCATTGAAATTATTATAGCGTTTTTCTTTATCATCATAAATAAAATCTATTCCTGAATTCTTAGGTAGCTGCTGAATAACTTCTTCTGAATCAGTGGTTACAAACACTGTCTCAATACCGGTTTTATCTACTACTTGTCTAAGTACTTCCAGGTATGTTTGAAGAGGGATGTTACGTGATTGAACATGAGGGTTGAATAGTACATCTCCTTGTCTTATATGAACACCGATAATTGGATTTTTGAACCCAATTGCCTTCTTTCTTTCTTCTATATGCAACTTATATTCTTGTTTTAGCTTCAAGAAAGAATCTAAGATAAGCCCCTTAATATAGAGTGTGTTTAGCGGTAAGGATAATGGGTGAACAGCATTTAAAGACAAAGATAGTACCGGTGGATTAACAACCTGCTTACAATCAGAGTGAACAAATTTTTCTTTTTGCGGTAAAAAATTAAATCTTGCTGACCCATCTAAGCATTCCTTACTGACATCTTTTAAAGAATGAATGGATATAGGCTCATAACAAAAATCATAAGTAAGCGGACTAGTATTGAACAGTAGAACTCGATTATACAAGTAACTATAAGCAATGCCGTTACTTAAACGATCTATAACCGAGCCAGAGCCTTCAGACGTCGCAGCAAGTACAAAAAATTTAGATTCTTGGAATGCGGTTTCAAATTGTAGTAGCTGAAGTTTGTTAAGTATCATGGAATCCAAGGCTTTCAATGTGTTCAATGAATAGTTATAGGAAAAGCTCCCTGTCTGTTTTGTATTGGTTGAATATATCCCCGTTCTTATTGCGTGCAGCCTAATTCTGTGAAACATTAAGGTATCTTGAATAGTGATTTCTCCTTTTAGAGATTTGGTTATGATTCTTAGAAGTGTGATTATGATTCTCAGCGGAAATTTTTCTGTTATTTTTTCATATTTGGATTGTTTGGGAATTATAGTTGGTGGGTTATATTACAAGCAAATGCTCTTTCTATCCGGAATGCTTTTGTATGTACTTACGGCAAGGTTAGTTAAAAACATTTCCATGCACTTGGAATGTCCAAATGTCCGGGATAGCTCTTCAAGAGAGGCGGCGGATGCTTCTTAGCTTTTGGGCTGGGTGAGAACGGAGCGTTGCGCCGATACACGGCTACATTGAACATTCCTAACTCGGCAGAATTCATCACCTTGCGGATGCCGGCAGCATTGGACATGCGCTCATCGGCGTCCATATCTGAGCGGCGTATATACTCCAACCATCCGGAAGCTCCTAACCTCGTCATAAATTCAGATTGCGTCATTGTATAATCGTGAATAAAACCTTTTGCGGTCATTGCTTCATCGAGAGCTGTGAAATCGACATGTGCCGTGATATCTTGTGTGCCTATTGCATTCAAGTGGCCTATACCGAACGTATGGCTGCTGTAGCATCGCAAAGTCCCCATAGTTCGCTTGGGTCCATACAAGACGTGACGCGGGTAGCCGTAATCTATGATTATAACGTATCCTTCTTTTATGATTTCTGCGGCTTGTGCAGCCCATTCCTCTAGTAGAACGCAGACCTCTCCTCTGTACCCATCCGCCATATGAGATTTCACATGCGCCAAACGTTCTTGAATTACATGCGTAGATGATTCGTCCAGCGTTTCCACTATTCGGCCGTCTTTCTCTGTCACGAACACTTCATACGGCTCTCCTTGATGAATTTCGAAAAGATGCACGGGAAAGGCATCGAGCAGTTCATTTGCTATGAGGCATCCGCGAGTACCGGATGCGGCTTCGTTCGGATGACTAACCTCGTAATATTCCGAGCGCTCTGATGAGATGTCAAAAGCGGAATATCGGATGACCTCAAAGGCATCCGCCATGTTTTCCTTTATATATTGCATGAAATCCGCTGCGAGTAGTCCGCTGCCTGCTCCCATCTCTATTACATCGAATTCCCCTTCGTTCATGTTTTGCCAAAGTTGGTAGGTGTAGCATGCTAACATTGCACCGAAGGCGGGATGAGCAGTTGGAGACGAGAAGTAGTCCGGATGAGGAGTTTTAGGTTTCCGCATGTAATAACCTAAGCCCGGTGCGTACAGAACTTCCTTCATGTATTCGGAAAAGGTGATGCGTCCTTTTCGACTTATCATCCGGTGAATTCTATGGTGCAGGGGTTCCGAAAATTCTGAATACACTTTGTAATAAGCCGTATAGATATGGCGTATACTTATGCCATTACCTTTCTTCGATAGGGATGTATTGCCTCTGGTGTTGCCCTTGATAACTGAGTAATGGTCTTATAAGGATATTATGCCTGAACTGTTCCACTATTTGAATTGTCCATCCGGGGATGCGGCCTGCTGTGAAGATAGGTACGAAAAGATTCTGCGGTATGCCGAGAAGATGATATATGACACCTGCGAAAAAGTCCACGTTAACATGTATGCCGCGCCGTGCATATGGTGCCATTGCCGCCTGAACGTTTTCCAAGATGCGGTACCACTCTGTTTGTCCCATCTGTTCGGAGAGATTCTTGACGCCTTCTCTGAGGTGCCGTGCTCTTGGGTCTTCCGATTTGTAGACACGATGCCCAAACCCCATCACTCTTTTCTTATTGGCTAGAAGGTTCGTCACATATTCGGCGGCATTTTCCGGGTTTCCTATCTCTCTTGCCATCTGCATTACATTCTCTGCCGCTCCGCCGTGCAAAGGACCGGATAATGTAGCTATAGCGGCTGTAATCGCTGCGTGGAAGTCTGCTCTTGTGCCTGTAGCTACCCGTGCTGTAAAGGCTGAAGCGTTCAAACCATGGTCCGCGTGAAGAACAAAATCGCTATCTATTATGGATACGGCTTCATCCTTGGGTTTATCACCATAGAGCATATAGAGAAAATTGGCGGCATGCCCTAGCTCTTTACTTGGCGGAATGGGTTCTCTCCCATTGCGGATGTGGTGATGCGCTAGGATAATGGTAGGCACTTGGGAAGTTAGCCGAATACCCTTTTTGTAAATGGCATCTACAGATTGGTCATCTCTGGCGGGATCTAAAGAGGATAGGGCTGAAACGGCTGTCCGCAGCACATCCATAGGGTGGGAATCTTTAATCACTTCTATTATGCCGAGTACTTCGTGAGGGATTTCGCGGGAGATTTTAAGCGCTTTATCGAACTCGTCGAATTGGCTTCTTGAAGGTAACTCACCATATAGAAGTAGGTAGGAAGTCTCCTCGAATGTAGACTTTTTGGCGAGCTCGTGTATAGAGTATCCGCGATACTCCAGCACGCCATTCTTACCGTCTATGAATGTAGTTTCGGTCCTATCTAGTACTATTCCTTGAAGGCCGCGATGGAGTTGTGGTTCTGGTGTAGTCATGTGGTAATACTTATCCTCTATGCTCAATGATACTGTAAATATACTCTACTTATGAGGGTTAACGATGCGTTCGGTAATTTCCTTTTTGAGTCTAGCTATTATCTCCGGTATTGTCATAGAGCCTTCATTTCCCTTTGGATGAGAGCGTAAGGCGGCTGTGTCCGTTTCTATTTCCCTATCGCCTATGATGAGCATATAAGGAACACGACGCAGACGCGCATTCCGGATTTTGGCGTTCATCCTGATATTGGAAGTGTCCAAAGTGGAGCGGATGTCAACGCTTTTTAGTTGTTTGAGTATTTGCGCGGCATAATCATTGTGTCTATCTGCTATTGGAATGATGACTGTTTGTATAGGAGAGAGCCACAGCGGAAGGTGTCCCTCTAGATGCTCCAAAAGAATTCCTGTGAAACGCTCTATCGAACCAAGCATGGCACGGTGAATTACAATAGGGCGCTGCCTAGTTCCATCCGTCGCCGTATATTCGAGGTCGAAACGTTCGGGTAGCGAGAAATCGAGCTGGATAGTGCCTAGCTGCCATTCTCTTTGGATTGCATCCGGTACGAAAACATCTATCTTTGGTCCGTAGAATGCGCCTTCGCCTTCTTCTTTTACAAAAGGTAGCTTTGTTTTTAGCAGAACATTTTCCAATATCTCTTCCGTTTCTACCCACGTTCTATCGTCTCCAACTCTATGCTCGGGTTTCGTGGAGAGAGTGAAGCGTGGGTTATGTAGTCCAAATATGGCGTATGATGATTGGACACTATCGAGAAAGTTTGTTATTTCTTCAGGGATCTGTTCTCTTGTGCAGAATGTATGAGCGTCATCCTGACTGAATGAGCGTACACGTGTGAGTCCGTGAGTTACGCCGGATTTCTCATACCGATGCAACCTTCCGAAATCGGCTAATCGCAACGGAAGGTCACGGTAAGATTTATGTTCCGCTTTGTATATCAAAGCCGCTGCCGGGCAGTTCATAGGCTTTACACCGAATTCGCGCTCATCCGATTTTACAAAAAACATATTGTCTGCATAATAATCGTAGTGTCCGGATCTCTTCCATAATTCACAATCGAATATTTGTGGAGTGATGACCTCTACGTATCCGGAGGTTTTATATAGTTCGCGCACATACTCTATAAGAGCGTTGAAGATTATTGCACCTTTGGGCAGGAAGAAGGGGCTTGCCGGCGCAGTAGGGTCGAAGAAAAATAGATTGAGTTCGCGCCCTAGTATTCGGTGATCCCTTTTTTTTGCTTCCTGAAGTTTATGCAGGTGTTCCTCTAGGCTTGAAATATTTTCCCATGCTGTGCCGTATATTCGTTGTAGCATAGGGTTTCTGCTATCTCCTCGCCAGTATGCACCCGCGCTCGTTAGCAGTTTTAGCGCTTTTACATCACCTGTTCTTTCTACATGTCCGCCGCGGCAAAGATCGGTGAAGGCACCGTCTGAATGTGTAACTATTGTAATAGGTTCTCCCTCCGGTATAGAGTTCAGAATGTCTACTTTGTAGGGGTTGCCTTTTACGGATTGCAATGCATCTTCCCTGTTCACCTGCGTCTCTATGAAAGCGCTATTGGCAGAGATAGAGGCGCGCATCACTTCCTCTATACGCTCTAAATCCTCCGGTGTGAAGGTGTTCGGAAGGGCGAAATCGTAGTAGAAGCCATCGGACGTGGGTGGTCCTATGGCGGGATGAGCGTTGGGGAACAGTTCCATAACCGCCTCTGCTAGGATGTGTGCGGCGGAGTGTCTAATACGGTTTCTTTTTTCTTCTATATTCGGTTGTTCTGTCTCTTGTTTCTGATTCATGAGTGATTTTAGAGTATAGGATGTTACCACTTATAATATTAATATTCTAGATGATAAGCGGAATATTTCCAATGGACTTCTCACGCTTATCCATGACACAACATATTATATTTTGCGGATGCAAATAGCAGGCGTAACGGATGTAAGAATTGAAATTGTCTTGGTGGGCGATGCAGGACTCGAACCTGCGACCTCGTCGATGTCAACGACGCGCTCTAACCAGCTGAGCTAACCGCCCGCGCATATGCCGATTGTGTGTCAGCCAACCGATCTTGTAGTATTCACGCCTCATCCGTTTCCGCTTCATCCAAGCCGTTCAAAACGTGCCCTGAATTATCGAAACCTTCGGTAGTTTCCAAAAGTGCCTCTGTAGCCGCCTGTGCCTCTATATCTTTGTCTAGCGTATCTCGTCTCAAGAAAGTTTCTGCTTGTTCGGACGCCTGTCCTTCGCTTATAGCTTCCATACCCATTCTTGTTACGGCTTCTTTGTAGGATCTGGGTGCGTTATCTACCATGCGTACTACACTGGGTGCACTTTCGTTTATACCTAGGAACTTACGCCCTTCTTCAGTCCTATCCAATCGAGCGGGTATCAGATGGCCGATTATCACATTTTCCTTGAGGCCTTTGAGACGATCTATATTTGTCCCTATCGCCGCATCGGTCAGAACGCGCGCAGTTTCTTGGAAAGATGCGGCAGCCATGAAAGAGTCTGCTGCCAAAGCTGACCGAGTAATACCCATAAGAGTAGGCCTTGCGGTTGCGGGACGTCCCTCCTTCTCTTGCGTTCTTATGTTGACTTTGTTGTATTTCAGCCTATCTATAGTTTCACCGGGAAGCAGATCAGTATCTCCCGGAGTGTCTACCATTACCTTTCGCATCATCTGACGGATTACCACCTCTATGTGCTTATCGTGTATGCGAACGCCTTGCGAGCGGTAAACGGACTGTACCTCATCTATCAGGTAGCGTTGAGCTGCTGCAGAGCCTTCTATTGCAAGGATAGATTTAGGGTCTTTAGGTCCGGTAGTGAGTGCGTATCCGGGCTCTACTACATCATCGTCGGAGACCAGTATTCTGGCGGCGGCGGGCAAAGGGTATGCGCGTTCATTCCTTTCTTCCCATGAAATCAGGACGTTTTCTTTCCTCACTGTAACATCACCGCTCACTTCCGCCGTTATTTCATCCTTCATACTGGTTTTGCGGTATTCCTTGGGGATACGCGAGCGGGACTTGAGACGGAATATCGGGTCACCTACGTAAACCTTATCGCCTGTTTTCACTACCGGTCTATGTGTAGGTGGAATAGGCATATCTTTGGAGACCCGTTCTGTCTGAACTATCTGTGCTATGCGTCCCTGAGGCGTTTGAAGCACCTTCACCGTTCCTCCTACCTCTGTTATAGGAGCGAGTCCTTTTGGAGAACGGACCTCGAAAAGTTCTACAACACGCGGCAGACCTGAAGTAATATCCTCTGCCGCTATACCGCCCGTGTGGAATGTTCTCATAGTAAGCTGCGTGCCGGGTTCACCGATAGACTGAGCAGCTATAATCCCCATAGCCTCTCCTATCATGCACAGCCTGTTACTTGCAAGAGATGCACCATAGCATTTTGAGCAAAGACCTTTGATAGCCTCACAAGTTATCGGAGAGCGAACATAGGCTTCAGTTACTCCGGCTTCTTCTATTTCCCGTGCAAATTCAGCGGAAATGAGAGTTTCCGTATCTGCAAGAAGTTCTTTAGTAGTAGGATGAAGTATGGGCCTTGCGAGGTAGCGGGAAACTATACGCTCCGATATGCCCATATTCAACTGAGTATCTCTGCTATCGTAAACCTTCAGTCCATGATTCATGCCGCAGTCTTTTTCCAGTATTATAACGTCCTGTGCCACGTCTGCTAGCCTGCGAGTCAGATAACCGGCGTCCGCTGTTCTAATAGCGGTATCGGCCAATCCTTTGCGTGCGCCGTGTGTGGATATGAAATATTCCATCACTGAAAGGCCTTCTGCAAAGGAGGAGCGTATAGGCATTTCTATAATGCGTCCCTTAGGATCCGACATGAGGCCGCGCATCCCCGCCATCTGCTTTATCTGAGCGATATTTCCTTTTGCGCCGGATGCCGCTATATCGTAAATGCCTTTATATTTCGGCAGATAAGCCTCCACTTCCCGCGTCATAGCATTCGAAACTTCCGTCCATATTCTGACAGTCTCCCTATACTTATCATCATCCGTTATGAGCCCATTTTGGTACTGTTCTTCAAGTGTATTGATTTTTTTGTCGGCAGATGAAAGAAGAGAAGATTTAGCATGGGGAATTTTGATATCGCTCATAGATATGGTTATACCGGCTATGGTGGCGTATTTGAAACCTACGTCCTTGATCCTGTCCAACATATCCGCGACTATTTGATTATCATCGTATTTAGCATGACATTCCGCCACGATTTGCTCTATCTGCGTTTTGCCGAATGTGTAATTGCGAAAGCCTATAATATCCGGCAACTGCTGGTTGAAGATTATCCTGCCCGGTGTTGTCTCTATGTAACTTCCATCCTTTTCCCTGACGGATACCAATTGTCTAAGATTAATAACGCCTGCATTATGCGCTAGCAAAGCATCGTTGCAATCTGAGAATATCCCTTTCGATTTTGAAGTAACGGCTCCATTTCCATTCGTGCCGTTTTCGCCACTATGAACATCTATACCGGTCAGGTGGTATATACCTACTACCATGTCCAGAGTAGGAGCAACTATAGGATCTCCGGATCGAGGCGCAAGAAGGTTATTAGTGCTGAGCATCAGTTTATGAGCTTCTATAACTGAGCTTCTGGAAAGCGGAACGTGGACAGCCATCTGATCACCATCGAAATCTGCGTTGAAAGCTGCACATACAAGCGGATGCAGTCTGATTGCCGATCCATCTACTAAGATCGGCTGAAATGCCTGTATGCCTAGACGATGTAGCGTAGGGGCTCTATTCAATAGAACGGGATGGTTTTTTATAACCTCTTCCAGAATGTCCCAGACCTGAGGAGTAGGGTTTTCTGCGATACGCTTAGCGCTTTTTATATTATGTGCATGTCCCTTCAATACAAGTGCCCGCATAACAAATGGCTTGAAAAGTTCTATTGCCATATACCTTGGTAGTCCGCACTGATGTAGTTTCAGGTCAGGCCCGGATACAATAACTGACCTGCCTGAATAATCTACCCGTTTACCCAGAAGGTTTTGCCGAAAACGACCCTGCTTTCCCCGCAATAGATCTGTGAGTGACTTCAGCTGATGATTGTGTGTACCTTGAACGGCTCTGCCTCTTCTACCGTTATCTATAAGACTATCTACCGCTTCCTGTAGCATTCGCTTCTCATTGCGGGTGATTATCTCCGGCGCTTGTATATTTATGAGATGCTTCAGGCGATTATTACGGTTGATCACCCGCCTGTACAAATCGTTCAAATCACTAGCTGCGAAACGTCCGCCATCCAGTTGAACCATAGGATGAAGTTCCGGTGGCAGGACGGGTAAAATAGTCAATATCATCCATTCCGGCTTATTAGTGCTTTTTAGAAGAGATTCTACAAGTCGCAGCCGTTTGATACTTTTTATTTGCTTTTGGCCTGATGTAGAGTGAACCTCCAACCTCAATTTGGAACGGACTTCCGATAGATTGATCTTCTGAAGTATCTCCATGATAGATTCTGCGCCCATCCCCGCACTGAAAAGCTCACTGCCAAACTTTTCTTGCAGGAAATTGTAACGAGCTTCCGTAAGCATAGTCAGGATATTGATGGAGGCTATATCTTCTTTATCTTGATCTACCTTTTCGTCCACGTCATTTTTTAGAATTTTGAATGCGAACTCAAGACGCCCTTTGTCCGATGCTGAAGTGAGAGCATCTCCTTTATTCACCTGTGCACCATCTTTTACGAATATTTCGGCAGATGAAGGAACTTCATATATAAATTCTTCATACTCCATATTATGAGATTCTTCTGAAGCATCTGGAAATATGATGACCTCATTCTTCGTTACACTGACTATACCGCTGACAGGAGCACATATCACCTCGGGAGTATCTATCGCATCGTTATTTTTGCGCTTTTTGTTATGAGCGCGCTGTGTAATCTGCAGGATAGGTTCACCTTTGAATACGGGCATATTGCTCTTCACGGTAGGGCGATGCGTATTGGGCGTAGGGATCGATATTGGCGAAGAATCTTTGCTGATTAAGCGTATATTTTTGCCATTATCTATCAGTTCAATTGTACCGCTGAATTTTGCTACAGAATCCGGTGGCGTCTTAGATAACTCTGCGGGAGCTATTCCTTTTTCCTCGAATACCTTTTGGACAGTCGCTAGAGCATCCGATAGATCATCGGTTTCGAGATTTTCTTTCAATTCTTTATCTAACCGGTCGTGCTCTTTATGTCTATAATCCTCTATATCGTTTCCTATACGTTCCCTTTCCTCATGATTTACATTGGTTATTACGTACTGGGAAAAGTACAAAACCCTCTCCAGATTGCGTGGAGTTATATCCAGCAAAAGGCCAATGTGTGAGGGAGTACCTTTGGAAAACCATATATGCGCAACAGGCGCCGCCAATTTTATATGTCCCATCCTCTCGCGGCGTACTCGTGAACGTGTAACTTCCACACCGCACCTATCACATATAACTCCACGATGTTGAATCTTCTTGAATTTACCGCAGAAGCATTCCCAATCCTTGGTAGGTCCAAAAATTCTCTCACAAAACAGCCCGTCCTTTTCCGGTCTAAGAGTGCGGTAATTTATAGTCTCGGGTTTTGTTACTTCACCATAAGACCATTTATTGATCTGCTCGGGAGAAGCTAGTGAGATACGTAGTCCTATCAATTCTGTCAGAGTGTCAACCATGTTATTTTTGGAATCCTTTCGGTTCATTAACCGTATATAGCTTGTGCCGGTGATGATTCTCGATAATCATCACCATTTTGATGAACTAAGATGTTTCCTGTACTTCGGATGTATCGGTAGTATCGTCAGCCTCATCTGTGTTGTCAACCTCATCTGTGTTGTCAACCTCATCTGTGTTGTCAACCTCATCTGTGTTGTCAACCTCTTCTGTATCGTCAGCCTCATCTGTGTTGTCAACCTCATCTGTATCGTCAGCCACATCGTCGAGGTATTCATAAGGGATATCCATATCCAGAGTGTCATCAAAATCTTCCCTAGAGAAAGTAAGATTTGTGGCGTTTAGATCATATGCACTTACTATCTTTGCTTGCTGCTCGTCAATGTCGTCGTTTTGATATAGATCGGAGCTCCCATTCTCTCTTTTTAGAGTTTCCAATGAAAGACCTAAGCACTGCAATTCTCTTAGCAAAACTTTGAAAGATTCCGGTAAATCCATTTCGAATTCTTCCTCACCCTTCACTATTGCCTCGTATGCTTTTACTCGCCCTTTTGCGTCATCGGATTTGAGTGTAAGCACTTCACGAAGCGTATATGCGGCGGAGTATGCTTCTAAAGCCCATACCTCCATCTCTCCAAAGCGCTGCCCGCCGAATTGTGCCTTGCCGCCTAGAGGCTGTTGGGTCACCAATGAATAGGGACCTGTAGAACGGGCATGGATTTTATCCTCTACCAAGTGTATGAGTTTGAACATGTATATGCATCCCACTGTGACCGGTTGGTCAAACTTTTCACCCGTTCGCCCGTCGTATAGTATCGACTTTCCGGATATTGGAACAGCCATTTTCTTTCTCTCTGCGATATTGTAAGCGAGGGTGTTTAGTTCGGATGGTTTGGTATTTTCCGGAATATCTTCACCGGCGTACTCTCTAATCCATATCTCCAAGCATGCTTGGCTTGCACTGGATCTTTTGGATATGGATCTGCTCCATAGGTGCTTTGCATTGTAACCTCTTTCTTCCAGCCATTTACTCAGCTTGTCCGAATCTATATCTACTTTGCCTGAATCTGAATTTGTAATTGCTTGGGCTTCAGTTAGAAACCATACCCGCGCCAGCATATCTTCGATTGTTTGCCATGATTCGCTATCGAACACGGAAGTGCGCCATAATTCACCCATCTTATACCCTACCCATCCCAAGTGAGTTTCCATCAGCTGCCCGAGATTCATACGGGATGGAACTCCCAAGGGGTTGAGAATGATATCGAGGTGTGTCCCATCTTCCATGAAGGGCATATCCTCGCGGCGTGCTATTCTTGCCACTACACCTTTATTACCGTGGCGCCCCGCCATCTTATCCCCTTCCTGTATTTTGCGCGTGTGCGCTACCCACACACGAACGACTTTCAGGACGCTATGGGGCATATCCTCGTCTTTCTCTTTGGATACCACGCGCACATCTATCACTTTCCCGTGTTGTCCATGTGGCAGACGAAGGGAAGAATCTTTTACATCTTTGGCTTTTTCGCCGAAGATTGCACGAAGAAGTCGCTCTTCGGCTGTCAGCTCGGTTTCTCCTTTCGGTGTGATCTTACCTACAAGGATGTCTCCCGGCTTAACCCATGCGCCTTTGCGAATTATGCCGTCTTCATCAAGGTCATTCAGGCTAGCATCACCGATATTTGGGATGTCACGTGTTATCTCTTCGGGACCTAATTTTGTATCGCGTGCTTCAACTTCGTAATTCTCTATGTGTACGGAAGTGAAATAATCGTTCTTCAGCAAATCTTCAGATATTACTATGGCGTCTTCATAATTGTACCCTTCCCAGCTTGTGAAACCTACTTTCAAGTTCTGTCCCAATGAAAGTTCACCATTTTTCGTAGATGTGCTGTCTGCTAAAGTCTGACCTTTTTGTACCCTATCCCCTTTGCGAACTATAGGGTATTGGTTTATGCAGGTGCCTTGATTGGAACGACGGAATTTGATAAGGCGATGAATATGAGATTTGCCTTCATCATCCATAATAATTACCGAGTTAGCGGTAGTGGATTCTACAATGCCGTCTAGTTTGGAGAGAACTACGTGGCCGCTGTCTGCTGCTATCCTTTTTTCCATACCTGTCCCTACAATAGGGGCATCGGGTTTAATAATGGGCACCGCCTGTCTTTGCATATTGGATCCCATGAGTGCGCGGTTGGCGTCATCATGTTCTAGGAACGGAATGAGCGCCGTAGAGGCGCTGACAATTTGCATAAGGGAAATATCCATAAAATCTACGGAATCCGGTACTTCGTAGGAAAAGTTTTCACCGCGCCGCACCTCTACGTGTGATGCTACAATCTGCCCCTTGGAATCTAAACGAGTAGTAGCCTGACCTATAAGGTAACCTTCCTCACCATCTGCGGTGAGGTGCTTTACATCCTCTGGGCGTTCAGTGACATAAGGCTGCATCTTTATTTCCCGTATTTCCATATCTCTGAGTTGGCGAGCGGCTTTAGGGGTTATCTTCTTGGAGCTTTTTATTATGAGATTGCCGTTATCATCCGCCACATCTTCGCGTGCTATACGATCCGCCAGATCTTTATCGTGGCTGGACATAGTCTTGTGAACTACGCGGTAAGGAGTTTGAATAAAGCCGTATTCATTTATATGTGCGTATGTAGCAAGTGAGACCAACAGTCCTATATTTGGACCTTCCGGAGTTTCAATAGGGCAAATGCGTCCGTAATGTGACGGATGAACGTCTCTCACATCAAACCCCGCCCTGTCACGAGTTAAACCACCGGGTCCCAAAGCGGAAAGGCGTCGCTTGTGTGTGAGTTCTGCCAGAGGGTTCGTCTGATCCATGAACTGGGAGAGCTGAGATCCGCCGAAGAATTCCTGTATGGCTGCATTTACAGGTCTGTTATTCACCAATGCGGCGGGGGTAGTATTCTCCGGATCTATCTGAGTTGTCATCCTATCCAGAATGACCTTTTCCATACGCCGAAATCCTACCCTAAGCTGATTTTGTATCAGCTCCCCTACTCCGCGCACTCTGCGATTGCTCAGATGATCTATATCATCTTCTTGATTCGGGTTATTGTTCCTGATTATCAGCTGGCGTGTCAAGGCTATGAAATCCTCCCTCGTGAGGGTGCGATTTTTCAAACCTATATCCACTTTCAGCTGTTGATTCAGCTTGTATCTGCCAACGGAACCAAGATCATAAAGGCGAGGCTCCATGAACGTTCTATTCAGCAAATTACGGGAATTCTCCGGTGTTGGGGGTTCTCCCGGCCTTATACGTTGGAAGATATCCAAAAGGGCTTCTTGCTGTGTCCTCTCTTCGGATGTATCACGGTTCAGGGTAGTTTCTATGTAAGGGTGATTCTCATCCCGGTCTACATCCCGGAAAA
This sequence comes from Dehalococcoidia bacterium, assembly GCA_965206335.1. GTDB lineage: Bacteria > Chloroflexota > Dehalococcoidia > Lucifugimonadales > Lucifugimonadaceae. The sequence continues at coordinate 503,954 of OZ242209.1, read as the reverse complement.
TTTCTCGCATCTCGCTATCGCTTATACCTAGTGCTCTCAAAAGAACTGTAATAGGTGTTTTTCTTTTGCGGTCTATCTTCACACTTAGCACGTCCTGATTGGAGGTATCCAATTCCACCGATGCGCCGCGGTATGGTATGAGCTTCGCTCTTGTGAGTTGTCTTCCGGTGCCCGGGTCTACATATGTGGAGAAGTAAGCGCCGGGAGATCTAGTCAACTGGGATACGACAACGCGCTCCGCGCCATTTATGATAAAAGTTCCATGCGTCGTCATTAAAGGAAGGTTACCGAAGAACAGATCTTGCTGCTTTACTTCACCTTTGGAAGCTATTTCCAGCTTTACGGTCATATACAAAGGCGCGGCATAAGTGACCTCTTTCCTTCGACACTCTTCCTCATCGTACATAGATTTGTGTATACTATAACTTGCCAAGTGCAACTTGAAGCGCTCACCTGCTATGTCTGTTATGGGCGATATATCATCAAGCACTTCCTGGATACCTTTCGTTTTGAGCCACTCAAAAGAATCTGTCTGTATTTGCACCAGATTCGGCATATGAGAACTGCTAAAGTCTCCGTTATGAGAGCTACGTCCTCTGGAAGTGTAAAAGTTTTTGCTGGTTCCGTTATTGGCAGAAGTTACCATATTGTGATGTATCTCCGAGATGAAGAATGTGGGTGACGTACTAGGGGGTTCGTAAAAGTCAAGTGTACAGAGAGAGATTTTTTTAAATACAAAAACCGCACGTTGGATTACACCAACGCTCGGCAGAATTTTATTTCAAGTATCCTATTCAGTACAGATTTACGCGGCTTATTTGTTCCTACTCTCCAAATTTAAATGTAACAGCTTTACAAGCGAGGAGTCAAGTAAAAACAGACGGAAATTTCCGATATAATTATAATTAAGATGCCTTTGGTATTCATTTTGATTATTTCGAACTTGAACTTTGTAACTATTTACTTACGATTTATGAATTCATGCAAACCCATATTGGAAGGAAATCGATAACGATGGCTACTATCAGAACCGAATCCGCAACACGAAGATGGGATTTCCAAATTCTAGGGATGAGCTGCGCATCATGCGTAGAACACGTCACACAATCTCTGAAATCTCAACCGAATGTAGTCAGTGCGGGAGTATCTCTTGCTACAGAAAGAGCTTTTGTGGAAGTGTATACTATCGGCAATACTGCGCCTGCGCTTGTGGAGTCTGTAAAAGGTGCGGGGTATAGAGTGCGCGAGGAGACGGAAAAATTATTTATGAAACGGGGTAAGGATACGGCATCTATAGAGAAACTAGCCTCGGCTTTGAGAGCGATCCCCGGTGTAACTCGCGTCGATGTCGGTACTCCCTTGCAACATGAAGCAGTGGGAGCGTTAGAAGTATCTTTCCTACCCGATGATAATGTCTCTACAGAGATTCACAAGGCTGTGAAATCAAGCGGTTACGACTTGGCGGATGCTTCGGGAACTGCAGCTAGTCAGACGAACGCTTCACTCTCCAAGGCAACAGCGAGGCAGTTTCAATCTCTTAGGAATCAAGGGTTTTTCAGCCTCGCTATTATGATTGTTCTGATGGTTATGATGAACTATGCCGCGATACCCCTCTTCGCGGAAACGCCGGTACAAGTTGTGAATTGGATTATGCTGGCGATTGCGACCCCTATTCATGTTTTTATCGGGGGTAGATTTTATAAATCTGCGTGGGGTGCTCTGAAACACAGGTCAGCCAATATGAATACCTTGATAGCTATGGGTATGTCCGCGGCTTATGTGTACTCTATGGCTGTTACGCTTTTTCCTTCCATCCATACGGCATCAACCTTCTCCGGAGGTGGCGTGGGGTCATTATTTAGCCATGCTACGGGTACTTACTTTGATGTTTCTGTTGCGATTATCGGGTTTACGACGCTTGGGCGATGGCTGGAACAGCGCGCCAAATTCAAAACGCATGGGGCTCTTCGGAGGTTGACGAAGTCTCTACCTAGAGTTGCTACGGTAATTGTGGACGGACAACCAAAGGAGATAAATTTACAGCTTATAGAGAAAGGGCATGTACTATATCTGAGACCGGGCGAGAGGGTTCCTGTAGATGGTGTAGTAAAGGATGGGTCTTCTTATGTGAACGAATCTCTGATTACCGGTGAGAGTATGCCCGTTTACAAGAAAGCGGGCGATACCGTATTCGCAGGGACAGTGAACGAAGATGGAGCACTGCATGTTACGGCGGATAAAGTAGGTAAAGATGCCGTTATTGGGCAGATTGTAAGCATGGTGGAGAAAGCGCAATCTTCCAGAGCGCCTGTGGAGCGACTTGCCGATAGAGTTACGGCTCGGTTTGTCCCTGCGATTTTGATAATTGCAACGGTAACTTTTATAATATGGTCTTTTGCCGCGCCCGACCCTTGGTTCCTTAATGCACTACTGGTAATGATAGGCGTCCTTGTTATTTCCTGCCCATGCGCGCTCGGTCTAGCTACACCTACCGCGATAGTGGCTGCTATAGGAAAAGGCGCAGAGCGAGGGATACTGATTAAAGAAGCGGAGGCTCTGGAAGTATCCGAAGGCATAACCGTTGTGGCTCTGGATAAAACGGGAACTGTAACGGAAGGAAAGCCGACCGTCTCGTCTATAGTTCCTATGAATATGAGTAATAGCGAGATACTGAGATTTGCAGCAGCCGTAGAAAGCGGCTCTGAGCATCCTATCGCCAAAGCCGTTGTAGCTGCTGCACGTGAGCAAGGCATCCCCTTTTCCGTACCTTCCGACTTCCAATCCGTGCCCGGCAAAGGCGCACACGCTACTATAGATGGTCATATTGTCTCTGTAGGGAGTCGTTCCTTCATAGAGGGTATCTGTATGGATATGAAAGCCTCAGGCGAGGATTATAACCGTATGGCATCTAGAGGAGAGACGGTAGTCTTTGTAGCGATAGATAGTGAAGCCGTAGGTATTATAGGCATAGTGGATAAGCCTAGAATAGATGCTGAAAGAGCGGTATACTCATTACACAAAATGGGTATACGTACAGTCATGCTTACGGGAGATAACAGGCATACTGCGGCGGAAGTGGCAAGAAGAGTCGGTATCTCTGACGTGCATGCTGAGATGTCCCCCATGGATAAAGCGCTATGGGTAAATGCCGAGCGAGAAAAAGGCGAACGCGTAGCAATGATAGGAGATGGCGTAAATGATGCCCCCGCCCTCGCCGCCGCTAATCTAGGCGTGGCTATGGCACGCGGCACAGACCTAGCTATGGAAACCGCGCAGATCACATTGAAGGGAAGCATTATGAATATACCTTACTTGTTCATGCTTGGTAAGGCCGGAATGAGGACGATACGCCAAAATTTGATTTGGGGCTTTCTATATAATGTTGTGCTTATACCTATAGCTGCAGGCGTTCTTTATCCTTTATTTACTTCCGATGGTGTCCCTTCCGCACTGGTGCCTTTATTGGGCGCGTACGGCTTCTTGAACCCTATATTGGCTGCAGCCGCCATGGCGTTCAGCTCCGTGACGGTTGTAATGAACTCGCTGCGGCTAAGTCGTAAGAATATCGGACGAGCGATGCCTAGCTACGCACCCGCACCGGAAACGACCAGGAAATTCAGATCCGCCTAGGAGTAATCGAAATGATGGAAGAAGAAACAGCCCCCGCACAAAAGCACGCCCTTATGTACACACATCCCACGTGCGGATACTGTGACTTGCTGAAAAGTGACTTCGATAAGGAAGGCATAACTTACGATGAAGTGGATTTATCGGTTAATTCCGATGCTTGGTCAGAGGTGGAACGACTCTCCGGCGGTGACCGTATTACACCCGTTACCGTTATGCCGAACGGTGAAGTTAAAATAGGATATAAAGGAATCGGTTGTAATTATGGGTAGCTCTAGCCTTCAAAACGCTTGACTAAGTGCTACTTTTTCCTATAATGTGAAAATGTGGCCCCGTGGTGTAGCGGTCCAACACGCCGCCCTGTCAAGGCGGAGACCGGCAGTTCGAATCTGCTCGGGGTCGCCATTTAGTTCCTATGATTCATTTGAGGTTCCCTTCCTTGAGGATCTGTTTTTACATGTCGCGCAAAGACTGAGCGTACAACTCCGCATCTTTGAATTTTCATTGAATTTATCCGTTGAAAACTATCGTGATAGGCGGCGGGTTCTTCATTCTAAAGCGTCCGTTTGTTTGGGGCATTGCTCGCTCCTCCGTGAATGCGTGCGCGTCTCGCGTCTAATGTACGTATTTCGATGAGACAAGCGGCATTATCGTCCCTTATACAAACCTTGTATGCACGAGGGGCTGTGCAAGGTTTCAAGATTACGATTTGAAGCCCCGAAAAGTCCCTAAATTTCTTGATATTAATCATCCTCCACCTTGCCGGACAGCTCTACGGATAGGTACATTAGATTTCACAACATGACTGAGATTTTCCAAAATACACAACGTAGCATTTACTTAGCGGCTAGAGTTGCAAATGAGGGATTGGACGGTTGGCTCCGGAACGTCGCGGTAATGACCGAAGACACGCGCATAAAAGCGGTTTTGCCCGTGTCTTCCCTACCGTCCGATTTCAAAGATACGCACTATGTGTACAACCTAGGGGACGTCTCTTTGCTTCCCGGCCTCGTAGATGCGCATTCACACATGCACTGTAGCGCCACCTACGATGCCTACAGACTGGTAACGCAAGAATCCCCCCAAAGACTCACAGCAAGAGCGGTAGACAACATGCGGCGCTGTCTGTTATCCGGCACTACAACCGTTCGCGACTTAGGCGGAAGGAATGATGTTACCTTCGCGGTGAGAGATGCGATAAAAGACAAGGTAGTGCCCGGACCTCGGCTGATAGTTTCGGGAACGCCGATAACTATCACGGCCGGACATTGCTGGTTCTTCGGAACGGAAGCCGATACGCAAGACGAGGTTGTGGCTGCCGTAAGGCGGCAAGTTCGCATGGGCGCGCAGGTCGTTAAAATTATGGCGACCGGCGGTTATTTCACCCCTACGTCTAACCCGCGGAGCCCCCAATATGACGCATCGACTTTGCGCGCAGCCGTGGTAGAAGCGGAACGGATGGGTGTGCAAGTTGCGGCGCATGTACTCTCTGCAGAGGGTATAAGAAACTGCCTGAAGGCGGGAGTGCATTACATTATCCATGCGCGATGGTTCGCGGCAGACCTATCACGCGGCTTGGAGTTCGATGAGGAAGCCGCTCGGGAGATTGCCGATAAGAATATATGGGTAGACCCCACGCTGGGGCATATGATGATTGCCGAAGAACTTGTCAGAGAGGGCAAATCTCCGCCTAGACCTAACCATTGGGCTCTCTCCGCTAATGAGCCGTCTTTGGATGAAAATGCCGTGCTATTTCGTAGAATGGATGAATTGGGGGTGCGCTTTACCGCAGGGCTGGATATGGGCATGTTTGGAGCAAGGCATGACAGCTCCGCAGTGAATGCGTGGGCGGCATGTGAAAAGTTGGGATGGGACAATTGGAGAGCGATAAGAATGTGTACGACGGATACGGCGGAAGCCCTTGGACTAAGCCGTGAGGTGGGTAGATTGAAGCCGAACATGTCAGCGGATATGGCGGCTTTTGAAGGAGATCCGGCGGAAAATATACGGGATATGTATTGTGCCAAATCCGTTATTCAGGAAGGCATACCCGTCAAAATAGATCACAAAGTAACGGTGTAGGTGATGATTATACCTCGTGAAAACGGAAGATTGGTTTCTATGAGAGAAGCGGCAAGCATGCTGGGAGTGCATCATTCCACTATTTCTCGTGCCGTCAAAAAAGGTGTCCTTTTGCCCGCATTCACCACACCGGGCGGATTGAAGCGCTTCCGCTCCACCGATGTGCTGCTCTTGAAAAACGAAGGTAAAACCGTTTTGCCTTCCGGTACACGACTTCACAGAAACCTTCGCCGTGTGCGCAATCTGTTGAATGGTATGGAGCAGACAGGGCAAATACTCACCACCTCATTAAGGGATTACCCCGAACTGCACGAACTATCCGAAATCATCACGCAAGACCTGGAGCGGATGAACAAAATATTCGCAAGCATAGAATCCCAAATACATGACGCTAGCTCCGCCATCATCCGAAATAGCAGAAATGGCAGTATGAACGGCAGTAGCCTCATCCGCCGCAACAAAGATTGATGCCGACCGAGCAGGGGCAAAAGAAGGGGCGCCGATAACGGCTAGTGTATGATACTAGAGTTATGGCAAAAGAAAGACTGGACATATCCGATGCGGAAATCCGAGACCTCAGCCGCCTCCTGCGTGAACGCCAACCTCTGCCGGAAAAGTACCGCTTCATCCTCTTCGGCGAAAAGCGCGAGGTGGAACTGGTCTGGAACGGCAAGACTAGCGAGGTGTGCAATGTTGTCCTACCGTTTCAATCGATAGAGCAAGTAGACGAGCCGCGAGATGAAGGCGCTCCTTTACAGTCGGATATGTTCGCTATTGGTAGTCGGAGGTGATGTGGCAATAATGAATCTGCAAATTTTCCGTCGATCGCTTCAATGATCTTAAGGCGAAAGGATTCGCTTATCCCCAACAGCGCGGTTTGTAGCATATCACGGATCCGGTGGTGCGGCAAAATTGCGAAAAATCTTGACCGCTTAGACTACAGACCCACAATTTCAGGAGCAGAATATCGATCTTCGTCGGGCGCGCATTTCGCGCACGCTGGATGATTCACGCGGAGCTCGGCATTATCCGGCGGCGATGCTTCCGCAGATTGGCATTAAGCCGAGAATGTGCTGGAATTGGCATAGCGCACTGCCTGATTTGATCGGCGCGGATTGCAGTTGATGCAAGCCGACATGGCGTTGAATCCGCGAGTATGATTACCTTGTTTACTTTCAACCGCAATGCGTGGCAAATGCCGCAGCTGGAGGCGATTCGATGTGCGGCAAAACAGCGAAGGATTTGCGCGTCGAGTTCGGAAGCCGCGATAAAAACGGATTATCGGCACTCGGGCTGGACTACAGGAAAATCGCTTATCCCCAACAAGCACGATAATTTTATCTGCATATCACGCGATAAATCGGCGGTGGATGCGGCATATTGACCGCGCGGAAATTGCGAAATGGAATCTTGACCGTTTAAAGAGGCGAAGACGAACGGTTTCTCAAAAAATTCCGGCGATGATTTTGGTTTCCGCGAAAACCGAAGACCGCGACGATGTGGACCATATTTTCACTACATGCGCATATGCTTAAAAAGATTCTGCTGAGTGTATCGCCAGCAATTTCAGGAAGCATTGAGAACGCGTTATCAAGGCATCCTCAAATGAGGGCGACCTTGTTGCCGACTTCTTCAGCGGCTCCGGCACGACCGCAGCCGTCGCCGAAAAACTTCGCCGTAAATGGATAGCCGCCGACCTTGGCAAATTCGCCATCCACACAACACGCAAGCGGATGATAGCCGTGCAGCGTCAATTGAAAGCGGAATACAAAAGCTATCGTCCTTTGAGGTGCTGAATCTCGGCAAGTACGAACGTCAGCATTACATCGGCGTCAATCCGAATCTCAGCGATGAGAATCGGGAACGACAACTGCGCGCCAAAGAAAAGCATTACTGGATCAATTAATTCTGAGCGCGTATCGGTCGGAGGCGGCGGAGAACATGCCGCCTTTTCACGGCAGGAAAGGCGGGCGAATGGTTGCGATTGGGCCTATCAATCTGCCGGCCTCGCGCCTCTACGTCGAGGAAATTATCACCGAATCGCTACGGCAAAGGGTCACCCGTGCGGACATTCTGGCTTTTGAATTTGAAATGGGACTCGTTCCCACTATTATTGATGAGGCGAGAAGGCAAGGGCTGGATCTTGCCCTCAAACACATCCCTCGCGAGGTCTTTGACAAGCGGGCGGTGGAAAGGGATCAGGTAGTATTTTATGATGTTTCGTATATGGAGGTTCGGGCGCATGTGAAGGACGGCAAAATCTCGGTGGAACTCGCCGATTTTCGGCGGCTTTCTATTCGCAGGATTCGGTGGCGAATGCTCAGGCATCGCTAACAAAGGCGGGCAGCAGAATCATCGCGGAAAAAGGGCAAATCGTCAAGGTTCTGCGGGACAAGGACGGCACGTATTCGCGCGAAGTCCTCACCCCGAACTGGCACGATTGGATCGATTACTGGTCGGTGGATTTTGACTACGAGAGCAAGCGGGAGGTTATTCGCATCAAGGACGAAGCAACCGACGAATGGAAGGAGCAATATACGGGCGATTATGTCTTTGAAAACGAATGGCAAAGCTTTCGCACACGCCGAAATCGCTCATTGGAGTTTGTCAGCGCAGCGAAGGAGGTGGAGCCGGGTCGTCGCTACAAGGTAGCCGTGAAGGTGGTGGACATATTCGGCAATGATACGATGAAGGTAGTGGAGGTGGAGGTGTGACGTTCACCATTTTAGGAGAAAAGAGATGGATGTGGGAAAATTGCACAAGTTTCTATTGGAGGGACAGAATCGAATTGTCCGCCAACGAGTCTGGGTCAAAAAGCGAGGCATCGGGAGTTGGTGAACATCCCGAAATGCTGAAAATGTGACGCGATTCGACAAATTATTGAAGGAGTTTTACCAAGTTGCATCTTGAAAGTTTCGGCTGTCGGTTATGCCAGGAAAAGAATGCTGGGCGAGGTGCTATTTGCCGGAACTGGGAAAGGAACTGCTCGGAAATTGATATGTCGTGGTATTCGTAATTGTGACAAGCACATTCGTATGGGTCTTGAATGAGCATCAGAGAGACGAGAATTGCTGTAAGCGAGATTTTGAGGGGTTTCAGGATTTGGAATCGTTGACGATGACCTTACCAATAAAACGGTTGCGGAGGCTTCAAAATTTTGTTCCCCAGCAAGTTCAGAGGTGGAGAACTGGATAAATTCGCCGAGGAAGTAGAAATAGATAAACTTCTAGGAAATCTCTCCGAAATTTGTACCGGAGATAGGAAAGGCATATAGAATACAATCCATTGCCTCTAGTGAATCTACCCTCAAATGTGGTGATCCAATCGATGAACATCGCAGCGTCTGTGACATGCGGGCAGTAATTTAATTGATTATATAGAAAGTCTCAAGAAGAGCGTCAGACTATTGATATTCTGCGCGAAAATACTCGGGCATCCAAAAATCGATTGATGAAGGCAAAAGTACGAAGGATTTATTAATGAACTTAGTCAAAAATCCGAAGAATCGATTAAGAAAGCTAGTGCAAAGGTATGTGATGAAATTTTTGCTAAATTTGTCAACGGTAGAATCTCTGATGGGAGAAAGAAAGAATTGAGGACCGAGTTGGCAATAAATATCAAGCATCAATTGCATAAAATCGATAACGGAGTCGAAATAGACATCCGTCTTATTACTGATCAGTCTGTTAATGAGGATGGTAAAAAGCAGGAGGTTAAAGCTTTGTCCGAGGAAGACAATAAGAGGCGGCTGGAAATAGAAGAAACTGTGATTAGAATACGTCAATTTGAAGTCGGCGAGATAGGAAAGTTGGGATTGTCTGCCCCATCGGAATCAGAGTCAGATGATGCCAATTCAACCTAGTTCACCCTACCCCATCCTTCGTATGCCACAGAAAGTCGAACACAATAGAGCGGGCTTTGAGTTTATCAGTGCCGCGAAGGAGGTGGAGCGAGGTCGCCTCTACAAGGTAGCCGTGAAGGTGGTGGACATATTCGGCAATGATACGATGAAGGTTATGGAGGTTGAGACATGACTGTTCTAAAAAAGTTTGTTCTGAAAGATGTAAGGTGCTTTGAAGGCGCGCAGGAATTCAATATACGCCCGTTGACGTTTCTCATCGGGGAAAACAGCACCGGAAAATCTACCGTTCTTGGCTGTATGCAGGCACTTGGAAATGTTGTGGGGTTTTCTGGTGAAAGAGATTTCCATTTCGATTTTAACGCCGAGCCCTATCAGATGGGAGCTTTTGCGGATATAGCCAGGAAAGCAGGAGCGCTGCTGGCGGTAGAAGCAGCAGTTTTGATTTGGGTTTCGAGATTCAAATCGATGCAAAGGTAACGATTGATTTACTCTTTACGCTGATTGAACGCAAAAGCGGATCCGAACCGGCTATACAAAGACTAAAGATGGAGTTCAATGATCTCCTGATGTTTTTTGAAGTAGCGAGGCGGGATGATACAGAGAATACTATTTTACATGATGCTCATAGGCCGATCAAAAGCACTACACAAAATGGGAAGCCTGTGTATACCTTCAAAATCAATGGTGCTGAAAGAGAGTTGCTTTTTACGATCCAAGCCCTGTGGCTTGGTCTTCCCTCCATGAAACAACCGAACAGTACGAGGAATTGAGACGTCGCTTGCGGGAGATCGCGCCTCCTTTGCCAGATAGACTTCAAGGCACTGACTACATTATCTCAATCATGCCGCCGTACGGTGACTTCTATTTTGAAAGTTTTGCCCCAATTCGTTCCAAACCCAAGCGTACTTATGATCCTGTGAGAGAAGTTAGAGATCCTGAAGGCGGTGGCATGCCGATGACACTTATGAACATGTCCCGGACGGATGAAAAAGGACGGGGGGACATGCGGAAAAATCTGGTGGAGTTTGGCAAAGCCTCAGGTCTTTTTACGGATATCGACATCAGAAAACATGGCGATCTGTGAATGACCCATTCCAGCTTCAGGTTAAAGCCATCGGACCCAAAACCAATATAATCGATGTAGGTTATGGCGTCGGTCAGATACTTCCTATTTTAGTGCGCATTATTCAGGCACGCAGAGGCACTTCTTTTCTTGTGCAGCAACCCGAGGTTCATCTGCATCCTAAGGGACAGGCGGAATTGATTTCTTTTCTAATCAATATGAACAATGAGCGTAATGAGGGAGATGAACGCAAGCATTCGTTTATCCTGGAAACACATAGCGATGCTATGATCAATCGTGCTCGAATAGAAATTCTAAATAAACGATTAAAACCGGAAGACGTTTCGCTTATCTATCTTGAACCGGCCGGAAATAAAGTTAAGGTACATAACATAAGTTTTGATACTGAAGCCAACATGATCAATGTCCCCGAAAGTTATCGGAAGTTCTTTTTGCGAGAATACGACAGACTGCTTGGGTTTGGAGATTAGGGAAATGTGCTTGATACTGGATGCAAATAGATACGGTGATTTCATTAAAGATCATGAAGATATGAAACCCGTAAAAAAATGGATCGAAGGCGAAAATGGGAAAATTGCCTATTCGCCGACGCAAAAATTCGAAAAAGAGTTGTCTAAGTCCATCAGGGGGCAATTTGCTAAATACAGGGAAGCTGGAAAATTGAAACTTATCAATAAGGAGATGGTTCAGAATATACAAAAGACCTTGCCAAAGTTGAAATCTAATGATCCTCATATTATTGCTTTGGCACTAGCGGCTAATGTCAAGTTGTTAGTTTCGGCTGATAAAAAATTATATAAAGACTTTAAACAAATCGTCGGTGGAAAAATTTATCAAAACAAGACCAACAAAAGGTTTTTAACTCGGGACTTATGCCGCTAGAAACAAAACTATGCTGAGTTAGCACGCAATGGCCATACCCTCCGATTTTCCCACCTCCCCCTACGCCGTCCTTCATATGCCGTCGCAAATCGAACACAATAGAGCTGGCTTTGAATTTATGGTGCGTCTCCACCAAGAGACTGAAGATTGCTTTTTGGGCGATGTGGAAATAGACATGTCGGAAACGGGCTGGTTTGATGCCGATATGTGTGCAATGTTCGGGGCTCTGCTCTATCAGTTGGGAAATAGATTGAACAATATCAAATTGACAAACATATCCGATGATGTTAAAAATATTCTTTCAAGAAACGGCTTTTTAAGCCATTACGGATATGAAAGTATTCCGGACTATTACGGTACAACCGTTTCCTACAAACGGTTTGATGTTGGAGATGGTCGGTATTTCTTCAAATATGTTGACGAGGAGTTTATACAACGTTCCGAAATGCCCGAGATGTCATCCGGATTGTTGAAAAAATTCCATGAGAGCATTTTTGAGATATTCAACAATGCCGTGTCGCACTCAGGCACAGAGTTGGGAATTTTCAGTTGCGGACAGTTTTTTCCAAAGAGTAAAAGACTCGATTTTACGGTGGTTGACCTTGGAGTGGGCATTCGGGAAAATGTAAGGAAGTATGAAGGTATTGACCTATCATCGGAAGAAGCCATCGATTGGGCAACTCAAGGCATTAACACAACCAAGAGAGGCAATGTGCCGGGAGGGTTGGGATTGAAGCTGCTTTGCGATTTTATCGATTTCAATAATGGTTGCATTCAGATCGTTTCGGATGCCGGTTACTGGAAACGCGAGGAACGGAAAACCGAGAAGGCAGCATTGAGACACAGCTTTCCCGGAACTGCGGTGAACGTGGAAATTCGCACTGACGACACAAATTCCTACGCGCTTGGATCCGAGGTGTCCTCGGAAGACATTTTCTAAGGAGATTGCAATGAAGAAGGTAGTTGAAATATCCGTATTTGAAGTAGTGGGCAGCTCATTGTGCGTCGCTTCAGATGACGGGCAGAAGGTTTACCGTCGCCTTGCCGCCGCGTTGAAAGAAGGGATCTATGTAACACTATCTTTTCGCAATGTTACAATTTTGACCTCCGCCTTTCTGAATGCCGCGGTCGGGCAGTTATACGGAAAATTCAACGAGGAGAAAATTCGTGGACTGCTGAAAGTCGAGGATATGGAGAATGATGACTTGGCGCTTTTGAAAAGAGTAGTTGACACCGCCAAGCAGTATTTCAAAGACCCTAAGAAGTTCAATGAGGCGATTCGTGAAGGAAGAGAAGAGACATAAGATGTCAGGTGAAGTTGTCAGTATCTCGAGTTACAGTTTCAAGCCTGAAGATAGATTGTTTCTCGATACCAATATCTGGATGTTTGTATATGGTCCAAACTCGCAAGATGAAAAGAAGCAAGAGGTAAAGGTCTACTCTAGAGCACTTGACAATATGCTGAAAGCAAAGAGTAAGATATACATTGATGTTCTGGTTGTTTCGGAATTTATTAACAGCTACGCAAGAATACAATTCAACATACAATCTCGACTTAAAGAGGAGAAGAAACAATATTTCAAAAATTTCAAAAAATTTCGTCAGAGCGAAGAGTTTAAACCTATTGCCAAAGCTATTGCCGATGATACGAAACGACTATTGAAACACTGTACACGAATAGAGAGCGGTTTTGAAACATTGAACATTGAAGCAATTGTCGATGAGTATTCGGATGGTAAATCCGATTTTAACGACCAAGTTATAGCCGCAATCTGCAAGAAAGAAGAATTGAAATTGGTTACGGATGACGGTGATTTTGCGGACGCAGGCATCTTCATTTTAACGTTAACGGGAAAACGAGGAATACTGAGTTAGCACGCAATGGCCATGCCCTCCGATTTTCCCACCTCCCCCTACGCCGTCCTTCATCCCGACTGCCGCTGGACGCCGGGCGACGATCCGCATGTGGACGGTGTACCCGTAGGTAATTTGCTGCCGCCGCTACAAGGTGACCGTCAAGGGGGGATGTATTCGGCAATGATACTATGAGGGTAAAGGAGGTGAAGATATGAGCGTAAGAGCCAACATAACCCCTGAAGTGCTATTATGGGCTAGAGATACTGCGGGATACTCTGTTGACGAGGTAGCAACAAAATTGAAGCGGAAAAGCGTAACATCCGCAACGATAGAGGCATGGGAGACTGGCAAGAAAAAACCAACGTATGCGCAGTTGGAAAAACTTGCCGAATACTATAATCGTCCTATAGCGGTATTTTATTTTCCAGAACCTCCCCAAGAGGAGGATATCGGTGAAAAGTTCAGGTCTTTACCTAGAGATTACTCACTATCACCTGTCATGCGCTATCTTGTTAGGAAAGCATCAGTCAAGCAACTCGATTTATACGAACTTCACGGGGATGCTGTGCCGGAGCATATGCAAATTATCAGAGACAAGATTACGGGTTCCGATTTGAATGATGCAAAAGCGGTAGCCCGTCAGGTACGAGATATCATCGGCATCTCATTAGAAAAGCAGCTCCGCTGGCAAGATGCCGATGATGCGATGAAACAATGGCGTAGCGCACTAGAGAACATCGGCATTTGGGTGTTTAAGGATGCCTTTAAAGATAATAGGTACAGTGGCTTTTGCCTAGATGATACGCATTTTCCCGTGATATACATCAATAACAGTATGGCAAAAGAGCGGCAAATCTTCACCCTATTTCACGAGTTAGCACACCTTATTTCGGAGAAAAGCGGGGTTGATTTTCGTCAAAATGTAGAGAATGAGCTATTCGACCGGTATAGAGCCGGAGAGGTATTTTGCAACGCATTTGCCGGCGCGCTGTTGGTACCCGATGACGGGTTAGGTATATCTAGGCAACCCGATGATACGGAAATTATTCACTACGCAAAAAAATATCATGTGAGCCGTCAGGTCATCTTGCGGAAATACCTCGACCGCAATTTGATAACCAACAATTTTTATGATGAAAAAATTCTTGCATGGGAAGACGACTGGAAGAATAAGGGGAGGGTGCATGAGGGATCAGGCGAGAACAAAACCGGTGGAGGCAACTACTACGCGACCCAAAAGTCATACCTAGGCAACAAATATATGCGGCTTGTCTTTTCACAGTACTATAGTCAACGAATCAATCAGTACCAATTGGCTGATTATTTGGGAGTAAAAATTCCATCTCTGGCAACCCTTGAAGGAGTCATGCATCAAGGGAGTGAGGACTAATGCATTACGTGCTAGATACAGGATTTTTCAGAATAAGCCGTGATTATTACCCTACTGTTTTCCTTTCTTTTTGGGGAAAATTAGATAAATTAGTATCATTGGAGGCTATATCTTCTGTAAGCGAAGTTGAGAAAGAGATAAAAAATTATGGCGGAGAGCAGGAACATCTTCTCCAGTGGACGAAACGAAATAGGCATATTTTCACCGCACCGAGTGAAGAACAGCAGAACAACGTTCGTAAAATATTTCGTGTTTCCAATTTTACAAATTTGATTAGCAAAAGAAGCATGCTGGAAGGAAAACCATCCGCAGATCCTTTCCTCATTGCCAAGGCAATGACAAAAAAGAGCGGTATCTTAGTATCAGATGAGAAACCTGCCAAGCAAGATAGTAGAGGAAACATTCAAGGTTCTTACAAGATTCCCGATGTATGTAATTACTGTGGCGTTCGTTGCATAACGCCACAGCAATTTATGGAGGAACAGGAGTGGAGTTTTTAGATTCCGTAGATTGAGCAATGGCCATACCCTCCGATTTTCCCACCTCCCCCTACGCCGTCCTTCATCCCGACTGCCGCTGGACGCCGGGCGACGATCCGCATGTGGACGGCGTTCCCGTAGGTAATTTGTTGCCGCCGCTGGTGTATAAGTTGCGGCGTGCCGTCCAAGAATGGCGGGACTCCGCTTACGAAGGTATCAGCGAAACTTCGCGGGCACTGCTCAAATGGTGGTTCCAAACCCGCCACACTAAAAGCGACAGCGACGGCTCGGAGGCGGAATTTCGCTACTACTTCGCCCAGCGCGAGGCTGCGGAAACGGTGATATATCTGTTTGAAATCGCTAAAGCTAAGGATAAATTCGCGCTAATGAAGTTTACTTCGTCGGGCGAGATTAGTCTCAATATGTTTCCGGAGGAGTGGCCGCGCTATGTCGTCAAGATGGCGACCGGCAGCGGCAAAACAAGCGTTATGAGCTTGATGATTGCATGGAGTTATTTCCACAAACTTTACGAGGCGGATTCCGAACTTTCACGCAATATTCTCTTTATCACGCCGAATATCATCGTCCTTGACCGATTGCGCCGCGACTTTGAAGGATTGCGGATTTTCTATAACGACCCGGTTCTTCCGGATAACGGCTTTGAAGGCAGAAATTGGCGCGACGATTTTCAGATGCGCCTCCATGTTCAGGACGAAGTGCGCGCTCACCCGCCATATGGCAATATTTTCCTAACGAACATTCAGCGCGTGTATACTGGCCGCGATTCCGAGCCCTCTATGGAAGATGATGATCTTTCCGATTATTTTCTCGGCAAACGCCCTACCGGAAAAACTACCGACTCCAGAACAGACCTCGGCGATATCGTGCGCGATATTGACGAATTGCTGATTATCAACGACGAAGCGCATCATACTCACGACCCGCGAAAGGAGTGGTTCAAAGCGATTTTCGATATTCGGAATCGGCTCATGCAAAGGGAATGCGCGCTCTCTTTGCAGGTAGATTTTACCGCAACACCCAAGCACCGCAACGGCGCAATCTTTGTGCAGACCATCGTCGATTATCCGCTGGTGGAAGCGATTTATCAGCAGGTCGTCAAGCGTCCGGTTCTGCCGGACAGGGAAAGCCGCGACAAATTGAAGGAAACTCCCAGCGATATTTACTCGGAACGATACGCCGATTATATCCGCCTCGGTGTGGAGGAATGGCGCAAGACCGCCGCAGGTCATTCTAAAATGGGAAAAAACGCCGTGATGTTTGTGATGACCGACGATACCAAGAATTGCGACGATGTAGGCGCATATTTGGAGCGCGAATACCCCGATGAATTCAGCGGCAAGGTTCTGGTAATACACACTAAAAACAACGGCGAAATTTCGGAAGCAGCCAAAGGCAAAAACGCCGCCGAATTGGAGAAACTTCGCAAGCAGTCCGGCAACATTGACAATGCGGAGAGTCCTTATCGTGCCGTCGTTTCCGTGCTGATACTGCGCGAGGGCTGGGATGTGCGCAATGTAACTACTATCGTTGGGTTGCGCCCTTACAGTTCAAAAGCCAACATACTCCCGGAGCAGACGCTTGGGCGCGGCATCCGCCGGATGTATCCCGCGGCAAATCATGATGAGCAGGTCAGCGTTATCGGCACGGATGCGTTTGTGAGCTTCATTGAAGAACTGCGGAAAGATGGCGTTACGCTCGATTACGTGCCGATGGGCGAAACCGCAAGAGAAAGCGGGCCTTTACTCATAGAAGTGGACGAAAACAAGGACATCGACATATTGGACATTCGCTTTCCGGTGCTGGCGCCTCGGATTCATCGCAAATTCGGCGTAATTGCCAAACTCGAACCTTCGCAATTCAATCATCGGAAAGTTGCATATAAAGAACTTCCGCCGACAGAAGAGCGCGAGATTGTATTCCGCGATATTCTTACCGATGATGTCACTCACACCACATCGTTGGATGGAGTGAAGGTGACGGATTATCGCAGCGTCATCGGTTACTTTACGCGTGGAATAATGCGTGAGATGCGTTTATTTAGCGATTATGACATTCTTTACGGCAAGGTGCAAGAGTTCATCCGCGATCATCTCTTCGATCGTCCGATTGACTTGGAAGATACCGAAGCGATTCGCAATTTGGCCGAATCCGGCGCCAACAAGGCGGCGATTGAAACTTTGAAATCGGAAATCAACAAACTCACCGTCCATGATAGCGGCGTAGCCGAAATTCGCGAATGGCTCGCTGTGAGTCGAATGCGCCCGTTTTTCATGACGAAGAAGCCGTATATGATTCCCAATAAAAGTATCCTCAATCGCATCGTGGGCGACAATAGTTTCGAGCAGGAATTCGCCGAGTTCCTTGAAGAATGCTACGATGTTATTTCTTTCGCTAAAAATTACCTCAGCGTCCGCTTCAAACTGGATTACATCGATGCCAAGAATGAGCCGTCAATTTACTATCCTGACTTTCTGGTCAAGCGGGCTAATGGGGAAGTTTGCATCGTCGAGACCAAAGGCAGACAGGATCTTGACGATCCGCGCAAAATCAGGCGGCTGCGGCAGTGGTGCGGAGAGGTCAATACCCTGCAAAAAGAGGCGAAATTCGATTTTGTTTTCGTTGATGATGAGGGGTTTCACAACTACCATCCGTCTTCATTTTCCGATTTGCTGGAATCGTTTACCGAGTATAAAAATCTAAAAGGAGAATTGCCATGATGGAGCAACTGCTCGAAAAGTTGAAGGAGTTCGGCGCCTTGCGTGATGATGACGAATGCGAGACGAAAGTCGTCGAACGTCAAGAGCCCATCTTTATCGTCCGTCACTTTACAGCAAGAGACGGGTGGCTATATAATCGGAGCATGCAAGTATATAATGAAACAGAGGATATGATTTTGGGAGAGGGCGGATCTAAGGTGGATAGCAAGTAAATGATGCAATTTTAGAGATGCATCGCCTCTGAAGGTGGAAAGTTTTATGAATGTAATATGGATTGTGGCGGATACTCTCAGACGTGATAGATTAGGATGTTACGGCAACAAAGTAGTAAGAACACCCGTTATAGATGACCTCGCAAAGCGTTCTGTCCGTTTCGGTAATCATTACGCGTGCGGCTTTCCTACTATGCCCACGAGAGCCGACCACCACACAGGCAGATGGACGATGTCTTTCATGGGATGGGAGCCCCTGCCCGATGACGCCGTCACGCTTGCACAGGTGTTGGGTGAACAGGGAGTGCACACGGCGGCAGTAGTCGATACCCCCTTCTACACGCGAGGCGGAATGAATTACGATAGAGGCTTCCAAAGTTACTTCAACGTACTTGGTCAAGAAGGGTCCGTCACTCGTGTAGCGAGTATAGGCAACCACGAATCGCGCGATGTGGTGGCGGATTGGAAGGGAGAGGCGGATAGATGCGTTGCTCGTACTATGACGAAGGCGGGGCAATGGTTGGAGAAGCACTATAAAGAAGAGTTCTTTCTATATATAGATACTTGGGATCCTCATGAACCATGGGATGCTCCGGCATACTATACGGAGCTGTATATGCCGGGCTACGATGGTGAGTTGGTTCAGCCGCCTTATGCTCACTGGTACGATACGGACAACCTGACTGAAGCAGATGTAAAAAAAGCTCACGCATGTTATATGGGTGAGATAACTATGGTGGATACATGGCTCGGGCACTTACTCCGCAAAGTGGATAATATGGGGTTGCGAGATAAAACCGCCATCATCTTCACAACTGATCACGGTTTCTATTTCGGGGAACACGGCGGCCTGTTTGGCAAGATGCACTTCGCTAAAAAACAGGATGGCACCCTATACTGGCATGGAGATGCAGACTCGCAGTGGGATCACTCGCCGCTATACGAGGAGCTGATACATATTCCTTTGCTGATTAGCGTTCCGGGAGTCCTACCACGAAGCTTTGACGGGTTCACAGCCGCGGTGGATGTTATGCCTACCGTGCTCGATATTATGCAGCAGCCGATACCCGGATGGGTAGAAGGTGTTTCCTTACTCAATGCTGCTCGGGGAGAGAAAAAAGCAGAGCGTGAATTCGTCATCTCTACCATCCCTTTCGCTAACCCGGGAGATAGAGTGCGCTCTGTGGACAACGTTTCTAGGCCTATGACGGCAGGGTTAGTAACCACGATAACAGCAGGTGAATGGGCGTTATTGTATTCGGCAGACCCGGGTATGTCTGAGCTCTACCATCTATCGTCGGACCCTTCACAGCAGCACAACATTATATCACGTAATGAAGACGTGGCGAAACGATTGCATAGCTTCATGATTCAATTTATGCGAGACACCAAAGTCTCCGAGCACTTTGTAAAACCTCGCACAGTGCTTAGAATTTGACAGCGAAAACCCACATTGACAATATCACACACTTTCTCCTCAAACCCTCTAGATAGAGCCAAAGAACAAAGGAATGACGCACTATGGCTGGAGAGGGCTCAGCAAATGGAAAACGCGCGCTTCATGCTCTTGAGGCATCTAGAGCCTCTAATCATAAAAGATGATGCAACCCACTTAGCATGGCTGAGCGCATCGAAGATAGAGGCGATCCGCAAATCAGCACCCCCTCCCGTACTACTCGGATTGGAAAAAGGCGCACCTCGATTCACACTGGACGTATCGGACGTAGAAGACACATTGATGAATTGGCTCCCAATAGAGGGGTACGCCTTTGAGGACGCTCGCATAGTAGCGGCAAGTGATATACCATTGACGGAAACAGGTATCCTCTCTCAAGGAAGATCTCAAGTAAACTGGCATGCGCGGCATAAATTTTGCAGTGTTTGCGGAAAAGCCACCCACCCCTTGCGAGGCGGAGAACTACGACAATGCAGCGCATGTGAAACCCAGCACTTCCCGCGTACCGATCCGGTAGTAATAATGCTAGTGCACCTAGGAGACCGGTGCGTCCTAGGACAAACAAAACGAAGAAGCAGTCTCGGCCACTACTCATGCCTTGCGGGCTTCGTAGACCAAGGAGAGACCATAGAAGAAGCAGTCAAGCGTGAAGTCATGGAAGAATCCGGCATAAAAGTATCACGAGTCCGCTACCATTCCTCACAACCTTGGCCATTCCCCTCCTCCCTAATGATAGGCTGCCATGCGGAAGCCGCCACAACAGACATACGCATAGAATACGAAGAATTGGAAGACGTGCGATGGTTCACCAGAAATGAAATCCGTGCCGCCCTATTCCAAAAAAGCACCACACTCAAGCTACCAACTCCAATAGCCATAGCGCATCATCTTATAAAATCGTGGGCGGAAAGCGAAGAATAAACGCCAATCCAACCCACATCCTAAAGGTTCTGGAAGGCGACCTATAAAAACAAGCATACTACGGGCACATCCCCGCCTGAGATCAGGCGGTGTCGGGCTTGCTACGGGCTTCGCTCCGCTCGGCCTTGACTAAAGTCAAGACTAAACCCTCCGCATCCCTTGTGCGAAAAACTCGCGGCGAATCACAAAATTCGGAAACGGCGAAAATGCGAAAAGCAGCAAATGAAGCATCGCCTCACGAGTTTATACGACCGCTTCAACCTCCTTCAATTCCTAATAGCAGCCAAAACCTTAAACCTTGCCTCAAAAAACTATTCGATAGGTTTAAGCCCTACTCATCAACTTCACATTACCATTTTCAACATACCCACCAATGATATGCACTAATAAATAGAAAAAACCTTTCTTCTAGAAGTCTTACCCTTTACAAAATGAACCTGCTCAACACCCACACCGAAATATCTAGACAGCATATCTATAACGGCGATGTTAGCCCTGCCACCCTTCGGCTTAGCGCGGACGGATATATATAACACTCCGCCCTTCTCCTCGATACTATTTCTCGCTTCAGTTTTGACCATCACCGTTACAGTCTTCATAGATTGATTTAGCCTAGCGAATATATTCACGGGGGGGGCGATACAGCTGTTAACATCATCCTGAAAATTTGAGAACATTGAGGGCGGCTACTTCTTCAATGCTTTCACATATTACATTGCAAATCTTGAAACCTTCACCGTCGAGTCTAGGGTCGGGTATACCAATGCAGAACATCCCGGCATTTACGGCAGCCGTTACGCCATGCAGCGAATCTTCTACTGCGATACACTCCGAAGGGTCGGAACCCAGCATCTTAGCCGCATGAAGGTAGATATCCGCAGCGGGCTTTCCTTTATTTACTGAATCTCCTGAGACCACGGCACCTAAGTGGCATTCAATGGAGAATTTAGCGATCACATATTTTATAACCCTCATCGGTGAATTAGATGCCAAGCCTATCTTCCACCCTTCCTCACCGAGGCGCATGAGCAGAGGCTCCACACCGTCTACAATCTGCAGTCCTTCGTCATATAAGCTGAGGAGTATATCTACTCTTTCCTTGTTCAGCTGATCAGGGGAGCAATCTAGGTTGAACCTTTCGATTATCAGCTTTGCCGAGTCAACCTGATCGAGCCCTACTAAAACTTTCCCGAAAGCGGGGTCATATATTACACCCTTTGACTTCAGTAGAATAGCCTCGGTCTTTTCCCAAAAGGGCTCACTATCTATCAGGACACCGTCCATATCGAATATGATTGTTTTGAATGAATGGGGAATTACCATGTGAGTACGTCCGTTTTCGCGTATAAAGCTTTTTCGAGATGAGTTGCTATAGGCATTGTCTCAATTTCAATAAGGTAGGGTTACTGTAGCACTTAGCCGACGAGGCGCTACTTCTTTATGATACTTTCTTTATGATACTGTGCGGCTTCCTAAATAGCGCGACGCATAAATGCCTCGATATTTGGATTCTTCGGCGGCGGTTTAGCGTTCAGCGGAAGGATTTCTACCGTGCCGAATTCGGTCTGCTCGCGCGGTCCGCAGAATGGGCAGTCAATCGGCAGCATTGTCGTTGTCCGCTTCGCGCAGAATTTCCGCGAGGGCAGCGACTGCCCGCTTGAGATTTTCCTTTCGCAGCGGCTTGTAAAATTCCGGCTTGTGAATGGGTTCGTACACTTTTCGTTTTCCTTCCAGCAGCGTGACAATCGTCAAGTCGACATCAAAATACGACATCAGCGTGTGCGACTGGCGGCTGCCAAGCGACATTTTACCCAATTCCGAGTAATCGCCGCCGAGCTGGCTTTCCAATTGCAGAAGCGCGAATCGCAGGTGCGGAAACCGCGTCTTCAAAAGATGGGCATCCACGAGGATTCTTTTCAGCATCGCGTTTTCAGCGTAGGCCTTGCATTCCACCGAGACGATGAATTTCCTCCGCGCATAGGCGTGAATATCCGCGCCGTGGCGAATTTTGAATTCGCCGAGATTCTCGCGAATATGCTCACGCACCCGCGCGTCTTTAATTCTGTCGATGTAATCCTCGCGCAGCGGAATTTCGTATTTGGGCGACAGGTTAAATTGAAGATCCGCCGCTTTTTTGCCGAGCGAAAGCCACGCCGCACGCAGCAGCCGCCGCGCAATATCCTCGGTCAATTTGCCTTTTTTCGCACGCACCATTCCGCCGTAGGCGCGATCGCTTTGCTCGGCGGCGTCTTTTTCCACTCCGCGCACGACCGACTCATACATCGCCACGCATTCATCAATGAGACGATTGGCTTCGCTCACAGTGGTAGAATCTCCGCCAGCCGCCGCTCTGCGGTTTTGCAGTATTCTTCGGAAATATCCACGCCGAGGAATTGCCGCCCGTTTTTCTTGGCCACAAGCGTAGTCGTCCCCGCTCCATTAAAAGGGTCTAAAACAACATCGCCTCGAAAGCTGAACAACTTCAAAACCCGCTCCGCTAATTCTTCGGGGAACATCGCCGGATGCCCGTATTTTTCGGACATGCCACGCTCCGGAGCAATCGACCATTTGCCATAAACCCACTTCTTGAATTCGTCGGCGGAAATGTCGGCGTTTTCCGCGCGGCCTTCCTTACGCAAATCGCCCTTGCAAAAAACTTCCACGAATTCCCACGAGTATTTCAAGTAGGGATTCGACGGGCTTTTCCAACTGCCCCAAGCGGTGTATTTGCAGTTGTAGTTGTTCTTCTCCCACAGGATTTCGCTCTTCCAAATAAGTTTGCGGCGGATAAAAAAATTGCCGATGATGTGATGCGTCGGAACATAATCCGAAAACAGCGGCTGCACATTCACCGCTATGCGCCCGCCGAATTTGAGGACGCGAATACATTCGTCAAAAATAACGAATAGCCGCGCAAAGTAGTCGTCCCACACGGAGTCGTCGTCTCCTTTTTCGTAATCCAGTCCGAAGTTGTAGGGCGGCGAAGTGAAAATCAAATCCACGCAATTATCGGGGAGTCGTTGCAAAATTTCCGCGCTGTCGCCGCAGACGATTCGGTCGGCGAATTCATCGGGAAAAGGATTGGCCTCGCGCGGAAAATTATGCCCGCGAGTATAGCCCAATTTGCCGCGCCGTTGCTCTTTTGACGAGCGGCCTTGCACTTTGCGCTCCTTGTTGTAATCCACATAGTTGCGCCGACCGCCGGAAAGCCCGTAGCTTTTGACTTCGGAAACGGCTTTTTCAATGTCGCTGAGAACATTGCCCGCGCTCAGCCGATGGCGGGCGGTCAGCGTTTTGACGATGCCGCGCATCTGCGTCAGATCAATTTCCCGCAGATTGATCAGCAGCCCGCCGTTATGCATGACGACGCGCAATTCGTCCTCGCTGAAACTGCGATTGAAGTCAGCTAGCGCAATTTGCGCCTCCGGTGGTAGCGGCATTTCAGGTGATATTTTTATTTGCTTGAACACGGTTTGTTTATTATTCTACAGTTGCATTATCCGAACACGCGCAGCCAGCCGCAGTTAAACGGTGACAAGGAAAGAGGGGTAGGGCTTCATTCAAGTGACCACTTCTTTGCAGCGATTCTATTTCGCCGAAGTTAACCGACACAGCAGGACGATTTTCGCCGATGCGAATCCGCCGCATTTTATGTTCACCCGCTCATTCTGTAGACGATGATAAACGGCGATTGGGGGAGACGGGATTTGTGGTAGTTGGTTATTCCGGACTCCCCATGAGGTAACCAGTTGTCAACCCTTTCTCTTTGAACCACTTCTTCACCTCGGATTTGTTTCCTGCGATGAAAGTGTCAATTTCATCACGCTCGGGGGCTCTCCACCTACTCCAATTCATCAATCGTTCAAGGACGAAACGAATTTCATTCCATTGCTCGTTGTCGAGAGAACGATAAAAAAGTCGGGTTTTTTCCTCCGCATCGTGGATTTTGATTTTCGCGCAGATAGAATCCCGCAACAACTCTGACCAAGCCATCATGGATTTTGACGCAAGAATGCGGTTCAATTTCCGCTGATTGTCATTGTCGTTGCGTATTTCGGTATTCCAGCCACTGAGTCCGAGATCCCAAAATTGGTTCATCATTCTGACCATATTCTGGATTTCTTCGCTTCTCTTGTATCCCTCCGTTGCCATGTCATCGTTCGAAGGTTCCCGAAAGAGGAAGCAACTGAACAGAGATTTATGCAGCATATCCATGGTAATCGGAAATTCCTTGCTGCTGCGGTTGGTTTTGGAAACAAGCTTCTTTAATTTGTTATCCGTATCTTCGAGCACCGAAGAATAGAGATAGCTCCTGAATTTTTTATTCAGGTCTCCTCTCGTGGGGTATTTGTCCAATTCCGACAAATATTTCATAAAACCCACCTCTGATTTCGGTTGGGTGTCTGAATTTTTGTAGTCCTCGAAATCTTTTCCGAACTGATTGCCGAGCTTGAGAATCATGATGGACGAATAGAAGCGCGTTTGCGTGTAGGCGTCATGTGCTGCGATGTTGGTCGCGTTTAGTAGCCGCGGCTCAAAGTCGCCGAAGTAGATTTTGCATTCAAAATCTCTGCGGTTATTCCAGAGTAAAGCAGCAATTTTGTGTTGCCCATCGAAAATTTTGATTCTGTTTCCGATGGTTCTGCCGATGGCAGGTTGTAGGACGGGATGCCTCTGAAAGTGGCGATAAAGTCCGAAGACCTTGTCCATTATCAGGTACCGAGGCTGAAGCCCGGCATGCCTATCATTGTCATCGTCACTATCGATCAAATCGACGGGGAGAGTCGCATAGCAGTAATCCCAGCCAGTTGTGGGGCATTTGTAGGCCGGGGTCCGGTAGTTGCGATCAGGCGCAGAAATCGCCACTTCCCCATTTTCTGAAGAAATTGTGACTGGTTGCCCATAGCAAGGAATGTGCCCTTCTCTCTCGAAATCCCGCAGTAGGTGACCGAGCGTCAAGTAGGGACCACTGTCAAAAAAATTCCGGAGTAGCAATTTCACCCGAAAATCTTCCAGCGAAAAGGCACTTTTTTGGCGATTGTGCTTCTGACACATCGGGGCGATGTTGTTCAGATCCGTCGAGCCACCTCGCGAATCCGCATGGATGTGATCAAACTCCACGATTTCACCATCCGGAATCGGGTGTCCAGTGGCATAGCATTTCTTGCCATACCGATTCAAAATCACGGACTTTTCCTCGTCCGTTAAAGTCCGCCTCAGCGTTGTTGTCATTTCATTTCCTCCATTTGGGATAATTTTGCAGAACAGAAGCAAGCGAGGCAACCGACATTTGCCAAAATTGTGTCCGCCCGTTATTATACCAAAATCCCCTGCCGTTGTGCGGATTCGTATTGGCGGGCGATTTCGTCCAAGTCGCTGAATTTGACGCGGCGGCGAATGGCATAGAAAGCGTCCGCCGAAATTTTATCTTCAAATTCGCGCAGACGCGAGGACGGAGCGACGATTCGCATCGTCGTGTAAAAATCCTGCAACTCCGAAAATTTGAGCAGCGAGATGCGCATGTCCGTCGTCAATTCAACTTCAAACAGCGAGTGCGGCATCGCGCGGCGATTGAGCCAAATGACATCAACCGTTTTGGCGTGGCGCAGAAAATTCGGATAGCCGAATGGCGGCAATTTATCAATGCCGCAAAGGCTGCCGAGTCGCGAGCTGACGAATTTTTTATTTTTATCCTGCGGCGGAACATAAGTGCAATGCCCTTTCGCGTTGCCGATTTCAACTAGCACGCCCTGATAATAACTATGATTCAATTGCGCGACTTCGGGGGAAATCGGCCCGCGCGTCGGCAATTGATAAACCCTTTCAAATTCGCGCTTGCGAGCGGTGAGGCAGTAAAGTCCCGGTTTGATTTTGTAAAACGCAGGGTTAGTTTGCACGATTCGGCGAATCGTCGCATGCGGTGTTTTAGTTTTCCATTCCGCATCGCCGGAAAGAGTCGCGCGATATAACTGCGAAAGCGTTGCGATTCCGCCAAGCCGCTCCATCGCCGCCATAACTTGGTCGTGCTGCGATGACACGCTCAAATCCAATAACTTGTGCGAGTTATTACGCTACCGGCGAGATTTAAATACGACAGTTCAACTACGCTATACCGCTCCATAGCTACTATTACTTGCCTATGCTGAGTTTGCATCCAAAGTAGACCACGTAAGGTGCTCCTCTTATCCGGATATTATTGTGCCGAATAGGGATAATTCGTGGTTAAGTTTATAAAATTCTGTTTCCTCTACATCCTTTATAATACACTTGTCAATCTGTCAGCTAATAAGGCTTGTAACGCGCGGCTGAGTATCTGTCAGTGTCATACTTTCGCGTGTTAAATTTATCGACGAGGGTAAAGTGATTGAATCTCCGGATATCCGGTAGGGTGATACATGGTTTATGAAAGCCATCAGCGGAATCCCGATTTCGCTAACAAGGCGATACTTCCTATTGAGGAGATGCGTAATGCAATTCCGCGTTTGGAGCGTTGCATATCTGAACTCGCACGTCTCGATTTAGGTACTACCGGATCCGCGATGGATCCTAATTTTAACGTCCGCGGCCTTGAGAACAGCATAAACAATATAATCGCAGAAATATTCGGACAAGGAACGCCTGAGTATAGGTTTTACCAAGCAGGATTAGTGCCGTTGGTATTCACTAATGACGTAGATCAAGTACGCGAAAGTTACCGCCAGAGGATACTGAAGACAAGCATAAAACTTCAAGAAGTCACGGACACACTCCGCCGAAAGATCACAGCTCAGAATCGGCAGAGGCCTCGGAAATCTGAGGAACAACCCAGAGAAGCTAAACATAGCCAAGCACCTTCAGATAGCAAAACTCATAATATAATTGTGATGGGTTTGGCAGATCAGAGAGAATCTTCTGCAGTAGCCGAGTTTCTGGATAAACTGGATTTACTGCCGGTACTCTTTGAGTGGCCTAAATCCGGCATTCGTCTGGCGGAGTCTATGGAAGGTGTGGACGAAGCTGATTTTGCGCTTGTGTTTCTCTCATCCGAGAGAGAAGGTAACGAAGGCGGCACGTCTTCCCGTAAATTAGCACCTTCTAGAGATGCGTTGTTACTGTTAGGCTATCTTGCCGGAAAACTTGGCGAAGAAAGCGTATGCGCTCTGTGCGTCCCCGGATTATCGCTTCCTTCATCCGGTTCCGGCATCGGCAGAGTCAAGCTCGATGAACGTGGTGCATGGCAGCTGGAACTAGCACGACTTTTCAAAGGCGCCGGCCTGAAATTCGACCTCAACAAAGCTCTATAAACACATTATGAAATCGCTAGTGCGGCCAGAGTTTTCTTTTTGAAAGCCAGTATCTTCCGCAGGAGGTCTACTAATTTCTCCGGCCAATCATTATGTTTCCTATCTATTTTCATCTTTATACGCATATGCCCAACACGGACATCATTGCCCATCACTGCTTCCATAGCCCGTGCTGCTCCTCCTATGGGATGACTGAAAATCAAAGAAGCTTCAGTTTCACCTGCCCGTAAAGCAACTATGCCGGCTTCTTCCGCGAGTATGCGTAGGCATGTTTGAGTCAATAAATACCACACATTCCTCGGAATATTCCCAAACCTATCTTGCATTTCTTCGCGTATATTATCTACATCTGAAACTTCCCTCATCCTTGCAAGACGCCTGTATAATTCTAATCTCAGGGGTAAATCCTCCACATACGCGGAAGGTATACAGGCATCCAGTGCCAAATCTATTTCTACATCTGAGAAGAGAGTATTAACCTCCTTTTTACCCTCCTTGATTTCCTTCACAGTATCTGAAAGCACACGTGTATAAAGATCAAACCCTATCGCCGCAATATGTCCGCTCTGTTCTGCTCCCAAAAGGTTCCCAACTCCTCTTATTTCCAGATCTCTTTGTGCTATCTGAAACCCTGCGCCCAAATCGCTTGCCCTCAAAATAGTGTTGAGGCGCTGTTCCGCCTGTTCCGTTAATCGTCTGCCTTTCGGGATGAGCAAGTAGGCGTAACCTCTCTTATTACCTCTGCCTACCCTTCCTCTCAATTGATAAAGCTGCGCCAGTCCAAACATATCCGCCCTATCCACCACCAGCGTATTGGCATTTGGTATATCCAGCCCTGCTTCTATGATTGTTGTGCATACCAACACATCGTATTTACGGTTCACGAAATCATCCATCACTATTGAGAGATCGGTTTCTTGCATCTGTCCGTGCCCCAACCCAACCGATGCATCAGGCACAAGTCGCTGTATCTTGGCTGCGAATCTATCTATATCTTTAACACGATTGTGCAGCACATACACCTGACCATTCCTGTCGATTTCTCGGAGTATAGCCTCTCTTATCAATTCATCAGACTCTTCGCCTACATAAGTTTTAACAGGCAGCCTATCATCCGGAGGCGTATCAATGGAACTCATATCACGAATGCCGGCAAGTGCCATATTCAAAGTTCTCGGAATAGGCGTTGCGGATAGAGTTAGCACATCCAGCTGAGCTCGCGTCTTTTTTATGCGCTCCTTGTGAACTACACCGAACTTATGCTCCTCATCTATAATAAGCAGCCCTAAATTATGGAAAGCTACATCGCGTTGTAAGATGCGGTGTGTGCCTATGAGTATATCGATCTTACCTTGTGCGGTTCTCTCCAAAATGAAGCTTTGCTCTCGCGGTGAACGAAACCGGGAGAGTAACTCCACCTCTACGGGAAACGGCGCCAAACGCTCTTTGAATGTATAGAAATGCTGCTGTGCGAGGATGGTTGTAGGAGTCAGAATCGCTATTTGTCGTCCTGTCTGTGCCACTTTGAAAGCTGCGCGGAGAGCCACCTCAGTCTTTCCGTAACCAACATCACCACAAATGAGGCGATCCATAGGCTGTGCGGATTCTAGATCCGCCTTCACCTCTCCGATAGTCCGTTCCTGATCGGGTGTCTCTTCGTAAAGAAAAGCATCCTCTAATTGATCTTGCCATGGGGTATCTGTACCTGTAGAAATGCCTTGAGAAACTTCCCTTGCGGCGTAAATAGAAAGCAGCTCACCCGCCAAGCTCTCCGCCGCACGGTGCGCTCTTGCCTTTGCGCGTCTCCATTCTTGAGATCCGAGACGAGTAAGACGAGGTTCTGCTCCGCCTGTACCACGGTATAATTGGATGCGGTCTAAATGCTCTACGGGCACATACAGACGATCCTTCTCCGCATACTCCAGTAGGATGTACTCCCTACCCTCTTTACCCTCTTCAGACATAGTCTCTACGCCGCGAAATCGTGCTATGCCATGCTCTATATGAACTACCAGTATGCCCGGCTTCAGGGCTTCGAGAGGCGGAGCACGGCGTGATCTTCGATGCGGACGTGGTCGCTCCTTGATAATCCCTATAAGTTCCGCATTCGTTAGCAGCGCCAATCTATCACCCTCGCCTGCCTCGAGTAGAAACCCTTCACGTAGCCGTGCCTTTACCAAAGCTACCTCACCTTTTGGCGGAGCATCGACTATATAGGTGTGCAGATTGACACTCCCTTCAGTCTCAGACATAATCTCCGCTATTCTAGGCGTATGTGGAGATGTTATCGCAACGCGCATGCCTTCTTTTGCATATTTTGCTATATCCTTCACAGACTCATCCAGAGAATTTCTACGAAAAGGAAGCAAAGTAAACGGCATAGATCGGATGCTCTTCTGCAAATCGAGATCGATTCCCCAAGGGGTAATGGCAAGGCGTCGTGGGTGAGAAACGAATAGGGATAGCATCTTCTGCCATCCTATATGGGGTGATGGGAACCCGTGTGGCACTAATCCGCTTTCGATTTTTCGGGAACGGATGTTAGCCAAGCGGAAATCTAGCGCTCGCGCAGTATCTTCTATCTCACCGGGGCGAAGGAGGATAACCATGCCTTCTTGTGGTAGATGTTCCATAATAGAGCCGGACTGAAAGAAGCCGGCGTAGAAAGCGCTACCATCCACATCTTCTCCATTCTGCATGCGCCTCACGTCCTCGTAAATACGTCTTCCGCGTGTCTCTTCTACAGAATCCAAGTTGGATTTTTCGAGTAAACTTTTTACCCTCTCCACATCTACCAGCTGTGGTAAATTTTCCTTAGCCGGCGGTACAATAACCTGTTCTATACTGCTCAAAGAGCGTTGGTCTGCGGGGTCAAATATGCGTATAGAATCTATCTCATCATCGAAAAATTCCATCCGCAGCGGTTTATCGAAGTTCACAGGGAATACATCTATCAACCCTCCGCGACGAGTGAACTCACCCGGTGCTTCGACATGAGATTCCTGAGTGTATCCTCCGTTAGTGAGTATACGGGCTAGTTCGGATGGAGGCATAGTTATGCCTGTACTTATGTAGTGAGTGGATTTTTGGAAGGCAGCCCTGTCTATGGTAGCTTGCGCAGCCGCTTGTACAGAGGTAACGACTATGTTAGGGCTTGTGCTGTGCAATGCTGTTATAGAGCGCATCCGCCTATGAGTGACGGCAGGCTCAGGATAGGAATATTCCAGAGGAAGCCCCGGCATTTCCGGGAAGTGATTTATGAACTCCTCCGTTCCGAACCATTCGGCGATCTGGTCAAAAATTCGCGCCGATACATCAGGGTCAGTAGCTACTATGAGGAGGGGTGTACTGCATTCTACCCATAAAGCTTCTATAAGACATGGCAGTGCTGCGTCGGGCACTTTCACAGACTCTTCGGCTGTGTTTTGCTTCAGACGCGCAGATAGGGCGGCGAACTCTTCAGTCCCCCGTAGAAGGTCAGCTACTCCTGTGAGATGCATTATGTGATATCTTTTTAATAAATCTTCTCTGAAATGGTGTGATACCTCTTGTGAGTCATCTGTTTTGAAGTACCCTTGAGAAAGAGCCGGTGTGCTTTTTGCCGGCTTAATTATTGTAACCATCATTGACCCTCGTCTGAGGGCATAGGGATAGGTATTGCAAAAGTTCCGGGAGATTCCCAGATTTTATGAGTATCGAAGGAAAAAGATCGAAGTGCAGACGGCGTATTGTAGTGAAGTTCGGTACTAACCTCATCACATCCGATCACCATGAACTCGATGAAGATATAATACGGCACTTGGCAGCACAGGTGTCCGAAGTTTGGAAATCCGGCATTGAGGTGGTTATTGCTACCTCCGGCGCTGTTGCGGCCGGCAGCTTATCATTATCGCGAGCTAAATATCCAAAGGATCTCAACTTTCGCGGAGTGGTGCGAATGCAAGCACTGGCTGCGATAGGGCAGCCTCTGCTGATGATGGCTTACAACAAAATTTTCTCGGCTCACGAAATAGTCACGGCACAAGTGCTTCTCTCCAGAGATGATTTACAAAGCAGAGTAGGCTATCTCAATGTTCGTGAAACTTTGACGGCTCTATTCGGCGCAGGAGTGGTGCCGATTATCAATGAGAATGATGTGGTTGCTATAGATGAGATAGTGGGAGAAAGGTATGGGGATAATGATAGATTGTCTGCTATGGTAGCGAATTCGGTGGATGCCGATTTGCTTATACTACTCGGTGAAATGGAGGGCCTGCACACAGCGGATCCGCACTATGTACCGGGCGCACCCCTTATACCCGAAGTCAGAGAAATTACAGCGGATATTCAACGGATAGCGGGCACCTCTTCGGATGAACACGGCTCCGGCGGTATGGCGTCCAAGATGGATGCCGCAAGGCTGGCTACCGCTTCCGGAATACCTCTTGTGATAGCATCCGGCTATACGTCGGATGTTATACCGAGGTTATGCAGAGGGGAGAAATTGGGGACTTTCTTTCCTGCGCATGTTTCCCGTATGGAAGCTCGTAAACGGTGGATGATGACGGGAATGGAGGAGAGCCACGGCAGTGTGACGGTGGATGCCGGAGCCGAGCGGGCGTTAATAGAGCGTTATATGAGTTTACTGCCCGTAGGAGTGACTCATGTTACCGGTAGATTTGACAGAGGAGACATCATAAGCATTACAAACACTTCGAGAAATGCTGTAGCATTCGGGATAACTAACTATAGCTCTTCCGATGTGTCCATAATAAAGGGTAATAACTCATCTGCCGTAAGAAAGTTGCTGGGGTATGATTTTGGTCCTCATCTAGTGCATCGTAACAATATGGTCATGGCAGTAGTTGCTAATTCAAAGGGGCAAAAAAGGTGATTTCCACAACAATATCTATAGAGGAACAAGGAAGATTGGCGCGTGAAGCTTCGTCTATTCTGGCGAATAGTTCGGGAGAACAACGTAACCTCTCGCTTATTCGTATCGCGGATGCTATACACAAGAGGCAAGATGAGATATTTGCCGCAAATGTCAGAGACCTCGCTTATATGAAGGAGAAAGAGTCTGCAGGGCATTTGACTGAACGCATGACCTTGAGCACGGAGAGAATAGCCAACATCTCCGCTACCATCCGCACCGTTGCATCTTTACCCGATCCCGTAGGTGAAATAATAGATGACTATACTTTACCGAATGGCTTGCATATACAACGTATAAGAGTTCCGCTTGGGGTAATAGGCGTTATTTTTGAAAGTCGGCCAAATGTAATGACGGATATATCCGCTTTATGCATAAAGTCAGGTAATGCTTGCATATTGCGCGGCGGCAGTGATGCCTTCTATACTAACTCCATCTTGGCGGATACTATACGAGAGGCTATGGAAGGCGCCGGACTTACGCCTGATGCAGTGCAATTTGTGCGCAGTACCGATAGGCAGACCGTTAGCAGCATGCTCACTATGGATAAGTTCATAGATTTGCTTATTCCTAGGGGGTCTAGTGATCTTGTGCACCTCGTAGCAGAAAATGCCACTATGACTGCCGTAACAGGGGGTGTAGGAGTATGCCACACTTATGTAGATACAGAGGCGAATCTGGATGAGGCGCTAGAGATTGTATTCAATGCCAAAGTGCAGCGTCACACCGTATGCAACGCATTGGATACGGTTTTAGTGCATGCGTCCGTTGCGAAACTCTTTATACCGCGGCTCATTCAACGCTTCAAAGCGGCAGGGGTAGAACTGCGTTTAGATGACCTTTCGATGGAGTTTGCAGGTGAAGAAAAGGATAGCGATTTTCTGACCTCTGCCGAGTCCTCGGACTTCGGGCGGGAGTTCTTGGCGCTTATAGCTAGCGTGAAGGTAGTCTCATCACTTGATGAGGCGCTAAGGCACATTGCCCTCTACGGCTCCGGACATTCGGAAGCAATAGTGACTGACGACATTAATGCTGCGGAACGTTTCTTGCGTGAAGTAGATTCAGCTGTTGTATTTCATAACGCCTCTACCAGATTCAATGATGGCGGAGAGCTTGGGTTGGGTGCGGAGGTTGCGGTAAGCACCGATAAAATTCATGCACGTGGTCCAATGGGACTTAGGGAGATTTGCAGTTACAAATGGATTGTGCGCGGGGGCGGACATATTCGCTCATGAAGGAAAGGGAAGCGTCAATTCTATTCATAGAAAAGGGATCAACATGTCCGGTTACCAATTCGAGAGAGAAGTGAGGACACCCAGCTCCGAATGCTATGCCATAACGAATTGTAAGCGGCAATCGGGCAGGCTAGATGTTCACTTTGCAAAAGATTTGATACATTGCACTTTGGTGGTATCGGAGAGTCTCACGCGAGAGGATATAGACGAAATTCTGGAACTTATTTTCGCGAATATACTTACACCTGCCGAATCTAAGACGGCAGACGTAGGTATACATATCCATCAGGGCATAGAGCTGGACTTATATCCGGAAGAGGAAGAAAATGATGGAAATAATGACGGTAGAGAACAATCTAATTAGTCTGTTCAATAACTTTGGAAAAGTTTTCCCCATGGAGTTTTCATAGCTTCTTTAACCCGCCTTCGTCCTATGAATCTGAGCCAGAACTCATTGTGGTACAGGTTGGATGCAAAGTATGCCCACGGAGCGATTGTAGAGCGAAGTAATATCCTCTCCAAAGGTTTGAGAGGACCGTGATAGATCAATTTCTGACCGAGTGAGGCAAAGGTGTTTTCTTTGTGGTTAAAGCCCCAGTTTACCCCTGATAAATCATCCCCTACACATTCTATAAACCTAGGGTCGCCAATTCCTAGCCCCATATCGTTTGCAAGCCTGATTTTTCTTATCTGCATAGGGTCTATTCCCATCAGGCGCGCTGCTACGGAATCTATTGCTACCTGATCTGCAGAAGCTAGAATTACCCCCGGCTGATGTATCCGCATGGCACGCGGTCCCGGACCATCTCCTGCGAATGTCCCATCCATAACGGCGAAGATGCCGGTATGTATTTCACGTTGGATGCTAAGCAAATCTACCAATGTATCATGTATGACTGCATGAGTCCAATGGCGGTTTCTGTGAAGGAGACCCCCGAAAGCGTTTTTCATGGCGCCTGTCATCTTGGTGAAAACATGGGTTTTGACTGTGGGCAGATGTACTATATTAGTGCCCTGCATTATCTCAGGCAAGAGCAGCCCATCCGGGTATACATCATTCAGAACTAACATTTTGGATTTAGGACGATATTGTATCCAGCGTGTAGGTTTCTCATCCAGTACTTGGTGTGGGATGTCTAGGTTTTCTTCCACAACAGCATGCTTATTGCGTTGTCTTCCTTCTTCGGCATCCACTACTACGGTGCCGTTGTGCGCGGCTATGAGGTCATGGAAACCCGCATCTTTCAATTTTCTGGCTGTTCCCTCCAGCTGCCACGGCGCAGTGGAACACGCGGGATAGTAGTGTTGCCATGATATGTTAACTTTTAGGAGTGTTTTGACGTTAGGCATGAGTGCTTCTTCTACTCCGGCTAGATCCATTAACCGTGCGTAATCTTGTATCACCGTTTCAGGAGTTGTATACAAAACTGCTACACGCCCCATCTTTGGGCGAGCTGATTTAGAATTCAATATAATAGAAGATGCTGCCTTGGTGGACTTTACCATCGCTTGTCTCGTTTGTATTACGGTTTGAAGATGACTTATATCTTTGCCTAAGGTCGGAATGTTTCACCCTATAATAGATGCTCATACACACATACTACCGGATGAATTCCGTAATGATCCTAATAAGGCGTTGCTAGCCGACGATACATTTCGTGAACTTTTCTCATCTACCGTAAACCGCACGGCATCTGCGGATCTCCTCATATCGGAGATGGAGTTGGCGGATGTTGGCATGTCTATAGTGTTAGGTTACGGATGGACGAATAAGGACGTTGCAAGGGTTGCAAATGATTATTTACTGGATGCATCCCGAAACTACCCGGGGCGGATAGTGCCCTTTTGTAGCGTAAATCCTTTGTGGGGAGATAGTGCGATTTACGAAGTGGAACGGTGCGTATCGGCCGGCGCCCGGGGAGTGGGTGAGCTGCATTTTTCCACACAGCGCATAGATATACCCTCTTTGCCGCGGTTAGCCGATTTTATGAAGTGCCTGAGCATGCTGGATATCCCGGTGGTTGTACATGCCTCCGAGCCTGTGGGGCACACATACGTTGGAAAGGGTGAAACTACACCGCGAATCCTCATGGCTCTTGTGCGCAAGTTTCCGGAGAACCGCTTTGTGTTTGCTCATTTTGGGGGAGGTCTGCCCTTCTATTCACTTATGCCGGAGGTGAGAGACGCTCTTGCAAATTCTTGGTTCGATTCAGCTGCATTCCCTTTCCTATTCGAGCCGCGAGTATTCTCAGTTTCTGCTATGTCCGCCGGAGTGAAAAAGATACTTTTCGGCAGTGATTATCCACTAGTTACTCAAAGGCGCGCTTTGCGGGAATTCAGAAAAGCCGGGTTGGAAAAAGATTGCGAAGAGCTCATATTAGCGTCTAATATGGCTGAAATACTGCGGTTAGGCTAGGATTTGGAATCGACAATCCTGCATGTCGTCCTAAGTCGTACAACGCATGTAAACATATAAATTGATAATTTTTTGTGTTTTATCTCTTGTATGCCGATAAAAGTTGTGTAGAATGTATCTATGATGCTTTGCAAATATATGAGTGCCGACTGCTGTTGCTGTTGCTGTTGTTGTATAACAGCAGGAGAAGGCGCGTTATCTAAACTGTGAAGCGCACAGACGAAGGATGAAAGAGCCAAGCCCCTGCTGAATAAGCAGGGGCTTTTTTATTATGCCAATGACAAGACAGGAATTTAGGGTTTCACTCAAGAAAGTAATGGGTATAGCGCGTGTGATTTTCGATAAGGCGGGCGGTGTAGGTATAGAGTGGGGAAGTACTTCGTATCTACACGACAAACGCTTTTACTAATCACTAATTATCCCATCAAACGGATCGGGTCGATCGTCCTCTAATCGAATGTTACTCGGTTGTTACGGGGTAGGTAGTCTTGCTTCAAACGTTGGAATACGGAGAAGCATGTGTGGATTAGCAACATAGAATCAGAGCATGTTGTATGATATAGCGTAGGGTTCATCCCAGCTAGTGATAGTAAGTTGCAAGGTTTGTAGAACATGGCTTTCTATCTTTCCATTTAAACACCTTGTGAAGGTTTGTGTGACTACCAAGAATAACAAAGTAGAGGGTTGTTTTGGAGAATGATTTATGTAAGTGTTTCCGATGGATTGGGGAATCAGTTCTTTCAATACGCTCTTGCAAAGAGCGTACAACTTAAATTCAAGACTGAAGTAAAATTGGATCACCTTAGTAAATATAGGGATATTTACTCTTATAAATCTTTTTTTCGTGACTATCGTGACCTACCTTTTATAGGTCGTTTTGAAAGAGGATATTTACTGGATAAATTTAACATTACACTGCCTGAAAGTAATATCAAAGAACTTCAAAGACTTTATAACGGAAAGAAAATATTTGCAAATTTGATTTTCAAGAGACCCTTAAAAAGAAATAATAAGGTAGTCATTGAAGATACAACCTCCGAGGAATTATATGAATCTACAATGAAACAAATTGAAGAAGGTAAACAGGCAAAGGATAAAGATATTTATTTAATAGGATGGTGGCAAGTGAAAATTTTTGCTGAAGACGCTATGGACTTCCTCAAAGAAGAATTGACTTTGAGGGAAGAGAATAAATCCTCCTATTTTTATCGAATGCAAACTTTAATACAAGAATCTGAATCCGTAGCCATTCATATTAGACAAAAACTCGATTACGAAGCATCTTTCTATAATGATATTAAACATAAATCAAATCTCGATTATTCTTACTATTTAGCGGCAATTGAATTTATACAAAGAAAAATAAATCGTAATCTTAAATTGTTTATTTTTGCTGATGATGTTGAATTGGCAAAAAAGTATCCTTTTCCGGAGGATTTAGATTGTGTTTTGGTTTCAGGGAGAGAAGGTTTAAAAGAATATGAAGATATGGCTTTGATGTCTTTGTGTAAGCATAGTATTATATCGAACAGCACTTTTAGCTTATGGGGTGCCTGGCTAAATTCTAACCCCAATAAAAT
This sequence comes from Dehalococcoidia bacterium, assembly GCA_965206335.1. Lineage (GTDB taxonomy): Bacteria > Chloroflexota > Dehalococcoidia > Lucifugimonadales > Lucifugimonadaceae. The sequence goes on along the minus strand of OZ242209.1, from coordinate 465,938 downwards.
ATTGATAGCTCCTTCTAAGGATAAGTGGAGTAGTGATAAAGATAAAGGAACGGATCTCTTGCTTGGGAAAGATTGGATTCGGTTATGAGAATGATTTAATTTGCTAATGGCCAACTATTTCAAGTTCAATTTTAAACGCTTTAAAAATCACAAATTAGTATCCGCCTATAGTTGTTTATCTCTATACCTTCTTCACATAATATTTTTTCGTAGGTAACAGATGGTAGACAAAGATGATGGGAATATGAGCCTATTCATCTTATACTGTTCTTAGGGATTTGCCATTACCCTATAGAGATATGAGGGTTGTATTTTCCCGGAAAGTATAAATGTATGGAGCAACAAAGTATGAATAAAGACAATAGCGGTGAAGCTTTGCCTTTTGAATCGGTCAAACCTAAAATTGATTTCATTGAGTTGGAAAAACGCGTTCTGGAGCGATGGAACAGTAAGGACATTCTACGGCGTTACCTTCATAGGAATGATGCCTCGGATAGAACTTTTTCTTTCATAGACGGACCTATTACAGCAAATAACCCCATGGGCGTACATCACGCTTGGGGGCGTTTCTACAAAGACGTGTTTCAGCGGTTTCGTAATATGCAGGGCTATCGCCAACGTTTCCAGAACGGGTTTGATGGTCAAGGGCTTTGGGTAGAGGTAGAGGTAGAACGAGCAAGAGGGTTTACTTCCAAGAAAGATATAGAATCATACGGAATAGATCGTTTTGTGGAGGAGTGTAAACTACGCGTTCTCAATTTCGCAGACAAAATCACTGAACAGTCTAAGCGGCTCGGATACTTTATGGATTGGGACAATTCATACCACACTATGTCCGATGAAAACAATTATGCTATCTGGGGGTTTCTCAAACATTGCCACGAGAAGGGATGGCTATATGAGGGACGAGATGTTATGCCGTGGTGTCCTCGATGTGGCACCGGACTGTCTCAGCACGAAATAGTTACCGACGGATACCGTGAAGTGGAACATCCGGGTCTTTTTGTGATGCTCCGACTGGCAGCCGGTGAAGCTTCTTTTCTTGTATGGACAACTACCCCCTGGACGCTTGCGGCAAATGTGGCGGTAGCAGTAAATCCGGATAGTGATTATGTGAAAGTTCGCAACAGTTGGAAGACTTCCGGAGGCCTTAAGGAAGAATATCTCTGGCTCAGTGAACGTAGGTTGAAAGTGCTGAAGGGAGAATGGAGTATAGTGGAGAGAGCCAAAGGGTCTGAGTTGGTTGCATTGCTTTACAATGGTCCTTTCGATGAGTTTGACGCTCAGGAAGAGGCGCGGGAAATGCACCACGCTATACCGTGGTCTTATGTGAGCGAGGATGAAGGGACAGGTATTGTGCATATTGCACCCGGCGCCGGTGCGGAAGATTTCCACTTGGGACAAGAATGGGAACTGCCTGTAATATCTGCGTTGACAGATGATGGACGATATCTGGACGGTTTCGGCTTTTTATCAGGACGCCGCGTAGACGAGGTGAAGGATGATATATATGCGGATTTACGTAGGAAGGGCACCTTTTATAGGCTTGAGCGTTACAGACACAGGTACCCCTTCTGCTGGCGCTGTGGAGAAGAGTTGGTTTTCAGGCTTGTTTCGGAATGGTTTATCTCGATGGATGGCGCTAAAGCCGACTGTAAAGATGATGGGTTGAGGCCGCGTATGATAGAGGCAACAAAGCGCATGAAATGGATACCGTCCTTTGGAAAAGAGCGCGAGCTAGATTGGCTGCAAAATATGCACGACTGGATGATTTCCAAAAAGCGGTATTGGGGGTTGGCTTTGCCTATCTTCAAGTGTGAAGAGTGCGGACATGTAACGGTGATAGGTTCCAAAGAGGAATTGCGCCAACATGCCGTAAAGGGATGGCAGGATTTCGACGGGCATTCTCCTCACCGACCATGGATAGATTCCATAAGGATAAAGTGCGGCGATTGCGGAAAGTTGGTACCTCGCATAAAAGATGTCGGCAACCCTTGGCTTGATGCGGGGATAGTGGGTTTCAGTACCTTACATTACTACAAGGATAAATCGTATTGGCAAGAGTGGTTCCCGGCAAAGTGGATCTCCGAGTCCTTCCCCGGCCAGTTTCGCAATTGGTTTTATTCGCTGATAGCGATGTCTGTTGCATTGGAGGATATAGAACCTGCGGAGCTTGTTTTTTCCTATGCTTTGATGCGTGATGAAAAAGGAGAGGAGATGCATAAATCTAGAGGGAATGCTATATGGTTTGAAGAGGCGGCGGATACCATAGGTGTAGATGTGATGAGATGGTTGTTCAGTAGGCAAAATCCTTCGGCGAATCTCAATTTCGGGTACAAGCCCTGTGATGAATTGCGAAAACGTTTCATTATTCCGCTGTGGAATGTTTACTCATTCTTCGTGACTTATGCTCGCTTGGACGGATGGACGGCGGATCAGTCTGCAGCGCCGCGTAGGCTTTCCCAGATGGATAGGTGGATACTCGCCGAGATGAATCTACTTATCGAGAAAGTTACGGAGGCTATGGAAAACTGGCGTATAGAGGTGGCTGCTAGAAGAATAGAGGCTTTTGTGGATGTTTTGTCCAACTGGTATGTTCGCCGCTCTAGACGTCGATTCTGGAAGAGTGAATATGATGAGGATAAGCGGGCGGCTTACTCTACTTTGTACGAATGCCTTACGGTTTTGTCCCTTTTGACTGCGCCGATTATGCCTTTTCTCGCAGATGAGATTTACAGGAATTTGGTTTCGGAGCGTGTTACATCTGAGCCGGATAGTGTGCATTTGAAGGATTGGCCTAAACCAAGAGAGGAATTTATAGATGCAGGTCTGATAGAGCAGATGCAGGCGGTCATAAGAATAGTAAGCATGGGACGCTCGGCGAGGGCACGGGCGGGCATAAAGATTAGGCAGCCTTTACTATGCCTTGGGTTTTATTTCGCCGGCAATGACGACTCTAATAATGGGAAATCGCATGCCCTCGACAAAGATGCACTGGAGCAGATTGAAGGAGAGCTGAATATAAAGGCGGCAGTGGCAAAACACAGCAGCGATACTAGTTGGTATGAGATGTTCAAACCCTTTTTGAATAGATTGGATAGCGTAGAAGAAACTCGGGTACAAATAACATCGATACAGAAGGGGGAGATGTTGTTTTTTATCAAAGATGCTTCCAGAGTGACTCTAAAACCCAACTATAAAACACTAATGCCTAAGTATGGTCATGAAGTAGTAAAGGTAATCGCCGAGGTTCTCGGCAATGCCGATGCAGACATGAAGGTTCGTTATTTGGAGAAGATGGAAAAAGGTGAAGGGTTTATGCTTGGCGATGAGGATGAAGCTGTAGATGGAAGGCGAGATATAGTGTTGCACCCCGAAGATGTGGAGTTTGAAGTAGAAGAAGGGTATGGAGTGCGCGTGCTGAATGTTGCCGGTAACGATGGTTGGAATGTAGCGCTACTCTTGGAAATAACGCCGGAATTGCGTTCGGAAGGATGGGCGCGTGAGGTTATACGAAGAATCCAGAACTTGAGAAAGTCTGCGGATTTGGAAATTGTAGACCGCGTACGCTTGCGCATAGAGGCGGATGACGATGTGGTGGATAACTTGAGGGATTGGCTGAATGTTGTCACTAGAGAGACACTTGCGGATCAGGTCTTCTGTGAGTTGGGCACAGAGGTGGAGCATTACCCCAATAGCGATTCTTTTATGTTAGATGGGCGGAGTGTAGTCATATCGCTAGAGAAGATATAGGGATTTATTTTTCCTTATGTATATGGAGTGTCGGTACTGCTATCTGCCGCGCCGGCCGGCGGAGTTGCAGGCATGCCGGGCAAGGACGGTCTGGAGCGTATCCTCTCCAAATTACGGCTGAGTGTATCGTTAAGAACGCGCTGTGATTTTAGCTCTAGGTATGCTGTATACCGGGCGGTAAGCTGTGCTCCAACTAGCATTATGATAGCCGAGACATATACGAATGCCAGCAGGACTATCACCGCGCTTACACCTCCGTAAAGATTTCTGCCTATGCCACCCAGATTCTGCAGATACAGAATGAATATCTGTTTAGATATTTCAAATGCCACTGTTGCCGCGAATGTTGTAGGCCACACATTTTTAAAAGGCAGTTTTATATTCGGAAGCCACCAGTAGAGGATGAGGAAAACAAAGAATGTAAGTAACGGCGGTAGGACTTGTGCTACTTGTTGCCATAGACGAGGTTCCGCTATTGGCGCATCTGGGAATATAGTTTGGGATAGCGCCGCGAAAAGGCTCAGTATTGTTGAGAGAGCTACTGATGATAGTAGCAGGAGCATAGTGCCGAACGATAGGCTGAAGTCCATGAAACGTTCCATAAGGAACGGGCGGGTCTTTCGTATTCCCCATATAGCGTTTACACTCTTTCTTACCGCCCCGAATACGGCTGTAGAAGCCCAAAGTAAGCCTATTATTGCCAAAGAACTGGTAAAGACACGTCCGCTTTGGAGGCTCCTAAAGAATTCAGTCAAGAATTGGTCTTGCCCTTCAGACGACGATTGACGTAGGACTGGCACAAGACGTTGTATTGCTTCTATAAGATCACTCTGAATATCCGGATCGGCTATGAAGAATGAGGAGATGGCTATGAGAGCTATGAGCAAAGGGAAAAGGGACAGAAAAGAGTAGAAAGAAATAGCGGCAGCCATATAGGGACCGTTTTTCTCCAGAAATTCGTTGAAATTACTTGCTATGAAAGCTATGAAGCCGGCTATGTTTCGGAAAATTATCATGGATTGTATCTAAGCACACAACACTAACTACACCAAATTATTATTTCGATAAGCCGCTATATAATCGGCGCAGTATTCATCCTCACCCTCTAACATTCTACGCGTGATTCCGGCTGAGTTAGTAGTCATATCCAATCCCAGTATATCCTTTATTGGGCACTGAACGGGATCTATTATACCGCTATCCGCTCCTGCTTCTATGGCGAGGTGTATAAAGACCTGATTGATAAGCTTGCGTTTAGGCAAACCAAAAGACATGTTGCTCATACCTCCTGTTATGTGTATTTCGTGGCCAAATTTTTTACGGAGCGCTGAAATTGCATTCAATGCGTCCATTCCGTAGGACGGGCTTACGGATATGGGGAAGAATAAAGGATCTACGAAAATATCCGATTTTTTTATTCCTTTCGAGAGAGCGGCTTCTATAACGCGCCCTGCATTTTCTACCCTTTCATCCGCATTGGATGGCATTCCGTTTTCAGCTGCCGCAGTAGCGACTATCCGAGCATTAAAGTACTTTGCCATATCCAAAGTATCAAGCCTTTCCAAAGCTACCGAATTCAATAATGGCCTACCCGCATTACCGTTATATGCTTTTAATCCTGCTTCTATAATCTCGGGGTTTGATGAATCTATGCTTAGCGGAACTGTTACAATGTCCTGTATATTCTCTACCATCCATACGATATAAACTTTCTGCTCCTCTAATTTGTGTGAAGCTTCGTCTACGTTCAGATCAAGGAAATGTGCCCCGAACCGAATTTGCCTTAGTGCTTCCCATTGTACATAATCTGCGGCTTCTTCTGCTTCCAATGAATTCCCATTAATGCCTTTCCAAACGGCTATGATAAAGTGTTTTATATTGTTCTGCTTATAGGGCTGAGTGTTTTTGAAATGTTCCGGCACTTCCAGATATTTCTTTTTGCCATCTTCGGTTTTGTAGTGTACTACCTCCCTGCCATCCGGCAGAATTGAGGAACGGATTCCGTTTCTTTTAACTACGCGGCTTGTGTGGAGGTTCTCACCTATTATTAAAAAGTGTCCACTTTCGGAAGTATCGTTTGTCATGTTGTATTCTTCTCGTTATTTTGTGCGTTATGATCATGTCCCAGAAATGCGTTTGCCCATGCGGAAGAGCCCTGCAGTGCTCCATCCTTGAATACAGGCCGCCTTTCCAGCATATCTTCTTCTTTTCCAAATGGTTTTAATCTATTGTAAGCACGCAGCCAAATGCACTCTTTATCCAGCACTTCGCATTTACCCGCCTTTGTTCCTCCGCATGGACCATTGCGCTGATTCTTCACACACTGAGACTCAGGGCAAAGATAAGCGATATCAGGCAATGAACAATCGCCGCAATCTTTGCAGTTGTATATAGGAATCTTTATAGCCTGCTCCACAGCATGCGCTATTTTGCCGGAATGTTTTGAATTTTCTAAAAGAGCGTATACCTTTTTTCCAATATTGAAAGCGGGTGCATTTGTGCTAAATAAAACACTATGTGCGGTGTGTCCAATTGTGTATGAAGGGTTGGAAAAGATGCGTGAGATTGTATTGCCTCTAGATTTTGATGCAGTGTATTCCGGGTTGATGAGGTTTGAACTGCGTCCGCGTCTATCTCCTTGTTGGAAGAGATAAAATTCCTCATTCTGCGGGAATACAATTTCATCTGCGAAATCCTGCCAATCTTTGCCGGAGAACGACCGCGCCATACCCACAATTTTCTCTATGCGCTTGAGGCCGGGCCTGCCCGAAAGGTAAGCACCTCTGAAACCCAGCCCCTGCAGAATTGCTATCTGTTTAGCCGCGAACTCATTGAAGAATTGTTGCCCCTTGTCCGATGAACGGCTATGCTTTTCTGCAAGTGATAGCAGATCATCTGTGAGTGCTACGCCGGGTATCCCCCATCTATTAAAGAATTCTGCAGCCGGTTTGCTAAGAACAAAAACAGAACCCATCATCGGCACGGTGCAACCATTGGTACCTGCCCAGATAGAAAATTCCTCTAGTTTTCTAGAATCGTAGCCTATCTGTGTTACGCCCCATGCGGCATTAGTTTTCACTTTCAGAGCAAATTTGAAATACTGCGTCAATAGTTCGCCTTCCAGCTTTTTGAACGGATTGACAGCTGCGCCGGCGAAAAAATTTGTTGGTTGGAGTTTGTGTATCTCGTTTCTTCTTTTAACCTGTAGCCCCATATTCATGCGACGTATAATATCCAATAAACTTACAGAGTCTATATCGAATACCGGCTGCGCGTTGCCGTTGAGCCCGTCCGATGGATAATCGCCCGAAAGAGCCAAAATATTGACAAAGCCAAGGGATGCAAGCATCCATAAGCGGCCTTCTACGGCATTGCGGTTATAATCTTTGCATGATATATTTACAACAGTATCCCATCCTTTTTCCATGAGAGTCATCGCTAGAGTTTCCGGGCGGTTATGTGGATTGCCGCCGGGATTATCCGTCATACACACAATATCCGCTATGCCTGCTTCCATAAGGTTGTAAGCTAATGACTGAGCCTTTTGAGCGGAAGTCTCTGTCAGTAGCCCGCGCGACGTCTCTACTTCTACAGCTAGAATGAACCGATTTCCTTCTTCCATCATAGATCTGAAACGTACACCATTGGTGTGTCTTTTATTTTCCATCATTCGCCTTTTCTTCCGTGGGTTTAGTTGGACTGATATGCTTTGCTTTATTGCAATATAGTACCAAATTGATTTATAGTTTCGCCGGAGGTGCAATTGCAGAATTGGAAACCTAAGCCTGGAGATAGGCTTGTAAGGCATCCGCGCTTATCGGAGATAGCGCCGGTATATATTCATCTTCCAAGAAGAGTAGTTTCGCTACGCGGTCCTACTTCTCCGATGGCTTTGGTATACGGGTTCATGCTGCTTTGCATTTTAGGAGGCTTCATGCTACTTCTGCCTATATCCAATTCTATAGGTGGTTTTACGCCTGTGAAGGATGCTTTCTTTACATCTGTTTCGGCTACAACGATTACAGGGCTTGTAAGCGTAGACAGCGGAACGGCTTGGTCCGGATTTGGCAAGGTAGTGATACTGCTGCTAATTTTTGCGGGCGGACTAGGCTTTACTACAGGGGCTGCGTTTCTTATTCTCATATCTAGGCAGCGTATTCGCTTGCACAATAGGTTAATAGTGCGTGAAGGAATAGGCGGAGAGAATATTGGCAGTCTGTCGGATCAGGTTCGCAGAGTAGTTTTTATAACGCTTTCGGCTCAGACCTTAGGGTTTATATTCTTATTCTTCGATTTCTTCGTTTTTGGTCCTTTGTGGTCTGGTATAAGGTGGTATGAGGCACTATGGCACGCATTGTTTCATTCTGTTTCCGCTTTCAACAATGCCGGGTTCGAAATTCTACCGGATGAAAATGTAGGCGGTTCTGGCATGTCGGGCTTGTACGGAGCCTACTTTACTATCATATTGACAACGATACTGATATTGGCGGGAGGTTTGAGCCATGTGGTCATCAGTGATTTATGGTACAAGAGGAAATTCTCTAATCTTCATTTGAATTCCAAGTTGGTAATTGTAGGTTCCGGGGTGCTTTTAGTATTGGGTACAGTAGTATTCCTTATAGCGGGGTGGAGTAATCCCGATACTTTGGGGGATAGGTCTGTAGTATCTAAAATAACAAGCTCTTTATTTGAATCTGTTAACACACGTTCCGGAGGGTTCAGCACTATAGATCAAAGCTTATCCGGGAATGGACATACAACTCTCTCTATGGTTTTAATGTTTATAGGAGGTGCTTCTACTTCTACCGCCGGTGGTATAAAGGTGAATACTTTTATGATAATACTTTTTGCCGTTCTTACGGCTCTGAGAGGTGGGCGTCGTGTTAGGGTATTTAGACGTGATATACCCTCTCCGAATGTTCAAAGAGCTATGGCCGTTGGTGCCATAGCATGCTTTCTAGTGGCTTTCTTTGTTTTTCTTATAACTTTGGTGCAGCCGGATATGAACTTTGTTTCTGTTGTGTTTGAGGTGATTTCCGCGTTCGGGACTGTGGGATTGAGTCATGGTGCTACACCACACCTGAACACAGCGGCAAGTATAATTATTATACTGCTTATGTTTCTAGGCAGATTAGGACCTCTAACTATTGCGATACTGATGATTAGAAGAGAGAAACCGGAAAATTATCATCTTGCAGAGGAGCGTGTCAGAATAGGGTAGTTACTATTACCCCCTTATAGCTGATAAGTTAACATAGTGGCGGAAAACGGATCTCACAATAAATCTAAACAGATAGTGGTGGCAGGGTTGGGACGCTTTGGAAGCAATTTAGCGCGCTCGCTTTATCAGATAGGGCACGATGTCATGGCTATTGATATTGACGATGGACGCGTCCAAGATATTCTTGGACATGTGACGTATCCTGCTGCAGGTGATTCTACGGATGAGAACGTTTTGCGGGAGCTCGGAGTACAAGATTTTGATATAGGGATAGTGGCTATAGGGACTAATGTGGAGGCAAATATTATGACGGCAGTGCTTTTCAAGACGATGGAGATGGGGTATGTTGTGGCACGGGCACACAGCGAGTTGCATGGGAATACACTTGAGCGTATAGGATGCAACCGTGTAATACATACTGAATCTGAAATGGGTGTGAGAATAGCTCACAATCTGCTGAACCCTGTGGCAGATGATTATATGGAGATGGGGCCTGGATATGGTATAAATCGGGTACCTTTGCCTGAACATTTGGCAGGCCTTAGCCTGAATGACGCAGGATTTTCTTCTATAAGAGATAAATCCGGCGTTGCAGTGATGGCTATAAGACGCGGTGATGATGTTACTTTGATACCCAATCCGGAAGACAAATTCCGAGTTGGTGATATCCTTATATTGTCAGGTAGGGATACACACGTGGGAGCACTTTTTGGTAGTGGATAATGAGTGTTAGATTGAATATATATTTATGGTATGGTTCTTGATATATGGCTTTCAATAGTTCCAATAAATACAGTACGGATAAGGTGCTGGTAGTTGTTAACGGTACTGCTTCAGATGATAGAGTGGTCAATCAAGCATCGCGGCTGATTTCTCCTAGAAAAGGCAGGTTGTTTCTTTTGTACGTTATACGAGTAGAGCGCTCACTGCCTATAGATGCTGAAATAAATGAAGCTATCCAGCAAGCCGAGAGGACTCTTAAGCATTGTGAAGAGATAGTAAAGACATTTTCTCATAACTGCACGGCTCAGATGCTTCAAGCGCGTGATATCGGAACTGCCGTAGTTCAGGAGGGTGCTACACAAGAGGTGGAAGCTATCGTATTGGGTAGTTTGTACACCAGTGAATTCGGTAAATTTCGCCTCTCCGCCGATATAGAGTATGTGCTTGCAAATGCCCCGTGTGAAGTTATACTATGGCGCGGTTCGGTTTCCGATGATGAACCCACCAAATAATTATGCGGGCTGAATATCGGCAGATATCAAGAGGTTGCTCTTACTAAGGATAGTTACTGAATATGAGATTTCTTATAGTAGGTGGAGGCGGTCCGGGCGTAGCATTGGCTAACGCACTGGCTGAAATGCACCACTCCGTAACTGTTATAGAACTTGATGCACGCCGCGTTGCCTCCGTTCATGTAGCGCTCTCCAACCATAGAGAGGTCAGAATACTTACCGGTGACGGAACTCATGGCAGAATGCTGGAAGAGGCGGGTATACGCAATACCGATGTGGTCATAGCGGTTGCAGATAGGGATTCAGTGAATTCACTAGTGGCGCAGAAAGTTCGGGTGGTGTACGGTGTGAACAAAGTTATCGCCGCTGTCAGAAATGAACATATGAGCGGAGTACTTGAATCTTGTGGCGTGATTGCTGTGAATATAGTGAAGCCTGCGGTTACAAGCATATTGGATGTCATCTATAAACCGGATGAAGAAAAATCTGCCGAAGAATAATCACCCAGAGGAGAATGAATATGTACTACGTTATAATGGGTGGAGGTTCTATAGGTGAACCGCTAGCTATATCGCTTGTGTCAGCAGGGCATGAAGTGTTTGTGCTAGATATAAACCCTCAGCGCGTGGAAGAGTTGTACACGTTGCTGGGACGTGTAGCCGCTGAAGGTGACGGTACACGATTCGCAGTTCTGGACGCAGCAGGAGCGAGTCGTGCGGATGTTTTCATAGCTACAACTCGTAGCGATGCGGATAATCTCTCCGCCTGTCAGCTAGTCAAAAATGCCTTCAATGTAGAGCGTACAGTTGCTGTAGTCAATGCTCAGGAAAATGTTCCCGTGTTCAAACAGGGAGGAGTAGACGTGGTAGTATCGGGCGGCGACTTGGTGTTTACCCATTTATCATCTCTCATGCCGGCACATCCGCCATTACGTCTGATGCCTATACCTGAATATGGGCAGGAGATTGTAGGAATTAAGGTGCCTTCTACCTCTGCCATAATTGGCCAACTGCTGAGTACTGTGGATTTGCCGGATACTGTAAAGATTCTGCTAATTCTTTCACCATCGGGTGAAGTGCGCCAATTCAACGCAGATACAATGCTACATGCAGAAGAAAGAGTGATCGCCCTTGCCTCCTCCGATATGGTAGCAGCTTTATCGGACGTTCTAACGGAAACCGACGACACATGATACTTAGACGTAAAATAGCTTTCCTTGGTCCGGAAGGCACCTTCACCGATGAGGCATCTTTTAAATATGCTCCCTCTGATGAACGGATACCCTACCCTACTCTTCGTGCCGTTATGACAGCAGTGGAGTCAGGTGAAGTGGATGAAGGAGTGGTTCCTATAGAAAATTCACTGATAGGTCCTGTGTTGGATATAGTGGATTTTCTGATTTCCTCGGGCACGGTGTCTTCCTCGGACATGGTGTCTCCTTTGATTAAAGGAGAGATTTTGCTCAAGATAGATCTATGCCTTATAGCGCCTTACGGTTCACGTACTGAGAACATTCGAGTGGTTCGTTCTAAAGCGGAAGCACTTAATCAATGCGGGTTGTTTCTGTGGCGATCTCTTCCGCATGTAAAGGCTGATCCTGCCCGTAGCACTGCCGCCGCTGTTGCATCGCTTACCCATGACAACGAGGATGGTACAATAGCCGCGATAGGTCCTAAACGCGCAGCGGAAATAACAGGTATGAATATTCTCGCTTCCGGCATTCAGGATAGTAGAAACAATGTAACGCGCTTTGCAGTTATAGGAAGAGACGTCCCAGATAGAAGTGGAGATGATAAAACTTCCTTAGTGTTTGATTTTCCAAAGATAGATATACCGGGACAGCTCGTAAAAGCACTGAAGCTTTTTTCCAAGAGGGAAATAAATTTGACGAAGATAGAATCACGCCCTACAGGTGAGCAAGTAGGAAGCTATTATTTTCTATTGGACTGTGAAGGGCATGTAGAAGATGAGAATATTGCGGAGGCATTGGCGGAATTGAAAGAGGTAGCATCCAAATTCAAAGTACTGGGTTCATACAAGAGAGGCGAAGGCATAACTTTGTGATTAGAATTCGGGGCTATCCAAATCCCAATCATCCAACCAAGTATTATATCTAGTTCTCTGTGCGGCTCTTAGCCCTTCTTCTGAGGCAAAGAGTATTCTATCCTTTGTTGCTAATACCAGCTCTCTGGCTTTTGCCTGCCAGTTATCATGATTCTCGCCTTTGTCATCATGCGTATTTTCGTCGTAGGGTTGCTTATTCTTTTCGCTAGTTGCAAACAGCAAGCCCACTGTAAAGCCTGCGATAATTCCGGCTACAATACCGAAAAATAACCACCCGCCTCCGCCTTTGTGTTCGTCCTTGTTTTTACTCATGTCTATCTCCTGAAAACTTCTCGATATTTCATGGTGTTACTTATCCGACGGTTCTTCCGGTTCTTCCTCATTCTTTTTTTTACGATCTCCCCTCTTTTTTCCGGAGCGAAATCTATCTTCGAATCTCAGAAAACGAGTAAAAGCGTAAGTAGCGAAACGCATAGATTTTGATATCTGCTCTCCTGCATTCACTGTATCCTCCGCGCGTTTCACAACATTTTGCGCTCTCTTGATAACGCTAGATGCCCGCAGGTAGAGAATTACTCCCAGCAATGCTCCCGCTAGTAAAACCAGTATAAATAACACCGCTAATACGATGATAGTTATATCTCTAGTTGTTGCAAGAAGGCTGTTGAGTATGAAGAATATGGAAAGCATTATCTATAATGAAGAGGCTAAAAGGATTGCAGTTGCTCTTATAAATTTTAACACAATGCACGCGCGCTCAGCATTTCATCCTAAAAGATTAATATGAGTAAATGGGTATGATGTCTTAGAAGAGGAGCGTCTAATAATATTCAGAGGCGTAGCATATTCTCCTTTGCCAATGTTTAGTTAAAGTATCCATACAGAGTACACTCAGTGTTGCGATGAGGTTCTGTTTCCGCATGGATTTAAGCGCTGAAGGGCGGTTTCTCCGTGTATCCTTCACGAGGGGGAACCATTCAATTCAGAAAATCTTTTAACTGTTCCCTACGTTTTGGATGTTGCATCTTACGCAAAGCTTTAGCATGTATCTGTCTTATCCTCTCCCTCGTAAGCCCCATGTCCACTCCGATCTCATTCAAGGTACGCGATCTGCTATCGCTGATACCGTATCTCAACATCATAACTTCCTTTTCTTTCTTCGGGAGCGTATCAAGCACAGCGAGGATTTTCTGACGGCGCATTGTTATCACCGCCTCATCGTGCGGCGGCATCAAAGCTTCATCCTCCAATACATCGTTGAGAGCAGTTTTACCGTTTGCGGTTAAGGCATCTAGGGAAATCGGTTCTTGCAGAAAGTTCAAAGATTCCATCACTCGCCATTCTGAAGCACTCAAATTTCTCACTATTTCCGCATCTGTGGGTTCGCATCCGTGTTCTTGTAGGAAGGACGTTTTGAAGCGTTGAACCTTCATCACAAGATCTTCCATGTACACAGGTATCCGTATCGTTCGCGCCTGATTAGCTATGCAGCGAGTAATAGACTGCCTTATCCACCATGTGGCGTAAGTGCTGAAGCGATAGCCCAGACGATAATTGAACTTTTCCACTGCTTTTAGTAATCCTATATTCCCCTCTTGTATCAGATCCATCAATGACATGCCTCTGTTGTAGTATTTTTTGGCAAAAGATATAACAAGGCGAAGGTTGGCTTCAGCTAATTTGCAGCGTGCCTCTTCAGCTTTCATGTGTATACCATCCAAATGTAATTGCATCTCTTGTTTCAGAGGTTCCAAATTCTCCACGGTATCATCTTTGAAGATCAGATCGGTCATTTCCGCAAGAGTCTTATCCCGCCCAATGTACTCGGCTACACACGGAGGAAGTAATGCTGTCCATACGGACATATTGTTTATAATATCCGCTATTTTTCCCTTGTCACAATCTAGAGATTCGGCAAGAGAGGATAAAGTTTCATTATCATAGGGAGCATCCAGGATGTTTCGGAGGATGCCGCCTTTTTCGAAAGTATCCAAAGTCAAGGGGACTGAGATTCCTAGCATCTCAGATATAGCTTCTATTTGTGGTGTTATATTGCGGATGCGTTCCAGAATAAGTATGGTCGTTTGGACCGCAGGTAGTTCCGACTTTGCCGAGCTTGATGCCCCCGCCTCTATATCTTTGAGATGAAGTCTACACTCAATAGAATGGGCAAGTTCTCGTTCAAGTTCATGTGTGAGGAGATGGAACTTACCTACGTCATTCAGATATATCCGAATGGAAGGGTCATCACGTTCGGGAGGCTTGCCGGGCTTATCATGCTTGCCTTCCTCTTTGTGATCATCTAGTATTGATGCGGATGGTGCGCTGTTGAAGTCGTCTGTTCCATTCCCATTGTGGTAGGTTTGATATTCCAATGATAGAGAATCATCTGAAATTTCTTGGGAAAGGTACTGAGTCGTTATGGATTTTATGTGCTGATTCATGTTTGGCGTGCTATGAAAATCTGCTTCAAACGTTCGTTTTGCTCTACTGAAACCTGCCGTAAAGTCTGAATATACCCTCTATCCTGTTTTCTCTCCGCTTCTTCCAATATCTGGCCATGTAACTTCATAGATCGTCTTATCTCTCGTTCTCTCAGGCGCTCTATGCATTGTTTTACATCCTGCAGGTTCTGGCGCTCATCGGATGGAGGGAACTTCATCTGTAATAAACGTTCTGCTTTAGCAGCCACCTCAGGCTGTTCATCCCATGGTTCGGATGCTTTCCATTGCTCAAATATCGCGAGGTTTACGGTGTCGGTGAATAGTTCGCGGGATACAGTTTTACCGAATTCTTTAGTTTCCGGGTATTGCAGCAGCAACGCCAACAGATAATCTTCCAATCTTAGCTCAGGTGATCTGTCTAGGATGTTCGCTACTTGGCCGGTGTCTATCCTTTCAGATGTGCGCTTTTTATAGATTGCGCTGGGTGTCGTCGTGGGCATCAGTGCTTTCAACTGTCCTTCCGTTACCTGTATAGATTCTGCCAATCGTGTCATCATGCTATCCTGCTCATAGTTATTCTGCTCTTTTAGTATGATTGGCGCCATAGATTCTACCATGCGCGCCTTCCCCTGCCCGGTCGATATATCGAATCTTTTGGGATAGGCGGAGAGCAAATAATCGAAGAATGATACGGCTTCATTGATAGCGGTTTGCCATTTCAGCGGATCTTCTCTTATAGCCTCATCCGGATCTTTATTGCCGATGAGTGAGGCTACCCTGAACTCAACCTTGCTTTTATCCCAGATGAGGGCATTGTATGCTTCTTCTAGTGCGCGTGTTGTGCCTTCTCGTCCTGCGGCGTCACTATCGAGGCAAAGGATAATAACGCCTTTTTCAGTGTTATTGCCTATTAGTGAGGTTAGTAATTGAATCTGTTTTGCGGTGATAGCTGTGCCCATAGAAGCAACGACATTTTTGAAACCGTATTCGTGGGCTGTAATGACGTCCATATACCCTTCCACCACTATGGATTGCATAGAGGTTCGTATAGTATTAGCGGCTCTATCTATGCCGTAGAGCACGGAGGATTTATCGAAGAGGGAAGTGTGCGGGGTGTTTATGTACTTTGGTTCGCTTCCATCTAGAGAGCGCGCGCCGAAACCTATCGACCTATTATTTATATCTTTGATTTGGAAAGTAATGCGGTCCGTAAAAAAATCGCGCCATTTATCGTTTTTGTCTTTTACTATCAGGCGGGATTCGAGAACTGTTTGCGGTTTGTAGTTGTGAGATTTCAAGTGGCTTGCCAGTGTAAGCATCCCACCGGACGCATAGCCGATGCCGTATCTTTTAGCAATATCTTCGCTGATACCGCGCCCTTCAAGGTAATGACGCGCTTTTTCTCCAACGCCGGAGTTCAGAAGCATACCAAACCAACGTGCTGCTTCCTCATTCAAGGTAGCCAAGCTAGTCGTCTCCGTGCGGGTGGATTTTTTGGGGTAATCGATATGCGGATTTATGCCTGCTTTTTCCGCAAGTCGCCTAAGTGCTTCTTTGAATTGGAGGTTTTCCTTTTTCATGATAAAAGAGAAGATATCGCCGCCTGTAGCGCATGCCCCGAAACAGTGCCAATGGCCTGTATCCGGATACATTACAAATGATGGCGTATTCTCATTGTGGAATGGGCAGAGCGTTTTAGGTATGCGAGAGGACGTATCCACATCGGCGTACTCGGAAACCAACTGCACAATATCCACGTGACGTTTTATTTCTTCTATAGTGTTCATCTGTCTTATTAAAGCATCATTTATTGAGTTAAGCGACTTTGCAGCAGTAGAAGGTACATTATCTTTTCAGCGAGGCCTTTTCAAATTCTTCCTTTAAGAATATCATCCGAAATCCCCTGTTCTAATCTTTCGGCTGTCATAAGGGCAAAATTGTCTGTCATCCCGCATACATAATCGGCTGCTGCCTGCAAGTCATCGTGTGCTATTGCTCGCGTCTGTTGCGGAATTTCTTCAGGAAAATCTTTGAAGTGAATGAACAGCAGTTCTACAATTTGTGCCGCCTTCCTTCCCGCTTCCGAGTCGCTTGTAGGGTGGTAAGAATGCTCGAACATGAAATTGCGTAGGGCGGTTGTGGCATCTGCAAGGTTCAAGGACATTCTTATCCAAGGCTTGCCTTCTTTGGGCTCTTTGATGCCTGCGCAGTCCAGAGAGTTGACGATTACGTCTACAATCAGTGTGTTCACTCTCTCGGAGTGAGAGTATCCTAGAACCTCAATGATATCCTTCGGAAAATCTTCCGGTCGCAAGCTTCCGGCCCTTATGGCATCATTGACATCGTGTGTCAGGTATGCCAAGGCGTCTGCCATTCGTACAATCTGTGCCTCTAGAGAAAGGTCTTCTACGGCTGACCGAAGAATGAAATCGCCTTCCGGTTTAGAGTGCCGTTTTATAGCTTCTATGACTTCATACGTAAGGTTTAGACCGCGTCCATTTTTTCTCCAATAGAGTTATTATACGAACGCTGTGTCTACTGTGATGAAAACCGTTGGGAAGTAGGCGGTTCAGTACTTTTTCTCCTATATGTCCAAAGGGTGTATGTCCCAAATCATGCCCAAGAGCCGCAGCTTCTACCAAATCTTCATTCAGGTTCAATGCTCGTGCTATTGTTCGTCCTATTTGTGCCACCTCCATGACATGTGTTAGGCGCGTGGTGAAATGATCTCCCCGAGGTGCTATAAGCACTTGACTTTTATGCTTTAACCGCCGAAAAGAGTTTGTATGTATAATTTTATCTCGGTCACGCTGATACTCGCCTCTCACGAAGGAAGGTTCTTCCGGCTGATTGCGCCCCTTAGACTGAGATTCGCGTATAGCCCATGGAGATAAGCTTTCTTCTCTTGAATCGATTCTTTCGCGTATTATCTGCAAATCATGGGATGCCATTGTAATAATTTTCTTTACTCAACGGTTACGGTCTTGGCGAGGTTTCTAGGTTTATCCGGGTTAAGCCCGCGCGCTATGGAAGTAAGGTATGCTAAGCGTTGCATAATGATCAGGCTCAGGAAAGGCTGAATTATCTCATCTGTACCGGGTATGGATATGGTGCTATCGGCTATATTGGGTATGACCTGCTCCCCTTCATTTACTAGTGCGTACACGGTTCCCCCTCGTGCCTTTACTTCGTTTATGTTGCTTACCATTTTACCGTGGAGTCTATCTGTTGGAGCAAGGGCGATGGTTGGCATATTATTCGAGATGAGAGCGTTTACTCCGTGCTTCATTTCAGCTGCGGGGTATGCTTCGGCATGGATATAAGCGAGTTCCTTCATTTTGAGCGCACCCTCCATAGCTATTGGATGCTGTAGATTTCTTCCGAGATAAAGAAGATGCTCAAAGCCCGCTATCCGCGCCGCCCATTCTTCCACGTCTGCTATCTCAAGGACATACTGCATTAAGCTCGGGAGCGTGCTCAGCATGCCTAATATTTCAGATTCCGTTTTTCTATTCACGGTGCCTTTGCCGATCCCCAAGAGTAAGGTAAAGGCTAATAGAGAGGCCGCTGTATTTGTGAAAGTTTTGGTTGCTGCTACACCTATCTCCGGTCCGGCATTTATGGTGAGTGTCCGGTGGGACATCCGTGATGCCTGACTCAACTTATTTTCTACTATGGCTAGAGTAAGAGCGCCGGCCTTTCTGCCTGTTTCGATTGCGCCTAGTGTATCTGCGGTTTCGCCCGATTGTGTAATGGCTATGACTAGATCGCCTTTGTGTACTACCGGTTCCCTGTATCGAAATTCTGCGGCATTCTCTGATCTTGCCGGTATCTTGGCTAATCTTTCTATTTGACGTGCCGCCAGTTCTCCTACTATGGCGGATGAGCCCATGCCTAGCAGGATAACTCGCTTCAATCCTGTTATTTCTTCATCGTCAAACGGGAATCCGTTCTTGGAAATGGTACCTGTCGATAAGTCTACTCGGTTACTTAAAGCACCCCTCAGTGCTTCCGGCTGCTCGGTTATTTCCTTTGCCATATAGTGGGGGTGTCCGCCTTTTTGTATGGCTTCGTGTTGTATTCCAACCGAGAGTGGAATCTTTATTATGGGCCTAAGCTTCAAGCTGGTAAGTCGAATCTCATCGGGTGAGAGTATAGCGATTTCGCCATCGTCGAGAAAGGTTACTTCTTGGGAGTGTTGCAAGAGTGCCAAGGCATCGCTTGAGAGTATGGCGGCTTTACCCGACCTCGTAAGGGCTATTCTGCCCGCATTTCCGATTACTGCTCCCACTATGATGTGGGGTTCGTTTTCCGCCATAGCGGCGAAGGCGGATGAGCCCTTTAGCCGTTTAGCCGTTTCGGCGGACGCTTCCAATAAAGTTGCACCTTTCAGGATTACCTCTCCTATCATATGTGCGATAGATTCTGAATCCGTTTCGGATGTCCAACTATGGCCTGACGCTCTGAGTTCCTCTTGCAGTTCGGTGTAGTTTTCTATGATGCCATTGTGAACTATGACTACTTTGCCCTTTGTGCATCTATGCGGGTGTGCGTTTGAGATTGTTGCGGCGCCGTGTGTAGCCCAGCGAGTGTGTGCTATACCCCATACGCCGGATATGGGCATCTGTTTTGTTTCGAGCTGAAGTTGTTGAATGCTCACCGCGTGATCTGCGCTCTTGTGTATAATTGGCGTCGCCTGTGACGGAGCCTATAGCTAATCCTGCGCTATCGTAGCCGCGATATTCTAGAGTTCTCAGTCCGTTCAGCAGTATAGGCAGCGCATCTTCTTCTCCTGTGTATCCAAATATGCCGCACATTTTATGTTCCGTTTGTGAGGTAAGTGGTATGGATAAGTTCAGGGCTTGTAGTCTTTGTATAAGCCCCTCTTTGTTCTTGAGGCAGTAAGCATGCTATATGCGTCATCATTTCTTCCGTCAACAGGGTCAACGTTTTCCGATTTGGCCTACGTGTTACCTCTTTTACCTTGAAAGGCTGGCCTACGTTCACAGACATACTGCCCGATGGTTTGAATAATTGGAGAACGTTCTGAAACGCTTCAGTACCGGTTATTCCAATAGGCAATACGGTATAGCCTGTGGTGGCGGCGATTAGTGCTGTCCCTATATTACCTTTGCCTAGTTGCAGATCTTTACTTCGTTTTCCTTCCGGAAATATGACCAAAACCCGTCCTCCTTCTACTTGTTTGTATGCCCATTTGAGAGCTTTCAGATCTGCTTTTCCTCTGGTCACCGGAAAATTTCCTAGTGCTCGTAATATTAGACTAAATATGAAAGACCGAAATAGTTCTTTCTTGACGAGAAATACGGTCGGACGGTTTATAGAGAACCTTATCAAAACGGGATCCATAGTGGATGTATGATTGGATATTACTATAAGCGGTTCTTTTGGCGGTATATTTTCCCTTCCCCGTATAGTCAAGTCAGAGAAAATGGCCGAGAGTTTTTTGAAGATAAAGTTGAGTAGAGATTGGAAAATAGGAAACAGTTCTAGTTTCATCTCACGAATCCTTATATCCGGTAGAAGCCTGAGAAACAATCTCTAGGATCATCTCTGCCGTTTCATCCGCCGTCATATTGTCCGTTTCGATGGTGATAGCATCATCTGCCGGTTTCAACGGAGAGAGTGTACGGAAGGAGTCTAATGCATCGCGGTTTTCTAGGACATGGGATATATCTTCAGGCGAAGTGTCCGGTAATTGCTTCATTCTGCGTGCTACTCTAATTTTTGCCGATGCCGTTAGGAATACTTTGATGTCTGCGTTTGGAAGTACCACTGTACCGATATCACGTCCTACCATTACTATATCCGTTTCCTCAGATATTGCCCTTTGTTCCGCGGTTAGATTGGCTCTTACCTCCCGCACGGCGGAAATACGTGCTACGAGTTCATCTATTATAGGCGTATGCAGTTTATCCTTTACTCTTTTGCCTTGTAAGAAAATGCAAATTTCACGAGGGTTGTCTTTTTCAAATTCGATATGTATTTTCGAGGCAATTTTCTCAAGGGAGTTATAATCGTTTGGGCGAATACTTTCCTCTATAGCTGCTGCAGCCACTGCGCGATACATCAATCCTGTATCCATGAAGCGAATGTCTAACCGCTTAGCCACTCTTCTGCCTACGGTTGTTTTGCCTGATGCCGATGGACCATCTATAGCTATTAGCATTGCTTCGGGAGAGTATGAAATTAACTTTTGTAAGAGCAGCTGTTCAGTCAAGCCGAATTGTTCGCTACACAGATTATTATATACTGTGTAAGATAGTAATTAATGTAGCAGGAATGCCCGGCGGTTATAGTGCTGATGGCATAATAAGATTGAGTTTCGGGTTTCCGTTGAGGTATAAATCCGAATTTATAGGAGTAAAACTGTAATGGAATTCAGCATTGGGAATAGTAATATTCTAGACTGGGTTATACTTGCAGTGTTTTCAGTGCTGGTAGTTATAGGGTTCTTACGTGGGCTCATAGGTTCTGTAATAATCATTGCCACACTTTACCTTGCCTTCCTGTTGAGTAGGCTTTTCGCCGATGAACTTCTTGAGTGGGTCAGCACTAACTTTGGGTGGTTCGAAAATTCCGAGACTCTCGGCAATTTTATATCGGCGGCTGTAATATTTTTACTTGTGATTATGGTTGGGGCTATAGTTTACAATATACTGTCTGAGCTCATATCTAAAATCCCATTAGGCGTGTGGATAGATAAATTCGGCGGAGCAATTCTAGGACTTGCGGCAGGGTTGATTGTTCTATTTTTTGGTATCACTTATACTTATGCCAGTGTGGATCAAACGGATGAATCGGATGATTATGTGCAGAGGGCTATCGGCACCGTAGCGGATGAGCAATTACAAAGTCAGTTTAAAAAGTCCCAATTTCTGCCCTTTATCGTAGATGGAGTGGGATTGATTCCGGAGTATATAGTGGATTACGCTCCGGAAAGTTCTCGTGATTCTTTCGATAGTGTCAAAACTATAACCGAAAAAACCGAAGACCCATAACGTGCTCATTCCGACAGATTGTGATATATGATTACCGAAAGATGCCGGGTATTGGTGCTAAACCAAGATTACAGCCCTTTGAGTGTGTGCAACGCAAGAAGGGCAATAAATCTTTTGGGCAAATCCAAAGCCGAAACTGTATTGGAGTCTGATTTGAGTGTGAATTCTCCAAGTAACACACACCAACTTCCTGATGTGATTCGTCTTTATCGTTTTGTGCGTCGTCCACTGCTGAAACGTCGTTTATCTCGTAGGGACGTATTTACGCGTGACGGCAATAGATGCCAATACTGCTTGGTAGTATCGAATGAATTGACTTTGGATCACATATTGCCTCGTTCGAGAGGCGGCTCGAATGATTGGGTGAATGTGGTAAGTGCCTGTAAGAGGTGCAATCACCGAAAAGCGGGACGCACTCCGAAAGAAGCGGGAATGTTGCTTAGAGTCATCCCATCGGCGCCGCGTCCTCATCCGTATGCCATCTTTCTGACAATTATAGTCAAACCCACATGGCTCATGTTTATGCCGTGGGTCGCCGAGGCAAAATCTTCTTATAAAGAAAGCCTGAATAGACCGTAAGGAAATCAGACGTAGTGTAGAGTCTGAACTATAAAAAACGAAGCTGTATTGCCGTTAGTTCCGGCTTATAAAAGGCAGATCTAATGCCAACACCTCTAGCGCTAGGCGAGGGATGCAATTCGCTTCTAAGGCTTCTCTGACTCTAATCAAGGCTTCTATACCTTGCGCCGCTTCTTCTATAGTGATGTGGTGGGAAATTCCGGCTAGATTCTCTTTGTTTGATAGGTGCGTAATTCCGCTTGCGACACCTGCCTTTACCAGTGCTAAATCTCTCCACCACCACAGCCACCAATCCAGCTCTTCTATAACTTCCTCCGATGATCTCCGCCATTTATCACTTAAAACCCGCGCAACATACAAGCGTTCCTCTAGAGTTCCCGTTGCCATCTCTTCTGCGCGATATGTTGACTGCTCATTCATACTAACCATCGCAGGGTCTTTCAATGCCTTTATAGCCCAACCCGGTCTACCACGCGCCAGCAACGATAATGATTTCGCTATATCTGACGAAGCGCCGTACTGTTTTATCAATCCTTCTTCTATAATTGGGGCCGGTACAAGGCGCAGGTCTACTTTCATGCAGCGTGACACTATAGTGGGAAGAAGAGATTCGTACTCGGAAGCCACGAGTACAATCACCACATTAGGCGGGGGTTCTTCCAGCGTTTTCAGCAGTGCGTTAGAACCTTCATTTGATATTAGCTCGGCGCCGTCTATCACGAATGTACGCCATGTACCCTCGAACGGCTTCAGCCAAGCATCCTGCTGCAACCGATGTACCATTTCAATGGATATGCGTCGTTTTCTACGGGTGTGTTCTTCATCCGCCTGTTCCAGGCCTATGAGTTGAGTATCTACGTGCAGACCTCTAGATATTCGGATGCACTGATTGCACACCGCGCAAGGGACATTGCTTCCGCCAACACAATTATAAGATCGCGCTATCTCAAGAGCTAACGTACGACGCCCCACTTGCGCAGGGCCTGTGATAAGCCATGCGTGAGGAAACCGTTTAGAGCGTAAAACTCCTTCCAGAAAAACCACCGCCGAAGAATGCCCAAAGATCCGCCAGCCATCTCCGCCTGCGCCTTTATACAAGACTCGCAGCCATAATGTCAGGATACGATTCACGACGCCGTATCAGCCGCGCGTTGCTATTGTTTACCATAACCACCGCCGGACGCGGAACCATATTGTAATTGCTTGCCATCGCCATACAGTATGCCCCGGCCGCCGGAACGGCTAGCAATCCGCCGCGGACCTGCCTTGGGACAAACACTTCCGAGGCAAGTACATCACCGGATTCGCAGAACTTTCCCACTACGGTCACTCTATCCGTGCTCCTTTCTAGAGGTCTATCCGCAGAAAAAACGGTATAACCTGCATTGTATAAAGCGGGGCGAATATTATCCCCCATACCTCCGTCCACAGCCACGTAAGTACGCACATCGGGTATTTCCTTCACGGTACCTACTGTGTATAAAGCAACCCCGCCGCGTCCCACAATAGCCCTCCCGGGCTCTATCGTGAGTATAGGCTCCTCTAAGCCCAGCTGAGCGCACTTCCGCCTGACCGCACCTGTAATAGCTATTGCGTAATCCCTCACATTCGGCGGGAGTGAATCTCCGACATATCCGATAGCGAAACCGCCACCCGGAGAGAACTCCCTCAGCTCCAGCCCGTACTTTTCTTGCATATCCTTTGCGAAATCCATGACACAATCGATTGCTTCCACATATGGCTCCAACTCGAATATCGGTGAACCGAGATGAAAATGCAGCCCTGTCAACTTCAAATGTGACAACCCTGTAATAACCTTCTGCACTGCCTGTTCGGCTGCTCCCGTCTCCATTGGAAACCCGAACTTAGAGTCCAAGATGCCCGTTGTAGTCAAGCGATGTGTGTGCGGATCCACATTCGGAGATAACCGTAGCAACACCTCCTGTTGAACTCCGGACTCGGATGCGATGTCATTCAGCAAATCCATTTCACTTAACCCATCTAAAACAACATGCCTCACCCCGTATGCCAACGCCTCCTCCAACTCACTCCCGCTTTTGTTATTACCATGAAAGGATATCTCTCCGGGCGTAAACTCTACCGCCTTCGCGAAAGCCAACTCACCTCCCGTAACCACATCGAGACCTAGCCCCTCTTCCATGATGATACGCAGTAAGGAGGGATTTGTGAAAGCCTTCGAAGCATAAGTGACCCGTGTAGCCTCGTACTCATCACGGAAGCCTGCCATAAACTGACGACACATTTGGCGTATAGTAACCTCATCATATATATATAGCGGTGTACCGAACTCTGCCGCCAGCTCCGTCAAATCACAACCTCCTATAGAGAGATGTTCATCACTATTCACTTCCGCCGTCATGGGAAGCAAACTCTTCATAATCTCCGATATTCCGGGTAATTTTTCTGAAGTCATAAATGTTATACTTTCTCCTTCTTGAAATATACTTCTAGAGCGCGCCTTCCGATAATGTCATGACGTCTCGGATACCACCCTTGTGATAGCCGATGACGGATAGGCGATATGCATTATTCTCAATATAAGATTGAAGGCATAAACCTACAGGCAAGCTCACGGCTATCATCTTATTTACACTCCATCCGACCTACCCTGTTCATGCGTGATTTCCGAGTAATTTGCGATGCTCTCTTCAGCAGCCTGCCAAGCCCGTTGCCTAGAAACGGAATCGACCTTATCCAGAGGTTTGTTTATAGACTTTTCCGCGCGATGCACACGCTCTTTGAACCTTTCCACCGCCGCCCTAAGAGCAGACTCGGGGTCTACACCTGCTCTCCACGTATTGAAGACTATACTGAAAAGCAGTTCCCCCGCCTCATATTCCCCTTTTGTTTCACCTTCACCTTCGGGCAGTGACGGCGAAGTAAGAGTATGAATCATATCCCAAGTCAGCCCTGCTTTGTGAGCTCGTTCCTGAATAGACGCGGCGGCTGCAAGAGCGGGCAACGCCGATGGGTAATCTTTCAATATGGAGGTTCTTCCTGTCTCCTTGCGTTTTATCTCTTCCCACTGCGCCTCTACCTCTTCTACGGATCCTATATGGCCTCCCGTGAATACGTTAGGATGCCTTCGCTTCAGCTTCTTTATAGCTCGTTCTAGTATTGAAGCGGGATCAAAGCTTCCGTTTCGTCTTGCGATATCCCCATTAAAGGCAACATGGATCAGCAAGTCCCCCAGCTCCTCTTCCAAATTCTTTTGGTCACCCGAATCTATAGCCTCCAATGTTTCGTATGCTTCCTCTAGGAAGTATCTTCGCAGAGTCTTGTGAGTCTGCTCTCTATCCCACGGACAACCTTGCGGGCTTCGTAGAAGTTCCACAATGCGGATCAGTTCGGCAAACATTTCGCCCGCCGCTTTAGCGGAAGAGGAAAACTCTTTCAATCTTGGCGCCTTCGGATGGCGATGAGGAATCTCATATAATATAGAAGTATGATTATAGTTGTAAATACCTATTAATTTTACCTTACATGTTTATTGTAAATAAGCGTCTATTATTACTGATAGGGCAAATTGTATTAGCGGCGGCTATTCCTCTATCCCTTATCTTCAGCAATGTGTGGTATATCACCAACTCAGAATGGCTCTATTCTTACGGCTGGTGGCGCAACGGTATTGTGGAGCGCAGTGCTATAAGCATAAAGGAACTGAACAGCGCTTCCGACCAAATCAAAACTTACTTCAATGACTCCTCCGTATTCTTGGATGTTCGGGTAATAAGAGGCCCGGAAACGATATCACTTTACAACCAACGTGAGATTTTGCACATGGTAGATGTGAAAAATCTTATAAGAGGCGTAAGAGACATCGGGATAATATCCGGTATAGTGTCCGGAGCACTGCTCATAACGGGGTTCTTTGTACTGCGAAGCCGCTTTCCTACAATTCTCAGGCAGACTCTGCTGGGTTCCGCCGCGCTTACGGTGCTTGTTCTCACTACTCTTGGAATAGCTATGGTTGTAAATTTCCGATGGGTGTTTACGCAATTTCACTTCATATCCTTTGCGAACGACTTATGGCTCCTGAACCCCAGTAGAGATTTTCTCATAATAATGTTCCCGCAACGTTTCTTTTTCGAGGCTGCATTGTTCATAGCAGGGCTGACAGTATTGGAATTTGTTGCGGTGCTTGCCGTAGGGATACTTCTAGGACGGGTTATGACAAAAAAACTCGCTGCATAGTACCCCCTTGTGCGTGTTATCTTGAACTCAGCCATCTTTCCAAAACCGGTAAAACTTCATACAGGCTGGAAACTCTGAAATCCGGCATTGTATCCGGCGCGGGTGCATCGGGCTTGGCGAGGTAAACGGTTGACATACTTGCCTCTGAGGCTCCTTTTACATCGGTTCTGGGATCATCGCCTACATGTATAGTATCGTGCGCTTCCAGTCCTAGCCCCTGCAATGCGATTCTGAAAATGGCGGGGTTAGGCTTGGCGGCTGTGAAATCGTTTGAAAGCACTATAAAATCCAGAAATTGGGTCATACCCGAACTATCCAGAAAATGACGATAAGCCTTCGGTGAAGTGAATCCGGTATTCGATATGATGCCCACTCGCAAATTCATCCCCTTTGAGCCTTTGACCAGCTCCAACGCATCGGGGAATATTTGCGGAGGCGCTTCTACAAAAACGTTATCTATAGTCGTGTGCATCTCTGCCAAGCCTGTTTCACCGAGTGTCTTTGCGGTTCCTTCTCCAATCATCTCCAACATCTGCAAAACGCGATCGGAAAATAACATGTCCGCACCTTTAGAGTGATCTTCATGTATAGTTTGAGTCGTTTTCTCCAGAGCGCTCCGTATGGCATATATATCTACTGCGATACCATACTTCTCCAGCACGCGCATTACACATTCTTCGCGACGGGCATTCCTTATCGGAGATACGGCGCCACCGTCCGGCTCACCTATGAGTGTGCGCCAAAGGTCAAAAGTTACTCCATATTGCTTATCATTTACCATAATCAGTACTTCACAATACTTATCACTTCGGAATCCGGCAGGTTTTTCCTTCCCATAAGCGGAAGTAGCTCCACCACGAAGGCGAAACACACGACGTTCCCTCCGGCTGCCCGAGCTATCTCCGCAGCAGCGCCGGCAGTTCCGCCGGTTGCCAGCAGATCATCCAGTATTACTACCCGCTCCATGTTCCTAATAGAGTCCGTCTCCATCTCCAGCCTTGCATTACCGTATTCCATCTTATAGTCTGAGCCTATCACTTCCGGGGGGAGCTTACCATGCTTACGGATGGGCACCAGAGGCAAGCCCATCATAACTGCCACCGGTGCGCCGAACAGAAAACCGCGAGCGTCCAATGCACATATCACCTCTGGGTTTAGGGGTTCCAAAATCTTGGCGAATGTTTCGACGGCAAACTTGAAAGCTGGCGGATATGCCAGCAAAGGAGTCATATCCTTGAAGATTATCCCTTTGCGAGGATAATCAGGTACATCTCTTACCCAATTTTTCAAATTCATTCCGTAGTCAAGATCATTTGTGAACCGTCTTTATATCTGTTTAAATTCTAATATAGCGGAAACCGATAACTCATGTAGGAAGCGCACCTTGAAGGTCTGTATATTTCACAAAACTCTGTTAAAGTCCATAGTATCCATGAAAGCCGGAGGTGAATTATGTACCTAGCGGAAATCTCATTATCGGGGTTTCGTAATTACGAAAATGTTCAGTTGACCCTTTCACCTAAACACAACATATTCTACGGGTGTAACGGTCAGGGGAAAAGCAACCTGCTGGAAGCGGTTTACATGCTCTCTATAGCCAAAACAGCTCGAACCTCCAGAACTTCCGAGATACTCAGCTGGGATCTGCTAGAGAAAGGCGGACACATGCAAATTCTGGGTGTAGTGCGCGAAAAAGAGATCACTATGCAGGTTCAGGTAGATGCCGATGTTATGGGTAAGAACGAACCGGGCGGGCCGGCTTTCAGGAAATCATTGCGAATAAACGGCATACAATGCGGCACATCGGAATTTGTGGGACACGTTAACACAGTCTATTTCGAACCGGCGGACATGGCGCTGATAAACGGTTCCCCCGAAGTACGCAGACGCTACCTAGATATTCTCGTTTCCCAAAGTGAACGCTCATACTTGAAAACACGTCAGAGATACGACCGTGTCCTAAGACAGCGCAACAATTTACTGAAAAATATTAAAACAAAGCACTCTATACGAGGTGAATTGGAATTTTGGAACGAACGAATCGCATATGAAGGAGCCGCCATAGTAAAAGCAAGGCAGCAAGCCGTAGATCTGATCTCTGCCGAACTGCAACACACTCACAAAAATTTGATGGATGGAGGAGATATGAAACTGGAATACCTCCCCAAAATTACACTCGGCAAAACACCTCGCATCAATGCGGCTGAAGTATCTAGAGAGGAGATTCAGCAGATGTTTGCCCGAGAGATGAATGCCGCATACGAAAGCGAAATTGTACAAGGCTCCACTTTAGTTGGACCGCATCGTGACGATCTACTCATTCTACTGAATAGAAAGCCCGCCGCATTCCATGCCTCTCGCGGGCAGGCGCGGATGCTGGCGTTTTCTTTGAAGATTGCCGAAGCCTCGGTTATGCGCAACACAATCAAACGTTCTCCAATTTTAGCACTCGACGATATTTTCTCTGAATTGGATGAACGACACAGGACATTGGTTATGGATTCTATAAGCTCCTATGAACAAAGTCTTATAACAACTACTGAAACGGCTTACCTACCGCGGCAATATGTAGAAAGTGCCAATATCTATGTAGTGGATCATGGGAAGGTTACACAAGCGGACGGCTAAAAATTACCATACGACACCGGCCTAATTTGAAAGAGAAAATGAAAAAAGAGAGCAAATCCGTCTTACATTCACATCTAGAACCCCATCCGCAACAGTGTTAGGCGTATCAAAGCCTCTACAACTATGCCTACGGACATCTTCGATTTTCCAGCCGCTCGCTGCCTGAATATATACGGATGCTCCACGACGGATAGCCCCAACCTTTGGCAATAGTATGCGAGCTCCGCTTGAAACCCGAATCCTTGCAGTTGCAAGCGCTCGAACCTGACGCGGCTTAGCGCAGAGGCTCGGAAAGCTTTGAACCCTGAAGTAGTATCTTTCACGTGGAGGTTCAATATTTTTGTAATACCCGCCGCACCCAGTGCGGAGATGCTACGCCTCAGCAACCCCCATTCATCCTCGGAGCCTCCACCCTTCACATAGCGTGAACCCACCGCCACGTCTGCATGCTCCAGCAATCCCAGAAGCCGCGGCACCTCTTCCGGAGGATGCGACAAATCTGCGTCCATCTGCACAATCATCTCCGCCCCTGCGTCTAAAGCGGCGCGATACCCCGCCGTATATGCTCTTCGTAGCCCCATCTTCTCAGGGCGATGCACCACCATAAAGCCGCCTTCGAAATCCCGCGCTAGTTCTTCCGCCAAATCGCCGGTCCCATCCGGTGAGCCATCATCTACCACTATTATCCCCAAACCGTCCACCTCTAACGCTCGCAGATCTTCTACGAGGCGCGGCAATGTCTCTCTTTCATTGAAAGTGGGCGTAACAACCGCAATCTTCATCGGTCGTCCGTTACCGCCCACCTTACTCGGGCTACCCGTCGTGTCCTTAGGAGACTCGTATACTTCATCTTTGTACCTTTTTGAAGATATGTTGCAGCGGATACGTACTATATCCCCAAACCCATTCAATCCGCCGCATAAAGAAACCCTGCTATCTCCATTGTGATGCCATCTTATAGGCAGTTCCCTTATCTTCAACCCGCTCAGCTTAGCCAGATACAGTACCTCTACATCGAATCCATAGCCATCTATAGTAAGTTTGGGAAAAATCATTTCAGCCGCACGCTTACTAAACAGTTTGAAACCGCACTGTGTATCTTCTATGCCACCCATAATGAAGGTTTGCACCATTCGGTTATAGGCACGTCCAACCATATGCCGCCATAGTGGTTCGTCTATGCGTTCCGACCCCTCCATTTCTCGCGAACCTATAACTATATCGTACTGTTCGGATACATCATCGTCCAGAAATTTATGCAACTCTTCAGCGGGCATAGATAGATCCGCATCAGCGATGAAGCGCCATTCACCGCGTGCCGCCAGAATACCGTCACAAACAGCCGCGCCCTTTCCTCTGTGCGGCGCCTGTACCAATCGGATACGATTCGTTCTCTCGCATGCCTCTTTCACCTCATCCACCGTTCCATCCGAAGAACCGTCATCGGACACGATAATTTCCCATTCTTGCACAAGTTTATTCAAAGTTTCTTCTAGGCATACCAGACAAGCTCCAATACGCTTCTGCTCATTCCATACGGGAACAATAACGGAAATTTCAGGCGTCTTCATACCTTGCAATTTACCTATGCTTCTTATTTACTTCAAGCATGCAGGCTAAATGCCTTGTGCAACGCGCGGACGGCATCATTCACGCGTTCTTCCGCCACCACGCATGTAATACGTATCTCCGAAGTTGTGATCATATCTATATTCACATTGGCTTTTGCGAGGGTTTCGAACATAGTAGATGCGTAGCCGGGCGTATTCTGCATACCCGTTCCAACAATGCTCACTTTGGCAAGCCCGGACTCCGTATAGACCTTTCCGGGCGATACAAAATCTTGTGCTTGTACCAGTTCGGCCGCTCTGATTTTATCCGCTTCAGAGAGTGTGAAAGTAAAGTCCGTAGTGTCTTTTTTTCCGGAGGTATTCTGGACAATCACATCTACACTTATGCCTGCTTCCATAATAGGCGCGAGGATACCCGCCGCTATACCCGGTCTATCCGGGACATGGGCTACTCTTACCTTTGCTATATTTCGTTCCACAGGGATAGCCCTTATAGTCGTCTTACCCGTCTCCATAGATTCAGTGCCATTCTTAGGAAATTTTTCTATGAGCGTACCTTGTTCATCTGAAAAGGTAGATCTTACATAGACGGGCATATCCTTCTCCGCCGCCAGCTCCATTGCTCTGGGGTTCATCTTTGCTCCCAAGGACGCCATTTCCATCATCTCTTCGACGTCTATTTGGGATAATTTCCGTGCGTTAGGTTCTATGCGCGGGTCGGTAGTATATATACCTTCCACATCCGTACACATTTCACAGCGTTCCGCGCCCAACACTACGGCCAATGCCACTGCTGTGGTATCGGATCCGCCTCGTCCTAGAGTAGTTATATCTTTGGATGCGTCTACCCCTTGAAACCCCGCCACTATCACAACCCGTCCTGCGTCCAACTCTCTACGCAAACGTGAATCGTCTATGGACACTATCCTAGCAGACGTATGGGTAGAGGTCGTATTTATTCCCGCCTGTATACCGTTCAGGCTCACCGCCGGGGTTCCTAGGCTGTTCAGAGTCATCGCCAAAAGAGCGCTACTTACCATTTCTCCTGTGGATAGAAGAGCGTCCATCTCACGAGGTGCTGGGATGGTATTATTCGGCAATATGGATTGAGCGGTTGTGGTCAGATCGTCTGTCGTATCTCCCATAGCCGAAACTACGGCCACAATGCGATTTCCCTTCTTCGCCTTCTCCGAGATCTGCAAAGCCACACGGTGTAACGTAGCTACATCTTTCAAAGAGCTACCGCCATATTTATGAACAAATATTCTACCTGTGGAATTCAAATTCGACATTACGCCTCCACCAAATGTGCTCCTCTAGCGGAAGGCATAATTATCATAGATCTGCCGGGCACCCGGGCTACACGAGCCGCCTCATTCATCTCATATAGGATAGTTATTTCACGGGAGTCTGATAAGGCGATGATAGTAGGGCCGGAACCCGAAAGAAAGACCCCCTTTGCACCGCCGTTCATAGCCGCTTTCATTATAAAATCCATTGCTTTGAACCCTGCCGCTCTATATGGCTGGTGCATTTTATCCTGAGTTGCGTACTTCAACATAGACAAATCGCCGCTATAGAGGGAGGCTATCAGCATAGCGGAGCGGCCTATATTGTATACGGCGTCTGCTCTGGAGATACTTTTCGGCAAGCGTGCACGAGACTCGTGCGTATTGGTCTCCGTATCCGGTATAAACAGAACGCAGCGAAGATTATTAGGCAATTTGGAGGAGCACACCGCCCATTCATCCCCGTCATGCACGCCTACGGTCAAGCCTCCGAAAACGGCGGGCGCTACATTATCCGGATGTCCTTCTATATCCGCGGCTATCTTCATCATCCGATGTGGATCCAATTGAATACCCGCAAGAGCGGCACCTGCAAAAAAACCGCCTACAATATCCGCCGAACTCGATCCCAAACCCTTGCCGATAGGTATGCGATGCAAACAGCGATAAACCAGAGAAGGCATAGGGATATTGGCTTCCTCGAATGCAGCCGCAGAACCTGTAACAACAAGGTTACGTGTATCCGCCGGCACGGTTCCTGCGCCTTCACCCGTTATCTCTATAGAGAATGGTCCATACGAAACCTCTACCTCATTCCACAGATCCAATGCCATCCCTATACAATCGAATCCGGGTCCCATATTGGCGGTAGTAGCGGGCACGCGTACGATTACCTTATTCATTAGTGTGAGTATCCATTGAGGCTATAGTTCGGAATTGTTATAATTACAGTGCTGCGGGGAGTGGCGCAGCATGGTCAGCGCGCTTCGTTCGGGACGAAGAGGCCCCGGGTTCAAATCCCGGCTCCCCGACCATAAAAACATTCATGTAGTACAACTATAAAAGCTCAGTGTGCCGATTAGAGAAATCCGTATATTTAGGGTTCGCTCAAGCATTCTTTCCGGTATATGAAAATATCTACCCTTCGCTATACAGCTAGAGCACGGATTTAGAAAACTGACCGACCGATTTGCAATGGAGCGAAAAGGCACGCTGAATAGATACGAAAGCAAAGTAAACCGTTCCATAATCTACACTAAAAGTTATTACTGCCGAACACAATAGAGAGCATTGAAGTCAAGACACATAAAAACTTTATTCATAGACTCAAAACCTCTCTTATACATTTAACAATACCAAATTTGCCCTAAAAGTGAATATAACCCTCAAAAGCGGATTTACACAGAGTGTTCCAAATTTTCATCTACGGTAGAGGCAATAGAGAGACCGGAGTATACGGGAGATATTACCTTGTATGCAACCCTCTCCCAGCGGGAGAGGGGGAGGTCGTATTCATTCTTTCGCTCTGTTGTAGTGTGCGGAGATGACGTGAGCAGTACCGCCCTCAATACTTGCGTGTTTGGGATATTATTGAAGTTTGTGCGTTAGGCAAAATCTATCCGTCTTTCTTTTATTCGGATGACCTTGGGCAGTACGTCACGGTTAGGCGTTGCGGTTCTATGGGTAGAATCTATAAATTGGCACGATCGACGATTCTGGCGAGTCTATTGCGGAAGTATCTCGCAAGAGCCTCAAGCCGGTTCGTAATGCCGATAGGTAAGGATAGCTTGCCGACCTACTGCCTGTATATTACGGTGGTAGCGGCGTGCAATACTTGGACGCCGTTCGTAGATGCGGAAGGTCACACCTTACTGCGGCTACTCGCAGAGGTGACGGTTCTGGGGGTTATTCTCCTCTCGGTGCTTTTGCGTAGGGTGACGGTATCTTTTCTCCGGAGGATGATGCGGCTCGGTTGGGTAAATAGGTATCTGCTGAGTGCTTTGGTGGCGGGGTCTTTTATTGCCTATGCTTCCCTTATTGTAAGTTTGGGTGAACCCGGCGGCTGGTGGTGGATAGATGGGAACGCGGACGGACTTTTTGGAGGGGAGAGTTTCGATGAGGGCGCCGAGGCTCCGGATGCGGGTGATTGGGAAGAGGACGCTCCTCAATGAGCGGTTACCTTTCGGGTATGCTTCGGCAGTCTTATGAAAATTCGCGAATCCGCCGACCGATATTCTCGTATCGTCTCTAGAAATTC
This sequence comes from Dehalococcoidia bacterium, assembly GCA_965206335.1. Taxonomy (GTDB): domain Bacteria; phylum Chloroflexota; class Dehalococcoidia; order Lucifugimonadales; family Lucifugimonadaceae. The sequence continues at coordinate 431,663 of OZ242209.1, read as the reverse complement.
CCTATATGCGATATACGAAAGGCGGTATATGGCACGGTGGCTTCACTATACCATTTTCTCTACTAGGCGAAGGTATGCTTCGCTCTTGACCGATACCGCCGACCTACGCTATGGATTGTATGGACGGCATTGCAAGGCTATATTATGATAAAAGGTACTAGAAACGGAAAATGACCGCACAACCTAAAGTAAGCGGCGCTCATATAACTGCTAAAAAATACGCGGTGCATAAAATTCTCTAGGGGGATAAAGATGCTCGAAGAAGCAACGAAAACGGCCGATGAAGAAGCAAAAGTGGAAGACGAAGCAGAGGAAAATGATGTTTCTGCGCAGCCTGTCCAATACAATATAACCCACTTCGGTTCTGATATAGAAGTGGAGAGCCTGATAAGGCGCCTAGAACAAGGGGACATTTATATACCGGAATTTCAACGTCATTATGTATGGGATATTAAACAAGCTTCACGATTTGTGGAATCTATCCTTTTGGGACTTCCGGTGCCCCAGATATTTCTTGCGCAAGATAAGGAAAAGAAACGTATAGTGATAGACGGACAGCAAAGGCTGAAAACTCTGCAATTTTTCAAAGAAGGTAAATTTCATAATAAAAGGAAATTTAAACTTACTGGAGTACAGCCACAATATGAAGGTAAAACGTATGATGATCTAGATGAGAGCGATGCGCGGACTTTTATGGATTATGTTATTCGTGCTATCACTATCAAAGAAATATCCCCTAGCCGTGAAGCTATATATCATATATTCGAGCGTTTGAATACGGGCGGACAAAATTTGAGACCGCAAGAGATACGTACTGCTATTTATCATGGCTTCGTTATAGAAACATTGGAAGAGTTGAACAAATATGAATCGTGGAGAGAAATATACGGAAAAGAGAGCAAATACCTAAAAGATAGAGAGCTAATACTGAGGTTCCTATCATTGTACTGTTACGCCGGTAAGTATAAATCTCCTATGAAAGGTTTTCTGAATAGGAGTACGGAAAATTTTATTGAAAACGGTAAAGAAAACTTTATAAGGAAGGGTGAAATATTCAAACGCACAGTTCGTTATATATTTTCTACAGTGGGAGGAAAAGCGTTCCGCCGCGAAGGTGTCAGAAGCCTCAACGCGGCTATTTTCGACTCTGTTATGGTTAGCACGGCTCATATGCTGAAGCGATGTGAAGACAGTAATTTGCCGGAACCTGAAAAGGATGAGTACGGTGCGGCATACAGAAAATTGTTATCTATGGCGGAATACGAAGCCGCAATTATTTCAAGTACGGCGGATGAGAGTTCGGTCAGGACAAGGATCAAACTAGCGGCTGAAGCTTTCCGCAATCTTGCGGATAGATGAAAAACCCCAATCTGGCAGAAAAGTTTTCCGTTATAAAAAGCATCATTTCTCTTGCCAATAAGTTATCGGAAAATGATGAAATGCAAGCACACTGGGCTAAGTATATCTGTGTGTTAGCATCGGGGTTTATAGAAGAGTGTTTGGGGGAGCTTTACAGAGAATATTGTATGAAGCAGAAGATACCCGCAACTATCTCGCAATATCTTCAATCTAAATTCAAGCGTGGGTACAATCGCGATATCAGCAATCTCACGTATGACAAAATCCTTGCCTTGACGTCTAGCTTTAGTGAAAAATGGAAAGGTGAATTGGACGATTGGATAGATGATGAAAAGAAAGGTAGTATATCTTCAATAACCAATAATCGGAATAAAATTGCACATGGCGGAAGTTCCGATGTAACGTTAACGAATATTGAAGAATGGTTAGAGGATTCTGTGGAAGTTATGGAGTTCATTGAAGAGATGTTGAATCGTGAGTTGGCGGTAGGATAGAATACGCCCTCTACATTCTTCTTTCAATGCGAGTAGAGGGCATTCCGTAGAGGGATGGTCTAATGACTTCCGAAATCATCCCGCGCTATGCACGTCTCGTATAGTCCGGGCACGATTTTATCCCCGCAGACGAGATCGCAGCATCTCCGCTTATGGGAAATGCTGCGACCTACGGAGGCTCTACTTGGGAAGTATTATGCCGCCTTTATCATTGACCGGGATTTGTTCCCGGGTGCAAATTATTTTCCGGGCAGCTTACGGCACCGGCTTCATCTGTTTCCAGCGGGTTATTATGGACGGTAAGTTCGTTGCCGCTTGCGTATAGATGGAATCTATCACCGCCATAGCATACCTTGTTCAAGATAGTGTCTGATATATTTCCGGTCAGATTATTATTGGAGAGCCAAATCTCCTGAAGGTTACCCGAAGCACCTAGTGAATATGGTATAGACTCTTCTAGATTATTATCACTGAGGAACAGCCCGCTAATGCCTTGGAGAGTTCCAAGCGCGTAAGGTATCCGTCCCCTCAGACCGTTACCTTTCAATAACAGAATGGTTACTCTACCTTTGCTATCCGTGGCTACGCCGTACCACTCATCTATGGGTGCGTCTGTACCCCAGCCATTGGAGTTTTGCCAATTTGGGCCATCTGTGGCCTGATACAGCGCCATGAGGATCTCCCTATCGGTGGAGGGTCCCCTCTCGAGGATAGCGCCGCCACTTTCTATGAGAAGCTCTTATTGTCGAGCCAGTAAACCGGGGGTTCTTCATAGGGGTGACCTGAAAATATAAGAGCTGCCAACATCAGGAACCCCAAAAGAAAAAATTTGGGTGCCACTGCTCCGGCTAGCACGGAACCTTTCGATGATGACTGTGAGAGCGCTATTGGTTCGGTAAATCTGTTTGATAACATCCTTTTCTCCTTGCGATATATATTGTGTAAACTACCAACAAAATCATTTTAGCACATAAAATACATTAATGCAAACTCCAAATACCTGTAATCATCCTTTTTTAACCATCCAATAAACGAAGAATACAATTTTCATTGGTACCCTAGCCTTACTACCGAGATGTACCTGGTACAGGCTAGCGAGTTTGGCGGCTGCGATTTTACAAGTACGAACCATCACCGTCGCATCCAAGATTTCCGTATTCAAGCGTGGGTACAATCGCGATATCAGCAATCTCACGTATGACAAAATCCTTACCTTACCTTGACGTCTAGCTTTAGTGGAAAATGGAAAGATAAATTGGAGGATTGGATAGATGATAAAAAGAAATATAGTATATCTTCAATAACCAATAATCGGAATAAAATTGCGCATGGCGAAAGTTCCGATGTAACGTTACGAAATATTGAAGAGTGGTTACAGGATTATGTGAAAGTTATGGAGTTCATTGAAGAGATGTTGAATCGTGAGTTGGCGGTAGGATAGAATACGCCCTCTACATTCTTCTTTCAATGCGAGTAGAGGGCATTCCGCAGAGGGATGGTCTAATGACTTCCGAAATCATCCCGCGCTATGCACGTTTCGTATAGTCCGGGCACGATTTTATCCCCGCAGACGAGATCGCAGCATCTCCGCTTATGGGAAATGCTGCGACCTACGGAGGCTCTACTTGGGAAGTATTATGCTGCCTTTATCATTGACCGGGATTTGTTCCCGGGTGCAAATTATTTTCCGGGCAGCTTACGGCACCGGCTTCAACTGTTCGTATAGTCCGGGCACGATTTTATCCCCGCAGATGAGGTCGCAGCATCTCCCTCCGCTTATGGGAAATGCTGCGACCTACGGAGGAGGCTCTACTTGGGAAGTATTATGCCGCCTTTATCATTGACCGGGATTTGTTCCCGGGTGCAAATCATTTTCCGGGCAGCTTACGGCACCGGCTTCATCTGTTTCCAGCGGGTTATTATGGACGGTAAGTTCGTTACCGCTTGCGTATAGATGGAATCCATCACCGCCATAGCATACCTTGTTCAAGATAGTGTCTGATATATTTCCGGTCAGATTATTATTGGAAACCTGTATCGTGTGAATATTTGGCGGATTTATTAGCTGGTCCGGTATATTTTCGGTCAGATTATTATTGGAGAGCCAAATCTCCTGAAGGTTGCCCGAATCACCTAGTGAATATGGTATAGACCCTTCTAGATTATTATCACTGAGGAACAGCCCGCTAATGCCTTGGAGAGTTCCAAGCGCGTAAGGTATCCGTCCCCTCAGACCGTTACCTGTCAATGACAGAGAGGTTACTCTACCTTTGCTATCCGTGGATACGCCGTACCACTCATCTAGGGGTGCGTCTGTACCCCAGCCATTGGAGTTTTGCCAATTTGGGCCATCTGTGGCCTGATACAGCGCCATGAGGATCTCCCTATCGGTGGAGGGTCCCCTCTCGATGATAAAGCCGCCACTCTCTATGAAAGCCTCTTCTTGTTGAGCTAGTAAACCATCGGGTTCTTCATAAATGAAACCTGAAAATATAAGAGCTGCCAACATCAGGAACCCCAAAAGAAAAACTTTTGGAACCACTGCTCCGACTAGCACGGAACCTTTCGATGATGACCGCGATAGCGCTATTGTTTCGGTAAATCTGTTTGATAACATCTTTTTCTCTTTGTGATGTGTATTGTGTAAACTACCAACATAGTTAATATAACACATAAAATATATTAATGCAACCTCTAAATACCTGTAATCATCCCTTTTTGCCATCCAATAAACGAAAAATACAATTTTCACGGGTACCATAGCCTTACTACCGAGATGCACCGAATACAGGTCAACGAGTTTGGAGGTTACGATTTTACAAGCACGAACCATCACCGCCGTATCCAAGATTTCCGTTAGCGGAGATAATTTGCGTGTGTACAGCGTTGTTAGCGGTACGGCATTCGGGAGCGGACGACTTCTGTGTGTGCGCTCCATCTATTGGCGCCGAGTTGGTGCTTAATGAAAATCTCCGCCGCCGCCTTTTCCACAACACGAGGGCCGATGATGATTTTGCAACCTTCTTCCAAGAAGAGAAACGGCGGCGTATCTATGAAAAGCCGTGGCGGAGTGCGTTCATCTGGGTGCAATAGTTTACTACCGAATTCGACAACGCGTATAAGGCGGTACTCCTCCTCCAATTCATACGCCTCATCCTTGTAGAGATATCGCAAATCGGCGAGGATCTGTTCCGCAACGGCTGTTACCGTTTTGGCGACTTCCTCTTTGCCGTTTCCTCTAATGCACTATGCAAGGCACTCAGGGAAGGAGCAAGCCGCCCGACGGTATCTTCAACCTCCCCTTTTCCATACAGCACCTTGTAGATTCTGATTTTGTCATCGGGTTTATTAGAGTTGGAAGGTTTAGGTGAGGTATCTTCAGTAGGGAATGTATGTATATCCCCCATAGTGGATGCTGTCTGTCTCATTGGCTCTCAGATGGTTGGGGATTATGGAAGTGATGCTGTATCCGTCTCCGTTATTGCCGTATGCACGCCACATATCGAGGCGGTCTTCATTTGCGGTGTGGCTTAACTAGTATTCGGATGAGCACATGCGTTCCATTTTCCGAAACGATTCATATTCTTCATCTTTAACAAACCGCCAAGACTGCGGAACAACAAAATTAGGGAATCGACGCCTTAAATCTTGTAAGTTCTCAGGGCATTTATATTCCCAAACATTGGTTATTTTCAAAGCATAAACATGCTTCAAACCCTCATAGTAGGCGTCGAAATCATTCCTATCTACTCCGGCGAGCTTAGATACACGACTCCACAAATCCTCCGGCGTCCCCGTCCATACTTCTTCTATACTAAATCCGCCACGGAGTTGCTTAACAGGGCTTGACACGTAGACAAATACGTCAAAGTTTTCAATGTGTGCGGCAATACGTCTTCGTAGTTCAATTTTTTTGTGGCCTTCGAAAACCGGATCCGCATAGCAGGGTTTCAAAGAAAGGAGCAAAGATTGATTTATGGAACTCATGATTTGGCCGGATATCCAAATTGAAATAATTTCTGAAATGTTGCAGCTTGTATCCGTAATGGAGATTGCACTGACAGCGTACGAGAATTATCCTCAGCGTAGATAGCGCGTACTCTGTTTAGCGGGATTGGTTCCTGAAAAGGAAATGTATGTGAAAACACCAACGCCATGATCTCTTTCTCTATTTTACCTCCGCTTATGCTATAAATAGCCTCCCAGTCCAGTATCCCAAGTGCTTTGTACTTCTTGAAAAGGGTCTTCGGAGTACCTATCACAACTTCGTCAAGGCGGGATACGGCTACTATTTTTTTCTCCTTTCCGCTTTCATACCAAAGAATTCGGGCAGGCGGCTTAAGAACCTTATGGGATGTTTTGCTTCGATAATACACTTTACTCCAGCGTAGCAGCACTCTGACATTCCCACCGAAAAAATCGTTGGCTGACCGAGTCATATCGACAAGGCTGAGACCATATCCCGGACGAATCGATACCAAAAAATACTTTTGGCTCGCTTCCTCCAAAACAAGGGGGGAACACTTACTCTCGAGATCAATATCATCCATATTCTGATAAGTACGTACGGAACGAGGGTACAATTTATTGATCTCAGATAATGCCTGCCTACGGTCAAGGCAGCTAGTAAAACAAAATCTCACGAAACTGCTGTTGTACTCTGTAAATCCTGTCTCCAAAAGATTAGATTTTAAACCTTCGGTAAGTGAGGATGCTTCGAATTTTACCGCATTATATCCTTCTCTCACAGCTTTGTAGATAATGGCAATAACCAAATAACGTTCAAATAGAGAGTAATCAGTTGATTGTGCCACTCTGCTAAGTAGCACAGAGAGAATGCGATCGGCGTCCTCCATGATGACCCTAATCGCAATAGGTTTACCCTCCGACCACAGTAACTCGCATTCATATTTGTTTGGACTTGCAAGGAAGAGCCCCAGATCTTCCCTGAATTCACCTTTTCTCTCACCTTGAGCAAGAAATGAAGTAAACGGAAAACCCGCAAGATCGTTAGATGTCAGTCTGCGCCATTCAAGAGCAAAGCCAGAAACACGATCAGGGATATAGGATTGCTGGTCTGATAGTTCATGAATTTGAATAATTAACTCGGTAGGAGATAAAATTTTCAACCCCGTCAGTTCCGAAATTCTCTCCACCTTATTCAAGAGAGACTGATCTCGCGTAACAAAAATATCTACATCCGATGCCGCCGCCTTCGCCAACTGCCTAATATCGGATTGCTTACTTGGGGTATCGGCTGGAAGTAAGGGGTGCAAGATCGATTCAAAATGTTCAACTTTGGCGGGGGTATACTCCATCTTAGAAAATTCATGGGCTCTTTGTTGAGATAGATGACGTTTTTCCTCATCCTTCTCTCTGTCTATTTCGACAAACAGCTCATCAGTAATCCATAAGTTAAGAGAATCTATCAAGAAGTCGGAAAGCAAAGCCTGCGATGCCTTTACGCTGTCACTCTTCGGTGCATATAAATCAAAGAAAATCTGGGCGTCAATGATCACATCGGTTATTTCATCCAATATATTTGCCTGAAATAAGCTCAACTGGTCATCTCTAGCCAAGATGAATTTCCAAAGCGTCAGCGGATGTTGGGCGAGAGACCGACCGGGCTTATCACCAGTAGGTACAAATCCCAACTTAGGCCACATTTTATGCGCTGAGAAGTCACGACGGCAATGAAGCGTTATGATTTTCTGTGAAGTGGCGTCTTGTTTCAGAGCCTCAACAAGTTGTCTTGCAATACCTCGCCCACCATATTCTTCCGATACGCAGAGATGGATAATGCGGAAACGGTGCGGTTGTTTTCCGTAAAGAAGGTAACCAATGAGCCGACCATCTTCAGTCTTGGCTCCTAAACAGCCTCCTCTTTCAATATAATCACGGAGTGCTACTAGTGGAAGAAACCCAAGTGTGGCGGAAAAACGCTTCATCAATTTATCTACCGAACCAAGGTCTTGGGATGTCAGTTTTGATATCGATACAGCCATTCGGTCAAGTTTTCTCCGTAGTTGCAAGAACTAGTAACCGCTGGAATTCGTTTTGTTCCGGAGTTGGCATATAACAATTATCTCACAAGGGGGCGGGTGTATCTAGCGGGTTGTCAATCCTTCTTATAAGCCGACTCAATCAGCCGAATCTCGGCGACGGTTAGGCTGTAAAGGCGATACACAATATCGTCAATTTCACCCTCCAGTTGCGACACATCGGCGGCAGGATCGGCGCGATTTATGGCGGTCAATTAGGATTAGCGGTACGGCATTCGGGAGCGGACGACTTCTGTGTGTGCGCTCCATCTATTGGCGCGGAGTTGGTGCTTAATGAAAATCTCCGCCGCCGCCTTTTCCGCAACACGAGGGCCGATGATGATTTTGCAACCTTCTTCCAAGAAGAGAAACGGCGGCGTATCTATGAAAAGCCGTGGCGGAGTGCGTTCATCTTGAAGCAATAGTTTACTACCGAATTCGACAACGCGTATAATGCGGTACTCCTCCTCCAATTCATACGCCTCATCCTTGTAGAGATATCGCAAATCGGCGAGGATCTGTTCCGCAACGGCTGTTACCGTTTTGGCGACTTCCTCTTTGCCCGTTTCCTCTAATGCACTATGCAAGGCACTTAGGTAAGGAGCAAGCTGCCCGACGGTACCTTCAACCTCCCCTTTTCCATACAGCACCTTGTATATTCTGATTTTGGCATCGGGTTTATTAGAGTTGGAAGGTTTAGGTGAGGTATCTTCAGTAGGGAATGTATGTATATACCCCATAGTGGAGGCTATCTTATTAGGAATGTGTATATCCCCCATAATGGATGCTGTCTTATCGGCTCTCATATCGTTGGGGATTGTGGAAGTGATGCTGTATCCGTCTCCGTTATTGCCGTATGCACGCCACATATCGAGGCGGTCTTCATTTGCGGTAAAGGCGCATACGTAAACCGAAAAGGTTTTGCCTCCCGCTTCTATTTCATGGGGGATGTCCTTCTCCCGCCCGTAAATAAATTTGCACATTTCACGAGCGAGTGCGCCGGGAAAAACCGCTCCTTCCAATGGGTCATTGAAATAGGCGACGTTGCATTGGCGCATGCGGTTCGAATCGTTCCCTTTCAGTATGCTCTTTAGAGCGGCGAATTTGGTGTAGTGGGAGATCTTCTGCTCACCACTCACACTGTGCTTACCTTCGAGGATAGATTTGCACTCTTTGCTAAGGTCATGGAGCGCTTCCGAAATGGTACCGTGTATATCTTCATCTAGTTTGTTGCTTTGTAGCAAGCGGGCAATGGGATATTCTATGAGTGCTTGAGGGTTACCTTCTCTGTAAGCCCGTTCTATCCAGCGGAAATATTCGTGTAGGTCTCTCACTACGCCGGTACCCTTAGGTAGGCGACACCGAGATTGTACATTGCCCTTGCATTATCGGATTTGTCCATCTTCTCTGTACACTCGAAGTATTGCGGCAGGTCTTTCTCTATGCCTTCACCAAACGATAGGCTCTTGCAAGATTGAACATCGCGTCGCTATCGCCCGCGTCGGCCGCCTTCTCTGTCCACTCGAAGAATTTCTGCGGATTTTTCTCTACGCCGACGCCATCGCGGTAGGCAATGCCAAGGTTGGCCATTGCCCTGACATAACCAAAGTTGGCCGCCTTCTCTGTCCATTGGAAGAATTTCTGCAGGTCTTTATCTACGCCGACACCATCGCGGTAGGCAACGCCAAGGTTGTAAATTGCCGTTGCATTACCGGCGTTGGCTGCTTTCTCTGTCCAATAAAAGAATTTCTGCAGGTCTTCTTTTTCTATGCCTCTGCTTACATAGAGAGCACCAAGATTGTACATTGCCTGTGGATCACCGGCGTTAGCTGCTTTCTCTGTCCAGTAGAAGAATTTCTGCATGTCTTTATCTACGTCTATGCCTAAATAGTAGACAAAGCTAAGATTGGACATCGCCTGTAGATCACCGGCGTTGGCTGCTTTCTCTGTCCAGTAGAAGAATTTCTGCAGGTCTTTATCTACACCAGTGCCCTCGCGGTAAGCAACGCCAAGGTTACACATCGCCCGTGGGTTGTCGGCGTTGGCAGCTTTCTCTGTCCATTGGAAGAATTTCTGCAGGTCTTTTTCTACGCCATCACCCAAGCGATAAGCGACGCCAAGATTGTGCATAGCGTTGACATTACCGGTGTTGGCAGCTTTCTCTGTCCATTCAATGAATTTCTGTGGGTCTTTATCTACGCCGATGCCCTCGCGGTAAGCGCTGCCAAGATTGATCATTGCCTGTGCATTACCGGCGTTGGCAGCTTTCTCTGTCCAATAGAAGTATTTCTGCGAGTCTTTGTCTACGCCGATGCCCTCGCGGTAAGCGCTGCCAAGATTGGTCATCGCCTGTGCATTACTGGCGTTGGCAGCTTTCTCTGTCCAATAGAAAGATTTCTGCACGTCTTTATCTACACCGATGCCATCAAGATAGGCAATGCCAAGATTGGTCATCGCCTGTGCATTATCGGCGTTGGCCGCTTTCTCTGTCCAATAGAAGGATTTCTGCACGTCTTTTTCTACACCATCGCCCGTATCGTAAGCTATGGCAAGATTGAACATCGCCTGTGAATCACCGGCGTTGGCAGCTTTTTTTGTCCACTCAATGTATTTCTGCAGGTCTTTATCTACGCCGATGCCGTCGTTGTAAGCTATGGCAAGATTGAACATCGCCGTTGCATTACCGGCGTTGGCAGCCTTCTCTGTCCACTCAAAGAATTGCCGCGGATCTTTTTCTACACCCTCGCCCTTGTAGTAAGCTCTTCCAACAAGGTACATCGCTTGCGGGTCACCGGCTTGGGCTTGGGCTAGTAGTTGCTGGAATTCGTTTTGTTCCGGAGTTGTCATATAATAATTATCTCACAGTGTAAGCGGAGTTCTTAGATATAGGCTACCGATTGATATCAGTCAATGAGGTTTGCGTCCACTTCGTATCCCGCCGCTTTCAATTCTTTGACAAGACTAACTTTCCAACCATCTCCACCGTCAATTTTGCAATATACGGTTCCGTGAATATCGGAAGGAGAATCGATTCCTTCCTCATAAAAAAGGCAGACTCTGTTCCTTCCAAGCTTGCCGATGAAGTAACCCCATTCCAAAATCACATTTTGACGAGCACGCGGCTTATAGCTTTTGGCAAATTTACCCTTTAGGCCTCCCTTGTCGTCTGCGGTTAGAAGAACAACGGCAAAGCCGACGTTGGTGCCAAGATCTTCAAGTTTCTCGATAAGGGTTTGTCCTTTATGGGCATCTTCGTCCATTAATACAACGTCAAATTTTAATCTCTCTAAGAAACGAGCAGTTTTTTCTTTCATTCCAATATTGCGACCATAGACGATAAAGATGCGTCGATGGTGATCTTTTTCCGGGCTCATAATCGGAGTTACATTTATTGGCTCGGAATCCTCAATGTTGGTAGCTGAGGGGTATGCCGTTTCTTGTTCCAGCTCGGCTGTGTCATGAGTTAAAGAGCGCACGTGCTCTTTCTCCCGAGATCTCGCTTCGGTTGCACGCTCAGCCCAATACTGAGCCTGACTCGCATCTTTATCTACGCCGATGCCGTTGCGGTAAGCGATGCCAAGAAAGGCCATCCCCTGTGGAATCCCAGCCTTGGCAGCTTTCTCTATCCATTGGAAGGATTTCTGTAGGTCTTCTTTTACACCATAACCGAAGAAGTAGAGTCCTCCAAGACGAAGCATCGCCTTTGGCACCTCCGCCTTGGCGGCCTTCTCTATCCACTTGAAGTATTTCTGCGGGTCTTTATCTACGACTCTGCCTTCATGGTAAGCATTTCCAACATCGTACATCGCTTCCGCATCACCAGCTTCGGCTTTGGCTAGTAGTTGCTGGAATTCGTTTTGTTCCGGAGTGGTCATATAACAATTATCTCACAGTGTAAGCGGAGTTCTTAGATATAGGCTACCGATCGATATCAGTCAATGCTCGGATCCACCGAATAACCCGCCCCCTTCAATTCTCTGGCAAGGTCCTTTTTCCAATTTTCTTCTTTGTCAATTTTACAGTACAATATTCCGTGAATATCTGAGGGGATCTCAACACCGGGCGCATAGAGAGTACAGACCTTTGACCTGCCAAGTTTGGCGAAAAAATAGCCTAGCTCCAAAATTACATTTTGGCGTGCGCGCGGCTTATAGCTTTTGTCAGATTTACCCTTGAGGCCTCCCTTGTCATCTGCGGTTAGAAGAACAACCGCAAATCCGACACTTCCGGCATACCTCTCGAATTTCTCAATAACGGTAAGCCCCTCATTCGGCTGTTCATGCAGGACGATAGGATCCAGCTTCCAATTACGCAGTAGAGCGACTACTTCCGATTTCATTTCCTCGTCGTTGCCATGGACAACGAAAACACGTTTTGATTTCTCATCTTTCGTCGTCTGTGGGTATGTGATTCCCGTACTTGACGCCAAACGAGACTCGAAGTTTTTCGCAACTTCTTCAACTAAAGGTTTCAAGAAGGGCTTGAGAATCATCTCAATGTTGGTAGCTGAGGAGTATGCCGTTTCTTGTTCCAGCTCGACTGTGTCATGAGTTGAAGAGCGCACGTGCTCTTTCTCCCGAGAGCCCGCTTCGTTTGCACGCTCAGCCCAATACTGAGCCTGCCTCGCATCTTTTTCTACGCCGATGCCGTTGCGGTAAGCTATGACAAGATTGTACATCGCCTTTACATAACCGGCGTTGGCAGCTTTATCTGTCCAATATAAGAATTTCTGCAGGTCTTTTTCTACGCCTATACCGTCGCGGTAAGCGATGCCAAGATTGCACATCGCATCCGGCATGCCTGCCTCGGCAGCTTTCTCCGTCCAATAAAAGAATTTCTGTGGGTCTTTTTCTACATCAATTCCACTAATGCCGCCAACAAGGTAGACACTGCCAAGAATGTTCATCGCATCCGGCACATTGGCCTTGGCCGCCTTCTCCGTCCATTCAAAGAATTTCTGCAGGTCTTTCTTTACCCCATTACCGAAAAAATAGAGTCCTCCAAGATGAAGCATCGCATGTGGTACGCCGGCCTCGGCAGCTTTCTCTATCCAATAAAAGAATTTCTGCGGGTCTTTATCTACGCCGATGCCATCGCGGTAAGCAATGCCGAGTGGATACATTGCTTTGACATTGTTGGCGTTGACTGCTTGCTCAATCCAATAGAAGGATTTCTGCGGGTCTTTATCTACGCCGATGCCATCGCGGTAAGCGACGCCAAGACTGTACATAGCCTGTGGTAAGTCTGCCTCGGCAGCTTTCTTCGTCCAATGTGAGAATTCATGTAGATTTATACCCACGCCGATGCCCTTGCGGTAAGCGATACCAAGATTGGCCATCGCCTTGACATTACCGTCCTTGGCTGCTTTCTCTGTCCATTCAAAGAATTGTTGCAGGTCTTTATCTACGCCGATGCCCTCATGGTAAGCGACGCTAAGATTGAACATCGCTTCCGTATCACTGGCTTCGGCTTTGGCTAGTAGTTGCTGGAATTCGTTTTGTTTCGGGGTTGTCATATAATAATTATCTCACGATGGGGTGGGTGTATCTAGCGGATTGTCAATCCTTATTATAAGCCGACTCAATCAGCCGAATCTCTACCGCTCCCTTTCGCCAACGCTCTTGCCCCGCGCCTTGTCCATTCGCTTTTGCACCATATTAGGCACCGCCTCATAGACCGCATCGCGCTCGCCGGCGGTCAATTGAATGGCATCGAAAACAAGTCCATCAAGCGCTTCTCGTCTTGTCGTCCGTGATAATCCAAGACGATCTGCAGAAATAATTGCCTGCCTTGCTGCGTCAAAATTGAGGTAATCCGGCGACAAAATAAGGAGATCGGCAACCTCGTATGTCTGTATCTTCATTAATCCACCACCGAAATTTGCCCTCCCCATGATATTTATCTGCATTTGCGTCACCATACTATTAAGAGCAACTGCAACCGGCCACATTTGAGTAGAGGCAGAATGAACCTCTTGAAAATTGTCACTGAAATAGACGCTATGCCCTTCCTGCACAACAAAAGAACGCATCATATCATTGACAAGGTAATTCGCACAGATTTCGCAAGCGGTACGATCTCCCAAATCCCACCATCGTGCCCGTCCGCGACAGCTAGGTCGCTTCTGAAACCCCTGCGCCTCGCCCCATTCAATATACGCTAACGCATTTGTGCCGACAAGTTCCCGCCGCTCTTTGTGGCACATAAAAATCCTGTTGTTAAGGCGTGCCGGATCCACAAGGATGCTAACGCATTCGCGCGGACTCTTGACTACAGGGTGCAGGAATTCATCCTCTATCCCCCATTGAGCGATAGCGTCTTTATCCAAATAGAAGAAATCATTTGCGCCGGTTTTAATTCCAAATCGTACATCGGCAATATCCCCAAGTCGGGCAAACTTACCCGCGCCCTTTTCCATAATCGTCCAATAAATATCGGGTGCGCGCAGATATTTACCGCCCCATTTATCGCCCTTATATTTTTTCTCGCGTGTCCCATCGGCGGTTAATTGCCTGTGCGTGCGTACAATCTCGTGCCGCAGCTTGGGGTCGAGAGCCGCCGCACCGATCGGCGCCTTGAATGTTACAAACCGTACGGCGGAGTCTTTATTGGGAACACCCTTTTGTATCACGCTGATAATCGTATTGATGTCAGCGGTTTGAAATTCGCGCTCCACCTCGCTGTGAAATATGCTGATAGTGCGTGTGCTTTTTAACAGCCGATCCTGCAACTGCGCGCCGTATCCCACATCCAGCCAACTGTTAGAGCAGATGAATGTATGCGTGCCTCCATCGCGTAACAAATCCAGTGCCCGCAAGTAGAAGTAGACATACAGATCTGATTTTCCGGTGGCGTCCGAATATATCCGCAACAGACGGTCCTTGTATTTCGGCGGCTTGATGCTTTCCTGTCGTACATACGGCGGGTTGCCAATCACAATGTCGAAGCCTTTAGAGATGCCGAACATCCATTTAGGGTCGAACCAATCGGCACGGGTGTTTTGGTTGTAAGGATCCCAATCGGCAACACGCTCGGCGTTCTCATACCCCAAATCATAGTCTTTAATATTCCTCAGACGCTGTGCCATCTGTGAGCGTAGGCTTTTATCTTCATCCTTTATCCGTAGCTTTTCACTTCGAGTGCGGGCGTTGAAGTATCGCTCGCGCACCAGCGAGGTTTCGCGTTCCAATTGCGTAACCTCTTCATATTCCAAAACAAGTTGAGTAGGAACACCCAACCCAATCAGCGAATTGGCGGCGACAAAGCGCGTCTCCAAGTTAGGCAGCGGGCGAATGCCGTAATTGTCTTTTGGATTTTGATTAGGCTCCTGCTCTATGGCGAGAGTGATGAAAAATCGCAGTTTGGCGATCTGGCACGCAATCGGCTGAATATCCACGCCGAAGATGCTGTTTTGTATAAGGAACAGCTTGCGCCCGAAGCCGCCGGTATAGTGCTCAAAGGTGTCGCTGATCTCCTGCGTTCGGCGGTCGCGTTCGGCTTTTTCGTGCTCGTCATACGCCCGTTCGGTATCATCTACCGCGCGCTTTTTCTGCAATTCGTGCCAACGAGTGTTTTCCGGGTCGATCTTATTCAGGACGTTGGTCAATTTCTGCAGAATACCCATGGGAAAAGCGCCGGATCCTACCGCCGGATCCAACACGCGCACATTGGCGATGGCTTCCATCAGCGCATCGACCTCGCCCTCATCCGGCAAATCCGCATCTTCGGCGCTTTCATAGGAGAGCAGATGCAAAAGCCGAGCGCGCAACTGTTCTCGGTCGTTTTCGGCGGGATGTATCTTATCCATGAAGTAGGCTAGAAGGGATTCGTCCGCCATATAGTCCACAATCCCGCGCGGCGTGTAGTATGAGCCCGTTGATTTTCGCGCGGTGTCCCTTGTTTCCGGGTTGTATGATGCGAGCAGGTTCTCGAAAACCTTCCCCAGCAGCTCCGGATCGAGTGCTACCTCCTCCTCTACGGGTGTGTTCTCCTCCACCGTGAACTTGTATCTGTCCAGCAGTGTAACGATGCCCTCATTACCGAAGAATAGACTGTTAGGGACGGATAGGTGGGAACGCTTCTCATCACTGAAGCAATCTATTCTGTAACCGTCATCGCGGGTAGCCTCAAAGCTGTCGAGGCTATCGAATAGTCCGCCGTTGATGAAAGGGGTCTTGTCCGTCAGTTCCAGAAAGCGCTTCTTTTCAGAGAGCATGTCTTCATAGCGGTAGACGTTCTGGTTTCGGTGGTCTTCTTTGTTCCTTCTGCTGAATCTCCGCATTTTGATTTCGGTGTTTAGGGTGGCGAAGAAGAGGTTCTGCAGGATTGCCGGATAGTAGTTTTTGCCTATTTCCAAGTTCCACTCCTTCAGTAACGCCTTTGCCTGTTCCTCTATAAATAGTTCATTCGCCACCAGCCCTTTCTCTTTTATGAACCACACGAATAAGAGCCGTGTGATGAGGCGGATAACGTGAACCTCATTATCGGTGTCAGCGATAGGGATATTCTGGAGTGATGGAAATTTGACCTTGCGGGTTGCTACCTCGAACCACTTGAAGAGGTCATTGTAGAATCGTTTGTTTAGCTCCGAAATATCTAGCTTTTTCAGCCATGCGGCAAGTAGTCCTTCAAAGTCAGGCGGTTCGCCTTTGCGATTCATCCGCATCCACTCCAACTGACTGGTAAGAGAAAGCTCACCTAGTATATCCAGATGCGCGCGGTGAGGGTTCCGGCAGTCTATATCTTTGATGAGGGTAACCTTGCCTAGAACGTCTTGGGCTTCGTTGGTTTTGTGCTCTCGTCTTCGTATAAAGGCTAATGTGAGCCGATTGCCTTCTCTGAATATGACTATAGCCGGCATGGCGAAATGTTTATTGAGCGCACGGGTGAGTGTCGCAAAGCCGCCCCTAGAGGTAGGCTTATCTTCCTCATTCCGCAACCGAACCGCAAGAAAGATGAACGACTTTGTCTTTCCGTTGTCTAACCTATCCTTTATATCCCGTTGCTCCTGTCTTATCTCTTCATCGGTGATCTGCCGCAGTAGATGAACCTCTTGGCATCTAGGGAGGATTTGTTTTTCCGCCTTAGTATGTTGCTTGTTTTCCGGTAGCTCGTATAACTCTCGGAACTCCTCGAAGGTGCCTCCCGATCCTCTACGCTCGCTTTTGTATTCAAGGACATCGAGGAGAGTGCCGCAGCCTTCGCTTATGCCGAATTGCAATACAGAGGCTAGGGCTTCTTTTATGGGGCGTTGTGTGTGGCTGTTCATTGTGCGTGCTTCCTGATAGGGGGCGGTTTAGGGTGTGGAGTTTGCGATGCGTGCCTGCGTGTATCTGTTGCTAGGATTTAACTAGGTCTAGCAGATGCCTGAAGATGTATAGAGTCGACCTGCTGCCTTTGCCTTCCGACATCTTCTCTATGATTCCCGCATCAGTCATAACCTTCAGCAATCTTGACGTGCTTTTGGCGGCAATAGTTGTAGCGAATTCCGTGCCCGTGAATATGGGGTTTGCAAAGATAAAATCCGTCATCTGCTGCGTAAACCGTGAGCGCGTCTTCTGCTGTATACGTTTTAGCGTCTCCTCTTTCAGATCGATGATAGCCTGCAACTTGCGGGTAGTGCTCTTTGATTGCTCGGTGATGGCGTTCAGGAAGAAAATTATCCACCCTTCCCAGTCGTTCTGCTCGGAAATATTTCTCAGGCGGTCGTAGTATTCTTGGCGGTGACCCTCCAGATATTCGCTGATATATAAGTATGGCCGCGCTATAACCTTCTTTTCATAAAGGAAGAGCGGTATTATCAGGCGCCCTATTCTGCCGTTGCCGTCTGTGAAGGGGTGGATAATCTCGAACTGTGCATGTAGGATAGCGCTCTGAACCAGTGTATCTTGCTCTTCGGAGTGTATATATTGCTCTAGATTTTGCATGAGGTCGGGCACTTTGGAGGCTTTGGGCGGAGTGTAAGTAGGAGGTCTTCCGAATGCCCCTATATAGACTCCTATTGTGCGGAACTCTCCCGTGCTATCGCCTAGTACTCCTGCCATCAGTCTGAGGTGTGCTCCTTTGATGAGTCTCGCCGATAAAGGAAGTCCATCGGGGTCATCCAGATTCATGTAAACGTAATCCATAGCCTTTCTATAGTTTCTTACTTCTTGAATATCATCTCTTCGGTTGCTCTCCGCCGTTCTCCCCGCCTGAACTTGCAGCACATCCTCCAGAGATGCCTGTGTTCCCTCTATGCGGGAGGATAGGACGGCCTCATTTGTTGTCAGTGGTGAGAGTAACAGTTGCGGGTTCGGAATGTTCCCAAGCAGCGCATCGAAACGACCTACTGCCGAATGTGCTTTGCCTAGCAGTGGCACAATGTGCGTCCAGTCCAACTTCTCGAGTGGTAAACTGGGCGGCGTGAATGTATTGTGTTCGTTCATAATCTTCTTAGCTGATCTTTTTTCGATGTTTTCCGCGTAGCTACATATCTTGTGTATCATATATGTAACACAAAAGTCTTAGTTAATCTTTTTTCGATGTTTTCCGCGTAGCTAGACATCTTGTGTGTCATGTAAGTAACACAAAAGTCTTAGTTAATCTTTTTTCAGTGTATTCCGCGTAGCTAGACATTTTGTGTGTCATGTAAGTAACACAAAAGTCTTAGTTAATCTTTTTTCAGTGTATTCCGCGTAGCTAGACATTTTGTGTGTCATGTAAGTAACACAAAAGTCTTAGTTAATCTTTTTTCAGTGTATTCCGCGTAGCTAGACATTTTGTGTGTCATGTAAGTAACACAAAAGTCTTAGTTGATCTTTTCTTGACGTATTCCGCGTCACAAAATACTTTTAATCGTATTGGTTAATCTTCCTTTGTTGTTTCCCTGCGGAGCGATGAGGACCTTGTAATTAAATTAATCCTTGCATCATCTGAGTCAATCTTGCGTACTTGTTTGTTACATCGCTTCGGCGGTTCTATAGACTCGGTTCGTTATTCCGTATAACCAGCCATGTGACGAGCTCGAAATCTCCCATTGTGTTCGGCCTTTCGGTGCTCCTTGTCAGAACGGCACCCCGAGATGTGGAAAGCTGCCCTGCCTCCCTTTTTTGAAATAGGGCTGCATTCTCTCTTACCGCATTTTCCAGTAACGTGTTGTATTGTGAAACATCCCGCCCGTTTTCCGTCTCCCTTTCGAAATCATCGCACAGGTTGCGAATAGGGGTAGAAACGCCTCGGCAAAGATCCCCAAAGACGGCGAGTATCTGCTTTGCATGTACAAAGCGATATCTCACTTCGCCCGTATTGCGCACATACGCCAGATAGTATGGATGAACGGGATTAGGGTTATGTGCCTGTCGCTCAACGTTGCTCCCTTTGTATCGCAGGCAGAATATAACGCCGGGCTTTACAACATCGGCACTTTGAGACCCGTGCGGTTCGGGGCATTCGGCTACGGCATACAGCCCGAAAGGCATCCGATCCAGCTTTTCTTTGTTTCTCTGCAGGTAGTTCCGCAATTCCGCGATAAAGTCATCCAAAGTGAAATCGCTCAAGGCGGGGCTATCATCCATATCTTCTAGGTCTATGACCTCATTTTGCAATCGTTTCAGCTGCTCGTTACGGTATAACATAGCGCCCTGAGCATCTTCTATTAGCTTATCTTCGGTCAAAAGGTCTTCGCTTCCGGTAGCCGTCAAATCGGCGAGCGCCATACGAGCCTCTACTCGATTTTTCAAATCGAGGTATTTGTTCAGCTCTTTTGTAGGCCAAAAGTTCACCATCCGAAGCGATTTATGACGACTTCCTATGCGGTCAATCCGTCCAAATCGCTGTATCAGACGCACCGGGTTCCAGTGAATATCGTAATTCACTACCATGTTACAATCCTGAAGGTTCTGCCCTTCGGAGATGCAGTCTGTGGCTATGAGAATGTCTATCTCTTCAGTACCTTCGCGCCCTGAGCGCGAGCGCGGTGAGAAGGATGTGAGGATATCGGCAAATTTGCCCTGCCCTCTTTCACCATGCGTGGTCTTTACACGATCTCCCCCCGCTATCTGAGCGATGTGGGTTTTCATCCCATTGACGACCTCGTCTTTCAAATTATCGAAAAGGTACTCTGCGGTATCGGCGAAAGCGGTGAATACGATAACCTTTCGGACTTTGCGGCCATCTTTATCTTCGGCGGGGTTTTTTATCTTATCCCAAATGACCGCCTTGAGTCTTTCCAGTTTGGCATCGCGTTCTACGGTTACCTTTTCGGCTATGTCGAGGATGTCTCCCAACACCTTCCGATCTTTCCGAAGATATCCGAGCCATTTCGGCAAATTCAACTCGCTCATATTGTAGACGCGCCCTTTACCCACGTTGAAATCTTCATCTTCCTCATCTTCCTCGGGCGTTGTATCCACAGAGGGGTCAGAGGCGGCCACCTTCAATTTCCGGAACTTCTCTATCCTGTCTATCAAATCATCTATCTTTGTCACCGTGCGAGTCAAGGTAAGCCGAAAAGCATACGCCGAGCTTTCTAACCGTTTGAGGAAATTGACTCGCATCATGCCTATGAGGAAACGCTCACGATCTTTCTGGTTGAAATTGGATGTCTTCTTCTCATCGTCGAGCTTCATCAGAGCCTCCTCGCTTATCAAATAATGCGATGGCGCATAGATGGAGAGGGTGAAATCGGATATCCTACTGTGGAGGTCTTCATAGGAGAGCTCCCCCTTAGAGTCTGTAGGCGGGTGCAGATTCCGGGGCTCCTCACGGTTGGTAAAACCGCCTCCCCGTTCAATAAATTCCTTATAAAATTCTGTGATGTGCCTTCTGGAACGTGCGATGGAAATGGCATCGAGCAGCGTGATGAAGCCGCCTCCTAGCTTTTCCAGTAGTGCGTTTTTATTTTTCACACCGGGTGAATTTTCCCAACCCTTGAACCGCGACTGTGCGTCTCTAATCAGTTTCTTGATGCTGTCAATGTGAAGGGAGCTATTGAATGCCTCATCTTTGCCTTCGGTTATGAGGTAAATCTGATTGCGCAGATCTTCCAGCGATGTGTTTACGGGAGTTGCGGAAAGCATCAACACTTTGGTCCTGCCGCCCTGTCCTATGGCATCCATCAACCTTTGGTAACGGCTTCGCCCTATTATCCGCCCGCTTTCATCTATACGATCTTTGGAGGCATTTCTGAAGTTATGGGATTCATCTATGACTATCAGGTCATGGTTCTCCCATTTGAAGTTAGCAAGATCTATTTCTCCGATCTTTCCACTATCACGCGTTAGATCCGTATGCGCAAGAACCGTATAGCCGAAACGATCTTTTTCGAATGGGTTGCCCTCCCGAGCTGCGCGTGAAGGATAAAGTGTCCAATTGTCCTTTAGACGTTTAGGACATAGCACAAGGACTCGTGCATTCTTCATTTCAAAGAATTTGATAACCGCAAGAGCCTCATAAGTTTTTCCAAGGCCTACGCTATCGGCTAGGATGCAGCCGTTATGATTCATCAAGCGGTTGATAGCGCCTCTGACGCCGTCCTTTTGAAACGGATAGAGTGCTTGCCATATCTGTGTATCGTATAAGTTTAGGTTTTCTAACAGCGCATCATCTTCGGCGCTGCTTTTCAGACGCTCCTCAAAGATATGGGATAGTGTTTTATAGTAAATATCCTCCGGAGATACACGCTCGTACAGGCGTCTGAGATCCGCCAATACTCTATCCTTGATATCCTCGGTGATGTCGCTGTCGTTCCATAGTTTGTCGAACCATTGCAGAAGTGCCCGCCGTGCATCCGGAGAGTCGATTCGAATATTCAGCTCAATGTTTCTGCGCTGCCCGAAGCCAAGACCGCGCCCGGTGAAGTTTGAACTTCCTACAACTGCTTCGGATCCTTCGGGAGTAGCATTGCTAGAAGGCTGTATGTGGAACATTTTGCCATGCATGAAATTTTCTATCTTTATCTGTCGTATTGCCGCCTTCTCAGCTAGCCAATTGGCGCAATCTCTGGCTATTGCACTTTGGCGCAGCTGGCTAAGCATACTTAGCCTCTCGCCATCCGAGGTGGGGTTTATGCCGAATATCATGGGGCCTCGCTCACCGGAAGGTAGGCGGGGAATTTCCGCAGGGTTGCCGTAAAGGAAGCGAAGTCCTTCTATGCTGTCCAGTACGCCTTGTAAATGTTCGTAAGCCGCTATGGAGAAGAAGGCGGATACTATGGATAGCCGAGACTTCGCCGGAGTGTGCGCTTTCAGAAACTTTCCCAAGTGGCATGCTCCCGCACCTGAATAGTTATCCAAGATGAACTCTGTGTATGCTTCCGCTCCCTCTTTTGCGTTTCTATTGGCGGGATGCCGCTCATTACCGGAGGCGGGTATGGAGATTTCGGGCGATTTCGATCGTTCTGATCCGGTCATCTTCGGTTGGTTTCCTTTATATGCGAAGTAGTTTAATAGCTATTTTATGCTACCCGAAAGAAGTGCTAGCATATATTCGGAGTTAGGTGAACATGGGATAGTAGGGAGCTTATGTGAGGTGTGAGCGAAGTAAAGTCAAGATAGAATCTCCTTCAATGCTATTCTAATGATGCGTGTATATTGGATTTTGATGAAGGAATAGTCGAAATTGTTGCTGGTATTTTACATTTAGGTACGGCGTGCCGGTATATGCCGATAGGCGCTATGTGATTAACGGGTTATTGAGGGCAAGAGAGCATAGTGCAGTTCGGCGGAATGAAATCCCTCGCGATCTTGAATTTTTGGTGGGTGAAGAATATAGGATTAAGATAAAATCAAGACGAAATCTTTTTTAGTGATTTTCTCAATCTAGAAAAAGCACTAAAGACAATAGTTCTTTTTACGAGACTTTTAATGGGAATTAAATCCCAAAGATAATAAAGGTAAAATTTATATTTGTATGTTTTTTTAGCAAAGTTTATATATAATTTTGCGTATTTTATCCTCCTTCTTTCATATATTCCAATGCAATTTAAATAAAGTTTTCTTTCAGGGTACAAGTATCTAAAGTACCAAGGTTTGTACAATAGGTGTGCAAAAATAATTTTATTTTCTTCCGAAATATTTTCTTTATAGTGATAGTTCCATTCTTTTCCAATGTAATGAAAATTAAAGATATTTTTTATATCTAACAGAAAGAAAATAATTTCATCTGCTTGAAAAGGAGTGGTGACGTATAAATTTTTGTAAAATTCTATAAATTTATCTTTAAATTTCTTTTTTGTTAAACTTTCATTGTTAGAGATCATAACTCCGCTATTCATATAAAATTTTTCAAAATCTTTGTTTTCCAAATTAAATTTCTTCATAACTTCATATTGTTTAAATGTTCCGAAATAACTTTCTTTTGTTTTAAGTTTTCCATGTTGCACTAATCCCAAATCTTTTATCTCTTTTAATATATCGATAGGCACTTCTCGCATACAAAAAACATCTCCGTCCAGGGTAATTGAATATTTAAAACCTTGCCTATATAACATTTCCGGAACTGCACAGATCCAAAAATGTTCCTGTGGCCGGTAAGATTTTGGATGTTTAAAAATATTTCCTAAATTTATATTCAAAACTTTTAAATTATACTTCTCGATTACTTTCTTATATTTGTTACTAAAATTTCCGCCAACAAAATATTCAAACTCTTTATGTCCTTTGTTATGCTCTTTTACAGATAATAGCGTAATAATTGCTTTATAAACATACCTATCATTCGATGATACTACGCAGAATGCTACTTTATTGTTCATTTCTTCTACCATAAGGACTTACTCTCTCCTTTATTATATGAAACGCTTCACAAGTACGGCTAAATTCAAGCGTTCGTTTGAGAAAGGTTATCGCACCCCGCTTCGGCGCATTCGGTTTATCGGATGGGTCCGGTTGTGTAGTCCCTCCGGGGATGCGTTTATATTGGATTTCGATGATGGGATAGTCGAAATTGTGGATAATATAAAGCGCTTCGCCTCAGGAGTCATCGCGAATGCTACCGATGTGCAAAGCTTTTCTTACTATCCGACTGTCTGCATAGATGCGAGATGTCTTCTTTGTACATAGACTCTAAATGTATCCTGTTAATTGATACTATGAAAGAAGTCAGCCGCTTCGGATGGAGACGGCTCTCAAGTGTATATATTCGGACTATTGAGGGAAGGAGCTATGAAGAGTAGAGAGATAAGGTTGGTAGATTTCCCTGAAGGAAAGCCTACTTTGAACAATTTTGAACTTGTAGAAACGGATGTAAGGGAACCCGGAAAGGGTGGAGTATTGGTGCGTAATATCTGGATGTCTGTGGATCCTTATATGCGCGGACGTATGAGGGTGGGTTCTTCTCATATGCAAGGGTTCACACTGGGCGAGGTTATGGATGGTGCAGCTATAGGACGGGTGGAAGTTTCGAACCATGAAGGTTTCTCACCGGGGGATTATGTGTTGTCTATGAAGGGTTGGCGCGAATGTTTCGTCTCGAATGGTGAAGGTATACACCCCGCTGATGCTGCACCACTGCCGCTTCAATCTTTGCTTGGTACGCTGGGTATGCCGGGACTGACGGCATATTGCGGGCTTTTACGGATAGGTAAATTGCAAGAGGGTGAACGGGTTTTTGTATCCGCGGCGTCCGGAGCGGTGGGAGCGGTTGCATGTCAGATAGCCAAGGCGAAGGGGTGCTATGTTGTGGGCAGTGCTGGCTCGCCGGATAAGTGCTCGTGGCTCATGGAGGAGGTGAAGGTTGATCGGTCGATAAACTATAAGGAATGCGATGATCTGGCAGCGACTGTGGCGGATGCTTTTCCTGAAGGGATCGATCTCTATTTCGATAATGTGGGCGGCGACCATTTGGAGAGTGCGCTGGAATCTATGCGTACCTTCGGCAGGCTGGTGCTGTGCGGTATGATAAGCCAGTATAATGCTGTGACGCCTGCGCCCGGACCGCGCAATTTGATGTTGGCGGTTAGGAAGAGACTGAGGCTGGAAGGGTTTATTGTGCGGGACCATGAGGATATGTCCGCAGCGTTTCGTGAGGATATGTCTCGCTGGTTCGGGGAGGGTAGGATGATTTGGCGTGAGACGGTTAGAGAGGGTATAGAGAACTCTCCACAGGCGTTTATAGACCTGTTCACCGGCGGGAACTTTGGCAAGATGCTGGTGAAGCTTTCCGAAGGGTAATGCTGAAGGAATGCGGGTTGGGTTTCATACTCTTTTCGTAATTCTCTAATGAGCGTGGGTTGGCGCCAATGATAGTGTCGTTTTGGCGTTATCCGTGTATGGCAGCCGCGCAGTCTATATGGGATGATTGAGGTAGGCTACCTAGTTTAATAAGGAGATTGTGAGATGATGGAAAGAAAACGCACTCCATACGGCTCATGGGTTTCGCCCGTTACCTCAGATGCAATAGCGAGGAATAGCCTTCGTATGAGTGACCTGCATGCAGATGAGGGGGAGCTGTATTGGATAGAGGGACGCACTTCCGAAGGAGGACGTTGCCTAATTGTGAAGTACTGTGATGATTGCAGGACGATAGATATAACACCGGAAGGGTTCAATGTTCGTACTGCCGTGCATGAGTACGGAGGCGGAGCGTTTGCAGTTCAAGGAGGTACAGCCTTTTTTTCTAACTATGATGATGCTCGCATATATATGCACCCGCGCGGCTCTGAACCCTATCCTATATCCGCGCCGCCGGAGGGTGAAAGGAGTGTCCGATACGCCGATTTCGATATTTCGCCGAACGGCGGTACGCTGTTTTGCGTTATGGAGAGCCATCCTCTAGATGGCGGTGAGGTTATAAATAGCATCGCGTCTCTTTCGACTGATGGGGTAGGTGCTCTATCCGTACTGTTGAGTGGACATGATTTTTACGCAGCACCAAGGATATCACCGAATGGGCAAAGGTTGGCATGGCTTCAGTGGGATCATCCGGATATGCCTTGGGATGCGGCTGAATTATGGGTGGGTACCCTTCGTGAAGAGGGAGTTAAGGATGCGAAGCGCATAGCAGGCGGAGAAGGTGAAAGTATTGCACAGCCCGAATGGTCTCCCGATGGTGTGCCGCATTTTGTTTCAGACAGGACGGGATGGTGGAATCTGTATACTTTCGAGAATGGTTCGGTTTCGACGCTTATACAGATGGAAGCCGAGTTTGCCGAGCCTGCATGGGTTTTCGGGATGTCCCGCTATGGCTTCCTTTCGGATGGTTCTATAATCTGCGCACCTATTACGAGGGGAAGAAGAGCACGCCTAGGGATTGTAAAGCGGGGAAAATTTTATCCTCTAGATGTCCCGTATACCGAGATTTCTTACTTGCAATGCGACGCCGATATAGCATCTTTCATAGGCGCAGGATATGACAAAAGCCGTGAGGTTGTATCTTTGGATGTTTCGGATGGTAAGACGAAGGTGATAAAGCAGCAGGTAGGTATCACTCCTGAACACGGTTATATATCCATGCCCGAAGCGGTTACTTTTCCAACGAGCGAAGGTGATGAGTCTTATGCTTTCTTTTATCCTCCTACGAATGCCGCATACGAGGGACCTGTTGACGAAAAGCCTCCCGCGATAGTGATAAGCCATGGAGGTCCTACCGGCGCCGCCTCAGACTCTCTAGATCTATCCGTGCAGTTTTGGACTACGCGCGGCTTCGCTGTGGTGGATGTGAACTATAGAGGATCCAGCGGTTATGGGCGAGAGTATCGCCGAAGACTGAATGGCAAGTGGGGGGTATACGAAGTGGATGATTGCATATCGGCAGTGCGCTTTTTGGCGGAGAGAGGCGACGTGGATGAGGACAGAGCGATAATTCACGGTAGTAGCGCAGGCGGATATACTACTCTGTGCGCCCTTGTATTTAGGGATGCTTTTTCCGCCGGTGCCTCTTATTATGGTGTAGGGGATGTAGAAGCGCTCGCAAAATATACGCACAAGTTTGAGGCACGCTATCTCGATAGGCTCATAGCGCCTTATCCTAAGCAAGCCGATCTCTATCGGCAACGCTCACCAATTCACTTTGTGGACGGCATAGCATGCCCGGTGATACTGTTCCAAGGTTCCGATGACAGAGTAGTGCCGAGAGAGCAAGCGGACGCGATAGCGAATGCACTCAATCACAAAAAACTACCTTACGCTTACCTTTTGTTTGAAGGAGAACAACACGGTTTCAGGGGAGAAGATACTATCCGCAGAGCTCTGGAAGCGGAACTATGGTTCTATGGAAAAGTCTTCGGATTTACGGTGTCCGGAAATATACAACCCGTGGAGACTTACAACTTGCCGTAAAGGAGCGGACTTCAGGTGAGTTGAGTCCATCCGCTGTCCAATTTATCGAAGCGACGATGCAGATCCTCTACAGTTTCGCCGGACATCTTGCGATCTGAGCTTAGTGTGCGAAGATTCGCTTCCAGATGCCGCGTGTTCTTTGTACCGACTATTGCCACGTCCACCTCTTCGTGTGCGAATAGGAATGCCATAGAAAACGCTATAGGGTCGCTATCTTCTCCCTGTATCGCTCCTTCTTTTGCCATAGCGCGGGCGCGTTCGAGGTATGTCCTATCGTAGCCTCTGACGCTATCATCTTCCGTTCTTGCGAAACGCCATGCCCCTCCCGCGATAGGCCTCTTTATGATGGTGCCCATACCTTGTGCTTTTGCCTTCTTCAGTAGCCCGCTTGTGTTTGCACGCTGCTCAACGATGTTAAAGCTGGTCTGTAGGGTATCGAATATACCGCTGTCTACCGCCCAGTGTGCATCCTCGTTATCACCGGAGTATCCTATGTATCGCGTTTTGCCGGCGGTCCTTGCATCCTGAACAGCACGAATGGCGTCACCTTTCTCTAGGACGTCCACGCCGCAAGAATGTAATTGGATAATGTCTAGATAATCGGTTTTCATGCGGTGCAGGCTACGGTCTATGCTGTCCTTTATCGTTTCGTATGCCCAAGGGGTTCCGTTGTAGCCATCCGTCACGTGCCCGGCTTTGCTTGCCAGAAAAAAATCGCTCCTTCTGTTGGCCACTGTCTTGCCTATGAATTCTTCCGATATGCCGTAGCAGGCTGCAGTATCGAGGAAGTTTATGCCATTATCTAGGGCTTTGGATAGCAGCTCTCCGGCTTGCTTCGTGTGGTCAAGCGAAAGTTCGAAGCCAATCTCGGCCAAACCTATTCCCAGCCTGCTGACCGTCATGCTCGTATTGCCTAAAGGTACCTTATTCATGAGTATGCATCTCTCCTGTGTCTATTTCGAAATAGACGTATCACCTAACTATTGAAGCCATTCCCATTTTGCCGAAATATAAAGAAAGGGAGATCTGCTCGTATGTGTGCAGGTCTCCCCTCTCAGGTGAAATGATCCATGCCCGGCAAAGCATAGGATATTGGAATCAGCTGGCGCCAATTTTGAACATTTTTGTACCGCAGGTTTTGCATACGCCTTGCGTAGCAGGACGACCATTTTTCATGGTTATCTTCTCAGAATTTTCCATCTCCCGCTTGGCTTTACACTTCATACAGTATGCTTCCATATGTGCCCTCCATGTATTGAATTCGCCTATGGTGCGCTTCATATTAGGAACGTCGATCTCGCTCCCTTACATATCGCACCATACAATAGTGAGTGCGCTTTTGTTATGCAAAGTCAACGTAAATCGTTTGAATTTCTGCAAATATACGCCTTTTATGTGCAATATGCGTTTATTTTCAATCTGTGAATCGTAAAATCTTTCCTTTCATATAGAGTGATCGAGTCATTTGATTGCACCGTTACAACCTTTGAATATCTCTTCCTTTTCTGTGTTGTGTCCCGGTGCTGTTAGCCGAGTATATAATTATTAAGGGATTAGTACAGGAGAAGTTCGGGGAGTTTGGACTATTTTGCCCACAGATGTAACTTTAGATAAAATAGATTCACTTATTAGGCGTGCCTTGGGTTCTCTTGAATCTGTTGTAGGAGTGGATGGATTGGAGCGGTGGCGTGTAGAGTATTTGGGACGGAATGGACACCTCACATATTTGCTTCGGGGCATTGCGGATATTTCACAGGATGAAAGGGGTAAGATAGGTGCCGCGGCAAATTCTGCGAAGAAGTACTTGACGGAGGCTATGAATGAGAAGCGGTCGGATATCGTCGCTTTCGCAGAACAGCCGGATGGGATAGATGTGACTCTGCCCGGACGTATGCCCCATATGGGTCGCTTGCATCCTTCGACTAAAATTATCTATGAGATATTGGCGGCGTTCAATGATATGGGGTTTAGTACTGTAGAGGGACCGGAGATAGAGCTGGAAAGGTATAATTTCGATCTGTTGAATATTCCGCCTGAACATCCCGCTCGTGATCAGTGGGATACTATATGGGTTAAGTCGGCAAGGCGGGATGTTCTTCTGCGTACTCACACGTCACCTATGCAGGCGAGGGTAATGGAGAAGGGGAAACTGCCTATACGGATTGTGGTGCCCGGTAAATGTTATCGCTATGAATCTACGGATGCTACTCATGAATGGCAGTTCCACCAAGTTGAAGGATTGGCTGTTGATGAGGGTATAACGTTTGCACACTTGAAGACTACTCTTTATGAGTTCTCTAGAAGAATGTTCGGTGCTGAAAGGAGGATACGTTTTCGGTGTGATTTTTTCCCTTTCGTGGAGCCCGGAGTGGATATGTCTGTGGATTGTTTCGTATGTTCCGGTAGTGGGTGCAGTGTGTGCAGGCAGTCGGGATGGATAGAGATTTTAGGTGCCGGTATGGTTCATCCGAATGTGCTGCGTGAGGGCGGGTTCGACCCCGAGAAGGTTACGGGTTTCGCTTTTGGGATGGGGCCTGAGCGTATAGGGATGTTGCGCTATGGTGTGGATGATATACGAAGGTTTCTAGCTAATGATTTGCGATTCCTTTCGCAGTTTCCCGTTTGATTCGCAAGGAGTGAGTTTGTGAAGGTGCCTTTTTCATGGCTTCAAGATTATGTTTTGCCTGATGTTCCACTGGAGGAACTGTGCCATCGGTTGACGATGGCCGGTATAGAGGTGGCAGGTGTTTCACATATAGGTTCTTGGGATATGGTAAAGGTTGGGCTTGTGAAAAAGGTCATGACTCACCCGAATGCCGATAGACTGCGTTTGGTAACTGTGTATGACGGCTCTAATGAAGATGGCTTGGATGTGGTGTGCGGTGCTCCGAATGTTGCGGAAGGTCAAAAAATAGCGTTTGCATCTGTTGGCGCAGTGTTGACGGACGGTAAGACGGGCAAGCCCGGAGTGAAACTTCGTAGGAGCAAGATACGAGGCGTTGTTTCGGAGGGGATGGTATGCTCACGAAGGGAGCTTGGCTTGGGGGATGAACATGAGGGTATCCTAGTTCTGGACGATTCTTTAGAGCCCGGTACCCCGCTAGCCGATGCTATGGGGGATTCGATTATCGAGATGGATGTTACACCAAATAGGCCGGACTGTTTCAGCATAGTGGGTGTGGCGCGGGAGGTTTCGGCGCTTACAGGTGCACGGCTGAGTATGCCTAACCTCGATTATGATATGGCAGGTCGGAATGTGGAAGATCTGGTATCCGTGCGTATAGATGCCCCGGATTTATGCCCCAGATATGTGGCGGGCGTAATCAAGGGTGTGCGAGTAGGACCTTCGCCGGAATGGATGCAGGAGAGGCTGAGGCGCGTTGGTGAAAGACCAATCAATAATGTTGTGGACGCTACCAATTATGTCATGCTGGAGCTGGGACAGCCGCTGCATGCCTTCGATTATGGCAAGGTTGCGGATAGTTGTGTGATTGTACGCCGCGCACGGCGAGGAGAGCGGATAGTTACGCTGGACGGTTCCGAACGTGAACTGGATGAGGAGAATCTGTTGATAGCGGATACGGAGGGGGCGATTGCGCTGGCGGGTGTTATGGGAGGCGCCGAAAGTGAGATACGCGCCGAGACTCGAGACGTGTTGCTGGAAGGTGCATCTTTCAATAGAGTGAATATAAGAAGGACTGCGAAGCGTTTGGGTATACACAGCCAAGCTGCTCTGAGATTCGAAAGAGGGTTGCGCACGGATTTGCCTGAGATAGCCGTTAGACGCGCTATGCGGATGATTTTGGAAGTTGCGGGAGGAGAAGCGGCATCAGGGCTGCGTGATGAGTATCCGGGAGATGAAGAAAATTTGAAAACGGTTCATCTTCCGCACACGGCTATAAAACGCGTACTCGGCATTACTCTCGAGAGGGAGCGTGTAGAAGCTGTACTGCATTCGATTGGGTTCGTGCCGAAAAGGACGGATGAAGGTTGGGATGTGCCTGTTCCATGGTGGCGCTCCGATGTGAGGATTGCCGAAGATTTGTGCGAAGAGTTGGCTCGTATCATAGGCTATGATGATATACCTTATGATAAGTTCCTGCAGGGCGCTCCTCCTTTGTCCTTTCCGAGCAAAGATATGATGTTGCGGCGTGATATTGTGCGCTTTCTTGTAGATGCGGGGATGCAGGAAGTTATAACCCACTCCGCAGTTTCTCCGATGATGGAGGCACGCACCCGTATGGCGGATAGTCTGCCCTCTCCTGTGGAGTTGATAAATCCCGTTTCTGCTGAAAAGGGGTCTATGCGGAGGACATTACGTACAACCGTTCTAGAGGTGGTATCGGAAAATTCCCGCACATGGCGCGGCCCTATCAAAATTTTCGAGTGTGGGAATGTGTTCCATCTTCGGGAGGAGGAGCCAACCGAATATGCATCTCTGTAGTAGGTTACTTCGCCGGTCCGCGCAACTATCTACATTGGGATATAGACAAACGAAACGCCGATTTTTTCGACGCCAAAGGTGCTGTGGAATTTCTTATGGAGAGTTTTGGCTTGGTTGGTACATTCAAGCAAGCCTCCGATGATATGCTGATAACAGGAAGGACGGCGGATGTGACAACTGAAGGCGTTAGGGTTGGTGTGGTTGGTGAAGTGCGCTCGGATGTGCTCACTGCTTTCGATGTGAAGGCGGAAAAAGTCGCAATGTTCGAGCTCGACTTTGCAGCGTTGCGCAGAGTCATCGATATGAAGCGGGCATACTCAATAGAGGCGGATGTGCGCACACCGGAATCTTTTCGGGACATAGCCCTTGTAGTGGCTCGCGATGTAGATGCCGAGCGCATTTTGAAAATAGCGGGGAATAGCCGATATTTGAAGAATGCTACAGTGTTTGATGTGTACGAAGGTGCCGAGGTGCCGAAAGGTAAAAAATCTGTGGCACTACGTCTCACATTCCAAACACCTAACCGCACTCTGACCTCTTCCAATGTGGACTCTGCTATATCCTCCATCTTGGCCGCATTGGAGGGTGAATGCGGAGCGATATTACGAGATATTACGAAAGAAAGTGACTTCCCTAGTGGAGCGTCGGATGCCCGATACTCCGACCACGATACCAAAGTGAAATGAATACGTCCGGCAGAAAGTTCCAATCTAAGCCTCATAGCCATAGGCACTATGAAGATATGCTGAGTGTGGAGGATGCGCGTGAACGTATTTTGTCGTTTTGTGAGCGTCTTCAACCTCGTAATACGCCACTCGCAGACGCACTAGGGCTGGTTCTGGCGGAGGATTTGGTGGCGGATTTCGATGTGCCGCCAGCTGCTAACTCCTCAATGGACGGTTATGCTGTTTATTCGGCGGACATCTGCAATATTGAAGGCAAGGAAGCAGGGAAACCGGAGAGGATAGTATTGCCCGTTTCCGGTATGATTGCAGCGGGTGACCCGCCGGAGCAGACGCTGAAACGCGGGACGGCTATGCGTATAATGACAGGTGCACCGATACCGGATGGGGCGGATGCCGTAGTACCTTTCGAAGATACCGATGAACATAAACGGCATAATCTTTCCGATAACAATATGGAAATCGGTATAACTTATTCGCCTGTAAGCGGTGAAAATGTTCGGCCGGCCGGTGAGGATGTGGAGAGAGGGCAGGTGGTGTTGAAGCAAGGTACAGTGTTGTCGCCATCATGTTTGGGTGTGGCTGCTTCGCTTGGGAAGATGAGCGTCAGCACTTTCGGGCGTCCATCTGTCGCGGTGATATCTACCGGTGATGAATTGATGCCGCCGGGTGAATCACTGAGGCATGGTAAGATATATGATGCCAACTCTTACGGTCTTTCGGCAGCGGTGAAGCATTACGGCGGTGAGCCTCGCATGTTTGATGTAGTGCCGGATGATTTGAATAGATTGGAGGGTACACTATCCGAGGCGGCCGCGCTTTGCGATATGGTAGTTACATCTGCGGGTGTTTCCAAAGGTGATTATGATGTTGTCAAAGAGGCTCTTCGTCGCAAAGGAAGTATAGAGCTCTGGTCTGTTTCAATGCGCCCGGCCAAACCTCTAGCATTCGGCTGGCTAGGTGCACCGGACGGGAGGCGTGTGCCTCATTTAGGCCTGCCCGGGAACCCCGTAAGCGCGCAGGTTGCATTCCTACAGTTCGGACGTCCCTCTATACATAAAATGATGGGCATTGAGCCGAAACCGCTGCCGAGAATCAAGGCGATTCTAGATGACCCAATAGAAAATTACGATGCCCGCAGGGTATATGCTCGTGTTGTAGTGTATAGAAAGGGAGACGTGCTGCGCGCTGCTTTGACGGGCAACCAAAGCTCAGGCGCGTTGACTTCTATGGCAAAAGCGAATGGCCTAGCTATATGCCCCGAGGATGTGACCGTTTTAAAGGCAAATGAAGAGGCTTGGGTAGAGATAATAGATAGATCTAATGATGATATTATCCCTTACTCACTGTAAAAACCTGAAGAGAATTGGAGTCAACCATGGTTCAAAGAAGACATCGCAGAAGAAAAGAACAGATACCTCACTATGCTATAGATATAAAAAAGTTCGAGGCGGCGGGAAGATCTTTCCACTATGCCGTTTATTCAAGACTGTGCAAACGTGAAGATTGCGAGTTTTGTAAGGATATAGTCCAAACCGAAATACCCTTGAATTCACTGCCGGACTACAAAAAAATGGTGGAAGGTATAGCGAAGCACTGTTCCAAACAGGCAGACTATTTACCGCCTAAGACAACTATGCTCGAGGCTGTCTTCCGTCTACTACTTGCGAATCACAACGACTATATGACTACTAAAGAAATCAGTGAGCACCTTACTTCCTTATGGACTAACGAAGCCTATAGACGCGATCTCTCTGAAGAGATGATAACCCGCCTTATCGGCTCAAACAACTCCTACTACATATACCCCAAAAAATAATCTCTATCCTTTCCTGTACCGGTGCAGCGGACGCTATCCGCGGTGTGCGGTTACAACTGCCCCTTCAATAATTGCCGCCTCGTCGGTGTGGCTGTGGTGCCATCTCACGCTTTGCCCACGTGAAGAATATAACGGTCACCGCGAGTAGATAGATTAAATTGCCCGGTATCCACATGATAATCCCGCCGATAACCTGAGATTCCAAAGCCGAAAGGCCGAAAGGGCTTGGACTACCCAGATAGAAAGGGTATATCACACGGCCTATGAGTGTTATGAGAGCAGCAAGAGCGGCAGAGGGAGTCACTATCAGAATCAGATAGATAAGGCGTTGCGGATATGAGAGAGAGGAGCGTACAGGCGGCGGGCCTATGATAGGCCACCAGAAAAAAACGGCAGCCGCGAACATTGTCAGATGTTCGGCGAAATGAACAAAGGAGTTTCGCAAAGCTAACTCGTATGCAGGCGGATAATGCCAGCCCCATAGAACCAATACGAAAAAAGGCAGCGCAAATTTTGGATTGGTCAAAAATAATAACGCATAACGCACAACACCTTTTCTGTTCAGAAGAATGCCGCTTCCAACCCTTATCACTCGGGGTGCTACCCACAAATACACAGGGAGTGCCCTTGCGCTAAGGATAGCAGGTGCCGCAACTATAATAATTAGCATGTGCTGCGTCATATGAGCCCAAAAAGTCTCTCCGGAAAAAACCTCAAAGGGACCAATTAGAGCCAACGACAGGCTTATGAAACCTACACCGGCCAAGATAGGTCCCGCAAAATTTATACCCGCTCGATTTTTCCTTACAAGACGTAAAAAACCGGCGTAGTAAAACCCTGCGGAAATAGCCAGAACTACAGTCCAACCGCTTATAAAATTCCAAGAAGTTATGAAATCTGTAAAAGAAACTGAGCGAACCGTATCGGGTATCATGGCAAGGTGGATTGCAAAATCCTAGCTTGGAAGTCCTCTATAGACCGGAACCTTGAAAGGCTTTGAGTAGCAGAAATGCAATAAATATGGCAAAACCGATGGTCATACAAACAAGAAAAAACTGCGTATAGACCTTGTTTTCGAAGCGGAGGTGCATAAAAAAAGCCGCTACTAAAGCAAACTTAACGCCGGACAGCCCAATCATGATAGCGACAAACCAGTTTCTTAACAGATCTACACCGAATAGAATCACCTCCAGAAATGTGATAATGGCAAGGACGATACCTATCATCCAATAGTAAGTAGGCGTGGCGTGCTGATCCGCCGAGGTCAGAAAGTGCCACGAACGTTTCATGAGCGAAGGTAAATTTCCAAAGATCTTATCCGCTTCCAGAGTGGACGACTTAACCGAATCTTCGGGTAGTGTCCACCAACCTGAAGAGCTGTGAGTAAAAAGATTGCGTAGCTTTGACATGCAGAGTTTCCCCTCTCCTGAAAGTTGCCGAATATTAGCGGATCTTATCCCGCAAATGGTAGAGAGCCCGGAGGCTGTCCGTCATTTGCCGATATCAAGTATACGGTGGTAAATATGACTATCCATACTATATCTACAAAATGCCAGTACAGACCCGCTATCTCCAAGTCTATAGAATTTTCACTTTTAAGAGAACCTCTGAACTCGCCATACAGAAGAAAAGACAACCATAAAACCCCCAAAGTAACGTGTGCTCCGTGCAAACCTGTCAAAATGAAGAACGTAGTACCGAAAAGATTGGTGCGCGGTGTCAATCCTTCATGCACGAACTCATTGAACTCAAACACTTGGAACCCTATGAAGGCAAGACCCAATACAATAACCACAAAGAGCCAAAACTTCGCAAGTACCATCCTGGACTCTTTGAGGTAGTAAAGCCCAAGCACAACCGCAAGAGAGCTCATGAGTAATACAAAAGTGCTGATAGTTGTGAGAGGAATGTTCAAAACATCCTCAGGGTAAGGGCCAACAAGGCTGCGGTTTCTGTAAACCAAGAACACACCTATGAACGCCCCGAAGAACATCACATCTGATCCTAGAAACGCCCACATAAGCAACTTTTTGTTGCTCAGTCCCGTGGAAGGATTTATTACATCTCCGTGAGAATCTATCTGTCCCTGCATAGAAATTTCAGCCTGTGTTTATTCTTCGGGCTTAGCAGCGGGTTCGTTGGCCGGTTCCAGCGACCAACCAATCAAACCCCACATGGTGATTAGGCCTCCGGCGATGATAACTGCGTTGTGTGTAAACAATCCGCCCGCGGCGAGCGCAAGACCGGCGGCGATAATGATAGGGTAATAAGACATATCCGGC
The DNA here is from genome assembly GCA_965206335.1 of Dehalococcoidia bacterium. GTDB lineage: Bacteria > Chloroflexota > Dehalococcoidia > Lucifugimonadales > Lucifugimonadaceae. The sequence goes on along the minus strand of OZ242209.1, from coordinate 395,285 downwards.
AGATGTATCCCTTCACTGTGCCCCTCTTCTTCATGATTGACGGCGCCTCCCGAAGGGGGTACGACCTCCGATTCTGCTTTCTCTTCATTATGATCTTCTATCAATTCGGGATGCTTCTTGTACCAAAAGTCGTCTATACGTGATACGGTAGGGATTTCCTTGAAATTGTAAACGGGAACAGGGGAAGGGATAGACCACTCCAGCGTTCTGCCGTCCCATGGATCGTCCCCCGAAGGGTCCTTTTTCCTCCAGGATCTCCAGACGCTTATTATGAAAAGTAGAACGCTTATAGCTATGATGAGACCGCCGGCACTGGCTATGGTGTTGGAGAGTCCCCATCCCAACTCTGAAGAGTATGTATAAACTCGTCTGGGCATACCGTCGAGACCGAGCCAGTGGAGCGGTGCAAACTGCAGATTGAACCCCACCAGCATGAGGAACCATATAACTTTACCATGCCTTTCGTTGAGCAGCCAGCCTGTGAATTTTGGCCACCAGTAGTAAATACCACTGAATATAGCCATTATGGCGCCGCCAAACAGCACGTAATGAAAATGTGCCACCACGAAGTATGTGTCCTGCTGCTGAGCGTCCGATGGAGCAGCCGCATGCAGCACACCGCTCAATCCGCCAATTGTGAACATGGTTATAAAAGAAAGAGAGAAGAGCAGAGCGGTAGAGAATCTTATAGACCCGCCATATAGAGTTCCTATCCAATTGAATATCTTTATACCCGTAGGTATGGCAATAGCCATTGAAGATAATGCAAAAGCCGTATTGGCGGCAGGTCCAAGACCTACGGTGAACATGTGATGGCTCCATACGAACCACCCCATGAAGGCTATGGCGATACCGGCGAACACAATGAACGAATACCCAAAGAGCGGTTTTCTAGTGAATGTGGGAATTACCTCTGAGACGATGCCCATGGCGGGAAGTATGAGTATGTATACCTCGGGATGCCCGAATAGCCAGAACATATGCTGCCATATAACAGGGTCACCGCCTGCTATAGGATTGAAAAAGTTCGTGCCATAGAGTCTATCGGTTTGAAGCTGTATGAGTGCTACGGTGAGGATAGGCAGTGCCAGCACTATGAGCACCGATGTTATCAGAGTCATCCACACAAATATGGGCATTTTGAATAAAGACATCCCCGGTGCTCGCATATTGAGGATGGTGACTATGAAATTCAGTGCCGCCGCTATAGATGCGATTCCTATAACGTTCAGACCCACAACCCAGTAAGTCATGCCTAATCCGGGATTGTAGAGTTTCTCTGAATTGGGCGCATACCCAAACCATCCGCCGTTTGGTGCTTCACCTGTGAGCCAACTTACATTGAGCAATATAGAGCCAAAGACGAATACCCACAAGCTGAATGCGTTCAACCTCGGGAAAGCTACATCTCGGGCGCCTATCTGCAGAGGTATTATAAGATTGAAGAAAGCAGCGCTAAGAGGCATCACTACAAGGAAAATCATTGTGGTGCCGTGCATAGTGAAGAGTTGGTTGTACAAATCCGGATTTATGAGTGTCTGTTCAGGAACTCGCAACTGCTCACGGATCAATAGTGCTTCAATGCCGCCGACTATGAACCAGAAGAAGGCTACTATGCCGTACATTATGCCTATGCGTTTGTGATCCACAGTAGCTATCCAACTCCATATGCCGGTTTCGGATTTGGGCCTTGGTAATATTCTTGGAAAATTTAGGGTTGTTACTGCCATTTTCGCTTCCTGTTTATGGAGCATCTGCGAGGCTAAGAGATGCTCCATCCTCTTCTATGCTATCCTCTGTGAATGTGAGTTCGTTTTGGTTTGTGCTAGACGTCTCTACGGTTTCGTTCGGTTTCAAGCTCAGGAGGTATGCAGCGATTTTTCGGACTTCGTCTACGTTGAGACTTATCGGATGATAATCACCTCTGGCGTTCGCTTTTTCCGGATCGGATCGGTATGCTAAAGCGTTTTGTTGCATGCGTGTTCCCGGCTTTATAGATGCCGGGTTAGTTATCCAATCCTCCACGCTTTCAGCGTTTAACTCTCTTTCACCTGCTCCTATAGTGGTTCTGATGGCAAAATGTGTGAGGTTTGGTGCGGACACGAGGGGGGAAGTTTCAGGAGCGTTCTGCCAAGATTCCCAGCGCTGATTTTGTGATACTATCTCTCTTTGGTAGCTGCCATCGCTGTGTGAATTGGTTGTGTGGCACGTGGAGCAATTGGCGGCGAAGAGTGCTTGCCCTTCTGCTTCCGGTGATCCAGGAGCCGGTCGTGAAGGCGGAATGAACCACTGGTCTACCCATTGATTGAAATCTTCACGTTCCATCGCGATAACGCGAAAACGCATATGTGCATGAGATGTCCCGCAGAACTCGGCGCATAACCCGTAGTATGTTCCCGGTTGGTCTGCTCTGAGCCACAATAAATTTTTCGTTATCGGCACCATATCTACTTTACCGGCCAGCTTAGGAACCCAAAAGCTATGTATCACGTCCTGTGATTCGAGTGTGATGATGATATTTTCATCTACCGGGATTACCATTTCGTTGGCGGTTATTATGCCTTGCGACGGATACCTGAACTCAAACCACCATTGATGACCTATTGAGGTGATCTCCATGCCTTCATCCGGCGGGACGGAAGTTCTCCAAATGCTTTGCACCGTTGGTATGGCGACGGCTATGATGATGATGGCGGGTATAATAGTCCAGGTTAGTTCTAGCGCGGTGTTGCCGTGGATCTGTTTGGGGATTTTCTCGTTGACGCGTCTATATCGCCATGCGAAGTATATGATGAGCCCTTCCACAATGACGAAGACGAATATTGATATGATGAAAATATAGTTAAAAAGATTCGCCTGCTCTTCTGCGACAGGTCCAGCTGTTCCAAAGGTAGACTGAGGATGTTCAGGCGTGCAGGCGGCTACTAAAGTAAGCAGAAGGGCTAGAAGTAGCGGTATGGTGAAACGCAACCTACGAGATTTTATTTTGGAGTACACAATTTTGTGCATCTGTTTGCCTGCGTAGTAATTTATGGATGATTCTATAAGAGTGATGATATCAAGACCGCTTCGTGAAGTATTCCCTCACTTTTCCTAAGATCAGGATAACATCTTCAAAGGCATAACCGCAACAGGGCTGAATAGCACTCTCCGCTATTGTGTATGAGAATATGAGGCTTTAAACATTATGTATGAAAAAAGATTACTAGTAGGTACGTTCAATCGTGGTAAGCAAATCGAGTTTCAGCGGCTTTTTGAGGAGACGCCTTTCGTAGTTGTGGGACCGAAAGAGTTCAATATAAAAGAATGCGTAGAGGAGACGGGTAGCAGCTTCCGGGAAAATGCACAACTGAAGGCGGCATTTTATGGACGTTTGGCAGGCTGTTTGACACTGGCGGACGATTCCGGGCTGGAAGTGGATGCGCTAGCAGGCGCGCCGGGTGTGCATTCAGCGCGTTACGGCGGTGAGGGGCTGGACGCCGCGGGACGTGTGGAACTTCTGCTGAATTCTATGGAAGCCGTGCCGGATGAACAGCGCACGGCACGCTTTAGATGTGTCTTGGCGCTTTATTGCCATCCCAATGAAAATGAATTTACTCTGACTGAAGGAAGCGTAGAAGGTCTGATAACGCAAAAGCCTATGGGTGCAGGGGGTTTTGGCTATGACCCTATATTCTGGGTTCCTTCCGAAGCGGCTACAATCGCTATGCTCGAACCCGCAAGGAAAAATTCGATTAGCCACCGCGGCAAAGCAGCTCGCCTCATGCGGAAGGCTTTATTACAAATATCGGAACGGAGAATAGAGTAGTACCATATATAGTGGAGATATATCTGATACCGACATTGAACAAGCAAATACAATTTACCCCGCTATTAGACAAGTTCCGCAGAAATCTGCGGGATTTGCGTATATCCGTTACGGACAGATGCAACTTTCGCTGCCCTTACTGCATGCCCGCCGATATATATGGTGAAAGGTATGAATTTATTCCAAAACCGCAAATTCTCACATTTGAAGAGATAGCTAGACTTGCGCGGATATTTAACGGTGTTGGTGCGGTGAAATTTCGGATAACAGGAGGGGAACCGCTCGTCAGAGCAGATATCCATAAACTCATATCCATCCTTGCAGGTACACTAGGAAATTCTGATCTGGCTTTGACGACTAACGGCTTCCTGCTGGAACAGATGGCGGAGAAAATGAAGAACGCAGGACTCCAGCGCATAACTGTAAGTATAGACTCCATAGACCCGGAGGTTTTTCGCAAGATGAACGGCTTGAGGCATGGACCGGAGCGCACACTCAAGGGCATAGAAGCCGCCATACGGGTAGGGCTTTCTCCTGTAAAACTGAATGTGGTAGCGCAGAGAGGCGTCAATGATCATACACTGGTGGAGACTGCACGTTATTTCAAAGGGACAGGCTGCATAGTTCGCTTCATAGAGTTCATGGACGTAGGCAACCTAAACAAATGGAGTATGGAGAAGGTTGTGACCGCTGAAGAAATTTTGAATCGCATAGATGCCGTGTTTCCTTTGAAGCCCGCTCCTCCCGAATATCCCGGGGAAGTAGGCACGCGGTTTCTTTATGCGGATGGTACGGGTGAGATAGGCGTCATATCGTCTGTCTCCAAGCCTTTTTGTAAAGATTGTACGCGTGCACGTCTCACTACGGATGGCCATTTGGTAACCTGTCTTTTCGCATCAAAAGGAACCGACCTGAAGACCCCGATGCGACAAGGCGCCTCCGATGATGACCTCAGGGCTATTATAGAAAGAGTTTGGAAAACAAGAGAGGATAGATATTCCGAGTTGAGGAGTTTTGGTGAGCATAATCGTAAACTGGAAATGTACCAATTGGGCGGATAGCCCGGAAGCGCCGGAAACGACTTTATGACGAATACCGATAACTCGACCGCTTCAGAGATTGTTTATGCCTATTCGGATGGTGCCGCTAAGGGTAACCCAGGCCCGGGAGGGTACGGTGTTGTACTTAAATTCCACGATGATATCAGAGAGCTGTCCGATGGATTTAAGAAGACTACAAATAACCGCATGGAGCTGATGGGCGCCATCGTTGCACTCGAGGCATTGAAAGGTGGCATGAAGGTGGTACTTACAAGTGACTCCCGCTACGTTGTGGATGCTATGAATAAAAAGTGGTTGGAAGGATGGCGCCGGAACGGATGGAAGCGCAAAGATAACAAACCTGTAGCCAATGTGGATTTGTTTCAGCGCTTGTACAGCGTCATACAACGCCACACATCGGTAGAATTCGTGTGGATCCGAGGGCACAGCGGCCATGCGGAAAACGCGCGGTGCGATGAGCTTGCGTCCAATGCGGCAAAGCAAGACAATCTACCTCCGGATGAAGGATATGGGCATATTGAAACGTCGGGAAACGATGAGCCTACACATTCAAGCGATAGCCGGAAGAATAGCACGGAAGCTTCTTCAGCCATAAGCACCGAACAGGAAAGCAGCAGCCCGCTTACACATTTGGATGAAGATGGAAAGGCTAACATGGTGGATATAGGTGAGAAGAGTGTGACGAAACGGACGGCGCTGGCATATGGACGCGTAGCATTACCTACGTATATTTTGGATCTCATCACTTCGGGCGGTATGCCTAAAGGTGATGTTATAGCAGCGGCAAGGCTGGCGGGCATTATGGCAGCGAAGCGGACGCCCGATATTATACCTTTATGCCATCATGTACCACTGGACAAAGTTACCGTAAGCATAGGCGTTTCTTCCGATAGAAAAGGGCTGGATATTGAAGCGTGGGTATGTGCGCATTGGAAAACAGGTGTAGAGATGGAAGCGCTGACAGCGGTTTCTGTCGCTGCGCTTACCATTTACGATATGTGCAAATCGGCAGATAAGGGCATCCGTATAGAATCTATACATCTGATAGAAAAAAAGGGAGGCAAGAGCGGAGATTATCGGTCGCCCTGATCAAGATACAAGAATTATCGATGAGTATTTCTTGTATGTATCTAAACTTTGCCGTGTATTTTCTAATAAAGTAAAATTGTATCTATGTGGCAACGTAGCTCAGTTAGGCAGAGCGGGCGCTTCATAAGCGTTAGGTCGTAGGTTCAAATCCTGCCGTTGCTACCAGATAGATAAGGCGGTATAGAATAAATAATAGTAAAGGGGGCGGTTAGCTCAGTTGGTTAGAGCGCTTGCTTCACACGCAAGAGGTCGCAGGTTCGAGTCCTGCATCGCCCACCAGATGATTAGATTGCCGAGGTGGCGAAATGGTAGACGCGCTACGTTCAGGGCGTAGTGTCCTTAAGGGCGTGTGAGTTCGACTCTCACCCTCGGCACCAGTTATAATTGGGTAACGTCAAGCGCTTGTAGCTCAGTTGGATAGAGCGCAGCCCTGCGAAGGCTGAGGCCGTGAGTTCGAGTCTCGCCAAGCGCGCCACTTAAAATGATGATGCAGTCCATACAAAGACGGGGGCGGTTAGCTCAGTTGGTTAGAGCGCCTGCCTTACAAGCAGGAGGTCGCAGGTTCGAGTCCTGCATCGCCCACCAAAATGGATGCTTCGGTAGTGATATTTCGATTAGTGTAATCGGTGAGATTGAATTATGAATGAGTGCCTTGTATATGATGTGTTCGAGACTGAAATGGGGTGGGTATCCTTATCTGCGGGAGAAAGAGGAGTTACCCGTGCTAGCTTGCCGGAGAATTCCCCTGAAAGAGCGTTAGAGGTTATCCATGCGGAAATTGCGAAGGCTTCATACGATCCGCAAGCTCTATATGCGGAGCGCAAAGCCATTATTAGTTACTGTAGAGGTAATACGGTCAATCTTTCGGAGGTACGGGTGGATTTCGATGATGCGGCACCCTTTTTCAAAAGAGCATGGCAGGCTTGTCGCACTATACCTAGGGGCAGTGTGCAAACCTACCGGTGGATAGCCGCATTAGCCGGAAATCCTCTTGCTTCACGCGCTGCAGGTCAGGCTATGGCACGAAATAGAATACCCCTTATGGTGCCGTGCCACAGAGTTATAGGCTCGGATGGCAGCCTTCACGGGTTCGGCGGGGGCGGAGGACTCTCTATGAAAGGTAAGTTGCTGAGCATGGAGGGTAGCCGTGTATTGGCATAAGGCGGGCGTCTTTTCAGTCAACGTTATCTTCCGAACTTGTCAGTAGCTCTTCCAAATACTTTTCGGCTGTGGATAACCACTCCTTACCTGTTATAAGCCTCACACCGGACATCTGCACGCCCATGAAACCCGCCACATCTCCCGGATGGACTCTGCACGGTATACCTTTCCTGCGGAGCATCTGTGCCCATACCTCTCCTGTTACCTGATCCGGTGCTGTTGTAAACTGTGTCCATTCCATACGTGTTACCCTTCACAATATCAAGAGCGGCTGTACATTTGCGGCTCCGAAAACCTTAGTGAGTTCTTCGGTCAATTCGTCAGACACGCTTACGGGAAAGAAAGGTAGCCGCATCTTGAACGTGCGATTTTCTATAAACAGCTCTACCATTACTTCTTCATTTCCTTCATGCTCTACCAATATCCTCATGAATTCCTCCACTTTTGCGCGGTCGGCGGGAAAGCTGCTTGTTTCTTCAATACGCACGAGTAGCCCAACCCCAGCCCCGGAACCGGAAGATGAAGCAGGAGCGGCACTCATCCCTTCGGTTACTTCTTTTGGCGGCGGATTAGCTCCTTCCATCTGGAGCCTAGCCGCATCTTCTTCTAGTGAGAACTTTTCCGCCTCGAAAGCTTCTACGGAGACCTCTTCTGCGCGCTCATTTATTCTGCCGTCCAATATCAGATAGCGTCCTTTCTCCCACAGGCTTCTCGTCTTTTCCAATGTTTCCGGCCACACCATCACCTTCACCAGCCCGTCCGTAAGCCCCATATCTACCTCCAGAAAGGTATCTCCTTTTTTTGTATTGCGTCTCCGTACATTATTCACCGCCCCAATCAATCGAATACGCCTGCCATGTTTTGCGGATGTTATATCTTCCGAGGAAACTACGAACTCCTTTTGATTAGCGGAAAGCGCTCTTAGATAAGGGTTGTCGGTCACTTCCAACCCGAGCAGATCACGTTCCCATGAAATCATCTCCTGAAGCGATACATCATCTTTTGTACCTAAAGGAATGATACGTTCCATATCTGAACTTTCAAACCCTTCCATATTGAAGAGTGACGACTGATTTTCGCCATGAGGGTTTCCTTTTCTCTGTAAGTGTGATGCGATTCTATCCAACGCATTTATCAAGATACCCCTAGATCCGAAACAGTCCATAGCGCCGGATTTTATGAGGTTCTCTATAACTCTTCGACTGAGTTGTGCATCATCCACACCAACTCTCTTACAGAAATCTTCAATAGATTCAAATGTGCCATTGCGGCGTTCCTCTAACACGGGTTGTATAGTACTTTCCCCTACCCCCTTTATAGCCGCGAGGCCAAACCGTATGACGGGCTTACCGTTTCCTGTATAGCCAATAGTGAACTCTGCATTGGAATCGTTCATATCGGGACCTAGAATAGTGGTACCGGCGCGGCGTGCCTGCCATATGGATTGGGTTAGTTTATTCTGATCACTCCTGAAAGATTCCATCAAAGCTGCGAAATATTCAGTTGAGTAGTTGGCTTTTAGGTAGGCTGTCCAGTAGGCTATAATTGCGTATGAAACGCTATGAGCTTTGTTGAAAGCGTACCCTGCAAACGGCTCTATCAGATCAAAGATTTCCTCTGCTAGAGCACGTGTATAGTTCTTATTTTCGGCGCCGGTGACGAAATTCTCTCGTTCCGCCGCCATAACCTCCGGTATTTTCTTGCCCATTGCCTTACGAAGTATATCCGCATTGCCAAGAGTATACCCGCCGAACTCTCTGGCAATCAGTAGTATTTGGTCCTGATAAACAATCACGCCATACGTCTCTTCCAGAATTGGTTGTAGGTTAGGGTGAAGGTACGAGACGGCTCTTCTGTTGTGTTTTGCCTCTATAAACTCATTTATATGCTCCATTGGTCCCGGGCGATATAAGGCTATCATCGCCGCCACATCCATAACTGATGTAGGTTTTAGATCCTTTATGTAATGGCGCATCCCTTCACTCTCCAGCTGAAACACGCCGTAAGTATCGCCTTTGGAGAGCAGATTGAAGGTTGCGGTGTTATCTAGAGGTATATCGGATATTTTCATTTTGCCTTCGCGTGATATCATCTTCAACGTTCTATCTAGCACCGTAAGATTGCGTAACCCCAGAAAATCCATCTTCAGCAAGCCTATCTCTGCGGCGGGGTTCATCGAGTATTGGATGGTAGGCGGAGCGCCCTCTTCTTTACTATTCGGTCTTTGAAGCGGGGCATGGTTCGTCAGCGGTTCATCGCATATGACTACACCGGCTGCGTGTGTGGAGGCGTGACGCACAGAGCCTTCCAGCTGAATAGCCATATCTACAATGCGTTTGGCATCTTCGGAAGATTCCATAATCTGCCGCATCTCGGAAGACTCTCTGATGGCATCCTTCAAGGTAACTCCTAATCTTTCCGGCACTTGGCGCGCTAGTCTATCTCCGGTTGCGGCATCTGCATTGAGGGCACGTGTAACATCTCTCAGAGCCGCCTTGGCGCCGAGTGTCCCGAATGTGATAATTTGCGCTACATGTTCGGCTCCGTATTTCTTTACGCAGTATTGTATGACTTCACCTCGCCTATCGTCCTGAAAGTCCATATCTATATCGGGGAGTTCTTTCCTTTCCACATTGAGGAACCTCTCGAATACCAGAGAGAATTCCATAGGATCTACTTGAGTCACATTCAGACAGTAAAGTATGAGGCTGGATGCTGCCGAACCTCGCACGGTAGACAGTATTTCCTGCCGATTCACGAAGTTGAATATATCCCAGCAAACCAGAAAGTAATCTGCGAACTGTGTAGTGTCCACTACGTTCAATTCATACTCTAGCCTTTCTCTGATAATTTCCGATGGGTTACCGTAACGTCTGTGCATGCCTTCCTCGCACAGCTTTCGCAAATACTCCATAGCCGAAAGACCTTCGGTTGCTTGGAACCGCGGGAAAAGGGTACGGCTGAAATCCATGCCGAATGATATCGAATCCGCTATATCCAAACTGTTGTGTAATGCTTCCGGCAAATCTTCCCATCTGCTGAGCATCTCTTTGTAGGAGCATATATGGTAGGTATCGTCTTCAAATCGTAAGCGGTTGGGTAGGTTGACATGGGCATTGGTCTGAATGCAGGTCAAAATATCCTGCAATTTGGCTTCTTCTCTTCTCACATAGTGTGAATCGTTAGTAATCACCATAGGCGTCTCTGTTCGCTTTGCTATTTCCACTAGAGCCGCGTTTACCTTATCCTGATTTGGTATTCCCTTGTGCCGCATCAGTTCTATGTAGTACCTACTTCCGAAAACTTCCTTGTACCAGCCTATAGCCTCCAATGCTTCTGCCTCTTTATCCTTTGCCAGTGATTGCCAAAGTTCTGAGGATGGGCAGCCTGATAGGGCAATTATCCCCTCCGAGTAGCTCTCCAGTATCTCCTTGTCCATACGCGGACGATAATAAAAGCCTTCCAAGTGGGAGGCGGTTACCAGTTTCAGAAGGTTGCGGTAACCTTTTTCATTCTGAGCGAGCAGAGTAATGTGTGGAGGGATTTGCTCATCGCGAAGTTTCTCTCGCCGTGAACCTTTAGTTATATATCCCTCTACGCCTATGATTGGCTTTATCCCGGCTTTTTTTGCGAGTTTGAAAAAATCTACGGCGCCGTGCATATTGCCGTGATCTGTCAAAGCGAGTGCGGGTTGATCAAATGAAGCCGCTCGCTCTACCATTTCGGGAAGCCGCGAGAAGCCGTCTAACAGACTGTATTCAGAATGATTGTGTAGATGTACGAAATTACTCAAATATACCCTCCTAGTCCATAACCTACATATCAGCAGGATAAAGGAATTTTACATCAAAAGCGCCCTACCGAAGTCCTTTCCGAATTATATTTTGCTCTTACGCATTCACTTTTTTCCAATGACAGGCACATGGGGATTGCCAAAAGCAGCAGCAAAGCCAGTACGATAAACGCGGGTCTATAGGTCATCGTTATATCGAATATCAGCCCTGGAATTGCTGCGCCCGCCGCCTGAAATAAAGCGTTTACAGAACTAGTCACACCTATTACAGAGGCGTAATTCCTTTGACCGAAATAGTCTGCCAAGATAGCAAGCCTTATAGGTATCGATACTCCGAAACCAAAACCAAATGCGAAAGCATATACGAACATTGGAGATAGTCCTAAGGAATTCCAGTTTACGGCGGACAGCGCTAAAATTCCTACCGATTCTATTCCGTATGCAGCACCCAAGATCCACCGCTTATCGAACCTATCTCCCAGTATTACTATCATACCTCTGCCCACTAGATCCCCCAAAGCTACAAATCCTACGGCTGTTGCCGCGAGGGTTGTCGCAACATCGAAGCTTTTCAAAGCGTCTATATGTACTATATTGCTGGCGCTTACCATTTGACCTAAGCTAGAGGCAAGCCCCAGCTGCCAGAAAATTCTCGTTTTCAGCACAGCCTTCAAGCTCATGGAGAAATCGCTACGATTTTGCGCAGACGGTGTCTTTCCTGCTTCATCTTTTGCGGGTAATTCCCCTCCATCCGGCACAAGCCCGTATTGTTCCGGGCTACCTCGCATCGCTATAACGGCCGGCAGGCCTACTATCCAGAAGCCAACACCTACCCATAGCAGTACATCTCTCCACCCAAAACTGTCTACCGCCTGTTGTAAAAACGGAAGGAGCAGCCCGCCTATTGCAGTTGTAGCCATCAGCACAGCCAATGCTTGTGCGCGTCGTCTAATAAACCAATTTCCTACAGTTGAAACCAGTATGATGAACGTCCCGAATGACATGCCTATTGTAAGCAGTACCACAGTCAAATAAAATTGCCACAGCTCCTGAACGAAACTCATCAAAATAAACGCCAAACCTGTAGTGATTACGCCGAATGACATAACCCTACGCCGTCCGAAACGATTTATCGCCGTGCCTACGAACGGTGAAATAGCACCGCCTTCCAACCTCTGTAAAGACAACGCAGCAGACGTAGCGCCGCGGCTCCATCCAAAAGTTTCGATTAGGGCTACAAAGAAAACGCTGAAACCGCGCCAAAACACGGCTGCTGTGTACATCTGCACAACACCGCCGGCGGCAACAATCCACCAGCCGTAAAATATCTTAGGCTTTCTATAAGGTGCGGAGTCTACCTCTTCATTCAAAGCGCAACTATACCATAGCCGGCATCTACTGGTATGACGGCGCCGGTAATAGCCGTAGCCATATCGCTCAGAAGGAAGAGTGCGGTATCTGCTACTTCCTCATGGGTTATATTACGACGTAAAGGCGAACGTTCCTTATGCATTCGCCTCATTTCATTGAAGCCGGGTATACTTCTTGCCGCCAAAGTAGGAAGGGGACCTGCTGAAATAGCATTTATCCGTATACCATCGGGTCCGTACTCTGCTGCGAGTTGGCGCACTTCATTCTCTAGAGCCGCCTTTGCGGTTCCCATAATGTTATAACCCGGATATACGCGTACAGACGCATCGAAAGTCATAGCTACTAAGGCTCCGCCGTTTTTCATAAGGGGTGCGGCGTACTTTGTTACGGGTATAAGAGAGTATGCACTTGCCGCAAGGGCAACCTCGAAACCTTTCAGAGAGACATCGGAAAATCGTCCGGACAAATCATCGCGATTAGCATAAGCCACGGAATGCACCACAAAATCTATACTCTGCCAGTTCTTGCTCACCTTCTCATAAACAGATTCGACCTGCTCTTCATCTGTGGCGTCACACTCCGCCATAATTACATCCTGTCCGCCGGTAAGCTTTTCTAGAACAACGCGTACACGATCATCCAGATATGCAAACGCCATCTCAGCCCCCGCATCTTTCAGCCGCTCCGCTATTTTCCATGCTATACTTCGCTGATTCGCAGCCCCGAATATGACACCGCGCTTTTCAGACATATCTATCCTGTGAGTCAAGATATCCTCCTATTGATATTAAGACTTTGGCCCCGCCTTTTCCGAGGTGTTGGCGAAAACACGAAATCACCAATTTGTATGTGAACCGTCTCGCCTTCTCAGGTGTGACTGCTCCCAAAAGCGGAAAGGAGCGGTCAAGGCATCCTCTCGCACCTCTACTCCCAGCCCGGGCGCATCCGGCACGGGATACCATGCGCCATCCAACCGAATCTGCTGCGGAAAAATAACATCTGCGTCTTTGCTGTACAAATCTTCAGTGGGAGTTATCCTAGCTTCCAGCCATGAAAAGTTCGGGACGGCTGCCCCCATATGAACCGAAGCGGCTGTGCATATAGGTCCTAAAGGATTATGGGGCATAAGGTCTATGTAATGCGCCTCCGCCCAACCTGCCACCTTCATCGCCTCCGTAAACCCGCCTACGTTGCATATATCGATCCGTGCGTAGTTGGTAATCCCCTGCTCTATATATGGCAGGAACTGCCACTTTGAAGCGAACTCCTCCCCTATTGCGAATGGGACATCCGTCAACCTTCGGAGTGCTTCGTATGCGGCAGGCGTCTCATCTCTGATAGGCTCTTCTAGGAAATCCAGAGTATGCGGCTTCAGCATCTGGCAGAAAGACGCAGACTCTGCTACCGAAAGGCGATGATGATAGTCCAAACCCAAAACCACCTTATTTCCCAATTCCTCACGTGCTCGCATCATCCATTCCGCAGTATGTGCGATAGATTCACGCGGCTCGAAGATGCCGTTGTCATCTCCGGCTAAGCTTAGACGAAAGCAGTTCCAACCTTGCTCTATCAGCGTGCGACCTTGCTTTATCATATCGTTGCCGGGAGGGGCGCTTGTAGTGGCGAATGCTGGGACAAAATCCCTGTGTTTGCCGCCTAGCAGTTGATACACGGGCACGCCTAGTGCTTTCCCTACTACGTCATGCAGAGCTATATCTATGGCGGAGATAGCGGCTGTAAGCACGCGCCCACCCTCAAAGTACTGAGAGCGGTACATCTCCTGCCACAACGCTCCCCTTTTCATGGCATCCTTTCCCAGAAGCCACTCGCGATAATGTTTTATTGCTCCTGCTACCGCCTGCTCTCGCCCGGAAAGTCCGGACTCTCCCCATCCGTATAACCCGCCGTCTGTCTCTACCTTCACAATCAGTTGATTACGTAAACCGACCCAAACAGGAAAAACCTTTATATCCGTTATTTTCAGCATATGCAATCTCCTAATAGAATCTAAGATAATTAACTTGCTATATTGCTACAATTTAATTAGTAACATAATAAAGATACAGTATTTGAGTTTTAAAATACACGTACCATCTGTGTAACTTATCCCCACCATGTCAAAGGTTTTAGCTAGCATGTGCAAGGAAGTTTTCGATGATTTCAAGCAAAGACAAAACAGACCCCATTCCACCCATACAAATCTTCTATGATGGCGGCTGTCCGTATTGCAGTTTAAACATGACCTGGCTTAGACTCCTTGATAGAAAACAAGGGCGCATAACTATAATCGACATCACAGCGTCCGACTTTCACAAGGAAGACTATTCAGTGGATAAGACGCCGCTTATGAGCAGTATCCACGCGAAACTGCCGGATGGCCGAATACTTGAGGGCATTGAAGCATTTAGGCATGTATACGAAAAAATGGGGTTGGGGTGGATGCTGGCACCTACAAATTGGCCGGTATTAGGCGAAGTAATCGATAAAGTGTATAGGTGGTTTGCTCGCAATAGATACGCATTATCGTTTCGTAAGCAACCGCCTCTATGCGCCGGGGATTGCACTATAAACAACACGAAAGACACGCAGAGCAATTCTTGAGACTCATGGTGCCCCTGACAGGACTCGAACCTGCGGCACGCGGTTTAGGAAACCGCTGCTCTATCCTCTGAGCTACAGGGGCTGCGAACTAGTATGATGAAGTTGAATAAAACGTCAAAGGGAGACTGGTGGAGATGGGGGGACTCGAACCCCCGACCTCTTCGTTGCGAACGAAGCGCTCTCCCAGCTGAGCTACACCCCCAGCACCGTCTATTCTAGCGGCTTGCACTTCTCTATAATACCAGCCCGGCATTTGACTGTGTCATTCAAAGAAACAAGCAGTAGATGGCTAATGTATTTTGCAATTATCCACTTATATGGTATTCAACGGTATACTCTACACTAGTCATCCGGAAGTGATATTGGCATGTTATCCGTAGTGATATCTAAATTCAGTAAACCTTTTAAGTTTGCTTATTTGAGTCTTTACATCGCCAATCGAAAAGGCATTCAAATACATAAAGGAATCTTTGTAACTCTGCGCTTCCTGTTCACTTACTTTTTCGACTACCGACCGGCTATGCGAAGGGGTTATATATCTCGTGAGGAAGCAACGGATAGAAACCCCTATGCGGAAAATGTATTGATAGAGTTGGACAAAGTTATAATCTCTAAAATGCACTTTATGCAATATGAAATTCCTTTCGATTGCGCTAGATTTATGATTGTATCTAACGGAGATGGCGGATTTGGGTATGCTATTTTAGGACCTTTAACATCCAATTTAGCAATGGCATACCTGTACAATCGTACAGTCATTTTTGAGGAAACAAATGTATCCCCTTATGATTTTCCCTTCAAGTCTATAGGAACCTACACACGTGACGATGTCGAGGGGGAGGTGCGGCACAAAACAAAAGGATTTACTTACTTGTTAAAGAAAGATCGTCTCCTAAAACAGGTTCAAGAAGGTAAAGGCTGGAGATTTTTGAGAAAAACTCATCTTTTCCGATCGAATTTGAGTTTTACCGAACCATTGACTAGGTTGCCGGATAGTTTTGTATATATGAAAGGTTTAATTTTAGACTCTTTTCTGGAGATGAAGGAAGATTATCGGCTCCCTATTCAGGAGTGTATGAAGCAAATAGATTTTATCGGCTCTCCCGTTCTGGGCGCTCATATCAGACACGGTGATGTGCATACATCTGATGAGGATGCTTATCGCAGGTACACCTCCTCGCATTATTTCCGGGTGATAGAACAGGCTGTCGAAAGAACGGGTATTAGGAAGGTCTTCATAGCCACAGATTCAGACGAAGTTCTGAAGCAGCTGCCAAAAGACTCAGGCATAAATTTCATCTATGACGATAAAGAAAAGCGGCATGATGGCCATGTTGTAAGTATTATTTCTAAAGATAGAGCGTTGCGTAAACAGGAAACATTGACTGCATTGAAGAATATATATATGCTTGGGGCTTGTGATTATATCATCGGCAGTTGGGGCGCCCAATTCATAAGATTTTCCGCCTCCATCGCCTATTTTCGCAGAAAAAAGCGTAACCTTATACTAATAAAAGGGAATGATATTGAGTTCATTACGGATGATGAATATGCCACTCACAATAAAGATGATGATTACGCGTCTATAATTTTAAGGTGGTGATTTTGTGAAAATTTTGGTGCGGTTGCATTGTTGCTTGAAAAGGTGAAAAGGTATATGCTCCCAAACGGAATCGATAGCAAAGAAGAAGGATATAGTTATGCCTGAGACGGTTCCGGAACCGATTATTTGGACAGGGCGAGATATGGTGTATTCAGAAAGTATACCTTTCTTTGCGGGCGAACTGTTTGGAGGTACTGTTAAATCTCCGTCTAAACCCAAAGGCGGCAATGAAGATGCAGCCGCGATAGTAAGCCTAAGCATGACTTCGGGAGTTTTGGCGGTGGCGGATGGTGTAGGCTCCTCTCCGGATGGGGCTAGAGCTTCCCGAATACTGGTTAGCTCCATTGTAGAATCCGATGAAACAAAGCCGGCGAAACGTGTGTGCGAGGCCGCTTTGCGTGCACATTCCGCTCTGATAAATGAAGGGCATGGAAATTCCACTACACTGGTTGCGATGGCTGTGGATGGGACAAAAGCCAAGACTTTGCATGCTGGGGATTCATCATCTATGGTGATCCGACGGACAGGCGAGATTGTCCATCGTACTATCTCCCACTCCCCCGTAGCCAAAGCAGAGGTAGAAGGCAGGATAGACGCACGTACAGCCATGTTTCACCCTTATAGGAATGTTGTTTCCCGTGTAGTTGGCGGGTATTATGAATTGGAGATAGAAGAGAGTGAACCTATTCCTTTGGAAGATGGCGATACTGTGATACTCGCAAGCGATGGGCTTTTCGATAATTTGATGGTGACGGAGGTGTCAGAGATTATGGCTTCGGCTTCCTTGAAGGAAGCTGCGCAACAGCTTTGGACTGAAACCGGAAGAAGAATGGCAAGCCCGTCACTAAATCAGCCTTCACATCCGGATGATCTCACATTTTTACTGTTAAGAGTGTGAATGATACCTGTTAATGGTTTTGTATATGGGAAGCTAACCTTTTGGTGTGCATTGATTGGCCTGCGGATGCCTAAACCTAAGCTTTCCGCCAGAAAGGCTTCCTAGTACGCACAGTTTCCAATATTGCCTCATTGAAGGGTGGCATATCAAAACCTTTTGGCTGAAGCGGACCGGAACGCCAGCCTATGCGCTTATGCACTCTGCTATCGGAATAGTACACATAATAAACTAGTTCTAGGAAAGATTCGAACTCGCTGGAGAGTCCATTTTCGACTTCCTCTATTGCTTCGTCCTGTGTTTCGGGCTCTAGAGCACTGAAGCCGCCTTGTGCGTGGGCATGCGGGTCTAGTGAAATCGCGTCTAGCACGCGTGTAAGAGCCTGCCAAAAGCGTTCGAATCGCAGAGCAGTTTGCTCTATGTGCTGAACCAAGCCCATTTGACCGGCTGAGGGTATTTCATCTATGGCAGGTATGAGCCTATCTAGCACTTTTCCAAGCATGATCTGTTGGGCATCCGTTAAGCTTTTGGGCTGTTTGTTCATGTCTATCCTATTAGGTCTCTTCTGTGCTTGCTTATGTAGTCGGCGGTACGGAGCGCCAATGCTTGTATTGTTGGCGTTGGATTTACTGATGCCGCGCTGACGAAGAGGCTTCCGTCTACAATGAAGAGGTTGTCATTATCGTGTGTTTGCCCCCATGGATTTGTTACGGAGGTTTTAGGGTCTTCTCCCATACGTGCTGTTCCCATCAGATGCCAGCCGCCCGGACGGAAGAGCGGCATGATTATAACTTCGTCCGCTCCTGCGGCTTTCAGTACTTTCTCCGCGTTCACTATGGCATGATCCAGTATGCGCCGTGTGTTTTTTGAGGTCTTATAGTAGACTTTTACGCCGGGCAGATCATTGGAATCTTTTATCTTTGGATGTAGTTCTACGCGGTTGTGTTCTTCCGGTAGGTCATCGGATACTATGGCGAAGGTTGTAGTTCTGCCAAAACGTTTGGCAAACTGCTCGTGGTGTCCTGCGCCCCATTTGACAGGGGTCATTAGCATGCCGATGGCTGTACGAGCGGGTCCGCTAGAGCGCACCACATGATAGGTGTACCCTCTGGTGAAACCTCTCTGTGTATCCGTTTCATAAAACTCCTGACTCATTATCATGTTTCCGATAGGTCCTTCCCATGTACGGATGTTATCATCCGGAGGAAATAGGCCGGATACCATGGCGTAAGGATGGAACATGAGGTTTTTTCCAACTAATCCGGAGGAGTTAGCCAACCCATCGGGATATATATGGGATTTCGATAGAAGGAGAAGGCGCGGTGTGCCTATTCCATTGCAAGCCAATATGACCGCTCTAGCTTTCTGATACTCTACCTTGCCGTTTCGGTTGTAGTACTCGGCGCCTGTGATTTTGCCGTTTTCATCTGTTGAGATGCGTCGTACTCTGCATTCGGGACGAACTTCCGCGCCGAGCTTTATTGCTTTTGGCAGATATGTGATATCTACACTGGCCTTTGCCTTTATGGCGCAACCTAGCCCATTAGGTCCGCAATTATTACAAGCCAAGCGTCCTTCTCTATCCACTGAATTGACATATGAATCCGATGGCCACCAATGCCAGCCCAATGCTTCAAAGCCTTTTGCTATTCGCTCCCCATCGCGTCCTATTGGCAGCGGCGGCATTGGGCGTTGTTTTCGTTCCGGGTTTGCCGGATCACCGGCTATACCGGAGCACCCCATCATCTCATCGTTCATGTCATAGTAGGGTTCCAGATCTTTGTAGGAAAGAGGCCAATCATCTGCTACGTTGTCCTGTGTTTTAACTCTGAAATCGGATGGGTGGAAGCGTGGCGTGTGTGCCGACCAATGTATTGTGGAGCCTCCCACAGCGTTGAACATCAGCGGATCTATATCTGAATCGGAAGTATCTATAGGATAATCTTCAGGGCGACGCCTTATGTTGGGGTTGAAGTGAAAATCCGTGCTTTGCCGTAGTTCCCAATCATCACCTACCGGCGGGTACTCCGAAGGGTTTAACCAGTTCCCTTGCTCTAGGCAAACTACGCTGAAGCCATCTCCCGCCAATCTCCATGCTGCTGCTGCTCCCGATGCTCCGGCGCCTATTATCAATATGTCTGGTATGTTGTTCATACTGTAGCGCTCCTCAATACCGGGTGCGGTCATTTTCCTATAACTAAAGAGTTTATCCGCTCTGCCAGCATGAAATCTTTCTCCGTTATCCCGCCTGCATCATGGGAGCATAGAGACAGTTTTATATTTGTGAACCGTATATCTATATCGGGATGATGGTCTACATTGTCCGCTATCTCTGCTACTCGTCTCACAAAATCTATGCCTTCCGAGAAACGTCCGAACTTGAAAAAACAGGTAATCATATTTTCATCCCGCTGCCAATTATTCAGGCTTTCAAGACGTATTGCTATCTCTTCTTCCGATAGTAAAGGCATATACCTCTCCTCTGCACCTAGGGTTTCAAACGATTAAGAATATCATCCATGAATAATTATATAATATGTACAGTAACTTATTAGGGAGTTTTGCAAGTGAAAATAGTTCTATTGGGTCAAGCATCCTTCGGGCAGGCGGTTCTAGAGAAATTTCTGTCCGAACGGCAAACAGTCGTGGGTGTTTTTTGCCCGCCGGATGAACACAATAAACCCGAACCTTTGCGCATCGCCAGCGAATCTCTAGGAGTTCCCGCTTTCCAATTCCGTCGTTTGAGAGATGAGCAGGCGAAAGCGAAATTTCGTTCACTAGATGCGGATATTTGTGTGATGGCTTATGTGACGGACATCGTTCCTATGGAAATGTTGCGGGTACCTACTCTAGGCGCTATACAATACCATCCTTCACTGCTTCCGAAACATCGCGGCCCGTCCAGTATGAATTGGGCAATCATAGCGGGTGAAACAGAGACGGGCGTGAGTATATTTTGGCCGGATGAAGGATTGGATACGGGAGATATATTGCTGCAGCGCAGTGTGCCTATTGAGCCATCCGATACTTTGGGCTCGCTTTACTTCAATAAACTTTTTCCTCTGGGTGTAGAAATTTTGGCGGAAGCATTAGATATGGTGGGTGCGGGAAATGCGCCAAAGATCGCTCAGGATCACTCACTAGCAACTTACGAAGGATGGTGCACAGCGGATGATGCAGTAGTAGACTGGACGTTGCCTACGCGTAAGATTTTCGATTTGATACGCGGCTGTGACCCTCGCCCCGGAGCGAATATCCGGTTTGAAGATAGCAGAGTTTCTCTCTTTTCGGCATCGATTGTCGATTCATATCCTCGGTCTGTGCCGTGTGAGATTTTGGATGTAGATGATGAAGGTTTTGTCGTGGCTACTTCAGACGGTGCTATCCGAGTAGGCAGAGTAAAAGTAGAAGGTGAGGCTAAGATGCTAGGCGGTGAATGGGCAAAACGGGTGGGCTTGTCCAAAGGTTCTGCTTTAGCATAATCTAATAGGGTATGCTCTTTTCGCTCCGAGGTTGCTTATTGCGGGTGTCCCGCAAATCTGCAGGAGCCTGTGTTGTCTAGCCGATAAAGGATGTAAGAATATCTAACACTGTATCAGGACGTTCCCAATGTACAAGATGTCCCGTATCTTCCAGAATTTCCAGTCTCGCGTTCGGTACCAATCTCGCTGCGCGTTCCCCATGAGCGACCGGAAAGTGGGTATCTTTCCTGCCCCATAGTACAAGGGTAGGGACTTTTATGCGTTGCAGCTCATCGTCTGTATAGATGTACCGCTGCCCTTTTAACCCGAAGGATGCCCGCATCCCTGCATATATAGCGGCCGGGGCTCTTTCTCTTCTCCGTGTCTCATGGATATATTGCACCAGCTCCTCGCGACCTGTTATATCTCGTGAAGTTATCGCTACTTTGAGGGCTAACGATGTTAAAAAGTGGTTAGGGGTAGTAAGTATGCGGCCTAGAAATGGGATGGACGTAACGCGATAAAACCACGGTATCTCTATGCCAAGACCTAAGGAGTTTATTATTACCAAATTTTCTACACGTTCGGGGGCTTTCAAGGAAATTTCAAGGGCTGGAATACCGCCGAGAGACATACCTACAATTGTCGCTCTTTCCAATTGTAGAGCATCCATAAAAGCGGTTATATACTCCAAAGCGAATTGACGCAAAGGCGTCTTTATTATCGGCTGATATGAAAGTCCAAAGAGAGGATTATCGGGAATGATGACACGATGCGTTTCAGCCAGCTTGGATATCTGCTTGTACCACGTTGCGCCTCCTCCACCGTAGCCATGTATCAAAATAAGGGGATGCCCGCTGCCATACTCCAGATAGTGCACGGGCTCTCCGAAGATATACTTGAAACCGCCATTGTATGATAAATTTTCCGTCTTTAAAAGTTTCACCATACTCTCGAAAACGTGGCGGCGTCCGGGAGTTTGTGCAAGTTTCGGTATCAATGTATCTGTATCTGGGTGCATATTATATGGGTATATTTGCCTATCTATTTTGTGAGAGCGCTACGTGCCGCATCTAGAGTATATGCAATGTCTTCATCCGTATGTGCTAGTGACACAAACCACGCCTCAAAGCTAGACGGCGGAGGGTTTATATTCAAATTTATCATTTTGTGGAAAAAATCGGAAAATTTTCCCGTATCCGCCAAGCTTGCCGAATGCATATTGTTCACATCCTCCACGGTAAAGAAAGGGCTGAAAGCACCTCTTACAGTGTTTATTTTACAGTGTATCTCTTTTTC
The DNA here is from genome assembly GCA_965206335.1 of Dehalococcoidia bacterium. Lineage (GTDB taxonomy): Bacteria > Chloroflexota > Dehalococcoidia > Lucifugimonadales > Lucifugimonadaceae. The sequence goes on along the minus strand of OZ242209.1, from coordinate 373,143 downwards.
ACTGAAGATTTCACGAAAACCTTGTACTAGTGCATCGGTCTTCAGTGCCAAACTTTCATATACGCCTTCTTCTTTCAGCAACTCAAGAGTGGCCAGCCCGGCGGATATCGCTACGGGGTTACCCGAAAGTGTTCCCGCTTGGTACATAGAACCCAAAGGTGATACAGCCTGCATGATATCCTTGCTCGCACCATAAGCACCTACCGGAAAACCGCCCCCTATAATTTTGCCAAGGCATGTAATATCCGGAATGACGCCGTACTCACCCTGCGCTCCGGAAAAACCTACACGGAACCCCGTGATAACTTCATCGAAAATTAGGAGGACACCGTGGGCGGTTGTAACAGAACGTAGTTCCTCCAAGAAGCCCGGTGCGGGTGGTACGATGCCCATATTGCCGGCTATGGGTTCTACAATGACCGCCGCTACTTCATCTTCATACCTCTCTATAGAGCTTTTAACGGATTTCGCATCATTGTAGGGTACCGTAATGGTATCCGCGATAGTTCCTGCGGTTACGCCCTCGGAGGATGCCACCGTTTGTTCAGCCAAGCCTGACCCGCCTTCCACAAGCAGGCAATCGGTATGCCCGTGGTACCCCCCTTCAAATTTGATTATTTTACTGCGTCCCGTATATGCGCGTGCGAGTCGGATGGCTGACATAGAAGCCTCGGTACCGGAATTCACAAAGCGCACCATCTCTATAGACGGCACAGCCTCCACTATGGTTTCCGCCATGATCACTTCTTCTTCCGTAGGCGCGCCGTAGCTTGTTCCCTTATCGATAGCTCTTTTTGCGGCATCTGCGATAACCGGGTGAGCATGACCCAATATCATGGGACCCCAGGAGCATACATAATCTACAAAACGGTTGCCGTCTACATCCCAGATATAAGCACCTGCCGCTTTGGATATGAACCGAGGCGTACCACCTACGGAACGCCATGAACGCACAGGGCTGTTTACACCTCCGGGAATACGGGCACAACCTCTTAGGAACAGTTCCTTGGACATGGAATCGCTATTCATTTCGAGCTATCCAAATCGAAAATATGGATGATAGTATCCTCCGCACCATCATTCGACGTATTTTTTATGTACTCTATAGGATCGGCGAGGAGTTTTTTTACGAGAGCCCGTGTCATAGCATCTATTATTTCGCGTTGTTCATCTTTGAGATCTTTCATACGACTGAGTGCGCGTTCCATCTCACGAATTCGTATAGTCTCTGATCTTGTTGTAAGTGTCTTTATGATAGGTGCGTTGCGGGCATGCGGTAGAAGTTCCTGAAAGCGATGTAGTCCATCCTCTATCATCTCTTCTACCGTGTCTATAAATCTATCGTTATGAAATTGCCCTTTAAATCTTGTCTCTTGAATGTGTGCAAGCGTGATAATAGTAACGTTATCTATATCTGTTGAGCCGGGTGCTACATCTCGCGGCATCCCTACGTCCAAGATAGTAAGAGGCCTATCTTTGCGATAGGACATCACATTGGCAAGTTCTCTCTCTAAAATCACAGGCTCTTTAGCCGATGTGCACGTTACAAGGATATCCGCATTCAAAAGACTAATGTACCTATCCTGAAAAGCAATATGCGAAGCGCCAAGCTCTTCTGCGAACTGCAAAGCTCTATATGGACGACGACTAGAGACGGTTATGCTTCCTACACCGCTGCGTCTAAGGGCATGAGCCGCCAGCCTTCCCGTCTCGCCGGCACCTAGTAGTAGCACCTTCTTATTATTGGAATCACCAACCTTCTCCATCAATATACGCACGCCCACGGCAGGCACAGAGATAGGAATGCGACCTATCTTCGTTTCTGTGTGGACCTTCCTGCTGGTTCTCAAGGCGGCATGGAACAACCTTGATAGCATTGGTTCGGTTGCGCCTGCTTCGCTTGCAGCTTGCAAGGAGCGCGAAATCTGCCCCGTTATCTGCGTCTCACCCGTTGCTAAAGATTCCAGCCCTGCAGCTACACGAAACAGGTGTCTCTTGGCGTCTTCACCTCTCAATGTGTAAACATAAGAGCTAATGTCTGATGAAATAGTTTCTTCGCTTTCATCTTTGATGTTGGTTGAAGTGAGATGCTGCAGAAATTTTACGAGCTTCTTTTCATTAGCGAAACTCGGCTCTGCCGAAGCATAAATCTCGGTGCGGTTGCAAGTCGAAACTATAATACCGTTACCCGCGAAGTTTACCAGTCGTTCGTGTTGCTTTATGAGATTGTGTGAGGCTATAGATACGCTTTCCAGAGCGTCCATAGGAGCGGTATAGATGCTGAGCCCTGCTACGATGTAATCCAAAAATGTACCGCCATTATGATTTCAGTGCATAAGTGAATAGAGGAGAGATGCTTACCTATGCTAAATTTAATTATATAGGGTTATATATGATGACTGGTATCATAATCCGACCAAGACTTAATTAATGAATCAAAAAGATATACCACCTCCCTCTGCTCGCGGATATTCCGATCCGTCTATATTTGTTACTACAGAGTGGTTAGAACAGCATTTATCCGATACTTCTTTAGTTTTGGTGGATTGTGATACTGCGGAATTTTTCTTGAATGGACATATTCCCACTGCCGTCAACCCATATGATAATTACTACAAAACATCCCTAACCGACCGTACCCACGTGCAAACTGCGGAAAAGTTCGCGGATACTATGCGCGGAATGGGTATAAGTAATACCACGTTAGTAGTGGCTTATGATAGGAATGGCGGGCTTTACTCCTTTCGTCTTGCATGGGTCTTGAGATATTACCGTCACTCATCGGTCAAAGTACTGGACGGCGGATATCAAAAATGGGTAGCCGAAGGACGCACTCTCTCTACTACACCCATGCACCCACCCCAAGGTGATTTTTCTGAACGTGACCCGGATATATCCGTATATGCGGACAAAGAGGACGTTTTGCAGGCAATATCCGGCGATGATACGGTTATATTGGACGTACGCAGCCCCGAAGAACGAGACGGATCCAACAAACGTGAAGGAAAAAGAGGCGGATATATTCCCGATTCCATATATTTAGAATGGTCGGATTTCCATACGGGCGGAGATATTCCTTATATGCGTCCGGCGTGGGAGATAAAAACGTTGATGGAAAAAGCAGGGGTTAGCGATGATAAACAAGTGATAACTTATTGCCAAGGCGGTATAAGGGCTGCGTACGCATTTTGGGCGCTCAGGCTATCGGGATTCAGAATGACACAGAACTACGACGCGTCTTGGCGAGAGTGGAACAATGACCTTTCATGCCCTATAAAGAACATGGATGCGTATCAATGAAACCGCGCAATCCGTTTTCACTTCGTATTCGTAACTGTACTAAACAGGCCACTTTTTCTTAACAGTACTAATAGGACACTTCTATATGCTCAATTACCAATTTATACTACGAACTGCGATGCTCGCTGCCGTTCTCATATTTGCAGTGGCGTGCGGCTCTTCTTCAGTTGATCCGTCAGATATACTATCTTCAGATACGACAACTGATACGACAAGAAATGAAATAGATCTCGATCTGCCCTGCTCCCCACCGGAACTTTCAGCATCAACTACGACGCCTCGTCTGGACGTGAACGGTGTGAACGGATGGATTAATTCCGACCCTTTATCTATACAGGAACTCGCATCGCAAGGCAACGTCATCTTGGTGGATTTCTGGACCTATACCTGCGTAAACTGTCTAAGAACTCTGCCCTTCCTTATTGACTGGCATGAGAAATATTCCGATAAAGGGCTGGTGATACTGGGTGTTCATACACCGGAGTTCGAGTTTGAAAAAGTGCGCGAAAATATAGAGGCGGCAGTTAGAGATGAAATGGTAGCTTGGCCGGTAGCCATTGATAATGACTATGCAACGTGGGACACATTCGGTAATAGGTTCTGGCCTGCAAAGTATCTTATAGACTCTACCGGACGCATAATTTACAGACATTTCGGAGAAGGTGCTTACTGTGAAACCGAATTGGCTATACGAACAGCGTTGGAAAGAGGAGGCGCGGATGTTTCAGATATACCCATAGTTGAGCTGGATAACTCTCCAAGAGACGCTGATGCCATAACTCAGACAAGGGAGTTATTTGCCGGTTACAAATGGTCTACTCCCTTTAACCCTTATGCCGGCAACGTGGAATATTATTCTGCTCGTGATGAGGTGATAGAGTTTACGGATCCAAAAGAGTATGTCCATAATCTCTACTACTTGCAGGGCTCATGGAGAAACGGAGCCGAATCTATAGCTCATGCAAGGCAAACCCAGAATTTTGAAGATTATGTAGCGCTCTCCTTCTTTGCGAGGAGTGTGAACGCAGTGGTATCCTCTGAAGGCGCCGAGCCGTTCGATGTGTATGTGCTCATAGATGGAGCACCGCTTTCGCCTTCGGATGCGGGTGATGATATACAGTTCGATGATAGCGGCGGCTCCTTTTTTCGTGTAGATAGTCCGCGGCTTTACAAGGTTGTGGAACAAGACGTGTTCAGGCAAAGGATGCTTAAACTCACTTCAAATTCAGATGAGTTTGCTTTATTTTCATTCACTTTCGGCACATACGAAGACGGTTTTTGAGAATGATTGTAAAGATATTACCTGCTGCGTTTTTTCTGTTTTTTCTTGCGTTTGCAGGTGCGTGCGGAGAGAAAGCGGATATTTCACCTCCGGAGTGGCGTGTTGAATCTGATAAGTGGAATGCGGTACTGGCTACGCCGGACTTAGGCATAGGGGAAAGGCGTTTTGCATTTGTTCTCTCAAGCGATGAAGGCGTCGTAAGGCTCCCTGAAATAGAGGTCCGTTCAAGATTCCATCCGCCGGGCGAACCTTTAGGTAAATTGGCAGAGGAACGAGATGCACGTTTCTATCCATTTCCCGAAACTGCAAGAGGTTTGTATTCGACTAAATTCAATTTCGATAACGCCGGGCAATGGTCGGTAGAAGTTTTGGTGCCGGATTTTGAAGGAGGATATGATGTGGCTACTATCTTTTTCGAGGTACGAGAAGAACCGATTGCCGTAGATATTGACGACATGCCGCCAGCCAGCCTAAATCCCACGCTGGCGGATGTACCGGATGTTAGTTTTCTGACTACGGGTTCTTTATATGATGAGGATCTCTATCGCATTACTATAGCCGATGCGCTGGAAGCCAAAATGCCCTTTGTGGTTGTGTTTGCTAGCCCCGCTTTCTGTACTAATGCCGTATGCGGACCGGAAGTGGATGTGGTGAGCCAGCTTCGATCGCGTTACGCCGCGGAGATGAATTTCATCCATGTGGATATATATGAAAACCCGGTAGGGTTGCAGGGAGATTTGTCAATCGCTAAGCGTAGCCGCGTAGCGGATGAATGGGGGTTGACATCCGATGAGTGGACGTATGTTGTAGGAGGGGAAGGACGCGTCGTCGCTAGTTTCGAAAATTTTGTCTCCGCTGATGAGTTGGAAGAGGCAATACTTGCCGTTATATCGCGCGGGTAAATTTGTGAACTCAATAGACCCAAGCCGCAATTGAAGGCGGAATAATTTGTTAATTTATAATTATAAGTAATTACCCAAAGCGGAGAAATATTTTCTGCCTATAAGAGTGCAGATCGGTTTACATTATGCTTGATTATTATAACAAAAACGCACTCATATCTGAGAATGAGACGGAAGGCGCCTTGGATATAAAACGTGTTTTGGTACCTCTAAAGGGCGAACGCTCTGCAGAGTTTGTCTTATCTTATGCGAACATGGTCGCTAGGTGGTTTTCCGCAGAGATTAGCCTTCTACATGTATTGCCTTCGTGTGATAGGGCGCACTCATACGGATACAGACATATTCCATACCCGGATGACCAGCATGACAGAGGTGCCATACTTGCAAATTCCTACCTTCAAGAGATAGCATCTCGTATTAGGCCGTTCACTCGCAATGTAAGGTGGGGAGTTACTACGGGGCCTACGGCTCCAATGATTGCGTCACGTGCGAGAGCGGTAGAAGCCGGCCTTATAACATTGACATCGGATGTCAAAATGGGCTGGCAGCGTTTCACTCGTGATAGCGTGCTCTTGGACCTTTGGCATATCACACCTACCCCGATGCTTGTGATAAAGGAAGATTTGTTGAACACGAGCGGTGTAAGTGTAATAGAACCTCATACTTTCATAGTTCCTTTTGAAAAATATAGAACAGCCTCTATTGTGCTACCTTTTCTAAAGTCTCTGATTAACATTAGGAACACTAAAGTAGCATTGGTTGTAGGGAGCAATTTCTCCTCAAATGGTTCGGAAGATGCTGTGAATATCGCTGTTTCCAATCTGGAGAGAGGTAACGATATGGTTACTACCCATATAACCAAAAACCCGGTCAACCTTGTAAGTGAACTTCAGGACGCATCTCCGGGCTCTTGGGTAATTGTTGGATCCAGATTGCGCCCATATCTGACAAGATCTGTTTTCGGTTCCTTTGCACATAAAATATTCAGAGTAGCTAGAGGCCCTGTAATTATAGTGCCGGACATCCGAGTAATGAAACGATTGGAGAGGTTTCACTCTCGTATAGAAGTATTCAGAAATGCTCTGGAAACCTAATAATTGTTCCGGTACTCTCGTGACCTTATCAAGTAACTTATAAGAGCACCAAGAGTAACGCCGAACCATGCTATGGGGATCAACATAAAAATCAGAACTGCCGCAAGGCTTGGTGAAAACGTCAAGAATCTCTCCCCAAAGGTAATAACCGCTACCCCGAAAATGATCATCGGTACTAAGAATAGGGCTGTTACCAAAAGCCCGAATGTTGTGACACGTCCTTCGTTAGCATTGGCTACGCCTCCTCCTACAAAGCCGGCAATGAAAGGAGAAAGCCAAGGAAGGAAAAAATGCACGATAGGAATAATTATTGAACCGGCTCCGATAAATATGATAACCAAAGCTATAAGCGCACCTTTCAGCATAACGCGTGTAACTGCACTCGATTAATCATTGCAAATAGGTTGTTATTTGAAATCAAATTCAAGATCATCAGATATTCCGTCTATATAATGTTTATGCGTGGTGTAAGTTACACTAAGTATAAATTATAGCAAAGTTTAGTTTGCTCACTTTTGAGATGTATAGGAAAATGACTGACAATAGGAATACTATTTGGCAATATTGGGAAACTAAGGGAACAAAACCTCTCTTTGTAGATGGTTTGCATGAAATAGCAAAACGTAATTCAGGTGCTAAAGTAATCCAAGTTACTCCGGAAACTTTATCGACCTTCCTTCCTAATATGCCTAAGGAAGTTCTAAAAATTGAAGAAATCGCGCATAAAGCCGATATGATTCGCGCAATGTTACTATTTGAGTACGGTGGTATGTGGCTGGATTCAGATGCCATTGTCTTAAAGGATTTATCTTGCTTCTTCGAAATGCTAGAGCAATATGAATTTGTAGGATTCATAACACCCGGTCCTTTTGGTAACTATCCCGGTTTGATAACGAATGCTGTTTTCTTTTCGCGTCCTAAGTCTAAAATTCTTTCTGAATATATAGATGCTCAGCATTCAAAATTTCCAAAAGTAAAATATCATTGGACAGAAATTGGAATTCCCCTTTTAACTGAGTTCTGTTTCAAATACAAAGATAGATTAAAGACAATACCTGACAGATTAGTACTTCCAATTAGATGGCATGAGATAGGGAAATTCAATTCACCGTGGATTGATTCGAGAGAAATGTTGGAAAAAAGCTACATAGTACAGCTATCTAATCATGTTATCGGAGAAAAGAACCCGAGGTTGGCTAGGGGAACAATCGAAGAAATGTCCTCCGGTCATGATTTGATTGCCGATATAATCAATAAAGCACTCGATCCGAATTACATACCTCCTTCTGTCTTTCGGAAGACGATAGTATCTTTATTAACCTCCTCCAAAGTATATAGGTACTTTTTATGGGCAACGTATGAATGGGTTAAAGATTATTTTCGACCGTTTTATAAACCTTTGAAACCTAAATTCCGACAGTCGAAACAGATTAGAAAAGTTTTTAAATGGATTAAAGGAATTGAGCAAAGCATACGATGTTTACTCTGAAATATTCATGATACTTTGATATTTGGTACTGAATAGCCAGTATGTATACCTAATAAATATCTTGATGAGTTCATACTGTATTGGGTAATGTCTCCCTTATGAATGTACGTCTAGTAAAACTCAAAAGAGGTCTGTAGAATGATAAGTTATGTCAAAGGTCGGGTTAAATCATTTAGATATGCCTTTATGGGGATAGGTTATCTCATTAGAAGTGAAGCTAATTTCCGAATTCATCTTGTGAGCGCTGTAATTGCTATTGGTGTGTTTTATTTATTGGGCATATCATATTTTGAATGGTTGATTGTTTCACTATCCATCTCGTTTGTATTGGTATCCGAAGCTATAAATACAGCGATAGAGAGATTGTCCGAAAATGCAAAGAGAGGATACTCTGACACAGTGAAAATAGTAAAGGATGTCTCCGCCGGAGCTTCATTGATAAGCGCAATGAATGCAATTATTGTAGGAGTTGTAATTGTAGTGAGAAACTTTTGAATATTATTGCATATAACTAATATTCTAAAATGAGGAAATCTTCAAATATTAATGTTTGAAATAAAGCGAGGAAAAAATACTAGAAAAGTGGAATGAGCGGTATGATTGAATCATATAGTTCGTATTATATTGACCGGCTTCTTGCTTTATGTATGACGAAGTTTTATTACGAAACCGATTGTACATTTCCCGCAGGTTGTACCTTATTCCCACTTGAAGATGCGTACAGCGATAGCGAATATCGCAACCGTCCACGCCAGTATACCTACAACCTCCGGCCACACATCCCCGATACCTCCTTGTAGGATAGCGATACTTTGCATGGCATCTACAAGGAAAGTGAGAGGAAAATATTGGCTTATATTTCCCAGCCATTCGGGCAGAAGGTCGCGAGGGAAAAACACACCCGATAAAAACAGCATTGGTAGTGTCACCACATTGGCTATGGGTGCGGCTACATTTTCCGACCTCAACCTTCCGGATATGGCAAGACCTATAGATAAAAAGAGCAAAGATCCTAAGAATGCCACTATTCCCAACTCAAGCCATGCCACAAATTCACGACCGCTCCCTATAGACACATCAAATATGAGAACCCCCAGCAAAAGCATCACGTAAGTTTGTCCAACAGACAGTATGATTCGGCTGAAACTTTGACCTATGAGTAATGGAAGAGGTCCTACAGGTGTGGCTTGTAGCCTTCTCAGAACACCCTGAGATTTGAATCGTATGATAGAGAAGACAGACCCGAAAATGTTTGACTGCATTATCGCCATAGCGGCTATGGCCGGCACAAGGTAGTCCCTGTAGCTTATTTCCTCCGAACCTACCGACTGACCCGCCGAGCCGAAGTTGATTACCCCGAAGATTAGCATCAGGAGTATTGGAAAAAAGAGGGTCCAGAATATTGCAAATGGCTCTCGGAAATACATCTTGAATGATGCAATTGTCATGGCTTTATAGAAGGTCATATGTTCTCTCTTATGTCATTCTTCAAAGAGGCTGCGTCCTGTCAGGTCTATGAATACATCTTCCAATGTAGCCTCTTTTATTCTCTTAGATCTTTTGAAACCTCTGCTCAGCAAATCGTCTATCAGGTTATCGGGTGAATCTAGAGCCACTATACTGCCGTCGTTCATAATCGCTACCCTATCGCATAGTTCCTCCGCTTCTTCCATATAGTGGGTTGTCATCAATATGGTTTTGCCTCGGCTTCTTATCTCTTTTACAAGTTTCCAAAGGTTTCGGCGTGCTTGCGGATCCAAACCTGTGGTGGGTTCATCAAGGAATAGCACATCCGGATCATTGACTAGCCCTATCGCCAAGGAGAGTCGTTGCTTCTGACCGCCCGATAGAGCGCGGTAGTAAGACGAAGCTTTTTCCTCCATATTTACTAGCTTCAACACTTCTAGCGGGTTTACATTTTCTTCGTATGCTTTGGAGTATAGTGTTACGGTTTCCGCAAGCGTGAGCCTATCGAAAAAGGCGGATGATTGCAATTGTACCCCTATTATAGATTTTACCTTCTGCGGGTTCTTGATAACGTTTATACCGTTTATAAATACTTCGCCTGAGTCTGCTCCTCGGAGTCCTTCCAGAATTTCTACTGTGGTGGTTTTGCCCGCGCCGTTAGGTCCTAGGATTCCGAAGACTTCTCCTCGGGATACTTGAAAAGACACACCTTTCAAGGCCTTTGTATCCTTGTATGTTTTCTGTAAATTTTGTACTTCTATGATGTTTCCGACGCGAGGAGATTGCATGAACTGAGTAGCCTATTAGGTGGTATTATGAGTAATTAATAATGAATATAGAAGCCCACACTCTTGTATTATTTCAATATAGCACTTACAGGTTCATTTATGGGCAGTAATAGCATTTATATATGGAGGCAGCATTTTGGAGTATGTAAATTTAGGCAGTAGCGGTTTAAGGGTATCTCGTATTGCTCTTGGCATGGGTTTGCGAGGACAGTCCGAGGCCGATACTGCGCGCAAGGTTGTACGCACAGCCTTGGATAATGGGGTTACGCTTATAGATTGTGCCAATGTATACGGGTTTATGGATGATAGATCCAATATAGGCGCTTCAGAGAAGTTATTGGGGCAATTGCTGAAAGGTAGGCGAGAAGAGGTGGTCATAACTTCCAAGGGTGGATCCCGCGTTGGTCCCGGGCAGAATGATGCAGGCGGATCCAGATTACATATTATCCGTCAAGTGGAGGCTTCACTGAAACGCCTGAATACAGAATGGATAGATGTTTACCTCTTGCACTCGCTCTATAGAAGGACGCCTTTTGATGAGCAGTTCAGAGCCCTAGAAACTATGGTGCAGCAGGGCAAGATAAGGTATACGGGCGTCTGCAACTATCAGGCTTGGCAGGTTATGGCGGCTCTCTCGGTTCAGCATCGTATTAACGCCTGCCGTTTGGCGACAGTTCAGAATCCTTATAGTCTTCTGGATCGTTCTATGGAGGAGGAGATGTTCTCTATGGTGAGGTATACGGGGGTGGGTATTATGGCATATAGTCCTCTTGCCGTAGGTCTCTTGGGTGGAATGTACGGTGCGGACAGCACAGTTGCGCATCAACCGTTCTGGAATAATCGTCCGGAGGCGTTGCAGCGCCTCATCAACGGAAGGGCAGGCAAAGTCATAGAAGAGGTTAAATCTATAGCAAAGGAACGCGGTGTTACATCCGCACAAATAGCGATAGGATGGCTTCTTTCGATTCCGGAGATCAGTGTTGTTATTTCAGGCGCAGATGATGAGCATCAGATAGAAGATGTGATACATTCCACTTCTATCACTCTTGCACCCCGTGAACGTGAGCGACTGGATAAAGTTTCCGCCGGGCTTAAAATATCGTTCAATCCGGTTGCGGCGGATCAACAAAGGTGACGAACGGATGGCTGCTATCTTTTGTATAGGCAGTATGGGATTGATCTTCGTATTGCTTGAGTTGTAGAGCACAGCATCTACAGGGTTAATGCGAGGAGTGTTTTTAGGATATACGTTTAGTTAAGGAGAAATGAATTATGACGGGTAGTATGTTGGCCGCTCTTGATGATGGTCACGGCAATTATGAAGTGCGGAAGGTGGCTATGCCGGAAATGTTTAACGGTGCGGCGCTTGTGCGTGTCCGTTCTACAGGTATATGCGGATCAGATTTGCATATGACACGTGAGCGCATAGAACCGCAGAAGGTATCGACAGGGCATGAGATGGCGGGTGAGATTGTCGAATTGCCTAGTAGTTATGTTGGAAGGTTGCGAGTTGGTGATAGAGTAGCTGTTGAGTTGATAGGCGCAGGGCGTGCATGCGGCGCATGTTTCTATTGCAGATTTGGCGAATTTCGTCACTGCCTCGATATTGCACCGGATACCGGCGGCGCATTTGCCGAGTATGTTACAAGACGCCCGCTGGGACTTTTTCGGTTGGATGACAGGATGGATTGGACGGATGGCGCATTAGTGGAGCCTGTGGCTGTTTGTGTGCATGCTCTGAGATTTAGCGAAATGCCTCAAGGCGTTGTAGTTGCCGTAGTTGGTAGCGCTACCATAGGTCTATCCGCGATACTTGTCGCTAGGCGTTTTGGTGCTCGCAAGATAATAGCTTCGGCACGGCATCCGCATCAGGCAAAGGCTGCTCTTGCTATGGGAGCCGATGTTGTGGTAGGCGATGCTCAGGGCGAATTGGAGGACGCTTGCAAGTCCGCTACCGATGGTAGAGGCGCAGATATGGTTGTGGAAACTGTAGGCGGGGTTACGGTAGATACTCTGAATCAGGCGGTGAATTGCGTGCGCTCACTAGGCAAAGTGGTAATTGTTGGAGGTTTCAGGCAGCCTGTCGAATTCTTTTTTCTGCCACCTATGCTGCGGGAAGTTCAGCTGTTGCTGCCGGTTTGCTACTCCAACAAGAACGGACTACACGATTTTGAAATAGCAGTAGACATTTTGGCGGATGGCGCTTCCCCCTACCGGAGCATAGTAACGCATCGGTTTCCCCTATCTGAGATAGCCGAAGGGTTTGCAGTATCTTATGATAAGAGCACCGGCTCTATAAAAGCACATATAGAGCAGTTCTGACAGGATATTTTGACTAATACGGTGAGATAGATCCGTATTGATATAGAAATCCATCGGATCCGACTTTGGCGGCTAATACATGAAGAGAGGGTAAGGCTGGTACCCCGTACCGGATTCGAACCGGTGATCTCCTCCTTGAAAGGGAGGTGTGCTAGGCCACTGCACTAACGGGGCACACTGTTTATTCTAAGGGTAAAGCGGTAAAAATTCCAAGCCTGTAGTCTCTTCAAATCCAAGCATAATGTTCATATTTTGTACAGCTGCGCCGGCTGCTCCTTTCACTAGGTTGTCTAGAACCGTTATTACTATCAATCGATCCGTGCCTTCCTGAGTGGTTGGGTAGATGAGAACATGGTTACTGCCGCGGGTGTGTTTTGCTGCCGGCGGCGCGTTTACCACTCTTATAAAAGGCTCATCTTTATAATAAGCGCTGTATATTTCCATAAGCTCGTGTGTGGTCATATCTCTATTCAAAGATGCGTAACTGACTCCTAGAATACCTCGTGTCATAGAGGTCAGTGAAGGGACAAATGTCATACGTATATTTTCGCCGCTTATATCCTTTAATGTTTGAATCATTTCCGGAATATGCCTGTGTCCGGAAAGTGCATACGAAACAGCATTGTCGTTCAGTTCGGAGAAACCATACTCTGCTTTGGCGGAGCGTCCGGCGCCGGATACTCCCGTCTTGGAGTCATTGATTATATCCGGCGAGATTATGCCTTCTTTGAGAGATGGCACTACAGACAGGATGGCGCCCGTTGGGAAACATCCCGGGTTGGCAACAAGCTTAGTGTCGCGTATCCTAGACCTGTAAATTTCCGGCAAGCCGTATACGGCTCTTTTTATGAATTGAGGGCAAGGATGTTCCGTATCGTACCATTTTCTGTACACTTGCTCATCTTTCAGCCTGAAATCTGCGCTGATGTCCACACAAGGTATACCTGCATCTATAAAAGGCATCAATTTTTCGGCGCTTGCGGCATGCGGTAAAGCCGAGAAGACAAAGTCTATAGATTCTTCCGTATCTTCAAAATTTTCTTCAATGCGTAATTTCAAACCTGCTAGATGAGGAAAAACCTCTCCAAGCCGTTTGCCTACATGAGTACGTCCTGTTACGCATGTTATCTTCACTTCCGGGTGGAGAGCGAGTATGCGTGTGATTTCGGCTCCTGCGTAGCCTGTTGCATTTATTATTCCTACTTTTACCATTTTTCTTTACGTTCTTTACCTACATGCGAATTCACGCGAATTTATTTCTTATATGATAAGGCCTTACCTATCCGTGAATGCGGATGGGCATACATTCATCAAGGGACAATTTCCGCAAATTGGCCGGCGAGCTTTACAGATCTGCCTGCCATGAGTGATAAGCAACACATGAAACTCGAAGCGCAAATCCTCTTCTACTATATCCTCCAATATAGGGTGGGCGTCTTCTGCGGTAGTGGTACTCCCAATTAGACCCAGCCGCCGCGAGACACGATGTATATGTGTATCTACAGGCACGGCGGGCATGCCCATTGAAAACGCTACAACTACGGAAGCTGTTTTGATCCCTACGCCGGGTAGTTGCATCAGCCATTCCCTTACTTCTTGCATTGATCTCTTTTCCAAGCCGTCTAGGGTCAGGTTATTTTGCAACTTGTGTATTTGGAGTAGAATGTCCTTTATTCTTTGCGCCTTCACGTTAGCCAATCCGCCCGTTCGTATAGCGTCTGCGATATCTGTGGCGTCTGCGTTTGCTACTTGCCTCCATTCCGGCATGCGCTTTCGCAGTTCATTGAAAGCCCGTTCGGCGTTGCTGTCCGAGGTGTGTTGAGTGAGAACGGTGAAGATGAGTTCATCAAGGGGTTCATATCGAGGGCGCCATTCGACCGGACCATAAAGCGGAAGCAGTGCCGACCGTATGGTATTCACGGATACGGGAAGAGTTCGCGGCAAAGCTTTCTCATTGTGCTTATCGGAAGTTTTCCCGCCGTTGGAGTGGATCATTTCTTGCGAGTTCGGCAAAATAGGGCTATGTCTTTGAGCGATTGTAAAGAGAGCGTATCCGGTATATTTTCCAATGCTTCCAGTGCATCATCTATAAACGAATTTGCTACACGCCGTGTCTCCTCTTTCGCTCCCGATGCGTTGATTGCATTCAGAGCCTCTTGCAGTAAAGTTTCCTTATCTTCTTCTTCCGCTTCTAGAAACATATTTATTTTACCTTCGTCCGCTTCCGTTTCTATTGCGATGATCGCCGGCAGAGTTAAAAGTCCGGCGCTTAGGTCTTTACTTACCGGCTTTCCTAGCTGCTCATCTGTTGCTTCGTAATCTAGCAAGTCGTCTATAATCTGATAAGCTATGCCTAGCGAGGTTCCATATCTACGAAGGCACTTTATATCCTCTTCACTTGCCTTTCCAAGCACCGCGCCACTCTCTGCGGCTGTAGCGAATAAAGAGGCTGTCTTATCTTCTATCATGTTCATATATTCATCTCGTGTATACTTTATGTCCCATGCGGAAACTATCTCTCTCAGTTCTCCGCGTGAAAGGTACATAACCGTCTCTGCAAAGCGTTTTATCAATCTCACACTGTTTGTGCCGCATACGAATGTAGCGGATGCGGCGAATATGTAATCCCCTAGAAGTACGGCTGCATCCGATCCCCATATATTGCTTGGTGTGGCGGAACCGCGGCGCCTATCCGATCTGTCTATAGTGTCATCATGAATCAGCGTGGCGATATGCAACAACTCCACCGCTGTAGCCATATCTACGCAGTATTTGTCTATCTTGCATCCCCACAGCTGTGATGAGAGCAAGGTCAGGCCGGAGCGCAGATTCTTGCCTTTAGTGGAGAGGATATGCGTCAGCGGCACCTCCATCTGCTGATATTGTAGGCTTTCTCTCGAGACGAACTCATTTATAGCCTCTGCAACGGCATCCAGCCCGTCGGTTATAGGTCCATATGTTTCTTGGTAAGTTCCTGCTGACATAATCTTCACCTCATGCGGGTAAGTTCCTGCTGTATAACCTCTTCGTCTATCTTCTTGAAAAGAGGTATCGGGTTACATATAGGAGAGTTGGGTTGCAATTTTATCCTCTGCCATCCGTCTGCTTCCACTGTGCCGGTGAATCCCAGCATTTTGTGGAGGCTTTGAGATGAAAATGGCAAGTAAGGATAAAAGACGGTTCTAAGCGTTGCCGCTATATTCATGCCGACCCAGAGGGTAGTAGCCGCCGCGTCTCTATCTTCTTTTACTTGCGCCCACGGCGCCTTTCTGTCCATATATATATTGCCATGTTGTGCAAGGTTCATCGCGTGGCGCAGTGCATCTCTGAAATGTCTCTTGTCTATATTTTCCGCGCAATTTTTCAATGCCTCATCGCATGCTTTCAGCGCTTCCTTATCCCTTTCATCTAGGCTACCGGGTTCGGGCACCTTACCATCGAAATTCCTATAAACAAGCGAGAGGGTTCTATGTATGAAATTTCCGTATGTAGCTACCAAAG
The DNA here is from genome assembly GCA_965206335.1 of Dehalococcoidia bacterium. Classification (GTDB taxonomy): domain Bacteria; phylum Chloroflexota; class Dehalococcoidia; order Lucifugimonadales; family Lucifugimonadaceae. The sequence goes on along the minus strand of OZ242209.1, from coordinate 356,998 downwards.
TATTATTGTTTGCGTTTACAAAGCCTTCCCATTTGAATTCCGAGTCCGAAGTCTCCGGCATGATAGCCGCAAGATAGTACCGTAGAGGCTCCGGCTCATAACGAGCTAGGTAATCTTTAAGCCAGATAGCGTTGCCTCTGCTTTTGGAGAACTTCTCTCCAAGGTTTAGGAACTCATTTGCGGATACATCCGTAGGTAGATTGATACCGCCGTAACCGGTGAGCATAGCCGGCCATATGATGGTATGGAACGGGATATTGTCTTTACCCTGAAAGTAGTAAGTCTCCGCGTCATTATCCATCCAAAACCTCTTCCATGCGTCCTGCTCTCCACTTCTGAGCGACCATTCTATAGTAGCGGAGAGGTAGCCGATAACTGCTTCAAACCACACATATATGCGCTTGCTATCATATCCTTCGATTGGCACCGGCACTCCCCATTCTATATCCCGAGTTATAGCGCGGTCTCGCAGCCCGTCCGTGAGCATACCGAGGGTCTGATTGCGCACCGTAGGACGCCAGCTAGACTTGCCTTCGAGCCACTTCTCGAGAGTGCTTTGAAAACCTGAGAGCCTCAAGAAAAGGTGCTTCGTCTCTTTGAACACAAGCGCCGAGCCGTCCCTCTTGGAGCGTATATTTATCAAATCGGAAGGATCCAGTGTTCTCCCGCAGCTCTCACACTGATCACCTCGGGCATTTTCGGAGCTGCAGTGAGGGCATACACCTTCTACGAACCTATCGGAAAGGAAGCGTTGCTCGGTTTCGGAATACGGCATAGTTTGAGATGCCTCATATATATAGCCCTTCTCGTACAGGCGAGAGAACATATCCTGCACCACCTCACGATGATTATCCGTGTGTGTATGTGTATAAAGGTCGTAAGAAATCCCCATGCGTTCCAAGCAGTCAGACCATATCCCATGGTAATGGGTCGCTATGCTCTCCGGAGATACATTCTCATCCAGCGCGCGCAATGTTGTAGGCGTGCCGTGCATATCGCTACCGGACACCATGACCACGTCATTCCCTGCTACGCGATGATAGCGAGCAAATATATCCGCCGGAATATTCACACCTGCAATATGCCCTAAGTGCGGCTCACCGTTCACATAAGGCCAAGCAACGCCTATCAAAATTTTGCGTGAAGATTGGGTCTTTATATGAATGTGCTCCGTAAAAAAATTCAAAAAATCGGTAGGATGCTTTATGACTTGTACTTTATATTTTACAGTAAGACCTTCTCATTATGAGGACTTGCTCGCCATGAGGCGTAACCGGCCGTAACCGTTCCGACTCTCTCATCATCGGGTGCCCATTGTCAACCTTAAGCGATACACACGTGAACGAGAGGCACCCGTCCGTCTAGCGGATTCTGCCGTAAGCTGCCTTCCTGTGAACCCCTCCGATGCAACAGCGCGTAATGCGGAAACTATCGATTCATCCGAAACCTCGGCATCCTCCGCCTTCTTTCCCTCCATCACAACCGTGAACTCCCCTTTAGGCTCACTGAACCTATCGAGGGCTGCTACTGCGTTACCGTAAAACACCTCCTCATGCATCTTAGTCAATTCACGACACACGCACAAACCGAGATCAGGCGCAATCTGTGCCAAATCCTCCAGCGTCGCCCTTATTCGATGAGGGCTCTCGAAAAAAACTATCAGCCGACCCTCCGCAACACCTTCCTCCAAAGCAACACGACGCAAAGTGTGCTTTCTAGGCAAGAAGCCCAAAAAAGTAAAACTATCGGCGGAGAAGCCGGATACGGATATAGCGGCCGTAACGGCTGAGGGTCCGGATAAGGGGCATATAGTATGTCCTTTATCCGCAGCCGCCCTCACAATCTCTGCGCCGGGGTCCCTTATGCCGGGGGTACCCGCATCCGTAACCAAGGCTACATCTCCCGCCTCCAGCGCCTTCAAAATCTCATCCATCCTATGAGTTCTACTGTGCTTGTGCCACGGAATAAGCCTCTGATTCGACCTGCCCCCGCTCTTCTCGGAAGAGCGGGGGCTGAGGTCCTCGGCATCCTTTGGCAGTACCATCTTCAAGGTAGGTTGTAGTGCATGTGCATCCAGCCGAGTCAAAAGTCGTCTTGTAATGCGCGTATCCTCTGCGACAACGGTTCCGATGCTGCTTAAAATTCTGGCGGCACGCAACCCTATATCCTCCAAATTGCCTATAGGCGTAGATATCACATACAAAGTAGACATAACTAAATTCTATTGAACAGATAACCTACGCGCCTAATTAGGCTACCTATGTCTTGTTACGGCTAGTAGCACCTTCACACTACGGCACAAAATCGGATAATTACCTCGTGATATTAATGGGCATGTTCTGTTTATAAGAGTTGTTCGGGAGGGTTCCTTCCGTATATAAGCCGAATGCGATTTATTGGGCGCATATAAGCCGACGAAATTGCCATAACATAAGCCCGTTGGCGTATTTATATCTTCCGCACTAGGAATAAGTGATTTGTGTGCTCAATACCTATATTGATTATCGGCGGAAACGTTCATATATACAGAATGAGCGAGTATGTGTTAAACTTTTACTCGTTTGGAACGTGCTGTTTGTTTATAGTTAACAAGCAGGGTCTACTCACTGGAAAGTGTTATTTAACCTCGAGTGCACAATAATCATCAATGTAATAGGCTAATGAAATATGAATAAATTCACCATTTTCATCCTCGCTTCGGTGATCTACGCTATTATCGATATACTATGGAACTTTTTGATAGCATTTCCATTTTTGTATGATCCGATTCATCAAGCAAATGGAACCGACCTGTCCTTTCAGAGAGCCCTACCCGACGCGGGTATTCTGGGAATAGTTGGGATAGTGGCGTTTTTTCTTTTGATTGGCTATGCCAACGCTCGGTTTGCCATTGCACCCGCGCTAGAGAGTAGGAGCGTGGGAAAGGCGGCGCTCAACGGCTTTATATTGGGTTGTGCGGCTTATGCCACGTTTGCAGCCCCGTTCTACTTGCAGGTGGATACATGGCCATTTGTGCTAGTGCCTATAGATATACTGATCGGCGGATTCCTGAGCGTGGCGACTTCCGGTATCATTACCGCCATTGTACTAAGGCTGAGGCCAATGCGGCAGAGCGCAGAGGGTCTGTAGAAAGATTCGTATGCCCTAAAATCGGGTTGCAGCACCGCATCGGAGCACCATACCCTCTTTGTGAGGCGCCATACAGTATGCACACTCCTTACGAAGGGGCGATTAACCCCTCAAGAGTCTGTCATATTAGGCAAACGCCGGTTTTTTGTACAACAACTCCTAACGCCATTATTCCCGCCTGCTCTATATTTAATGAGGTATCTTATTCTACAATAAGAAAAAAAGAATGGCACATATCGCCAATACCGCCCCTCGTCGGGAGGCGTATGAGCTGTTGAACCGCCGAGGCGGCAAGATTGTCATGCGGTCTATTTTCAAGAACTGCCGCCTGTGGCAATACGCATTATTCGAGTATTCAGGCACTCTCGCCCGCCTTCCGCCCTCTTCCTCGAAAGTAGAAATAGATAGTGCGATAGGCAAAACAATATAAACAACAACCGAAACCCGAGGTAGAAATGAAAAACACAGCAGTCAAAACTTTGTTATTTGCGACATTTGCGGCAAGCGTTCTAATATTAGGCGCCTGCGGTCAGGCAGACTTAACGGAAACCCCTACCCCTCAGGCGGTGCCGCCCACGGAAACCGTTCCGCCCGCCGCCACGTCCACGCCGATACCGGCCCCTACGGAAACAGCAACCCCTCCAACATCCACGACTGCACCATCTCCGACAGAAGCCCCTACTCCTCCTTCGCCAACCTCTACACCTCTACCACGACCTACACCTACGCCTACCTTCGTACCCGCTCCTACACCTGTACCGGGCCTTGCACTAACATCCGTGAGCGCGGGAGCTTATCACGGTTGCGGTATAAAACCGGACGGCACAGTGATATGTTGGGGAGATGACGATATGAGAGGCGAGACCTCTCCTCCGCTCGGCATCTTTCGATCCGTAAATGGAGGACTCTTCCATACATGCGGCATAAAAGAAGATAACACAGTGGCATGCTGGGGGCTTGGATCAGATCCTAACGTTAATGAGGGAGGTCCCGGCATATTGGATTATGACCAAGCCTCGCCTACATCCGATAGATTTCAATCTGTAAGCGCCGGATATTATCACACCTGCGGCGTAAGAGAAGATAGCACGGTGGCATGCTGGGGTTTGGGCTCGGATCCTAACGAAATAGAAGATTCCGGAGAAGAAGATTTTGACCAAGCTTCGCCTCCATCCGGCAGCTTTCAAGCCGTAAGCGCAGGCCCTCGGCATACCTGCGGCGTGAGAGAAGACGGCACAGTGGCATGCTGGGGATTTGATGACAACGGTCAATCCTCACCTCCATCCGGCAATTTTCAAACTGTGAGCGTAGGAACTAGCCATACCTGCGGCGTAAAAGAAGACGGCACGGTGGCATGCTGGGGGGCGGGCGTAGACCCTGAAGGGACAGGTTTCTACGATGTCGGTCAGTCCATTCCACCGGACGGCGCCTTCCGAGCCGTAAGCGGGGGAGAGTTCCACACATGCGGCGTAAGAGAAAACGGCAGCGTGTCATGTTGGGGCAACGATGCCGAACGTCAGGCATCTCCGCCGAACGGCGCCTTCCGAACCGTAAGCGCGGGGTTCTTATACACATGCGGCATAAGAGAAGGAGGCGCGGTGGCATGCTGGGGAAGCGATGCCGAAGGCCAATCCTCTCCTCCGTTGGATCCGGCAAATTCCTAGCTAGGTAAACCGGCTAACTCATCCCTCACCCTAACCCTCTCCCAAAGGGCGAGGGTATATTACTGATAACTCCCCTCGTTGGATGTTACTGGGATGTTATGGATATGCGAGGAAGCGCATAGCGATATTTGATGTGTGTGGCGTTTTTCTTTTGTCTGAACATTAGGATTTGAGCTTGCCGATGCTTTATATCATCCGAGTCTGTGAGCGGTATCATGCTCATTCGGGATGTGTCTTTGTTTATAATTGATTGATTGAAGGTAGGTCTTATTCGCTATAAATAATATCAACCCTACTACGAAGGAGATGGAAATGAGCAAGTTAGCAACCATAGCTCTGTTATTTGTGCTACTCACGGTAGCTGCTCTAATGTTAGGCGCCTGCGGGCGTGGAGACTTGACGGAAACCCATACCCCTCAAGTACAGGAAGCCCCTCCTATTCCTCCCTCTACACCAACACCAACACTGACACCAACACCAACACCAACACTGACACCAACACCAACACTGACACCAACACCAACACTGACACCAACACTGACACCAACACCAACACCAACACCAACACCAACACCAACACCAACACCAACACCAACACCAACACCAGCGTGAGCGCTTCTAGTGGGACAGGCTCTGGATGGATCTATAAAATTGACGGAAGAGAAGCGTGGGTTGTAACGAATCAGCATGTGGTTGAGAACGATTTGTCCCCCGATATTTATTTAGAAGAACTAGACCAAATTTATGAAGGTAGTGTAACGGGAACTGACGCGACTGTAGATCTGGCTGTAGTCAAGATATGCTGTTCACACAGATTCGAGGCTCTCTTATTAAGAGACTCTCCAGAGATATTGTTGGGAGAAGAAGTGCATGTATTTGGGTACCCGCTGGGGGAGGATTCGTTGCGTATTTCACGAGGGATAATTTCTTCCAAAGAGCTTCGGGATTATGAAAGACAGAGATATATCGTTCAAACAGATGCGGCTGTGAACCCTGGCGACAGTGGAGGACCGCTGGTAAATTCTCATGGAGAAGTTGTAGGAATAAACACTTTTGGGATCGAAAGCACTGATGAAGGAAGAGTAGTTGAAAGAACCAATTACGCGATCACTCATAGAACAATAGTGGACGCTTTGCCCATACTAGAAGATGGAGGGGTGGTAGTTGAACCTATACTGTTCATACCCATAAGCGTAAGTCAATCAGAGCGCTCTACGGCAGGTCGCATAGAGTATGAAGGCGACATAGACGGGTTCAAATTTTCTGCAACAGAAGGCTATGTGTACACATTCGAGACGAACCTTGATAGTCTGGGAGACTCTTTAATGAGACTTTATGATGGCGGACCGTCCGATTCTCGTAGAAATGAGTTAGCAGTAAATGATGATATTGCAGAAGGAGAATATTCTTCTCAAATAGTGTGGACATCCGATAGGAATGGGGAGCTTTATATAGAGGTTAGAGGATATGAAAACAGTATAGGCAGGTATGATTTGGAGTACAGTTACGAAGATCTTTCGCCACCACCGCCCGTTTCTATACCAATAAGAGTGAACCAATCAGAGCGTTCCACAAGAGGTAACATAGAATATGCAGGCGATGTAGAGTGGTTTGAATTTTCTGCGACAGAAGGCTATGTGTACACATTCGAGACGAGCCTTGATAGTCTACGAGACTCTGTAATGAGACTTTACGATGGCGGACCGTCCGATTCTCGTAGAAATGATTTAGCAGTAAATGATGATATTGCAGAAGGAGAATATTCTTCTCAAATAGTGTGGACATCTGATAGGAGTGGGGAGCTTTATATAGCGGTTGTCGGTTATGAAGACGCTACTGGGCGGTATGATTTGGAGTACAGTTACGAAGATCTTTCGCCACCACCGCCCGTTTCTATACCAATAAGAGTGAACCAATCAGAGCGTTCCACAAGAGGTAACATAGAATATGCAGGCGATGTAGAGTGGTTTGAATTTTCTGCGACAGAAGGCTATGTGTACACATTTGAGACGAGCCTTGATAGTCTGCGAGACTCTGTAATGAGACTTTACGATGGCGGACCGTCCGATTCTCGTAGAAATGAGTTAGCAGTAAATGATGATATTGCAGAAGGAGAGTATTCTTCTCAAATAGTGTGGACATCCGATAGGAGTGGGGAGCTTTATATAGCGGTTGGCGGTTATGAAGATGCTACTGGGCGGTATGATTTGGAGTACAGTTACGAAGATCTTTCGCCACCACCGCCCGTTTCTATACCAATAAGAGTGAACCAATCAGAGCGTTCCACAAGAGGTAACATAGAATATGCAGGCGATGTAGAGTGGTTTGAATTTTCTGCGACAGAAGGCTATGTGTACACATTTGAGACGAGCCTTGATAGTCTACGAGACTCTGTAATGAGACTTTACGATGGCGGACCGTCCGATTCTCGTAGAAATGAGTTAGCAGTAAATGATGATATTGCAGAAGGAGAGTATTCTTCTCGAATAGTGTGGACATCCGATAGGAGTGGAGAGCTTTATATAGCGGTTGGCGGTTATGAAGACGCTACTGGGCGGTATGATTTGGAGTACATCTCCGTAAAGATTGATGAATGGATAGAGGTACCTTCTCTACTAGCGGAACTGAATGGAGGTTGGTACAACTATCAAGTTTGGGCTTACGATTTCTACGAAGGTATATCTTCTAATTTCAGAACAAACAATGTTCAGTTCGAAATTTTGGATATCTTCTTAAGAGAAGAAGTGTATAAGGTAATTGCGAAGCACGATGGAAAGTATTATGCTTTCCACTTCAGCGGCGTTACTAGCGGATCATTTTGCGACGGCAATTACTACGCCTCTTTATCCGAGCGTCCTAGCTATTCATCTGTCCTAGATGCTTTTTATTCTATTCCCTCGGACTACGTATGGACTACTAAAGACGGATATAGTTCGGGTAGATGTTAAGGTTAAGGATTAAACTCCTGCTGAACCGTTTGGGGTGGGGTGCATTAGCGAGGCTGAAGGGCACAGCGCTTGTCGCTGTGTCATGTATGAGCGTTTAGCGAAACCCGAAAGCCTGCGGCGGCGTTAGCCGCAATGCCCTATGTATAGGTATCGGATGGGGAAGGCTTATCTTCTTTTGCGTTAGATCCGGCAAATTCCTAGTTAGGTACTCCTATCAGCGCCACCTCGTTGGGTGTTACTCGGGTGTTATGCTTCTGCGAGGAAGCGGATAGCGATTTCGTGGAGGAAGGGGACGTGGTTGTGCCTGAACGTTAGGATTTGATCTTGCGGATGCTTTATATCATCCGAGTCTGTGAGCGGTATGATGCTTATTCGGGATGTGTCTTTGTTTATAATTGCGGCTAAGGGCTATTCGCTATAAGTGTTATTGGTAATCCCAAGAGCGAGACGGAGATGAGCAGGTTAGCAGTCATATTTTTGTCATTGTCACTACTTACGGTAGGTGCTCTAATGTTAGGCGCCTGCGGGACTAATGTTGTAGTTATTCAGCCAACACCTACGCCACCCGATATTGCACACACAACTATAAGCGCAGGAGGGTTTCACACGTGCGGTATACGAGAAGACACCGGAGAAGCGTCATGCTGGGGCTTGGGTTCGGATCCTAACGCTGAGGAAGATGAAAATGATTATGACCAATCCACTCCCCCGGAGGGTGTTCGTTTCCTTGCATTGAGCGCAGGAACGCTTCACACGTGCGGTATACGAGAAGACACCGGAGAAGCGTCATGCTGGGGCTTGGGTTCGGATCCTAACACTGATGAAGGTTTATTCGGTGATTATGACCAGTCCACTCCCCCGGCGGGTGTTCGCTTCCTTGCATTGAACGCAGGAGAAGGTCACATGTGCGGTATACGAGAAGACACCGGAGAAGCGTCATGCTGGGGCGCGGGTTCGGATCCTAACTCTAATGAAGGTGCACTTGATTATGACCAGTCCACTCCCCCGGCGGGTGTTCGCTTCCTTACAGTGAGCGCAGGATCGCTTCACACGTGCGGTATACGAGAAGACACCGGAGAAGCGGTATGCTGGGGCTTGGGTTCGGATCCTAACTCTGATGAAGGTGAAGGTGATTATGACCAATCCATTCCCCCGGCGGGTGTTCGTTTCCTTGCGGTGAGCGCAGGAGTTTTTCACACGTGCGGTATACGAGAAGACACCGGAGAAGCGGTATGCTGGGGCTTGGGTTCGGATCCTAACTCTGATGAAGGTGAATTTGATTATGACCAGTCCACTGCCTCGGCGGGTGTTCGTTTCCTTGCGGTGAGCGCAGGAGGACTTCACACGTGCGGTATACGAGAAGACACCGGAGAAGTGTCATGCTGGGGTTTGGGTTCGGATCCTAACGCTGAGGAAGGTGGAGGTGATTATGACCAGTCCATTCCCCCGGCGGGTGTCCGTTTCCTTGCGGTGAGCGCAGGAAGGTTTCACACGTGCGGTATACGAGAAGACACCGGGGAAGCGGCATGCTGGGGAAATGATAGCGGTGGTCTATTTACTCCACCATCAGGTAAGTTCCGCATTGGGAGGGGAGACTGAGGTTGCCCTCACCCTAACCCTCTCCCAAGGGGCGAGGGGATATAGCGCCTAAGATGGTACGCATTAGCGAGGCTGAAGGGCACAGCGCTTGTCGCTGTGTCATGTATGAGCGTTTAGCGAAACCCGAAAGCCTGCGGCGGCGTTAGCCGCAATGCCCTATGTATAGGTATCGGATGGGGAAGGTTTATCTTCTTCTCGCTAGATTCGGCAAATTCCTAGCTAGGTACTCCTACTAAATCCGACTCCCCTCGTTGAGTGTTACTCGGATGTTATGCTTCTGCGAGGAAGCGGATAGCGATTTCGTGGAGGAGGGGGATGTGGTTATGCCTGAACATTAGGGTTTGAGCTTGCCGATACTTTATGCCATCCGAGTCTGTGAGCGGTATGATGCTCATTCGGGATGTGTCTTTGTTTATAATTGCGGCTAAGGGCTATTCGCTATAAGTGTTATTGGAAAGCCCAAGAGCGAGACGGAGATGAGCAGGTTAGCAGTCATAATTTTGTTACTGTCACTACTTACGGTAGGTGCTCTAATGTTAGGCGCCTGCGGGACTAATGGTGTAGTTATTCAGCCAACACCTACGATTATGCCACCAACTCCGACGCCTGCACCATCACCAACGCCACCGCCGCCACCCGATATTGCACACACAACTATAAGCGCAGGATGGGCTCACACGTGCGGTATACGAGAAGACACCGGAGAAGCGTCATGCTGGGGCTTGGGTTCGGATCCTAACGCTGATGAAGGTTTCTTTGATTATGACCAATCCACACCCCCGGAGGGTGTTCGTTTCCTTGTGGTGAGCGCAGGAGGAAGTCACACGTGCGGTATACGAGAAGACACCGGAGAAGCGTCATGCTGGGGCTTGGGTTCGGATCCTAACGCTGATGAAGATGAATTTGATTATGACCAGTCCACTCCCCCGGAGGGTGTTCGCTTCCTTGTGGTGAGCGCAGGAGGAAGTCACACGTGCGGTATACGAGAAGACACCGGAGAAGCGGTATGCTGGGGCTTGGGTTCGGATCCTAACGCTGATGAAGGTGCATTCGGTAGTGATCATGACCAATCCACTCCCCCGGCGGGTGTTCGTTTCCTTGCATTGAGCGCAGGAGGAGATCACACGTGCGGTATACGAGAAGACACCGGCGAAGTGGCATGCTGGGGAGATAGTCGCAGTGGTCAATCGACTCCCCCGTCGGGTGTCCGCTTCCTTGCATTGAGCGCAGGAGTATCTCACACGTGCGGTATACGAGAAGACACCGGCGAAACGTCATGCTGGGGACGTAAAGGCGACGGTCAGTCTACTCCTCCGCCGGTTGTTCGTTTCCTTGTGGTGAGCGCAGGAGAAAGTCACACGTGCGGTATACGAGAAGATACCGGCGAAGCGTCATGCTGGGGCTTGGGTTCGGATCCTAACACTGATGAAGATTTCCGTGATTTTGACCAATCGACTCCCCCGTCGGGTGTTCGTTTCCTTGCGGTGAGCGCAGGATTTTTTCACACGTGCGGTATACGAGAAGACACTGGAGAAGCGGTATGCTGGGGAAATGATAGAGGTGGAGAATCCACTCCACCATCAGGTAAGTTCCGCATTGGGGGTGGAGATTGAGGTTGCCCTCACCCTAACCCTCTCCCAAGGGGCGAGGGGATTATGACTTTTCCTAAAGGGAAATAAGACCCCCTGCCGAACCGTTTGGGGTGGGGTGCATTAGCGAGGCTGAAGGGCACAGCGCTTGTCGCTGTGTCATGTATGAGCGTTTAGCGAAACCCGAAAGCCTGCGGCGGCGTTAGCCGCAATGCCCTATGTATCGGTATTGGATGGGGAAGGCTTACGTGCCTACTTCCCAGCTGTTTAGATACTCCTGTTGTGCGGGAGTTAGGGTGTCTATGCTTACCCCCATAGTTTGGAGTTTGAGGCGCGCTATTTCGTCGTCTATATCTTTGGGCAGAGTGTAGACGCCCGGCGCTAGAGGCTCCTCGATGCGAACCAGATACTCGCTTGCCAACGCTTGATTGGCAAAGCTCATGTCCATCACACTCGGCGGGTGCCCCTCCGCGGCTGCAAGGTTGACGAGGCGCCCTTCCGCCAGCACAACAACTCTGCGACCGTTCTCCAACGTGTACTCCTCTACGTTCTGACGTAGTGTCCGCTTATTCTCGGACATGTTCTCGAGTGCGGCAACGTTGACCTCTACATTGAAGTGCCCGGAGTTTGCCACTATTGCCCCGTCCTTCATCCGCTCGAAGTGATGAGTATCTATGGCATCTCTGCCGCCGGTTACGGTGAGAAAGATATCGCCTACTTCTGCTGCTTCCGCCATGCTCATAACACGATGCCCGTCCATGACTGCGGATAGCGCTAGCACAGGATCCACTTCGCACACGACGGTATGCGCCCCCATGCCTTTGGCGCGTGTTGCAAAACCTTTGCCGCACCATCCGTAGCCTACGGTTACTACCGTCTTGCCCGTGATTAGCACATTGGTTGCTCGTATGATCCCATCCAAGGAACTTTGACCGGTTCCATAATGGTTATCGAACATGTGCTTGGTGCGTGAGTCATTCACGGCTACTATAGGATACCGCAGCTTTCCTTCGCGGTGGAGGGCTTTCAATCTTATTACCCCTGTTGTGGTTTCCTCCATTCCGCCTATAACATCTTTCATCAAGTCATGCCGCTCTTTGTGTAGCATCGCTACAAGGTCTGCGCCGTCGTCTATGGTAACCTGCGGCCCGTTTTCTACGGCGGCGGAGAGGTGGCGATAGTAATCTTCATTGCTTGCACCCCGAACGCCGAAAACATTCACACCTTCGGATACGAGATGTGCCGCTATGTCATCTTGTGTAGATAGCGGATTGGAACCGCATAGAGAGACTCTAGCACCGCCCGCCATGAGAGTTTTCGTAAGCAATGCCGTCTCGGAGGTTATATGCAAGCAGGCGGAGACGCGCATGCCTTCCAAAGGCCGCTCCTTAGAGAAACGCTCCAGTATAGAGCGCAGTACCGGCATTTCTCGTTCCGCCCATTCTGCTCGGAGCGCGCCCTTATGGGCTAGTTTATGGTCTTTTATATCGGAGTTCATCATCTTTCTATTCTCAAGTTAAGGGTTGTTGTTCATAGTTTCGCCGTGCTCGTCCGCGGCTGCCCTGCGGCGGAGTAAAAAGGGTCAGACGGGTGAACTCATCAAAGCGGCGCATTATGCTGCTCCATTCTAAATCGATAAGCCCTCTCGTACCGAAATTTTCCACCGCAAAGGATGCCATCACAGAGCCGAAAATCACCGCACGCCTTAGCGTTTCCTCATCTATTCTATCCTCTGCCGTAAGCCATCCGAGGAAACCGCCGGCAAAAGTATCCCCCGCACCTGTCGGATCTATAACCTCATTCAAGGGGTATGCGGGCGCAGCAAAGGTGAAATCCCGCCCAAATAGAACCGAGCCATACTCCCCTCTTTTTATAACGACCATACCTTCGGACATCTTCAGTATCTCCGCAGCAGCGGACGGGAGGTGGCTCATGCCCGTAAGTTGCCGCGCTTCTCCTTCATTCAGCATGATAACATCGGCACGGCTTATAACCTTCAAAAGTTCCGCCCGTTCATTCTCTATCCACAGGTTCATAGTATCGCAGGCTACTAGACGCGGGCGGGCAGCCATATTCTCCAACACCGTGATCTGCAAGGTAGGGTCTATATTCGCTAAGAAAAGATGCCGCGCACCGGACTGCCGAGTATAGAGTTTGGGGTTGAACGTCTCAAATACGTTCAGTCTAGTGCTCAGCGTAACTGCGGTATTGACATCTTCCATGTAATGCCCCGCCCATCTGAAGGTACTCCCCTGCTTAGTCTCTAGCCCGCTCAAATCTACCCCTAGAGCGATGAGCGACTGCCTATCTTCATCTGCGAAATCTTCGCCTACGACTCCTACTATGCCTACTTCACAGAAGTAGCTGGCGGAAAAGGAAAAGTAAACGGCGGAACCTCCCAGCTGGTCTCTGCCGATTCCTGCGGGTGTCTCCACATCGTCATACGCTACCGAGCCGACCGTAATCAACGGCAGAGCATCGTCCGTCAAAGCCCGCCGCTCTCGCTACTCCCACCTGCTGAAGATGGCAGCCCCTTCTCTATCCAAGTTGGCGTTCCTTCTTCTATGTTGTACAGCCGAGACATTTCGGCGCCCATTGCCGCCGCGTACTCTGCCGCCAGTCCGGAACGTGCGCCTATAGCGCAGATAAAAAGCAAACTTCCTTCCTTTGGCAGCTCATCGAATCTTGGAATGACCTCATCTACGGGAATCCATAGCGCATCTTTAACGTGTCCTGCCGCGTACTCATCGGCATTCCGCACGTCCACAACGGTCGCACCTCCTTTCTGCAGCATATCCGCCGCCTCTTCTACCGATATGCGCGTATATGGTTCACCGGGTTCTTGCCTTGCCATAATATAGATACCTCCATAGGATATAGATTCATCCGTAACTTGCGATTATTCATCAATTCGTACCATATTCATAAAACCTGTGCGCTTTGCGTAGTAGTCCGCCGAAAGCTACAAGCTAACATTGGGTAGACATCATCAGGCAACCGCACCATCCAAACGCAATGACGAGATGATTATCTCCCTCGCGTATGAAGGCGATACGGCAATGAAGTATTTATTCACTTCCGACTCAGACATACAGGCTACGCTTTAGATCAGGTCAGGATCCGCCATAACTTCCACAATGGCGGGTCCGTTGTGCAAGAGGGCATCCGAAATGGCGGTATCCAGATCATCTTTATGAGTGACGCGTACACCGAAAGCCCCGCAAAGTTCCGCATACTTAGCCAAGTTCGGATTGTGAAGCGAAGTCTGCCACACATCCAACTCACTTGTGCGCTGTTCTTTGCTTATTTTACCTAGCTCCCCGTTATTCAGGAGTATGTGTGTTATATTCATGCCGTATTTGACGGCGGTGGTCAATTCAGCCATGTACTGTCCAAAACCGCCGTCTCCCGAAACCGCAAGTACGGGTCTGCCTGCAAAGCGCGGGTCATCCTCTCTAGTTGCCGCCCATGCTCCCATAGCAGCCGGAAACCCGAAACCTATAGAACCCAAGTAACCGGACATGAGCACCGCCTGCTCTTTACACTCAAAGTAACGCCCGAAGGAATATGTGTTGTTCCCCACATCCACGGCGATAATTGCATTTGCAGGTGTAACCCTTGTCAGAGCATCAAAAATAGCCGCGGACGATATCCCTCTCCCCCTATCATCCATCCGCCTACTTTCTTTTTCCTTTCGCCATATCATCCATCTATCTTTAACATCCCCGCGTTGCTCCTCCGTATTCAAGAGCCCATTCAGGCGTTCATACAACATACTTGCGGTAACACCTATCTCACCCCATACGGGCACATCTATGGCGTGGAATTTGCCGAGTGTCAAAACGTCGAAATCCACCTGTATCGTAGGTATCTTTGGTGTTATGCCCGTGTGGTCTGAGAAGCTAGCACCGAAAACCAGCAAGCAATCAGACTCATTCATAAGCCAGCTTGCAACGGGAGTGCCGCTACGTCCGAGCACACCGCCGGCCAGCGGATGCGAATCCGGTATAACCCCTTTACCTTTGAAAGTAGTAATTATAGGGCTACCCATCATCTCGGCGAGCTTGACTATCGGTGCCATCTCGAAACGGGCGCCATGTCCCACTATTATCACAGGTCGCTTAGACTTCTTCAGAAGAGATTCAGCCGCTTCCAGAGCACTCATAGGAGGCGCTATTGCCTGCTCCCCGACGCGTCCATCGGGACTGCCGGCGGCATACTGCCGCGAGACTCGCATCTTAGGCACCTCGTCCGGCAGTATCAAATGAGATACGCCGCGGTTGAGTATAGCGCTCTTGCATGCCAAATTTACCAGCTCTTCATGCCTACTACCCGGCAATGCCGTCTGCGCCCACTGTGCCACCTTGCCGAATGCAGCCTGTAAATCCACCTCCTGAAATGCGCCGGGACCCAGCACCTGAGTATTCACCTGCCCCGTCAGGGCGATAGCAGGCGCTCTATCCACATTAGCATCCCACAGCCCGGTCAATAAGTTCGTAGCTCCCGGGCCTGCTATTGAGAGGCACGCTGCGGGACGTCCTGTCAACTTTCCATAAGCAGAAACAGCGAATGCCGCCGCTCCTTCGTGGCGTATGCCTATATAATTTATCTTTCCATGTCCTTCCTGTACCCGAAGAGCTTCCGCCATCCCCAGATTGGAATGTCCCACCATACCGAATACCCACTTTATGCCCCAGCTAACCAGAGTCTCCGCTATAACATCGCCCACGGTTCTGCTTCGGGGCTTCTCCGGTTCTACCCCCACATACACTCCGTCATCCCTCACCTGCACGGGAAAACTAGGAACAGCATCATCAAAGCCCGGAGTCTTTCCGGTCAAGGGACAATAGTCCCATCCGTGCCATGGGCATCGCAACAGCCCTTTCTCTATAGAACCCTCACCGAGAGGTCCGCCTTGGTGCGGGCATCTGTTATCTAGCGCACCGTACTGACCTTCATAGTGAGTTACGGCGATGTTCTTGTGACCTGCCGTCACAACCTTCACACGTCCTTCGGGAAGTTCATCTAGCCCTAGAACACGGAACCAGTTGTGGGTGCTTGTAGTTTCGGTAGACATATAGACCTCTCAGTTTTATCTAAATGCACATAGTCAGTGCCAAATTCAAATCACGTATAGCGAACTTGCCCAAAGGAATAGCGACGCTTTGTTAATTATACAAGATTGCGATACTTATAGGAATCGGCAAATGCAAATACCGTACTGCGCATTTGATTTACGAAACACACAATTCAAACCTACCGCCCTCAAGGCTTATGTAGCATACTCATATAGCAGCCTAGCGGCGAAGAAGGTCTATCCATTCAATTGCCGGCTGTTTCCCGTGCGAGTCGGAATGCGGACTCTAGAAAGCCCCGCACAGTAACCGCTTGTTCATCCGCAACTAGGATATCGGGCGACTCCATGACTATGGACATGAACCCATCAGTGTGCCAGTGTCCCGGAGCAGGGGCTGCGGGAAGAGGCTTCATGCTAGGATACGGCCAAGGGTTCACATAGAAATAAGGGAACGGATAAGTAGTATCTCCCGGAGAAAGCCCAACACCTACGGAGCGGGCGGTCTCGGGATCCCCATCATCAAGCATGACGAGCATGGCGATGTCATAGTGATGAGGCCAGCAGCGCACTGTAGATATATTAGCGTGCTCATCCGATGCTTCTTTCAACTCATCATGAAGATGCTCTAGAAGAGCGGCAGCGTTAGAGTACCATTTGCTCAACTCTATGCGTCCTTCTGCTGTCGCTTCCGCATTGTAAGGCTCTACCAAATCGGGCGGGGCATCTTCCAACGTATACGGCAGAGGTGCAGTCATATCCGACCTGAGACCGGCGTCTCGTAACTTGCTTGCAAGCCTTTCACCCGCATCCTTATCGGTAGCAGCGTGGAGGGGAATAGTCTCGTTGACTTTCCCGTTATCACCGATAGTCAGCGCCAAGTCGGAAAAGCGCATGCCAATTTGCAGGCTACCCGCTTTCGTCGGTATATCGTAAGATACCAACCCGCCCAAAGTTTCGTCCCAACCTAAGCTGGAGTGACTATCGTCAGACGCCGCCTCTAAAGAAGCACGAGCCGCACGCGTTACCCATTGCACGGCGCGATGTGTTTGCAGGCGAGCCGGAGCAAGCTGCCTCGGTGAGATATTGCCAAGAGATTTCCAAGCTGGGTGTGTGTTCATAAAATTTAACCTCTATAATCTATGGACTCTTTATTGTGAGGAGGATAGATAGATCCTACACATAAACTTTAAGTATGCAGTATAAAATTGCACGGCGTCCACCCGTTACATAAAAATCACTGCCGCTATAACTAAGTATAGTATCTGGATTGAGCAGTAAAATGTGAGGTGCCCGTAAAAATTCTTATGTATATGTCCCCATTTAGGCGGTATAGTAAAGTATCGTATAGTAATAGGAATCGAAAGGTATTTTGAGTAAAGTGACGCCCTTATCCAGTTACCTTATCGGTCAGTATTTGTATTGCTCAAGCATGATGGGGTGCCTATGAAACCGCAAATGAGTCTGAACGTAAACGATATACACTCCCGGCTGAACCCTGTGACAGTGGCGAAAGTAGAACATCCACGCTCGTCCGATGATGTTGTGGCAATTGTACGACGCGCAAGGGATAACGGTGAAAAATTGTGCGTAGCGGGGGGGCGTCATTCTATGGGCGGGCAGCAGTTCGCCAAAGATGCCATACTTGTGGATACCTCCGGAATGAATAGGGTGCTATCAATTGACGAAGAGCATGGAATAGTAGAAATCGAAGCCGGTATACAATGGCCTGAGCTGATGCAGAGGCTCCAATCTTTGCAGAAAGGTAAGCCAAAGCAATGGGGTATTGTGCAGAAGCAAACGGGAGCGGATAGGCTGAGTATAGGCGGAGCCGTATCTTCTAATGTGCATGGCAGAGGATTCCATTTTCGTCCTATCGTTCAGGATATAGAGAGTATTGCATTAGTGGATTCGGAGGCTCACATAAGGGTTTGTGACAGAAAGAATAATCCTGAACTTTTTAGTCTGGCAGTTGGCGGATACGGTCTATTCGGCGTAATATGCTCCGTTAAGCTTCGGCTTATGAAGCGCTACAAAGTACGCAGGGTTGTAGAGCTAACTACTCTAAGGCGAGTAGCGGATTATGGATTCGCTGAACGAATACGCAGTGGGTTTTCTTATGGAGATTTTCAGTTCTCTATAGATGAAAACGCTGAAGGGTTTATGAGAGATGGCGTATTCTCCTGCTACGAGCCCGTAGAAGATTCGGCGCCGATTTCAGAGGAGAGCCATATTGGCCTTTCCTATGAGGACTGGTCTAAGCTCACATATCTGGCTCATACAGACAAGGAAAAAGCTTTCCACCTATACGCACAATTTTATATGTCTACCTCAGGCCAGATATACTGGAGCGATCACCACCAGCTCAGCACATATACGGATGGCTATCATGGTCTGCTGGATAAGCAAATAGGAGCAACGATTCCCGCGACGGAGATGATTACCGAGCTGTATGTTCCAAGAGATAACCTCTACCCATTCATGGAAGAGGTACGCGAAGACTTTCTGACTCACAATGTGAACTTGATATATGGAACGGTTCGGTTGATAGAACAGGAAGATGAGACATTTCTGAATTGGGCAAGACGACCCTATGCTTGCATCATCTTCAACTTACACGTGGAGCATTCTGACAAAGGACTCGCACACTCTGCCGAAACCTTTAGAAGGCTTATAGACATGTCTTTGCGAAAAGACGGCAGCTACTTCCTCACCTACCATAAGTTCGCCCGAAAAGACCAGATAGAAGAATGCTACCCCCAGTTCCCTCGCTTCTTGGAGCTGAAGAAACATTATGATCCGCAAGAAATGTTTCAGAGCGAATGGTATCGACACTATCTGGCTATGTTCGGCATATAGGGTTTGCACGGGACAAGAATACTCTCTCTGTGCTCCTCAAGTTCTATGTGCGCCTACGAATATGTAAGGTAGGGGATTCTAGCCCCTGAATGTTAATTTCTCGGATAATACAAGTGAAAATTGCGTACGAGTATATTGACTATCTTCTCATGTATCTGTTAATATAAAATGTAAGTACTATTTGTATATTGCAGTTAGGAAACATATTTTGACAATCGAATAGTGGATGGAAACAAGTCAGCAAAACTCTAAAATTACGGAGAGTTTGATCCTGGCTCAGGACGAACGCTGGCGGTGCGCCTAATGCATGCAAGTTGAACGAGGTTAGTCCCTTCGGGGACAATGCTTAGTGGCGGACGGCTGAGTAACGCGTAAGTAACCTGCCCAAGAGAGGGGAATAACTCAAGGAAACTTGAGGTAATACCGCGTACGCTCAATATACGGTAGTGTATTGAGGAAAGATGCCGGGTAACCGGTATTCGCTCTTGGATGGACTTGCGTCCTATCAGGTAGTTGGTGAGGTAATGGCTCACCAAGCCTAAGACGGGTAGCTGGTGTGCGAGCATGATCAGCCAGAGGGGGACTGAGACACGGCCCCCACTCCTACGGGAGGCAGCAGCAAGGAATCTTCCACAATGGGCGAAAGCCTGATGGAGCGACACCGCGTGAGGGATGACGGCTCTAGGGTTGTAAACCTCTTTTCTCAGGGAAGAAATTGACGGTACCTGAGGAATAAGTCACGGCTAACTACGTGCCAGCAGCCGCGGTAATACGTAGGTGGCAAGCGTTGTCCGGAATTACTGGGCGTAAAGGGTCCGTAGGCGGCGAAGTAAGTCTTCTGTGAAATTCCCAAGCTCAACTTGGGGATGTCGGAGGAAACTGCTTTGCTAGAGGCCGACAGAGGTAAGCGGAATTCCCGGTGTAGTGGTGAAATGCGTAGATATCGGGAGGAACGTCAATGGCGAAGGCAGCTTACTGGGTCGGTTCTGACGCTGAGGGACGAAAGCGTGGGGAGTAAACCGGATTAGATACCCGGGTAATCCACGCCCTAAACGATGGATGCTAGGTCTATGGAGTATCGATCCTCTGTGGGCCGCAGCTAACGCGTTAAGCATCCCGCCTGAGGACTACGGCCGCAAGGCTAAAACTCAAAGGAATTGACGGGGGCCCGCACAAGCAGCGGAGCGTGTGGTTTAATTCGATGCTAAGCGAAGAACCTTACCCAGACTTGACATGCAGGTGGTACCAAACCGAAAGGTGAGGGACCCGCGAGGGAGCTTGCACAGGTGTTGCATGGCTGTCGTCAGCTCGTGCCGTGAGGTGTTGGGTTAAGTCCCGCAACGAGCGCAACCCCTATCGTTAGTTATATTCTCTAGCGAGACTGCCTTTGAAAGGGAGGAAGGTGGGGATGACGTCAAGTCGTCATGGCTCTTACGTCTGGGGCTACACACACGCTACAATGGCCGGTACAAACGGTTGCTAAGCCGCGAGGTGGAGCTAATCTGAAAAAGCCGGTCTCAGTTGGGATTGCAGGCTGAAACTCGCCTGCATGAACCTGGAGTTGCTAGTAACCGCAGGTCAGCATACTGCGGTGAATACGTTCCCGGGCCTTGTACACACCGCCCGTCACGTCATGGAAGTTGGTAACACTTGAAGTCACTAGGCTAACCGAAAGGAAGCAGGCGCCGAGGGTGGGACCGATGACTGGGACGAAGTCGTAACAAGGTAGCTGTACCGGAAGGTGCGGCTGGATCACCTCCTTTCTAAGGAGAACTTCAGTTGGGTATATACCCTAAAACAGGTCGGTTCTGTGGTAGCTAAAGTAATTATTGGCTGGAGCGAGATTCTCATTCTATCGTTAAGATGGAATCGTTGAAGGGGTTCGCCGAAAACTTACTGGAGCTTATAAATGCTACAGATACAAAAGCCTGCCGAGGCTATAAACCGGCAAAACGTTTCCATCCACTATTCGGCGGTTGAAATGCAAATAAAAAGCCTGTTATTTTTATTGTCAAGGTGAAGAGAATTTGTTTTGCATAGATTCAATAAAATGGCAACTTCTTTATTTATACCGTTCGGTATGAGGGATGGTGATCTGTGTCATATTGTTGATATTCTAAAAACGTGGTAAGAGCGACGGTTAATTTTGGTGTCTAGTATATGCAAAAGTACATTTTTTCAAACTACGACTCCTAGCAATTAAGAGGGTAGGCATATGGGTGCAGTGATAAACTAATTGTTTTACAAACCTTCCTTCCAATGGCGCAGAGTTTAGAATAAAAGGGTGAACGCCGGAGGTTTCAATACCATTGATGGTGATGGGTCCGTAGCTCAGTCGGTTAGAGCGCTACTCTGATAAAGTAGAGGTCGGAAGTTCGAGTCTTCCCGGACCCACCAGATAAAACATGTGACTATGCGCTAATCACCCGATATTCTATGAGATATGCAAAGACTAAGATGCTGAAATATATAAAAGAACCCACCGGCAACGAAGCTGACCCACTACTTTAAACCGCGATGATATTTTCATATAAGAGTCATTATTATGCTGCTAACAAACAGCCCTATACCTAATTTAGGTATTTTTATTGGCCTATGAAGATTCTTTTTGTCACTCATTGTGATGATTTATATGGTGCCAATCTTTCGATGGTACGTTTAGTTAACGAACTCAAGAATTATGGAGTACAATCCACAATAATTTTACCCGAAGAAAGGAGTGATTTAGTAAATAAACTCATAGATAGCGATATTCATTATTTGCCATCTAAGTATTATACGAGAAGATTTACTGCATATAATAGTAAAGTACAAAAAAAGGATTTTATAAAGTACTATCTGGAATTCTTTCAAGTGAGAAAAGTTGTGCGAAACATTGCTCCTGATATTATATATACTAATTCGAGCATTTTGGTAGCACCGGCACGGATAGCGTATTCCTTGAATATCCCTCACGTGTGGCATATAAGAGAATTTCGAGATATGCACTATCCTGATACCAACACTCATAGAGATGTTGATGCGAAGAATGAACTTTTTCAAAAATGGTTGAAAAAATCTGATCTGATTTTAGCGGTCTCTAAATCAGTTGCCGTTCACCCTTTATATAATGTAGGTAAAAAGATACATACTATATACAATGGATATTTTTCAGAAAATGATGTTAATCTCTATAGAGAAAATGTTATAAAAGACAATACAGTCATCTTTTGTATAGTAGGGGCCTTGTCTATGGATAAGAAGGGAGGGTATTATTATAATAAAGGACAGTCTATAGCCCTTAATGCGTTTAGTAAAGTAAATAAAATTTTCCCCAATACGCGCTTGTTGATAGTAGGGTCGGGGTCCGGAAGGGAATATCTAGAGAACCTTGCGGATGATCTAGGTATAAAAGAGAGCATTAAATTTTTAGGCTATACAGAGGATGTACAGTCTGTTTATCAAAGATCGAATGTCTTGTTATCCTGTTCGGAAAAAGAAGCTTTTGGCGGTGTAATTGTAGAAGCTATGCAAAATAGCATCCCCGTTATAGGACACAATACAGGCGGTGTCCCCGAAATTGTAAAGCCCAACACGGGGTTTCTGTATAGTGATTTATCGGAATTGATAGAGTACATGATATTTTTTGTAAAAAATCCTGATAAGATTATAAACTTTGGGAAAAATGCTCGCAAAAGAGTAATCAAAGATTTTACTATTGAAAGGTATTCTTCACAAGTATACAGCTTATTAACTCAAGTTGTAAATAAGCCATCAAAAAAGCCAAGAAAGTTTTTCGGCTTTTTATGAGTAACAGTAAGAGTATTTATTTCCTCAGATTGTTACTTAGATAGTAATTGAGTTTCAGAGGCTATTACGGATGAGCGAAGAATTAAAATGGCAAGATAGATTTTCTGAAATTTTAATAATTGCTAATGGAAGATAAAGCCATTATCGACTTTAAGAAGTAAAAGCAAAGCTTAATTTACCGAACCATTCGTCTCTGGACTTTACATTTTCTAAGATCTTTGGTGGTTAAAAAAAGGTACTCATTTATGTTTGAAAAGTCTAACTACTCAGAGTAGGTAACACGATATATGACGTCTCTAAAGTCATCGGAAATTAAAAGCGCTCCTTCGCTATTGACGGCTACATCCACCGGCCTCCCCAGCACTTTTTCACCGCTTAGCCAGCCGGTGGCGAAGGGAATGTATTCTACTACTTCCGTATCTCTTATCTGCGCGAAATATACACCATAGCCGATCTTTTCGCTTCGATTCCACGAACCGTGTAATGCGATGAAAGCACCGTCTCTATAGTTTGGTGAGAAGGAATCACCGCGATAAAAAGTCATTCCTAAATTGGCGACGTGAGGACCGGTCAGTAGAGCGGGCGCGGCGAATTCTTCACATGTTTTTTCATCGCCGAATTCCGGATCTGGCAAGTCACCTTGATGACAGTAAGGATAACCGAAGTGCATTCCACTTATAGGAGCCCGATTCAATTCATCATTGGGCAATTCATCACCTAACCAATCGCGGCCGTTGTCCGTGAACCACAATTCGCCGTTTTGCGGTTGCCAGTCAAAGCCGACAGAGTTGCGCACGCCGCGGGCGAAAACTTTGCCTTCACCGCCGTCCGGTGTATAGTGACGAATCACGCCCATCAACTCAGAATTGGAAGGACTGCAGATGTTGCATGGGACACCGAGCGATATAAATAGTAACCCCTCCGGACTGAATTTGATGTAACGGAAGCCGTGGTGCGTGCTACGCGGTAGTCCGGAAATGATAGTTTCGAGCTCGACGGCGCTTCCTGATTCAAGTACTTGGTTGATGTTGGGAATTCGTCGGACGCGGTCCACTTCTGCGATGTAAAGCGCGCCTTCGTGAACAGCTACGCCGCTCGGCACGAATAAGTTATCAGCGATCAGTCGCCGTTCGTCAACGCTCCCATCGTTGTTGGAGTCACGTAGTGCAAAAACTTTCTTCTCTAGCGTGCCTACAAAAACCCAACCATCGTCACCGATGGCTAATTGCCGCGCGCTAGGCACTTCGTCAGCGAAGATTTCAATCTCAAAACCGGGCGGTAAGTCAATGAGGGAGGCAATTTCGCTCATTGGCGGATTTACCGCGGCGATGTCGTCTGGTCTCGTAGGTTCGGGTGTTGCTGTTACTGCTTCACCCGAAGAAGGTGCAGACGTAGCCGCCGGCTGTGGCGTGGCTGTCAAGGGTGGAGAGGCGCAAGCAACAAAAATAATCGCTAAAAGTGCGATGCTCAAAGCTTGAATGTATGGGTTTCTATGAGAAAGTATGGATTTCATTTCTTTATGCCTCACTAAATATTGACACGCGGAGTTCGTTTTTTCTTTTCTGCATGCTTTTTATGCCGTCAGCGCGTAGCAACCGATAAAACGCTTGACAATTCTATGGATAAATCCCTCGCTTCAGCCGATGTTCAAAACACTCGTACCCTCTAATCCGCGTCAGTTCAATGAGCATCAGACTTCTACTTTCGATAATAAACTATACAAGTCAATACCAAATGCTTCATTAATGAACTCTATTGTCTCTAGATCTTCTATATGACTTATACCCTTCGAATTGTAAGTTTTAGAATTTTTATATATTTTTTCTTGTCCTCGCCGGTAAGCCTTCTCCCAGCGGACACTTGCAATATATCTTTCATCTTTCTTTAAATGTTTGCATTTCAAATCATTGGGATCCAAGCCTACATCGTATAGCCCCGCCGGTAAAGAGATAAGTTTGCGCTCGTAGGTGTTTAAAATCTTTCCAACACCTATATAACCTGAGCTTAAGCATGCAACGATTACATCGTCTTCTGTAAGCTGCGCGAATGATTTTTTCTGCTTCGCCTTCTTGCCTACAGAAATAAACCCAATTTTTTGTAATCCTCCCAGAGTTCCGTGTAATCTTCATCATATTTACGATTTCCCTCTTTTTCCTTCACATAATAATGATAAATTTTGTTGTGATAATCAAAATGTGTGAGCTCATTTGAAGTGTCATGTTTTCTGAAATTTTTGGAATGATGTCCTGAGACTTTATTTGTGAGTCTATCTTTGTCAAACCATTCTTTACCTACCCATATTGCAGTAGATTCAATCAGTAGAGCCTGTTCATCTGTAAATTTTCTGGCAAGGATGCGCGTAAGCGGTTCTTTTCCGGTACTTCGGATGGCTTTTATCCTTTCATCTTTCTCTGATTCCTTTTCCTTTTTTTCTGCTTCCCTTCCCTCACGGGTGTGTGTATCTTTTCTATCGTCTTTGCCCTTCCCAAAATAGAATGGCTTTCCGTTGCGAGGGTCAATTAGCGCGTATATATAATATTCTTTATTTTCTTCCATTACGGTATGCTTCTAACTCTTTTGTCTAGCTGATATGCTGCACTTAGCTTACTAGTGTAGCGGCTATTATTATGAGCGTGTACGGTGGTACGAGAGGTTAGTTGGTGTAGGTTGGTACCTCTAGATGCTGAGATCGCTTTCATACTAGAAGTTTGGCGGGTACCCGCATATTGTGTGATACACATAATACGTAAGGATGTCAGGTATGAGTGGTAAGCGAAACCCCTTACGCATGCTTCGGCGTTAACCGCAATGCTTTATCAGTTATAATTTGTTTAGGGCTGTGTTACCGGTCAGATGTTTTTTTAACGGGTTTCAATATGCCTTAAGGGGCGCGTTATGCGGGTAATGTACCTTCACTGCTGTTCGTTCCTGTGTTATGTTGAATGTGTATAGAGATTTTAGATACCTGCAAGGTTGTGACTATGAGGCTACTGTGATCTTTGTAGTTCGCAATCCTGAGAATTTTTGGAGAACTATGGAAGATAATAATTGTATGTTTACCGCCGATACGGCACATCTGAATTACAGATATGAGTGAAAGATGAAGAATAACAGTTATTTGCTGACTTCGGAGTCTGTATCGGAAGGACATCCCGATAAGATTTGTGATCAGATATCGGACGCTGTACTAGATGCAGTACTTGCCGATGATCCGATGGGTAGAGTGGCTTGCGAGGCCGCTGTGAAGAATGATTTGGTGGTCGTTTTCGGGGAGATAACGGCGGATATCTCTTATGATGTAAGACGTAGGGTGGAGGATATTGTGGCCGGGCTGTTTTCGAAGATCGGTTATGATGATAAGACAAGGTTGTATATGGAAATTAGTCAGCAGTCTCCTGATATAAAAGAGGCGGTAGATACGTCCGAAAAGGATGGAGTAGCGGCGCTAGGGGCTGGTGATCAA
Source organism: Dehalococcoidia bacterium (assembly GCA_965206335.1). Classification (GTDB taxonomy): domain Bacteria; phylum Chloroflexota; class Dehalococcoidia; order Lucifugimonadales; family Lucifugimonadaceae. The sequence continues at coordinate 330,884 of OZ242209.1, read as the reverse complement.
GGGATGATGTTTGGTTATGCTGTTAATGAAACTCTAGAACTGATGCCTTTGCCTATTGTTCTTGCACATCGTCTGATGCGTCGCCTCGCAAAGGTCAGGAAGGACGGGACGATATCTTATTTGCGACCTGATTCCAAAAGCCAGGTTACTGTAGAGTATGACGAGAATAATAGGCCTAGGCATGTGAATACCGTTTTGGTGAGTACTCAACATGACCCGGACATCGCTAATGATACTATCAAGTCGGACGTGACTAAGCAGGTTATAGAACCAATTTTGGATGAGGTAGGTATGATGGGTGATAAGGTGATAATTCTGGTTAATCCGTCGGGGCGTTTTGTTGTTGGAGGACCCGCAGGAGACGCCGGGCTTACCGGTAGGAAGATAATAGCGGATACTTATGGCGGAGCTGCTCGGCATGGCGGCGGTGCTTTCTCAGGTAAGGATCCTACAAAGGTGGACAGGTCGGGCGCTTATGCTGCGCGACATGTTGCTAAGAATATATTGGCGGCCGGATTTGCTGACCGTGTGGAGGTTCAGATATCTTATGCTATAGGTATTGCCGAGCCTGTATCTGTTATGGTTGATACTTTCGGTACAGGGCGGTTATCTAACAGCGATATTGTTTCTATAGTGCGCAGGTGTTTCGATTTGAGACCTCATGCAATTATCGACCGTATGAAGCTCAGAAGACCTATCTACCTACAGACAGCTACATACGGACATTTTGGACGGGATGACCTTGATTTGCCTTGGGAAAAGACGGATTTTGCTTCTTTACTTAGAGATGAGCTCAAGAAAGTAGAGCAGACGGATGAAGTGCGGCATAAATAGGTCCAAAGGGTGAAGTGTGTCAGATTCAGGGTATAGGATATCCTTCGGCACCGATGGCTGGCGAGCGGTAGTCGCTGAAGGGTACACTTATGATAATGTTCGCAGATGTGCTCATGCCCTTGCATGCGTTTTGAAGGAAGATGGACGTGTAGCGGATGGTGTGGTTGTAGGCTTCGATACTCGTTTCTGCTCCTTTAGGTTTGCTGAAGCGGCTGCCACAGAGTTGACAGCGAGTGGTTTGGATGTTTTCATTTTTGATCGCCCTGCTCCTACACCTGCTTGTTCTTTTAGCGTAGCCAGTATGAATCTAGGCGCAGGTGTTATGATTACCGCTAGTCATAACCCACCCGAATGGAATGGCTTCAAGGTGAGGATGCCGGACGGTGGAGCGGCACCGCCCGGATTTATAGCTCGTATAGAGAACCATCTCGCCGAGCCTTCTGTTGCACAGACTATCAGTGAGCGCACCGGTTCTATTACACGATTTAATCCTCTTCCCGAATACATCGAGAAAATAGGCGCATTGCCTGACCTTTCGGCAATACGTAGAGCGCCTTTGCGAGTTGTTGTGGATTCAATGCATGGCGCCGGCGGAGGGCTCATTAAGCGCTTGGCAGGCGGTCATATACTGGATGTTGAGGAGATTCGAGGTGAACCAAATCCTGCGTTTCCACACATGAAGCAGCCGGAGCCTATCGAGTCTAATCTTGCACCTTTGCGAGAGGCTGTGAGGGAGACGCATGCGTATGTAGGGCTGGCGCTGGACGGGGATGCGGACAGGTTAGGTGTAATAGATGAGAATGGACGTTATATGTCTACGTTGGAGGTGTTTTCCTTGCTCGTTCATCATTTTATGCAAAGACGCGGTGAACGCGGCGGTGTTACCTGCACTGTTACTATGAGCTCTATGGTGGATAAAATCTGCGCCGAGTACGGCGAACCCGTTTATAGGACATCTGTTGGGTTTAAATATGTAGGACCTGCTATGACGGAGAATAAATCTCTGATTGGCGGTGAAGAGAGTGGCGGCTTTGCTTTTCGCGGGCATGTCCCGGAGCGCGATGGTGTTTTGAGTGCTCTTTTCTTTCTGGAGGCGCTGGCGATATCGAGGAAATCTCCTTCGGAGATGCTAGAAGATCTGCATGAACTGACGGGTCCGCATGTATTTCGTCGGCATGACCTTGAGTTTGATGGGGAAAGCGGCAATTTCTACAAGGAGTACTATCGGATGTGACGCCTGAATCGCTGGGAGGGTTGCCGGTTATTTCTGTCGATAGACGGGACGGCGTCCGATTCGATCTGGAAGGTGGTGCTTGGGTGGCTGCCAGATTGTCCGGTACCGAACCGTTGGCGAGGATTTACTCCGAGGCTGCAAGTGAATCTGTAATAGACGTCTGCATGGCGGATTTACGACGCATCTTGCAGATTTAATGGCTTGCGGGAGGGCTACTGAGACCAACGCCAGCATTGTAGGTTGTAACCTACCCTATAGCAAGGCATTCCACTGTGCTTTAGCTGCTCGTTTGGTACCGGAGGTGGGAGTCGAACCCACATGCTCAAACTAGAGCCACGGGGTTTAAGCCCGCTACGTATACCATTCCGCCACTCCGGCTCTTATATATTTTTACATAATAGAAGTATATTACAATGTCCGGCACAGTTACTCCTCTATGAGTATTTATAACAAGGAGAAATTGATGAATAGCAAGGGGAAAAAGCCTGTGACAATTGGAGTTATAGGGGGAACAGGGCTCTATGAAATAGCAGGTTTTGAAGATGCTCAATGGGTGAAGGTAGCTTCATCATTTGGGTCTCCTTCGGATGATTTATTGATTGGAGATGTTGAAGGAGGGGTACGACTGGTATTCTTGCCGCGTCATGGTAGAGGTCATCGTATACCACCATCGGAGGTTAACTATAGGGCTAATATAGATGTTCTGAAGCGTGCGGGTGTAACGTCTATTATTTCTTTTAGCGCTGTCGGTTCGTTGCGGGGAGATATAAAGCCGGGTGAGTTTTTGATTATAGATCAATATGTAGATCGTACTAACTCTCGTGCGCAGAGTTTCTTCGGTAAAGGATTTGTTGCGCATGTCAGTATGGCGGACCCTACCTGCAAAACCGTTGGAGCAGTTATAGAAGGCGTAGGCATAAGTAGCGGGCTGCCTGTACGTTCCGGCGGGGTTTATCTAACTATAGAGGGACCGCAGTTTTCTACGCGTGCAGAATCGCGCTTGTACCGCTCATGGGGATGTGATGTGATAGGTATGACGAATGTAAGCGAAGCTAAATTGGCACGCGAGGCGGAAATATGCTACAACACCGTTGCGATGGTGACCGATTACGACTGCTGGCGAAGTGAAGATGAGTCTGTATCTGCTAAGGCTATACTGGATGTCTTGCATGATAATGCGGATCTTGCGCGCTCATTGCTTATGGAGTCCTTGCGTAAGATGGCAGATTGCCTTCAGGTGCCGTGCCCTTCCGGCTGTCATAGGGCGCTGGAACACGCTATAGCTACTGCGGTCGATATGCGCGACCCTGCTATGATCGAGAAACTTTCCGCTGTGGCCGGTAGGGTTATAGGGCATCCGGGCTGGTAAGGTCTCTTATAATTGGCGCAAACGAGGGTCTAGCCTGTCTCTCAGCCAGTCACCGAGAAAATTGACAGACATAACTACTAGCAAGATTGCCAGCCCCGGGAATACGGCAATCCACCAAGCGTCGCTCAGATATTGTCGGGATTCGGAGATCATATTACCCCAGGTAGGTGTTTGCGGCGGTATACCTGCGCCAAGAAAGCTAAGAGAAGCTTCGGTGAGGATAAGTGCGCCTACTCTTAGAGTGGCTACTACGACTACTGTATTTACCACTCCGGGTAAGAGGTGTCTATACATAATTCTCAGCCCTGTAGCTCCCGATACGCGTGCTTGCGATACATAGTCCTGCTCTTTTAGATATAGCACTTCTGCGCGTACGTTGCGCACTCCCCCTGCCCATGCGACTAGAGCTAGCAAACCCATGACAAGCACTACGCTTGGCCCTATTGTGACGGAAAATAAAATTGCCAGAAGTAAGAAGGGCAATGCATTCCATACATCTACAATTCGTAATATGATTTCATCGAAAAATCCGCCGTAGTAGCCGGCTACCAAACCAACTATAGTGCCTACTATAATGCCTGTTACAGCGGAGATAGCCGCTACCGCCAAGGATATACGCGCACCAAAGATGACCCTGCTCAGAACGTCCCGACCGGCATGGTCGGCGCCGAGTATGAATCGCTGCGGTTTGGTGGGATCGTCTTGCCGTACTATTTGGTTTTCCGCATAGTACGCTGTATTCCATATAGGCGGGGCTATTTCGGGTATAATGGCGCGCAAGTTTATTGTGCGCGGATTTTCCGGTGCTATCAATGGCGCAAAAATGGCCGCTATAATCAGTAGCACTATAATCAGTAAAGGCAGTATTGGCCACCGTCTAATTATATGTACTACCGAAGCTGCCATGTGATTCTTTTAGTTCTTTACGTACCTTATTCGCGGATCAACCAGTATATATGCTATATCTGCAAGGAAGCTGCCGCCTACATACAGAACCGCGAAGAAAAATATTACTCCCGTAAGTAGAGGAAAGTCGTTATTGAATATAGAATCTACTACAGTCCGCCCTAATCCCGGCCAGGCGAAGACGCTTTCTACTATCACTGCTCCTTCCAAAAAGCCTACAAGTATGAGAGCCGAAACGGTTATAGGAGGGATGAGAGCATTTCGGAAAGCATGTTTCCATATAACCCCCATAAGTCCAACGCCTTTGGCTCTTGCTAGTTTCACATATTCGGAATCGAGAACCTCTAGCATAGATGAGCGCGTTATGCGCAGATATGTGGCTGCAGGTAGCCACCCTAGTGCTATGGTGGGTAGTACGAGAGCTAGGAACTGTTCCGGAAAAAATGGCTTATCGATGGGTCTGGAGCCTGCAGGGAAAATATCAAGCCATACAGCAAAAATGAGTATGCCAACTATTCCACTCCAGAAAACGGGCACAGCTTGACCCAAGAGGGCAAATGTACGTCCGAGATAGTCCCATATACTTCCTCGCTTGACGGCTGAAAGAACCCCTAAGGGTACTCCAAGAAGCGTTGCGAAAAGCCAGCCGGCAAAAGCCAGTTGGAATGTGGCGCCTGTCTTTTCTCCTATTACAGTCAGTACGTCTCTTTCCGCTAGTAATGTTTGGCCGAAATCTCCTCTTATTACTTGCCCTAGCCAGATAAAGTATTGCACTATTAGAGGTTTGTCCAAGCCTAGCTTAGCCTCTAGTGCCGCGATTTGCTCAAGGGATACGCCATATCCGCCGGGTTTGGCATAAAGCAGTAAAGGGTCGCCTGTTGCTCTCGAAAGAACAAACACAAGCAAAGTAGCGGCTACTAAAGAAAGAATACCGAATAGAAACCTTTGTGTAAGATAATTCCACATCTTAGGGTGCCCTTTGAATTTGACCTAGCAACTAGCGCCTCACTCCGATTGAAGATGTGAGACGCTGTTGTTATCTCTATGCTAAGCGGGTAAGTATTTTAATTTTAACGCCTTACGAGTGAAATATCCTCGAATTCGTTGATTGTTGCAAATATAGAAGGTGTTCCTTCCCATGATGCTATTGAGCTGGGATTGTAAACCGCGAAACTCGGCACCTGAGTGGTCCCCGCGAATATCATTTGGTCATAAAGGTAATCTATCAGGTCGTTATTGAGCCTTATTCTTTCCTGAATGTCCAACTCCGCTCTTACTTGCACGTATGTTTCTGCAATTCTAGGGATCTCTACACCGCAACCAAACCCGCCGCGTGTCAAAGAAGTTTCGGTCAAGCCATGCGGCCAATCGAAAGGTATGGTGGTTGCGCCTTCATCGCAATCACCGGCGTATGGGATGGTGTTGGAGCGGTTTACAAGTGTGGGTCTTATAATGGCGTAAGCGGACTTGAATACGGCGACGTTCATTCTTGGCCATAATGCCTGCCACATACCCGCTATGGCGTCGTTCAATTCCGCGTTTGTGCCTGTTCCTCCGCCAAGCTCGCCTCCCGTCCATATGGCTATATCAAAGTTACCTTCCGCCCAAGCTGTTTGGGACATCATAGTCTGTGCTCTTTGCGGATCATAAGGAATTACCCAACTATCTTTGAAGTAGGAGGCCGAGGCGTCTATATATTCCATAGTGCTCGGCACACCAAAACCTCGCAAGACGGTGTCACTTAGAAGTTCTCTGTCTATAGCCAATGCTAATGCCCAACGTATATTTCGTGCTTCTTCCATATCTCCTGGCTCTGATGCGCATCCAATCCAAGGCAGATCTCTTGCGCATACCCCATTAAGGTTGGAAGTATCAAGAGGTTCTCCCGTCTCCGGATGGACAGTCTCCCAATAGTTTCCTGAGAAGATGATTTCGTGAACGCGTCCTGCTTTTGTAATGTTGGATACTGTGAATCCATCATTTTCTAATCCGCCTAGGTCCTTCAGAGGTATGTCAGAGGCTATATCTACCTGCCCTGTTCTTAATTGGGCTACCCTAGTCGATGGTTCAGGCACTTCCAGAAAGGTCAGCCGTTCTATTTCGGGGTTTCTGTACCAATGATCGTAGGGAACCTTTTCTAGAACTGCTCTATCGTCCTGAATCCACTCAATAACCTGAAATGGTCCTGTGGATATGATATTTTCCCTTAGCCAATCCTCACCCATGTCATCAAAAGCTCTTTTGGAGAAGAAGGTGGTGCCTTGTGCCTGTTCGTTGAGGAAGTTACCGTTCCAGCGGAGGTCGAAAGATTTAAACGGAAGGCGGAGTGAATTTGGGCTCAGGACTTTGGCTTCTAGAAAGAGTGCGGCGAAGTCTCCCGCTTGTCCGTGGATGCTTTGTGGATTGGTGTTTGCGTTGCTATTGTTCAGCGTCCACACAATATCTTCGGCGGTCAGTGGCCCCCAGTCTTTGTGGAAAACGACGTCATCACGCAAAGTTATATCTACAAAGGAAAGATCAGGTGCCAGTTCATAGCCTGTGGCAAGTTTATTTGTGATATTTCCATCTGCATCTACGGCAAAGAGACCTTCACCTACGCCCCAATACTGCATGGCCTCAACCGGTGCCTGTGCGCTACCTATGCCTACGCCGGGCATTACCTCAAATACCGCAACCGACACCTGGCCCGAAGGGTTTTCCGGTGTGGGAACTCTACCTGAAGGTTGCGGTGTTGCCGTTGCCGCTCCGCCTGAAGGTCTTGGTGTTGCCGTTGCCGCTCCATCTGAAGGTCTTGGTGTTGCCGTTGGGTCTGGAGAGCCGCAAGCGGCAAGAACAATAGCTACGAGCGCGATGCCTAAAGCTAGGATGTAGGATTTTCTCCGATAAAGTGCAGATGTCATGTCTTAGTGCCTCACGCAATGCTTGCGAACTGAATCTAGCTCTCGTTTGTTGTTTTCTATTACCGGTTAACGGATAATACTCTTCACTTATATTATAGTGATTCTTTTCATACTTTATACATAATATACTACATGTTATTAAATGCTTGTCAAGTAGAAAAATGAGATGCAAAGAAGTTTTATGAAGAATCTTCTTTTTGTTCGAGGACATTTCTTCCCGCTACGTAAATCATCGCCAAAATCAGAAATACCGAGAGCAAGATTGCTAGAACAGTCAAACCTATTGCAGAAGAGAAGGTGCTTCTTTCTATAGTATTGAAAGTCAAAGGATTCAATATCACCGAGAACACAACTATTAGCCCTACTCCCGTGACGGATAGCAGGGTTATGACTCCTGTGAATATGCGCAATATTATCCAAAATGCTTCTTTCCTGTTCCTGATGTTGGACGCATATCCGATCACTGCGCTATTCCACCTCTCGAAAGAACGATAAGCTACAAGCAGGCTCAACGTGGCAACAAGGATAATAGTCGTTGCGCCCCCCGCTAGAGGTTGAAGCCATTCGATTCCTTCTCCTTCTATCCACCACAATAGAAGCTGGGAGTGCGGGAAGATTATGGGTAGCTCCATGAATAACACTACTAGTAGAAGGCCTGCGTAGTATTTGCCTGATCTGCGCCAAAGAGCAAGCATCATCAGTATGCCGGTAGTCGATACAGTTGCTATTCCAAGCCGATAAAAGAATAGAATGGCTTGTTCTTTTTCCAATATTATAGAAGCCAATACAAGACTTTGGCCAGTGTCATAAAGGAAGCTTTCTACCCTTGATAGCCATGCAAAATATACTATGGAAGCTATAGCTATAGCCGAGCTTGCAGATATGAACCGTATAAGGAGGAAGGTTATACCTATCACTATGTGCTACTTCCTATCTCTAGTATGTTTGGAAGGATCTCTTCCAAACGGTCGCGAAACGGATGCCATGTAACTACTCTTACACCCTTGCTGCGAAATGCCCGAATGGTTGGCATAGACTGCAGGTAGATGATGCGTGAAGCGAGTTCACTATCTGTGCCGGCCTCGCTGTACTGGAGCGCATTTATGGATAGCAGCGTCAGGCGAAGTTTTGCGTAACCTTTCCTGTTGGCCAAAGATAGTAAATGTGAAGAGCCGGCCAGTAGCGGCGTGTATCTTTCATGAACTACGTTATGCCTTTCGGGAATGTCTGTGTCTGTTCTAGTAATTATGTAACAGTGTGGCCAAAGCCTTACGATTTCCCGATAGCAAAGAACTATAGCGGATAGCAATTCATAGTTATTTCCTGATGCAGTTGTATTTAGCAGCCGTTGTAATATCTCGTGATTTTGCCTAGAACCGATGTCGGCATGTAGCATTTCTCTGGGTCTAGATGATATGTGAATGCCTACGGGGTACCCTCTAGAGAGATAGTATGATGCTATGTTGCTAGCCGCGGTAATGGCGTATTCGAGCGGATTGGTAAGAGTTGTACCGGTGACCATATAAAGGGAAGCATCTAGAAATATCCATGCGGATACTCTGGTTTCCTGTTCCATCTCGTTTACTAGCGGCGGGCGGTTTATGTCTGTAGGTAAGCGCGCCGTAGCCTTCCAGTTGATATTTTTAATACCGTCTCCGGGGCGATATTCTCGTATGTTTTTGAATTCATTGGTGTGGGTTCCTAATGTAACCTTTTCACCGTAACGTGTTTCCGGAGCGTTTTGATTCCGTTTGTTGTAGCGTACTCTGTACAGTTTTACTATAGGCGGTAATACTTGTACAGCTGTTTGTTCGGATGTGCCTTTACTTACCTCGGCAGGCCATAACCCTAAGGTATCGTATGCTTCCCAAGTAGGCGGGTTTATTTTATGCTCACCTCTGCGCTGGAAGCTAACCGAGTATTGGTGGCTTATCTCCACGGCAGAGGTTCCTTTCCAAACCATTCGGAAATTGAGCCCTTTGTCCAGCTTGCATATTTCTTTCTGCCAATCCTGCCGTATGAGAATGGCTCCTAAACCTTTCTCCGCACTTACCACCCATTCCACTTCCATAGGTTCACCTACCCATGCGGATGTGGGTTTAATTTTGCCGGTAACGGATATCTTCCTTGTTCTAGAGATTCCGCTGATGCTTATAGAAAGCAGAATGAAAAGAGCGCCTATAAGTAGCGGGATGTTGCCGAGAACTATACCTGCAATTAGCAGAGCTAGCGGAAGAGCAAGCATAGAGAAAAGTGGCGACCTTCCCATACCGTACTTTACCTCGCTCTGTTCAATTCTTCTCTCGTGGGTGCCGGAATTTCCCGCATTACTTCGGAGATGGCTTTTGCTTCGGACCTATCATCCAGAATGCTTGCCGGTACAGATATGACACGATGTGCCAGCAGGTCTTCCGCTATACTCTTCACATCGTCAGGTATTACATAATCGCGTCCGCTGATAAGCGCCATGCCGCGTGCCGCCTTTAAAAGCATTACGCCACCCCGTGGGCTACACCCTAGAACCAGCCCTGGGTGCTCGCGGGTTTTCCTTACAATCTTCACTATATAATTGAGCATAAGCGGCTCGATAGTGACTCTGTTATCTGCGAATTCCTGTAGGCTTGTCAACTCATCGGAAGTTGTAACCGGGGCGATATTTTCTAAAAGATCTTCACCTCTGCGTTCAATGTTTTTGGAGAGTATGTCTATTTCTTTTTGCACGGAGGTCGGATAGCCTATGGAAAGTTTGAATGTGAAGCGATCTAGCTGAGCCTCCGGTAGCGGATAAGTTCCCTGTTGTTCTATAGGGTTTTCGGTTGCGAGTACAAAAAAAGGCTTTTTCAGTTTGTAGGTTTCGCCTTCTATTGTGACCTGCTCTTCAGCCATAGCTTCCAACAGGGCGGATTGTGTTCTTGGAGGTGCTCTGTTGATTTCGTCCGCCAGCAGTACAGATGTGAATATGGGACCCGATATGAATTCAAAGATTCCATGATTGGAACGCCATACCTTAGTCCCTAGGATGTCCGCCGGCAAAAGGTCTGGTGTAAACTGAATCCGTTTATAGCTGCAGCCGGTGATACTCGCTATTATCTTTGCGAGCATAGTCTTTCCAAGCCCGGGGGGATCCTCAAATAGAATGTGGCCGCTTGTGATAATCGCTACAACTACTTTTCTTAGAAGGAGTCTATTTGCCACAAACCCCGCTGCGAGTATACCGTCTATTATCCGCTCACATATTTCTGTGGCCTGTTCCACCGTTTCCAAGATATTTATCTTATCTTTTGTCGTCATATTGTGAACTCGTTATACTGTTTTACTGCTCTTTTCCCAAGATTCTCGCGCTTCTTCCGCTCCCAAACATCGAAAATATCCCCAATGCCCGGTATGAGATTCAGAATAGTCCGAGATTCCTTATAGCGTATCAACTCATAATAAATGGATTCATGCGTGATAAATCCTTTTACCAAATCATAGAGAGCGCACAGTACAACCAATCCGGTCTTATCGCCTCCCGATACGAAATCGTCCAGAGATCGATCCACCAACCGACCTTTTATCAATAGAGGAGTCGCCTCTTTGCCGATCGGCGAGGTTGTGACCTCTTCTTTAAACCTCTTCAATGCGGATAGCCTATCATTCTCCGTACGTCTTCTGAATAATGAGGGGAGCATGCCGCGATCTTTGTAGGTCAATATAGGGCGAACCGCGGAGATAATACTCTCCTGAGGCCAAAGAGCATTACTCAGGGCTGTAACTGTCTCCGTTAACAACGCGTTCGGCAAACATTCATCCAAAAAATCTCTTTGAGCGTCAACCTGCTCCAACATCTGCGGTTCAGGTATAACTCTAGCATGAAGTTCATGGCGAGTAAGAGCCTCTTTGGATAAAAGATTGGATTTGCTCAGATCCTCGCGTGCTCTTGCAGAGAAGAACCTGTAAAGCTTGAATGCCACATACATAAGGAAGAGTATCAGAATAAGCCAATCTACAAGAAATGGATTTGGCAGAGGTATCCAGTACTGTAAAAATGAGGACTGATCATTTCTCAGCCTCCAATAGTTTAACAGATCCGTCACAGGCGAAGCGCCAATATACCATTTTGACCATGCCGCGTCACCTATCGCCGCGTATAGAGAAGGTCTGAGAAAGAAAAGATACAGACCGATAAACGCGCCTATATGTGCATTCCGAATATGCGATTTTGCGAACCAGCCGCCTATATTGGAAATTATAGGGTTGGAACTTGAACGCCCAACCGAAGCGGCAAATCCCAGAGACAAGGCGATACCTGTGGTAAATATCACCCCGCCTATCGCAAGGGAAGCTCCATTCGTCGCTTCACTGAGAGAAACCCCTGCAATCCAAAACATAATGCTTATGAAGCAGCTTACCCATGCTTTCCAGAAAGATATTATAAGGGGTACATGTAAACGCTCCAAGAGTATAATCCCCACCGGTGCTATCGGAATCATAAAAGCCGCAATAGCCAACCATACCGACACCTCTCTCATTTCGGAAACAAACTCAGAGACATTCCGCCCACCTATAGACAAATCGGAAGTATATGACCATTCACGAAGGAAATCCGGCAGCGTCTGCAGCATCAGGACAGTGCCCACAGCCGCACAAGCGCCGCCAACACACGCGAGGAGCAACAGACCCTCCGTATTTGTTTTTATCTTTCTGATAATCGAAAAAACTGTGAAGGCCATCGCTAAAAGTGACAAAGATATAAATACCCCCGTGCCTACAGGTGCGATTATAGTCAATATGAACAATGCTACCCAAGTAGCATAAACTCTCTTAGGCAGCCATTCGGAACGATCCTTGCCGAAAATAGATACAAGATCATAAGCCATAGACAAAACGGCTACTATCCATACTGTGAAGGCGCTCACACTTTTTATCATCACAGTAAATAGAGTGGCCTCCGAAATGGAAGCGAGCAGCAAGATACACCCTAAAAGGATAGCCGAGCCATAATACATCCTAAATCTTGCATAAGGGAATCTATACACAGTGCGTCTATCATTTAGAGCGCTATAAAAAAACTCCAGCACACTGATAAACAGCAAGAAAACTACCAACACCAACCCTGTAAAATACCCCGCGGCAAGGACATCTCTGAACAAAAGCGCCGCCACAAACGAGAGCAAACCTGCTATAACCAATATCCAAAGCAAACGTTTGACCAAATAGGCGACACCCCTACTTCTAACAAGAGTGCTTACCTGTCTCATAAGCAAAGGTAATCTAGCCATATAAACGTGCCTCTGCCACCTATTCCGTAGTAGGAAACGCACCCTTTATCACCGAAGCGGCAATAGGCTGCTCCTCATCAGGTTTTGCAGAAAGTCTTTTTACGGCTGCGAGAGCTTGAATATAAGCGGAACGCTTGACAGGGTACCGACTAAAATCCGCTTGTTGCACTAGCGTTACAAGCAAGCTTAGGGATTGCTGATCTTCTACCAACCCTTCCCTTACCAGTATCTGCTCCATTTCGCGCGGGCTCGCCGATCTTGGAACAGGGCCGCTCGGTCTAAGATAAAGCCTGCGAAACCGGCTGTAAAGCGATGAAATCTCATCCCGATAATGAATCACCATCACAGAGATAGATGTTTCAGTCGCTTCGTAGTCGGCATCGTCCTTATATGCGGCACGGATTTCAAAGCAGCCGGTCCTATCCGGGCGTATAACAGCATGAGCGGTGCCATTTCGCAAAAGCACTTCACTGCACCTACGAGCCTTTGAACGAAATTTGCCTTGCACTATCAGATGGAAAACGATACTATCCGGCAGAACTCTTTCCTCAGAGATTTCTGCCACCTTCACCTCTACCTCTATCTCGTCCTCTATCCCGAAAACAGGCAAGCTGTAACCTTCGATCCGATCGATGTAAGTAGATCTTAGACCTATAGACAAGCGCGGCAAAGCCTCTTTTACATTCTTGCGAGTTGACTGGATGACGAGAGGCGCCTTTATTGATGAAGGCAGATACCTACCAAAAGTGCGCATCCTATTCCAAACAGTCGGATACCGCCGATAAGAATAGTAAAACACCAATGCAAGAAGCACAAATAGAGTCAGCCCGCCCAATATACCGCCAACAATAAACCAAACGGAGTTACTCCCACTGTATACCCGAAAAGGAGAAGAGTCTATACTCTCATCAAACGCGGGCACAAAATAAACTGCTTGGTATATTCCATCCTCAAGGCTCAGTTCGGTAGGTTTAACCGAAAATGAGAACCTACCTTCACCGTCTGTCGTAGTCTCTCCTATTTTTCCACTGCCATTTACCAACAGATGCAGCACCTCTCCTGCCAGTGGAGTGCCTTTGATTACTAGTGAGCCTTCAATCTCTAAGCGTTTGCCCTGCTCCACCTCCCTACGATTCTTCTCGGGTTCCAGCACGCGGGGCGTAACGACTTGAAAGCTCCATTGCATAGTAGTAGGTCTTATACTCTCGGATCTTGCCTCTATATGTATACGTTTTTCTCCTTCTCCTTCGGGAGTATGCAAAACCTTGAAAGCGCCCGTATCATCGGTCATTGCCTTAAGCACTCCTTCGGGAGTGTCTAGGAAGAAGATACTCAAATTCACTCCGCCTATACCGTTACCGTCAGTATCTGTAACAACCCCTGAAAATTCATAGGGATGATTGCTCTGGAGGTCATCCTGCAAGGAGCCGCCCAAAGATATGAGCACTTCTCTTCGCAATATAGAATAAGTGCTATCTTCAGCGGCCTTCACCAAAGGTGTTTCAATCAGAGATGCCCGCCATGTAGTCCTACCTTCCGGAATATCGGTCAGACTCCATATGAATTTACCATCCGGTCCGGGTGATATGATAGCCTCGTTGTATTTTTTAGCATGCAGTGCCATAACGCTCACCGCCAGCGTGTGAGAAGCCAATTCCGGGAAAGCCTGAGGTGGAAGCCCATTTATCTCTACTTTGCCGCGTAGTTCATAATTCGTGCTATCCAGTATAGCGGGCTCTGGTAGTACTATCTCTACGGGGTACCTTACATTCACTTCCAGCTCGCTTAGATTAGGCTGATAATACTCCTCCCCATCGAACTCCACCCGGATCTTGTAAGTACCCGGTTCATCAAATCGATGATTGAAGAAAGCGGTTAAGTCATCATTCAGTTGAACTTCCTGTACTATAGGAGTAAAAATCGCACCTGTACCATCAATTCTGTCTATAGTGAGCAGCAGGTTGTATGAATCTGGAGATAAATCATCTTCCGCTATAAGGAGCTGTGCCAAATAAGAGACCTCTGTGCCTACTATTACATCCACGGGTCCCTCAAAACGTACTCTGGATGTTTGAGATGAGCTATTGGATGCTGCATAAATTTCATTTCCTTCCATCGCGGCGAGGAGATGAACTCTAGTAAGGTTCGGCAAAACAATATCTGCGGTGTACCTTCCGTCGGTAACTTCGCTACTTCCTACAAGTTGCATCATTCCCCTTCCAAAAAAGTTCGAATCTTTCGCATAAATCGCCACCTTTGCGTTTGGTATAGGGTTATCCAGAAAATCTACGGCTGTGCCGCTTACTACCGCATGCTGTCCCGCTATAAGTTTGATGCTTTGATTTTGCCGACACGTATCCTCGTTAACCCCAAGGCAAGTGATACTTATGATAGTTGGGACGGGGCATAAAGTTACCCGTCCTTTGAGTTCGTCCGGTATTTCCGCATCACAGGCGGGGAGGTCGGCGAAACTTCCCGAAATCATAGGAGGAGCCGCACCCATGACTGCTATCAGTGCAGTTGTACCTAAAACAATATATAGCCACAGAGGCGTGTGTGTAGACATGCGATGCGGTGAGCGACCTCTTTTTATATAAGAAAGCCTCACTATCGAGTGTTTCCATCCCGAATGCAAATCGTAGTGCCTTCTTTAATAGTGCAGTTCAGAATAACTACCGGCTCGCCATTACCTCTGCCCGCTCCGGGATTTCGTGCGAATGCTCTGCTCACGGCTCCTCCGGACGCTGTAGGCTCGAATTCTACCCATCCGATCTCCTTGAATGCCACCTCTACCCATTGATGAGCCTGATCAGCGAAAATCCGCTGGTTTTCCGCCAACGGTGAAACGGCCCAGCCAACAACTACTCGCGCCGGTAATCCAACGGCGCGTGCAAGGATAGCCATAGCACTACTGAAGTTGCCGCAAGTACCTTCGTGGCGTTCCATTAGAAACTCTACTACCGGATCGTAGCCTTGCCCGGGTCTTATAGCTGATTGCCTATCGTTTGCGAATCCGTATGTGTAATTATCCTTCAGGTATCTTTCTATCGCCTTCGCTTTGGCATAATCTGTGGTGTGTCCTGCTGTGATGTCTCTAGCTAGAGCGAAAATGCTTTCGGGCATATCTTCGGGAAGCTGCAGGTAAACATTACTATCGGCTGCCTGTGCCCTCTCTAGATCCGCCTGAATTATATCTGTGGTTTTACCTTTGAAGGCGTATGAGAGGGTGGGTTCCCGTGCATAAAATGTGGAGTTGTCCGGGAAGTATTCACCTGTTGCATCCAAGTACTCCACATATTGAGGCAACGGCAGGGTGTGTATCTGCCAATCGAACTCTGCCATAACCGATGTCGGGATGCCGTCCCCCGGTGCTTTTGGAGGGTTCAGTACCCTTGCATCATCAGAATCTGCTCTTCGTATAATATCCGGCAGGTAATCATTCATCATGTAGGGAATACGAGAGGCATTTGGTTCTTCTGCTATGGGGTACCATATGCCATCTTTGTAAATGTCCCCTGTGCCTGTACGGAGATATCCGGCGCCTGTAATACCGGAAATTTCACCTATTTGTACATGAGGGATCATAGCAGCTTGCTGTGTGGTACCTTTGGGTTGGCCAAAGCCTTGTATTGTGGGCATGTTGTTTTGACTTCCCAGTAACGTTCCGTTCTCCAGCTTGGTATCATTATCTAGAACATCTATACGTGCGCTACTCCTCTCAGCCAGACTGACTGAAGGCCATCCGCTTCTAAGAGCTACGTTGAAAGCCTCGGTGTCTTCATCTATAGCATCATCGAATATGCGTATTTTTAGATGGATGAATTCGTCATCCGGCTGTACATCGAATATAAAGGATGTTACATCTTCGTAATCTTCCCCCGCGCGGGCTCTCCGATGGCTTGGTATTTCTAAAGAAGGCAAAGTTTTGATAGCAGCCTGTATGGGTATATCTCTTGAACCGCTAACTTGCAATGTGATCTCTATCTCCGTATTGGATTCCGTTATAGAATAACTAGCCTCGGTGAACTCCAATGTGACCTCATGTGTGCCATTTCGTGCTGATACTCTATCTACGGCTCCTCCGGACGCTGTAGGTTCGAATTCTACCCACCCGATCTCCTTGAATGCCACCTCTACCCATTGATGAGCCTGATCAGCGAAAATCTGCTGGTTTTCCGCCAACGGTGAAACAGCCCAGCCAACCACTACTCGTGCCGGTAATCCAACGGCGCGTGCAAGGATAACCATGGCGCTACTGAAGTTGCCGCAAGTACCTTCGCGGTGTTCTATTAGAAACTCTACTACCGGATCGTAGCCTTGCCCGGGTCTTATAGCTGACTGCCTATCGGTTGCGAATCCGTATGTGTAATTATTCTTCAGGTATCTTTCTAGCGCCTTCGCTTTGGCATAGTCTGTGGTATGTCCTGCTGTGATATTTCTAGCGAGGGCGAAAATGCTTTCCGGTATATCTTCGGGAATCTGCAGGTAAACATTACTATCGGCTGCTTGTCCTTTCTCTAGATCTATGTGGATTATATCTATGGTTTTACCTTTGAATGCGTATGAGAGGGTGGGTTCCCGTGCATAAAACGTGGAGTTGTCCAGAAAGTATTCACCTGTCGCATCCAAGTACTCCAAATATTGAGGCAACGGCAGGGTGTGTATCTGCCAATCGAACTCTGCCATAACCGATGTCTGGATGCCTTCTCCGGGTGCTTTTGGAGGGTTCAGGATCCTTGCATCATCAGAATCTGCTCTTCGTATAAGATCCGGCAGGTAATCATTCATCATGTAGGGAAGCCGCAAGTCATCTATTTCTTCTGCTATGGGGTACCATATGCCATCTTTGTAAATGTCCCCTGTGCCTGTGCGGAGGTATCCGGCGCCTGTAAAGCCGGAAATTTCACCTACTTGTACATGAGGAATCATAGTAGCTTGTTGTGTGGTACCTTTGGGTTGGGCAAAGCCTTGCATTGTGGACGTGTCGTTTTGACCTCCTAATAACGTTCCGTTTTCCAGCTCGGTATCGTTATCGGAGATCCGTATGACTGTAGATTTTTTAGTAGTCAGCTTTATGAAAGACATACGATCCTTCAGGACAACTATGAGTCCTTCCGTTATTTCAGGCAGGTTGTCATCCAGTATGGGTATTCTAATAGGGATAAGTTTGTCATCCGGCTGTATAAGGAAGGTAGTGGGTGTCGCTTTCTTATAGTCTTCCCCCTCGCTTGCAGGTGCGACGCCTGCTCCTGCAAAAGGCAAAGTTTCCAGAGATGCCTCTATAGGGATATCTCTAGAGCCGCTGACTTGTAATGTGATCTCTATCTCCGTATTGGACTCTGTTACAAAATAACTCGCGTCTGTAAATTCTAGCGTGACTTCCGGCGTAGGGCGGAGTGCCCATAGGATGGGCAGCCCTAATAGTAATATGAGGAGAAGGGATCTGTATAGCCACCGGAATGTACGACTATCCGGCGAGAAAAGCGATATCAATAGAACAGCTATGAAACCGCCTGTGAGCAGCAAGGGTATGCCATTGGATATATCCCGTGTAACTACAGAGCTCCCTCTATCATTGATGGATGGAAAAGGTATGCTAGTCGTCCAATAGATGGCTAACCCTGCGGCAACGACGATAACGAGAATAGCAGATACTATATGATGATGACGATAAAGTATGAACGCAATTCCAATAGCCAATAACATGAAAGAGGCATTTAAAAACCAAAACACCCAGCCGCCGTAGATCGATACCATGAAGATACCACTATCAGGGTTCAGATTATCCGGATCTGTGGAAGGTGCGTTGCCCGTCATAACCAGCAAAGCAATAACCAGCATTATACTAGCTAAGAGCATTAGCCCTATCAAAACCGATACGGGAGCTACATTGAATAGAGATTTAATCATTTATACACACTCTGATATTGAGATGAATATACCACAGCAGTGTGGAGGGCTATCATAGTATTTACTTACCGGTGAGGGTATCCCCTATATAACAAAGTTTACACGAACAACCAAATGTCATGTAAAACGATAAATAGACTCATCTTTCATTTTATGAAGAACATTACGAAATTATATACGAAATTATAACCGAGGTCATATCTATTGTCCGTCGTTCTTATTTGAGATATATGCTGATTGAAATCCGATAGATATGCGGACAAATGCTGCCGACTTTATAATCCTCACTTTTATTCCATGCGGATATAGTGTTAATATTATCTCAATTAAACCTCGTATCACTAGCAGAAAATAAAATCCTAAGAAACGAAATTGTACTGCCTAGATTTCGCGAAAATACACCCGTGAAGGAGCATAAATCTATGAAGGTATGTACTATGGATATTATCTTTTTATTGCTTCCGATATTACTTCGCGAACAATTTATTTATATGACTAAGTAGCGATGATAACCTTCTATGAACAGCCAAAGCAAATCTATTATAGGTTGCCTCAATTTCAGGTGTGTACTTTTGCAGCTTGTTTCCAACGAAAGGTAAGTGTATGCATAAAAGAATAAATGAACCGATGAAGTTGATATTCCGAAGAGTAACGAGCCACGGAGCCACCCAAATTTTTTTATTCAATAGAAGTGCTTTTGGTGATAAAGGATAATCAAGATAAGGATGATATATATAAACATAATTTTCACATGTACGAGATCTGTCAATTATTTTACTATTCATAATTTTAATTTTGGTATTTTGCGAAGTAACTGAATACTCTATATTTTCTAAAAGCTCCACTTGGTGAATATTGTTTAGTATGAAAGTATTGATTATCTTCTGATCATCAATATTCTCATTTGTTTTGACTTTTTCCCTTTGGTCAATATAATGAGAATATATTCCATTCATAAAATCTTGAGTGCCCTGACTGTTTTTAAATGCAAGCCATCCGGCACACAACATGAACCCAAGGATTTTCTTATATTCTGACCATGGATAAGTGAGATTACTTCTCTGTTCCTGCGAAATTAAGATATCGTAACTCTCTAGATCTTTTAAGATCAGAGGAAACGGATTTTTAATCCATACGGCATCTATATCTGAATAAATTATATTCTTATGAATTTCCAATGCTCTTTTATATAGAATCAACTTGGCTTCAAACGCAAACGCTTTCTTCGTCTCTCTCAAAGAGGGAAGCCAGTAATTAGTGATGATATTTCTTCTGGATAGTTCGATTACTTCTTTCTTCATATCTTTAGCAACATATAATGTATCACATCTTATATCATTTTCCTTTAGAAATTTATATGTGTGTTCATCTAGGCAATATACGAGGTAGTTCTCTATATTCAAGCGTTTCATATGAAGCGCCCAATTCAGTGCTATGAGCTTGTAAGTCCAGCTTGAGAGAGCAACTACGGTAAAATCATCAGCGTTCATATTGTGGAAGTGTTGTAGTTTTATACTGTTTTCTTATTGGCTTCAGGTTGGAATTCCTATCGGCTACGTATCTTCTTGAACAGTCTATACGGAGGCCTTAATATTTCCTTAAATACTCTAATAAGTAAAAATCGAGGTTCTAATTGTCCAGGCGGTGCTCCGAAAAAAGGTGCGCGTAGAGATAAGAAATACAAGATTCCATCAAAGGTAATATATCGAAAAGTTGTAATCCATGGCACAGTCCAAAGGTCTTTATGGAGCAAGGTTTCTTTTTTATTTGTATGGAAAATATACATCTCTTTGAATGTTTGACTATCCAGAGAAAAAGGGGCTACTACTTCTACTTCTTTGCCGAGTGTTCTAGATTTGGCTTCTCCAAAAGTAAGAGAGAAGTGTCCATCTCCTTTAGATGTATGGTAAGCGTACACTTCTTCAAATTGTTTATTATCCATATAAAAATAGTAAGGTATTACTTCTCTGCCGAGCGTTCTAACTTTGGTTTTCCCAACAGTAATTGAAAAGTGTCCATTCCCAATATCTTCGGAACCGTTACTTTTTTTTCGCATAAAATTTATGCAAGACTGATCATGAAAAATTTTACGTTGAGCACCCGGTTCTATAGAGGAAAAATATTCGTCGTACCAACCTATTATAAAATCTCTAGTGGCATCACTATCTTTGAATGCACACAATATAGAGGGGGACCACCACATAGCGGTAGGGTTTCCCGTGAGTAAAATATCATGATGTTCAAAGGATTTTACCAATAATGGTAAAATATTCTTCAACCATATTGCATCTAAATCGGAATAAACAAAATTTTTGTGAATTGCCATCGCTTTTTTGAAAAGAAGCATTTTAGCGTCGAAAACAGTTGCTTTATTTATAGATCTGCTAAAGGTTTTAAAAACAGTCTTCGTGTCTGATAATATCTTTGCCGAGTTACTCTCACTGACTTGAAACATATCACATCTGATACTTCTTTTCCTTAGAAATTCATATATTGATTCATCTAGGCAATATACGAGGTAGTTCTCTATATTCAAGCGTTTCATATGAAGCGCCCAATTCAGTGCTATGAGTCTGTAAGCCCAGTTTGATAGAGCGATTACAGTAAAATCTCCGGCCTTCATATTATTTCCAGTTTAAATATCCTAATCTATAGGTTGTGCATCTCTATGGACGAGTTTGAACATAAACCGTGCTATTCGTCTTACTACTCGGTGGGGTGCAAATCGCGGATTTAAACTTCCGTAAGACGATCCGAGAAAGGGTATATGCAACCACAAGAAATACAGAATTCCGGCAAATGTAATATATTGAAAAGTAGTGTACCATGGAATACGCCAAAAGGTTTTGTGAAGCAGTTGTTGTTTTTTTGTTGTATGATAAACATACATTTCTATGAATGTTTTATTATCTATAGAATAATAGGTTATTACTTCTTTACGAAGCACTTTAACTTCGGCTTTCCCGACAGTATGAGAAAAATACTTATCACCATTATCTTCAGGCTGATTGCTGTTTTTCAGTAAAAAATTCTTACAAGAAGCATCATGAAAGATATTCCGAGGTTTACCCGGTTCTACAGAGCTGAAATATTCATCGTGCCAGCCTTTTATAAAATCTTGAGTAGCCTCACTATCTTTGAATGCGCACAATACAGACGGTGACCAAAACTTGGAGAAAGCGTTCCCTGTCAGTACAACATCATAATATTCAATGTATTTTGCCAATAGCGGTAAAATATTTTTCAGCCATATTGCATCTAAATCAGAATAAACAAAATTTTTGTGAGTTGTCATCACTGTTTTGAAAAGAAGCATTTTAGCGTCGAAAACAGTTGCTTTACTTGTAGGTGTGCTAAGGGTTTTAAAAACAGTCTTCATATCCGGTAATATTTCTGCCGATTTACTTTTACTGACTTGAAACATATCACACCTGATATTTCGTTTCTTTAGAAACTCATATACTGATTCGTCTAGGCAATATATGAGGTAGTTATCTATATCCAAGCGTTCCATGTGTCGCACCCAGTTCAGTGCGAATAGTCTATAAGACCAGTCTGAAATAGCAACTACAGTGAAGTCTTTGGCTTTGATACTTTGCTTTTCCAATTTAATAGTTAATGATGATATACCATGATTGTGTAAGAGTATAACACTATCTTATTGGTCTTGTACCGGTATTTTGGTTTGTGTATAATCTGGAAATTCCCGGATATTTAAGATTTGCTAGAGAATCGTCCGGAATATTTTGGAGGCGACGGGCGGATTCGAACCGCCGAATAAAGGTTTTGCAGACCTCCGCCTTAGTCCACTTGGCTACGTCGCCTTATATGTTTTTGTAAACACCTCTTGCCCATATTGAGCGGTAGTTTGTGGTGCCGAGGGAGAGACTCGAACTCTCACGCCCGTAAGGACACTGCGCCCTCAACGCAGCCTGTCTACCATTCCAGCACCCCGGCAATGGCAGGAGCGGAGGGACTCGAACCCCCGACCTGCGGTTTTGGAGACCGCTGCTCTAGCCAACTGAGCTACGCTCCTATGGATGAATAACCTAATTAAATTACCCCTGCTAAATCCAATTTTAACCCTAAAATTGAAAATGATGGGGCATTTATTCAAAGAGCTACTTCGTTCCTTTCTCCAGTTCGGACTCGTATAACTTCTACAATCGGTGAAATGAATATCTTCCCATCGCCTATTTCACCCGCTTCCGATGAGCGCGCCGATGAAATTATAGCTGATACAACAGCATCCTTTAGCTCATCCTTGATCACCGTTGTAATCAGCACTTTGGGTAACGAAGCACGTTTAGACGTAACACCTCCTCTTCCTGTGAAGACATTTACGCCCTGTTGCTGTCCTCTTCCGGTTACATTTACCAGATGGAACCCACCGCAACCTGCTTCTATTATAGCATCCACAACCAAATTCACTCTGTCAGGCCTTATGATAGCTTCAATCTTAATCATACGATGCACCTTTTTGCTTATTGTGTATTTTGCTTACTCTGAAAAGTTATTCACCGCTCGTCAATCCGCACCGTCTGCTACATATGCTCGCTCTCCGTGATGCGAGATATCAAGCCCTACATCCTCTTCGTTATCCTTTGCTCTCAGCCCTAACTTGGGTATTATGTCCAGTACCTTCAGAATGACGAATGTTACCGCCAAAGAGTAACCGATAACCGCAAGCGTGGCGCGTATATTAGCCCATAAGAGCGTAGCACTGCCATCCACCAAACCTTCACCGTTCATTGCGAAAACAGCTGTAGCAATAGATCCGTAGATGCCACCGACACCGTGAACGGCGAACACATCCAATGAATCATCTATGCGCAAGCGGTGCCGCATTCTTACTGCGTAAAATGTCAGCAAACCGGCCCCAAGACCTACCCCTATAGCACCCATAGGGCCTACGGAACCGGCAGCCGGTGTTATGGCTACTAACCCGCTTACCGCACCTGTGACGACACCTACCGCGCTGATTTTACCTGTGTGTGCGTACAGCAAAATTGCCCAAACTACCATAGATACAGCTGCCGCCGTATTTGTAACCAGCATAGCATTTATAGCCACTCCATCGGCCAGCAGTCCTGAACCTGCGTTGAAGCCAAACCAGCCAACCCATAGAAGGCCGGCTCCGAGTATTACCAAAGGAACATTATTCGGTTCTACACCTCGTTCTACGTTTCGCCTACGACCAACCATCCACGCAGCAAGCAGAGCCGCCACACCTGCGTTCACATGAACCACCGCTCCTCCCGCAAAATCTACGGCGCCTATTCCAAATATCCAGCCTGATTCGTGCCATACCCAATGCGCAATCGGTATATAAACCAAAGTTACCCACAGTACCATGAATAACAGGTAGGTGGTAAAGCGGAAACGTTCCACTATAGCTCCGGTTATGATAGCCGGTGTTATTATGGCAAACATCATCTGAAAAATTGCGAACAACAGATCTGGAATACCTTCGCCTTCAGTGGAGCTTACGTTTCGCAGGCCTAAATTCGCGAAAGTGCCTATGATCTCGTTACCTCCTCCAAACGCGAGTGTATACCCCCAGAGTACCCACACAATACTTATAACCCCCATCCCTATTATGCTGTACATTACTGTACTTACCATATTTTTCCCACGCACTAACCCACCGTAAAAAAGTGCCAGCCCCGGCGTCATCATCAAGACAAGTAACGATGCTACTAAAATCCATGCTATTGATCCGCTATCCAAATTCGATTCCTTTCTGTTTGTTTACTTGGCTATCGTTCCTCAATCATTATAACGAATAACTCCAAACGTTCACACAAATGCCTGAGTACCTTATATAAATCATGACTCCAATAAATAAAATATAGCGGAATGCATATTACCTGCTTTCGTATCGACGCTATTTCTTGAGGGCGTTCCAAGATGCAAAGAAACGCCATAAGGCGCTCAACCATGCCCCTATGGATAGTATCCACAAAGCCACCAGCGGGATACCAATTATAAGAAATATCACAGTTACCGCAACTCGTTCCGGCCTCGTGAAAAAACCTGCGGTTCCACTATCGCCAAGCCCTTCGGCTCTTGCCCTGACATAGCTGACCATAAGTGAACCTCCGAAGGCTACGAAAGATAAGATCGCGCCGATTCTGGGCTGCTCCGGATTTACGACGTAGTACACTAATAGACCCATAAGAATAGCCCCTTCCTGAATACGATCAGCAGTAGAATCTAGTAGCGCTCCTTGTTTAGATGCGGTGCCCGTTTTACGTGCAAGGCCGCCATCCAATAGGTCCAGCAGTGCTCCGCCTGCTACCAGTATCCCGGATACCCAGAATGTACCCGTAGCTGCGAAATAGGCGGCCGCTCCACTAAGCAGAAGACCTAGTACGGTCAGTGCGGAGGGAGTAACTTTCAGGCGCGCCAATACAGTAGTTACGGGATCTTCAAACCACCGTTCTATAGCGTGCCTTATGGAGTAACGTATTTGCTGTAAATTTAGCAAAATGGTCAGCTAACTATGCTTGCCGAATCCGGCTTTCTTTTTTCCAGCACCTTCTCGTAAAAATTGACGATGCGCTCAGCTATACTTTCCCATCCGAACTGTTGGATATGAGTCCATGCGTTGGCTTTGAGCCTTGCATCTAGAGCGGGGTCTTCAATAAGGCGTTTTATAGCTTTTGCCAGTGAGTGCTCGTCTTTCGGGGATACAAGCAGGGCGGTCTCGTTATTTTTTGCGATGCTACGAAATCCCAATATATCGGAAGCTACAACGGAAGTACCTGCTGCCATAGCCTCGCTTATGACAAGTCCAAAGCTCTCTCTGTCTGTATTTGGAGCACAGAAAATATCTGCGTGTTGATAATACGCCGCTAGCTCCGAATCACACAAATGTCCCACAAACACTACATCATCCAGCTTTCGTTCACTCATGAGCTGATATGAGCTTCTATCCGGGATACCTTGCCCAACCACAATAAGCCTCAAATTAGGGTATGTCCACTTCAGTAAAGAGTACGCACCCAGCAGATAACGAAGACCTTTTCTCTTTTCATTGAGGCGCCCTACAAACAACAAATTTATAGATGTTTCTCTGAATATCGAAGGTCGTTGGGCGGGACTGGACATTTTTTGTAGATCCACCCCGTTGGGAATTACGGTATATTCGCCTGGGAAGTATCGATTTGCAAAGCGTCGTGCTGCGTGAGATACGGCTATACGACCCGATAGCTTTTCGACTGCTCTTTCCAAAAGGTACTTCCACATTATGTAACCTTTGCTTGGTCCTTCACTGTAAGCGTGAAATGTACCTACCGATGGAATGCCGGAGAAATAGGAGCACATCAAAGAGAAAAAAGGCATTAATGGTTCATGAACGTGCAATATATCGAAATTCCGCCCATCCAGCATGCTCTTGATACGTCGCTCGTGCCAAAAGCCAAAAGATATGCGTGCTATAGACCCCGCCGATGGCCATGGTATAGCTCTTCCAAAAGATATCAACTCTATATCACCCAGCGAGTATGCCGGTACGCCTCGTGTGCATGGCGCCATTATTTTAACCTCATGCCCGGTGGCGGAAAGTTGGTGCCCAAGAGAGGTTATATGTGTTTGAACTCCCCCGGAATAGGCAAAGTCATAAGGGCAGGCAAGTGCAATTTTCATATATGATATATTAACCTATTTTCTTTCGGCGGCGATCCCAATTTAGCATAACTTTATAATAGAGGAATAATCAGCCCAAATGCGGTGAAATGAACTCTTCTAGCATTCTTCGCGCATTGTCGTCTGTATATTGCACAGAGGGGCTCTTCATGAAATACGCGGAAGGTGCCTCTACCGATCCTTTCATACCTCTGTCTAGAGCGATCTTTGCGCATCGGATAGTATCTACCACAATCCCTGCAGAATTAGGACTATCCTCCACCTCTAGCTTCAATTCTACATTAATGGGAACATTTCCCCATGCGGTTCCTTCCATGCGTATATATGCCCACTTCCTATCCTCAAGCCAAGGAACCCAATCACTAGGCCCTATGTGTATATTATCTGTACCTATTTCCCGTTCCAGTTGAGATTTCACAGCGTTGGTCTTTGAAATCTTCTTGAACTTCAGCCTACGACGCTCTAGCATATTCAAAAAATCTGTATTACCTCCAAAATTCAGCTGGTAAGTCTTATCTAGTCTGATACCTCTATCCTCGAATAGTCTCACCAAAGAACGATGCACAATAGTAGCACCAACCTGAGACTTTATATCATCTCCTATTATAGGGATCCCTCTCTCTTCAAACCGCTTTACCCACTTTGGATTAGACGCAATGAATACGGGAATGCAGTTTACAAAAGCACATCCCGCGTTCAAAGCTTGTTCTGCGTACCATTCTGTAGCCTTTTGTGAACCTACCGGCAGGTAATTGACTACTACATCTGCTTCACGCAACGCAGATTCTACGTCTTCATGTGCGCTATTTTCGTCCTTCTTCGTCTCAACCACTTCCGATAGGTATTCCCCTATGCCGTCCATCACCGGCCCGCGTTTTACTTTTACACCGGTTTCGGGGATATTATGGAAGCGGATGGCATTATTATTGGATGCAAACAGCGCCTCTGAAATATCTCGTCCTACCTTTTCCTCATCTACATCAAAAGCGGCCACTATTTGTATATCGCCTATTGAGTAGCCGCCTAAGGAGTTGTGCATCACGCCCGGTATGCGCTGGCTGGAGGAATCTACCTCAGCGTATTTATACAGACCCTGAACAAGTGAAGAGGCGCAGTTTCCGGCTCCTATCAGCGCAACTTTTATAATTCCCATGATGTTCTCCTTTGACTAAATTACTATAAGGTATATCCATAACATCCGGTATATTCCGGTGAGATGTAGCGGCTAGTTGATGTTTACGGCTCGCAACAATTGTTTATATGTTTATGGCTTTCAACAATTAAAGTTAACCTGCCGCTACTTGAAACTTCGGTTTATTACCGCAGAAAATCTTCCGAAATATCAGGAAGCTTTATACCTGTCTCTGTATAGATCTTCACGCACATCCTCCGGCGTGCTATTGGTGATATATTTATTCCGTCCGGTCCATACGTACTCAAAATGTGTTTTCATCATCCGATAGAGAGCGGAGTTTGCTTTACAGACAAATATGGGGACAGCGCCTTCTGAACTGCTTCTGCTCAATTCATGCGTCCTGCCGAAGTGGTAAATTTCGGCAAAGCAGAGCGTATCCGTTATTATGAGGTGCGCGAATGGCCAAGATTTGGTAAATTTGACTTCTAGAGTAAAACCTGGATTTTCTTCTGTTCCGGCTTGCATCTCCGATATAACCCTGAGACTTCCTACAGATGAAGTGTAAAGCGAAGATGTTCTGTACATCTCTTCGTCAACCTCTTCTCTGTTCATCTCCAAAATCGTCCTCGCGTGAGAAAAATCGCTCAATGGGTGAACCATCAGCACTCGGACATTTACCTTCCTACCTTCCCGTTTCATGCGGTGTAATGTGAAGGAATGCTTTCCCTCGTCGCTAAAAAATTCGGGTAAGCCTACGCCTGCTATCAATACCTCTCCGTGCGCCTTATCGAGAGCTTTGTTTATTGCTATACCGGCTTCCTCGCTAACACGCCGCGGCTCCAATATAGACACTATGCCATTGCGCACCGCCTCTTCCGCAACGGATAGTGCTCGTTTTACCGTATCCAATTCCGTCTCCGCAGTGGAAGAAGAATTTGGAGCGATGGGACCATGCACCTTTTGAAACTCGGTCTGAAGCATATGTTCTATCTCATCTTCGCCAATCATCCACGTCCGCCCCATTTTCCATGCTCTAAGATCGCCGGCTTTTATCCTGTTGTACACTGTGCGCTCCGATACATTTAAAAGTTTCGCTATATCCCTTACACGCATCCATTTCATAATAGAGAGGCCTCCGTTGAGCAAAGATAGAGAAGTGCACCTATTTCATATACCTTCCATTACTTTCCATTATATTCCACTATTTTCCTGATAGTTTCATATATTTTCCACTGCATTGCCGTACCGCACAGGTTGCCTCATCATCATATAGATTGTTAGAAAGAGTGGAAGGCGAGTTCAATTACCAACCGAGAGCACATCCGTCCTTACGAGGCTCCGAGCCTGCTATCAGTACGCCTGTATCTCTGTTGCGCTCTATAATCTGCCCGCCTCCGAATAATGTCCGTTCTTGCCCCCGTATCACCTCTGTTCTATGACCTCGCTTTTCTAGAGCAGCGACCGTCTCCGGTGATAAATCTTCTTCTAAAAGCACGGTATCATCGCCTGTAACGTTTATAGAGAAGCGGAGAGCATCGAGCGCTTCTTGCGGATCCATACCGAAATCCACCATATTGGAAATGACCTGCAGATGTCCCTGCGGTTGCTGAAAACCGCCCATAACTCCAAAAGAAAGCCAAAGCTCACCGTCTCGTGTGGCCAGTGCGGGGATGATTGTGTGGTAAGGGCGTTTCCCCCCCGTGAGGCAGTTAGGGTGCCTCGGATCTAGAGAGAAAAGGGCGCCTCTGTTTTGAAGAGAAATGCCCGTGCCCGGAACCACAAGCCCGCTACCAAAGCCTTGATACAGTGAATTTATGAGTGAGCAGGCGTTGCCGTCCCCGTCTATTGCGGACACATACACTGTATCACCCTTTATTCCTATATTGCTCACAGGGGGGTGTCTCATAGATCGTTCTCCTATCATGCTCCGTCTATCTTCTATATATCTTCGGGATAGTAAAACCTCTGTAGGAACGTTATCTGTATGAGGGTCTGCTACAAACTGAAGAGCATCACCGAAACCAAGCCGCATTGACTCTATTAAATAATGGTAGGTATCTGCCGATTGTGTACCCATACCTTGTATATTGAACCCCTCCGCTATGCCCAAGGCTATCAGAGCGGCTATACCTTGACCGTTGGGCGGGCACTCCCATACCGTTACGCCTCTGTAATCTGTGGATATGGGATCTACCCACTCATGAGAATTTTCAGATATATCATTTTGGGTAAGCCATCCGCTCTGGCTTTGTACAAAATCAGCGATTTTCCGTGCTATTTCTCCTTCGTAAAATGCATCCGCTCCGTCTTCTGCTATATTCATCAGTGTCTTACCTAGATTTGGCAGGCGAACTATTTCACCCGGGTGTGGTGCTCTGCCGTTAAGTAGAAGTTCATCCCCGGACGGTAGATATTTTAGCTTTTGCTCACAGATTTTCCAGCCGTACGCTACTATTTCCGAGACGGCAAAACCATTGACGGCATAGTCGATAGCCGGTGCAAGAGCCTCCCTAAGAGTCATTCTGCCAAAACGTTCTAACAGTGCCTCCCAGCCGCGTAGTGCTCCGGGCACCGTTACGGACATCGCAGCGCCTTTGCCCTCCGTAGGCATAGATTCGAAGCCGCGTCTTGTTACTTCCGATATATTTGCCGCACGCGCGGAACGCCCCGAACCGTTCAGTGCTGAGATACTTTTATCTTTCTCCGACCAGAACAGACAGAAGACATCGCCTCCTATGCCGGTGGACATGGGCTCCACAACCCCCAGGGTTGCCGCCATAGAAACAGCCGCATCCATAGCGTTACCGCCATCCATAAGGATCCGCAGCCCCGCTTGTGCGGCTAGAGGCTGACTTGTAGCTACTGCTCCGTTCATTGCGAATACCGCTGAACGTCTTGATCTAAAAAAAGACATTTTTACCTCCGGGTTTTACTTTATAAAAGCGGTTACTTTTTGCTTGCACCTGTGCTTCGTTCGGCTTCTACTTCAGATGCCAAAGAGGCTTTGATGAAAGGATCTATATCTCCGTCCAGTACACTCTGAGAATCGTTACTTTGGTGGCCGGTGCGATGATCTTTGATCAGCTGATAAGGGTGTAGAAAGTATGACCTGACCTGTCTGCCGAACTCTGCGGATACATGCTCTCCCTTTATACGCTGCCGTTCCTCGCGCCGACGTTTCATATCCAAATCAACCAATCTAGCATGCAGAATTTGGAGAGCGATATCTCGGTTTTGCGATTGCGAGCGTTCATTTTGAACGGATACAACTAGTTTCGTAGGTCTATGAATTACTCTGACGGCTGTGGAATTCTTCTGTACACTCTGCCCTCCGTGCCCTCCCGCCCGAAAATAATCGAAATGTAGATCATCATGATCTATAGTTACCTCTTCTTCCTTTCCGGGATCCGGCAGCACTTCTACAAGAGCGAAGCTGGTATGGCGTTTGTGATTGGAGTCGAATGGTGAAAGGCGTATCAACCTATGAATTCCTTTCTCGGTTCTCAAGTATCCGTAAGCATTGCGCCCGTCTATTCTCAGGGTAGTTGATTTTATTCCGGCTTCCTCTCCGGGCACCTCATCCAGCATACCGAGATTATACTTCTTCTCCTCCGCCCAGCGGGAGTACATACGTACAAGTATCTGCGCCCAATCTTGAGCGTCTACGCCTCCGGCTCCGGATTTGATAGCGATTATAGCCGGCTTGTCATCATGCTCACCCGAAAAATATAGGACAACCTCCATATCGTCGAGGTACTTTTCCATCTCCATGAGTTCCAAACCCATCTGTTCCAACATCTCTTCATCATCCTCTTTGTCTGCAAGTAATGCCATTTCTACGAGGTCTGATGAACGTCTTTTCAGATCATGCCATTTCTGGTATTCGGATTGTATTGCTGCCATGCGTTGCATAGTATGCCTTGCACTATTGGGATCATCCCAAAATCGTGGCTCGGATACTTGACTTTGCAGCGTTAATATATCGCGCTTTAGTCCGGCGAGGTCAAAGACGCCCCGCAGCTGTGTCTACACGAGAGCGAAACTGCGAGGCAAGTGAAACTATTTCTTTCATTACATAAAATCTGCTTTAGAATAAGGTGTGGTATGCGTTCCCACATATATACTATGCTAAATTATAATTGGTTATGTGAGGGTGCATACTTTTTTTCGGGGCATAGCGTAGCCTGGTAGCGCGTCCGGCTGGGGGCCGGGAGGTCGCAGGTTCAAATCCTGCTGCCCCGACCAAGCACCCTCTTTATATTCTCCCCTCCGGCATACTCGTTACCCTTCCTTGTCATAGGGTGTTAAGATGAAATACATGAGGGCATCAAAGATAATAATACAACTTCTGCGTGAAGCTCTGGAGCAGGCTCAAGCAGCGGGATCTCTTCCGCCTTACGGCGAAGCGGACATCTCTGTCGAGAAACCGAAGCGACCCGAGCACGGGGATATCGCTACGAACCTATCGATTTCACTTGCCAGACCTATGCAGATAGCGCCGTATAAAATAGCGCAGGAGATAGTATCATTTATGCCCGCTTCTCCTGTCGTTTCGGAAGTAGTGCCTCATAAGACGGGCTTCATAAATTTTCGCCTTTCCCGTGAATGGCTCCTTTCATTGATAGAAGAGATAGAAAAAAGAGGCGAACGCTATGGTTGGGGTGATGAAGGACAAGGGCAGCGAGTTCAAGTGGAGTTTGTAAGCGTAAACCCTACCGGTCCCCTCCACGTAGGCCACGCCCGTGGCGCAATACTAGGAAGCTGCCTATCCAACCTTCTCATAGCGCATGGCTGTGAAGTTCAACGTGAGTACTACGTTAACGACGCCGGGCAGCAGATGCGCAACTTTTTCGATACTCTATATGCTCGCTTCATGCAGAAACTGGGTCATTCCGTGCCCTTACCCGAACCTTACTACTCCGGAGAATATGTAGCGGAACTGGCTGCTAAACTCACATTAGAACTAGGTGAGACCTTGAACGGAAAAAGCGAAGAGCAAGTAAAGTCAGCAGTCTCTGAAGAAGGATTGAAACACATACTGAAAGAGATCCGAGAGGTGCTAGAACGTCTAGGAGTAGATTACGATAGGTGGTTTTCAGAAAAAGAGCTAATAGCTAGCGGACGTCAGAAAGAGGTTATCGACCTGCTGGAGCAAAGAGGCCACATCGCTTCTAGAGATGATGCAGTTTGGTTCTTATCCTCCCGGCTCGGCGCCGATGACGACGTAGTCGTATATCGTAGCGGAGACAGGCACCCCACGTATTTCGGCACGGATATCGCGTACCACTACGATAAGCTCTTCGTACGAAAATTCGATAGAGCCATAGACGTATGGGGTGCGGACCATCACGGTCACGAAAAACGCCTGCGGATAGCGATAGCGGCATTGGGAGGAAACCCTGACAAGCTTGAAATCATCTTCAACCAGATGGTGCATTTGAAGGAAAGCGGCGTAGCGAAGAAACTCAGCAAGCGTAAAGGAGTTATGCTAACGGTGGAGGAACTCATAGATGAAGTGGGGAGGGATGCATGTCGGTATATCTTTCTCAGTCGCAGTCATTCTTCGCACATAGTATTCGACCTAGATTTGGCTAAGGAAACATCCTCCGAAAATCCGGTATACTACGTCCAGTACGCACACGCTAGACTGTACTCGATACTGGAACAGGCGAAGATGCGCGGGCTGAGTGTGCAAGACGGGGATATTCGACTGCTAGAGCATGAAAGAGAGCTGAGTCTACTCAGGAGCATCTCCACCCTGCCGGACGTCATATTCCGCGCCGCCACTCGATTGGAACCGCATCACCTGCCGCATTTTGCGTACGAAATGTCCCGAACATTCCAGAAATTTTACGAAGAGTGCCGAGTGATCTCGGACAAGCCTGAAGATAAACCGCTCACACTAGCGCGCCTAAGGCTTGTATCGTCCGCACGCGTAGCGCTTTCAAATGTACTGGCTATCATGGGCATGTCCGCCCCGAAACGCATGTAACAAATCAGTCCTCCGGCTCTCGCGTCTCTGGCATCGAGTCCTTTATAAAGAGCGATGCGCCTCACATACCCTTCATGCGCTTTCATAAGCAACTCTTCATGTCTTTTCATTAGCGAGCCTATGACCTTAGCGGGTACACCTCGCACTATAGAGCGTGCCGGCGCTTTCATATTTTCGGGCACAACCGAACCGGCAGCTACAAGGCACATCTCACCCAACACGACCCCATCGTTCAGCACGGCGCCGTTGCCTAGTAGAGAACCTGCCCCAACTTCTTTGGCATGGCAAACTACCCCGTGCCCTATCGTAACCCGTTCCCCTATCACAGCGTCTGCGTCTGCGTGTAGCACGGCATTATCCTGCACGTTGGAACGAGCCCCTATAACCATGCTTCCTTGATCCGAGCGTATAACGGCGCCTGGCCATATACTCGCCAGTTCACCTATCTCCACGTCTCCCACAATATAAGCCATTTCGCTGATAAAAGCGGTTTCATGAATGACGGGGCACTTACCTCCCAAAGGGCGTATAGGCATAGTTATAGATTCTCTTTGAACATATCCGGATGTTTACGATGCCATGATGTCGCCTGCTGGTAAGTGTCCGCTATCCCTAAAATGCGCATATCCGCCATATGAACCCCTATAATCTGCATACCAACGGGCAAACCGTCTATAAAACCGCAGGGAACGGATACGGCGGGAAGGCCTGCTATATTCGCGGGCGCGGTGCACATATCGCTTCTGTACATAGCGATGGGATCATCGAGTCTCGCACCTAGCGGAAACGCTGTAGTTGGCGAAGTAGGAGTTATCAGCGCATCGAATTTTTTGAAAACCTCCGCAAACTCTCGGCGTATCAGTATACGAACCTCTTGGGCTTTTTTGTACCACGCGTCATAATAGCCGGCGGAAAGCGCATAAGTTCCTAGCAAAATGCGCCTCTTGACCTCATCCCCGAAAAGCGCGCCTCGTGTAGCCTCCGTCACAGAGCGAGCGTCTATCTCTTCATCCACGGCGCCTCCATACTTGACCCCGTCATACCGGGCTAAATTTGCGGAAGCTTCCGCAGGGGCGATTATGTAGTAAACCTCAAGGGCATAATTGGTCAAAGGCAAAGAAATCTCCTCTATATCGGCACCGAGACTCTCCATGAGGGTCAAGGCGGAATTCAAGGCGTCTTTAACACCTACTTCTACACCGTGTTCCAAATATTCACGCGGGACACCGAGCTTTATCCCTTTCATATCTGCTTTGCGAACGATACTCTCATGCGGTGCCGCTATAGATGTAGTATCTTTGGCATCCTTTCCCCAGATAGTCTCTAGTGCGGTTGCACAATCCAACGCGTCACGAGCAGCGGGTCCTATTTGATCCAACGAAGATGCAAAAGCTATCAACCCGTACCTGCTGACCAGCCCATAAGTTGGCTTCATGCTCGTAATGCCGCAAAGTGCTCCCGGTTGGCGAATACTGCCCCCCGTATCGGAGCCGAATGCTAAGGTACACTCCCCGGCCGCTACAGCCGCAGCGCAGCCCCCGCTGGATCCGCCGGGGGTTCGGTTTGTATCCCACGGGTTTCGCACCACACCGAACGCCGAGTTTTCATTAGAGGAACCCATAGCGAACTCATCCATATTGGCTTTGCCCAACATAACCGTACCTGCTGCCGTTAGCCGCTCCATCACCGTCGCTCGATAGGGGGGGATATAGTTGGAGAGAATGCGTGAACCCGCTGTAGTCTCTACCCCTTCTGTGGAGATATTGTCCTTTACGAGGATCGGTATACCTGTCAATGGAAGCGGGGGCGAACCCTTTCCGCGAAAGCGTTCCGAAGCCTCATGTGCTTGCTCTAGCGCTATATCAGATGTAACCTTTATAAATGAATTCAGTTTAGGTTCCGCCTTTTCCACCCGTTCGAGAAATATCTTCAACACCTCTTCAGGCGTGGTTTCACCTGCGGTGAACATACTATTCAGGCGATGTGCCGGAAGAAAAAATATATCTTCACCATCTACTAAAGCGGCTTTACTCATTGTTAGAATACCCGCCTTATTTTTATAAATTCATTACTGGTGGAGGGAGCATTTTTCAGAACGTCCCGAGACTCCATCGATGGGCTTGGTAAGTCCTCCCTCAATTCAATATGCGGAATGGAGGATACGTCATCTATTCCTACCGATGATGTGTCTACTTCTTGAAGTGACCGGAAGTTTTTCAATATGTTCGCTAAGTGCTTCGCCATTTGTCCCGCTTCTTGTTCTTTCAGGCGTAGCGCAGCGAGTGCGGCTATTCGCTTCACTTCTTCTAATGATATATTTTGTAGGGTCATTGGTTTTCCGTTATTACTTGGTGATGGTTTTACCTTTTTAGGGTATGGATCTGATGTATGAATTGAGGTGTGGTGAGATGGCAAGAAGGTTATTTCACAATTTCTAGAGGAACAAAAGTTATCCGTATAAATCTTGTATCCGCCATGATCCTAGTAAGGGGTAATCTCTAACTTATGAATACCCCCTAACCAACGGCACTGCACCGCATCCTTCATAAACTTCATTTGTGTCTTCCATTAATATATTAGCCGAGCGATATACAAGAGGGTTCTTTGAACTTTGTATTATCTTGGGTCTTCGGTGCGTAAGCGGCCGCAGAATCGCAGTAATGCAAATACCTTCCCGCTTATACTTATGGAGGGCTCTTTTGTTCCACCCTTATCGGATAGCTCCGTTAATTATGTAAAGGTTATGCAAAGTTTTCTCATGCGGTCTTCCTGCTACGGACGGGAATATTCCCTCCTATTTTGGGGAGGATAGGGCTAGAATATATCATGTATCTTTCTTCTCTCGCTTTTGGATAGAGTTAAGGTATGGGCAAAAAAGAATCATCGTAATATAACAACTATGTACATACTTATAAAGTGTTGATAAAACTCCTACGCTCAAAAGCCGCAGCATGTACCATCAAAGTTGGCGTCCTAACTAAATGGAAATTAAAGATCGACTAATGAAGGGAATGAGTTTCAAACACGTCCCTATTCGGATAAACTAACCTAAACGCTCATGACTTCTTCGCAATCGAATATTCATCTAAACCTGTGCTTGCTAGAGAAAAGGAAGTACTTAACGTGACCGATTATATCTTCCTGACAGGCGGTGTAGTTAGCTCACTCGGCAAAGGCATAGTAGTTGCTTCCATAGGGCGAATGCTGAAAAGCCGCGGCTTGACAGTTTCCCTACTCAAGTTAGACCCTTACCTCAATATAGACCCGGGGACAATGTCTCCGTATCAGCATGGTGAAGTTTTCGTTACTGTCGATGGAGCGGAGACTGACCTAGACCTTGGACATTACGAACGTTTCACGGACGTGGAGCTTACCCACCTATCCAGCGTAACCGCAGGCCAAATATACCGGCATGTTATAAATGCTGAACGCGAAGGAGAATACGGCGGGCATACCGTCCAGATAGTGCCTCATGTAACGGACGAAATAAAAGACCGCATCAAGAAACTCGCTAGGGAAACGGGTGCAAAAACGGTAGTCGTAGAGGTAGGCGGGACGGTCGGTGACATTGAGGGGCAGCCGTTTCTGGAAGCCATAAGGCAGATGCGCAAAGACAAAGAAACGGGGAATGTATTCTATGTGCATATGACTCTGCTGCCTATGCTTGCCGCTACGGGTGAACTGAAGACAAAACCCACCCAGCACAGTGTACAAGCGCTACGTAGCTTCGGCATTCAGCCGGATGCCATAATATGCCGCTCCGAAAAGGAAATATCCGACGATGTGCGCGAAAAGATATCCCTCTACTGCGATGTACTACGGGATAATGTCATAAGCCTACCGGATGTCTCCAATGTCTATACTGTTCCTTTGCATCTTGAAAAGGAAGGACTTGGAGACGTTCTCGCATCACAGATAGATAGTTATAGCGGCAATCCGGATATGACCGTATGGGAGCGAATGCTGAAAGAGCCAAAGGAACTCAAACGTACTATAGAGATAGGAATAGTTGGCAAGTATGTTCAGCTGCAGGATGCCTATCTATCCGTTAGCGAAGCTTTACGCCATGCCGCCGCCGCTATCGGCTGCAGAGTCTCTATAAAGTGGGTGTCTGCCGAGGTTATGGAAGAAGAGGAGAATGATCTGCTAGCTTGTGTATCGGGCATAATCATACCGGGCGGTTTCGATCACCGCGGCGTCGAGGGCATGATAAAAGCCGCTAGATATGCTCGTGAACGAAATATACCATACTTTGGTTTATGTCTGGGCATGCAAGTCATGGTCATAGAATTTGCGCGCAACGTTGCAAAATTGGCGAATGCCAACTCTTTGGAATTCGATCCTGAAACTCCCTACCCGGTTATATCTCTAATGCCGGGACAGGAAGGGAGAGAAGAAACGGGAGGCACTATGCGCCTCGGATCATACCCCTGCTATTTGCGAAACGGTTCGATTGTGCACGAAGCGTATGGGCGGCGTGACCTTGTGATGGAAAGGCACAGGCATCGCTATGAAGTGAATAACGCATATAGGGATATCTTGGAAGAACGAGGCATGAATGCTATCGGTATATGGCGGGAGAAAAATCTTGCCGAAATCATGGAGATAAAAGAACACTCATTTATGATTGGAACTCAATTCCATCCGGAGTTCGCTTCACGTCCGGATAGGCCGCACCCTCTATTCAGCGAATTTATACGGAAATCTCTCACGATATTCAGAGAAGGTGGTCAATTGCCCCTCGTCGACGAACCTCAAGCGTATGGTACAATGGAAGAGAAGCGGCGAACTTCTGAAAATACCTATGTAGCGTATAATGCCCGGATGGAATAGAAAGAAGACTTAGCAAAAGGTCTGAATCCGTTGCCGAGTGAGGTTTATACTATCACGCCTTGTGAATTATACTCTTGCCTCGCACATTAAGTGGACTATGAGGTAGAGTATGTATATATAGATACCTCTTGATTTGTGTAACTTTATCTGATAGATTAATTTACAGATGGCAATACGCTCATGAGTTTAGTTTAAAGTAAGATGTATAGGTATTTGCCATTTTGTTATTCATCAGATCACTGTGTCAATCTAAATTACAGCATTACAGCCCTTTTATCTTTGAGGTTTAAAGACTAGGGCTGTAGAGAATTCTGAGAGCAGATAGCCTCTCTATGTATCCGGATAACTCTTTGCCATGTGGGGATATGGCTAACATAACGGCAGATTTTCCGGCACTTATTGTGCAGAAGGATAGATTTAAGCTATCTCACTCCGGATTTGGCTTGCCAAAATAGCTCGCAGGTAAATAGCAAACTGTTTATGCACATATCGGAGATTACGGAATACTTTATAAAAATCGGGAACCAAAAGCGTTACCGAAAGCGTCACAGGTAGGAGTACTTATAAATTGACTAATAACCCCAGCATGCGGAACAGGACACAAAACCGACGCAGAATAAGCAACGGACGCAGCCACGGCGGGCAGTCCACTCATCCGGTGGAGGATTTCTTGCCGGACGAAGAAATCCAAAATCTAGGAGAACCTTCGGGCATCGGCACTCTTGGGGCGATGTCTTTAGATGATCTTAGAAAATTTGCGGATAGCAAAAAAGTGAAGAGCCCTTCTAAGCGCCGCTCAGATCTTCTCATGCACCTGATCGCCATAGAAGCTGAAGATAAAGGCTTACTCATAGGCGCAGGCATCATCGATATGAACAATGACGGCAGCGGATACCTTAGACGAGAATATCGTATGGAACTCCCGGAGGATATTTTCGTTACCCGTGCCGTAGCGCGACAGTATAGGCTGCGAAACGGTGATTTTATACTAGGTCCTATAATTGCCCCTCGGGATGCGGGCAAGTGTTACACACTTAGGAATCCGGACATAGTAAACGGAGTAGATGCAAAAACGGCTGCCGAACGTCCGCATTTCGATAAATTCATCTCCGTATACCCTAATCAACTCATCAGGCTGGAAAACGATCCCAATCAACTCTCCACGCGTCTCATAGACATAATTGCACCTATCGGAAAAGGGCAACGCTCTCTCATAGTAGCGCCGCCCAAGGCGGGCAAAACGGTAATACTCAAACAGATAGCCAGTGCAATAACCGCCAACAATCCGGAGATACATCTCATGGTGGCATTGATAGGTGAGCGTCCGGAGGAGGTTACGGACATACGTCGCTCAGTCAAAGGTGAAATATACTCCTCCACATTCGATGAACCCGCAGAAAACCATTGCAGAACCGCAGAAGACGCCCTAGAAAGGGCACGGCGGCTTGTGGAGACAGGGGAAGATGTGGTGCTTCTATTGGACAGCCTCACTAGGCTTGCGCGCGGTTACAACATCGCAGCACCCAGCAGCGGCAAAACATTATCCGGCGGTATGGACCCCGTAGCCCTCTATCCTCCGAAGATGTTCTTCGGTGCGGCACGAAACTGTGAAGGCAAAGGGAGCCTCACCATAATCGCCACTGCCCTAGTGGACACCGGCTCTAGATTGGACGATGTCATATATGAAGAATTCAAAGGAACGGGAAACATGGAGCTACATCTTGACAGACGTCTTGCAGAGCGGCGCATATTCCCCTCTATAGATATAGAGCGCAGCGGAACGCGCCATGAGGAGCTTCTGCTGGACGAAAAAACTCTAAGGCAAGTATGGCTCTTGCGCCGCATGGCTGTCCTAATAAGCCAAGGTGCGAGCAACCCAACAGAATCTACGGAACGGATAATAGAACGTCTTGGCAAAACGGGAACCAACGCGGAGTTCCTTCTATCCATAACACAGCCCGGCAAATAGTAATTTAGTGCTAACCGCCTAATATCATTTCCGTATACAGCCGCTAATATATCCCTCCGATAGTTCTATAAGGTGAGTGCTTCCCGTAACAATCGGCGCGGCGGGTACCATCTGGAGCACCAAGCTTATAAAGTCAAGGCTTCTAGCGTTCCTATTAAATAGAAGGCGTAGATAGTGCGAACCGAAAATTTCTTACATAACGCCGTAAATCTTTTAAATCTTTATTGAATCTATTGTGCCAACACGCCGTGAAAGTGTTATAAAAGATTGTGGATGCATTGGCGAATATCCTGATTTTATGGATGTCGAAAGGTGCGGGGAATATACGGAAGGCGGGAGCGATAAGTAACTGCTGAAAAATACCCTCCGTTACTGCTTGACAACCATAAGCGGTTGTGTTTGAATAAACTATAGAACTACAGGACGCCATATATGGGAATGTACCTTGCGTGTCGATTAGCAAGGTCATTTCCGGCATGCCAGAGTTAGGAATCGGCATCCCGACCGCCATAATCGGACGGTGGGTTAAAAAAGAACGTTCGGATCACCTCCGATTTTTTTCAGGAGTACCGCCGGGAAATGAACATTTATAAGAAACCCGCCGGAAAAAACATAAGCATAGTAAGGGGGAATGGAGCTGTGACGCTTCGAAAAGATAAACTATTTGGGACACTCACTGTCATTGCAATTGCGGTGGCGGCGGCGTTTCTGGCTATAGTTGCCGTAGGTAATGGAATACCCGCGTCTGCTCAAACTTCAGCCGATGACGGTCCATTGAGGCAGAGCGGTCAGGTAGTAGGTTACGCCGAAGGTAGCGACGTATCATACTGTGATTTGGACGGCCTCCGTAACTGTGAGGATGGTGAACTGCATATCACTAACAGAGGTTCCGCACTCACGACAGACCCTGAAGTGAGAAGAGGCCAAGACCGTGATGAGGTGGATGAAATTGGGGGATGGCAGTTGGGAACCGACCGCGAATACATAGGTAGTAGCAGTACCCTCTACGCATCCGTTGTGGATCTACAAGATAACCGTAACAGGGATGATAGGTCGGGTGACTTGGCAGCTTTGCCTTTCCTCCGTGCTGATAACTATGTTATAGAAGATTACGACCGCGTCATAGTTACCGTTATAGATGATGACCGCAACCCGCTCACTGAAGAAATTACT
This sequence comes from Dehalococcoidia bacterium, assembly GCA_965206335.1. Taxonomy (GTDB): domain Bacteria; phylum Chloroflexota; class Dehalococcoidia; order Lucifugimonadales; family Lucifugimonadaceae. The sequence goes on along the minus strand of OZ242209.1, from coordinate 289,718 downwards.
ACTCTGACAGTGAATTTCAACACTGTAGATGGGTCGGAGGTTGTACAACTTGACCTCAGTCAGGAGTTACCAATCTATATTTCGAGAGGTAATCCTATATCAGTAGCCGTTGATAACCCTATAGATGCAACCGAAATAACGGGAAATCCTACATGGGAAGTTAATGTGGTGGGCGCACAAGACCATAACTTCGTCTTCTCCGGTGTACGAAGCCAAACGGGCTTTGCGAGCACCTATCTGGGGACATTTAGTTGTGCTCCCAGACAAGGCCAGAGTGATTGTGTAGTTTCCGCCGAATTTACCATTACGTGGAACAGAGCAACAGTTAACACAGTGGACGTGGAGATAGAATCTACCGGAGGACGCCTGCAAATTCTGAAACTGAGAGAAACAAACATAGACACAGGCATATTTGAAGGTGAAATCAAACTCATCGATAACCTAGACGATAGAGGTGATGAACTCGGTGATGACGTACCTTATGCGTTGCTGGAGAGAGTAGACAACACACTTGACCTACCTGTGGCTTACATCTACGCGTCGGATAGAGACACGGTAGATGTTACTTACGAAGATCAAACTTCTGATGAAAGCACTCCTACGGATACGGCTAATGTAGATCCTAGGACAACCGATAGGAACCAGCGGTTCCGCGTGGATACTTCAGAACCGGAAGCGGAAATAACCAGCCCTGCCGATGATGTTGCCGTTGATGACAGAAGACCTGTTTTCGAAGGTACCTTTACAGACGATACCTCTGGAATTGCCGGAGATGAAATTGCATTCATTGTGGATGATGGGAATTCAAGAGATATTGTGGCGACCAACTTACAAGAAGCTTTAGCCCCAAGAATAGGTAGTTTAAGTAATACGTTTACGGGACGAATAATCCCGGATTTCCCTTCAAATGTTGATGCTATTAACAATGCTGCTGACGGCATAGTGACTGTTAGGAATTCAGGGAATTCTGATGGAACCTCTGATGTCGTTCTGGCATTGACAAACAATCAGGTTGAAACATACTTAAATGATGCTAGAAGATTCGAATACATGTGTTCCGGATCTTGTGAGATAATAATCGGCGGTGCTCTAAACGGATGGGTTAAAACCGGTACCGTTACAAGAAATGTTTTTCCTCGGTTCAGTCCGCGTGATGTAATTCCGGGCTTTCCTACAGGTTCTGACGCTAGTCGTATAACCGGCGATACCGTTACCCGAGATACTGATAGATTTACCGGTTTTACTAACGGTGAGATGATAATTGACAATCGAGGAACCACTCCTGCTGCTGATGCTACTGCTGATGAGAGGCGAGATGCTCTTGCTGATGATTTCACATACACATGTAAAGCAGATAGCTGTATCATTGATGAAGGTGCCGTCATAGCAGGTATTGTAGAGAGAGATGCTTTCTCCAGTACCTTGAATGTTTATCCTGAAGGGTATGAACCCTTTAGCGGTGATGATGATACCACCGACCGTGGTACCGTTGTCGGAACTTCCTTTCTGGTAAACGAAAGTAGTTTCGATGATGGTGATAGGGGCGATCCGCCAATACAGTTTAGAATAGATAGAGACGTCTACGAAGACGAATTTGGATCCCTTGAATACACCCCGGATAACCGGCAAGTATTGAGATATCAAGTATACGGTGTTGATCTGGCGGGAAATATTGGCTTCTCCGACTCCGACACTGATGAAGACGACCCGCAAGCACATCGGATTACCGTAGATAGCGAAGCTGCAGATGAAGCAGATATAGGAGCCGGCGATGCTATTACCGGCAGAGAGTGGGATGCTAGTGATGCGGAAATTGTAACCGCACGAGACTCATTGTTGCTAGTATTTCCTGAGCGACTGGATGCTTCTACGGTTCAGCCGGCGGATTTCAGATACCTCAGTAGTAGGGCGGGCGTGAGCCTCACAGTAGAAGAGGTTACACTCCTTAAACCCGACGATGTGGACGATGAAGACTTGAACGGCAATGGGCTAACGGGTAGTGATGATGTGGCGGTAGCGATCCCGAATCTGATAGGTAACACGAGCTTTTCCGGTATCGGAAGTGGACCATATACGGACGAAGATCTGGAAGATCACTTCGTGCTGTATATTTTCCTAAGGCTCAGCGGTGATATACCGTCGGATGACGAGCCGACAATCAGGATTGTTGGTAATGTAGACGACCGCGCCGGCAACAGAATCAGCACGGGCTTTGAGTACGAAGACATCAGAGACGGTATCGCTCCACAGATTACAAGCGTTACCCTTTCAGAAGGTTCCGGTATAGATTCAGGCGGTAATACCCGCTCGGATAGTCTAACCAAAGACGACATAACCGTCCAGATAGAGGTGGACGAAGATGTTAGGACAGGGGACATAGATGTCCTGTTCTACCAAGATAGAACACCCTCCGGCGGCGGAAGCGGAGATGACGCACAGTTTTTCTCTATAGATGAGGGAGGAACCCCTAGCCGTGTTAGCGGTCAAACCAATAAATACGAGCTTGACTACACAGCATCCTCCAGCCTTGACGGTGGCGATGATGGAAGCTCGGATGGAGATGACGTCTATGTGGTTGTGGAATTGGTGGACAGAGACGGTAACAGAACGATATTTGGTGCCGAAGAGGCTACCGATTCATCAGGAAACGTTACAGGTCCCGGACCAGTTGCACGAAGAGACGATGCTAACGTTCTTGAGCAGAATGGTAGGCCTGTGATAGGTGATCTGGATGATTTCGCAGATAACCTAAGCTTCACACTGGACAACACCAACCCTATACTGGACAATGACGGTAATGGACAGGCTGCGGGTGACGACAACATCATAGGTTCCGACCCTCGCATGCGTCTGGTGATACAGTTCCTTGAGGAGATAGAGTCTATCCAATCGGCTGAAGTAGACCTCGCTGGTGACGGCGTGCTAGACATCACTGCTGATCTTATCAGTTCCGACGGTGAGACATGGGTATACACCCCCGCGACCGATTGGATATTGGGTAACCATCAGGTGAATCTGGAACTTAGAGACCTTGCCGACAATGATGTCGATCTGGACTTTGACTTCGAGATAGTAGAGCGCAAGCCTTTCACGCTGAGCCTTCGCAGAGGTTGGAATGCAATCTCCTTCCCATCCGATCCGTTGGAAGCCACGGTAACGGCGGTATTCTCTGAGCCGGGCATCACGCAGGTGGTGGCTTACCAACCATTCAGTCGCAACCCGTGGCGCATATCCACCAGATCCGGCAACACGTTCAGCGGTGATATACCCGCCGTTCAAGGTGGTGTGGGATACTGGGTCTTCAGTGAAAACTTCACCGATATAACGGTCATTCTGGAGACTGCCGGTGAGCGTGAAATCGTTGGCGCGGTTCCCTCCAATATACGTACCAGTGAAGGCTGGAACTTGATAGGCGTTCTTGACCCGGTCCGTGATAGAGACGTTATTGAGGGTGATAGCGGTGACGCGCTGGAAGAGTCCTGTACAGCCGGTGTAGGACGCTGTGGCAGCGGTGGTACTCAAGACTACAAACTCGGTGACTACCTGACTAGCGCCGGTGCGGATATAACGCAGGTTTACAGCTACGATACCATAAACAACAGGTTCGATGCTGAAGATTACGAGAATGTGGCTACTACTGGTCCTGATGCAGAGGTTGGTTTAGCCTACTGGATCTACATAGACGTTCCCGCCGGTGGGACAGCGCCTCCCATAGCGCCGTAACGCTCATAGCTACACACCACGTAAATGGTGTGTGGGGAAAAAGGTAAAACGGACGCCCTCCTCTCTTGTATAGAGTGGGGGGCGTTTTGTATACTATTACTTAGGAGGTAATATGATCCTGATACTTCCAATGTGTCCAAAAGCGATAGTTTTTTAAACTAGTAGGTAGGAAGGAGATAGTATAAACCGATGGTGTTCATAAATAACGGTAAACCAATTCTTAGCAGTGTATTGTTTGCAGTTCTTGCTCTACTTGTTACTGTGAGTTCAATACTTCTATTCTCACTTTTTGGCGAACCGGTCGTTGCACAAGATGTCCCTACCGCCCACGTTCTCATCTTTGAGGGTGAGGTGCGAGTAGCCGGACAACCTGCACCCGATGGCTTGCGCATTTTTGCGGTACTTGCAGGTGCGGGCAGATCGGAGGATAATTCTACTGTTACCGGACAAATCTCAGGTAGCGGTAATTTTACTCATTTGAGAATAGGACCTTTCCCACGCGCAGAAGGTGAGGCTATGACCTTCGAGCTTGTGGATGGAACTAGAGCTACTGTACGGGAAGAGTTTGTACTTGTTGGGGGTACGGCAGTCCAGATAAGCGGTGAACCGAAGCAAAGCACCCCGTTTATCTTTCTGGATACCAATGGAAACCCAAACGCGATGGCATGGTTATTACCGCAGGTGCGACGTGTCGTGTTGGACTTCCCCAATGAACCTCGCCCAACACCAACCCCTCTCCCTGTCATGGTCGGTTCATCTTTCTTCTCGGGGCGTGTGCGCTCCGCCAACTTTCCGGCAGGACTCCCCGACGGTACGGAGATTGTGGCACGCGTTCTAGATTACACCTCTAGCCCCGCCGTGGTGCAGAGCGGTCAGTATGTGGTGAGGGTAGCTCCCGGAACGGATGAATTTTTAAACGCGCCTGTAACTTTCCACATTGGAGACCAGCAGGCTGCACAGTCGGGTGTATTTGAAGGTGGAGGGAGAGAAGTGACTATAAACCTCTTTTTCGATAATGTGAGTGAACCCACACCTATCCCTCCCACACCTACGCCAATCCCACCCCCTACACCTACGCCCCCGCCCGCTGTTCCTACTCCTTCGCCTACACCTACCCCCATACCCGCCCCTACGGCTACTCCGGTTCCGGCGGCTGTGCCAACTCCCACACCGGCACCGGCGGGTGGTGGTAGCTTTTGCTTTTTCGGTAATGGCGATACGTCGGTAAGCTTCTTTGGACTTTTGGCAGTGCCCTTTGTTCTAGCCTTGATCCGCTACGCCGGAAAAAGGGAGAAGGAAACACCTCCCAAAGAGTAACTCTGAATAGTCGATAGATTCATATAAGGTAAACGGATTCATGAAAAAAACTGCACTCTACCAATGGGATGATCTTAAAGAAGAGCAACCTGCGCCTGCTCTTGTAGCTAATGTTGATTTGGTTGTTATCAGATATGGTGATAAAGTATCCATCCTTTACGGTAGATGCCTCCACCGAGGCGCTATGCTTTCGGATGGGTATGTAAAGGACGGTAATATTATATGCGGTGTTCATGACTGGGACTTTTGCTATGATACCGGCATAAGCTCTTATAACTCCTCGGAGAGGCTCCGGAAGTTCACGAGCTGGGTAGAGGATGGTAAAGTTTGGGTAGACGAGGATGAGGTCGCAGCATGGGAGAAAGAAAATCCGCAGCCTTATGTAAGAGATGAGTATCTAGGGCAGTATCAGGATCACGGCAATAAGAAGATGTTCGAGCCTGCGAACGATATGATACAGAACCTAGCGAAGCATGGGGTGAATGGACACCACGGGGAAGTATCCGCTATGGGTGTGCCTTTGTTTGAGCTGCCCAAATGGGATGATATACAGTTCGTAACGGCACAGCTCCATAAGCCGCCTTTGCTGGATGATGCATCTGTAGGGACGGAAGTCGTGGTGGGTCCATCTGCACGTAAACCGCTTCGGTTGGAAATACCTCTTCTTGTGTCCGATATGAGCTTCGGCGCCCTCTCCGAAGAGGCGAAAGTGGCACTTGCCAAAGGCGCCGAACTTGCGGGCACGGGGATATGCAGCGGTGAAGGCGGTATGTTGCCTGAAGAACAAAACGCTAACTCGCGCTATTTCTATGAGCTTGCATCGGCTCGTTTTGGCTACTCTATGGATAAGGTCAAGAGATGTCAGGCTTTTCACTTCAAGGGCGGTCAGGCTGCCAAAACAGGCACGGGCGGCCACCTTTCGGGTCCGAAAGTATCGGCTAAAATCGCGGCTGTGCGTGGGTTGCCGGAAGGCGAGCCGGCCATATCGCCGTCGCGCTTTCCCGATTGGACGACTGTCAGCCAAATAAAGGAGTTCGCGGATAAGGTGCGAGAGGAAACAGGCGGAATACCTATAGGGTATAAACTTTCCGCGCAGCATATAGAACACGATATAGACGCAGCACTTGACGTAGGTGTAGATTACATCATATTGGATGGTCGCGGAGGCGGGACGGGAGCCGCTCCTTTGATATTTCGAGATAATATATCCGTCCCTACAATTCCCGCATTAGCGCGCGCTCGCGCACATTTGGACAGACTTGCCCGTAGGGATGTTACGTTGATAATAACGGGAGGTATTAGAACCCCTGCCGATTTCGCAAAGGCGCTTGCGCTTGGCGCGGATGCTGTGGCGATTGCAAATTCTGCTATACAGGCTATAGGTTGTCTGGGAATGCGTGCATGCCACACCAATAACTGCCCCGTAGGTATAGCAACACAGCGCCCTGATCTACGTTCCCGCCTCATCGTGGATGAGTCCGCAAAACGCCTCCAACGCTTCCTAATTGCCGCCGTCCATTTTATGAAGATACTAGCACGCGCATGTGGGCATAATCACATAAACCGGTTTTCTATAGATGATACTACTACCTTCAAAAAGGATATCGCTGAGCTCACGGGTATACGGTACGGCGGGGTAGCCTAAGAGGTTTTTTCCTTACTCTCATCTTAATAACTTCCTATCTGTGTGCGAATACACCGATAAAGTTTTTACTGAACCGAGCTTGTACGGATATTGATATTTTGCATGCTCTCAGCCCTCCCAAAAGGCGGCGAGATCCGCTACCGTCGAACTGATATTTTATAACCCTCTATAGTAACAGCGGAAACGTTCGGCATTGCTCAGCCTTTGTTTGTGTTGTGTGTTTGTCTCAGGAAATACTTTGGGAAATTTCCCTTTGAATTGACAACTATAACGAATCTCTGATACTGAAAACGAATCTGTATACTCAATATGCCCGGCCACGGTGTACCTGTTAAGGCATAAATCTCGGCTACTTTAAAGTAAAATAAAGAGAGCATTCATAAAAAACCTATCATCTCGGAGCGTAGGAAGAGTGTTTCGCCTTTATCTAGAGAAGCCGAACATCTGCAAATTTCCGCTACTGTTTGTAATATCTATTGCGACTGTTGCGCTATGTACCCTTTTGTGGCTTATGCCTTCCGCCAATGATGTCAAAGCGCAAGAAACGCCCCACTGTGGCGATAGCGGCTTGCCCAAGTGTACAAGAGCCGAGGTTCACCTCACTAACTTTTGGTCACGGCTTACCACCGATGAAAACACTGGAGATAGTGAGCGGCGAAATGTCCTTGCAAACCCAGCGAATAGAAAATTTGTCGGCGAGGATACATATCTTTACGTTACGGCTCGTACTAGGGACGAAATGCACGCCCAGACAAATTTCATTCACCGCGATGCCGATGTTCTAGTGGTTACAGTCTATGATTATGACCGCAATCTGCCTCAGACTTTCACAAGTGAAACAGTGACATGGGTAGTTGATACATCATTGGGAGGGGGAGCGCGCATCTTCTTTATGGAGGATAGCGATAGTTTTATCGCCGATATCAATAGAGATGAACGCTTAGACGACGAGGCGGATATAGTCACCGTATCCGGTAGCGCCGAGCTTTATATCCTCTCTGCATACCATTCTGTAGGGGTGCGAGGCGATGGTGTGACGACAAGGGTTCCTGCGTTCGAGGTGCTTTGCGCGGCTAACTGCGAGACAATAACGACTTTTTACATTGTGTGGAATTCAAGCGCTGTAGATGATACGAGTGTTAGGGTAAGTATCACGGACGGTAGCGGCGGCACACTTAACCTGAGAGAGACGGGCCCCGATACAGGCGTGTTTGAAGGCGAAATTAAAGTTCTGGATGCCGGGAGCTCTTCTGTTCAGGGTGGTTCACGTTCGGAAATGAACGGCAGAGAACGCCTCACCGTTACGGCTGAGCACGCATCCCGTATAACCGTATCGTATAAAGATTTGTATTCTTCCGGTAGAGAGGATAGTGTTACTGCCCGCGCCGTTGCGGATATAGAACCTCCGGAAGTTTCCGTGCTTCAACCATCACATGATTCGGCGACCGGGGACAGCCGTCTTGCGTTTGATGGCTACTTTGATGACGGAGGCGCCGGAATTGCTGTCAATACGGCGCGCTTGGTAGGGGATAACTCGGATGATCCCGATAATGAGGATGCTGTGCTGAATTTCGATGAGTACCGTACAGCCGATGGTCAGCCATTCACTAACATGGACGACACCTCTTTGGTGATTGCTTCCTATAGAGACATTCTAGATGATGACGCGATGGATGGAATGGTGAGCCTTCGTTGGAATTACAGCGCTCGCTTTTTGCTAGGCGAAAGAGGGGATATATCTCATGTTGTAGATTTTGTGGTGCATGTATCAGACCTCGCTGGAAATATAGGTTTCTCGGATGCCGAACAAGATGAACAAGGTCCTCAGATGCACTTAGTTCATATAGATCTGGTGCCGCCTCGTTTCGATGATGATCTATCGGTCACCGGGCAGTTGTGGAACTCTTCTCGCCGTAGGTTGGATAAGGATATGAGGGATGCTATACGGCTGGTTTTCGATACTGCTATAGACCCTCTTTATGTGCAGCCGGAAGATTTTCTCGTTATGCACAATGTGTCCGGAGTGGTGCGAGTAGCGGATGTGGTATTCGCTGACCCGCCGGAGATAGATGATGATTTACTTGGTGATGCTCGCACTATTGCCAATGCTGAAAGGGATGTTTTGCTTAGGAGTGCTTTTCTTCACCTTGAAACAGATTTGCCTTCCGTCGGATCTGTTTCCGTTGAGATAGTAGGTGATTTGCGCGATCGAGCGGGAAATACTGCCGGCGCCGATGACGAGATTAGGGTTGTACTTTCAGACGGACTCGCGCCGCGTCTGGCAGTCGAGCTATTCGGCGGTTCGGGAATAGGCGCAGATGGAACGGATGAAGATGCCTCCGCTTTGACTAAACGCCATATGGAGGTGCTTGTATCCGCCGATGAGCCTCTGAAGGATGCACAGGTGAGTGTGTGGCAGCGTGACGAGGAGGGTGTTTTTGTGATGAGAGGATATCTGCGGGTTACAGGACGAAGGTATACGCACCAAATGCGAGCCGTTTTCGATGCGGCGGATATATCCGCAATGGATGGGGATGTTTACCTTGCTATACAAGCTGAAGATAGAGCGGGTAATATAGGCTATTTAGGCGGACGTGACCCGGACTCGGAAGAGACGCCGCCCACTTTTTTATTGCAACGGGATATATCCGTGCAGTTTACTTTGGATACTCGGCCTCCTTCGTATACAGGTGAAAATATGGAGATGCCAATAAGCTCCGCACTTGTCACGCTGGAGTGGGATGAAGAGGTCTCTGTAGATAGAGCACGGCTTTATATGCAGGACGGAGAAGAGGTGGATATGAAAGACCTTTTGAGCTCGGCGGACGGACGTTTCCACTTTTATGTTCCGCCTTTAGGGATGCCCGCCGGAAAGCATACCCTCGAGGCAAGGGCTACCGATATGGCAGGTAATAGTAGCTCTGTTGTGCGTAAGGTGCTCCATATTTACAAACCCGAACCTTTTGAACTTTCATTGTATAAAGGTTGGAATGCAGTGTCTTTACCATCCGATCCGGTTGATACGGACGTGGGTGATGTATTTAGTACGGCGGCCATTATGCAGGTCTTGACGTATGAGCCATGGAACCGCAGCAGATGGAAGATTGCTGTCAGAAGCGGAGAGGACTTCTTTGGAGATTTACGGAATATTCGCGGAGGTGTAGGGTACTGGGTATTTTCCGATACTTTCACCGTGCAGAAGGTGGCTTTGCGTAACGCTTATCAAAGAGGTGATTTGGAAATGCCTGCGAATGTTCGCACTTACCCGGGATGGAATCTGATAGGTGTTTTGGATACCTCCAGACAAAGGGTGAATATTCAAGGTAAGAGCTATCGGGAACTTACGAAGAATGACGTTGTTTATCCGTTTGTAGATTATGTTCGCAGTGGCGGATCAGATGTTACAAGAGCGTACCATTACGATACGTTAGGTGCATCCCTTGAAGCGGTGGATATGAATGATAGTGAAGTTGGCGTACTTCTTGGCAATGCTTATTGGGTATACATGGATGCTTCTGCAGGCAGTGGCGCCTCGCTTTTGCTTCCGTAACCTGTCATATATCTACAAGGCCGGTATGTTACAGAGATACTGCACCTAATTTAATTCAGATTGAATCAATGCTATCGTACGCACCTCTTTCTCAGATGTTTTTCGTTGCGACAAGGATAATTTCGATAGAATTTCCGGCTCTTTTATATCCATCTCCTCTAGGAGATCTTCTAGTTCCTGTCCAACCTGTTCAGTGTCTGAATCATAGCCGTTCACGATAGTTATTATAGCCTCGAAATTCCTCAGAACATCTGCTAACTCTCCTGAGGGGATTCTTGTACTGAGAACGTCTACTATAAGGATGTCTACCTTATCTGCCGCCTGTATGGCTGCCGTATCGGGCTGAGCGGCTATCGCTCCTATGGCGCAGATATTGAGCCCTTCGGCTTGGACAGAGTACATAGTATTTATGTCTTCGCCGCTCGCCGAACGTGTAGCTATTCCTACCATTCTCATCTGATCTATTTCATATTCTCCGGGTCCGCTTATAATGTTAGTTTCCTGAAATCTCATCAGGGAACACGCTTTGTGGAGAGCTACTATCGTATTTGATTCATCTCTTTTATCCAGCGCGTCTTCCGATGGGGAGATTAGAATGTTTCCTGTATTTGTAGTTATAAGAAAGGTTGTTGGTGATTTCAGAATTATGTTCATAAACCGTGTGCTTTGTGGGTAACCTTTTTTGAGGATATCCGATAATTTTACTAATCTATCAAGACTATGTTAGCACCTTAACAGAACTGTGTGAACTGTGAGCAGATTTAGCCTTTGCATCCCTTTGACCGATGTCCGACACTTGATCCGACATTTGCCTAGGGTTGGTATTCTCCGGTCGGATAGATGCACTTGGCCGGCGATCTCTCTAAGAACGCACCATGTCATTTACTATCTCACACGCCATATTTATTCCTCACCTGCTCAATGATATCGATTGACTCTTCACATTCAGTAACCTTGGCGTCGTTATAGATAAGCAACTATATAGATATTGTACCTGCCTATACTGATAGAACCATCTCGCCGGAATGAGGCTTGCTCAAAGGTTCGTACCTAATTTGTTATAAAACTCAACCGTTATGCCCCAATATCCACTACCGAGTCTTGAAGTTACTCCTTTGTAAATCTCGTCCTCGCATATACATGAGCAGGTTCTCTCATCTTGAGCATGGAGGAAGTTTTTTCTTACTGAAGATAGTATATGTACTTAGATGGCTAACTCGTCTTTTGTAGACTCCTATTCCCAAGAAGCTATACTCAGAGGGTGTTTCTATAGTCTAATATACTGACCGTTTTGATAATCTAATATTAAGCGTATGTAGTTTTTCTATGGATGTACGCGATGATTTTTATTACCGATGAAAAGGATCGGTCACGTGAGGAATTTTCTTTCAGAGTGTAAATTATGACTAGAGATTACTACGATGTCTTGGAGATAGATAGGAATGCTACCCAAGAAGATATAAAGAAAGCGTTTCGTAAACAGGCTCTCAGGTATCATCCGGACCGCAATAAAGCGGCGGGTGCCACTGATCAGTTCAAAGAGGTGAGTGAGGCTTATCAGATACTGAGCGACCCGGAACGTAAACAGATTTATGATAGGTTCGGTTATGAAGGGCTTGCCAATGCGAAGGCGGGATCTAACGGGTTCGGCGGGTTTGGTGATATTTTCGATAGGGTGGATACGTCTTTTGGCGGGTTTGGTGATATTTTCGATGCGTTTTTTGGCGGAACACGCAGAGCTAAGAAAGGCTCTGATATTGAGCTACATTTGTCACTGGAGCTTAAAGATGTGGTATTCGGGGTGAAACGCGTTTTGGAGATGAGTAAATTAGAAGAATGCACTCGCTGCAGGGGTGAAGGAGCAGAACCCGGAAGCGGGATCGATGAGTGCCCATCCTGTAAGGGATCAGGAGAGGTACGACATGAGCAGCGCACAATTTTCGGAAAGTTTCAGCAGGTGAGTGAGTGCTCCACTTGCAACGGTAAAGGCCAACGTGCCTTGAAGAAGTGTAAAGAGTGCGCAGGTATAGGACGCTCTCGCCGCAAGCGGCAGGTCGAGTTAAAGATCCCGCCGGGCATAGAGGATGGCGTACGGATACGGCTGGAAGGGCAAGGTGAGGCGGGTGAACGCGGCGCGCGCGCGGGAGACCTTTATGTGCTTATCAATGTGAAGAATGACCCTATGTTTATGAGGAATAGGGCGGATGTGTTTTTTACTAAGGAGATTAACTTTTCACAAGCAGCGCTAGGGGATGATGTGGAGATACCTAGAGTAGATGGGAAAAAGGAAAAATTGAAAATTCCCGCAGGTACACAAACAGACTCTAAATTTCGTGTTAAAGGTGCGGGGATCCCCATTCTGAATCGACCGGATCAACGGGGTGATCAGATAGTGGTTATCAAAGTCTCGATACCGAAGAAGATAACGGATAAGCAGCGGGAATTGATAGAAGCTCTGGCAGAGACCTTTTCTAATGATTCTAACGATAAACGCAGCGGCTTTTTTAGACGCAATAAAAGAAGTAGTAATAACGGCAGCTGAGTAAACTAGATGAAATCTTGTATATAAGGTATGCGCTGGCTTGAGTTGAGTATATGTGTCTCCGGAGAATATGCGGAGCCGGTTGCGGAACTTTTTGCTAGGTACTGCGAAGGTGGTGCCGTGATAGCCGCCGCGGGCGGATACTACCCCGATGAGGGTGAGATGCCGCCGGAAGATGCTATGGCTACCGTCAGCGGTTACCTTTCTCCGGATGGCACGGAGGATAAGAAGATCGCTCTTATAGATGTTGGTATACGGCTTATATCCTATTTTCATAAACTCCCTGAGATTAGTATGAGAGAGGTGGATGAAAAGAATTGGGTGCTAGAACCGTTTGAGCCTGTACGTATTGGGGAACGCCTTTTGATAGTACCCCTTAGTAAGAAGCCGCCTCTAGTCAAACCGAATGATGTGGTGGTGCGTATAGAGCCGGGTATTGCATTTGGGACAGGACAGCATCCTACAACCCGCATGATGCTGGAAGAAATGGAAAAACGAGTATTACGCGGGATGTCTGTTCTGGACATTGGTTGTGGATCCGGTATACTCTCTATAACCGCTTCTCGGTTGGGCGCGGAAAGGTGTGTAGGATTGGATATAGATCCTCTAGCCGTGGAAGCATCTCGTAAGAACGCAGAATATGCTTCGCTATCGGATAATGTAGATTTTATGCTGGGTTCTATTCCTCATGATGGCATTGAGAGTGAATCATGGGATATGGTGCTTGTCAATATTTCAGCCTTAGTCGTTATAGAAAAAGCGCCGCATATTATGACAATGATAAAACGCAACGGGCTCGTTTTGATATCGGGTATGTTTCTATCGAGGAAGGCAGAGGTAGATCGGAGGTTTTTGGAAGCAGGTGCGCGGGTAGTTGCATCAAGGACGTCCGCCGATTGGGTTATGGAAGTTTTGGAGAAGGTGCGCTGAATCGTTTCTATACCCCGCCGGAACTCTTCGACGGGCAAATTGTCAGACTGACTAAAGAGGCGTCTTATCACGCTAGACTTGTGCTAAGGATAAGGGTAGGGGATTCAGTCTGCCTGTTTGATGGAATAGGGCATGAGTGGGTGGCTATTGTGAAGGATATAGCGGATGGTGATGTAAGGTGTGAACTTCAGAAGATGTGCACGCATGATACGGAGCCGCCTGCCTTATCCGTAACTCTTTTACTTGCGTTGATACAGGGCAATCGTTTTGAAACGGCCATAGAGAAGTGTACCGAACTGGGCGCGGCACGTTTCATACCGATAATGACAGAGAGAGTTCGCAGCAGAACCACAGAGCTGCCTACACCGGCACGTATGAAGAGATGGAGGCGGATTGTAATAGGAGCATCGGAACTATCCGACAGGCTTGCCGTACCTTCCGTGAGTGAACCTATGCCTATTCTAGATGCAATAAGTGAAGAGGCGGAGAGAGGGCCTGTCCTGATGTTTTGGGAGGATGAAAGGATGCTCAATATCCGCTCCGCACTACGAAGAGTATCCTCAAAAGGAATGAACAATATGGCTATAGTTATTGGACCTGAGGGCGGTATTTCAGCGGATGAGGCGAAAGCGGCAATAAAGGCGGGTGCTATCACGGTTTCATTGGGAAGACGCACTTTACGAGCGGAAACTGCTGCGATCGCATCGCTCTCTATATCTTTGTATGAGCTGGGTGAGGTTTCCTCTGAAGGTTAAAAGAACGACTCTAACGTAGGAGCACTTTGCATTAACCGCTGTGTAGCCTGTGCGGGTGACAGGTTGCCCTTCAGTACCTCGTTAGTGATGAAAGTTATGGGCATGTATATGCCTGTTTTCTTTGCTATATTAGATACACCTTGCGATGTTGGGATACCTTCGGCGGTCTGCCCTATGCTACGAAGAACCTCCTTCAGAGTCATACCTCGCGCAAGACCGAGCCCTACACGACGGTTTCGGCTGAAGTTGCTGTGGCAGGTTGCGATTATGTCACCCATTCCGGCCAGTCCGTAAAAGGTCTCCAGTCTGGCTCCCAAAGCTACGCCGAAACGAGTTATTTCATGCAGGCCTCTTGTAATGAATGCAGCGTTTGCATTCTCACCTAATCCCAATCCGTCTATGATGCCCGATCCTATAGCCATTATATTTTTCAAGGCTCCTCCAATCTCCACCCCGGTTACATCTTCATTTGTATATATGCGAAAATCTTCCGAATTCAGCGCCTGCTGTACCTCCTCCGCCTGTTCGATATCATTAAAAGCCAGAGAAGTTGAAGCCGGAGACCCTTTCGATATCTCCACAGCTAGGTTAGGCCCGGAGAGGGCGCCTATTCTATCTTTTTCTACATGTGGGAGTTCGGAGGCTATAACTTGTGTCATACGGAGGCCGGTGCTGATCTCAATTCCTTTAGACCCGCTTACGATTACCGCATCCGAAGGTATGGCGTCTTTGACACGCCTCACATTTCCCCTCATAGTAGATGTGGGTACAGCGATGATTATTATCCGAGCTTCGCTTAAAGCCTCTATTGGAGAAGGTGAGACAGTCAGTGATTTCGGGAAAACTGTTTCAGGCAAAACCCTTTGGTTGCATCGGGCTATTTCCAATGCCTCCGCTTCCGCTTTGTTCCTTGCCAATAATGAAACTTCGTGTCCTTGGCGAGCACAGACTATGGCAAGAGTTGTGCCCCAGGATGTAGTGCCCAATACGCCTATGCGTGCCATAAAGTTTACTCCTCCTGTTTTAGATCCGGCTTTTTCGGGTTCGTTTTGGGCTTCCTTGAAATAGGAAGACTTTGAATAGTTAGCGGCTTTTCCGTTCTTGTGATGATGCGTTTTATATTTTCGCGGTGTCGCCACGTGATGAGTATGGTAACGGGAATGGAGAAAACCAGATAAGTTATGTCATGGAACCCGGCGATTATCAACCCAATTATGGTGAGGCTGCTCAACCATGTACCGATTAGTGAGCCTAAGGATACATAACGTGTAACTATAGCTACACTGATACCTATAAGCGCGGCTATCCCCCCAAATGGCGATATTACAAATAAAGCTCCCAACCCTGTAGCTACCCCTTTGCCGCCTTTGAACTTTACCCATATTGGCCACAGATGACCGATAACCGCCATAGTTCCGGATAGAGCAATAGGCAGCGTCATATCATCGAAAGAGGTTACTAGCAGGTCTTCGCCGCTGAAGAATGCGGTTAGGAATATAGCACCTGCGCCTTTCGCAAGATCCAATACAAGAACCAGGATACCCGCTCTCGATCCCAAAGTACGCGCCATATTGGTAGCCCCGCTACTCCTGCTTCCATAAGAGCGTATATCTACACCGGCCAGTAAACGCCCGGCAATAATCCCTGAAGGTATTGAACCCAAAGCATAGGATATAGGTATGGCGAAGACCCATGTCCATACCAACATATCAGTTCACCCTCTTGAAACGAAAACGCACCGGAGAGCCTGTCAGACCGAACTCCTCTCTGACCCTATTTTCCAGATACCGAAGATAAGAAAAATGTATATATTCATATGAGCTCGCGTCCATCAGGAAAGTAGGCGGCGCTGTTCGGGATTGGGTCACTTTCATTATCTTGGGTTGTTTTCCGCGCATTCTAGGTGGAAAATTTTCGCTGATTGCGGTGAATATGCACCTACTTATGTCTCCGTCCGATATTCGCTTTGTAAACTGTCCGTAAACCTCTAGCGTAGCGTGGAGCATATCTTTTATGCCTGTTCCGTTCAGAGCGGATGTGAATAGGATAGGACTCCCGGGCAGAAAATTCAGAGCGGACCTTACCCTGTTTTTCATATCTTCCAACTCTTCATTTGTTATCTTTAGGGTATCGCATTTGTTCAAGACTGCTACGCATGCACGCCCTGCAGCTTGTATGTAACCGGCGATATGTTTATCCTGTGCCGTTGGCGCTTCCTCCGAGCTCATAGTTAGTATGCACACATCAGCCCTTTCGATACTGCTTAATGCCCTGATGGCGGAGTATTTTTCTAAAGATTGCCCAATTTTGCCTCTCCGTCTAAGACCTGCCGTGTCTAGAAATGTTATCTTGCGAGTTTCGAATATGAATTTGCTATCTACCGGATCACGCGTCGTTCCTGCTATGGGGCTAACTATCGAGCGTTTTTCACCTGCTATGAAATTGAAAATGGAAGACTTCCCCGTATTCGGGCGTCCTACTATAGCTACCTTGATAGAATCCGCATCGTCTTCATCTTCCTTCTGAATGTCTATAAAGTGGAATAGACCATCCAACATATCCTCTATGCCAAGGTTGTGATAAGCAGATATTGGATATACCTCCGCCAGTCCGAGGTGGTAAAACTCTGCGGCGCTGATATCGAGTGTGGGGTTATCCGCTTTATTCACTGCTACCACAGCCGGTTTCATCAAGCGTCTTACCAAACTTGCGGCTTCATAGTCATCGGGTGTGGGGCCTGCCTTTGCGTCCGTAACTAGAATAATCCCGTCTGCTTGTTCTAGAGCGCGTTCGGATTGTTCCATTATCTCTTCCGATAAATGCTCTTTAGTCGTATTCTCCAAGCCGCCCGTGTCCAAAAGGAGGAATTTGGTATTGTGCCAGCTCGCGTCGGTCGAGACACGATCGCGGGTTGTGCCGGGAATGTCGCTTACTATAGCGATTCTTTTGCCGGCTATGCGGTTGAACAATGTCGATTTGCCTACATTGTATCGTCCTGCTATCACTATTATGGGAAGTTTCAATTTTGTTTGCCTTATTGTTTACATTAGTATGGCTTCGGTAAGCATCTCCATCAATGCTGCCTGTGCCCATAGGCGATTTTCTGCTTGAGTGAAACATACGGAACGAGGGTCATACAGAATGCCTTCCGTAATCTCCTCTCCGGGGTGTGCGGGCATATCATGCATGAAGTGTACATGCGGGTCTGCTTTATCCAGCAGTTCGGGCGTTACCTGATAACCTGCGAAATCTCTGCGGCGCAGCTCGGCTTCCTCTTCCGACCCCATGCTTACCCAGACGTCCGTATATATTATGTGTGAACCTTTGGCTGCGGTCTCCGGCGCACGTACCTGTGTTACATTACCGCCGGCGGAGCGCCCAAAGTGCCGAGCAGCCTCTATGGTATCGCTCTTCAGTTCGTAACCCTCCGGAGAGGCAATGACGAAATCACCGCCACATCCTGCTACCGCAAATGCCAAACTTGTGGCTACATTGTTACCGTCTCCTATAAAGGCTACTCGGCGTCCTTTCACTTTACCCAAGACCTCGGTAATTGTATAAACGTCCGCTAGCGCCTGACACGGATGCTCTGAATCCGTGAGTGCGTTTATTACAGGCACCGCAGAAGCCTCCGCGAACTCCTCCAGCGTCTTTTGCACAAAGGTGCGCAGTATCACCATATCTGCGATTCCGGATACCACTCTCGCTACATCTTTTACGGGTTCACGCTTACCCAGCCCGATCTCTTCCGACGAAAAGTAAACGGGGTTGCCTCCTAATTTCTCGGCACCTACCCAGAAACTGAGTTTGGTACGAAGGGAAGGTTTTTCAAAGAGTAGCACCACGCTTTTATGACTTAGCACAGATGATTGTGCTCCATTCTTCAGTTCAGCCGCCCTTGTGATGAGCGAGTCTACTTGCTTTGGGTTTATGTCTTTGAATAATAGGAAATGCATATAATCAATAAATGGTGAAACGGTTTACTTAACACTCTAACCTATATATACTCTTTCAAAGTGCTTCCAATGTAATGCTATCTATAAGGCGCACCGAACCCACATGCGCAGCAATCGAGACAAGGCATTTTTGAGATGGTTCATCAGCCAGCTCTTCCAGTGTATCCGCATCAGCGATACTGATATATTCTATCCGTAAAAGAGGCTTGGATTTCAGGATAGAGCGGATGATAGAGCGAAGTTCCGGTGCAGGTGCACTCCTACCCCCGGCATCCCACGCCTCTCTGCATGCGGACAGAGCACGAAACAGTAATGCGGCAATTTTTCTATCCTCCTCTCCAAGCAGAGCGTTCCGGCTACTGCATGCAATACCGCTTTTTTCACGCACAGTTGGCACAGAGACGATGTTTATACCAAAAAGCATATCCGTACTCATGTGTCTTATTATCAGCAGCTGCTGATAATCCTTTTCACCGAAATATGCATTGTTCGGGCAAGTTAGTATAAATAGTTTGGCTACTACTGTAACCACACCCTCAAAGTGACCCGGACGCCTTACACCTTCTAGTATGTCTCCCATGGGTCCGGCATGTACGCGCGCTACATGTCCATTTGGGTATATCTCTTTATCGGGTGGTATAAATACAAAATCTGTGCCGATGTCACGCAAAATTTCCAAATCTTCAGATGTCTGTCTGGGGTAATTTTCCATTTCGGAATCTGTTCCAAACTGCAAAGGGTTCACGAATATCGAAGCGATAACGTTGTCGCATTCGCTACGAGCACGATTCAGCAGCGCTCTATGACCCATGTGTAAAGCCCCGAGTGTAGGCACTAGCCCCACTGTGCCTTTTATTCGGCTGCGTACTTCTCTCATTTGTGCTACGGTTGTGATGATATCCATGATGTGTGGCCGCTTTATGATGTGTTCCGAACTTTACGAGATGCATCGGAGAAGAATTAATGATACGCGCCATGGAATTTCCGGTTGGTCACATCCGATGCATAATTTCTTAGCGATTGTTCCATTCTCTCCCCTAAGTTTGCGTAGACTACCGCGTGTTTGGGTATAAAATCCGGATCCATACCCAACAGATCCGTAATGACCTGTACTTGACCATCCGTCTCGTTACCCGCACCTATCCCTATAGTAGGTATAGTCAGTTGGGCGGTTATCTTTTGTGCTACCTCTTCCGATGTCAGCTCTATGACTACGGCGAAAGCACCCGCATCTTGCACGGCGATAGCATCCTCCATGATACGTTCTCCTTCCTCTTCCGTTTTGCCTTGAACACGATAGCCGCCTATAGTGAAGAGCGCCTGAGGGGTTAGCCCTATGTGACCCATAACGGGTATTCCTCCTTCCACTATCCTGCGAATTGCGATGCTCACACTTTTTCCTCCTTCCAATTTTACTGCTTGCGCTCCTCCCTCTTGCACCAGACGGCCGGCATTCATAACCGCCTGCGAAGTATCTATCCGATAAGACATAAAAGGTAAATCTGCAACTATCAGCGCCCTTGTAGACCCTCGCACTACAGCGCCCGTAGATCTTATCATATCCTCCATTGTGACAGGATGCGTCGTCTCGTAACCTAGTGCCACCATTCCCAAGCTATCGCCCACTAAAATGATGGGTATCCCTGCTCTATCGGCGAATTTTGCGGTGATACAGTCATAAGCTGTCACCATAGGTATCGCCTCCATATTCTCCTTCATTCTTTGAATTTTGCGGGTACTTATTCTTTGAGGCTTCATACTTCCCTCCAGTGGTCGTATGTGCTTGGCTTTAAATATGTAACTTCCTTGTATCTTCTTCGTTACTATATTCAATTTTCGCGCAACTTTCCACCATCGTGACGCCTAAAATTGCCTCTGCTTCATCTTTCATTATTCTCATTGTCTTATCCGTATCTGAAATCATAAGATGCAATTAAGCCTTGATAGAGTGGCGTAAGTAAGTTACAAACTGCGGATAGGCGGCGGATATAACCTTGATATGCACAACCTGATGGTGTTTTTTTAACCGCATCAAAAAATGCAGAAAGGTATCGTCTGCTGTAGGTAATAAGACTATACCCACTAGACTCTCCGCTTCCTGAAGAGATACCGCACCTTCGGGTATACGTAAAAAGTGCGTTTATTTTTTTGTTACCGCTTCTTGCTCATTGCGTCAATACAATAGTGGATAGAGACGTGCTTGCAAGCTTGAAGGGGCTTCGCCAAACTCCGGATCCTAAACGTTCTGATCCTAGGATAACTATTCTCGAATATTGGCTGAATTTATGCCCTGAATTGTTCATTACTTTATCATCTGAAAATTTCCTTAGATAGGATATGAAGGACTTATACCCATCACATCGGCATCTTCTACGGCGTATAATCACAACAATAGGCAAGGCGATTCATGCAATGGATACGGGTGTAAAAGAACACTAACCGAGTTTGAGGAGACGAGATCTTATGAACAAAAATTTCAAACAACTTTCTCCTGCATATGGCTACGCCGATGTTGCAATTGTACCGGGAGATATCACAATCAACCCTGACTTAGTGAATACCTCCGTGAAGTTTGCGGACTTGGAACTCGAGATACCTATTCTAGCATCCGCGATGGATAGCGTTGTATCTCCTCAGTTTGCCGCTGCACTCTCTGCAAGGGGAGGGCTTGCGGTTCTCAATTTGGAAGGCATACATACACGGTATGGAGATACCACGATTGTATATGAGCAGATAGCAGCCGCATCGGCGGATGAGGCTACTGCTCTGTTGCAGCGGATATATTCCGCCCCTATTCGTGAAGATCTCATTGGGCATAGGATAGAGGAGATTAAGCAGAATAAAGGCGTGGCCGCTGTATCCGTTGTCCCCGCGAATGCCAAACGTCTTACACCTATTGCCGCCGAAGCGGGCGCCGAGGTGATTATTATACAAAGTACAGTTACAACCGCCCGTCATTCATCCCGTAGCCCTCGTGGTCTCATACTGTCAGAGTTGAAGAGGAGTGTGGGAAAACCTATTGTGGTTGGTAACACCGTTTCGTATGATGTCACTCTTGAATTGATGGAGCAAGGTGTGGACGGTGTGCTGGTAGGAGTGGGACCGGGCGCGGCGTGTACAAGCCGCGAAGTGTTAGGTGTAGGTGTGCCTCAGATAACAGCGACTATCGAATGCGCTGCTGCTCGTGACGCATATATGAAGAATACCGGTAGGTATGTTCCTATTGTGACGGACGGCGGTATAAGGACAGGGGGGGATTTGTGTAAGTCATTCGTAGCAGGCGCCGACCTTGTGATGATAGGCAGCCCTTTCGCCGGAACTTACGAGGCTCCCGGAATGGGCTATCATTGGGGTATGGCTGCTCCGCATCATTCTCTTCCTCGCGGCACAAGGTTGTCTATCGGGCAAAATTATACTTTGGATCAACTTTTATTTGGCCCTACTACAAAGACGGATGGTACGGAAAATCTTCTTTCGGCGCTTCGCATATCTATGGGCATGGTGGGAGCGGCTAATCTACGAGATATGTACAATGCGGAATTGGTTTATGCTCCTGCAATCAAGAGTGAAGGTAAGATTTACCAGATGAAAGGGATGTACTCCTGACTTCGCGTATGTCAGAATATTTGCGTGCTCCCAGAGGTACTACGGATATACTTCCAAATGAGCAGCATTGCTGGAGGCACTTTCACCGCGTAGCCGTATCCGTTGCGGATAGGTTTTCTTGTGAGCGTATAGATACCCCTATGTTCGAACATACTGAACTGTTCAAACGGAGTATAGGCACGGATACCGATATAGTTATGAAGGAGATGTACACCTTTGAAGACCATCGCGGGTCTTCCTTGACGCTTCGACCCGAGGGTACCGCCGGTGTTTGCCGTGCTTATATAGAGCATGCTTTGTATAACCTTCCGCAGCCTATCCGTCTTTATTACATTGCGCCTATGTTCAGGTATGAGCGCCCTCAAGCAGGACGTTTTAGACAGTTCAACCAATTCGGAGTAGAGGTTATTGGCGATGCTTCCCCTACAGTAGATGCAGAGGTTATAGAGCTTGCTTGGGTTCTCATTAGGGAGCTAGGTATACCAAATACAAATCTGCGCATTAATTCGATAGGAGACCCTACCGACCGCGCAGCATATTCGGACGCGATTAGAAGTTATTACTCGCCGTTTATAAAGAAGCTACCTTATGAAGCGCAGGAGCGGTTTAATCGTTCTCCCATGCGAATGTTAGATGCCAAGGAGGACTACGCTCGCGAATGGGCACTGAATGCGCCCCACGCTCTTGATTATGCGAGTTGCGAGGCTCGTTCCCATTTTAGTGAGGTTCTCCAGTTGCTAGACGCTTTATCCGAGACTCTCGAAGGCTTCTCGTATACCGTAGACCACACTTTGGTACGAGGGTTGGATTATTACAATAGGACGGTCTTTGAGGTTGGTACCGAACAATTGAGCACTCAGTCCGCGTTTATAGGTGGCGGGAGGTACGACCCGCTTATACATTTACTTAGGGGGCCTGATATCCCCGCCGTAGGTTTAGCGGCAGGTGTGGAGAGGATACTGAGAGAACTCAATAGACTTGATACTATCGACTCTCCTTCCGTTTCTATAGATTCTATGATAGTCACCGTAGACGGTAATGTAGTAAAAGATGCTTTCGTTATCACGTCACGCCTTCGCGCAGCGGGTCTGAAGGTTGTCCTTGCTCCTCCTCGTCGGTCACTGAAAGCTCAGATGAAGTATGCCGCTCATTCCGGAGCGGCGAAGGTTATCATTTTCGGTTCGCGTGATTTGGAGCGCGGTATAGTGGTAATCAGGGATATGGATAAGGGCGAACAGAGGGAAATTTCAGCAGATTATGATGTGATATACTCCGTAATCTGCGAAGATAAAAGTATAGACCTGTAAATATTGAGGGATACTTTTCTATATGAATGAACACTTTATGAAACGCCTTCGCGATGTTGCAAAGCGTCGAATGGAGATAGAACATCTCCTTGCACAACCTGAAACTGTGCAGGATCACACGGTAATTAAGCGACTTGGTAGAGAGTACCGTGAGAGTGGTGAGGTTGTGACTCTATGGCATGAGTACGAAAAGACGGAGCGGGAACTCATGAATACTCGCTCAATTCTGGAGACTGAATCGGATTCCGGTATGTTGGAATTGGCAAAAACTGAGATTGCAGAGCTCTTGGAACGTCTTCATGTTTTGGATGAGTCTATAAAAAAGGCTCTGATCCCTCCTGAAGCGTCCGATCACGCAGACGCTATTTTGGAAATTCGTGCCGGAGTTGGCGGAGATGAAGCGGGACTATTCGCTGCTGAGCTAGGCAGAATGTATACTCGGTATGCTGAGCGCAAGAATTGGAAGGTTACTCTAATATCACTCCATGAGACCAAAGTTGGATCACTGAAGGAAGGTGTATTTGAGATAACAGGGGATGGAGTATACCGCTTATTAAGCCTTGAAAGCGGAGTGCACCGTGTTCAGCGCATCCCGACTACAGAATCACAGGGGCGTATCCATACATCTACCGCCACTGTGGCAGTTTTGCCTAAAGCCGAGGAATTGGATGTGAAGATAGATGAAGCCGATGTACGAACGGATGTTTTTCATGCAAGCGGTGCGGGAGGACAAAATGTGAACAAGGTGGCTACTGCAATTCGTCTTACACACATTCCTACGGGCATTGTCGTGACATGCCAGAATGAGCGATCTCAATTTCAGAACAGAACGAAAGCAATGGAAGTTTTACGCTCCCGTCTGTGGGATATGGAGCTTAGGAAGCAAAGTGAAGCTGAGTCTGCAGACCGCAAGTCACAGATACGCGCCGGGGACCGCTCGGATAAGGTAAGGACTTATAACTACCCTCAGAATAGGGTTACGGATCATAGGATTAATTTTGCTTCCCACAATCTGCACCGTCTGCTGGATGGAGAGCTGGATGACTTTATAGAGGCTTTGAGTGCAGACCAGCAGATGCACAAGCTGGCTGCCGTCTCCGAATGACTGCTAGAGGTGGATTTGGAGTTCGACTCACCGGAGGAAGCAACACTTGCCGATGTTATTCGCCGCGTCTCTAGGGAGCTAGAGTCCGCCGGCATAGAGGAGCCGCACCAAGAGGCGCGCATATTGTTGCGCTTTGCTACTTGCATGGAACCGCTGGAGTTGGTAGCGAGTATGTATAAACCTCTTTCTATTTCCGTAGATACCGTATGGGATATGGTAAAGCGTCGTAAAAGTCGGGAGCCGTTGCAATATATAACGGGAAAGGCTAACTTCTATGGCCGGTATTTCTTTGTGCAGAAGGGAACGTTCATACCTAGATTCGATACGGAGCTGCTTGTAACGGAAGCATTGGAGTATTGTCGACGTCTAGGCATTCGCCATCCTCGTATAGCCGATCCTTATACGGGAAGTGGCGTTATACCTATTACGCTTGCTATGGAGATGCGCGGTGTAGAGGCTTATGCCGGTGATATCTCATCTCATGCGCTGGCAGTTGCTCGGCGCAATGCGACGTATTATGGTGTGGATGTCGATTTCTGTCAGGGAAGGGACATGGAACCTTTCGAAGGGACTTTTCATGTTATAACCGCAAACCCTCCGTATATTCCTACGTATGCTATCGCAAATCTACAGCCGGAGATTTCTTATGAGCCGCGGCTTGCATTGGATGGTGGCGCGGACGGATTGGATGCCCTGCGGGAACTTTTTGAATTGCTACCTCTATATTTGAGGGAGGATGGCGCCGCATTTATAGAGATAGATACTTCCATAGCAGAGAGAGTGTTGGATGCAGCCGGGCGATCTATGCCTAATGCTAGACTGTCTATTGCTAATGACTTATCGGGAGGGCAGCGATGTTTAAAGGTGGAAGGGGTGCACGCATCGGGCTAAGGGTATCTTTCCGTTAGAGAATATAGATTTACCCTAAGTATCCGCGTATGACTTGGGTGGCTTCGTCTATGTGTGTTTTATGGGATGTCTCGAGTGCCTGCTGTTATGTGATTTGCCTATGGTAGATGCAGCACACCTTTATTCACTACTTGATGCGGATGATGCGGCTTTGTGCTGCTCATCCGCGTGATAAGATGAACGGACAAGAGGACCTGAGGCTATATGTCGAAAGCCCATCTTTAGGCCTATTGCTTTCAATTCGGCGAATTCTTCCGGATGGTAGAAACGTATAACCGGGTGATGACGTTTGGAAGGTCGGAGGTATTGCCCTATGGTGAGGAGTTCACACCTGCTCTCACGTAGGTCTTCCAATGTAGCCTCTAGCTCATCTTTAGTCTCGCCGAGGCCAACCATGAGCCCCGACTTTGTGGGAATATTATCGTTGTATTCTTTTACTCTTCTCAATAGTTCCAGAGAGCGGTCGTATTTTCCTTTTGGGCGGACTTTGCGGAAGATGCGCCTCACGGTTTCTATGTTGTGGTTCAAAACTTCAGGCTTTGCGGCAAGTACCTTTTCTAATGCCTCCCTCAAGCCTCCGAAGTCCGGTATAAGAACTTCTACTTTACAGTCCGGTGTCTGATGGCGAATTGCACGGATAGACGCGGCGAAGATAGCCGCTCCGCCATCCGGCAAGTCATCCCTGTCTACGGAGGTTATAACTGTGTAGCGCAGCCCCATTTCGTGTACTGTCTTGGCTAGGCGAAACGGCTCAGCCGCATCTAGCCGCCCCGGCCAGCCTGTTTTTACATTGCAGTAGGAACAAGCACGAGTGCATGTATCACCGAGTATCATGAATGTGGCTGTTCCGCGATTCCAGCAGTCCCCTATATTTGGGCATGCTGCTTCTTCGCATACTGTATGGAGTTGCCCGACTTTGAAACGTTCTTTCAGGTAACTATAGTTTTTCCCGGCGGGTGCAGGTGTCTTGAACCATTCCGGAAGTCGTCTGATTTTTGTCGAATTCACTATATTTCCTCATACGTTCGGTGGAGGGCAGTAATATCCTTAGATTGGTAAAGGTTATATTTATATGCTATAGGAGCGGAGCCACTTTGGTGAAATCGAAACTTTATAACGAAAGAGTGAACTGTCTGCCTTTTACCTGCAGGATATATCCGCGTATTCTTGAATGTGATGGTTGTTACATTGAATTATGTGATGGTTTCTAAGTTTATATCTATGATGGGAGATGCAGATGAAATTGATCTCTTATCCGGTAGATTGTGTGTTTTGCATATGTCTATGAGATATTATGATATGTTGCCGGAAAAGAGTGCATATCTAGAAAGGCACGCAGAGTGAACTTTTTTGGTATAGGCGGCTTTGAGTTACTGGCTATCGTTGCTATTGCTGTGTTTGTGATAGGACCACGACGTGTCGCAGAGATGATACGCGATTTCCGACGCGTCTACACAGAGCTGAGACGTCAGCGCGAAGATATTACGGCTCGTGTTGTCGAGGAGATGGATTTAGAGGATATTAAGCAGGATGCGTCTGTTAAGGAGTTTTCTGAAGGTTTCGAAACATTTCGTAGCGAGATGGAGGTAACCGCTAGCGGCATCTCTGAAGAGATGAAACCTATTCAGACCGCCCTCCGCCCAGAGAGGTTCACATTAGGGAGTGTTATTTTGAATGATGTAGGTGATTCACCTCCTACCTTCGCCGAAGATGTAGTGCGGGAAAGGAAGAGGCAGGCAGGCAGTGAAATTGAAGAGAAGGACTCAACGTGAGCGCGCGTCGGATGACGGTTCTCCAGCATATGGAAGAACTCAGGAAGAGGATCTTGCGGGCGAGCATAGTGGCTCTGGTGTTGATTATTGTGTCACTAGTTTATTACAAGCAGATATTGGCTGGGTTCACCGCCCCCGTTCAAGATCTGCTTAGCGATGCGGGCAGTGAAGGACTGATAGCGATAAAGCTAACCGAAACATGGTCTGTGGCGACGCGCCTAGCTGTTTTGCTTGGTCTTATGGCCGCTTTGCCATTTTATATGCTGGAAGTGGCGCTTTATCTGAAGCCGGCACTCAAGGCGGGTGAAAGAAAGTATATTTACATTATGCCTCCGGCAACTACTTTGCTATTTGCTGCGGGAGGTGCTTTCGCCTACTATGTTCTGGCGCCGTTTTTTTTCAGATTCCTGATAAATATAAGTAGCGGCATCTCCGGTACGGAGGTACGTCCTACAATAGAGACAACGGTTGGGCTGTTGATATCCTTCGTATTTTGGATGGGCATAGTGTTTGAAATACCTATAGTCATGTTCCTCTTGGCAAAAGCAGGAATATTGACTTCCAAAGCACTCGCCGGCAAGCGTCGCTGGGTCATTCTTATCGCCTTTATACTGGGCGCTGCGATAACGCCCACTGTAGACCCGCTGACACAGGCTGTAACAGCCGCACCGGTGATAGTTTTATTCGAGGTTGGCTATCTTTTGACTAAGCTGGTGGAAAGGAGTCGCGCTCGGGATGAGATGAGAGCAGCACATGGGGTGTGACACACTAGGCATCCACAAAGCATCAGGCGTTTTTCGGATCCACTTTATCCTTATCAGGCTCTCCGGCGGCGACGGATGATGTATCATCGTCGTCTTCTTTTTTCTTCACGGAGGTTCTGAACTCACTTATCGCCTGCCCGAAACCTCTGCCTATCTGTGGAAGTTTGCTAGCTCCAAAGAGGACAAGCACAATCAGCAGGATGATCAGTACTTGCCAAACTCCAAAATTACCCGGATTGAACATAACTCTGCCTCCGTATGTCTCCCATATTTCCTAATCCTCTTTTGATACACACCACTTTGAACGATACTCTACCCATAAATTATATGGTATGAGCGTATGGATGAGTTTATTATAACCCTTATCCCTTTTTATGATGATGGGCAGATTCTTGAAGTCTCGGATTCGCTGACAAGTGTACCGTCCGGTGAATACAGTTCTGCGCTGTCTCCGCCTCTGTTGTTCCATATGTTAGATCTGCCGAACTGTAAAGCATTTTCATCTTCGCTGCTGGAGTATACGGTGACGGTCTCGCCTGGAGGGAGTGAGTAGCTCAGAGTAAATTCAAAAATGGCTAGATTCATTTTTCCTACTTGTTTTTCTGCAAGCCGCCATCCTTTGAGCTGTGAAACTTCTTCACCATTGTTCCTGATTATTACGAATTCATCATCGAAGTCTACACATATAATTTCCAGCATTGCGTCAGGTATAGTTGGTGTAGTATCCACGGGCGTAGTGACAGGTTGCATAGGCACTGTGTCTACCGGCATTGTGACCGTTTGCACCGGTGTTGTAGGCTCTACCATTTCGGGCGGATCTATTAGCATCGGCTCATTATCGTCCAACTCTTCCTCATCGCAGCCCGGCGGATAGGTTTTACGACTGACGAGCGTACCATCCGGAGAGAAAAGTCCGGCTTCGTCAGGGTCTCTATCCGCCCAAATAGAATCTAACCTCCCGAAAGAAAAGGCATTCCGGCTACCTTCCGGTGGCATCCTTGTGTATACAGATGCTACCTCACCCGCGAGTAGTACAGTTTCAGGGAACATAAACGTTGGTCCTTCGTCGGCTATATCGGTGAGCCTCCACCCTTCAAGCTGCGCAGTGTTCTCCCCATTGTTCCGTATGCGTACGAACTCCTCTCCTTTATAGGCTATGCAGACGATTTCAAGCGTGGCGTCGGGCATATCGGGCATAGTATCTACGGGCATAGTGGCGGGTTGTATAGGCATTGTGTCTACCGACATTGTGACCGTTTGCACCGGTGTTGTAGGCTCTACCATTTCGGGCGGATCTATTAGCATCGGCTCATTATCGTCCAACTCTTCTTCATCGCAGCCCGGCGGGTAGGTTTTACGACTGACGAGGGTACCATCCGGAGAGAAAAGTCCGGCTTCGTCAGGGTCTCTATCCGCCCAAACAGAACCTGACCTCCCGAAAGAAAAGGCATTTCGGCTACCTTCCGGTGGCATCCTTGTGTATACAGATGCTACCTCACCCGCGAGTAGTGTAGTTTCGGGGAATATAAACGTTGGTCCTTCGTCGGCTATGTCAGTGAGCCTCCACCCTTCGAGTTGTGCCGTGTTCTCCCCATTGTTCCGTATGCGTACGAACTCCTCTCCTTTATAGGCTATGCAGACTATCCGAAGGTCTGCTATTTCGGGTGTTAGGGGGTCTGCGCGGTTAACTCGAGAAGATTCTGTAGACCTATCTAAGTTGTGGCATCCTTGCGGATAAGACCGCACACTGACAAGGGCTCCGTGTGGTGTAAACAGTCCGGCTGTATCCGGTGTATTTTCGCTATTGCTCCATATCGATCTTCTGCTACCGAATGAGAAACCTCCCCATCTAGGATGAATTTGGTTTGTATATACGCGTATAGTGGAGTTAGGGGCTATTTCATGTGATGGAAATGTGAAGGTGGGGCGACCGTCATCTATATCCTGAAGTTGCCAGCCTTCCAAATTTATCGGTTCATTTTGGGTGTTTCTTATCCTGACGTATTCATCGCTTTCGTTTGCTCTGACACCGCGATATGATATACATACAATCTCCAATCCCACCGGTTCGGTGAGATTTTCAGGTGTTCGTTCTCCATCTCCACAACCCGGCGGGTAAGTTCTAGAACTCATGAGGATGTTATCGGGTGAGAAGAGCCCTGCTTTGTCCGGATTAGCGTCCGCCCATATAGAACCTTCACGATTGAATGAGAAGGTGCCTTCTTCATCGGATGATAATTCGCTTGTATAAACTCTTACCGATTCACCCTGTATCAATATATATTCCGGGAAGGTAAACGAAGGGAATCCATCGTCGATGTCGGTCAGGTACCAGCCTTTCAGGTCTACCTGTTCGCTACTATTGTTTATGATGGATACGAACTCTTCACCTTTGAAACCAATACACTCTATGGAGAGTAAACTATCGGCGGCATCGTTTGCCGTAGCAGTTGGTCCTTTGGATATTTCGAAAGCGAAGAGGTAAGCTATTACTAGAATAGCACCGAGTATCCACAATGAACCTGCGAACTTTCTATTCTTGGTGTTGAGCATGTCCTTTGAATGAGATCCCCTCTAGGCTACCGGGTGGTCCGTGTGTTGTGTCTGATTGTCCGAACATAATATAGTTCGGAGGTGTCCCTTCGAATACTAAGTAGGCACTGCGCCGTTTAGACAGTGGCGCAATTCCACCGAACCATTGAACTTTTGGTCCATTTGTCAAAGATACCGGACCTCCACTGACAGGGCAACGCGGGTGTGTGTTTATAGGCTCAACCGCATCCGGCAAACCATCACCCCACTCTATTAGCCCGGTGTACTCTGCCGGTATGACGAACCTCCATCTGGAGAATAGCCCGCGATACGGTGCTACTTCAACGCATACTCTATCGCGTATATTCTGAAACGGATGGTGTATTCGCCATTCAAATAGTGTCTTCGGTTCTGTATCCTTTGACTCCATCGACTATCATCTGTTTTGGGTTGTGTGAAGAATTATATATTGATGATGGTTATCCGAGCACTTTTACGTCTCGTTATCCGTTTTAAGAATTAGCCTACGCATTAGGCGTGATTTTCTACGTGCCGCATTGTTTTTATGAATTATCCCCTTTGAGATGGCCATATCCAGGGCTTTCTGCGCCTGTTCTACAGCCAGTCTGCTTGTTTCAGAAGAGGGATCATCTCGGAGTGCTGCGCGTGCTTTGGATACGCGGGATCGTGAGAATGTTCGTATGGATTTATTGCGTATAGTTTTACGTCTTTGGACTCTTTGTGTTCGGGTACTGGGCATATTGCTACCTTCTCAATGTTGATCTATTAATTTAACTGAGTTTACGCCGGATATTTGCTGGAGTCTATTCAGTAGTCTGGATAAGTGGGACATCTCTTGAGGATACACCGTCAGTTGAATATAGGCGTCTGATTTTTCTGTTTTTTCATCTGAAATCAAGGAGTGGATATTCAAAAGTTCATCATATATCACCTGTGCTATATCTCGTATCAACCCGAGTTTATCTTTGCCGGATATGGAAATGCGTACCGGGTGTCGAGTATCGGTGTGTCCCCAAGCTACTTGGACTAATCGGTCTAGATTTTTTAAAGAACGCAAATTGGAGCATGAAGAATTGTGAACGGATACACCTTTGCCTTGCGTTATATATCCTATTATCTCCTCCCCGTAGCTAGGGTTGCAACACTTTGGTATATATGTAAGCATATTTTTTTCGCCCATAACCACTAATCCGCTATCTTTTTCGCTTTTCTGTTTGTGATTCGGCTCTGGTGAAGTCTTGGGTAGAACGGTTTCCGTAAGTTTTGACACAACGCTATCTACACTCAATCTGCCGCTACCTATAGACTCTGCGAAATAGTCTGTCTTCTCAAACCCCATCAATTTAGCTATATCTTCTATAGCCATATCCATGCCTAAGCGTCTGATCTCGCGGTGTATGTATGTAGATCCACGTTGTATATTGTCCGGGCGTCTCTGTTTTTTGAACCATGCGCGGACTTTGTATTTTGCGGATGTGCTGACAAGGTAGCCGAGATCAGGGTTGAGCCAATCCAAACTCGGGCCGCGATTGGTGTTGGATTTGCGCACTTCCACAGTATCGCCATTGCGAAGAGGCGTATTCAAGGAAGTTATTTTACCGTTTACGAGTACACCTATGCAGTGATGGCCTAATTCCGTATGGACAGAGTAAGCGAAGTCCAGTGGCGTAGAACCGGAGGGGAGGTCTACTACATCTCCCTTTGGCGTGTATATAAATACTCGATCACTGAGCAAATCTGCCTGAACAGAGCTAATGTACTCATCATCACCTGCGGCTTCTGTTTGCAGGTATCTAAGCCATGTTAGTAGGTTATGCAACCACTTAGGACGATCTTCAAATAGGTTATCCCATTTCTCCGGAGTTTTATTCTGCTTATAAGCCCAATGTGCGGCTACCCCTTCTTCTGCTATTTTGTGCATCGCTTCGGTGCGTATTTGAACCTCAAATGGGCGGCTATTATTCCATCGGACGGAAGTATGGAGTGAGCGGTAATTATTTTCTTTTGGATTGCCGATGTAATCATCAAAGCTGCCCGGAAACTGGTGCCAAGTATTATGAACTACTCCTAGTGCACGGTAACATTCATCTATGTTTGTAGTTATGATCCTTACGGCTATGAGATCGTGTATATCATCGAATGCGCGCCCCATTTTCTTATAGCGCTCATACTTGCGATGGGTACTGTAAAGGTGCTTTGGGCGTCCCGTAACGGTGCAATTTACGCCCTCTTCTTGCAGAATTTCCCTCAGTCGAGCGATTATACGAGATGTAAACTGTTCCCTTTCGGTGCGTTTTCGGTTTATAAGATTCGATATGCGCTTGTAACCGTTGGGCATAAGATGTTTGAACGCTTCATCTTCCAGTTGCCACTTCATATTAGACACACCTAGACGATCAGCCAAAGGAGCGTACAGATTCAGAGTCTCCCGAGCTATTATCTCTCGCTTATGAGCGGACATGTGTTGGAGTGTGGTCATATTGTGTAGCCTATCCGCCAGTTTTATTAGGATGACTCTTACGTCCCTCGCCGTTGCTACTAGAACCTTACGAAGTGAAGCATTACGGCGCGAATCAGTGCTCTCTTTTTCGCCTGTTATTTTAGAGAGTTTAGTGACGCCTTCTACAAGCATCGCAACATCCGGCCCATAACGTTTCTCCAAATCTTCCGTCTCCACATCGCAATCCTCTACCACGTCATGGAGCAAGGCGGCGGCTATGGTAGCACTATCCAGCTTCATATCTGCAAGATAACAAGCGGTTGCGATAGGATGTGTGATGTAAAGTTCTCCGGAGCGTCGCAGTTGTCCGGCATGGGATTTTTTTGTAAACTCTAAAGCATCATTCACAAAACGAATTTGCTCTTCGGGAAGATAGGTTATCTTTGTAAATAATCCCGCTTCTATTTCACGTATAGAATCTGACCGTGCAATAGGTTTTTCTATGGTTTGCATATTTTTATTTTATAGTAAGAGAAACCCCGATATCAAACCTTGTGAAATAAATTATAGCCCGGTTTCAATACTATAAGATAGCATTGTAGTGCTAAAATTCTATCAGTCAATGAGCGCTTAATTACATGGAGGATAGCATGAAAAGCAAGGCCGCTATATTTACAGGTCAAGGAAAACGGATCATAGTCGATGAAGTTCAAGTCCCCGACCCCAAAAGCGATAATGTGACGGTTAAGCTGTTTTCTAGCGGTGTTTGCCATTCTCAGCTGCACCAAATGAACAACAGCAAAACACCTGTACCTACATTATTGGGACATGAAGGAACCGGTGTTGTTATGGCTGTAGGCACAAATGTAAAACATCTGAAAGAAGGAGATATGGCTATTGTAACGTGGGTGCCTAGAGAGCCAATACGCGGCAGATGGATGCCTGAACCCAGCGGGGTTACATGGCAAGAAGAACCCCTGAAAGGTGCTACTTATACATGGGCAGAAGATGCGAATGTATGGAGCGGTTATGTTGTGAAGATAGCAGATGATAGCCCGAAAGATATATCCAGCGTGGTAGGGTGCGCTGTCTTGACCGGTGCAGGTGCCGTTTTACACACAGCCAAGGTGCGTCCTCAAGACTCGGTCGCCGTATTTGGTGTGGGAGGAGTAGGCTTGTCTGCTTTGTGCATGGCATCTATATTGGGGGCATACCCTCTCATTGCCGTAGATATAGACGATTCCAAACTAGAATTTGCCAAGGAGTTCGGAGCAACTCACACTGTAAACTCATCCAAAGAAGACCCAATAGAAAAGGTACAAGATATAACATCGGGCGGCGCAGATTTTTCTTTTGATGCTATAGGCTTGCGCATTACAAATGAGCAGATATTACCATCCGTACGCGGCGGCGGACCCGGAGCGGAAAATATAGGCGGTATGGCGGTTTTGGTAGGTATGCCCGGCAAGGAAATGACTATAGACCCCGGTAATTTCATGTTTCACCAACGACAGTACAGAGGCAGCCTAGGAGCTACATACCCGGATAGAGATTTCCCTATGTACTTGAGGCTGCATAAAGAAGGAAAATTTCCGCTAGATAAATTGGTGACGAAGAGGTATACTTTGAATGAAATTAATGAGGCGTGTGATGATTTGCGGAACGGTTCTATATTAGGCAGGTCTATCATTGAGTATTCCTGAATTCGGTAAAATGCCGTTTAGAGGTTCTGCTTCTCCTTTTCTTCCTAGATTGGCTCTGGGAAAATTTTTGTAGACGTTCGACACCTGCGGGTGCAATGGTGTATCGCTCATCGTTTATGCTGAACATTTCATCTTCCAAGACCATTACTGCAATACGTGAACGTATGACGAATACGTCTGTGTTATGCTGCCATCTCTTTATCAGCAAGTATGAGATCTCCGGAATTGTAAACCCTACACCCGTGACTGTAAGAGCATACAGAAGCCTGAACTTAGTATCCGGCATTTCACAGAAGCGTAGCGAGATTTTGAAATTAGAGCTGTACGCGGTCAAATTGACTCCCATCCATTCTCGTTCATGCGGTGCCAAGCGATGCCATGCGCGTTCTTGTTTTGCGTTCAGTGACGCGGAAATCGTTTCGGGATTCTGTTCAGTATTCGATTCTTTTTTAGGAGCATCCATAGAGTTATGAGCATTGTTAATGATTTTAATGCGAATTATGCGCTGGCTTCCGATATTGGAGGTACCCAGATACGAGCCGCAATAGTGGACTCTTCCGGCCGTATACTCATCAGAGATAAAACCTCCACACGACCGGATAGGGGAGTGGAAGATGCGGCAAGAGAGCTCTCTACTATTATGTTAAGGCTATTTAGAGAAACAGGGGTTGAATCCGTAAAAGGTTTAGGGGTAGCTTCTGCAGGACCTTTTCGCCCATGGAGTGGGGAGTATAGACACCCGCCGAATTTGCTGCCTTGGCATGGCAAATCTTTGAAACCAACTCTAGAAAGTGAACTAGGCATACCTGTCCTGATGGGGCATGATGCTACCCTTTCGGCGTTCGCAGAAACACGATATGGTCCTCATAAGGGTTCGAGTAACCTCGTATATGTGACTATTAGTACCGGCATAGGCGGAGGGATAGTTGCAAACGGGAAAATGGTTACAGGACGAGACGGCGGCGCAGGTGAGATAGGCCATATCCTCGTTAGAGGAGGGGAATATCGATGCAATGTGGGCTGCGATGGCTGCCTGGAAGGGAACGCATGCGGGCCAGCTATAGCAACGATGGCGCGTGATTGCATATCTGCAGGGCAAAATTCCGCAATGCTGAAAATGGTAAATGGTAAGATATCCGATATTACAAGCGAAGTGGTGCTGAAAGCTGCTTTGCAAGGGGACGTTGTGGCACAGAGTATAGTCAAACGTGTAATAGAAACTATAGGAGCAGGAATAGCAAGCCTTCTGAGCATCTTTGATCCTGATGCTATCTACCTTGGCGGAGGAGTTGCGGAAGGATTGCGACCATGGTGGAGTGAGGTAAAAGAATCGATAAGGCGTCATGCTTTACCACGTTATAGCGGAGGCGTACCTGTAGCGCTGACATCGTTGGGAGATGATGCAGGACTATTAGGTGCTGCGGCTCTTATTTTCGAATTGGAACCTTAGGCACTTTCGGCGTACCGATGTCGATTCACAGTACCGCTTTTCAATAACTACCCCTGCCTGCATTGCCCTGTGAGACTGATAAAGATGCAAGGATACTTGTAAAAAGTATCTCGCTTCTTTAGAGTTAGGTGAAGTTACCGTTTTGTGTACTGTGGTGCCTTTCGTGCGCGCTTCAGCCCGTACTTCTTGCTCTCTCTCATGCGAGGATCACGCGTAAGTAACCCTGCTTTTTTCAATGCCGGTCGTAAAGTTTCGTCCATAACCACGAGGGCTCTTGCAATCCCGTGACATATAGCGCCGGCTTGTCCATGTGTGCCGCCGCCATGAGTTTTTACCGTTACTGTTACTTTATCCTTGAGGGCAACTACTTCTAGAGGGCGCAGTGCATCCTTTACCCACGCATCCACAGAAAGGAAATCTGCTATTGTCTTATCATTAACAAGAACATCTCCCGGAGTTTTGAAAACGCGTACCCGTGCTACTGCATTCTTTCGGCGTCCCGTTCCATAATAGTACCGTTCCAGTTTTTTATCTAGCGCCATTTCTGTCAATTATTCTTCCCTCTTTAGTGTGTCTTTGCCGACTTTAACTTCGTCATCCTTCAAATCCGTTATTGGCGATGCAACACACTCTTCATCTGACTCTGAAGTTTTCTGAACATCTTCTAATGAATCACTTTTTCCTGATGTTTGTTCTTCAGGTGATGCAGTGGCAGCGATTAAAGTACCTATCTCCTCCTCCTGACTTATCTGTGTTTGATCTGTTGCCTCTGCCGTGCTCCTTTGGGTATCCTTTTCCCTTTTTTCTTGCTCTATACGCTCCAACATTCGGGTGTACCCTTTTATTTGGGCATCGTGCGGGTGTTCGCTACCGGCATAAACCTTCAACCTTCGCAACATCCGCGCTCCCAGTTTACTTTTTGGCAACATACCTTTCACGGCGTGCTTGATAACCCTTTCCGGATGTTTACTTATCATTACCTTGAACGGTATTTCCACCAACCCTCCCGGTCTGCCGCTGTGCCTACGATAAATTTTTTCATCGTACTTTTTACCTGTTACTCTTACCAATTCAGCATTCACTACAACTACAAAATCCCCGGATATCAGATGCCTCACATATCGTGGTCTGTCCTTTCCCATAAGGACCTGCGCTATTTTGCTTGCCATACGTCCAAGGACTTCATTTTTGGCGTCTACCAGTAACCAGCCGGCGGTTGCGTCTGTAGCTGATGGATTGTAGTGTTTTATATTTACAGGCATATCGCGATAGTTCCTTATGCTGCAACAAGATTAATCTTTCGTGAGTTTTCAGATATATTATTTGATAATGCGGGATAATTTACGTATTTGGTATTTATAAGGCAAAGTCCATGCGGTGGCATAGGTCTGACCAAATTTTTACCTCTGCCCGTTGCGAGCATATCCGTAAGAGCATCCTTAGTAAGCTTACCCGATCCTACCGCTACAACACCTCCTGCAATTCTGCGTATCTGTTGATGCAGGAAAGATTTTGATTTTATATATAAAGTAACAGCATCTCCATCCCTGTAGACAGCGGTTTCTTTCACAGTTCGCACTGTTGAAGTACTATTAGAAGCGGCGGGTCCTGCAAATGCAGCGAAATCATGTTTTCCTACCATAGAAGAAAGTGCTCCGGACATTTCTACTTCATTCAGGCGATTTGAGCTGTATGCCTGCGTGTGTCGGTAAAAAGTCGGAGGCGAGGGTGCATCATTGACGGTATACACATACTCCTTCCATTCGGCATCACGGCGCGGATCGAAACCGATGTCTACAAAGCATACACGACGTACTTTCAAATCTTCCGGGAGGTAAAAGTTCAAAGAGCGTCTCAAAGTTTCATCATTGCGGGTAGTCTCCACATCACATGCTGCCACTTGTCCTAATGCATGCACTCCGGAATCCGTCCTGCTTGCTAAACTTGCGCGTATATTTTCACCGAAAGCCTTGAATAAACCTACCTCTAATTCACTTTGTACTGTACGTACACCTGATTGAAATTGTGAACCATGAAAATCTTTACCGTCGTATTCTAGGATCATACCAAACCGCATAATAGTCGCTCTCGCTAAACTTTGCCTATTGAACTAGCTCTATAACGGCTAGTGGAGCAGCATCTCCCGGTCTTGGCGCCACCTTCACAATCCTTGTATATCCACCATTGCGGTCTTCATAGTGCGGTCCTATCTCTTCAAACAACGTCTTCAGTACATTCTTACTAGTGAGATATGCTGCTGCTCTGCGCCTTGCGTGAAGATCACCGCGGCGGCCCAATGTGATTATACGCTCCGCTATAGGGCGAATCGTCTTGGCCTTTGCTTCTGTAGTCAGAATATGTTGGTCTCTCAGAAGGTTTGTCACCATAGTACGGAAAAGAGAACGTCTTTCTGCGGTTTTTCTGCTCAAATTGCGGTGAGATTTTCGATGTTTCATAGATCTCTTACTCTACTTCCTTTTCTTCTTCTTCGTCCTCGTTCTTACCTTCTTCCTTTTTGCTAGGAAGATAACCTCTTTCCTGTA
This sequence comes from Dehalococcoidia bacterium, assembly GCA_965206335.1. Taxonomy (GTDB): domain Bacteria; phylum Chloroflexota; class Dehalococcoidia; order Lucifugimonadales; family Lucifugimonadaceae. The sequence goes on along the minus strand of OZ242209.1, from coordinate 251,148 downwards.
GAACTTCATAAAGCTCATCTAGAGATTTTTTGCCGAAGTTACGTATCTTCATCAATTCATTCCGCTGTTTTTGCAAAACATCCCCTATGCGATTTAGCCCCGACCGCTTCAGGCTATTGAGTGTTCTGTTGGATAGATCAAGGCTCTCTACCGGAGTATTCATAACTTCAGATTGAATATCCATTGCATGAGATTCATCTACGGTCTTTTCTCCCAAATGTCCTATCACATAGAAACGCTGAGATAGCAGAATAGATGCAGACTTGATGGCATCCAAAGGACTCAGTGTTTTATCTGTCCAAACCTCTACTATAAGCCTCTCATAATCGGAGCGATGACCTACCCTAGTTTTTTCCACTCGAAAATTAGCCTTATGTACAGGAGCAAAAATAGCATCTACAGGCAGTGTACCCAAAGGCAGGCTCTCATTATGCTTCGCTTGAACATAGCCGACACCGTGCTCCACGTTGAACTCTACAGAGAGGTTTGCATCTTTAGAATCGAGTGTAGCTAGGTAGTGCTCCGGATTCACGATCTCGAAATCTGAAGTAACCATTATATCACCGGCGGTTATTTCTCCTTCCCCTGCTACATCGAGTCGCAACCTGCCGGGGCGTTTTGCATTCGGCTTTATGCGTATTCCCTTTACATTCAGTAAAAAGTTCATCACATCTTCTTTCATATAGGGAAGAGTAGAAAACTCATTCAAAACAGATTCTATGCGCACCCAAGTGATGGCTGCGCTTTCCAGACCACTTAACAAAACCCTTCTAAGCGAGTTGCCAATAGTAACCCCCCATCCTTCAAGGAGCGGCTCTGCGATGAAGCAACCATAGGTATCTGTTGGTTCTCCATCCGTGCGAACTGCCATATCAGGCGGTCTTTCTTCTTCATTGATGGGGCTGAAAATTTGATCAACTATCACTTGATTCTACCTCCTGGAGTAGAATTCGACTATCTGTCTTGTATCTATCCCCAAATCTTTTTCCTGCACTGTAGGTTTACTAATAATCCTTCCCTTCATCCCATCCGTTTCCCGTCTAATCCATCTGGGAATATCTGTATCCTTATTTGCTTTTGCCGCCTCGTAAATAGACGTTGCTTTAGAAGATTCACGCCATGTTACAACATCTCCCGGCTTGATGAGATAAGAGGGGATATCCACTCTTATCTCATTCACTGATAGATGTGCATGATTGACTATCTGGCGTGCTTGTCGCCTTGTCCTTGCAAATCCCAACCTAAACACTACATTATCCAACCGAGTTTCCAATAGCTCTATAAGATTGGATCCCGTTACCCCTTTGCGACGTGCGGCTTCTTTATAGTACCTGTAGAACTGCTTTTCCGATATTCCGTATGTCAAGCGAGCCTTTTGTTTTTCCTTCAGCTGCATCCCATAGTCGGATAGCCTTGATCTGTGCTGTGCACCTCGCTCTCCGGGTGGAGAGTGGCGTCGTTCCCAGGCGCATTTACCGGCGGGTCTTCCGCACATTTTCAGTCCGTACCGGCGGCAATTTTTACAAGTATGAGTTGAGGTTATAGGCATGGTTCCTCTTTTTTCCTACAATGTAACATTGAAGATGACTCTATTGACATTTCTATAATCACGCACGAGGCTTTCTGCTTGGTCTGCAGCCATTGTGCGGCATAGGTGTAATGTCTTTGATACTGATAACGCGCAATCCTCCTGATTGTATAGCTCGCATAGCAGATTCGCGTCCGCTACCCGGGCCTTTAATGAATACATCTACGGTTCGCGTGCCATGCTCCAAAGCAGCCTTGGCTACCGCTTCACCTGCGCGCTGTGCGGCGAACGCTGTAGATTTGCGCGAACCTTTGAAACCTAGCGCACCTGCGCTACGTTGCGCTATTACATTACCGTTTGGATCTGTCACGCTTATAATCGTATTGTTGAAAGTCGCGTTTATATAAGCTTTACCTTGCGGTATGAACTTTTTCTCTTTTTTACGGGTTCGTTGTCGTTTTGCCATTGGGTGTGCTCCATATAGAAATTAGGTTACGAAGATATCTCGCGAAAATATTAATGTTGTGCAGTTCGTCTTCTGCCTGCTACGGTTTGGCGTCGTCCTCGCTTTTGTCGTGCATTTGTCTTTGTCCGCTGTCCTCTTACCGGAAGGTGCCTTCTGTGCCGATTACCTCTATAAGTGTGAATATCCATAAGGCGTCTTATATTCATCTGAACTTCACGCCTTAGGTCACCTTCTATAGGTATTCTGTTTCTATCTATAGCTGATCGGATTTTGGTTATATCTTCTTCCGTGAGTTTCTTGACGCGCATATTTGGGTCAATCTGAATTTCATCAATGATGCGCTTGGAAATAGCCCGACCTATACCGTACAGGCGTGTCAAACCTATTTCTAATCTTTCACTATCAGGTATGTTTACACCGGAAATTATGGCCATATATTACTTATCCCTGTCTTTGCTTATCATTAGGATTCGAGCATATGACGCGTACAACACCTCGCCTTCGTATAATACGACAGTTAGGACAGCGTTTTTTGACAGATGCTCTGACTTTCATTTATCCTCCCCTTGCATTATCCGTAGATTTGAAGCGATAAGTTATCCTACCTCGAGTTAAATCGTAAGGTGAAAGTTCCACAAGCACTCTATCACCCGGCAATATGCGGATAAATTTTTTCCGTATTCTGCCTGATGCATGTGCGAGAACATTGTGACCGTTTGGTAGTGATACCCGAAACACAGTATTAGGCAGAGCTTCGTCTACCAACCCTTCCACTTCTATCGCTTGTTTTTTCGCCATTATAGGTTAATCACTCCATCCTCGTCAACACTTCAGGGCCTTCCGACGTTATCGCAACAGTATCTTCTATATGAGCCGATAGTGAACCATCTGCTGTGACTACTGTCCAATTATCCTCCAAAACACGAGTTTTCCGCCCGCCCACATTCAGCATAGGTTCTATAGCTATGACCATACCTGCAAGCAATAGATGGCCATCTCCGGGTTTTCCGTAATTAGGCACCTGTGGCGGTTCATGCAGTGCGTGCCCTATACCGTGCCCTACGTACTCACGAACCACCTCGTACCCCATTGGCCTCGTGAAATTTTCTATGGCATGCCCTATAGCACCCGTTCTATTACCGGGTATTGCCTTTGCGGTTCCTATTATCAACGCTTGTTCCGTTGCCTTTAACAGTGCATCCTTGACTTCATCCGAAGGTGGCACAATTACAGTTCGCGCCATATCGCTATACATACCGCCTACTATGGCTCCACAATCTATAGAGACGACATCTCCCTTTTCCAGAGGTCGCTCCTTAGGGATACCGTGCACAATTTCATCATTGATAGAGATACATGCGGTCGCCGGGAAGCCATACAGTCCCAAAAAAGCGGGAGTTGCTCCCAAACTTTCTATTTCCTTTCGCGCTATAGCATCAAGTTCGGCGGTAGTAATTCCAGACTCTACCGATTCCAAGGCCTTTCTAATAGCCCGCGCGACTATAGACCCAGCTTCCCTCATTCGCTCTAGTTCACTACGAGTCTTTATATAAGAGTTCTGGGGAGCCTGTTTTTGTGCTGGGGTAATAATATCCATTATGCAGTATCCACAATTTTCATTTTACGCTGCTAATGTTAGCTTATGAGCGTTCATTCTTGTAAAACATCCATGATTTTTTCGGTAATAGAGTCAGGTGCGCCTATTCCATCTATTTTTGTCAAAATGTCGCGTTTTAGATAATAACCTAAAAGAGGTGCCGTTTGCTTTTCGTAGACGTCTAGGCGAATTTTTACTGTTTCAGGTCTGTCATCCTCGCGAATCACTATGAGATTGCCGCAGCTATCACATGTGCTTTCTTGTGCCGGCGGTTCAATCATGCTATAGGAGCGTTGGCAATTTGTACATATTACTCTGGAGGCTATTCGCCTCATGAGTTCTTCTCTAGGCACATCTATATATATGACTCTGGTGATGCTGTAACCTATAGAGGAAAGCATACCGTCGAATGCTTCGGCTTGAGGTTTGGTGCGCGGGAAACCTTCAAAAAAACCGCCATCCCCTTTGTATATTCGTGAGCGTATGATCCCTATCATAACCTCATCCGGCACCAGTATTCCGCGGTTCATATAAGAATCTACCTCTTTGCCAAGAGGCGTACCTGCCGAAACTTCCTGGCGCAGTATATCTCCGGTAGATATATGAGCGACTTTCATTCTTTGTGCTAAGGTGTTGGCTTGAGTGCCTTTACCTGCTCCCGGAGGTCCTAATAAGATTACAAACATTGGTATCTTTACCGTATGAACCCTTCGTAATTGCGCATTAGGAGCTGCGCTTCCAATTGTCTCAAAGTATCTAGAGCTACTCCCACTACAATCAGGAGGCTAGTGCTTTGGATGATACTGGTGGCGGAAGGGAGTTGAGTTATCAGTTCCGCTATCCACGGGAGTATCGCTATGAATCCAAGGAACAGTGCGCCGCCCCAGGTGATGCGGATAATGACTCTTAGCAGATATTCCCTTGTGGGCTGACCCGGACGAATACCCGGTATGAACCCGCCGTTTTTTTGCAGATTTTCCGCTAGATTTTGCTGGGTATGAACCACAAGCGTATAGAAGAATGTAAATAGCACTACCATCACTAATAAAGCTATCCAATACGGTGAAAACCACCCGCCTATTAAGCTGCTTGGGCTGAAATTGTTCGTAAACCAGAATGCCGCCGAAGCAAGGAAACTGTCTGAGGCGGGGTTTTGGAAATAACTTGCGAATACACTAGGAAGGGTCAGTATTGCAAATGCAAATATGAGAGGTATCATGCCCACGGCGTTTACTCTCAAAGGGATGTGACTTGCACCGGATTGCCGATACATTCTGCCACTTCTAAATACACTGCGTCCGTAATTTACGGGGATCCTCCTTTGTGCTTCGGTGAAATAGACTATTAGATACACTATTACGAGTCCCATGGCAAGAAGGATAACCACAGAAAAAATCTCATCGCGTAGCGCCCACAGCTGAGTTGCAATCTGCGGTAATGTAGATACTATGCCGGCAAATATTATTATGGATATACCATTGCCGATCCCCTTTTCAGTTACGAGCTCACCCATCCACACAAGCAGCATAGTTCCTGCTGCCATCGCAATAAGTATAGAAATGCTAGAAAAAGCATCACCGCCTCCAAAGCCAAAGCCGGTTATCGCACCTCCTCCGAAAGCACCTGAAAAAAGATTGATCTGCCCGTAACCCTGAAGGATAGCCATAGGAACCGTCATATAGTGCGTGTAGCGGTTTATAGTACGCCTACCTACCTCCCCCTCCTGTGATAGATTCTTGAGATGGGGCACGAACGGCGTCAGTACTTGCAGAATGATGGATGAGGTGATATACGGATAAACGCCTAATGCCGCAATGCTGAGATTCCTAAGGGCACCTCCCGAGAAAATATCCAATATGCCGAATAGCGGCTGATTAGCGAATAGATTATCCAGTGCTGCCTGATTTACCCCTGGAGCCGGTACGTGTGCGATGAATCGGAACAATACCAAGATAGCGAGCGTGAATAGTATACGATTTCGCAGGTCGCCGATACGCCATGCATCTACGAGTGAACGCATCAGGTCCGGCAGAGCAAACCGTGAAGATTGTTGTACGCGATTTTCGCTTACCATATTACTGAGGTACCTTCGCCTTATTGTTTGAATGCGCAGATCACTACCGAACCGCCTGCACTCTCTATTTTTTCTATAGCCGATTTACTGAAAGCATGGGCGGTCACTCTGATCGGAGATTTTATATCGCCTTTACCCAAAATTTTTACCGGTAAGGTCTTTTTGCGAATAATTCTTGCATCAAGTAGACTTTGTGGTGTTACTTCCTCTGTGTGCAAATCTGCAAGGGCATCTAAGTTGACCGCCTGATACTCTGTACGGAATCTGTTTTTGAAGCCGCGCAACGCTGGCATCCGTTTCACCAGCGCCAACTGACCGCCCTCAAACATAGGCGATATACTGCCTCTTGCTTTTTGCCCCTTCATACCACGGCCGGAGAAGTTGCCATGGGTAGAACCATTTCCTCGCCCCAATCTTTTTCTGGCGCGATTAGCTCCGGGCTTTGATTTCAGAATATGCAACATATTTATTTCACCGTCATCATTTACACTACTAATCCAAACTTTCTACGGATATCAAATGGGTAACCTTTTTAATCATACCTGCTATCTCCGGTTTCAATTCATGTACCACTTTATGCCTACATCGTCTTAGACCTAAGCTGCGCAATGTCTCCCTCTGTGAACGATTAGAGCCAATGGCGCTTTTAATTTGTGTTATCTGTACTTTGCTCATCTGTGGGTTGTTTAACGTCCTGTTCTTGTGCGGGTTCGCTTTCCTCAGCCGCGTATCTTATTCTATTCCGTCTAGCGAGTTCTACTTTAGGAGAACGCAGCATATTCAACGCTTTCAATGTTGCTTTCACCACGTTGATTGTGTTGTTGGAGCCTAACGATTTAGATAGAACGTCCGTGACTCCGGCAGCTTCCATTACGGGACGAACTCCACCTCCTGCTATGATCCCTGTGCCGAGCCCTGCGGGCTTTAGAAATACCCGTGCTCCGGAGTAGCGAGCAACTACCTCATGGGGGATAGTTGTACCATTCAGGGAAACTTTCTGCATACTCTTTCGTGCTTCTGCAGTGCCCTTACGAACAGCATCCGGCACAGCCCCCGCACTACCCAAAGCTACTCCCACGCCGCCTTTGCCGTCTCCCACTACCACCATAGCGTTGAATGTAAGATTACGACCGCCTTTAACAACCTTAGCTACCCTTCGTATCTTTACTACTCGTTCTATAAAGTTATTCTCTTCACCATCCCCGTCTCGGGGTGTGCGACGTCCTCTCCTTTCACGTTGACCTCTTTTTCTATCGCCGTCAGCCGTTGAACGAGATCCTCTATCCCCGTAATCACTTTGGGTAGTATCACCGCCTTCCGGTATCTGACGAGAAGCCCCCTCTGTATTGCCACCTAGTGGAGATCCGTCTTTTTTATCTCCGATGTTCCTCTTCTTTCTTGCGACTCTCTGCGTAGAATCTCCCGAAGAGACTCTACCGCCGCCCGGAGCTTTCGGACGACTTGTTTTATTTTGTACCGTTCTATCTACGGGTCTGTTCGGTTCTGCCATCAGAATACGAGCCCTCCCTCTCGAGCAGCTTCTGCAAGAGCTTTTACTCTGCCATGATAAAGATAACCGCTACGGTCGAAAACGATTTTAGAGACACCCACCTCAATTGAACGCTTTGCGATAAGTTTACCTACATCAAACGCAACGGAGACTTTACTATCCGGATGATTTTCAGCGGTCAGATCTGCGGAAGAAGCGGCTGTAAGCGTATGTCCCTGCTCATCATTTATCACCTGTGCGTATATGTGGCGACTGGAACGAAATACAGCAAGACGCGGCTTATCTTGCGAACCTTTTACTTTGTTGCTAATGCGTTTTTTACGGATATACCGTCTTCTAGTATCGAATCTTCGGCTGGACAAATTTACTGTTTCCTTTATTTGGCTCCCGTCTTACCTGCTTTGCGTCTTATGACCTCATCGCTATATCTCACACCTATACCCTTATAGGGGTTTGGTTTGCGTAGTTTTCGTATCCTTGCTGCCTGCTCTCCAACGGTTTCCTTGCTTGGTCCGGACACAATGATTGTTGTGTTCCCTTCAACTTGCAGAGTATTGAACCCCATGGGGGCCACAGTTACTTTATGCGAGAACCCTAAGCTCAATTCTAATCCCTCGCCTTTTCTCTCCGCCCTGTAGCCTGTTCCTACAAGATCCAAACGTTTAGCGAAACCTTTTGTAACACCTGTAACCATATTATTTATAAGGCTTCTTGATAGGCCATGCAGAGAGCGTTCTCTGGGATCGTTGCCTGAACGTTTCACAAATATAGTGGCATCAGATATTTCGACAAATATAGATTGTGGCAAAGAAAAACTCAGTTCTCCTTTTGCACCCTTAACAGTGACAATAGAGTCTTGTACACTAACAGCTGCGCCTTCCGGGATCGGTACGGGTTGTAAACCTATTCTAGACATTTATAAACTATCCAAATGCCGGATATTGCTCTTGATATTTACCAAATATAGAATAACAATTCACCGCCTGTACCATCTCGTCTAGCTTTCCTACCTGTCATAACACCTTTTGGAGTAGAGAGAAATGATACTCCGATGCCCCCATAGTATCTGGGTATATCGTTTTTTCCAACATACACCCTAAGTCCGGGTTTGGAGACACGTTTAAGTCCTTGAATAACCGATTCCTGATTTTCATAATAGCGCAAATTAACCCGCAAAACAGTATGTCCGTCTTTTTTTTCTTCACTGAACCCATATATGAAATTTTCCTCTTCCATCAGCTTAAGCAAAGAAACTTTTATTGAGGAAGTGGGGACAACGGTCGAATTGTGTCCTGCTCTGGTGGCGTTTCGTATACGCGTAAGCATATCTGCGATAGGGTCTGTCATAGTCAATGTTAGTTAGTCCCTCCTAATGATTGCTTTTGCGTAATCCTGGTAGCTCACCGAGGAGACCGAGCTCCCTCATAGCTATGCGGGACAATCCGAAGAAACGGATATACCCTCGGGGGCGCCCTGTCAAGGCGCATCTGTTGCGCACTCTTCCGGGGTTTGCGTCACGCGGCAACAGAGCAAGCTTTCGCCTTGCCTCTAGCCTATCTGCATTGGAAAATTTCATATTAGAGATTATACTTTTCAATTCTTCCCTTTGCTTCGCGTATTTGATTACGGTTCTTTTTCTTCGATTATTTTTTTCTACGGAAGATTTTTTTGCCATCGAAATTCTCTTTTGCGCTACCTTCGTTCTATTCTTGTGAACGGCATCCCTAACAATTCCAGCAGGTGGAGCCCTTCCTTATCTGTTTCAGCTGTAGTTACAAAGGACACTTGTAAACCTCTGATCTTATCTATTTCATTGTAATCTATTTCAGGGAAGATCACCTGCTCTCGTATGCCTATAGAATAGTTCCCGCGTTTATCGAAACCTTTACGAGAGGCTCCTCTAAAATCTCGTACTCGAGGCAGGGCTATATTCAGAAATCTATCTACAAAGTCCCACATACGCGGTCCTCGCAGAGTAGCGGACACTCCTATGGTTTGCCCTTCGCGTAGCTTGAAATTCGCTATGGAGTTCTTTGCTTTACGAGGCAAAGGTTTCTGCCCCACAATTTTAGAAAGGTCTCTTGTAGCGGACTGCAAGGCATTAGCGCTTGTAAGTGCTTCGCCTAATCCTATATTCAAAACAACCTTCACCAAACGCGGTATTTCCATAACGTTTTTATAATTGAATTCCTGCAGCATTGCGGGAGCGATTTCTTTGCGATATATTATGAGGAGCCGCTGAGGTTCATTATTATTCTGATGTTTGTGTGACACCCTTTACATACCTCTCTTTGGAACCGTCTTGCAGAAACCGCCATCCCACGCGTCCTGCGCGTTGCTCTTCAGCATCTACCAGCATAACTTTGGAAGCGGACATAGGCGCCTCTCTGCTAACCAAACCTGTTTGTCTGGTATCTCTGCGTTGGCTTACGTGTTTGATTACTATATTCACGCCGGATACAACTACAAGGCCTTTCTTTGGCAAAACTCGGAGCACTTCACCTCTTTTGCCTTTGTCCTTACCTGTTATCACTAGCACAGTATCTCTTCTTCGTATACGACTAGCCATATTTCAAAGCACCTCCGGAGCTAAAGATGTTATCCGTACGAATCGGCGCTCACGCAGTTCACGTGCTACCGGTCCAAATATGCGTGTTCCGCTGGGATTCATATCGGTGCCTATTATCACACATGCGTTATCGTCGAATCGTATATAGGAGCCGTTACTTCGTTTGTACCCTTTCTTGGTGCGAACTATAACTGCTTTCACTACTTGGTGCATCTTAACAGTTCCGCCGGGCGTAGCATCCTTTACGGTGCAAGTGATTATATCACCCAACCCTGCGTATCTTCTGGAACTACCGCCTACTATATTTATACAGAGCACCTCTTTAGCGCCTGAATTGTCTGCTACTTTCAGACGTGTCTCGCGCTGAATCATTGTGCTGTTCCTTTGGTCAAGCTGTCATCTTTCGAGGCTACCTTTCCTTGTACATCCAGAATCTCCACTAATCTCCATCTTTTAGTTGCAGAGGTAGGGCGTGTCTCTTCTATCATTACTCTATCACCAATACGTGCTTTATTTTCTTCATCGTGTGCTACCAGTCTGGTCAATCTTCGTCGTGCTTTTTTGTATATGCGGTCACGTTGAAGCCAAACGACCCCTATAACTATAGTTTTATCGTTCTTATCGCGCAGAACTTCACCTGTAAAGCGTTTCTTTCTTTTTCCTACCACTTCTTATACCTCTTTGTTTTCCTTACTTAGCGCTGCTGTTTTTTCGTCTACTTCTTCACTTTCAAGCGGCAACTCATCGGAGGTTTCCGCCGGTGCGTTACTAACATCCTCATCTTGGGCGGTCTCACTCTCTTGTTCAACATTTTGGGGAGCGGCAATCGGCAAGATGGTTTCAACCGATCGCATAGCGGCTACTATTTGGCGCTCACGGATAACAGTATTTACACGTGCGATAATCTTCCGTGTCTTCCGCATTTCGTCTGTATCGGATATCTGCCTTGTTGCCTTTCTGAAGCGCAGACTCATCAGAGCGCGTTTTTGCTCGGAGAGCTGCTTTCGGAGGTCGGCATTGTTCAATTCTCTAACTTCGTTTATACGCATCGTATTGGCCTAAAGAATCTCATCTCTGGAGACTATCTTTGTCTGTATACTCATCTTATGTCCCGCTCTCCTCAGAGCCTCTCTGGCGTCTTGTTCGGGCACATCTGCTATTTCATACATAATGCGGCCTCTTTTTACTACTGCCACCCAATGATCTACGGCGCCTTTTCCGCCGCCCATCCGTGTCTCTGCTCCGCGTGCGGTAACGGGTTTATCGGGGAAGATGCGGATCCAAATCTTCCCTCCTCGACGAACGTATCCGGTGATTGCTCGTCTTGCTGCTTCTATCTGGCGTGCCGTTATCCATCCTGAACCAACCGCCTTCAAGCCAAATTCACCAAATTCCAATGTGGAACCGGCCATACTTGCGCCTGTCAGACGCCCACGATGAGCTTTACGGTATTTAGTTTTTTTGGGTTGTAGCATTGCTAATTCTCAATCGTTATAGTTCGGGTATCAAGCCGACGCTATAGGAGAAGACGTGGGGAGTGCATTAGCCGCTATTAGTTCCTCCGGCGTAAGGCGCGCACGTCCGCGATATAGCCATACCTTTATCCCGATAACGCCGTAAGTCGTTCGTGCTTCCGATATTGCGAAGTCTATATCGGCACGCAAAGTGTGCAATGGTATCCGCCCTAGCATCTGCGTATCTGCGCGTGCTATATCCGCACCTCCCAGCCTACCGCCAACTCGTATCTTTATGCCAAGTGCTCCCACCTGCATACTTCTTTGCAAAGCGGCTCTGACCGCTCTGCGATAAGCTACTCTTCGTTCCAGTTGTTCAGCTATACTCTGACCTACAATTATTGCATCCAGTTCCGGTTGTCGTATTTCCTGTATGCTCAGGCGTATAGTCTGTCCCGTCATCTTTTGCAGCTCATCTTTCAGTTCATCCACACGCTGACCACCGCGCCCAATTATTACGCCCGGCCGCGCTGTATTGATAGTGACCATTACCTCCTGGTCCTTCCGTTCTATCTTTATGCGTGATATCCCGCCGCTCTCTTTGTACCTTTCTCGGATAATTTCACGAATTTTATTATCCTGAATCACAAAGGCGGCATAATCCTTAGGATGTTTTACGAACCATAGCGATTCCCAGCCGCGTGTGACCCCTACACGAAAACCAATCGGATGTGTTTTATGTCCCATTATTCCTCACTATCTGAGCTGATTACTTCAATCGTAATATGCGAATACGGTCTATTGAAAGAACCCGCCCTTCCTCGGGCTTTAGGGCGAAAACGACGCTGCTGCGGACCCTGATCCGCAAATATACGCTTCAATACCAGATTCTCTCTTTGCTGTGCATCATTGTTTTCTGCGTTTGCAATGGCGGAAAGCACAATAGTAAGTATCACTTTTGCTGCGGGACTTTCCATATGACTGAGGCAAGTCTCCGCCTCATCTACATTCATACCGCGTACCAAGTTCATCACCCTCCGCAGTTTCCATGCTGAAATACCAACCGATTTTGAACGAGCAATAGCCATAATGATACCCTCTTAGTCATCTACCGGAGCGGTTCAGCTTTGTAATATGTGCTCGGAATGTTCGTGTAGGCACGAACTCACCAAGCCTATGGCCAACCATATTTTCGCTCATCAGTATAGGCACAAACCTACGCCCATCATGAATGGCTATTGTGAGTCCCAGCATTTCCGGCATTATGGTAGATGAGCGCGACCATGTTCGGATTACAATTCGGGAATCCGCGCTCTGTGCGGTTTTCACTTTTTTCATCAATTTTTGATCCACGAAAGGACCCTTTTTTACGGAACGACTCATCGTCTTATCTCATCTATGTGTTTATGAATTGTAGCGGCGACGTAGTATATACTTGCCGGTAGATTTATTTTTGCGGGTTCGATAACCCAGCGCCGGTTTGCCCCAAGGCGTCTTAGGATGTTTAAGACCAATAGGGGAACGACCTTCCCCTCCTCCATGCGGATGTGAGTTAGGAGACATTGCCTTACCCCGCACTGTAGGGCGGCGGCCTCTATGCCTATTGCGTCCCGCCTTACCGAGTTTAATGTTTTTGTGATCGGAGTTAGATACGGTACCCACCGTGCCTGTGCAGGCACCGTGCACATATCGCGTCTCCCCGGAGGGTAAACGCAGGAGGGTATAATTGTCTTCCTGTGCCATAATACGTGCTGCCGTCCCGGCTGCCCTAACAAGCCTACCACCTTTACCCGGTACAAGCTCAATATTATGGATTATTGTGCCAAGCGGCATCAGATTCAATGCTCGCGAATTACCGTTGCGTATAGGTGCATCAAATCCACTCTGCACCTTGTCTCCTACATTTATATTAGCCGATGCGAGGTTGTAGCGTTTTCTGCCGTCATCATATTTTACAAGCGCTATTCGCGAAGTTCGGTTAGGGTCATATTCTATTGATAATACAGTAGCGGTTCCTTTTAGGTCTCTTATAAAGTCTATCTCCCTATAAAGCCTTTTATGTCCTCCGCCTCTATGTCTTACGGTAATTTTGCCTGTATTGTTGCGTCCTGCCTTCTTCCTGAGCCCTCTGGTAAGAGGTTTATAGGGCTTAACTCTTGTAAGATCGCTGAAATCATCCGTTATCGTATTGCGTCGTCCCGGTGATGTAGGATTGTACTTTCGGATTCCCATACCTACGCCCCTTCAAACAGCGGAATTGTTTCACCCGGTGCCAGCGTCACAAACGCCTTTTTACGATTTGGCCTTTGACTAATACCTCTGCCGAATCGTTTCACCTTGCCCTTTATACGCGCAGTATTCACAGATTTCACATGCACCCCAAACGCCCACTCTATAGCGCGTGCTATCTCCTTTTTAGAAGCATCTGTCCTTACCTGAAAGACATACTTGCCCTGATCACTTAGAATAGTGCTTTTCTCGGTAACTAGAGGCTTTATCAGAATATCTGCGGGATGCATTTAAACCTCCTCTTGTTCCAATTGTTCCGCAGGCGTGGATTTCTCACTTTTACCCCACATTGTATTCACCGTTTCGACAGCCGCACGAGTAAGAAGTAGATCTTTTATTCTGACTATATCTAGCGGGTTCAATTGATTGGCCGGAAGAACATTCACCTTCTGCAAATTGCGCGCTGATTTATACACCATCTCATTCTTTCCATTGGTCACTATCAGCGCAGAGCCTGTGAGGGCAAAGTTACTTATCAAGGAAGTTATCGCCTTTGTTTTGGGCTCCTTTAATTCCAAGACATCTACCACCGATACCTTTTCTTCCCGCAACTTGATAGACAATGCTATACGCAATGCTTGGCGCGTCATCTTTTTGTGCACCTTCTGAGTATAGCTCCTTGGGGATGGTCCATGAGCTACGCCGCCGCCTCTGTGATGGGGAGCTTTAATACTTCCCTGTCTAGATCTACCGGAGTGCTTCTGGTTCCGTATCTTGCGCTTAGACTGCCTTACCTGCGATCGCGTAAGTGTGCTATGAGTTCCAAGCCGCTTATTTGCTAGTTGTGCTATTGCGACTTGATGAAGCAAAGCCTCATTGAATGGAGCACACCATACACTGTCATCGGCATCCGTAGTACCAACAGTATTTCCATCCTTATCTTTTACAACCAACTCCATACTACTGTCCCGCGGTCTGCTTTTCTATTCGCAACAATCCGTTTGGCGGTCCGGGGACACCGCCTTTTATAAGGAGGATATCTCGCTCTTCATCCAGCATTAGAACCTCCAAGCCCCGCACAGTCACCCTAGCTGCTCCGTAATGTCCCGCCATTTTTGTACCGGGCAAAACTCGGCTAGGGGAAGCGCTAGCGCCAATTGACCCCGGTGCACGATGTCGGTCTGACTGACCGTGAGTTTTAGGACCGCCATGAAATCCATGGCGCTTAACCCCTCCGGCAAAACCTCGTCCTTTGGATATACCTACTACTTTGACTTTATCCCCTTCTTTGAAAACAGTGCATCTCAGTTCTTGTCCTACTTCTAACTCGGATAGATCACGTACACCGAATTCCTCGAGATGCCGAAAATTATCGCCAGCCCGTGCCATATGCCCACGCAATGGTTTATTTACGCGTTTTGTAGAGACAAAACCGATCTGAATCGCCTCGTACCCATCTTTTAAATCCGTTTTGACCTGCGTTATTACGCATGGGCCAACCTTTACTATGGTCACACCTTGTGCGTCTCCATTTTGGGAGTAGTGTGTAGTCATGCAAATTTTCCTTCCGAGAAGCCCTATTATCTCCATGTGCTAGTATCTCTCATACCTTTACTACGATATCCACCCCAGCGGGCATATTTATCTTCATCAAAGCATCTACAGTTTTGCCGGAAGGTTCATGTATATCCAGCAATCGTTTATGCACACGGAGCTGAAAATGCTCACGGGATCTTTTGTCTATATGTGGTGAACGTATGACTGTAAAGCGTCGTTTCACCGTAGGCAAAGGAACAGGTCCTGCTACTCGGGCGCCTGCTCTCTCGGCAGTCTCGACTATCTGGCGAGCAGAAAGGTCTAACAATCTATGATCGAAAGATCTCAAAATTATGCGCATCCTATCTCCTGCCATATCAGGAACCCGCCTTTACCGAGTCCGCCAATGCGGCAGTCACATTTTTGGGAACTTGTGCATAATGATCCAACTCCATAGAGAAGATTGCACGGCCTGTAGAAAGTGAACGCAACGTTGTTGCATATTGGAAAGTTTCGCCCAGTGGAATATGAGCAAGCAACACTTGTGAGTTACCTTCCGCTTCCATAGATAGGACGCGTGCTCTCCTGGAGCTCAAGTCACCTAAAACCTCACCCAAAAAATCATGTGGAGTAATAACCTCTATTTTCATAATAGGTTCCAACAAAACCGGCTGAGCTTTGGACATGGCGGATTTGAACGCCATCGATGAAGCTATTTTGAAAGCTATTTCCGAAGAATCCACATCATGATGAGAACCGTTTATCAGCACCGCTTTCAAATCGACCACCGGATATCCTGCTATTACGCCGGATTTCGCTGCTTCTCTGAAACCCTGCTCAATAGGACGAAACCACTCTAGAGGCAATGTAGAACCGGTGATGGCAGATTCAAACTGAATGCCGGACCCTCTCTCCAATGGCTCTATACGCAAAGTGCAGTCACCGTATTGACCGTGTCCACCTGTCTGGCGTATGAACTTCCCTTGCGCTTCTGCGTTGCGGCTCACTGTTTCCCTGTATGCCACCCTCGGCGGTCCTTGTCTAACCGAAACTCCAAACTCTCTCTTGGCTCTTTCTATAATCACATCCAAATGCAGCTCACCCATGCCTGCCAAGACGGTTTGACCGCTTTCATGATCTACCCAAGTCTGAAGAGTAGGATCTTCATCTGCAAGGCGGCTTAGAGCCTCGGACATTTTTTCCTGCTCACTTCTGGTAGATGGTTCTACCGCAACAGATAGAACAGGGTCGGGGAAAGATATAGACTCCAGAATAACAGGATGGTTTTGGGTGCAGATAGTATGACCGGTCAAAGCACCTTTTAGTCCTATAGCGGCGACGATTTCCCCAGGTCCGGCATATTTGATCTCCTCTCTAGAATCGGCGCGCATCTTAAGCAACCTTCCTATGCGCTCCCTCGAGCGGGTAGAGGAGTTGTATACGTTTGTGCCTGCCACTAGCTTACCGGAATAAATCCTAATATATACGAGCCTGCCTACATGCTGATCTACAACCACCTTGAACACCAAAGCCGCGAGGTGCTCATCTGAAGATGTTTCCAATGTTAACGTTTTAGTCTCGTCAGTAGTCTTTGCCTCTATAGATGGGATATCATACGGAGAAGGCAAAAAATCTATCACTGCATCCAGCAATGGGTGTATGCCTCTGTGTTTTAAAGCCGATCCGCAAAGTACCGGAAATATTTCTCTCTTGATAGTAGCGCTACGAATAACCTCTTTTATCTCCTCCACTGTAATCTCTTTTTCATCAAGGAATTTTTCCATTATATCGTAATCAACCTCGGCTATCTTTTCTAACATGTCCGTGCGAGATTTTTCTGCGACTTCAAGGAACTCTTCGGGTATATCCACTACCTGATGTTCGGTAGCATCCGGCGAAGTGTAAATGAAAGCTCTCATCTCTATAAGGTCTATCATGCCTTGAAATTCAGATTCAGCCCCCATAGGAATCTGTATTGGCACAGGGTTAGCATTCAACCTTGTCTTAAGAGTTTCGACAGCCTTTTCGAAGTTTGCTCCTAACCTATCCATCTTGTTTACAAAGACAAGCCGAGGGACACCATATCTATCCGCTTGACGCCATACGGTTTCCGATTGAGGTTGGACACCGGATACAGATTCCAATACCACCACTCCTCCATCCAACACTCTAAGAGAGCGCTCCACCTCTGCTGTGAAGTCTACGTGGCCGGGAGTATCTATAATATTTATCTGGTAGTCTTTCCAGAAAGCGTTAGTTGCCGCGGAACCTATGGTTATACCTCTTTCACGTTCCAGAGACATAAAGTCCATAACTGTGGTGCCTTCATCGATATCACCTATCTTGTAAGTTGCCCCTGTAAAGAACAAAACTTGCTCTGTAACGGTAGTTTTACCTGCGTCTATATGAGCTATGAATCCGATGTTGCGGAGCTTATTGAGATTTTCGCGTTTTTTTACTGAAGTAGCCATTAATAGAATTATCCAAATTTGGGTGTGTTTACAGGATATACAAGAGAGTTTTACCAACGGTAATGGCTAAAAGCGCGATTCGCTTCCGCCATTCGGTGTGCTTCATCACGACGGCGTACAGCTACACCTGTCTCATTATAAGCATCCAACAATTCACGGAAAAGTCTCTCTGAGAGAGTTTGGCGTTTCGTTTTGCGGCATGCCTGTATAATCCATCGCTGTGCAAGTGCGAGCCTGCGGCTTGGTCTTACCTCAATAGGCACTTGGTAAGTGGCTCCTCCTATGCGTGTGGGGCGCACTTCCAGCAAAGGAGTAGCATTTTTAATAGCCTTATAGAATGATTCTATAGCGGGCTCACCTGTTACTCCCTCCAGCTTTTCAAGAGCATTATACACAGATTTACGTGCAAAGGATTTTTTCCCGCGCATCATCACTTTATTGATAAACCGCGCTAAATCTATACTTTCGTAACGTGGTTCCGGCTGTATTTTTCTTTTTACTGCACGCCTTCTTCTCATTTTTAATTCTTGAAAAAACAGAACTAGTCCGTTTTAAATCCTTCCCCTGATCTCTGTATTTTTACCCTTTGGTCGTTCCGTACTTGCTACGTCCGCGCTTTCGCCCTTTTACGCCCTCTGTATCCAGAGTCCCGCGAATAATATGGTAACGAACGCCCGGCAAATCCGGAACACGACCACCACGAATAAGAACTACCGAATGTTCCTGTAAATTATGACCTTCACCGGGAATATATGCGGTAACTTCAAATCCGTTAGTTACTCGTACCCTTGCTACTTTGCGTAAAGCAGAGTTGGGTTTACGTGGAGTTATTGTACGTACCTGAAGGCAAACGCCCCGTTTTTGCGGGCTACCTTGACGATACTGCGTTGTACGGTTCTTCAATGAATTGAAGGAATAGTGCAGAGCGGGGGTAGTAATTTTCTTCCGTTTATTCCTGCGCGGGTTCCGTACAAGTTGATTTATTGTCGGCATAGTTTATCTCCTAAGGGGAGGCTAAAAGTTCCTAAGTACCCTTAGACACATTATCGTATTATAACCAAAATTCGAGATGAACCGCAATCACCCACAAAGGGTGAGTAGAGTTCTCCTCTATGTAGTCACATTATTTTATTATAACCAAAGCTACTGTTGTTATAGCCAGCGATGTAAGTTAAATAACCCCATATTTCCGGTGAAAGTTCATATGTTTAAGGCTTTGAATTTGTTTACGGCATATTTCCGAAAGGGATACTTGGTGTGTTATCCGGAAAAAGAGTGAATATGCGAAATCAGCGAGGCCTCGTCCCCAAAGTGACTAACACTGAATCTAATTGCCCATTGCGCAAAATATTTACTTCAACGGTATCATTCGGGGAAGTCTCCAGTGAAAGCAGAGCTATCAAATCATCTATAGACCGTAAAGGCGCTCCATTTATTGCGGTAATTATGTCACCATTGAAGTTGCAACTGTTGAAATTCGTTGTGCAATCTGGAGAGGAATCTCCTCTCAGACCCGCTCTATCTGCGGCTTGACCCGGCTCTACAGATATTATCAATGCTCCTGATACATCTTGTTCTAAATTGGCTTCCTCGCGCACAATGATATCTACGCTTCTTCCGGATATTCCGAGGTAAGAATAGTCATATGAACCTCTGTCTATTAAAGAAGGCACTACTCTCAATACGAGGTTTATCGGCACGGCAAACCCTACGCCTGCATTAGCGCCTGTACCGCTAGTGATCTGTGTATTCATACCGATAACTCTGCCGCTGCTATCCAAAAGCGGTCCGCCGGAGTTGCCCGGATTCAAAGCGGCATCTGTCTGTATAACAGCCGGTATCGAGAAAGAACTAACACCCGATGGTATGGAACGAAGGACAGCACTTATCACACCTACAGTCATAGTGAAATCTTGCCCGAACGGGTTCCCTATCGCTATTGCGGATTGTCCCGGAATTACAGTATTGCTGTTACCGCGCGGGAGTGGTACCAGATTATCGGCGTCCACCTTTATCACGGCGATATCACCATCTTCATCCTCTCCTATTATCTCTGCGGGGAGTTGGAGACCACTCTGAAAAAGCACGGTTATGTTTTGAGCCCCAGTCACTACATGCCGGTTAGTAATGATATAGCCGCGCTCATCCCATACCCACCCCGAGCCGCTGCCGCCGCCTCCAAAAGTGGTAGTTGTGATTTGAACTACGGAGGGAACGGAGCTAGTGTAAATACTACTCAAAAGAGTTTCGTAAGCATTCACTATCTGTAGTGGAGAAAGCTGCAGCCCCGCATCCCATTCTTCCTCGGTAAGCGGTATATCCAGTACAATTTGCTGGTCTTCAAAATTTACGTTAGTAATACTAACGGCAGACTCAGATGAAGAAGATGCCCCTTGTTGTATTGAAGGCGATCCGCCCGTGCAAGAGAATATCAGCAGTGTAAGTGTTGCTAATAGCGTCATCAATAAATATACTCTTGGCTTTTTCATTTTACCTGTCCAACCTTATCAATACTAATACGTAAACTCTCTATATATCAACTATAGATAAGATACGATGAATGGGTGCGTATAGTTTTGTAGAATAGATGCTGTGCTCTGTGCATATTCCGGTATGATCTTCCAAATATAGGAGGGCACGGCTGATATTTGTCTATCATTTCCGCCTCCCGTATAGGTATGTATCCGTATATATGTGAATGCTTCATAAGCTATTCGCCGCCCTATATACCGATGCCAACGGGAGTCGACGATCTCTGCCGAACGCCAAAGATGTAATTTTGATGCCCGGCGGCGTTTGCCTTCGCTTATATTCCGAATTGTCTACCCGTGAGAGTATGCGAAATATAGTTTCACTATCTACGGGCGGTTGCGCCACGCTTCCCGCGGATATTATCTCGGCAGCTGTTTTGCCCTCTTCTATGTAATCCGATAGAATTCGGTCCAATATTTCATAAGGCGGTAAAGTGTCCCTATCTAATTGATTGAGACGTAACTCTGCGCTTGGAGGTTTTTCCAGCACCGATCTAGGTATAAGATCGGGTGAAGTTATCTCATTACGGTACCTTGAAAGTTTATAAACCATCAGCTTCGGTACATCTTTAATAGGGGCAAACCCGCCCGCCATATCTCCATAAAGAGTAGCATAACCTGTCGCCATTTCGGTCTTGTTACCAGTCGTCAGTACTAGTCGGGAAAATTTATTGGATATAGCCATTACAATCAATCCGCGTATGCGGGCCTGAATATTTTCCTCTGTAACATCCTCGTCCATTCCGGCGAAATGGATAGATAGCATCTTTTCAAATGCCGTGTGTGCCGGTTCTATAGGTATTTCCCACAGTTCCGCACACAGGTTTTCCGTAAGGGTGCGAGCATCTTCCAGACTACCTTGTGATGAATATCTGGAAGGCATGGCTAAGCATAATACGTTTGAACTGCCTAAGGCGTCTGTGGCGATACAGGCTACCAGTGACGAATCTATTCCGCCGGATAGAGCAATCACCACTTGTCGGAAGCCTGTTTTGTACGTGTAATCTCGCACCCCTAGGACAAGCGCTTTGTATATAGACTCTACGTTACCCAAGCGTTTGGCGACCATTGGCGCCTCTTTAGTTTCAGACGGTATTGTTGTATCGGAAGAATAGAGCAAAGGTAAGGATATTGTGAAATGCTCATATCGCGAAGTATCACAGTCAGTATCCGTATCGGTTACTCTTTGCCTTGATTTGGCTGATAGAGATATGTCCAGATCAACGGCATCTGTGGCTTCCTCGAATTGAGGCAACTCCGCTATGATGTTCCCCTGAGGGTCCGCTACCATACTCCCTCCATCGAAAACCAGCTCATCTTGACCGCCTACCTGATTTACATACACAATGAAGGCTTTGTTCCTCTTTGAGATGCGCTGTACAAGGGCTTGGCGCAGATCCTGCTTTTTTATCTCGTAGGGCGAAGAGTTAATATTTATCAGCACATTCGTTCCTACTTTCCGATAGACCTCTAGCGGACTCTGTTTCGGCCATATATCCTCACATATGGTAACCCCTATTGAGGCACCTCTTACGGTGAAAGCGCAGCAGGTACTGCCTTGCCTAAAGTAACGTTTTTCATCAAAAACGCCGTAATTCGGTAGTACGATTTTGCGGTATATGGCAACTATTTCACCTTCGGCTATAATTGCGGCGGCATTTGCGGCACCTTCTCCCGTATCATCTATAAAGCCGATTATCGCTACAAGCCCGCTAACAGTTTCGGCTATCTTGCGGATATACTTGGTGTTGTCTGCTAGGAAAGTGTGTTTTAACGCCAAATCTTCTACGGGATAACCGCAAAGTGCCATCTCATGGAATGCGACAACATCCGAACATAGAGAACGGGCGCGGCTTATACTATCTTCTATTAAGCGATAGTTGCCCTCAAAGTCCCCAATTGTAGTATTGTTTTGCGCCAGCGATACGCGAAGGTTCATGGCTAATATTATGAGTCCCGGTCAGTCTCTCATACAGATTTAGCGGCGTATGTATTGGAGATTACCGATCTTGTGTATGCATGAGTAGCGGGCAGTGTAGAGCTTCCCATTAGGAACATATCTATATCGCGTGCACAGGAGCGCCCGCTTGCTATGGCGTGAACTATAAGCGATTGACCACGCTCAGCATCCCCGCAGGCAAACACCTTTTTCAAAGATGTTTGCGAGCTACCAGTGATCTTTATATTGCCGCGCTCATCATATTCAAGCCCCAGCGAATCCAGTAAACCTGTGTGCTGAGTGTGCAAAAAACCCATAGCCAAGAGGACAAGATCCGCTTTCAGAATGAACTCAGAATCGGGCACATCCCGCATAACCATTCGTCCGTCATCACTGTATGTGGGCATCTCCACGCGGGCGCAGTGGAGTTCCTTCAAACGTTTATCCTTACCCCCTACAAACCGTTTTGTAATGACACTATACTCTCTAGAACCGCCCTCTTCGTGAGCGTACGAAGTTCTGTATATCAGTGGCCATTGCGGCCAGGGATTGTGCGGACTCCTTTGTTTAGGAGGGCGCGGCAATATCTCCATCTGCACCACGGAAAGCGCCCCCTGTCTATGTGCAGTACCAAGGCAGTCTGCTCCCGTATCACCCCCTCCGATAATGATGACGTGTTTACCTTTAGCGGTTATAGTTTCCTCATCTGTAAACTGTTGACCCTTCAGCCTGCGATTCTGCTGCGTCAGGTAATCCATCGCAAAATGTACACCGTCCAGATCTCTTCCTTCTATGGGCAGTTCCCTTGGCACCGTAGAACCGGTGGCAAGGCATACGGCATCGAAAGACTCCAGTAGAACCTCCGCAGGCATATCAGCTCCTACGTTTACGGAAGCCTTAAAAATAGTGCCTTCCTGTTCCATCTGCCTAATACGACGATCCACAATCCTCTTTTCTAATTTAAACTCGGGGATACCCAATTGGAGCAATCCGCCCATATATTCATTGCGTTCGAAAACAGTTACGTCATGCCCTGCGCGCGTTAGCTGCTGCGCCGCCGCGAGCCCCGCGGCTCCCGAGCCCACAACACCCACCCTTTTCCCTGTACGAACCTTAGGTCGTAAAGGAAGTATCCACCCTTCATCCCATGCGCGGTCTGCTATAAACTTCTCTATCATTTCTATAGTCACCGCGTCATCATTTATAGCCAAAGTGCATGAAGATTCACAGGGAGCAGGGCATATTCTGCCGGTAAACTCAGGGAAATTATTAGTTGCATGAAGTCGATTTATCGCTTCGTGCCAATCTTGGTTATATACCAAATCATTCCACTCCGGAATCAAATTGCCTAGCGGGCAGCCATTATTGCAAAAAGGTATACCACAATCCATACACCTACTTGCTTGAGCGGAGGCGTTCTTCGCATCCCATTTCAGATACACCTCCTTCCAATCTTTTATACGTTCGCTTACGCTGCGCACTCGCGGTGTAAGCCGGGCATTCTCTTTAAAGCCCGTTATCTTACCCATGCAGTGCTATCTCCATTTGATCGATCCTTGTTTGAATGATACGAGCGTAATCACGCGGCATTATCTTCCTGAAATGATGCAAAGACACTTTCCAATCCATAAGAATTCCGGCTGCCAAGGATGAACCTGTGTAATGGAGATGATTTTCTATCATACCATGAAGCTCCACTTCACTTTCGGAAGAAGGCGCAACATCCTCGATATCCGCCATTTCGGGATTGAACTTACTCACAAAAGTCCCATCATAATCCCAAACATAAGCGATACCGCCGCTCATCCCGGCTGCGAAATTGCGCCCCGTAGTGCCCAGCACCACAACGCGTCCTCCCGTCATATATTCGCAACCGTGATCGCCTATACCTTCTATCACGGCTTTCGCAGAACTGTTCCGAACACAAAACCTCTCTCCGCCTCTACCCCTCACATAAACCTCTCCTCCGGTTGCTCCATACAAAGCCACATTGCCAATAATGATATTTTCTTCAGGAGTGAAAACTGCCGCTTCAGGCGGCGTAACTATAATCCTACCACCCGATAATCCTTTGGCAAAGTAATCATTCGAGTCACCTACCAGCCGAAACTCTACACCATTCACTAGGAATGCGCCGAAACTTTGCCCGGCGGACCCTCGAAAAAGCACTTTCACCGAACCGTCCTTCAAACCCGCCTCGCCGTAATTTTTGGCTATCAGCCCACTAAGCATTGCTCCGGTTGTACGATTTACATTGCGTATCGGCATCTCAAAAGATACGTTAGCGCCCAAATATATAGCAGGGCGCGCCTTCTCTATCAATTTATGGTCAAGAGCCTCATCTAATCTGTGATCTTGTTCACGACGTAGATGCAAATGGTCACCGGGGTACACCTTGGGCTGCTTTAAAATTCTGGAAAAATTCAAATGCTTTGCTTTGAAATGGGTTATATTTTCTTTCTGCCTCAGTCTATCCAC
The DNA here is from genome assembly GCA_965206335.1 of Dehalococcoidia bacterium. GTDB lineage: Bacteria > Chloroflexota > Dehalococcoidia > Lucifugimonadales > Lucifugimonadaceae. Next base: position 226,766 of record OZ242209.1, on the reverse strand, counting down.
ACGACCTATCATCTCATCTACCGTACGGAAGCCCAGACGAGACATATGAAGTCTCATACTTTCGGAGATGAAGGTGAAGTAGTTTATTACTGCATCGGGTGTCCCCGCGAATCTCCGTCTCAAATCAGGATCCTGCGTAGCTATCCCTGCCGAGCACGTGTTGAGGTGGCACTTCCGAAGCATTATGCACCCCATAGACACAAGAGCTGCGGTTGCTATTCCCCACTCTTCGGCACCAAGCAGTGCCGCTATCACGGCATCTCGCCCTGTCTTCATCTGCCCATCCGTTTGCACCGTTATGCGATCTCGCAAACCATTCTCTACTAGTGTCTGTTGAGTTTCCGCCACACCCAGCTCCCAAGGCAAGCCGGCATGTATTATTGATGAAAGCGGGGAGGCGCCTGTACCTCCGGAATCGCCGGATATCAGCACTACATCTCCCTTGCCCTTAGACACCCCGGCAGCGATGATACCCACACCCACCTCGGAAACAAGCTTGACATGTATACGTGCGGCAGGGTTGACATTTTTCAAATCATGTATCAGCTGCGCCAAATCCTCTATGGAATATATATCGTGATGCGGTGGCGGCGATATGAGCTCCACGCCGGGAGTAGTTTTACGAATAGAGGCTATATACTCGCTTATCTTATGCCCCGGTATCTCTCCACCTTCTCCCGGTTTTGCACCCTGTGCCATCTTTATCTGAATATCCTTGGCATTGGCGAGGTAAGTGGCGGTAACACCGAACCTACCACTTGCTACCTGTTTGACAGACGAATTTCTGGAATCTCCATTCTCATCCGGTATATACCTCTCGGGATCTTCCCCTCCTTCGCCCGTGTTGCTACGAGCTCCTATACGGTTCATGGCGATGGCGAGCGTTTCATGTGCCTCTCTGCTGATGGAACCCAAAGATATTGCACCCGTAGCAAAACGTCTGACTATACTCGAGGCAGGCTCCACCTCTTCCAAAGGCACCGAGCTATCTCCATAATCTATATCCAACAACCCTCTGATAGTAATCGGTCCATCGGGTTCGGAATCCGCAGCATCTTCAAAGCGAAGATATGTTTGCCAATCGTTTCTAGTTGTAGCATCTTGAAGCAATGCCACCGTATTCGGGTTCCAGCCGTGTCGCTCCCCCGAACCTCTCCATAGATACAGACCGCTGACATCCAGTTTAAGGTTGCCCGGCACCTCATGCTCTAGAAAGGCGCGTGAATGGTTCGCAAGAACATCCTCTGCTATCTCTTTGAGCCCTATCCCGCCAATTCTGGATGAAGACCATGTGAAGTACTCATTTACCAGATCCGAGGATAGACCAAGAGCCTCGAACTGCTGAGCGCCTATATACCCCTGCAGGGTTGATATTCCCATTTTCGATATAGTCTTCAGCACACCGGTTTCAGCTGTTTTGCGATAAAACTCCTCTGCTTCATTCTGTTCCGGCAAAGGGTCTTCGCTCTCTGCTCGTGACCGCTGCCGAATGCCTGCGAGTGTCTCGAAGGCCAGATATGGGTTTATTGCACTGGCACCATATCCGAAGAGGGTGGCGAAGTGGTGTACCTCTCTGGGCTCACCGGATTCTACTATGACGTCTGCCATATTTCTTATCTGCATGCGTATCAGGTAGTGATGTATAGCACTTGTGGCTAGCAGAATTGGTATATACGCCTTCTCCGCAGTGATACCTCTATCGGAGAGTATGAGCACGCTGCATCCTTCATTTATAGCCTTCTTTGCTTCTTCGCATATCCGTTTCATAGATTGAGTGAGCCCGTCTAATCCATCTGCGGCGGAGAAAAGGGTAGGTATTGTATGCGCTTTTATCGTCGGAATCTCGGAATCTTTGATGCGGGCAAGTTCTGCGTTTCGCATTATCGGGTGATCTATACGAAGAATGTTGCAATGTTCCTGCGTTTCGGCTAGGAGATTCTGTCTTCGTCCTATCGGTACTGCCATCTGTGTCACCAGTTTTTCTCGGATGGCGTCCAGCGGTGGGTTGGAGACTTGAGCGAACAACTGCTTAAAATAATGAAATAACGGTTGTGGTCTGTCGGATAGTACTGCCAAAGGTGCGTCGTTGCCCATAGACCCTACAGGTTGGCTCGCAGATTTTTTCATCATAGGTTCCAAAAGGATTTTCAAATCTTCCTCTGTATAGCCGAAAGCAGCCTGACGCGTTACCAATGTATCCAAATCTATTCCTTGTGTGGATTTAGGTTCCGGCATATCATCCAATGTGAATCGTTTTTTTGCCAGCCATTCACCATAAGGTCTACGAGACGCCAGCCCGTTTATTATCTCTTCATACGGGACTATTCGTTTATCATCGAAATCCACAAGGAACATTCTGCCGGGTGCCAATCTTTCTTTTAGAGCTATGCGTTCAGGTTCTATGGGGAGTACTCCCGCTTCGGATGCCATCACCAGCAGGCCATCTTTAGTCAAGTAATACCTGAAGGGTCGCAGCCCATTTCTATCTAGTGTAGCTCCAAGCATGCGGCCATCCGTGAATACAATCATAGCCGGTCCGTCCCACGGTTCCATAATGCATGAATGGTACTCATAGAAATCCTTCACATGCTGCGGCATAGATTCGTGGCCGAACCATGCGGCGGGTATTACCATAGCTGCCGTATGTGCAATCGTTCGACCGCTCATGCACAGCAGTTCGAAGCAGTTGTCCAGCGATGCCGTGTCTGATGCGCCTCTTTCGCAAACAGGTCGAATATCCTTTATATCTTCACCGAATAGATCCGAAGCAAGTGTATTTTCGCGTGCGCTCGTCCAATTCAGGTTGCCTCTCAGCGTGTTTATCTCTCCGTTATGGGCAAGGAATCTGTAAGGATGAGCCAGTTTCCATGCTCCCAATGTATTTGTGCTGAAGCGGGAGTGGATGATGCCGAAAGCGCTTTCCATTTTCGGTGACTCTAAGTCTTGGTAGAATTTGCTTACTTGGCTCGCCAGCAATAGGCCTTTGTATACGAGCGTGCGTGCCGAAAGTGAACATATGTAGAAATCGTCTTGCGGGTCTTTTGGCGGTGAGAGTTTCCACGCATCCGAAACGGCGTTTTCTGTACGTTTGCGTATCAGATACAGCTTTCTTTCTAAATCATCTTCACTTATTCTTCCGGATACTTCAGACACTACTATGAAGCACTGCATTATACAAGGCATAGTAGATGCCGCCACTTTGCCTATGGCATCGGTAGAGACGGGAACTTTGCGCCAGCCAATGATTTCTAGTCCGCCTCTCTGGCACTCCCGATTGAATATGCGAATGGCTTCAGAACGAATCTGCGGATTTTGAGGCATAAAGAACATGCCTACAGCATATTCACCCGCTCCGGGGATCTGTATTTCCATACTTTCTGCAGTTTGCTTCATAAAGGCGTGAGGCATCTGTATAAGGATACCGGCGCCGTCACCGGTTAGCGGATCCGCACCCGTAGCGCCGCGATGCTCCAAGTTACCTAGAACTGTCATAGCATGCCGAATGATGGAATGCGATTTTTTACCGGTTATGTCCGCAACAACCCCTAAGCCGCAGGCGCTCCTCTCGAAATCTGGCTCGGACAGTCCGGAATATTTCGGATTGTGCGTATTTGTTTGGCTATTGTGCATATTCTTTTATCTCGAGCCCCCTTTGATGTTTTCAGTGTTACTTCAATCTCTATGTGATATACATTTGTGGCTATCGGGGTACAACCCTTTGATGTTTTCGGTATTACTTCAATCTCCATGGGCAGTTCACATCATTGCCTTTGAGAGGATAGCTGAGAGAGGGAATATTTCAGTAGTAAATGGATGCGTGCAAGATTTCACACATTGCCTATTATAACGAAAACTAACCTCCGTAGGATAGTATTGATTTACGGGCATACCAGCATACCTAGTCTACTCACTGCGGTGTAAGCCTGAGGTGAGCACATATACACCGCATTTATATTTTATGTTAGGCGGCGAGGCGCGTATTGTTGATACGTCTCTTCCTCATAAATTTATGAAACTTTCTTTTTTCGTCTTTAAATCACAAAGACTATGGGAGCCTTTAATTGGGTAAAGTCATATATGAGTACTACTCCAAAAAATCTTGAATGGTTCATGAGGATTGCAGGTGGGGTAGTATAGAATTCGGCAGGCTTAGCTTTATGGAATTGGATAATCTAGATAATCTAAACGATGTAGAGAGTGAAGAGTTAGAACGGCGTGCAAGAGAAGTGCTAATGGCGAATCTTCGCTCTGGGTATGACCCGTTTTATGGGATGAATTACTCTTATGTTATGCCTTCACCCGGCAGGTACACCTGGCAGTGGTTTTGGGATTCATGCTTTCATGCCGTTTCACTTGCGCACTTGGAGCCGGATCTGGCCAAAGAGGAGATTAGGACACTTGTCGCTGCACAGAGAGCGGATGGGTTCATAGGGCATGTAACCTATTGGGGAAGAAGAGGAGCGCTCATTTCTGCTTTACACGGGCAAAGCAGAATAGGGGAGTGGCGTGCGCGTCGTTCTGCTATGATACAGCCTCCTATACTGGCCCAAGCGGTGGAAGCGGTTTTTGATATTACGGGAGATGAGAAATTCCTCTCTGAAATGACGCCTCCTACAGCATCTTACTATTCATGGCTGGCTATGAACCGCGACAAGGATGGGGATGGCATGATTTGGATAATTTCTCCATTCGAATCTGGTATGGATAATAGCCCCGCATTCGATAAGGCTATGAGGCTTCATGAGCCCGGGCGCTTTGATTGGTTGATAGCGAATCGTATGAGGGATTACTCCAATATGCTCCTCTGTAGGAATTGGAACTTTGCCGCTATTGCCAAGAGAGGCCACGCCATCATGGATCCTTTCGTGAACGCCGTCTATGCAGACGGCTGGAGAACGCTCGCGAGGCTGCACCGTTCACTAGGGGATGAGGCATCGGCTGCGGAAGCGACGGCAAAAGCGCGGCGTGTGGGAGAAGCTTTGAACCGTATAGCATGGGATGACGAAGCCGGTGCTTTCGGGCATATACGGAGCTCGGGCTTTACTTCCATGCCTGCTATGGTGGAAGTGCTTACCATCTCGGCACTCTTCCCTGCTTTTTTGCCTGAAACGCCGCCTTTGAGAGCAAGTGGCCTTCTGGATGACCATCTCAGAGATCCCGCCAAATTCTGGACACGGTTTCCTGTTCCTATAGTTTCGATATCCGAGCCGTCATTTATTGCGGATACGGAAAAAACTATCTGGCGAGGTCCTACAAACCTTGGCATAAACTGGCTGTTTATCCGAGGATTGCGAAAGACAGGAAGAAACGATGTAGCGCAAAGTATAGCAATATCTTCTAGACGAGCAGCGCTTAAAGATTTTCGCGAATTCTACTCACCACTGACAGGGGAAGGATTACGTGGCAAGCGGTTTGGCTGGGCCACTTTAGCAGTGGATATGTGATGTCTAGGTTTTGGGTTTTGCTACCAAGCAAAACAAACTCATGCCGCAGATAGCACACATAGAAGCCGTAAAGCTATGAAGGCTGATCGACTATACGCAAGTATGGTTTTTGTTCATCCCACCCTTCTGGGAACAGTTTTTTTGCATCATCATTGGATAGAGCAGGCAGAATTATGACCTTTTCACCGTCTTTCCAGTTTACAGGTGTTGCTACTTTGTATCCATCTGTGAGCTGCATACTATCTATTACCCGCAGAATTTCCTCGAAATTCCTGCCTGTGCTGGCGGGGTAGGTAAGCATAAGGCGTACTTTTTTATTATTGTCTATGATGTAGACGGTGCGAACAGTGAGAGTATTGTTGGCGTTAGGGTGTATCATTCCATACAGATCCGATATTCTACGATCATCGTCTGCTATCATTGGAAAGTTTACTTCATGTCCCTGTGTGTCATGTATATCTATTGCCCAGCGCTTTTGATCATCGGCGCTGTCTACGGAAAGACCTACAACTTTTACTTTTCGCTTGTCAAATTCATGCTTCAATCGTGCAACTTCCCCCAGTTCTGTGGTGCACACTGGGGTAAAAGTTTTTGGATGTGAGAATAGGATGGCCCAATTATTCCCCATCCATTCATGAAAATTTATGATCCCTTCTGTGGACTGTTGTGTAAAGTCGGGGGCAGTGTCTCCCAGACGTATAGTCATTTTTTCTCTCCTCGTTCTGCTGCACTCTACAATAATAGGAGGAATGCATTGATAATAACGGATGCTAATATAACATAATGATATATCATAATAGATGTCCCATTGTTTGACATAAGTGCCCAACAGTGTGATTTCGGGCCACAGTATGGGATTCTTTGATGATACGTAGTGATCCTTTGCAGCTACTATGAGGAAATAGGAAAGTGCAATGCTCAAGAATATTTTGAAAAAGTTATTGCCCCATAAATATTATCATCATTTCAATTCTCGGGAATCTTTCTTTCGGGGTATGTCAATTTTCAGATACATCATGAAAAAGACTTTGCTTGAGAGGTGGCGAAAGATTTTTGAAGCACACCGTGTCAGGAAATATTTAATTGAAACAAACTACTGCCGGGATAATTCGTTACCGCGTGTGCTGTATTCTGTAGATTCTTTAAATGCTATGGAGAACATGATACTTAGTAAACTCCGATTTCTACAGTACGAAATCCCCTATGCGGATATGAGATTTTTGATAGAACGCTCAGATGAACAAGGTTTTTCTTCTTCTATACTTTGGAGATTATCTAGAACTTTGCAGCATAGTTATATGTACAATCGCACTTGCTTGTTCGATTATACTCTTTCACCATACGAGTTTTGCTTTGAGCCTATATCATCTCTCTCACTTGATGAAATAAAAGAAACGGGTAAGCGTTGTAGGTTCAATTTTCTGCCGCAAAATAATAGAATTGTTCACTCTGATAACCATATATATCACCTTTTAAACGTGGAAAACAATATTGTGAATCAATCTTATTTCGATGGACTTGTTATGGATACTTTCCTAGTACTGAAAGAGGAGTATAGATCTCACATAGAAAAAAGGCGGCGCGCAATAGGTTTGAAAGGTCCTGTGATTGGCATCCATATCCGGCAAGGAGATACTAACACAGATAGGGGACTTGTGTTTCGTAGATTTACACTATCAGATTATATAGAGACGCTCGAGCGGGTAGTATCCAAGACGGGTGTGAAGACTGTATTTGTTGCCACAGACTCTGCTACTGTACTGAAGCAACTTCCAAGAGATTCCGGCATAAGTTTCATCTATGATGAAGAAGAGAAACGATATGATAATGTAAATTATACGATGTTGTTGAAATATCCTGAACTGAGGAAACAAGAGACGATGACGTCTGTAAAAAACATCTATCTTCTGGGTAGTTGCGATTATCTTGTGGGCTCATCCAGTACTTTATTTACTGCAGCACTTTCGATCGTATACTTCCGGAATAAGGGGCACAACTCAGTTCTATTGTTCAGACAGAAAGAATATATGAAATGGACTAAAAATGTAAACTATAAAAGTGAAAAATTACAGACGAAAGTAAAATCTACTGAAGATGAGATTTATATTACCTACATGATGGATAAGGATGGCGGATTCATAAAATGATTGTATCCGATGCGGATAATCAAAGCTCTGATATCGTTTACTGCGATAATCCTAAATGTGAGTTTAAAAGGATCTAATAATGAAATTCGCCAAGAAAATGTTGAAGAGCGTACTATCTGATGGATATTATCGCTCTTTATCTGTAATGAGAGCATCCTTGCATTCGAATAAACTGAAATATATTCATGCTCCACGTGTCAGAAAATATCTGGAAGATCATATTTCTGATTTGCATCCTTCCGGCATAGAGCAGCTCCCGGCGGATGCTTTGGAAAGCATGGATCGAATGATACTCAGTAAGCTTCAATTTCTACAGTATGGAGTTCCATCCGAGCAAGTGAGGTTTTTGGTAGGTCATTCAACTGCGTATGGTTTTGCGGCTTCTATTTTCTGGATGTTGTCTAGAGTTTTGCTTTACGGTTATATCTACAACCGGACGGTACTTTTTGATAATACCGCTTCACCCTATGAGTTTTGTTTTGAGCCTATATCATCTCATACAATCGAAGATTTTGGAAAAACAGATAGGTATTGTAAATTTAATTTTCTACCGCAAAAGAATAGAAGTGTCCACTTTTTAAGGCACGAGGATGATATTTTGAAGTATTCAAACCTTGGAGAAATTATGGTTGCGGGTTACTATTTTGCGGGACTTGTGATGGATTCTTTTCTAGTACTGAAAGAGGAGTATAGATCTCATATAGAAGAACGGCGGCGTGCAATGGGCATTGATGGTCCACTAATTGGTGTCCATATAAGGCAAGGAGATACTAACACGGCTAGGGAAGTTGTGTTTCGTAGATTTACACTGTCAGATTATATGGAGACGCTTGAGCGGGTAGTATCCGAGACGGGTGTGAAGACTGTATTTGTTGCTACGGACTCAGCTAATGTACTGAGGCAACTTCCAAGAGATTCCGGCATAGATTTCATATACGACGAAGAAGAGAAACGATACGATAACGCAAATGCTTATATGTTGTTGAAACATCCGGAATTACGGCGAGAGGAAACTATGTCGGCTGTAAAAAATATCTATCTCCTGAGTAGCTGTGATTATCTTGTGGGTTCATCTAGCGGTTTCTTTATTGCGGCGCAGGCTATTGCCTACTTCCGGAATAAAGGACATAACACAGTAAGATTGTTAGGCTCAAAAGAACATTTAAGTTGGGCTAATATGTATAAGAGTGAGAAGATGCAGAGGAATAGAACATCTTCCGGAGGGGAGTTTTATATTACCTACATTATAGACGGAGATGATAGGTTCAGGAAATGATTTTATTCGGTACAAACGAAGCTCTATATGTGCCGATAGTCAATATCCTTGTTAGACCTTATTACTTTATATAGTCTTGCTACCTGTTTCAAAGCAGCTCATAAGATATGTGCGCAAATCTTTGATGAGAGTAAAGGAACTGTTGTGAAAATCTTTACCTTTTTAGTATACTATTAAATAAGAGGAGACTAAATCCAATCTTATAAAAGGAGAACAGATCTATCATGGTTCGCATAAATAAGAAGTTATTGCTCGTTGTTGTTTTGACGTCTATGGCTTTCCTCTCGTCTGCATGTGGAGGATCTAGTGAGAGAAGCCTAGTGGTATATTCTGGGAGATCGGAATCGTTGATAGGACCTCTTATTTCGCAATTCGAGGAGGAGACCGGCATACGCGTAGCTGTGAAGTATGGCTCTACAGGTCCGCTGGCGGCTACCTTGCTGGAAGAAGGCGATTTATCACCTGCCGATGTGTTTTTTGCTCAAGATCCGGGTGGGCTTGGTGCTGTGGAGAATTTGTTGGCTAAACTACCAAGCGATTTATTGGAAGCAGTGCCGCTATGGGCTCGTTCAGAAGACTCTAATTGGGTAGGCGTTTCAGGGCGTGAAAGAGTTGTTGTGTATAATACTGAGCGAATTAACGAGGATGACTTGCCTACTTCAATATGGGATTTCACAAGGCCTGAGTGGAACGGTAGATTGGGATGGGCTCCTTCTAATGCTTCTTTTCAGGCAATGGTGACAGGGATGCGCACTATATGGGGAGAAGAAATGACCGCTGAATGGCTTTCCGGGATATTGGCAAACAACCCGGAAGTGTACAATAAAAATACTCCTATAGTGGATGCTGTGGGTAAAGGTGAGATAGATGTGGGTTTTGTCAATCACTACTATCTGTACAGATTTATTGCTGAAAAGGGCGAAGGCTTTCCTGCGCGTAACTACTATTTACCACAGGGTGATCCGGGAAGTATTGTTCTGGTTGCAGGTGCGGGAGTGGTTGGGACTACGGATAATGAGAGTGAAGCGTTAGAATTCATAAGGTTTCTTATAGATGAGAGTTCTCAGGAGTACTTCGCGAATGAGACCTATGAGTTGCCGGTTATTGATAATGTGAATGTTTCGCCATTGATAGAAACAAGGGGCTTTGACTCCGTTACGGGTATCTCTCCTTCTCAGTTGACAGATGTTGAAGGAACACAGGCTTTGATGAGACAGGCCGGTATTCTACCGTGATGAACTGTCTTTGTGCATTTAACCCCTCACCTTGAACTCGCTCTGGAAGACACAAAGGCTACTGAGCATTTTTGGGATAAAGGAAAGCAATTATTCTAAGATATTATTTATAGTGTCTTCGGTGATTGCTTTCGGCAGTGTTCTTCCTGTAGCTTACCTCTTCGTGCGTTCTTCCGGTGCGTGGCCTGAGATTCTGGATTTGTTCATTCGTCCGCGTACTATCCTCGTATTTGGAAGGACGGCTCTCCTGATAAGTATAGTCGCTCTTTTTTCTACTGTGACGGGTGCATTGCTTTCATGGCTTACTATAAGGACGAATATGCCGCTGCGCCGCCCCGTTGCTCTTATGGCTGTACTGCCGTTGGTGATCCCTAGCTTTATATTGGCTGCGACTTTTATAGACTTATATGGTCCCCGCGCTATAGTACAGGGATGGTTAGAACCCTTGGGTGTAGATCGTTTACCTTCGCTGTATGGTTTGATAGGTTCCTCATTGACTCTGACAATTGCTACATATCCTTACACTTTCCTGACGGTTACGGCTGCACTGCGGCGTATCGATCCTTCATTGGAGGAGGCCGCCCGCGCTATGGGTATGGGGCGTTTCAGGGTTTTTGCTTTTGTAACTTTGCCCTTGCTTCGTTCGGCGCTGGCGTCCGGTGCGTTGCTGGCTGCGCTTTACACGCTTAGTGATTTCGGCGCGGTGTCTCTGATGCGCTATGAAACTTTGACGGCCTCTATATTTCTGCAATACGAATCTTTCGCTAACCGCGCGCTTGCAGCCGGATTGTCTCTTCCCCTTATAGGTGTAGCGCTTATTATACTCAGTGCAGAGGGTTTCACCAGAGGTCGTCGCGCATACCATAGGACTGGGGCTGGTACTCCACACCAGCCGCGCGAGATAGATTTAGGCGGATGGGCATTGCCAATGTTAGTGCTTGCTACGGTGCCTATAGTGGGTGGGTTGATGGGACCTGTGGGCGTGCTGGGAGGCTGGCTTTGGAACGGTATAGCATCCGGCTCTGATTTCATACCTCTTGCGATTCCATTATGGAATTCCGTGCGGGTTTCTTTGATAGCAGGGGGAATTACAGTTGTAGCAGCTCTACCTGTAGCGGCTCTTTCCGTAAGATATCCCGGAGTCTTCTCATCAATTGTGGAAAAGGTGATTTACATAGGGTTTGGGTTGCCCGGTGTAGTTGTAGCCTTGGGAATTATATTCTTTGGTGTGAACGTAGTTCCTTTTTTCTATCAGTCTATATGGCTGCTTGTAGCCGCCTATGTTATGCTTTTTTTGCCGGTTCCCTTTGGTGCGTTGCGTACGGCTTTCCTACAAATAAATCCTCATTTGGAGGAAGCCGCGGCAGGTTTGGGCGCAGGACGTTTAACCGTTTTACGTCGAGTGATCTTGCCTATCATAACGCCCGGTGCCGTAGTGGGTATCGTACTGGTTTTCATTCTCTCTATGAAGGAGCTGCCTGCTACTCTGCTTTTGAGCCCTATAGGTTTCAAAACACTTGCAACTGCTATATGGTCTTCTACTTCGGAAGCTTTTTTTGCTCAAACTGCGGCTGCATGTTTGCTTTTGATAGCGGTATCTTTGATTCCTGCGGTGCAATTTCTATTTGGAAGATACGGGCAGGGTAGAGTGTAACTAGTGTTTCGACGGATAGTCAAGAGATCTACCTTTGGTATGCCGCCTTCACTGTATGGAGAGATTCCGGCTGCGGCTGTGAGTATGGAAAATGTTGCGTTACGTTATTCACTTGATACTCAACCCGTTTTGAATGGCTTCTCTCTGAATATCAAGGCGGGTGAATTTGTTTCGATAGTAGGGCACAGCGGCGCAGGCAAGACGACAGCGCTACGGGTAATAGCAGGTTTGGAGAAGATCAATGGCGGATATGTGCGGATAGGCGGCAGGTTAATGGGTTCTTCTTTTGTGAACGTGGCTCCGGATTTACGACGTGTGGCTTTGGTGTTTCAAGATTATGCTTTGTTTCCTCACCTTACGGTAACCCAAAATATAGAGTTCGGTTTGCGCCGAGCGGACAAGAGGAAAAGACGGGAAAAGACGATGAGAATGGTGGAGTTGGCCGGGCTTGAGGGTTTCGAGAAACGGTATCCACACGAATTATCCGGCGGGCAGCAACAGCGTGTGGCGTTGGCAAGGGCTCTCGCTTATGAACCGGTGGCGGTTTTGATGGATGAACCTTTTTCCAATTTGAATAGATCTCTTCGCGAGATGTTAAGACGCGAAGTTCATCGTATAGTCAAATCCACAGGGGTGACAACAGTGCTGGTAACCCATGATGGTGAAGAGGCGCTTGCTATGTCTGATAAGGTGGCTGCGATGGGTCAAGGAGTGGTGGATCAGTGCGGAACGCCGGAAGACGTGTATCAGATGCCAGCCTCCCCGGAAGTCGCCAAATTACTGGGACCTTGCGAATTGGTGACGGGTATGGTGGATAAGGATATGGTCATTACGGAGGTGGGAAAGTTTACAATTGCTAGCAGCTCTAAAATGCGGCGGCACAACGGGCATGTAACAGCGCTGCTGCGCGCATCTGAGCTAGAGTTACATCCCCCTTCTTTGGAGAGTGAAGGTCGTGTATTGTTCCGTGAATTTCGGGGAGAATTTACCGAGTTCGGAGTGGTATTTCCTTCAGGTGTGGTGGTGCGTGTTCGGCGTCGTTCTAGTTCCCCTTTTGTGGTTGGGGACAGGGTTAAGATAGGGCAGCGAGAAAATTCGGCAATTATCGTATTTCCGCCGCAACAGGCACCATGAATGCGAGTTGCGATTCGAGATATCTACTTCTCCTCGAAACGTCTTATTACGATGCTGGCATTCTGACCGCCAAAACCAAAGCTATTTGAAAGCACTGTTTGTACACTTGCCGGGCGTGCCTTATTCGGGACATAATCCAGATCACAATCAGGGTCTGGTACCTCTTGATTTATTGTAGGGTGGATTATGTTGTCACGTATGGTGTATACGGATGCTATGGCTTCTATGGCGCCGGAGCTTCCCAATGAGTGCCCCACCATAGACTTGGTGGAACTTATGGGTATCTTGTACGCCCTTTCCCCGAAAAGCCTTTTCAGGGCCATAGTCTCTGCCTTGTCGTTTATGGGCGTTGAAGTACCATGAGCGTTGATATAGTCCACATCACCTATGCTTATATTTGCATCTTGAACAGCTGCCTCCATAGAACGCGCTGCACCTGATCCTGTAATATCGGGCTGAACTAGGTGGTAAGCGTCCGAAGTTGCACCATAACCCGATACTTCCGCCAAAGGTTCAGCGCCGCGCTCATACGCGTGTTTCATACTTTCCACTATCAATATCCCTGCTGCCTCAGCAGGAACGAAGCCATCGCGCATACTATCGAAGGGTCTGCTTGCTTTTGAAGGTTCCCCATCCCATTTGGTCAAAGCTCCTATTATGGAGAAGCCTCCCATGCCCAATTCGCATATTCCCGCTTCCGTCCCGCCTGTAATTATCAGATCGGCAGCACCGCGGCGTATGATTTCCAGTGCTTCCCCTACGGATTGAGTGCCTGCAGCGCAAGCGGTAGCGCATGTGTTTGTATACCCGTTAGCCCCGAATATTCGGCTAATATTGGCTGCTGCCATATTTATAAGCATAGCGGGTATATATAAAGGGCTAACACGTCCGGAACCATCCACAAATTGCCTCATTGCCTGTGTATTGGTCTCCGGTAGACCACCCGATCCACAACCGATAATTACGCCTGCTCGTGTAACATCCTTTTCTTGTGCCATATCCAGAGAAGCGCTTGCCAGTGCCTCATGCGCGGCGCATACGGCGAGCTGGGAAAAACGCCCCATGCGGCGAGCTTCTCGGCGGTTCATCCTTTCTTGAGGATCGAAATTTTGCACCTCTCCACCCACTTTGCATGAGTAGTCGGTTGTATCTATAAGCTGCATAAAGCGGATGCCGGACTTACCTTTCTTGAGAGCATCCCAAAATTCCTCCGCAGACTTACCAAGGCAAGTCATAGCACCCATACCCGTGATAACTACGCGCGGGCGTCCTTTTCTATCTTCGAAATCTGAAAGCAACATCATTTTACCCTATCTATTGGGCAGGCTTGTAAACGATGGGTAAATTTCGGCATCTATTCCCTTCATTTCTTCTATTATATCCGATGCTGTGAATATAGAACCGCAAGCTACTATTAGATCTTTATCGGTAGCGACCGATTGAGCATGATACAGAGCTGCCTTTGCATCATGCGCTGTGAACACAACATTGATGCCTTCCGATCTTATCTTACTAGTCAACATTTTCGCATCCACCGAACGAGGATGCCGTGATTGAGTTGTAATGATAACGGGCGTCATGTGTAGAAAAGCCTTCACGACTGATATGTAATCGTGCCCATAAGTAGCACCGAAAATAAGGAGTATGCGTCTGTAGCTACCGAAGTGACGCTCTATGGCTGCCACTAGCGCCTTTGCTGAATCCTCGTTATGTGCTCCATCAGCGATAACGGTAGGGGATGCTTCTTGCAAGAGTTCTACTCGTCCCGGCCACTCAACATATTCTAATCCTTTTTCTACCGCCCCGACGGAAACCTCCACCCCTAATCTTTGGATAGTTTCTATAACGCCAAGAGCTATACGGGCATTTTCTACCTGATGAAGTCCCAGAAGAGGAAGACGGAAACTATACGGAGAGGTGCTAGTTTTCACAGATACACACTCTCCCCACTTTATCTTGGTAGGTTTTACTATCTCTGTAACGGTTGCTTCCGCGTCTATCAAGGGAGCACTCTCCTCCATAGCCTTTTCCTGTATTACTGCCATAGCCTCCGGTAATTGAAAACCTGTTACAACCGGCACTCCGGACTTGATTATGCCTGCCTTCTCTTTAGCTATCCTCTCAATACTATTACCTAGTATATCAGCGTGATCTATACCTATTCGTGTTATGACCGAAACGAGAGGATGTACAACATTGGTAGAATCCAACCTTCCACCAAGTCCGGTCTCCACAACTGCTACTCCTACACCCGCTTCCCGAAATTGTAGCATCGCCATAGTGGTCAGTATTTCGAAAACTGTCGGCGCTCCTAACAACGAAGTTCGCTTCATCTCCACCACAGTAGGCCACACTCTTTCTAGCAAGCGAGCAAATGAATTTTCATCTATGGGGATGCCATTTATCCTTATCCGCTCTGTGAAGCGGTGCATGGATGGTGAGGAATAAAACCCCGTTTTTATGCCGTTGTTGCGCAATATAGATTCAATCATTGCGCAAACACTGCCTTTGCCTTTAGAGCCGGCTATGTGTAAAATCTTCATCTTTCCTGCCTTATGTGGTGCGCCGAAGGCTTCCATAAGTGCCAATGTGCGTTCCAAATGTTGGCCGGAACGCTGTGCCTGTAGCTTACTCCGCTCGAAATCGACTAGTGAGAAAAGCATGGATAGGGCTATATTGTAAGTTAGGGTCATATACTTTATATTATGTGTTTCCTAGAGTTACGTTGCTTGAAAGTTCAATCTCTTTGCCGCTACATAGCCGTATGGTCGTATGTCTTTGTCTAGTGTAGACTTGATAATATAAACATTTTCGGATAATTGAATGAATGGTAACCTCACGTATGGTGTATGAAAATAGAAAAGAGTTATTGGAAGAAGCGCTAAACGCTGTAAAAGATTCAGGTGTAGATTATTGCGATATACGCATAGAGGACACGGATACTCTTCGTATTACCTACCGCGGGAATGGTTTGGATAGTGTGAGTCAGATGAGCGGGATCGGGGGTTGTACAAGGGCGGCTTTCAAAGGCGGCTGGGGATTTGCGAGTTTCAACAGTTTGGAAGATCTACACGGCAAAGTTTTAGATGCCGTTCAGCAAGCCAAAGATACATCTGCAGATCGCACATATTTAGCAGAGGTAGAGCCGTGTGTGGATACTGTCCCCGCGTATCTTGTAAAGGATCCTGCTTCTGTTTCTTTGAAGGATAAGAAACTTCTGATGGATCATTACTGTGGTATCGTTTTATCTACACCCCGTGTGAAAGGTGTAGACGCGGTGTATGGCGATAGCAGACGGCGCGTCTTCTTTGCCAATTCGGAGGGTGCGCGCATAGAACAGGAATTCGTCCATGTTATATGCCGCGTACAGGCTACGGCGCGAGCGGATGGCGATGTGCAGCAGGCAGGCTTCTCTATAGGTTCCCTTGGAGATTATGGAATAGTGGAGGGTCTGGATGATGACATCAAAAGATCGGCGAATCGAGCGGCCGCACTCCTCCAAGCAGAAGCTATCAAAGGCGGACCACGGACGGTGATTTTGGATCCTATTCTTGCGGGCGTTTTTGTGCATGAGGCATTCGGGCACCTTTCGGAATCGGATAATGTAGCTGAAAATGATGATTTGCGCAAACTTATGTATATGGGTAGAAAATTTGGCGGTTCACACCTCAACTTCACAGACGGCGCGGCCATTCTAGGGCTGCGCGGTTCCTACAAGTACGATGATGAAGGTACGCCTGCGGTAGTTACACCTTTGGTCAGAGAAGGCGAACTTGTAGGTAGGCTGCATTCTCGTGAAACTGCGGCAAGGCTTGGTGAGCGCCCCACAAGTAATGCTCGTGCTATAAGTGCGGGATTCCCACCTATAGTCCGCATGACCAATACCGTAATAGAGCCGGGGGAAGCAACTTTGGACGATCTGTTGGAGGGTGTAGATGAAGGTGTTTATGTGGGTAACTGGTACGGCGGTATGACTCAACATGAAATGTTCACATTCTCATCCGGAGAAGCGCACATGATACGGAAAGGAAAAATCGCGGAAATGATTCGACCTGTTATGCTCACAGGCAACCTGTTTGTGACGCTTGAAAATCTGGATGCGATAGGGAATGACTTGTCTATGAATCAAGGTGGCGGATGTGGAAAAGGCGGCCAGATGCCTTTGCCCGTATCGAACGGGAGCCCTCATATCCGCATCCGCAAGTGTACTATTTCGGGGGCATGATGCAGGAAGAAGTACTAGAAAAAGCATCGCGCCGCTACGGACAGGCAGAGACTTATTGGGTTGAATCCACAAGCCGCACAGTTGGGTTCGAGGCTAATCGGCTAAAAGAGGTACAGAGACGGGATGCTAGGGGCATCGCTCTAAGAGTCATCAGTGAGGGGCGCGTAGGCTCTACCTCCACAACCGACCTTTCTCGCGTGGAAGAATTAGTGAACCGTTCGGGTTCTCTCGCAGAATTTGGACCGGAATCTGTTTTTGAATTTACCGCAGGCGAGCCTTTGTCCACAGTCAGCACTTACGATAGCAACCTCGAAACACTCGGACAACGAGAGATGATAGATACGGCGCAAAATCTTATAACACGTCTGAGGGAAATATGGCCAAATGTGCTCTGCGATGCGCGCGTATCATGCTCTTTTAGCACTATCGATATAAGAAACTCCGCCGGGATGCATCGTGAAATGCGTGGAAGCAGTTATGCGGTAGTTTTATCCGCGCAAATGATAAGAGAGACGGACATGCTTCATGTTTGGTCCGGCCATGTATCTAGCGGCTACTTTGACGAAACGGATCTGGAGAGGATCGTATTTCACCCTGTGAATGAAGCTATAAGATATTCACAAAACACACTTTCAGCTCCGAAACCCGGCACACCCGTAGTGTTTACACCTCGCGGTTTTGCCGCCGCTCTCGCGGAACCCATCATCGCAGGCGTAAATGGGCGAAACGTTGCCGAAGGATCATCCCCGCTAGCTAGCAAATGGGGAGAGAAGATCTTTGATGAATCTATTACAATACATGACAACCCTCTTATGCCTATGAATGCGGAAGCGAGACCTTTTGATGATGAAGGCACCTCATGCCGGAAAACCACTATCGTGTCTGATGGAGTCGCCGCATCGCCGCTTACGGATATGCACAGTGCAAAGCAAATGGGTAGAACCTCAACGGGATCTGCGCGGAGGGGTTTATCCGGTGCACCATCTCCAGACGCCAGCGCTCTAGACGTTTCGGCCGGATCTGCAGATCTATCCGCTTTTATGCACGGACCCGGTCCGGTGCTTATAGTAGAGGATCTTCTGGGGGCAGGGCAGAGTAACGTGCTGGGAGGAGAATACCGAGGCAATGTTTCCCTAGGATACCTTGCGGAAGGCGGCGAAATTATAGGACGGGTGAAGGATACTATGATAGCCGGAAATGTGTACAAAACACTTTGCAATGTGGAGGCTGTATCCGCAAAACGAGAATGGGTGTTCGGCTCTCTACTGGCGCCATATATCCGCTGTGATAGCGATATAGAAGTATCTGGAGGAGGGTGAACCCAAATCCCTATGACTGGCCATACCAAAACCGAACAACCCAAATCTGCAATCAGCCTTACTTCTATCTCGGGACTCTCTAAAGAAGAGGCTGCCGCTATGGTTAAAACGTGGACATCTGCCGACCTATGCATGGTGATGAACAGGATATGTGAGAGCACACAGGCGAGGGTAGATCTGGAATTCGAAGAATTGCTGCGAGCATCTCTTCACTCCCCATATTCCGAAGTGCGCTGTGTAGCGTTGCGAGGACTCAGGGAAAGCGACGACTGCGCTCTAGCTTTACGGGCGGTTGCGTTTTTGACTTCCGATGAAAGCCCTGAAGTAAGATTTGAAGCAACTACTTTCCTTTCTTCTTACTGTGATGCAGCTGCTGAAGGTAAATTGCCGGATAACATCACACGTTGTATCTTTGAGGGACTGAAAGCTGCTATTGAATCGGATGAGGAAAAGATCAAACGCGCCGCTCTGGAATCGATTGCCCCCTTAGCTCCCTTAGGCGGTGAGATGGTCAGGGAAAGGATATGCGCAGAATATGAAAAAGCGCGGCAAACTAAGAATGCATCTTTGAGAGCGATATCACTGCGCGCTATGGGACGTTCAGGCGATGTATCATTTCTTTCGGATGTGCTGCATGATCTTGGCAACCCTTCTGCTGAAGTGCGCTTATCATCCGTTTTCGCGTTAGGTGAATTAGGTAGTGAAACCCATCTTTCACTCCTTTCGGAACTTTTGGATGATTACGAGCTAGACGTGCAGATGGCGGTTGTTTCCGTTTTGGGTAATTTCCCGTGCGAATATTCACGTGTTATGTTGCTCCGCTTGACTAAATCGCCTCAGGTACAGCTTGCACGCTTTGCTCAAGAAAAGATAGACAGCATCTTAGCAATGGGGGACCTGCATCGATATATCGAGGCGGGCGGTCTCATTTCTGCAAACTCATCGGAGTATATACCACTCCTCGCTAGGAATGATGGATACAATCCGGATGAAACTGGGAAAGAAGGATGGGGGCACTTAACCGCAGAAGGTGAATACTCATCTAAGGAAGAGCCAAGAGATAGTGATGACCCTTTCGATCCCATCATAGATTATGAAAAGCTGTTTTGAGTTGGACTGTCTTGATGCAAGAGGAACTCTATACAATTTAGATGAATGATATAAGAGGAATGCATAGTGGAAACTATAATAGAAGCCAACAATATTACTAAACAGTACGGTTCAACGAAAGCTCTCGATAATCTCAATATGAAGGTTTATAACGGAGTAACCGGACTTTTGGGACCCAATGGAGCAGGGAAAAGCACCGCAATGCGGATATTTCTCGGTCTTACCGAGCCGACATCCGGTGACGCAAGAGTACTTGGGCAGAACATTTTCGAGAACCCTCATGTAAGAAAGCGTATAGGATACATGCCTGAGCATAGTTGCCTTCCTACCAATACTCCGGGAGCGTACTTCCTCACGCATATGGCAGAGGTGAGCGGCTTGCCTAGGCGTATGGCACGCAGCCGTGCGGCGGATACATTGCGCCATGTGGGCATATATGAAGAGCGTTATCGTCCTATAAAGGATTACTCACTAGGGATGACTCAACGAATAAAACTAGCCCAAGCTATAGTTCATGACCCTATCCTGTTATTTCTGGATGAGCCGACTGCAGGCCTTGATCCCACCGGGAGAGTCGAAATGTTGGAATTGCTGAAGAAAACTTTCTCTGAATTTGGTATCAACATACTCATAACCTCTCATCTCTTGCGAGATATCACCACCGTATGCGATTCCGTGATTGTTATAGATAATGGGAAGGTAACCCGCACCGAAGAGTTGGAACAATTCTCCCGTGCTACAGAAACACTCTTCATAGAAGTTACCGACAATCAGGATTCATTCGTAGAAATATTGAAGAGGCAAAATGTTAACGTATCCGTAGAGGGATATGGAGGAGTAATTACTGTACATGATGTGAGCGACAGTGCCTATGATGTAATAAGAGATGCTTTGGTCGAAGCCAATGCTCCTATTCAGAGCATGACTCCTTACAGACGTGCGCTCAAGGATATATTTAAGTCGGACGATGTCAAAGACAGTGTACACAAAGGCTGAGAGATGAGCACAGACGGACGAATTTACGATATAGGGTACCAACGTTACGAGGGACCACGCGGTTCTAGATATGAATCTCTAAGGGCGCTGTATCGAGATGGTATGTTCAATATGATGGGCCTAGGCCGTATTGGGCGGGATAAAGTTATACCTTGGGTGCTTATAGGATTTATAATATTCAGTCTGTTAATAGCCACCACAGTCATAATTACAACGGGTGATGTTTTCATCCGAGAAACAGTTGCGGATTTTTATGGTCTTCAGGTTGTATTATTGTTCATGTTTATAGCTATTTTGGGAACGGAATCGGTTTGTATAGATAAGCAGTTTCGTATTTTGAGCCTGTACCTTGTGAAGCCATTCACTGCTTTGGATTATGCTGCAGCGCGTTGGGCATCGATAGCTACTTTGACATTTGCGTTGGCAATTATTCCTCAGATGATCCTGTTTATTTTAATTTTACTTACCAGTTCGGATACATCCCAATTCTGGAGTGAAAACTGGACGGACCTGCCGGCTTTCACTGCGGCGAGTCTGATAATTACAGTCTTTTACTCGGTCGTTGCGTTACTGGTAGCAACGCTTGCAAAAAGCCGACTTTATACAACAGTAATCCTCTTGGGGATATTCTTTATAGGCCAGGTAATATCCACCATAGCGGTTAACATAGGCCGCGTAGGAGGAGGGATTTCCGGAGGCAGCTTGGAATGGGCGATACTTTTCCATGTAGGACGGCTTCCCCTCACGGTGAGCGAGTTGTTTCTGAGAGAAAATCAACCCTTTGCGGCTTTAAAGATAACTGTGTTCACGGTATTGCTAGCGGTTTGTATTGCTTTTATCTGGAACAGATACAGAAAGGTAAGCCTGTGAGCACATTTCAGGGTACCACCATAGATAACAAAGGGGCTTTAGATATGAATAGTTCCCCCTATACTATTTCTTTTCGGCGTGTCTCCAAGTGGTTTGGCAACCTTGTGGCGGTTAATGAAGCGTCATTCGATATAACTCCCGGCATAACAGGCCTCGTAGGTCCCAACGGTTCCGGTAAGACTACGATACTGAGGATGATATCCGGACTTGCAAGCTCATCGGAAGGAGAGGTGCTTCTTTTGGGTGAAAACCCTCGTTTAAACACAGAAATTTACAAACATATAGGGGTTATGAGCGACCACGATGCTGCTTACAGTGAAATGACAGGACAAAATTTTGTAAGAACTATCGGACGTCTGAGGAAAGTAACAGACCTTACCAACGCTGTAAACAAGGTGATACGATATGTAGACCTTGCTCACGCTTCCACACGTTCTATAGACGGATACTCTCGAGGTATGCGGCAACGGATACGGCTTGCTGCTGCTCTTGTCCATGATCCTGACATCTTGATTATGGATGAACCGTTGAACGGAGCCGACCCTAAGCAGCGAGTGGAATTTGAAGGACTTCTTAAGCACTTTTCGAGCTTGGGCAAGACTATCATCATATCTTCTCACATTCTCGAAGAGGTAGAAGAAATTACCGATAATATTATAGTCATAGTAAGTGGAAAAATAGCTGCCACCGGACACCACAAAATTATACGAGAGTCACTGAGAGATCAGCCGTACAGTATACGTATAATTTGTGATCCGCCCAGAAAGTTAGCCGCCCAGCTAATGGAGCATGTAGAGTCAATAGAATCCGTATACGTTGGAGAAGATCATTTGGTAGTATTGAGCAAACGTCCATCTGAGCTGCGAGCCGCGCTACCTCTCGTATCACAAAAAGCCGGTGTACGTCTTACGGGCATAGTGCCGTTGGATGACTCACTCGAAAGTGTCTTTGGTTACCTGGTGAGTTGATACATTGTTAGTTATATATACTATCTCGATTCGTAAGCTGCTCAAACCCTGGCGGCTTGGTGCTCTTCTTTTCATAGCACTCATACCTCTCTTGCCTTTATTGATTTTTCAGTTTATCACCACTATCGAAACGAGTTTAACACCCATATTGAATCTGGTATTTATGCTAGTTGTGCCTCTTGTTGCTTTAATCACGGGACCTTCGGTATTCGGTGACGAAATCGAAGAAAAAACACTCTCGTACATCACACTTACACCAATAAAGAGAACGTATATAGTCCTAGCTAAAATGCTTGCCGCCTTTACAGTAGCCGCCTTTTTTGTAGTGTTTTCCGTAGTTATATGCATTTCTATAGCTACTGCTACAACTGTCAATATAGAAGATGGAGCAACTAGGCCTCTGCTGGCTTCTGTGACCGGCTCATTGGTTGGAGTAGCTGCATACTCAGCAATACTGACCTGGATTGGCTTGGTGGTATCTCGTCCTCTTGCAATAGGATTTATGTATGTGATCATTTGGGAAGCGGCTCTGGTAAATATCTTTGAAGCTATTTTTTCCGGTTCAGGCTTCCGATACATATCTGTTTCACATTATATGCGAGGTATTGTGAGTGCCATAGATTCAACTATTGTAGATGCAAATACAATAAACCTTGCATCTTCTCTTATAGGTGCGGGTGTAGTTATTACGATATTTTTTCTGCTCGGCGTGCGTAGATTGAAGAGAATGGATCTGGTTTAACCTTCCCATATATTTTATCTTTATATCGACTTGCGAAAGCGTTCGCAAAGTATAACATGGTGACCTGGTAAATGTTGTATAATGAACATATACAGGTTATTGGCAGAGAGAATTGAGGCGTTATACTATGTCAAACTTGAAGAAATCGCAAACATCTCATGCTGGATTTGAAGAAATGCCGGAGAAGAGTGTAGGATGTACGCATCACTGGATAATTGATCCTCCTAATGGTGCGGTAAGTCATGGAAGATGCAGACTTTGTGGTGCCGATAAAGAATTCAGGAATTCATATGAATTTTCGTCTTGGCATGGTCTTAGATCTTCCCGGCAGGCACAGCAGAGAACAGATAAGCACTGAATTTAGTAGATGCTTTATAACAATCACTGAAACTAAAACTGATATCATCTTGACCTGATATCTCAGTGGAAATTGTATCTAGCCATATAGGCTACTATAGGTACATGGGCCTTTTTTGGCTATGCAAAGAGTATTCTGTTTTACTTTGTCTGATGTTGTTTCTATAAACAGAGAACAGATAAGCACTGAGTTTAATAGATGCTTTATAACAATCACTGAAACTAAAACTGATATCATCTTGACCTGATATCTCAGTGAAGATTGTATCTAGCCATATAGGCACTTTAGATACAGGGTGCCTTTTTTGACTATGCAAAGAGTGTTCTGTTTTACTTTGTCTGATGTTGTTTCTATAAACAGATAGAGCTTATGTTCTGCTCACAAGCCGATGAGGTCTTTCAAATGTGGCGGGTGTGGACTGTGGCGTTCAACGTCTGTGAAATACCCTATGTTGCTTTTCCTCGTGCAATGACCATGTTTCGCCTCTTCTTGGTGAAAATATCCGATAACTTTGCCATAGATACTTTTCATACTCTAGTATAAGTAGAGTTTTACGGACTCGAAGCAAAGAATGTGTTCGCATAATGAAAGTGCGTCAATGAATACTGTTCTCCTTTTAAGCAGAGTTACTCTGTAATGTTTTGAGGTATGGATGCTCCAATTCCGAAGGTATAACCGTAGGCACTGCTTAGGATGAGCTATCTTTCATAGAAAGATGCGTGGCGTGAGATTACCTTACATTAACTGAAGTTGGCTTATGAGCAAACCCTATAGGGTATCTAATAGGCTTTGTCATAATGGGATCTTTTTGCAGATCTGTTCAAGTTGTATTGAGGAGCGATAAGAATTATTGAACTTGTTTGGATTTACTTGAAGGCGCATTGAACGCAAGTCTTTTGACAAAAGTGAACATGTGACACATAAAACTTATGTAACTTTCTTGGCTTACGTTTACCGGAATCTTAATTTCAAGAATAGCCGGAATAAGTCAAGATAGGTTTATATGACCGATGATCTGCTACAGAACTAGCCAGTATCCACACTGTATGAAACTCCTTTATAGTTTGTGTAAGTTCTGTTTTGTCTGGGTAATTGTTAATTTCTATTTGTGTATCAGCCTTGTTTTTCTTTGTACCGCTCAAGGATGGTTACCAAGCCTCTTTGCGGCCATACCAATGCTCTTGTGAGCCTTGTTGCTGGAGCATTGAGGAGGCTGAGAATCTGTGCAATTAGTACTTCCCGCGGAGGCAAGTTGGAAAAGTCTTCTATCTGTTGCGGGCTGAGTGTGCGATTTTGAAGATATCCTCCCTTGAGCTGTAGGAAGTCCAGACGTTTTTCTTTCTTGTATCCAATAATAACCTTTGTTGCCAAGGCAGGGTCTGCGTCTTTTGGGATTGTAAAAAAACCGATGGCTCCATTCATCATTTCCTTCAGATAAGGTTTTTCGGTGCGGTCGGCAGCTATTCTTGCCAGAGTGTTCTTGGCTATTTTGAATTGTATTCCGCTGCTGCTGAAGGTTCTTCTCATTGCTTGTATAGTGGCTACATCAAGGCCTTTGTATTCAGCAACTATGATCACAGGCGAAGAATGAAATATCTCTTCGAGAGTGTTAACGGCTTCCATTTTAGATGCTATAGGCATGAGTTGTCCTTAATTCTTTGGCTAGTTTGTAAATGCAAATAAAGCCAGCTTACTATAGTCTTTCACCAGCGCTGTATTGCAAAAGACCTGTAATATTTTGCGTATGGCGAATTTAGGTGACTGGATGAGATTCTGGTCTATTTCCAATTATATTGAATTTCACTCTATGACGTTCAGAGATTTTCATATATAACAAGAGAAGTACTATCTTCCTTTTGTAGTGCTAATATCTTGTTTTATCCGGTATTTATTGCTACTCGAGACATTGCATTTCATAGCTCAAAGCCGAGTCTTTTCAGAGGAGGTGCCTGAGTGCTTTGGTGTTCATCATCTGTGATATATTCTATACAGTTTTTCCCTCTTATAATGACCATGTTTCGTCTCTTCTTGCGAAAATATCCTATGGCTGCGGCGTATAACATCATGTTGCTCCCAGATGTTCCTAAAATATAATCGCATGAGCCAAGCATATATAAGTTCTTGACAGCAGTCATAGTCTCCGGGTTTTTATATTTGGTAGGATTACCGGCTATCATTGTACAATTGAGATTATCGTATCGCTTCTCTTTGCCATCGTATAAGAAAGTGATGCCGGAGTCTCTCGGGAGTTGTTCTATCACTTTATCTGAGTCTGTAGCTATGAAAACCGTTTTTATGCCTGTCTTCTCTACGAGACCCTCTATCATTCGGAAATATTCGGATGGCGTGTATCTTCGGAATGCTTCTAGGGGAGAATATTTTACATCCCCCTGCCTTATATGAGCACCGATGATTGGACCTTGTAGACCTATTGCATTCATTCGTTCCATAATATGTTCATTGTATTCTTGTTTGAGTACAAGAAAAGAGTCCAAAATCAGACCTGCAAAGTAAATGTAGCTGTATGGCATCCTTTGCAGAGGCGTTACAAACGTTGATGTGTTAGGGTTCGGATGTTTTTTTAAAGTGGCCCACCATTTTGAATCACATGAGAAATATTGAATATTTTCTTTGTGGAAATTTTTCAAATACAATCTGTTTGGTCCATATCTATTTCGCACGTCCTGATATGAATGGATTCCTATAGGTTCAAAGCAGAAGTCATATAGTGAGGGGGTTTCATCGAATACTGCCGTTCTTCTGATAATAGTTCCCCACATAAGTACTCGTATAAGGTTTCGTAGTACGGACGCTCCAAAGCCACAGTTATTATAAATGTCCGCACTACTTATGAGGAAGTATGTTTCATCGAATGATGTGTGAAACTGACTGAGGCGAAGTTGGTTTATGAGCAAATCATCCAAGCGATTTAGTGTGTCTTTATCATATGGGATAGTTGCGCTGTGTTGTTCGAGTTTTAGGTATCCTCTTTTTACGGATGAGCGATAAATTTTATCTGCTCTGTTCACATCCCAATTATGGCGCATCATGCGCAGAGATTTTCGCACCCGAGCACGACGCATAAAAAAGTCATCCAACCTTCTTATTTTACCTTTTAAGGCCATAGTTATCTCGATTATAGAAAAAGGGTAATCGGTAGATGCTTATATGAGGCTATGTGATTGACCGCCGTCCACATTATATGAAACGCCTGTTATAAGACCGGCTTGCTCTGAGGCAAGAAAGGCACACATAGCACCTATTGCCTCTGGCCAGCCGAATTTTCCCATTGGCAAGTTGCGCTTTATAAATTCTTCCACAGTGTCCGGGGAGTTGCGTGAGATAAATCTATCCCATGAACCACCTTTGAAAAGTATAGAACCCGGCGCAATTGAATTCACGGTTACGCCATATGATGCCAAAGATATGGCGGCATGTTTACCCGTGGCAATCACTGCGGCTTTTGCTGCCATGTAAGCGTTGCTTCCGCCGTACTCTCGTCCGTATATGGATGATATATTGATTACTCGTCCCCACCTTCGTTCCTTCATAGCTGGTATGGCTTCTTTCATGAGTCTGAGCGAAGAGACGAAGTTAACCTCCATAACACGAGTGAAATCCTCTGTAGTTGTATTTTCTATATCGGTTGTGCCGAGGCTGCCGCCAACATTGTTTACTAGAATATCCACCCTTCCGAGCGCATTCTCGGCACGTGAGAAGGCTGTAGTTGCATCTTCGGCGCGTGCAAGGTCAGCGGTGAAGGCATGAACTTCAACGCCGACAGCCTCTATTTCATACTTGGTTTTTTGGAGTTGCTCCTCACCTCTAGCGCATATGGCTACATCCACACCCTCATTGACCAATGCAATAGCACAAGCTCTACCAATGCCTTTACTACCGCCTGTTATGAAAGCTTTCTTGCCTTTTATGTTTAGATCCATTAGGTTATATGTTTGGTAGAAGGGTCAAGGTAGCTTATGAAATTTCTACTGTCGCACCTGCAGCTTCCAACTTTGCTTTTACCTGTTCTGCTTCTTCTTTGGAGACGCCTTCTTTCACAGGTGAGGGTACGCCTTCTACAAGCGCTTTAGACTCTTTTAGCCCTAGGCTTGTGAGTTCACGGACAGCTTTTATGACTGCTATCTTGGTTTCTCCTATCGCTTTCAGTGTGGCTGTAAATTCAGTCTGTTCTTCTTCTGCGGGTGCTTCTTGACCTTGGGCGGCACCTGCAACTGCCATACCGCCAACCGGCATCATAGCAGCAGCACTTACTCCTAGTTCATCTTCAAGCGTCTTTACAAGATCTGCAAGTTCAATGACGGTCATCTGCTTTATGGTTTCTACGAGTTCTGTTTTGTTTAGGGTCATCTTATGTTGTTTCCTGTCAGTACTTATATACTGTGTGTTAATGCCTTATGCTGTGTACCATTTGGATATAGTTATGTGTGATGTAGTGCGGATAAAGAAGAATACCTTCCCATATGTGATAGAAACTATAGAAAGAATGAATGTTCACTTCCCGAATACGGACACGCTACATATACCCAATAATCCTTATCCTACTTACAAATTATATTGACTTTACGGCTATGGCGTCAAGGAAATTGACATATTTAGAAGAGTTGTTATGCTGAGAGATGTTGATAGGCAATGAACAGGATACAGAGTAGTTATTGACTATATACCTGCCGAAGGAAGTTTCTCTGTTATTCGGAGGTACTATCGTGAAATGCCTCGTAGGAACTATCTCCACGGCATATAAGCCGGTAAGAGGAGCGTCTCTCATACCAACGCTGCCATAGCTGAAAGGTTCAGCGAGATACCCGGACCCATAGTTGAGCATATACTGGCGGATTTTATGAAATCCCCCTTTACTGCATCCGGCTTGGAACTAAAAATGACTCTATAAACAGTTGTTAGATTTTCCAGCAGTTGTTGTTCATTGAAGGCTGCAGTACCTACGGATGCGTGTATAACCGCTGTGCGATCCATCCGCAACTCCATGCGTCCCTTTTTGGCGAGTTTTATAGATTGTGCTACATTATCCGGCTGAACTACGGTGCCAGTACGAGGATTTGGCATCAGCCCTTTTCTTCCCAAGTAACGGCCTAGCTTAGCTATCTTTGGCATTACCTGTGGCGTAGCGATGCTCGCATCGAAATCCGACCAGCCAGCCTCAATTTTTCGGAGGTACTCATCACTTAGTATATAGTCGGCTCCCGCTTCTTTTGCTACTGACGCCATATCCACTTCCACGAATGCAAACACTCGAACGGGTTTGCCGGTACCGTGTGGAAGTGAAACGACAGCTCGTAGTTGCTGATCTGCATGACGCGGGTCGGCATTGGTTTTGACGTGGAGCTCTATGGTTTCCACGAATCGTGCAGTAGCGGTAGCTTTTACATTAGCTACTGCTTCAAGTGGCGAATAAAATGTATCGTCTATGATCTTTAGCGCCGATGTGTAACGCTTGCTATTTACGGGCATAAATTCTCCTTCTAGTCATCTATAACAACACCCATGCTACGTGCCGTCCCTTCTACTATCTTTATGGCGGCGTCTAAACTGTAAGCATTTAGCTCTTCAAGTTTGGTTTCTGCTACCTGTTTAATTTGATCCCGTGTTATCCGCCCTATAACCTCAGCACCTGCAGCCCCCGAACCTTTAGCGATATTGATAGCCTTTTTGATGAGGAAAGCAGTAGGCGGGTTCTTCACGACAAACGTAAAAGACTGATCGGAATGAACAGTCAGATCTACAGGAACAACTCCGTCCATAGATGCGGTACGTTCGTTGTATTCCTTCACGAACTGCATGATATTGAGCTTGTATTGACCGAGTGCCGGACCTATAGGCGGTGCGGGAGTAGCCTTGCCCGCCTCTATCTGAAGCCTAAACGTAGTGATAATTTTCTTTGACATATCTGCCTGAGATTACCCCTTTTCCAGTTGGAGAAAATCTAGTTCTACCGGTGTCTCTCTTCCAAAAAACGATACCTGTACATGCACTTTTCCTCTATCTTCATCTACTTCGGCTACAGTGCCCATGAAATCTGCGAAAGGACCTTCCTTTATGCGGACAGTCTCCCCGGGCTGGTAACCGAGTTGCACGCGTGGCTCGGCCGCGTTTATCCGTGCTTTGATATCATCCACTTCCTTCTGGCTAAGCGGAACAGGGGTAGGTCTTCGTTGATTCCCGCCTTCAGCAGAGACGAAACCCGTTACACCTGCGGTGTTCCGCACCACGTGCCATGCATCATCGGCCATAATCATTTTCACCATGAGGTACCCTGGGTACATCTTCCGCATGACCTTATGTCGTTCGCCTTCTTTATATTGAATTTCCTCTTCTCTAGGCAATAGAACTTCGAAAATTTTCGCTCCCATGTCCATAGTTTTGACACGGTACTCTAAATTACGCAGGACGCTTTCCTCGCGCCCTGCATAGGTATGCACAAAGTACCATCGAGCGTTAGAGCTTTCTTGAGTAGGAGTTGTTTCAGAGGTCATATCTTTCGCACCTCATATTTAATTTCTCACTAATGATATGAGCCTTGACAGCCCTATATCTATAAAACCGAGTACCAATCCCATCACAATCGCTAAAGCAAGTACCATTATTGTCAGCCTTGTGGCATCTTCCTTTGAAGGCCATACCACTCTGCGGAGCTCTGATATTATATCAATCAAAAAGGAGAAACCTCTCCTCCTGCCTGTTGTAGGTAATCTTACGGGGTTTCGTGCCATGATGATGTGCCTTACCTTTTCTCTGTGAAAGACTGCCTGCAGCGACATTTCATGCAAAACTTCTGCAACTTAAGCCTCTCAGGGTCATTGCGACGGTTCTTCTGCGAGTGGTAGGAATATGCTTTGCATTCCCCACAAACGAGCGTAATTATAGTTCTTACTGCGTTTTTTTTCGCCATAAAGACTCCATCCTACTCTTCCACTTCTATTATGACTCCGGAACCGACAGTTCTACCGCCTTCCCTTATTGCAAAGCGGAGATTCTCCTCCAGAGCTACGGGGTACATAAGCTCTATTCCCATCTCTGTATTATCTCCCGGCATTACCATTTCCACGCCGTCGGGCAATTTTATATCTCCCGTGACATCAGTAGTACGGATATAGAACTGTGGTTTGTACCCTGAAAAGAACGGGGTATGTCTACCGCCTTCATCCTTTGTCAGAACATACACCTGTGCTTTCGCCTTGGTAGTAGGCTTTAGAGTATTCGGTTTTGTTAATACAGCGCCTCTTTGAACTTCGTCACGCTCTACACCGCGAAGGAGCACTCCAACCGCATCCCCCGGTAACCCTTCTTCCAAAGTTTTATAAAACATCTCTATGCCGGTCACGACCGATTCCTGAGTCTTACCGAAACCTACTATATGAATCCGCTCTCCAACCTTTATCCTGCCTCGTTCCACTCTACCCGTCACCACTGTGCCTCGTCCCTTTATTCCGAATACGTCCTCTACAGGCATCAAGAATGATAAATCTACGGGACGTTCGGGAATTGGGATATAGTCATCTACATTCTTCATCAATTCAAATATTGCTTTGGTCCAGGGATTGTTAACATCCTGTGAGTTCTCCAGAGCTTGAAGAGCGCTTACCCTAACTACAGGTATATCATCGCCCGGGTAACCGTAATTGGAGAGTAGCTCACGAACCTCTAGCTCCACTAGCTCCAGTAACTCCTCATCGTCCATCATATCGCATTTATTCAGTGCCACCACCACTCTAGGGACATTCACCTGCCTTGCGAGAAGTATATGCTCACGTGTCTGCGGCATAGGCCCGTCCGGAGCAGCTACAACAAGTATTGCGCCATCCATCTGTGCCGCTCCCGTAATCATATTTTTCACATAGTCGGCGTGCCCCGGGCAATCTACATGTGCATAGTGACGATTTTCAGTTTCATACTCTACATGGGTAATGGCTATAGTAACCCCACGCTCTCTCTCTTCCGGTGCTGAGTCTATCTGATCGAATGCCATTGCCCTTACGCTCTTATTCATGTTATGAAGCACATTGGTTATCGCTGCCGTCAGAGTGGTTTTACCATGATCTACATGGCCTATAGTACCAACGTTTATATGTGGTTTTGATCTATCAAAAACCTGTTTTGCCATTTTATTATGACCTCCTCAATTGCTCCTTCTAAAGTAGAGCTCTTTTTATATTTTACCACTGGAGCCCAGACCGAGGATTGAACTCGGGGCCTCGTTCTTACCAAGAACGCGCTCTACCACTGAGCTATCTGGGCGCTCTCCTACTTTTGGTGCAGGGGGCAGGATTCGAACCTGCGAAGCTTTACAGCGGCAGATTTACAGTCTGCTGGTTTTAACCACTCACCCACCCCTGCGTACTTGATAAATTCTATCAAACATAACGTGTTGGCAAGCGCGCCGGCATAGTTTCCACCTCAGTATTGGAGCCTCGGGAGGGATTCGAACCCACGACCTACCGATTACAAATCGGTTGCGCTAGCCACTGCGCCACCGAGGCATCTCCATATTTATTATAGAGCGTGCGGATAACCTTTGAATATGTTCTCCGTATATATATGCTCACTCTTTATGAATATGCAGTCCATGAAATTTATAGAACATATCCAATTCCTTAGGAGTAGACAACTCTATGAGCGGAACGTCGGAGGGGATTAATTTCAGGACATTTTCTCTCCTGTTTTTATATTTATCCCTCGTTTGAATATGCCACAAAAGAAGCGATTCTTTGCTCAAGAAAGTTTGACGAAAGCTTTCATAGTTATCCCCACAGATCTTCTTTTTGTCCACTGCACGTTTCACAGATCTAAGGAAAACGCGCCAAAACATTATAGACCACGGCATATTTACAAATATCACCGTATCGGCGCGTGAAATTACCGCGCCACTCGTTATATTGAAATAGTTGCCGTCCACTACCCATTTAGATCCGGCGTTATCTATAGCGCGATATATCTCCAACCTTTCATCTTCAGGGTTTCGTTCTACCCAATTCGGCATCCAGTGTATGGAGTCCAGTTCTATGTAGCTATGGTTGTATTTGGCGCATATAGCACGGGCAAGAGTGGATTTTCCGCCGCCTCCAACTACCGAAACGCGTTCTCCTATAGAGTGTTTGAGAGGTGCCAGAATCACGGGTTGTGTATCCGTCATAATCCTTGTTTTGCATGCGCCGCCGCTTCTGCGATGCGCAGAACCTCCATCAATGGCAATCCTGTCTTTGCTGCTATTGCGCGGCACGTCTCATATTCAGGAGCCGCGTGCATAGTGTTACCTCCTGTGCTTTTGAACTTCACAGGAATAGCGCCAAGATCGGTATCTATTATGTGAGTCACTCTTTCCACCTCATACCTTTCAATTCGGCGTTTGCGAACCCCCAAAGTGGTTGTCTCTTTGAAGAGTATACGAACGGCTGCATCTTCATCCTCTTCTCTTACCAAGGCGGAAATCACAATGCCGGGACGATTTTTCTTCATGTATATCGGTGATATCCATGCATCCAGTGCAGACGTAGCCATCAGCCGTTCCAAAACATATCCCGCCTCCTCACCCGTCACATCATCCAGATTTGTCTCCAATAGGATTATTCCACTCATTAGCTGCTCACCGGAATGACTTCCGCTTTCTCCAAGCCAAAGTGAAACTATATTGGGCGGGCCGGTTTGTAGACTGCGATAACCGGCACCATGCCCTCTAGTATGAATCGTGAAAGTAGCGGTTGTAAATCTGGCAAGCCCGGCAAGTATCGCGAGACCCGTAGGGGTTGCACTCTCTCCCGATGGTCCGTCCGGACTTACGCGCATCGGTATTTTGTAAGATTTGCAAATAGCAAATGAAGCTAGAGAGGTTGCCGGCATTGCACCATGGGCAGTATCCGACCAGCCGATACCAACCGGCACAGGGGATGCATGCAAATCGGTAACCTCTAGCAGGCGAAGCCCGGCGACTACTCCTGCGATATCTATCAACGTATCCAATGTACCCAGCTCGTGCAAAGTAAGCGATTTCGGGGGATCGGTTTCTGCTATATTATGCGCTTCGGCTTCTGCTCTGGCAAGAATACCGAATATACGCGCAATTGCTGCTTTATCGAGTTCAGGCAGCCCGGATTCGCCGGAAAGTTTGTGAAAGTCGTCCCAGCCTAGTTTATCGGAAGTATCCCGTAGGTGAACCGTAACCTTATCCGCCTCGACCGCCCCTCTCTGAACTTTTTCAGTCGTAACATCCCATTGACTAGCGGGTAGAGGTAGCAATGCCAATTCTTTGCGAAGCGTTTCCAACGGCAGACCCGAGTTGACAATGCTGCCTAGAAGCATATCGCCGCTTACCCCTCCTACAAGGTCTAAATAGCCTATCATCCTACCTTCGTTGCGTTTTCTCGGATAATATCATTGAGAGAACCGGAACGAAACGGTGCGAGATCTACGGCAACACAGCGATAACCCGCTTCTTTAACTGCGTTGTTCACCTTTTCTCTGAAGAGTGGGTCTGCAAAACGGGTAAAATCTGTACTTGTGACTTCTAATCGCGCTACTGGCGGATGGTGCCTGACACGGACTTCAGCTAAGCCTAGCCGGTGCAAGGCTGCCTCCGCTTTTTCCAACATCGCTAAAGAGTTTACGGACACGGGCTGACCGTAAGGTATGCGGGACGCGAGGCATGGCTGAGCGGGTTTGTTCCATGCGGAAATTCCCAATAGATGCGCCAAATCTCTCACATCTTTTTTTGAAATTTGAACCTCTAGGAGCGGGGAGCCTACTCCGAAAAGTTTAGCGGCGTCTATCCCGGGCCTGTAATCGGAGGCATCATCCGCATTAGTGCCATTGACTACGGAATCGTAACCTTCATCTAGTGCTAACTTCGTTAGACGGGTATAAAGTTCGTTTTTACAAAAGAAGCAGCGCCGGGCATCATTTGCGATGTATCTGGGATCTTCCAGCTCTTTCGTTTCTATTATCCGATGTTTCCAGCCGTGAGTTCTGGCGAGGTTTGATGCTGCCTCGATTTCTTCTCCAGGTACTGCCGGCGACGCCGCTGTCACAGCAAGAGCCCGCTCACCGAGAGTTTCATGAGCTATATGTGCTACAAGAGATGAATCCACACCGCCTGAGTATGCCACTATAACCGACTTCCTGCGCGCTAAATTTTGCTGCAGTTTAACGATTTTGGACTCAGTACAGGCCTCATCTACACCATTTGAATGTGTGGCAAATTGCGAAAACTGTTCCACCTTTACATCCTCTCTCAGTGAGATTTTTTGTGACGAAGTGGTTTGCACCTCAACTCCACCCAAGCTCTATCTATCCTACAGCGCCGCTTACTTCCTTGTTATCCTCTTTCACATTTAGGGAATTTACTGTGAAGCCTTCTTCTTCGTTGTAATCTACCCGAATGACATCGCCGGCTTTAAACTTGCCTAGAAGAACTTCTTCAGCTAACTTGTCCTCTATCTTTTGGTGTATCAGACGACGAAGAGGACGGGCGCCCATCTTAGGGTCGAATCCTTCAAACGCAAGACGTTTACAAGCTATATCGGTAACCTCCAGAACAAGGCCATGATCAAGAGCCCTTGCCTGCACCTCTTTAAGAGTCAGCCCTACTATACTGAGTATTTTCTCGCGATCCAAAGGACGAAATACTACCACAGCATCTATCCTGTTGAGAAATTCCGGGCGGAACCCATAAGCAGGATCCTTCAAAGCTTCCATTACTCTATCTTTAATCATATTGTAGTCTGCGGTATCATCATCTGCGTTACCGGAGGGGAAGCCTATCTTTCCGGAAGATTGTATAAATTCAGAACCTAAATTGGAAGTCATCACTAGTATGGTATTTTTGAAATCTACCGTACGGCCTTTGGCATCTGTCAAGCGTCCATCTTCAAATACTTGGAGGAGGATGTTGTATACATCCGGGTGTGCTTTCTCTATTTCATCCAGCAATACCAGAGAGTAAGGACGCCTTCTTACCGCCTCGGTCATTTGGCCACCCTCGTCAAACCCTACATAGCCGGGCGGCGCGCCTACCAATCTTGCGGTAGTATGGCGCTCCATATATTCTGACATGTCCAAGCGAACCATCGCATCCTCTTCACCAAACATGAATTCAGCAAGTTTTTTGACCAGATGCGTTTTTCCTACCCCAGTTGGTCCTAAGAACAGGAATACACCCATAGGTCGTTTTGGATCCCTGAAGCCTGTTCGCGAGCTGCGTATTGCCTTGGATACGGTGGCGATAGCTTCATCCTGTCCTACAACATCTACGCGCAAAGCCTTCTCCATACCTACCAACCGTTCCTTATCCTGCATGCCTAGCCGAGTCACGGGGATACGTGTCCACATAGAAACTACCTCGGCTATGTCCTCTGAGGTCACACTTGGTTTTTCTTTTGGGTGGCTTTTACTCCACTGAGTTTGCAGGGTTTCCACCCTTGTTACCTGTTGCAGTTCTCTGTCCCTTAGATCAGAGGCATCTTGGTAATTCTTCCCTGAAATAGCTTTTTCTTTTTCATTTCTAATCTTAATGAGAAGAGTTTTAGCTTCCTTGAGTTCCTTCGGTGTAGAGCCGTAACGTATGCGGACACGTGAGGCTGCTTCATCTACGAGGTCTATAGCTTTATCGGGCATAAAGCGATCGTTTATGTAGCGTTCGGCAAGGCGTGAAGCTGCTTCTAAGGCTTCATCTGTTATGGAGATACCATGATGAATTTCGTAAGGTTCACGAATACCTCTCAAGATTTCTACAGTAGTTTCTGCATCCGGCGGCTCTACCACCACCGGCTGGAATCTTCTTTCCAATGCCGGATCTCGCTCAACATATTTTCGATAGTCGTCCTGTGTAGTAGCTCCTATAAGCTGGAATTCGCCTCTGGCGAGTGCGGGTTTCAAGATATTGGATGCGTCAACTGCTCCTTCAGCAGCTCCTGCTCCTACTATCGTGTGGATCTCATCCACAAAGAGAACACAATTTCCTGCGTTACGTAGTTCGGATACTATGCGCTTCAGACGTTCCTCAAACTCTCCTCGATATTTTGTGCCTGCTACTAATGCGCCCATTTCAAGGGTTACGAGGCGTTTATTGAATAGAGTGTCCGGCACATCTTCTTCTACTATAAGGGTTGCGAGTTTTTCCACTATAGCGGTCTTTCCTACACCCGGCTCACCTATCAGAACGGGATTGTTTTTTGTTCGTCTGCTGAGTATCTGTATAAGACGTTCCATCTCCATGGTACGTCCCACTACGGGATCTATCCTTCCTTCTCTTGCGAAATTTGTTAGATCCACACCCAATTCATCTAAGGTAGGAGTGCGTGTCTGTTGCAGGTGTGCCTTACTGCTTCCCTTGCCTTGGCTTATAATCCGTTTTGCCTCTTCGCGGACCTTATCTGTTGCTAATCCTTCGTCTTTGAGTATCACCGCCGCCACACCTTCGCCTTCCCTCAAAATGCCTATAAGAATATGTTCTGTGCCTATATGTGCGTGCTTGAGGCGGCGTGCTTCATCTACCGCGAGTTCAATAACTTTCTTGGCACGAGGCGTAAGGCCTATCTCCTCTGAATTAGGAGATTCACCTCTGCTTATATAAAATTCTAGAGCTCCTTTGATTTTCTTGCGGTCTACAACGAGGTTCTCCATGATGCGTGCAGCATCCCCTTCTGTCTCCCTAAGCAGACCGAATAAAATATGTTCTGTTCCTATGTAGTTGTGATTAAAGCGCCGAGCTTCTTCTTGCGCTAACGCTAAAACACGCCGTGCCCGCTCGGAAAATTTTTCGAAACCGTGAGCCATGATTTACTCCCTGATTCTTTATAACGTGTTCATTATTTCTCGACACATTCATAATTAGCCACTATAGTCTTATGGAGGCTTTATTTAAAAGTGTATCGAATTGCTCCTGTTTAGTTTGGGTCTCCGTTCGGTTGATTTGTGGTGAAATCTTCACTAGTAGCATCTTGATGTTCAGTTGAACCGTCATCTGCTGTCTGTATAGGAGTTTTTCCCTCTGTGACAGGAGTTTCACCCTTAGTATTTTCTGCTTTGATAGCAGGTTCTTGCCGTTTGATTGAACCGTCATCTGCTGTCTGTATAGGAGTTTTTCCCTCTGTGATAGGAGTTTCACCCTTAGTATTTTCTGCTTTGATAGCAGGTTCTTGCCGTTTGATTGAGCCGTCGTCTGCTGTCTTTGTAGGAGTTTTCCCCTCTGTGACAGGAGTTTCACTCTTAGTATTTTCTGCTTTGATAGCAGGTTCTTGCCGTTTGATTGAGCCGTCGTCTGCTGTCTTTGTAGGAGTTTTCCCCTCTGTGACAGGAGTTTCACTCTTAGTATTTTCTGCTTTGATAGCAGGTTCTTGCCGTTTGATTGAGCCGTCGTCTGCTGTCTTTGTAGGAGTTTTCCCCTCTGTGATAGGAGTTTCACTTTTAGTATTTTCTGCTTTGATAGCAGGTTCTTGCCGTTTGATTGAGCCGTCGTCTGTGTCTGAGTAGAACCTTTTTCCTCTGTACCACTTTGTGATTTTGTAGCATCTATATGTGATTCTGCGTCCGCTATTTTTTTGTTCTTGGTTGTTTCATCCGCTTTCGCACGGTATTCGTCCATAGAGCGTTTATCTTCTAGTTGTTTCAGGCTTAGAGCTAGTCGTCGCCTTTCGGGCTCAATGCGTATTATCTTTAGATACACCTCTTCATCTTCGCTTACGACTTCCTTAGGGTGCTTAATCATTTTGTGGCTAAGCTCCGATATATGAATCAAGCCTTCTATACCCTGACCTAATCTAGCGAAAGCACCAAAGGAGGTAACTTTAGTGATTTTGCATTTGACAATATCTCCGGTATAAAACTTGTTCTCAATGTCCTCCCATGGCTCTGGCTGTAAACGCCGGAGGCTCAGCGCTATTTTGAGATTTTCTATATCCACTTTGAGTATATATACGTTTATTTTCTGCCCCATAGAGAGTATATCCGCCGGAGATTTAATGGAATCCCAAGACATTTCCGATATATGTATCAACCCGTCTGCACCGCCTAGGTCTACAAATGCTCCGAAGTTGGATATACCTACTACGGTTCCTTCCCGTATTTCCCCTTCTTGCAGTTCGTGGACAAGCTTGCTCTTTTGTATCTTTTTCCATGCTTGAATGGCTGAGCGCTCTGAAAAGATAGCTCTATTGCGGCGTCTATTGAGTTCTAGCACTTTGAACTGGATCTCCATACCTACAAATCCTTCCTTTGGCGGCTCACCCCCCGGAACATAAAGCTCCCGCGCAGGCCCTACCAATTGGGATACAGGTATAAAGCCATGAACACCTTCGGCATCCACTACGGCGCCTCCGCGGTTGGAGCCTGTAATAATTCCGTTCATAGTTTCCTGAGTTTCCATAGCGTTTTCCAAGATGCGCCATCCCTGTTCTCCGCGGGCTCGATCTATAGAAAGCACGGGGCGTCCGGCTGAATCCTCAGGGTTGATGATATATACCACCAGATTATCCCCTACCTGCAGATTATCTATTCCTTCACCTGTCTCTAATGAGCGCATCTCCTTTGCGGGTACTATCCCCTCCGATTTGTAACCTATGTTAACAATCAGTTCCTCAGGAGATTTGGAGATTAGCTTACCGTCTACAACATCATTCCTTCGAAGCTGTTTTTGAGGGAAATGCTTATCAAGTAGTTCTTCCATAAGGTTTTTGTCTGTTGCTTCAACAGACATTTCAGGGTTAGTGTCACTCTCTGTGACTACGGGGGCTACGGGTTGTTGCTCTTTGTTTTCTTGGGTTATTTGGGTCAATTGGTCTCTCTTCTTGTGCGATTCTTGTGCGATGTGTCTGCGTATCAAGCATTTGTAGTTTAACAAATTAATCACTTACGTATGGTTGTTCATAGTTACCATTTCTTCAGGAAATTAGACAATTTACCATATTCTCGAGAATGTAAGTGTGCGAAAAAGATTTGCTGTCACCGATGATGTTTGCGTAATATAACCGCTTACTTCCTGCGCTGTATGTACCTTTAGGGATTGCAGCAGAGTAAATTTATAAAATTTCAGAAGAGGCTGATAATTCTATGTCCCGCATCTCTAGGAAGCAATGGCAGCCCAGTAGGCGTATAGCTTCCTTCATCGTTCAAGGAAGCGCGATGCGGCACGGCAAAATTTTCGCCTATCCGATCTAGTTATACCTCTGTGATGGAGTGGGCATGAAATCCTGATAATCGGCGCAATTCTTTGTCCTTGCGTCTATCTCTATAGTCTATGTTGTAGTATAAAGTACTTTTATAAACTTTTAAAGAAGATCGGCGGTAACCTCACCATAAATCTCCGCGGTTGTGGTATAATCTGATTATAAGGCTTCTAAAAAGAGAAGACACTAAACCCTTATTCAATAAGGCAGTAAGGGAAAGTTTTAAGCGATCACCGTGAAATTTCTCAGGGAAGGGAGAGGACTATTATGGAAAACTACAAATTTGCGAAGATTACAGCAGTTGGCTTGCTATTTCTTATCATCTCAGTTGTAGGAGTAGCTTGCGGCAGCCCCTCAGAATCATCCGTTGTGGATGAGTCATCGATACCGCGGGAACGTACTCTGATTGTGATGACAAACGGAGAGAATGGTCGTAATCCAGATTGGGAGAACTTCAATAATTATGTTCCCGGTAATGTAGGAGGATGGCACTCAGGCCCGCTTCAGACAATGGCGGAACCTCTCATAATGTTCAATGTTCTAACGGGCGAGCATGAATTCTGGCTTGCCAGCGGAATCGTTTGGAATGACGA
Organism: Dehalococcoidia bacterium; assembly: GCA_965206335.1. Lineage (GTDB taxonomy): Bacteria > Chloroflexota > Dehalococcoidia > Lucifugimonadales > Lucifugimonadaceae. Next base: position 186,508 of record OZ242209.1, on the reverse strand, counting down.
TTTCACTGAATATACGTTGACTATCCGGGACGGCGTAGAGTGGAGTGATGGCACTCCTTTTACGGCTCGTGATGTAGAGTTCACCTTTAACTTTGTCAGAGATAATCAAGATATGCTGACACATACGGCTGAAATTCATATTCTAGATAGAGCAGAGGCGTTAGATGATAGTACGGTGGTCTTCTATCTCAAAGAGAGTGCCCCCAGCTGGTGGATTACAACTCTCACAAGCAACCATGGTCTTTCTGAGCAAATATTGCCAAAACATATTTGGGAAAACATAGAAGATCCAACCACTTTTACCTTCTATGATCCGGAAAAGGGCTGGCCTATATCTACCGGACCCTTTCGGTTAATTTCCGCCTCCGCCGAGCAGAAAATATTTGTTAGGAGAGATGATTGGTGGGCTGCCAGAACCGGGTTCAAGCCTATGCCTGAGATGGAAAAAATCATATATATACCTATAAGAGAGGAAACTGCGCGTTCTCAGATGATGATTCGCAACGAAGTGGATGCCATGAGCATGGTACCTGTAAATACTCTCCTCAACATGTTTAGAGATAACCCAAACATAGTTACTTGGAGCAAGCAGGATCCTCCTTACGGCTATCTAGATTGGTGCCCCGTAGGGCTTTTCATCAACAACGCTGCCGATACGCCGGTAGCCAAAAATTCCGATATAAGATGGGCGCTGAACTATTCGCTAGATAGAGAGAGGCTTGTTTCTCTTGCAGAACGGGACGCCGGCATAACGGCTTTCCATATGATTACACCCTATGCGTGGTTTGAAGCGGATTTTGAGGAGTTGCTTGAGCCGATTTATACCAGTAACAACCTAGGGACTAGTGCCCGCCCCGATCTTGTGCAACAGTTTATGCAAAGAGCCGGATACAGCAAGGATAATGAAGGCTTCTGGGTTTCGAACGGTGAACGTATAGATATGAACATCGTCTTTCCGCAGTGGCTGGATCGCTATGGAGTCCACGTGGTGACGCAGCTGCAAGATGCGGGCTTCAATGCCACACTTGACACAAGTCCGGGTGGCCCTGAAATGTTCAACAGAGGTGAAGTGCCTTACTCATTTGGATGTAAAGGTCCTTCCGGTGTAAGAGGGCAAGACCCTTACTATATGCTTTCTCTTTATTCCTCTGCTACGTTCAGAGATATCGGCCAGCCGCCGGTTAACCCGTGGGCTACCGCAAGATGGCGGAACTCAGAGTTTGACCAGATAGTCGATGAGATGAAGACGCTACAACCGACAGACCCTCTCACGAAAGAGAGATTCTCGACTGCTATGGAAATATGGTTCAATGATCTGCCGGATATTTATATATCTCAGCTCATCATTCGCCATCTTGGCAATGAGACTTATTGGACAGGTTGGCCTTCTATGGATGATAATTACGGATTTCTGCATCCCTGGCAGCAAGAGTTTCTGAAGGCGATAATCAATTTAAAGCCTGTTCAGTGACTTTGTCAGTGCTAATTTCTCTTCTTCATAGAGGTTCTTCATAGAGGCTACCGCTGGTACTGGTTGGTGAATCATCTTGTATCAGCGGCCGGGGGATTGGCGTATGAGTTGCTCGGCGCAGGGTGGGCGTTTGTGATTGCGGGGGCATTGTTGTTTGGGATGCGGTTCTGCTTTCGCAATTGCCTAGGAAGCGGGGCGGATCCGCATACGTCGAATTCGGCGATGGGATGATGCAAGTGTGCTAGTCCCTAATCCTAGCCATGAACTGCCTTAGATGTATGGCGACTGACTGTGTCCGTGTAGCTATGATGCAGTGTGTGTCCATGAAATTCGCGCTAGAAGTCAGTCCGAAGCGGATTGACAAAGAAACGGTTACGCTTATAAGGAAGTTATCGATGAGTAATATACGGACACTAGGTAGGTTATAGGAGTCTATAAGCCCTATATGAAGGAGATTTTATGACGACTTGGCAAGAAATTCTACATGATGCTTTTAAGCGTTCTACACAGATATTCGAAAGAGTTTTGCCTAACCTATCGCAAGAGGTAATAGATAAACAACCGGCTCCCGGCTGCAATAGCATAGGTTGGCTTGCGTGGCACGCGTCACGTATTCAAGACGCTCAGATCGCTGCGTTGAAAGGTTCGGAACAGCTATGGCTTGCGGATGGATGGGCGACACGCTATGGACGGGATGCGAGCGCTCAGGACACAGGTTTCGGGCATAGCGATGCAGAGGTGAACAGTTTTCGCTCTCCTGTCCTAGAAATCGTATTGGGTTATAACCGTGCCGTATTGAAGCAGACCGAAGATTACATCTCTACGATAGAGGAAAAAACGTTATCGGTAGTGGTAGACGCGCACCGTTTCGACTCGCCGCCAACAATTGCGGTGCGCTTGGTGAGCATCGCTACCGACTGCACAATCCATGCGGGTCAGGCGGCATATTTGGCGGGGCTGTTTAGTCGTATCTGAAATAGACTGACCTTGAAGCAATGCGATGAATCCGCTGGTACGACATAAGTACCGCAGGAGTGCGGACGCGGCAATCGAATTGTGAAAGGTTGATCGATAAGGTGTGACATTTGGAGACGGTGCCTTCCCTTATCCGCCACCCCTCTCACTGCGACCGCGGTGTTCACCGGAGCCCTCCCTAGATGAATCTCCTTCGCTGCGATCATCATCATTGCTGTTCTCGTCGTCATCCTCTCTAGAGGATTCTCCTTCACTGCGATCATCATCACTGCTGTTCTCACCGGGGTCATCTCTAGACGATTCTCTTTCGCTACTCTCGCCATGCTCCCCTGAATCTTCGCCCGACTTCCTTCCTTCTGCATTGCTACCATCTTCGCCTTCACTAGCCTGCTTTTCTTCGTCGCTGCCGCCGTATTCATCACGACCAACCTCGGCGTGAGGCGTCCATCCATTGAATGGTTCGGCTGTCGCTACCAATGCCACGTCCGTACTTTCACCGGCAGCCAGATCGACAGGCGTTGTTGGACCAAGTTCAATGCCATTCGATAAGTGAACCTCTACTCTGACTTGCTGTAAATTCTCGTCGGTTGTGTTTTCCACCGTGCCGTTAAATGCGTTGCTTTGTGCATCGTACGCCATAATCAGCCGAGCACCTTTTCGCACGGTATCGTATGTCTCGTCTAGTGCAAGGGCAGTGCCGTCTTCTTCAATGCCGTTGTCTGCTTTAACAATCTCCGTACCATCGTCGGCTCCACTATCAGACGGACCTCCTTCACTACCTCGTTCGCCACGACCATGTTCGCTGCCATCTTCGCCTTCACTAGCCTGCTTTTCTTCGTCGCTGCTGCCGTGTTGTTCATCACGACCAACCTCGGCGTGAGGCGTCCATCCATTGAATGGTTCGGCTGTCGCTACCAATGCCACGTCCGTACTTTCACCGGCAGCCAGATCGACAGGCGTTGTTGGACCAAGTTCAATGCCATTCGATAAGTGAACCTCTACTCTGACTTGCTGTAAATTCTCGTCGGTTGTGTTTTCCACCGTGCCGTTAAATGCGTTGCTTTGTGCATCGTACGCCATAATCAGCCGAGCACCTTTTCGCACGGTATCGTATGTCTCGTCTAGTGCAAGGGCAGTGCCGTCTTCTTCAATGCCGTTGTCTGCTTTAACAATCTCCGTACCATCGTCGGCTCCACTATCAGACGGACCTCCTTCACTACCTCGTTCGCCACGACTATGTTCGCTGCCACCTTCTCCTTCACTAGCCTGCTTTTCTTCGTCGCTGCTGCCGTGTTCATCACGACCAACCTCAGCGTGAGGCGTCCATCCATTGAATGGTTCGGCTGTCGCTGTCAATACCACGTCCGTACTTTCACCGGCAGCGAGATCGACAGGTGTTGTTGGGCCAAGTTCAATGCCATTCGATAAGTGAACCTCTACTCTGACTTGCCGCAAATTCTCGTCGGTTGTGTTTTCCACTGTGCCGTTAAATGCGTTGCTTTGTGCATCGTACGCCATAATCAGCCGAGCACCTTTTCGCACGGTGTCGTATGGTTCGTCTAGTGTAAGGGCAGTGCCGTCTTCTTCGATGCCGTTGTCTGTCTTGACAAGTTCTTTATTATAGTTGGTTTCACTATCAGACTCATCATCCTCATTGTCGATACCGCGTTCATCGGAGCCTTCACCGGAATTTTCACGAGTCGTCTTATCGCTTTCGCCACTAGCATGCTCGCTGCCCTCACTGTTGACACGTTCGCTGCGACTGATCTCGTTACCCGATTCTGAATGTTCGCTAATTCCGGCATCCCTCGAACAACCGTTAATCAGAACCCCTGCTAACATAACCGCAATCGCGGCAATGATTATATTCATCTTTAACATTTATGTACCCTTTGCTTCAATGAAGCACTATCTGACTTGCCTACCCTATATAAGTATATAATATTCACGGATTGTCCTAATTGAGTTGGCCAGTTGGCACCTGCTCCATTTTAGAGGAACATTTTGGCGACTTCGGCTTTGCTAACATATTTAAGGAGTCCATATAAAGCGGTGTATTGCCGCATCTGCCGCAGGTCTTTCAGTTCTCTTGATGGTCTTGTTTACGTCCATCTGGGTAAATTTTCAGGTTGGAAATGAACAAATGCTTTACTATCAGTGGATACTGCTGGGCTTTGAAATATTTATGTTCATCCTTACATTTTCATCAATAGTCTTGAACGCCTATCGTTTTACATTAACAAGCAGTGAATATTCCAAAACGCAAGATAATTAAACCGGAACTTCTTCCTACTCGCTGTAGGGCAGTGGTAAGCGTGTCGATTTATTCAAAAGGAAAGATGCCGAACATCCGTAACATTCCATTCTCGCAGTGAAGCACGAATTCATTAAAGTGTACTATTTATAGTATGTGCTATCATCTTCAGAGGGTAAACGATTTATTCAAGCCAAACGGGCAAAGGTGGCTATAACAAAATGGAAAAGGTAAAACTTGGTAGCCTGTGGCATGTCAGCAGGTTGACAATCAGTGCCGCCGGCATCACTTCACTGTGGGGCAAAACGCCCAAGGAAGAAGGCTGGGCAACATTGACCGAAGCGCTTGCTTTAGGCATCGATCATATAGATACGGCTCCCGCCTACAGAAACGGCGAAGCCGAAGATTTCTTGGGGGAGTATTTCGCCGAAGGGTGGCCTGCCGATATTCGGGTTACTACCAAAGTTGGACTCGGAACGGTGAGTCCGGATGATGTAAGGTCGAATCTGCGAGAGTCTATAGTGCGTAGCCTGCAACGAATGAATAGGCGGGATGTAGACCTCTTCCTATTGCATTCGCACCTTGTCCCCGATGAATGGGACTACCCTCACGATACCGCACGCAAGGCTAAAAGCACTACTCCGATTTCGCTGTTTCAGGGTGCGGTGATTCCCGCTATGCGTGATTTGGTAAAGGAAGGGCTCTGCGGTGCTTGGGGAATAACGGGTATTGGACCGGTTGAACCTGTGGAGGTTGCCCTCGCCGCCGCTGCCGAAGAACGCCCTCAAGCCGTGCAGTGTATTATAAACGCTATGGAATCTGCCGGCGGCTTGTCCTTTGCAGACCCAAACCAAGACGCACAGCGCAGAAGAGCCGTTGTTCATGCTTCCGGAGTGGGTATGCTGGGTATCAGGTTGGTGCAGGCGGGAGCGCTGACAGAGGCTATGGATAGAGAGCCGAGAGGTAATGATGCTCGGGATTTCCATGACTACGAACTCGCAGAGGGGTTCAGAAGGCTAGCGGCAGAATCCGGTAATACACCCTCGTTTCTTGCCTATCGATACGCCTTCAGTGATGAACGTGTGGATTCGCACGTTCTCGGTGTTAAGAACCGAAGAGAGCTTTCGGAGTGTCTGCGGGCATTGGAAGTGGGACCGCTATCGGACGAAGAGATGGCAAGTATAAATTCTTGGAGAGCATCGCTTGGCGCACGCCTTCGGTAGAGTACTGTGAGAAGGATACGCCAGAGGTGCGTCTACACAGTGCTTTTATTGGTGGCACGATGCTTAATTAAGATAATCGCCTGTCGGCTACGACGTAGAAAGCGGACCTATCTTGGATGAAAGGCACTCCCTCTAAACTGAACCGATACACTCTAACTATATTTCGTAAATGCAGTATTCCAATGTATAACTAAAGTTATAATGGTATATTGGTAAAAATTTCTACTTTTGAAACAAAGGAAGGGTAAAAATGGAAGGGTTGTCTTATAGGAAAACAGGTTTCTTTGTAGAGTTCATAAGAAAGCTTCTAGGGAGGCTATTTCCTTCATCGCTGAACAACGAGTACCAAGGCGCCTTGATTGCGCTCTATATGTTTCTGGCTATAACAGGCTTTACCCTGTATAGAAGCCTCCATCATCTAATAGCCGAAGATGGAGGGGCACAGAGTATAGCGACTATTCCGCTCTCGAATTTCAGCGCGGATGCTGCAACCGCCGTTATTGGTATATTCTAGTTGTGGGGTTTATCGCAGCTTATCTTGGGTATTGTATACGTGGTAGCGCTTATCAGATACCGAAGGTTGCTCCCTTTGCTCTACCTTTTGCTAATCCTCGAGTACGGGGTGCGGATACTGATAGGCGAGTTCAAACCTATCCCTACGGAAGGGACGGCTCCCGGAGCGGCCGGCAACATACCGATAATAGCCGTCTCTGCCGTAATGCTAATCTTTGCGATGCGTGAAGTAAAACAAGAGGGTCATTGGTTCAGGCGCTTTATAGGTTTCTAAATAGTATTCCACACACCATTCAACCGATAGCCGATATAGTTTATGTTCATATGAAGAGAAAAATTTATGATAGTAGATGGTAAATCTACTGACTCGGATGAGGCTCTACTTGAACCGATAAGCTCCGATGCTTCCGGAAAGGCAATCACGGATAGCGGCACATCGTCGGCTAGGAGAAGCTCCCGAAGGTACGATGTAGATTGGCTTAGAGCGCTGGCACTCAGCCTACTGATAATCTACCATATCTCTATCATTTTCCAACCTTGGGCGGCAATTATTGGCTTCTCACAGAACGAGGATTCTCTGGAATGGCTTTGGGGTTTAATGAGCATGATAAACGTTTGGCGGATACCGTTGCTATTCACAATTTCGGGCATGGGTGTTTACTTCGCCATATCTCGTAGAACTTGGCGGGATCTGCTATCGGAGAGAACATTCCGCATCATGCTACCGCTTGTGTTCGGCTTCTTTCTAATCACTCCGATAAACGTGCTTGCGGTACAACTATTCTTCGAGGTAGAACCCTCCTACTTTCCGAACCTCGGGCATCTATGGTTCTTGCTGAATATATACATATACGTCATCCTATTTTTGCCTCTCTTCTTCTACCTGAAGCACAGCCCGAATAACATCGTTTCCAACTTCTTAAGAGAAGCGCTCCGTAGGCAACCTTTATCGATGTACCTGCTGGCGTTTCCGTTGATTATAGCGGTGATTTTAATCAATCCCGAAAGCTACCCTGCCTTCGCCGAAAGCTTACACGGCTACGTTTTCGGCGGGGTATGTTTCCTGTATGGATTTCTGTTTGTGAGCATGAAAGGCATCTTCTGGAAAGCGGTAGAAAGGACGAGGTTTGTATCGTTATCAATCGCCTTCTCGTTGTATCTGGTAAGGCTGCTGATATTCAGCACAGGAGAGAACGGCATTGACGGTTTCCCCCCTCTTACCGCCTTCGAGACGCTGATATGGCTACTTGCGGTATTCGGGCTGGGGTCATACTACTTGAACAGACCCAGCAGAGCATTGAACTACCTAAACCAAGCCGTGTATCCGGTGTATATACTACACATGCCCTTCCTGTTCATGCTCGCCCTCTTCATACTCCCCATATCCATGCCTGCGGTTATCAAACTGATTGTATTGATATTGGCTACATATGCCCTGTGCCTGCTGACCTACGAAATCATCAAAAGAATAAAGTGGATAAGGCCGTTATTCGGCATGAGATTTTCCGCTTCGGGTACTAGTGCTATACCGGGCACCGATACCGGCATTGTCGGCAAAGCGGCAGGAGCCTCTTGAACCCCATCGAACGGAGAAACCGGTAGAGCCCCGATCTCTTGCGTAGCGGAACCAACCTAGCCGATGAACGGCGCCACCATCAACCCTTCTACTCCTCGTCAAGTAAAATAAGGTATGCGATTCCATATATTCCGACAAACTGACGCTCAACGCACTTCGCTAGCTCGATACGGAACTATCCGCTATACTGCATGCTAAGAGAAACAGGCACCACAGACCGAAAAGGAGAGACTCTATGGCGATACCAACAGCAGACCCCATCATAGTTGCGCCCACACCCAACCCCGTAAAAGCGGACGATTCCATAGACTTCGACAAACTGGCGCGCAACGTTCGCCGCTGGCTGGATACGGAGCTTTCGGGATTCGTAGTAGGCTCATACGGCGGAGAGGAGTTCCACATAGGGGAGCCCGACAAAGTACAAGCTATAAGGACTGTAGCGGAAGCACACGAGGGGCGTCGATTTGTCATAGCGGGCATCGACTCACCTTCGCCTACCGAAGCTGTACGGCTTGCCCATCTTTACACCGAAGCGGGGGCGGACATGGTGCGCGTAAGAATACCTGCGCCAACTCAAACGCAAAGAGCCGCCGTGAGCAATGTGGAATACTTCCGTCACGTAGCCCGCCGAAGCCCCGTGCCGATAGTGGTCATCCACCAACCGAAAGACCCCGGCAAAGTAGACACAACCCCAGAAGAACTCGGCGAAATAACCAACTTGGGCAACATCTACGCCTATATAAACTCGTTGAACTTCCGTTGGGAGCAGAGATGCGTGCCGTTCATAGCCTCGGGCGTCAAATACTGGACGTGCAACGGCAGCCTACTATATCCGGGCGCGTCGGTCGGTGCAATCGGAGCCTGTCTCTTCTTCGGCAACTGGGCGCCTCACAAATGCAAGCGAATCATAGAGCTCACTATGGCAGGCCGCCACGCCGAAGCCGTAAAGATACAGAAATCGCTCATACACGCGGACTACATCGGCATGACATACGGAGTAGCTGCTTTGAAGGCGGGGCTGAACATGCTCGGCTTTGAAGCGACAGTGCCACGTAGTCCCACCAAACCTCTCCCGAAGGAAATGGAGGCGGAGTTGCGGGAAGCGTTCAAGGAGGCGGGCATCCTATAGGCGGCGATTTTGCACCTGCGTGAACCGCGGCGACATTATCGATAGTGATTTGGCTTTATATCTTTATATATTGTATTGGATATGGCGTTCCCGCAGGCGAGCTCACCTGCGGTCGCACCCTTACAGGCAGGCATGCGCCTTACAGGCTACTAACGCCCCCACCCTTGCCGTCATCCCTACACCCCATAAACTATGAAGTGCCTTCAATCAAGGAGCATACACAACCATGCCAAAACGAACAACGACAGCCATACTCCCGGTAGTGCTAGGCATAGGAATTGCCCTGACCCAGTTCTTCGACATCATCATCCACGCCACGACAGATCAGCTAGAACCGCTTCGAGTCTCTTCAAACATCGTCGTACTGTTATGGCTGGCTATAGTCGCATACGGCAAGCTCGGAACCAAGCTCCCGCCGATAGCTATTGGCTCCATCGGCGCTTATCTTGTCCTCAACGTTGTTTTTCTATTACTGGAGGGATTCACCAACCCGGAGCAGGGCGGAGCGTTGCGGTCGCTGCTGTTCCTGCTGGTGCTTCTCACATTAGCGCTTTCTAGCTTGCTGGCTATTTTTCGTAGAAACAAAGCCGCGTAGTAACTGAAGAAGGGTTGTAGCCAAAAATGTGGTGAAAGGTGGAAAAATTCACTGGGTTTTCTAGCGTATCGAATAATATATACTTGACTACTTGACTCCCGGAATATTCTATTTTAGCATAATATATAAGGAAACACATCATATTTAGCCGATTGAGTGTCGGCACAAGATAGGAGGAGTTATAGAATGTTTGGTTGGATCGGCAATGCTTTCAAAGACAAAAAGACTTTGAGTGATCTCTCGGTGGAGGAGCTTAACTCAATACTGCGTGAACAAGAGAGAGAATTTACTTACGAGAACAATGTTGCAACGCACTATGCCCAAAAAATCGAAGAGATGAGGAGCTACACTAAAAAGAATCGGGATATGCTAAGCGATGCTCAGATTAAACACTCGGCGGGGCAGATACGAGTGTATAGCATACGGAAGACCGAAGCTGAAAATCAATCGGATAGGCTGCTCAATCATATACATAGCATAGAGCTTGTAAAACGGCTTAGAGAAGATCTGGATAAGACAAAAGATTCCAATCTCAGACGAATCCTTTCTGACGTTGACGGTAGCAAGCTGAAGGGGGAGATAGACAAGCGACAAGAAGAGCGCGGGAGAATGGATGATACGGTAAGTGACATCATCCTCACGCTTTCCGGCGGACCCGAACCTCAACCGCCTACAAAGTGGGCTGACCCTGAGGTGCAGAAGATCTACGAAGAGCTAAAAAGAGGTTAATGTACCGTCGTGTTTACTGAAGAAAAGCTTGAAGATCTGCAGGATACAATAGTGAATTACCTAAAAGAAAAGGTTGTCTCTGATGTGGGCAATATTGTGGAATATCTAATATCCAACGGGCATTTACAGAGGACTAGGGATATACCATATCCGAAGGAATTTGTCAATGATGTACTGAACGATCTGGTTAGTCGGATGAGATTATTGTTTATCGAGGAGAAAGGGATATATTCGCCCCCGAAGGCATGGCATAAAAGTAACCTTGATCGTATCAAGGATGGACTGCAAAAATTCCTTTTTGGTCAACAACGACTCGGGTTAAGTGTACGAATTGCAGAGGAAGTGTTTTTCGATAAAGCGGAATGTAAGTACGGACGCAAGTTAACAGAGAATCTATGTATCCGCGAAAATACGTGGAAAGAATGGCTTAGAAACTCTGTAATAGGATCAAGTTTATATACGGATAATTTTGAAGAGAGACAGACTGTAGTTGTACCTGAAAGTACAACTACAGGGATTATTGAACCCATACCTCCACGTCTTCCTTTCAGATATGTATTGTTGTGGGTGGCAGGAATTGTAATAGGGATTATATCCAGCATTGTAGGTATTCTGACGGACTTGTTTGGATTGGTGAATATTAGATGTTTGCCGATCATCAAAGAATTCACTAATTGTACAGAGGTATTATTTTGATTTTTCTGAATGATGAAAGCATAATATTCGCCGGATATACAGGAGAGGATGCGATAAGAGATGGTTGCATTAATCAAATTCTTCCTCCAAATTATCTATATTATTGTTGGAAAACTAACACAGATAATCCTCTATTGGGAAATGTGGAAGATGTATTTACCGCAACAACATACTCTTCACGTGTTAAAAAGGTGCTGAAGGATTCCGTATTTGTATTGAAAGCTTATCATTCTTTGTTTACTATAAATGTGAAAAACGAAGTAAGGGTTCAGGGAGACTTGAAACGGGAAATCGAGTTAGAAATTCGACTTCAGCCACTTGAGATTGATGGACAATCATCGGATGAAGCAAGACTAGATATACGAAACATATTAGCTGCATACTTACATGTAGAAGGTAATGTAAATACTGAAAATATCGTAGTTGTAACTGTTGGTCTTATCAGAGAAAAATTTGAACAACTTTTGAAATTTGGCCCGACACCGGCTATATTTGAAGATAAAGCAGAGAAATTAGAGAAAATATCCATCAACGATTTAACGTATATAGACGACCAATTGAAGGGAATAGGATTGAAAATTAAGGAGTGTTATGATAGATCGGAATTAGAATTAAAAGGGCCTACATATTACATAAATTACATAAAAAAAGACATACCGCCGCCGCCGCTCTTTAGTCGTTTTATACATGTCAGTAGCGCAAGGGAATTTCTGTCGATACCGGAGGACTCAAACGCTTCAGGTAATACTTTTAATTACACACTAAAAGACTTCGACAAACTCACTCGGATGGTTCTTGTTAAACTCAAGGATGGTTGCGCATACGAGCATGAACCTATTAGAGATTTTGAGATTCTTAAAGATAAGTATGTCAAATTTTCTACGTATAAAGGCGATGATAAGTACCTGAAATACATGATAGATTGTGTAAAAAAGGCGAAACCCAATGAAGAAGATATAGAGGATGATGAACTAAAGTCTTTGCGACTTGTATGTTTCTATAGACACAGACTAGATATAAATCTTAATAGGATAACTGTTTCCATAGAACTAGAATTCAAAGAACGTACCCTTATGGATATACACGGGTATGAATGTAGAAGCAACACCCGCGTTACGAATTATAGAAAAGATAAAAAATATCTTCATATTGGTGTGCGAGAAATCAAAGCAATGTTAAGAAAGGGTTTAGAGGAAGATTTCAAGGCAATAAAGAGAGAACAAGGACTTGTCAATCCTGATGCTGTTAGAGATTTCATTACTAAGGCCTTTGCATTTCGCCTAAGTCCTTCATTGATGTTTTCGACCGACAAAGAAACGTTATATTTCTATCCGCCAGTTAAGAGAGATAGGAGAATTGATTTCTATGGTGCGTTGCTAAGAGTTAAGAGTGAGGTGGTAAATTAATTCAAAGGAGAGCATACTATGGAGAAGAAATTGATTCAAGTTATAGGTTCCGCAAGTGCCGGGAAGACAGTCGCTATTGGATCTTTCTATAATGAACTTATAGGTGAGGGTCACGGAATAAACCTTTCAGTTAAATTGCCTGAGCAAATTATTGAAGGCGGGAGTATAGCACTTTCAGAGGAAATGCGAAAGAATCTGAGACGGCGTACGCAAAATACTGATGGGTTTATTAACGTCACAACGTTATCCGAATATGCAAGGAGATTGTTTAAACCAACTGTAAATGAGCGGTCCAAAATGACAGCGTCTGAAAGCACTGGACACAACCTTTTTGGTAAGGAGTGTTATACTATGCGAAACCTTATTCAGCCGACCAGTAAACATGATGGAGACGGCGTAGAATATAGCACATTTAGATTTTTACATGACTTTAATGATATTGAATATGTCCCTTATTGTGAAATTCGTGCCTATGATTACCCTGGTGGTAGTTTAAGTACAATTCTGGGTCCGGAAAGCGAAAGCGAGATAGTAAATGCATACAACGAGTACGATCTCGCAGGTTTTATAGTTATTGTACCAACATTTGTATCACATGGAGAGTACAGCAATAGTATTAATAGCCAGCTTGATCGTCTCAATAGTTTTATTGACTCTTTACGTGAATGTATAGAATATGGCACTATAAAAAATCTTTCCCCAGATTTTGATCGGTTACCACTAGTCTTTTTGATGACTAGATTTGATTCTACGTTTTTACTTTCTGAGAACGATGATGTCAACGGGGTTAAAGATCTATTTACTCAAAGGAAGCTTGTTATCGAAACTAAATTGGACGAAATGAAAAGAAATAGGGTCAAGCGAAACATTACTGGCTGGAGAGGACCACAATTGTTTGTGCCTACCGCAGCAACTTCTTTTCGTTACATTACCAGCGATGACTATCTCAACATTAACTCAATAAAAGAGGGGATAGAAATGGCCACGGTTGGTAACGACCTAACAAGAATTGGTAACCTGCCACAATGTTATGACTTTTATGTTACTAATGAAGGAAATGATTATCTTAAGAAAGACAAACCAGAAGATATTATAGCCGATACACCCAAGAGAGGACCTGATGTGGATGCTACACGTGAAGAGGACCCCTTTTGGGATATACAGACTCTTATTCCATGGTTTTTCAATGACAGTCAATTGGAACCTTGGAATAGCTTAACTGCATGGTTGAAAATTTTGACCAAGACACTGAAAACCCCAGATTCGGTAGAAAGATTAAAAGAATCTCTCGAATTTTATATGGAAAGCCAAATGGGGATTTGTGAACCGCGTTCGTGCCATAACAGAGAAGATAATGAAAATGCCTGATGCTTCTGGTTATTACAAAGGCAGGGGTGAAGAAACAAAGGAATATTGCCCTAAAGATGTCTTAGAAGATTTGCCCGCACAGAAGTGTAGTCAAGAAGGAGGAAACTAATGACTACCCCTGGAGGACCTCAAAAACCTACCTACAAAGAATTGTATGAGCGTCTTAATAAAAAAACTTCCAAGGTTGACAGTTTGAGCAAAGAGGTTGATAGTTTGAGCAAACAAATAATTCAAAAAACTTCCGAAGTTGAAAATTTGAGAAAACAAATAATTCAATTGGGAAAAGGTCAAAAAACTTCCGAAGTTGAAAATTTGAGAAAACAAATAATTCAATTGGGAAAAGGTCAAAAAACTTCCGAAGTTGAAAATTTGAGAAAACAAGTAATTCAATTGGAAAAAGGTCAAAAAACTTTAGGACCGAAGTTTTGGAAAACTAATGAAAAAAAACAGATAGTAGTAGCGGTTTATTTTACTATTGCAGTGCAAGTTATAGTATTTATAACAGGCATTGTTCAGGTATTTAACCCTGATAGGTCTTGGGCGGATTGGCTTATAACCTTCGTGACGTTGTTTGGGTTGCTTATTACCATGTCACTTTCCTGGAATCTCCTTACAAAAGAGGTAAAGAAATAAAATAAAGAAATCTGTGTTAAGATAATCCTATCAAAGGTGCCTAAAATTACAAATATACGTACACTCTCACCATATACTCTTTTATATTCACGTTCCTCGGATGGGCCAGGTGATTTCCGATGGATTTGCTACCCTGCGCAACAGCTTGTTGATGTTAAAAAAAATCTAGAGAAATTTTGGGCTCATTGGCGTCTAAATCAAGTGCGGTATAAAAAGTTACCTTTATTTGCCGGACTTGTTTTTGACGATATGTATATTGTCTTTGCATTCAAGGTAACGAATCACATGCAGGGCGGTGCAAAACTTCACGCATTAGAAGGTATTGTCGGTAACGTATCCACCTGGTATGAATTGATACAATATGCAATCAGCAAATTTGACGAGGAAAAGATGGATATTTCACTTGGTATTTACGATTATGTTTCGGAATATCAAAAGAAGTTGGAGAGACGGGTAGATGATTTGGTAGGAAATGCTGAGATAGAGTTTACAGGGATTAGTAGCAATAGAAAAATACACACCACAACAATAAAAACGGAGCCTCCTGATGATATCAAGACGGAGCGAATAGTATTCGATCACTATGGTGCGGAAGATTTAATAGACAAACTCCAGAGATGGACTAAACCGTATCCGCCACAGTTTATATTTTGCTCTTCGGCTGATATGAACAGGGAACATAGAGGCAGGATAGATTTCATTGCGCCGTACTCACTTTCCGATTGGAAGCGTGGTGATGATGAACCCGAAAAAAGAAGAAAAATATCGGCAGAGGAAGAACTGAAGAAGAAAGAGGAGGAACTGAAGAAGAGGGAGGAGGAACTGAAGGAAAGAGTGGCTCAGATAGAAATAGAATCGAAGAGGAAGGCAAAGAAAAAAGAGTCTGAGAGGGAGGCAAAGGAAAAAATAAATAACGCGAAAGAACAACTGGAGGAGAGCACAGAAGAAGCATATCAGAGAGAAAATGATGGTAGCGGCATAACCCAGCTTATTTTCCGTACTGCCATACTTGCAACAACAGTAACCGCTTTAGTTATATCAATTGTATCTATCGTTCTAACAATAGACCATAACGCACACATTTCGCAGCCACAGCCTGTGGCTACTCAGCACCCGCTACTCCCTTCAAAGTCGGCACCCGCCGAGTATACGGTGGCGTTTGTGGAAAGTGCCGTCACCCGCTATAAGGCCAACGGTCGTTCGGAAACTGTAGAATACTACGGCACTATGGAGAGTTTTGATGATCAATGGTATCTCTTCATTGCCGATGAAGATAATGCGGTGATTGTTTACCCCTCGGATCCGGGCAAGCTGGGAATGACCATTACTGCCGTAACAGGTACGGTTGGCAATACATCTGAAATAGACGAAGCGCTTAGCGATGCTGATAGAGGTGTAGGCGGTCGCTTTGACTACATGGATGTAAACCCCGCTACAGGCCTGCAGGAGCTGAAGCATGCCTATATAATCCGCCATGACGGCCTTTTGTTCGGTTCGGGCTGGTACGATAGCAGCAGCAGTCCTTAGACAACGCCTTGTTCGTTCTTTCGGCCCGTGGGACAGTGTTCCCATACCGTGCTACACCATAGCACGTTACTTGAACCCTGCTCCGTCATCTCCTTTATCCCTTAAGAAGTATGCTACCTCAAACAAGTAGCAGTCACACAACCTCTTCGGCGCCGTCATATAAAACGGCGGGTAGGCACTCCTGTAAAACATCCTTCGCTTCTCGGGTGGCGAAGGGTGAAGTAGCAGCCAATCGGCGAATCTGTAGCGGTTGGTAAAGTTACCCTCAAATCCTTGAGGCCTCTCTTCTCATTACCGATGAGCCTTGGGAATGAGCTAGGGGATGCTTTTGATGAAGAAGGTTACCGGCACGGGTGATATTGTCGTTGCATCACCATATCCGAAGTGCTTGTAGGCTCTTCTGTGATAATCGAAATATCATTGTCCCGTCAGCATTTTTACGACTTCAGTGCAACCTTCCGTGCCGCCGAGTGCAAGGGTGTGAAGCCGTTTTTATTGGGAACGTTAGCATCTGCTCCATGCTCCGGCAGCGTTTTGACGATTTCGGTGTGACCCTTATATGCCGCTAAGTCCAAACACCGCCCCGCGTGAGGCGTTTTTTTAACTTGCTTGGTACTGTCTTCTTTATTGAGTTCTTCGGACATGTTGTAGTTGTTTTAGCTGTTTTATATGTTAGGTAGATTACAATCTAAAGTACCGATTTTCAAGGAGAAACGTTACGAAAATACCTTGATGGGGAAAGCTTGGTACCCATCTTGCTACCTACCTTAGACTCACTTGAACTCCACGTCCGTCATCTCCCCTGTAGGCGCCCCTTCAAACAGATAGCAAGCGCACAGCCTCTTCGGCGCCGTCATGTAAAGAGGCGGCTGGACGTCCTTGCAAACGTCCATCACGAAGGGGCACCTAGTCGAGAACTTGCAGCCCTGTACGTCATCCGCTCCCGGTCCTAGCTTATCCTGAGAGGCGGCGATACCCGCCCACTTCTTATCGGGATCCGGCACGGGTATCGAACCCATGAGCAGCTGCGTGTATGGATGCTCCGGTTTGCGTATAATGCCTTCTATATCGCCTATCTCCGCCACCCGTCCTTGGTACAGCACAATGATATTTCGAGAGATTTCGTATGCCGTAGTCAGATCATGCGTGATATAGAGAATCGATATGCCGAAGTCTCGGTTCAGGGTTTCCAAATTTTCCAGAATAGTAGCCCTAAGGGAGGCATCCAGCATCGATACCGGCTCATCCGCTATTATCAGCTTGGGCTTCATAAGCAGTGCGCGTGCTATCATAACCCGTTGTCGTTGTCCTCCGCTCAACTGGTGAGGATAGCGCCCCAACGTGTCTTCAGGATGAAGCCCCACGCTGGAGATCGTTTCCTCTATAAGTGCTCGTAGTCCCTTTCTGGAGTTGGCGAGTTTGAACTTTCGGGCTGGCAGCGCCAATGAATGGTCTACCTTATAGAAAGGGTTGAACACTTCGAAAGGATCCTGAAAGATAGCTTGGACGTCTTTGCGAAACTGTCTGCGCTCCTGCCCGGAGAGTTTCCACAGGTCTACCCCTTTATAAAGCATCCTGCCTGTGGTCGGGCGTATGAAACCCAATATTATCCTTGCCAGCGTAGTCTTGCCGCTGCCGCTTTCACCTACCAAAGTCGTTATGGACGGCTGCGTATCCTTTATGACAAGCGACAACCCCTCCAAAGCGACTTTGCTGCTACGTTTTATCCAGCCGCTGGCGAACACCTTGGATACGTCTCTTATCTCAAGGAACTCAGGCATCTCGTATCACCGTCTTGTGATAAAGATGGCATGATACTCGGCGGGAGTCTTCTTCCGCAGAGATGTTTTCGAGCAGAGGTGCCTTCTGCCTGCAAATATCCATAACCTCCGGGCATCGAGGGTTAAAGTAGCAGCCGTTTGGCAGGTCGGTAAGTGATGGCGGAGTTCCCGGGATGCCTCTGAACCTCTTATCTCTCTCTGCGTTAGCCTTTGGCATGAGTGACGGGATGCTTTTGATGAGCAGGTTACTGTATGGATGGTATGGATCCTTCAGCACCTCGCGTGCTGTACCTATCTCGACCATCTTACCGGAGTACATCACGCCTATCTTTTCCGCCACTTGTGCCATCAGTCCCATATCGTGCCCTATTAGGATTATGGACGCCTGCAGCTCCTTTTGCAGGTTTACCAATGTCTCTATCACCTGCCTCTGCACCACCACGTCCAAAGCACTTGTCGGTTCATCTGCGATAATCAATTCCGGATCCATAGACGTAGCGATAGCGATTGTAACTCGCTGCTTCATGCCGCCGCTCAGTTCGTGGGGGTACATATTCGCTACAGAAGGAGAAAGCCCTACGCGATCTAGGAAATACTCTGCCTTATGGAATGTTTTTCTTTTTTTGTATGTGCTGTGTGCGGATATGCCATCGAATATTTGGTCCTTGACTTTTGCTACGGGGTTCAGAGAGTTCATGGCGCCTTGAGGTATCATAGATATTTTGGAGAGCCTAAGCTCGCGAATACTATTTTCGGACAGTTTCAAAAGATCCTTGCCGCGCAGGCGTACACTGCCTCCGATAACCTCTCCCGGAGGTTTGATGAGGCGCAGTATGGAGAAAGCTATGGTAGACTTGCCGGAGCCGGACTCCCCTACGAGACCCAGCCACTCCCCGCGTTTTAGTGAAAAGCTCACGTGATCCACAGCATGTACATCGCCGCGCCGTGTGTGGTACACAGTGTGTAGATCTTCTACTTCAAGTACGTTTTCGGTCACTATAGACGTCTGAGCTTAGGGTTGGCTATCTTGTCCATTCCCACTGAAACCATATAAAGGCTTATGAATACCAACCCGAGAATAGCAACAGGAGGCGCCCACCACCACCATATTCCGTTCAGCTGTGCAGAATTTCTGATAGACCAGTATATTGTGCTGCCCAAAGTTACTTCATTCTGAGGTCCCAGCCCTAGAGCATCCATACCTATCGTTGTGAGCAGTGCTGCCGCCATAGCGGTTACGAAGCTCGCCATGATAAAAGGGAGCAGATTCGGCAGCATCTCGAAGAATATTATCTCGAAAGTGTTAGAGCCCGATAGGCTGGCAACCGATACGTAAGGACGCTCACGCATAGTCAAAACCTGTGCGCGTATTGTTCGGGTAGGCCACATCCAGGAAACTGAAGCTATCACAAGAGCCTGTAGAGTTACATTTACAGGACCGGTAAGGGTGACCGCCAGCACAACTAGAATAAGCAAAACAGGTATAGTTATGAGAATATCGGCCGCGCCGCGGAATATATTATCTATGGCGCCGCCGTAATAGCCTCCTACGAAGCCAAGCAGTACACCGAATGCCAGCCCGATAGAGGCGGCGATAAAACCGACTTGCAAGGTAAGGGGAGTGCCGTATATCACCACAGCCAAAGAGTCCCGCCCCTGACCGTCGGAACCCAGCCAGAGCTCTGTCGAAGGCGGCTGGTCCAGCGGAAACTTGCCGGGCCTAGTCAGGCTCTTGTCCACAAACATGGCTCCGATAATGCCGAACATAAGTATCGCCACCATCAAAGACACCCCTGCTATGAGGAGGGGATAGCTGCGGAAAAGATGCAAAACCTTACTCATAGCCCTATCTTCCTCCTATGCTCTCTGATACTTTATACGAGGATCTATCCGAGGATAGATGAAGTCCAAAATCAAAGTTGCAACTGCAATCCCCAATATCGTCAGATACACAATGCCGTACAGCAGAGTGAAATCGAAATTCCGTATGGCTTGTATCAAGACGCCGCCGATACCCGGATAGCCAAAGACAACCTCCACAAGAATAGCCCCGGATAGCACGTGACCAAAAGATAGCGCTAGTGCCGTAACTTGAGGCAGGATAGAATTCCTTATCCCGTACCACAGAAACAACCTTGACTGCCGAAGCCCTTTCGTCTCTGCAAAGACCATGTAATCCTCACCGATAGTTGTCACCATCATACCTCGCATCCCAAGCGCCCAAAAACCGATGCTACCCAAAATCAACGCTAGTGCGGGAAGTATAGCATGCCTTGCCGCATCCAGAATAAAAGCTATACTTATAGAAGGCGTTATGCCTAAGCTGTAACCACCGGAGAGGGGGAGCAAATTCAGGGTATACGCAAGAATGAATATCAGAACAATGCCTATGAGGTAAGGCGGTATGGAGGAGAGCGCCATAACGGGCGGTGCAAGGAAGCGTACGATTTTCGGTGCGGCAGGCCAAGATACTATAGCGCCCAGCAAAATACCGATGGTAAAATTCATCAATGTCACCACAACCAACAGGACTACAGTCCAAGGCAGCGCCTGCCCTATTATATCCAGCACCTGTGAAGGAAAAAAGGCTATCGAGAACCCAAAATCGAACCGCAAAGTGTTCCATAGATAACGTGCGTACTGCTCCCCCAAAGGCCTATCCAATCCGAAACGTTTCTCATAATTCTTTATAGTCGCCTCTGTATTTCCACTAGAAGCCGCACCACGTGAAGCAAGCTGAGCCAAACGCTCCTCTATCGGATTGATATCAGCGAAGCGTGGAAGAAAGAAAGTAAATGTAGCCGCGCCCCAAATTATAAGTGCAAATACCAAAATTCGGCGCAGCACATAACCCAACCGCAAAGCATCCCTCCCATAAAAATCACCTTGAAAACGTATATATGCGTATATTGTAATCTATCGGACGTCGTTTAAGTTGTATCTATGCCCTTATACTTTTCGGGTTTCCGAATCTGCTGCTGCGCCATCGAATGTCCACTGCGGACGTCTGTATATGGTGCTGTAGATATAATCTGCTTGGCATGAGCCTCATCCTCCCATCGACCCCATCGCGAGTCTAGCCGAGTAATGCCATACCCCACCCCATCTATCCACTACCCTCCGGCGCCCGAAGCGTTATTATCGCAACCTCCGGCCAAACCCCTATCCTGAGAGGCAAGTAATAAGAAGAACCAACCCCGGCGGTCACATTCATCACCGTACCCGTCACTTGATATATCCCCAAAACATACCTACCCACCAACCGCCCCAAATTCAAAGACCTCCAACGATGCCCAAGCCCTATCTGTCCGCCGTGCATATGCCCCGAAACAACCAGATCAAACGAACCGTAAGGCATATAATCCACCGTCTCCGGAAAATGGGATATGAGAATACGCAAAGACACCGCAGGAAGATGTTCCGCTAAACGATGCAACCTCTCTGCAGGCTCTCTAAGCGAACGCTCCCACCACGTCTCAGGTCCTTCGATACCTGCCACACACACCCTCGCACCCGATGCAGTTTCTACCACTTCCGCCTCGTAATCCAGCACCCTAACACTTTCGGATAGGCTTCTCCTTACTTCATCCGCCCCCGCTTTAATATCATGGTTTCCAAGTACGGCGAACACTCCGTAGGTAGCTTGAATACGTCCCAATATCTCGGCTGCTACAGGTGCCGTCTTGTACACTTCATCTCCTCTATCATCCACCTGATCCCCTGAAATGCACACAATATCGGGACTGTTTTTATTGATAAGCGATACCGCTGAATCCATCAATCCTTTGTCTCCGGCGGAATGGATATGCATATCGGAGATGTGGGCTATAGTGAAGCCGTCCAAAGATGTCGGCAGCCCTTCTATAGTGCACTCCACAACGCGCAAAGAGACGAAGTTCCTCGTCAGAAAAAAGGCGACGGATGCAGCCGCTACTAGGAGAGCCATACCGCCAAGAACAGCCGTGCGTGCGCCAAAAGAAACGATTCCCTCTCCGGCTATGGCTACGGCTACCATCACTATACCTATATAAAACCCGCACGCTGCCACTGTCATCAGTGCAACCCAAAATGGCCGTTTAGTCTTACGCGAAAAGAACATAACCGAAGGTGCAATCTCTGCGGCAAACAATAGCCAAAACGGGAACACTTCCAAAGCGGCGAGGATAGTCCAAGATAGGCAAAGACCTATTCCACATCCTAGAACAGTGCCGGCAACTATGTGGAGCCCCGCTTTTTTGACAAGCTTAACCATGCGACATAATCTCAAGCGCCAAACTTATTCGTTATCCGATGCCCCTAAAGTATAAGGCATCGGTCATACTAGAGGCTTTAAAGGCAATACAGGGCGTACCTTACTTGAGAGATTTTGTATATGTATATAACAATAAAAGCCCCTTGGCAGTGACCTATTTTCCCAAGCCCTTGCGAGCTCAGTATCGTCGGCGCTATGGTATTTCACTTCCGTGTTCGGAATGGTTACGGGTGGGTCCACCGCGCTCTTACCACCAAGGGAACTCTTCTATAGTATGGTAGCGGGGGCAGGATTCGAACCTGCGACCTTCGGGTTATGAGCCCGACGAGCTACCACTGCTCCACCCCGCGCTACTATGTTAATTCTAACTGAAACCTATAGGCATTTGTCAATATAGCGGTTTGTTTTAACGGCTATATTCCGGAGAATTTGTATACTCATATTCTACGAAGGCTTCCCTGCAATATAACTACAACACCACTATAATGAGACTGTATCAATACTCTTTCCGTTTCTTGGAATCCTAATATTGCCGTGTTTGTAAATGAACAGATTAACACGCCCTACACGAGTCATTCCCCGCGTCCGCAAATCTATTTTTGCGGCGCTGCTTCTCTTTATACTGCTCGTACTCTTTTCCGTTATTGCTATTCTTATAGGTCCGCTCGATATAGCACCTAGTGATGTGTTTTACGAGACCCTCTCACTTACGGGGCTTGCGAAAGTTTCCGATAATCCCCTGGAACGAGCCGTAATCCAATCGGTTCGCATCCCGCGTATAGTGCTGGCATTGATGGTGGGCGCGGCTTTAGGAGTGAGCGGCGCACTTATGCAGGGGTTCTTTCGCAATCCCATGGCCGACCCCGGCGTTATCGGGGTATCTGCGGGAGCATCGCTCGGCGCGGTTTCCGCTATTACTCTGGGATTAGCTGCCGTAGCGCTGCCTTTACTGCCTGCCATGGCGTTTGCGGGCGCTCTGATTGCCGTATTGATTATTCATGGATTGGCACGGATTGGCGGCCAGTTCTCGCTGGGCGGACTGCTGCTCGCAGGCATAGCCGTCAGTTCTTTTCTGTCTGCCGGGGTATCGGCGCTAATCCTCTTCACACGAGACATCACTGCTCAGCGTGAGATCATATTCTGGCTTGCGGGCGGGCTCGATTCCGCCAGATGGCGTGATGTGCAGCTATCGGGGCTGCCTATTGTGCTGGGTATAGGAATGGCTCTTCTGTTCGCTCGTGAGCTCAATCTATTGCTGCTGGGTGATGACGAGGCGCGAGCACTGGGTGTACGCGTTACTATGATCCGAAATATTCTCATAGTTGCGAGTGCTCTAACCGCCGGCGCTGCGGTGGCGGTATCCGGGACTATAGCATTTATAGGGCTTATTGCTCCGCACAGTTTGAGGCTGTTCGTAGGTCCGGATAATCGTGTCCTGATTCCTCTGAGTGCTATGGCGGGAGCGATGATTTTGCTTGCCGCGGATACTTTGTCACGAATAGTGCTGGCACCCGCCGAACTGCCTGTAGGGATTATATCCGCTATATTGGGCGCTCCGTTTTTCCTGACGCTGCTTGTGAAGTACAAGAGTAGAATCAGCGCCGTTTGAAATTGAAGTTTGGAGCCGTATTGCTTTGGGGATCCACGGTTGTTCTGTCATTACTTATCTCAAGATGGAAGAGAATGCTGATTGAGCAGGGTATAGGAGGGTTACGGATGGCCGTTAGCGGTAAGCGGAATGAGAAATGTATCATCTAATGTTTGCTGCGGTCTTATAAAAACTTTTTCCGGTTCTGTTTTTAGTGTAAAATGTTAAATAAATCTAATTGAACATATTGGTACAAACCTCGTTTCCGGATGGGGTATGTACAAAGGAATTGTAAAACGATGGCTAACATAGCTAACCAAGAGCAAGTGGGTATAGAGCGTGAAAATCTTCTCGAACAGACAATCTCACACATAAACAAAACGTATGGGACAGGTGCTGTTATGAGGATGAGTGAACGCCCAATGACGGGTATAGCAGCAGTGTCGAGTGGTTCCGTAGCCTTGGATATTGCTCTTGGTATAGGCGGCTTCCCTCGCGGGCGTATTGCGGAGGTATTCGGTGCCGAATCCGCCGGCAAATCCACACTTGCGCTCTCGGTAGTTGCGCAGGCGCAGAAAATGGGTGGCAGTGCGGCTTATGTAGATACGGAGCATGCTTTGGACCCGGGCTATGCTCGAAATCTTGGTGTGAAACTAGAGAGTATGCTCATATCTCAGCCGGATTCCGCCGAGCAAGCTCTTGATATATCGGAGCATCTTATAAGGTCCGGCGCTCTCGATATTCTAGTGCTCGATAGTGTAGCTGCCCTTGTGCCTTCTGTGGAGCTGGAAGGAGAAATGGGCAATGTGCAGATAGGTGCTCAGGCGCGTTTAATGTCTCGTGCTATGCGTAAGCTTACCGGTACCATCAGTAAAACAAACACTGTAGCCATATTTATAAACCAACTTCGTGAGAAAGTGGGCATGGTTTTTGGCAATCCGGAGGTTACACCCGGGGGGCGTGCGCTGAAATTTCATGCTTCAGTACGTGTAGACCTTCGGCGCGTAGAATCCATAAAATCGGGCGATACAGTGATTGGGAATAGAATACGCTCCACAATAGTCAAGAATAAAGTATCTCCGCCTTTTCGTAAAGCCGAATTCGATATTATCTTCAACGAAGGTATATCCCGAGAGGGTGAATTATTGGATATGGGTGTGGCACATGGTGCACTAAGGAAGAGAGGTGCTTTTTATTCTTTTGGGGATATTCGCCTTGGACAAGGCAGAGAAGCAGCTCGTAACTATCTCAAAGAGGATGCGGATATCTGCGAACGTATAGATGCCGAAATAAGAGTTAAAGCCGGAATATCCCACAACGGTGAAAAGGCACCTATTGTCGAATCGAAAGATGGAGTTATTGCCGAAAAATCTTGAGGTTGAGATTTTAGAGACGACCTTTTCCCGAACGCCAGCACTTTCTTCTAGAGGCGGAATGTAAATTTGCTCTGGGCGATTGTAATAATTCTTGTCGCGTTGCTGATAAGTGCTTTTATCAGTGGTACGGAAGCGGCGGTCATAGCTGTCAACAAATTCCACATTCGTCGCATGGTGAGGGAAGGCAACAAAAGGGCGGTATATGTGCAGCGAGTTCTTGCAGCCCCGGAGGATTTCTTCGGTGCTATTCTCGTTGCAAACAATGTTGTGAACATATTCATAGCATCCCTTATAGGCGCACTTACCGCAGGCCTTCTGGGTGCCAATAGCGGAGCTTCTATAGCCATCGCTACCGCTGTTACATCCGCCCTGATTATTCTTATCAGTGAGCTGACACCGAAATCGATTGCCAATGCGATTCCGGATAGATGGACACTTGCTACGGGTAAGTGGCTATTTTATTTTATTGTTGTATCCAAGCCGTTTATAAAGATTTTCACGGTGGTGCCGCGCTGGTTACGTCGCCTTATGAAGGACGATGATAAGATGGCTGAGCCGCTGGTAACTGCGAGGGATCTCCGTTTCCTCATAGATATAAGTGAAGAGCAGGGAGAAGTCGAATCTATGCAAGGGCAAATGCTGGATAATGTTTTTCGTTTTGGTGAGAAGGAGATACGCGATATAATGATCCCTCGAACGGAGATGGTTATGCTAGAGCACGATACATCCCTTACCGATTTTCTCGCTTTGTACAATAAAAGGCCGCATACCAGATTCCCTCTATTGGATAAGACTAAAGAGAATATTAAGGGCATTATCTCTGTGAAGGACGTTTTGGCAAGGATAGCCAAAGATCCTACCTCATTGAATATTCAGATTACGTCATTTATGCGCCCCGTTCTTTATGTACCTGAAACTAAACCGCTGGATGATCTATTTACTCTTATGCGCAGTACGGGTCATAAGATGGCAATATCGGTGGATGAGTTCGGGTCTGTTGCCGGGCTAGTTACATTTACTCACCTGATGGAGCAGATTGTAGGCAGAAGCGGTGAAGAAGGAGAACAACCTAAGCAGTTATTCACAAAAGTCAATTCCAACACTTATAACGTATATGGCGGACTGAGTGTGGAGGAGGCGAATGATACCCTGTTTTTCGGTATACCCGAAGGGGATTACGAGACGGTTGCCGGATTCTTCATAGACATCGTCCAACGCATACCCACTCCCGGAGAGCGTGCGAGCTCCGGACATCTGCGTATGACGGTTTTGAGTATGTCGGACAATCGTATAACGCTGCTTAGAATAGAGGATATGAAGCCTCGTCCCGATATGGAACATTCCAAGATATCTTGACCTACTCTAATCCGCTCGCATCATTCTCCACAGCGTTCATCGAAAAGGTAGAGACGGCTCTAGGGTTGTCGGGGTTCGATTATTCACTCCCGATAGTTGTTGCGTTTTCAGGCGGGCCGGATTCTACCGCTGCGCTTCTTGCTCTTGCGTGCATCAGCCGAAAAACTACAGGCTTTACGCTGATAGCCGCCCACTTCAATCACCGCATGCGCGGCGATGAATCCTATCGGGACGTTCTACACGTTCGTTCCGTTTGCGATAATCTTGGGCTGCCTCTCATAGAGGGTAGCGGCGATGTTCCTTCGGCGGCGAGGGTTGCTCGTTTATCTTTGGAAGAGGCCGCGCGCCTCATGCGGTATCGTTTTCTAGCGAATTCAGTGGAGAGCAGTTCGGCGCAAGGCGTGATAACAGGACATACCCGAGATGACCAAAGCGAGACGGTTTTGATGAATGCTCTGAGAGGGACGGGTGTGAGAGGCCTGTCCGGAATGCGGCATAGAAAAACTCTCCGCCTCGAGAAATCGCCTCCCCTTGAGGTTATGCGTCCTATGCTGGGAATAAAGCACACCGAATGCGAGGCAGCCTGCGAATCCGTAGGTGTGCCTTTTCTCACGGATGCTTCCAACTTTGATGGACGTTTCGAGCGCAATCGCATCCGTCATGAACTTTTACCTTTGGCGGAGGATATCCGTCCGGGTGCTTCTGCGGCTATTGCGCGCATAGCGGAGACGGCATCATCCGCACTGGAATCTATAGAGTATGCGTTGGCTATAGCGGGACCCGTCGTTCAACCCTATTACGGAGCATCTTCGGTAGAACGTGAAGCGCTTAGGAAGATGCCGGACGCGCTACGCGTATTTGCACTTATGCGGATATGGGAACATGCAACCTCCGTATTTACCGGCATAGAGTTCCTTCACATCAAAAAAATGAGCGAGATAGTCGCATCCGCCAAAAATACCCGTATAGACCTACCGGGCGGGTATGCCTTCATTGCATCGAATAAGAGAGTATATATAACCGATAAAGATTGGCGGGAACCCGTCGTGCCGCAGTGCCCGTGCCCGGATGCTATCCCCGATATGCCGTTTAGTATTGGCGAGGTGGTAGAGCTACCCGGCGGATTCACCATCGGCTCCGCATTGGAACCACCCCCGAAAGACCCGCACTCCTCCTCATCCGCCGTGGCACACTTGGACGCTTCCGCCTGCAGCCCTCCTATGAAAATCAGAGCCCGCTCACCCGGTGATCTATTTACACCTTTGGGCATGAAAACACCCGTCCGAATACAGGACTTCTTCGTTGGAGCGCACGTGCCCGCGGCGATGCGAGACAGAGTACCTCTAGTGGAGTTCAGTCGAGGCATAGGCTGGGTAGCGGGTTGGCGCATAGCGGATTGGGCAAAGATGAATAGCGGCACGCAAGATGTGCTACATTTCGAGTTTCGCGGACCTGACGGGGTTCTTGTAGGGCAGTAGATTCACCGGATGGCTGATCTCGCCGCGATATAGGGTGGTAGCATAACGCCGGAATTAGACGTGCTATAGTCAATGCAGCACCGACTACTCAGGGACTGATGAACTTGTGAACTGCGAAGAAGCAGTCCGCCGACTTGGGATTTCACCGGAGCAAGATGGCGCGTATATTGAGTTTGTGTAGAATTGAGTATACCACTAGCAAGCACAGGAGAGCGAAACAATGAAATACACAGCCTTGCTGTACCATAGCGAAGAAGGTGTAGCCGTATCGGTTCGGGAGTTGCCGGGCTGTTGGTCGGAAGGCGTAACCGAAGAAGAGGCGCTGAACAACATACGTGATGCTATAGCCGATTATCTTATGTCCATAGAGAAGGAAGCCCGCGACGCTAACGCGAAGTTTGTCGAAGTAACTATATAAAGTGCCAAGAATACCCGGTGTAAATCATAAGAATGCCGTAAGAGTCTTGCTAAAAATTGGTTTCGTAGTTGTCCGCGAGGGTAAACATACTGTAATGCGGAGAGGAAGTTCTAGGGTTACTATTCCGCGCTCCAACCATTAACTCGATTACTATGGGTGGTATAGCACGAGATGCGGGACTTACACCGGAAGAGTTCCTGCGTCTATTATGACACACTCGAGATGAGATATTCTAGAGCATCCTTTTAATATCTCCTGGTTAATTACTACAGAAGAATTTGAGGATATGTTTAGTAAGAATGCTATCCTTAGAGTCTTTTATAGGCTGGGTGGTGAAGGTTCTTTTAAAGAGCTTGACAAAGTAGATGAAAATGTGGAGGGTAGAGAAGATGACAAAAAGATGATACCTATAGACTCTAGAGATCGCACACTTGAAATTCTGGTACAGCTTTTTGAAGCAGATAATAGCTTTCCCAATGGTATTCCTGATATGGCAAGAGCTTTTGTTAACATTTCCGTGACTGGAACTAAGGAAGTGATTCTCTCTTGCCTTGCGAATCATGACCTTGGTTATGATTTTGGGACATTAACACAAGAAGAGGCATCGCGTAAAACCTTTGAATTTGATGTCAATGTGTCAAACAGGGGTGGGCCTGATGCTAGATGTGAAAATGTTGTTGAATGGGATTATGACTTGGATAGTGATGCTAAAGAATTTTTGGAATTCGATGGAAGATCTTCCGGAAGAGGTGATGGAACAGTTGTTGTACGGATAAAACGTGGTTTAAAGCCAGGAAAATATTCAGGTGGAATTAGTGTTGAAATAGATTGGGATGGAGATGGACCCCGTGAAGGTCAAGTCATTAGTGATAATGTAACGGTAACCATACGTGAGACTGAAGGAAAGAAGAAATTGGGGCCCGGGATATTAGTAGAACTTCCTGTATCTTTTGTTGTATGTTCTGTTGGAATGAAATGTTCGGTCAAGGGTTTAGTGCATTGTTCAGGGGCAGTGGTTGAAGTAGACAAAGTTAATAACACCATTTGGGCGTTAACAGCGGCACATTGTGTTACTAATTCTGACCTTGCTCACTTATTTGATGCAGTAATTTTCCCTTCACTTGATTTTCTTCTGCCTGATTTTATAAAAGACCTTTTATTGAAAAAAGAACAAAGTATTCTTAATCGGGATTTTGTTATATCTTTTTCACAGGATGAAAACATATCTGTTCGTGCAGAATTGTATGCATTAGACTCGCCGAAGGAGCTTGCCTTAATTAGAGGAGTATACGATGAAAATCTGGAAAACCAGTACGATTTTACTCATTTTGAAACAGCGGAACCTGAAGAAAATGGTTCTATAGTAATCCGCGGTGCTCCAAGAGGATTCCTTTCCTCTGCAAATCCTTATAGAAAAATAGAAGGCCGAGCAACTGATACTGATTTGTATCCGAAAACCGTATATTACCTTGCTGGGAAGAATATTGGAAAGTTTGCAGGTTGTACAGAGGAGCTAGAAGACAAGAATATCTGCGCAGGAGTTATTCGCTACGAATACCCTGATCGTACGGAACGTGAGGGCAAGGTAGTGAGCGGTATGAGTGGAGGTCATTGGGAAAATGAAGAAGGTAAATTGATAGGCATAACGTCTTCTGGTAATAAAAAATACGCATTTGCTGGTTATGCTACGGGATGGGAGGCATTGAGAGATCAAAGAAAAAAATGTTGGGCGGATCGCATAGATCCAGATGTTATTTACAGAAGTTCACCGTTAATTGATTGCATTACGGGTAGTGGGTTGCCAACAATAGAAAACCCTTTGAATTTGCCTGAAGAAGCGGCACCCTATTTCGATAACATTTCAATAGAAACCTCAGACACAGATACAATACCGCCCACTACACCAACCCCTACACCGACACCAAGGCCAACGGCTACCCCAACGCCAACGTCGCCGCCGACCCCGACACCAACCCCTACTCCTCACTGTAGCCCTATTAACTATCCCAGCTCATTTGACTTTTCCAGTGTAAGAGAGGGCCTAGAGTATAGACATACACGTGCAAGGGTAATGGGCTTTAGTGATGGCTGTCAAAACATTGATTGGCGTTTTAGAATGGATGTGGATGCAAGTGCATTTTTACATTTCATAAAGAGTCCTTCGGGAGACGGAGACGGATTAATTACTGTGGGATTGGATGATAATTTAGATCTTAGAGAATATTCGGGCACTATTTCACTCATAGTCAATGGAAAAGAATTCGCCTTGATACCTGCTTCGGTGACTATTGTTCCTCCGCCAACCCCAACCCCAACACCAACACCAACGCCAACCCCAACACCTGAACCAAATGGTGGTACTTGGTGCTTTTTCGGCGGCGGAGATGTATCAATTGGATTCATCGTAATGCTTGCTTCTCCCTTGTTTATCATGGGAGTAAGGCGCTTCGTACGTTCGCGGGAGTAATATTCGCCATAGTTCCACAGTAAGCATAGAATATATCCTGTACTCTGAAGGCTTACTCACCTCAAACTGCAGCAGGCACTGTTCCGACATAAACGGGGCTGGGTAAGTCGAATCTGAATTAGAAGCATATAGGGACTCGCGTCAAATCCGCGCTGCATCTTTCAACGGCTCCTCTCTGAAGAGTTGCCGACGTATGACCTCGAGAGGTGCTCTCTCTACAAGAAGGCGCGGGGTTTCTTCGGGATGCCGAGAAAGCGTAGGCGAAAGAGTCCTTTCAAGTCTTCCCAAGCCGTAGGTATGATGCGAACTCTGGTGTCCGGGTCGTCTTGCCACTGCACGGGTACCTCGGCAATTTTCAACCTCCACGCAGTGGCGAGGATGAGCAGCTCCGTATCAAAGAACCAACCTCGATTTTTTATAGAAGGCACAAGCATACTCGCAACGCGATGGCTCACCGCTTTGAAGCCGCACTGAGCGTCTCGCACCTTTGTATTGGGGAACATAATCCTTACGAGCAGATTGTATAGGCGCGATATTGCCTCACGCCTTGAGGAGCGCCCCGAAACATGGGCACCTTTTACCAATCTGGAGCCTATGGCTACATCATAGCCATCCTCCGCAATAGCGGATATTAGAGTGATAAGAGCGGACAGGTCGGTAGAGAGGTCTACATCCATATAGCAGCATATATCGGCACTGCTTTCCCGCCAAATTCTGCCGATTGCCCTGCCGCGTCCTCGCTGTTCCAAGCGCGCATACCTCACCGAAGCGTAGCGCTTCTCCAGCTCCTCGCCGATATGCGGCGTTCTGTCATCCGAGCCGTTGTCTGCTATTATTACTCGCCATTCCCTCTCCTCGTGCTGCGTCAGAAACGCCGTCAGCCGTTCTATGCAGTGTGGGAGGGCGGTCTCCTCATTCAGGACAGGTATCGCTATATCTATGCTGACCTTCTTGGTCATTGTCTAACCAATTCGTCTGTCAGTGAAGGAAATGGCGTGAGTTGGTGTGAACCATTGCCAATCCCAGCTTATCGGCTATGGCGGTTACCTCTTCATCGCGTATCGAGCCGCCCGGCTGTATTATGCAACTCACTCCCACAGTCGCAGCCCTTTCGATACTGTCCGGAAAAGGGAAGAACGCATCCGATGCCATAGCCGCACCCTTTGCTTTATCGCCGGCGGTGCGAATAGCCAGCTCTACACTCGCGACCCTGTTCGGTTGGCCTGCGCCCATGCCCGCAAGCGCGTTATCCTTGGCTATGGCTATGCCGTTCGAGTGTATAAATCTGCATACGCGCCATGCGAAGGTCAGATTTGCCATCTGTTGTTCATCGGGCTGCCTTTTGGTAACCGCCCTCCAGAGATGCGGGCTTTCATCTTCATCGGGGGTTTGAACTAAGACGCCGCCGCTTACTGTGCGAAACTCTATAGCGGAGGGGCTACTCTCATGTTTCACCTCCAATATGCGGGTACGTTTCCTTTTCCGCAATATATCGAGGGCATCAGGCTCATATCCGGGCGCTACCACAACATCGAATAGAAAGCCGTCCATCTCCTGAGCGGTCGCCTTCGTCATGGTGGTATTCAGCCCTATGATGCCCCCGAAAGCCGATACCGGATCACCTTCTAGGGCGTGTTTGTATGCTTCTAACTGCTCGTCTCTTACCGCCAATCCGCAAGGGTTTGCATGTTTTACTATAGAGACGGCATGCCTACCCATAGAAGAGGCTGATCGCCATGCGGCATCGGCATCCAGATAGTTGAGGTATGACATAGGAACGCCGTGAAGCATCTTGGCATTCGCTATACCGCCGCAAGCGGTTGGATGGCTGTATACCGCTCCGGTTTGATGCGGATTTTCCCCGTAGCGCAGAGGCGCCACCCTTTTCCATAGATTATTGAGCATAGGCGGGCAGAGTTCATCCGTGCCCGGGCTCCCATCCAGATAAGACGTTATAGCTGCGTCATAATCCGCAGTATGGCGAAAAGCCTTTACCGCAAGCATTCGCCTAGTCTTCATATCCGTTTTCCCTTCGAGTATCAGGCTTCCTACTAGCTCATAGTCTGCGGATTCTACCACTACTATCACATCCTGAAAATTCTTGGCGGCTGCTCTTATCATAGCCGGTCCGCCAATATCTATATTCTCTAGAGCTTCCTCTAGTGTGGATCCGCGCTTGGCAATCGTTTCCTGAAAGGGGTACAAATTGTTCACTACTACATCTATAGGCTCTATACGGCTATGTAACAGCTCATCCATATGTGTAGGTGAATCGCGTCTTGCGAGTATTCCGCCGTATATATTCGGGTGAAGCGTTTTTACTCTTCCATCCAGAATTTCGGGCAAATTTGTCACATCGGACGCGGGTGTTACGGGCAAGCTATTTTCCCTTAGAAATCGCAGAGTCCCGCCAGTGCTGACGAGTTCATACCCCGCTTGAATCAAAATTGCAGCGAAACTTTTCAGACCTGTTTTATCGTAAACGCTCAGTAATGCTCTCATAATGGCATACGTTCTCTGTTTATAAACTTTACAGCCTGCCCCTGCTTTCTCTCCGTTACCCTGCCTATTGTCCATGCCGATTCTATCTTTTTCACCGACTCTTCATCCGTTCTAGGAAGAAAACCGATCATGCCTACGCCCATATTGAAGACTCGGAACATCTCCTCATACTCTATTCCGCCCTTCTCGTGAATATATCGAAAAAGCGCGTTTGGCGTCCAGCTGAGACAATCCACCTCCAGAGAGAGGTTAGACGGCAGAATACGTGCTACATTTTCATATATACCGCCGCCGGTGATATGAGCCAACGGCTTTGTAGACATTTTCAAGTAAGGGCGCATACACTCCAGATACGATGTGTGAGGTGCAAGTAACGCCTCTCCGAATGTACGACCATCATCAGGCAACAGGCTCTCTAAGGGAGAAGGGTCATTATCCAGATTGAAAGCCTTTCTTATCAGAGAGTAGCCGTTAGTATGGAGGCCGTTTGAAGGGACGGCAATGGCGATATCACCCACCTTTACATTTTCTATCTTCAGCATCGAATCCGGATTTACAATACCTACCATGAACCCTACGAGGTCGTAATCACCGGGTGCGTACACTCCCGGCATGGTTGCGGTTTCTCCGCCTAGCAGTGCACAGCCGGCATCTGCGCACCCATCGCATATACCTGTTATCAAAGCCTCTATCTTAGTTTCATCTAGAGTAGACATGCCTATATAGTCCAAAAAAAAGAGCGGCTGGGCACCCATACAGAGGATATCGTTTACACAATGATTCACGATGTCTATTCCTATGCCTTTATGCTCTCCCATCATCTGCGCTATACGCACCTTTGTGCCTACGCCGTCGGTAGTCGCCACCATATAAGAAGGAGCACCACGCCATGGAGAGACGACCCCTCCGAATCCGCCGGGACCTGTTATTACTACTTCAGTCCGTGTCTTTTTCGCCATCTCTGCGATGCGCTTTTTCATAACCGCCGCCATCTCCAAATTCACCCCCGCTTCCGTATAGTTTCTGATGGGTAGATCGCTTGAAGAGTGGATCATATTTTTTGATTTACAGCAGCCTCTAGCTCCAGCTTATCCATATCTAGTTGAACGTGTATAGGATATTTCCCTGTGAAACAGCCGTTGCAGGAACCGGAAGTGTCATCATTTACCTTCACCGCATCCCGGAGCCCGCCTACGGATAGGTAACCTAATGAATCCGCTCCTATTTTCTCCCGCAACTCCTCTATGGAGAGGTTCGCAGCAATGAGGTCACGTCTTGCCGCCATATCTACACCGAAATGACATGTAGATATGACGGGGGGGGAAGATATGCGCATGTGTATCTTCGATGCTCCTGCCTCTCTTAGCAATTTTATGATATGTGGGGTAGTGGTACCTCTCACGATACTATCGTCTACTACTACTAAGCGTTTCCCTGCGATTATGCCGGGCATGGCGTTGAACTTTATCTGAACGCCTACTTGTCGCAACCGCTGATCGGGTTCGATAAACGTCCTGCCTGCGTATCTGTTCCTTACGAGCCCCTCCCCAAACGGAATACCGGATGCTTGAGCAAAACCTACGGCCGGCGCGATTGCAGAATCCGGTACACCTATCACCAAGTCCGCTTCCGCCGGGTGTTCATTGTAAAGATTTACGCCCATTCGCATGCGAGAAGAATAAGCCAACTGACCGTTTAGGACACTGTCCGGTCTTGCGAAGTATATATGCTCAAAGATGCACATAGATTCCTTTTTTCTTGCCCCGTTCCATCTGTAAGATCGCATACCGTCCTTGTTGATAACTACCGTCTCGCCGTTCAAAATTTCCCGTATAAAACGAGCGCCGATGTTGTCCAGTGCCGCCGTCTCGGAAGCGAAGGCTATACCGCCTCCGTCCAGTTCTCCTATACAAAGCGGGCGTATACCTATAGGGTCTCTCACTGCTACCAGTTCTTCTTCAGTCAATATCAATAGAGAATATGCTCCTTCAAGCCTTCGCATACAGAAGGCAGAACGCTCCTCCCAGTTTTTACCGGGTGCTTTTGCATAGACTGAAGCTATTATTTCAGAATCGGAAGAGCCTCGCATATAGACTCCATGGTTCCTCTCGAGCCAATCTCGCATAGCGGCTGCGTTTATCAAATTACCATTGTGAGCAAGGGCGATTTTACCGTGAGGACCTTCTGCGATTACCGGTTGTGCATTGGAATACTTAGAAGACCCCATTGTGGAGTAGCGAGTATGCCCTATGGCAGCGAAGCCCGGCAGCTTCTCCATATCCTCCGTTTGAAACACGGATGCTACCAACCCCATGCCAGTTTTCGTATATATTCTTGCACCGTCTGTTGTAGAGATGCCGGCGCTTTCCTGCCCTCTATGCTGCAATGCGAATAACCCGTAGAATGTAGTTTGTGCTACGGCTTCATTATTCATGAAAACCCCTACAATGCCGCAGGCTTCCCGAGGACGCCCGGATATTGCCTTAGTTTGCGTAGGTTGGGTTTCAAACCGATCCACTTCAGAAAGATTTATTCGTTCATCGGGAATGTTTTGTGGGGTCTTATCGTACACTCTTATTAATAGTAGCCAACTTTATCCATCTATCCAAGCTTTTCACCACAGGTTAACCTTATCAGAGGAGCCGCACCTTCGCACGAGGTACACAGGCAGCATGGTTAACAGTATGCCGTAAAAGAAAATGTGCGGAAGCCTTTCCCGAACATATAGTCAATACCTTACTCCGACTGAGAAAGTATTCCTAAAGTAGAGTCCAATGTGAACACAATCAAGAGAATCATCATTACATTTCGACCGCGCCAGATACCAAAGAATTTTGTTGCGCTATTCCCTCTCTTTTTCGCTGTGCCATTATGGTGGGATATCGATTCTCCTATAGTTACCTTGTCTGTGATATGGAGAGGGGTGGTAGCATTTATAACCTTTGTCCTTCTATCCGGTAGCTTATATGTTCTGAATGACGTTCTGGATGTAGAGAGGGATAGATTACATCCTCGGAAGAAGTACCGCCCTATAGCTTCCGGGAGATTGTCCGTAAAGGTTGCTTTGGCTGTGGCGATAGTTAGCACGGGAGCGGCTATATTCTCCGCCTTCGCTCTCTCAATGGAGATGGGATATGTGGTGTTAATCTATCTTTTCATGAATATTGCTTACAGCGTATTTCTGAAGCTAATAGTTATTATTGATGTGATGGTGATAGCATTCGGATTTGTTATTAGGGCGGTTGGCGGAACTTTTGCTCTTGAGTCTGCTACACCGGCGGGTGACCTGCCAATATCCCCATGGCTCTATGTGGTAACTTTTCTAGGCGCCTTGTTTCTTGCGTTGAACAAACGTCGGGCAGAGTCTGTAGATGCGGATGCCACCGAAACCTCCGATAGGCGGTCGCTTCTTAGGGAGTACAGTGTGCCTATGCTAGATCAGATGATAAACATAGTAGCTGCTGCTACCCTTATATCTTATTCACTGTACTCTTTCAATAGAGATACGGGACGGGCGGTATCTTCCGATAGTAATCTGCTTATGATTACTATTCCATTTGTGTTTTACGGATTGTTCCGCTACATGTATCTCGCCCACAAGTACAATAAGGGCGAATACCCGGAAGATTTACTTTTAAGAGATCGCCCGATACAGGTTTGTGTAGTTCTGTGGCTGATAGTTTCAAGCGCGGTTCTTATTCTTGGCGGATGAATCGGGTACATTGCCTACCTCCGAGCGGATGAGTACGCGCCTGTTCCTGCCGCCACCCTGACTCTTGGTAGAAACTTGCGGATGAGAAGACAGTATCATATGAACTATACGACGTTCTCCAGGCGGCATAGGATCCAAGATTTCCTGCCGACCTGTGGTAGCGACGCGACTGGCTGCCGCAGTGGCCATTTGCTGTAGTTTGTTGAATCGGCGCTGACGGTAACCGCCTACGTCTATGACAAAGTAAGCCGGACGACCTAGCTTCTCCTTTACCACCAGACGTACAAGGAATTGAAGTGCCCTTAACGTTCCTCCTCGGTGTCCTATGAGCAGCCCTGCATCCGGTCCTTCTATCTCAAAGACGCTTGAGCCGTTTTCCAATTCATCACGCACATAAGTTTCGGTAGTAACTCCCATAGAATCAAGCAGATAATCCAGCAGCTCACCTACCATCCGTTCCGCTTCCATATCGCGCTCCGCCAGTGCGATATCGGGTGCTATGTCATCTTCCAGATCCTCGAATGTCAGAGGCTGCTCGCTAGGCATAGTAGGGCGGGACTCTTTTTTTGTCCGTTTTGCAGGAGTTTTGATATTTTGAGTTTTTGCCGTCTTTGCTTTTGGCTTTCGCTTTTGTATGTTGGGGATGATTTTGGGAGTTGATACAGTTGATACGGTTGCCTCATATTGTTCAGGCGGGTCATCTACAGTATCTTCTTGTATAATTTCGGTTGTAATTTCAATCTCTGCGGGTGCTCCGCCTAGTCCCAGGATTCCCGATCTTCCCGGGGAAATTACTCTTACCTCAATATCTTCTAGATCTACGCCTAGCTCCCGCAGGCCGCGTTCGGTTGCCTCGTCTGCGGTTCTTCCGGTGAATTTCCGTTTCACTTTCGTCATCTGTGTTCTCCGTTTCTTTTGCCTCTAGTTCCTTAGACTGTTTTGCCTGACTGATAGTTGTAGCCATAACTGCGCGCGTCTCTGTTGTTCCCAAAAACATCCTCCCCATCAAGGCAATAGGCTGCCTCCCGCCAACAAAATATTGTATGGTTACACCTATCAAATTAGAAAAGAATATATAGACCGCAAGCCCCGCTGGGAAGTTCCATGAGAAAACGGCCAGCATTATGGGCATCAGCCACAGCATCAGTTGCGCCGTCTGTTGCTGTCTGGGGTCGGACGCGGTAGCAGGCGCTGTCACCTTCTGCTGGAGCCATGTTGTGCTGCCTACTAGCACAGGCAGTACAAAATTCCATGGGAAGATTGCTGCAGAAGTGAAAGACGCCAAATCAACCCCTAGAAAGAATGGATTGAAGGGCACCTTTTGAGCGGCGGGACTCCATGAATAGAATGTATTTCCTAGATTTACCAACCCTTCGGGTGTTGTGGGTACTACCCTCAAAATTGCGCGATAGAGACCTATCCATATGGGTAGTTGTATGACAAAGGGGCCAAGGCACCCAATAGGATTGACTCCCGCTTCACGATATATCCGCATAGTCTCTTCTGATAAGCGCCGCCGTGCTTCCTGAGTTTTATCTTTGTATTTGTTTTGCAACTCTTTTACACGCGGTTGTATAGATTGGAGGCGTTTCATCTGGCGCGTCTGACGTAGGGTAAGCGGCACAAGGATAAGCCGCATGATCAACGTGAATGAGATGATAGCTAGAACAAGCTCATCAAAAAGCCCATCGTATAAAAGCGCGAGCGCATTTATAATGGGACGCATAATTATCTGGTCCCAAAGGGTGCCCAGGATATTCACGGGCAGTATTCTCCGAATATTTTGTTATAGCCGGAATCTATTAACCGCATGACTTCACTTCTTCTTCACCCAAATCGGTATAGCATGCTTGTAGATTCAGGCTGATCGGATCGAATCTATATAAATTACCGTCTATAGAATGCGAATAAAGAAATTTGTCTGTTAACAGTGGAGAAGATGCCGTGCCTGAGTTCGTCTTATATACACGTTTATCATAGAAACCTCCCAATCCCACAATATGGATATCTTCCTCGAATGATGGCACAGCGAGGAAGCTATCTCTATTGGTTCTCAATAGAGCCGGTGCTGCAACTATTGGGCTACCTATGTCCGCGGGTTCACTCCATCTTTCGGAACCTGTACGGCTATCTAAAGCGTATAGCCGCCCGGCTAGGGTAGATACATATAGGATGTCGTTATCCAAAAGAGCATCCGCCCATATTCCACCGCTTGTTTTAAATGACCATTCACGTCCGGTCTGAAGGGTCTCTTCCGTCTCATCTTCGGCTCGTGCTGCGAGATCCAGAGCAAAAAAGGTTCCGCCGGTACCGAACGAACCTATGTACATCTTGCCATCGTTTATTAAGGGGGTTGCAACAATTACACCCCCTCCATTGAAGCGCCAAAGTATTCGTGACATCGGGTCTCTTGCGTACTCGGGTTTATCTCTCACATCTACGGCATATATAGTCCCGCTTTTAGTGCCAAAATATGCGGTATCCTCATACAGTGATACCCCGCCCCATATTCCGCTATCTACAGGTAATCTCCATTGGAATCTGTTGATTACCTGCTCTTCAAAACTGCTGTTTACATCAACGGTAGCATCCAGCGCGTAAAGGTACCCAAAAGCACCATTCGTATCTACGGCAAACTCTACCCCGAAGAGCAAGGAGTCATTATTTGTCAGTGCAGTACCTCCCACCAACCTTGCTTCCAAAGAGGATTGGCTGCTTCTGCTAGGGTAGGGTCCGCTACTCCATGCAGTCCGTCCCGTCTCCTCCACTAGAGCAAACACTTGACCTGTGTAAGAATTTCCATTGCGAGTGTAAGCGACGGAATATATTATACCGTCCTTTACCAAAGGTGTGCTGTATATAGCGCCTACTGTTCCGACCGGCGGATATCTCCACCCGCCGTCCCTTATACCTGTAACTTTGTTGAAGCGCACTAGCTGGCCATCTCTGGTGCCCACATAAACCCAATCTCCGCTCTCTGTTACGGAAGACCACCCGCCCCTAGGCGTCAATTCATCCACACATGCGGCTGCCCCTATTGCTACAAGTCCAATAAGGAACAAAAACAGGAGTTTTCTGTGCACGGTTCCGCGTAACAAGCGTATTACCAACCCGTGTGATGTATTTTCAATAGGAGTGTGATTTTCCATGTTCCTGTGAACTCATATGAAGAGCCGAAGCTGGAGGAGGGTCATACCCTCCGTTAGTGAATGGGTTGCAACGTAAAAGCCTCCACACGGTCAGCATAAGACCACGGCGCATACCGTGTACCGTTATAGATTCGGCTGCGTAATCTGAGCATGTAGGCGTGAAACGACATTGCCCGGGCATATACGGTGATATAGCCATTTTGTATAAGCCAAACAGCTTTGCGATTATTATTATAGTAAATTTGTTCATTTTTGATAATGTCTATTATGCGGGTCTGTTTTCTGTTACTATACTCAAGCGCCTAAACAGTTGTGAAATTGATCGGGTCATAGCCACAAAGTCCGATCCTAAAACTTCGGGACGTCCAATCAAAGTTACATCCCATCCTCCTGTTTTAGGCATACCTCGGAGTATTTCTCTCATTTGCCGTTTAATGCGGTTTCTTTGAACAGCGCCTCCAATGCGCTTACTTATAGACAAACCATAACGTGTAGGGGCGTCGGTACTCCTGACCTTGATTGCAACTGCTACAAATAATTTACCGTAAGCCCTTTGTCCCTTGCTCATAACCAAATCGAAATCCATCCTCTTACGAAGGCGATTACCATGAGGGAGACCCATAATTATCCTGAAGATCAAACATCTAACTTAAACTAACTAAACTGTAAGCTGTGCACGCCCGCGCTCTCTGCGCCTAGCGATAACACGCCTACCGGCTTTCGTCCGCATTCTTTTCATAAACCCATGTACTCTGGCGCGGCGGCGTTTTTTTGGTTGGTAAGTACGCTTAGGCATCCAGGAAATAACCCCCCTTATACTTTAAATTCTACGTTTTATATAGAGTGTGTGTCAATCTATACACGTCAATATGTTACAGAAAATCATATATTCGTTATGTCTTCAGAGTAATTCTATACTATCTTACGCCATGCTTCTATATACCGCTATGAGGAGATGATAGCGAGAATGACGCTTACGAAATGTCTGATTGTGTTAACATTTTATTAATAGAGAGGTATTCCATCTATCCTTATTCTATAAACAAAAACAGACAAGGGGGCTTTACTTGCGCATCCTTTCAGAGTAGGAGTATAAAATTTATGAGTAACGTTTCAAAAAGCACATTGAAAAACAATAACTCTGACCATTCTTCCAATGTTTCTGTCACGCTCACTGAGTCTTTCCTACTTTATATGGAATCTATAAAAAAGCCTAAGGTAAAAAATGAAGAAGCTTCTGTGTCTACTAAAACGCCGGATCTATACGCTATAGTAAAACCTAAGAAAAATGTTCCCTCCGAGCCTGACGATACAAAAAGAATTGATCTTATATCGGCTGAAGTATCAAAAATTGTCCGTTGGATGGGTGGAGATCGGGATGTGAAAGCCATTACAGCTTCAGAGATAGGCTCCTTCTCTAGGGACCATTACGCGGAGTCTTTCAGCGATGATGCTAATGAACGTATAGCTATTGTCAAACGTTTTCTATCCTTTCTAAAGAAGCGCGGCTATAGCGAAAGCAACCTGTCTGTGCATTTACGCTCTCGTAAATTGCAAATCTCCAGATCATCAAGGGAAACTTATCAGCAGAGAGATATATGGCTGACTCGTGACGGTTACAACGGTATGGTTTCGGAGCTGGAGTCTTTGAAAAAGCAACGCTCTACAATTGCCAATGATATAAGCAAAGCCGCTGCTGATGGGGATGTTCGAGAGAATGCGCCACTTGCCGCCGCACGTGAGAATCACGCATTGGTAACATCCAGAATACGGGACATAGAGGCCACACTCAGATCTTCCCGAATAGTCTCCGATATAGTCAATGAATCGGTGTCTGTAGGCACTAAGGTTACTTTGACGGAAGTGAAGTCAGGCAGGACAAACAATCTTCAGATTGTAGAACCTAACGAAGCTAGTCCTCTCAAAGGTAAAATTTCTACTGTGTCTCCCGTGGGTTCTGCTGTCCTCAATCGTCGTGTTGGTGAAGAAGTGAAGGTATCTACGCCTAGGGGTGACCAAATATATCGCGTAGATGCTATCTATTCATGAGTACACGTAGCAGTATGAACTGTTGCCGTATCTCTTCCTGCTACTGCTACAGTTGATAAGAGACCGGAAAGCAATCAGACAAAGTCTGTAAGGCGTCTATACATGGGATTTTCAATAGATGATCAGTAGGGGTTTGGAAATTCACAATAGTGTTTATTGTGTTGGTTTATGTAAGGCTTATAATTGCAGAAATCTCATATTCATTCATACTTGGGCTTCTTGAGAATGTTTGAAGTCCCGATTACATACTCATATGTAGAAGAGAGTTGTACCTTCACACGGTACACGGCAGGAAACAGAATTCATCACGTGTGAGATATGTATGTGCCCGCTTTCGAGTTGAATTATAGGAAGTACTATTGTTTTGAAGTATACTTTGAGAGATAGCGTATAAATTTTTACACAATTGGGAGGGTAAAGATTGTTTGACAGCATCTGGATATGGGTAGGATTCAATATTGCCGTTGTTTTCCTTCTTATACTTGATTTTTTTGTTTTGACTCGCGGTGATCATGTGATAAATATACGTGAAGCCGTATATCTGACCGGTTTCTGGACGCTTATTGCTGCCGGCGCGGGTGTATGGATATATTTCGTGGGAGGAGGCATAAAAGCGGGTGAGTATTTTGCCGCTTATGTTGCCGAGCGTGCTCTAAGCATAGATAATCTCTTTGTGTTTCTGGTAATTTTTG
Source organism: Dehalococcoidia bacterium (assembly GCA_965206335.1). Lineage (GTDB taxonomy): Bacteria > Chloroflexota > Dehalococcoidia > Lucifugimonadales > Lucifugimonadaceae. The sequence goes on along the minus strand of OZ242209.1, from coordinate 143,593 downwards.
GCTATTTCAATATGCCCAAACAGTATCAGGCTCGAGCGTTGCTTTTCGGTATCGTAGGTGCATTGATTGCTAGAGCTGCTTTCATAGCAGTTGGTCTGACTCTTATCACATACTTTTCGTGGATTCTTTTTATTTTAGGTGCATTTCTTGTTTATACGGCTTACAAATTGGCGTTTACCGGTGATCAAGAGTTAGACCCCGGGAAGAACATAGTCGTGCGAGTGTTTCGTCGCTTCATGCGAGTATCCGATGTTTACGACGGCCATAAATTATTTACGCGCACCTCTGTCGGCGTTCTAGCAGCTACCCCATTTTTACTGGTGATTATCTCACTAGGTACTACCGACATAGTATTTGCCGTAGATTCCATACCTACTGTTTTGGGCATATCTAAAGATTCCTTTATTGTTTGGAGCTCTAATGCTATGGCTGTTTTGGGAATGCGTCCGCTCTTTTTCTTGCTGGAGGGTATGGTTCGTCTGTTCCGATTCCTACAGTATGGACTGGCCGCTATCCTTGGATACATAGGGGTGAAGATGATAATCGAAGAATCTTTACGTGTGGCGAATGTCCATGATCCTCACATCATAGGAGAGCAAGGGGATGTATTTTTATCGCTGGGTATCATAATTACCATACTTGCGATGAGTGTGATTGTATCTGTAATATTTCCCAAAAAGCCGGCACACCATGAGGAGAGTTCTTTAAATATTGCCGACGGCGAGGAGGATATATAGAGGATGGCAGTTCTTGCGGTGGATCATAAAGATAGAGATTTGGAGCACGCTCTTCAAAGCGCGATAGGTGGTGAGGTGCGATTCGATTCTATGTTTCGCTCTATGTATTCTACCGATGCGTCTATTTACCGTATAAAGCCCTTGGGTGTTGTGCTACCAAGGGATGCCGATGACGTTTCCGCAGTGATAGAGTTGGCAAGTAAGGCTGATGTGAGTGTATTGCCGAGAGGAGGCGGTACCAGCCTTTCCGGTCAGACGGTGAATAGCGGGATTGTGATGGATTTTTCCAAGTATATGAACAACGTGCCGGATGTGAATAGCGAAGAACGATGGGTGCGCACTCAACCGGGTATTACGATAGATGGATTGAATCGTATGATTGAACATACGGGTCTTTTCTTTACGCCTGATCCTTCTACTTCTGCTCAGGCAACTATAGGAGGCGCAATAGGGAATAATTCGTGCGGGGCGCATTCTATTTTGTACGGTAAAACTGTAGATCATGTCTTGGCTGTGGATGTGGTACTTTCAAATGGAGAGAAGACCAGTTTCGAGGGTATGTCCGGCGCCGATTTCGAATCTAGGATGGGTATGCCCAATATGGCGGGGAGTATATTACGAGAAGTAGTGGATATAGTGAAGCGCTCCGCCCCTGAAATCGATAGACGCTTTCCAAAGATAATGAGGCGTGTAGGCGGGTACAATATGGATATTGTTGGGAATGCTCCTACTGTGAATCTCGCTAAGCTGATAACAGGCTCTGAGGGGACGCTGGCTACTACAACATCCGCGAAGCTCAATCTGGAACCTATACCTAAGGCGCGCGCTGTTGCGGTTTTGCATTTTCGTGCCCTTGCGGAAGCTATGGACGCGGTTCTACCTATTCTGGAGCACAAACCCGCCGCGGTAGAACATATAGGAGATATGATTATCGGGCAGGCGCGTAGATCTCTCGGCGTAGGGCGAATGCTAGATTTTCTGCAAGGAGAACCTTCGGATATTCTAGTGGTGGAGATGCTGGGAGACACTCAGAAGGAAGCTATAGATCGCCTGCGTAGTATGGAGAAAGGCGCAAAAGGGTTCACCGGTTACGCCGTCACCACTCTTGTTTCACCCGGCGATAGACAGAAGGTCTGGAATATGAGAAAAGCCGGACTTGGGTTGATGATGAATATACCGGGTGATGCAAAGCCCTTTCCATTTGTGGAAGATACCGCAGTATCTCCCGAACATTTGAGCGAGTATGTTGTAAGGTTTGATGAGATAGTTCGAAGTCATGGAGCGGTAGCGGGTTATTATGGACACGCATCCGTAGGCTGTTTGCATATACGCCCCGTAGTCAATCTAAAGACTTCTGATGGCATAGAACGGATGTACAGAATAGCAGAGGATATAAGTAGCTTGGTACTGGAGTTCAACGGTTCTCTTACAGGTGAGCATGGCGATGGGATAGTGAGAGGTTTCTGGTCGGAGAAGATGTTTGGCAAAGATATGGTGCGCTACTTCAGAGAGGTGAAACATGCATTCGATCCGAAAGGATTGATGAACCCGGGTAAAATTTTCGATACACCGAATTTGAAGGAAAATCTTCGCTATGGTTCCGACTATAAGACTATCCCATTCAAAACCTCTTTAGACTTTAGCCAAGAGGGTGGCTTTGCAGCTGCTATAGAGAAGTGCAACGGCGTAGGCGCTTGTAGGAAGAGTCAAACGGGCGCTATGTGCCCTTCTTATATGGCGACACGTGAAGAAAAGCACACCACAAGAGGAAGAGCCAATGCACTGCGAGCCGCAATTTCCGGCACACTACCGCAAGACTCTCTATATAGTGAGCAGATGTTCGATGTTCTCGACCTTTGCCTAGAGTGCAAATCCTGTAAGTCTGAGTGTCCTTCCAATGTGGACATGGCTAAGATCAAGTATGAGTTCCTTGCCGGATACTATAGATCGGGGCATAGTATCCCACTACGCTCGAGATTTGTAGCCAATATCCACAAGCTTCTCTCTCTCGCAGCAGGACCTCAGGCAGGCGCTGCGAACTTTCTCATCCGTTCGGCTCCTTCACGATGGGCCGCAGAGACTTTCTTTGGCCTCCACCGCAAACGTAAGCTGACGAAAGTGAAAGCACGGACTTTTGAGAAATGGTTTCGCTCACGTACTCCTCGTTCTACCGGTGAACGTGGGTCTGTTGTGTATTTCCATGATACTTTTACGAATTTCAATCATCCGGAGGCTTCCATATCCGCAGTGATGCTTCTGGAGGCCGCAGGGTACAGTGTTTCGATAGTAAATCGTGAATGCTGTGGGCGTCCTATGATTTCAAAGGGGTTCATAGAGCAGGCGCGGAGCAGAGCGGAGCGCAATGTCGATCTGTTGTATCCGTTTGTGGAATCGGGCGCAAAGATAGTCGGATGCGAAGCTAGCTGCGTTGGTACCCTTATCGATGAGTATCCCGACCTTCTGCCTAATGATACGCGCTCCAAAGAAGTGTCCGCAGCCACATTCACATTGCAAGAGTTTCTCGTTTCCGAACTATCCTCAGGAACATCTATACAATGGACGGGTCTGTCCAAACGTATTTTGCTACACGTTCACTGCCATGAGCGTGCTCTTAGAGGTACCAATGCCGGTGTCAAGGCGCTGAATTTGCCCCCTAATTATAGCTGCACATTGATAGACGCAGGATGCTGTGGTATGGCGGGAGCTTTCGGCTTCGAGAAGGAACATTATGAAATTTCGATGCGTATCGGGGAGGATAGGCTCTTTCCGACTGTCCGCAGAGCGGAACCGAATACCGAAGTGGCTGTCACCGGTGTATCTTGTCGGCAGCAGATTGAGGATGGAACAGGCCGCCAAGCACGCTATCTTTCCGAAATACTCGCCGAAGCTCTGCCTACGGAAGTATGAATAATTACTATGTGCTTTTACGCTAGTATATGAATATAGGGGACAATTCTCTTGGAGTATTGGGTATGCCTTCAAAATCTTTTGATGAACATCTCCAAAATGAAGGTTAACCGTCCGTATATTCTTGGAACGGTGGGATACCACTGCCGACGCGGGGCGTTTGACCGAAATCTCTTATGGTAATTGATGAAATCCGTATTTACGGCAGTATACTTCGCCTTATAAGGGACTAGGCTGAATCATATGCTTGGTTCCCTAGGTGTGTTTGAGTAAATAGCATGACTATAACAAAAGGTTTGTAATGTGAATATGACATCTAAAATTTTGGTGACCGGTTCTGATGGTGTAGTCGGGTCTGCGCTGGCGGCTAGGCTAGAAGCAGCCGATATAGGCGTTGTTCGTTTCGACATTCGGCATTCTCCGCCCGGCGATATATTGAATAAGGATGCATTACGACGATCTATGGAAGGCTGCACAGGGGTTGTTCATTTGGGCGCGGTTTCAAGGGTTATATGGGGAGAGGAGAATGAAGAAAAATGCCGGATGGTGAACATAGAAGGCACTCGGAATGTGGTAGAAAGCGCAGCAGATATGCAAGGAGGCAGGCCTTGGGTGGTTTTTGTTAGCAGCCGAGAGGTGTACGGTAGTAAAACTACTTCCGGGCTTGTTACGGAGGATGCATCACTCGAACCTATTAATACCTATGGTCGATCTAAACTTGCGGGTGAAAGGATGACGCTTCAGGCACGAGAAGATGGAATCTCTACGTCTGTGGTGCGCCTTTCTAATGTGTACGGCGGCATGAATGACCATCCTACACGCGTTGTGCCGGTGTTCGTGGGGAACGCGCTGGCAGGTGAACCTCTCTCAGTAGAGGGCAGAGAGCATACCTTCGATTTCACATACATAACAGACGCGGCGCGCGGCCTAGAGTGTGTAGTGAGGATGATGAACGAGGGCGCATCTATGCCGCCTCCGATACACTTGGCAACGGGGAAAGCGGTTACACTCCAATATTTGGCTGAGATAATTTGCGAAAAAACGCATAGCAATTCCCCCATCATTCAGGTGCCGCCTCGCTCATTTGATGTGGATTATTTCGTGGGTGACCCATCTCGTGCCGAAGCTATACTCGGGTGGAAAGCAAATATAGATATAGATGAAGGGCTGGAGCGCTTTATACTCGCTATGCGGCGCAAAGGTTCTTGAATAATCTCATGGATGCAGCGGGGGCATAAATGAAGTTGCCCCAAGCTTATCATTTGAAGTAGAAGCCTCCTTAGTCATACCGTGCCTGTATGAATAGAATCGCCGCCGATGCAATCAGCGGGTATGTGTCTCAATGGTTCCTTCTACTCTACTCCGTAGCTGCCCACAGCCGGCCTGTATATCTATACCTTTCTCCATGCGCTGTGTAGAAGGCACTCCAAAGCGTGCCAGCTCACTTTGAAAAGCCTCGGCTCCGGTTCTATCCGTGCGGTTGTATGGTCCTTGTGCCGTGGGGTTTACCGGAATGAGGTTCACATGGCATATAAGCGGCTGCAACATTTTCCCTAGCCGACGCGCCTGCTCTCGAGAATCGTTTTGATCCTTCAGGAGTACATACTCGAAGAAGATGCGTCTTCCTGTTTTATCGCAATATGTTCGGCATGCTGCCATCAATTCAGCGAGGGGCCATTTTTTATTGACAGGCATAGTCTCGGAACGTGTCTCATCATCTGCTGCATGAAGTGATACGGCAAGATTTACCTGTAAACCTTCATCCGCTAGCTGCTTTATCTGCGGCACCAAACCTACCGTAGATACGGTTATGCGTCTTGCGCCTATACCCATCCCACTACTGTGGTTCATTATGCGTATTGCGGTCATCGTATTATCGTAATTGTGAAGGGGTTCACCCATTCCCATAAAAACCACATTCGTGACAATGTGCGATGTGTTCGATGTGATAGATTTCTGTCCGGCTGACCTTCGCTGCACAAATAATACCTGCGCCACAATTTCGGCAGGCTCTAAATGACGGGTGAACTTTTGCTGACCTGTTGCACAAAAGGTGCAGCCGAAAGCGCAACCTGCTTGTGTAGATATGCATACCGTCATGCGCTCTCTACGATGTGAGTCGGCGCTATAGTGCATCTGCACAGTTTCTATCAACTCGCCGTCAGGCAGTCGAAACAGAGACTTTTTCGTAGAGCCGTCCCGTGATTCTAGCGTGATTACCTCCTCTAAAGGGTTTATGGAAAACTGATTTTCCAGCCTTTCCCGTAAATTCACGGGTAGCGTCGACATTGCTTGAAAATCTAAGGCAAACCTCTTGTATACCTCACGCAAAATCTGTTCTGCCCTGAAAGATTTTTCACCCATTCCTATCAATTCTTCTGCAATGTGTTTAGGGGTGAAATTCAGTATAGAGGGAAGATAAACTGTTTTCTGCCTATTGTCTATGATGTGACGCATAATTCTTTCTTTCCATTTGCGGATCTATGAAATGTAACTGTGTTTTATGGATCCTACACTTTCATTATCCAAGAGTAATGCAGTAAATGCATGATACTTGAGATATTTGATTTTTGTTCATCCTCGCTCAAATCTATATGATTGCTGCAACGTTTGGTATGCTTACAATCACGCTGAAAGATGCAACACGATGTTGAATCGGCACAGTTTCTATCAACTCGCCGTAACACAGTCTAATCAGAGATTTCTTGTAGAACCTTTCTGTGATTCTAGTGTGATTACCTCTTTCGTTAAATTGGGTTAATGCATTTGACAACCGAACCACTCTTTTTTACTTTTACTTTTCGAAATAAGGGTTTCTGTTCAGGTATAGCTCAGTTGCTAGAGCAGGTGGCTGTCAATCACCCTGCCTTAGGTTCAAGCCCATCCGTCTGATCCAATTCTCTTTATATCTCCAATAGCCGTTTAGAAAAGAAACTTTGTAAGAGTTAGTTTTTCTATAAAGGCAGAACATCGGCAAAGACAAAACCTTCTCGCTCCACAACTTGGCCAACTTCGCATGGAATGGTTTTTTTCAAAATAGGTCCATCAAAGACAAAAGTATGAAATTCGCCGTTTTCTCCGCAGGGGTCTACATGGGAAGGTAAGTCTTTGAGAAACTCTTCATCATAAGTGCGTCCGGCAAAAGAAGAAGGTAGGACTTTGGGGTCCACGCAAGTGATAAAAGCTTTGAAACCTAAACGAATAATATCTTGGGCAAAGTCTTTTGTAGGAGTATGCCAAACAGGAAAAAGAGCAGCGAGAGAGGAAGAAGAAATAAGTCGAACTCGGTACTCGCGCACATCTTCTAAAAAAAGATCTCCAAAGGCCATAGCTTCAATGCCTTCTTGTTCACCTTGCTTTAAGACTTTTGAGAAAACTTCTTCGTACACTTTGTTGGAGCAGTTTTTGGGAATAAAAACTTCTTTAAGAGGTAGGCCAATGGAATGAGCTTGAAGTCTTAAAAGTTCTTGGCGTGTGGAGTGCATGGCCACTCGATCATAACCTTGTGTGAGAGTTGTCACGAGAGCCCTAACGCAGACACTGGGATCATTAAGAAGTTTCCACAGAGTCATGGAGCTGTCTTTTCCCGTGCTCCAGCTTAGCCAAACAGGTTTTTGCGTGTCCATAAAGTTAATTATTCTCTAGAAGCTTGCTCTATATATCAGAGGGGACCATCAAGAGTTTCACCACCCACACTTAGGCAAATCAAAGAGTCGGAAATGTCAAGATCTTTCTCTAAAGCGCTTATGGAAAACTGATTTTCCAGCCTCTCCCTTAAATTTACAGGCAGTGTTGACATCTCTTGAAAATCTAAGTTAAACCTCTTGTATACCTCACGCAAAATCTGTTCGGCGCGGAAAGATTTTTCACCTATTCCTATCAACTCTTCTGCAATACATTTCGGTGTGAAATTCAATATGGAGGGAGGATAATCCGTTTTCCACCCTTTATATATGATGTGACGCATAATTACTTTTTTCCGTTTGCGGATATATGAGATGCAACTGTGTTTTAGGAATCTCACCTTTTATTATTCAATAATAATGCAGTAAATGCATGATAATCGAGACATTTGCTGTTTGTTCATACCCGCTTAATTCTATATGATTGCCGCAAAGGTTGGTATAATTATAATCGGGTTGAAAAGCGAAACATAGGATTGACACGGGAGACACTCGGCATTATGAGAGTTACCCAAAATGAGCATGAAACTCTCTCCAAAAAAGGTATAGCTAAATCCGGCGAGTTTGTACTTTCAACTCGGAGGTTGAGCGTCCACTACAGTTCATCTAGGGTGGTATCGGATGTTTCTATGGACGTTCATCGAAACAGAGTGACGGCTCTCATAGGACCTTCGGGTTGCGGCAAGAGTACTATACTGCGCTGTTTCAATAGAATGAACGACCTTATACCGGATGCTCGCATATCCGGCACTGTCTTGTTCAACGGGGCAGACATTTATGCGCCTCATCAAGAGCCCACGGAGATAAGACTGAGAATAGGCATGGTATTCCAAAAACCCAACCCGTTTCCAAAGAGCATATTTGAAAATGTAGCGTTCGGTCTGCGTATAAACGGTATTAAAAAGTCTCTTCACGAAAGGGTAGAAAAATCTCTTCGCGGTGCCGCTCTGTGGGATGAAGTGAAAGACAGACTGAAGCATAACGCGCTGAGCTTGTCCGGCGGGCAGCAGCAGCGGCTTTGTATAGCACGCGCGCTGGCTGTGAACCCTGAGGTAGTGCTTATGGATGAACCTGCCTCCGCACTAGATCCTATCTCTACTCAACGCATAGAAGATCTTATACTTCATATGACGGAACGGGTAACTATATTGATAGTTACTCACAATATGCAGCAGGCGAGCCGCATATCAGATTATGTAGCGGTTATGATGCCGGACGAAGATCGCATTGGAAAATTGATAGAATTTGATACAAATGCCAATGTTTTTGGCAATCCTAAAAATGACCGCACTGAAGCATATGTAACAGGTAGGATAGGATGATAGCGGTAGCATAATATTATGAGCAGGAAACAGTTTGATAACGAGTTAGAATCTCTCGAGGCGGATCTTATACTTATGAGCGGCCTTGTGGAAAGTGCTATTTTCAATGCGCTGGATGCTTTGGCAACTCGTGATATGGAACGTTCCCGACGCGTTATAGCCGATGATGATTATATAGATGCAAAAGAGCGCAGTATTGAGATTAGATGCATAGAGCTCATTCGTCGTGAAGCACCGCTGGCAAGCGACCTGCGCCGCTTGGTGTCTGTACTGCTTATCGCCAATGAGCTGGAGAGGGTAGGGGATTACGCCGAAGGTATAGCAAAGATAAGCATAATGCTGGGTTCCGAACCGTTGATAAAACGTTTGGTAGATGTGCCCCGTATGGCGGATCTGGCAGTGAATATGCTGAAACGTAGCATAGATGCTTATATAGAGCAAGAACCGGAAACGGTTGAAGCGTCTGCTGCCCATCTGGGGAAGGAGGATGATAAAGTAGACGATCTTTACGATAAAGTGCATAAAGATTTGATGGATATTATCCGTGCCGAGCCGGATAAGGTTGAGCAGTGTACACATCTATTGTGGGTAGCCCACAATCTGGAGCGCGTAGCTGATAGAGCTACAAATATCGCAGAGAGGGCGGTTTATCAAACATCCGGCAAGATGGTAAGTATACACTCCGGAGGTACAGAAGAGGTTAAAGTGGATGATTAAACCGATATGTAAAGGTTTCCCGACTACTACCAATTCAATTTGAATGTGAAAGATTTCCCGTTAGTTGTATTTACACCTCTAGCTTACAATGTGCTAGATTGATACTTGAATAGTACCCCTAAACGATAGGGGCTCTCACGGTGTAGGATTGGATTCAATCCTGTGAAAAGGGAAAGCGGTGAAAATCCGCTGTGGTAGCGCCACTGTAAACGGTAAATATTGTCCCGCGAATGCCACTGTCTGAAATCATTGAGACGGGAAGGTGCGGAACAGTTCAGAGTGTATTAAGATCTGTATACGTAAGCCAGGAGACCTGCCGAGAGAGTAATAGCGATAGTTCTCCGCTTTAGAGAATGGCTTATTTTGCGGCTTGAGTATTGGATTGAAGGCTTTCCGTTCTATACCTTCTTGCGGAATATATGCAAGGAAAGGTGATCAGTGGGAGCAAATTATATCTCTTCACGTTTGATTTTTACGAGCGTATTGCTCTTTTTGTTCCTTTTCGTATCTTCATTTTGCAGATCGGGTTCCGACCCTGTACTAGATCCAACTGTAACTCAGCCCGATACGGTTCAATCTTCAGCAGAAGAACTGCCCGGTGAATTTATAGGCTTACCGGGTATTCTGAATAACGATCTTGGCTGGCCTAGACGTGTCGAAAGTTCAGAGGGTCTTTTAGTACTAAACGAACCTCCGCAGCGAGTGTTGACACTTTCCCTAGGCCATGATGAAATGGTTCTTGCGCTTCTTCAGAGCACAGACCGCTTGGCCGGCGTAGGAGCCGTTACGCCGGATGGAAGATACTCGAACGTTGCCGATATTGTAAAAGGACTCACGCCTGTAGCTACGGACGTAGAGCAGGTGCTGGCTGTAGAACCTGATTTGGTAATCATCTCCAAATTTACCGATGCAGACTTTGCGGCACTTCTAAAAGAAGCCGGCGTGCCGGTGTTCCGTAGCAGCTTGGAAAATTCGGCGGAAGGTAACATACCCAATATATTGGTACTTGGCTATATGCTTGGCGAAGAGGAGAGGGCGCTTGAGCTCGCCGAGGCTATACGTGTGAGGTTGGATTATGTGGCTGATACTGCACCGAAAGACGCCTCACTCAAAGTAAACAGCGTTACCCTGACACGTTACGGTGAACCCATCTGGACTTCCGGCAAAGATAGCACAAGCGGTCGCATTATAGAAAGCGCAGGCGGTATCAATGCCGCTGCTGAACTTGGCATTATTGATACTATGCGGATATCCATAGAGAGCGTGGTTGCTATGATGCCGGACATTATCTTTGTGCCTCAATCCGCCGAAGATGGCGGAGAGGCATTCAAGCAGTATTTGTTAAACGACCCTGTCATGGCGTCTGTTCCTGCTGTAGTATCCGGAAGTATTTATATAGTAGATGGACGCCACTTTACTAACCTTTCCCATTGGAACGTATGCGGCATAGAGGAAGCCGCAGTACTGATGTACCCTGAAGAGTTCCAAAATTTCACTACTTGTGCACCTTTTGAATGATGCCATCATCCGCAGATTCTATTCCAAGTGTCCCCGATATTTCCGCTCTTACCGTGAGGAATTTGTGCCTATATCTGGGTGGGCGGCAGATACTTTCAGACGTCGGATTGGATGTAAATAGAGGAAGTATTACAGGTATCGTTGGACCTAACGGGAGCGGTAAGACAACCCTGCTACGCTCTTGCGCAGGCTTGTTGAAACCTTTGAGCGGCTACATAAACCTTGTCGGCAGAGATTTGCACAGCCTATCTCCTTTGGAGCGTGCGCGCCGCATAACCTATATGCCACAGAATGCAAATCGTCACCCTTTCACCGTTCTAGAAGCTGTTCTGATGGGGCGTTATCCCCATATCGGTGGCTTGGGCATAGAAAAGGAGAAAGATAGACTCATAGCCGAACACAGCCTCGAAAGGGTAGACATGGGGAGTTTCTCCGGCCGAACCGTAGAAACTCTATCCGGTGGTGAACATAAGCGGGTTTTACTTGCTAGGGCTTTGGCACAGGATGCGGAAATTCTCATATTGGATGAGCCGACTTCCGAACTTGACATTCGGCATCAGCTTACTACCATGAGTATCTTGCAGGAGGAGGCGAGGAAAGGCTTGGCGGTTCTTATAACCATGCATGATTTGACTTTGGCGGCGCGCTTATGTTCTGTTTTGTCTGTTATGTGCGAGGGGCAAATTGTCGCGTGTGGAAGCCCTAAGGATGTTCTAAAACCTCGTATCTTGCGTGACGTGTTTGAAGTAGAAGCAATAGTAGAACCTGACCCTATTGACAACCATCTGCGTATATTACCGCTTTATCCTATCGGTCATAAAGATTCGCAGTTCGTAAGTGTCGATTCCGACGAAACTATCACAGTATAGACTTTTGAAGGGGTTTACTATACTCAGCGAGATCACATCACACTGGCATAGGCGTACTTGGAGAATCGGAAGTAACGCTGAAGAGGGTTGTATTTGGATGAAATTTGCGCCATGCGAACCAGAAGCCGGTCATACCGTTTAGATGCCGCATTTTGATTCCTTTGAGACGCCCTTCAATACACTCCCCGGTTATCCCGTACCATTTGCCGCCTTCTGAATCTACTAGGATCAACGGCTCGTATTCTGTCGTCTTATTCTGTTCTTCTTCCTGCTCGCTCTCATTCGAGTCTGTTGGTTGATTATCCAGTGGGAGGTTCAGGGCAGGATTCCTGCTTGCTTGACTGAAAGAGAGCACTCTGCCTTCTACGCGTCTATCGAAAAGTAGCGCGGTTGAAGATATTCTCTCGTAGGCTACCAGCAAAGGTGTTCTATCCACCTCTTCATTCAATACAGGGTTATCGATGAGCGCAGAGTATGGCCAAGCACGACTCTCCATGCCTACCTCTACACCTAACACCACCTCCTTTTCAGCGATACGATCCGGAAGGAGGCGCTCCGGATATAAGCCGGCTCTTTGGCTTATGTAGTACCTCTCAAACATATCATGCTTGGGCGCATCCTCCTTTATTAGGAGTTCCGATTCCGGATACGCGGAACGCCACGCATTCCAAGTTGTTAGGATAATCGGCGTCATGCTCAATTGTTCATTACTTGGCGGATTGCTCACACGCTGCCCTGCGAATTGAACCCATGTATTGCCTGATGTATCTAGTAAAAGAGATGAATTATAGATTACATGCTTTCCCGGGTGCAACTCCTCGTTGAAGGCTCTAGCGGAGTATGTAACAGGCCACCACGTTACAGTAACGCTGCCTCGTCCTCTTCCGAGTGTAACCGCTTCTTGAACTCCCAGTATAGTAATAGGGAGTGCAAACGCTTTGCCATCGGTTAATATTCCTATTACTCTATCTTCTGGGCTTGTGTTTTCCGTTGTATTACCCCGAACGAAACGCGCCTCACTATCCTCGGAGCGAGAGCGTTTAGAAGGGGTGCGTCTGATTTGGGCTCGCCGAGGGGATGTTTCTCCGTGCAAGAAAAGATGGGCGCGTTCAGAGAAAAACCCGCGCCTTAACAGGAGATATATGACGAAAGCGCCAAGGTAAACGGAGAGCAGGATATTGAAAAAGTTCAATGGACGGAATAGAAACAATATTCCTATAGATGCGCCGGACACGATGGCGAATATGGCTAATGCTTGTATGGCTTTGGTACGATTCATATGAAATATGCGCGCATGTGGCGTGTATTATAATTTGATGATACACCTTGAACGTGGAGACGCGCATGAATGAAATAAAAATAAAAATCACCACAAATGGCGTGACAGTTATCGCTACTCTGAACGATTCTCCTACGGCATGCAGTTTATGGGACGCACTTCCTATAGAGGCTCAGGCACAGACATGGGGAGATGAGATATATTTCTCTACTCCCGTATCCGCAAAATTGGATGAGTGGGCGCGTGAAACGGTGGATATGGGGGACATAGGGTACTGGCCACCGGGCTCGGCGCTGTGCCTATTTTTCGGACCAACGCCCGCTAGTCGTTCGGGGGAGATACGTCCTGCTTCGGCTGTCAACCTGCTTGGCAATATAGATGGTGACCCGAAAATCCTGAAGAATGTGAAGAATGGCGCGAAGATTAGCGTGGAGCGTGTGGAATGAATGTCTTTTTTTATACGGCATAGCATGTGATATATCATATCAAGTTGCACCTAGTAAGAAAGAATGAGTGAATGTAGGTTTCTAACGGACGGTATACGCAAGAGCGCTTAGAGATAGATCACGGAGTGACCGGAGTAGCGCTTATAGCCGGTGCTAGTACAGTTCCAAAATTCTACAGTTGGCGAGTATATTCCTTTTGAAGTTGCAGTATCTTTCTTTATCGTCAAAGGTTAGATGTTATGCGCCTTGACGACCGTCGTTTTTGTGTAAGAGTGGGTAGATTTACGTTCTTGCGAGGCGTGGGGTTCATGGTGCGGGAAATGATTATTGGCTGCATACTTGATCGTTCTCTACCATCACCCATTGGATAGGCTCGGAAGAAGAAAGGTAGCATGGTCGTCATTGTGAACCTCCATGATGGTTATTCATACTTACCCGCCCGGGACAAACCTCAATAGTTTCAAGAAGGGGGTTATATGGTACTGATATACGTGGAGATTTTCTCGGCATGAATCCTATTATTTTTCAGAGCCGATATTTCGCTTAGTTCCTTTCATACAAGGGTTTCTTTGAGGAAGTTTACGGTGCGCTCCATTGCTAGGTGTGCGGCCTGCTCATTGTATACATCCGGGCGATGGTCGTTGCAGAAAGCGTGATTGGTATTCGGATATATGTGGAAGGTTGCGTTTTTACCTAAGGCTTTGAGTGTTCGTTTCAGGCTTTCTAGAGACTCGGTCGCGCTGTCATGTTCAGCGTAGTGCCCCATAATCGGGCATGCTATTCCTGAGTAGTCCGGGGTGGCTTTGCTACTCAGTACACCATAGTAAGGGGCAGCGGCATCTATGACTCCAAGAGAAGCGAGGTAGAGTGTCATTCCGCCTCCCATGCAATATCCAAGCGCTCCGATCTTCTTTGGTGTTACTGCTTCGTGCTTGCGAAGGTAGTTTACCGCTTCCGTCATATCTTTTGCTGCTATGTCTATTTCCATCTCCATCATCAGTTTTGCGGCTTCGTCCGGCTCTTCGGCTATCTTACCGTGGTACAAATCCGGTGCGAGCGCTACAAAGCCTTGTGATGCGTATCGGTCTACCATATTCTGAATATGGGGAACAAGTCCCCACCATTCTTGTATGACCAAAAGCCCGGGTCCTTTACCTTCAGGTGGCATTGTAAGGTATCCGCTGGCAGGTTTTCCGTTCGCGTAGTATTCTATGGTTTTTCCGTTCATCCTGAGGTTACTCCTGTGTATGCTGGGTATGAATTAATTCATATAGTAACGGATAATTCCCACTACCGTTCACACACCTAATAGCAAAAGAGGAATGTTCTAAACTAGCCAAAATGACTACGTAGAGGGTAGTCTGTGATACATGGACAGATTGCTTTTCATAGCATTGGGAGGGGCGCTTGGAGCGCTCTCACGTTACGGCATAGGCGTTTTACTGCAGAGATTCGCTCCGGGTTTTCCATGGGGGGTTCTTGTTGTAAATATTGGCGGTTCTTTCATGTTCGGAATTGTATGGGCGATTAGTGTGGAGAGAGGTTGGCTGAGCGATAATGCTCGGGATGTAATCCTCATCGGTTTTATGGGGGCTCTTACGACTTTTTCCACTTTTGCATTCAACAATCTACAGTTGGCTTATGCAGGGGCATGGTTTCCACTTTCTATGAATATACTGGCTAACAATGCGGCCGGGCTGGCCGTGGTATGGTTTGGGATACGTCTAGTGCGTCTGTTTCCATAATTAGGAATGAGTTCTATCGTCCTGTTTTGGAAGATTGTTCCCTCCGGATTGTTAGACTTCTACTGTGAGTCTGAAGGGTAAAGATTGTTTGGCGGTAACTTTTGCTAAGGTGATAACAGTTTACAGAGAAGGTTGTGCCATTCGCAGGCATTTTGCCAATATATATCAATATAGGAAAGATGGCTCCCGAGACAGGATTCGAACCTGTGGCCCGCTGATTAACAGTCAGCTGCTCTACCGCTGAGCTACTCGGGAAAGAGATTTCACTAATACTAAAATATCAGATGCAGATTGTAAGGTTAGTGTATAGGGTGTAGATTTATTTATGAAATAGCATAAATAAACGGCCTCGCCGTGTTCACGCTTTCCGTTAGCCGGTTTTCTCTTCGGGTTTCGCGGCGAGATGCAAACCGCACTCTTTGGCATTGGGATCGGTTTCCCACCACCATCGTCCTGAGCGTAGATCTTCCCCCGGCTTTATAGCGCGTGTGCAAGGTAGGCATCCTATGGACGGATACCCTTTATCGTGTAATTCATTGTATGGAACCTCATTCTCTTCAACATAGGTTTGAGTATCTTTGAATGTCCAATTGGCGAGAGGGTTGATTTTGTAAATCTGCCTTTGTTCTTCCCATTCCACTATACCTGTGTCGGAGCGTCCCATACCCTGGTCGCGCCTCAATCCTGTGATCCATGCGTCTAATCCGGATAAAGCTCTGTCAAGCGGCTCTACTTTGCGTATATGGCAGCATAGTTTCCTATTTTCTACTCCCTTGTAGAAGAGGTTAAAACCTTTCTCACTAACCATGTTACTGACGGCTTGCAGGTCGGGATAGAAAACCTCTATTTCAACTTCATACCGAGACTTGAACCTGTCCATGACTGTATAAGTTTCGGTAGGGAGGCGAAAAGTGTCTAGGGTCATCAGGCGAGATTTCGGGTTGATCCGCCAGCGCATATCATATAGAGCAACATCTTCTAGGCCGAAAGAGGACATTTGCACTGCTTTATTGCCGAAAGTTTCTTCCGTCCAGCGAAGTATCTCTCGTGGGTGTGCGGATTCAAAGCGCGAATTCAAATCCAAAAACTTTTCCTGCATTTTCTCCGTTTGATGAGCGTGCATGTTAACTCCTTAAGGAAGCGCTGTATAGGCCTTTAGTGTTGGTACAACAGTAATGAGTCTAGCAGAATTGCACTTAACTATACTCTGGACGTAGCACCGATTTTACTTGGGTTAACGTCCGATATCGAGCAACGGGTATGGCGGCCATGGTAGGCGGTGTTGTATTGAGGAGAGTGCTCTCTCGGACAATCTTTTCAGACCGGTTCGTATGTGATGGCATCTATATAAAATTTTAGAATGAGATAGGTTATAAAGGAATTTAAACGGCGGAAATTGTAATTATCAATGTTTCAAAGGTGATGTAATCATATTCCAAAATGTTAGTTCGGGTTCTATTCCCCGTATAACCTGTTGCTTCTTAGGATGCGGTCCAACTACGCAATGGAAATGTAATCTGTTGTGTTATTCCAAAACTTTTAATTTCAACACGAAATAGCTTTCTACCTCCGGGTAGTCTCCGTCTCCTAAGTATTCGATATTCGATACGCCAAATTTTTCCATGGTGGTAAGTGTTGCCGTCCATCCGCCATATTCTCCGAATCCATCTTCCGAATTATTCGGCTTAAAAAAGCTTTCATAATGCCTAGGAAGATGACCTAAAACAACAATATCTTGATCTACATTGATCTTTCTAAAGAATTCTCCCTCGATTTCTTTATCTCTTCTCCATCTAATTACTTCTTCTTCAATTATTTCTTCAAGAGATCCTCCGGCCGTTATTTCCTCCAGAGATCCTCCGTCCGTCATTTTCTCCAGAGATTCTCCGTCCGTCATTTCCTCCAGAGCTTCTCTCACCGTTTTTCTGAATCGTTCTTCGCCTGTGGTATCTTCAGATAAAGCTAAAATATCATCCTGAATTAGGGAGCCATGCCAGCCGACCAGCGCACCATTCTCAATAGTTTTCTTATTTCCCGCTAAAAAAATATAATTGCCACAAGATGAAAAACAGATATCCTTAACTCTCACATCTACGTTATTATCGTAAATATAATCTCCCATTTGAAGTCCAAAATCTGTAAATCCGCCAAGAGAACGAATGTAAATTAATTTTGGAGTGCCTTCTTTTTGAACTATATCTAATAATTTTGCATAACTTTCGCCATTGATTTCTCCATCAAAAAGCAAAATGTCCCCTCTCTTTTCAATCTTAGCGGGTTGTTCTTCTACTGAGAGAAATAATTCTTCCAAGGATTTTTCTTCAAAAAATTCTTCAAATTCTTCAATTTGTATTTCCGTGACTGAGGGTTTTTCAGAACTACAGGAAAATAGAAGCGAAGCTCCTACAAAAATCATCACAAAAACAAGACTTGATTTAATCATTTCGCCACCTCGTATGGATCTTACGGATAATTAAAAGCCGCGACTTTTCAGCCGGCGGAAATTCTTAAAGATTACTCTTATTGTTCGGAAGCACCCTAGACGATACTTCTTCGGATACAACGAGTAGAATATCAGGTTAGGTAAGATTTATATTTCTTTCCCTAAATTTATTATAGTATGAGGTTCACCAGGATAGTATCTCTTAACTTATAGGGAGTATATTGCTTTAAATTAAACTTGACTTGCCTAAGCGCATGTTAAAATTTCTATAGGTTCGCTAGCGACTATTTTAGATACCGCCGAATTAGTACGGAGTAGTATACATGAATAATAATGAACAGGATGTCCACACAGGCGAACGTATAGAGGATCTTCAGCAGATGGCTGGAGAACACCTCTTTATGCATGGAGTACAGATAGCAGATTGGCGCGGGAAGTTGAAGATTTTTGTCAAAGGTGAGGGAGTTTGGGTAGAGGATATAGAGGGAAACCGTCTGTTGGATTCTATGTCCGGGTTATGGTACAAAGCAGCCGGATATGGGCAGCGTAAAATAATAGAAGCCGTATATCGTCAGATGATGATGATAGACTCCCCTCCGGCGAATAGCGCACTAATTCCACAGATAGAGGCGGCCAGCCGTGTGGTATCTCTGTATTCCGATAAGTCCGCACGCGTATTTTTTACATCCGGCGGATCAGAGTCTATAGAAACCGCAGTGAAGATGTCGAAGAAGTGGCAACATTTGAACGGTAAGCCCGGCGCTTATAAAGTTATTTCGCGTCGTTATTCCTACCACGGCTCTACCGCAATGGCTGTGAGTCTCGGTGGAGCTGCCAGTGCGGATCCTATGGGTCCGGAGATGCCGGGTGTTATTCATGTGGTGAACTGGAATTCTTACAGGCTTCCCTTTAATGGGCACCCTGTAGACGTTGCCGTTAGCTGTGCGAATCAGTTCGAAGCGGCTATAGAGCATGCAGGTCCCGATACCGTTGCTGCGATAGTAGCAGAACCTGTATCCGCCGCCGCCGGTACCCATCCTCCTCCGCCTGAGTACTGGCAACGTTTGCGCGAAATAGCGGATAAATACCAAGTCCTGCTAATAGCCGATGAGGTTATAACAGCCTTCGGACGTACAGGGGCTTATTTTGCTCTTATGAATTGGAATGTGCAACCGGATATAACTGTGGTTGCGAAGGGGATAACAAGCGGGTATGCTCCTTTGGGCGGAGTTATAGCCACCAAGAAAGTAGCGGATGCTTTCATAGGCGGACAACGGGAAACATTCTTGCACCTCATTACCTTTGGCGGGCACCCTGTTTCTTGTGCGGCCGCTTTGGCAAATCTCGATATATTCGAAGAAGAAGATCTTGTGGGCAATGCGAGATCCATGGGATATTATATGAGTGACAAGTTGGAGGATCTGAAGGGAAAACACCGGATTATAGGTGATGTGCGCGGCATTGGGCTGCTTTGGGCTATTGAATTGGTTCGTAGCAGGGAAAGCAAGGAAAGTTTTCCACCGGAAGCTAATCTTTCGGGGCGTTTGCCTCGCATGTTGTACGAAAGAGGGCTCATCAGCTTTAGGGCCGGCAATATAATATCTATTTGCCCTCCATTGGTTATAAATAAAGAAGAAATAGACTTTATGATAGATTCCATTGATGACGCGGTAAAAGGTATAGAAAAAGAGATGTAACAGGGTAACCGCTGGAAAATGAATGTTAATGTATAGTATGATGGTAATTATAATAGCTGCTGAAGCGACCTTATTGACGTTTTTTCAGCCAACTCATCCAAACTATACCAGATAAACTATAAAACTATAATTGAGTGAGGTGAGACCATGGTTACATTAGAAGTAGATAAAGACGCATTTGGTCCTTCTACTATATCGGACGAGATTGTTCTGGAGGTACAGAACCTCCGCACACATTTCATTACCAAATGGGGTACAGTCAAGGCTGTAGATGACGTTAGTTATAACCTTCGCAAAGGTGAGACGCTGGGAATTGTAGGAGAGTCCGGATCAGGGAAATCGGTTACTGCATTATCGATTATGCGCCTCGTACCATCCCCTCCCGGCGATATAGTAGGCGGGGAAGTGATTTTGAATGGGCGAGACCTTCTGAAGTTAACCGAAAATGAAATGACTCTCGTTAGAGGCGGCGAAATTTCCATAATACTTCAGGATCCTTTGACGGCTCTCAATCCTGTATTCACTATTAGCAATCAGGTTGGCGAGGCTATATCTATCCACCAGAAATTAAGAGGCAGATCACTTCGGGACAAAATACTGGAATCTCTGCGCAAAGTTCGTATATCCGCTCCCGAAGAGAGGGTTAAAGATTATCCGCACCAGCTTTCCGGAGGGATGCGACAACGCGTTGTAGGGGCGATAGGTATATCTTCCGGACCTTCTGTCATAATCGCCGATGAGCCCACCACGTCCCTTGACGTTACGATTCAGGCTGCATACCTGAGGCTCCTCAAGCAAATACAAGCCGAAGAAGGAGTAGGCATAATATTCATAACCCATGATTTCGGGATTGTAGCGAAAATGTGTGATAGAGTAGCAGTTATGTACGCGGGTAAGATTGTCGAAATGGGTGATGTAAGGCAAATCTTCAATACTCCGCGCCATCCTTACACTCAAGCACTCATAATATCCGTTCCCAAGCTTGAAGATAAGCCCGCTAGGCTGCCTCAGATTGAAGGCCAACCGCCTCTGCTTTACGAACTGCCCGGAGGGTGCCCATTCGCTCCGCGTTGCACCCGTGTCCAAGATAAATGCCGTGAGGTGTATCCGCCTACGGAAGTTTTATCTAACGGTCAGCGATACAACTGCTGGAACCCGGTACCTTTTAAAGATTCTGAATCAGTGGAGATGATATAAGATGACTACTTCAACCTCTGAAAAACCCATAAAACGACCCGCCTCTATATCAAGGGCTCCATTTGTAAAAGAAGTTCCTAAACCTTTGGGTGAACCTATACTGAGTGTGCGGCACATGAAAAAATGGTTCCCTTCAGGCAGCCGCATACTGGGATTTGGCGACAGAAAATACCTGAAGGCTGTAGATGATGTGAGTTTCGATTTGTCTCCGGGTGAGACATTTGGGTTGGTAGGAGAATCAGGGTGTGGAAAAACAACTACGGCGAAAGTGATTTTGGGTTTAGAGAAACCTACTTCCGGTCAACTCTTCTTTGAGGGAGAGGATATGTCTAAAGCGGGCAGTGAAACGCGCAAACGCTATAGACGTTCCGTGCAGGCCGTATTTCAGGATCCATGGGCATCACTGAACCCTCGCATGAGAGTCAAAGCCATAATCAGTGAGCCTATTGAGATAGCAACTAGAACCCCTCAAAAACAGATGAACACCCTTGTAGGGGAACTAATGAGAAAGGTAGGTCTGAACCCTTATCAAGGCAATTTGTACCCACACGAATTTTCAGGCGGACAGCGCCAACGTATAGGGATTGCCCGTGCGCTGGCTTTGAACCCCAAACTGATTGTTCTGGATGAACCTGTCTCGGCGCTTGATGTTTCGATCCGCGCTCAGATATTGAATCTACTAGTGGATTTGCAGAAAGAGTACGGCGTTGCTTATCTGATGATTGCACACAACCTCGCTACTGTCCGCTACATGTGCCATACCACGGCTGTTATGTATTTGGGAAAAATCAGAGAGATAGGGCGCACGGAGGATATCTTCGTGAACACATTGCACCCGTACTCTCAGTCTCTCATCTCAGCGGCCTTACCTTCACATCCGGACATACAACGTGATGAGATTATCTTACAGGGAGAAGTCCCATCACCTTTGTCTCCACCTTCGGGCTGCTCATTCAATCCCAGATGTTTCAAAAAAATAGGGGATATATGCGAAAGTGCGGAACCGCCCCTGCAAGAGACGGATATTGTGGATCACTTTGTTTCCTGCCATCTTTACAGTTAACGATCTAAGCACTATCCGGCACGTTGGTATCTTATGGGTACGGTGATGCTGGTTCCCGGGCCAGGATTCGAACCTGGATTAGAGGATTCAAAGTCCTCGGTCCTACCGTTAGACGACTCGGGATCACCCACCTTTCACAATAATACCCTAGAAGTGAAGTGTATAAATGAGCAACAGGCTTTTTAAATACGATATTATTATATTGCGGTTGGGGCCTTAGCTCATCCGGGAGAGCGCCTGCTTTGCAAGCAGGAGGTAGCGGGTTCGAGTCCCGCAGGCTCCACCAGATGTATTGTACGGGATGGGGAGAAGTAGCGTAAATCGTTATATTTGCCCTTTCTTGAAATTATTAGCGGGGATAGCTCAGTTGGTAGAGCACCTGCCTTCCAAGCAGGATGTCGCGGGTTCGAGCCCCGTTCCCCGCTCCATTTTCTCACTCTCAAGTATTCGATAAACCGATAGCTCTATAGTTGAAGCCGAACGCTTTCATTTGTTCACCATCCAGTATAGCCGGTGCATCTATTAGGATATTGCCGTTCATGTATTCTAGCACCCTCCTATAATCCAGACGTGCTATTGTAGAATCGGCATTTGTTATTATCAATGCATCCGCGCCTGATGCCGCCTCCAAAGGATCCTCGTGACATACGATGTCCGGCATAATTGCCTGCGCATCTCTTACGGCAAGCGGATCATATCCTTTTACGGATGCATCTTTATCCATTAGAAGCCTTGCCAGTACTAGTGCGGGCGAGTTTCGCGCGTCATTAGTGCCTTCCTTGAATGCCAGACCGAAAATAGCCACAGTTTGTTTACACAACCCCTCGCTCATAACCTCATGCACAACACTCATCAATCTCTTTGGCTGTAACCGGTTCCTCTCCAGCACACCTTTGAAAACCGGCGATGAGCAACCTAACGATTCCGCCATGTGTATAAGAGCTATAAGATCTTTCTCTAGGCAAGGCCCACCGAAGCCCAAGCCCGATTGCATATAACCCGTGCCTATCCTAGGGTCAAGGGAAAGAGCGGATATAACCGTGCCAAGGTTAGCATCGGCTACTTCACAAAGTTCAGATAGCTCGTTAGCGAAGGATATGCGAGTGCTCAGAAAAGCATTGGCCGCATATTTGATAATCTGCGCTGTTTTCACAGAAGTTTCTATATACGGCACGCGGTCTTTGGTAGTTGGGGCGTAATAAGCGCACAAATCATGCTCCTTCTCGATGATAGGGCGGTACAGATTGCGAATTGCTTGCATTGCGTGCCCTGAAGAACTGCCTACCACTATGCGGGACGGTGCGAAGAAATCTTCTAACCCTCGCCCTTCTCGCAGAAACTCCGGCGTATATGCTATATCAAAGTCTACTCCTTCGTGCAAATGTTTATTCAATATGGTATTTATCGCATCGAATCCGTCCAGAGGTATGGTGCTTTTTACCGCTATTACCTTATAGGATTTCATAGATGCTACAATATCTTTCGTGACAGAAATCGCCTGAGTTATATTGGCCTGTCCATCTTCCGTACTGGGTGTTCCGACGGCTATTAAAACAATATCCGCGTCCTGTATAGCCGAAGCGCTATCCGTAGTGAAACGGATTGCGTCCGTTTCAAGTAAGCTATTCAAGAGCTGCTCCATACCTTCCTCGTGAAGAGGCGAACGGCCTTCTTGGAGCAAGGAGATACGTTCCGAGTTGATGTCTACGCAGACCACCTTGTGACCAAGTGCGGCTAAACCTACTCCGGTAATCAGCCCTACGTACCCTGCTCCGCCGAATATGCATACTTTTGATATTGCCTTATCATGTATATTGATTTTGTGGGATGTTTGTGATTCGAATGTGTCCATAATTATGAGGATACTTTATGAAACCTTTGCACATATGAGGAAATTATAGAAATGAAAGTTCTTGTTACAGGTTCTGCGGGCTTCATAGGCTCGGTAGTATGCCGAATGTTGTTATCGCAAGGAAAAGATGTGCTGGGATTGGATAATATGGAGGTTACTTACGATAACCGTATGAAGGAGTGGAGAGCCCGGCGGATGGAAAGTATAGATAACTTTGAGTTTATACGCGGAGATATAACGGATGATGCTCTGCTGAAGAACGTTTTCCAAGATCACGAGATAAGCGCGGTAATTAACATGGCTGCAAAGGCGGGGATAAGAGAATCTGTGAATGAGCCCGGCGGCTTTTTCATGGCTAATACCATGGGTGCTCTGAATCTTTTGGAGCAGTGTCGTCAGAATGGTGTCCGCAAATTTGTGCAGGCTTCCACGTGCAGCGTATATGGAGAGGCAAGCGAAGTTTACACCGAAGATACACCTTCCGACATGCCTATTTCTCCTTATGGAGCTTCCAAGAAAGCGACGGAGCTACTTTGCTACACCTACCACCATCTGCACGATATGAGCATTGCAGCATTACGCTTTTTTACTGTATATGGTCCTCAGGGTAGGCCTGATATGAGTATATTTCGCTTTATACGTTGGATTTGCGAAGGAGAACCGGTAAGAGTCTTTGGCGGCAGCCAATCTCGCAACTTCGTTTATGTGGACGATGTAGCACGCGCCATTCTGACCTCCCTTGACATCGATTCAGGGTATGAGGCTATAAATATAGGTAGCAGTGAATCCAGCACTATTATGCGTGTTATAGAGCTCATAGAAGATATTGTTGGAAAAAAAGCCCGCGTCTCATACGAACCGGCAAACCTAAGCGAGCCTATTTCTACAGATGCGGATATATCCAAAGCTGCTTCAAAGTTAGGCTGGAGACCAAAGGTATCTTTAGAAAAAGGCCTCCAACTTACTATTGAGTGGTATATGGAAAATCGTCAATGGGCGCAGGAATTACACCTATGAACCTTAAAAGAATAATTTTCATTTTTGGCAATGAACCAAATCCTCAGCACTTGGAACAGGTCAAGCTTTTACAAGATTCCGGACGCTACAATGTTCATTTCATATATTGGCAAAGAGGTGAATCTTCTATTACCGTGCCTTTTTCTTCCCCAGTTCCGATTGAGCAACTATGGCCTATAAAATTGCCTGATCCTCGTGGAAACAAGTTCCGCCGAATTTTCTGGAGCATGGTTTTCGCGATGCGAATTCGGTCATTGCTCAATAAACTCATGCCTGCCGCCGTGCACGTTATCAATGTAGATATGTTGGGATTTGGAAATTTTGCCCTATTGGGATTTAGACGTGTAGCTCTAATATATGAACTTCAGGAGCAGATGGGCGAGAGGTTGAACTCATTGTACCGTTCTGTGTATCGTTTGTTACTGCGCCGTTCGGATGTAACCCTCATACATGCGGAAACTATGCGAGATCATCTGAGGTCGAACGGCCTTCTCGATAGTGCCGAACCTGTTGTAGATTTCTCTAATGCACCTTTGGATTGGCCTGTAGATAGGGATGTTCACGAGGGTAGGCGGGAATTGATTGTGGGCTACTTTGGGTTCATGCGAGGAGAGCCTCAAATAGCAACGCTTATAGAGGCGGCGCGGCAAGTGCGCTTATCCGAGCGCGATGTGATTTTGAAGTTTGGAGGTGCCGGAGATGACGCAGATTTTGTCAGAGAGCAATCCGAAACTACCGACTTCGTTCAATTTTCCGGAGCCTTTGATTACGATAAAGATTATCAACGTATGTTTTTTGACGCAGATATAATCTTTTCTTTGTTTCCACAATCTATACCAAAATACAAAGGACATCTGGCACGTAGATTCTGCGAGGCTATGGCGTGCGGAATGCCCGTTATTGTGGCAAAGGGCTCATATATGGGCGGGCTGGTTACCGAACATGGGGGAGGATGGGCAGTAGATGAAACTTCTGTGGAAGATATGGCGGCTCTACTGACTCGTGTATACGATGATCGTTCTTTGCTTCTAGATGTGATGCCGGATGAAATGCGCTTGCTTTTTCGCTTGGAAACTTATAGGGAATCTTATACGCAAGCGACAGATACGGCTATCGAGAAGCGTACCCGATATTAGCGTTTCAGTAAGATATGGAGAAATTCCGCCCAGCTGTCCGCCACACTTTCGGCGTACCAGCGCTTAGAGGCTGCCTTCCCTTTTTCAACCATCCGCTGTGCCGAGTCTTTATCTGTAAGCATAGTTTGTATGGCTTTTGCCATCTCTACAGGATCATCTACAGGGACGAGTATTCCGGCCTCGCCTTCTAACAGAGTCTCTTTGGGACCCGCCGGGCATGAAGTCGATACTGCCGGAGTGCCTATTGCCTGCGCTTCTATGAGGACGTGCCCCGGTCCTTCCCATCTGGATGACATCACAAAGACATCGGCTGCTCTCATATATCGATAAGGGTTACTTTCATGCCCCGGCATGTGGAGATATTCGGATATGCCAAGAGATTCCGCAAGTGATGTAAGCGAGTTCCTCAATTCCCCTTCTCCAAGAATTATCAGCCTTGCCGGAATGCTAGATCTAAGTATGGCGAGAGAGCGGATGAGAGTATCGAAACCCTTTTGAGGTGTAAGACGACCTACGCCTAATATTATGGGATTTTCGCGATTTGTTATCCATGGATGATCTACGGGTTCTTTAGCCTTGGCTAAGGTGGCATCATCTATTACAGGATTTGGGATGTTATGAAACCTTTCTCTCGGCACATTGGAGAAGCGTGCCGCATGTTCCGCTACCTCATTGTTAGGAGCAACGAAGGCATCTGCGTACGGATAAATGCGGGGCCAAAGAATACGTCTCATATATGAATCTGTTGGCACACCGGCCATGCTAAGTACAAGTTTGGCAGGTGTTCTGGATAGCTGCTTTCCCAACGTTGCCTGAGTAGTTAAAAGGCGTGCGACTAGCACTTTTGGCTTTTCCCTTCGCAGATAAGCGGCGAGTGCCGGTATCATCGATGCTCCTCTCAGCAATCCCCATAATCTGTAATTTGCCCAAGTTGAAAAACGACCGATATCGGGAACCCAGGGCATAAAACGACGGGTGGGAAGTTTTATCAAGCGCATATTCTCAGGGAAGGTGTTACTTTGTAGGTGATCCCACTCTCCATCTATATCTATGATATCTACCGAAAAGCCTCGCAACGTTAGACCTATGCTCAAACGCGGCACTACTATTGTTTCCCCGATATATGTTGTATGTGGAGCTACTATAGATACCAGCGGATTCTGTTTTTGAATATTCGGCATAGGGGATAACTTTTCCTTTTGCAAGCTAAATAAATTAAAGTAATAACCAGTACTGGTACTTATCATAGAGAATTAAAATTGTTTGTGACTACTGTTTAATATATGCGAGGGATTTATGCCGAAAGATAATGATATGCAAATGCAGGATTATATGGCGTTTACGGAAAAGGTCGCTGCCGTAGGTGCTAGCATAGCTCTTACTTACTTCAGGCGGGAGATGACGGTTTATAACAAAGATATCGCCAACTTTGATCCGGTTACGGAGGCGGACTTGAAGGCCGAAACCGCTATGCGCGAGATGATAAATAAAATGTATCCTTGCCATAGTATAATAGGCGAAGAATATGGAATGGCCAATGGAGGATCTCCATGCTGGGTTCTAGACCCGATAGACGGTACGCGAGCATTCATAACGGGCTCGCCACTATGGGGTGTTCTAGTAGCGTTTAACGAAATCGATAGCCCGAATGTGAGCGTAATTTCTATGCCGGCGCTTAATGAACGATTTATTTGTAGCGAGGGGCGGGCTTTTTGGTATAGGGACGGTAACAATTTCTTGCTGAGAACTCGCCCCTGTTCAACTATTGGCGATGCTATTGCAGCTACTAATTCACCTGCGCAATTTGTATCTGCCTATGAGAAAGAGGCATTTCGGAAGTTGGGTGAACGTGTTCGTATGTTGCGGTTTGGCGGAGATTGTTACAATTACGGCTTGCTTGCGGCGGGATTTCTGGATGTTGTTGTAGAAGCCGGACTTAAACCTGTGGACGTTCATGCTCTTATACCTGTGATAGAAGGCGCAGGCGGAGTCATCACTAATTGGGATGGAAAAAATGCAAAAGACGGTGGGCAAATAATCGCTTCCGGCTCAGCCGTCTTGCATGAGCGTATGCTCAATTTACTGAACGGTTTTTGAACTGGGAAGTATTCGGATTACTTTAACCTCCATTATCTTCAACTTTTTGGCTTAAGCCGGTGATTTTGAGCAGTGCCTGAGCACGCTTTTCCCATGTCCATGATGATAAAGTCAAAAGAGCATTGTCTGCTATATTCCTCGCGAGGTCTTCATCACTGAGTAAACGCTCGATCGATAGTGCTAATTTCTTCGGGTTCCGCGGTTCCGAGAGTAAAGCGTTGTATTCATGTTTCAATATTTTGCGTAAAGGCTCGATATCTGTGGCTACTATGGGACGATGGGCAGAGGCATACTCATAAAGTTTCAGAGGTGAATTGTAAATTTCGGATGATTGCGGCAGAACGAGGACATCGGCCGCCGCCTGAAATATGTGGACTTGGTTAGGCGGTACGTGCCCTATGTTTATGATGTTATCCGGAAGGTTGGTGTATGAACTATCATGTACAGGTCCCTCATCCATAGGCGGCGCGCCTACAATGACTACCTTGACTTTAGCCGGTAGGCTTCTAGCGGCTTCTATAAGGGTTTCTACACCTTTGCCAACCATCACCTGTCCGGTGTACATAACTAAAGATTCATTCATGTTCAGCCCTGCGGCTTTACGTGCATCGCTCTTTGTAATGTGTAAAGATTTTGGCCTGCCGTTTTCCAAAACGGGTACTCTATCGGGGTTTATCCCCGTCTCTTTCACTAGTGCTTCTTTGACCGTTTCCGAAGTGCAGAGTATGGTCATATTGGGATGCTTTTCCGTCCAGCCGCGGATTTGAGCGAAGCCGCCTCTTTTTGCCCAAACCGCGCTCTCGGGCCAATCGTGAAATTCGTACACGGTGGGTAGATTCAAACGGCTTATCATTTTGGCCGGACGCCACCAACGACAGACATACAAGTCTGCATTCCACATGATAGATTTGAGGAGTGTTGTAATTCTAGCCGCGGGAAGCGTTCCACGTGATATAAGGTATCGCCTCAACCATGTGTTGGGCATGTATGCGTTTTTCGTGAATGAAGGGGTAGAGTTACACTCGAAAGGTGTTTGTACGCCGTACCACTGCAACAATTCTGCGAGTCTCTGATCTCTCGATAGATTACTCCTCTTTCGAATGTGGTATAGCCTTACTTCCATCCCTGCGTATGCGGTTGCCTCGCACATGCGTACTATCTGTATTGTGTTTGCTCGGTCTGCAGGCAGCAGTATGGGCGCTAGAAAAGCTACTTTTGGTCTCTTGCTATGTTTGAATGTACTGCCTATACTCAATGTTCTCGGTTCGCGGAGTTTTAGTCGGATTGGACTGCAGAGTGGAGATTGTACCGACTAGTGTTATACTATCATTTAGGATACACTTTGGTATGGCTGAAATAAGCGTAGCAATAATAATTCATCACGCGTTACCGGAATCGACTACAAATGCTCATCTTTTGATGGATGCTGCGCGTGCTTTTCGTGATAAAAAATGGAATGTATGCGTTTATTCTCAACGTCCGTCCGGTTTTCGGATGGAGGATTTGCCGGCAGTGATTGAGGGTGTTCATTTCAGACGTCACCCGGCAATAAGCTTTGATAAGCGGAGTATATTTCGCAGGATAATTAACGCATCTATGGTATCGTTTTTCATTTTTGTGCGGCTGCTGTTTTCTCGACGTCCCACGGTGATACTTGCTGATACAACTTCTCCATTTCTAGGGCTTGTTGCTTGGGCTCTTGGGATTTTCCGCGGAATTCCTTATGTGTATCTTGTCACGGAAATTTTCCCCGGAGCAGCAGTATCTCTTGGACATGTAAAGCGAGGCGGAATTATAGAGCGGCTATGGCATATGATGAATAAGTTGGTTATAGGTAGAGCATCGCGGATAATGGTGCTGGATGACAGGATGAGGGAAGAGGTGGTGCGCTACTTGCCGTATGCTGCCGAAGCAGATCATATTTTGGTTGTTTCTAATTGGGCGGACGTGGATAGGATAAAACCGGTTCCTCCACAAGATAACCTTTTTAGACGAGAACATAATCTAGAGGATAAAGTTGTAGTTATGTACTCTGGGAATATGGGATTGTCGCATGATTTGGAGACTGTTGTGGGTGCCGCCGCATTGTTACAAGACCTCGATAAGGTTCGATTTGTTTTTATAGGCGGCGGAACTAGGAGAGATGATCTGATTAGAATGATAGAAGAGCGAAATCTTTCTAATGCTCTATTATTGCCGCGTCAGACTGAAGAGATGCTTCCGTATTCACTTTCCGCAGGGCAATTCGCTATCATATCTTTGGCTCGGGGTTTATCCGGATTTGTGCATCCCAGCAGGTTTTATCCTGCTATGGCTGCCGGGCAGGCGATCATAGCCATAGTTGAACCGGACCATTGTATTGGTCGTTTGGTGGATGAAGAGAATCTAGGAATTCGTGTATCTCAGGGAGAATCTGATAAGCTAGCCGAATCGTTGCGAAGTGTGGTGGATAAGCCGGCTGTTATCGCACAGATGCAAAGGAATGCCCGCGCATTGGTAACGGCTCGGTTTACGAAACAGATATCTACTATGCGTTATGTAGAAGTTGTTCAGGAGGCTATGGAGAGTCGTTCATCAAACGCTATGACATGATGGGTTACAATTATTGAAATAGGTTCAAAAAGGTTGCTTGCTCCTACAGCGTGTACCGAAAAGTATGAGCGAATTTTCGCCCGCCTAGGTATATTTAGACAAAATATCCTTCATAATGATAGATAGGGATTTAGAAAGAAGTAGCCAAAGGGTACTACGTATATGAAAATTTTAGTGACGGGAGCTGGTGGCTTCATAGGGCATCATCTAGTTAAATATCTGAAAAATCTGGGGCATTGGGTTCGTGGGACGGATATCAAGGAGCCCGAGTATGAACCTACAGACGCTGATGAGTTTCTTTTGCGGGATATGCGTGATTTGGTCAGTTGTATGGAATCCGTTCAAGGCATTGAGTACGTTTTTCATCTGGCAGCCGATATGGGCGGTATCGGTTTTATCACGGAATTTCGCGCACAGGTGGCCCGAAACAATGTATTGATGACAGCGCATTTGCTGGAGGCTTCACGTTCAGCTGAAGTAAGCCGCTTTTTCTATTCCAGCTCCGCATGTATATATCCGGAGTACAGGCAGGTGGAAGCGGATGTTGTACCACTGAAAGAGAGTGATGCATATCCGGCGATGCCGGAGGAAGGGTACGGGTGGGAAAAACTGTTCTCCGAGAAATTGTGTCAGTATTACACTGAAGATTACGCTATGGAGACGCGTGTGGCGCGCTTCCATAATGTTTATGGACCGCTTGGCACTTACGATGGAGGCAGAGAAAAAGCACCTGCTGCAATATGTCGCAAAATAGCGCTTATCCAGAATGATGGTGAGATAGAGGTCTGGGGAGATGGAAAACAAACACGATCATTTATGTATGTAGATGATTGCGTTGAAGGAATATGGCGAATTATGGAGAGTCGGCACAATGAGCCCTTGAATCTTGGGACAGATCGCCTTGTGACTGTAAACCAACTGGTAGATATAGTCTCGAATGCGGCCGGCAAAAGAGTTTATAAACGTTACGATACTTCCAAGCCTCAAGGTGTCCGCGGTCGTAACAGTGATAATGGTAAGCTTTATGAGATATTATCTTGGATGCCGCAAGTGGAATTGGAAGAAGGTATTTTATGCACCTACCGCTGGATTGAAGAGCAGCTTGCAAGTATTGGTGCCCTTGAGTAGGTATAGTAGATGTGAGACCTTCTGTCAGTGATTATCTTTTCTCGGTTCGCAAACGTTTGCTAGATGTTTTTATTGCTATAATAGGACTTGTTGTCCTGATGATTATTTTTCCTTTCATATTTCTGTTAGTCAAACTATCTTCACCGGGTCCTGTATTTTACAAGAGGGATAGATTGGGTAAAGACGGAAATACTTTTGCTATGATTAAATTTCGTACCATGCTGGTAAATTCAGATAGAGACCTTATCTCTTTACGTACGCAGAAGGATGATCCGCGAGTTACATCTGTGGGGAACTTTCTGCGCGGTTTTTACCTTGATGAATTTCCGCAGTTTTGGAATGTATTAAAGGGAGATATGAGCATTGTAGGTCCGCGGCCTGAGTTTCCGGAACTTGAAAAATCATTGGAAGACCGCGAGCCAATGTTCAAATTCAGACTTTTAGTTAAACCCGGTGTTACAGGTTACACTCAGGTTGTATATCCCCATGCTCATGATGATGTGGCTGCTATGAAAAGAATTGAGTATGATATTCATTACATAAAGATGGCTGGCTTCCTGATGGATTTGAGATTGATTTTTAAAACACTCCTTAAAGTGGTTATCTTGAGGAAATTATGATATGAACGTATTGAGGCGGTATATAGAAAAAGTTCGCCCTGATTACATACCGGAAACTTATACTAAAGAGGATGCTTTAGATAGACAAGCTTTAATCAATAAATCCGATAAAAAAATGTTGCCTATTGGACTTTGGCTTTTCTTTTTGCGAATGGAAGGACGCTATAAAGTATGGTTAATATTTTTGGGATTACTCTCTTTATTTAACGCTGTTATTTCTACGAGCTCGTACGCTTTGGTCATCACAACTGTGTTTTATACTTTTCGTTCGGATATCCCTGTGGAACTTGGCTCCTTATCTGTTGTTGGTTATATTCAGGGAATATTTGAATTCTTCGGTATAGCATTTCGAGAACGCTATCTTGTTATAGTGACATTAACTATTTTGACAGTGGATACCTTGTTGAAACTTTTCCAGAATATTTTGTCAGGTAGGTTTTTATCACTTCACGCTCATGTTAATCGCGTTGCACTCAACAATAGTATTGTTAATGCTTCATGGCTATTTTTTTTGAAAAAAGACCATTCTAATATTACTCATGCTTCCATCAATATGGTAAATCGTTATCAAAGCCTTGTAGCATTCTATCCGAATTTTTTACGTTCTGCGTCGCTTTTGATTATAAGTCTTATCGCTACTTTTTACATTTCTTGGCAGTTCAGTTTACTCGTAGCGGGATTTAGTATTTTCACTATACCTCTATTATCTATCCCAATACGTAAAATCAGAGCGCTAGGCAATAATCTCAACTCTGTTGATGCAGGATTTATGAAGGAAATCAATCAAAGTTATACAAACTCCAAACTTATCAAAGCTAGCGGTCACGAGAAACGCGCTGCAAAAAGGTTGATGGAAACTTCTGCCGGTGCTTTAAAAATAAGAAATAGAGTAACTTCAGTTGAGGGTATCAGCTTTTTGCTGACAACACTTTCTACGAATTTTGTACTTTTTACCGGTTTGGTTATTGCCGGTATTTACCTTCCCATAACCCCGGATCAACTAGGTTTGTCTGCGATACTTTTGTACAGATTTCAGAACGGATTGAATGCATTGTTGGGAAGTTTTCAGAGTGTTGGATTCCATTTTGCGACTGCTAATAAATTTGATAATATGCGCGCGGAAGCCGCTTTACATGGTGAAACTTCAGGGAGTTATCGTTTTGAATCGCTGAAATCACATCTGGAATTTCACAAGGTATATTTTAGTTATCCATCTTCAGATGAGGAAAATAATGAGGCGGTTTTGAATGGATTGAGTCTCAAGATACCACGCGGTAAAATAGTTGCTTTAGTAGGAGGATCGGGTGCAGGTAAAACTACTATAATTGACTTGGCCCTAGGATTGATGCCTCCTACAGACGGATACATTAGCATAGATGGTAGAAACTTCAAAGAGTATGATGTCAAATCATGGAGGACACATATCTCCTATGTATCCCAAGGGTCTATTCTTTTCAGGGATACTGTACTGAACAATCTGCGTTGGTTCCGGCCGGATGCCTCTCTGGAGGATGTTAAGGAGGCCGCTCGTCTTGCTCTTGCGTCTAATTTTATAGACCGTTTACCGGCGGGATATGATACTGTGGTAGGAGGAGTGCAGAATATAGGACTTTCCGGCGGGCAAAGGCAACGTATTGCTATAGCGCGAGCTATGCTATCCAATCAGAATTTCTTCATATTGGATGAAGCAACGAGTGAGCTTGATGTGAAAACAGAGGCAGCAGTTCATAGAAACATAATCAACAAGCATAAGGATGCCACTATCCTTCTAGCGGCGCATCGTCTTGTAACCACTATGTCTGCCGATATAGTTTATGTACTTGCTAATGGCAAGGTTGAAGAGAGCGGTGCCCCACGAGAACTAATCGAGCAAAAAGGCATATATTATAGCTACTGGAAAATAGCTATGACTCATAGAAAAGAAAGCAGCGACGAATATTCCATAGATTCTCTACTTTCCGCTGTAGGCATCAAATAAACTTTTCAATTCACCGGTCTAAAAAATGAACTCATCTAAATTACCTGTTCCACATGGCGGTTCATTGCTTTCTCTTATGGCTTCTCCGGATAAGCTGGACGAACTCAAACGAGAATCTCTGGATATACCATCTTTATACATGACAGATATTCAACTTTTCGATTTGGAGATGCTCTTGAATGGTGCTATGTCCCCGCTTCGTGGTTTTATGACTGAAGCTGACTATAGAAATGTCTGCTCTGAAATGCGCCTCTCTAACGGCTTGATTTGGCCAATGCCGATAACTCTGGATGTATCGGAAGATTTCGCCACAAGAATATCAACTGGTGAAAGGATACTTCTCCTTCATCCGGAGGGTATGCCTTTGGCAGTTATGACCGTTTCAGATATTTGGCAACCGGACAATTTTGAAGAAGCACAAACTGTTCTTGGAACCACGGACACAGATCACCCCGGTGTATTTCATCTTTTGAAAAGAACAAAGCCCGTTAGATTGGGCGGGCTTTTAGAAGGGATGGAGCTACCGCCGCATTACACTTTCCGAAAACTCCGTTATTCCCCCCAAGAATTGCGCAGTATGTTCAACTCAAAAGGCATTGAATCCGTTGTTGCATTTCAGACACGAAACCCCCTTCATAGAGCCCACGTAGAATTGACTATGCGTGCTGCGAAAATTACCAACTCACATCTCTTGATACACCCTGTTGTTGGAGTTACCAAACCCGGAGATATCGATTACTTTGTAAGAGTGCGATGCTACAAGGCGGTTCTAGATAGATACAAGCCAAATTCTGTTACGTTGAGCCTACTACCTCTAGCCATGCGCATGGCGGGTCCAAGGGAGGCGATATGGCATGCCATAATACGTAAAAACTATGGATGTCGTTATTTTATAATAGGGCGAGATCATGCGGGTCCCGGAAAATCTGCGGCCGGCATACCATATTACGAACCGTATGCGGCGCGAGAACTTCTCTCAGCCTATGCGGAAGATATAGGGGTTGTTCCCGTACCATTTGAAGAGATGGTTTATGTTCAGGAAACGGATAGCTACATGCCACGATCCGAAGTTCAGGAAAATACGCGTGCTTTATCACTATCCGGTACAGAACTACGCCAACGTTTGGAATCAGGCGAAAAGATACCGCAATGGTTTTCATATCCGGAGGTCGTCGCGGAACTTTCTAAATCATACCCTCCTCGTGCAAAAAGAGGGTTTACAGTTTTCTTCACCGGACTGCCTTCGGCGGGTAAATCTACCATAGCAGCGATTCTTGCCTCTCGTATTCTTGAGGTTACTAGCAGACCGGTGACCGTTTTGGATGGAGATTTGATACGCAGGCATCTTTCAAGTGAGTTGACCTTTTCCAAAGAACACAGAGACCTAAATATTCAGCGTATAGGGTTTGTGGCTAGCGAGATCACTCGGCACGGCGGGATTGCTATCTGCGCGCCTATAGCTCCGTATGCATCAACGCGGCGTATAGTGAGGGATATAGTAGCATCGCTTGGAGGCTTTGTGGAAGTTCATGTGGATACACCTATAGAGGAATGTAAGCGCAGAGATAGGAAAGGGCTGTATGTCAAGGCAATGGCGGGCATTATCAAAAACTTTACCGGAGTGGATGATCCTTATGAATCTCCCGAGTGCCCTGAGATACGCATAGATACTATGAAAATGGCGCCTCATCAATCCGCAGAGGAGATTATAGGTTACCTGAGAAAAGAAGGATACATTGCTTCTGAAAAGGTAAAGTGATATGCTTGTTAGAGGTGTGCGCAAATTAGAGCGAGGCGGTGGGTATTGTTGAACACGGCGGGAACGGCTAGAGCAGAGATGTTTTTTGGTGCCGAAGGTGGGAGTCGAACCCACACGAGGTTACCCTCAACGGTTTTTGAGACCGCCGCGTCTACCATTCCGCCACTTCGGCACAAGCGGCTACATCTGCACACTTACTTATCGTAATGTATATATCTGCTGTGTGCAAGCGAATGCATCATAAATATTTGTAAGAGTTACCTTTTGAATCTATTATCCGAGAATGCCCGCGCAGATAAATAAAAAGGATCTGAAATTAAGCCGTCCACTAGTTTTCATAGACACCGATTCGACCGGGTTGGATGTTCGGAACGCACGTATTATAAGACTGGCTACACTGAAATTGTATGAGGATGGGACTATGGAAAGTAGAGTCAGGCTTATAAATCCCGGAATGCCTATTCCTCCCGGTGCGACGCTCATAAACGGCATAACAGATTCGGATGTGCGGGATGCTTCGCCATTTAGTGCTTATGCTTCAGGCATCGCACAATTTTTGCACAACTGTGATATGGCGGGCTACGGTGTAGAGAAATTTCACCTGCCACTTATCCAAGCAGAGTTTGAAAGAAGTAGGATAGACTTTCCAAATGAAGAACGCTCTGTTGTGGATCTCCTCTCGATATTTTATAGGCTGGCACCAAGAGATTTTTACGCGGCTTATGCCAACTTTGCGGATGGAGATCCACCGCCGCGCTCGGATGCCGAAGGACGCTTGAGAGCCATGATGGATATACTACTAGGACAGATGGCATCATCTTCGGAAATAGGCACGTCTCCAGTCGATATAATGATGTGGTCTAAAGGGTGGAATGCTTCATGGATAGATAAAGACGGACGCTTCATCAGAGATTCTAGCGGAGAGATACTGGTGAACTTCGGACGTTATGCCGGCGAAAGATTACTTGATGTAAAGGAAAAAAACCCGGGCTACCTCCTGTGGATAGCCTCCAATGATAATTTCAATGAAGAAGCCCGTAACATCGCTCGGGAAACCGCCCAAAATGAATAAGCTTCATCGGAAAACATGCTTTGCCGATGAAGCTTACTTAACTGAAGGCTGGAGCGGAAGACGGGATTCGAACCCGCGACCCTCTCCTTGGCAAGGAGATGCTCTACCACTGAGCCACTTCCGCTTGGGTTTATTATAAACTGCCTACTATTCCGGCGGGGGCATTTGTGCAAAATACCCGTGTATTTTGTTGTAGGTATCACAACCTATACGATGAGTGGTGCCGAAGGCCGGACTCGAACCGGCGACACATGGATTTTCAGTCCACTGCTCTACCAACTGAGCTACCTCGGCATGAATACTTAAATCGTAATACTATTATTGCAACCGTCCGTGCTGCTATAATCATATGGTAGTGAGTATTTTTCACTAATGAGGCCTAATAAGTTCTATAATGTCTAATCTCATCATATCATCTCTTTCTCGGCGCGCCGGCAAAACTGCTATCGCAAGCGCCTTGGGTGCTCATTTTCTCTCGAAAGGTATTTCTACTTTTCTCGCTAAGGCGTGGACGTCTCATGATGATCCCGATAACGAAACTTTTGCTAATCTTGTGCCATTAGCCGCTCGGCCTAGTCCGGAGGAAAGCCCCTATTCCAATGCTTATTTTAGGAGAGTATCTCACGATGCGCAAATTTCGATAATTGAAGGTGAGGCAGGATATGATCAACGTAATAATATGCAGCTCGCCGAAGATTTGGATGCACTTATTATCCTAGTTGCTTCTTATGATGAGGATATAGAATCTGCCGCATCTGCTTACGGTTCTCGTTTAGCGGGTGTAGTAATTAATCGTGTTCCTCGTTATAGGCAAATTGAAATTTTGGAGCTTCGTATGCCGGCACTGAAGGAAAAAGGAGTGGCTACGTTAGGTATGTTGCCGGAGGCGCGGAGGCTTGTTGCCCCTACGCTGGATGAAGCTGTCAGACACCTCGGCGGCGAGTACATACTCATGAAAGAGAAGGGTTCCCGCCTTATAGATTATTTTCTCATCGGCGGTATGATTTTGGATTGGGGACCATTTTATTTTGGATCCCGCAAAAAAGCGGGCGTCATCGTGCGAGGGGATAGGCCGGATATTCAGATAGCGGCGCTGCAAACTTCTTCTGTGCATGCTCTGATACTTACTAAAGGCGTGATGCCTGTGGAGTATGTTCAGTATGAAGCCGAGCAACGTGAAGTGCCTTTGGTTTTTGTGAAGGATGCTACAGTAGAAGCGGCGGATAAACTGGGACAAATGCCTCTACGAACTTCTTTTATGCATCCGGATAAGTTGGAGTATATGAGAGGCTTGATGACGGAGAATATAGACCTGGATGCTATAGAACGAGCTATAGCATTTCCGGCTACACGCTGAGGAATCCCATCGGTTTTATGGCTACACCTGTGCTTCATGACGCGGATGGTTCCAAAATATTGGAAGATTTGACTTCCAAACAGCGTGAAGCGGTGATATATCCGTCAGGTCCTCTTATGATAGTAGCGGGACCGGGCAGCGGTAAGACGCTTGTTATGACTCGCCGCGTTGCGTGGCTCATCTCCAATATGAACACGCCTCCTTGGAAAATTCTGGCAGTCACTTTCACAAACAAGTCGGCGCGCGAACTGCAAGATAGGTGTGCATCGCTTTTGGGTGAAGTGAGAGGCTTGAAGGTTTCTACGTTTCATGGTTTTGGTGTTAGAGTACTTAGGTCTTACGCAGAATTTTTTGGACGTGGTTCCGACTTTTCTATATACGATGCAAATGACCAACTCCGTACTGTGAAGGGAGTGATGGAGCAGATGGATATAAGTACAAAAACATTTCCACCTCGTAAAGTCATAAGTATGATATCTAACTATAAGAATAGGATGAATTCACCATCTGATGCTTCTACCGATGCAAACAGCTATATGGAAGAAATTGGCGCCAGAATATTCGAGGTTTATCAGGAGAGGTTGGATAGGGAAAATGCGGTAGATTTCGATGATTTGCTCCTGAAATGTGTACAGATTCTCGAAATGAATGAAGAGGTGAGGAAAAAATTGCAGGATCGCTTCGATTATGTTCTGGTGGATGAATTTCAAGATACTAACCCTTTGCAATTTCGCTTGTCTAGATTGTTAGCCGAGCCTCAACGTAATATATGCGTTGTAGGAGACCCGGATCAATCTATATATTCATGGAGGCACGCAAATCCTGCCAACCTTGAAGAGTTCAAGTCGATTTACCCGAACACAGGCGTAGTGATTTTGGAGCATTCATTCAGATCCACACGGAATATACTCAATGCCGCGAATGTTTTGATATCTCATAACACCGGAAGGTTAAAGAAAAATCTGCGGACGGACAACGGAATAGGTAGCCAGATTGTACTGATGCAGGTATATGACGAAGATGATGAGGCGGAAATGGTAATGAGAGAAATTGGACGCCTCGTAGGGGTTGCGGGAATTTCGAGGAATGAAATCGCTGTTATGTACAGAACTAACTCACAATCACGCGCCCTAGAGCACGCATGCAGGCGCAGGGGAGAACCGTACAGGCTGATAGGCGGCGTAGGTTTCTATGAAAGGGAGGAGATTCGAGATCTTACAGCCTACCTGCGCGTAATCGCTAATTCCGCAGACGGGGCGGCGCTTGAGCGTATCATTAACAAACCTGCCCGTGGGATAGGCAGAAGTACGGTTGCCAAATTGCAACACGCTGCTCTTGCCAAAGACTCTTATATGCTAGATGTTGTCATATCTTCTACCGGCAATGAGGGTCTGTATGCGCTGGATATAGGAACAAGAGCTTTGAAATCTTTGACGTCCTTTGCGGATCTTATGAGCTACTTCATAAAACAGAGCGAGGTGATTCATGTAGATAAATTACTGGACGAAATTATAAAACGAACAGGCTACATGAAGATGATAGAGGACAACTCCGACGAATCGGAACAAGGCAGGAAAGATAATATAGAGGAGCTGCTCGGCCTTGCCCAAGCCCATGCTAGTTCCGGTGCTTCGCCAAGAGAATCGCTCACATCTTTCCTAGAGGAAGCGGCTCTTTTCTCACATACGGATTCTTTGAATGGAAGCAACGCTGCCGATGCGCCCTCCGAAACAGCCATAACACTCATAACACTTCATCAGGCGAAAGGCCTGGAGTTCGATGTAGTTTTTATAGTGGGTATGATAGAGGGACTATTGCCTCACTCCCGCTCTATAGAGGAAGATAGCGTAGAGGAGGAGCGTAGGCTTTGCTATGTGGGCATAAGCCGGGCTCGTCGCCATTTGTATTTGTCCCATACATTTACCCGCCGCACTTGGGGTTGGTCTGTAAGAGAACCGTCACGTTTTCTCAAGGAGATACCGCCAGAAATTCAATCCGATAGGCAACTAGGATCTATTTTTTGAGTTAGCCATACTTCAGGGTTGGGTATGCTTATACTTCCGTGCTTTTACCCGCACTACTCTGAAGGTGTCGCAGCAATAACGGGATGTTCATAGATTTTAATTTCCCTCATTGCTCCTCGGATCTTGTAGAGGGACCTCTATAAAGCATTTACTTATATTACGTATTGTGGAAGATTTAGAAATTTATAGAGGCTTTTTCATTTATATTGTTTTGCCCTAACCAATCCTGCTTGGACATCTCCATGTATATGAAGTGAAAGCCTTGCCTTCTAACTTCATTCACCTCTACCATGCCTACCTTTCGGAAGCTGCGCTGTGCTCGTATATTTTTTGCCAGAGTGTGTAGATAGACTTTTTCTAGGTAAGTATTTATGAAAATATATCTCAGCAGTGCATTCAGAGCGTCTCTGCCGTAACCTTTGCCCCAGTGCTGCT
The DNA here is from genome assembly GCA_965206335.1 of Dehalococcoidia bacterium. Lineage (GTDB taxonomy): Bacteria > Chloroflexota > Dehalococcoidia > Lucifugimonadales > Lucifugimonadaceae. The sequence continues at coordinate 102,903 of OZ242209.1, read as the reverse complement.
TGTCTCCAATCATAATCCCTAACTCTGCCTGTTTCTCAACTTCGTCCATATCGTAGCACATGCAGTTGCCTATGTGTTCCCTTGATGTGGTTTCTATAGCAAACCGTAGAGAATATGGCGAAGGGAATTTGAGTTCTTGTAGATAAAGACAGTGGTAATCTTCCGAAGACATAGTGATTGGGTATGTGGCATCCAGCTCGCATAAAACGGGATCTAGGCGCCACAAATAATCGGCGGCAGAGTCTTCTTCTCGTTTGGGGCGTATTATCACTTTGCCCCAGCGCAACATCAAATTCTCATTTTTGTTCATCTTTTTCCTACAAATAAGGAGGTAGCCTCCAAGATTACCTTTACTTGTGTACGGAAAGATAAAATTTTTATCGCATCGCGCCAATCCAGCCAAAACACCCGATCATATTCTCTGTCATGATTTTCCATCTTACCTCCTATAGATTGCATTAGGAAAAAGTGGACAATTTTATCATATAGTATACTTTGATCATAATCATTCACGTACTGTGATTGGAAACGGACAAATGTGTAGCGTATATCTCCCAGAGCAGCAAGTATTTTTACCTTGAGCCCCGTCTCTTCGGATACTTCTCTTATGGCGGTTTCTTCAATGTTTTCGCCATACATAGGCCGACCTTTTGGGAGTTCAATGGAAGTAGTTTTTGTACTGCGCTCACATACAAAGACTTCTAACCCACTATTGAGTGTGTGCCGTAGAATTACTCCGCCCGCGGCTTGGATTTTTTTAATTTTCATATCTCAGGTGCGTATATTTTCGAGAACATACGAATATATTCTAAAAGTTGCATAAGTATTCTGCCGTATTATAAAGCGATATAATTATAAACATAATAGAACCCAATAAGTGCTATAGAGTAGTGAAGAGACATAAAAACGATTTCATAATAAGGTTTGCCGGAGAGGCTGGGCAAGGTTTAGTTACATCGGCGGATGCTATTGCTAGAGCAGCTGTCATAGCTGGCTATCATATACAGACATTCTCAACTTTCCCATCTCAAATTATGGGCGGACCGGCTTCATCGCAGGTGCATATTTCCACAAAACCCACACTGGACAATGGAGACTATTTGAATGTACTGGTAGCTCTTAACAAAGAAGCGTACGATCTTCATGCGGTAGACTTGACAGATGACGGCATAGTTTTATACAACTCAGCCGATTTTCAACTTTCAGAGGATGGTCCGCACCTTGGCTTGAATGCGGACCTGATAGCGAAGAATGTGGGTAATGCACGCGCCGCAAATATGGCGCTGATAGGTGCAGTTGCAGAACTGATAAAATTTTCCACAGAGCACATACATCACTACATCAGAAAAAAGTTCACTCGCGGACGTCTCAACGATGACGCGATTATCTCTGCCAACATAAAAGCTGTGTCAGCCGGAGCACAACAAGCCCGCCAAAGCGGACTTAGTGCGGGTATGCTTGCACCTTCATCTCCGGTGGAATATAAGCAAATAGTCATTACCGGTAATGCCGCTATTTCTCTTGGTGCGGTAGCTGCGGGACTACAGTTTTACGTTGGCTACCCCATATCACCGGCAACTACGATATTGGTATGGATGGAGAACAACCTCTTGGGTGAGGGAAAATTCACTTATCAGGTTGCCTCTGAACTCGAGGCGATAAACGCAGTAATTGGCGCAGGATTTGCCGGTAAGAAAGCAATGACTGCCACAGCAGGCCCCGGCTTCTCTCTTATGTCTGAAGGAATAGGTTTGGCGTGGATGGCGGAAATTCCTTGTGTTATTGTGAATGTCCAGCGTGGAGGCCCTTCTACAGGATTGCCTACTAAATCGGAGCAATCCGATCTTTTCTCCTGCATGTACCCTTCACATGGAGACGTCAGAATGCCGATTTTAGCACCCGGAACGGTAGAAGAATGTTTCTACGCTGCTATACTGGCGATCGGATGGGCGGAACGATATCAGGGGCCAGTTGTGCTTATAAGCGAATTCAGCCAGTCTGATCGCACACAGAATATACCTGCTCCCGATATGGATGGAATTATTACCGAGAAGCGTCGTATCTATAAAGGCGAAAACGGATATAAGCGCTACGCATCATGGGAGGATAACGGCAAACTTTCACCAATGCCCATCCCGGGAAATCCCGGTGCCTATGTTGCGAATGGCTCCGAGCATGATGAAATAGGCGATACAACACACTTCACCAAGCATCATATTCGTCTTACGGAGAGGCGCTTTCGCAAGCTTTCTCTCCTGAACGATGGCCCTTATGAAATCGAAAGAGCGGAAGCACCTATAGCCATTATGCCTTGGGGAACATCCAAAGGTCCGGCGTTTAAAGCCTACCGCACCCTTCTAGATGAGGGCATGGAAGACATTGGGTGGATATATTCTCTGGCACTTCATCCGATGCAGAGTTGTGTTTTACAAGCTCTTCGCAATAAGAGACTTGTCATTGTCCCTGAACTGAACTATCAGGGACAGTGGTCTGCGTTGCTACGTCAGGAAGGCATTAAAGCGGAGTCTATTACACAGTATGCGGGTGTTCCGTTTCGTATAGTCGACTTAGTTGCAGGCATTCGTAAAAAAGTATTGGAAACACGTAAGGATATGGTGAAATTATGACCAAGAGAAACCCTGAGTACGACTTTAAATGGTGTCCGGGGTGTGGTGATTTTGGTGTTCGGCGTGCTCTCGAAATAGCAATCACGGATTACACCACGCAACATGAGATACCACATTATCAAAATGTGATAGTAGCGGGCATAGGCTGTTCCGGCAATATGGTCCACCTCATGGAAAAAGATCAGCCGTTTGGATTCCACGGTGTACACGGACGAACTCTTCCGGTTGCCTTCGGCATTAAGATGAGCAGGCCGGATATTAATACGGTTGTTGTAGCAGGCGACGGCGATTTTCTCAGCATTGGTGCCGAGCATATAGGACCTATGGCTCAGCGGAATCTGGATGTTGCGTGTGTGGTGATGGATAACGGTGTATACGGATTGACAAAAGGGCAAGGCTCCCCTACAAGTACACTAGGCCAGCGTACTACCTCCACACCTCATGGCAAAATAGAAATTCCTATGCACCCACTGCGAACCTATATGACGGCAGGCGTCACATTTATAGCATCTCATTACTCTATAAAGCCCCGCGCACTCGCACAGCTTATACTAGCCGGCATGAATCATAAAGGCTTTGCTATTATACATGTTCAATCACCGTGTACCACTTACAACGATACTTATGATCTGCTAAAAGGCTCTCCTAAAGATGGAATACAGGGCGTAGCGTGGGAAATAGAACCTACTCACGATCCAACCAGTCGACAATCAGCTGAGGAGTTGCTCCAAAGACCGGGTGTGCCTTTAGGGCTTGTATATAAGGCGCATGAACCCACACTTGAGGATCGTCAGGAAGAGATACGAACTAGAGTTCAGACTCATACTCCATCGGAAATTCTTGCAACTTACTATTCCTGACCTGTCCGGCTTTCGTCACAGGTAAGTAACGTATAACGCGAAATCGTATATGGATGGAGCTTCACCTTCATTCTTTACCTGTAGTTTCTCTCATTGCTGAATGACTACCATTTGCCACTTGATTACTCTTGTGATAACGGTAACTATGGAATAAGATGGCGAGGGTTATGATAACCATCCCAAGGTATATCGAAAAATCAGGCACAGTGAATAGGAAGCTCCATGGATCTGGCAATGATAGAAGGACTAAATCACTGTAAAATATGTTCAAGGTTAGTGTAGAGATAAACATTGCAATGATGGCCGCCAGCGCTCCCCACAATGTTGGGTTCTTAAAGCTGGAATGGAACCCCAGTGATATCAGTAAAAAGGCGGGAAAAGATATTACAATGGAAATCCCTAACAAACCAAACGCTAATCCAGACATACTGGCAACTCCGTCACCTCCTCTAAAGCCTGTGAAAGGTGAATTCCAATGCCCTAAGATAACCGTTGCCGCGGGAAGCATAAGCCAGAGTCCGGTTACCCCAACCCAACGTGCAAATAAGATAGCACATAAACCCTTTATGGCATCAATGATAAAGACAGCTATGCCATATTTAGGAGAGACTGTAAGCCACACATTGGTAGTACCTGCTTGCTTTGTACCTTCTTCGAATATATTTACACCCTTTAAGCGGGATAACATATATGCCGTAGGTATGCTACCGAACAAGTAGCCCACAACAGTTGCAATTGATATTTCCATGATAGACACGATGTTACTTTTGAATGATTACCGAAGGTTCCTTGGTAGATATATTACGTTATCCAAATTATAGGTTATCCAAAACGCGGATATCTTTGTGTACCTTTCGGGTACATTTTAATCAGGTATACTCGCACGGTGGCTATGCCGGTTACCGTGTTTGTGGCGGTGGGAACCCGAAGTGAAGGCACAACCTCCGGTTTTCCCGAAGCCCCTTGTGTAACTATGCGCCGTATGGATCGCCCTATATTTATGGTAAGCCATAGCGTAAAGAAATTTTCAGTTCTTATCATAAATCGGTCATCACATTGCAAATCTTGCGGGCATAGCCTCCGGCAGATCGGAAACAACCTATATTACCTCCCGAACTAGGTTTTCAATAGAACACTTACGCCGAGTGTTTTTGGAGATTGAAGGGATTTCCTAACACGTGACCACGAAAAAAAGCAAGGGATTAGCGGCTACACTAAATACCGAAATTTACCCCGATTTGTAATGGAGATAAAGTGTATCGTATATGGAGACGGAATTTTTCGAGGAAGGTTTCCACAAGAAAACGAACTGGAAGTCTACTTTTCGATCAGAAACAGGAATTCTCTGTTTGGTTCCTCCGACTCTTTCAACCATTCGTTGGTCCACTTCATGGTAGCCATGACATTCTTCTTGTAATCGATCTCCACCGTATCGACAATATGTCCGTTATTTTTTATCACTTCATTTAACTCTTCGGCGGTCGCTCTTCCGCCGGAACTGTAAGAGAGCAGAATCCACCGGCACGGTGTCTCTCTCAGCAGGCGTTCAATTGCTTCCACAACAATGAACCTTCCGGAGCCGTTCCTGCGAAACTCCTCAAAAACCGAAGCTGCCACCCTATCGGATGTGTCTTCTCTGCGCAGGGATTTCCCAAAAATTGGCGGACGGTCATTTTTGCAAACGGTCGTCCACAAATGATAATACGAGGCATACCTTACTCTTGAAGGGGGCATTTTTTCGTTGTTAGACCCGTAAGGCGGGTCATAATAAGCGAGGTCGGCGTCAACATGAGGGAGAGCGTCAAACACATCTCCGCACAGCACTTTGTTCTCCGTGCCGTTCTCCCACAGCCGGGGAACTCTCAACTCCATATCCTTGAATGAGCGCGGAGACCAGTCTTTCAGATATGAAACAAAATGACCAAGCGTGCTGTCGACCTCATCCAGTGCGAGAATCAGGCTTGTCAAAGCAACGCTTTTTGAGATTTCGTCAAGATTGAGGGTGTCAATCTCCCTTCTGACGGCGTCAAGCTTTCGCGTGTTCTTTTTCTGCCAGGGCTTCTTTGTTCCGTCTCTCTGAATGGCATTGCCGTGTTCTCCGGGGGTGACATCACCGCCGTAATTCTCAGTGAACCAGCCGTCTTCGGGGGGGAGTGAATTCAGATGGTCTATAAGCGGCTTATACTCTTGGGGATTCTTGAAGTTTCTCAAATAACAAGTGCCGAAAATTTTAGACCACTCCGAAATATCGTTTGACACCACTTGACAGCCGGCTTTGGCAAAAGCCTGACTCACTCTTGTGGAACCTGAAAAACCGTCAAAAACGCTCTTCGCTCCGGTCTTCTTTAACAACTCGAGAATTCTGGGAAGCAGTTTGAGTTTCGATCCCGCATACTTGATGCCCTCAGTCGGGGGAACATTAACCATACCTTCAAAAAGTAAAGATTGAACTTGCATTATGCCAACTCAATACCGGAAGATCTCTTGATTCTGGCAATATCTTCCTTGACTTTTTCAAGCGCTGCATTATGTCCGTCCTCGGAAGATACAAGCGCGCTAGAAAACAGTTTAACCAAAACAAAATTGTGAGAGTAGTCAATCCAGCCATTTGTAATGCTGTCAAAATAGTTCAAACCATTTTTTGTGTGAGTCCAAAGTCCCCGCTGGAGAGCATTGGCGGTAGCATTTCCGTAACGAACCTCGCAGATATAAGTATCAGCTGCATCGTAAAATTTAAACACAGGATGCTTCCTGCCCTTGTTTTTCATCTCTCTTGAAATCCTGACCGCCCTGAACTCCGCACAGTGATAATCAAAAACAAGAATGTTACAACGTTGGTTCTTTTCATCGTAAATTAAAGGCAGGACATTTATGTTTCGAAAGTCGGAAAAAGCAGGATCGGCAAGCACTCGCCGAACATTCTGTCTTCCCACAATATCTCCGCCTTCTTGTTCCAACCGTGGAAACATTCGGAAATTTTTGTCGGTTGAAAGTTGAAGAGGTCCATCACCATATGCTTTCAAGCTGACGGGGAATTCAACTTTGGTTATCTCATTGATTATTTTGATGTCTTCTTCCTGAGACTTTGCTCTGTATAAGTCTTTGCCAACATGCTCCGAACGAAAATCATACAGGTATTGATTTATAAACTCCGATATGGCAATCTCCGCCAAATCTCCATGCGTTTTGTTACCGATAAGGCGCATAGTGAAAATGTTGCTCAGTGTAGCGGTTAAGTTAAATCAGGATGGCTTTGCCCGCAAGAAGTTTCAGGCGCACTGTGAAGTCTTTGTAAGGATCGATTTGGCTCATAACTCTTCTCTACACTAGGATGACTCATATAAGTTCCGCGGATGTTTCTTCCGCAATAACAACGGTCATGCAAGTAAAGAGTTTACTCTATGCAGGGAAAGTGCTAACCCTCTGTAAGTGCGGATGTTTCTTGTTTGGAGTTTTCTTCGTAGGGTGCATTATCACCTTGATCCGAGATGACTTGGTATTTGGACGGGCATTTCACAGTTAGTATTTCAGCGGAAAATAGCCCGCTGTGGTCTTTGTGCCCTTGCACGATAATCTCCGAATGTTCGTTGAAAAGCAGTCCGGGCAAATCACCGGAGTACCTTACGGGTATATGCAACTCTCCGCCTTCATCTATCATGCTGAAGCGTGCTGCAATTCCATCCGGCTCCCTAATGAATGTACCGGGCACTAATTTCCCTCGCATCCCAACCAAGCGACCCTCGGGCGTAGGAGGTTGATCTGCAATTGCGGCTACACTTTTGAACTCTACCGTCGAGCCGACAAACATGAAATATATAAGCCAAACAAGCCCAGACAAAGCTAAAGCAATAGCTATTCCCATTTTTACACGAGGACTCATGAGAGTCGTAGCGCGTGCTTGTATTTTCGTATTTTCTCTTTCTTGTTCTCTGAGCATATTCTACCTTTTTACCACTAATTTATGTATATTGACCTTCATCGTTTGTGTTTACTTCAAACCCTTTTTTCAAACGTTTCAGCTCTGCCGCTGTGTCTGCTTGGCGCCTCGAAACCCATATTAGGTAAATGAAAAAGCCCGCCCATGTCACGGCAAACACTGCTCCTATCCAAGCGAGATTCGCTTCAAGCCTAAGAGGTTCCGTTTCTACTACCGATAGTGCAAGTGTACCTTCTATGCTTACTGTTACGGGCGCAAAAATACGCCTGTGCTCAATGAGGCGCAACATTGCTTCCGATGGAGCATCCGCAAGAGTTGCAACCCATCTATCCCCGGAAGCATCCTCCAGACCGAAACGTGTATCCTCGTTCACAGTGAAACTTCGGCGTTGCCCTTCCCTGTCCGAGATCGTGAAAGCATTCAGTGCGCCGGCCTCATCACCCTCTACCTCCACAATTACACCCGTTGCCAGATCTGCTTCCTGTGCTGAAGCTATAGAAACTATTGGCGTTACAGTGTAAACGGCAATAGTAAGCACCGCAGCGGTGATGAGCATTTTCAAGCTCTGCTACCTTCTACCTCGGCTACATGTGCGCTGATTCTGTAGACTCCATCTTCCACCTGACGCACCTTGTACCTATCATATATGAGCCGAACCAATAAAAATGTAACAGCCAACGTAGAAACTAACAAAGTGATCCCAAATTCTGCGGCGAAACCTGTTTGATCCGTCGCAACAGGACCTATAACGGCTGGCGGGTGTGTTCTCTCCCATATTTGAGCAGCGAAGTATATGATGGGTGTATCCACTGCGCCTATGAGTGCTATAACTGCGGCGATACGCTGCCGTTGTTTTCCGGGAGGAAAGTAGGAACGGAACATCAAGTAGCCTATGTATAGGAAAAACAGCACCAAAGCCGTTGTGAGTTTTGCCTCTCCTGTCCACCAGACCCCCCATACGGGTCTTGCCCATATCATCCCCGATAGAAGCATCAGCCCACCTGCTACCACTCCGACTTCTGCTATAGACGCCGCCAACCTATCCCAACGCTCCTTATTTGTTCGCAAATAAAGAACACTTGCCGCGGCAACTGCTATTATAGCCACCATTGATCCCCATGCTACCGGAACGTGTAAGTATACTATTCGCTGAATTGCACCTTGGTTCACCTCGGTTGGAACCCAGAAGAAGATCATCCATATAGATAAGCCTGTTAGTGCGATAGCTAGAGCGAGAGTTATATTGGGGAGCTTGAATGCGAATGATTTGAGCATTAGTAAGTAGGGCATGAAGCGAATAGGCTTACCTAGTCATTATATACAATTTCCATGCTATTACTCCTCTGTAACCAGAGGAAAAAGTATTGTTGTTGCTATCAGAAATACCGCATCGAAAGCGCCAACCAAACCCAGCCATGAACCCATAGCCACCCAGCTGCCTTCCGTAAATACTATGTTAGTAGCTCCTGTAGATGCTATCAAAATAGGCGCTATAGTAGGCAGAAAGAGAAGCGGAAGCATGATTTCCTTTGCCCTTGCATTCACAGATATAACCGCGAACAAAGTGCCTACGGAGCTGAAGCCCAAATTGAACAATACGCAAATCAATACTATCTCCAAACGTAATATGGGAAGGTTAAATAGCAAAGCGAAGACGGGTATTACTATCAACTCCGCGATTGTCAAGAAGATGAAATTACCGAAAGCTTTGCCCAGAAAAATAATATCCCGACTGATCGGCGCCAGAAGCAACCCGCTGAGAGTTTGCTGCTCTATTTCCAAAGCGAAGGTTCTACTGAGCCCCGTAACCCCTGCTAGCGCTATACTTGCCCATAAAACACCGGCTCCTACAGAAAGCACAACAGTTGGAGTCAGGTCTATGGACAGAACGAATACCGTCAATATCAAAAGAGCAAGCCCGGCTATAGACAATATAACATCACGATTTCTGTATTCTAACAGTAGATCTTTTCTTGCTAGAGTCCACACTATACCCAGCGCATAAGATAAACCACCTTCTCTTTCTTTATATTCTGCTTTAGGGCTATTCATATCATGCTGTCGGATTGGCTTGAGCTTGTTTCAGCCGGCCTACAGTCAGAGTGTTGCATTTTTCGCTCAGTGCTACTCGCCCTGCATTGAGAGCTATCGCAAAATCGCAAATATCGAGCACCCACTCTAGGGAATGTGAAGTGATTATCACGGATCTTCCTTCATCTCTGTACTCCTTTATTACATCATCCAAAATGACGCGGGCTGCCGTGTCCAAGCCGGTCTCCGGTTCATCCAGTATAAGCAAAGAGGGTCGATGCAGAAGAGCGCGAGCTATAGCCGCCCTTTGCAACATACCGCGAGATAGCAGGCGGACCCGTTTATTTAACACGTCTGCTATTTTCATCCGCTCAGCTGTGTCTTCACACACCGATGTCGCGTCTGATATGCGGAACATTGCCGCCGTAAACATAAGGTTTTCCTTTAACGTCAGATCACTATAAAGCATAGGACTGTGTAGCACAGCCCCTACAGTCTGCCTTGCGTAAGGTCCCTGTGAGATTACATCGAATCCATTTACCAATGCACTTCCCGAATCCGGCCTTACAAGCCCCGCGAGTATGCGGAGTAAAGTAGATTTGCCCGTCCCGTTCGCACCTGTTATAGATAATACGCTACCCGCAACAGTATCGAAATAAATGCTTCTCAACACCGGACGCGTTCCGTAAAATTTGGTGAGATTATCTACTTTGACTCTGACAAGCACGCCGGTATCTCGAATACTTGCCATCGGTGCCGGTTTTACATAGGGCATAGGAATATCTTTTTCCGGACTTTTATATTTTTCATCGGTAAACCTTTGCAAATTTTCTGAGATAATTGACAGAAATCCATGTTTTCTCAATAGATACTATGAGAATATGTAAAGGTAATATAAGCGAACTATTTTTGAGTACAAGAGAAAAAAGCATGATTGAAACTGTTAAATTCGTTAGATTTTCTGCCGAAGGTGTCCGTGAGGCGTACGGTATTTGGGAGGGTGATACGATTCGTGAAATCTCCAACTCCCCTATTGGAAGAAGCTACTCTGCAACCGGGCGTGAATTCAATACGGACTCTTCGCGCTTGCTCGCGCCTAACCCGCGCCCACCCAAAATGCTGTGCCTTGCATTGAACTACCCTACCCATCTTCGCGGTTCGGAGCAACCGAAGCGACCGGAACCCTTCTACAAAGTCGTTACCTCTATCATAGGTCCGGGCGATACTATACGCATACCGCGGGATGCCGGGCTTGTTGCTTGTGAATCTGAATTGGTTGCGGTAATTGGTAAACGAGCGTATCATGTGAATAGCGATGAAGCGTTGGATTATGTATTCGGCTACACGTGCGGTAACGACGTGTCCGCGCGTGAATGGCAGTCCGGACCTACTGCAGACAAGCAGTGGTGGCGCGCCAAATCTTGCGATACCTTTGGCCCTACAGGCCCCTGCATAGTAACCGGGATAGATCCGCAGGAGTGCACAATTACCGGCAGCGTTGACGGAGTGGAAGGGCAGCGATGCCATTCTAGCGAGATGATATTCAGTGTTGCGGAATCTATTTCCTTTATCAGTCGTTATGTAACCCTCGAACCGGGAGATATGATTTGGACGGGCACATCCGGCACTACCCCTCCCATAACGCCGGGAGGCGATGTGACAGTGGAAATAGATAAAATAGGCGTTTTGAACAATCCTGTAGATTGGGCAGTGTAGTTTATTCGTCACGCGCTGAAGGTAAATCTAGAAGCAAGACCTCCCTCGGTCATCCAATAAAAAATGAGATAAGCGCCCACTGCTATCAGCATTATCGCCGATATAGGCGTAATGTAGGGAATGATTCTTCGCATAGCCGATACCAGCCCACCTTTGAAAAAGGCTAATGCCAACGTAAGTACAGTTATGACGGCAGTCATGCCCAATCCGTAGGATATGAATTGGATCATAGCATTCAGAAAACCGCCCGAAGATAGCGAAGTACTTATCAAACCTAGAAAGAGCGGTAGGGTGCAGCTAAGGGATGCCAGCGCGTAAGATATGCCGAAAAGGAAATATCCTTTGAGCGTTCTTTCCTGTACGTTTCCTATCTTTCCGGCGTAGCTTTGAGGTGCTCCGGCATAGATCTTCCCTCCCGCCAATATGTAAGCGCCCATCAATGGCAATATAATGCCAAGCCCAAACCCAAGCCATGGAAAAATTTGCCCTCCACTTCTAGTGAGCCCCTCGGCACCCAAAGCGAATATGGCACCTACTGTGCCAAACAGAGCTATGAAGCCTGCGCCGAGCGCCGAACTTATCAGTACCCCACGCCCGAGCTGCTTCACAGTAGACGAATCCGAAGCGTTCATGCCGCGGCCGTCACTTATATAAAGCGTCAGATATGTAGGCAGCATAACAAAGCCGCAAGGATTGAAAGCAGCGGCTACACCTAAGAAAACGGCAAAAAGTGTGCTAATGCCCACGCCCTGTTGTGCGCGTGTGACATTTTCCGTAAGCCTGCCGGATATGCCTAGTATGCTTTGCAGCAACTGGGGGGTACCTTCACCGGTCTGCAACCCGGCAACGAATGCAGCTGCTGTCACCAAAAGTGCAACAGTGAACGATGCCCCTATCTTTATGTTGGTAGTTGAAAGACTGCTAATAGTATGTTTACCTCTTATGGTTTTCGCATGAATGCTTAAGGCACTTTATTCAAAAAGTCCTTATAACCTGTTGTTTCTTCATCTTGTAATTATACGAGTGGAAACCTTAATATGGATTTGGTATATTGATGATCTTTTAGTGTACTGGAGCGAATTATGACGATTACTGCCCTAAAGAAACCAGACCAAGCTCACTTTCCTAACCTCATTGATAATCAGAAGGTTCTCTATAATGTCGGCATCATTATAGAGGATAACGATTTTCGTGAGCGCGTCAAAGAGAACCTTCTCGCTACGCAGGTCGCTAATTACCCTGTATCGATAGTGCATGAAGATGAAGACCCCATAGTGACTATAAGAAGTGTAGATGAGGAGTGGGCAAAGAATAAAAGAGTGGGAGAGAGTTCGTCTATGTTACAGGCTTACTCAAACCTGATATTGGTACATAGGGATTTCAAAAACGTAAAAAAACCCGGGATGTACTTGCAACGTGCTATGAAACTAGGGGCATCTTCTTGTATTTCACTCGAATACTCTAAAAATGACTTGATAAAATCTATAAAGTCTATTATAAATGGCGGAGTTCCAATACTATATCAAGCTATAGACGAACTCAAAGCTTCTAGGGGAAAGGAAAGTGTCCATAAACTTTTGTGTAGCTTTCTTGGCGGGGTGAGTTTAGAAAACCCTCTTACTGACAGAGATTGTAAAATGCTCATCATGTCCCGCGAAGGTAAAAAAACTATCGAAATAGCAAAAGAGTTGAGTTTGGAGACACAGACAGTGAAGAACCGTTTTTCGGTAGTTTACAAAGTGTTGAATGTAACCGGTCGCACGCACGCTGTAATGGTTGCTCTCAAGAATGGATGGATTTGAACCGCCTTCTAGTGTTGCAGTAGGTGTTTTGCTCAAGGCATGCTTTGTAATCGGATTGTATTTTGGATCGCATAAGTATACTCCTATTATTCCGGCACATCTAATTCCATCATTCGTGCGTATGCTCCCTGTTGTTGCGTGTATCAAAGATGAAAGCAAGATAAGAAATAATACAGGCCTGAATAAATCCTATATTCGGTAATCTATGATAATCCCAATTGATTGTAGATAGCCGCGATCAAGCTATAGATATAGCTAGGCATTGAATTGAGTGGATAGAGAGAAATTACTTTGTTAAGTGCTATAATACATATGAGTGGATCCTAAAGCCATAAAATGCTTTGAGTTACCATGTTTTTAAGTTTGAAACGGCAAGTTTCAGTTTGGAGGCAATACTTTGTCTATGCCGGATAGTTTAGAAATAATCAAGAATAAAACACCGGATATCCGTGAACTTTTCGAAGCAAGTGTTCATTTCGGGCACCCGACCAAGCGATGGCATCCTCGTATGGCACCTTTCATATTTGGGCGTCGTTCTAAAACTCATATCCTAGATCTCTACAAGACGCAGCAACTTTTGAAAGAGGCTGTTGAAATTGTGTCCCGCATCTCTTCACGAGGAGGGGAAACACTGTTTGTGGGTACGAAACTACAAGCACAAATAGTTATAGAAAACAGAGCCAAAGACTGCGGGTCTATGTATATAAACCAAAGATGGCTTGGAGGTATGCTTACTAATTTTGCCACTATAGAAGAACGTATAAAACGTTTGATATATCTGGAGGATGGACTTGCTAAAGGCACAGTCGAAACCGATACCAAAAGGGAAAGGTTGCGGATTCAGGTGGAGGTGACACGATTGAATAAATACTTTCGCGGTGTCAAAGAGATAACCCGCCTTCCGGATATCCTCTTCATAGTGGATCCTGTGCATGAAGATATAGCCGTAAAGGAAGCAATTCGCCTCTCCATACCTATTGTGGCAATAGTCGATTCAAATTGTGACCCCACGAATATCGATTATCCAATACCGGGTAATGACGATTCGATGCACTCTATACAAATAATAGCGAATGAGATAGCACAAGCCATAATTGCCGGAAAGAATGCATACCGAACCCGGCAGGAAGATATTTTGACGGAAGCCTCCGAGCTAGAAGCTCAAGAAGAGGCGGCTCGTATTGCAGCGCAGCAAGCAGCATCCGAACGGCATCGCCAGCGACAAGAGCAGAAGGACACAGTAGCACATTCTTCACATCAGGGACAATCATCTTCCGCAAATCAAGATGAACCGGATGCCCATAAAGAATCTATAGATAAAACGGAAGCGAACAAAGATGATGCCGTAGTGAGTCCAATTATACGCAAGGAAGATGGTACAGAAGTACCTTTGGCGGAAAATACTTCTCAGTAATGAGGAAGGGTACACTAAAGGTGAAAATAGATATAGAGATTCTAAAGAAACTGCGTTCGCAAACGGGCGCAGGTATAATGGATGCCAAGCAGGCTCTAGAGGAAATGGGCGGCGATATAGTGAAAGCGGCCGAAGCTCTCCGCAAAAAAGGTCAGGCGTCCGCTGCCAAACGTGCGGGCAGGGAGGCAAAGCAAGGTATTATATCTTCATATGTCCACACCGGAGGACGGATAGGCGCAATGGTAGAACTCAATTGCGAGACTGATTTTGTTGCTCGTACTCCCGAATTCGCTCAGATGGCGCGTGACCTTGCTATGCAAGTTGCCGCTATGGCACCTCGCTACCTTAGCCGAGAGAGAGTGCCTGTTGCGGAAGCGGATGGTGCGGATAACGGAGATATACTCCTTGAACAGTCCTTTATCAAAGACCCATCTGTGAAGATAGCGGATATGGTGAATGATTTGGGTGCGAAGACTAAAGAGAATATCATAGTTGGGCGGTTTGAAAGGTTCGCACTACTAGAGTAACAATCTTCGTAAGTTCGTTTCTATTCCGGTATATAGGACATGTATGAGGAGATCCTTTGATATACTCCCGTGTATTGTTAAAACTTAGTGGTGAATCTCTCAAGGGAGAACATGATTCGGCATAGATGCCTATAGGTTGCAATACTTAGCATCCGAAGTGCTGGCAGCTCATGGTATGGGTGTTGAGATTGCCATACTGGTAGGCGGGGGCAATTTCTGGAGAGGGTTGGATTACGCCGCTGCAGGTATGGATAGGTCTACCGCAGACTATGCAGGTATGCTGGCTACAGTTATGAATGCCCTTGCTCTTCAAGATGCTCTGGAAAAGCTGGGTGCGATTGTGCGTGTTCAATCTGCTTTGCCTATAGCGCCCGTGGCAGAGCCATATATAAAGCGCAGGGCAATACGGCATATGGAGCGAAATCGTATAGTGATATTCGCCGGTGGTACGGGGAATCCCTATATGTCTACAGATACTGCAGCCGCACTTCGCGGATTGGAAATAGATGCCGATGCACTCCTGATGGCTAAGAATGGTGTGGATGGTGTTTATGATTCAGATCCTAAAGCTAGCCCAAACGCGGTTAAGTTTGTAAAAATCACACACCATGAAGCGCTTAGGTTACGGCTTAAAGCTCTCGATAGTACAGCGCTCTCATTATGTATGGATAACTCACTGCCTATACTAGTTTTTGATATATTTTCCCTAGACAACCTCCATAAAGTCCTCACAGGGGAGAGCGTAGGTACTATAATTATTGAAGGAGATAGTACGTCCGAAGCGTCAAGTGCAAAATCTGAATCTACATAGGTAAAAGATGTGCTTCATCCGTTGTGTCGGAGAAGTTTATATCTAAATCCTAGGGATTAGGGAATTTGAGTAAATTGAATATAGAAGAAACACTGAAAGAATCGCGTAAGCGTATGGATACAACCGTATCTGCTCATCGTAAGGGATTGGAATCGGTCAGAACGAATCGAGCTTCTACAGGGTTGATAGCCGATTTGAAAGCCAATTATTATGGCAGTTCCGTTTCCTTTGAGCATATTGCGCGAATAACGGTGGGAAGCGAACTCACTTTGTTGATAGAACCTTGGGATAGAGCTGCAGTGGAACCGATAGTGAAGGCTATACAAGAATCGGACATTGGCGTTACCCCTATGGTGGATGGTGCCGTGATACATCTGAATATTCCGCCTCTTAGCGAGGAACGCCGTCGTGAGATAGTTCGTATGATAAAGAAACGCTCCGAAGAAGCCAAAGTGTCTATACGCAATGCAAGACGCTCCGCCTTGGATGATATCCGTTCTCTAGAAAAGGACGGCGAATGTTCTAAAGATGAAGCTCATAGAGCTCAAGGACGCTTGCAGGGCATTACGGATTCGGCTACTGAGCGTGTTGATGAGGCTACGAATTCCAAAGAAAAAGAGATTATGCAGGTGTAAGTTAGATATGACGCTAGATATCCGAAGAAATACAGCCGATGATAGAAGATCTTTGACGGACATCTCCGGAGATATACTTCCTAAGCATGTAGCCATAATTATGGATGGAAACGGACGTTGGGCGGAGGAGTGCGGATTGGCACGCGCCGAAGGGCATCGTGCAGGGTATCTCAATGTTAACAAGATTGCTAAGGTTATTGATAAGGCCAAAATAAAATATCTGACCTTATTCGGGTTTTCTACGGAGAATTGGCAGAGGCCTCTGCATGAGGTTTCTTTCATCATGGGGCTTGTAGAATCCGCCGATGAGAATGTGGAGGAATTGAACAGAAATAATGTTGTTATACGGCATGTGGGAAGAACGGATAGGCTGGATAAAACTGTTCTCAAGCATATAAATTATGCAGTGAGTCTTACTCGGAATAATACGGGGCTATGCCTGAGTTTCGCTTTCGATTACGGAGGTCGCGATGATATAGTTCATGCGGCTCGCTGCCTTTTCGGAAAAGTGAGCTCCCCGGATGAGATTTCCGAAGAATTGATATCGGAAAATCTTTTCACATCCGATTTGCCCGATCCCGATTTACTGATAAGAACCGGCGGTGAGTTTAGGATTAGTAACTTCCTTTTGTGGCAGGCGGCATATGCAGAGTTGTATTACTCTTCTACTTTGTGGCCTGATTTCGGTGAAGCTGAGATGAATGATGCACTACTTGCCTATGTGGCTCGTAGGCGTCGTTTTGGGCGGGTTCATTGATCGGGAACTTGCGAAGCTAATGAAAAGAAGGCTTTTGAGCGCTGCCGTTGGCATTCCGGTGGTTCTGTTGGCTATATGGGGTGGCGTTCTGTTCGCAGGGATTTTATCTCTGTTTGCGGGTGTGGCGAGCGGTTCTGAGATAGGTGTTATGGCGAAAGTTGGATGGCGCGTGTCTTTGCTGTATATTGCGCCTTTTGTCACTATAATAAGTGCATCTATTGCCGTTGCATTAATAAACCCTGTTGCTGTTCCATCCGATCTTCTGATAGGAAGTGCGGTTCTTTTGTCTGTGCTTCTGGTTTTTGTAGGAGCACTTCTTACAAGTCGGCGGGGTGGAAGTCTTGGGTGGGTTGCTGCGCTTGCATCTTTGTATTTTGCGGTTACGTTGGCTCACGTTCCGGCTATAGTAGACTTGGAAGAGGGGCGCAATTGGCTTCTGTTGGCCTTGCTTGGAACTTTTGCAAATGACACGGCGGCTTTCTTTGTTGGGAAACGGTTTGGTCGTATTAAACTTGCTCCTAGAATAAGCCCTCGTAAGACTTGGGAGGGCTTTATTGGCGGTCTTATAGTATCTATGGCAGTTGTGGTTGGGTTTTCGGAGTTAATGGATTTGGGAATAGGTATTTTGATAGCCGTTAGCTTGGGTGCGGCTATTGCAGTTGCGGCTACTCTTGGTGACTTAGGAGAATCGTGGTTGAAGCGCAAAGCAAATGTTAAAGATTCCGGTGTAATCATCCCTGGGCATGGCGGTATCTTGGATAGAGTAGATTCTATTGCTCCCGTCTTGGTGGTTGTATATGTGACGTCACTTTGGGTAGGCAGGGCAAATTCATGAAGAGAGTTGCCATATTTGGTTCTACCGGTTCCGTAGGATGTCAGACACTGGATGTTATACGAGAAATGCCTGATAGATTCTCTGTGGTTGCTCTCTGCGCCGGCATGAACTATAAGTTGCTTTCGCGCCAGATTGCCGAATTTCGTCCTCGTTTCTTCGGATGTACTGATGAAGGTGCGTCATCAAATTTTCCGGGCGTGAAGTATATGGACGCTGTATCTATTGCCTCTTGTGAGGAGGTAGACATAATAGTTATGGCTATGTCAGGTATGGCGGCCTTGGAGCCTCTGATGGCGGGTTTGCAATCGGGTAAGCCTGTAGTCCTAGCCAATAAAGAGGTCATGGTCATCTCCGGCGGCCTGATTATGAAGGAATCTGAAAAGTATGGGGCACAGGTTTTGCCTGTGGATTCTGAATCTTCGGCAATTTGGCAATGTTTACAAGGGGAACCGTCTCCTCCGCGTCGTTTTATACTCACTGCTTCGGGAGGCGCCTTCCGCGGACGTTCGTGGAACAGCCTGAAAGAAGTCACTCCCGAGGAGGCGCTTTCTCACCCCACATGGAAGATGGGACGTAAGATAACAATAGATTCCGCGACTCTGGTGAATAAAGCCTTTGAAGTTGTAGAGAACCATTGGTTATTCGGGATGCCTTTCGAGAAGATAGATGTGGTCATACACCATCAGAGCATAATACATTCTATTGTGGAGTTTGAGGATGGCTTATGTAAAGCGCAGCTCAGCTTACCGGATATGCGGTACCCTATACACTATGGACTCTTATATCCCGAACGCCCGCCGGATGCCGGGTTGCCCGGTTGGAACCCTGTGAAAACAGGTGCTCTCACTTTCTCCGATATGGACAAATCACTTTATCCATGCTACGAGCTGGCTATGGAATATACACGTAAAGAAGGAACATGGCCCGCCGCTTTTGCGGGTGCGGATGAAGCGGTAGTGGATCTGTTCCTATCGGAGCGTATAAAATTTACCGATATGCCTCGGGCACTGGAAGATGCTATGGCGAGGTATGTACCGGTTTTATCGCCTTCTTTGGAGGATTTTCAGGAAGCCGCTAGCTCTGTCAAGTTGGAAGTGCTTTCACGAAACGGAGGTATGATTACTTGAACTCTCTTATCATAGGCTTTATCCTAGCTATACCAATTATTGGCACCTTGATAGTACTTCATGAACTAGGGCACTACTTTCTGGCTAGGCGGTTTGGTGTACGTGTTACCGAGTTTGGTATAGGTTTCCCACCCAGAATGTTCGGAATATGGAGAGGACGGACTGTTATAAGGATAGATTCGTTGACCCATTATGATGAGGGAAATATGTTCGCCGCTTCAGGGAAGGTGATGAAGATTTTGGCGATCGAAAAAAAAGGAGAGGTGCCGCGTGCCGTATGGGTTGGTAAAGAGCGCACCTCAGGGGCGGAATATCTCCGTTATCCGGATGTATCATCCTTTATTGGGCTTATTCGCGAGGTACATAAAGACCATGTAATTGTTGCCGATATGAGGTGGTCTCTGAACCTTCTGCCCATAGGCGGATTTGTGCGGATGACAGGTGAAGAGAACCCTTCATCACCCACCAGTCTGGCTGCGCTTTCCCCTTTAAAGCGTATAGCGGTTATTGGTGCGGGTATTTTTGTAAATATGCTCATTCCGTTTATCCTTTTGCCTGTTGTGTTGCTTTTTCCTCGTGATATGGAAGTAGGGGATGTATTTGTGGATGGTGTTCTTCAAGGTTCGCCTGCACAAGAAGCCGGCGTAATGAGAGGAGACAAGATACTTACTGTAGACGGCGAACCGATAGATACCGTTAGAGACCTTCAGCTGGCTGTTATTTCAAAGGCTGGCGAGCAGACGATATGGGAATTGGAACGAGGGAATGGGTCTTCGTTAGTGGAGCAAGTCGAGCTGGTACCCAGAAGTAACCCGCCGCAAAGAATCGTTGTGGAGCGGGTGGAGGATCCCGGTTCTGAAATTTCGCTGCAGTCTGCACGTAGCTACAACGATTCGTTAGGTTTGAATAACACCCTAACGGTTGTGAATGAGGTATCTGATACTCTTATTGAAATATCTGTGGAGGATGCCGATGAATTTCTTGAATCTCCGTTTGTTGGTGATATCATCGTCGTGGTGTCTATGGCGGATGAAATGGGGGAAGTATCTCTGGAGCGTGCAAGGGATTTCAATTCTGCTCTAGGAGTGGCCACAGAGTTCAGGGAGGGTCCTACAGGTATCCTCGTTGCGGTTCCGCCGGAGAGTGTGCGCCGTGAAAGAGTGGCGGATAATCCGGTGGAATCGATTATCGGTGGGTGGGACATAGTCGTGAATGACATAATTGTAGGAAGCGCTATTGGATTTTACGGTATTGTGGTAGGAAGCTCGGATTCGGGCACTGCTACCTCCTCGCCTGTTCTTGGACCTGTAGGGCTGGGTCAGCTGACTGGCGAATTGGCTACCATATCCCGTCCTATTTCCGATAGGGTGATTGCTCTGGCTATATTGGCTTCCGCTCTCAGCTTATCACTGGGAATTGTGAACCTTCTTCCAATACCTGCGCTGGATGGAGGCCGTATACTATTTATACTTATCGAAATTTTGCGCGGCGGACGAAGAATCTCACCTCGTGTAGAGGCTGCTCTACATACTCTTGGATTTATAATTCTTATAGTGTTGATATTTTTTGTAGCTGCCGGTGACGTTTCCCGCATACTAAACGGTGAGACTTTCTTTTAAATGGCCGTATTCAATGTTTTTCGCCTATAGTCAGATTGGCATGTATGGCGGATTCTTTTTAAGGTAAGGTTTGTTATGTTGCGAAGAATCAGTAGAGTAGTAAATATCGCCGGTGTAAAGATTGGCGGCAGTAATCCTGTAGTTGTTCAATCTATGACAGATACGGATACTGCAGACGTGGAGAAGACTATAGAGCAGATAAAACTGCTTGCGGATGCCGGCAGTGAGATTATTCGTGTTACCGTTAACAACACCGCTGCCGCTGCCGCTGTTCCGCAGATAAAGCGGAGATTGAAGGATGAAGGGTATACACAGCCCATAGTTGGTGATTTCCATTTCATCGGGCATAGGCTCCTGCGAGATGAGCCTTCCTGTGCGGCGGCGTTGGACAAATTTCGAATAAATCCCGGAAATGTGGGGAGTGGTAAGAAACATGATAGTAACTTCCGCAGCTTTATAGAGATTGCCCGTGATTTGGGAAAACCTGTGCGTATAGGTGTAAACGCAGGTAGCCTAGACCCCGAACTGATGAGGCGCAAAATGGATGAGAATGCTTTGTCGTCACAGCCGATGTCCGCGGAGAAGGTGGAAAACGACGCTTTGGTGGAAAGTGCTGTATCCAGTGCAGAGGAAGCCGAACGGATAGGATTGGACAAAAACATGATTGTGATATCCTGCAAGGTTTCTAGGCTACCGCAGATGGTGGATGTTTATAGACAACTGGCGAATGTGACCGATTACCCGCTGCACTTAGGTTTAACCGAAGCCGGTATGGGACGGAAAGGTATAGTTTCTACTTCGGCGGCTCTCGCAATATTGCTGTATGAAGGTATAGGCGATACTATACGTGCGAGTTTGACGCCTGATGTGTATGGTGATAGAACCAATGAGGTGAAGCTTTGTCAGGATTTGCTGCAATCTCTTAGGCTTCGCCGTTTTCGCCCTGCAGTTACGGCGTGTCCGGGTTGTGGGCGTACTACGTCTACACTTTTCAGGGAGCTTGCTCAGGATATACAAACTCATCTGGATAATAAAATGGCGGAGTGGAAAACTATGTTTCCGGGCTCGGAGGCTTTGCAGGTTGCCGTTATGGGGTGTGTAGTCAACGGACCCGGAGAGTCTCGAGCGGCAGATATCGGTATATCCCTACCCGGTAGCGGAGAGACACCGAGAGCTCCTGTTTTTGTGGATGGAGAGCGACGCAGTTTCCTCGCGGGTTCTACTATTGCCGATGATTTTATAAACATGGTCGAAGAGTATGTTCGGAAGCGGTGGGGAGGGTGAATGACTATTTTGCGAGGGTACTTTGGAACCATCAAGAGGGACGCCGGCTAAAGGGGGATGTTTTGAGGTTCTTCCAGTATTTTCCGATTCTGTGGATAGATTGAATAAAGACAGAGTTTTGATATTGGTGAAGCAAGAGTGAGGATTTGCCTTTCGGTCAATTGTGCGATGTATACCGGAGGGGGTTAGCCGTGCCATCTATTAGAATATCTAGAGGCTATGCGGTTGTTCTATCGTTGCTGCTTTTTGCTTTCTGTCTGCGTGTTTGCGCTCAGTTGCTGCAATCTGTCTATTCTCTAGGTTTTATTCCTTCTTTCGCAGCATGGGACAGCGGTTTATTGCCCTATGGTATCCTGTTACCATCTCAGGTAGTCATTATCGCTGTTGGCGTGAATATTATTGCGAATTTTTATCGAGGTAAGGCCATCGCTAGAGGAAAGATAGGAAAATACTCCCTTGCCTTTGGGGCGGTTTACTTTTCCGTTATGTTTTTCAGGCTGTTGGCCGGGCTGACATTTGCACGCGACTGGGAATGGCTTGGCGCGGAAATACCACCGATTTTTCATCTTGCTCTTGCTTCTTTTCTTCTTGTTTATGGTCGCTATCACTATAAGTACGGCAGATTATATGTATGAAGAGGTTATTCTTGGATAATCGAGAGATGAAAGCAGACATCGGTATGTATACAGGGGGTGGATATAGAGAATGAAGTGTGATACTATTTCCACGTTGGATACAGAATAGATGAGTATGAGTTCACATATTCACGGGGGTAAAATTGCGCGCTTCTAGATTATTTTTCAGGACTTTTCGGGACACACCTACAGATGTAGATACTGTCAGCCACAGTCTTCTACTGAAGGCGGGGTTTGTTCATCAAATTGCGGCTGGGATATTCAATTATCTTCCGCTTGGGTGGCGATCGATTCAGAAGATACGTTCTATACTCAATGAAGAACTGACAGCCTCCGGTGCGCAAGAAGTGAATATGCCCGTGGTACAGCCGCGAGATATTTGGGAGGCAAGTGGACGAGCCGCTTCATTTGTGCCTCCACTTGCATCATTTAGGGACAGGCGGGGTCGCATGATGGTGCTGGCACCTACCCATGAAGAAACGGCTACACTTATGGCACGTACTGTTATATCCAGCTATCGGGATATGCCCGTGATTATTTACCATATACAGACTAAATTCAGGGATGAAACTCGCCCTCGAGCGGGATTGTTGCGTGTCCGCGAGTTTGAAATGAAGGATGCCTACTCATTTGATGTGGATGAAGAAGGGCTGAATGTTTCGTTTGATACTATGGAAAAGGCGTATAGGCGGATATTCGAAAGGTGCGGTACCCCAGCCATAATGGTGGAAGCAGATTCAGGTAACATCGGTGGGAAGCAGTCCATGGAGTTTGTATTGCCGGCCGAAAGCGGCGATGATATTGTGTTCTTGTGCAACTCTTGCGGTTACGCGGCTAATGTGGAAAAAGCAGACTTCAGAAAGGATACCCCTCCTGATGAAGATCTTCTGGAATTGGAGGAATTCGATACACCCGGCATTGAGACTATCTACGATCTGGCTCTTTCTGAAGGTGTGCCGAAATCTAAAACGGCAAAGGCGGTTTTCTACGCTACCCCAGAAAGAGGTGTTGTGATGGTGGTGATACGAGGTGATTATATGGTGAACGAAGCAAAGTTGCGCAACACTCTAGGCGGAAGTGAACTTAGGATGGCGGAGCCCGATGAAGTGCTGGCTGCTGATCTTGTACCCGGCTCGGCTTCTCCGGTGGGGCTGGAGGGACGCGTAGCGATAGTGGCGGATGATTCCATTGTGATAGCGCCGAATCTACTGGCAGGGGCGAATATTCCCGGCAAACATCTGAGGAATGTGAATTTCCCACGAGATTTTAAAGCAGATATTGTGACGGATATTGCAGAAGCACAGGAAGGTAACGGATGTGCCAAGTGTAAAGGCGTACTGAATACACAGCGTGGTGTAGAAGTGGGGCATATATTCAAACTAGGCAGCGGTTATTCAAAGAGTTTAGGTTTGTCATTCACAGCTGCGAATGGACGTGATATGCACCCCTTGATGGGGTGCTACGGCATTGGATTGGGACGCCTCCTCGCCGCGGCAATAGAGGCGAACCATGATGAAAGAGGAATGATTCTTCCTAAAGCCATCGCGCCTTTTCAGGTGGGAATTGTTGGACTGGGCCTGGATTACGAGGAGGTTTCCGCTACTGCTGAGAGCGTATATAGAGATTTGACTTCGGTCGGTATAGAGGTTCTTTTCGATGACAGGCGTGAACCCCCGGGTGTGAAGTTCGCGGATATGGACTTGATAGGGCTGCCGATTAGGCTGGTGATAAGCAAGCGATCTGTTGCGGCTGGCAAGGCTGAATTCAAGTTGCGGGCGGAGAAGGAGACATCGTTCTGGGATTTGAATACTGTTGCCCATAAGGCAAGGGAAATTTTGGAAACGCTTCCTTGAAAAAAGAAGCAGCCGGTGAAGTTTTATAACCCCCTTTTCGTCGCTTTATATTTACGTCAATCTTCAAAGTGGTGTTATAATTATAGGAGAAAGGTAGCAGTAAAAATCGAGGTATCTACGCATGATATGAAGGTGGGCATTGCCCACTTTTTTATTATATGTTCCTATAGAATCCGGAGGGTGATTATTTCCTATGAAAAGCGACCTATTGTTGGCTGTAACACAGTTGGCTGCAGAGAGAAGTTTGCCGCCTCGTGTTGTTGTGTCTGCTATACAGGATGCACTGGCAGCGGCATACAAACGTGATAATGCTGCTAACGGGCAAGAGGTAGAAGTAATAATAAATACCGTTACAGGGGATGTATCTGTTTATACGGCTAGGGAAGTTGTACAGGATGAGGACATAGAGGATGAGACGGCCCAAATACCCCTGCACGTTGCACGCGAAACCGAACCCGGTATAGAGGTAGGCAAATTGTTTAGAACAGGTAGCCTTGAATATCAGCAAGCACGTATAACTGCCCAAGCTACTCGCCAAATGGTTCTCCAGCGCTTGCGCGATGCTCAACGAGAAGTCATGTTCGATGAATATTCGGATACGATGGGTACAGTTATAAACGCCAAAATTTTGAGGGTGGAAAACAGAGTTGTAAAGGTAGATCTGGGTAAAGGAACGGCAATAATGCCGCCTCTTGAGCAGGCTGAATTCGAACGATACCGCACGGGACAACAATTGAAGGTGTATGTTGTCAAAGTTTCTAGAGGACCTATGGGACCTGAGATCATAGTCTCTCGGTCTCATCATGGATTGCTCATGCATTTGTTCAGGATGGAAGTGCCTGAGATAAATAGCGGAGTTGTAGAGATAAAGGCAATAGCAAGGGAAGCAGGCTCGCGTAGTAAGGTAGCGGTGGCTTCATCGGAAAGCGGTGTAGATCCCGTTGGCGCATGCGTAGGGTTGCGAGGCATCCGAATACAGAGTATTGGCAATGAGTTGCTAGGAGAGAAGATAGATGTGGTGGAGTGGTCTGAAGATGCTAGAGAGTTTATAGCGAATGCATTGAGTCCCGCTTCTGTGATATCTGTGGCACTGGATGAAAATAAATCTCTTGCTACAGTTACAACTGTCGAACGGCAGCTATCTCTGGCAATAGGGCGCGAAGGGCAAAACGCCCGCCTCGCAGCGAAGCTTACAAACTGGTCTGTAGAGATAGTCTGCGAAGAACAACCTTTACCACAGGCTGCACCACAGGATATAGCAGCAGAAGCACAGACCACCAAATCAGAAGAAGACGAGACAAAATCGGATACCCGCTCCGTAGGAGACGTGACACGGGTAGAAACTAACGAATCCAAAACACAACATACTTATCAGGAAAAGGAAAAACCAGACCCAGACTCTGAAAAAGGCAAAAAGGATGCATCTGCAGGGCAACCGGATTTAGCGGAACATGTAGAAAGCGGTTATGCACAAGAGGCTGGTGGAGAAGACGCGGATAAGGATGTAATGGCTAGCCTTAGGAAAGAACTCGAAGAGTTGGAACAAAAAGCAAGTCAACGAGCCAAACCCAAGAAAGAGGATAGACTGGATGTGTTGGACATATCTTCCGATGAGATATGGCATATGGATTATGTGAATCAAGCCAAAAACGAAGAAAGTACGTTGCGATTCGCTGAAGATATAGAAGGATTTAGACAGGGTGGCGATAAGTCAGTTAAGCCTAAGCCGCAACGTAGAAAACCTAATAACATGAACAAGAAATCCCGACGTTGATTATCAATAGACCCAATATAAAAAAAACCGCCTTGCGTTCTTGCATCATGTGCCGTGAAAGAGTGCCGAAAAGTGAGTTGGTGAGGTTCGTTAAAACCTCTGAAGATAAAGTGATCTTTGATTATCACGGCAAGATTTTTGGCCGCAGTGCATACGTTTGCATGGACACTCGCCACTGGTGTGAAGCTTTGGGTAGAAACAACCTCTCACGCTCTTTGAAGTTGCATATTACCGGTGAGGACAAGGAAAGGCTAAAAGAGGAGCTAGATTATTATACATTAGAAGACTTCAGTACAGTATCAAGGGATGAGAAGGTAGTATGACTCATAGTAACCGCAATGGCAATGTATCACATTCCAAAAAACTCGCTCCTATTGAACTCCCCGCTCGCATGACTGTTGCCGGATTGGCAGATATTCTACAACAGAATCCGATAGACGTTATAAAAGTGCTTATGCGTATGGGACATCTTCTTAACATCAATGCCGAAGTGAAGTTCGATCTCGCTGCTAAGACCGCCGCACAGTTTGATGTGCCCGTACTAAACCCCGCCCAAAAAGAGGAAAGCGGTGCGAGTGTAAAAGTGGCAATAGATGAAACCCTTACTGATGAAAATTCACAATCTAGACCACCCATAGTAACTATTATGGGTCATGTAGATCACGGCAAGACCACTTTACTGGACGTTATACGCGGTGCTAAACTTGCGGATTCGGAGGTTGGCGGAATAACACAGCAAATAGGCGCTTATCAAGTGGAACATAACGGAAAGGCCATAACATTTATAGATACACCGGGACATGAAGCCTTTACGGCGATGAGGGTAAGAGGGACACAAGTGACCGATATAGCGGTGCTTGTTGTGGCAGCAAACGACGGTGTGATGCCGCAAACAATAGAAGCCATAGATCATTCCAAAGCGGCAAATGTTCCTATACTTGTGGCTGTAAACAAAATCGATTTGCCAAATGCCGATATTTATAAGGTGCACACTGAACTCTCAAAGCATGGCGTGGTTGTGGAGGAGTTTGGCGGAGATGTAGTGAGCGTACCTATATCTGCAAAGAATAAGCAAGGTATTGAAAATCTCTTGGAAGCTATATTACTGGTTTCTGAGATTGAAGAAATAAAAACTAACCCATCTAGGCCCGGACTTGGAGTAATTATAGAATCGAGAGTTGACAGGCTGCGCGGTAATGTAGCCACCGCCATTATAAAAGGCGGGTTTGTCAAAGTGGGTGACCACGTTGTGGCCGGACTGCAAAAAGGAAAGGTTCGCATGATGGTTAATGGCTACGGAAAAAAGACCAAATCTGCAGGACCTTCCGAAGCCGTGGAGATTCTAGGGCTTGGAGGGCTCGCCTCCCCTGGAGATCAGTTGGAAGTGGTGGAGGACGAACGTGCCGCCCGTGATCTAGTGGATGCTCGACTAAAGATGGTTGCCAAAAGAGGGGCTTCTTCCGTACACCAGCTAACAAGAGATGAAGCGGTTAGGATGATGCGTGCTTCCGCAGCCAAAGCAGATAGTATGAACCTGATTATCAAAACAGGCCTTCAAGGTTCCGTAGATGCAGTCAGACGCGTAGTGGAAGGTATCTCTACCACTGATATGGTGGTAAACGTTCTCCGATCAGCTTCCGGCGGAGTCAACGAATCAGACGTTATGCTTGCTTCTGCATCCGATGCCGTCATAGTTGCTTTCGGTGCGGAGATAGAGGAAGGTGCTTATCATCAATCCAAATCCCTCGGTATAGTTATAAAGTCTTTCGATGTTATATATAGGCTGGTCGAGGGAATTCGTGAATCTATTGAAGGACGAATAAAACCGGAAATAGAAATGGTTAATATCGGCAGCGCTATAGTCCGTGAAGTATTTCCTAGAGGTCGCCATGACCGCATAGCCGGTATACATGTAACCAAAGGATCTCTAAATCGCAGAAAGACAGTTATCTCTGTTGTACGCAATGGTAAAACCATCTATGATGGGCGCATATCCTCAATGAAGCACCTCAAGGAAAATGTGAATGTGCTGAACGAAAATTTCGAAGGCGGTATTATGCTAAGCAGTTTCAACGACTTTCACGAAGGCGACGTGCTGGATGCTTTTGAAGAAAGGGAAGTTTCCCGCGTGTCGCAGAGAAGAGAATGAGACGCATTTACAGCCGTACAGCGAAAGACAGGCGCATTGAAAAGGTGCGGCATACCTTACAAAAGGAGCTGAGCTCTTTGATTATGACCTCCATATCGGATCCTAGACTGCCGCCTATGACCTCTATAACCGCAGTGCATCTTTACAATGATTTATCTGTAGCGCGGGTAATGGTCAGCGCGTTTGGCAAAGGTACCGGTGTAAACTCTTCCGTTAAAGCAGTAGCCATTTTAAAATCTGCGTCCGGTGCCCTCCGTACAATGCTTGGCCAGCGGCTTCGTATGAAGCAAATACCTCGGTTACACTTTCAGGTAGACAGCGCTATACATGACAGTGCGCGTATGGAGGAGATTATAGCCCACATCCATGAGATCACTCCCAGCACCGCAACTCATGACAAGGAAGTAGCCGGCTGATATGCGCTAAATATAGAGCGTTCTGATATATCCCTTGAATAATCTCTTATGTCCATTTCTCCTCAAATAACCTCTGATGGCTACATTAATATAAATAAAGCCTTCGGTTGGACATCTACGGATGTAGTGCGCAAGATCAAGTACGTCACAAAAGTAAAAAAAATCGGACATACCGGCACCTTGGATCCTGTTGCTGAAGGAGTTCTGCCCATCTGTATAGGGCAAGGTACTAGGTTTTCCGAGATGGTACTCAAGGGTGATAAGGAATATCGTATAACTGTGCGTCTTGGTCAGGCTACCGATACCTGCGATACGGAAGGACGTGTCATAAAGACGGCTGAGTGGTCTCATGTAACCGAGGACGGAGTACGTGAGGCTCTTGGACACTTTGTAGGTGATATAGAGCAGATAGCTCCTATGTACAGTGCTATCAAACATAAAGGACAGCGGTTGTATAAACTCGCACGTCAAGGTATTGAAGTGGAACGGGAAGCGCGTGTTCTGAAGGTTTACCGTGCAGAGTTAATGGAGTGGGCACCGCCGGAATTCATTGTCTATATTCATTGTGGGAAAGGCTTCTATGCCCGTAGTTTTGCCAAAGACATCGGAGAAAGGTTGCAGAGTGCGGGGCATCTCTCTGCTTTGCTGAGAACAAGAGCGGGCAAATTCAGCATAGCCAATTCCATCACGCTCGATGAATTTTTGAAACGTGCGGAAGAGCGTGATTGGCGTGAACTTATGGTTCCTGTAGATTTTCTGCTTTCCCATCTTGGGAAGTGTGTTCTCAACCCTGTAGAAAGTGATATGGTTATGAATGGACGATGGCTGAACGCTAGCTCTATAACGGACGTACAAATCAGGAATGGAGAAGATATCTGTGCTTATGATACTCGCGGCAGGCTATTGGCTTTACTTAGTTATGACTCGCAACGCCTTGTGTGGCATCCTCGCAAGGTTATATCCTACACTTAATACGAAATAAAACATTCAGAATTTGATATTCATACCTTTGAATTATGCATGAATCCCCACTTGAAATTGTAGCTGAGATCCTACTCCAACTTTCGGTACTCTTGATAGCCGCCAAGCTAGTAGGTGAAGCCTTTGAGCGTTATCTCCGCCTGCCGTCGGTTCTCGGAGAATTAGGGACAGGCATCCTACTATCTCCTTTTGCGTTAGGCGGTCTGGCGATACCGGGTATAGGTGCTTTCTTCGCACTGCCTGCGGAGTCAATTGGTGTGGAGGGTGCGCTTCCGGTGGATATGTCCCTTTTCTTCATTGCCCAAGTAGGTGCGGTAGTGTTGCTCTTTGAGGCCGGCTTAGAGACAAACCGAGAACTATTTGTGCGCTACCTCAGACCCGCGACTTTTGTGGCAGCCGGCGGTGTGATAGTTCCCTTTGCATTCGGCTTCTTTCTAACCGTAGCTTTCGGATTTGCTTCGCTAGAAAGTATAGAGGCAATGATCCCTGCTTTGTTTATTGGCACTGCAATGACTGCTACATCGGTTGGAATTACGGCACGGGTACTCTCCGGCTTGAGACGTCTAGATTCTCCTGAAGGTGTCACTATACTAGCTGCTGCTGTTGTTGATGATGTTATAGGGATAATCATCTTGGCTATAGTGGTGGGTGTAGCACAGGAGGGAACTGTTACTCCTAGTGCACTCGGCTTAATATTTGCGAAAGCTGTAGGGTTCTGGCTCGGTCTTACAATTTTAGGTAGCCTTGCGGCGCCGTGGATATCCCGCTGGATTTTGAAGTTCCGTAGCACAGGCAGCTGGCTCGGTATAGGGCTTGGGCTCTCATTGGCTGCTGCTGCTATAGCCGAGAGATATTTCGGACTTGCGATGATAATCGGTTCATATTCATTTGGGTTGGCTATGTCCGGCACCCGTCTCAAGGAGAAGATAGAGGAACATGTGGCGCATGTGAGCTACTTTCTTGCACCTTTATTCTTTGCCGTCATTGGTCAGCAGGTGGACTTTACATCTTTAGTGAGCGGCGATATATCAATAGGTACAGCTTTGACTTTTGCAGCCGTACTTTCGATTGCTGGGATTATAAGCAAGTTAGCCGGTTCGGGTATCCCCGCCCTTTTCTTTGGCTTCAACAGGCGCGGTGCTACTCGCATTGGCGTGGGTATGATGCCGAGAGGTGAAGTAGCGCTTATAGTTGCCGGCATAGGCCTTAGTGCCAGCGTCATAGACCGTGCTGAGTTTTCGTTTGTAATTGTAATGGCAGTGGTGACAACTATAGTGGCACCTATTTTGCTAGGACATGCTTTTAAAGGTGGATCCGGTTTACGCAACAAGATAAAACAGAATGCTGCGTAGCCTCTTGTAGGCATGGTATCTCCAACTACTACTTGGATGATGAGCAATTGCAAACGGAATCACAGATAACCATTATTCAAAGAGCTTGTTGGTATCCTGCGTGCGAGCGGCGTGAATTCTATATTTCAATGCCAACTAGGCAACGCCTCTTTAGCCATTTGGGTTAGAGACACTACAGAATAAATTCCGAGGTGTGTCCGGTTTACGCAACAAGATAAAACAGAATGCTGCGTAGCCTCTTGTAGGCATGGTATCTCCAACTACTACTTGGATGATGAGCAATTGCAAACGGAATCACAGATAACCATTATTCAAAGAGCTTGTTGGTATCCTGCGTGCGAGCGGCGTGAATTCTATATTTCAATGCCAACTAGGCAACGCTTCTTTAGCCATTTGGATTAGAGACACTACAGAATAAATTCCGAGGTGTGTCCGGTTTACGCAACAAGATAAAACAGAATGCTGCGTAGCCTCTTGTAGGCATGGATCTCCAACTACTACTTGGATGATGAGCAATTGCAAACGGAATCACAGATAACCATTATTCAAAGAGCTTGTTGGTATCCTGCGTGCGAGCGGCGTGAATTCTATATTTCAATGCCAACTAGGCAACGCTTCTTTAGCCATTTGGATTAGAGACACTACAGAATAAATTCCGAGGTGTGTCCGGTTTACGCAACAGGATAAAACAGAATGCTGCGTAGCCTCTCGTAGGCATGGTATCTCCAACTACTACTTGGATGATGAGCAATTGCAAACGGAATCACAGATAACCATTATTCAAAGAGCTTGTTGGTATCCTGCGTGCGAGCGGCGTGAATTCTATATTTCAATGCCAACTAGGCAACGCCTCTTTAGCCATTTGGATTAGAGACACTACAGAATAAATTCCGATAGACACGATAATGTTAAAATCTTCTTTTTTTCGGAAATTTCCATAAAATTTCATTTAAAGGGTTGCATTTATTAAAAAGATAATATATAATTAAATTGTGCGCAAATAACCTGTATTGATTTCCTAAAGGTCTTTACAATGACCGATATGTTGGCCGGGTGGTTACAGACCTGAGTGAATATAAGTATATAAGCTCAGGCAAATAGTTAGTGCTGCCTTATCGGCGATAAAACAGGGACGTGAACAATGCACAAGACTTATATCGGAAGACATTTCCATAGTTTGCGCAGTATTATCAGTGCTTCTGCGGTTGCAGTATTCCTGATGGTGCTGTTGATATCCATATTTAGTGATAACAATGGAGGCCGTGTACTTGGTCAATATGACATCGATTCGAGCCCTCCGGCTGCTGCCGGACCTTCTGAAAAAACCGATCCTGCATCGGAAGAAGCGGATACTGCTACGGGATCTATAGATATGCCCGAACAATCCCCGTCTGAAGCGGATACTGCTACGGGAGCCATAGATATGCCCGAACAATTCCCGTCTGAAGCGGATACTGCTACGGGAGCCATAGATATGCCCGAACAATCCCCGTCTGAAGCGGATACTGCTACGGGAGCTATAGATATGCCCGAACAATCCCCGTCTGAAGCGGATACTGCTACGGGAGCTATAGATATGCCCGAACAATCCCCGCCTGAAGCGGATACTGCTACGGGAGCCATAGATATGCCCGAACAATCCCCGTCTGAAGCGGATACTGCTACGGGATCTATAGATATGCCCGAACAATCCCCGTCTGAAGCGGATACTGCTACGGGAGCCATAGATATGCCCGAACAATCCCCGTCTGAAGCGGATACTGCTACGGGATCTATAGATATGCCCGAACAATCCCCGTCTGAAGCGGATACTGCTACGGGAGCTATAGATACGCCCAAGAAATCTCAAGCCAGAGAAGATTCTTCCGCTGAGGCTGCTGGTGAAAACGAACCCGAACCTTCTTGTTCCGGTATACCGGAACAAGAGTGCGCTGCGTTGGTCAACTTTTATATGTCCGCCGACGGCGAGAATTGGTTAGACAATACAAACTGGCTCAATGGTGGTAACCCCGACTCATGGTACGGTATCAGTGCAAGCGAAGGACATGTGACCGGTATTAACCTTGAGTTTAATTTATTGTCCGGTTATTTGCATCCGGACATAGGAAACCTCGGCGAGTTGACTGAGTTGCGTTTGAATTCGAATAGCCTCACCGGTGCAATACCACCTACATTATCCAACTTAAAAGAGCTTCGGCTAATATTCTTTTTTTTCAATAATTTTACGGGTGAGATCCCTCCGTCAATAGGAGAAATGACAAGCTTGAAAAAGCTCTACTTTAATCACAATCTCCTGAGTGGTAAAATCCCGCCCGAGTTAGGGAATCTCTCGAAACTGACTGATCTCAGACTTGAAAATAACCGGCTTACAGGCGAGATCCCCACATCTATATCGGGTAATAAAAGATTGGCCTATGTCAATCTCTCCAGAAATTCTCTGAAGGGACCTATTCCGTATGCTCTGAGTGAACTTCCCCGTCTGATAAGAGTCGATATTTCCGGCAACAATCTAGAGGGCTATGCACCTCCCAGATTGTGCAATGGGCAGATAGCTTTTACAAGGGACGATGCTAACGGGTGTGCGTGTTCCTTTGTGTCCAACGCGGAATGTTCTGCATTGATTGATCTGTACAATTCCACTGAGGGTGGAAACTGGATAGAAAATTCAGGTTGGCTAGGTGGCGGGAAACCATCTGCATGGCATGGAATTACCATGAATGGCCAAAACGTGACTCACATAAATCTAGCGGCGAACTCATTATCCGGCACACTACCTCCTTCAATCCATAATCTCTCAGAACTGCGTGAAATTCACCTCGGTTCTAATAGTCTGACTACCTCCATTCCAAACGAAATATCTCAGCCTCACAAATCTTCAGGTGCTTTCTCTTGAAAGAAATCACCTGTCCAACGGTATCCCGCCAGAATTAGGCGATCTGGTAAACTTGCGCATCCTCCTACTTAACACCAACAATCTATCTGGCGGGATACCGTCCACAATGGACAACTTAATAAACCTTCAGACCTTGGATATCAGAGATAACCCGGATCTTACAGGACGCATATCTTGGACCCTGTGCGGGTCGGTCGATGATATACAGGCGGATATGCCCAACCAGTGTTTATGTGACACGGATATATCTGAAAAAATAACACATTCAGAGTGCTCCGCACTGGAGAATATCTACTATAAGACAGACGGCGATAATTGGACAAACAATACCGGCTGGCTAGTATCTACCGATATCGATGATTGGCATGGGGTAATTACTTTAAGTGGTAGTGTCATTGGGTTGACTCTCAATGAAAACAACCTTACCGGTGTAATACCTTCTGAAATACTGGATTTACATTCATTGCAGTCACTGATTCTCGATAACAACTCACTTGCAGGTACAATTCTTACAGGTATAGAGAATCTCCAATTATTGTCTACATTGAATCTAAGTGGCAACAATCTCGATGGAGCGATACCTTTGGAGATAGACGATCTTACGAAATTGTCTGTACTAAATCTGAGTGAAAATAATTTGAGTGGTGAAATACCCTCTTCTCTGGGTAACCTCACGGCACTCAATGAAATCTCTATTGACGGTAACAATCTTACCGGAGACCTTCCATCACCTATTTGTGGAGATGAAATCGTCAAAGAAACGGATCCTGAAAATGTGTGTGTATGTGCCGTGATTCCGGTCTTGGAATGTGAGGCACTAGAAGATATTTATTACCAGACAGACGGACCTAACTGGAAACTAAATACCAATTGGCTCAATGGAGAAAATCCGAACTTATGGTTTGGTGTTTATATGAAGGATGGCAATGTAAAAGAAGTCAGACTTTATCATAACAACATAAAAGGTACTATACCATCTACTGTTGGAAATTTCACCGAGCTCACTTGGCTTGCCTTTTGGGGAGGGGATATTGGAGGACAGATACCGCCCGAAATAGGAAATTTGAGCAAGCTGACCAGATTAGAACTACGTTCCTCATTATTGACCGGAACCATACCATCTACATTTAGGAATCTTTCAAGTATTGAGCGAATGTTAATTGAATATTCTTCAATTAACGGGGAAATTCCTGATTGGATAGGTGAACTTTCCAATCTGACACACCTTACATTACGTTATAACCAACTCGAAGGCCATATACCTTCTTCCATAACGGATCTCGAAAATTTGCAGAATTTATTTCTCGAGGGCAATCACCTCAGCGGCGTTATACCTTCGGATATTGGTGATTTCGTAAATCTGGCGATCTTGGAATTGTCACGTAACAATTTTGAAGGTGAAATCCCTGAATCTATCGGAGCACTGAGCAAATTAAAAATACTCAATCTTAGTTACAACTCATTGAGCGGCATGATACCTCGAGAGATTTCTCAACTGACAAATTTAGCTAATTTCAAAATAAATAATAATCAGTTGACAGGAAATGTTCCTACTGAACTTTCTAATCTCAGAAAACTGACAAATTTCAATATATCTCGGAACGATTTCACGGGGCCATTTCCACTTTTTGTTGAGACTTTTCCGGAGTTGGACATCCTGTTAACAGATGGTAACAGATTTATTGGTATTCAACCTAGTTCAATTTGTCAAAATGAGTCTATCTTCATATCGGTTGATCCGGAGAACAGCTGCGTTTGCCGCCAGGTACCACTTCATGAATGTCAGGCACTCGGGGATATTTCAGAAGATTCTGATGAAATATACAGCTGGCTTGAAGAACGAGACATACTAGATTGGGAGCGAGTGACTGTCGTGTTATCCGGTAGTGCAACCACTGTGACGGGCCTAGATCTCCGAAGTTTAACTCTTCCTGAGACTTTTCTATCGGTGATTTCGGAATTCAATAACTTGGAGACCTTCAATATTCGAGATACAAACCTACCCGGAACAACACAAGCGGAATTGTGTAGGACTGTAACAGAGCTATATGAAGATCTAGATGTTCTATGTGCTAGATGCAATGAAATAGATCTGAATGAATGCCTAGCGTTGGAATTTCTGTACGAAAGTGCGGGCGGTGAATATTGGACAAACAATGACGGTTGGCTAGACTTATCTGTGCCCGTAGATGACTGGTACGGAATCTCCGCAAGCGGGCAGCATGTGGAGGGAATAGTTCTTGAAAATAGTAACCTGTCCGGCACTATCCCGCCTGAAATAGGTGACCTAGAAAATCTAACCGAGTTGAAACTTGGACAAAACAACCTTACAGGTGAAATACCCTCTTCTCTGGGTAACCTTACGGCACTCAATGAAATCTCTATTGACGGTAACAATCTTACCGGAGACCTTCCATCACCTATTTGTGGAGATGAAATCGTCAAAGAAACGGATCCTGAAAATGTGTGTGTATGTGCCGTGATTCCGGTCTTGGAATGTGAGGCACTAGAAGATATTTATTACCAGACAGACGGACCTAACTGGAGACTAAATACCAATTGGCTCAATGGAGAAAATCCGAACTTATGGTTTGGTGTTTATATGAAGGATGGCAATGTAAAAGAAGTCAGATTTTATCATAACAACATAAACGGTACTATACCATCTACTGTTGGAAATTTCACCGAGCTCACTTGGCTTGCTTTTTGGGGAGAGGATATTGGAGGACAGATACCGCCCGAAATAGGAAATTTGAGCAAGCTGACCAGATTAGAACTACGTTCCTCATTATTGACCGGAACCATACCATCTACATTTAGGAATCTTTCAAGTATTGAGCGAATGTTAATTGAATATTCTTCAATTAACGGGGAAATTCCTGATTGGATAGGTGAACTTTCCAATCTGACACACCTTACATTACGTTATAACCAACTCGAAGGCCATATACCTTCTTCCATAACGGATCTCGAAAATTTGCAGAACTTATTTCTCGAGGGCAATCACCTCAGCGGTGTTATACCTTCGGATATTGGTAATTTCGTAAATCTGGCGATCTTGGAATTGTCACGTAACAATTTTGAAGGTGAAATCCCTGAATCTATCGGAGCACTGAGCAAATTAAAAGTACTCAATCTTAATTACAACTCACTGAGCGGCATGATACCTCGAGAGATTTCTCAACTGACAAATTTATCTAATTTCAGCATAAATAATAATCAGTTGACAGGAAATGTTCCTACTGAACTTTCTAATCTCAGAAAACTGAGAAATTTCGGTATATCTCGGAACGATTTCACGGGGCCATTTCCACTTTTTGTTGAGACTTTTCCGGAGTTGGACAACCTGTTAACAAATGGTAACAGGTTTATTGGTATTCAACCTAGTTCAATTTGTCAAAATGACTCTATCTTCATATTGGTTGATCCGGAGAACAGCTGCGTTTGCCGCCAGATACCACTTCATGAATGTCAGGCACTCGGGGATATTTCAGAAGATTCTGATGAAGTATACAGCTGGCTTGGAGAACGAGACATACTCAATTGGGAGCGAGTGACTGTCGGGTTGTCCGGTAGTGCAACCACTGTGACGGGCCTAGATCTCCGAAGTTTAACTCTTCCGGAAAGCTTACCACCATCGATTTTGAATCTCGATAATTTAGACTTACTCGATATTCGAGATACAAACGTCCGGGGAGTAATACAAACGGGATTGTGCGAAAGTGTAGCGGAGCTGTACAGAGATATAGATGCTCTATGTGCTAGATGCGGTGAAATATCCCTGAATGAATGCTTAGCGTTGGAAGCTCTTTACGAGAGTGCTAACGGTGAATATTGGACAAATAATGGCGGTTGGCTAAACTCAGCTGTGCCTGTAGATGACTGGTACGGAATCTCCGCAAGCGGGCAGCATGTGGTGGGAATAGTTCTCGAGAATAGTAACCTGTCCGGTACTATCCCGCATGAAATAGGTAATCTAGAAAATCTAATCGAGTTGAACCTTGGACAAAATAGCCTTACCGGCGCGGTCATTCCTGAAATAGGGAGCCTGTCCAATCTGCATGAATTGAATATTGCAGAAAATCATCTGACGGGTCAAATCCCTCGAGAACTTTGCTTCGGCAGGGTAAACATAAGTAGCGACCCCGCTAATCCGTGTGCTCCGCCCCCCGCATGCCTCGATATACCTGAAACCGAATGCCGTGCATTGGAGGCTTTTTACTACACTATGAACGGCGAGAACTGGCGGAATAACGACGGCTGGCTGGAGGCGGATAACGCAAACGACTGGACGGGAGTGCTTGTTTGGGGTGGACACGTTGTAGTTTTGAATCTGATTGGCAAAAGGATTTACAGCTCTATTCCGCCGGAAGTCAAACTATTTACTCATCTATCGCGGCTAGACCTGACGAGCACTCAGCTTCGTGGAACTATTCCACCGGAATTGGGTGAACTCCCTACTCTGGTTACTCTTAATTTGAAATTCAACGGTCTAACGGGTGAGATACCTCCGGAACTGGCTAATTTACCGAGCCTGAAGACGCTTGACTTGGGCAATAACAAACTCACGGGAGCTATACCCCCCTCCCTTGGCATGCTTCCCGAACTGGTTAGACTCCTACTTCCCTCAAATAACCTCACCGGCGAAATACCTCCGGAACTGAGCGGTCTCAAGAAGTTGACTTTGCTTGAGTTGGGCTTTAACGACCTTGTAGGCGAAATACCTCCGGAACTGGGTGACCTTCCTAAGTTGGCTTTGTTCGAAGTGACCTTCAACGACCTTGTAGGCGAAATACCTCCGGAACTGGGTAATCTCTCAAGGTTGCGTGCGCTCGAATTGGACGATAACAACCTTGTAGGCGAAATACCGCAAGAACTTACACGACTTAGAAGGCTAATGACATTGAGACTTCAGGGTAACAACCTCGAGGGTCCATTGCCTCAGCAGTTGTGTGATTTACAAACTCTAGTTCTCGATAGTGTAAACGCTTGCGTCGAATAATCTAGATAGTCTGTTTATATTTTCAGATCTGTTCTTATTCTGGAGAGTAAAGCGAATGAAGCACAATTTCGATAGCTTAGGCGTATTTGGTCCACTGTGGGGCTTCACTTTTGCCTTCATATTGGTGGCGAGTACTATCGTTGGTATTCTATTGTACTCTGTGATTGCCAACTCAAACGGGAACGTTTTTGCGCAAGGGTCGGTAAGCGAGATTGCTATTTCGCTAGCGCAAAATCAGAGTACAACCGTGAACGAAGGTGTAGGTGAAGTAATGTTTGCAGTATCTGTAACACCTCCAGTATCAGAGGACATCAGCGTAGGCTGGGTTATCGAAGGGTGCACCGCAGGTGTCAATCCGGGTGTAACACCAAACGATGTGGATTCATGTACGGGCAGCGTTGATATTCCCGCTCACGGTACCGTAGCATTTTCGGTTCTTGTAACCGACGATGTGTTGGTGGAAGGTGATGAGGAGCTCAGATTGAGCTTGATTAGTTCCGGTGACGGTGCTTCCTCTGCCTATGATCTATCACTCTCTATGGCGACCGTAACGGTGGAAGACAATGATACTGCATACTTTTCATTCCTAGATGAAGCGGTGAGAGCTAGGGAGGGGGATGAGCTTGTAAGTATAGGTATTATCTCGAACCCGTTAGATGTGCCTATAAGGTTCGTTACTATCGTGTTATGCGGCGATACGGGGATTGGTGATTGGGATGAATTATTCTTCTGTGCCGGCGATACGGAAAGGCGAGATTATACTATTACAAGCGGGAACTTAGACCTCACTCTGAATTACTTTCCCGTGTATGACGAAGAGACGGAAGACGAAGAGACGTTCCAAATCACCCTTGCCGATCCTGATGATTATACGGATATTGATTACTCGATAGGAGTTGATCCAGAACTAGGTAATGATATCCGGCGCAATATCGTATTCGATGCGGATGATGGCGGCACCGTCATTGTACGAGATCCTAACATCTGTGATGAAGCCCAAATATTTGATACTGCATCGGGTATTCCGCTTAGCGAATGCCAAACCCTCCTGGATATTTACGAATCTTCTAACGGACCCGAATGGGTAAACAATGAAGGATGGCTTTCCATAGATACTGATATAGGGATGTGGTATGGAGTTACCGTAGAGGTTGTGGATGGTGCGCCGCATGTTACAGAGTTGGCACTTGGTGACAATGGCTTGATTGGGTCTGTACCTTCAATAGGAGATTTAACAAACCTAGTGGAATTAGACCTAAGCGCCAATGATTTATCCCTTCCGGTTCAGATAAGCGAATTGAAAAATCTGAAGATACTGGATTTTCATTTGAATGGTGCGTCTTGGCAGATACCTCCCGAGCTTGGTAATTTGCTCGAGTTAGAGGAGCTGAATCTTGCGAGAAGTTCTCTAATCGGTGAAATCCCCTCTTCTATATTCAATTTGGTTAACCTGAAAATCTTGAATTTATCCGGAAACCTTCAATTGAGCGGTGAAATCTCACACTCTATAGGTAACATGACGGATTTGAGAGTTTTGAATCTTGGATCTATACAACTCAGTTCAGCCATACCTCCATCTATTGGTAACTTGGTTAAATTGGATCTATTGGCTCTCGATAACATCGCCCCCGGACGGCTAACGGGGCTTATGCCATATCATATATGCCGGAAAGTAGATGCCTTACCAACAGGGCAGTTTGTATTACGCCTAGATGATCACTTAGAACACTGTCCGGAAAGAGATCGCACTGCTGAGTTTATTCCTGACTGGGCTATTGAGGGAGTGGAGCCTGTAGATGGTGCGTATACATTGAACCGGTTACAAGTACCCATTGTCATAACCGCCGGCACAGGAACGGCTTCTGTCCATACAGCCCGGATAATGGTGGATGTCGTCAGCGATTCTGTAAACTCGGAGATTGTTACAACAGTAACTGCAACAGCGGATAGCTTTACCGGTGCACCTACTGAGGCATGGAGCACATCCATACCGAATTTACCTCCGGGCTCTTACCGTATTGATGTCAGGCAAGCATTATATCCCGATCCGGCTGCGCCCGAAATTTACAATTTGGTAAGTCAACCCAAGGCTAGTGACAACGTCCTGAGTATCGTGCCGTTCGCGCCTTTTATCTCCGTTCAAGATGCACTTACCACTATAAATGAAAATCCGCCGATTAACACTGTGACTTTTGCCGTGAACTTGCCTGAAAATTTCACGCATACGCAGGATATATCTGTGGATTGGAGTGTGAACTGTACCGAACCCGATAGTGGGATAACTGCTGCCGACTTCGCAAGCGGTTCGTGTCCGTCCGGTACGGTTACGATAGCTGCGAGTGCATCATCCGGAGTCTTCACAGTGACCGCACTTGACGATGTGGAATTGGAGGGTGTGGAAACCTTCGAAGTTCGTCTCACGAATGTAAGAATGTCCGGTTTGGACATGTCACTATTGGGTGAAGACTCCTCAATACGGATATCGATAATAGATAACGACGATGCCTCACTGTCGATAGAAACACTTTCGGGTTCTTTCGTGCCCGAAGGCGGGTCGTTTGAGTTCATAGTTCGCTTGAGTGGTACGAGCATTGGGGATATAATCCTGCCATGGCGTATCGACTGCTCATCATCATCGGGCTCTGACTTTGCAGGCGGGGAATGTCCTTCGGGTGTGGTAACGATAGCTGCGAACACCTCGAGTGCAGGTGTGGTGATTCATGCTGCATCGGATAACCTTCTGGAGAGTGACGAGGTTTTTCGTCTGGTGCTTCCATCTGTCGGTAGAGAGGTTCCTGAGGGCTTCCTGCTATCACCTCTGGAGGTATTTTCAGACGAAGTTTCGATACTTGATGTAGCTGCTGAGGATATTATAGTACCCCCGATAGAGGGGGAACCCGGAACGGATAACGACGCTGCCTCACTGTCTATAGAAACACATTCGGTTTCTTCGGTTCCCGAGGGCGAATCTTTGGAGTTCATAGTTCGCTTGAGTGGTACGAGCATGGGGGATATAATCCTGCCATGGCGTATCGACTGCTCATCATCATCGGGTTCGGACTTTGTAGGCGGGGAGTGTCCTACGGGTATAGTAACGATTGCTGCGGGCACCTTGACTGTCGGTGTGGTGATTCGGACTGCATCGGATGTCTTTCTGGAGAGTGACGAGGTTTTTCGTCTGGTGCTTCCATCTGTCGGTAGAGAGGTTCCGGAAGGCTTCCAACTGTCGCCTCCGGAGGTATTTTCAGATGAAGTTTCAATAGTGGATACTACTGCCGGGTATATTGTAGTATCTCCGCTGTCGGACTCCGTATTGGAGGGGTCTTCCGCTGAGTTCCTTATTCGCCGAGTAGGTGGTACACTCACCGAAAACCCGACGATCTCCGTGGATTGGGCTGTCGTCTGTGGTGTTTCCGCGTCTGCC
This sequence comes from Dehalococcoidia bacterium, assembly GCA_965206335.1. GTDB lineage: Bacteria > Chloroflexota > Dehalococcoidia > Lucifugimonadales > Lucifugimonadaceae. Next base: position 60,442 of record OZ242209.1, on the reverse strand, counting down.
GATGATTTTGCGGGTGGTGAGTGTCCATCAGGGACGGTTACGATAGATGCGAGTGCATCGTCGGGAGTCTTCACGGTGAGTGTATTCGACGATATGGAGTTGGAGGAGATAGAAACTTTCGATGTTCGTGTCATAGGTGTGAGGTTGCCCGATTTAGACCTGTCACTATTGGGTGGTAGTTCCTCTATACGGATATCGATAATAGATAACGACGCTGCCTCACTGTCTATAGAAACACTTTCGGTTTCTTCCGTTCCCGAAGGCGGGTCGTTTGAGTTCATAATTCGCTTAAGTGGTACGAGCATTGGGGATATAATCCTGCCATGGCGTATCGACTGCTCATCATCATCGGGTTCGGACTTTGTAGGCGGGGAGTGCCCTACGGGTATAGTAACGATAGCTGCGGGCACCTTGACTGCGGGTGTGGTGATTCGGACTGCATCGGATGTCTTTCTGGAGAGTGACGAGGTTTTTCGTCTGGTGCTTCCATCTGTCGGTAGAGAGGTTCCAGAAGGCTTCCAACTCTCGCCTCCGGAGGTATTTTCGGATGAAGTTTCTATAGTGGATACTACTGCCGGGTATATTGTAGTATCTTCGCTGGCGGACTCCGTATTGGAGGGGTCTTCCGCTGAGTTCCTTATTCACCGAGTAGGTGGTACACTCACCGAAAACCCGACGATCTCCGTGGATTGGGCTGTCGTCTGTGGTGTTTCCGCGTCTGCCGATGATTTTGCGGGTGGGGAGTGTCCATCAGGGACGATTACGATAGATGCGAGTGCATCGTCGGGAGTCTTCACGGTGAGTGTATTCGACGATATGGAGGTGGAGGAGCTGGAAACTTTCGACGTTCGTGTCATAGGTGTGAGGTTGCCCGATTTAGACCTGTCACTATTGGGTGGTAGTTCCTCTATACGGATATCGATAATAGATAACGACGCTGCCTCACTGTCTATAGAAACACTTTCGGTTTCTTCCGTTCCCGAAGGCGAATCTTTGGAGTTCATAGTTCGTTTGAGTGGTACGAGCATTGGGGATATAATCCTGCCATGGCGTGTAGACTGCTCATCATCATCGGGTTCGGACTTTGTAGGCGGGGAGTGTCCTTCGGGTATAGTAACGATAGCTGCGGGCACCTTGACTGCGGGTGTGGTGATTCGGACTGCATCGGATGTCTTTCTGGAGAGTGACGAGGTTTTTCGTCTGGTGCTTCCATCCGGCGGCAGAGAGGTTCCGGAAGGCTTCCAACTGTCGCCTCCGGAGGTATTTTCAGATGAAGTTTCTATAGTGGATACTACTGCCGGGTATATTGTAGTATCTCCGCTGGCGGACTCCGTATTGGAGGGGTCTTCCGCTGAGTTCCTTATTCGCCGAGTAGGTGGTACACTCACCGAAAACCCGACGATCTCCGTGGATTGGGCTGTCGTCTGTGGTGTTTCCGCGTCTGCCGATGATTTTGCGGGTGGTGAGTGTCCATCAGGGACGGTTACGATAGATGCGAGTGCATCGTCGGGAGTCTTCACGGTGAGTGTATTCGATGATATGGAGGTGGAGGAGCTGGAAACTTTCGATGTTCGTGTCATAGGTGTGAGGTTGCCCGATTTAGATCTGTCACTATTGGGTGGTAGTTCCTCTATACGGATATCGATAATAGATAACGACGCTGCCTCACTGTCTATAGAAACACTTTCGGTTTCTTCCGTTCCCGAAGGCGGGTCGTTTGAGTTCATAGTTCGTCTGAGTGATGCGAGCACGGATGACATCGTCCTGCCGTGGCTTGTCGACTGCTCATCGTCATCCGGCTCCGACTTTGCAGGCGGGGAGTGTCCTTCGGGTGTGGTAACGATTGCTGCGAACACCTCAAGTGCGGGTGTGGTGATTTATGCCGCATCGGATAACCTTCTGGAGGGTGAGGAGATGTTTCGTCTGTTGCTTCTACCTGACGGTAGAGAGTTTCCGGAAGGCTTTGTGCTGTCGACTTCCGCCGTATCTTCCGCGGAGGTGACTATATCGGACACGACTTCGGGTATTGTAGGGTTGTCCGGATTGTCGAGCAGCGTATCGGAAGGTGCTTCCGTAGAGTTTCGCGTATACCTAGAAGACGGTGTGGTTGCCGAAGATAGCGACATCTCCGTAGATTGGGCTGTCATCTGCGATGGCGCCGTGTCGGCTAGTGATTTTGAAGGTAGTGTGTGTCCGTCCGGGACGGCTACGATAGCTGCGAGTGCATCGGTGGGAACCTTCACGGTAAGTGTACTCGAAGATGTAGAAGTGGAGGGGGTGGAAACCTTCACGGTCAGTATCACGACTGTCGGTGCATCGGGGTTGTCCGTATCTCTATTGGGCGGCGGTACCTCTATAAGCGTATCGATAACGGATAACGATGTAGCCACCCTGTCTATAGAAACGCTTTCGAGTTCTTCGGTTCCCGAAGGCGGATCATTGGATTTCATAGTTCGTCTGAGTGATGCGAGCATGGGTGACATTGTCCTACCTTGGCGTGTCGATTGCTCGTCGTCATCCGGCTCCGACTTTGCAGGCGGGGAGTGTCCTTCGGGTGTGGTAACGATTGCTGCGAACACCTCGACTGCGGGTGTGGTGATTTATGCTGCATCGGATAACCTTCTTGAGGGTGACGAGGTTTTTCGTCTGTTGCTTCCATCCGTGGGCAGAGAGTTTCCGGAAGGCTTTGTGCTATCGACTTCCGCCGTATCTTCCGAGGAGGTGACTATATCGGACACGACGTCGGGTATTGTAGGATTGTCCGGATTGTCGAGCAGCGTATCGGAAGGCACTTCCGTGGAGTTTGGCGTGTACCTCAAAGGCGGTATTGTTGCCGAAAATAAAGATATTTCCGTTGATTGGGTTGTCGCTTGTAACAGTTCCGTATCGGCGAACGATTTTGCGGGCGAGGCGTGTCCGTCCGGGACGGTTACGATAGCTGCGAGTGGATCGTCGGGAACCTTCACGGTGAGTGTACTCGAAGATGTAGAAGTGGAGGGGGTGGAAACCTTCGAGGTTCGTCTCACGGCTGTGAGAGTGCCCGGCTTGGACATGGTGTCGGTGTCGGATACTTCCGGTGTGATGGAGGTATCGATAACGGATAACGATATAGCCTCGCTATCTATAGAAACACTTTCGGTTTCCTCCGTTCCCGAAGCCGGATCATTGGAGTTCATAGTTCGTTCAAGTGATGCGAGTATGGGCGACATCGTCCTACCATGGCGTGTCGACTGCTCGTCGTCATCCAGTTCTGACTTTGCAGAGGAGGAGTGTCCTTCGGGTGTGGTAACGATTGCTGCGAACACCTCGACTGCGGGTGTGGTGATTTATGCTGCATCGGATAACCTTCTTGAGGGTGAGGAGATGTTTCGTCTGTTGCTTCCATCCGTCGGCAGAGAGTTTCCGGAAGGCTTTGTGCTGTCTACTTCCGCCGTATCTTCCGAGGAGGTGATTATATCGGACACGACGTCGGGTATTGTAGGATTGTCCGGATTATTGAGCAGCGTATCGGAAGGTGCTTCCGTGGAGTTTGGCGTATACCTTGAAGGCGGTATTGTTGCCGAAGAGAAAGATATCTCTGTAGATTGGGCTGTCGCTTGTAATAGTTCCGTATCGGCGAACGATTTTGCTGGCGAGGCGTGTCCGTCCGGGACGGCTACGATAGCTGCGAGTGCATCGGTGGGAACCTTCACGGTGAGTGTACTCGAAGATGTAGAAGTGGAGGGGGTAGAAACCTTCACGGTCAGTATCACGACTGTCGGTGCATCGGGGTTGTCCGTATCTCTATTGGGCAGCGGTACCTCTATAAGCGTATCGATAACGGATAACGATGCTGCCACCCTGTCTATAGAAACACATTCGGTTTCTTCGGTTCCCGAAGGCGGATCATTGGATTTCATAGTTCGTCTGAGTGATGCGAGCATGGGTGACATTGTCCTACCTTGGCGTATCGACTGCTCGTCGTCATCCGGCTCCGACTTTGCAGAGGAGGAGTGTCCTTCGGGGGTGGTAACGATTGCTGCGAACACCTTGAGTGCGGGTGTGGTGATTTATGCCGCATCGGATAACCTTCTTGAGGGTGAGGAGATGTTTCGTCTGTTGCTTCCATCCGTCGGCAGAGAGTTTCCGGAGGGCTTTGTGCTGTCTACTTCCGCCGTATCTTCCGAGGATGTGACTATATCGGACACGACTTCAGGTATTGTAGGGTTGTCCGGATTGTCGAGCAGCGTATCGGAAGGTGCTTCCGTAGAGTTTCGCGTATACCTTGAAGGCGGTATTGTTGCCGAAAATAAAGATATCTCCGTGGATTGGGCTGTCGCTTGTAACAGTTCCGTATTGGCGAACGATTTTGCTGGCGAGGCGTGTCCGTCCGGGACGGCTACGATATCTGCGAGTGGATCGTCGGGAACCTTCACGGTAAGTGTACTCGAAGATGTAGAAGTGGAGGGGGTAGAAACCTTCACGGTCAGTATCACGACTATCGGTGCATCGGGGTTGTCCGTATCTCTATTGGGCGGCGGTACCTCTATAAGCGTATCGATAACGGATAACGATATAGCCTCGCTTTCGGTAGAAGCACCTTTGGGTTCCTCCGTTCCCGAAGGCGAATCTTTGGAGTTCATAGTTCGCTTGAGTGATGCGAGCACGGATGACATCGTCCTGCCGTGGCGTATCGACTGCTCGTCGTCATCGGGCTCCGACTTTGCAGGCGGGGAGTGTCCTTCGGGTGTGGTAACGATAGCTGCGAACACCTTGAGTGCGGGTGTGGTGATTTATGCCGCATCGGATAACCTTCTTGAGGGTGAGGAGATGTTTCGTCTGTTGCTTCCATCCGTCGGCAGAGAGTTTCCGGAAGGCTTTGTGCTATCGACTTCCGCCGTATCTTCCGAGGAGGTGACTATATCGGACACGACTTCGGGTATTGTCGAATTGTCCGGATTGTCAAGCAGCGTATCGGAAGGTGCTTCCGTAGAGTTTCGCGTATACCTTGAAGGCGGTATTGTTGCCGAAGAAAAAGATATCTCTGTAGATTGGGCTGTCGTCTGTGACGGCACCGTATCCGCTAATGATTTTGAAGATGGTATGTGTCCGTCGGGGACGGCTACGATAGCTGCGAGCGGATCGGTGGGAACCTTCACGGTGAGTGTACTCGAAGATGTAGAAGTGGAGGGGGTAGAAAACTTCACGGTCAGTATCACGACTGTCGGTGCATCGGGGTTGTCCGTATCTCTATTGGGTGGCGGTACCTCTATAAGCGTATCGATAACGGATAACGATGTAGCCTCGCTGTCTATAGAAACGCTTTCGAGTTCTTCGGTTCCCGAAGGCGGATCGTTTGAGTTCATAGTTCGTCTGAGTGATGCGAGCATGGGTGACATCGTCCTGCCGTGGCGTTTAAACTGCTCATCGTCGTCATCGGGCTCCGACTTTGCAGGCGGGGAGTGTCCTTCGGGTGTGGTAACGATCGCTGCGAACACCTCGACTGCGGGTGTGGTGATTTATGCCGCATCGGATAACCTTCTTGAGGGTGACGAGGTTTTTCGTCTGGTGCTTCCATCTGTCGGGAGAGAGGTTCCGGAAGGCTTTGTGCTGTCTACTTCCGCCGTATCTTCCGAGGAGGTGACTATATCGGACACGACGTCGGGTATTGTAGGATTGTCCGGATTGTCGAGCAGCGTATCGGAAGGTACTTCCGTGGAGTTTCGCGTATATCTAGAAGACGGTGTGGTTGCCGAAGATAGCGACATCTCCGTAGATTGGGCTGTCATCTGCGATGGTTCTGTGTCTGTTAATGATTTTGAAGGTGGTATGTGTCCGTCCGGGACGGCTACGATAGCTGCGAGTGGATCGTCGGGAACCTTCACGGTGAGTGTACTCGAAGATGTAGAAGTGGAGGGGGTAGAAACCTTCACGGTCAGTATCACGACTGTCGGTGCATCGGGGTTGTCCGTATCTCTATTGGGCGGCGGTACCTCTATAAGCGTATCGATAACGGATAACGATGCTGCCACCCTGTCTATAGAAACGCTTTCGAGTTCTTCGGTTCCCGAAGGCGGATCATTGGATTTCATAGTTCGTCTGAGTGATGCGAGCATGGGTGACATTGTCCTACCTTGGCGTATCGACTGCTCGTCGTCATCCGGCTCCGACTTTGCAGGCGGGGAGTGTCCTTCGGGTGTGGTAACGATTGCTGCGAACACCTCGAGTGTGGGTGTGGTGATTTATACCGCATCGGATAACCTTCTGGAGGGTGATGAGATGTTTCGACTGTTACTTCCATCCGTCGGCAGAGAGTTTCCGGAAGACTTTGTGCTATCTACTTCCGCCGTATCTTCCGAGGAGGTGATTATATCGGACACGACGTCGGGTATTGTAGGATTGTCCGGATTGTCGAGCAGCGTATCGGAAGGTACTTCCGTGGAGTTTCGCGTATATCTAGAAGACGGTGTGGTTGCCGAAGATAGCGACATCTCCGTAGATTGGGCTGTCATCTGCGATGGTTCCGTGTCCGCTAATGATTTTGAAGGTGGTATGTGTCCGTCCGGGACGGCTACGATAGCTGCGAGTGCATCGGTGGGAACCTTCACGGTAAGTGTACTCGAAGATGTAGAAGTGGAGGGGGTAGAAACCTTCACGGTCAGTATCACGACTATCGGTGCATCGGGGTTGTCCGTATCTCTATTGGGCGGCGGTACCTCTATAAGCGTATCGATAACGGATAACGATATAGCCTCGCTTTCGGTAGAAGCACCTTTGGGTTCCTCCGTTCCCGAAGGCGAATCTTTGGAGTTCATAGTTCGCTTGAGTGATGCGAGCACGGATGACATCGTCCTGCCGTGGCGTATCGACTGCTCGTCGTCATCGGGCTCCGACTTTGCAGGCGGGGAGTGTCCTTCGGGTGTGGTAACGATAGCTGCGAACACCTTGAGTGCGGGTGTGGTGATTTATGCCGCATCGGATAACCTTCTTGAGGGTGAGGAGATGTTTCGTCTGTTGCTTCCATCCGTCGGCAGAGAGTTTCCGGAAGGCTTTGTGCTATCGACTTCCGCCGTATCTTCCGAGGAGGTGACTATATCGGACACGACTTCGGGTATTGTCGAATTGTCCGGATTGTCAAGCAGCGTATCGGAAGGTGCTTCCGTAGAGTTTCGCGTATATCTAGAAGGCGGTATTGTTGCCGAAGATAGCGACATCTCCGTAGATTGGGCTGTCATCTGCGATGCTTCCGTGTCCGCTAGTGATTTTGAAGGTAGTGTGTGTCCGTCAGGGACGGTTACGATAGCTGCGAGTGGATCGTCGGGAACCTTCACGGTGAGTGTACTCGAAGATGTAGAAGTGGAGGGGGTAGAAACCTTCACGGTCAGTATCACGACTGTCGGTGCATCGGGGTTGTCCGTATCTCTATTGGGCGGCGGTTCCTCTATAAGCGTATTGATAACGGATAACGATGTAGCCTCGCTGTCTATAGAAACGCTTTCGAGTTCTTCAGTCCCCGAAGGCGGGTCGTTTGAGTTCATAGTTCGTCTGAGTGATGCGAGCACGGATGACATCGTCCTGCCGTGGCGTATCGACTGCTCGTCGTCATCGGGCTCCGACTTTGCAGGCGGGGAGTGTCCTTCGGGTGTGGTAACGATAGCTGCGAACACCTTGAGTGCGGGTGTGGTGATTTATGCCGCATCGGATAACCTTCTTGAGGGTGAGGAGATGTTTCGTCTGTTGCTTCCATCCGTCGGCAGAGAGTTTCCGGAAGGCTTTGTGCTATCGACTTCCGCCGTATCTTCCGAGGAGGTGACTATATCGGACACGACTTCGGGTATTGTCGAATTGTCCGGATTGTCAAGCAGCGTATCGGAAGGTGCTTCCGTAGAGTTTCGCGTATATCTAGAAGGCGGTATTGTTGCCGAAGATAGCGACATCTCCGTAGATTGGGCTGTCATCTGCGATGCTTCCGTGTCCGCTAGTGATTTTGAAGGTAGTGTGTGTCCGTCAGGGACGGTTACGATAGCTGCGAGTGGATCGTCGGGAACCTTCACGGTGAGTGTACTCGAAGATGTAGAAGTGGAGGGGGTAGAAACCTTCACGGTCAGTATCACGACTGTCGGTGCATCGGGGTTGTCCGTATCCCTATTGGGCGGCGGTTCCTCTATAAGCGTATTGATAACGGATAACGATGTAGCCTCGCTGTCTATAGAAACGCTTTCGAGTTCTTCAGTTCCCGAAGGCGGGTCGTTTGAGTTCATAGTTCGTCTGAGTGATGCGAGCACGGATGACATCGTCCTGCCGTGGCGTATCGACTGCTCGTCGTCATCCGGCTCCGACTTTGCAGGCGGGGAGTGTCCTTCGGGTGTGGTAACGATTGCCGCGAACACCTTGAGTGCGAGTGTGATGATTTATACCGCATCGGATACCCTTCTGGAGGGTGAGGAGATGTTTCGTCTGTTGCTTCCATCCGTCGGCAGAGAGTTTCCGGAAGGCTTTGTGCTGTCTACTTCCGCCGTATTTTCCGAGGAGGTGATTATATCGGACACGACGTCGGGTATTGTAGGATTGTCCGGATTGTCGAGCAGCGTATCGGAAGGTGTTTCCGTGGAGTTTCGCGTATACCTTGAAGGCGGTATTGTTGCCGAAGATAAAGATATTTCCGTTGATTGGGCTGTCGCTTGTAACAGTTCCGTATCGGCGAACGATTTTGCTGGCGAGGCGTGTCCGTCTGGGACGGTTACGATATCTGCGAGTGCATCGGTGGGAACCTTCACGGTGAGTGTACTCGAAGATGTAGAAGTGGAGGGGGTAGAAACCTTCACGGTCAGTATCACGACTGTCGGTGCATCGGGGTTGTCCGTATCTCTATTGGGCAGCGGTACCTCTATAAGCGTATCGATAACGGATAACGATGCTGCCACCCTGTCTATAGAAACGCTTTCGAGTTCTTCGGTTCCCGAAGGCGGGTCGTTGGAGTTCATAGTTCGTCTGAGTGATGCGAGCATGGGTGACATTGTCCTACCTTGGCGTATCGACTGCTCGTCGTCATCCGGCTCCGACTTTGCAGGTGGGGAGTGTCCTTCGGGTGTGGTAACGATTGCCGCGAACACCTTGAGTGCGGGTGTGGTGATTTATGCCGCATCGGATAACCTTCTTGAGGGTGACGAGGTTTTTCATCTGTTGCTTCCATCCGTCGGCAGAGAGGTGCCGGAGGGCTTTGTGCTGTCGACTTCCGCCGTATCTTCCGAGGAGGTGATTATATCGGACACGACGTCGGGTATTGTCGAATTGTCCGGATTGTTGAGCAGCGTATCGGAAGGTGTTTCCGTGGAGTTTCGCGTATACCTTGAAGGCGGTATTGTTGCCGAAGATAAAGATATTTCCGTTGATTGGGCTGTCGCTTGTAACAGTTCCGTATCGGCGAACGATTTTGCTGGCGAGGCGTGTCCGTCTGGGACGGTTACGATATCTGCGAGTGCATCGGTGGGAACCTTCACGGTGAGTGTACTCGAAGATGTAGAAGTGGAGGGGGTAGAAACCTTCACGGTCAGTATCACGACTGTCGGTGCATCGGGGTTGTCCGTATCTCTATTGGGCAGCGGTACCTCTATAAGCGTATCGATAACGGATAACGATGCTGCCACCCTGTCTATAGAAACGCTTTCGAGTTCTTCGGTTCCCGAAGGCGGGTCGTTGGAGTTCATAGTTCGTCTGAGTGATGCGAGCATGGGTGACATTGTCCTACCTTGGCGTATCGACTGCTCGTCGTCATCCGGCTCCGACTTTGCAGGTGGGGAGTGTCCTTCGGGTGTGGTAACGATTGCCGCGAACACCTTGAGTGCGGGTGTGGTGATTTATGCCGCATCGGATAACCTTCTTGAGGGTGACGAGGTTTTTCATCTGTTGCTTCCATCCGTCGGCAGAGAGGTGCCGGAGGGCTTTGTGCTGTCGACTTCCGCCGTATCTTCCGAGGAGGTGATTATATCGGACACGACGTCGGGTATTGTCGAATTGTCCGGATTGTTGAGCAGCGTATCGGAAGGTACTTCCGTGGAGTTTCGTGTATATCTAGAAGGCGGTATTGTTGCCGAAGATAAAGATATTTCCGTGGATTGGGCTGTCGCTTGTAACAGTTCCGTATCGGCGAACGATTTTGCTGGCGAGACGTGTCCGTCGGGGACGGCTACGATAGCTGCGAGTGCATCGGTGGGAACCTTCACGGTGAGTGTACTCGAAGATGTAGAAGTGGAGGGGGTAGAAAACTTCACGGTCAGTATCACGACTGTCGGTGCATCGGGGTTGTCCGTATCTCTATTGGGCGGCGGTTCCTCTATAAGCGTATCGATAACGGATAACGATGCTGCCACCCTGTCTATAGAAACGCTTTCGAGTTCTTCAGTCCCCGAAGGCGGGTCGTTTGAGTTCATAGTTCGTTCAAGTGATGCGAGTATAGGTGACATCGTCCTGCCGTGGCGTATCGACTGCTCGTCGTCATCGGGCTCCGACTTTGCAGAGGAGGAGTGTCCTTCGGGCGTGGTAACGATTGCCGCGAACACCTTGAGTGCGGGTGTGGTGATTTATGCCGCATCGGATAACCTTCTTGAGGGTGACGAGGTTTTTCATCTGTTGCTTCCATCCGTCGGCAGAGAGGTGCCGGAGGGCTTTGTGCTGTCGACTTCCGCCGTATCTTCCGAGGAGGTGATTATATCGGACACGACGTCGGGTATTGTCGAATTGTCCGGATTGTTGAGCAGCGTATCGGAAGGTACTTCCGTGGAGTTTCGTGTATATCTAGAAGGCGGTATTGTTGCCGAAGATAAAGATATTTCCGTGGATTGGGCTGTCGCTTGTAACAGTTCCGTATCGGCGAACGATTTTGCTGGCGAGACGTGTCCGTCGGGGACGGCTACGATAGCTGCGAGTGCATCGGTGGGAACCTTCACGGTGAGTGTACTCGAAGATGTAGAAGTGGAGGGGGTAGAAACCTTCACGGTCAGTATCACGACTGTCGGTGCATCGGGGTTGTCCGTATCTCTATTGGGCGGCGGTTCCTCTATAAGCGTATCGATAACGGATAACGATGCTGCCACCCTGTCTATAGAAACGCTTTCGAGTTCTTCAGTCCCCGAAGGCGGGTCGTTTGAGTTCATAGTTCGTTCAAGTGATGCGAGTATAGGTGACATCGTCCTGCCGTGGCGTATCGACTGCTCGTCGTCATCGGGCTCCGACTTTGCAGAGGAGGAGTGTCCTTCGGGCGTGGTAACGATTGCCGCGAACACCTTGAGTGCGGGTGTGGTGATTTATGCCGCATCGGATAACCTTCTTGAGGGTGACGAGGTTTTTCGTCTGTTGCTTCCATCCGTCGGCAGAGAGTTTCCGGAAGGCTTTGTGCTGTCGACTTCCGCCGTATCTTCCGGGGAGGTGACTATATCGGACACGACGTCGGGTCTTGTAGGATTGTCCGGATTATCGAGCAGCGTATCGGAAGGTGCTTCCGTGGAGTTTGGCGTATACCTTGAAGGCGGTATTGTTGCCGAAAATAAAGATATTTCCGTAGATTGGGCTGTCGCTTGTAACAGTTCCGTATCGGCGAATGATTTTGCTGGCGAGGCGTGTCCGTCGGGGACGGCTACGATAGCTGCGAGTGCATCGGTGGGAACCTTCACGGTGAGTGTACTCGAAGATGTAGAAGTGGAGGGGGTAGAAACCTTCACGGTCAGTATCACGACTATCGGTGCATCGGGGTTGTCCATATCCCTATTGGGCGGCGGTTCCTCTATAAGCGTATCGATAACGGATAACGATGCTGTCACCCTGTCTATAGAAACGCTTTCGAGTTCTTCGGTTCCCGAAGGCGGATCATTGGATTTCATAGTTCGTCTGAGTGATGCGAGCATGGGTGACATTGTCCTACCGTGGCGTGTCGATTGCTCGTCGTCATCCGGCTCCGACTTTGCAGGCGGGGAGTGTCCTTCGGGTGTGGTAACGATTGCTGCGAACACCTCGAGTGCGGGTGTGGTGATTTATGCCGCATCGGATAACCTTCTTGAGGGTGACGAGGTTTTTCATCTGTTGCTTCCATCCGTCGGCAGAGAGGTGCCGGAGGGCTTTGTGCTGTCGACTTCCGCCGTATCTTCCGAGGAGGTGATTATATCGGACACGACGTCGGGTATTGTCGAATTGTCCGGATTGTTGAGCAGCGTATCGGAAGGTACTTCCGTGGAGTTTCGTGTATATCTAGAAGGCGGTATTGTTGCCGAAGATAAAGATATTTCCGTGGATTGGGCTGTCGCTTGTAACAGTTCCGTATCGGCGAACGATTTTGCTGGCGAGACGTGTCCGTCGGGGACGGCTACGATAGCTGCGAGTGCATCGGTGGGAACCTTCACGGTGAGTGTACTCGAAGATGTAGAAGTGGAGGGGGTAGAAACCTTCACGGTCAGTATCACGACTGTCGGTGCATCGGGGTTGTCCGTATCTCTATTGGGCGGCGGTTCCTCTATAAGCGTATCGATAACGGATAACGATGCTGCCACCCTGTCTATAGAAACGCTTTCGAGTTCTTCAGTCCCCGAAGGCGGGTCGTTTGAGTTCATAGTTCGTTCAAGTGATGCGAGTATAGGTGACATCGTCCTGCCGTGGCGTATCGACTGCTCGTCGTCATCGGGCTCCGACTTTGCAGAGGAGGAGTGTCCTTCGGGCGTGGTAACGATTGCCGCGAACACCTTGAGTGCGGGTGTGGTGATTTATGCCGCATCGGATAACCTTCTTGAGGGTGACGAGGTTTTTCGTCTGTTGCTTCCATCCGTCGGCAGAGAGTTTCCGGAAGGCTTTGTGCTGTCGACTTCCGCCGTATCTTCCGGGGAGGTGACTATATCGGACACGACGTCGGGTCTTGTAGGATTGTCCGGATTATCGAGCAGCGTATCGGAAGGTGCTTCCGTGGAGTTTGGCGTATACCTTGAAGGCGGTATTGTTGCCGAAGATAGCGACATCTCCGTAGATTGGGCTGTCATCTGCGATGGTTCTGTGTCTGCTAATGATTTTGAAGGTAGTGTGTGTCCGTCCGGGACTGTTACGATAGCTGCGAGTGCATCGTCAGGAGTCTTCACGGTGAGTGTACTCGAAGATGTAGAAGTGGAGGGGGTAGAAACCTTCACGGTCAGTATCACGACTGTCGGTGCATCGGGGTTGTCCGTATCTCTATTGGGTGGCGGTACCTCTATAAGCGTATCGATAACGGATAACGATGTAGCCTCGCTGTCGGTAGAAACACATTCGGTTTCTTCGGTTCCCGAAGGCGGGTCGTTGGAGTTCATAGTTCGTCTGAGTGATGCGAGCACGGATGACATCGTTCTACCATGGCGTGTCGACTGCTCGTCGTCATCGGGCTCCGACTTTGCAGGCGGGGAGTGTCCTTCGGGTGTGGTAACGATTGCTGCGAACACCTCGAGTGTGGGTGTGGTGATTTATACCGCATCGGATAACCTTCTTGAGGGTGACGAGGTTTTTCGTCTGTTGCTTCCATCCGTCGGCAGAGAGTTTCCTGATGGCTTTGTGCTGCCTACTTCCGCCGTATCTTCTGAGGAGGTGACTATATCGGACACGACGTCGGGTCTTGTCGGATTGTCCGGATTGTCGAGCAGCGTATCGGAGGGTACTTCCGTGGAGTTTGGCGTATACCTCGAAGGCGGTATTGTTGCCGAAAATAAAGATATTTCCGTTGATTGGGCTGTCGCTTGTAACAGTTCCGTATCGGCGAACGATTTTGCTGGCGAGGCGTGTCCGTCAGGGACTGTTATGATAGCTGCGAGTGCATCGTCGGGAGTCTTCACGGTGAGTGTACTCGAAGATGTAGAAGTGGAGGGGGTGGAAACCTTCACGGTCAGTATCACGACTGTCGGTGCATCGGGGTTGTCCGTATCTCTATTGGGCGGCGGTTCCTCTATAAGCGTATCGATAACGGATAACGATGTAGCCACCCTGTCTATAGAAACACATTCGAGTTCTTCGGTTCCCGAAGGCGGATCATTGGAGTTCATAGTTCGTCTGAGTGATGCGAGCATGGGTGACATTGTCCTACCTTGGCGTATCGACTGCTCATCATCATCGGGCTCTGACTTTGTAGGCGGGGAGTGTCCTTCGGGTGTGGTAACGATAGCTGCGAACACTTCAAGTGTGGGTGTGGTGATTTATACCGCATCGGATAACCTTCTGGAGGGTGACGAGGTTTTTCGTCTGTTGCTTCCATCCGTCGGCAGAGAGTTTCCGGAAGGCTTTGTGCTGTCGACTTCCGCCGTATCTTCCGAGGAGGTGATTATATCGGACACGACGTCGGGTCTTGTAGGATTGTCCGGATTATTGAACAGCGTATCGGAAGGTGCTTCCGTGGAGTTTGGCGTATACCTTGAAGGCGGTATTGTTGCCGAAAATAAAGATATTTCCGTTGATTGGGCTGTCATCTGCGATGGTTCCGTGTCCGCTAATGATTTTGCGGGTAGTGTGTGTCCGTCCGGGACGGCTACGATAGCTGCGAGTGAATCGGTGGGAACCTTCACGGTGAGTGTACTTGAAGATGTAGAAGTGGAGAGGGTAGAAACCTTCACGGTCAGTATCACGACTGTCGGTGCATCGGGGTTGTCCGTATCTCTATTGGGTGGCGGTACCTCTATAAGCGTATCGATAACGGATAACGATGTAGCCTCGCTGTCTATAGAAACACTTTCGAGTTCCTCCGTTCCCGAAGGCGAATCTTTTGAGTTCATAGTTCGTCTGAGTGATGCGAGCATGGATGACATCGTCCTGCCGTGGCGTATCGACTGCTCGTCGTCATCGGGCTCCGACTTTGCAGAGGAGGAGTGTCCTTCGGGCGTGGTAACGATTGCCGCGAACACCTTGAGTGTGGGTGTGGTGATTTATGCCGCATCGGATAACCTTCTGGAGGGTGAGGAGATGTTTCGTCTGTTGCTTCCATCCGTCGGCAGAGAGTTTCCGGAAGGCTTTGTGCTGTCTACTTCCGCCGTATCTTCCGAGGAAGTGACTATATCGGACACGACTTCGGGTCTTGTAGGATTGTCCGGATTGTCGAGCAGCGTATCGGAAGGCACTTCCGTAGAGTTTGGCGTGTACCTCGAAGGAGGTGTGGTTGCCGAAGAGGAAGATATCTCCGTAGATTGGGCTGTCATCTGCGATGGCACCGTGTCCGCTAATGATTTTGAAGGTGGTATGTGTCCGTCCGGGACGGCTACGATATCTGCGAGTGGATCGTCGGGAACCTTCACGGTGAGTGTACTCGAAGATGTAGAAGTGGAGGGGGTGGAAACCTTCAAGGTTCGTCTCACGGCTGTGAGAGTGCCCGGCTTGGACATGGTGTCGGTGTCGGATACTTCCGGTGTGATGGAGGTATCGATAACGGATAACGATGTAGCCACCCTGTCTATAGAAACACATTCGAGTTCTTCGGTTCCCGAAGGCGGATCATTGGAGTTCATAGTTCGTCTGAGTGATGCGAGCATGGGTGACATTGTCCTACCTTGGCGTATCGACTGCTCGTCGTCATCGGACTCTGACTTTGCAGGCGGGGAGTGTCCTTCGGGCGTGGTAACGATTGCTGCGAACACCTCTAGTGCGGGTGTGGTGATTTATGCCGCATCGGATAACCTTCTGGAGGGTGACGAGGTTTTTCGTCTGTTGCTTCCATCCGTCGGCAGAGAGTTTCCGGAGGGCTTTGTGCTGTCGACTTCCGCCGTATCTTCCGAGGAGGTGATTATATCGGACACGACGTCGGGTCTTGTAGGATTGTCCGGATTATTGAACAGCGTATCGGAAGGTGCTTCCGTAGAGTTTGGCGTGTACCTCGAAGGAGGTGTGGTTGCCGAAGAGGAAGATATCTCCGTAGATTGGGCTGTCATCTGCGATGGCACCGTGTCCGCTAATGATTTTGAAGGTGGTATGTGTCCGTCCGGGACGGCTACGATAGCTGCGAGTGAATCGGTGGGAACCTTCACGGTGAGTGTACTTGAAGATGTAGAAGTGGAGGGGGTGGAAACCTTCAAGGTTCGTCTCACGGCTGTGAGAGTGCCCGGCTTGGACATGGTGTCGGTGTCGGATACTTCCGGTGTGATGGAGGTATCGATAACGGATAACGATGTAGCCACCCTGTCTATAGAAACACATTCGAGTTCTTCGGTTCCCGAAGGCGGATCATTGGAGTTCATAGTTCGTCTGAGTGATGCGAGCATGGGTGACATTGTCCTACCTTGGCGTATCGACTGCTCGTCGTCATCGGACTCTGACTTTGCAGGCGGGGAGTGTCCTTCGGGCGTGGTAACGATTGCTGCGAACACCTCTAGTGCGGGTGTGGTGATTTATGCCGCATCGGATAACCTTCTTGAGGGTGACGAGGTTTTTCGTCTGTTGCTTCCATCCGTCGGCAGAGAGTTTCCGGAGGGCTTTGTGCTGTCTACTTCCGCCGTATCTTCCGAGGAGGTGATTATATCGGACACGACTTCGGGTATTGTAGGATTGTCCGGATTGTCGAGCAGCGTATCGGAAGGTGTTTCCGTGGAGTTTGGCGTATACCTCGAAGGAGGTGTGGTTGCCGAAGATAGCGACATCTCCGTAGATTGGGCTGTCATCTGCGATGGTTCCGTGTCCGCTAATGATTTTGAAGGTGGTATGTGTCCGTCCGGGACGGTTACGATAGCTGCGAGTGCATCGGTGGGAACCTTCACGGTGAGTGTACTCGAAGATGTAGAAGTGGAGGGGGTAGAAACCTTCACGGTCAGTATCACGACTATCGGTGCATCGGGGTTGTCCGTATCTCTATTGGGTGGCGGTACCTCTATAAGCGTATCAATAACGGATAACGATGCTGCCTCTCTGTCTATAGAAACGCTTTCGGTTTCCTCCGTTCCCGAGGGCGGGTCGTTGGAATTCATAGTTCGTTCAAGTGATGCGAGCACGGATGACATCGTCCTACCATGGCGTTTAGACTGCTCGTCGTCATCGGGCTCTGACTTTGCAGGCGAGGAGTGTCCTTCGGGTGTGGTAACGATTGCTGCGAACACCTCAAGTGCGGGTGTGGTGATTTATGCCGCATCGGATAACCTTCTTGAGGGTGACGAGGTTTTTCGTCTGTTGCTTCCATCCGTCGGTAGAGAGGTTCCGGAGGGCTTTGTGCTGTCGACTTCCGCCGTATCTTCCGAGGATGTGACTATATCGGACACGACTTCGGGTATTGTAGGGTTGTCCGGATTGTCGAGCAGCGTATCGGAAGGTGCTTCCGTAGAGTTTCGCGTATACCTTGAAGGCGGTATTGTTGCCGAAGAGGAAGATATCTCCGTAGATTGGGCTGTCATCTGCGATGGCACCGTGTCCGCTAATGATTTTGAAGGTGGTATGTGTCCGTCCGGGACGGTTACGATAGCTGCGAGTGCATCATCTGGAGTCTTCACGGTGACACTATCGGATGACAGAGATGTGGAGGATGTGGAAACCTTCGCAGTTCGGCTCACGGCTGTGAGAGTGTCCGGCTTGGACATGGTGTCGGTGTCGGATACTTCCGGTGTGATGGAGGTATCTATAATGGATAACGATGTAGCCTCGCTGTCGGTAGAAACATCTTCGGTTTCTTCGGCTCTCGAAGGCGGGTCGTTGGAGTTCATAGTTCGTCTGAGTGATGCGAGCATGGGTGACATTGTCCTGCCGTGGCGTATCGACTGCTCGTCGTCATCCGGCTCCGACTTTGCAGAGGAGGAGTGTCCTTCGGGTGTGGTAACGATAGCTGCGAACACCTCGACTGCGGGTGTGGTGATTTATGCCGCATCGGATAACCTTCTTGAGGGTGACGAGGTTTTTCGTCTGTTGCTTCCATCCGTCGGCAGAGAGTTTCCGGAAGGCTTTGTGCTGTCTACTTCCGCCGTATCTTCCGAGGAGGTGACTATATCGGACACGACGTCGGGTCTTGTAGGATTGTCCGGATTGTCAAGCAGCGTATCGGAAGGTACTTCCGTGGAGTTTCGCGTATACCTCGAAGGAGGTGTGGTTGCCGAAGATAGCGACATCTCCGTAGATTGGGCTGTCATCTGCGATGGTTCCGTATCCGCTAATGATTTTGTGGGTAGTGTGTGTCCGTCCGGGACGGCTACGATAGCTGCGGGTGAATCATCTGGAACCTTCACAGTGACACTATCGGACGACAGAGATGTGGAGGACGTGGAAACCTTCGCGGTTCGTCTCACGGCTGTGAGAGTGCCCGGCTTGGACATGGTGTCGGTGTCGGATACTTCCGGTGTGATGGAGGTATCGATAACGGATAACGATTTAGCCTCGCTGTCGGTAGAAACAGATTCGGTTTCTTCGGCTCTCGAAGGCGGATCGTTGGAGTTCATAGTTCGTCTGAGTGATGCGAGCATGGGTGACATCGTCCTGCCGTGGCGTTTAAACTGCTCATCGTCGTCATCCGGTTCTGACTTTGCAGGCGGGGAGTGTCCTTCGGGTGTGGTAACGATTGCTGCGAACACCTCGAGTGCGGGTGTGGTGATTTATGTTGCATCGGATAACCTTCTTGAGGGTGAGGAGATGTTTCGACTGTTGCTTCCATCCGTCGGCAGAGAGTTTCCGGAGGGCTTTGTGCTGTCTACTTCCGCCGTATTTTCCGAGGAGGTGACTATATCGGACACGACTTCGGGTATTGTCGGATTGTCCGGATTGTCGAGCAGCGTATCGGAAGGTGCTTCCGTGGAGTTTGGCGTGTACCTCGAAGGAGGTGTGGTTGCCGAAGATAGCGACATCTCCGTAGATTGGGCTGTCGCTTGTAATAGTTCCGTATCGGCGAACGATTTTGCGGGTGGTATGTGTCCGTCCGGGACGGTTACGATAGCTGCGAGTGCATCATCTGGAGTCTTCACAGTGACACTATCGGACGACAGAGATGTGGAGGATGTGGAAACCTTCGAGGTTCGGCTCACGGCTGTGAGAGTGCCCGGCTTGGATATGGTGTCGGTGTCGGATACTTCAGGCGTGATGGAGGTATCGATAACGGATAACGATGCTGCCACCCTGTCTATAGAAACGCTTTCGATTTCTTCGGTTTCCGAAGGCGGGTCGTTTGAGTTCATAGTTCGTCTGAGTGATGCGAGCACGGATGACATCGTCCTGCCGTGGCGTATCGACTGCTCATCGTTGTCATCGGGCTCTGATTTTGCAGGCGGGGAGTGTCCTTCGGGCGTGGTAACGATTGCTGCGAACACCTCAAGTGCGGGTGTGGTGATTTATGCTGCATCGGATAACCTTCTGGAAGGTGAGGAGATGTTTCGTCTGTTGCTTCCATCCGTCGGCAGAGAGCTTCCGGAAGGCTTTGTGCTGTCTACTTCCGCCGTATCTTCCGAGGAGGTGATTATATCGGACACGACGCCGGGTATTGTAGGATTGTCCGGATTGTCGAGCAGCGTATCGGAAGATACTTCCGTGGAGTTTCGCGTATACCTAGAAGGAGGTGTTGTTGTCGAAGATAAAGATATCTCCGTAGATTGGGCTGTCGTCTGTGACGGCAACGTATCCGCTAATGATTTTGCGGGTAGTGTGTGTCCGTCCGGGACGGTTACGATAGCTGCGAGTGCATCTTCAGGAGTCTTCACGGTGAGTGTGCTCAAAGATGTAGAAGTGGAGGGGGTAGAGACCTTCACGGTCGGTATCACGACTGTCGGTGCATCGGGCTTGTCCGTATCTCTATTGGGCGGCGGTTCCTCTATAAGCGTATCGATAACGGATGGAAATGATGCTCCAACGTCGTCGGAGGAGCCTTCCGTAGATATAGAGTTGGGGGATAGTGCACCCAGTGCACCAAATGTACCGGCAGCCGTGATTCCTATAAATGCGCCTACTCCGAGGGCAAGTCGCGGTGGCGGTGGCGGTGGGTCTAGTAGTGTAGAGGAAGAAGATATGGAAGTAATTCAACCGGATATACAACCGATCATGGTTCTAGGTGTAAGTTTTACACCTCCGCAAGATAGAGCGGTGCCGGAAATATTTCAAGGGATTACTTTTAGCTTCACTCCTTACGAGCCTCCCACTGTCCCGACTAGCGGAGTTGAACTTTTTACAGACTCTATCGTGGACATAAGCATTATCCGGAGCGATGCCGACTTGGAAAGTATAGGCCATCCTTACTTCAAAGGTTCCCGTGTTTGTATGACGGTAACGGCGGAAAACCTTGCGGAGATAGATGATGATACATTGAGTATGATGATATACATTCTGAATGAAGATCTTGGACAATGGAAGGGTATCGGTGCGGTCTCTTATGATGATGAGAGCCACATAATTTGTGGAACAGTCGATCAGTTATCCGTATTCGCTTTGGGTTACAGTGAACAGTCTTTGTTATCTTTCGGTGACGTAGGTGTTCTATTGCTACCTCCTACCGGAGGGTGGCATCCCTCTTTGTGGATGCTATTGCTTGCGGTGTATGTCGGTGTTGTGCTACTGCTGTTTGGTATTGCTTCAGTCAGTAAGAAGCGGAGGTGTTGAGGCTTTGATATAGATTAACCCTTCTCTCCCCCGTCCTGTGTGTAAAGTAGACTTTGCCGAGGTTTCCTTCTCTATCCCTCCCTTGTGTAGAAGAGACCTTGCTGTGTTCCAACCACCTTCTTTTCGTCTTTTACCACAGGGCGGGGGGATTGTCGCTTTCCGACACTTTCCCCACTCCCCGACTCCGCGTCAAAGTAGTTGAACTCCTTTTTCAGTTCTCACCACTACCATCCTCGCGGAGTCGGGGAATTTTTGCAAATACCTTGAATTCTTTTCCTTGTGTTCATTGCGCCCTTATTCTTCCTATCGTGCTTGTTATTTCAGGAAGGGGATATTTACATCTTATCGCTTGAAAACGCTCTCATTGTAGAGTGAGCGCCATTCTATCTCACATAAGCCGCTTTACGGAAAGTATATGTATTATTCTTTAGGTTATGCTTATAAACTTACCCTCCGTGGTATTCGTCCGGTAGTAGCGAGAACATTTTATTTGGTATACACTACGAAAGGAGAGTAATTAACCTTGTTATCGGTATTTATTCTGCAAAGTTTTCTATTCCACAGTAATTTTGGATAATAATCATTATATTTATATACTTGCGCGGGTAGGATTTATTCTAAGTGAGAAAGCAAAACTTGCGAATAAATCTATATTGAGACTAGCCTATTGAGAATGCGTGTTAACGATTCAAGGTTATCGACTTTCGGGCTGGGCTACCTGCTATTTCTGCTTGCCGTTTTAGCATCCGTGTTTTTTCTATCCGACTATGCGGCAAATAACGCATCTGCGCAAACCCCCGACTCTTCCGATTTCACTCTAAATGCTGCAACCGAAACGTTACAAGAAGGAGAAACGGCACAATTCACAATCGCGCTTGCAAGTACGGCGACCCGGGCGGTCAATGGCACTTGGATGGTGGAATGCGCGGCTTCGGAGGGCCAACCGGGCATAACGGCGGCCGATTTGCAGGCTGGGGCTTGCGATGCAACTAATACCTTTGTTATACCCATTGACGAAAGTTTAGTTACGATATCCGTTATGACCATACCGGACAATCTCGCGGAGTTTACTATGGACGGTGAACTGCTGACGTTTGTAGCGACCACAGAAATGGGAGCTATGAATAGTGTGTCCATCAGAATAATGGACGACGATGCTCTTGAGGTAGGCTTCTCGAGCGATTCGTATACAGTTTCCGAGGGTTCTGCGCTCGAGGAAACCCTTATGATTACTACCGCCGGCAGTCATGCCGAGCCCTTTTCAATCTCCGTATCGATCTCCGACTGTGAAACAGATGGAGCGCGTATAACCGGCGCTGACTTCTCTCCGAGCGGATGTCCGAATGAACAAGAATTAACATTCATGCCGCTGGAAACTTCCAAAAATTTCCGCTGGGAACTAGAGGATGACGATCTCGCCGAGGGCGCGGAAGTATTTACAGCCAGTATAAGTACAAGCATTAGCGCAATAAACTTCTCTCTAAGCCAAGCTACTATCACCGTAACGGATGAGTTAGACTCAACGGTATCGATTTTGTCCACTATAGACTCCGGTGTGGCGGAAGGCGATACTACGGCAAGCTCCGCCGAATTCTCGGTAGAACTTCCGACGGGAATAAGAACGGATGAACCACTATCCGTGCGATGGGAAGTAGATTGCGCCGGTGCCGTAGATGCCGATGATTTTAGAGGGACTTGTCCGGAGGGCATTGCCCTTATAGGAACCAATGCAACGGCGACCTCGATATCCTTGCGCGTAGAGCCGGATACAATACCGGAAGGTGATGAAATATTCACAATTCGCCTGCTCAGCGATGGGTTACCCAAAGGGTTTAGCATTGCCAATAACGCCAACACAGCGACTACCGCTATATTAGGCGACGATATCCCGGATATCGGAGTAATGACAAACGGCGCAGAAGCGGGCTCCGAGGGGGGCACTGCTCAATTTAGTGTATTTCTACCCGAAGGCAGTATAGACACTATGTTAACTATCGGTTGGGAAGTGATGAATTGCGGTAACGGACCCGGTATAACGGGTATAACGGCTGCGGATTTTATCGGTTTTACCGGAAACTGCCCCACAGGCACTGTGACCATACCCGCTAGCTCGGAATCTACCGGCTTTGATGTTGGTATAAGCGATGAGAATTTAGTAGAAGAGGATGAACAGTTTACAGTGCGTGTGAGTTTGACCGGCATAGACGGCCTCGATGAGAGCAATTTCAATCGAAACGATACTGCGTTGTACACTATCGAGAACAATGACAATACTGTTATAAGCGTATTGGAACACGGGGAAGAGATATCCGCAAGAGAAGAAAACGAAAACATACCTATAACAATATTATCGACCGCTCCTATAGATAGACCCATACGGCTGGTATGGATGCTAGATTGCATATCCGTTAGCAGTTCCGACTTGAATATAGCATCGACTCCGACGAGTCTTTCCGATGGCACATTGCAGCAAGATTGTGACAACCCGCCCGACACCGAAACCGCTCGCACTGTGCAGATACCCGCCGGCACCGTCACCGTATCTATGGATACATTCATGCCGTTCAGAGATGACCTTTTGGAGCCAAACGAAGAGGCCGCTGTGCGCCTGCTCCCGCTTGCGAACGGAAACGACTACGACGGCAGAGTCAGCCTTCACAACGTCCAAACCTCGGCGTCTATGATTGTGCGTGATGCGGGCACCTCTTCCGTAGGGTTCCGCAATCGCATGGCGAACATGGATAACAACAGGAATATAATC
Source organism: Dehalococcoidia bacterium (assembly GCA_965206335.1). GTDB lineage: Bacteria > Chloroflexota > Dehalococcoidia > Lucifugimonadales > Lucifugimonadaceae. Next base: position 37,167 of record OZ242209.1, on the reverse strand, counting down.
TTTTCATTGGGCACTATCTCATCGGCTTTTTCCGGCGAGAACATCCAAAACACGGGAACAGCCCAGCCTTCCGAGCGTGCTGTTTTGGCGGGCATGCCTATAGAGCTGAGATATCGAATAGTCGATTGTGCGGATCCTACGGTCACATCCACAGGCAGAACTTCTTCAGCCGACTTCGAGGATGGAGGGTGCATCGGCACTGTACAGATACCGCAGGGTGCGAATACGGTTTCGATCCCCATACGGACGCAGCGTGATTTCCTTTTGGAAGATACCGAAATGTTTGTATTGAGCACGGCGATAAGTTTTATGGGGGATATTTCCCCAATAAGGGTAAACAACATATTAGTAGCGGAAGACAGTAGCGAAACATTCGATGAAGGCGCCGGGCAAGAATATATTAGCTCTTCTTTTCAGCTACCGGATTCAGATAGAGCGGAGATTATCATTCAAGGTTTCGATGCTAGGGGCGATACGCCGAATGCTATGATGACCTTCGGGATTTCGCTACGTGGTACCGCAATCAGAGCGGATAGAGATTTGGCTGTAAATTGGGAAGTGATTTGTGATGGTGAAAACTCCGTATCGGATGAGGATTTCTTTTTGGTAGGGGATGAAACCTTCTGCGGCAGTCAACGCACCGTTACTATTGGAGAGGGGATATCCTTGTTCAGAATCATCATACCGCCTCTTCCGGACAGCGTCTTCGAGCCGGATGAGCATCTTTCTATACTCATATCCGCACCGGAAGGAGGGTATGGCTCATACAGCATCACTATAGCTGCGGACATGCGGCGAGCAACGGCATCGATTCTGAATGACGACCCTCTATCGCTCACACAAGAATCTGCCGAAACTATGGAGGGCATACTCCTCCCTCGTGTAGAAGTAACGACTCCTCCTCCTTCAGCCGGTAGGACACCGCAAGGAACGGAGCAGTTCCGATTGTATATATCACCTCCGCGTGAAGACCAAGTTGTGCCTATACCGCCTTCAAGATTTCTCCTAGTCAATTCGAGCATTGTGAACATAGACATTCGTGTAAATTCCGCCGATGACGCAGCCAATATAAACGAGTTGGAAGAAGGCCCGTTCAAGGCGGGAGTAATTTCATTCTTTGAAAATTCGCGTGTTTGTATAGGGGTAGACTCGGATGCTCGGCGAGTTGTTGGTAACAGATTCAATAGGTTGAAGCTTTACCATGAGGGTAACGGGGAGAATAACGGGGTATGGGAAGAACTGGAAAATGTCCAATACGATGATGAATCGGATTCGATATGCGGGGACACAGACGGCTTCTCCCTCTTCGCGTTAGGGTATCCCGAACCTGTGGAGCGTTCTATTCTGAGGTTACTTCCGCCTACAGGCGGTGTGACATTGTACTGGCAGCATCTGTTATCTGCGGCGGTTATCGGTATGATCCTCTTGGGAGCGGGGTCAATCCTGACAATAATAAAAATAAAGGAATACTTACCATCAGCGGATCCTTTGGTCGTACATAACCTTCCCGCCCCTGTACGCAAATTCGCCCGACCTCGGGGCGAAGCGAGAACAAAAAGTTCCGCGGTGAAAGCGGATGGTATACCCGACTCCGTTTCCTCTTCCGACGACGTAGAAGTGTGAAGCGATCGGACGCACAAGCATAATCACATCTACCGAAATACTTAACCTTATATTTTACCGGATTTTGTGCCGCATTGTTTTCCATAATCCCTCTACATGTGATGTATCCTTATGAATAGAGCTTGATAGCGGGATACATTCCACACAAAATGTCCCGGCTGTTCTTGAATTTTGCCGAGTATATTCTGTATACTTCATCGGAGAGGTTGTTTGGAAATTATTAGAAAAATCGCCGGTTTGTCAATAAATCAAATCTGTGTAGGAACTTGAAAATGGATTGTCTGAAGAAGTTGAGTACCGAAGTGTTTTATACCCCCTACAGGGTGATTTTACTTATCGGTTTACTTCTAGCGACATCTATTATTCTTCTTGCTATATTCCTACTACCAAACCAAGAGTCAAGCAAAGTATCCGCACAGACTACCGCCACCGGTGATACCACTATTTCGTTAGTAAGGGTAAGTAATGAACTTCTCACAGAAGGCGAGTCCGCTCAATTCAGGGTGAGCTTGCCGGAGGGTATGGTGGTTGGGGAGGATTTATCCGTGATGTGGGCGGTAACTTGCGCTAGCGATGAGACAGGGATGCAAGCGGAGGACTTCGGGGCATCCGAATGCCCGCAAGGTGCCGCTGTGATAAGGGCGGATACAACAGCTTCGGATACCGTTACTATCGATACAACAACCGATGATATTTTAGAGGGTGGCGCATTCTTTACGGTAAATTTGGTTTCGGTGAATCCTGCGACCGTAGGCGAAGCTACCTTCATCCTAGGCGCCCCTATCGAATATTCCGCTTTCGTTCTAGAGATAACGGATACGGAAGATGCTGCGGTGTCAGTCTCTACTGCTACTTCAGATGCTGCGGTGTCAGTCTCTACTGCTACTTCAAACGTAACGGGGGGTGATGCGGCTATCTTCGCGGAGAGTCTGCCGGACGGAGTAGCTAAGGATGAACCTCTGAGTGAAAAGTCGGAAGTAGATTGTAGTAGCATTGGCGGCACTCCAAACGCCGATGACTTTGGGGATACTTGCCCACCCGGCACTGTGGTTATAGCTGTCGGTGAGACCTTGCGGACATCTGCCGTGGATACGGAGCTTGATTTGACGCTAAGAGAAGACGATGAGACTTCCGCTAGCAATTTACTCGATACGGGTTTGCCCGAAAGCTTTGCTATTAGAGAGATCTCCCCGACGGTAGACACTACACCGAAAGACGATACAGCCGTGTTCGTAATTGACAGCCCTACATCCGTAGATGAAGGCAACGAAGCCATATTTGCGCTTTCACTTAGCGGGACTCTCGCGAGTAGCGTGACGTTAGCGGTGAGTATAGCGGGTTGCGATGGCGGTACGGATCCGGGCATAACCGCCTCAGACTTCGGAGACGCCTGCCCGAACATAAATATTAATATACTGGCAAATACCATGGATGGGATGGAAATAGCCGTTCTAATCGGTCGTGACAATCTGATTGAAGGTCCTGAGAAGTTCCAAATCCTAGTGGAGGACGCAGAGAATTCCGGCTCGGATGCCTCGCCGATTTTTAGAAGCACGTCCGATATGGTGACCATAAACGATAGGGAATCTACCGACATAGCTATCACGGTATCTACGAAAGCCGCAGCCACTGCCGATGAAAGCGTTCCCGCCGTCTTCCGCGTGTCCCTTCCCGATGGCATAACGGCGGCTGATGATATAACTGTGGGTTGGGAGGTAACTTGCGGCAATAGCCCCGGTATAACTGTTGCGGATTTTGGCGGTACATGCCCGAGCGGTCAAACGGTTATACGCGCAGGGATGAGTACAGGCATACTCACCATCCCTATAGCGGATGACAATTTGATAGAGGGAGATGAAACGTTTACTTTGACACTGACCGGCGCGGTCGGTGTAATGGACACCTCTTTTGTTACATCCGATACGGCTAGTTACACGATAGAGGACAATGACAGAGGTTTCGCTTCTATCTCTATAACGGATACTATGACGAATGAGACGGATGAGGGAACCATAGCATTCAAAGTAGAGATCAAAGGTGCCGGTGGAGAATCAAAGGTGGCGGACGAGGAGATCGCGGTCATGTGGGCAATAGATCCCGCATGCGGAAATGATAATCGTTTAGGCATAACACCCGCCGACTTCATGAGCACCCCTAACCCTTGTGACGGCGGTACGGTTATGATTGCCGCTAACACTAGGTCCGCAACCTTAAACTTGCGGGTTATGGATGATGCCGTATTGGAAAATAATGAAACCTTTACTATCGCCCTTTCACGCAACGGCGTCACTAATGATTTCGGCGGCTCTATAACCGTATCGGATACGATGAGCAGGGCATCCGTGACGATAATGGATGATGACGCACCCGTAATAGCCATTAGCGCTACTACCTCTACAGTAGATGAGGGTTCCGCAGTCACATTCACATTTAGGATGATTGATAGTGATGAACCTCTCGAAAGCGCGGTGGGGCTCGCATGGAGTATAGCCGACTGCTCTACGACGGCAATTGCGGGTATAGACAGATTCGACTTTACGAGTACGGGCGCGACCTCTTGCCCTAGCGGCACGGTTACGCTGGCTGCGGGTGCCTCCAACGGTGTTGTAGGCACAGCGACAATTTCCATCAGGTCGGATAATTTGATAGAGGGTCCAGAGGCGTTCCGTCTAGAGATAAACGAGGCGGGTTCTACGTTGGGTAATCCTAAGGCTTTGAGAGTAACCGACACGCCTTCCGATACAGTAACCATAAACGATGCGGAATCTACCCGCATGCTCATCAGTGTGGCGCTAGCAAGTTCCGTCGTCATTAGTGATGAAAGAGGCGCCCCTCTATTTCGCTTGTCTCTTCCTAACGGTATAACGGCGGATGAGGTGATAACCGTGAATTGGGCGGTGACTTGCGAAGACAGAACCACAGAGGCCACAGAGGCCGACTTTGCAGCTCCTACCGCCTGTCAAGGATATCCCGCTATGATACGTGCAGGGCTAAATTCCAATACATTCCACGTCAGTATAGAGGATGACGATTTAATAGAAGGAGATGAATCCTTTACTTTGAGTTTGGTTGATGCCGGCGGTATAAACGGAGCAACGCTAGGCGTATCCAATACACCTACGGCAAGGTATACGATACGGGACATTGAGAGGGGAACGGTCTCCATTGAAGGGACTTCCACCAGTATTTCGGAGGATAGTGCCACCGATCCGTCTATCAATGTGAAACTCAGTAAGAAAGCCGATGAGGATATAATTTTTGTTTTTGGAGCTACATGCGGCTCGGGGAGTGATACTCGTACTAAGTTATCTAAAAGTGATTTTTCCGGGGACAGTAGGGATATTTGCGGCAGAGGCGAAAGAGTAACCCTCCGCGCAGGACGGACGTCCGTCAGTTTAGATATAAGTATCGACGATGACAATGACAGGGAAGATACCGAGAAATTAACTATTCGTTTAGATAAACCTGCGAAAAATTTTGACGGCAGAGTAGCCGTCGATCAAAATAAGGATACGGTAGATCTGACCATAAAGGACGATGACATCGTTGCTTCGTTGAGCACCCTCGCTAGTGTGAATGAAGGAGAAGATGCCACATTTACCATCTCCCTCTTGGGCGGCTCCGGCAGCGGCACGGCGACTGACGCGGACAAAGCGGTAAAGGTGGGTTGGCGCATCACTTGCATCAATGCCGAAGACGCCGACTTCGGGGATACGAGTAAGGCTTGCGGTGACGAAGGTGAGGTTAGGATAACGAGCGGTCGTAAAAAAGTCACTCTAGATATACCTACGAAGGATGATAACGAATTCGAGGCTGATGAGAGCTTTGATGTGGAACTGATAAGCGTGTCCGACGGAGGAAAGTATACCAATACCTTCAGCACCACTAAACAAAGGGTAATTATAAAGAATGATGGAAATGAGTTCACCCAACAGGCAAGTCCTAATCCGGTTACAATTGTGGGGTTGCCGCCCCCGCCTTCGGCAACCATTACGGCGCGAGGTAATTCCGGTGCCGAAATCCCCGATAACCTCGCGGATATTATGACGGTAATAGAGCAGGTTGATCAGACTACCGTCAGTTCTGCCGTACCGCCGGCCGGTGTGCTTTTCGTGACCGGGTCTGTAGTGACTATAGACATAGTGGATACGAATATGGTCAATTATGGCAATAACGCCTTCTTCAGAGGCGCCGAGGTGTGCCTAGGCATTACGGATGAAGCTCTGAATGCGGTGGAAGGGAGAGCTATGAGTTTGTCTCTGTACCACTTTCAAACAAGTAGCGGCACATGGGAAAGGCTGGTATCGGAACTCGATAGCGCTGAGGAGAATATCTGCGGTAATGTGGATGGTTTCTCTCAGTTTGCGCTGGGGTATCCTGCGCCTATAGAGCGTGCCCTTTTGATTACGCTTCCGCCTACGGGCGGAGTTACGCTATCCGTGTGGGCGGTGTTTACCGTCGGGCTCTTCTTAGGGGTAGTGATGGTAATTTCCGGCGGAGTGTTCGTGCTGCGCCGGCGTAGTTGAGGGAATGTCATTCATTATGAGTATTGTGTTCAGCGTTAGAGAGACTTATTTGAGCCGGTCAAACAAGGCGGTATGGAATAGGTCGGAGGATTTTGTTCCTCCATGGATTTTATCTTGCGCATTATAAAAATTCACACAGATCGCCTCGCGCATATAGCTACTTTTGCATGTAAACTCAATTATGAATGCGAAGAAAAACTAGCGAATTACTTCAGCGGAATCTAAGGAGTCTAACCTTTGAAAACTCACACTAGAAATCCGCGGCAAAGGGTTTTTCTGCTTCTAGGGGTTTTCCTTGCCCCAGCTATTACGCTTTCTGTGATTGTACTGCTGAACTACGGTTCTACCGGTGCACCCGCATTGGCAGAGCATACGCTCACCGAGCCCGCTGCATTTACTGAAGCTGACAGAACAGTGAACCTGGGTGATTCATTGTCATTTCTATTTCCAGCAACATCGGGTGGTGCTAGTGTAAATCCTGTTGTTCCACTGAGCAGCTGTGCACAATCAGGCAGCCGTAATATTCTTGTATCACCACTTTCAACCGCGGAGTTTCTAACGGATGTAGTACGGTGGGAATGGACGCCAGATGATTCAATGGCAGGCAGGACATGTAATTTTTCCATTTTTTTGTCTGCTCCCGGTGAGCTCAACACACAAGCCAGAACTGTTGCATTTCAAATCATTGTCAACCCCGCCGACACCGCCGTCCCCGCCTTCGACCCCGCCGCCAGCATTGATAACCAGTTGTACCTTACCACCGGCATCCCCAGTGCCATTCCCGACCTGACCCTGCCGATCGCCACCGGCGGCGACGGCACGCTGGCCTACAGCATCCGCCCGTTCTTGCCCGCCGGCCTGACCTTGACCGGACGCATCCTCTCCGGCACCTTGGCGGCGAGCACCGCACAGGCTTCCACCGCCTACACCTACCGGGTCAGCGACACCGACTCCAACCCCGACGACACCGACACCGACACGCTGACCTTCACCATTGAAATCCTCAATATCGGCTTCGTCCCCATGTTCAGCAGCACGGCGAACATCCCCGCCCAGGTCTACGCCGTGGGCACAGAAGACATCGGCGACGTCACGCTGCCGCAGGGATACGGCAGCGATCCGCTGGCCTATTCCATCATGCCGACGCTGCCGAACGGCCTGACCTTGACCGGACGCATCCTCACCGGCACCCCGACGGCAACGCAGGCGGCAATCACCTACACCTACACCGTGACCGATAGCGATAGCAACACCGACACCATCGACTTCACCATCACCATCAGAGGCAACACCGCTACGCTGGCCGGCACGCTGACCGAAGCCAACCTAGACGGCGCCGAAGTCACCGTAACGCTGGCCGCCACCGAATACATCGCTAACGGGCTGACGGTAAGCCACTTCACACTAACCGAGGACCTGCCCGGGGATTTGACCCTGACCGACGTCATCCGCAACACCAACAACAGGGCCACGCTGACGCTTTCGTATACCGGCGAGGACATCACCGCCGACGGCATGCTGTCCGTGACGGTACTGGCATCCGCACACTCCGGCACCGATGATCTGATTAGCGACCCGGTGCTGATTACCCCCAACCCGCCCATCCTCATCACGTTAACTGCGGAAGGTTCTACCGTTACAACCGAAGGCAATACTATCGGATTCAGCGTAAACCTTCCTACGGGCATGACGGTTGGCGAGGAGTTGATGGTAGCATGGACGGCGGACTGTAGCGGAGGTGAGGGTATAATATCGGCGGATGACTTCCAGAGTGCCGTCTGCCCTTCGGGTACCGTTGCGATATCCGCAAATATGGGATCTTCCGATTCCGTCAGCATTACCCTATTGGATGACTCTGTGACGGAAACGGATGAGACTCTCACAGTGAGATTGTCTTCAGTCCAACCTAGCATTGTAAATAATACCGGATTCAGCTTATCGGATACGTTGGAGTATTCTATAGCGGATGGAGATTCTACGCTTTCAATCTTTACTACTGCCGACTCCGCCTTACCGGAGGGTAATCCTTCGGATCCGAATACTCTAATTATGTTTTTCGTGAGCCTGCCTGACGGAGTTACAGCCGGGCAACCGATATCTGTGGGATGGGAACTGGAATGCGACGAAACATCGGCGGATGACTTTGTTGATGTTACTTGTGGCGCCACAACCGGTACTGTAGCCATACAGGCCGGCGGAACGTCTGCTGCGATATCTTTCACCATAAACCCTGATTCGGATGTGGAAGGGCGTGAAACATTCAGAGTTCGCCTGCTCCCGCTTGCGGGATTTACTATTGCTATTGCCAACAGCGTAGCAACAGGCACGATATTGGATGACGATATAGCCATATTGAATATAGACGGTCCCATATCTGTAGACGAAGGCTCTACGGCCTTCTTCACATTGAGTCTAGACCCTGATAGGAGAAGCTTACCAAGCGATGATGTAGAGCTCTTATGGTTTATAGAAGGGTGCTCTGATAATATGGGGACAGACGGTATAAATAGTTTTGACTTTGCGGAGGGGGTATGTCCGGACGGTACGTTTGCAATCTCTACCCTTACCGCTGCCGCTGCGGGAATAACCGTATCCATCTCGACTTTTCAGGACTCTCTGATAGAGGGATCTGAGACGTTCCAACTGGGAATAGTCGACCCGAGTACCGTACCGATCTTGGAATTAAGTAGAAGCACGACAACCATAAACGATTCACAAGAGGGTACCCCCGTCATGTTGGACGTCGTAAATAGCAGCATCAATGAAGCGGATGGTTCCTTTCAATTTCGTATATTCTTTGAGAACGATCTAACGGCGGATGAGGATGTAACCGTAGATTGGGAGGTGGTTTGCGGCAACAACCCGGGTATAACCGCTGGCGATTTCGATTTTCCAGACCCGAACAATCTCGGAAATTTCCTGTGCCCAAGCGGTGAAGCGATTATACCCGCTATGACTTCCGGTGTACTCACCACCATAGAGATATTCAATGACACCATTGTAGAAAGGGATGAAGCTTTTACTTTGAGCCTGCTCGGAGTTCGTGCTACGAATACCGGTATAGTTTTACCTAACACTACTCAGGCTATTTATACGCTAATAGACAACGACAGCGCCGAGGTTTCCCTGTCAGCACCACAAACCTCGATATTGGAGGATGCTGCTGCTGCAAGTGCCATGTTCAGGTTGTCACTTAGCGAGGTGGATGAGGATGTAACCGTAGACTGGGCTGTGATTTGCAACAATGTCCCCGGTATAACTGCTGCGGATTTTACGGGCTTTGGCGGCAGTTGTCCTACAGGCTCAATGACTATACTCTCGAGTTCGTTTGGGGAGGGTACAGATACAAATATAGTGATAGGTATAGAGAATGATGATTTGATAGAAGGTGACGAGACTTTCACTTTGAATCTGACCGGTCTCGCTATGGGTACAAATACCGATATATCTATAGCCTCCGCCCGTTCAACGGCAACTTTTACAATAAATGATGATGACGGAGGGTTGCTCTCCGTTGATGTATCCGGACCTTCTACGGTTTCGGAGGCGGGTCAGGTCACATTCACCGTAACACTCACGCCTGACTCTTCCGGAGCAGATATGACGGATGAGGCTATAACTGTGGATTGGGCGGTGGATTGCGGTAACAGCCCCGGTATAACTGCTGCGGATTTTGCCGGATCCGTCTGCCCTATGGGCTCTGCGACTATAGACGCGGGTGCTACTGTGTCCGGGACATTCACTATAGACACAGCGGATGATACTTCAATAGAAGGGGAGGAGTCTTTTACTTTGACTCTGACCGACCCCAATATAGACGTATTGCGGTTGGGTGCGCCCTCTACATTTAGGATAACGGACGGTGACAGCGGGGAGATTTCACTCGCGGCTATTACGGAAATTGTACTTGAGGGTGAGATCGCAATGTTTGAGGTGGGACTAGGCGGCAGTGTAACGGCGGACGAGGATATAGGCGTACCGTGGAGTGTAATTTGCGGAGAGGCGGGTAGCGTTATAACCGGCGATGACTTCGCAAATCCTTCGGAGTGTCCAGCGAGCACAGTTACGATATCGGCGGGTGCGTCATCGGCTACCTTCACTGTACCGACTTATGACGATGCTAATGTGGAAGGAGTTGAAAATTTCGCTGTGACTCTATCATCGAGCCTATCGACAAATATAGGAGGTCTTGTAACCGTATCGGATACGGCGGCAGTGGTAGTTATAAACGACAATGATGCGGCATTACTTGTGTTTGGAAGCCCCGTGCCTTCGCCTGTAGATGAAGATGGTACGGTTGCGTTCCCGTTGATCTTTGATCCTTTTCTTCCTGCGGAGGTGACTCTGGCATGGCGTATAGAGGGCTGTTCCCAAACCCGAACCGCCGGTATAGACAGGTTCGACTTTACGAATGATGCATGCCCTAGTAGCGGCGAAGACATGCTATTCGTACCCGCGGGTGCTATGAATGAAACGGTGACGGTTATAACCGTCGATGATGATTTACTGGAAGGAAGGGAGAGTTTCGGGCTGCGGATAGACGGTGTCGATTTGGGGACACCGCAGGCTTTGACGATCATTAACGCGTTTTCCCCTACGGTAGCGATAACGGATACGGACACAGCGGAGCTTCGGCTGGAGGGTCCCGCCAGTGTGACGGAAGGAGGGACAGGAGGGACTGCTCAGTTTACGGTTACTCTTGGAAGCGGTACGGGTGAGACGAGTGTTGCGGATAGAGATATAAGCGTAAGATGGCGCATAAAGTGCAACGTAAATGGCGCAACAGCCGATGATGATGACTTCAGTCAAGCGGTTAAGGCTTGCGACAGCACAGGCACATTGATTATACCCGAAGGCGAAAGCGAGGTTCGTATAGATGTACCTACTATGGAGGACACGGTTTTCGAGGTAGATGAACGGTTTGCAATGAGTATTACCGCCGTAGTTATAGAGGGATCCTACAATATAAGTATCAGCTCTGCGGACGGAGAACGGACGGTATTGATATTGAATAACGATCCTCAGGTTCTAAGTCCCCTAAATCCCCCCCCTAGCGATTCGTCAACACCGCGGGCAAGGGTAACAACACGGAGGTCCCGTCCGGATAGCACGCCTGAAAACGCAGATACGTTCGATCTGGTTGTGGACACTGAGGTGGAGAGTGTGGAACCTGCGCCTAGAGGTGTGGCTTTCGTGCCCGGGTCTGTAGTGAATATAAGCATAGGTGGGGGTCAGGAGAGTGACGCTTTCTACAATGGTTCCGAGGTGTGTCTGGGTATTACGGAAGAGGCTAGGCGTGCTGTTCGGGGTAGAGTTGTGAGCTTGTCTCTGTACCATTACGATGCAACGGATGGCGCGTGGGAAAGGTTGGAAGATTCAGAACCGGACGGAATGGAAGAGAAAATCTGCGGTACTGTGGATAGTTTCTCTCCGTTTGCACTGGGGTACCCCGCTCCTGTAGAGCGTTCCAATCTGAGCATACTACTACCTCCTACGGGTGGTATTACGCTATCGCTGTGGGTGCTGTTTGGAAGCGGGCTGTTAGGGTTGTCGCTGGTAGTTTCCGGCGGAGTATTCGTGCTGCGCCGGCGTAGTTGAGGGAATGTCATTCATTATGAGTATTGTGTTCAGCGTTAGAGAGACTTATTTGAGCCGGTCAAACAAGGCGGTATGGAATAGTTCGGAGGATTTTGTTCCTCCATGGATTTTATCTTGAATATTATAAAAATTCACACAGATTACCTCGCGCATATAGCTACTTTTGCATGTAAACTCAATTATGAATGCGAAGAAAAACTAGCGAATTACTTCAGCGGAATCTTTCTTGAATCTTCCTTAAGGAGTCTGACCTTTGAAAACTTACACTAGAAATCCTCGGCAATGGGTTTTTATGCTTCTAGGGGTTTTCCTTGCTCTAGCTATTACGCTTTCTGTAATAGCGGTGTTGCCGGTGTCTCCGGCAAGTGCCTCTCATTCTGTTTCTACAACAGACACGATACCGGCATCGGTTGATGTAGGTGAGACAGTTACCATAAATTTTGTTTCATCTGCGGGACCTACCGGTTTTGGTACTCCTTTTTGGAGAACTGATCCTAATAACATATGTTTTGATGCTGGGTTTTTTGATGCTTCTTCTATAGTAAGTGATACTGGCGTGTTTACTTTCACTCCCACTCCTGCTTTTGCAGGTCTTTCATGTATCGTTCAGGTCATTTATGAAGCTGGTTTTACTGACGCTTCTAATAGTATTATTGATGAAGCTAGTCAGTCATTTACAATCACTATAAATGCGCAAACCACCGACCCCAACACTGCGCCCACCGCAATGGCAGTCATCCCAGAGAACACCCAATCCGGTCGGGCGGACGTCTACACCGGCACAGAGGCGACACTTGACGGCAGAGGCAGCAGCGACCCGGATGCCGGCGACAGCATTGCCACCTATGCCTGGACGCAGACCGGGCCCACCGCCACCACGCATTCAGTGGCGCTGAGTGATGCCAGCGTGGCCATGCCGACCTTTATGGCACCGGCGGTAACGGCGGCAACCGATCTTGAATTTTCGCTGACGGTGACCGATACTTTCGGGGTTGAATCGGCACCGACCACCGCTACCATAACGGTGAATCCGAGGCCGAGGCTGGTTATCAGCACGGAACCGGCAAGTGTGAATGAGGGTTCCGGCACAATCACGATTCGTTTCACCGTTGACCCCAACGGCGGGCCGACTCCGAACCTGGGAAACAGCGGACCGAAAGAATCCGAGCCACACTGGGTTTGGAAGGCGCCACCTCTGCGGACGATTTTGATCTTTTCGGTTGGGTACCCGGTGGGCCGACGGACTATCAGTTTGAGATTCTCCCCAAGCAGTTTTGGCCCCAATTTTATCGCCCGGCAGCAGAGTCAGTTCGGCGATTCTGGAGATAACAGACGACACACTTGCCGAGACAACCGCCGGCTGTACCGCAGGGACGCCGATCCCGGCAACAGCGGACAACTGTATTACGATTTTCACATGGCAACGCTTTTGGATACCACCCCCGGCCTCGTCGGCGGCCCTGGTGGCAACCTGTTCCTGCCCACCGAGCCTTTCGTATTGGCAATTGCCGACAACGACCCGACCTTCAGCACTACAACCATTGCCGCCCAGACCTACACCGTGGGCACGGACATCGGCAGCGTCACGCTGCCGACCGCCACCGGCGGCAACCCGCCGCTGCGCTATACCATCAGCTCACTGCCGAACGGCCTCACCCTGAACGACAATGTCCTGTCCGGCAACCCGACGACGGTGCAGCCTTCAAACACCCACGTCTACACCGTGACCGACAGCGACGACAACACCGACACCATCAACTTCACGATAGAGATCGACCCGCCCGCCCCCACCTGCGAAGGCACACTCACATGGACAGTCATCGTCCCCGACTGCCTCTCACCCGGCGATACCTACCGCATCATATTCGTCACCAGCGGCACCCGCGACGCCACCAGCAGCAACATCGGCACCTACAACAACTTCGTCCAGACCCAGGCCAACCTCAACCCAGATCTTGTCGGTATCACTTTCCGCGCCCTCGGCTCCACCGGCTCCACCAATTCCCGCACCAACACTGACACCGGCGGCACCGGTACCAACATTCGGATTTTCTACTATCAGGGACGAAAGGTGGCCGACGACTACGCCAACCTATACGGCACTTGGGACACCAACGAGCCGAGGAACCAGAATGGCGAAATCTATCCCGGCACCGGTGAGTTGCGTGTATGGACTGGCACTCGTCAAAACGGCAGCGTCCCCAACCAAACATTAGGAAGCGGTTCGACGGTCCGAGGCAATGCAAGAAATGCTGGACAGACACTCAACATTGGCACAGCCTTGGGGGGGGCAGCTTTTAGTGCTTTCTATGCCCTCTCCGCAGTCCTGACGGTATCGCCCGCCGAGCCCACCGCAGTGGCAGTCATCCCAGAGAACGCCCAATCCGGTCGGACGGACGTCTACACCGGCACAGAGGCGACACTTGACGGCAGCGGCTCCTCGGATGCCGGCGGTAGCATTGCAACCTATGCCTGGACGCAGACCGGCGCCACCGCCACCACGCATCCGGTGACGCTGGACACCACCAACCCGGCGATGCCGACCTTCACCGCCCCGGCGGTAACGGCGCCCACCGACCTTGAGTTCTCGCTGACTGTCACCGACGACGAGGACCTCGTCTCGGCACCGGCTACCGTTACCATCAGGGTGAATCTGAGGCCGAGGCTGTTCATCGCCACAGACCCTGCGAGCTTTGATGAAGCTTCCGGCACAATCACGATTAGCTACATCCTTGCCTCCGATGGCGGGCCGGCTCCGAGCAGAGAATCCAGCAACCTCAACACCATCCGCCCCACACTGAGTTTGGAAGGCGCCACCTCTGATGAGGATTTTGATTTTACCAATACCAATCCGGATACTTTTGCACCCGCACCCAGTACGCCGCCGGACTATCGTGCACCACGTTCCGAATATACGATTCCCTCCAATCTTCAGCCCGGGATTGAAACCGGCATCTCTATACCCCTGTTGATAACAGACGACACACTTCCCGAGACAATCGCCGGCTGTACCTCAGGGGCGCCGATCCCGGGAACGGCGGACAACTGTGTTACAATTTCACATACCGAAGGCGGCGACACGGCGACCGAATTAGGCATCGTCGGCGGCGACGGCGGCGACCTGTTCCTGTCCACCGAGCCTTTCGTATTGGCAATTGCCGACAACGATCCGACCTTCAGCCCCACGACCATTGACCCTCAGACCTACGCCTTGGGCATGAGTATCAGCGTCACCCTACCGATTGCCACCGGCGGCAATCCCCCGCTGAGCTATACCGTCAGCCCACTGCCGGGCGGCCTCACCCTGAACGACAACGTCCTGTCCGGCACCCCGACGACGGTGCAGTCTTCGACCACCCACGTCTACACCGTGATGGACAGCGATGGCAACACCGCCACCATTGATTTAGACATCACCATCAACGTCCCAGAGGGCAATATCTGTAGCCGCACGGCACAGGTGCAGGCTGAGATTATCAGGGCTTCTAACACTGCCACCGACTGCACGAGCGTGGATGATTTGGCTGATATCACCTCCATTAATTTAAATAATCAGGACATCACGATACTGCGAAGCGACGATTTTGCGGGCTTGACGGGGCTTCAGACTTTGGATTTGGACGTCAACAGCCTGAGCACACTGCCCGCCAATATTTTTGCGGGCTTGACGGCGCTTCGGATTTTGAATTTGAGCAACAACAGCCTCCAAACACTCGATGCCGGTCTGTTTAACGGCCTGGGGCTTACGATTTTGAATTTGAGAAACAACATGTTCACGGCGGACACCGGACTGCCCGCCGGCATCTTTGACCCTGTGCTCGGTACTTTGGGCGACGGTGGCGGCAGCTTTCTTGTTGACCAGACAGTCCGCGACGCCCATTTTGTCTGCTCCCGTCCCGACTTCGCGGCCATTGTCGCCGCCACCGTCGGCGTCACTGACTGCCTCCGCGTCAGCTCCGCACAATTCAACGCCAGCGTGACGGACGCCACATTGAGCGGCCTGACAATTTCCGATTCCGACGGCACCGACACCTTCACCCTCACCCCGCCGTTTGCCTCCGACACCACGGCCTATGCCGTCTCGGTATCCAACAGCGTCGAAAACGTGGTCGCGACGGTGGTCGCCAACTTTAACGGCGTAACATCGGTTACCGTCAACGGCGAGACCTTAATCAGCAGTGCCGCCCAAAGCGAACTGATTCCCTTGACGGCAGGCATGTCGGTGGACATTCCCATCATTGTCACCGCCGCCGACGGCACCACCATGATGACCTACACGGTGACTGCCACCCGCTTGGCACCCGAAGGAGTGCCCTCGGTGTCCGGCACCTATACCGCGAGCATCAACGAGGGTGACGCCCTTGCCACGCCCCTGTCCAGTGTAATTATCGATGAGGGACAAGACCAGGCCACCGTCGTGTACACCCTGCAAACCGGTGCAGCCCTCCCTGACGGCCTCACCCTGAACGCGGACGGCAGCTTTTCCGGAACCGCCACCTTTGTGGCCACCACGCCCGCAAACTCACCACAAGCCTTTGCCTTTCAGTGGATCTACACGGATGGTCCGAATACCACGGACCCGCAAACCGGAACCATCACGGTCAACGACGTCAACAGGATGCCAACGTTTATGACTATTGATATGCGACTGAGTGAAGGGGAAACTTTGCCCTGTCTCTGTGGCTTTGTAACTGATCCGATAGAAGATCCGGCAGATGTCAGCATCGCTTATAGCATCAGTAGTGGGCTCCCTCCTACTCTGGTCAATAGCCTGGATGAGAATGCCGGCTTCTTTGATCCGGCAAGGTTTCCACAGGATACCGCAACGATAGCCGACCCTGAAACCATCGTCACTTTTCAATGGGTGTATACCGATGCCAATGGACCATTTCCACAAACAGGGACATTCACTGTCCTGAACAATAACAACGCTCCGGTCATTGACCCGTTGCCTGATGAAACGGCCAGAACCGTTATCTTAAACCGGCCATTGTCCTTGATGTTGACCGGCTCGGACGTTGACACGAACAATGGCGATCCGCGGCCCACTTGGAGCATCACGCCGACCGATCTGGGCGCCACCATCGCTGTAGACACCGGCGTATTTTCATGGACGCCAACCGGTACCCAGATTGGCACACATGACTTTACCGTCACGTTGACTGACGGGGAGGAACCTGTGACGACGCTGCTGCGAATCATCGTCCCTGCCCCGATTGCCACCCTGACCGGCACGCTGACCGCAGCCAACCTGAGCGGCGCTACGGTAACGGTGACGCTGCTGGGCACAGACTACGTGCCCGATCTGTTGGCAACCCACTTCACTCTGGCCGAAACCGTGCCCGGCACCGTGACGGTGAGCAGTGTCTCCCGCACCGACAGCACAACCGCCACGCTGACGCTTTCGTATATCGGCGAGGAGATCACCGCCAATGGCACGCTGTCCGTGACGGTACTGGCATCCGGACACACCGAAACAGAAAACCTGATTACTAACACCGTACCGATTATCGCCACACCGCCGATTACCGCCACCATAACTGCGGAAGGTTCTACAGTTGTAACCGAAGGCAATATGGCTGAATTCAGCGTAATCCTTTCCGAAGAGATGGCGCTTGGCGAGGACGTGGGAGTAACGTGGGCGGCGGATTGTAGCGGAGATGCCGGCATAGTATCGGCGGATGACTTCCCGGGTGCCGCCTGTCCCACCGGTACGGCTACGATAGCTGCAAATACGGCAAGTTCCGCTATCTTCAGCATCGCTATAGAGGATGACTCCGTGTTGGAAATCGAGGAACTTCTCAGAGTAAGAGTGACCTCAGTTCAACCGAGCACCGTAGGGGATGCCAACCTCATCCCATCGGACGTGTTGGCGGAGCATTCCATAGCGGATAATGAGACGGGAGTTATCTCTATCACCGTTGCGGCCGGAACCTTGGAAGTATCGGAAATCGATGAACCTGCGGTTACATTCAATATAAACCTAGAGGACGGTTCGGGTAACCTTTTGGAGACGAGTATTGATATAGCGGTGCCCTGGGGCTTCGCATTATGCGGGTCCGATAATAGTGCGGGTATAACGGCGGATGATTTCATAGGCGCCGCTTGTGACGGCGGTACGGTTACTATTGCGGCCAACACGAGAAGCGCGAGTTTGGATATACGAATTGCGAATGACGGAGTGATGGAAGATGATGAAACCTTCACTATTGTGATTATGGAGCCAACGCCTGATTTCGGCGATGCTCTATCTATAAGCACTAGGAGTACGGCATCACAGACCATATTGGATAGCGGAATAGGCTTTACAGTGCGCGCCCTTAGTGAAAGCATAACGGAGGGTGAAACGGCACAGTTTGAAATCCTGACTGCCTCCGCTCTTTCAGAACCCGCTATATTCACGTGGACGGTAAATTGTGTAAGTGCCAATACGGGCGTCTTGGCCGTAGCGGCAGCCGATTTGCAGGCGGCGACGGCTTGCGAGTCTAATACCTTGACTGCGGGTGTAGGTACCAGCACAAGTGCTATATCCGTACCTACTCTTGACGATACTGTGCGGGAACCCGACTTTATTGATGGTGAAGTACTGACCCTAGAGGTGACGTTGGGCGGAAATATGAATAGTGCGAGCACAAGGGTACTAGATAACGATACGGTCTTTGTAGGTTTCGCGAACGATAGTATCCGAGTTGAAGAAGGTTCCGCCATACTAGATCGGCTCCTTCCCGAGATCTCTTTCTTATTGAATGAACACCCGGACGCTTCTAGCATATCCGTATCCGTACTGCTTACGGCTAGCGGATGCACCCCTAGCGGATCAACGGGTGTAACCGACGGTGACTTCGCTTCAGGGCTATGCCCGGGGCCGCTTACAGTGTCATTGACTAACACGGGTACGGTGCTTGTTACGGGTTCAAGGGACACGATACTCAGTGACAACTTTGCTGAAGGTATAGAGAGTTTTTCCTTCTCCGCATCTCTAAACGGTACTCAGGCTCTTCCGACTATTCCGCCGGATGCCGCCACTATCACTTTAGAGATAGAAGACGATGCGGATTCTATGCTTTCAATCTTTACTACCGCCAC
The DNA here is from genome assembly GCA_965206335.1 of Dehalococcoidia bacterium. Lineage (GTDB taxonomy): Bacteria > Chloroflexota > Dehalococcoidia > Lucifugimonadales > Lucifugimonadaceae. The sequence goes on along the minus strand of OZ242209.1, from coordinate 18,334 downwards.
ATCAACCTTACTGGAGGGTAGTGAGGACGAGGTAGAGGATGCCGATCTTCCGGATGTTGTAATTACGTTTGAAGTGCGCCTTCCCGAGGGCGTTACAGCCGCGGAACCGATATCCGTGAGGTGGGAACTGGAGTGCGCCGATGTATTGAACGCCGATTTTACTACTTCTAGTTTCGAGTCTCTTTGTCGAGAGAGTGAAAATGATGCACCTTTGGATCCTCGCTTCTCGGATGTTGCGCTTATAGAAACCGGTGCAGCCTTTACGACGATAGAGTTCACGTTAAATCCCGATACGGAGCGTGAAAGGCGTGAATCATTCAGGGTTCACCTGCTCCCGTCCGAGGGATTTGTTATTGCCAACAGCAACAGCGTAGCAACGGGCACGATATTGGATGACGATATAGCCTTACTGAATATAGAGGGCCCCATGCTTGTAGATGAAGGCTCTACGGCGGTGTTCACATTGAGTCTAGACCCTAGTAGGCTTAGACGCATTCCCCAGAGCGGTGATGTAGAATTCTCATGGTTTATAGAAGACTGTTCCACAACTCGAACCGCCGGTATAAACAGTTTCGATTTTGTGGGTGAGGTATGCCCCGTCGGTACGTTTGCACTATCCGCCCTTACCGCCGCCGCCGATACCGCCGGCGGTGGAGTAACCGTATCCGTCTCGACTATTCGGGATGTTCTGATAGAGGGGTCTGAGACGTTCCAACTGGGGATAAGCGACCTGAGTGCCGTACCGATCTTGGAATTAAATAGCATAGCCACGACAACTATAAACGATCTCCAATCGGATACCCCCGTCATGTTGGATGTCGTAAACAACAGCATCAATGAAGATGAAGCGGATGCTTCCTTTGGATTTCGTATATTCTTTGCGGATGGTCTAACGGCGGATGAGGATGTAACCGTAGACTGGGCGGTAACTTGCGGCAACAACCCCCCCGGTATAACCAATTTCGACTTCGATTTTACAGACCCGGACAATCCTCTAAATTTCCTGTGCCCAAGCGGTGAAGCGACTATACTCGCTGGGAATTCCGGTGTAACCACCGCCGTAAGTATATTCAATGACACCGTTGTAGAAGGGGATGAAGAGTTTACTCTGCGCCTTCTCGGAGTTCGTGCTACGAATAGCGATATATTTTTGTCTCCTCCTACCGAGGCCACCTATACTATAATAGACGACGACAGCGCCGCGGTTTCCCTACTGACACAACCCTCAATATCGGAGGCAGGGGGTCCAACTGCCCGTATATCGGTATCACTTAACAGTGAGGTGGATGAGGATGTAACTGTAGAGTGGGAGGTGGTTTGCGGCAATGTCCCCGGTATAACTGCTGCGGACTTTGGCGGCAGTTGTCCTACAGGCACAACGACTATATTCTCGAATTCGTTTTCAGATGTAATATCGATAGATATAGCGGATGATGATTTGATAGAAGGGGACGAGACTTTCACCTTAAATCTGACCGGTCTCGCTGTGGGTGCTGTGGGTACAAATACCGATGTATCTATAGCCGCCGCCGGTTCATCTGCGGACTATACAATAAATGATGATGACAGCGGGATAATTTCCGTGACTGTAAATGAACCCTCTACGGTATCCGAGTCGGCTGCGCCAACGGTCACATTCACCGTAACACTCACGGGTGACTCTGCCGCAGATAGGGCGGATGAGGATGTAAATGTGCGATGGTCCGTAACTTGTGTCATTAACCCCGGTGTAACCGCTGCGGATTTTGCGGGTTCCGTATGTCCTACAGGTTTGGCGACTATACCCGCAGGTATGGATTCGGACACATTCACTATAGATATAGCGCGGGATGATTTGATAGAAGGGAATGAGCCCTTTACTGTGTCTTTGACCGAACTCCCCGGTATAGGCGGATTGGGCTTGAGTATATCCCCTACGCAGGGTATGACAACCGGTAGTATAACGGACGGTGACAGCGGGGAGATTTCCCTCACGGCTATTACGGGTGAGATACTCGAGGGGGAGACTGCAACGTTCAGGGTAGAACTGGGCGGCGGTGTAACGGCGGATGAGAATATAGGCGTGCCGTGGAGTGTAACTTGCGGAGAGGCGGGTAGCGGTATAACCGGCGATGACTTCGCAAATCCTTCGGAGTGTCCAGCAAGCACAGTCACGATATTGGCGGGTGCGTCATCGGCTACCTTCGCCGTATCTACTTATGACGATGCTGATGTAGAAGGAGTTGAAAATTTCGCTGTGACCCTATCATCGAGCCTATCGACAAATATAGGAGGTCTTGTAACCGTATCGGATACGGTGGCAGGGGTAGATATAAACGACAATGATGCAGTATTACTTGTGTTTGGAAACCCTGTGCCTTCGCCTGTAGGTGAAGATAGTACGGTTGAGTTCCCCTTGATCTTTGATCCTCTTCTTCCCAGTGCTGTGACTCTGGCATGGCGTATAGAGGGCTGTTCCCAAACCCGAACCGCCGGCATAGACAGGTTCGACTTTACGAATGATGCATGCCCTAGCGACGAAATCATGCTACCTGCGGGTGCTACGAATGCGACGGTGCCGGTAGAGACCGCCGATGATGATTTACTGGAAGGACCGGAGAGTTTCCGACTGGAGATAGTCGAAATGATGTCAAGTTTGGGGACACCGCGGGCTTTGACGATCATTAACGCGTTTTCCCCTACGGTAGCGATAACGGATACGGATATGGCGGAGATCCGGCTGGAGGGTCCCTCCAGTGGCGAGGTAGAGGAAGGCGAAATTGCTCAGTTTACGGTTACTCTTGGAAGCGGTACGGGTGAGACGAGTGTTGCGGATAGAGATATAAGCGTAAGATGGGACATCAAGTGTAACTTAGACGGCGCAGACAATTCCGAAGCAGCTGACGCAGATTTCATTCAAACGGGTACTTGCGGCAGCACGGGCATGTTGACTATAAACCAAGGCGAAAGCGCTTTTAGTATAGATGATGTACCTACTATGGATGATACGGACTTTGAGTTAGATGAACGGTTTGTAATGAGTCTGACCACCGCCGTAGTTATAGGGGGATCCGGGTACGATATAAGGATCAGCTCTGCGGAGGGAGAACAGACAGTATTGATATTGAATAACGATCCTCAGGAGCTAGGGTTCCGCCCTAGCGGTTCTTCAGCACTGCTGGCAACGGTAAGAACACCCCAGAGGTCCGCTCCGGAGAGCAATGAACCCCCTAACGCAGTTAAGGTTGTTCCGGATGTGTTGGATTCACCGGATGCACCTCCTCCTCCTCGCAATGTGGAATTCCCTTATGAGCCTGTGAGTGTAAGAATTTTAGGTTTCGACGGTTCTATCCAGCATACCGACCCCTTCTACGACGGTTCGCGGGTGTGCCTGAGTATTACGGAAGAGGCTAGGCGTGCGGTTCGTGGGCGGATTGTGAGCTTGTCTTTGTATCGTTTCAATGACACATGGGAAAGGTTGGAAAATTCTCAGCTGGATGAGACGGATCCTTTGAAGAGTTATATCTGCGATACGGTGGATAGGTTCAGCGGTGATTTCTCTCGTTTTGCGCTGGGGTACCCCGCTCCTGTAGAGCGTTCCAATCTGAGCATACTTCTACCTCCTACGGGTGGTGTTACGCTATCGCTGTGGGTGCTGTTTGGGAGCGGGTTGCTAGGGTTGGCGCTGGTAGTTTCGGGCGGAGTGTTTGGGTTGCGCCGGCGTCGCTGATAGGGTGGCGGCTAGCTGCCGCTGTGTTCATTGTGCGGCAGTCGAATAAGTCATAGGGGATAGGCGACTATTCACTTTCGGCGGTCGATGTTAAAAACAATGGGTATGTGAAAAAAATTCCGCTCACTATTTGAGCATTTAAAGCAAAACGTTTGTACATCTTCTTGTATTCGTGCGTGTATAATCAATATAGTTAATATGTATAGTTAATACGTGTGCATTGGCTGCTTGTACGTGTATATTTTATGGTGGGTAGTGGGGCAAATCGAGAATTACTTAAACGGGAGTCTAACCTTTGAAAACTTACACTAGAAATCCTCGGCAACGATTTTTTATGATTTTAGGGGTTTTGCTTACCTTAACCTTAGCTGTTACGCTTTCTGTAATCGTGGTGATGAACTACGCTTCTACCGATGCATCCGCGCAAACCACCGCCTCCTGCGACGACGCGCAAACATGGACAGGCATCGTCCCCGATTGCCTCTCACCCGGCGATACCTACCGCATCATATTCGTTACCAGCGGGGACCCGCGACGCCACTAGCGCCGACCATCGCCGACTACAACGCCTTCGTCCAGACCCAGGCCGTCGGCACCCCGCTCGCCGACATCACTTTCAAAGCCCTCGGCTCAGCACCGTCAGCACGTGGATGCACGCAACAACACCATGACCACCGGCGCCGGCGAGCGAATTTTTTACTACGATGGTCGCAAGGTAGCGGACGACTATGCCGACCTCTACGACGGCACCTGGGACACCAACGAGCCGCGGAACCAAAATGGCAGTACCATCAGCGCTGATCCCCTTAACGTATGGACGGGTAGCACTAATGCCGGCGAAGCAGCATCTACAAGCGGAGGAGCTGCTCGCTCATTAGGTAGCGGCCAGGCGGCAATAGGCAATGCAAAAGACCCTGCCGATCCAAACGCTGTCGGTCCAATTTTGACCTCAAACTCCTCGACTAGCGCTGAACTCCCCCTCTACGCCCTCTCCGAAGTCCTGACGGTACCGGGATCCTGCGACGACGAAGCACCCACATGGACAGGCATCATCCCCGATTGCCTCTCACCCGGCGATAGCTACCGCATCCTGTTCCTCACCAGCGACATGCGCGACGCCACAAGCACCGACATCGCCGACTATAACACCTTCGTGCAGGGGCAAGCCGACGGCGTCACGGCGCTCAATGGCATCACCTTCCGCGTACTCGCCTCCACCGGCTCCACCGATGCACGCGACAACACCATGACCACCGGCGCCGGCGCCAACATTCGGATCTTCTACTACCAAGGCGCCAAGGCGGCGGACGACTATACCGACCTCTACGACGGTAACTGGGATACCAGCGCGGCGAGACATCAGAATGGCGCTCTCCGCACCGGCCTACTTAGTTCTGTATGGACTGGCACCAATGAAGACGGCACTGGCAATTCGGGCAACCAATTAGGAACCGGAAATCCGAGAATAGGCAATGCAGATGTCCCTGTCGGCACACCACTCGACGACGCATTTGATGAGGACAACGCCATGGAGTTATTTTTCTACGCCCTCTCCGATGTCCTGACGGTGCCCAACACCCTCACGTTAACTACGGCTGCTCTCACAATTGCCGAAAACACTATGCCTGAATTCACCATATCCTTTACTATGGGTACATCCCCTGAGCCTGTGCAGGTAGAGTGGGGAGTGGACTGTGGCAGCGATGCGGGCATCGTATCGGCGGATGACTTCTCAGGTAACGTCTGCCCTACGGGTACCATTACGATAGATACAGATAGGAATTCTTCCGATCCCTTCAGCATTCCCCTAATGGATGACACTCTTTTGGAAGGGAATGAAACTCTAAGATTGAGACTGCTTACCACCGCCCCTATGGCTTTCAATGGAAACGACATCCAAATAGGAGACGCGTTCCTGAATTATAATATAATGGACAATGACAACGGAGTCGTTAGCGTAACCGTAGAGGGCTCCTCCGAGATATTGGAGGGGGATGCCCCAACGATTACATTCAATGTAGATTTGAGTGGTGGCGTTACTGCGGCGGAAGATATAGTAGTGAGCTGGGGGCTTGCCCCGGCATGCTTACCGGATAATGCCGTGGGAATATCGGCGGATGACTTTATGGGCGGTACGAATCCTTGTGACGGCGGTACGGTTACGATAGCTTCGGGAGGTAATAGTGCCACGTTCGCGGTGCAGATTGTGGATGATATGATTCTTGAGGGTAATGAAGATTTCACTGTGTCTCTTACGGACATATCCGTATCGACAAATATAGAAGATCTTGTAACCATATCGGATACCAATGCCGTTGTGACGATAATGGATGATGACACACCGTAATTACCATAGGAGGACCCTCGTCTGTAGGTGAGGGTTCCGACGCCATATTCACATTTACGTTGGGTGATAGACCTCTCACGGAAAACGTGGATCTGGTATGGAATCTAATGGACGTGGATGGCCAGAGTATAACCCGTTGCATAAATACGGTAGGTGAGGGTACGAATGGACCCGACTTCGGTATTACCGCGGGATGCGCGTCGGGGCAGAGCGGCATGCTTCCCCTTCCGATGACGGACACTGTCAACACTGTTATAGGCATGGTGGAAATTCCTATCATCGCGGATAGTTTGATAGAAGGCCCGGAGATGTTCCTGCTGCAGATAGACGAAGAGGCTTCTATGTTGGGTGCCCCGCCGGTTTTGATAATAACCAACACAGATTTACGTTCCGATGTAGTAACGATAGACGATGGGGATGCTTCCGGCATAGCCGTCTCGGTATCTACGGAAGGCGTCTCCAATGCCGATGAAAATGTTAGTACCGCTTCTTTCCGCGTGTTCCTCCTCCTACCGGCGGATGAGGATATAACTGTGGATTGGGCGGTAACTTGCGACAATAGCCCCGGTATAACTGATGCGGATTTTGGCGGTACATGCCCGAGCGGTCAAACGGTTATACCCAGTAGGGAGAGTTTCAGCACATTCGCCATTACTACTATAGCGGATGACGATTTGATAGAGGGGAATGAAACGTTTACTTTGAGACTGACCGGCGCGGGCGGTGTAGAGGGCGCCTCTTTTACTACAGTCGATACGGCTAGTTACACGATAGAGGACAATGACGACGGAGTCGTTGGCGTAACCGTAGAGGGTTCCTCCGAGGTATCGGAGGGTGATACCCCAACTCCAACGATTACATTCAATGTAGGTCTCACGGGTGTGGGAAGCACCAAGACGGCGGACGAGGATATAGAAGTGAACTGGGAGCTTGCCACGGCATGCGTATTGACTAATGCTGCGGGAATAGCGGCGGATGATTTTACAACCGCTACGAATCCTTGTAACGGCGGTACGGTTACGATAGATTCGGGAGGTAATAGTGCCACCTTCACGGTGGAGATTGCGAATGATACCGTGTCTGAGAATATTGAAGAGTTCGCTGTGACACTATCATCGAGCGTATCTCCGAATATAGAAGGTCGTGTAACCATATCGGATACGATAAGCAGGGCATCCGTGACGATAAGGGATGATGACGCACCCGTAATAGCCGTTAGCGCTGCTATCTCTACAGTAGATGAGGACTCCGAAGTCACATTCACATTTACGCTGGGTGATAGACCTCTCACGGAAAACGTGGATCTGGTATGGAATATAGCCGACTGCTCTACGTCAGAAACTGCGGGTATAGATATATTCGACTTTACGAGTACGGACCCAGCCTCTTGCCGGGAGGCATGCTTCGCCTTCCGATGACGGACACTCTCAACACTGTTATAGGTATGGTGGAAATTTCTATCGTATCGGATAATTTGATAGAAGGACCTGAGACGTTCCAACTGCAGGTAGAAGAAATGAGCTCCGCGGGTAGCCCGCCGGTGATAATAGACAACCAAGGTATAGTAACGATAAACGATGGGGAAGTAGGTTCTACCGTCATGTTAGGGCTAGACACCGCCCCTGCGGCTGAAAATTTTGACGCCATCTTCACTGCGTCCTTCAACCCCGGCATAACTGCCGACGAGGATGTAACTGTGAACACGTCGGTAACTTGCGACGCTAGCCCGGGTATAATTGCTGCGGATTTTGTTGGCTCCGTTTGCGGGAACGGAAATATAACCATACCGGCGGGGATGAATGACGCAATGTTGGATATTGATATAGCGGATGACGATTTGATAGAGGGAGATGAAACGTTTACGTTGGAACTGACAAGCATCTCCTCCGGCGTGGATGGAGCCAACTTGGCCGTGTCCGATACATCAAGTACGGCTAGTTACACGATAGAGGACAATGACGACGGAGTCGTTAGCGTAACCGTACTGGATCCCTCCGCGGTATTGGTGGAAGGGGCTACCCCAACGATTACATTCCGTGTAGATCTCACGGGTGTGGGGAGCAGCAAGACGGCGGACGAGGATATAGTAGTGAACTGGGAGCTTGCCACGGCATGCGTATTGACTAATGCTGCGGGAATATCGGCGGCTGACTTTATGGGCGGTACGAATCCTTGTGACGGCGGTACGGTTACGATAGGTTCGGGAGGTAGTGCCACGTTCGCGGTGCAGATTGCGGATGATGAGACGTTTGAGAATCCTGAAGAGCTCGCTGTGTCTCTTATGAGCGTATCTCCGAATATAGGAGGTCGTGTAACCCCGGATACCACTGCAAGTGAAAGTGTGACGATAACGGATGATGACGCAGCCGTAATTGCCATTAGCACTGCTACCTCTACAGTAGATGAGGGCTCCGTAGCCACATTCACATTTAGGCTGGGTGAGAAACCTCTCACGAGAGACGTGAATCTGGTATGGAATCTAATGGCCGTGGATGGCGGGAATATACGCCGTTGCATAAATACGATACGTGAGGGTACGAATGGACTAGACTTCGATATTACCGCGGGATGCTCGTCGGGGCAGAGCGGGAGGACTACCCTCTCGATGACGGACACTGCCAACACTGTTATAGGTACGGTGGAAATTCCTATCAGGGTGGATAGTTTGATAGAAGGCCCGGAGATGTTCCTGCTGGAGATAGACGCAACGGCTTCTGTGTTGGGTACCCCACCGGTTTTGAGAATAGACAACACAGATTCACGTTCCGATGTGGTGACGATAAACGATGAGGAAGCTTCCGTAGCCGTCACGGTATCTACGGAAGACGTCTCCGCTGCCAATGAAAGTGTTAGTACCGCCGTCTTCCGCGTGTCCCTCCCTAACGGCATAACGGCTGACGCGGATATAACTGTGAACTGGGCGGTAACTTGCCTCAGCGACGGCAGCCCCGGTATAACTGCTGCGGATTTTGGCGGTACATGCCCGAGCGGTCAAACGGTTATAACCAGTAGGGCGGGTTTCAAGACATTCGCCATTACTACTATAGCGGATGACAATTTGATAGAGGGGAATGAAGAGCTGACTCTGAGATTGACCGGCGCGGGCGGTGTAGAGGGCGCCTTCTTGACCGCATCCGATACGACTAGTTACACGATAGAGGACGATGACAGAGGTTTCGTTTCTATATCTACGACGGCTGCGGAAACGTCTTTAGAGGAGAGTAATCCGACCATACGGACCATACGATTCAATGTAAATCTCACGGATACAATCAGCGGAATGCCAAGGATGGCGGACGAGGATATAGGAGTCACGTTTACCCCTACATGTGTAGCAGATAACGGTTTGGGCATAACATCGGCTGACTTTGCGAGCCCTCAGAATCTTTGTGATGGTGTTGTAGTTACAATCGGGGTTGGCACAAACATAGGGAGTTTGGAGTTAACGATTGCGAATGATACCGTAGTGGAAGATGATGAAATTCTTATCTCCTCTATATCCCTCGCCGGTCCAAATTTTGACGGACTTGTAACCGTAGGTTCACCTAGTGTAGCATCCCTGACTATAGTGGATGACGATGCTCCCAGACTTAATCTTATTGAAAGCGACGCATCCGTAGATGAAGGTTCTATGGTCGGGTTCACTTTTGACTTCGATAAGGCTCTTCCTGCGGACGTGACTCTCGCATGGTTTGTAATCGGCTGCTCGTCAAGTGGGGGTGCGGTTCTCAGTCCCTCAGACTTCAGTGATACCGTCTGCTCTAGCGACGACACGGTTAACACGGTTACACTGATGTCCGGAGCAACAAGCGGTGTGGTGAGCGTTGCAATTCGTACTGATAGCTTGTTGGAAGGATCCGAAAGTTTCCAGATAGAGATAGACGAAGCGCGTTCTATGTTGGGGACACCACAGGCTTTGAGAATAAACGACCTACTTTCAGATATGGTGACCATAAACGATAGAGACAGAGCGGAGGTTAGTCTGTATGGTCCCTCCACTGGCAGGGTAGCGGAAGGTGCGATTGCGCTTTTTAGGGTTAATCTTCGGCGCGGCGGTACAACCGATATGCCGATTATTGCGGATAGAGATATAAGCGTAGGATGGCGCATAGGTTGCGTAGATGGCTCAACAACAACAGCCGCCGTAGGCGACTTCCGTCGTGATACCGCCACAAATGTTATGGCCACAGAATGCCCCAGCGGCACGGTGACTATACGCGAAGGCGAAAGCGAAGTTGGTATAGATGTACCTACTTTCGAGGACACTGATCCCGAGTTAATGCCTGAATGGTTTGCAGTGAGTCTGAGCAGTACTGTAGATGTAGTGGGATACGACAGAGATTATTCCGTCACAATCAGCTCTTTGAATGGAGTGCGGAGGGTATTGATAGTGAATAATGTGCTACTAGTCAGCCCCCCTATCGGTTCTTCAAAACCGGAGGTAAGGGTAACACCCCGGCGGTCCTCCGGCGGTCCTCCGGATGAGCCCGGGCCCGCTGAGACTGTAAACGCAAATGATTTTGTTCCGGATGTAATGAATGCGGAGGAGAGTGTGGGACCTGCGCCTAGAGGTGTGGTTTTCGTGCCCGGGTCTATAGTGGATATAAGCATAGGTGGGGGTCAGGAGGAGGACGCTTTCTACAATGGTTCCGAGGTGTGTCTGGGTATTACGGAAGAGGCTAGACGTGCGGTTCGGGGTAGAGTTGTGAGTTTGACTCTGTACCATTACGATGCAACGGATGGCGCGTGGGAAAGGTTGGAAGGTTCAGCGCCGAATAGAATGGAAGAGAAGATCTGCGGTACTGTGGATAATTTCTCTCCGTTTGCACTAGGGTACCCCGCTCCTGTAGAGCGTTCCAATCTGAGCATACTACTACCTCCTACGGGTGGTGTTACGCTATCGCTGTGGGTGCTTTTTGGGAGCGGTCTGTTAGGGCTGGCGGTAGTTTCGGGTGGAGTGTTTGGGTTGCGCCGTCGTCGCTGAACCGGAGTTGTTTAGCGGCTAGCGGCCGTTGTGTTCATTGTGCGGAAGTCGAATAAGGCATAGGGGATAGGCGACTATTCACTGCTGGCGTTTCGGCATTTAAACAATGGGTATGTGATGAAATTCCGCTCACTTTTGAGCATTTAAAAGCAAAACGTTTGTATAGCTTCTTGTATTCGTGCGTGTATAATCAATATAGTTAATATGTGTGTAAAATACATGCTTATATGTGTTTGTACGTGTATATTCTATGTTGGGTAGTGGGGTACTTGAGAATTACTTAAGACGGGAGTCTAACCTTTGAAAACTTACGCTAGAAATCCTCTGAAACGGGTTTTCCTGCTTTTAGGATTTTTGCTTGCCTTAACTATTACGCTTTCTGTAATCGTGGTGGTGAACTACGACTCTACCGGCGTATCGGCACAGGCGGATTCTGCAAGTCCTGAAACTCGCAGCGACGCAGTAGACACCTCCCCCGACACCGCCCCATCTCGGAGCGATGTTGTCGATGCCGCACCCCCCGCCCAAACTCGCAGCGACGCGGTAGACACCGCCCCCGACACTGCCCCATCTCGGAGCGATGTTGTCAATGCCGCACCCCCCGCCCAAACTCGTAGCGAGGCCGTAGACACCTCCCCCAACACCTCCCCATCTCGGAGCGATGTTGTCGATGCCGCACCCCCCGCCCAAACTCGCAGCGACGCTGTAGACACCTCCCCCGACACCTCCCCCGACACCTCCCCATCTCGGAGCGATATTGTCAATGCCGCACCCCCCGCCCAAACTCGTAGCGAGGCCGTAGACACCTCCCCCAACACCTCCCCATCTCGGAGCGATGTTGTCGATGCCGCACCCCCCGCCCAAAGTCGTAGCGACGCTGTAGACACCTCCCCATCTCGTAGCGATGTTGTCGATGCCGCACCCCCCGCCCAAACTCGCAGCGACGCGGTAGACACCTCCCCCGACACCTCCCCATCTCGCAGCGATGTTGTAGACACCGCACCCCCCGCCCAAACTCGCAGCGACGCTGTAGACACCGCCCCCGACACCGCCCCATCTCGGAGCGATATTGTCGATGCCGCACCCCCCGCCCAAACTCGCAGCGACGCGGTAGACACCGCCACCGTACCGGAACGTGAAGCACCCGATTTCAGAGTTACCTTGCCTACCGAAATCACAGCAAAAAAGCCGGTGCCCCTGCAGCGGGAAATTGATTGTAACACCGCACTGCGGACCGCCGATGACTTTGAGGAGATCTGCCCGTCCGAATCCGCAGTTACCTCTACCGATGCAATCGATACTACGAACCTTGACGTAGTAGCACTTTCTGAACAAGAATTTGAAATCACCACGCGTGGAGGTATTCCTTCATCAGTTGATGAGCATAGTCGGTATTCTGTACAATTTCTACATAATGTCCCTAATGCTGATACCGGAGTATGGTTCGTTTCCAGAAAGGCTGATTCTTGTTCTAATAATGGAATTTCTCCAAGCATTACTAACACCGGTAAATTTACGTTCACACCCGATGATCGTCACGGGGGCTTGATTTGTACTTTTCATATAAGGTTTCTGCACTTAGAAAATGACGTCAAGACTAAAGTCAAAGCCGCCATTACAGTTGCTATAAATGAAGTAAACAGAGCCGCAGACATTGCGGAATATGAAAGACAAGCACTCTTGGCTGTAGCAACACAGGGTACCGATAGGGTTTCCATTGGTTTCAGTAACACCGCACTTAGAGCCTCCGAAGGGTCTATACCGGATGAGTTTCTTTCCTTCCTTGAAGGTGATAGCAGTGATATAATTGAAGATTTCAGTGTGGGGGTATCCATTGCCGACTGTGGAGATAGCGGATCCGTAGGCCTGAACGCCGACGACTTCGAGGGTGGCGCATGCCCTTCGGATGCTAAATTCGTCTTCGCTACCGACCAAGCGATATTCTCTTCTCTTTTAGATGGCTTCACATTGGCGGATGATGATATTGCGGAAGGTATAGAGCGTTTTAACCTCCTCGCCTCTCAGCCTACCCTCCTCCCTCCCGATATCATCCGCGAAGACTCCGTAAAGTTCACCGCCACGCAGGCCATAGCAAGCGTTCCCGGTTTAGAGGCAAGCGTTTTCTTTGGCGATAATTTTGCAGACATAGGGGATGTAAACGGTGACGGCATAACCGATCTGGTGGTAGGTGCTCCGGATGAAACCGGCCCCGATAGAACCGATGCCGCAGGCTCCGTATACATTCTGTTCATGAACGCAGACGGCACTGTGAAGGCCGATCCGCCCCGCAAAGGATAGGAAACAACCCGAACTACACGGGACCCGAATTGATGAACGTGAACGACCTTAGAGGCGACGTGCTGACTATAGGTGACAGATTTGGTTCTTCCGTTGCGGGTCTCGGTGATCTGAATCTGGACGGGGTACCGGACATAGTGGTAGGTGCTGAAGGATTCAACGTTAATAGGGGTGCCGTTTATGTAATCTTTCTGGATAGTGACGGTAGACCGAAGCAAGAAGGCGCAAGAGACCACAACAAGATAACCTCCATTCCCGGCCAAAGTCCTTTTCCAAGAGAAGGCGACCTTTTCGGTAGTGCCGTAGCCGCTCTGGGTGATGTAGACGGTGACGGTATAACGGACGTTGCGGCGGGAGCTCCAGGTCTCGATGAAAGCGTCGATAGCAACCATGGCTCGGTTTTTATCCTGTACATGAACAGAGACGGCGGGGTGCATAATTCGTTCGGGTTAAACCAAAGCACGATCGCCGGTACCGATCGTGGTCTATCTCTGGACGAGGGAGGCCAACTTGGCTATAGTCTAGCGGCTTTGGGTGATATTACCGGAGACGGTATCCCTGACCTTGCAGTTGGTGCTCCGGGTAATGGACCTGACAATAGCCGTAATGGTTCCGTATTCATCATTCCGCTGAGCGCTGATCGTGACACTGTGCGTGTCGGGGACGTTCTGGGTAGCACCTCGCGATTTCAGGTAATCTATCCTATAAGCGGGGAAACCCCGGGATAACTTTAGACGGTTCTTCTGAAAACTCGTTTGGTCAATCCCTTACGTCTATAGGAGACCTGAACGGAGACGGCATAACGGACCTTATGGTAGGTGTGGGGAGTAGCGGCAGCCCGGACAATACCTCCAATGCGGGTTACGCATACATCGTCTTTCTAAATGGTATCGTCTCTCGAGATGAGGACGGCAGCAATCCTACTCTACCGGCGGACGGCAATCCTACTCTACAGGATCCCGCGCCTATCCGCATAGACTCTAGTTATGCGGGATTGAACATAGAAGAAGACCGTAGGACGAGCTCCAATACAGATCTTGCCGGTGCCGTTGCCGGAATCGGTGACTTCAACAGAGACGGCCTCCCGGACGTTGCGGTAAGATCTACCCGCGGAAATGATGAGGACTATGAGATCCACCTGCTCTATCTAGATTTCAATGACCTCGAGGGTTTGGGTACCTTCAGTAGCACCGCAAGGATTGGGGACGGTCACAACAGCGGACTTGCGGATGATGCCACCGCTACGGAAAGCCGCTTTGGTTCTTCCATTGCAAACATCGGCGATATAGACAGAGACGGCATAGATGATATTGCGGTAGGGGAACCCGGGGACGATGGTGGCCGCGGTTCCGTCCATATTCTGCTTATGAACCGTAACGGTACGGTAAAGCGTGCTCTGCCTGAGTTCAATAACGCAAATCCGCTCTTTACTCTAGGTTCATCCGATAGTTTTGGCTCTTCAGTAGCGGGCATAGGGGATATTAACGGAGACGGGATCCCTGACATTGCGGTAGGTGCTCCGGCGATGACACGGGCGGCGATAACGTGGGGGCTGTACACATAGTGGTTTTTGACCGGTTAGGATCGTCTACGAGTACTGCGGAGACGTTGAATACGATTCGTTCCGATACGATTACGACTGCTGCTATGTTTGGTTCATCCGTAGCGGCATAGGGGATATTGACCGAGACGGGGTCCCTGACATTGCCGTAGGTAGTTCGGGTGTCAGTGATGCAAGAGTTATCTTTCTAAACAGAGACGGCAGCGTAAAATCAACGGCTGATCCATTCATAAGCGGTGATGCTGACGAAGAAATAGGTGCGTCCATCGCAAGGATAGGGTATCTCGACTTTAACGGTACCCCCGCTGTTGCGATAGCCGTTGGTTTGCCCACCGCGCAAACCAACCGTGGCGCCCTTAGGATAGTCTTTCTGGATAACGAAGGAGCGAGTATAGGTACCTTAGACCCGATGTTACCCACAACACTTCCCACAAGCGACCTTTTCGGCCGAGCAGGCCGTTTCGGCCAAGCGGTCTCGGCTATCGGTGATGTGAACCGCGACGGCGTTAACGACCTTGCCGTAGGAGGTCCACGCTCCCCAGACGAGATATCAACATCGACTTTTGGCGATGTTTGGATACTGTTCCTGAACAGAGACGGCAACCTGAATAGTTACGTGCGCATAAACGAGGATACCACGCCCTCAATCATGCTAAATATCATTGACTTTGGCGACCTCTCGGAGAATTTCGGCGCCGGTATTGCACCGCTTGGTGATCTGAACGGGGACGGCATCGTAGATATAGCCGCAGGGGCTCCACTTGACGATACGATCAGTGGACTCGAAGGTGCTGACCGTGGTACAGTGCACGTACTGTTCTCTACTACTCCCGAACCGGTGTCATTCTCCATCCCGGTAGTTCTTACTAATGCTACGGCTACGGTAGAGATAACGGACGAGGAGGATTCCGTGTTGTCTATCCTCACTACGGACACCTCCTCCGTAACGGAGGGTGATCCTCCTGATGCGAACCCCATGAGCGTGTTCAGAGTGAGCTTACCGGAGGGTGTTACAACTGACGAGATACTCTCCGTAGGATGGCAACTGGATTGCGGGGAGGCATCAGCGGATGATTTTGTCAACGTTGCTTGTGACGCCGCAACCGATACTGTAGCCATACAGGCCGGCGAAATGTCTACGGCGATATCTTTCACCATAAATGCGGATACGGATGCTGCGGAAGGTAATGAAGATTTCACGGTTCGCATACTATCCGCAGGCTTGCCTGAAGGGTTTACTCTTTCCGAGGATAGGAGCTCGGCGGTAGGCACCATAATGTCGGATGACGTACCCCTGCTCACCATAGAAGGCCCCGTATCTGTAGATGAGGGCTCCATGGTCACATTCAATTTTAGGCTGGGTGATACCCCCATCTCACGAGACGTGGATCTGGTATGGAATATAGCCGACTGCTCTACGGCAGCAACTGCCGGTATAGACGGATTCGACTTTGATAGCGGCGGTATATGCCCGAGCGGCACGGTTACCCTTCCGATGACGGGCACTGCTAACAGTGTTATAGGCATGGTGGAAATTCCTATCATAGGGGATGATTTGATAGAAGGACCTGAGACGTTCCAACTGCAGATAGACACAGATGCTTCTATGTTGGGTGATCCGCCGGTTTTGACAATAGACAACCAAGATTCACGTTCCGATGTAGTAACGATAAACGATGGGGAAGTAGATTCTACCGTCATGTTAGGGCTAGACACCGCCACTGCGGCTGAAAATGTTGACGCCATCTTCACTGTGTCCCTTCCCGATGGCATAACGGCGGATGAGGATATAACTGTGGATTGGGATGTAACTTGCCTCGGTGACGGCAGCGCCGATATAACCGCTGCGGATTTTGTCGGCTCCGTTTGCGGGAGCGGAAGTATAACCATACCGGCGCGGATGAATGCCGCACCGTTGAATATCGATATATCGGATGACGATTTGATAGAGGGAGATGAAAGGTTTACTTTGGCACTGACAAGCATCTCCTCCGGCGTGGATGGAGCCAACTTGGCCGTGTCTGATACATCAAGTACGGCAACCCGTACGATAGAGGACAATGACAACGGAGTCGTTAGCGTAACAGTAGAGGGCTCCTCCGAGGTATTCGAGGGTGGGGATGCCCCAACGATTACATTCAATGTAGATTTGAGTGGCGGCGTTACTGCGGATGAGGATATAGGAGTTACATGGAGCATTGGCGCACCGTGCGGTTCTGATAATGCTGCGGGAATAACGGCGGATGACTTTATTACAGCCGATACGAATCCTTGTAACGGCGGTACGGTTACGATAGGTTCGGGAGGTACTAGTGCCACCTTCACGGTGGAGATTGCGAATGATACCATGTCTGAGAATATTGAAGAGTTCGCTGTGACACTATCATCGAGCGTATCTCCGAATATAGGAGGTCGTGTAACATATCGGATACGATGAGCAGGGCATCCGTGACGATAAGGGATGATGACGTACCCGTAATTACCATTAGCACTGCTATCTCTACAGTAGATGAGGGCTCATCAGCCATATTCGCATTTAGGCTGGGTGATAGACCTCTCACGAGCGAGGTGGTTCTGGTGTGGAGTATAGCCGACTGCTCTACGGCAGAAACTGCTGGTATAGACGGATTCGACTTTGATAGTGGCGACATGTGCCCGAGCGGCACGGTTACCCTTCTTCCGATGACGAACACTACCAACAGTTTTATAGGCACAACGGGAATTTCTATCAGGTCGGATAATTTGATAGAAGGACCTGAGACGTTCCAACTGCAGATAGACGAAGACGCTTCTACGTTGGGTAGCCCGCCGGTGAGAATAGACACCCAAGCTATAGTAACGATAAACGATGGGGAAGTGGGTTCTGTCGTCATGTTAGGACCAGACACCGCCACTGCGGCTGAAAATGTTGACGCCATCTTCACTGTGTCCTTCCCCTCCAATATAATGGCTGACGAGGCTGTAACTGTGAGCACGGCGGTAACTTGCCTCGGTGACGGCAGCGCCGATATAACCGCTGCGGATTTTGTCGGTTCCGTTTGCGGGAGCGGAAGTATAAACCTACCGGCACGGATGAATGCCGCAACGTTGAATATCGATATATCGGATGACGATTTGATAGAGGGAGCTGAAACGTTTACTTTGGCACTGACAAGCATCTCATCCGGCGTGGATGGAGCTAACTTGGCCGTGTCCGATACATCAAATACGGCAACCCGTACGATAACGGACAATGACAACGGAGTCGTTACCGTAACAGTAGAGGGCTCCTCCGAGGTATTCGAGGAGGGGGATGCCCCAACGATTACATTCAATGTAGATTTGAGTGGTGGCGTTACTGCAGACGAGGATATAGGAGTTACATGGAGCATTGGCGCACCGTGCGGTTCTGATAATGCTGCGGGAATAACGCCGGACGACTTTACAGCCGATACG